>CAXXWO010000006.1:0-2178110 GCA_963664765.2 Dehalococcoidia bacterium | reverse complement strand
TTGTCTGCCTGAATGAGGCGGAGTTCCAGGCTGCCGGTCCCGCCCTTGAGCTGGGCAATATCGACCAGCAAGGCGTGCAGTGCTTGTTTGATGAGTTGGGCGGAGCCGAAGGATTGACCGCGCTCATGGACCCCGCCGCAGGACCCCCTCTTGCACTATTCGGCGCGGTGGTGACTTGCAACCTAGAACTGACCGCAGACCCAGTGGCAGCGCCGTAAGCGCTTAAGCCACCTGCGAGGGCCTCGATCAGCTCATGAATCGCAACCCTCACCGCTTTCCGCCACACGTTTGCTACCGGGGCAATTCGGGTCAATGCCCGCGAGCTCGATGTCCAATACCTCCTTGGTCATTCAAGCCCGATGATGGTCCGTCGCTACTCCGCGACCTACGACTCAGAGCAGGCGGCGGCGCACGCTGCCTTCAGCCCGGCGATGCAGCTGTAGGGGGATCGGGGAAGGGTAGTAGGTCGGAATCGAGGGGGCGGAGTCGGCTACCTAGTGGGAGTCCCGCCTTCGCTGCCTAATGAATGTGTCCGTCAAATCGGGGGCGGGCAGTGTCGGTTCCAACTCATCACGATCTCATTTCGCTCTAAGGCTAGCGGCCGATCTTGTACACGCGACCTAGTCAGATCGGTCAGCCAGCGTAATCAAAGGGGGAGGTGGGCTGGTACAGCGCCCGGCTATAGAGGCCGTAACTTGGGTGTGTATACTTCGTTGGCCAGGGTTTTGCGGCCGTTTGCGGCGCTCTAGTTGATTCGAGGGACGGAATGCGCATTGGGTTGCTTTTCAGCGGGGTGGCGGCAGTTATGGCTGGCGCCGCGCTGGCTATTTCCGTCATCGCCTTGGTGTCCAGGCCGGAAGATCTCGACGACGGCTACGAGTTCCGCCTGTCGGACCGGGCCGAGTTCACGGTAGGCTTGGTGCAGCAGGCGCTCCAGCGTTATGAAGACGAGGGATGGGAAGCTACCTTAAGCTACTACAACTCCCCGGAGAGCGCGGTCGGGGAATGGTATGTCTTCATCCTTGACGAGAATGACGAGGTCGTCGCCCATCTCAACCAGGACCTGCTGGGCCGGGACTTGAAGGGCGATCTAGGGGTCGACGTTACAGGCTACCAGTTCGGCGAGGTGATGCTCGGGGCTACGGAGGATGGTCTGTGGGTCGACTACCTGTTCCTCAACCCTGCCACCGGCAACCAGGAGTTCAAGCATTCCTGGGTGGTGCGCTATGACGGACTGCTGTTCGGCTCCGGCTGGTACGAGGTCTTGCCCAGCTCGCCCTTGGACGCCACCAAGGCCGACCCAGCCGAGTACACGGTGGCCGTGGTGGATCGGGCTATCCGCTACTACAAGGCCCACGGCAGAGCGGGAGCGGTGCAATACTACAAAACCCCGGAAAGCGTGGATGGAACTTGGTACGTTTTTATCGTCGATGAGAATGACGAACTCATAGCCCACCCGGACCCATCCCTACTGGGCAGGCATGTTGATGAACTGGGCAACACCATTGACGGGGAGAGGTTCACAGATCTGGAGGTCACCGAAGCTGGGCTCTGGGTGGACTATCTGTTCCTCAACCCCGCCACCGGCCAGGAGGGAATCAAGCATTCCTGGGCGGTGCGCTATGACGGGCTGTACATCGGCTCCGGCTGGTACGAGTAACGGGGCGCGATCATGCCGCCGGAAGGGGCGCAAGCAGCGCTGGACGGCGATAAGCGAAGTAGCCCTTGATCCCCTTAGAGCCTACCTGGGCGACTTTCGGGGCTGGAGCGAAGGCCACCTCTTCCAGACCTTTCACGGCAGGGCTCTTCGCACTCATCCATCAAAGGGCGCACGAGTTAGGGAGAGCGAGATGGACCAGGCAACGCGCGCAAGGCTGATCGAGAGCTAGGGCGCAGGCTACGAAGTGGTTGCCGCCGCGCTGGATGGTCTCACGGACCGCCAGCTCGACCGGCCCGACCCCAACGGCGGCTTGGACGGCACGCCAGGTTACGCACCACCTGGCGGACAGCGAGATGACCTCGGCTATTCGCTTCCGTCTGCTGCCCTGCGAGGACAACCCACAGATACATGGATATGACGAGGCGAACTTTGCTCGCCGCCTCTTCTACGCTCAGCGTTCCATCGCCCCGGCGTTGGCGGCGCTAAAGGCGGCTCACGACACTACAGCGCAGATAATCGAGCACCTGAGCGACTCCGACTGGCAGCGACGGGCTCGCATCTCTCCGAACGTCAAAGTGATCTCGCCGAACGGGAGCGCGTCGGTCGCCGCGTCTGCAAGCTTCGCCGCCAACGGCGCGAGCGTCGATGAGACAAACGTCCTGTAAGCCTCACATCGTGTAGTAGTACGGGCATTCTAAACCCTTCCCTATGGTGCCATATCCCACCATATCCCACCATTTCCACCATTTCCCCATACCCCCATTCCTCCACCCTGCTAATCTCGCTCTCAGACGATTTTTCAAAAAATTCAATTTTTATCTGAGCTGCCCGCTACCTCGCACACACAAAGTTGAAGAGTGGGATAGCTTCTCACGTGTGGTCACGGTCTCGGCTCCTCCTGGTCGGGGCGTGGACTTGTTTAAACGGGCGCCCTAGGGAAGTGTGCTCGGTCCCTGGGGCGGTGTTTACGGGCCGGGCGAGGCTCGGGGTGTGGTCATACACACTAGGACCTCCGCCGCGTGGCAGGGGCGTGATTCTGCACAGTCTCACTATCGTTCGCCTAGAGGACTGGTTAAAGTCTCGCACAGGTGGAGCAAGACCTTCGGTCCTTCTAGAGTGAGGGGCCGGAGGTTTTCTTTTAGTTGCGATTAGCGCATTGCTTCTGTCAACAAGTCTTCGATAATCGCCGAGCAACGTAGAGGTTCGTAACGAACCTCACTGAGAGGTCGAGGATTGCGGACGCCCTCACCCCTGACGGCCTCGGCGACGATTCATTTTGACAGCCCAATTTGACAGCCACGGGCGCGAATTGGCCGGAATTGAGGTGGACACAACTGAACATAATACCGACAATTCGCATCTACGGCGGACTGTGTTGGGCCTCAGCGGACGCTCCGATCAGAATTCACACGGAAGAGGTCACTGGTTCAAGTCCAGTACCGCCCACCAGAACCCACTACGACCCGCCTTTCGATGTGCCCTGTCCATACTGAGGAGCGCCGGTCTACGTTGGCGCCCCTAGCCCGAGATCGAGATCGACGTGCCGGCGCCGGTTGCCAGCGCCCAGCGGTAGGCCCAGTCGGCGATCGCGTGGTTCAGGAGCGGCACGGCGAGGACGTGGAAGTCGATGATCTCGGCGGGATCGCGCCGCGGCTCCCTGCCCTTGGCGATGATCTCGCCGAACTCGCCGCCGTAGTCCTCCTTCGTGTAGGTGCCGGCCTTCATCGCCGAGTAGTAGGGCTCGCGCAGGACGTTGGCGGCCATCACATCCCAGGAGGGCGTGACCATGCGGGCCGTGTTGATGATCGCGGGCGGGATCTGGCCGCGGCCGGTGACGGACATGATCACGGCGCCGGGCTTGACCGCGTCCATCTCGAAGATCGGCTCGCGACTGCTGTGCACCTGGTCGACGATGTCGGCGTCCTCGATCGCCTCGGCGACGCTGGTGACGGATTCGACCTCGCGTCCAAGCCAGGCCGACATCTCCTTGCAGAACGCCTCGCGATTGGTCTGCGTCCGGCTGAAGACTTTGATGCGCTCGAGGCCGGGGACGGCGGCGATCATGGCGGGCAGGGCCGTGCGCGCCTGGTAGCCGGAGCCGAGCATGCCGAGGACCTTCGCGTCGCTCTTCAGGTGCTTCGCGCCGAGGCCGCCCTCGGCGCCGACCCGGACGGCGCCGAAGTAGTCGGTGTCGATCAGGGCGAGGAGCTGGCTGGACTCCTCGTCCATGAGCATGAGGAAGCTGGAGTTGGCGCCGCTGCCGCCGCCGACGCTGACGCCGGCCGTCAGGCCCTTCGAGGCGATGAAGCCGAGGCGTAGGAAGCGATCGCGCTGCTCCTCTTGCTGCGCTTGCGCCGGGTTGGCCCAGCGGTCGCCGCGGCGGCGGTCGCCCTGTGGCTCCGACGGCCGGGCCGGGTCGACGAGGCCCGCCTGGCGCACGTTGCTCTCCCAGATCGCGACCATCGCCCGCTCCTGGGAGTCGATAGCGCCCTCCATGTAGCCCGGGTCGGCCCATAGCGGCTCGAAATCTTTGGCGGTCAGGATGATTGGCTCGGCGGACATTCGCTCACTCCTCTAGTGCGGCTGATCGACGGATGACGCGGGGCGCGGTGAAAGACGGGGCGGTACGGCCCGATTCTAACACCGACACGATTCGTCGTTGGCCAGCCGGAGCGCGGCGGTCAGCGGATGCCGGTGTCGTAGGAGATGTCGAGGCTGGTCCAGCGGGCGGCTGCGATGCTGACCTCGACGGGCGAGGCGACGGGGAAGATCTGGCCCTGGGGCCGCAGCGGGTGGATGGTGTAGACGCCGGCCGGGAGTGCCAGGCGGTAGCGGTCGTCGGCGCCGGATAGCGCGCGCCCAACCTCGGCGCCCTGCCGGTCGCGGACGACCAGGTTCGCGGCGTAGGGCGCGTCCGGGCAGGGCATGTCGGCGCGGGCGACGGGGCAGATCGGGCCGAGCGTGACGCGGCCCTCGATCCCGGAGACGGCGCCTGCGGCAGGGTCGAGCGGCAGGACGCGGGCCGTGACCTCGTACTGGTCGACGCCGATCGGCGTCGTCGAGACGGGATAAGGGCGGAGCTCGGAGACGAGGACGAGGCGGAGCTCCTGAGCTCCGCCGGTCGTCGTGGTCGCGTTGAAAAGGACCACGGCCCGGCCGGCCCAGACGCAGATGACGTCCTTGGGGCAGCGGGAGTCCTCGCTGACGGCGGTGAAGGTCAGCGACCAGGCCGTCGCCTCGATCGCCACGCCCTCGCCGGGGCGGAGGCTGAACTCCTCGCCCAGGCCGACGGCGGGTCGGCTGCCGCCGGGGCCGGCCTCGACGGCGAGCGGGAAGGCGTAGAGGGCGTCGTTGCCGCCGGTCCGAATAAAGAGGCGGACGACGTAAGAGCCCGGCGGCAGGTCGGCGGCGAAGGTCGCGGCGTCGGCGTCGGCGCGCGCGACGAGCGGCAGGGCCTGGTCGGAGGGGACGGCGGCCGGGCCGGCACCGGGCGCCGCGTCCAGTACGAGGGCGTCGGGCGCCGACCATGGTAGGTCGCCGTTGAGGGTGACGACGTCGCCGCGCCCGACGGCAAGCGGCGCCGGGTCGAGGGGGATGTCGCCGACGTCGGCGCAGACCGAGAGGCCGGGCGTCGCCGTGGTCCAGCAGCTGCTGCCGAGGCCGAGGCCGACGCTCTCGCCGCCGGCGCTCGCCTCGAGGGCGGGCGGGCCGCCGGCATCGTTATCGTCGTCGTCACCACCGCAGGCAGCGGCGAGCAGGACGACGAGCGGCAGGAGCAGGAGGGAAGCGGCTCGGGGCATGATTTCCTTTCCAGCGCGGCCGAGAGCCGTCGAAGCTAAGACGCCGGCCGGCGGCAGAAGGTTCCGGGGACCGCCGCGGCTGCCTAGCTGACGCGGGTCGTGACGAGGAGGACGGCGCCGCTGACGGAGAAGCCGACGCCGATGACGACACGCGTCGTGATCTGCTCGAGGTCGCGGTTGAGAAGCCAGGAGAGGCCGAGCGTGAAGACGCTGCCGGCGCGACCGAGGGTGGTAACGACGGCCACCGGCGCGAGCGAGAGGGCGATAAAGCGGAACATCTGGGCGAGAAAGACGCTGAAGCCGGCGCCGAGGAAGAGGCGTATCGTGGCCGGCCGCATCGTTGCGAGGAGGCCGCGGCGGCCGGGCAGGAGGACGCTGACCAGCAGGAGGGCGGCGGCAGCGCTGTAAGCGGCGAGGCCGCCGAGGATCGAGAGGCCGGACTCACCCTCGAGGGCGGCGCGAATGAGGATCGGCGTGGTGCCGTAGACCATGGCGGCGAGGAGGGCGGAGACGTAGCCTTCGACCTGGCGCAGCTCGAAGCCGGGCTTCGTAGCGGCGGCGGCCGCCGCTACTGGTTCAGTCGGAATCGCGGCGGCGGCCGGCGCCACGGGTTCACTGGCAGCCGGAATCGCGGCGGCGACGCTGGCCGCCGGAGCCGGGGCGGCGGCAGGCCGGCGGCCCGACCTTTCGACCATGATCGCCGGGCCGACCATGATCAGGCCGATGCCGGCGGCCATGCCGAGGGTGATGCTCTCGTCGAGGAAGATGAGCGCGATGAGGATGCTGTAGGGGATGGTGAGCGCCTGGATCGGGGCGGTGCGGGCGGCGCCGACCGCGGCGATCGCTCGATAGTTGAGGGAGCGGCCGAGGATGAAGTGGATGATGCCGGCGAAGGCGAGCAGGCCGTAGCTGGAGGCCGGCAGGTCGCCGGCCCGAAGCAGCTGGCCGGCGGCGAGCGCGGCGACGAAGAAGAGGGGCACGCCGATCATGACCGTGATGAAGGCACCCTGCGAGGGTGAGGCCTGGGTAACGCCGCGGCGCACGAGCACGGCGTTCGTGCTGAACGAGAGGGCGGAGAGCACGGCGAAGAGGGCGCCTAGCACCCGCCAAGCCTACTCGCTCCGTTGGGGAGCTGCCAGCGATCAGGGGGCTGGCTGCTCCGGGGCGCCCGGATCGGCTAATCTGATGCCTGGCAAGGCGATCGAGTGAAACGGAGCCGAAAATGCTGGTGATGCGCAGCCTCCTCTTTGTGCCGGCCAACCGGGCGAACATGGTCGCGCGGGCCCATAGCGCCGGCGCCGACGTCGTCGTCCTCGACCTCGAGGACTCGGTGCCGGCGGCGGAGAAGGAAGCGGCGCGCAGCGGCCTCGCCGACGCGATCGCGTCGCTGAAGGCGGCCGGGCGCAGCGTCCACGTCCGCGTCAACCAGGTCGAGAGCGGCCTCGCCCGCGACGACCTCGCCGCGGCGGTTTGCGACGCGCTCGACGGCGTCGTCCTGCCGAAGGCGCAGGCCGGCCGCGACGTCCGCCAGATCGACGTGCTGATCCGGGAGCAAGAGACGCGCAACGGTGTGCGGCCGGGCACGCCGGTCCTGATCCCCCAGATCGAGACGGCGAAGGGCCTGCTGCGCTGCGAGGAGATCGCGACCGCTTCGACGCGCATCGCCGGCCTCGGGCTCGGCGGCTACGACTACGCCGCCGACCTCGGCGTGGCGCGGACGGCGGCGGGCCTGGAGCTCGACCTCGCTCGCGGCACGATCGTCCAGGTCTGCGCCGCCTACGGCATACAGGCGCTGGACACGCCCTACGCCGACTTCGGCGACGGGCCGGGGCTGGTGACGGAGACGGAGCTGGCGCGGTCGCTGGGCTTCAAGGGCAAGTACGTCATCCACCCGGACCAGATCGGGCCGGTGAACCGGGTCTTTGAGCCGGACGAGGCGGAGCTGATCGAGGCGCGGCGCGTCGTGGAGGCGTTCGAGGCGGCGCTGGCGGCGGGCCACGCATCGGTCCAGCTCGACGGCACCATGATCGACCCGCCGATCGAGCGACGGGCGCGGGAGCTGCTCGCCTACGCGGCGGCGATCGCGAGCCGATTCTAAGAAGCTCTCCTCAGGTCGGGCCGGGCCTCGCCCGAGGTTGGCCTCGAACCAGTCGAAGCGCACAGGCGAGAGCCCCCGCAGCTCCTCGGGGCTCCAGTAATAGAGGGCGAAGGCGTTCGCGAAGTCCTCGAGGGGATCGTTGTGCGAGAGACGGCTCCAGACGATGGCGCCGTCGTAAGCCAGCGCGACTTGCGTGTGGTCGCGGGCGGCGCGCACCTCGGCGCCGGAGGCGAGTAAGCGCCAGCCGACGACGTCCATGAAGCTCGCCATCTCCGGGTCGAGGAGGACGAGGGCGTAGGCGGCGGCGGGCTGGCCGCGCAGGTTATAGGCGTGGTCGAGCTCGTGGAGGACGGTCAGCGGCCGCTGGTTGGGAAAGAGGACGAGCTCGTTGCGGCCTTCGTTGGTCGAGAAGAAGTTGGCGGCGCGGCCGTAGGGCTGCAGGCCGGAGAGCGTGCGGCCGTGGCTGTTGACGACGATCGTCAGGGCGCCGAGAGCGGGGTTTCCGAGGCGGGCGCGGACGCTGGCCGGCAGGCTGGTGAGGGCGCGGTCGACGTTGTCGAGGCTGGCGGCGTCCCACTCCTGGCCCTCGCGGAGGAAGACGACGCCTTCCGCCAGCCAGCGCTCGGCCGGCCCGAGAACGGCGGCAGGTGCGACGGGCTGCCGAGCCGGAGCCTGGCCCGCGGCGCCGGGCTCGACTGCGGAGTGAGGGGCGGCGGCGGCGGCCGTGACCTGCGGCAGGGGAAGCGTCGGAGCCGAGATCGCCTCGATAACGACGCCGTTGGGCGCGAGCTCCGCCGCGTTCGAGGGCGCCGAGCCCGCTAGCGGCGGCAGGAAGGCGGCGGCGAGGAGGAGGGCGGCGGCGGCGAAGAAGCCGATGCCGAAGCTGGGGAGGATACGGAGAGATAAGGTTGTGCCCGGCATCCTTGCCGCCGTGACCGGCAACTCCTGTCGCCGGCGCTGCGAGCCGCCTCCTTGCAGATGTGACGGATTACGCCATCACTCTGAGAAACGCTGCGGCGGGGTTGCTGTTTCAGGCGGGCTTATGGCGGGTCGTAGCGGCGGGGTTACTTCGGCCGTTTGGCCGTTCTCGTAAGGCCGGGAGTTGGCGGGCAGGCGTGACCGGCCGGCCCGGAAGCGCCGATCAGTCCCAGATCCGCTTTAGTGAGTCCTCGCGCACGTCCTGGCGGACGCCGGCGATCTGGATGCCGAGGTCACGCGCCTTGCCCACGACCTCGACGGTGGTGGCCGCGTTCGCGCCCTTGAGGGCGGGAGCGAACTCCTTCGAGAGGTCGAGGACGATGTCGATCGCCTCCTCGGCGACCTTGCGGCCGGCGTCGGTGAGGCCGACCCGGACAACGCGCCGGTCGGCACCGTCGCGGCTGCGGGTGATCAGGTCGCGGTCCTCGAGGCGGTTGAGGAGGCCGCTGACGCTGTGGGTCTCCTGGAGGAGGAGGGCGGCGAGCATGGATGGTGTGAGGGGCTCCTTGGCGAAGTAGACCAGGGCGAGGATGCGCTGCTGGGCGACGCTGAGCTTCAGGTGACTGAGGCGCTTCTCGAGGCCGCGCTGGGCAACGTTGCCGGCGTCTATGATCGTCATTAGCGGCAACATCGAGGCGCGAACTTCACCTTTCTTTCTCGTCGACATCGCTGTTCTCCGATCGCGGCGCCGGCTTCCTGCCGAGACACCTAGCGTATTTGTCCTTTGGAGGATAGGCCGCCGCCTTTCTAGGAACAACACGTGGCCTCTCGGTTTTCCGGCAAACGGCGCCGCCGAGGTTGGTGCGATAGAGATGGGAGACGCCCAGATCGACGCGGCGGAGGCGCGCCATGGCCGCCCGCATCGAGCCCTCGTGGCCCTTCCTGGTTCCGCCGTTTCCGAGCCTTCTGATATACTCCTCTGTGGCGTGCGCCCGACGTAAGGGCGCCCGCGAGAAGGAGGAATCCCCGGCTCCGTGTCGGGGTAATTTATGCCTGCGACCGTCGTAATCGGTGGTCAGTGGGGCGATGAGGGCAAAGGCCGCGTCGTCGACCTCCTTGCCCGCGACGCTAGCGTCGTCGCCCGCTACTCGGCCGGCAACAACGCCGGCCACACGATCATTAACCATCTCGGGCTCTTTGCCCTCCACCTCGTGCCGGCCGGTATCTTCTACGGCGACAAGATCTGCCTGATCGGCAACGGCCTCGCCGTGAACCCGGCCGTGCTGCTCGATGAGATCGACTCCCTCGAGTCGCAGGGCGTGAGCACGGAGAAGCTCTTCATCAGCGATCGGGCGCACGTGATCATGCCCTACCATCCGATCATCGATCAGCTGGACGAGAAGCTCCGCGGCGAGGCGGCGATCGGGACGACGGGCCAGGGCGTGGGTCCTGCTTTCGCCGACAAAGTCGCGCGGATCGGCGTGCGCATGGGCGACCTCATCGACCCGGAGGCCTTCCGCTCGCGCCTCTCCTTCGTCTTGCCTTACAAAAACGCCGTCCTCACCCGGCTCTACGACGCGCCGGCGCTCGACTTCGACGCGGTCTACGAGAGCTACTCCGAGTTTGCCCAGCGGCTGGCGCCGCGCGTCTGCGACACGTCCGAGATCACGCGCGAGGCGCTGGCGCGGGGGGAGAACGTCCTCCTCGAAGGGGCGCAGGGCGCCCTCCTCGACCTCGACGCCGGCAGCTATGACTACGTCACCTCCTCCGTGCCCTCGTCCACCTCGGCCGGCGCGGCGATCGGCGTTGGCATCGGGCCGGCGGAGATCACCAAGGTGGTCGGCGTCTTCAAGGCTTACATGACCCGCGTCGGCAATGGGCCGATGCCGACGGAGCTCGTGGACGAGACCGGCAACATCCTCCGCGTCCAGGGGCCGCGGCCCGAGTTCGGCGCGACCACGGGCCGGCCGCGGCGAACGGGCTGGTTCGACGCCGTCGCCTCGCGCTACAGCGCGACGGTGAACAGCGTCTCCACCGTAGCGCTGACCCGCCTCGACGTCCTCGACCCGTTCCCCTCGATCCAGCTCTGCACCAGCTACCTGATCGACGGCAAGGAGGTTAACTCGCCGCCGGCGAGCATCGCCGCCTTCGAGCGGGCCGAGCCCCAGTACGAGGAGATGGCGGGCTGGGAGTCGGACTGCAGCGATGCCCGCCGCTTCGAGGAGCTGCCGCCGAACGCACAGAAGTACGTGCGCCGGATCGGCGAGCTGATCGGCCGGCCGATCGGCATCGTATCGGTCGGCCCGGAGCGGGACCAGGTGATCATCGTCGACAAGCCGCTCTAGGCGCTCGCGATCGGCGCTGCCGGGCTGGTCTGGCCGCACCTCGTCCGTTAACCTCGTCAAATACAAGATGAACAGCGCACGCGATCTAGGCAGCGCCGCGACGACGATTGACGCCCCCGCCGCGCAGGGCGTCCCCGACTACCTGCGGCCGGGCCTCAGGCTCGTGATCGTCGGCATTAACCCGGGGCTGCGCTCGGGAGCCTCCGGTCACCACTACGCCTGGCCGGGCAACCACTTCTGGCCCTTGCTCCACGACTCCGGCCTGATCCCGACGCCGCTGACCTACACGGAGGACGAGCGCGTCCTGGAGCACGGCATCGGCCTCACGAACCTCGTCGAGCGGACGTCGCGCTCGGCGAGCGACCTGACGGCGGCGGAGATGGGCGCCGGCGCCGCCGTGCTGCGCGAGAAGCTGCGCGCCTGCCGGCCGCTCGTCATCTGCTTCAACGGCAAGGGCATCTATGAAGCGTTCGCCGGCCGCAAGAAGATCGCGCTGGGCCGCCAGCCGGAGACGCTCGACGGCAGCGCCATCTTCGTCGTGCCCTCTTCCAGCGCCCGCGCTGCCGCTTACCAGCGACCGGCGAAGCTCGCCTTTTTCCAGGAGCTGAAAGCGCTGGTCGACGCGGCAGCAACGGCGGCGGGCCGATGAGCAGCGCCTCGCCGGAGACGGAGCGCGACGGCGGCAGCTCCGGCGACCGGCGCGTCTTCTCCTCACGCCTCGAGAGCTTCCTCGAGCAGCTGGACGCGGGCGGAACGCCGAACTCGGGCAGGTTCTGCGCCTTCTGCTACAACCCGCTGCCGGTGGACTTCGAGCGCTGCGACCACTGCGGCCAAAGCATCGACGCGCGGCCGCCGGCCCGCTCGATCCCGGGCGCCGTCGTAGCGATGCACCGCCGCAAGCAGCGCCGCGAGAGCCTGGTGGTGAACACGTTCGCCTACATCGGCCTCGCACTGGGCGTGGGCCTCTTCATCGCGATGGTCGCGGCCGAGTACTACTACGTCCACGCCCTCTGGCTGCTCCTGCTGAGCATCGTCGTGCTCATGGTCGGCAGCTGGTCGCTGGCGCGCCTCGTCGGCGGCTACATCGGCGACGAGCTCGGCTACCGCTACGCCAGCCGACACTTAGCGACGGACTGGGCAGCGCACGTCGCGGAGCGCGAGACGGAGCAACGGCAGTAGCACCCTAGACGCCCACCGGCAGGTGTATCTAACTACCGCTTACCTCGGCCACGAGACGGAGCCGAGGCGGCGGCAGGGCGTTAGATGCTCACCGACAGGTCTATCTAACGACGGCGGACCTCGGCCATGAGACGGAGCGGCGGCAGTAGTGCCTTAGACGCTCACCGGCAGGTCGATCTGATGACGGCGGACCTCGGTCATTAGGTGGTCCGAGGCGGCCGCGTCGAGGTCGCAGAGGGGCAGGCGCAGGCCGCCGACCGGGAAGCCGAGGGCGTTGAGGGCGTGCTTCACGGGGATCGGGTTCGAGGCCGTGGTCATCGACGTGTTCGTGAGCGTGTTCATGAGCGGCAGGAGGCGGCGGTGGATCGCCGCGGCCTCGGCGACGCGGCCTGCGAGATAGGACTCGATCAGCGCCTTCATCTGCCGGCCGACGAGGTGGGACGAGACGCAGATGACGCCGTAGCCGCCGACGGCGAGCAGGGGCAGCGTGACCTGGTCATCGCCGCTCCAGACGCGGAACTCGGGCCCGGCCGCCTCGACGATCCTGCTGACGGCGTCGAGGCTGCCGCTGGCCTCCTTGACGCCGACGACATTGGCGAGGGCAGCGAGGCGAATGATCGTCTCCGGCGCCAGGTTGACGCCGGTGCGGCCGGGGATGTTGTAGAGGACGCAGGGCAGATCGACGGCGGCGGCGATCGCCTCGAAGTGGCGATAGAGCCCCTCCTGGGGCGGCTTGTTGTAGTAGGGGACGACGAGGAGGAGGCCGTCGACGCCGGTGCGGGCGGCGGCGCGCGATACGTCGACGCTCTCGCGCGTGTCGTAGCTGCTGGTCGCGGCGAGGACGTGGCCATCGCTGCCGACCGCCTCCTTGACGGCGGTGTAGAGGCCGATCTCCTCGTCGAAGCTCAGCGTCGCGGACTCGCCGGTGGTGCCGGCGACGACGAGGCCGTCGCTGCCGGAGTCGATCAAGGCGCGGGCGAGGCGCTGGGCGCCGGCGTAGTCGACGGCGCTGGTCGCCGTAAACGGCGTGACCATGGCCGTGAGGAGGCGGCCGAAGCCGCCCAGGATTGAGTCTGAGCCTGACGTCGCCGCCATCAGGGGTCCTCCTGCCGTGGCTTGCGGGGCCGGAATTGCAGTATACGCCGCGGCGGCGCATGGCGGTCGCAGTGCTTGCCACCGGCCGAACGCTCGGCTAGCCTCGGCGAGGAGGAGGGTGACGATCATCGATCAGCCAGCCGGCCGCCCGGGCAGAAACCTGCGTCTGATAAGCCGTTTCTACGAGGAGATTTGGAACCGCTTCGACCGGGCGCCGATCGAGGCGGTGCTCACGGAGGACTTCCGCTTTCGCGGCTCCCTTGGCCAAGAAAGACAGGGCCGGGCCGAGTTCGCCGACTACATGGCGGTTATCCAGAGAGCGTTCCCCGACTTCCATAACAAGGTGGCAGACGTGGTGAGCGAAGGGGAGCGATCTTTCGCTCGCCTGCAGTACACCGGCACTCATCAGGGAGAGCTGATGGGCATACCGGCTACCGGGCGGTGGGTGACCTACGCCGGCGCCGCACTGTTTCGTTTTCGCGACGAGCAGATCGACGAGGTCTGGGTGCTGGGCGACCTCTACGGTCTCCTGACGCAACTCAGGAACGACGGCGAGGGGAGCGACCGCTAGATCAGGCCGCGGGCGATGAGCTCCTCGGCGATCTGGAGGGCGTTGAGGGCGGCGCCCTTGCGGAGGTTGTCGCCGACGACCCAGAAGGCGATGCCGTTGGGGTGCGAGATATCGCGGCGGACTCGGCCGACGAAGACGGCATCCTTACCAGTCGCCTGCCAGGGCTGGGGGTAGAGGCTGACCGCGGGCTGGTCCTGGACGACGACGCCGGGGGCCCGGCCGAGCAGCTCGACGATGGCCTCGGGCTCTTCCGGCCGGCTGAGCTCGGCGAAGACGGCGGCGCTGTGGGAGGTGAAGACGGGCACGCGCACGCAGGTCGCGGCGATCGCGATCGCCGGCTCGTGCATGATCTTGCGCGTCTCGTTGACCAGCTTCCACTCCTCGCTCGTGTAGCCGTCGTCCTTCCAGGAGCCGATCTCGGGCAGGAGGTTGAAGGCGATCTGGTGCGGGTAGACGTGGGGCACGGCGTCCTCGCCGGCGAGGACGCGCGCCGTGCTGGCCTCGAGCTCGGCGACGGCGGCGCGGCCGGTGCCGGAGACGGACTGGTAGGTGGAGACGATGACGCGCTTGACCGGGTTGGTCTGATGGATCGGCCAGAGGGCCATGACGACGGGCGTCGTAGAGCAGTTGGGGATGGCGAGGATGCCCTGGTGTCCCTCGACGTCGGCGGCGTTGACCTCGGGCACGACGAGCGGCACCTTCGGGTCCATGCGCCAGACGCCGGAGTCGTCGATGACGACGGCGCCGGCCTTGGCGGCGACCGGCGCGTAGTCGCGCGAGATCTCGTCCGTGGCCGATATAAAGGCAAGGTCGCAGCCCGCGAAGGAGTCGTGGCTCAGGGCTTCGACCTCGATCGACTGCTCGCCGAAGAGGACCTTCTTGCCGGCGGAGCGGGCGGAGGCGATGAGCTTCAGGGAGCCGAGGGGAAAGCGGCGCTGGCCGAGGAGCTGGAGGAACTCGGCGCCGACGACGCCGGTGGCGCCGACGACGGCAACGTTATAGGTCTTCGCCATGGCTCCACCCTCGAACCGGACTCGCACCGAAGCGGGCTTCGATCATAACGGCCGGCACGGGCGCGGGCAACGGCGGCGGCAGGCGTTACGGCGGAGGGGATGATTGACGTGGACATCCCAAGACGGCAAGATGGCTCTTCATCGCTCGTGTCACGAGGGAACATTGAGCAGCCAGAACCTCGACCTTAATCTAGTTGCACTCTTCGAGCAGGCCGAAGCGGAGTCGTTCGCCTCGCTCTTCGCTGAGAGCGGCACGAAGCCCGGCGGGATCGAGGTCGCGCGCATCGGCGGCGTTATTGCCCGCGTGGACCGCTCTACGCGCGGAAGCCAGAACCATGTCAGTCCCTTTGGCGTCGGCCAGCCCGCAACGCCGGAGGGGCTGGATCAGGTGCTGGCCTTCTACAGGCAGCGGGGCGTCGAAAAGGTGAGCATCCCGGTCTCTCCAGCGGCGCAGCCACCGCAGCTACAAGCCTGGCTCGAGGAGCGGGGCTTGCGACTCCGTCGCAACGTAGCACGCCTCTACCGCCGTCCCGATAGTCCGCCTGTCGCGGATACCAACATGCGAACCATAGAAGCCAGACCTGGCGATGTCGATCAGGTCGCTCAGCTGCTTGCGTCTGGATTTGGCAGTTCCTTGGAGCGCCTGACGATTGTCGCTGATTGCATAGGCAAGCCGGGCTGGCATGTATTTCAGGCGCTGGACGGCGACGAGGCCGCCGGGATCGGCCTTCTCTTCGTTTGGCAGAACATCGGCTGGCTGGGTTACGCCGCGACGTCGCCATTGCATCGAAGGCGCGGCGCCCAAAGCGCCCTGATTGCGAGCCGGATCAAGGCGGCGGCTGAGATGGGCTGCGACTGGTTGACATCCGAGAGCCTCGCTGACTCGCCGGAGAACCCCGTGTCGTCGTATCACAACATGCTGCGTAACGGATTCGAGCTGATGTACGTACGGCCCGAGTACGCCACTGAGGCGATGTTAGATTAGCGTAAGCAAAGGCTGGGCCACTCAGCTACCCACTGTCAGCTAACGCTGCCTTACGAGGTTTGAAGGTGCAGGCGGCGGCGGCGCGGGTTCGGCCCGACGGCGGAGGTTCTATGGCGACCGGAGCAGGCAAGCGTTACGTGTCCGAGTCGGGAGCGGAGGTCATCGTCACGCGCGGCGGCGCCAGCGGCCTCAGCGACGGCGAAACGCCGCTTCTCCTCAAGGAAGACGCGACGGCCACGGCCGATCCATCGGGTCGCAGCGAGCCGCTGATCCAGCTCGGCAAGCGCTTCCGGTCGGCGGACGGCGAGGTCGAGCTGCTGGTCCTGAAGGCGGGCGTCTGCGACCTGCGCTACGACGGCGCGCCGATGGAGATCATGCAACCGAAGATCCTGCCCTCGGCCGACTAGGCCTGCATCTCGGAGCTTTCTGGCTCCTCGGAAGCGTCGCCCCAGAGGGCGCGCCCCTTGACGACGGTGAGCTCGGGAGCCTCCGGCTCGCTGGCCGGCGCCGGCGGCGGCTCGGCCGGCAGGGGCCGCGAGAGGACGGCGAGGGCGGCGATCCGCTCCTGGAGGTCGCGGACGAGCGTGGTGAGCTCGCCGTAGTTGTGCTCGACCTGGGTCTGAAAGCCCTCGGCGCCACTCTGGGCCGTGCCGGCACGCTCGGCGGCGGCGGTCTCGGCGGCGAGGGCGGCGCGCTGCGACTCGGCCTCGATCTGGCGGTGGGCGTCGAGGGCGAGGTCGAGACGGCTGCCGGCCTCGAGGAACTTCGTCGTCATCGAGAGGAACTGCTCGGCGGCTGAGCCGAGGTGTCCCGAAGCCTCCTGGACGTTGCGTCCGAAGTCGGCGGCGAGCTCGGGCAGCGCCTGGCGCGGCAACTCGGCGTCGGCGGCTCCTTCGTCGCGGGGCTGGTAGGTGGTTTCTTCCACGAGATGCCTCCTTGGGCTGGACTGGCAGCGGCTTCCCTGCCACCGCCTTGCAGTCATTCTCGGAGACCGCGGCGGCCCTGCGAATCAGGGAAGCACCTGATTATCGAGTCGGCGGCTCAGGGCAGCGGCGCGCAGTAGTCGCGGCTGGTGCCGACGACGCTCTCGCAGACGAAACGGGCGAGCTTCGCCTGCTCCTCGGCGTCGCCGTGCTCGACGATCGTCCGCAGGAGGGCCTGGTCGCGCAGGTTCTGGGTGCGGAGGGAGCGGACCATCTCGCTAAGGCGGTCGATGCCCTGGATCTCGTGAAGGCCGTTGAGGAAGAGGAGGCCCTGGCCCCGCTCGAGCAGTCGGTCGAGCGGCGAGGAGCCACGGTAGTGGCTGATGTCGAGGGCGGTGGCGTCGAGGGCGCGCAGCTCCGCCTCGTAGAAGGCGGCCGCCTCGGGGAGCGAGTCGGTAAGGTAGTACTCGAAGAAGTGGGCGAGGCCCTCTTCGAACCAGGTCGGGAAGATGCCGTACATGGTCGAGCGCGTAAGCTCGTGGATCGTCGTGCCCTCGTCGACGTATTCGGCGTCGAGGGCGATGAACTGGTCGTAGGAGACGCCGGCGTAGATCTCGGGCAGGTCGTCGGTCACCTCGATGAAGAGGAAGCGGTAGGGGTAGGCGCCGACCAGGACCTCGACCCGGGGCAGGGCGTCGGTGGCGAGGGCAAGAGCGCTCTTGCCGGCCGCTTCGCTCTCGGCGGAGACGAGGACGACGAGGGGGCCGGTCTCCGCCAGGTCGACGGCCTCGAACAGGGCGAATCGGAGGGTCGGCGAGAGGATGGGGCCGATCTAGGAGGCGCGGCGGTCGGAGAGCGACTCCGTATAAGCATCGAAGACGGCGGTCAGAGAGGTGGCCTCGCGCTCGCCGAGGCCGTCGCCGTACCAGGCCTGCTCCGCCGCGAACGCGAGGATCTCGCCGACGCTGGCGGTCTCGCCGCGGGGCTGGGCGGCGCGCTCGCTGCGCTGGATCGCCGCGACGAGCTCTAACCCGGCCGGCGTGAGGCTTTCGTACCAGGGCTGGGCCCGGACCGCCGCCGCGAGCGGGCCGCTCATGAAGGGCAGGAGCTTCGCCTCAGCGGCGGCATGGAGGCCCCGAGCGACAGACGTAGGCACCGCCGTGGAAGCGGCGTCCAGCGGCACGCCCGTCGCGCCGGCGCTGCAGGCGAGCCCGAGCAGGACGGGCGCCAGCCAGGCTGCGCGGCGGAGGCCGGCAAGGCGATGGGCGGCTGGCTGGACAAAGGTCGGTAAGATCGCGACCACTCCTCACCCTAATCGTCGGCCTCAGCGGCGATTTGATGAGGCTTCGGCGGGCGAGCTGCGGCGCGGGTCAGCGGCGGCGTTGCATCGGCGGCGGGATCGGCAGCTCGAGGCCGACGCCCTGCTCGCGCGCCTTGCGCAGGACGTAGCTGGCGACGGCGACGTCCTCGGCGCCGGTGCCGATGCTCGTGAAGAGGTTGATGTCGGCCGGATCGCCCCGCGGCGTAATCAGGCCGCTGACGATGTCCTTGAGCTCCCGGACGAGGCCCCAGTGGAGCTCGCCGCGGCCGGAAGCGTGGATCAGCTCGCCGCACTCGAGCTGGGCGAGGGGGAGGTGCTCGACGACGACGAAGGCGGCGCGGCCGACGGCCGTGTCGTCGAGCTCGCGGCGGTGGGCGCCGGTGGCGCCGACGCAGCAGACGAAGGTGCCCTCTTCGAGGTCGGCGCCATCGAGGACGGGCTCGTTGGCGTTGGTCATGGTGACGACGATGCCGGCGCCGCGCAGGCATTCCGCAGCGGAGTCGACGGCGGCGACCTCGATGCCCAGCTTCTCGCTCATCTCGGCGGCGTAGGCGGCGCGGCCCTCGGCACCGCGGCTATAGGCCTTGACGGCGCGCAGGGGCCGGACCCGCGCCAAGGCGCGGAGCTGAGCGCGGGCCTCGCGGCCGGTGCCGATGATGCCGAGCGTGTCCGCGTCGGGCCGGGCCATGTGCTTCGTGGCGACGGCGGAGACGGCGCCGGTACGGAGCTCCGTGAGGCTGAAGGCCTCGACGAGGCCCTGGAAGCCGTCGTCGATGTCGTAAACGAAGACGCGGTAGCCGGCGCTGCCGAGATAGGCCTTGAGGCCGTAGGCGTTGGAGCCGTAGACGCCGCCGACCTTGACCCGGAAGTTGCCGCGCGGCTGCAGATGGAGCTCGACCGTCGGCTGCTGCTCCGCCTCGCCGCGGGACTCCTGCAAGAAGAGGTCCTCGATGACCGCGGCGCACTCGTCCGGAGAGATGAGGCCGGCGACGGCGGCGTCGCTGAGATAGAGAGGCTGCATCGCTTTACTCCCTGCCTAAGGCCTATTGGCCTATTGCCTATTGGTGATGACGGTCGGCCGTCCTTGCCGGGTCCCTGGAGGAGCTGGCGTGAGCGAGGCTGAAACGGGGCAATGATAGCGCAATCGAGGCCTCGCCGAGCAGTGAGGCGCGACGTCGAGCGCATCGAGAGCGCGGCTGCCGCTTGCTCTCTGTTTCGGGACGAGGCGCGTTACGACTGCTGCTAGCGTTTGATCTACGGCTTTTGGCTTCTCAGGGCCTGAAGAATGCGACTGCGGCCTCGACCCTCTCCTGGCCGCAGCCCACGAGCGCATGGATACGACCGAAACCCTCCGCACTCCCACGGACGATCAGAGGCGAGAGGCTTCGGGCTGCGGCGACCGAGAGGGTCAGCTGAGCGCTTGCAGTGCGATGAAGCCGCCAACGATGAATGGGCTAACGAGCAGGAGAAACATGCTCATGCCATCGCCGCCACAACCCAAGATTGCCAGCGGCCCTGTCGCAGAATTTCTTCGGCTCTCTGCATCGTCGAAGACGCGTTGCTGGCAGAAGGGACAGAGCCCCTTCGACGCGCGGACGTCGCCGAAACTGATGAGACGGTTGCAGTATGGGCAATTCACGGATTGCACCTCCCGATCGACACCTTCAGGGCACGTGGCCTTTCGCTGGGCTAGAGAAGGCTCCCGGCGATCCCGCTCCTCCGGCGCTCAGTCTAACGACAACCTGCGGGAAAGCAATGCTTCGATATGTGCCCTTCTCTCTGGCTGCTCTGTCTGCCCTGCGAGCTACTACCGTTTCGCACCCAAACTGACACCTTCAGGCAGCGGAAGGAGTACTCCGGCCAAGGAGGCGACGCCGAGCCGAGAGACGCGGGCCGACGACGAGGAGCTGGCGGTGGCTGTGGCCGAAGATGACGACGTCGGTCCCGGCAGGCGGCCGCGCCGCCGCGAGCTCGTGGACGAGGTGGAGGCTGAGGCCGCCGATCTCGAGGTCGAGGTACTCCGGCAGGCCGAGGCCGTCGAGGGCGGCGTCGTTGTTGCCGCGGACGGCATGCACGGGAGCGAGGGCGCGCAGCCCTGCGAGGACGGCCGCGGCGCCGACGTCGCCGGCGTGGAGCACGGCATCGACGCCCGCGAGCAGGCTAATGAGGCGCAGGCCGAGGTTGCCGTGCGTATCGGCGACGACGCCGAGGAGCAAAGGGCGATCAGGGCCGCGAGCGGGCGTCATGGCAGCGATCATCGCCGCCGTGGGCCGATCTGTCGACGGGCGCGGCGTCTAGGGCAGGTAGAGCAGGGGGTTAACGATCGTGCCGTGCTCCCGGAGCTCGAAGTGGAGGTGGACGCCGGTGGCGGCGCCGGTCTCGCCGCCGATCCCGAGGGGCTGGCCCTGGGCCACGACCTGGCCGGTGGCGACGCCGATCGCCTCGAAGTGAGCGTAGAGGCTGGAGAAGCCGTTGCCGTGGTCGATGACGACGTAGAGGCCGTAGGAGCAGCAGGGGTCGCCGCCGACGAAGCTGACGACGCCGGCGGCGGTGGCGACGATCAGCCGGTCGGGGCTGCCGTAGAGGTCGATGTCGATGCCGAGGGGATGCGCGGGCTCGAAGTAGCTGCTGATCGGGCCGCTGGCCGGCCAGATGAAGGCCGGCGGCGACGGCGTCAGTGTCGGCTCCGGCGTTGCGCTGGGCGGCGGCGTTTCGGTCGGCTCGGCCGTCGGCGTTGCGGTCGGCGCCGGCGTCGCGGGCGTGGCGCTGGAGGACGGCGTTTCGGTCGGCGGCGGCGGTGTGCCGGTGGCGGTCGGTAGCGGCGTTGCCAGCGTAGCGCTCGCCTCGAGGGTCAGCGTGACGCTGGCGGCCGGCGTTACGCTGGTCTCCGGCGTAGCGCTGGGGGAGGGCACGTCAGCCGCTGGCGGCGGCTCCGTCGGCGCCGGGGAGCTCTCGGGCTCGGGCGCCAGCGGCGGCAGGTGGCTCGGGCTCGGCACGAGCAGCTCGTAGCCGATCGGCAGGGCCGCGCCGGCACCAAGGCTTGCGGAAGGCGGTCCGAGGATGCTCTCCGGCGCGACGCCGTACTGGGCAGCGACCTCGGCGAGGGTCTCGGCGCTGAGGACGGTGTGGATCACGCCGTCGGCGTCGGCCGGGATCCGGAGCTTCTGGCCGCTGAGGATGTCATCCGAGTCGAGGACGTCGGGCCGGTTGCTCCGCGCCAGCCGATCGGCGGCGTCCACGGCGCCGTCGCTGAGGCCGAAGGCGAGGGCGATGCCAGAGAGCGTATCGCCGGCGCGGACGGTATAAACGCAGTAAAGCGGGCTGAACGCGGCTTCGCAGACCGGCTCCGCCTCGGGAGTCGCGGCCAGGGAGCTGGGCACGGTCGGGACGGGGACCGGCTGCTCGACCGGAGCCTGGGGCGCGGCGAGGTTGGCCTCGGCGACAAGACGGAGATTCGCGGTCGGCGGCGGCGTCTCGACCGAGCCGGCCACCGAGGAGCGCGGCAGGAGGAGGGCGGCGTGAACGCTGAACAGGGCAAGGACGGCGATGCAGGTGGCGTGCAGAAAGAACCGGGCGACCGGGCCGGAGGTCGGACGGCGGCCTTCGCTACGGCGAAGGCGTGCGGGACGTGGGGCCGACGGGGAATGCAGCGCTTTGGACGCCTCCCGGGTTTCCTGCGCTCGCAGGCGCGGTCAAGAGTATATACGACCGCGGCGGCCGGCTTCGCTAGTCTCGGAAGCTGAGCCCACTTAGTAGAATAGCGAAAGGGCGGGCTCAGAGCCCGCCCTTTCGTCCAATCGTTGCTCTTGCCTAAGCGGCGGCAATCATCTGCTCGATCATCCCGCGCGACTGCTCGAGCGTCGGCTTGGCTTCGCCTTTGTGATGCTCCTCGAAGTGGCTGTCGAGGTGCTCCTGAGTCATGCCCGCCTTGAACATGCTCACGGCCTCCTCTCGGCTGCCGGCTTCCAGGGTTTCCGTGTGGCCGCAGGTGCAATTCATCGAGTAGCTTGCTATTTGTAACCTCCCACTTACATATTCAGTCTCGGCATTATTTCACTGCCCGGACGGCAATGCTAGGGGTTGAGACGGGGTTTTTTCAGCAATACCGCAAGGCCGGCCCAGGCCAAGGAACGGCGACCTCGACTCGACCCGGCGGCGTAGCGCACGCGTCGCCTATAATCGCGATCGCCGGGCTATCCCTCCCCGAGTCGGCTGAAGCGCCGCCGACCGGCCGAGATCTCATGCCGGCAGGGGTATCAGGTTGCTTCACGAATTTAGGCTGAGACCACCGCCGCGTGCGCCTGAGGCGGCGAGCGAAGGGGTGCGGGGCGACGCTCCCCGTCGCGGGACCGCGGGCACGGCCGGACTTGGCTAGCAACCCGCCCGATCCGGCGGCAGCGCCGGAGAAGGCACCCTACACGACCCGCTTCCGCAATGGTCGCGGCGGCAAGATCTTCTACGGCTGGTGGATCCTCGCCGCGGCCACGCTCGCGGGCACGCTTCAGACCGCCGTCTTCAACGCCGGCGCCCAGACCCTGGTGCTGCCCCTGGTACGCGAGTTCAACACGACGCGGGCCGCGATCAGCATCGCCTTCTCCCTCCGGCGCCTGGAGGGCGGCCTCACGGGGCCGCTCGAGGGGTTCATGATCCACTGGTTCGGGCCGCGGCGCTACATGATGGTCGGCTGGGTCCTCTTCGGCGTCGGCTTCATCGGCGTCGGCCTCTCCCAGGACATCTACCAGTTCTACGCTGCCTTCCTCCTCGTCACGCTCGGCCAGAGCGTCGCCGGCTTCCTGCCGATCGTCACGGTGCTCGTGAACTGGTTTCGGCGGCTGCGCGGGCGGGCGATATCGATCTATCAGCTCGGTAACAGCTTCGGCGCCCTGCTCATCCCGATCTTTGCCTGGTTCGTCCTCAACGTCGGCTGGCGCGAGACGATGATCGCCGTCGGCGTCATCGTGATCATCCTCGGCCTGCCGCTGGCGTCAATAATGCGGCCGCGGCCGGAGGATATGGGCCTCCTGCCGGACGACGACGGTCGTCCCGCGGACGAAGACAAGGCAGGGGGGACCGAGGGCGAGGCGATGGCGCAAGCTGCCGCGGTCGAGGAGGAGGAGGACGTCACGGTTGGCCAGGCGCTGCGCAGCCGCAACTTCTGGTTCCTCGGCCTGTCGCACTCCACTTCCCTGGCGGCTTGGGGGGCGTTGCAGGTCCACCTGATCCCGGCGCTGACCGATATCGGCCAGACGGAGCAGACGGGCGCGGCGATCCTCTCGCTTACGCTGCTGGTCGCCGGCGCCGGTCGCCTGCTCGGCGGCTTCCTCGGCGACATCGTTGGGCGGCGCCAAGTGCTCGTCGTCGCCTGTCTTGGCCAGGCGGGCGCCGTCGTCTTCCTCGCCTTCGCCACGACGCTGACGCACGCGATCATCTTCGCCGTCACCTTCGGCCTGATGTTCGGCGCCCGCGGCACGCTGATTACGGTGCTCCGCGGCGACGTCTTCGGCCGGACGAACTTCTCCCGCCTCGCCGGCCTGATGGACCCTTTGAGCAGCGCCAGCGTCGTCATCAGCCCGATCGTCGCCGGTCTCGCCTACGACTCCTCGGGCAGCTATAAGACGGCGCTGATCGCGCTGGCGGCCGTGACCGCGCTCGGTGCCGTGTTTGCGCTGGGCATTCGGCCGATCAGACGGCGCTGAGAGCGGAGGCGCGCAGAACTTAGGCCGGACGCGGCGACACCGAGGCGCTCGACCGCCTCGGTGTGCGTTTCCAAGCTTCGTCAGGGGTGACGGTCGCTACATCTCCATCGGCGCGGCTTCGTGAACCTCGATCTCGCAGCCGCCGGTCCACTCGAGGTGGGGGTGTCCCTTCAGCAGCGCTTTCGCGGCTTCCATGTCCTCGGCCTGGAGGATCGAGTAACCGGCGACGTCTTTGTCGCTCGCGGTGCTTCCCGACTGGCTGAGCTTCTGGCCGCCGACCAAAGGAGCGCCCATATCGACCAGGCTGCTGCCACAGCGGAAGCATAGCGGCCGCGCAGCGATTCGGACAAGGAGCAGCAGGCATGTAGCCAGATCGAGCGACGCCTGCGTCGAGCTGCCGCGTTACTGGCTGAGCAGCGGCCGCCGCGCTTCGCTCGCCGAGCTAAAGCTGTGGCCAGACGCGTCCTTATCGGTAAGGCAGGTCCCCGTAGGGCGCTGTAGCACTATACGTGGAAGCCCTAACGATACGAGAGGCACGAGGGAAGCCTTCGAGGGTCGTGTCGGTCCTTAGCTGGAGGCTCTTGCCTTCAGCAGTCCCGGTGCCGCAGCGCCCGCTCCAGCGGCAGCTGCACCGTAGTCAGCACCCGGTAACTATGATCTCCCGATTCATCAAGGATCGCCAGCGTTTGCAGAGTGGCTGGCAATCAGGGCAGCCTCGCTTGCAAGGATGATCTAGGCTTGGTTTCTGGTCGGGGTGCCCGGATTCGAACCGGGGGCCTCTTGGTCCCAAACCAAGCGCTCTGACCTGACTGAGCTACACCCCGTCGCACCGCGATCAGTCTACACGCCGAGGTCTTCCGGTCGAGCGTCGCGGCTACCCGGCAAGACCGGCTAGTGCTCCTCGGGGCAGGCGGGGCAGGCCCAGGCCTCGCTGTGGTTGAAGGCGCAGACGGGGCAGTCCCAGTTCGTCGTCGGGGCGAGCCAGGCGCTGCGAGCGGCGTCCCAACGGCGGTGGCGGTGATCAGCCGCTACCGGGCCGCGACAGCGGGGGCAGCGGCCGGCGGCGAGCCGCTTGCCCTGGATCGCCTGGAGCTCGCCGCTGAGGACGAAGACGAGGGCGGAGACGAAGACGGCGAGGGCCAGGAGGCCGCCGGCCGTGGGCGAGAGAAAGCGGGAGCCGAAGACGAGGGCGGCAAGGCTCCAGGCGGCGGCGCCGACGAGGACAATGGCGAGGTCGAAGCCGGCGCGTAGGGTGGGCATGAGCGCCGCTTCTTCAGCGCCGGTCCGGCATGCCGGCCTGCGGCGCCCGTGCGGCGCCGACGAGGTCGCGGACATCGCCTACGTCGTGGTCGAGACAGAAGCGCTCGATGCCATCGAGGACCTCGAGGGGCGCGAGTGGGTTCGTGAAGGTAGCGGTGCCGACCTGGATGGCGCTGGCGCCGGCGGTGATGAACTCGAGCGCGTCCCGGGCGCTGGCGATGCCGCCGCAGCCGATGATCGGGACGTCGACGGCGCCAGCGACCTGGTAGACCTGGCGCAGGGCGACGGGCTTGAGGGCGGGCCCGGAGAGGCCGGCGAAGGTCGAGCCAATTAGCGGGTGGCCGGCTTTGAGGTCGATCGCCATCGCCTGGAGGGTGTTGCCGACGCAGAGGGCGTGGGCGCCGGCCTCGACGACGGCGCGGGCAACGACGCGCGGGTCCTGGACGTTGGGCGTGAGCTTGACGATTACCGGCAGGGTCGTCGCCGCGACGACGCCGCGGGTGACGGCGGCGGCGGTCTCGGCAACCTGGCCGAACTCCATGCCGCCGCGCTGGGCGTTGGGGCTGCTGACGTTAAGCTCGACGGCGGCGACGCCGGCGGCGGCGCCTTCGAGGCGAGCGGCGACGTCGGCGTACTCCTCAACCGTGGCGCCGAGGATGCTGACGACGACCGGGACGCTCCAGGTGGCGTAGACGGGGGCGAGGTCGCGCAGGAGGGCGCCGACGCCGACGTTCTGGAGGCCGATGGCGTTGAGCATGCCGGCGGGCGTCTCGGTGATGCGGGCCGGCGGGCTGCCACGGCGGGGCGCCAGCGTCGTCGTCTTCGTGACGATGGCGCCGAGGCGCTGGATGTCGAAGACGCGCGCGTACTCAAGGCCATAGCCGAAGGTGCCGGAGGCGACCATGACCGGGTTGGCGAGGGGAAGGCCGCTCTTGCTGCCGGGCGCGAGGTCGACGCCGAGAGATGGCGAAGCGTTCATCGCCGCAATTATAGAGCCCGGGCGAGCCATGTCAGCGTGGCGGCAAAAGAGAGAGGCCCCTCTGGAGAGGGGCCTCTCGAAAGCGCGATCTGCCGGAGCCTAGTCTTGGATCGGGCCGGATTGCTCGACGCTGACTATAGGGCGGCTGCCGGAGGCCATCTTGCTGATGCTGCGCATGGGATCGCCCTCCCAGAGGGTGTCCTCGGCGGAGTTGCGGAACTCCTTCGCCTGGCCACAACGCTTACAACGGCCGTGGCTGGTGGCGCCCTGCGGGCTCTCGATCACCCAGTGATGGCAGCACATATCGCGCTGGCCTTCGACCTCTTCGATTACAGGCGCTTTCACCATCTCCTACCTCCTCCAGTCCTACACCCCACCATGACTCTTATAGATACGATCGGCCGCGGCTTCTGGATCATTACGGCCTCAGATTAGCAATTGGCTGGACGCTCGTCAAGGTTTATACGTAAAATACCTTAAGTGAGTCCTTAAATGTCTGTTAACTGTCCCTTACGGGAGGAGAGCCTATAATACTTAGTAGTAGCGTCGCCTAACCTATGCAGACCACGAAGCAGCAGATCCTCGCCCTCCTCAAGAGAACCGGCGCCGCAACCATCGAGGAAGCGGCGGGAGCTCTGTCGATCGCTTCGATGACGGCGCGTCAGCATCTCATTGGCCTCGAGCTCGACGGCCTGATCACGGCTGAGAAGATCCGCCGTCCCACGGGCCGTCCCCACTTCCTCTACTCTCTGACGCCGAAGGGCGACGAAATGTTCCCGCGCCGCTATGACATCCTCGCCCAGCTCCTGCTGGAGGAGGTGGGCCTGCTCCGCGGCGCCGACATTGACCTGCTGACGCCGGCGGGGCGCCGCTCGCTGCTCGTCCAGCGCTCGGCGGACCGGCTCGCGGACCGCTTTCGCTCGCAGGTAACCGGTCAATCCCTGGAGGAGCGGGTAGCGGCCGTTACCGAGGTCCTCCACCTGATCGGCGGCTTCGCCGAGTGGCGTCGAAACGAGGACGTCTTCGAGATCCGCGACTTCAACTGCGTCTTTGCCCGCCTCATGGAGGAGACGGAGAGCGGCTGCGAATGGCACGTGCGCCTGCTCACCAGCCTGCTCCACTGGCCGGTCCGTCATGAGATGATGGTCAGCGGCCGAGCCGTCTGCTGCCTCTACGCAGTCGATCCGAACGCGACGCCCAGCGAGGAAGGACTGCCACACTGATGCCGCCACCAATCGACGAGGCCACCGTCCTTGAAAAGTTGCGCGAGGTCGACGACCCGGAGCTCCATCGCGACATCGTGACCCTGAACATGGTGCGCGACCTCGAGGTCGGCGAAGGCTCGGTCTCGATGACGCTGATGCTTACGACGCACGCCTGTCCGCTGACGGGGCCGTTCAAGGAGTCGGTCGAGACCGCCCTCCTGAGCCTGCCGGGCATCACTCAAGCGACCGTGAACGTCGATGCGGAGGTGCGCGGCCATCAAGCGAGCGGCGGGCCCCAGCCGGTGGCGGGCGTGAAGAACATCATCGCCGTCGCGTCGAACAAGGGCGGCGTCGGCAAGTCCACCCTTTCGGCGAACCTGGCGATCGCCCTGGCGCGGCGCGGCGCTGCCGTGGGGCTGCTGGACGCGGACGTGACCGGGCCGAACATACCGACGATCATGGGCTTCGAAGCAGGCTTCCTCGCCAAGAGCGCGGAGGGGATGCACCCGGTCGATAAGCATGGCGTGCGCGTCTGCTCGATCGGCTTCGCGCTGCCGGCGGGGACGCCGGTGGTCTGGCGAGGGCCGATGATCGGCACGGCCGTGCGCGACTTCCTCCACAAGATGGCCTGGGGGGAGCTCGATTATCTGGTCGTCGACCTGCCGCCGGGGACGTCCGACGCCTCGATGAGCATGGTCCAGGAGGCGCCGATCGCGGGCGCCGTGATCGTAAGCACGCCCCAGGACATCGCGTTGGAGGACGCGCGCAAGGCGGTGGCGATGTTCGACCGGCTCCAGGTCCCGGTCTTCGGCGTAGTGGAGAACATGAGCTACTTCATCGCGCCGGACACGGGCAACCGCTACGAGATCTTCGGTCACGGCGGCGCCCGGGCGGCGGCCGAGGACCTGGGCCTGGACTTTCTCGGCGAGGTGCCGCTCGACCAGGCGACCCGCGAGGCGAGCGACGCCGGCACGCCGATCACGGAGTCGGCGCCGGAGTCAGAAACCGCGGTAGCGTTCATGGCTATCGCTGAGCGGGTCGCGGCCCGCTGTAGTGTACAAAGCTTTATGAAGGAGACTAGTTAAACTGTCTGAATGGCTTTCTTTCTTGAATAGGTCCAACAATCCAGGCGACAAGCCGGAATCGCCGGCGGCTACGCCCCAGGAGTCAACCAGCCCGCCGGCGCGGCCCCGGCGCCGCCCGCCGGCGCGAGCGAAAGCGGAGACCGACGCGGCGACGGAGCCGGCGGCCGCGGCGCCCAGCGAGCAGCCGCCGGAGCAGATAGCAACGCCAGCCGAGGAGCCCAAAGCGGCGCCCGCGCGCCGGGGACGGGGCCGGGCAACGGCGCCGGCCGCGGCCGCAGAGGCGGCGCCGCAGCCGGAAGCCGAGGCGACACCTGCCGCCCCGGCAGAGGAGTCGACGGGGGCGCCACCGGCACGCAGCCGGAGCCGCGGTAGGCGCGGCAGCGGTAGCAGCAGGGCGGCAGCCGAGGCGAGGCAGGCAGACGGCCCGGCCGCCGAAGCAGCGCCGCTGCCGGAGGCCGAAGCGGCGCCAGTAACCTCAGCGGATGAGGCGCCGGCCGGACCACCTGCCCGTAGTCGAAGCCGTGGACGACGCGGCGGCGGCGGTCGGGTCGCACCCGAGTCGAGGCCGGTAGACAGCATCCCGGCCGGCGGCCGGCCGGCGCTGGAGCCGAGACGGCAGCCGGCGGAGCCGAGGCGCCCGAGCGGCGGCCCGGCGGGCAGCGCCGAGTCGCTGATCGCGCGCCAGAACGTCCTCTTCGAAGAGTTCGCCCGCCAGCAGGCCGAGACGTTGCGGGAGGTCACGCGCTCGCTGAAGGGCGCGGGCACCGGCCTGAGCACCGGCACCAGCCTCACGCTGCCAAAGGTCGGCGTCTTCCTCGACGTGCCGAACCTGATTTACGCAGCGGAGCAGATCGGCGTGCGCGTCCACTTCGGCAAGCTGCTCGACTACCTGACGGACGGCCGCCAGCTAGTACGGGCGACGGCCTACGCGCCGATCACGGACGACCCCCAAACTCGCTTCGAGGCGCAGCGCTTCGTGCTGCCCGTGAACAACCAGGGCTACAAGATCGTGACGAAGCCCTGGAAGCGCTTCTCGGACGGCAGCATGAAGGCGAACTTCGACATCGAGCTCGCCGTCGACATCCTGACGATGTCGGACCGGCTCGACATCGTCGCCCTCCTCTCGGGCGACGGCGACTTCCGCCGCGTCTGCGAGCTGGTCGAGAGCCGTGGCGTTCGCGTAGAAGTCGTCGCGTTTAGCCAGAGCACGGCGATGGAGCTGCGCGCGGTCGCCGACTCCTACATCGACCTCGGCACGATCCTGAACCTGGTCGGGGCGTGAGCTAGAGCGCGCCGCGCGTCGACTTACGTGGCGGCGTAGCAGACAAGGTCGGCGTCGGTCGGCGTGTGAGCTAGAGCTCGCCGCGGTTGGCGCGGGCGACGAAGTCCTCGAGCGTGACGATGCTGACGAGGTCCTCGTAGCGGAGGAAGCGGAGCATGCCGCCCTCCGTGTAAAAGTCGCGCAGGCTCCAGCTCGGCCCGCCGAGCACGAGATAAGCCTTGTCGTAGCGGCTCGGCTCGGCGAGCACGGCCTCGATCAGGCACATCGCCTCGAAGGGGACCTTCTGCTCGGCGGTGCCAGAGGTCTGCTGCCACTTCAGCGAGAGCAGGTAGCCGCGGCCGGCCTCGTTGTAGGCGACGAGGTCGACGATGTGCTTGCCGCCGCCGAGGCGCTCGCCGATGTCGACCTGGCGGAAGTACTCGTAGCCGTCGCGCTCCAGCGCCGGCAGGACCATCTGCTCCAGGACGGCGCCGGTACCGGTATCGCGGCGGCCGCGGCCCGCGCCGGCGGCGGGGATCAGCGTCATAGGTTCCGGGTGGCGATGACCTCGGTCGCGCGGCTGCGGTTGCCGTTGCAGCTGATCATGCGCGGCGCCTGCTCGTAACGCAGGCCGAAGCCGAGCTCCTCGTAGAGCCGGATGATGCGGTCGGTCGCCTGGTTCGAGAGGACGACGGGGCCGGCGTGGCCGGCAAGCCAGGTCGCGAGCCGCACCTGCTGCTCCCAGCCGAACTTCTCCGGGCTGTACTGGGTGAACTCCACGTCGTAAGGCGGGTCGGCGTAGACGAAGTCGCCCGGCTCGAGGGGTACGGCCTCGAAGTCGCCGACGCTGAAGCGCCAGCGGGCCATCGCGGCGGCGTAGGCACGGAGGTCTTGTGGGTAGGCGATGGTCGCGTGGCGACCGAAGGGGACGTTGAACTCGCCGCGCCGGTTGAAGCGGCAGAGGCCGTTGTAGCCGGTGTGGTTGAGGTAGTAGAAGAGGGCGGCCGCTTCCTTGGTATCGGCCTCGCCCTGGCTGGTTAGCTGGTTGAGGCGGTGGCGGTGGATGTAGTACATCTCCTCGTCGTTCGCCATCGGCAGCTTGAGGTCGAGGCCGCGCTGGAGCCAGCGGTAGAAGTTGATGTTGTGAGGGTTGACGTCGTTGAGGAGGGCGTCGCGGGGGCGGAGGCCGAGGGTGACGGCGAGGCCGCCGCAGAGGGGCTCCACCAGGCGGCGGCCGGCGTGGGGCTGCCAGAGGGGGCGGAGAATCGGCAGGAGCCAGCGCTTGCCGCCGGCCCACTTCAGGGGTGGTCGCAGCGGCTCTTGCTCGGGCGTGATCGCAATCGTCTCTGCTGTCATAGAACTGCCTAAAGGGTAAAGCGCTTTATTGCTTTCCGCAACCTGGGGCCGGCCCTCGTTCAAGCGGGGTAGCGCTCGCTGCCGAGATCGTCCGTGAGGGCGCGGTTGGCGCCGGCCTGGAGGATCTCGTGGTCGATGAGGCCATGGAGCAGGTCGGGCGCCGCCATCGGCGCCGGCGACCAGGGGATGCACACGGTACGGGATTCGATATCGGGCCTGGCCAGCAGGTCGAAGAGCTCGCGCTCCACGCGCGCCATCTCAGCGAGAAGGCGCCGCTTGTCGAAGCTCTGCCAGGCAGGGACGACGAGCATCGCCTCACGGCCGGGGCCCCACTGCAGGCGGCCGGTCTTCACCGAGTAGACGTAGTTGCGCGTCACGTAGAGCTGGTGCACGAGGCTCTCTCACGGCGAGTCGGAGCGTCTCTTCTTCGCGTCGACCAGGCGATAATCGAGCTTCTCCGGCGCCAGGCCGTCGTAGAACTCGCGGCTGGCGCGGCGGTTGCGCAGGAAGACGGCGAGAAAGCGCCGCGGGCGCTCGCTGGTCGGTTCCCGGACCGCAATCATTGCTCTGTCCTACCAGATGTCGCGGAGCTCGAAGCGGGGGCCCTCTTTGCAGACGAGGCGAGGGTTGCCGCGCCGGTCGAAGACGGCGCAGCCGTAGCAGATGCCGGTGCCGCAGGCCATGGTCGACTCGAGAAGGGCCTGAACGGGCTTGCGGCCGCGCACGCGCTCGGCGCCTTCAATGCCGCGGAGGAGATCGGCGAGCGCGACGAACATCGGGTTGGGGCCGCAGAGGAAGACCTGGTCGGCCCAGTCGTAGTACTCGCCGAAGACGTCGGTGACGAGGCCCGTGCGGCCGAGGGAGCCGTCCTGGGTGGCGACGACGACCTCGACCTCGGGCGGTACGAGCGCGGCGGGAAAGACGCCGGCCGCGGCGCGGGCGCCGTCGATCAGGACGACGCTCTTGCCCTTGCGGACGGCCTCGTCGGCGAGCCAGAGGAGGGGGGCGACGCCGATGCCGCCGCCGACGAGGAGGAGGTTCTGGCCCGGCGCCCGCATCGAGTAGCCGCGGCCGAGGGGGCCCCAGGCGAAGACGCTTTCGCCGGGCTCACGCGCCGCCAGCCAGGCCGTCCCGCGGCCGACGACGTCGTAGAGGACGGCGAATTCGGGGCCGTTCTCGCCGTCGCGCAGGCGGTGGTAGCTCATGGCGCGCGGCAGGAGCGGGTCGTCGGCGATGGAGGCGCCGGTCGGCGGGCCCTCGCCGGCGATCGTGTCGGCGCAGCGGAGCATGAGGAAGCGACCGGGGCCGGCGCCGCTGAGGAGGTCGGCCCCGCGCCCTGAGCCCACTGAAGGGCTCTGTCCTGAGCTTGTCGAAGGATCGAACCAGGCGATGTAGGTATCGCCGTAGAGACGGCTGTTCTCGACGAGGCGGATGAAGCCGGTCTTCATGTCAAAGGCGCCCCCACGCTTCGCACCCCTGACGGTCTGCTCCGCACGAGAAAGCAAGATGTCGGAGGGACACCCCCCGCTCCCCCCGGCAAGGGGCTGCGTCCCCTGCACCCCTGCTCGGCGACCTCAGACGCCATCGCCCCGCCTGTAGGCGTCGATCGGCAGGACGTTGAAGGTCTGGCTGCCGGCGAGGAGGGCCTCGGTGGCGGCGCGGGCGGTGTCAATCGAGGTGAAGCAGGGGATTCGACGCTCGGCAGCGGCGCGGCGGATCTGAAAGCCGTCCTTCATGGCAGTAGCGCGGCCGCCCTCCGGCGTGTTGATCACGCAGTCGACGAGGCCGGCCTCGATCACGTCGAGGACGTTGGGGTGGCCCTCGTTCAGGCGCTTGGCGACCTGCTCGACCGGTATGCCGAGGGCGCGGATCTCGGCGGCGGTACCCTCGGTGCCGTAGAGGCGGTAGCCGGCCTGGTGGAGGCGGCGGATGACAGGGATCGCGTCCGGCTTCGTGTGGTCGGAGAGGGAGAGGAGGGCGCCGCCGTTCGGCGGCAGGACGAAGTCGGCGGCGATCACCGCCTTGGCGAGGGCGGCGGGGAAGGTGGCGTCGACGCCCATGACCTCGCCGGTCGACTTCATCTCGGGGCCGAGGTAGGTATCGACGCCGATGAGCTTCGCCATGGAGAAGACGGGCACCTTGACGGCGACGAGGGGCTGGCGCGGCCAGAGGCCGCCCTTGAAGCCCTGGTCGGCGAGAGTGCGGCCGAGGCTGCAATTCACGGCGAGGCGGACCAGCGGCACGCCCGTGGCCTTGGAGATGAACGGCACCGTGCGGCTGGCGCGCGGGTTGACCTCGAGGACGTAGACGGTCGAGGCGCCGCGGGGCTCGCTCATGATCACGTACTGGACGTTCATGAGGCCGCGCACGTCGAGGGCGAGGCCGATGCGCCGCGTGTAGTCGACGATCGTATCGACCTCGTTCGGCGTGAGGTTGAGGCCGGGATAGACGGCCATGGAGTCGCCGGAATGGACGCCGGCGCGCTCGATGTGCTCCATGATCCCGGGGATGAGCACGTCCTCGCCGTCGCAGACGGCGTCGACCTCGACCTCGCGGCCCTCGAGGTACTTGTCGATGAGGACGGGCTTGCCGTCCGAGCTCTCGAGGATCGACGTAAGGACGCGGATCAGCTCGCTGGCGTTGTGGACGATCTCCATGGCGCGGCCGCCGAGGACGTAGCTGGGCCGGACGAGCACGGGGTACTCGATCTGCTGGGCGGTAGCGAGCGCCTCCTCAACCGTATGGACGCCGGCACCGGGCGGCTGGGGGATGCCGAGCTTGTTGAGGAAGTCCTCGAAGCGGCGGCGGTCCTCCGCGAGGTCGATCGTCTCGTAGCTGGAGCCGACGATCTGGCGCGCCGTCCGATAGAGGGGCTCGGCGAGGGAGATGCCAGTCTGGCCGCCGAACTGGACGATGGTGCCGGGAGCGACGCCGTCCTCCGTCTCCTCGTTGTGGAGGATCTCGCGCAGGGACTCCTCGTCCAGGGGCTCGAAGTAGAGACGGTTGGACGTATCGAAGTCGGTAGAGACGGTCTCCGGGTTCGAGTTGGCGATGATCGCCTTGTAGCCGGCTTCTTGCAAGGCCCAGACGGCGTGGACGGAGGCGTAGTCGAACTCGATGCCCTGGCCGATGCGGATTGGCCCGGAGCCGACGACGAGGACCTTGTCGCCGTCTAATGCCGGCGCCTCGTTCTCCTCTTCGTAGGTGCTGTAGAAGTAGGGCGTGACGGCGTCGAACTCGGCGGCGCAGGTATCGACCATCTTGAAGACGGGTCGCAGGTTCCAGTCCTTGCGCAGGTCGCGCACCTGCTCCGGCAGGCGGTCGGCGAGCGTGCCGACCTGGGCGTCGGAGAAGCCGAGGCGCTTCGCCTCGCGCAGGAGGTCGCGCGTCAGGGGCTCGGCGAGGAGGCGGCGCTCGGCGGCGATGATGTTCTGGAGCCGCTCGATGAACCAGGGGTCGATGCCGCTCTTACGGGCGACCTCGATCGTCTCGGCGCCGCGGCGGAGGGCGGCCATGACGGTCCAGAGGCGCTCGTCCGTCGCCTCCATGCTCCGGGCGCAGGGGTCGCCGACCCAGCTCGGGTCCTCCCAGAGGAGGCTGCGGCCGCCGATCTCGAGGCTGCGGATGGCCTTCTGGAGGGCAGCCTCGAAGCTGCGGTCGATCGCCATCACCTCGCCCGTTGCCTTCATCTGGGTGCCGACGTGGCGGTCGCCGAAGGGGAACTTGTCGAAGGGCCAGCGGGGGATCTTGACAACGCAGTAGTCGAGGGCGGGCTCGAAGGCGGCGGTCGTGCGCTCCGTGACGGCGTTGGCGATCTCGTCGAGGCGGCGGCCGACTGCGATCTTGGCGGCGACGCGGGCGATCGGGTAACCGGTGGCCTTGCTGGCGAGAGCGGAGCTGCGAGAGACGCGCGGGTTGACCTCGATGACGTAGTAGGGCGGCAGGTCGAAGCGGTCGCCGGGCGTCGCCTCGCTGCCGTCGGGCCAGGCCCAGGGGACGATGTCGGGCCGTGGCGCGAGGCCGAACTGGATGTTGCAGCCACCCTCGATGCCGAGGGCTCGGATGATCTTGAGGGCGGCCGACCGGAGCATCTGGTACTCCTTGTCGGTGAGGGTCTGGCTCGGCGCGACGACGATGCTGTCGCCGGTGTGGACGCCCATCGGGTCAAGGTTCTCCATGTTGCAGACGGTGACGCAGTTATCGGCGCCGTCGCGCACGACCTCGTACTCGATCTCCTTCCAGCCGAGGAGGCTGCGCTCGACGAGGACCTGGCTGATCGGGCTGGCGGCGAGGCCGCCGCGGACGATGCTTTCGTACTCCGCCTCCGTGTGGGCGATGCCGCCGCCGGTGCCACCGAGCGTGTAGGCGGGGCGGATGACGAGCGGCAGGCTGATGCGGCCGCAGACGGCGGCTGCCTGCTCGAAGCTCGTAACGGTCTCGCTCTCCGGCACCGGCTCGCCGATCGCCGCCAGCGTCTGCTTGAAGAGCTCGCGGTCCTCCGCCTTGTGGATCGCCTCCAGGGGCGTGCCGAGGAGGCGGACGTCGTAGCGCTCGAGGACGCCGGCGTCGGCGAGGGCGACGGCGAGGTTGAGGCCGGTCTGGCCGCCGAGGGTAGGCAGGAGGCCGTCGGGGCGCTCGCGGGCGATGACGCGCTCGACGACCTCGACGGTGAGGGGCTCTATGTAGACGACGTCGGCGATGCCCTCGTCGGTCATGATCGTCGCCGGGTTGGAGTTGACCAGGACCGTCGTAACGCCCTCCTCACGCAGGGCGCGGCAGGCCTGCGAGCCGGAGTAGTCGAACTCCGCCGCCTGGCCGATGACGATCGGACCGCTGCCGAGGATCAGGACTTTGGAGGGCATAGTCATGCTGGCACACTCCACTCCAACTGCCCATGATCCGACGGAATGGACTGCCGGATGTTTGGCGCTTGGAGTAGTGCTGGACTCAGCGGGTTGAGGGCGCAGTGGTAATGGAAGACAGCCAGTGAGTGGTCGAGGCCTGAGTCATCCCAACGGGCTTTCAAAAGGCCGACGCCGCTCACACGCTCAGAAATATCTTGAAAGAACAAACCTTCTCCGATTCGGCCGGTCTGGCGGTCGCTTAGGCGTACGGCGATTGGCCCAAAGAGCGCCCAGAACATGTCAGCATCCTGAAAGTTGGTGAGGAAGCTACGCAAGACGATGATTGCAGGCCTGTCATTAGGTAGCTGTTTGCAAGCGCGCTTAAGACTGGGCCCAATGTAATCGTGATTATGGTTAGTACCTACAAACCTCTTCACAACGGATGGCTGGCTTGGATCTAGACCGCCGCCAGGGTCTAAGACGGCGACCTCCGCACCGAAGCCATTCTCTTGATAAGTGCCGTTAGTTCTGTCGGCGAACGTCTCTCTATACCAGCGTCGATACCTGGCTGCGTTGAAATCGCGACTGGCCTCGGTGACGTGGAGCGAGAGGATCGAACCTCTCGGAGCCAAAGTTCTAGTCAACGTACTGAGCTTTTCAGTGCGGCGATATTCGTTTCTATCAGCTGGCCTATCAATCAAAGCCTTGACTCCGACAAAAATCGAAGTTCCACCAACAAGTTCGAATTCCCCGACGCGCGTATTTCGGCCGCTGGGGCGCGGACGAATTCCGAAACCCCTTTCGAGAAAGAAGCCTGCCGCCTCGAGTTCAGCCCGTGCGGAGCAGAATCCAATTTCTCTGCCGAGAAGCCGGCCCCGTGTTTCATTATCGAGCAGGCCAGATTCTTTACCCGAAAGGAGCAGTCGTTCCATTTCCTTGCGTTGACCTTCTGCTCGTTCGTCCGGATCGAATAGAAGGCGCGAACGGAAGGAGGGCTCTGACGGCGCTCTTTGCTCATATCTAGCGCGGAAGGACTCGCCGAAGATTTCTGTTATCAGCGGATATGCGGAGAGGTCTGCAGTCACACTTACGCCTTCGCCCCTACCATCTCTACGAAGCGCTCGAAGAGGTACATGTTGTCTAACGGCCCCGGCGCCGCCTCCGAGTGGTACTGGATCGTCAGCAGCGGCGCTTCGCGGCCGCGCAGGCCTTCTACAGTGCCGTCGTTGAGGTGGACGTGGCTCACGTCGACGCTCGCCGGCAGGCCGTCCGAGTCGACGGCGTAGCCGTGGTTCTGGGCCGTGATCTGGACGCGACCGCTGGCGACGTCCTTGACCGGGTGGTTGGCGCCGCGGTGACCGAACTTGAGCTTGAACGTCCGGGCGCCGAGGGCGAGTGCGGCGACCTGGTGGCCGAGGCAGATGCCCATGATCGGCGTGCGGCCGATGAGGCCCTTCACCGTCGCGACGGCGTAGTCGAGAAGGACGGGGTCGCCGGGGCCGGGGGAGAGGACGACGCCGTCCGGGTTGAGGCTGAGGACCGTCTCGGCGTCCGTGGTCGCCGGCATCGCCATGACGTCGCAGCCGAGGCGGCGCAGCGAGCGCATGATGTTGTACTTGACGCCGAGGTCGAGGAGGACGATGCGGTGGCGCGGCCGCGAGTCGGCGTCGCCGTCGACTGGTGCGTAGACGCCGGCCGGCGGCCAGGCGAAGGGGCGCTCGGCGCTGACGGAGGGGACGAGGTCGCTGACGCCGTAGCGCGGCGCCGCTAGCAAGCGGGCGAGAGCTTCCGCCGGATCCTCGTCCTGGACGAGGCAGCCCATCATGACGCCGGCGGAGCGCAGGCGGCGGGTGAGGGCGCGCGTATCGATACCGCTGATCGCGGGCACGCCACGCTCGAGGAGGTAGTCGTGGAGGGTGGCGGTCATGAGGCGCTGGCTCGGGGCGGTGCAGTGCTCGCGGACGACGAAGCCGTTGACCTGGACGCGACCGGACTCGTCGTCGCGACTGTTGGTGCCGTAGTTGCCCTGGATTGGGTAGGTCATGGCGAGGAGCTGACCGGCGTACGAGGGGTCCGTGAGGGCTTCTTGATAGCCGGTCATCGAGGTGTTGAAGACGACCTCGCCGCTGGCCGCAACGGGGGCGCCGAAGCCGCGGCCCTCGTAGACGCTGCCGTCCTCGAGGATCAGGTAGGCGCGCTCAGCCATCAAGATGCTCGCGCCGCGACTTCAGCGTTTGTGGCAAGTGTGGCACTGGTCACGGGAGCTCTCTCTCGAATTCCATGAGCCTCTCTGAGCGGACGCGCAGGTATTTGAGGGCCCCGTCCATGTTGCTGTGGAAATCAGGAGATGTCAGATCGGTGGCAGAGTTAAGACTCCCGATGTAATCCGAAGAAGACGGTGGCGATTCGTAGAGGTAAAGAATGTTTGCATCGAACCACTCGCGCGCCTCGATCACGCAGTCGCGCAGTTCATGCTGCCTTTCCTCATCTCCCTTAGCAAATGCACGAAGTCTGTTGATTCGAAGGAGGTATGAGTAAGCCTGATTTGCCGTAGAGAGCCGCTGTTCAAAGAGCATCCTTCGATACCACTCCTGAGCGTCTTCACGCCGTTCTCGCTCCTTTGCTGCGATGTCCTGCCTTCTTACGAAGTAGTCTTTGGCATGACCAGCTAGTGCAACGACAACGGTCGCGATAACGCTGACAATTGCGATGATTGCTGCGTCGCTCACGTGGCTACTTCCGCCAGCTCATGCACGACCTCGCCGCCGTAGAGAGTCGCGACGACGCGACCGCGTAGCGTCCGGCCCATGAGGGGCGTGTTCTTGCCCTTTGATGCAAGGGCGTCCTCCTCGACGGTCCACTCGCGCTCCGGGTCGAGGAGGACGAGGTCGGCGGCGGCGCCGACCGTGAGCGTGCCGAGGCCGGGCAGGCGGCGGTCGAGGTGGAGGGCGCGCACCGGGCCGATCGTCAGCGCCTCGATCAGGCGCTCGAGGCTCAATGCGCCGGTCGCGACGGCGCGGCGTCCGAGGCCGAAGGCGGTTTCTAGGCCGACCATGCCGAAGGCGGCGGCGTCGAACTCGCAGAGCTTCTCCTGGACGGCGTGGGGCGCGTGGTCGGTGGCGACGGCGTCGATCGTGCCGTCGGCGAGGCCGGCGATGCAGGCCTCGACGTCCTCGGCGCGGCGCAAGGGCGGGTACATCTTGGCGCTGGTGTCGTAGACGAGGCTTTGTCCCGAGCCCGCCGCAGGGCCTCGTCCTGAGCCTATCGAAGGGCCCATTACGGTCTCGTGGTCGAGGGCGAGGTGATGGGGCGTGACCTCGGCGCTGACGCGCAGGCCCGCCGCCCGGGCGGCGCGGACGAGCGCGACGCCGCCGGCGGTGCTGATGTGGGCGATGTGGACATGGGCGCCGGTCTGGGAGGCGAGGGCAAGGTCGCGGGCGATCGCGCTCTCCTCGGAGGCGGCGGGGATGCCGCGCAGGCCGAGGCGGGTCGAGACCCAGCCCTCGTGCATGACACCGCCGGCGAGGGCCGGGTCCTCGCAGTGGTCGATCACCGGCAGGTCGACGATCTTCGCGTACTCGAGGGCGCGGCGCATGATCGCGGCGTCGCCGACCGGCGAGCCGTCGTCGCTGAAGCCGACGCAGCCGGCAGCGGCGAGCTCCGCGAGCTCGGCGAGGGCCTTGCCGGCGCGGTTCTTGGTCACGCAGCCGATCGGCAGGACGCGCACGACGCCCTCTTCGGCAGCGCGGCCGAGGACGAAGTCGACGGCGGCCTTGCTGTCGAGGGGCGGCTCCGTGTTCGGCATGGCGCAGACCGTCGTGAAGCCGCCGCGGGCCGCCGCGAGCGTGCCGCTGGCGATCGTCTCCTTGTACTCGAAGCCGGGCTCGCGCAGGTGGCTGTGGAGGTCGACGAAGCCGGGGCAGACGAGGAGCCCCTCGGCGTCGATGACACGGCCGCCGCCGGCGGGCAGGTCGGCGCCGACGGCGGCGACGCGGCCGTCGCGCACGCGGACGCTGCCCCGGGCCAAGTCGACGCCGTTCGCCGGATCGAGGACGCGGCCGCCGCGGATCAGGATATCGCTCATTGGTCCCGCCGCAGGAGGTAGAGGACGGCCATGCGCACGGCGACGCCGTTCGTCACCTGCTCCTCGACGAGGGAGCGCGCGCCGTGGGCGACGGCGGCAGAGATCTCGACGCCCTCGTTCATCGGGCCGGGGTGGAGGATGGGCGCACCCGGGCGGGCGCGCGCCATGCGCTCCTCGTTCACCTGATAGAGGTGCGAGTACTCGCGCAGGCTCGGCAGGAGGCCGGCCGTCATCCGCTCCTGCTGCAGGCGCAGGGTCATCACGGCGTCGGCGTCTTCGACGGCGCGGTCGAGGTCGGTCTCGACGGCGACGGGCGGCAGGCCGGCGGCGTGCTCGCTGCCGAGCTCGGCCGGCAGGAGGGTCGGCGGGCCGCAGACGACGACATCGGCGCCGAGCCGGCTGAGGCCCCAGATATCGGAGCGGGCGACGCGGCTATGGGCGACGTCGCCGACGATGACGATGCGCTTGCCGGCGAGGGGGCCGATGGCGGCGCGGAGGGTATAGAGGTCGAGGAGGCCCTGGGTCGGGTGGGCATGCCAGCCGTCGCCGGCGTTGACGACCTGGGCGTCGCCCTCGGCAGCGGCGAGGTAGGGTGCGCCGGACATCGGGTGGCGCAGGACGAGGACGTGGGCGCCGATCGCGCGCAAGGTGCGCACGGTGTCGATCAGCGACTCGCCCTTCTCGATGCTGGAGCCGGCGGCCGTGAGGTTGATCACGTCGGCGCCGAGGACCTTGCCGGCGAGCTCGAAGGAGGCGCGGGTGCGCGTCGAGGCCTCGTAGAAAAGGGTGACGATCGTCGTGCCACGCAGCGTCGGCACGCGGGCGACCTCACGCGCGAGCACCTCCTTCATCGCCTTGGCGGTCTCGAGGACGATCTCGATCTCGTCGAGGCGGAAGTCGTCGAGGTCGAGGACGTGGCGGCGCTGCCAGACCGGGGCACCGCCGGGCTGCGGCGCTTCGAGGGACGCAGCGCCGTCCGGCGCTTTGGCTGACTCGGGGCGGGCGGCTGGGCGCGAGCGGACCATGGCTACTCCTCCTGGCCGACGATGGCGACTTCGTCGCGCCCGTCGATCTCTACGAGGCGGACCTGGACGTCGTCGTCGCGGGCGGTGGGGATGTTCTTGCCGATATAGTCGGGCCGGATCGGCAGCTCGCGGTGGCCGCGGTCGATGAGGACGGCAAGCTGGATGCGCTGGGGGCGGCCGAAGTCGATCACGGCGTCGAGGGCGGCGCGGATCGTCCGGCCGGTGAAGAGGACGTCGTCGACGAGGACGACGCGCTTGCCGGCGACGTCGAAGGGGATGTCGCTGGGCGCGATCTGGACGCTGGCGCCGCGGGTCGAGAGGTCGTCGCGGTAGAGGCCGACGTCGAGGACGCCGACGGGCAGAGCGCCTTCCTCGATCTCCTCAATCGCGGCGGCGATGCGGCGGGCGAGGGGGACGCCGCGGGTGCGCATGCCGATGATCACGAGGTCGCGGGTGCCGCGATGGGCCTCGACGATCTCGTGGGCGATGCGGACCAGGGCGCGATGCAGGTCCTCGGCGGTCATGAGAACGCGCTCAGGCATAGTAAAAGAGCCTCCCATTACGAGAATGGCGGCCCGGACTGCGTACGCGGTTAGAGCTTGGCGCGGAGTAGTACACCACCGTCTCCCTTTCCGGCCTCGCGGGACCGGGCTTAAAGGTCAGGTCACTAGAGAGTATAGGCGAGGCAGCTCCGGGCCGTAAAGGGCGAGTGCGCCGACACGATGGAAGCGCTAAAGTGCGATTGAGTCCGCGGAGGACGAGAGGAGCAGAGAAAGGGAGCGTCATGCCCGTCGACATCGCCGATATCGAGGCTATCGTTGCAGCCCAGGAGACCTGGCGCGGGAGCAAGACGATCAACCTCATCGCCAGCGAGAACGCGCCCAGCGCGGCGGTGCGCCGGATCCAGGACTCCGACTTCATGGGCCGCTACGCCGAGGGCCATCCGAACCGGGGCGATGAGGTCACGCGCTACTACCAGGGCACGCGCTTCATCGACGAGATCGAGACGATGGCGCGCGAGCAGCTGCTGGCCCTGACGCGCTGTCGCCAGGCGGACGTGCGGCCGATCAGCGGCAACGCAGCGAACACGGCGGTGGCGCTGGGCTACCTGCGCGGCGGCGACACGGTGATCGTCAACTCGACGCCGGCGGGCGGTCACATCAGCCACGGCAGCGTCGGCGTGATCGGGCGTCGGATCCAGAGCCGCGGCCTCTCGCTGAGCCTGGACGCGGCGAAGCCGATCCCGCTGCATTTCTTTCCCCTGACGGAGGACGGCTATCACCTGGACGTCGCGGGCAGCATCGACCTCATCGAGCGCGTCTCACCGCGGCTGATCATCCTCGGCAAGAGCCTCTTCCTCTTCCCGGAGCCGGTGCAGGAGCTGGCGGCGGCCTGCCGCGAGAAAAGCATCCCAATCCTCTACGACGCGGCCCACGTCTTCGGCCTGATCACGGGCGGCGAGTTCCAGGACCCGTGGCGCGAGGGCGCGACCTGGGCGACGGCGAGCACCCACAAGACCTTCCCGGGGCCGCAGCGGGGCGTGATCGTCGCCGACCTGGACGAGGAGGCGGAGGCGCGCTTTTGGCCTTCGGCAGACCGCGGCGTCTTCCCCGGCTCCTCCAGCAACCACCACCTCCACAGCCTGCCGGCGTTACTGGTCGCGATCCGGGAGATGCGCGAGCACGCGCCGGCCTACGCGCGGGCGACGGTCCGGAACGCCCAGACGCTGGGCCAGGCGCTTGAGGACGAGGGCATCGCCGTGGCTGCGCGCGAGTTCGGCTTCACGCGCAGCCACCAGATCGCCGTGAACGTCTCCGAATACGGCGGCGGCGTCACGGTCGCTCGGCGCCTGGAGGACAACGACGTCATCGTCAACTACAACCTCCTGCCGCACGACACGGACCCGCGCAACCCTTCAGGGCTGCGGATCGGCGTCCAGGAGATGACGCGCTACGGCATGGGCGAGGCGGAGATGAAGCGGCTAGCGGAGCTCCTCGCGGCGGCGATCAAGAGCAAGGCCGTAAAGGCGGAGGTCAACGCCCTGCGGGCGGCCTTCCCCGAGCTCCACTACGTCTAGCCGCTACGCGCGGTAGCGTACGGGTGCAGGCTCAGCCTGCCGGCAGCCCATGGGTGCAGGCTCAGCCTGCCTGCCTAGAGCTTGAGCTCGCCGGGGGTGGCGGGGACGTGCGGCGTCGGGACGTCACCGGCGGCGCACTCGCCCTCGCCGCGGATGACCTCGAAGAGGTCGCTGTGGCCCCAGTCCGTGTAGAGCTCCGGCTCGTCGGCGAGGGAGCCGACCCACTTGAACTCCTCGAGCGGCTCCTCGAAGCGCTTCGGCGTCACCCGGTCGACGTAAGCGGTGAAGGCCTCCCCGTCGCTGCGCTCGCGCTGATAGACGTCGAAGATGCGGTCGATTGCGAGGTGCGCCTTCTTGGCGAGGACGCGGCTGACGCGGGTGGCGTAGCGGTCGGCGTGCTGGTAGCCGGCGCCGCCGATGAAGACGTCGTAGCAGGGCACCTCGAGCTTGCCGACCTTGTAGGAGGAGCCTTGGAGGCCGATGCCGGCCATGTGGTGCTGGCCGCAGCCATTGGGGCAGCCGCTGACCTTGACGCTGACCTTCTGGACCTCCGGGTCGGCGTAGTCGAACTCTACGAGCTTCTCGCGCAGGCTGTAGCCAGCCTGGTTCGAGGCCGTGATCGCGAGCTTGCAGCTGTCGGCGCCGGGGCAGGCGACGACGTCGGCGAGCATCTCGGCGTCGGGCTCGCCGAGGCCGATGGCCCGGAGCTCGCCGTGGAGGGCGGGCAGGGTCTCGGGACGGACGTAGCGCAGGATGAGGTTCTGGTTCGGGCTCGTGCGGCCGTTGCCGCCGGCGTAACGGCGCATGATCCGGGCGAGCTCGCGGAACTGGTAGGTGGCGATGTTCCCCATGGGAACCGTGACCGTCACGGCGACGAGGCCGTCCTGGAGCTGGGGGCGGACGTTGGTCCAGCGCCAGCGCTCGTAGCCGGGGGCCTGGGTCGCGGCGGCGGCGAAGGGGTCGCTCGGGCCCTCAGGGGCCATGGCGACGAGCGCCGCCATCTCGATCGGCTCCTTCGACCACTCGCCCGCGAGCTCGGTGACGACCATCTCGCGGAAGGCGTCGGCGCCGATCTTGTGGAGGAGGAACTTGATCCGTGCCTTGTTCAGGTTCTTGCGCAGGAGGCCGGGCAGGTCACCCTCGCGGTCGAAGACGCGGAGGATCGCCTCAGCGATGCGGATGTACTCGCCGTCGTCGGCGCGGGCGAAGTCCCAGATCACGTCCGCCTGGCGGGGCATGGTCGATGTGCCACCGCCGACCCTGATCTCGAAGCCGAGGACGCCGTCCCGCTTCTTCGCCAGGAAGCCGATGTCGTGGAACGGGGTGCCGGCGCAGTCGCTGGCGCAGGAGGAGAACGCGGTCTTGAACTTGCGCGGCAGGCGCTGGCAGATCGGGTTGCGGAGCATGTTGCGCGCGTAGGCGACCAGGTAGGGGGTGGCGTCGAACTCCTCGTCGGCGCAGACGCCGGCGAAGGGGCAGCCGGTGACGTTGCGCACGGTGTGGGCGCAGGCCTCGCGCGTGGTCAGGCCGGCGGCGCCGATGATGCGCATCACCTCGGGCGCATCGTCGAGGTTGACGAAGTGCATCTGGATGTTCTCGCGCGTGGTGATGTGGCTGCGGTCGAGGTCGGAGTACTTCTCCGTGACCTCGGCAAGCGCTTCCATCTGGTCGGCGGTGACGCCGCCAAACGGGAGCTTGATCCGGATCATCTGGTTGTCTTCCTGGCGCTGACCGTAGACGCCGCGGGAGAGACGGTAGAGCTGGAAGGCGGTGGGCTCCTCGTCGCCGACGCGGAACTTGCGGGCGCGGCCCTCGAACTCGTCGATCTCCTCGTAAGAGACGGGCAAGGTGAAGCCGGGCTTGATTTCGGCCGGGACCTTGGGACTGCTGTTAGCCATGACTGCGCCCCCTAAAGTGGAGTAAGTTGACCGAAGATATATACAATGTATTTACACGCCGGCGAGTTGTCAAACGCCGGACCGCTAAAGCCTACTCCCGCCGGGAAGGATCCGTCCAGCCGCGACGCTAGTCCCTGCCGCGCGCTCGCCCCTTTGCCCGGTACTCCCCTTCCAGCCGGTCGTGCTCGCGCCAGGCGGCCTCGGAGAGGAGCTGGATGCCGGAAGTGACGAGGGAGCTGCCGCCGAGGACGACCGGGATCGGGGCTGCCGCCGCGGCGGCGGTGAAGTCGCGCAGCCAGGGGTCCTCGATCGCGGCGGGCTGGAGGAGGTCGGAGGCGAACCGGTCGGCACGGCTGGGCGCGCGGCCGGCATGGCTGAAGATGGCGCGCGTGTCAATGAAGGCCGCCTGGGCCATCTCGCCGAGCTCGCGAAAGAAGCGCTCCGGGCCGACGGCGGCGAGGTGAAAGGCAAGGAGCGAGCGCGCCTCGCCCGAGAGGTCGCGGCCGGCGGCCTGGAGGCCTCGCTCCTCCGAGTAGAGGCGGATGCGGCAGGCCGTCTCGACCTCGAGGTACTGCCAGACCTGGGAGCCGACGCGGCCGGCGACGAGGACCTCGGCGTCTCCGTCCGTGAAGAAGCGGGCGGCGGTCGCTAGGCTCGCCGTCGCCGGCGCCAGGCGCTCGAGCCAGGCGCTGAGCCGGGGGCCGGCGCCGCCGGCGTAGGCGACGATCGCCAGGTCGCCCGGCGTGTCGATGTCGAACTGGTTGGCGATCGTCCGCGGCAGCGGCTGGTTGACGAGGCCGGCGCTGCCGACGAGGAGGCGGGGGAGGATGCGGTCGTTCGCGGGCAGGTCGAGGCCGCGTACGACGCTGCCGGGAGTGAAGCCGAGGAAGTCGGCGGAGAAGTAGTTGTTGGCGACGAGGACGTTCTCGCTCGCCACGAGGACGCCGGCCACCGAGGCGAGCTCGTCGCCCTTGATCAGGGGCAGGCCGCAGCCGATGTAGACGGGGCGCAGGAGGTCGTAGCGCTCGATGACCTCGCCGAGGCGACGGCCGAAGTGAAACGCCTCGTCCGCCTCGTCGACGTCGAGGCGGACGCTGGCCGGCAGGCGCCCTTCGAGGGCAGCGGCCGTGGTCGCGTCAACGACGACGACGGCGGCGGCGTAAGCGCCGGTCGCGAGCGCCTCGTCGAGCGTGTCGAGGGCGGACTCGCGCAGCGCCTCACCGACGGCGTCTTCGAGGGCGCTGCCGGCCATGCCGCCGCAGAAGAGGACGAGACAGGGGCCGTCGATCAATTCTTGACCTCGCGGGCGAGCCGGACAGGGACGCGGCTCCTGCGTCTAAGTGACATACGCTCTGGCCGGACGACGCCACTTCGCATGAGAGCCCTTCTTATTGATTGAGACGCCCAGGATGCTCCGCCCTTTCGACCTCGCTCAGGACAGGCTCCGCTTCGCATAAGAACCTTTTATCGATTGAACCGCTCAGGATGCTCCGCTGCGCTTCGCATGAGAACCCTTCTGATTGATTGAAAACGCTCAGATGCTCCGCTGCGCTTCGCATGAGAACCCTTCTGATTGATTGAACGCTCAGGATGCTCCGCTGCGCTTCGCATGAGAACCTTCGCTAGCAGCTTAATCCTCACGGGCGAAGGTGAGGGCCGTGACGGCCTCGGCGCCGGCGGCGAGGAGGACGCGGGCGCACTCGTCCAGGGTGGCGCCGGTCGTCGCGACGTCGTCGATCAGGAGGACGCGCCGGCCGGCGACCGCGGCCGCGTCCCTGACCCGGAAGGCGCCGGCGACGTTACGGTGCCGCTGGTCGACGCCGGCGCTCTGGGCCTGCGGCGGCGACGACCGCCGCCGCTCCAGCGACTCGTCAACCGGCCGATCGAGGGCGGTAGCGATCTGGCGCGCGAGCAACGCCGCCTGGTTGAAGCCGCGCTGGCGGCGGCGGCGGCGGCGGCCCGTCAAAGGAACGGACTCGATCAGGTCGACCGGCGGCCGCTGGCGCTGCAGCGCGACCATCGGGGCGGCGAGGGAGGCCGCGAGGGCGCTCTGGCCGCCGTACTTGAAGGCGTGGACGAGGCGGTGGACCTCTCCCTCGTAGAGGAAGGGCGCCCGCAGCGTCGCGAAGGCGGGCGCCTGGATGTGGCAGTTCGCGCAGGCGGCGCCGTGGATCGGCATCCAGCAGGCGTCGCAGCGACGGCCGTCGGCGGCCGGGAGGCCGGCGCTGCAAGCCAGGCAGAGGAAGACGCCGCCGCGACCACAGAGGGCGCAGCGCGGCGGGTAGAGCAGGTCGACGGCGATGCGGCAGAGCCGGGCAAGAGGGGCGATCGTGCCCATGAGCAGGACGAGTATACAGCGGCCGCCCAGCCCTCTGGGTGATAAGATCGCGCCATGGAAGTGTCGCTGCGCCTCTTCGCCGGCCTCCACGACCTCGTCGGCCGGCGCGACCTCCGCCTCGAGCTGGCCGAGGGGGCGACGGTGCGCGAGCTCAAGGAGCGGATCGGCGCGGCCTACCCCGCCGTCCAGCCACTCCTCGGCAGCATCGTCTGCGCCATCGACGACGAGTACGTCGCCGCCGACCAGCCGCTGCACGACGGCGCCGAGGTGGCGCTGATCCCGCCGGTGAGCGGCGGCGGCCCGGAGGCATCGGTCGGGACGGAGGCCTTTCGGATCACGGTCGAACCGCTCGAGGCCCAGGCCCTCGTCGACCTGGTGCGAAGGGACGAGAGCGGCGCCGTTGCCCTCTTCTACGGCGTCGTCCGCAACCATAGCGAGGGGCGCGACGTCGAGCGGCTCGAGTACGAGGCGCACGCGTCGATGGCCCTGAAGAAGCTGCGCGAGGTCGCGGCAGAGACGCAGGAGCGCTTCGCCGCGATCGATGCCGTCGGCATCTGGCACCGCGTCGGCGTGCTGGAGATCGGCGAGACGAGCCTCCTCGTCGCCGTCGCTTCGCCCCACCGGGCGGAAGCGTTCGCGGCCTGCTACTGGGCCGTCGACCGGGTCAAAGAGGTCGTGCCGGTGTGGAAGAAGGAGCACTGGCGCGGCGGCGGCGGCGGCGCCTGGGTCGACGGCCATGCCGTCGACCCACCGCCTTCGACGACACCTGAGTAAGTCGCCACGCCGGTCGAGCCGCTGGTCTTGGCGGTGCCTGAGTAAGGGGCCGTGCCGTCGAGCCGCTGGTCTTTAGCGGCGCCAGAGCAAGCAGCTACGCCGTCGAGCTACCGCCTACGGTAACGTCCTGACCGCGCCGGCGCCGCTCCCCCCTGGCACCGACGGCAGCGAGGATCTCTAGACGCTTACTTCCACCTGGGTACGCTGAGCGGCGAAGCAATCGGCGCAGTAAACGGGCCGGTCGAGGCGCGGCACGAAGGGCACGGTCGCCTCGTGGCCACAGGAAGCGCAGGTGATGGTCGTCCCCTCGCGGGCGCCGCCGGCGCGCTCCTTGCGGCGGTTAGAGCGACAGTCCGGGCAGCGCTGCGGCTCGTTGAGAAGACCCTTCTCCAGATAGAAGCCCTGCTCGCCCGCGGTAAAGACGAAGCTCGTCTCGCAGTCTCGGCAGCTAAGAGTCTTGTCCTGAATCTCCATTTACCCGCTCCTTGGTAAGACCGCGTGGGGAAGACGCTGCCTGCTTTATGCCGGCACATCTCAACGAAGCCCTGGGTACGAAAAGCGGGGTAAATGCTAGGCGGGAGTGTAGGGAAAGGACGAAGGGTAAGTCAATAGACGGCCCCGGCCGGCCTCAGCGCCCACGCGGCCGCGGCGAGGGGCCGGGGCGGCGCCCGGCTGCCGGTCGCCGGCTCGCAGCCGCCGGCAGGCTCTCGATGTCGACGCGGTAGGCGGGGGCGGTGATCGGCACCGACGTGCAGGTCTTCGGGTCGTTGAGGCGGACGGCGAAGCCGATGTCCAGGTTCTTCACGGTTTCCTCGCCGGCCATGGTGAAGACCGTGGGCAAACGCGCGAGATAGCGATGGTTAACCAGCTGATTGAGGCGAGCGCGGACGAAGGGAAGGTCGGAGCCGGAGCCGAGGTCGTCGAGGATTAGGAGCGGCGCGTCGCTTACCTGGTTGAACCCCTCGACGAAGCCGGGGCCGCTCTCACCGAGCTGGCGAAAATAGTCGTTGAGGTCAGCGACGACGAAGAACACGGGGCGCTCGCCGCGGGAGCGGCAGCGGTTGGCGATCGCTGCGGCGAGGTGGGTCTTGCCGCAGCCGTTGGGCCCGGAGATCAGGAGCCAGTTCTGGGGCTCCTCGGCGAACTTGAGGGCGGAGCGGTAGGCGGTCTCCAGGCTCCAGCGCTCCGCCTCCTTGAGGTGGGGCGCGGCGAAATCGAAGCTCTCGAAGGTCATCTCGCGGATCTGGTCGAGGTCGAAGGCGTCCGGTAGGTTGACGTCGATGGCGCGCGCCGCCGCTTCCACGTAGTAGACGCTGGCGATGGCGGGGTCGGTGAGACGCATGCGCATGCGCTCGTCCAGCCGCTCGACGCCGAGGTTGGTGGTGACGATCGTGGGGAGCTGGGCGTTGTAGCGGTGGTTGAGGAGCTGGTAGAGCTTCTCCTGGGCCCAGGCCGTCGCGTTCTGGGTGCCGAGGTCGTCGAGGATGAGGACGGGCGCGGTGCGCACCTGCTCGAAGAGGGCGTCATAGCCGATCTCGCTGCTCGGGTTGTAGGCAGCGCGGAGGTGGTCCAGGAGGTCGGGCACGACGACGAAGAGCGCCGGCTGGCCGCGCTCGAGGCAGCGGTTGGCGATGGCGGCGGCGACGTGGGTCTTGCCGGCGCCGGAGGGGCCGTGGATGAACAGCCAGCCGGCGGGCTCCTCGGCGAAGGCGCGGGCATCGGCCGCGAGGCGGCGGAACTGCTCCTGGTCGCGGCGGTTGACGCTGCGGCCGCTCTCGATCAAGTTGGCGAAGCTGAGACGGGTGAGGGGCCCGAGGGAGCTGAAGCGCTGGAGACGCCCGAGGCGGCTCTCCTCCGACTCGTTGCGAACGCACTCGCAGGGCACCGCTTTGCCGAAGTCGGGGTCGTCCAGGGGCAGGTCGCGGCGGAGGAAGCCGGCGCCGCCGCAGACCGGGCAGGCCGCCTCAGCCGGCGACGACGACGGTTCGGCCTCAGGGCTCCCGGGTTGGCTGGCTGAGCCGCTTGATGAGCTGGGCGCGAGGGTCGCTCGCGTCAAGATCTCGTCCAGGCGTTTCATGCTTTCTCCCTTCCGTAGCCCAGCGCTGGAGGATGCGGGACACGTAGCGCCAGGAGCGCTTGTTGAGGACGGCGGCCTCGCGCACCGCCTCCTCCAGCCACTCCCAGGGGTAGAGCTGCTCCGCCTCCTTCAGCTCCTCGGCGACGAGCGGGCTCAGGGGGCCGATGTTCTCCTCGTAGAGCTGGAAGAGGTTGGTTCGCTTGGCGGCGGGCGCCTCGGCGCGCTCGGGCAGGGGGCGGCCGAGGTCGAGACGGCCCTGGCGAATGCTCTCGACGGCGTTGCGGTCGGTCGGCGTGTTGAGGAGGTAGAGGGCATCTTGCCTGCCGTCGCGCTCGACCTCGATCGCGAGGAGGCTGTGGCGGGCAACGGCGGCGGCGAGGCCGCGCTCGACGGCCGTGCCGCTATCGCCGAGAGCGGCGAGCAGGGGCGCTTCGGCGCCGAGCTCCTTCGCCGTGACGAAGCGCGGGTAGCCCTTGCGCCGGCCGAGGGCGTAGATGACGTAGAGCGTAACGCGGAGCTCGGCCTCGTCCTCGATCCGGGGCAGAAGCTCGCTGAAGAAGACGCTGGGCACGGCCGTGGCGCGAGCACCGGCCGGAAACCCATCGAACTCGGCGGCAAACACGTTTGCCTGCACGTTCGCCGCGGGCGTTGTCGGATTTTCAGCGGCCGACCTGCTGATCCCGTCGGCAGGTCCCCCCCCACGCCCCTTCGCCGCGGGCGTTATCGGGCCCGGCTCCTCGGCGGTCACGGCAGCGGCTCGCCCGGGTGCTGCTCGAAGTCCTCGAACTTCGAGATCGTGTCGCGGAAGCGGACCTCGACCGTGCCGGTGGGGCCGTTGCGGTGCTTGGCGACAATGAGATGGGCCTTGCCGGCGGGGAACTGGCCCGGCGGCTTGCCGACGTTCTCGGAGCGGATGCTCCACTCGTCCTTGTTGACGTAGACCTCCTCGCGATAGATGAAGAGGACGACGTCCGCGTCCTGCTCGATCGAGCCGCTCTCGCGCAGGTCGCTGAGCATCGGGATGTGAGGCTGGCGCTGGTCCGTGGCGCGCGAGAGCTGGGAGCCGGCGATGATCGGGAGGTCGAGCTCGCGCGCGAGCTCCTTGAGGGAGCGGGTGATGAAGCCGATCTCCTGGACGCGGTTGTCGCTGCGGCTGCCGTGGACGAGCTGGAGGTAGTCGACAACGATCAGGTCGAGGCCCTCGTCGCGCTTGAGGCGCATCGCCTTGGCCCGGAGCTCGGGTATGTGGAGGGCGGCGCTGTCGTCGACGTAGACCTCGGCTTGCGAGAGGACGCCGTGGGCGTGCATGATCCGGCTCTCCTCGACCTCGCTGTGGAGGCCGAGGCGGAGGCGGGCGGAGTCGACCTCGGCCTCGGCGGCGAGGAGGCGCTGGGCGAGCTGCTCGCCCGCCATCTCCAGCGAGAAGATGGCGACGTGGGCGTGCTGGCCGACGGCGGCGTTGCGGGCGAGGTTGAGCATGAGGCTGGTCTTACCAACGCCGGTGCGGGCGGCGACGATGAAGAGGTCGGACGGGTTGAGACCGCCGAGGAGCTTGTCGAGCTCGCCGAGGCCGGTGCGCAGGTTGCCGCCGTAAGGGGCAGCCTCGGCGTCGGGCGGGTTGAGGTAGGGGTCGAGGAACTGGCGGATGTGGATGAAGTCATGGAGGCGCTCGCCGGAGCGCAGGCCGTAGACCAGCGCCTCCGCCTTCGAGAGCGCGAGGTCGAGGTCGGCGCTGCCCTGGTAGCCGATCTGGGCGATGGTGGCGGCGACGCCGACCAGCTGGCGGTAGACGGCGTCACGCTTGACGATCTCGGCGTAGTGCTCGGCGCCGATCGCCGTGGGCAGGTCCGTGACGAGCTGGCTGAGGAAGGTGAGGCCGCCGACGTCCTCGAGGCGGCCGCGGCGGTCGAGCTCGTGGGCGACGGTCACCTGGTTGATCGCCTCGTTGCGCTCCCAGAGGGCGAGGCTCGCCTCGTAGGTCCAGGCGTTGGCCTCACGGAAGAAATCGGTCGGCTTGAGGACGGGGGCAATCTTGAAAATCGCTTCGTCGTCCACCAGGAGGGAGGCGACGACGGACTCTTCGGCCTGGATATCGTGGGGTGGTAGCTGCTCGAACATTCGGGGGGCGGGTCCCTGCTGCTCTCTCCTCGGCCGGCCGCCTAAGACGGGGCCGCTACGGGGCTAGTTGGAGTCGTTTTTCTTCGTCGCCTTGGTTGCCTCTCTCGCGGCTCTTGCTAGCTAGGCTTCGACCCCCTCGCCTAACCGAGAGCGCCGGCTGCTCGCGATGACCACTAGCGCTGGTCTCCCTCGCTTCTGCTGCCTCACTCACGACTTCTGCCACCTCACCAGAACTGCCCGGCCGCTCGCGGCGACCGCCAGGTACTAGTCGGCGTCGCTGGTCGCCGTCACTTCTGCTGCCTCGCCCGGGGCGTCTACCGCTTCAGGCTGGCCTGAAGCCTCGTCCTCGGCTTCCGTTGCCTCACCCTGGACTTCAACCGTGATCTGGGCGCGGACGTTCCGGGTAAGGCTGACGGCGATCTCCTGGCGGCCGACCTCTTTGATCGGGGCGCTGAGGAGGACCTGGCGGTGCTCGATCGGGCCGTCGGAGCGCTCGCTGAGGACGGCGGCGATATCGCTCGCCGTGACCGAGCCGTAGAGGCGGCCATGCTCGCCGACCTTCGCCTGGAGGACGACGGGCGCGGCGGCGATCTTCGCGGCGAGGCCGCGGGCGACCTCGTCGACCTTCTCCTGCTCGACCGCGAAGACGCGGGCGCGCGACTCCGCCTGCTGGACCCGGGCCGGCGTGGCGGCGGCGGCGAGATTGCGGGGCAGGAGGAAGTTGCGGGCGTAGCCGTCGGCGACGTTCTTGATCTCGCCGGCGTTGGCTATTCCCTCGACGTCATTGAGAAATACGACACGCATCGGTCACCTCTTAAAACGTACGGCCCGTGCCGCCCAGCCTCGGTTCGGCTGAACCGGGGCGACGGGGCAAGCGGCAGAGGTCAGGCGGATTCTGGACGGCGGGGTTGCGTAGTACAAGCCTTATCACCAAGAGCGAAACGGAGTGTCTGTCCACATATCGAAGCGCCAAGTTGGCCGATCTATATAGAACACACGTTCCCGCTCTATGTCAACCACCCGCCACCGGGCCTTCACTCAGCGCCTGCTCGAGGCCGCCTTCGTAGGCGTCCCGTAAGACGGCAAGGGGGAGGTCGATAAACGGCGCCAGGCGCAGGCGGTCGCCGCCGCTGCGGCCGAGGCGGGCGTAGGGGAGGTCGATCGCCGCGAGGAGGGCCTCGACCGCGTCGACGTCCTCGTCGCGGACGGAGACGACGGCGCGCGAGGCCGCTTCGCCGAAGAGAGCGGCGTCGAGGCGGCCGTCGACGGCGACGGCAGCGGCCGTGAAGCCGACGCCGGCCGCGAGGCAGGCCTCGGTCAGGGCGACGGCGAGGCCGCCCTGGGAGCAGTCGTGGGCGGAGCGCAGGAGACGCTGATCGGCCGCCTCGACGAGGAAGCGCTGCAGCCGCGCCTCGAGGGCGATGTCGACGTGGGGCCGGCCGGCGGTGAGGTCGTGGAACTGGCGCAGGTACTCGCTGCCGCCGAGGTCGGCGGCGGCGCCGCCCAGGGTCGCGCCGGCGCCGGCCGCCGCGGCGCCGGGCCCGACGAGGTAAACGGCGGCGGCATCGGCCTGAAAGCCGAGCGGGACGACGTTGGCGACGTCCTCGAGGAGGCCGAGAGCGCCGACGACCGGTGTCGGGTAGATGGCGGCGCCGTCGGTCTCGTTGAAAAGGGAGACGTTGCCGGAGACGACGGGCACACCGAGCGCCTCACAGGCGGCGCTCATGCCACGGACGGCCTGCTCCATCTGGTAATAGACGTCGGGGCGCTCCGGGTTGCCGAAGTTGAGGCAGTCGGTCACGGCGACGGGGCGGGCGCCGCTACAGGCGACGTTGCGACAGGCCTCGGCGACGGCGAGGAGGCCACCGGCGAAGGGGTCGAGGTAGGCGGCGACGCCGTTGCCGTCCGTGGCGAGGGCGATGGCGCGCGGCTCCGCTCCCTTGATCCGGAGAACGGCGGCGTCGCTGCCCGGCCCGGCGACGGTGTTGGTCAGCACCTGGTAGTCGTACTGGCGCCAGACCCAGCGCTTGGAGGCGATCTCTGGCGCGGCGAGGAGGCGGAGGAGGGCGGCAGCGGCATCGCCGGGGCCGGCCTCCCAGGCGACGAGGTCGGGCAGGAAGGCGAGGTCCTGATCCTGGCGCGCCGCGAGGTCGGCGGCCGGGACGCCGGCGCGGCGGTACTCGGGCGGCTCGGTGAAGAGCTTCGCCGGCACGTCGATCACGGGCTCGTTGCCGTCGAAGATGCGGACGCGGTCGCCGTCGACGACACGGCCGATGACGTCGGCCCGCACCTCCCAGCGGCGGAAGTGAGCGAGGACATCGGCCTCGTGCTCCTTCGGCACGATGACGAGCATGCGCTCCTGCGACTCGCTGAGCATGACCTCGTAAGGGATCATGCCCGCCTCGCGCCGCGGCATGCGCGCGACGTCGATCTCGACGCCGGAGTCGCCGCGGGCGGCCGCCTCGACGAGGGAGCTCGTGAGGCCGGCGGCGCCGAGGTCCTGGAGGCCGACGACCCAGTCGCCGTGCTTCTCGGCGAGCTCGACGCAGGCCTCCATGAGGAGCTTCTCGAGGAAGGGGTTGCCGACCTGGACCGTGGGTCGCAGCTCCTCCTCGCCGCGCGCGAAGGTCCGCGATGCGAGGACGTTGGCGCCGCCGATGCCGTCCCGGCCGGTGTCGGCGCCGACGAGGATGATCGGGTTGCCGGCGCCGCTGGCGATGGCGCGCAGGAGCTGGTCGCTGCGGGCGACGCCGACGCACATGGCGTTGACGAGGGGGTTGCCGTCATAGGAGGCGGCGAAAGAGACCTCGCCGCCGACCGTCGGCACGCCGAGGCAGTTGCCGTAGCCGCCGATGCCGCCGACGACGCCGCGGAAGAGGGCGCGGTTGTGCGCCGCCCGCGGCGTGTCGGGACCGCGCGGCTCGCGCAGGGGGCCGAAGCGCAGCGAGTCGAGGATCGCGATCGGCCGCGCCCCCATAGCGAAGATGTCGCGGACGATGCCGCCGACGCCGGTGGCGGCGCCCTGATAGGGCTCGATCGCCGAGGGGTGGTTATGGGACTCGATCTTGAAGACGACGCAATAGCCGCCGCCGATATCGACGGCGCCGGCGTTCTCGCCGCCGATCGCCGTCAGCACGCGCGGGCCGCTGCTCGGGAAGAGGCGGAGGAGCGGCTTCGAGTTCTTGTAGCCGCAGTGCTCGCTCCACATGGCGCCGAACATGCCGAGCTCGACGTCGTTCGGCTCGCGGTCGAGGCGAGCGACGATCTGGTCGTACTCGTCGGTCGAGAGGGCGATCAGGGCAAGGGTCTCGGCGTCCCGGGGCACGAGCTTATCTTAGGGCGATGGGAGAGGCGGGTCTAGGATCGCCGGACGATACTAAGGTATGCCTACTATCGCTGGAATTGCTCTGTCCCATGGCTTGCTGCCACGTTAGTACTGACCGGAGCCCTCATCCTCGGAGTTGTTTCCTAAGGAGTAGGCCAGGCGACTCTCACAGGTCGTCACCTCTCACGAGAGGTTCTTTTCGTGATTGGAGCAATATCAGGCCTAATTTCGGTCACACTGATTGGCTTCGCGGCGACATCTCACTGGGTCGTGATTCCCGTAGCACTCCTGATGGCCTGCTGGAACGGGTGGTTCTTCACGAAGCTACCTGATGCACAAGCAAAGTTCATTGCCATGCTCCCGCCTAGCTACAGAGACCGCGTCGCGAAGGCCCGGAACGAGGACTCACGCTAGCGCCGCCGCCGCGAGCGCTCCGCCTCGATGCGGCCGAGCTCCTCGAACGCCTCGTCCATGCCGCGGCGCTTCCGCGTCTCGGTGACGTGAGTATAGATCTGGGTCGTGTTCGGACTCTCGTGGCCGAGGAGCTCCTGGACGACGCGCAGGTCGGCGCCGCCGTCGAGCAGGTGGGTGGCGAAGCTGTGGCGCAGGAGGTGGGGGTGGACGGCGACGGGCAGGCCGGCTTTCGTCGCGTAACGGCCGACGATCGTCTGGACGGAGCGGGCGCTGAGGCGGCCGCCGAAGCGGTTGAGGAAGAGGGCGGGCACGGCCGCCTCGACCAGCCGGGGGCGGCCGTGGCGCTGGTAGCGCTCGAGGGCGGCGGCGGCGGCGCCGCCGAAGACGCCGACACGGTCCTTCTTGCCTTTGCCGCGGACGCGGATGAAGCGGTTGCGCAGGTCGAGGTCGGCCGCGTCGGCGCCGGCGACCTCGCTGACGCGGAGGCCGGCGGCGTAGAGGAGCTCGAGAAGGGCGCGGTCGCGCAAGGCGGCGGGCTCGGAGCCGTCCGCGGCCTCGATCAGGCGCTCGATGTCTGTGGTCCCGAGGACATGGGGCAGGCGCTGCGGCGCCCTGGGGCCGCTGACGCCGTAGAAGGGGTCGTTCGCGAGCTTGCCATCGTCCTGGAGGTAGCGATAGAAGGAGCGGATCGTGCTGACCTTGCGCGTGACGCTGGCCTGGGCGACGCCTTTGCCGAGGAGGAGGGCGAGGTAGCGCCGCAAATCGCCGCGGCCGGTGCCGAGGGGATCGACCTCCCAGCCGGCGAGGGCGCGGAGGAAGTCGACGAGGTCGCTGCGGTAGTTACGCAGGGTGAAGGGCGAGAGGTTGCGGGCGGCGCCGCGCTCGCTGAGAAAGCGCTCGAGGAGGTCGCGCACAGCAGCGCCGACCTCGGGCCTGGCGGGAGCCGCGGGCGGGGCAGCCTTCGCCTTCATCGGTCAAGGGGCGTCAGGCGACGCCGGCCGGGGCCAGCCCTTCGCTGCGCGGGCGGGCGGCGGAGGCCGGCCCCTTCCACTCGCAGGCCGTGCAGTGCACCCGTCGGCCGCGCTCGGCGACGATGAGGCCGCCACAGTCGGGGCAGACGGTCTCGAGCGGGCGCTGCCAGCTCGTGAACTCGCACTTCGGATAGTTGGCGCAGCCGTAGAAATGCCGGCCCTTGCGGGTCTGGCGCTCGACGATCTCACCGCCGTCGGTGGGGCAAGGGATGCCGGTCTTCTGGAGGAGGGGCTTCGTGCCCTTGCACTCCGGGTAGCGGCTGCAGGCGAGGAAGGCGCCGAAGCGGCCGCGCTTGACGACCATGGCGGAGGCGCAGACGTCGCATTTCTCGTCCGTGGTCTGCTCCGGCTCCGACTCGTCCGGACGCGTGTAGCGGCACTCCGGAAAGCCGCTGCAAGCGAAGAAGGGGCCGAAGCGGCCGAAGCGCCGGATCAGGGGCTTCTCGCACTCAGGGCAGGTCTCGCCCGTCTCCTGGACTACGGCGGGCGCATCCTCCGCCGACAGGAGGGCTTCGCTCAGGGGGTTGTAGAGCTCGCGCACCGTCGGCTGCCAGGGCCGCTGACCGGAGGCGATCTCGTCGAGGTCGCCCTCCATCGCAGCCGTGAACTTGAGGTCGACGACGTTGGGGAACTGCTCGATCATGAAGTCGTTGACGACGAAGCCGAGCTCGGTCGGCCGCAGCTGGCGAGCCTCACGCTCGACGTAGCCGCGGTCCTGAATCGTCGTGAGGATCGGGGCGTAGGTGCTGGGCCGGCCGATGCCGTTCTCCTCCAGCGCCTTGACCAGGGTCGCTTCCGTGTAGCGGGGCGGCGGCTCCGTGAAGTGTTGCTCGCTCTGGAGGTCGCGCAGGTCGAGGCGGTCGCCGGCCTCCATGTCGGGCAGGGCGATGATGTCGGGCTCGTCCTGGTCGTCGCCGTCCTTCGCCTCCTCGTAGAGCTGGCGGTAGCCGGGGAAGCGAAGGACGCTGGCGGTGGCGCGCAGCTCGTAGACCTCGGCGGCGCTCGCTGGCGTCGCTTCGATGGCGCCGGCGACGCCGGATGGCGGCGCCTCGATGTCAATCGAGACGCTGTCGAGGATCGCGTCGGCCATCTGGCAGGCGACGGCGCGCTGCCAGATCAGCGTGTAGAGGCGGCGCTGGTCCGGGCTAAGGCGGCGCAGCACATCGGCGCCGGGGTCGCGCTGGACGGAGGTGGGCCGGATCGCCTCGTGCGCCTCCTGCGCCCCTTTGCGGGCCTTGTAGACGCGGGCAGTGTTGGGGAGAAAATCGCCGCCGAAGCGCTGGCCGACGTAGGCCCGGATCTCGGAGACGGCCTCGTGGGCGAGGTTCATCGAGTCCGTGCGCATGTAGGTGATGAGGCCGACGCGGCCGGCGCCGGGCAGCTCGGTGCCCTCGTATAGCTGCTGAGCGAGGGCCATGGTGCGACGGGCCGTGTAGCCGAAGCGCCGCGAGGCCTCCTGCTGGAGGGTGCTGGTGGTGAAAGGCGGCGCCGGGCGCCGGTGCTGGTCGCGGCGGCGCACGCTCTTCACAGCGTGCTGCGCGCTTCGGAGGAGGGCGCTGAGGCGCTCTGCCTCGGCGCCGTCGTCGATCGAGAAGCCGCGCTTGCCTTGGACGCCGCGGAGGCGGGCGCTGAAGCTGGGCGAGTCGGCGAGGCCTGCCTTGGCCAGGGCGGCGTCGATCGTCCAGTACTCCTGCGCCTGGAAGGCGGTCACCTTGCGCTCGCGCTCGACGACCATGCGCACAGCGACGGACTGGACGCGGCCAGCGGAGAGGCCGCGCCGCACTTTGCGCCAGAGAAGGGGGCTGATCTTGTAGCCAACGAGGCGGTCGAGGACGCGCCGTGCCTGCTGGGCGTCGACGAGGGCGAGGTCGATGTCGCGCGGGTGGGCGAAGGCTTCGTGGATCGCGTTCGGCGTGAGCTCGTGGAAAACGACGCGGCGCAGGGGCCGGCCGGCGAGCGCCGCCGCTTCGACCAGGTGCCAGGAGATCGCCTCGCCCTCCCGGTCGGGGTCGGTGGCGAGGTAGATCGTGTCGGCGCGGGCCGCCGCCGCCCGGATGCCCTCCACCACGTCGCGCTTCTCCTTGGGGACGACGTACTCGGGCTCAAACTCGTTGTCGACGTCGACGCCGAGCTTCGAGCGGGGCAGGTCGCGGATGTGGCCGACGGAGGCGGTGATCTCGTAACCGGCGCCGAGAATGCCCGTAAGCGTGCGGGCCTTGGCCGGCGACTCGACTATGACGAGGTCGTGTGGGCCGCTGGCGGTGGCGCGGCGGCTCCTGGCCTTGGCCGTGGTGGCGGCGGCAGCCTTGCTTTTGCCCTTCAGTGCGGGCTTGCGGGTCGGGGTTGTGGTCTTTGCTTTTGGCATCAGGGGTTAGACATCCTATCGGTGGTGCTGTAGGCGAGAGAGGCCTCTCGCGTGCGGACAAAGCTCATGGCGCCCATCTGCTTGACGCTCCCTTTGAGCTCCAGCATAGCAAGAGCGCCCGTCACCGTGGCAATGGGCAAGCCACTTACGCGCTGGACCTCGTCAATATGGATCGGCTGGCTGGAGAGGACGCGCAGGAGGGTTGCCTCCGTCTCGTCCGCCGGCAGAACCTCCCGCAGCTCGCTCTGCTGCGTCGCCATCGTCAGGTTCAACTCTTCGAGTATATCCTCCGTGCCGCGTACGAGCCTAGCCTCGCCGTCACGGATGAGCTTGTTGACGCCATTGTAGGTGGGCCAATAGATGCTGCCGGGGATGGCGAAGACCTCGCGGTTCTGGTCGATTGCGCTGCGGGCGGTGATCAGGGCGCCGCTATCGAGGCCGCCTTCGACGACGAGGACGCCGAGGCTGATACCGCTGAGGATGCGGTTGCGGCGGGGGAAGAACTCGGCGCGCGGCTGGGTGCCGAGCGGGTAGTCGCTGACGAGAGCGCTGTGCTCGCTGATCTCCTGGGCGAGCTTGGCGTGCTCCGGCGGGTAGGCGATGTCGACGCCGTTGCCGAGGACGGCGATGGTGCGGCCGCCGGCGGTGAGGGGCGGCGCGGTGAGCGATGGCGTCGATGCCGCGGGCGAGGCCGGAGACGATCGTGATGCCCTGGCGAGCGAGGTCGGTCGCGAAGTGCTCCGCCGCCTGGCGGCCGTACGGCGTCGCCCGGCGGGTGCCGACAATCGCAACGGCCCATTCGTCCGCCGTGCGTAGCTCGCCGCGCACGTAGAGGACGGCGGGGCGGTCGTCGACCTCCTTGAGGCGGGCGGGGTAGGCGTCGTCGCGCTGGGTGTAGGCCTTGACGCCGGCGCGAGCGAGGCGCTCGATCTCCGCGTCGGGCGAGATCTCGCTGCGGGCCGCGACGACGCTGGCGGCGCTGCTGCGGTCGAGGCCGGCGGCGGCGAGTTGGGTCGCGCTGGCCTGCCAGGCGGCCGCGAGGCTGCCGAAGTGGCCTTCGAGGAGGCCGCTGCGGGCGCTCCCGATCCGGGGGATGCGGGAGAAGGCGACCCAGTACTTGAGATCAGAGGCGGCGGGCGAGGTCATCGGCCAGGATGTTACCCACGTTAGCGGGATTAGGCAAGCGAGCTGCCGTCATGCGGCGCCGTCGGCGCGCTTGCTATTACCGTGGCCGTTGCCGTTCGCGCCCTCGCCCTCGCTCGGCTGGGGCTCCTCGGTCTGAATGATCCGCAGGCGCTTGACGCGGTGGCCGTCAACGGAGACGACCTGGAGGCTGAGGCCATCGATCCGGGCCTCGTCGTCGACCGTGGGCATGCGCCCGAGGAGGTGGAAGACGCAGCCGCCGACGGTGTCGAACTCCTCTGCCACAATCGCGGTGTGGAAGAGGTCGTTGAGCTCGTCGATGCCGACGCGGCCGTCGACGAGCGCCTCGTGCTCGGACAAGACGACGACGCGCTGCTCCTCGGTGTCGTATTCGTCCTCGATCTCGCCGACGATCTCCTCGAGGAGGTCCTCGATCGTCACGAGGCCGGCGGTGCCGCCGTACTCGTCGACGACGATCGACATGTGGACGCGCTCCTTGCGCATCTCGGTAAGGAGGTCGTCGACGCGCTTCGATTCGGGCACGAAGGTAGCGGGCCGGGCGATCTCCAGGAGCCTTTGGGGCAGGTGGGCCTCGGCGAGGCAGCGAAAGAGGTCCTTGGCGTAGACGATGCCGACGATGGTGTCGGCGTTCTTCTCGTAGAGCGGGATGCGGCTGAAGCCGCGGTCGATGATCAGCTTGACGGCCTCGTCGGCCGTCGACTCGGTGTCGACGGCTGCGATGTCGATGCGCGGCGTCATGATCGCCCGCACCGTCGTTTCCTCGAGGCCGAAGACGCCGCGGATCATCTTGCGCTCGTCTTCCTCGATCGCGCCCTCGTCCTCCTCCAGCTCCATGAGCCGGAGCATCTCGTCGTCGGGACTGGGCTCGCGGCGGCTAAAGGCGCGGAAGGGGAGGTCGAGGATGCGGGCCGGGACGCCGAAGAGGAACTTGAAGGCCCCCATGAAGGGCGAGAGGCGCAGGCCCCAGCGCTCCGGACTGCGGGCGATGATCGCGCGCGGGATCGCCTCGAGGAGGGAGACGCTAGCGAGCGCGCCGAAGACGACGGCGGTGATCAGTGCCCAGCTGTGGCCGCGCTCCCGCGTCAGGATGCCGACGGCGAGGGCGGCGGCGGCGACGACCGCGAGGTTGCGGGCGAGTGCGAGGGCCCGGAGGAGGGACTCGCGCTCCTGGATGTAGCTGTGGAGGATCTCGGCCCGCGGCACGCCCTGGTCGACCATGAGGCGGACGCGGGCGCGGCTGATCGAGATCAGGCCGGCCTCGGCCGCCGCGACGAACACGACGAGGACGAGGCAAAAGGCGAGCAGGGCGATGGCGGCGAGGTTAAAGGCGTCCATATTCTCCCTCGTTGAGTACGCGCGCCCCATCCGGGACGTCGCGCGTCACGCGCAAGTTCGGTCCGATGATCGCGCCGGCGCCGATCCTGACGCCGGGCATGGTGCTGGTGTTGACGCCGAGCTTCGCGCCGGCGCCGAGGACGAGGCCGAGCTTCGCACGTCCCGTGTCGAGGCGGTCGGAGCCGACAAACGTCGGCACGCTGCGGCCGTCGAGGCGGTAGTTCGCCGTGACGGCGCCGTAGCCCATCGATGTCTCGCGGTCGAAGACGCTGTCGCCGACGTAGTTATGGTGGAGCTCGACTCCCGCCGCGAGGTAGCTGCGGGCGACCTCGCTGCCGAAGCCGATGACGCAGCGCGCGCCGATCAAGGAGCCGCGGACGAGGGCGTTGTGGCCGATGACGCTGCCGTGGCCGATGAGGGCGGGGGGGGCGACGTGGGCGCCGGGGAGGATGCGCACGTCCCGGCCGGCGAAGACGCCGTCCTCGCGCTGCTCGTAGCCCTCGCCGGGGTGCTCGCGGCCGCTGGTCCAGCGCTCGAAGAGGAGGTCCATGGCCTCGAGGATGTGCCAGGGGTACTTGAGGGCCTGCCAGCGGCCTTCGAAGAGGAGGGCGCGAAGCTGGCGCTGCGCCATGAGGCGGCTCAGTGCCCGCTCGTAGGCGTCGTCGGCGCCGGTGGTCGCGCTCTCGGCCTCAATCGCCGCGACGAGCTCGCGCCAGGAGGCGAAGAGATGGGCGACGAGGTTCACGAGGTCGCTCGGCTCCTTGCCGGCGCCGGGCTTCTCGACCACGCCCGTCACGCGCTCGCCGTCGAGGCTGAGGTAGCCGCCGGGGAAGTACTCGCGCACGCGGGCGGCGGCGATGAGGCCGGCGACCGCGGCTGGCCGCGCCGACCACGCCTCCAGCATGCCGGCGTGGAGCGCCGGGTCGACGACGTCCTGGGCCTGGGTGACGTAGACGGCCTCGGCCGCGAAGGCCTCGAGGTCGGCGCGAGCGCAGAGCAGGGCGTCGGCCATGCCCTTCGCCTCGGGCTGGACGGCGACGCGGCCCTCGACGGCGGCGGCGGCGAGGATCGCCGCCACGGGCGCCGCGGTCTCGGGCCGGGCGACGACGACGAAACGGCTGTAGCCCGCCTCCTTTAGGAGGCGGACGTGGCGCTCGATCAGGGTCGCAGCGCCGAACTCGAGCAGGGGCTTGTCGCGCAGGGGCCAGAAGCGGTTGGAGGCACCGCCGGCGAGGAGGATTACCACGGGGAGGCTCATGCCTGCACCCGAGGTCCGTCGTATCTTAGGCTGCGTCTATCTGGAGGGTCGTCTGCCGAAGCCATAGGGCGAGCGAGACGGGCTCAGGTGGCGGCCCGGGTGACCACCGCCGACGGTCGTCCGTTGACGACCCGTCGTCTTACTCTAATTCGGTTTCCTTTCCACTCGCGGCGGGGGGCCGTGATCATCACTATCTTATCGGCCCGGAACGGCAAGCTGTCAAGACCGGCGTTGACAGCGCCGCCAGCAGGCTTTAGAGTCCGTGCCACGATGAGAGCAACGCTGGTTCAGACTCCCAGGCAGCCGCAAGGCATCGCGCCCGCTTACGTTGGGCGCGCCTGTGTAAGTAAGTCTCGTACGCCGTACGGGTCGGGCTAGCCTTTCGATCGAAGGTTTCGAGCAGCGCTGCCAGGCCCTTCCAGAGCGAAGGGCTTTTTCTTTTGGCGAAACGGGAGGTATGGAGATGTTGACGGGCAAGCTGGTGCGGCTGCGGCCGCTGGCGTTGGACGACCTGGACCGCTGCGTGGAATGGATGAACGACCAGGAGGTGACGCGGTTCATCACCGACGGCGCCCGCTACCCGTTCTCGCGGGCCGAGGAGGAGGAGTGGCTCACGGCGGCGATGCGGCGGACGAAGCCGCCGGAGATCAGCCTCGCGATCGAGACCCTGGCCGAGTCGCGCCATATCGGCACGATCGCCCTGCACGCGGTCAACCCCGAGAACCGCAAGGCCGGGCTCGGGATCATGATCGGCGACAAGGCAAGCTGGAACCGGGGCCACGGCACGGACGCCGTGCGGACGCTGCTCGCCTTTAGCTTCGATGAGATCAACCTGAACCGCGTCCACCTGGAGGTACACGCCGACAACGCCCGCGCCATCGCCTGCTACCGCAAGTGCGGCTTCCTAGAGGAGGGGCGGCTGCGCGACGACCGTTATCGGGAGGGCGCTTTCCTGGACACGCTGGTCATGAGCGTCCTCGCGCCCGAGTACCGCGCCCTCGCGGCGACGACCGCGGCGGCGCCATGAGCGACAGCTACTACCTCGATGAGCGCGTCGCCGCCGCCTACGACGCCGACGTCGAGCCGCTGCGGCAGATCGTCCAGGACGACATCCCCTTCTACGTCGAGCTGGCGCGGCAGGCGGCGGCGCGGGGCGAGAGCGTCCTCGAGCTCGCCTGCGGCACGGGGCGGGTGACGCTGCCGATCGCCGCGGCGGGCGTGTCCGTCGTCGGCCTCGACCGCTCGCCGGCGATGCTCAGCGTCGCGCGCCGCAAGGCGGGTGCGGCGGCCAACCCGCGCTGGGTCGAGGGCGACATGGCCGACTTCCGCCTCGACGAGCGCTTCGGGCTCGCGATCATCCCGTTCCGGTCCTTCCATCTGCTGCTCACGGCCGCGGCGGAGAAGGCCTGCCTCGGCCGCATCCGCGACCACCTTGTCGAAGGCGGCCGCCTGGCGCTGAACATCTTCAACCCGGACCTTTTAAAGGTGGCGGGCTGGCTCGGCGCCGAGCGGCCGCGGCGGGAGCAGGCGGCGGCCGAGACTCTGGCGGGCGGCGGCCGGCGCGAGCAGTGGCATACGCGGCGCTACCTGACCGCGAGCCAGGAGCTGGAGGAGGAGCGCATCGAGGAGGAGCTCAGCGACGCCGGCGCCATCGTCGCGCGCGTCTCGCGCAACCTGCGCCTGCGCTACGTCTTTCGCTACGAGATGGAGCACCTGCTGGCGCTGAGCGGCTTCGAGGTCGAGGGCCTCTACGGCTGGTTCGACCGGCGGCCCTTCGGCGACGACAGCGCTGAGATGGTCTGGCTGGCGCGGCGGCTGTGAGATAGCGTCAATCAACATATGACCTGGTGATAGACCGTGCCTATTCTGCAATCAAAAGGAATGAGCGATTTATTCCCGTCACGAACATTGACACCCTCCGAGGTGTCACGTTACAGTGTTATTGCTTTCACAAACTCATCTGGCCGCGTCAAGGCCACGCCAACGGAAGGACCCAAAGAGATAATGCAAGCAGGACTGCCGCGCGTGTGCATACGCTGCAAAGGCTCGATGATCGTCGAGCGTGACTGGTACGGCTCCTATAGCACCTGCCTCGCCTGTGGCTACGTGCGGGAAGCGGTCTCGTCGCCGGCGATCGACCTCATGCTCGACGAGGAAGAGGGCAGCGGCCGCCAGCGCCGCCGTCAGCCGTCGCACGGCAAGCTGCGACTCTAAAACCCAGGTCCCGCACACCCAGGTCCCGCCTCAAACAAGAACAGGGCGACCAAATGGTCGCCCTGTTCTCTTGCCGCCCGAACCGAGGCCGCCGTTCGCGTCGCCCTGTCTCCACCGCCACCCGACGCCATCGGTCGAGCGGCCGCCGGCCGGCCTAGCTCGTTACCTTGATCTGCTTCGGCCGCGCCGCCTCCGCCTTCGGCAAGCGAAGCGATAGGATACCGTCGGCGAAGCTCGCCTCGGCGTGCTCGGAGTCGACCCGCGTCGGCAGGCGCAGCGAGCGCTGGTAGGCACCGTAGCGGATCTCGCGCCGGTGGTAGTCCTTCTTCTGCTCGACCGCCTCGTCGCGGTGCTCGGCCTTCACGGTCAGGATGTTGTTGCTGACCGAGATCTTGACCTCGTCCGGCTTGACGCCGGGAAGGACGGCCTTCACTTCAATGCTGTCCTCGAACTCGGCGACCTCAACCGGGAAGGCCGCTTCCTGCTCGGCGGACAGGAGCCGGCGCGGGCGCGCGAAGCCCTGGTCGAAGAGCCTGTCCATCACGTGATGCGTGTTGTGCAGATAAAACGGGTTCAAGCGAATCAGGTTGGTCATCTTCGTCTCTCCTCTTTGAATCTAGAATCTCTGGCTCCAGCGGTGGGCCTTTGCTTCTTGGCTTACTATAGATATCATGCTGGTTCATGTCAAGCTTCTGCTACGTAATCTTGATAGCTTTCTTATCAGCGTTAGTGATGGTGGCGTTGACATGCAGCGCTCCAGCCTGTAAACTCAGCTACGAGGTCTCAAGGTGGCAAAGGACTACTACGCAGCTCTCGGCGTCAGCCGCACGGCGAGCGAAAAGGAGATTCGCTCTGCCTACCGTCGCCTCGCGCGCAAGCTCCACCCCGACGTCAACCCGAACGACAAGGCGTCGGAGACGCGCTTCAAGGACGTCAACGCCGCCCACGAGGTGCTCTCCGACCCGGAGAAGCGCAAGAAGTACGACCGCTACGGCGACAACTGGGAGCACGCGGAGGAGATCGAGCGGGCGCAACGGGGCCGCAGCCGCGGCGGCTTCCGCACGGCCGGCCCGTCCGTCGAGTTCGGCGAAGGCGGCATCGGCGACCTCTTCGGCGGCATGTTCGAGGGCCGAAGCGGTGGCCGCGCCGCCCGTCCCCGCCCGCAACCGCCGGTTGAGCAGCCGATCGAGATAAGCCTCGAGGAGGCGTTCGCCGGCGCGACGCGGCTCCTCATCATCGAGGGCGACGACGGCGGCGGGCGCCGCCTGGAGGTGAAGATCCCGGCCGGTGTCGATACGGGCGCTCGCGTCCGGATCGCCGGCGAAGGCCGGCCAGGCTACGACGGCCGCCGCGGCGACCTCTACCTGGTCGTCACGGTGCGGCCGAACGACAGCTTCGAGCGCAAGGGCGACGACCTCCACGTCGAGGCCGAGGTGCCGCTGACGACCGCCGTCCTCGGCGGCGAGGTGGAAGTAGCGACGATCGACAAGAAGGTAGCGCTGAAGCTGCCGCCGCTGACTCAGAACGGCCGCGTCTTCCGCCTCGGCGGCCTCGGCATGCCGAAGCTCGGCCAGGCGAGCAGCCGCGGCGAGCTCTACGCGCGGGTAAAGGTACGCCTGCCGGAGGAGCTAGACGAGCGGGGACAGGCGCTCTTCGAGGAGTTGAGGGAGCTGGGGACATGACGAGCAGGCCGCCGACTAGCGCCGACCGCAGCGAGGCCGAGGCGATGGACGCCTACTCGCGCGCCGTTTCCGGCGCCGCCGAGCGCGTCGGCCCGGCCGTCGTCAAGGTCGAGGTCGCGGGCACGGCACGGCCAAAGCAGCGGGGGCAGCGTGGCCGCCGGCCGCAAAGCGACGAGCCCTACGAGGCGGCGGGGTCGGGCGTGATCTTCGACTCGCAGGGGCGGCTGATAACCAACGCCCACGTCGTCGCGGCGGCCGGCGCCAAGGGCTCGATCACGGCCGTGCTCAGTGACGGCCGCCGCCTGGGCGCCGGCATCGAGTTCAGCGACCCGGCGGTCGATATCGCCGTGCTGCGCCTCGCCACACCCGGCCCCCTGCCGGTGGCGGAGCTCGTCTCGGCGACCGTGAAGGTGGGCCAGCTGGTCGTCGCGATCGGCAACCCGTTCGGGCTGAGCTGGACGGTGACGGCGGGCGTGGTCAGCGCCCTCGGCCGCTCGCTGCCGCTGGGCCCCGGCCAGGAGCTGCGCGACTTGATCCAGACGGACACGCCGATCAACCCCGGCAACTCCGGCGGGCCGCTGGTCGACGGCCACGGCCGCGTCATCGGCATTACGACGGCGGTGATGCCCCGCGCGCGCGGCGTCGGCTTCGCGGTGCCGACGGCGACGGTCCTCGATGCCGTGGCGCGGCAGCAGGAGCGGCGCCAGGCGGCCGGACCGCAACGCTTCGGCGTCAGCGGCACGGCGACGCCGATCGAGGCGGCGGTGGCGCAGCGGCTGGGCCTGACGGAGCAGCGCGGCGTCCTCGTCGTCGAAGTGCAGGCGGGGTCGCCGGCGGAGCGGGCGAGCCTGCGGCCGCTGGACATCGTCGTGAAGATGGGCGACGCGGCGATCGCGACAGTCGACGCCCTGAAGCGGCGGATCGACGCGACGCCGAGCGGGCGCAGCGTCGAGGTGACGTTCCTGCGCGGCGGCACGACGCGTCGGACGCACGTCGTGATGGGCTAAGCGCGGCAGCGAAGGTTCTCATGCGGAGCGAAGCGCAGCATCCTGAGCGGTTTTCATCAATGGCTAGAGGCTCATGAGCGAGTACAACGCATCAGACAACGAGGAGCCGGCGTACATCATCAGCGTCGCGGCGCGGATGCTGGGCGTGCACGCCCAGACGCTGCGCTACTACGAGCGCGTCGGGCTGCTAGTGCCGTCGCGGTCGCGGGGCAGGATCCGCCTCTACTCGCGCGCCAACCTCGAGCGCATCCGCCAGGTGCAGCGCCTGATCGACGACCTCGGCGTCAACCTCGCGGGCGCGGAGGTGATCATCGACATGGGCGCAAAGCTGCGCGCCCTCGAAGAGGAGAACGAGGCGCTGCGCCAGGAGCTGCAGCGCCTGCGCGACCGCCGCCTGCCGGCGCCGAGGGGGGATGGGTGAGATGGCAAACGTTTACCTTCTAAGGACTTGACCGAAGTACTTCGCCTAAAGGAACTGATGGGATCTAGGGCGGACCGGTTGCCAACAATGCATCCGCTCAGGCAAGGGTTCGAAGCAGCCACGAAGGACCTGGCTGGCAAGGAATCCCTCAGCTCAGAAGAACGTGAGGCACTTGCGCGTCTCAAACTAGCGGCCCGCGCGATATCCTCAAGTGAGGGCCATTGGGCCCCTTACAGAGAGCGGTTTATCGCTGATCTCCTGCATGCCGAGGAATGCAAGAGCATTCTGTTCGAACTCCATGTGATGACCTTTGGCGTAAATCCAGTGGTTCGGACCAATGAATGGCTCCATTATTCACACGCGAGCCCCGATGTTGCGGGTTATCTGCCAGACATGCTTGTGGAGTGCAAGTTAGTTCGCAGCGACAAGCTCTTCCGGATCGAGGCGAAACTCGAGGAAGGGTGCCGGCAGCATAAAGGCCTGAGTGTGCCGTATGTTGTCGCCGTTGGCTTCGACCACGGGTTTTCCAGGGCAGAGATTGACGACATTCTCGTACTGGCAGAAAGTCTCAAGCCCTGGTTCGAAGGGCATCCGGATGTCGCTGCGGGCCTCATTTTCACACCCGCGGCACTATCGGTTGAACCCGCTAATGACATCAATCCCCTAGGGATACCGGGTTCCGTGGCCCTTCATGAAACAGTGACCGAGTTTGTTCATCACTCAGCCTCTAACCCGCTCCCAAGAGGCTTACCTTCAAGCCCAGGCTCTGAAAGATAAGCGAACGAACGCCGGCCTCGCCGGCAAGAAAGCAGGTAAGGCGCCATGATGCGACAGGACAGGTTCACGGAGCAGGCCCAGGAGGTCCTCCAGGCCTCGCAGGAGATGGTGCGCCAGCACCGCCACCCCCAGTGGGACGTGGAGCACGTATTCCTGGCGATGCTCTCGCACCCCGAGGGCTTCGCGCGGCGCATCCTCGAGAAGCTCGAAGTCGACGTCGACCGGCTGCGCGACGCCGTCTCGGAGCAGCTCGGCAAGGCGCCGAAGACGGCGGGCGACGTCGTCCAGATCTACACGACGCCGCGCATCGTCCGCATGCTCGAGACGGCGAACGCGGAGGCCGAGCGCCTGCATGACGAGTTCGTTGGCGTCGAGCACCTGCTGATCGCGATCGCCGACGAGCGCGAGGGGGAGTCGCAGCGCCTGCTCGGCGAGCTCGGCGTCGACAAGGAGCGCCTCTACGGCGCGCTGCAGGAGGTGCGGGGCAAGTCGCGCGTCCAGAGCCCGCGGGCCGAGAGCCACTACCAGGCGCTCGAGAAGTACTCGATCGACCTCACGGAGGCGGCCCGCCAGGGCAAGCTCGACCCGGTCATCGGCCGCGACGAGGAGATCCAGCGCGTCATGCAGATCCTCAACCGGCGCCAGAAGAACAACCCCGTAATCATCGGCGAGGCGGGCGTCGGCAAGACGGCGATCGTCGAGGGGCTGGCGGCGAAGATCGTCGCCGGCGACGTGCCGGAGAACCTGCGCGACAAGCGGGTGCTGGCGCTCGATATGGGGGCGCTGGTGGCGGGCTCGAAGTTCCGGGGCGAGTTCGAGGAGCGGCTCCAGGCGATCATGGCAGAGATCCGTCAGTCCGAGGGCGAGGTGGTCCTCTTCATCGACGAGGTCCACCAGGTCGTCGGCGCCGGCGGCGCCGAGGGCGCGATCGACGCGTCGACGATGATGAAGCCGGCGCTCGCCCGCGGCGAGCTGCGCGCGATCGGCGCGACGACGCTCGACGAGTACCGCAAGTACATCGAGAGGGACACGGCGCTGGAGCGGCGCTTCGCGCCGGTCTACATCGACGAGCCGTCGGTGGAGGAGACGGTCGAGATCCTGCGCGGCCTGCGCGGGCGCTACGAGACCCACCACAAGGTGAAGATCCTCGACGAGGTGCTGGAGGCGGCGGCGCGGCTCTCGCACCGCTACGTCGCGGACCGCTTCCTGCCGGACAAGGCGATCGACCTGATCGACGAGGCGGCCTCGAAGCACGTGATCGACGCCCAGTCGATGACGCCGGAGCTGCGCGAGATCAAGGCGAAGCTCGACGAGATCGACCGCGAGATCGAAGCGGCGGCGGGACGCCAGGACTACGAGGCGGCGGCCCGCCTGCGCAGCGAGGTGCTCAACCTGAAGGCCGACCACGATGCGAAGAAGGCGGCGTGGCAGCAGGTGGAGCAGGTCGAGATGGAGGTGACGGCGGAGGACATCGCCCGCCTGATCGCGATGATGACCGGCATACCAGTGTCGCGCATGCTCGAAGGGGAGTCGGAGAAGCTCCTTCACATGGAGGACCGCCTCCACGAGCGCGTCATCGGCCAGGACCGGGCGATCGTCGCCCTGGCGGACGCGATCCGTCGCGCCCGCGCCGGCCTCAAGGACCCGAAGCGGCCGATCGGCAGCTTCATCTTCCTCGGCCAGACGGGCGTCGGTAAGACGGAGCTGGCGCGGGCGCTGGCCGGCTACATGTTCGACGACGAGGACGCGATGGTCCGCATCGACATGAGCGAGTACGGCGAGCGCCACACGGTGTCGCGCCTGATCGGGGCGCCGCCGGGCTACGTCGGCTACGACGAGGCCGGCGGCCTGACAGAGTCGGTGCGACGCCGCCCCTACAGCGTCGTCCTCTTCGACGAGATCGAGAAGGCGCACCCGGAGGTGCTCAACGTGCTCCTCCAGGTCATGGACGACGGCCACCTGACGGACGGCCACGGCCGCACCGTGGACTTCCGCAACGCGGTAGTGATCATGACCAGCAACCTCGGCACCGGCGAGGGCAACCGCGGCCAGTTCGGCTTCGTCACGGAGCGCTCGGAGACGGAGCAGGAGCGCCAGCGTCTGCATCAGCGGATCGAGAAGGCGCTGCAGGGCTTCTTCCGGCCCGAGTTCCTCAACCGCGTCGACGAGATCATCATTTTCGAGCCGCTGACGGAGCCGGAGCTGCGCCAGATCGTCGACATCATGCTCGACGAGGTCGAGGGGCGCCTGACCGAGCGCGGCATCGGCCTGTCGCTCAGCGACGCGGCGAAGGATGCGCTGGCGCACGAGGGCTACGACCGCGTCTACGGCGCCCCGCCGCTGCGCCGGACGGTGGAGCGGCGGGTGGAGAACCCGCTCTCGAAGCGGATCCTCGGCGGCGAGTTCAGCGAAGGCGACCACGTCCTCGTCGACCACGCGGACGGCGAGTTCAGCTTCTCGAAGAGCGCGGCGGCGGCGCGGGAGCCGGCGGAAGCGACGACCTAAACGTCGCGCGCAGGCATAAAGAAACGGGCGGCCCTTCGGCCGCCCGTTTCTGGCGTTCGTTGCGATGAGGCTAGCGGCGGCGGTTGACGACCCGCGCGGCACTAAGGCCGAGACCGATCGTGCCCGCCGGGAGGACGAGGAGCATCCCGCCGGACACGAGGCCGGACTGCGACCGGACGAGGCCAGCGTCGCCGGTGCTCGGCGGACGGATCGTCACGCCTGTGCCGGTGCTCGGCGGTGCTATGACCGGCGCCGCGGCCGCTGCCGCGCGGTCCCGGTTATCGCGCGCCGTCTGGGCGAGGAGGGGAAGGTTGGCTACGCCCCCGCCGAAACGTCGGCGGTGGCGCGGCGTGGCTGTGGGGTCTGGTGTAGCTGTGGCCGTCGGTGTCGGAGGGGCAACTGCACAAAGACCGCTGGTTCCAGCAGCGATCTCGTTCTCGATCATGGGAAGCACACCCGGATTGCCCGTATGAGATTCAGGGTCCCGACCCGTGATCACCAAAGTGCCCGCGCCAAAAGCGGCGCAGCCGCTGACAGACTCTCCAGAAGAAAGAGCGGTCGCCCAGTTCCAAGCGCTGCCTGCTGTGGCCTGGTTTATCGCGTTGTGAGTAGACTGGCCCCAGCCGCTGAGATCGGGCCAGTGATGACGTTTGGCCACGCTCGGTAGAGTTGTGAACCTGCGAGGTGTCTTGCCCTGACGCGACAGGATTCGCGGGGCGGTGTAATGTCTCGGTGGCGGGCAACGCCCTTGTAATAGCATTTGGCAATTAGGATTCAGACTCTCCTTTTCATCGCAGGCGCTGCCGCCTTCATCGTGCTGGCGGTTGCCGTTGTTGCTGTGCTCTCTAGGGGCGATGAGGAGGAGAGAACCCTTCAAGCGGCAACGGCCACGGGTACTCCAACACCGACGATAGCTGCCGCACTAACAACTCTGCCTACCACTACGCCTGAACGGCCAACGGCGGCACCACCCACGCGGGTGCCTCCGCTTCCTAACCGAACAAACTGCGACGAGATTCGCGGTATAGCCTATCGCTCAGGAGCTGAACGGCAATGGTTCATAGCTAACTGCATTGCAGCCACGCCCACGCCGCCTTCGGCTGGTTCGTCTCCACCAGCGCCACCAACTCAGCAGCCGACGGAGGTCTGCGACGAGCCGACCGTTACCGTGACCACCGAGGTAGACCGCGCCTTCTACATGGCGACCGGGACCACTGTGGAAGAGATTAACGCTTCGCTTCAGAACAGCCCACTCATCGGTACGAAATGCGTCTCACAAGACTCTTGTTCTGTGGGAACCCAGACTGTGAATCTAACTGCAACCGTAACACTGCCTCGGTTGCGACCTTCTGACCTGAACGCTCTCAGTCCCGGGCTACGCGCCGCATGGGACGACTTCGTCGCGAGAGTGAGCATCCATGAGGACAGACACGTGACAATAGCCGTTGAGGCTGCGAGCGAGATCAAGAGGCAACTCCCCCTACTCGCTCCGAGAGCAAACTGTGACGACCTCGACCACCAATTCGATAGAGTATTTCGCCTTGTAACTGAGGCATCCCTGAGGCGACAGGACGCCTTTCATCGTGCTGACCTCCAGGGTGCAGGCGGAACGGTTGTCGGGTAGAGCCTCTCGTTTGGTCTGAGCCCCGCGCTCGGGCGCCCAGAATGGGTTTCTCGGCACGACGGGACCGGCTAGCCGTTTAGCAGCTCCCGAAGCCCTAGCGCCGGTTTAGCGAGAGCTGGATCCTCATTTGGCCGCCAAGGCGAAAGCCAGTACTCGATCTCCTCGAACTTGCTTGTATGTTCGGATGACGCAGGAACAACTGACGTCAAGCGTCTGCGGCGGCGCCCTCTCTAGACCGCCTGTCTTCTTCCATAACGGCCCTCACAAGCGCGATAGTCTCGGATGTCAGGTCAGGCCATCGAAGTTGTAACAGGTCGCCAAGATGACGTCTCACGATGTCGATCCCTTTGGAGTCGAGATCGCGAACAGACCGTGAGTAGCCTGCGAGCGCACGCACCTCCTCAGCTCTCAGCTCGTATGCGGCGGCGATCCTGCCAATCGTCACCTCGCTCTGCGGAACACGCCTACCGAGTTCGTACGCCGACACATACTGCCGTCCTGCTCTCTCTAATCCAAGCCTTTCTGCGACCTCCGGCTGAGTAAGCCCCAAGTCCGCTCGGCGCTGCTGGAGCCTGACTCCGAGCGGATGGGTAATAGATGTTCCCTCCTGAAGAACAACGGCAAGTTCAGACAACCCCGTCGGCGCTAGATCGAGCCATACGGCGATCCACTGAAGTGCCAACTGCTGCTTCGCTTCGCCTAAGCCTTCGGATTCGGCCTCTTTCAAATACTTGGTGAAGAGCGCGAGCCTCCGGACTTCGACTATATCCAAGTCGTAGCCCTCCGCCACCTTGGCAACGCTCACTTCTCTGAAGGGGGGCTTCTTGTCCTTTTCCAACGAAACGATATGAGGAGGCGAGATGCCCATCTTCCGCGCCATCTCGCGAAGCCCAAGCCCCAGCTCTGTGCGGCGTCTCCGAAGTCGAGGCCCCAGATGCTCCATTTTGCTGCCTCTGGATTGCATTCTAACCGGCCCATTTCTGGTCGAATTGTTGCTGACGGACGCCCACAACAACCGGCCAAGCTAGGTGAAGAGGGGGCAAGCAGTCATGTCATACAGGCAGGATGAACCAAATTAGAGAAGAGGCCAGCCCCTGATAAAGGCATCGGCCTCTCTGGTTACAAATCTGGGCCTTACCCCGAGGAGTCGGAGCGGCGCCCTAGCTCATCACTGGCGAGCGAACCCGAGGATCTCTAAACCGGACAGAGCAGAGCGGAGGCTACTAGGTCGCCAATGAACGAAGAGGGACGAGCCAGAGGAGCTCGCCCTGATGTCCGGTTACGTGAGTCCTTAAGACCGTCAGCGGCCGCAGGCGGCGGAGAACCGCCCTCGGTTTCGAGCCACCCACCTGTAGACGGCCTCACCCGCCAAATTGACGCCGGGCAGCCAAAAAAAGGAGCAAAGGGCAGTAAAGGGGGTAGTATCAGACAGAGTCGGCGAAAAGCGTAGAACCCGCATTCGCGCCGTCTATTCCCTTCCAAGTACGCTTCGCGGTCCAGATCTTGCCACGTAAGGCCTTCCGGTGGCTCCGAGAGCGACTGGTATGGCACCCAGGCATCTCACTCGTACCTCGAGAAGTCAAACTTTGTCAGCAAGCCCACCACGAGCGTACAGAAACCGCAGTCGCCGTCATAATAGAAGAGAAGCGGGAGCGGCGCGGGCATCTCACTCGTACTCTCTGGTGCCTGTTTCCATCATGCTGCTATCTTTTTCAAGTATACAGGGCGCATTCTCATAACACCGGAGTCCATTCTTGGCCAGAAGAAGGGCACGACGGCGAGAGCGGAGACAGCTCGGTCAAGCTGGAGCGCCGGTGCGCTGGGCGCGGACACGCGATTTTGGTCGAGCCTTGTTCGATCGTCTCTTCGCTCCAGTCGATATCGCCTCGCTCATATTCTTTCGCGTCGCTTTCGGCATAATCGCGTTCCTGCATGTCTGGGAACAGATCGATTCCGATAGAGTCCGTAGCCGCTTCATGGACCCAGACTTTCATTTTACCTTCTTCGGTTTTGGTTGGGTAAAGCCCCTGCCAGGCGATCTGATGCTTGTGGTCTTCTTCGCGATGGCCGCCTGCTCCGTCCTAATCGCTCTTGGCCTCTTCTATCGCGCTGCGATCGCTCTCTTCTTCTTGTTCCACACTTACGTATTCCTGATCGACGCTGCCGCTTACTGGAACCACTACTACTTAGTGAGCCTCATTGCTTTCCTTCTTATCTTCATTCCCGCGAATCGAGCCTTCTCCCTGGACGTGGCTCTCGGCGTCACCGAGCACTCCGACGATGCACCGACCTGGGGTCTTTGGATCCTACGCGCTCAAATGGGCATCGTTTACTTCTTTGCCGGCCTCTCCAAGGTCAGCGGGGACTGGTTGCGCGCTCACCTATGGACGAGTATCTGAGGGGTGAGAACGCCTTTCCCTTCATCACTAGCCTCATGGATGAACAATGGGTGGCTTACGTAACTAGCTATTCTGGCATGTTATTCGACCTTCTCATTTTGCCTTTGATACTTTGGCCCGTAACGCGTTGGTATGCCCTGGGGCGGCGGTAGTCTTTCATCTACTCAACTCGATCATATTCAACGTCGAGTTCTTCCCGTGGCTGGCAATTGCGGCAACCCTGCTTTTCCTTACACCGGCCTGGCCCCGGCTTGGCAGGCAGTGGAGCCGCCTTTCGAGTATTGAACCGGACTCTAACGGTTCTGGCCGGTCTTCCAGTCACGGGAACGTTGTGAGCCGTACCCGCAAGTCGCTCAGCACAGGACAAAAAGCCGTGACCAGCCTTCTTGCGCTTTACTTCCTCGTGCAAGTTATCTTGCCTTTGCGCCACTTTGCATACCCTGGGAATACCGACTGGACAGGAGAGGGCGCACTCTTCGCTTGGCGGATGCTCATTGCTAGACAGGCGGCACAGGTCGAATTCTTCGTTCGAGAAGAGGCGACAGGACAGCAATGCGAGGTGCCGCTTGGCAACTATCTGGCTGCCTTCCAGGTTCGGAGGTTGGCCGAGCGGCCGGACATGATGGTCCAGTTCGCCCACATCATGGCTGACGAGTACGGAAAGGCTGGCAGAGACGTCGAAATCTATGTGCGCTCGGAGATGAGCCTGAATGGACGCCCCGCCAGCCCTTTGATCGACCCGGAGCTAAATCTCGCGGCAGAGAAGCGATCGCTCAGCGCCTCGTGGATCGAACCGATTGGCAGATCACTGCCTCCCCCATCCAACCTCCCGCCCTGCAAGCTACTGCCTCGATTCGGTTAAGCTTTCGGATCATTCTCTTTGGAGTACATTTAAGTTACGAACAGGCTCCAACCATATCCAAAGTTGTAGCTTTCTCCCACTCTGGCAAAGCCCGTTCCTCGATAATGAACGCTCTTGGCCCCCTCCACTGAATCGCCACAGTGCTGACGAAACGTCCTTCTTTCCAAGCAGTTTGCCCAGTTCTGAACGCCATCTCCAAAGCCCCGAGGCCGGTTGCTCCACTTCTCTGTCTTCAAGCTCGCGTCTACTCCGGCGCACAATTGTTCGAGTTGTCGCTGACGGATGCTCCTAGGAGCGAGCAACAGGTTGAAGGGATGGCCAGGCAGGTATTTGCTAAAAATGATGAGACAAGAAGAAGAGGCCGGCCCCTGGTAAAGGGACCGGCCTCTCTTGGTTACAAACCTGGACCTTACTCCGACGAGTCGGAGTAGTCCCCTAGCTCTTTACCGGCGGGCGAACCCAAGGGTTGCCAGACCGGCGAGAGCGAAGGCCACCATGCCGCCGATGGCGAAGAGGGACCAGCTGGAGCCGTTGCTGCCAGCTAGGAGACCCGCGTCACCAGTGCTCGGAGGCGTGATGGTTCCGGTTCCGGTGTCCGGCGCGACAATTGTCGGAGCCGGGGCCGGAGCCTGAAGCGTGCACTCAACCGTCACCTGGGCGCTGATCGGGGCCGTAGAGAACAGGCCACCGAGGAGCGAGAAGGCTGTCGTGTAGTCGAAGGTGTCGAAGACTCCGTCGAGGAAGCCATCCGAACCACCCAGGCTCCTGAAGAAGCCAGGCGCTGTGCCACCGGTAGTCAAGATCACTTCGTACGCGCCGCTGTGCGCCTCGCTAGTAAGCAGGAACATGGTGGCATCGCCGCCAAAGGTTCCGGCAATCGTGCTCGAAATCGGAACCACCGGGCCGCCGAAGGCAGCGACCGCGCCGGTACCGCCGAGGACGCCGCCGGCGTTGGTGACTGCCTCGACCACCGTGTGGTCAGAAACGGGCTGGCCGATGGAGTCGACAACAGTCGCCACAATGGTCGACTTCTCGCCACAAACAACGCTCGTCGGGCTCGCCTCTACCGTAACGGCAGCCGGCGGGCCAACGATGGTAATCTCGACCGTCTCGACAAGGTCCTTGTCGCCAATAACGTCGACGATGATTGTCACCGTCGCAACGCCAGGGTCGCAGTCCTCACCCGAGTGGCCGGTACCGCCGAAGTCGGCGTGGAAGATAGCGGCGGAGATGCCTGACTCAGGCAGGTCATCGTCGCTGTCTTCGAACTCGATCAGACCCTTTGCAAGCTCGCTGTCGTCCGGGTCAGCCCCGTCGTTAGCGAAGTGGTACCAAGCGTGGTAAGACGCCGGCATTGCATCTAGCAGGTCCTCAGCGTCGTCAAACTCATCGCCATCGCTGACAGTAGCGGTCTCAAGGCCGCAGTTGTCAACGTCGTACTGAACTTCGGCGTCAGGCAGCGGCGGGCCGCCCCACTCGTCCCAAAGCTCAACCGTGATCAGGGCGTGAGCGGTGTTACCAACAGCCGGGACAATCTCCACGCTGTCGGGGTCAACGCTTACTTCGATCTCGTCCGCAGGACCCTTACACATGATCCAGAACTCGATACGGTCCTCGGGGTCCTCTTCCTGCGTGATCGTCGCTAGCGCTTCGCCGGCTTCGTTTTCGCAGGTGTAGGTGACAACGATGACTTCAAGGTCGTTGGTGATGTTGGTGATGACAACGTCGTTGGTACTGAGGCCCGTGACCTCAGGGATGATCAGGCGGTCGGTGCCCTCGCCCGTGACGTCTTCGCACTCGGTAATGTCGCCGGTGCCATCACTACAGAGAGCATCGTCCCAGTCTCCGAGGCCGTCGGAGTCGAAGGTAACAATGCCTTCGTCACCCTCCTCCTCAAATTGGGGCTCAACACGAAGAAGAACGCTCTCGCCTACCTCGATCTGAAGGGCGAGGACATCATTTCCAGTTGAGTCATCCTCTTCTTCAATGTCAATGCGATAGGCGCCATCGCCTTCCTCAGCCTCTTCGTCGAACCAGAAGAAATTAATTTCTTCCCAGTTCTGGCCGTTGCCCTCGCCAAGGAAGGCAATCGCCGAACCCTCTTCGGCGGAGGAGTAGTCATCCTCAGCGTCTTCCTCGTCGAGGATCCAGACGCCATCATGTATGTCGGCGTGGGCCGTACCCAGGCCGTTGCCGACAGCTCCCAGGAACACCAGGAGGCTAACGACGATGGCCGCAGGTCAAAATGCTTTCTTTAGAATCTTATTCAACTAAACTTTCCTCCGTGCTTAGCAAACAATTAGTTTCTGCTTCAGTGACTGCGTCTTTCCCGGGCCCTGAACCGCTTTCGACGGACTCAGGCTTTCCTTCCGCATCGCCCTCGGCCGAGCTTGCTCGCTGCGCTGCTGAAAAGCTGATCCTGAGCCTGGCTCCCGGGTATCTCGTCGCATCCCCCTTCCGAACAGAACCTCTACGCATACCCCCAATAGAGAGGTATCCGTGGTAGTAAACGCCATCGAGGCCAAGAAGGTTAACGTGTTTCTAGAGTGCGGGGCGAGATTTGTCATGAGCCGAGGCCATGCAGCCACGAACGGCTCCCGTAGGGTTCGGCTCCGCCGGCACACGTTGGGGCCTGTCGCCTTGTTGAGATCTTAACTGCGCTGAGGCCGAGGCCGACGCTGCCCGCCACCAGGACGATAAGCATTCTCGCTAGCCACGAGGCCGGTCTGCGACTGGACGAGGCTGTCATCGCCGATGCTTGGCGGGCGGATGGTCACGCCAGCGCCGGTGCTCGGCGGCACCACGACGGGCTGAGCGGCCGCCGCCGCTCGCTCACGGTTTGCCTGCGCCGCCTGGCTGAGGAAGGGTAAATTCGACACTCCACCAGCGACGTGGCGCCGGGGCGCGGAGTGGATGTCGGGTTTTGGGTAGATGTGGCCGTCGGTGTCGGCGTGGGCACTTCGGAAAAAATCAGTTGGAATTCACCGATGGAGCTCGTCCGACTTCGTATCAAGGAACCACGCCGGCGGCGGGGTGGCAAAGAATCCACTCGTGTCACGGCGCAAGCTCTCGGGGAGATTGTTTCGCAGTTTTTCTTTTTCAGGTCGACTCCGAGCCCTGAACATCCAGGCGAGCCAGGGGTGTCGCCTCTCCACGACGCCTTGCCTGCAGCGCCTCGAGCTCGTGCATCGTCTGAATCAGCTGCCGGTGCAAATGGGCCTCGTAGCGCGGGAGCTTGTCCAGCAGTTGCTCGGTGATCAGGGCTCTCTCTATCGGCTTCCGCTGCGAGCCCTTCGTGAACTTAATGCCGCGATCTTAATCGAAAGCGGCATCAGCTATCACCGATGCCCTCTGTCTCATAGCGGCTCACCCGCCTCAAGCACCACAGGAGGAGGGCGATTCGCTGCAAGCTCCCCTTCGAGATAGCTGTTTGGGTCGAAGCTCTCGATGATCCTCTGCCCTCGCTACAAGCGTCTAAGCGAGGATCGTACTTCGCGGCCACTGGCGCCGAACCAGACCAACGATACTGAGGACAGCCGGACCTGGCGACAGCACGACAATAGGCGTGCCCTACCAGGTCTAGCAACGTGCCTCAAGAACGTGCCTCGAGCTGAACGCCCACTCCAGCGAAGGTACGTCGGCTACCGGTCAATCTTGCTGAATCGGCCCTCCTGTCCATTTGGTAATCAAGACAGCCAGAATGAACAAGAAAGCGCAAATCGCACCAGAGGCTGCAAGGGTGATAACTGCTTCCACGACCTTCTCCTAGAACGCTAAGTAATCACTGCCAGCCAAAGCATAAGGTCGATAATGAGTCCTCAGGCTGCGCGCGGGTAATCTGTTTCGCTTTCGTTTTGCTTAGAGTCGTTCACCTTCGAAAGTGGCGACATTCGACTCCAGGCCATGCCGCTGCCAGCTGCCGGCTCAAGGCTCGTGACACCACCGGCAGCCACGTGCTGGATTTGCGCCAAAGAGTCCAGACGGGAGTTCAGCCGATCGCGCTTGGAAAGGTTCTTCGGTGTTTCCTTTGCCATTAGGTTCCTCTCCTATTCAGGTACAAACCAGTCTGTAGCTGAATCGTCAGTCTCCGCCGACGCCAAGATCAGGGCTAACCCTAGGGTCGATGCCCGTCAGCTAGCACCGTCATCGTTTCGAGCGGCGCGAGCCGCCGAAGCTAACGAGACGATATCTTGTTCGGCGGGCGGGTAATCACTTCCCGGAAGGAAGCCTGCGCCGAGCATTTCCTCGATGTCTTAAGCGCAAGGCCAAGGGCGCACTGAGAGTCGCGCCAATCAGGTCCAGTCCAGCATCTGCAACCGAAGCATCTCGCCTGGCAACGCCGACCTGCGTTGCGACGGTTCACTGCGAGAGCTGATGCCACCTAACATCTTGCCTCCGTATGGACTAGCCTTCCAGGTCGGATCGCTCCAGCTGTGCTGAGGGGTCACCCCAAACGGCGTGGCCTCGAACGATGGTGAGCTCGGGACACTCATGGCCGCTCACTAACGAAGGCGGCTGGTCGGTCGGCAGGGGCCTGGAGAGGACGGAAAGGGCAGCGATCCGCTCTTGGAGGTCGCGGACAAGTGCGGCCATTTCGCCGTAGTCATTCTCTACCCGCTGCTGGAAACCCTCCGCGGCGTCCTGGGCCGCGCGGGCCCGCTCGACAGCTGCCGAAGCCTCGGCAGCTGCTGCAGCTGCAGCCTCAGCGGAGCGCCGTGACGCGGCCTCGATCTCGTGGTGCGAGTCGACGGCTTGGTCGAGGCGGCTCCCCGTCTCGAGGAACTTCGTCGTCATTGACGTCAACTGCTCGGCGGCGGAAACGAGGCGGCTTGAGGCCTCTTCAACGCTGCGGCTAAAGTCCGCGGCGAGCTCGGGCAGCGCCTGCCACGACGTGTCCTCCGGGGGTTGATCGGTAAGCTGTTCCACGAAATGCCTCCTGGCCGGGATTGGCGACGGCTTCCTGCCACCACTCGCCAGCCATTCTCCAAGACTTCGGCAACGCAGCGAATCAGGGAAGCACCTAATCATGAGGCAGCAGCGTGGAGGGGTGGCCGCGCTCAGAGCGGCGGCCTGCAGTCGGCAGGCAGGTAATCACTTCCAGAAGAAAGTCTGCGCCGGTCGTGCCTTCGATGTCTCAAGAGCAAGGCTAAGGGCGCGCCGAGAAGGACGCCAGTCAGGTCCAGTGCAGCATCTGCAGCCGAAGCATCTCGGCTAGCAACGAACGACCGATGGAACTCGTCGCTCACGCTGTACAGGAACACTCCCGCCGCAACCAGGACCGCCGTCCTCAGGGAGCTGGCAGATACGGCCTGGAGCGCACAGTATGCGAGAGCGGCATATAAGCCGACGTGTGCCAGAGAAGCGCCCAGATTCTGAACCGACTCATTACCTATCGATGGTGAGGAACCACTGGACTGAATGAAGATGAAGGCCGCCAAGGCCAGGGCGGCCAAAGCCCACGCCGGACGCAACTTCGTAATTCTATTCAGGAGACGGACAGGGAGTTCCAGGTAGAAGATCCTCGTCCAAGGCGCAAGCTCGGATGGGGAAATTGTTTCGCATTTTTCCTTTTCAGCTCGACTTCGAGCTTTGGACGTCCAAACGGGCCAAAGGTGTCGTCTCTCCGCGACGCCTTGCCTGCAGCGCCTCGAGCTCGTGCATCGTCTGAATCAGCTGTCGGTGCAGGTAGGCTTCGTACCGCGGAACTTTATCGAGCAACTGCTCTGAGAACAGAAGCCTCTCTTCTGACTTGCGTATTAGTTTTAGTATGTCGAATTCAGGCGTGTCGATCCTGATGGCCGCGTCTTTAATCGCCTCTCCAATACTCTGAGTTTCAAAGCGGCTGACGCGCTTCAGTCTCCAGAGGAGGAGGGCAGTTCGCTCTGCCAGCTCCCCCTCCAGATAGCTCTGCGGGTCGAAGCTCTCCATGGTCTTGGCTCTGTGAGTCTCCCACGCCTCTGCGCTCTCGAAGCCAGGAACCACTGGCGACTCCGACAACACGCCGTGCTGAACGGCGTTCAAGCTGACTACACTTTTCCCTTCCTTAGTCTTCGGGCCGGACTTGGCCAAATTGCACCCCGCTCTAGCAATTTAGCCGTAATTAAAGCACGTGCGTTCCCTTTCCTGGGCCGCCAGGTTCTACCGGGGAGGGACGTCAGGTGAACGGAAAAGGTCCTCGGGCCGCAGGCCAAAGGCGGCTGCCAACTTCTTTACTGTGCTCGGCCTCGGGGTCAGAGTGCCGCCTTCGATGCGGCTGATGGTCGCACGTCCAACCCTGGCCAACTGACCGAGTTCCTCTTGGGTGAGCGCCCGGATCAGTCGCCATTCTCGCAAGCGAACGCGCATCGAGTCCTTGACATCTTGGCTCATTGGTGATTCATTTCAGAATCAGTAGAGAATCATCTAGGAACGACTAGGATGAATCGACAATGCGAAATTTGCTCTTCGCCCAACCAATTGGACGTCCACCACATTGAACCCCGCGGCATGGGCGGCTCGAGCAGGCCGGAGATCGAGGCGCCGTCCAACAAGATCACTGTCTGTCGCTCTTGCCATACGGAGATCACTGAGTATCGCTGGAACCTCGTCCGCACCGACCGGCAGCTCACCGTCACCCGGACTGAAACCAGCGAAGTCCTCTTCCGGCGCTTCTATGACCCCACCTTCGACCCTTCGTCCTTCTTCCAGGGGCTCAACCTCATCGAGAACCAGCTCGAGGCCCTGGTCCAGGGCATACGTTACCTAACCGATGAGCAGCTAGTCGAGCTTTTCCAGCAACTTCGCGGCGTTGATAAGGGCACCTGGAAGGCCCAGGCGGCTGTCCTCTGGGAAACGAAGCAGCGCAGCATCTACGGCGACAAGGCTTGGGAAGCCATGGGCCGCACCTTCGGCATCGGCTGGCGCCAGGCTTACAACCTGGCGCGCGTCTGGGAAACCTTCTTCAAAGGGCCTGATGGCGAATTTTGCAGTCAACTGCAAAATTGCAGCCTCGAAGAGTCGACCTGGTTCGTCCTTGCCTCCGAGACCCAGGTGCCTCACTTCTGGCTCCAGTACGCAGACGACCGCAAGGCTTTTGACCCCGCGTACTCAACTTGGGACTTCAAGGAGGAAATCCGAGCGGCGGGCGGTAAAGAGGATTCTGACCCGGACGGGTCTGGGGAAGACGGCAAGCGTTGCCGCTGGCTCCGCGTGTACTGCGAGAGGCTCGACCAGATCATACGTCCGGGCCAGTGCCCCGGCTGCGATGTGCCGCCTTCGATTAAGGAGAGGTTGCGATGACTGTTGAACTCACTGCCTATGATGAGCGGCTCCTGGCCTTCGCTAGGGGCAAGAGGCTGCGGCGCTTCCGCGGACTCCTCCGGGCACCGCGCAACACTTACTGCGACGCCTGTGGCTCGACCCTGCCGAACCACCTCCACGGCCTACGCGACATGAATGCGAAAAGGGACTACTTCGTCGGTGCCAACTGCTTGGCGCGGCTGAGTTTGATGCTGGTGATCGAGCCACCCTTTGTTAGGGCCGACATCATCTCCGCTTACGTCCAGGCTCGCAGCGTCCCCGAGAAGCCAAGACTTCCTTATCGGTCGGACCTGACGTCCCCAGAAGCAGTTCGGTAGATCGGAGGCCACGATGACCGCGACCGATCCGGAAGAGCGCGCCCTGGCAAGAGCAAAGGCTCAGCGCGTGCGGTTGGTGAAGATCGCCGGCGTGGAGCGCTACCTCGCCCGCTCCCGCACCGTCGAGCCCGGTTCTTACTTCGAGCTCTCAGTCACCCCATGGGGTCACGTTCTTTGCAGCTGCCCTGGTTTCGCCTACCGGAACATGTGTAAGCACTCAGCAGCGCTGAAAGCGCAGCTGCTTGAGGCCGGTACGGACGCGGGGAAGGAGCAACCGTGACGATTCTCCCTGTACGAACTGCGGCCCGAATATCAACAACTCGCGGATGAGCCTCTGGAGGAGACGAGCGCAATGGCGAGCGATTCGCCTTCGCTGGATGATGCGATCCGCGAAATCGCTGACGACCTGACGACGAAGGTCATAGCCATTGCCAAGGTCACGCGTAACTTAGACGCGGAGGCGGACCTCCTCGACCAGCATGCGAGACTCCTCCAAGCGAAGGCTCAGTCACGTCGAAGCCGAGTACACCTCCTCAAGAACTGGATGCGGCTTCAGATGGACACGTCTGGCGTTGATCGGCTGAAGGACCCGTTTGTAACCGTCTGGCTGCGAAGCTCGCCGCTGCCGTAGACATCGTGGAGGAGGCTTTGGTCCCGCCGGAATTCAGCCGTGCCGTTCTTCGTTTACCCCTGAACCTGGTCCCGATCGAGCTGCAAGGGTTCTTGCAGCATCTGGACTTCGACCGCAACGCGATTCTCAACCTCGTGAAAGACACTGGAGAAATTCCTCCTGGCACTGTGATCCGGAGTGGAGAGAGGCACCTAAGGATTCGCTGATTCGACGGCGCCCCACGATCTCACTAGCTGCTGTCCCTACCAACTACCCCCCTTCCGAGAGGCTCATCTGCATCGAACGCCTGCCAGAGTTCACACTTCGGCTGCTATTCCTCTAGCTGGTCTTGATTAGCGTCGACGCGCGCCTACCTTTTACTCCGGAAAGCGCGTCGGCTCGAGGGCGAAGGTCGTCATGATCTCGGCCTCAACTCGGAACCAGGCGATCCCATCGCCCCACGTCTCAGGATCGGAGCCGTAGACCTGCGCGTAGTGGTCGCGCAGCTCTTTCGCCTGCAGACTCTCCGTTCCGGAGATGACGGCCCAGCCGTGGACGACGACCGCGATCTCGTCGCCGACGACGTGACAAATGCTGATCGCCGGGTTGCGTCGAAGGTGCCAAACACGAAGGGCGGTTTCACCCGTGCCGAAGCAGAAGCAGCCGTGGAGGAAGTGGCCATCAACGGGCGATACGCGCGGCTCCCCCTTCGACGTGACCGTGCCGACGGCGATGTGCTTCGTGCCCTGCAGATAAGTGACCAGCTGGCGCGCGCTCAGGCGCCGCTCCGGCGTGACTATCGAGCGCGTGTGAGCGCCCGCACGCTCGTAGCTGCGGTCGAGAAGCGCCTGCAGCGCCGCGATCTCCGCCTCGCTCTCGTACATGCCCTCATCCTCGCGCAGCGACGGCCCCTCGACAACCAGGCACAGCCTGGACCTGTAGGCTACCGCCCTCCATTTGAGGCGTGGTGGAGGGCTCGCGGCAGCCCATGCGTCCAGGGTGTGTCTGGTAAGATCAAAGGGCGTCTGGCCTGGGCTCGTCCTGAGCCGTGTCGAAGAGCTCGCGCTGAGCTCGCCCAAGGGACGGCCGGTTCGTTCGCCTTTAGGAGGACGAAATGGCTGATAAGTGGGAGTACCGGGTCGTTTACGTGGACCCTCGCGGGAGGATCTCCAGCGAGGGAGTCGAGTTCGTTCGGCAGAGTGGTGAGAACCGGACGGCCTTCATGAAGCGCTATCTCGATGCGCTTGGCGCCGAAGGCTGGGAGCTTACGGGGATCCACCCTCTGGCTCGGACGGAGTCCAGCTACGTCATCCTCAAGCGTCCGGCGACGGCCGCCGCCTGAGGTGATGGGTTAGCGAGAGGTCGTTTTGCCTCACCGTATCTGAGTAGTTAGCTAGCTGGCGTTCGACGGCCGTCCCGGCCAGACGTTTTTGACACAGGTATTCGTTACGTCGTCACGGCTGGCGCCTCGTAGCGCGACGCGCCGTTTGGTTGGCGGCTCGATCCGACCCTGACCTGCCTATCCGTGCCACCTCACTCGCGCAGCGACGGCCCCTCGATGAGCTATCGAGCCCACGCGCCTGCCACACGACGACGCCGTGAGCTCTCAACCCACGACATCGAGTGGAGAGCGCCAGCTTGTTGGTCCAGGCTGAGCCTGGCGGCAGCTTATGCGTCTAGGCTCAGCCTGGCAGCGCCTTTGCGACCGTGTCCAGGTCCTTGTCGCCGCGGCCGGAGAGGCTGACGAGGACGATCTCCTCCTTCGCGAGGCGCGGCGCCAGCTTCTCGACGTAGGCGACGGCGTGCGAGGACTCGAGGGCGGGGATGATGCCCTCCGTCAGGCAGAGCGTCTGGAAGGCGGCGAGCGCCTCCGCGTCCGTGACCGACTCGTAGCGGGCGCGCTCGCTCGCCTTGAGGTAGGCGTGCTCCGGGCCGACGCCGGGGTAGTCGAGGCCGGCGGAGATGCTGTGCGTCTCCGTCACCTGGCCGGCCTCGTCCTGAAGGAGGTAGGAGTAGGAGCCGTGGAGGACGCCGGGGCGGCCGGCGCTGAGGCTGGCGGCGTGCTCGCCGCTGGCGAGGCCGTGGCCGGCGGCCTCGACGCCGATCAGGCGCACGGAGGGCTCATCGATAAAGTCGTTGAAGAGGCCGATGGCGTTGCTGCCGCCGCCGACGCAGGCGACAGCGTAGTCGGGCAGGCGACCCTCGCGCTCGAAGAGCTGGGCCTTCGACTCGCGGCCGATCACGGCCTGGAAGTCGCGGACGATCGCCGGGTAGGGGTGGGGGCCAACGGCGCTGCCGATCAGGTAGTAGGTATTGGCGACGTTGGTCACCCAGTCGCGCATCGCCTCGTTGGTCGCGTCCTTGAGGGTACGGCTGCCGCTCGCCACGGGCCGGACCTCGGCGCCGAGAAGGCGCATGCGAAAGAGGTTCGGCGCCTGGCGGGCGATATCGAGCTCGCCCATGTAGACGACGCACTCGAGGCCGAGCTGGGCGCAGATCGTCGCCGTGGCGACGCCGTGCTGGCCGGCGCCGGTCTCGGCGATGACGCGGCTCTTGCCGAGGCGCTTCGCGAGCAGGCCCTGGCCGACGGCGTTGTTGATCTTGTGGGCGCCGGTATGGGCGAGATCCTCGCGCTTCAGGTAGATTTTGGCGCCGCCGAGGCGCTCCGTCAGGTTGGCGGCGAGGTAGAGGGGCGTCGGCCGGCCGGCGAAGTCGCGCAAGAGGCCTTCGAGCTCGGCTTCGAAGGCCGGGTCGCGCCGCGCTTCGGCGTAGGCGCGGTCGAGCTCCTCGACGGCGGTCATCAGGGTCTCGGGGACATAGCGGCCGCCGAAGTCGCCGTAGCGGCCGCGGGCGTCCGGTAGCTCGACCATCAGGCGGCCGCCTTGGCAGCGCGGACGAAGGCGGCGATCTTCGCCAGGTCCTTGACGCCGTCAGTCTCGACGCCGCTGGAGACGTCGACCGCCCAGGGGCGCGCGGTCTCGATCGCGCTTGCGACGTTCGCGGGCGTGAGGCCGCCGGCGAGCCACACGGGCAGCGCGGCGCCGACGACGGCGGCGACGCGCCAGTCCAGGGCGCTGCCGGTGCCGCCATAAGCAGTCGCGTCAGCGCGGTCGAGGAGGAGGGCGAGGGCGCTGCCGGCCTCGATGCGGCCGAGAACGGTCGCGGCGTCGTCGACGGCGGCGACGTGGACGACCTTGATCACCTGGCGGTTGGCGAGCAGGCAGGCGTCCCAGGGCTCGTCGCCGGAGAGCTGGATCAGGTCGATGCCGCAGTCGTCGACGATCTGGTTGATCGACTCCGGGTCGTTGCCGGCAAAGACGCCGACCGTGAGCGGCCGCTTGCGCTCGAGGAGGCGCTCGAGGGCGGCGGCACCGTGCTCGTACCAGGAGCGGAGGTCGGTCGCGTCGGTCCGGAAGAGGGCCGGCGGCGAGCCCATCTCGAGCTCACGCAGCGGCGTCCCGAGGGCGCGGACGATCTCCGACGCCTCCTCGACCCCAACCCGGCGCCGGCTATCGGCGAAGATCATGCCAACGAAGTCGACGCCGGCGTCCGCAGCCGCGAGCGCGTGCTCGACGGCGCGGAAGCCGTCGATCTTAACCCGCGTCATGGCTGCGACTCCTCACCTAGATGGGGAGAGAGCTCCGCCAGCTTTGCCGGGATGTCGGGCTCAGTCATGAACGCCTCGCCGACGAGGATTGCGCTCACGCCGGCCTTGTAAAGCCGCTCGACGTCGGCGCGCCTGTGGACGCCGCTCTCGCCGATTACGACGGCGTCGGTCGGCAGCAGGGGCCGCAGCCGCTCCGTCGTCGCGAGGTCGACCTCGAAGCTGTGGAGGTCGCGGTTGTTGATCCCGAAGAGGCTGGCGCCGGCCGCGACGGCGCGCTCCGCCTCGGGCTCGTCGTGCACCTCGACCAGGGCATCGAGGTCGAGCGCAACCGCCTGCTGGAGGAGGTCGCGCAGCAGCGGCTGCTCAAGTAGCGCGACGATGAGGAGGACGGTGTCGGCACCGAAGGCCCGCGCCTCGACGAGCTCGTAGGGGTCGGTGAGGAAGTCCTTGCGCAAGAGGGCCGGACGGGCGCCGGGCAGCGCGGCGCTGAGGTCGAGGCGGACGTCGCGCAGCCAGTCGAGGCTGCCGTGGAAGTGGCGCTCCTCGGTAAGGACGGAGATTGCAACGGCGCCGCCCTTCGCGTACTGGCGGGCGACCGCGAGGTGGTCAAGGTCGGGGGCGAGGAGGCCGCGGCTCGGCGATGCTTTCTTGATCTCGGCGACGATGACCACCTTCGCGGCAACGGCGCCCGGGCGGCCTTCGACGATGGCGCGGCGCAGCGGCCACTGAGCGTCGTAGTCGGCGAAGCGGGCCCGCAGCGCCGCTTCCGGCGCTGCATGACGACGCTGATCGAGGCGCTCCCGCGCGTCGGCGACGATCCGGTCGAGGACGCTGCCGGTACGGGCGACGCCGCGTCCCATCGTCATCGCGAGGCCTCTGCCGGGGCATCGAAGCTATTGGTCACCGCGACGAATGCGGCGAGGGCGAGGGCGGCGGCGCCGGAGTCGATCGCCTCGGCCGCGAGCTTGACGCCCTCCGGCGGGCTCTCGACCTGCTCGGCGGCGAGGAGGCCTATGGCAGCGTTGATCAGGACGAAGTCACGGTCGGGGCCGGCGGCGCCGGTGAAGATCGCGTGAATGCGATCGGCGTTCTCGGCCGGCGTGCCGCCCTTGAGGTCGGCGAGGGAGGCGCGTTCGAGGCCGACGTCCTCCGGCGCAAGGCTGAAGGCGTGGACGCGGCCCTCGCGCAGCTCCTGGAGGGTGGTCGGGCCGCTGAGGGAGACCTCGTCGAGGCCGTCTTCGCCGTGGACGACGAAGGCGCGGCGGGTGCCGAGGCGACCGAGGACCTCGGCGAGCTTCGGCGCCAGGGCCGCGTCGCCGACGCCGAGGAGTTGATGCTGGGCAGCGGCCGGGTTGGTCAAGGGGCCGAGGAAGTTGAAGATCGTCCGGATGCCGATCTCGCGCCGCGGCCCGCCGACGAAGCGCATCGCCGGGTGAAAGGCCTGCGCGAACATGAAGCCGAAGCCGGTCTCCTCGATGCAGGCTTTGACCTGCGCCGGCGTCAGCTCGAGCTTCGCGCCCAACGCTTCGAGGACGTCGGCGCTGCCGCTGGCGGAGCTGGCGGCGCGGTTGCCGTGCTTCGCGACCCGGACGCCGGCGCCGGCGCAGACGAAGGCGGCGGTAGTGGAGACATTAAAGGTGTCGGAGCCGTCGCCGCCGGTGCCGGCCGTATCGAGGAGGGGGCCCTCTACTTCGACATGCAGCGCCTTGTCGCGCATGACGCGCGCCATGCCGGCGATCTCGTCGACGCACTCGCCCTTCATGCGCAGGGCCGTGAGCAGGGCGCCAACCTGGGCCGGCGTCGCCTCGCCGGCCATGAGCTCCGCCATGACGGCGGCGGCTTCGGCTTCGCTGAAGTCCTCGCGCGCAGCCGCTTTGGCGATCGCTTCCCGGATCATGACTGCCCCACCTCCGCGGTCGTGCTGCTCTGCAGTTTAAGGAAGTTGGCGAGGAGCTGCTTGCCCGGCAGCGTCAGGATCGACTCCGGGTGGAACTGGACGCCCTCGACCGCGAGCTCTTTGTGGCGCACGCCCATGATCAGGCCGGACTCGGCCCGGGCGCTGACCTCGAGGACGTCGGGCATCGTCTCGGGCATGATCGCGAGCGAGTGGTAGCGCACGGCCTCGAACGGGTTGGCCAGGCCGGCGAAGACGCCGCGGCCGTCGTGGCTTATCGTCGACATCTTGCCGTGGCGGATCTCGCCGGCGCCGGCGACGACGGCGCCGAAGGCCTCGCCGATGCACTGGTGGCCGAGGCAGACGCCGAGGAGCAGCAGGCGGCCGGCGAAGCGGCGCACGACCTCGACGCTGATGCCCGCCTCCTTCGGTGTGCAGGGGCCGGGGGAGATGACGAGGCGCTCCGGTGCCATCGTCTCGATGTCCTCGAGGCCGATCTTGTCGTTGCGAAAGACCTCGACCGTGGCGCCGAGCTCGCAGAGGTACTGGTAAAGGTTGTAGGTAAAGCTGTCGTAGTTATCGATTAGCAATAGCATGGGCTCTCTCCGCTAGGCCTCGGACTCCGGCTGCTGCAGGGCGTCGGCTCCGGACTCGGGCTGAGTGCCCGCCCCGGCGCGGAGCCAGGCGCCGAGCTCGGCGGGCATCGGCGACGGCAGGTCGTCGGGCCGGGCCCAGCCGACTTCGGCGTAGGGGCCGCTCTCGCGGAAGCGGGGCTTGCCCTCGAAGCCGACGCGGAAGACGGCGCCCGAGCAATCGGCATCGCCGTCGCGGAGTTGCAGTGTCTCAATTTGCTCGCTGCCCATGAGCCAGAGGTCGAGCTGCTCGTGCGCGAAGCGGGCGATCGTCGCCGCGGCGGACTCGTCCGCGCCCTGCTTGTCACCCGGCAGCGTCCACTGGCCGGCGAAGGGCGGCTGATCGGCCTTGCGGCGGCAGAGCAATACGGCGCCGTCCTGCTCAAAGAGGAGCCAGAGGAGGGCTTGCGCGCTCATGACGAGGCCTCGGTGAGCTGTTTGCGCATGCTTTGCATTGTTGGGTGGAAGCCGAGCGCGCTCCAGGCGGCCACTCCACTCTCGTTAGCCAGCACAACACGCAGGCCTAGCTCGAAGATGCCTAGCTGTTTCGCCCAGATCTCCACTCGAGCTAGCAGGGCCCGGCCGACGCCTCTGCTCCGCTCGGACTCACTAACGTAAGCGTCATCCACGACGACGAATGTCTCCTCGAACACGTCCTCGCTTCGACTAACGTAGGCACTCATGAATCCGACCGCGCTTCCCGCGGAATGGGCGATGAGTACCAGGGCCTCCAGTTCCGGTGCGAACAGGCTCCTTTCAAAATAGAGACGGGCCCTCGCAGTCCAATCAGATCGAAGGGCTAGACCAAGGAGAGGCTCGTGGTACTTGTTCAAAGCTTGCAGCATCAAAACCAGCTCCGGCCAGGCAGCATCGAGGTCGCGCACCTCTTCGATCACGAAGTCGCGCTCAGTGCTCATGCTCTCGTCCCCCAAGGCGACAGCAGCCCAGGTGCAGCGGAGGTGCCGAAACCGCGCTCGGTGGTCATGACGACGCCTTCACCGGGCGCGACATGGTGTGCAATAGCACCTCGAAGCCATTTCGCTGCCAGAACTCGAAGCCGGGATCGTTGTTGGCGAAGACATCCAGGCGGATCATATCGGCGCCCTTGGCCGCGGCCCACGCTTCGACGCTGGCCAGGATCGCCTGGCCGATACCGCGACCACGCATGCCCTCGCGAACGTAGACGTTGTCGAGGTAGGCAAAGCGCTGCGGCGGCGAGCCCGGGCTGTTCCTGATCACCGCGTTCGCGAAGGCCGCCGCCTCGTTCGCGACCTTCGCAACGAGGACGAGCGCGTCCGGCCCAGGGCGGAAGCGCTCCTGCACTTCGCCGCGCCAGTCTTCAGGCGGACCGTAGCCCACGATCGGCATGTAATAAGTGTGCGACTCCATGTGTAGCGCCTCGAGCGCCGGCCAGGCCGCGTCGAGGTCGCGCACCTCTTCGATCACGATGCCGTGCTCAGCAGTCATGCATTCGTCTCGCAGAGCGGCAGCAGCCCAGGTGCGGCGAAGGCTGCGGGGGGACACCTCCACCCCCAGCAGGAGCGCTACGTCTCCTGTACCTCCACCGCGAAGAACCGGCGGCAGCAGAACGGTTGCAGCGAGAGCTGCGTCGTGCCCCGTACGCAAGCTCTCGTCCCCAGAGCGGAAGCCCCACAGGTGCAAGCGGAGCTGCCATCTCAATAGCCAAGGCTGCCACGCGGCTGTGATTCGTCACGCGCCTCCGCCGCCTCGATCGCGCGGACGAGGGCACGCGCTTTGCTCTCGGTCTCGGCGTACTCGGCGTCCGGGTCGCTGTCGTGGACGATGCCGCCGCCGGCCTGGATGTGGGCGACACCATCCTTCATCAGGATCGTCCGGATCATGATCGCCGTATCGAGGTTGCCGGAGAGGTCGAAGTAGCCGACGGCGCCGGCGTAAGGGCCGCGGCGATCGTCCTCCAGCGTCGCGATGATCTCCATGGCGCGGATCTTCGGCGCACCGGAGACGGTCCCGGCGGGAAAGCAAGCGCGCAGGGCGTCGTAGGGGCTGAGGCCGGCGCGCAAGCGGCCGCTGACGTGTGAGACGAGGTGCATGACGTGCGAGTAGCGCTCGACGTCCATGATCTGGGGCACCGTGACGCTGCCGGGCTCGCTGACGCGGCCGACGTCGTTGCGGCCGAGGTCGAGGAGCATGACGTGCTCGGCCCGCTCCTTCTCGTCGCCGCGCAGCTCCGCCTCCAGGGCGGCGTCCTCGGCCGGGTCGGCGCCGCGGCGGCGGGTACCGGCGATCGGGTGGTAGTCGATCTTGCCCTCTTCGACACGGACGAGCATCTCGGGTGAGGTGCCGACGACCTGAACCTCGCCGAGGTCGAGGTAGTACATGTAGGGCGACGGGTTGATCGTCCGCAGCGAGCGATAGACGTCGAAGGGGTGGGCGTCGGTCGGCCGCTGGAAGCGCTGCGAGATCACGGCCTGGATGATGTCGCCGGCGACGATGTACTCCTTCGCCCGCAGCACGGCGGCGCGGTGCTCCTCGTGGCTCATGTTAGACGTGACTGTTGGAAGTCGCTCAGGATTCGCCTCCGCCGAATGAGAACCTTCCAGTGTTTGCGAACGCTCCAGATTCGCCTCCGGCGAATGAGAACCTTCGCTTGAGCCAGGCCCCGTAGCGCCTGCGCCGCTCGATCGGTAAGGCAGGCGGTCGAGCGGCCTCTCGAGGCGGGCGACGAGCTCGTCGATCCGCCAGGCGGCCTGGCGGTAGGCGGCCTCGATGTCGCCGTCGAGACGGCAGTGGCTGACGACCTTGATCTTGTGCTGGAGGTGGTCGAAGACGAGGAGCGTGTGCGTGAAGAGAAAGACGGCCTCGGGCAGGCCCAACGGGTCGTTGGCGGCGAGCGTGAGGCGCGACTCGAAGTAGCGAGCGACCTCGTAGGCGAGGTAGCCGACGGCGCCGCCCGTGAAGCGGGGCAGGCCGGGCAGCGACACGGCCCGGAAGCGCGATAGCTCCGCCTCGATCTCGATCAGGGGGTCGCCACGGCTGCCGTCGCCGCTGATGCCGGGGCCGCTGCGCAGCACACGGTAGGGCTCGGTGCCGATGAAGCTGAAGCGCGCGAGCCGCTCGCCGCCTTCGACGCTCTCGAGGAGGAAGGAGTGGCGGCCGCGGGCGACCTTGAGATAGGCGGAGACCGGCGTCTCGAGGTCGGCCGGCACCTCCCGGTAGAGGGGGCAGAGGTTGCCCTGGCCGGCGAGGAGGCGCGCCTCGTCGAGGCTCGGGTAAAGGGTCACGACGGCGCCTCCGGGAAGTTGATGTAGTTGATCTCGAGCGCGTCTCGCACCAGCGCCAGCGTCTCGGTGGCGATCGCCCGGCCCTCGCGCGTGCCCTTCGCGAGGGCGTCGCGGACGAGGTCGCGGTGGGCCTCGTAGTAGGCGCGGCGCTCGCGGATCGGCGCCAGGAAGTCGTTTAGCGCCCGCGCGAGCTTTTGCTTGACCTCGACGTCGCCGACCTTGCCGAGGACGTAGCGCTCCTTGAGGTCGGCGACCTCGGCCGTGTCCGGGTTGAAGGCGTCGTGGTACATGAAGACGGGGTTGCCCTCGACGTGGCCGGGATCGCTCGCCCGGAGGCGGGTCGGGTCGGTGTACATGCGCCGCACCTTGTCGTTGACGGCTTCCTCTGTATCCTTGAGGTCGATCGTATTGCCGACCGACTTGCTCATCTTCGCCCCCCCATCGGTGCCGAGGAGGCGGGCGACGCGGCCGACGAGGCCTTCGGGCTCCGGGAAGACATCCTTGAACTGACGGTTGAAGTGACGCGCGAGCTCGCGCGTCATCTCGATGTGGGGCAGCTGGTCCTCGCCGACGGGCACGAGGTGGGCGCGCGGCAGGAGGATGTTCGCCGCCTGCATCACCGGGTAGGTGAAGAAGGCGACGGGGACGCTGCGCTTGCCGAAGGCTTCCATCTCCGCCTTCAGCGTTGGGTTGCGCTGGAGCATGCCCAGGGGCAGGAACCAGCTCAGCCAGGTCGTGAGCTCGGCGTGCTCCGGCACCTGGCTCTCGATGACGAAGTGGCTCGCCTCCGGGTCGAGGCCGACGGCGAGCCAGTCGAGGGCGACCTCCCAGACCGATTCGCGGACGCGGCCGAAGTCATTGGCATAGTCCGAGACCTGGTAGTCGGCGATGAGGAAGTAGCTATCGTACTCGCGCTGGAGGCGGAGCCAGCTCTCGAGGGCGCCGGCGTAGTGGCCGAGGTGGAGCGACCCAGTCGGCCGGATGCCGGTAAGGATACGCTTCTTCGCTTCGACCATCGTCTCTCGCCCCTTCCCCGGCTCGCTTGCCGCGACCAAATAAAAAACGCCCTCGCCGTAAGGGGCGAAAGGCGTTTCGCGGTGCCACCCTTGTTCGGCCCCGCCTAGCGCGAGGCCATCTCTCTGCGAGCACGGCTCCGATTATCGGAGCGATGCTCTGGGCTCTGCTAACGGTGCCCCTCCGGCGCCGCCTACCGGTCTTTCGACCTTCGGGGCGCGGCTCCCAGGTCCATTCACTCGCGGCGCCGGCGCCGGGCTTTCACCTCTCCCCGGCTCTCTGGGCCCCGCTTGCGAGCTACTACTCCTGCTCACGGCCTCTGTATTCGATTGTGCCGCCTACTGTAGGCCAGCGACCATAAGCCGTCAAGCCGCCGCTGGCGGGCGAGCGACTCGTATATACTCGATTGTGACGCTGTGACGTGGAGGCTGGCGTGGCGGTAGACATCGAGGCGATCAACACCCGCGTCAAGCGTGAGTCGCGCTTCGTCGACGCGGTCCGGGATGAGGTTGGCGGCGTCATCGTCGGCCAGCGTTATCTCGTCGACCGCCTGCTCGTAGCGCTGCTCTGCGACGGCCACATCCTGATCGAGGGCGTCCCCGGCCTGGCGAAGACGCTCTCCGTCCAGACGCTGGCCCAGACGATCGGCGCCGGCTTCGTGCGGATCCAGTTCACGCCCGACCTCCTGCCGGCCGACGTCACCGGCACCCAGATCTACAACCCCCAGGACGGCCAGTTCCACACCCGCAAGGGGCCGCTGTTCGCGAACATCATCCTCGCGGACGAGGTGAACCGGGCGCCGGCGAAGGTCCAGTCCGCCCTCCTGGAGGCGATGCAGGAGCGCCAGGTGAGCATCGGCAGGACGACCTACCCGCTGCCGGAGCCGTTCATGGTCCTCGCGACTCAGAACCCGATCGAGTCCGAGGGCACCTACCCGCTGCCCGAGGCCCAACTCGACCGCTTCATGCTGAAAGCGGTTGTGAGGTACCCGACGCGCCAGGAGGAGCGCCTGATCCTCGAGCGCTTCGAGAACGGCGCGGCACCGGCGGTGCACCAGGTCGTGAGCTTGGAGGAGCTGATGGCGGCGCGCGAGGCCGTGCGCCAGGTGCACCTCAACGAGCAGCTGCGCGACTACGTCGTCCACCTGATCCTCGCCTCGCGCGACCCGACGGTCTACCGCATGGAGGCGCTGGCGCCGCTGATCGCCTACGGCGCCTCGCCGCGGGCGACGATCTACCTCGCTCAGGCGGCCAAGGCTTTCGCCTTCATCGACGGCCGCGGCTACGTCACGCCCGAGGACGTGAAGGCGATGGCGAAGGACGTCCTGCGTCACCGGCTGATCGTCACTTACGAGGCGGAGGCGGAGAACCTGACGAGCGATGACCTGATCGAGCGCCTCCTCGGGGGCGTCGCCGTTCCCTGACGGCCTAGCAGGCCGGCGCGTCCCTTCTTTGAGACGCCGCCTAATCCCACGATGAACAAACACATCAACGTCCACTTCCCGATTCGAGAGCGGGGTCGCTCGCGCGCACTCGACCACCCCGAGCGCCACGACATTAACACGGCGGTGATCTCGTGAGATTGCTTCGCTCCGCTCGCCATGACGTCGCGGCGTCGGAGGCCGGCGCGCCGCGCCCGGCCACCGACCTGACCACCGGCCTCTCGCGGGAGGAGATGCTGGCGCGCGTGCGCCGCCTCCAGATCCGGGCCCGACGCCTGGTGCGGCGCCTCTTCCTCGGCGAGTACCACAGCGTCTTCCGCGGCCGTGGCATCGAGTTCAGCGAGGTACGCGAGTACACGCCGGGCGACGAGGTCCGGACGATCGACTGGAACGTAACGGCGCGCATGGGTACGCCTTATGTCAAGAAATTCGTGGAGGAGCGCGAGCTCGTCCTCTATCTCCTCGTCGACGTCAGCGCCTCGAGCGGCTTCAGCTCGACGCCGGCGACGAAGCGCGAGCTCGCCGCCGAGCTGGCGGCCCTCCTCGCCTTCGCGGCCGAGGCGAACAACGACAAGGCCGGGCTCATCGCCTTCAGCGACGAGGTCGAGCTCTACCTGCCGCCGAAGAAGGGCCTGCAGCACGTCCTCCGCCTGGCGCGGGAGCTGATCTACCTGCGGCCGCGTGGCCGCGGCACCGACCTCGGCGCCGCCCTCGACTACCTGATGCGGGTGGCGAAGCGGCCCGGCGTCGTCTTCCTGATCTCCGACTTCCACGCTCGCGGCTACGAGCTGGCGCTGCGGCTCGCCGCCCAGAAGCACGACGTCAGCGCGATCAGCCTCAGCGACCCGCGCGAGCTCGAGCTGCCGCGCGTCGGCCTGATCAACCTCAAGGACCCGGAGACCGGCGACGAGCTCCTGATCGACACCGACGACGGCGAGGAGCGACGGCGGTTCAGCGCCGCGGCGGCCGCGGCGGCGGCGGAGCGCCGTCGCCTCCTCGCCAGCCTCGGCGTGGACGAGGTGGCGATCCGCACTGACCGCTCCTACATCGAGCCGCTCATGGCCTTCTTCCGGTCGCGGGCGGGGCGGCGGCGAGCGAACGCCTCATGAGGGCGACGCTCCTTTCGATACTGGCGCTGACCGCAATCGCCGCCCTCCCGAGGGCCGCGATGGCGGCGGAGCCCGTCGTGACTGACCTCCGAATCGAGGCGCCGGACCGCGTGACGGTCGGCGACCGCGTCCGTTACGTGATCGAGGTCGAGGCGGACGCGGGCACAACGGTATTCCTCGCACCGAGGGCGCTGCCGGACGCGCTCTCTTTAGCAAAGACACCGACGATGACGAGCCGGCCAGCGGCGACCGAGGGCAGGATCGTCGTCACGCTGGCCCTGGAGGTCGCGCCCTTCGCGCCGGGCGAGCTGATCGTGCCGCCGCTGCGCCTACGCTATCGCGGGCCCGATGCCGCGGCGGGCGAGATCGAGACGCCGGCGAGCCAGCTCCGCGTCGCCAGCGTCCTGCCGGCGCAGGGAGAGGCTACGCTGCGCGACCTCAAGGCGCAGGCGGAGATCGGTGACGCGCCCGCCGCCATCGTCCTGCCGGTCTTGATCGGCGCCGGCGCGGCGCTGGCTGTCGTCCTCGCGCTCCTCGCCGGACGCCAACGGCGATCGCGGGCGAAGGCTGCGACAGCTCTTCCAACGACCGCGACGGCGGTAAAAAACCTCGGGCCGGAGGACAGTGCCCGCCGGGTCCTGGATCGGGCAGGCAGCGATTTCCAGCGGGAGCGTGATTTCGGCGCCTACTACTCGGCGATCGCCGTGACGGTGCGCGCCTACCTGACGCAGCGCTTCGGCTTTCCTGCCTTCGCCCTGACCACGGGCGAGATGCAAGAGCAGATGGTGGCGCAGGGCATGGACCGCTGGCAGGCGCGCCTCGTGGGCGGCCTCCTGAGCCAGTGCGACGCCGTCGTCTTCGCGAGCTATGAGCCCGCGCTCGAGCGGGCGGACGCCGACCTTACGGCCGCCTACGAGATCGTCGAGATGAGCCGGACCAAGACAGGCGACCTCGTGGAAGCAACGCGATGACCTTCGCAGACCCCTACCTCTTCGGGCTTCTGGCGCTGATCCCGCTCCTCCTGTCGCTGCGGCGGCGCCGGCCGCGGGACGAAGGCAGCGGCGCTTACTCCGACCTCGGCTTGCTGCACGACTACCGCCCGGGCTGGCGTCTGCGCTACCGCTGGCTGCCGACGGCGGTGCGCGCTTTGGCGCTAGCCCTGCTGGTCATCGCGCTGGCGCGGCCCCAGACCGGCCAGGCGGAGAGCGAGCTGCCGGCCCAGGGCATCGACATCGCCCTCGTGCTGGACGCGTCGAGCAGCATGGGCACCGGCTTCGGCGAGCGCAGCCGCCTCGGCGTCGCCCAGAGCGTGCTCAGCGAGTTCATCGCCGGCCGCGAGAACGACCGCATCGGCCTCGTCGTCTTCCGCGAGGCGGGCCTCGTCCTCAGCCCCCTGACCCTCGACTACGTAGCCCTGGATGCGCTCCTCCTCAGTGCCGGCGATCTGAACATCAGGGATGGGACGGCGATCGGCGTCGGCCTGGCGGAGGCGCTGAACCTCCTGCGCGAGTCACGCGCTCGCAGCCGGGTCATCGTCCTGCTCACAGACGGCGAGAACAACAGCGGCCAGGTCGAGCCGCTGGCGGCAGCGCGCATCGCCGAAGCGCTCGGCGTGCGCGTCTACACGATCGGCGTCCTCGACCAGGGCGGCCGCGGCAGCGGCAGCGTCGTCGACGAGAGAGCCCTGACGGAGATGGCGCGGATCACCGGCGGGCGCTACTTCCAGGCAGAGAGCGCGGCGGCGCTGGAGGCGATCTACGAGCGGATCGACGCGCTGGAGACGTCGCGCGTGGGCCGGACCCAGTTCGCGGCCTTCAACGAGCTCGCCATCTACTTCCTCGCTGCCGGCCTCGTGCTCCTCGCCGCCGAGCTCGGCCTGCGCTCGACGCTCTGGAGGCGGGCGGCGTGATCGCCTTCGCGACGCCGCTGAGCTTCCTGCTGCTCGTCCTCGTGGCAGCGATCGGCACCGGCTTGCTCTGGCTCGAGCGCTGGCGGCGGCGAGCACGGGCGCGCTTCGCCGGTCCGCAGGCGGCGCGCTGGCCGGCACCGGCCGGCTGGCCCCAGGCGGTGCTCCTGGTCGCGGCGGCGAGCCTCGTCGTCTTCGCGGCAGCGCGGCCGCAGTGGGGCAGCCGCGAGTCGCAGATCGAGCGCCAGGGCTTCGATCTGGTGATCGTCCTCGACATCTCGCAGAGCATGCAGGCGACCGACGCCGACCCGAGCCGCCAGGGCCTCGCCCGCGACGAGCTTGTCCGCCTCGTGGACGGGCTGCGGGGCAACCGCGTCGGCCTCGTCCTGTTCGCGGGCACGGCCCTGCTGCGCTCGCCGTTGACGACGGACATGCAGGCGGTGAGCGAGCTGATCCGGCGCGCCGAACGCGAGACCAGCCTGACGCGGGCCGGCTCCGACCTCGGCGCCGCGCTCGACCAGGCGGCGCGGATCCTCGAGGCGAGCGAGAGCCCCGGCAAGGCGGTGCTGATCGTCAGCGACGGCGAGGACCACGTCGGCAGCTTCGGCGAGGCGGCGGGCGCGCTCGCGGCGGAGGGCGTCCTCGTCTTCAGCGCCGGCGTCGGCACCGCGGCCGGGTCGACGCTCACGGAGAGGAACCCCCTCACCGGGACGGACACGCTGAAGCTCGACGTCGAGGGCAGCCCGGTGATCACGCGCCTGGACGAGAGCACCCTGCGAGCGGTGGCGGACGCGGGCGGCGGCCATTACACGCCCCTGGGAGCGGACGCGAGCCTGATCGGCCTGCGGGACGACCTCGCTCGCCTGGAGCAGACGCCGTTGGGCGAGGAGATCCAACGCCTGCCGGTCGAGCGCTTCCAGCCCTTCCTCGCCGCCGCTCTGGCGCTGCTGGCGTTGAGCTGGCTCCTGCCGCAGCGGCTCGCGCTGCGGCTGCCGCGACTCGGCGGCAAGGCGCGGCCGGCCCTGGCGCTGCTCGCGCTCGCCTTGATCGGCGGCGCCTGCGGCGGCAGCGACTCCCTGCGCGGCGACAACGAGGCGGCGAACCGCCAGTTCGAGACGGGCGAGTTCGAGGCCGCCCTCGCGTCCTACCAACGCCTGCTCGCCCTGCGGCCAGACGTCGACGAGCTCAGCTTCAACGCCGGCAATACGCTCCATCGCCTCGGCCGCTTCGACCGGGCGGTCGCGGAGACCCGGCGTGCCCTGCCGCCGGCGACGACGGCGTTGGGCGCGGCGACTTACTTCAACCTCGGCAACCACCTCTTCGCTCTCGAGCAGCTCACGCAGGCCTACGACGCCTATCGCAGCGCCCTCCTCTTCGACCCGGATGACGAGGACGCCAAGAACAATCTGGAGCTAACGCTACTCCTTCTCCAGGCGACGGAGCCGCCGCCGATGGACGGCCCGCCCAGCGGAGAAGGCGACGCGATGCCGCCTCCCGGCGACGAAGGTGAGCCGGCACCGGGAGGCCAGCCCACGGGCGACGAGCTGAGCGGCGGCGAGCCAACCGAAGACGCCCCCCCGGGCAGCGGCGCCGGAGGAGCGGCGCCGCGCTCGCTGGCGGAGGCGCTGAGCGGCATCGATGAGGACCTGACCTTCGAAGAAGCGGTGGAGGTTCTCGACCTCCTGCGCCAGCAGCAGGAGACAAGCCGCCGCAGCGGCGGCGGCGCCGTCAGCGGCCCCGACTACTAGCTAACGGCGGTTAACGGGCCGTGACGGACGATCAGGAACGCGAGGTCGTAATCGTTGATTACGACCGGCGCTGGCCCGCTCTGTTCCAGGCAGAGCGGCAGCGTCTGTTCCTGATCGCTGCGGATGCGGTCATCGAGGTCGATCACGTCGGCAGCATTTCTGTGCCCGGCCTCGCGGCCAGCCGATCGTCGACATCCTCGTCTTGCTGCGCCGCTTTCTTAACGATGCCAAGATCGCGGCTATCTGTGCCCCTGGCCACGAATACCGAGGCATCGACGCGGATATCGGCCGGCAGTACTTCAGCAAGCGCGGCGCTCCGGCCTATCACATCCACTGCTACGCGGAGGGAAACCCGGAGTTGCTGCCCATGCTCCGCTTCCGTGACCACCTGCGATCTAACTTAGAATCACTCAGGATACTCCGCTTTGCTCCGCATAGGAGCCTTCGTTTGAGGCGGCGCGCGAATACGAGGCCCTGAAACGCGACCTGGCGCAGCGCTATCGCTTCGAGCGCTATGCCTACCAGGACGGCAAGGCTCACTTCGTGCTTGCCGCGCTTGCCAGCGTCGAAGGCAGCGACCAGGCTCCAGCCAGCAACGAAGGTGGCAGCGGCGTCTAGACGCCCTACTTCCAGCGCAGGAGGCGGCCGAGCAGCGTGTTGCGGACGTTGCGCCAGACGGCGGTGAGGCGCTCTTTATCCTCCGGCGGCAGCTCCTTGCGGCCGTAGCGCGCCCGCAGGAAGGTCTCACCCAGGTAGTCGAGGTCCTCGACCTCGGAGAGCTCGTGGCGCAAGCGGGCGCTGACGTCGCGGGCTGTGTCCTGGGGCAGGGGCCGGATCCTGGCCCAGCCGGCGAGTCGCAGCGTCTTCTCCCAGATCTGAACCGGGTAGGGCAGGCCGCCCAAGCCGCGCTGCCAGACAAGCTGGAAAGTGATGCCGCCGATCGCCGTGACCACGACGAAGCCGCCGAGTGTGATCATGATCAGCAGCGCGGGCAGGTTCGAGCCTTCGTCGAGCTGAAGCGCCTCGAGCTGATCCTCGGCCGGGTCGGTCGGAATGAACGGCGCATCGTCGGGCTCCTCGTCCTCCTCGAACTCGTCGTCGGAGAAGGCCTGATCGTCGGTGCCGGTACGAAGGATCGCCGGCTCGCTCGAGGTCGGGTTGAACTCGATCCAGCCGAGCCCCGGGAAGTAGACCTCGGGCCAGGCGAAGGAGTTCTGGCCGGAGACGACGTAGATGCTCGTGTCCGGCACCCGGTCGGTCGGCCGGATGACGTAGCCGGCCACGAGGCGGGAGGGTATGCCGATGCTGCGGAGCATGACGACCATGGCGGAGGCGTGGTAGTCGAAGTAGCCTTCCTGGACGTCGAAGAGGAAGTAGGCAACCGAGTCGCGGGTCGGCGGCGCCGCCGCGATGTCCAGCCGGATCGGGTAGTTGCTGCGCAGGAACTGCTCGATCTGGGTCGCCTGATCGAAGGGGTTGTCGGCGCCGGCCGCGACTTCTCGCGCCTTGGCGAAGACCTCCGGGGGCGTGGCGGAGGGCAGCTGGAGGTAGGCCCTGGTCCAGTCCGGGTAGGTGGCCGGAGCGGCGCGGAGGCTGGCCTCGGAGGCGTTGGTTACGGTGCTGGTGACGCGGTAGAGGTCGCCGGACTCGAGATTGGCTTTCGGCCGCACGGCCAGGACGTCGCCCTTATTCGGGTCCGGCCCGAAGACGATGCGAGAATCGACGTTGACGTCGAGGGGCTGACCAGCGCTGACGATGACGTTGGTCTTGCCCGACATCGCGACCTGGACCGAGACCGGGCGTCGGAGCTCGTTACGTGCCTGCTGCGGGCTCTGGATTGCCCGCAGGGCGTGCCAGGTGCCGGAGCTGATCTGGACCTCGGGGCCGATACGCCAGCCCTGGGCGGTATAGAAGTCGTAGGCCTGGGCGCGGAGGAAGCCGGCCTCGGTGGCGGTGACCTGCATGATCTCGCTCTCGCCGAGGGTGATCGAGCCGCGTAGCGGCAGCGTGGTGCCGAAGTCGTGGGCTTTGCTCGTCTTCTTGGCGTCGATCGCCCCAAAGACGCGGCCGAGGTCGCTGAGGGGCTCGGCGATCGGCGCCGTGACCGTCCGCCAGGCCCAGCCGAAGGGGCCGCCGCCGCCGCTGACCGGCAGGATCCAGGCGAAGGCGAGGAGGCCGATGGCCATCCAGACCGTGATGTTGAGGACGTGGAGGCTGATCAGGTCCGGGTAGCGGGTGCGCTCGCGCCGCCACGTCCGCTCGCCGCGCAGGACGTTGACGCGCGAGACCAGGAGGATGGAGGCGAAGAGGTAGACCATGAGGAGGAAGCCCGGCTCGCCCGGCAGGTAGCTGATATTCATGAGGAGGGCGACGCCGCCCGGCACGAGCGCGATCCAGGCGTTGTACCAGCGGAAGAGGCTCCAGCCGGCGACGTAAGGCGCGAGGTAGCTGAGCGTGACGACGAGGACGACGAAGGGCAGGTTGTCGTTGGAGATGCCGCCGGAGAAGACGGCCTCGACCCAGAGGTCCATGCGATCGTAGAGCTCGGAGGAGCGATCGCCGAGGGAGCCTTCGAGGCTGCTCGTCGACCGGACTATGACGGCGCCGGTGCCGATGGCAAAGGCGATCGGGTGGGCCACGGCCTCGTGCAGGCCCAGCTTGGCGAAGATCAGGCCGAGGGCGAGGCCGAGGAAGGCGATGCCGTAAAGCGACGGCATCTCCGGCACCCATTCGGCCCGGTCGACGGAGGCGATGACGGCGGTGAGGGCGATGAGGACGACGAAGAGGGTGACGATCTCCTCCCAGGAGACGATCGCGAAACGGCGCCACCGCGGCGCATCCGGCGGACCGGACCGCTCCTCGTCCTTATCGAAGAAGCCCTCCCAGGATGTCTGCCTCACGGGCTCGGCCGCGGCGGCCGTGCCTCGGCCGCCTCCGTGCCGACGGCGAGGGAGGCGGTGATGTCGTCGGCGTGCTTGACCAGGTAGGTGTAGACCTCCGCCGCCGCTAAGGCGCCGAACACCATGAGGGAGTTATCCTCGCCGCCAAAGGTGCTGGGCTCGAGGAGGACGGCAGCGACCCGAACGCCGCGCTGGCCGAGGACTTGGAGGCTGCCGACCCACTCTTCTGAGGTCGAAGGCGTGATGACGATGACCGTCGTGTGCCTGCCGAAGCGCTTCGCTTCCTCGCTGATCAGCGCACTGACCGGCACGTCGCCGTCCGCCCTGGCGAGGGCGAGGCCCTCGAGGATGCGGGTGTAGTGCTGGGCACCGCGCTCCGCTTCCTCGACGAACAGGCGGTCGCCGTAGCTGATGAAGCCGACGGAGCGGTTCGCGACGAGGAAGTAGCGGGCGACCGAGGCGGCGAGGTTGACGGCGTACTCCTCGGTGCTGTCGTCGCCTTCGCCCACGTGGACGCCCTTCTCGAGGTCGAGGATTATCCAGATGTCGCTGGCCGGGTCGAGCTCGAAGAGCTTGACCATGAGCTGCTGGGTGCGCGCCGTGGAGGGCCAGTGGATCCGGTTGAAGCTGTCGCCCCACTCGTAGCCGCGGACGCCGGAGGCGTTGGGCGTGACGTAGTGGGTGCGCTTCCGGAAGCGCCCCTCGCCGGGCAGGTTCGCGGGCGGCACGTAGAAGTTGGGCAGCTCAGCGGCGCGCGGATAGACGAGGATGCTCTGGGCGTGGCCGTACTGGTTCACGCGCCGGAAGAAGCCGAAGGGATCGCCGGTGCGGATCCGGGTCGGGCCGATGCTGAAGAGGCCGCGGCGGTGGCAGATCGTGGTCGTAGTCCAGGTCTTGGACTCGCGCGGGCCGAGGGTGATCACGCGGCTGGCGTAGTGGCCGGGCAGGTCGGAGGGGTCCTCCACCTCCAGCCAGAGCTTCGTGAACCAGCCGTGGTTCTTGACCGTGATCCGCTCGCGGAACTGCTGACCTTCCTGGAGACGGTCAAGGGGCCGCTCCACGGTCACCTCCAGCTTGCGCGCGTTCTCCTTCGCCCAGTAGTAGGCGATCGGTATGCCGAGGGCGATGACGTAGGCGAGGCGGGCCGGCAGCCAGAAGCCGGTGGCGATTGCCGAGAAGAAGCAAACGCCGAAGATAACGCTGATGACGGTGAGAGATAGATGGCGATGAAAGAGGGCGCCCCAGACCTCTGTCAGAAGCTCGAGCATGGCCTCAGCGCGGCTGTCCGCCGCGGGCGCGCATGCCGGGCACCGGAACGCGCTCGAGGCTGCCGAGGACGACGTCGGAGGAGGTGACGCTCTTGACGCGGGCCGAGGGGCTGACGATTACGCGGTGGCCGAGCGTGGCGTAGGCGAGCTCCTTGACGTCGTCGGGGATAACGAAGTCGCGCCCGTCGAGGAAGGCGCGGGCCTGGGCCGTCCGGTAGAGTGCGAGCGAGCCGCGCGGCGAGGCGCCGAGATAGACGGACTCGTGCTGGCGGGTCGTGTCGACGAGGCCGACGATGTACTGCTTGATCAAAGGGTCGACGTAGATCTCCTTGACGGCCCTCTGAACGGCGCCGATCTCCTCGGGGTTCGTGACCTGCTCCAACGCCTCGATCGGGTGGGTGACCTGCTGCGCGTCCATCATCAGCACCTCGTCCGTGTTCGACGGGTAGCCGAGGTGGACGCGCATGAGGAAGCGGTCGAGCTGGGCCTCCGGCAGAGGGAAGGTACCCTCGTACTCGATCGGGTTCTGCGTCGCCATCACCATGAAGGGCGCCGGCAGCGGCCGCGTGACGCCGTCGACGGTGACCTGGTGCTCCTCCATGGCCTCGAGGAGGGCGGACTGCGTCTTCGGCGTTGCCCGGTTGATCTCATCCGTGAGGACGATCTGGGCCATGATCGGCCCCGGGCGGAACTCGAAGTCGCCGCTGCGCTGGTTGAAGACGGAGACGCCGGTAACGTCGCTGGGGAGGATGTCGGGCGTGAACTGGATTCGCTTGAAGGAGCAGCCGGTTGACCGGGCGAGGGCGCGCGCGAGGATCGTCTTGCCGACGCCGGGCACGTCCTCGATCAGGAGGTGGCCGCGGCAGATGAGGCAGATGACGGCGAGGCGCACCTCGGCGGCCTTACCGATGATCACGTTCTCGACGTTGGCGATGATGCGTTCGGCTATGAGTTTTGGGTCTTCCAACTCGCCTCTCCGATTCCGGTCTGGCTCGCCTGCGCGCGGCAGCGGCAGACGCCTCTATAGCAAGTACACCCACTATACAGAAAAGGCACGTGTGCTAAAGCCACCTGGCTTCCGAAAGGCTCCGGCAAGCAAGTCGCCCGAGGTTATCGGAGAACCCAAGCCACGTCAATCCACTGGCCGCGGACGGCGAGGTGGCTTTGTGTCGCCTATGGCTGCCCTGTAAGATCGGAAGCGCATGTCGCGCACTCGCCTTGCTGCCCTGATCGGACCGGCGCTGGCCGGCGCTCTCGCCCTGGCCGCTTGCAGCGGCGGCAGCGCTGCTATCGCAGACCCGACCGCGACGCCACCGGCCCTCGAGGCAGCGGCGCCGACACCTACCGCGACAGCAACGCCGGCGCCGCCGCCGCCGACACGCACCCCCACGGGCGGCCTCCTCTTCAAGCCGACGCGGGTCGAGCCCGGCGGCGTCGCGATCATCTATCTGGACGCGGACGCCACGTCGGCAACGGCGAAGTTTCAGGGGCGCCAGTACCCGATGCTCCACCAGGACAACGGCTGGTGGACGATCGTCGGCGTCGGCGCCGGCCTCGAGCTCGGGCTCTACCCTGTCTCCGTGACCTACGCGCCGGCCGGCGGCGAGACATTCGTATCGGTCGTCGCCAGCCTCGCCGTCACAGAGCGCGTTTTCCCGGTAGTCCGGATCGACCTCGACCCCGGGTCCTCGAGCCTCCTATCCCAGGAGATCGTCCAGGCGGAGCGGGCGGAGCGGGCGGCGATCTTCTCCGGCTTTACGGCGCAGCGCCTCTGGTCCGGGCCCTTCATGGCGCCGACGGCGGGCGCGATGAGCAGCATCTACGGCGAGGGGCGCAGCTACAACGGCGGCCCGGTGACCGATTATCACCGCGGCACCGACTACGTCGGCGACATCGGCTCGCCGGTCGTCGCCGCGGCGGCGGGCCAGGTGGCCTTCACCGGCGCCCTACGAGTGCGCGGAGACTCGATCATGATCGATCACGGCGCCGGCGTCTTCACCGCCTACCACCATCTATCCTCGATCGACGTGATCGAGGACCAGATCGTCAGCGCCGGCGAGACGATCGGCGCCGTCGGCAGCACGGGCGTCGCGACCGGCCCTCACCTCCACTGGGAGGTGGTAGTGCGCGGCGTCGAGGTCGACGGCGAGGTCTGGCTCAGCGGCGACGAGATCGCGCCCTGAGCTCTTGCCGCCTCACCTACGAGGCTATCTAGCCGCTTAGTCGCGCATCAGGACCAGCGTCCGCCAGTCGCCGTCGGCGCGGCCCTCCACGAGGCGGAGGCCGGCGGCGGCGAGCGCCTCACGGCAGCCCGCCTCGCGCTCGGCGATGATGCCGCCGGCGACGACGCTGCCGCCCGACCGCGTCGATCGATAGAGACCGGCGGCGAGGGCGCTCAGCGTCGCGGCGTTGATGTTGGCGAGGATCAGGTCGAAGGCCGCGTCGCCGAGCGATTCGAGCTGGGCCTCACGCACCTCGACGCGGCCCGCGACGCCGTTGAGAGCCGCGTTTGCCGTCGCAGCGGCGACGGCCTGGGGCTCGATGTCGAGCGCGAGGCAGGCGCCGGCGCCGAGGGCGGCGGCGGCGACGGCGAGGATGCCGGAGCCGGTGCCGAGGTCGAGCACACGGTCGCCGGGCCGGAGGCGGTCCTGGAGCGCGAGGAGGCACATGCGGGTCGTCTCGTGCTGGCCGGTGCCGAAGGCCATGCCGGGGTCGAGGCCGACGACAACCTCGCCCGCGGCCGCCGCGTGCTCGCGCCAGGCGGGCCGGATGACGACGCGGCCGACATGCTCGACCACGAAGCCCTCCTTCCAGGCCTCGGCCCAGTCCTGCTCACGAATCGTCCGCCAGTGGAGACGGCCGGCGAGGGCGGCGCCAAAGCCGGCGGCGACGAGGCGGCGGCGTAGTGCAGCGCGCCCCGAGCGGGGGATGACGCCGGTGAGAAAGGCCTGGAGGATCAGTGGCGCCCGCGGGTCGAGGGTATAGCCCTCGTCTGGGCCGAGGGCCTCGAGCGGCGGCAGGATGGCGACGCCGGCGCCGCTATAGGCCTGGAGGAAGTCGGCGATCGCCTCGGCGGCCTCGGGTCGGGCGGCGACCGAGACCTCGGTCCAGAGGGCGACGGCAGGGGGAGCTTTAGCTGAGGGCGTCCTTGACCTTCTCGAAGAGGTTGCGGCCGTCCTGACCGTCCTCGCTCAGCGTAGCGTCGAGGCGGCGCAGGAGGTCCTTCTGCTCGGCCGTGAGGCGCTTCGGCGTCGTCACCTGGACCTGGACGTGGAGGTCGCCACGACCGCCGCCCCGCAGGTGGGGGACGCCCTTGCCGCGCAGGGTGAGGACGTCGCCGCTCTCGGTGCCGGCGGCGATCTTGAGCTTGTGGTCGCCCTCGAGGGTCGGGACCTCGATCTCGTCGCCGAGGGCGGCTTGGGCGAAGCTGACGTTGAGGCCGAGGACGAGCTCGTCGTCGCGGCGCTCGAAGTAGGCATGGGCCGCGACGTCGAGGAGGACGTAGGCGTTGCCGCGGGGGCCGCCGTAGCTGCCGAGCTCGCCTTCGCCGGTGAGGCGGATCTGAGAGCCGTTATCGACGCCGGCCGGCACCTTGACCTCGATCGTCCGGCTGATGCGCTCGCGACCGCTGCCACGGCACTTGCTGCACGGCGTCGGGATCACCCAGCCGTCGCCACGACAGCGGTCGCAGGCGGCGACGTTGATGAACTGGCCGAAGACGCTGCGCTGGACGCGGCGCACCTCGCCGGCGCCGTCGCAGGCGGGGCAGCGCAGGGGCTCGGTGCCGGGCTCGGCGCGGAGGCCGTTGCAATGGGAGCAGAGCTCGGTCCGGTTGACCGTGACCGACTTCTCGACGCCGAAAGCGGCCTCCTCGAAGGTGAGGCCGAGCGTGACCTGAAGGTCGGCGCCGCTGGCCGGCGAGCGGCGGCGGTCCTGGTTGGCGGCGCCGAAGAAGGCGTCGAAGATGTCGCCAAAGCCGCCGAAGGGGCCGAAGCCCTCGAAGCCGCGACTGCCGGGGCCGCCCTCGAGGCCGGCGTGACCGAAGCGGTCATAGTTGGCGCGCTGCTCGGCGTCGGAGAGGACCTCGTAGGCCTCGTTTATCGTCTTGAAGCGCGCCTCCGCTTCGGGCTCGGAGTTGCGGTCCGGGTGGTACTGCATCGCCAGGCGCCGAAAGGCGCGCTTGACCTCGTCCGCGCTGGCGGTGCGCTCGACCTCGAGGACGTCGTAGTAATCCGCTTTCTGGGTCGTCATATTCGAGCTTCTATTCTACCCCGCTGCCTCGGCGCTGGGCGAGTCCCCGCGGTCGCATCGCGCCCGGGCGAAGCCGCCGCTACAATCAGATGTGCAGTCATCCGACCTCTTCCTCGACATTCTCCTGGTCACGACGGCGGCTTTTCTCGGCGGCATCTTGGCTCACTACCTGCGCCTGCCGACGATCATCGGCTTCCTCGCGGCGGGACTGGTGATCGGGCCGCACTCGCCCGGACCGGCCGCGAGCCTGGAGGACGTCGAGCGCCTCGCCGACATCGGCGTCATCCTCCTCATGTTCGGTATCGGCGTCCAGTTCTCCTTCCGCCAGGTGATCGAGTCGCGACGGCTGATCCTCGGCAGCGGCACGCTCCAGATCCTCCTCAGCGCCGCCCTCGGCCTCGGCGCCGGCTTTGCCCTCGGACTCTCCTGGGAGGCGAGCCTCGTGCTCGGGTTCCTCGTCGCCCCCTCCAGCACCGTCGTCGCCTTGAAGATGCTCGAGTCGCGCCGCGAGCTCGCCTCGCTGCACGCCAAGGCGACGATCGGCATCCTCATCCTCCAGGACTTCGCCGCAGTAGTGTTCCTGATCCTCGTCCTCGCCCTCGGCGACAGCGGCGGCGCCGCGCTCGGGCCGATCCTGCTGGCGCTGCTCAAGGGTGCGGGGCTGCTGGCCGTCACCTACGTCCTGAGCACGCGCGCGCTGCCCCTCCTTTGGCGCCGGTTGGCGTTGACTCGGTCGCGGGAGCTCGCGGTGCTGGGGACGGTGACGCTGGCGATCGGCCTCGCGTCCGGCAGCGCCCTCCTCGGCCTCTCCGTCGCTTTCGGCGCCTTCCTCGCCGGCCTCGCGGTCTCCGAGAGCGAGTACGGCTACCAGAGCCTGGCAGAGATCATCCCGCTGCGCGACGCCTTTGCGACCCTCTTCTTCGTCGGCATGGGCATGGTCATCGACCCCGATCTGGCGTCTGCGGAGCTGGAGACGGTGGCCGTTGTCGTCTTCGTGATCGTCGTCGGCAAGGCCTTGCTCGCGACGATCGCGGTGCGCGCGAGCGGCCTCTCGCCGCAGACGGCGGTCCAGACCGGCCTCCTCCTGGCGCAGGTGGGGGAGTTTTCCTTCGTGATCGCGCGCGGCGCCCTCGACGTGGAGGTGATCGACGAGTCGCTGACCTCCGCCTTCCTCGCGGCGGCGGTGATCTCGATCCTCCTGAACCCTTTCCTGGCGCGGCTGACGCCGCGACTGCTGGCGCTCTGCGAGCGGACGCCCCTCGTGCAACGGGCGATGCGCGAGGCGGTACCGCGGCTCGAAGGCCTAGACGTAGATGAAAAGAGCGTCGAGGAGCTGAGACGTCACGTCGTGATCTGCGGCTACGGCGGCTCCGGGACGTCTCTCGTCCGCAGCCTCGCGGGCCGCAGCCTCCCCTTCGTGGTGGTCGAGAGCGATCCTTTCATCTTCGAGAAGGCGCGGGCGGACGGCCTGCGCTGCGTCTTCGGCGACGCGAGCCGGCCCGAGGTCCTGGAGCAGGCGCGGGTCGAGGGCGCGCGCACCCTGGCGGTCACGTTCCCGAACCAGGTCACCTCGCTCGTCACGGTCGAGAGCGCGCGGCGCTTGAACCCGGCGATCGACGTGGTGACGCGGGGCAGGGGCCAGGAGAGTCACCGGGCGCTGCGTCGGGCCGGCTCGGCCGAGGTGGTCGACCCGGAGTTCGAAGCCGGCCTCGAGTTCGTGCGCCACGTCCTCCACCGCTATGGTATCGACGCGCGGGAGATCAGCGCCCTCCAGACCCGCAGGCGGTCGGAGCATTACGGCACGGGCTGAAGTAGACTGGCGGCGTGACCACTAACGAGGATGATCTTCCTCCCGCGGACGACGAGGACGGCGAGGACGACCCGAACGACCCCTCGCACCCGGACCACGACCTCTCAGAGGCGGCACCTCGCTGGCTCGACCCGGCGCCGCTGCGGCCCTGGTTCACGCGCCGCGCCTTCCTCCTGGTCGTCGCCTTTCTCGTGATCGCGGGCCTCATGCTGCCCTCGCTGCGACTGGTCTTCTAAGAAAAAGTCGCTCGGCACTTAACAGATGGGGCGGCGTAGCTGCTATGATAGGCGGCCATGGCGGCGGGGCGTTTTCAGAATTTCTTTGGTGACGACTGGGAGGACGCGCTCGATTCCTTCAAGTCGACGCCGGGTGCCATCGGCAACCTGGTGGTCGGCTTCGGGCGCCAGATCCGCCTCGTCGACGGCCTCGCCTTCGCCCTCGTCATTGCCGGCTGGCTCTGGCTGCTGGTCGGCTACGGCCTCCAGGGTGACCACAGCACGACGCTGGCGCTGCTCGCGCTCTTGCCGTCGGCGCTCTGGCTCGGCGCCGGCGTCGTCGGCGGCCTGATCTTCGAGATCGGCGGCATCGGCGGCCGCATCCTCGCCTACTGGGAATCGTACGTCCTGATCCTCCTCTTCGCCGTCTTCGGCGTCGCGAGCCTGCGCATGGCGCTGAGCCCGAAGGACCGTCGCGTCTACCGGGGAACGCCGCCGACCGCAGACGCCTGAGAGCCGTGACCGAGGACGCGGCCGAGCCCTATCTCGGCAGACGAATCGTCGTGCGCGGCGCGACCGGATCGGGCAAGACGACGCTGACGCGGCGACTGGGCGCGCTCCTCGACCTGCCGGCGATCGAGCTCGACGCGCTCTTCTGGCAGCCGAGCTGGGCCGAGACACCCGCGCCGGAGTTTCGCGAGAAGGTAACCGAAGCCCTGGAGGCCGTACCGGAGGGCTGGGTCTGCGACGGCGCCTACACCACGAGGCTCGGCGACCTCGTAGTCTCCCGCGCCAACACGCTCGTCTGGCTCCATCTGCCCTGGCGGGTCAGCTTCTGGCGGCTCCTGAAGCGCACGATCGGCCGCGCTCGGACCAGGGAGCCAATGTGGGCGGGGAACACGGAGTCCTGGCGTAAGGCCTTCTTGAGCCGGGACTCGCTGCTCCTCTGGTCGATCACGCACCATCGAGGGTTTGCGCGCAGCACGCGCAGATCGGCGACGGCGCTCCCCGAGGGCAGCCGCGTTTACGAGCTCAAGTCGGCGCGCGAGGTCGAGGCGCTGCTAAGCGCCGTCGAGCGAAGCGCGACCGCGGGCTTCGCCAGCTAAGGCCAACCGACCGGGCTAAGAACCGACGAACCGCTACGAGGAGCGGCAGCCCTGCGCCGTCACGCAGTGACCCCGCCGGCGACGGCGGGGACGATGGAGATCTCGTCGTCCGGCTTCAGGGCGGTCGTGAGGCCGTCGAGGAAGCGGACGTCCTCGCCGTTGATGTAGATGTTCACGAAGCGGCGGAGCTCGCCGTCCTCCTCGCAGATCCGCTCCTTGAGGCCGGGGAACGCAACCTCGAGGCCGTCGATACAGGCGGAGAGCGTGCCGCCCTCGCCGTTGACGACGTCGAGGTCGTTGGTCAGGCCGCGCAGCGGCATCGGTATCCTTACGCTGATCGACATGCCTCTACCCCTCGATGATCGTGTCTTCCACCGGGTCGACACGGACGCCTTTCTCGGCGACCCAACGCAGACTGGCCTCGATGTCGGCCGACTCGCCGTCGAGCTCGAGGATCGTCCAGGCGACCTCGGGCGTGACGTCGGCGCGGCGGATGTTGGTGATGACGTTGAACCGCTTGCCGATCTCGTAGATGACCGGCTCGGTGATCTGGTCTTCCGGGAAAGTAAACTTAACCCGCTGCTTGGCCATGGGCCACCTCGCGTTGGCTTCTCTCCTGCCCGGCGGCGCGGGCGAGCGCTCGCGGCGCCTCTAACATACAACGACGCCCTCGCTGCTGCACGCCCGTTACTCCGACGCCGGCGGCGCGACCGGCGGCGCCGTGCCGCTGCGCTGGGCGAGCGCCTCTTCAAAGGAGGCCATCGTCGGCTGGATGTGGAGCGGCGTCGGCAGCGCGTCCGCGACCGCCTCCTGTGTCTTGAAGCCGGCGCCGGTGATGTAGGCGACGACGAGCTCATCGGGCTGGACGTGGCCGCCTTGAATCAGGCGTCGTAAGCCGGCGATCGTGACGCCACCCGCCGTCTCGGCGAAGATGCCTTCGCTCTCGGCGAGGAGGCGAATGCCCTCGACGACCTCATCGTCGCTGACGGCGGCACCGGCACCACCGGTCTCCTTCATGATCTTGAGCGTGTAGTAGCCGTCGGCCGGGTTGCCAATCGCCAGCGACTTCGCGATCGTGTTCGGGCGGACGGGGCGGAAGTTGAAGGTGTCGGCCTCCCAGGCCGTGACGATCGGCGAGCAGCCGGTCGCCTGGCAGCCAGACATCTTGGTCTGGAAGGGATCGATGAGGCCTAGCTTCTCGAGCTCCTGCAGCCCTTTCCAGATCTTGCCGTAGAGGGAGCCGGAGGCGAGGGGAACGATGCAGTGGTCGGGCGCACGCCAGCCGAGCTGCTCGGCGGTCTCGAAGGCGATGGTCTTGGAGCCCTCGGAGTAGTAGGGGCGGATATTGATATTGACGAAGGCCCACTTGTGCTTGTCGCCGAGCTCGGCGCAGAGGCGGTTGACCTCGTCGTAGGAGCCGTCGACGGCGACGAGGTTGGCGCCGTAGACCTTGGAGCCGAGGAGCTTGCCGGCCTCGAGGTCGCTGGGGACGAAGACGAAGGCTTCGAGGCCGGCGCGGGCGGCGTGCGCGGCGACGGCGTTGGCGAGGTTACCGGTCGAGGCGCAGGCCAGGGTTTGGAAGCCGAACTCCCGCGCCTTGGTGGCGGCGACGGTGACGACGCGGTCCTTGAACGACCAGGTCGGGTTGACGCAGTCGTTCTTGAGATAGAGCTGGCTCAGGCCGAGGGCGCGGCCGAGGTTGTCAGCCCGGAGCAAGGGCGTGAAGCCGGCCTGGAGGTCGACGGGCTCACCCTCGCAAGGGAGGAGGTCGGCGTAGCGCCAGACGGAGTAGGGTCCCTTCTCGATGGAGGCGCGGCTGACCTTGGTAGCCATGGCCTCGTAGTCGTAGGCGACTTCGAGGGGGCCGAAGCAGTACTCGCAGACGTGGCTGGGGCTGAGGGGGTACTCGCGGCCGCACTCGCGGCAGCGGAGGGCTTTGGCGAAGGACATGAGCGATGCCTCTTACTAATAGATGAGCCCGCCGAGGCGGGCCATGGCCCCGGCTAGCGGGGCGATCTGGACTCGGCGAAGGTTAGCGCAGTCCGCCCAGGGCGGACCGGAGCATCGCCATGCTGAATTTGGTAGTAGGCCGGGCGTTATGTCCATTCATTGCCGAACAATCCTATCAGGCACGTGCCGGGAGGGTCAAGGCAGTAGACGCCCGTCAGGTTAGCCCACGGGCCTCTCGCGGTCCTGGCGCCGCTTGCGCCACCGCGGCAGCAGCCCAGGTGCAGCGCAAGCCGCCCCTTCGCTAGCTCGGGGTCGGCGACGCCTGCTGCGGCCAGTCGGCCGCGCCCACACGCCTGAGATCGCCCTCGCCGATTCGGCCGAGCGCGGCATCGAGGCGCTCGCCCGTGAGCGGATGCTCAAGCTCCGAATCGAGGTCCAGCAGCGGCCGCAGAACGAAGGCGCGCTCGGCCAGACGCGGATGAGGGAGGATCAGGCTCTCCGTCTCGATCTGCTCCTCGTCGTAGATGAGGATGTCGATGTCGATCGGCCGCGGCGCCCACCGCTCCCCGTCGCGCCGGCCGATCAAGCGCTCGACCCGCTTTACGTGGCTCAGGAGGGCGGCCGGGCTCAGGCCGGTGGTGACGCGGCAGACTGCGTTGAGGTAGGCGGGCGGTGGCGCTGGTGCCTGCGGCGCCGATTCGTATAGCGGCGAGACCGCATCCACCCGCACGAGGGGCGCGAGCATGCGCAGGGCGAGCGCCAGGTTCGCCTGCCGGTTGCCGAGGTTCGATCCGGGCGCTAGATAGACTGCCATTGCTGCTCAACGCTCAGGATGCGCCCCTTCGACAGGTTCAGGACGCTGCTCCGGCTCATGAGAACCTCGACTGATTGAATACGCTCAGGATGAGCTTCCAGCTCATGAGAACCTCGACTGATTGAAAGCGCTCAGAATGAGCTTCCAGCTCATGAGAACCTTCGCTTGGGATAGCTGACGTGCCGGTGGCCGATCAATCGCTCCTCCAAGGTGGTCGCACGATCGCGTCAGTCATGCGGCTGACATCCGTCATCTCGCGGACGTCGTGGACGCGGACGATGTCGGCGCCGTTCGCGATCGCGAGCGCCACCGTCGCCGCAGTGCCCCAGAGGCGCTGCCCCGGCTCCTCGCGGCCGAGCACAGCGCCGATCGCCGATTTGCGCGAGGTGCCGACGAGGATCGGCCGGCCGAGGTCGCGTAGCTCGCCGAGGCGACGCAGCATCTCCATATTCTGCGCCACGGTCCAGCCAAAGCCGAAGCCCGGATCGACGATCAGGCGGTCGCGGCGCACGCCCGCCTTCGCCGCGACCGCGACGCTCTCCTCGAGGCCGGCGCGAATGTCGCCGATCACGTCGTGGAACCAGCGATCGCGCTGGTTGTGCATGACCACGGCCGCCACTCCCGCGCGGCCGACCAGGCCGGCCATCTCCGGGTCGTAGCGCAGGCCGGAGATGTCGTTGACGAAGTGGGCGCCGGCATCGAGGGCGGCGGCGGCAACCGGCGCTCTGTAGGTATCGATGCTCACCGGCAGGTCGACGGCGGCGACGAGGGCGCGGACCGCCGGCACCAGCCGCTCGATCTCCGCCTCGACGCTCAGCTCCGCGAAGCCGGGCCGCGTCGACTGGCCGCCGACGTCGATCAGGTCGGCGCCCTCGCGCTCGAAACGCTCTGCCTGTCGCGCCGCCTCGCTCGCGCCCGCGAGCCCGTCGCCGGCGAAGGACTCGGGCGAGACGTTGACCACGCCCATGACGTAGGTGCGCCGGCCCCACTCGAAGCGCCGGGAGCCGATCTCGGTTGCCGAAGGTATCGCGAGCTTCACGCGCCCATGTTAGTCGCGCCGTCCAATGAGGCGCTACGGGACCAGACCGAAGCGACGGCTCAGCGCCAAGCGGCTGGAGCCCGTCTCGCTAGCCAGCGGCGCCGCCGACCTTAACCGCGTCGACGGATTAATGCCCTACGGCAACGGGCTCAGGCGCCGTGGAGCACCGCCTCGATCCGGCGGTGGCTGAGGCTCGGTCGCGCCAGATGGAGTACCTCGTGGTGCACGGTCTCGACGATCTCCTCCCAGGTGCGGCCGCGCGTCCGCACGTAAACGACGGCGGCGTGGCCGTGGCGGAAGTGGCAGATCGTCGCCATGCCCAGCTTGCCGCGGGTGCCGCGCCGCGCCGTCGGCGAGGCGAGACGCGCCACGTAGGCGGGGCAGCCGGCGTCGAGCATCGCCCGGCGCCAGACGGCGTCGCTGAGGCAGAGCTCAAAGGCGAGGCCGGCCCGGCCGAGGCGGACGAGATCGGCCCGCAGCAGCGCCTCGATGCGCCCGCGCCGCGCCTTTCCCGTTACTGTCGCCGCTTCGCCCATCCCGCGTAATATACCCCGGAGGAATCATGACCACGAACATCAAGCTGGTCGCGGGCGTCCTGCTCATCGTCGCCTCCTTCCTCGTCTGCGGCGTCCTCACCGATGACCTCCGCGAGCGAGAGAGGGCAGCCGAATCGCTGCCGACCGCGACCGCCACGCCCTGATGCGGCCACCCGCCGCACTCGATCGCTGCGTTCGACCTCGCGACGCGATCGACGAGGCGAGATCTCGACCATGACCGCGGGATCCGAGCCGATCACCTACCGCCCTCGCCGCAGCGAGCAGCCGGACAAGTGATCGTCTCCAGCCGCTCCAACGAGCGCGTCAAGCAGGTCCGCGTCCTCCGCGACCGTCGCGGCCGCGACGCCACCGGCGCCTTCTTCGCCGAAGGCGAGCGCGTCCTCCGCGCTGCCCTCACCGCCGACGCTACGATCGAGCAGGTGGTCATAGCGCCCGAGCGTCTCAGCGACGGCGAGAGCGACCTCGCGGCAGCGCTCGAGCGCCGCGGCCTGCCGGTGCTCGAAGTCACGCCCCCCGTCTTCGACGCCCTCACCCTGCGAGAGGAGTCGCAAGCGATCGGCGCCGTCGTCCAGCAGCGCTGGCAGACCCTGACCAACGCCGGCCACCGCTGCTGGGTCGCTCTCCACGACATCCAGCACCCCGGCAACCTCGGCACGATCATCCGCACCTGCGACGCCGTCGGCGGCGACGGCGTCATCCTCTCCGGCCGCTCGACCGATCCCTATCACCCGGTCGCCGTGCGCGGCAGCCTCGGCGCCCTCTTCTCGCAGCGCATCGTCCGCGCCACGCCGGATGCGCTCGGCGCCTGGGCGAAGGCCGGCGGCTGCACGGTCATCGGCACCTCGCCCGCCGGCAGCCGCGACTACCGCGAGGTGGACTACCGGGCGCCCGTTGTCCTCCTCATGGGCAGCGAGCGGGTCGGCCTCTCCGAGGAGCAGATCAGTACCTGCGACGCCCTCGTCCGCGTGCCGATGGCGGGCAGCGTCGAGTCGCTGAACCTGTCAGTCGCCACCGCGCTCGTCCTCTACGAGGTCTATCGTCAGCAGGAGGGCGGCTGAGGCAGAAGCCGGTCACTCGCGGCGCCGTTACGCCAGCTCGGACTCGATGGCGAGCTCGCCGCAGGTCGCGCGCAGGCCGAGGCCGTGGAGCCGGCCGGGGTCAACGCGGACGGCGGCCGCCGCTTCGCTGAACGCCGCCGCCTAGCCCAGCGCCTCGACCGCCTTGCGCAGGCTCGCGAGCTCGCCACTGGCGCCGCTGACGACGCCGGCGATGTCGGCGGTCAGGAGGATCATCTTGAAGCCCTCCTGGGCGTAGCGCGCCGACAGGACCGAGCCCGAGGTGTGGATGCCAGGCACGACGCCCTGCTGCTCGCAGGCCTGGCGGATGCGGTCGACGGCCGCGGCGTGACGCGGGTTGGTCGCGTCGTAGCGCGGGCCGAGGCCGAGGGCCTGGCTCAGGTCCGAGGGCCCGATGTAGGCGGCGTCGACGCCGGGCACGCTGAGGATCGCCTCGAGGTTGTTCAGCGCCGCCGCCGTCTCGATCATCACGACGCAGGCGATCTCCTCGTTGGCGTGCTCGAGGTAGTCGGCACCGCCGTAGTATGTCGCGCGGTAGGGGCCGGCGCTGCGGATGCCGTCCGGCGGGTAGCGGCAGGCGCTTACCGCCGCCTCGGCGTCGGCGGCGGTGCTGATCATCGGCACGATGATCCCGTAAGCGCCCGCGTCGAGGTACTTCATGATGATCGAGGGCTCGTTCCAGGGCACGCGCACGAAGGGCGTCGCCGCGGTCGTCGAGATCGCCTGGAGCATCGGCAGGGCCGCGCTGTAGTCGATGGCGCCGTGCTGCGTGTCGACGCAGAGCCAGTCGAAGCCTTGATGAGCCATGACCTCGGCGCTGAAGCTGGACGGGATCGTCAGCCAGCCGCCGACGGCGATCTTACCCTCGCGCCACCTCTGCTTCACGCTGTTCGGCCGCATCTCGCTCCTCCGTTGAGGCGTCGCGCCCCGGGCTCAATCGCTTCGCTTCTCGCTAGCTTTGGCGTCCGAAGGGCAGGCTATCATGCGGCAAAGGAGTTGACCAAATGCGTCTAGGCTTCATCGGACTCGGGATCATGGGACAGCCTATGGCACGGCACCTCCTCACCGCCGGCCACGGCCTGACGGTGTGGAACCGCAGCCGGCCCGGCATCGACGCCCTCGTCGCGGGCGGCGCCGTGGCGGCGGCATCGGCGGCGGCGGTCGCGGCGGCGAGCGAGGTCGTATTCACGATCGTCGGCGACTCGCCCGACGTCGAGGCCGTGGCGCTCGGGCCGGAGGGCATCGCCGCGGGCGCGGCGGCCGGGCTCGTCCACGTCGACATGACGACGATGGCGCCGGCCATGACCCGCGCGATTGCCGCCCGCTACGAGGAGCACGGCATCGAGCTGCTCGACGCGCCGGTGAGCGGCGGCGAGGGCGGCGCCGTCAGCGCGACGCTCTCGATCATGGCGGGCGGCAAGCGGGCGGTCTTCGACCGCTGTCGGCCCCTGCTCGAGGTCCTCGGCAAGTCGATCACCTACTGCGGCCCGAGCGGCGCGGGGCAGACGGTGAAGCTCTGCAACCAGGTGCTGGTCTCCGTGACCAACCTGGCGGTCTGCGAGGCGCTGGTCCTGGCGAAGAAGGCGGGCGTGCCGCCGGCGACGATGGTGGAGGCGGTGTCGGGCGGCGCGGCGGCCTCGTGGCAGCTGCTGAACCTGGCGCCGAAGATGATCGAGGGCGACTTCCGGCCCGGCTTCAAGGTCTGGCACCAGCGCAAGGACCTGCGCCTGGCGCTAGAAGTCGCGCGGGAGAGCGACCTGCCGCTGCCGGCGACGGCGCTGGCCGCGCAGCTCTTCGCGGCGCTGGCGGCGGACGGCGGCGGCGAGGAGGGGACGCAGGCCCTGGTCAAGGCGCTGGAGAAGTTGGGCAACGTGCGGCTGGGGGAGTAGCGGCGGCCTTACGGCAGGCTCGGACGGGCCTTGATTGCTTGATTGAATAAAGCGTAAATCGCGCCGTGCGGGCTGGGGTGAAGCTGGAGCGGCGCCTCGAATGACGCGAGCCTTGATTGAACGGCGGCGGCGCGGCGGTCGACTCGAGCAGTCATTTCAAGATCAGGTTAGCAGGAGGGGGCCGCAGGTCGAAGGGCGTGCTGGCAGGCCGGTGAGCCTGGTAAATCATACTCCTGGTGTAGGGACCGAGCCGGGAATGGCGGGGAGGGCTTTCCTGATTCGAAGCGGCCAAAGGGAATCAAACTTGCTCCCTGGGTAGCCTGGCGTCCGCAGGCCGATGCTCTTTTTGCGCGGATTGCTTCCCACTTCTGAACCTCGACTTCCGGGCGGCTCAACATTCTGTCATCGAATCTCGATTAAAGTTCCACTCACGAAATATGCTTACCGCGACAAGTTACCTACGGACTTTTAGGAGGGATCGATGTCTAAGGATTTGACAAACGAGCCGAAGGAAGTGAAAAGCAGGCGAGCCATGCTCAGCCTCGGAGTAGCGGCAGCGGCAGGTGCTGTCGCCGCAGTCGTAGTGAAGCCGGAGCAGGCGGAAGCCCACGCTGGCGATTCTGAGGTCCTGCACCTCGGTCATGGAAATGCCGCCGGCGCCGCAGGCACGAGCCTGACAGGCAGTTCTGCAACAGTGTTTGGCATCGAAAACACCAAGGTAGACGCCCCTGCTGTGGCCATCAACGGGCAAAGCACGCATGACGCGGCGATCTTAGGCTCCAGCGTAAACGACAACGGGGTCAAGGGCCGCAGTGACAACGGCAGAGGCGTTTTCGGCATTGGTCCAGCTATCGGCGTCAATGGTGTCAGCACCGATGGTCCTGGCGTGGAGGGCCTTAGCGAAAACGGATCAGGTGTCGTTGGCGAAAGTACTAACAGGCCCGGTGTGGAAGGTTCTAGCGAAAACGGCCTGGGGTCGTTGGCGAAAGCACCAACAGCGTAGGCGTGATCGGGAGAAGCCAAGGCATGACAGCTGGCGTGAGAGGTACCAGCCTGCTAGACGAGGGCGTCGAGGGCGTGACTGCTGGCGCTGCCGGCGAGGCTGCTGGCGTGACGGGTGTTGCCGTGGCAAGCGAAGTTGACCTTGATAGTGCGAACCCCACACTTGGACCGGGAGTAGGCGTGGGAGGCCAAAGTGGGAGCGGCTTCGGTGTCATCGGAGTCAGCGACAGCAGCGTTGGGGTAGTCGGGATCAGCACAGGCAGCGCAGGTGTGGTCGGCTCCAGCCAGGACGGCATCGGCGTGCAAGCGACAAGCCCAAGCGGTATCGCGTTAGACGTGGTTGGTGAAGCTCGTTTTTCAACGATAGGCGATGGCATCGTATCTGATAAGCGAGACGAAGCAACGATAATTGATGCTGCTGTTTCACCGGACACCCACGTGATGGTGACCCTCATTAGCGACCCAGGTAAGGGCAATGCATTTTCATGGGTGGATGGCGCCGATGGAGCGTTCACCGTCCACCTGGCTAGCAAGGCCAAGGGTGACAAAAGCTTCACTTATTTTGTATTGCAGCCTGGAATCTAGGCAGGACACGGCGGCCGTACCTTGAGCCTGGCGATCTGGCGGGCGTGGTCTTGAAGGTGCAGCGTGTGCATCGCCAGCCAGGCGCGGCAGTTGAGGGGGCCGAAGCGGCGGTGGGGCTCGAGCGTGTCGAGGCGCTCGTGGCCCTCGATCGCGGCGACGGCGGCGAGGAGGGCGTCGTAGCTGGCGGCGAGGGCTTCGACCAGGGCGGGCAGGCGCCGCGTATCGACGCTCTCCATATAGCCAGGGTAGGTCGCCTGCACATCGACCGGCAGGCCGAGGCCGAGCAAGCGCACTCGCTGCGCCATGATCGTCTCGATGCTGGCGACGTGGCGCAGCGCCTCGGCGATGCCCCAGGCGTCCTCGCCTTCGCCTTCATACGGTCGAAGCTCGGCCTGGGCGTCGCTGACGCCGTCGAGCTCTGCGAGCAGGTCGCCGCGCGCCGACGCCAGCTTCAGTCGCAGCTCGGCAAACGGCAGCTCCGCCTCGGCGAGGAGGTAGGCGCGCACGCCATCGACCTCGTCGCCCCAGGTCTCGCCGGTAATCGGCCTCGTCATGCGCCTCGCTTCGCCGTATTTGTGCTACCAGACAGTCACGGGTTGCCAGATAGCTTCAGTCATTGGTGACGGCTCGATTTCCTGGAGCGGCCAGGGGGAATTGAACCCCCGCCTCATCCTTGGGAGGGACGCGTGCCACCACAACACCTTGGCCGCTTGCCTAAATACTAGCGCATGACCGTTTCGGCCAGTGAGCGCGGCGGACACGCGAGGCTTGCGGTGCCTAGCGACCCTGGCGCGGCTCCGGCGCCCGGATCTGGTCGGCCTCGATGCACCAGACGATCCGCTCCTCGCCGGGGCGGCGCTCGCCGCCGCTGAGGCCGGAGTACTTGAGGCGGAGCTTGTCGTAGTGCTCCCAGGCCGCCTCGCCGCCGACGACCGCGACGACGCGGCCGCGGACGAGGAGGGGCGGGTTGGGGTGGTCGCTATCGACCATGGAGATGGCGACGCGCGGGTCGCGGCCGACGTTGCGGACTTTGAGGCGGCCGGCGGCGGTGTTGATCAGGATGACGTCGCCGTCGCGGTCTACCCAGACGGGCGTGACTTGAGGCGAGCCGTCGCGCATGACGGTCGCGACGTGGGCGAGGTTGCGACCGTCGACCATGCGACGGGCGGACTCGGGCAGCTCTTGGGCCATCTCTTCCTCCCATGAATCCTGATTCGACGTTTAGTATAGTCAAGGGACTCGGTCGTAACCGAGGGGTGGCCGCCGGGCGGCGACAAAGCGAGGAGCGGCGAATGGAAGCGATGGAAGCAGAAGAAACCTCCCTCCTCGATGACCGCGGCGGGCCGCCGGCGAGCGCCGCGGTCGCCGGGCTGGTCCGCTCGCTCCTCGGCGAGCTCGGCCAGGACGCGGAGCGCGACGGCCTCAGCGACACGCCGGAGCGCGTCGCCCGCAGCCTAGCCTTCCTCACCCAGGGCTACGACCAGGACCCGCGCGCCGTGGTCGGCGAAGCGATCTTCGAGGCCGAGTACGACGAGATGGTCGTGGTCCGCGACGTCGAGATCTTCAGCCTCTGCGAGCACCATCTGCTGCCGTTCTTCGGCCGCTGCCACATCGCCTACCTGCCGAGCGGCAAGATCGTCGGCCTCAGCAAGCTCGCCCGCCTGGCGGAGGTGTTTGCCCGCCGCCTCCAGATCCAAGAGCGGCTCACGAACGAGGTCGCGAAGGCGATCGACGAGGTCCTCGAGCCGAAGGGCGTCGGCGTCGTCATCGAGGCGCAGCACCTCTGTATGATGATGCGCGGCGTCGAGAAGCAGCAGAGCCTCGCCGTCACGAGCTGCATGCGCGGCCAGTTCCGCACCGATCCCCGCACCCGAAGCGAGTTCCTCAGCCTCATCAGCAAGGCGGGCTGAGAGCCGCCGTTTAGCCGTCGCCGAGCGAGCGCAGCCGGTCGAGGAAGCGACGGCTCGCCGCCTGGCGGTCCTCGCCGTAGCTATCGACCGACTCCTCGAGGTCTTTGGTACAGTCTTCGCAGAGCTGGACCGGTATGCCGAGGCCGGGCCGGGTGAAGCCCTCCTCGAACGGCAGGCCGCAGCGGTCGCAGGTCTGGCGCCTGCGCCGCGATGGCCTCGATGTCACGTCGCCCTCACCGATCGCTGCCTTTTTCAACGCCTAATTTGCCACAGGCGCCGCCAGATTGAAACCGTCGCCGGGCGCTTTCGCGCCGTGGCCTCCGTGCTTCGCCGCGCGCGGATGCGAGTTTCACCTATAACGCCGGGGCGGCGCCGAGCCGACCATCACTATAGGCATTCGAGAAGGAGGAGCTTCAGCATGGAAAACCGCCCACGCGCGCTCGTAACAGGGATCACCGGCTTCGTCGGCAGCCATCTCGCCGAGATGCTGCTCGAGGAGGGCCTCGCCGTCTACGGCCTCATCCAGGTACGCTCGTCGATGGAGAACATCGAGACGATCAAGGACCGGCTCTCGCTGGTCGAGGGCGACCTCGCGGACGCCCACTCGCTGCGTCGCGTCGTCGCCGAGATCGAGCCGGACTACGTCTTTCACCTCGGCGCCCAGTCCTACGTGCCCGCTTCCTGGTCGTCGCCGGCCGGGACGATGGAGGCCAACCTCATCGGCAGCCTCAACCTCTTCGAGGCGGTGCGCCAGGCGGGGATTACGCCGCCGATCCAGATCGCCGGCTCCTCCGAGGAGTACGGTCTCGTCGAGCGAGACGAGCTGCCAATCACGGAGCTGACGCCGCTGAAGCCGCTCTCGCCCTACGCAGTCTCCAAGGTGGCTATGGACTACCTCAGCTACCAGTACTACCGCAGCTACGGCCTGCCGATCTTCCGCACTCGCGCCTTCAACCACACGGGCCCGCGGCGCGGCGAGGTGTTCGCGGAGTCGAACTTCGCCAAGCAGGTCGCCGAGATCGAGGCCGGCCTCAAGCCGCCCGTCATCTCGGTGGGCAACCTCGACGCCGAGCGCGACTACACGGACGCACGCGACATCGTCCGCGGCTACTGGCTCGCCGTTCACGCCGCCGAGCCGGGCGAGGCTTACAACCTCTGCAGCGGCCACGCCCTCTCGATGCGCTCCGTCCTCGACTCCCTCCTCGCCATGAGCAACGTCGAGGTCGAGGTCGACCCGGAGCGGCTGCGGCCCTCCGACGTGCCCGTCCTCCTCGGCGATGCGAGCAAGTTCCACAAAGCGACCGGCTGGCATCCGGAGATCCCCTTCGAGAAGACGCTGGCCGACCTGCTGGACTACTGGCGGGTGAAAGTCGGCGCGCCCCAGCGCAAGAACCTCCGCCTCGTCGCCTGAGCCAGGCTCTCGCCACGCCAGAAGCGGCCTCGCTCGAAAGCGGGGCCCTTCTTTTCATGCCCGATTAATGCCCCGAACGGGCCGTCTGCCTGAGACGAATCGGCCGCGACGCTAACGGCGAGGGTCACGCCCCCGGCCCGAAGAGCTGGGTCACCCCTTCGCGCACCGGGCCATAGGCCGGGCAATGGGTGCTCGACCTGCTCAACCAACCGCGGGTGGCGGTCAACGTGGCCCGCGCGAGAGCCGCCGCCTCGACGCCCGGGGCAAGCGCCGCCATGCAGAACGGCCTCGCTCCCATGCGAGGCTGTTCTCTTTTGGCGCCGGCCGGGCCGCGTGCTTAGGGCAGTGGGTCGACGGTCACGTCGACGGCGAGCGTCGACGCCCCTTGCCAGGAGAACCAGGTCACTCCCTCGCGCACGAGGTCGTAGACCAGGCAGTAGGCGCCCGCCGTCCCCGGCGCGTCGACGGCGATCGTCAGGCCGGTCACGGCAGCGCTCTGGGCGACGTCGCCGCTGAGCACCGCGCGGTTGCCGTCCCAGGTCACGGTCGTCGTGCCGGGACAGGCGCCGTTCAGCCAGTGGTACGACAGCCGCACCGGGTTGGCGCCGGCCGCCTCCCACGTAAGGCTGCCCGTGTTCGTGAAGCTCAGGCTCGGCGTTACGGTCCCGGCTGCCGTCCGCGTCGCCGGCGTGTCGTGGCCGTCCCAGCTCACGCCGTAGGTAGGCGCCGGCGGCGCCGGCGCCACGGCGCTCGAGTAGCCGGAGTCGCCGCCTTCGCCGAGGGCTTTGAGACGGTAGCAGTAGCTACCGGAAGGCAGCCCCTGGCCGTGCTCGTCGTCGACATAGCTGGTCTCGCTGCTCGCGAGCGTCTGGATCGAGACGAAGCTGCCGCCACAGCCGGCGTCCGATCTCTCGATGTCGTAGGCGATCGGGGAGCCGGCGGCGGCCGACCAGCTCAGCGAGCTGGCGCTCGCGCCTTCGAGCACGGCCAGGCCGGAGGGCGCGCCGGGCGGGCTGCCCGCGAGCGGGTAGCGCGACGCGGCGCCGGCCTGGTCGTCGGCGAGGATCTGCTTGCGGACGCCGGAGGAGACTGCCGGGCACATGAGGGGCGTCGAGGCGCCACCGTTGCAGGTAGCGTCGCTGTGGCCGAGGCCGAGGCCGTGGCCGAGCTCGTGCTCCATGACGGCCTGGAGGCTGAAGCGGCCGGGCGTGATGCCGTCGCTGTCGTCCGGGTCCCACTGGCTGCCCGTGTTGTCGATCAGCGTGTCGGAGTCGATGCGGACGCCGCCCTGCGTGGCGCAGTAGTTGATGCCGAGGACGCCGGCGCCTACCGAATCGAGGTCGGCCCAGGCAACCGTGTTCAGACTGTCGAAGTGGTCCGTGCCGTCGTTGGCGGTGATGGCGCCGGCGGAGAAGGAGATGAAGGAGTCGCCGAGGGCCTGCCAGTTATGCCAGGAATCGTGGGTCAGCTCGTGGTAGGCGGTGCCGCTTGGGCCGCCGGTACCGGCGTTCGACGGGTTCGTCTCGAAGAGGATCGGCATGTCGGCCGTCGGCCAGAGGTCGCAGTAGGTCGTGAAGGCGATGCTGACGACGGCCCCGGGGTCGACGCCGATCGCGACCGCGCCGCCGAGGGCGTTACCGAGCCGCTGCTCGACGGCGGCGAGCGGCAGGCGGGTCTCGGACTCGAGCTGGATCGCGTCGCTGCCGGCAAGCGAGTACTTCGACTGCCAGAGCTGGACGAGCCGCGGCTCGCCCCCGTCCTCGGCGAGGAAGAGGAGGGCCCGCTCGCCGGTGAGGAAGTTCGGCACGCCGCCGACGTAAAGGCGTCGGTCGCCGACCTCGCCGCCGGGCAGGGTGAGGCTGACGCTCCCGCGCCCCTGGCCCTTCAGCGTCTTCTCTGTCGTCAGGGTCACGTCCGTGACGATGCTATCGCCGGTGGAGCGCGAGGCGACGCCGGTGACGCGGCCGACGACGATCAGGTCGGCGCGCGCCGCCTGGTCTTCGAGGTTAGAGGCCTCGGCGATGACCGCGCCCTCGTAGCTACGCGGCGCGACGAGCGCCACCCGCGGCGGCTCGTCACGCAGGCTGAGGGCGCCGAGGAGCAGCGCGAGGAGGAGGATCGAGGCGAGGGAGGGGCGCGAAGCCCTTGCCAGCCGGGGCAGTAAGGTTTGCATCTCTACTCATGGTTGGTTCGAGCGCGCGCGATCTTTAAAGCCGGCCGGAGCCGGCCGGAGCCGGCCGGCTCAGCCCTTCAGATCGAAGGACTTCGCCGCCATCGTCTCGATATCGCGGCTGATCGCGAGCGAGGCCGTCGCTCCCGGGGAGGGGGCGTTGAGGACGTGGATCGCGCCCTGCGCCTCAACGATCCGGAAGTCGTCGATCAGCCGGCCGCCGCCGTCCACGGCCTGGGCGCGGACGCCGGCGCCGCCGCGCTCGAGGTCGCCGGGCCGCACCTCCGGGACCAGCCGCTGCAGCGCCGTCGCGAAGGCGGCCTTGCTGAAGGAGCGGTAGACCTCCTGGGCGCCGGTGCGCCAGTAGCGCGCCGCCATGGACCAGAAGCCTTTGAAGCGCAGCATCGCCAGGCTCTCGCGCGGGCTCAGCGTCGCCTTGCGATAACCCTCGCGGGCGAGGGCGAGCACGGCGTTCGGCCCCGCCTCGATGCGGCCGTGGATCGTCTTCGTGAAGTGGACGCCGAGGAAGGGGAAGCGCGGGTCCGGCACCGGGTAGATCAGGCCGTTGACCAGGCCGCGCGCCGCCGGCCGTAGGAAGTAGTACTCGCCCCGGAAGGGGATGATCCGCAGGTCGTCGCCGAGGCCCATGAGACGGGCGATCGAGTCCGAGTAGAGGCCGGCGCAGTTGATCAGGTAGCGGGCCTCGACGTCGCCGCCGCTCGTCCGCAGGCGAACTGCCTCGGCGCGCCGGTCGATCGCCTCGACGCGGGCGCCGAGGAGGAGCTCGCCGCCCGCGGCCTGGAGGCGGGCGGCGTAGGCCCGGGTGACGTCGCGGTAGTCGACGATGCCGGTGTCGGGCGAGTAGAGGCCGCTGATGCCGGCGGCGTGGGGCTCGATCTCGCGCAGGCGGGCGGCGTCGATCAGCTCGAGGCCGGGAACGCCGTTGGCGACGCCGCGGCGGTGGAGCTCCTCGAGCCGCGGCAGCTCGTCTTCTCGCGTCGCGACGATGACCTTGCCGCAGAGCTCGTAGGGGATGGCGTTCTCGCGGCAGAAGTCGATCAGCTCGCCGGCACCGGCGACGCAGTTCTTCGCCTTCAACGAGCCGGGCGCGTAGTAGATGCCGGAGTGGATGACGCCGCTGTTGTGGCCGCTCTGGTGGGCGGCGACCTCCGCCTCCTTCTCGATGACGCCGACGCGGTAGCGGGGGTAGGCCTGGGCGAGGCGCATCGCGGTCGCGGTGCCGAGGATGCCGGCACCGATTACGGCGATGTCGTACGCGTGGTCTGGCATGCCGAGCTCCGATCTCTGAATCGCCCTGACGCGGGCTAGCAGTACTCCGGCCTGGCCAGCGTCACCACGGTCAGAAAAGCGCTTCGCATTCCTGCGGTCTGCTGCGCCCGCAGAAGGAGATAAGAACTGTTTCGCGAGGGGACACCCTTCGCGCTCCCCGGCAGGAGGCTACCTGCCTCCTGCACCTCCGCTCGCCAGAAGATTGGACGCCTGTCGGATCGGCAGGGCACTAGTCTTCCTCGAGGGTGCTGATGTCGCCCTCGGGCAGGCCGAGCTCGCGCGCTTTGAGGAGGCGGCGCATGATCTTGCCGGAGCGCGTCTTCGGCAGCGATGGCAGGAAGTCGATCTCGCGCGGCGCGACGCCGGACCCGAGCTTCTCGCGGGCGAAGCCGATGAGCTGACGCCGCAGCGCCTCCGAGGGCTCGTGGCCGTCTTTCAAGGCGACGAAGGCCTTCACGATCTCCATCGCTACCGGGTCCGGCTTGCCGATGACGGCGGCCTCGGCGACGGCCGGGTGCTCGAGGAGGGCGCTCTCGACCTCGAAGGGCCCTACCAAGTGTCCGGCGGTGTTGATCACGTCGTCGACGCGGCCGATGAACCAGAAGTAGCCCTCGGCGTCGCGGCGGGCGCGGTCGCCGGTGACGTACCAGCCGTTGCGAAAGCGGCTCTCGTACATCGCCTCGTTGCGCCAGTAGGTGCGGAACATCGAGGGCCAGCCCGGCCGCAGCGCGAGGTCGCCCTCCTCGCCCGGTGGCAGCTCCTCGCCGGCGGCGTCGATGATCGCCGCCTCGATGCCGAGCATCGGCCTGCCCATCGAGCCGGGCTTTACCGGCAGCGCCGCGTAGTTCGCGATCATGATCGAGCCGGTCTCGGTCTGCCACCAGTTGTCGTGGAAGGGCAGGCCGAGCGCCGCCTCGCTCCAGACGACGGCCTCCGGGTTCAGGGGCTCGCCGACCGAGAGCGTGTAGCGCAGGCTCGAGAGGTCGTAGCGCTTCGGTATGGCGTCGCCGGCCTTCATCAGGAGGCGGATCGCCGTCGGCGCCGTGTACCAGACGCTGACCTTGTAGCGCTGGACGAGCTCGTACCACTTGCCCGCCGCGAAGCCGCCCTCGTAGATCACCGAGGTCACGCCGTTGGTGAAAGGAGCGAACATGCCGTAGGAGGTGCCGGTGACCCAGCCGGGGTCGGCGGTGCACCAGTAGACGTCGTCCGGGTGGAGGTCGAGGACGTACTTGCCGGTGGCGTAGTGGCCCCATACCGCCTGGTGGACGTGGATGGCGCCCTTTGGCTTGCCGGTGGTACCGGAGGTGTAGTGGATGATCGCCGGGTCCTCGAGGCCGGTCGGCTCGATCTCGGCCTCCTCCGCCGCCGCGTCCATGAGCTCGTCCCAGGAGAGGATGCCCGCGCTCGCGGCGCTGCGGCGGCCGTGCTGGACGTGGACGACGTGACGGAGGTCGGGCAGGTCGGCGCGGGCCGCCTCGACGCGGCGCCAGAGGTCGGGGCTGGTGAGGAGGAGGACGGCGCCGGCGTCGGCGAGGCGGTCGCGGACGGCGTCGGGGCCGAAGGCGGAGAAGAGGGGGCCGATGACGGCGCCGACCTTCAGCGTGCCGAAGACGGCGGCGTAGAGCTCCGGTATGCGGTCGAGGAAGACGAAGACGCGGTCGCCCTTCTGGACGCCGAGGGCGCGGAGGCAGTTCGCCCACTTGTTGGAGAGGCGCGCGACGTCGGCGAAGCTCAGGCTCTCGCGCTCGCCGCCCTTGCCCTCCCAGAGGATCGCCGCCTTGTCGCGGCGGGCCGTCTTCAAGTGACGATCGACGGCCTCGTAAGCGATGTTCAGGCCTCGTCCTGAGCCTGTCGAAGGGCGCTGTCCTGAGCCTGTCGAAGCAGGCCGTCGAGCTCTTGCGCGAGCGCGGGCCAGGAGAAGGTGGCGCGCTGGGCCTCGTAGTCGGCGAGGTTCGGCCTTACGGCCAGCGAAGCAGCGTCCGGTTTCGCGATCGTCTCGTACGCCATCGCAGCTCCTCCTGCCTCTCCGTGCTCAGCAGCGCTGAATGTAGCGCCCGGCCCGCCAAGGGGTCAACGGCTGCGAGCAGAGCGCGCCTGTCGGGCCGACGCCCGCATATCCCCGACCACGGCGCGCCCTCCACTCCTCAGCCTCGTAGCAAGAGCCGCAGCCCTACCGTGCAGGCGTGCCTGCCAGCCCCACGGTGCAGGCGTGCCTGCCTAGCGTTGACCGAGCAGGGTGTACTCGAGGTCCGTCGGTCCTTCGTAGCGGAGGAGGGGGCGGATGAGGACGTTGTCGGCGAGCTGCTCGAAGACCTGGAGGCACCAGCCGGGGGCACGGCCGATGGCGAAGATCGGCACGAAGATGTCCTCGGGGATGTCGAGGAGGTAGTAGACGGAGCCGGCGAAGAAGTCGACGTTGACGTAGATGCCGTGCCGCTGGTAGCGGGCCATCTCCTTCTCCACCGCCTCGAGGATCGCGTACCACTTCGCCTGGCCGAGGCTCTCGCTGAGGGCGCGCGACTTGGCGCGCATGTGACGGGCGCGTGGGTCCTCCGCCCGGTAGACGCGGTGGCCGAAGCCCATGATCCGGTTCTCGCGGTCACGCTGGCGGGCGCGGACGTACTCCGGCGCCCGCTCCGGCTCGCCGATCTCCAGCGCCATGCGCATGACGGCCTCGGCGGCGCCGCCGTGCAGCGGCCCCTTCAGCGTGCCGATCGCGCTCGTCACCGCCGCGTGGAGGTCGCTCAGGGTCGAGGCCGTAACGCGGGCGGCGAACGAGGAGGCGTTGGCGCCGTGCTCGGCGTGGAGGAGGAAGTCGAGGTCCATGGCGGCGGCGGCCGCCTCGCTCGGGGGCGCGCCTTGCAGCAGGTAGAGGAAGCTGGCGGCGTGGCCGAGGTCGGCGCGCGGCGCCAGCGGCTCGAGGCCGCGGCGGAGGCGGTCGTGGGCGGCGACGATCGCCGGCATCTGGGCCGTCAGGCGCTCCGCTTTGCGCAGGTTGGCGGCGGGCGAGCTGTCGCCTGAGTCCGGGTCGTAGGCGGCGAGGGCGGAGACGGCGGTGCGGAGGACGTCCATCGGCTGGCCGCCGGCGACGATCCGGATCAGCGCGACGACCGGCTCGGGCAGCGAGCGCTGGCTACGGAGCCGGGTATCGAAGTCGGCCAGCGCGGCGCGTGAGGGCAGCGAGCCGTGGAGGAGGAGGTAGGCGACCTCCTCGAAGGAGGCGTTGGCGGCGAGGTCGTGGATCGAGTAGCCGCGGTAGAGGAGGACGCCCTCCTGCCCGTCGATGAAGCTCGACTCCGTCGTGTCGAGGACGACGTTGCGCAGTCCCTTGGCCAGAGCGTCCGCCATCCTCACCTCCAAGCGCCGGCGGGCCACGCGCGTCCGCCTTCCAAGCGGCCGAGCGGCCGGTCGAGCGGATCTTACACGAACGCATATCCGCCGCTGCGGAGAGCGGCGGATATGCGCTAGAATTGATCGCGAATCGCAGCCTTACCTAGATACCGAGGTCAGCTACATGGTCGCACCAGAGAAAGAGCTCAAAGAGTTTAAAGTCATCGGCACGCGGCCGATCCGGCCGGACGGCACCGACAAGGTGACGGGTCGCGCTCCCTACGGCGCCGACATCCACCTCACGGGGATGCTCCACGGCAAGGTAAAGCGCAGCCCCCGCGCCCACGCCCTGATCAAGCGGATCGACGCGACGAAGGCGCTTGCCCTCGAGGGCGTGAAGGCGGTGATCACGCGGGCCGACTTCCCGGAGATCGCCAGCGGCGCCACCAGCGACGAGGAGGGGCCGGTCACGCCTCTCCCCTTCCTCATGGACCGCGTCATGGCATCGAAGAAGGCGCTCTTCCGCGGCCACGCCGTCGCCGCCGTCTGCGCCACCGACCCCCACATCGCCGAGGACGCCCTCGACCTGATCGAGGTCGACTACGAGGTCCTGCCGGCCGTCGTCGACGTCCGCGAGGCGATGCTCGACGTGGCGCCGATCCTCCACGATGACCTGCGCACGCGCGAGGTCTCGCCGCTGGCCACGGCTCGGGGCGACAAGCCGACGAACATCGCCGCCCACCGCCAGCTCAGCCGCGGCGACGTCGAGCAGGGCTTCGCCGAAGCGGACGTCGTTGTCGAGCGCGAGTTCCAGACCAGCCGCTACCACCAGGGCTACATCGAGCCTCAGAACGCCACCGCCCTCTGGAACAAGGACGGTCACCTGACGCTCTGGGCGAGCACCCAGGGACTGTTCGGCGTGCGCAACTCGGTCGCGAGCCTCCTCCAGCTGCCCGTCTCCCAGATCACGGTCAAGGAGATGGAGATCGGCGGCGGCTTCGGCGGCAAGCTCGGCGTTTACCTCGAGCCGCTCGCCGCTTTGCTGGCGCGCAAGACCGGCCGTCCCGTGAAGCTGACGATGAGCCGCGACGAGGTCTTCGAGGCGACGGGCCCGACCTCCGCTACTTACAGCCGCGTCAAGATCGGCGCCAAGAAAGACGGCACGATCGTCGCGGCCGACGCCTACCTTGCCTACGAGGCCGGCGCCTACCCCGGCTCGCCCCTCGGCGGCGGCATGAACGGCGTCTTCGCCCCCTACGACATTGCCAACCAGCGCATCGAGGGCTTCGACGTCGTCGTCAACCTCTCGAAGACCGCCGCCTACCGGGCGCCGGGCACGCCGGCCGGAATGCTGCCGACCGAGGCGGTGATCAACGAGCTGGCCGAGGAGCTGGGCATGGACCCGATGGAGCTGCGCCTCAAGAACGCGGTCGCGGAGGGCGGCGAGCGCGCCAACGGCCAGCGCTTCCGCCGCATCGGCAACCGCGAGGTGATGGAGGCGGTGCGCGATCACCCCCACTATCGCTCCGAGCTCCAGGGCGAGAACCGCGGCCGCGGCGTCGCCATGGGCTTCTGGGGCAACGGCGGCGGCGAGTCGAGCTCGAGTGCGAGCATCAACGCCGACGGCACGGTCAGCCTCGTCCTCGGCTCGGTCGATATCGGCGGCACCCGTGCCAGCCTCGCGATGCAGCTCGCCGAGACGCTGGGCCTGCCGGGCGAGGCGGTCTCGCCGCGCATCGTCGATACGGACTCCGTCGGCTTCACCGGCAACACCGGCGGCAGCCGCACCACCTTCGCCGGCGGCTGGGCCGCCTACGACCTCGGCCTGGCGATCCGGGCAAAGCTCGTCGAGCGCGCCGCCAAGATCTGGGAGTGCGACGTCGCGGCGGTGACCTACGCCGACGACGGCGTCATTCACGGCCCCAAAGACGGCGAGGGAACGCCGCGCAGCATCAGCTTCAAGGACCTCGCCGCCCGGCTGCCGCGCTCCGGCGGCACGATCGAAGTCGGCGTCAACGTCACCCCAAGCGGCTCCGGCCCCGCCTTCGCCGCCCACATCGTCGACCTCGAGGTCGACCCCGACACGGGCAAGGTGACGATCCTGCGCTACACGGCGATTCAGGACGTCGGCAAGGCCATCCACCCCTCTTACGTAGAGGGCCAGATCCAGGGCGGCGTCGCCCAGGGGATCGGCATGGCGCTCACGGAGGAGTACTACATGGACGCCGACGGCCGCCAGCTCAACGCCAGCTTCCTCGACTACCGCATGCCGACGGCCCTCGACCTACCGATGATCGAGACGGTCCTCGTCGAGGTGGCGAACCCGGGCCACCCCTACGGCGTCCGCGGCGTCGGCGAGGTGCCGATCGTGCCGCCGCTGGCCGCGATCCAGGCGGCGATCTACAGCGCGATCGGCGTCCGCTTCACGAAGCTGCCGATCACGCCGCGCGTCGTCCTCGATGAGCTCCTCAAGGACGAGTCCTAGGGCAAGGGGCGCCTTCCAAGGCGCCGTAAAGGCCATAGAGGCCGGGGTTTAGCTAGAGAAGCCGGGGCCTAGCCAGAGAAGCACATACGCTCCAGCAGGGCGCGCGGCAGCCTTCGCCGTCATGCAATGACCTTAGCGGGAGCGGAGGCGGACGTAGGCGTAATCGAGGAGCTTCTTGACGCCGATCGACGCGGCCCAGATCAGGACGAGGCCGGGGATCGTCTCCCAGAAGTCGCCGAGAACCAGATAGACCACGAGCCATGTGATCGCGGCGGCGACCACCCAGCCACCGACGCTCCGCAGGCTCTCCATCCAGTCGTCTTGCACTCCGTCTCCTTGCTCGGGCCGGGCGCGCGAGCGGCGTTTCGACCTACGCCGGCCTGCCCGGGTCACAACCGGGAGCTGCCCGCCAACTGCATTGTAATCCTAGAGGAACGGCCGCGGCGAGGCCGCACGGCGAAAGCCGCGGTTGACGCCGGCGGCCCTTATGTGGTTTCGTAGCAGGACAATCGAATATTGAGAACGCTCTTATCCAGAGAGGTGGAGGGGACCGGCCCTGTGAAGCCTCGGCAACCGCCCGACTCGTTCGGAACGGTGCCAACTCCGGCAGACGCGCGGGCCCGACGCTCGCGCAAGCGAATCTGGAAGATGAGAGGGTTCATGAGACCTTCATGTGCCCCCTGTCTTTCGACCGGGGGTTTTTTGTTCCCCCAGGTCGCGCTAGCACCAGACGGGACCAGCGGCCGCGGACCGCGAGGAGGACGGAAGTTGACCAATCTTCAGAGGACCACGACTTTCCAGAGCAGCCCGAAGTGGCTCTGGACCAGTGAGAGCGTTACCGAGGGGCATCCGGACAAGATCTGCGACCAGCTGTCGGACGCCGTCCTCGATTGGTGCCTCTCGCAGACGCCGACGGCCCGCGTTGCCTGCGAGTCGAGCGTCAAGTCGGACGCCGACACCGACTTCGTCTGGATCTACGGCGAGGTAACGCCGCTGCCGCCGCCGGAGATCGTCGACCAGATCGTCCGCCGCGTCCTCATGGAGATCGGCTACACGGACCGCGCCTACGGCACCTCCGCCGAGTCGGCGAAGATCGAGATGCGCCTCAACGGCCAATCGGCGGACATCGCCCTCGGCGTCGACAAGGCGCTGGAGGCGAAGGAGGGCGACCTCGCCGACGACCTCGACACCGGCGCCGGCGACCAGGGCATGATGGTCGGCTTCGCCTGCGACGAGACGCCGGAGTTCATGCCGATGTCGATCGCCCTCGCCCACCGGCTCACGCGCCAGCTGGCGGCCGTGCGCAAGAGCGGCCTTCTCCCCTGGCTGCGACCGGACGGCAAGAGCCAGGTCACGGTGGAGTACTGCTACGGCAAGCCGGTGCGCGTCGATACGATCGTCGTCTCCACTCAGCACGCCCCCGAGGTCGAGCAGGACGAGATCGCCGCCAGCGTTCGCCGCCACGTGATCGAGCCGATGGTGGACGCGAGCCTTCTCGACGCCGGCACGAAGTACTTCATCAACCCGACCGGCCGCTTCGTTGTCGGCGGGCCCCTCGGCGACTCCGGCCTCACGGGCCGCAAGATCATCGTCGACACCTACGGCGGCTTCGCCCGCCACGGCGGCGGCGCCTTCAGCGGCAAGGACCCGACGAAGGTCGACCGCTCCGGCGCCTACGCCGCCCGCTGGGTGGCGAAGAACGTCGTCGCCGCCGGCCTCGCCTCGCACTGCGAGGTCCAGCTCGCCTACGCGATCGGCGTCGCCCGGCCCGTGAGCGTGACGGTGGAGACCTTCGGCTCAGAGACTGTCGCGGCGACGCAGATCGAGCAGGCGATCCAGGCGACCTTCGACCTGCGGCCGGCGGCGATCATCCAGGCGCTCGACCTCCAGAAGCCGATCTTCCGCCAGACCGCCGCCTACGGCCACTTCGGCCGTACCGACATCAACCTGCCCTGGGAGCGTCTCGATAAGGTTGACGCCCTCAGGGCGGCGGCGGAAGCCGCGGGCGCCGCGGTGCCGGCCGAGCGAGCGGCGGCCCTCGACCGGCCCTGACCCGGGTTCGAGACGGAGTTAGAGCCTGGCCGGCCGCCCAGCGCTCGCGGACCTGGTGCCGCGCCAGCTTGCCGGCTGCCGTTCGCGGCAGCGACCCGTCGAACTCGAAGTGGGTCGGGGCTTTGAAGGCGGCGAGCCGCTCGCGGCAGAAGGCGCCTAGCGCCGCCGCCGTGACGGCGCCGCCCTCGCGTAGCACCACGACGGCGCTTACGGCCTGGCCCCAGCGCGGGTCGGCGCGGCCGAAGACCGCCGCCTCAAGGACGGCCGGGTGGGCTTCGAGCGCCGCCTCCACCTCGGCCGGGTAGACGTTCTCGCCTCCGGTGACGATGAGGTCGTCGCGGCGGTCGAGGACGTAAAGGTAGCCCGCGGCGTCCAGGTAGCCGATGTCGCCCGTATGGAGCCAGCCGTCACGTAGCGCCCGCGCCGTCTCCTCCGGCGCGTTCAGGTAGCCCGGCGTAACGGTCGGGCCGCGCACGACGATCTCGCCCGGCGCTCCCGCCGGGCAGGCGCGCCCCTCGCCATCGACCACCCGCAGCTCCGTCGGCAGGAGCGGCTTGCCGGCGGCGCCGATCCGGCTTGCGGCCTCCGCCGGCGCCAGGGTGGCTACTTGCGAAGCAGCCTCCGTCAGGCCGTAGGTCTGGACGACGGGCATCGCCCGCGCCGTCGCCCGCTCGAGGAGGTGCGGCGGCACGGGGCCGCCGCCGACGAGGACGCAGCGCAGGCTCGCCGGGTAGTCGCGCCCGGCCCGATCTTCCAGCATGCGCTCGAGCATCGTGCTGACGACGGAGAGGAGCGTGACGCCGTCGTCGATCGCCCGGTTCGTGGCGGCGGCGGTGAAGGCGGCGTGGACCTCGACCGTCGCGCCGTAGATCACGCCCCGCAGGACGATCGAGAGGCCGCCGACGTGAAACAGGGGCAGGCAGGCGAGCCAGCGGTCGTCTGGGGCGAGGCCGAGGTTCAGGGCCGATCCGACGGCGCTCCACAAATAGTTGCCGTAGGTGAGCAGCACGCCCTTCGGCCGGCCGGTGGTGCCGGAGGTGTAGATGATGCTGTGCACGGCGGCGAGGTCGATCGTCCCCTCGCGGTCGCTCTCGGAGCCGGCGGCGACGCCGTCGCGCGCCGCGAGCGCCGCCAGTGGCAGGCCGCGCAGGCCGTCATCCGGCGCGGCGAGCGCACGTGCGGCGTCGGCGTTGGCGTCATCGAAGATGAGGGCGCGGGCGCGGGCGTCGGCGAGCTGCCAGGCGAGCTCGGCCGGCGTGAGGCGGACGTTCAGCGGCAGGAGGACGGCGCCGCGGCGGCTGACGGCGTGGACGGCGCGGACGAAGTCGAGGCTGCTTTGGGCGAGGAGGGCGACGCGATCGCCGGGCCCGACGCCGGCGCTCGCGAGCCGCCCGGCGGCGGCGTCGATCTGAGCATCGAGCGCGGCGAAGGTCGGCGCCTCGCCGTCGCCGATCAGGGCGATGCGGTCTGGCGTCAGCGCCGCCCGCTGGCGCAGCCACTCCGGCACGAGGGTCGGGCCCGTGCCGGCGCCGAGGGTCGTCAAGGAACGCTCCCCTCGTCGACCGCGTAGCGGCCGAGCTCTGCCTCGTCGAGCGCGACGCCGAGGCCGGGGCCGGCGGGCAGGCGCATGACGCCGCCTGCGACCGGCAGCGGCGCCCGCAGGAGGTCGGCCTCAAGCAGCGACGCGGTCGCGAGGCCGTGGGCGCGGCCGCCGTCGGCTACCGTGGCCGCGACCTGCAGGGCCGCCGCCGTGGCGATGCCGGTATCGATCGTCGTCGTGACGATGACAGACGCACCCGCCGCTGCCGCCGCCCGCGACCGCGCGCGTGACGTCGATGCCGCCGAGGCGCATCGGCTTCAAGACGAGCAGGTCGGCGGCGGCGGACGCGAGGATCGCCCGCGCCGAATCCGGGCTGACCACGTCCTCGTCGGCGCCGATCGGCGTCGCGACGGCGGCCCGGACGCGCGCCAGCGCCGCCAGGTCGCCGAGAACGGGCTGCTCGATCAGCTCGATGTCGCAGGCGGCGAGGGCGCGCACCGTCCCGATCGCCGTCGCCTCCGCCCAGGCGCCGTTCGCGTCGAGGCGCAGCTTCACATCGGGCCCGATCGCCGCCCGCACGGCGCGGACGCGGGCGAGCTCGGCAGAAACCGTCGCTTCGAGGCCGACCTTGAGCTTGACGGTCCCGAAGCCGGCCGCCCGGACGGCGCGGGCGGCGGCCACGGCGGCCTCGGTCGACGCGGCGGCGATCGTCGCGTTCACGGCGAGGGCGGGGCGATAGGCCGGCGTGAGCAGCGCTGCGAGGGGTCGGCCGGCCGCCCGGCCGCGCGCGTCGTGCAGGGCCGTATCGACGGCGAAGCGGGTTGCCCGCGCCGCGTCGTCGCCGTCGAGAAGCGACACGAGCAGGCGATCGGGCGCATCGACGGCGCTGCCGACGAGCGCCGGCGCCGCCGCGCGCAGGCAGTCGAGAATCGCCGTCACGCCCGCTTCGGGCGCCGACGGGTCGAGCGAGGCCTCGCCCAGCCCTTCGAGGCCCGCGTCCGTGCGCAGGCGGAGGATGACGCCGCTGCGGTGGGTCGAGACGCCGTGCGCCGTCGCGTAAGGCGTGCGGAACGGCAGGCGGAAGCGGGTCCAGCGCAGCGCGGTGACCTTCATGTCCTTTGCACAGCCGTCATAACAGGTGTCTATGGCCGAATCATCGTTCGGCTTGCAACCAGACGAGCACGACTTCTTCCTTGAACTCCCCCTCGATCTCCTCGATGAATCTCCTCTGGTTATCGCTAAGTCTGTCCCTGGGGGCCTTCACTTCAGCAAAGAACCGCTTTGTCTCGTTGAACACGAAGAGGTCAGGTGTTTGCGCATGGTTTGCCTTACTCCGCGACCGCAGGAAGTCAACGCCCTCCGCACCGATGTGCTGCGTGAGTATCTCGACTTTCCGATGATGGCGGGCATAGATGTACTGCTCGATGAGGACCTGGAATCCTTGCTCGTAGTAGTGGATCGCAACAAGCCATTCGTAGAAGTGATATCGAGGCTGCGTCGTGGCAAGCCGAACATCGTCCTGATCAAGCAGTCCCGCGTATTCTTCCGCCCATCGTGGAACCAAGCTTCCGGCTATCCAATCTTCCCTTAGCTTCTGACTATATTTGAGCGTCTGGAAGCGCATCGCTCTAGGGTTCCTCGTCCTCACTCGAACCGCCTGTCGCCTCAGGGGAAGCGGGGGAACTTGTCGAAGTCCGGCGGCCGCTTCTCGAGGAAGGCGTCGCGGCCCTCCTTCGCCTCCTCCGTCAGGTAGTAGAGCAGGGTCGCGTCGCCGGCGAGCTGCTGGAGGCCGGCGAGGCCGTCCGTGTCGGCGTTGAACGACGCTTTCAGGAGCCGCAGCGCCGTCGGGCTCTTCGCGAGGATCTCGCGCGCCCAGGCAACCGTCTCATCCTCGAGCTGGGCCAGCGGCACGACGACGTTGACGAGGCCCATGGCGAGCGCCTCCTCGGCGCCGTACTGGCGGCAGAGGTACCAGATCTCGCGCGCCTTCTTGTGGCCGACGATCCGCGCCAGCATCGTCGCGCCGTAGCCGGCGTCGAAGCTGCCGACCTTCGGCCCCGTCTGGCCGAAGACGGCGTTGTCGGCGGCGATCGTCAGGTCGCAGACGACGTGGAGGACGTGGCCGCCGCCGATCGCGTAGCCGGCGACCATGGCGATGACGACCTTCGGCAGCGTCCGGATCTGGCGCTGGAGCTCGAGGACGTTGAGGCGGGGAACGCCGCCGGCGTCGACGTAGCCGCCGTCGCCGCGCACCTTCTGGTCGCCGCCGGCGCAGAAGGCCTGCGTCCCGGCGCCGGTGAGGATCACGACGCCGACGGCGCCGTCCGCCTGCGCCAGCCGGAAGGCGGCCTGGAGGTCGTCGATCGTCTGGGGCCGGAAGGCGTTGCGCACCTCCGGCCGGTTGATCGTGATCTTGGCGATGCCCGCCGCCGTCTCGTAGATCACGTCCTCGTAGTCGCCAATCCTCTGCCAGTCGATCGACATCTCAGGCTCCTTTCGCGGCCGCGAAAGCGGCCCGCTGCTCGAGAAACGCGCTCACGGTCGAGGCGAAGGCCGCCGGCTGCTCGCAATGGACGGCGTGCCCGGCCTCGGCGACGATCTCGACGCGCGCGTCCGGCAACGCCGCCGCCATGCGCCGCGCCAGGTCGCAGTAGCGCTCGTCCAGGGCGCCGGCGATGAGGAGCGCGGGCGCGCCGAACGTCGGTAAGCGCGGCAGGAGCCACGCCTGCCGGCCGGCGCCGACGCCGCGCAGGCTGTTGGCGAGGCCGGCCGCGTCGTTTTCGAGCCTCTGGGCGCGCAGGCTCGCCTGGCGCTCGGCCGGCAGGCGCCGCTGGCTCGCGAAGAGGGGCAGCGCCTGCCAGCCGTCGACGAAGGCCGCGACGCCGTCGCGCTCGATCGAGACGGCCAGCGCCTCGTCGGCGGCGACGCGGGCTGCCCGCTCGGCCGCGTCTTCGATGCCGGGCGAGGCGCTCTCAAGGACGAGGGCGCTTACGCGCTCCGGCCGCGCCAGCGCCAGCTGGAGGGCGATGCGGCCGCCGAGCGAGTAGCCGAGCACGGTTGCCCTTTCGATGCCTAGGTTATCGAGGACGCCCGTCAGGCCGGCGACGCAGGGCTCGATCGCGTAGCGGGCGGCGTCGGGCGGCGCGTCGCTGCCGCCGTGGCCGGTCAGGTCGACGGCGACGAGCTTGAATCCCGGCCACCCCTCGAAGAGCGGCCGCCAGGTCTCGAGGCTGCCCGTGAAGCCGTGGAGCAGGAGCAGCGCCGGCCCCTCGCCGACCATCTCGACGTTGAAGCCGAGCCCGTCTACTTCTATGCGCATGCGGCTCACGGCGCCGCCGCCGGCGTCAAGGCGTCTGCTACTGCGCGCCAGATGCGCTGATGCAGCGCCAGGTTCGCCTCGCGGTCCGTCTTGATCTCGATCACCTGTACGCCGTCGGTGTGGAACGACGCCTTCAGCGCGGCGACGTACTCTGCCCGCGTCGTGACCCGCTGGAAGCCGACGCCGTAGAGCCCGGCGACGTGGGCGAAGTCGAGGCCGTGGCGCGTGCCCCAGAGGGTCTCGAAGTGCTCGGCGTCCTCGTGCTGGGGGAGGAAGGAGAATATGCCGCCGCCGTCGTTGTTGATCAGGACGATCGTCGCCTTGAGTCCGAAGCGCTGAGCGGCGAGGAGGCCGTTCATATCGTGGTAGAAGGCGATGTCGCCGATGACGAGGACGAGCCGCCCGTCGGCCCTGGCGGCGGCGCCGAGGGTGCTGGAGACGACGCCGTCGATACCGCTGACGCCGCGGTTGGCGTAGAAGAACTGGAGCTTCGCGCTCGCCGGCCAGAAGCTATCGATGTCGCGCACCGGCATCGAGTTGCCGGCGAATACTGCATGCGCCTCAGGGATTGCGTCGGCGAGATCGAGGATCGCGGACGGCTCGCTGAGCGCTTCGTCGCTATCGACGACGCCTCGTATGGCCTTCAGACTTGCGGCCTCCGCCTCCTGCCAGGCGGCGAGCCAGCCGTCGGGGCGCTCCGAGACGCAGCGAGACAGGCTGTCCCACACCGCGTCCGTGTCGTGGCTATCGCTCGCCACGGCGGACGCGGTGAGGTCAGGGTCGGGCCAGTCGCCGAAGGTCGGAAGGACGACCTGGCTCACGTCGCGGTGGCGGTAGAGGTAGGTCGCCAGCGGCTTCGAGGTAGGCGGCGCGCCGAAACGCAGGATCAGGTCCGGCCGGAGCGACTCCGCCAAGCGCCCCTCGCGGAGGAAGTTGTCGTAGCTGCCGATGATCTGGGGGCCGAAGAACGACCCGCAGGTCCGGAGGTCGGACAGGCCATCCGCGAGGATCGGCACACCCGCGCCCGCGAGCCGCTTCACCGCCCCGTAGTTGGCGTATGAACGGGGGCCGCAAACGATCAGGGGCCGTTCGGCGTTCAAGAACTGATCCGCGATGCTGCCGGGGGGAGCGGAGCTGATCGGTGCCAGCTCCTCAAGCTTGGGGGGTCGCTCAGCTTCTGACGCCCCCTTTTCAACCACCTTTGTTTCGGCGTTGAGCCGCGGCTGATGGCCCGAAGGTATCAGTGGCTCACGGAAGGGGAAGTTGAGGTGGACCGGGCCAGGCGAGGGCCCGCGGGCCGTTCGGACGCTTCTTCGGGCGACCATGCCCACGTAGCGCAGCATCTGCTCGGAGGCCTCCGGCAGCGGCATCTCGACGAACCACTTCGCGGTGCCGCCGTAGAGGCGCACCTGGTCGATCGTCTGGTTGGCGCCGAGGTCGCGCAGCTCCTGGGGCCGGTCGGCGGTGAGGACGAGCAGCGGCCTGTGCGAGTGAAAGGCCTCGGCGACGGCGGGCGCGAAGTTCAGCGCCGCCGTGCCGGAGGAGCAGAGGATCGCGGTCGGTTGCTCACTGGCCAGGCCGAGGGCGAAGTAGGCGCAGGAGCGCTCGTCGAGATGGGTCCAGAGCTTGATCCGCGGCTGGCGGGCGAAGGCGAGGGCGAGCGGCGTCGAGCGGGAGCCGGGGCAGAGGCAGACGTCACGGACGCCCGCGTCCGCCAGCTCGTCGACGAAGGTGCCGACGTAAGCGCCGAGGACCGCCGCCTCGCTCACGCTTCGGTCCCTCCCAGGGCCCAGCGCATCGCCGCGAGCTTGATCGACGACTCCTCGAACTCGCGCGCCGGGTCAGAGCCGGCGACGATGCCGCAGCCGGCATAGAGGCGCGCCGCCGCGCCCGTGACCAGGGCGGAGCGGATCGCGACGGCGAAGCTGCCGCCGCCGGCACCGTCGAGCCAGCCGAGCGGCGCCGCGTACCAGCCACGGTCCGCCGGCTCGAAGGTGCGGATCAGGCTCAGGGCCGCGCGACGCGGCAGACCGCCGGTCGCCGCCGTCGGGTGGAGATGCTCCGCGAGCTGGAGGACGCTCGTCGCCGGCTTCGCCCGCCCCCGGACGCGGCGGTGGAGGTGCTGGACGTTCGCGAGGCGCTTGATCGACGGCTCCGCCGGCAGGTCGAGGTCGTCGCAGAGGGGCGTGAGGGTCGCGACGAGGTCGCGCAGGACGAGGTCGTGCTCGTGGCGCTCCTTCGGGTCGGCGAGGAGGGCAACGGCGAGGCGGTCGTCGGCGGTGGCGGTCGCGCCACGCGCGGCGGAGCCGGCGAGACAGTCGAGGCTGAGGGCGCGGCCGTCGAGGCGCACGAGGCTCTCCGGCGAGGCGCCGAGGAAGGTGCTATCGCCGCGGCCGACGGCGAAGACGCTGCAGCCGGCGTAGCGGCCGCGCAGCCGGTCGACCGCCGCGACGACATCGAAGGGCGCCGCGGCCGAGAGCAGGGACTGGCGGGCGAGGACGACCTTCTCGACGCCGCCGCCCTCGATCGACTCGATCAGCGCCGCTGCCTCGTGCTCCCAGCGGTCGCGGCGCACCGGGTCGCGACCGCTGGCCGGCGCGACGAGGCCGCCCCTCTCAGCTTCGGCAGACGCGGCGGCGAGCTCAGCGAGGAGCGCCTCGCTCGCGGCGTCAGGATCGGCTGCGGCGTCGACGATCAGGTTGGCGGTGAGCCAGGCATGGCCGTCGCGCCGGAGGAAGAGGAGCCGCGGCAGCCAGACGAGGCCATCCGGGTAAGCCTGCCAGGCCGGGTCGACGGGGCCCTCGGTGCCAAAGCGGAAGCCGGCGAAGGCGACCGGCGGCGGCAGCGGATAGGCGGGCTCGACGTCGAGCACCGCGCCATCGATCACCCGCGCCCAGGCGGCTTCGAGGCTGGCGAAGCGGTCGGGGCCGCTGGTGGCCTCGCTCCAGGCGACGCCGCTGCCGACGAGGGACGCGCCCGCCTCCGGTCCCTCCCAGAAGACGCGCTCACCGGCGCCGGCGCGCCGAAAGAGGGCCAGCGGCTCCTCGTCCTCGACCGCGGCCGTGCAGCTCGCGAGGACGACCTCGCCGCGGCGGCTACTCTGCTCCTTCGCCGCCTGCAGCGTCGCCACCAGCCGGCGGCTGAAAGTCGGGCTCAGGGGCAGCGCCGTCATCGTCCGACCGGCGCGGCGATAGCCTGCTCCGCGCCGACGCTGCGCAGGAGCAGGGGACGCAGGGCGTTGTAGGGCTCCTCGAGGGAGGCGGGCTGCTTCGAGAGCACCCAGTGGGTGATCACGGCGTAGAGGGCGCCGAACCAGGCGCGGGCGGCGACCTCGGTGTCGATCGGCTCGATCAGGCCGGCGGCGACGGCGTCGTCGAGATGAACCTTGATCAGGCCGGCGAACTCGTCGTTGAGCAGCGCCAGGCGCTGGTGGAACTCGCGGCCGGCGCCCAGCGCCTCGACGAGGAAGAAGCGGGCGAGGGTGCGGTGGCGGCTGAAGGTACGAAGGACGGCGAGGAGGGCGGCGTCGGCCCGGGCGATCGGGTCAGCCTCCGTCTCGAGGGCCTCGTCGACTTTGTCGCGCAGGCGGCCGGCGCTGCGCTCCAGCAAGGCGAGGAAGATCGCCTGCTTGCCGGGGAAGTGAAAGTAGACGCCGCCTTTGGAGGTGTGCGACTGGGCCGCGATCTCCTCGACCGACGCTTCTTGATAGCCCTTGCGGGCGAAGACGCTCAGCGCCGCGTCAAGGATGCGCTCGTGGCGGCTCTGGGAGCGCTTCTGGCCGTTGGTCTCCGCCTTCATCGTCTGGCCTCAAGAAACCGACGCGTCGGTCAGTTTCTTTCACGTTACTCCGGCGGCGGCGGCCGATCAAGGGCGCGCGGGAGCGAGGCGTGAGCCTGGCGAAGCGAATCGTCAGTGGCGATTGGCGACGGGCGCGGGCGCCGCTTCCTCCGCCGGATCGTCGGCGAAGGTCAGACGGCGCAGGTGGCCCTGGGTGAGGGTAATCACGACCGCGGCCACGAGGATCGCGACGCCGCCGACCGCGACGGCGAAGGGCGCCGAGGCGGCGGCCGTCAGCGCGCCCATCTGGAGCTGGCCCATCGGCTGGACGGAGGTGTAGGTCATGCCCCAGACACCCATGACGCGGCCGCGGAACTCGTCCGGCACGACGTGGTGGAGGCTGCTCTGGGCCGAGACGTTGAACAGCGACTGGGCCGTGCCCATCAGGATGAGGACGCCGAGCGCCAGCTCGAAGACGGGTATGAGGCTGAAAAGGACCACGACGGCGCCGGCGCCGGTGAAGCCGCCGAGGATGATCAGGCCGCGGCTACGAACGCCCCTGAGGTTGGAGGCCACGGCGGCGCCGAGGAGGCTGCCGCCGCCGAGGGCGGAGTACATGAGCGAGAGCTCCAGCTCGCCGCCGTTGAAGACGTCCTTGGCGAAGACCGGGAAGAGGCTCTGGAGGGACCAGCCGAAGAACTGGGACCAGTAGGTCATGGCGATCAGGGTCATGAAGAGCGGCTTGGCGGCGATGATCTTCACGCCCTGGACGATGTCGTCGAGCATGGAGGTCTTGCTCCTGCCCTCGATGCGAGGCAGGTGGATCAGGGAGAGGAAACGGGCGTTCATCAGATAGCCGAAGGCGGTGATGTAGAAGAGCGCCGCGGCGCCGGCCAACGGCAGGTCGGTCCAGACGCGGACCTGGACCATGATCAGGCCGCCGATCACCGGGCCGACGAAGCGCGAGCCGGGGTGGACGGTGGAGTTCGCCGCTACGGCGTCCATCAGCGCCTCGCGCGGCACGAGCCGGGGGAAGATCGCCTGCCGGGCCGGGTTCTCGAACGACTGCGCCGCGGCGGAGGCGGAGACGATGACCATCAGGTGCCAGATCTCCACCTCCTCGATCAACGTCAGCGTGCCGAGGATGGCGAGCAGCGCCATCTGGCCCATCTGGATGCCCATGAGGAGGCGCCGCTGGTCTACCTTGTCCGCCATGGCGCCGCCGACGAGCGAGAGGATCGTCGCCGGGATCGCGCGGGCGAGGCCGGCGACGCCGAGGAGTACGGCGGAGCCGCTGAGCTCGTAGATCAGCCAGCCCTGCGCCACCCAAAGCCCCTGCTGGCCGGAGACGGCGATGACGTGGCCGAGCCAGTAACGGCGAAAGTCGACGTTACGCAGGGCGACGGCGCCGGGCAGCGAGAGGGCCGGCAGGCTCAAGGCGAAAGCGATCCTTTCCGGGCCGGGATGAGGCTTGCGGGCACGTGACGGCCCCCGCGAAGTTTAGCACTCCAGCCGGCGCGGCGACGCGTTGCCGCCGGGCGGCGCCGCCCTTGCGGGTCGCTGCGGTCGGGCCCTAGGATTCCTCAGCGTCGTAGAGCAGCCGTGAGCGAGAGGGAGAGCGACCATGAATCAGCCAAGCGAAAGCGGCGGCAGCAGCACGGGGCGCGGCGGTAGCCTGACCGGACCTACTGCGGGCCGGGACGCCCTCCTCCACCGCCTGGAGCGCCTGACCGAGCTTCCCCTCCTGGTGCTCTCTTTCGTCATGCTGCCGCTCCTGGTCGGGCCCTTTCTCTGGGAGCTCTCGGCCGAGGAGGAGGCGACGTTCTTCGCCCTCGATACCTTCATCTGGGCGATATTCGCCGCCGACCTCGCCCTCAAGGTCATGGTCGCCCCGGACCGGCTCGCCTACCTGCGCGCGAGCTGGATCGAGGTGCTGATCGTCGTCATCCCCTTCGCGCGGCCGCTGCGCATCGTCCGCCTGGTGGTCTTCGGCTCGCGGGCCTTCCGCGGCGCCCGCCGCTTCACCCACGTCGACTTCCTCATCGTTTACTGGATCGGCCTGATCATCGTCGCGGCGACGATCGTCACCTCGGTCGAGCAGAACCACGACTCGCCGATCAAGAACTTCCCGGACGCGCTCTGGTGGTCGGTCGTGACGGTTACGACCGTCGGCTACGGCGACCTCGTGCCGGTGACGACCAGCGGCCGGGCGATCGCGATCGCCCTCATGCTCGGCGGCATCGGCATCTTCGGCGGCCTGACGGCGAACCTTGCGTCCTTCTTCATCAAGACGGAAGGCGACGACGGCGCCCAGGCGACGCGGGAGCTGGTGGTGGAGATCGCGCGGCTCCGGGAGGAGATCGCCCGCCTCGCCCCGATCCCGCACCGGCCGTCCTAGATATCTAGCTAGTCGGAGCCAGGGCGCTCGCGGAAGACGTTCTGGATAATCGCCGGCGGCCGCACGTCGGGGGTCGGCGGCGGCGGCGAAGCGATCGCGGATGTCGTAGAGGGCCTCACCGAAGCGCGTGTCGTGGTAGAGCCAGCGGTTCATCTCGTAGGCGGTGGTCGCGCTCTTGCCTGGCTGGACGGCGGCCGCTTCCAGGTAAAACGACTTCAGGTCGTCGACGATCGAGCGCAGCGCCGCCGGCATGCGAGTCGCCGGAGCCGCCGGCCGGCGCCCGCTCGGCCTCGATGCCGCTGAGGCCGTAGGCGGTTCGTCCCTTGCGCTGCACCGCTTCGCCGTACCAGGGTGCGAGGAAGCCGACCTCCGCCTGGAGCACCTGCTCGCGGCGCTCCGTCGGCGATGCCGCGGCCGGCAGCGGCGGCAGGGGCAGCACGCAGGACCAGGGCTCGTCGCCGTCGCTGCTCGCCGGCGCCTCGACGCCGTAGTCCTCGATCACGGGGCCCGCCGCCTGCGCGAAGAGGCCGAGCAGGGCGCGGAGGACGGCGATCTGGAACTCGGGCTGGTTCGGCGGGCCGAGGGGACGGCCGAGCTCGAAGGGCACCCAGAGGGCGCGCGGCGGCCGGATGCGCTCCGTGTGCTCGCGGACCAGGCTGATGCCCGCCGTCGGCACGCCTTCCGCCTCGATGTAGTGGCTGAGCGCGCCGACGGCGCGCGTGCAGTTCGGTCAGACGGGTATGAGGATGGCGGCCGTAACGCCATCCTCCTTGAGGAGACGGCCGACTTGAGGGCCGGTCTCGACCATGCGCGTCGGGTCGGTGGCTCCCATGAAGGAGTAGTGCCAGTCGGCGACGGAGCCGATCTCGCCCTGCGCCGCGAGCTGCTGGAGGTGTGGGCCAGCGGGAAGACGCCGTTGAGGTCCTGCTGAAAGCCGCTGCGGTCGAAGTTGCCGCTGGTGTGGCTCATGATGATCTCGGCTGGATCGACGGCCGCCGGGATCAGGCGGTAGTCGCCGGCGCCACCGGCGAACTTCGGATCGCTGTGGCGGTGGAGGCCGGCCGTGGAGACGATCGCGACGCGGGCGCTGGTCAAGGCCGGCGCCGGCGCCCAGGGAGTCGACTCGAACGCGGACAGGGCTAGTCGCAGAATACCGGCGGCCACGTCCGGCGGCAGGTCGGCAAGCCGAACCATTCTTGCTCTCCCTCGCCTTCCAGCACCCTCGATGCGTTCCAGGACTCTGGCTGCGCTCCAGGACTCTGGTCTTGCTTCATCGAGTATAGAGCGCTGCCGCGCCGGAGGGGCGCCGGTGTGCTAGCCTGAGGCGAGGAGAACTGCGATGACCGAGCACCCTTCAGACGAGGAAAAGGCGCCGCCGGCGGACGCGGACGGAAGCGTCGAGGCTGACGCCGCCGCGCCGGAGGCGAGCTCCGCCGACCGCCTCGGCCGCAGACTCGCGGCGGAGGCACGGTCCGCCATCGAGGGGGCACGCCCTCATCTCGACCGCATCAAAGAAGGGACCCGGCTCCACGTAGACCGGCTCAAGGAGCAGACTCAGCCCCACATCGACCGGCTGGTCGAGGAAGCGCGGCCGCGCGTCGACCGCATCGTGAACGAGGTCCGGCCCCGCGTCGAGCGCTTTGTCGACGAGGCGAAGCCGCGGGTCGAGAAGCTGATCGACGGCGCGAAGCCGCGGGTCGAGAAGGCGGCAAGCGACGCCACTCGCTATGCCCGCGAGCACGACCAGGAGATCAGGGGCGCCGCCTCCACCCTCCTCTTCTCACGCTCGCGCGGCGGCTGGCGCCTGGCCCTCAACTCGCTCGCCGGCAACGCCTTCGGCCGCGGATCGGCGGCGCTTACCTGCGCCGCTTGCGGCAGCGCCAACGGCGCCACGGCGCGGTTCTGCGACCAGTGCGGCGCCGCGCTCGGGCCTCCCGCGAGCTCTTAACGCCCCCTCGTCCTTGCTCCCTCACCGCGCCTGCGCGGCAGCACTGGTAACGCGACGGCGCGGTTCTGCGACCACTGTGCGAGCTCCGCGCTCCGGCCTCCCGCGAGCCCTTAACGCGCCCCTCGTCCTTGCTCCCCCACCGCGCCTGCGCGGCAGCACTGGTAACGCGACGGCGCGGTTCTGCGACCAGTGCGGCGCCGCGCTCGGGCCTCCCGCGAGCTCTTAACGCCGACGCGCAGCCTGAAGACGGAGTCGCGACCGACCCTCGACACTGCCGGCGCAAGCCCGGCCCGCTGCCGTGACCCCGATCACAGAGGCCGGCGGCAGCCGCTGCTAACCTGCCGCTAGCTCGGTCGGAGGCAGAGGTACTCGATGGCGAAGAAAAAGAGAGCGGCACGCAAAGGCCAGCAAGGGCGCGCCCAGGCGAAGAGCGGGCTCGCGCTACCGGGCTTCCTGCGCCGGCATGCCCGGCCGCTCGTCGGCGGCAGCCTCCTCGCCGTCATCCTCGCCGCCATCCTCCTCCTCACGAACCCCTTCGGGCCGGAGACGGCGCTGGACGCATCCGGCGAGCGCGTCAACACGGGCCCGATCGACACGCCGGGGGCGTCGCCGCGCACCGGCCGGCCGGCGCCGAACTTCGTCCTTGCCGACTACGACGGCAACGCCGTGCGCCTCAGCGACTTCGAGGGCAAGGTGGTCTTTCTAAACTTCTGGGCGACCTGGTGCACGGCCTGCGAGGCGGAGATGCCCGATATGGAGCGCCTCGCGGCCAAGTACGGCGACGAGGTCGTCGCCGCCGTGAACCGCGGCGAGTCCCGCGGCAAAGCGAAGGGCTGGAGCGACGCTCGCAACCTCGAAAGCCTCGTCTTCCTCGTCGACCAGCGCGAGTCGATCTCCGGCACTTACAGCCTGCCGAACGGCATGCCGCAGAGCCTATTCATCGACCGCCAGGGCTTCATCACGACGAAGGTCGGCGGCGCCCAGACCTTCGCGACCATGGAGCAGAACTACCGCGACGCCCTCGCGACGCCCTCGCGACGCCCTGACCCGACCCCAAGCCGGCGCCTCTCTCAGAGCTGCTCGACGAAGCGTGGCCTCGGTCGCGGCCGCAGCAGCAGCCAGACGAGGACGACGCCGGCGATGAAGCCGCCGACGTGGGCCCACCAGGCGATGCCCGAGCCCGCCGTCGCCTGACCGAGCTCCGCGAAGCCGGCGAAGAGCTGGATGAAAAACCAGATGCCGATCAAGGCGGCGGCCGGGACTACGAGTGGGATGAAGAACAGCGGCAGGAAGATCACCCGGACCAACGCCTTCGGATAAAGGATGAGGTAGGCGCCGAGGACGCCGGCGATCGCCCCGGAAGCGCCGACGGCGGCAGCGACCGTATCGAGAGCCATGAAGGTCTGGGCGGCGGCCGCCGCGACGCCGCAGGCGAGGTAGAAGAGGAGATAGCGGCCGTGGCCGAGGCGGTCCTCGACGTTGTCGCCGAAGATCCAGAGGAAGAGGAGGTTGCCGCCGACGTGGAGCCAACCAGCGTGGACGAACATCGCCGTGAAGACGCCGACGAGCTCACGGCCGTCGGAGGGGCAGACGGCTTCGAGGAGGCGGGGTCGGACGCCGCTATCGAGCCCCACGATCTCGCCGAGGCAGGCGGGGACGAAGCCCCAGTCGAAGAAGAAGCGGTCGGTCTCGCTCGTGATCAGGTTGCCGCGGAGTCCGTCCGGCGCCGTGCCGAGGCTGAGCATGTAGAGAAAAACGGCGACGTTGATCGCGAGCAGCGTCCAGTTGACGTAGGGCGTCGTCCGGGTGCGGAGGAAGTCGCCGACGGGGAGCACGCGCCCATTCTAAGCCAATCGGCGCGGCCGCCGGCCGGCGGCGCGGCCTAGAAGTCGATCCCCGGCAGGGCTTTTATGCCGCTCTGGAAGGGGTGCTTCACCTCGCGCATCTCGGTGACGAGGTCGGCGTATTCGATCAGCCCCGGCGGCCGGCGCCGCGGCCTAGAAGTCGATCCCGGGCTGCGCCTTGATGCCGCTCTGGAAGGGGTGCTTTACCTCGCGCATCTCGGTGACGAGGTCGGCGTATTCGATCAGCCCCGGCGGCGCGTCGCGGCCGGTGAGGATGACGTGGAGGTCGGCAGGGCGGTCGCGCAGGGTCGCCAGCACCTCGTCGAGGTCGAGCCAGCCGTAGTTCAGGGGATAGGTGATCTCGTCCAGGACGACGATGTCGTAGCGTCCGGAGGCGATCTTCTCCTTGCAGAGCTCCCAGCAGCGCCGGGCGAGGGCCTTGTCCTTCTCGAGGTCGTCCGAGAGCCAGGTGAAGCCGGCGCCGAGCGGGATCAGCTCGATGCCGAGCTTGCGGGCGGCGCGCTCCTCGCCGAAGTTCGCCGTCTCCGCCTTGATGAAGGAGAGCATGATTACGGCCATACCGCGGCCCCAGGCGCGGAGGATGACGCCGAGCGCCGCCGTGGTCTTGCCCTTGCCGTGGCCGGTGTAGACGATGACGAGCGGCTTGCGCTTCTTGACCGGCATGTGCGGCCTTCGCGAGTCTAGAAGGCGAGACGCGAGCGGAAGACGCGCTCGGAGCGGTGGGGGCCGACCACCGCCAGGTTGAGGCGGTCAGGGCGCAGCAGGGTCTCGACGACGCGCGCGAGGCCATCGAGAGAGACGGCTTCGATGCGGTCGACGACGTCCTCCGGGCTCAGGATCTCGCCCGTGAGCATCTCCTGGCCGCCGAGCCAGGCCGAGACGGAGCGCGTGTCCTCCAGGCGCAGGAGCATGCGGCCCTTCGCCAGCTCCTTTGCCTTGCGCAGCTCCTCCGCCGGCACGCCGGTGCCGAGGCGCTTCGTTTCGGCGATCAGGGCGTCGACGGCCTGCTTGCCGTTCTCGGGGTCGACGGCGGCGTAGAGGCCGAAGTTGCCCGTGTCGAGGAAGTGGTTCACGTAGCTGTGGACGTCGTAGCAGAGGCCCTGACGCTCGCGCAGCTCCAGGAAGAGGCGACTGCTCATGCCCTCGCCGAAGAGGACGCTGAGGAGGTCGATCGCGTAGCGGTCCGGGTGGCCGAGCGGCAGGCCGGCGAGGCTCAGCGAGACGTGCGTCTGCTCGCAGCGCTTATAGAGGATGGCGCAGCCGGGCTCCGTCTGGTGCTCCTCGGCGGCGAACCAGCGGCCCGGGTCGCCGGGCGCGGCCCAGCCGCTGCGCTCCTCGACCGCGGCGACGACCTCATCGGCGGAGACGTTGCCGGCGACGGAGATGACGACGTTGCCGACAACGTACTGCCGGTCAATGTAGCCGAGGATCATCTCGCGGCTGATGCCGCTGACCGAGTCCTCGCTGCCGGCGACATCCCAGCCCAGGGGCTGGTTCGGCCAGACGAGGGCGTCGAGGAGGAGGTCGACCTGCTGGCCGGGGGAGTCCGCCGTCGAGGCGATCTCCTCGAGGACGACCTTGCGCTCCTTCTCCATCTCCTCGGGGTCGAAGAGCGGCGCCTGGACCAGGTCGAGGAGGACGTCGAGCGCGACCGAGAAGTGGGGTCGCGCGACTTTTGCGTAGTAAACGGTATATTCCCGGTCGGTTGCGGCGTTGAGGACGCCGCCGACGCCGTCGATCGCCTCCGAGATCAGCTGAGCGCTGGGGCGCTTCGCCGTGCCCTTGAAGCAGAGGTGCTCGATGAAATGAGAGATGCCGGACTCGGCCGGCGTCTCGTAGCGGGAACCGGCGCCGATGTAGACGCTGACGGTCACGGAGCGCACGTGCGGCATCGGCGCGACGATGACCCGCAGGCCGTTCGCGAGGGTGATCTTCGTGTGAAGGGTCGTGGAGGAAGGCGGCGAATCTACCTGCAAGCGGTCTGCCTTGTACGGGGAAGGTGGCCTAAGTGTAGGCCGCGGGCCGAGCGCCGGTCAACGCGGCCGGCGCCACCCTTTCCAGAGAGGGCCCAGTCTGAGAGACTGAGTGAGTCGACGCGGCAGCGGCCGCATTCGTCTCGGCCGGGGCGCGGCGCCGGCCCGCTAGCACGCCCGCCCGCGCGGCCCGGAGGCTCGAAGAGGACCCATGACCAAGCTCGCAGACGCCATCCAACGCAGCCAGCGCACCGACGCGGCGCCGATGGGCTTCGGCGCCGGCCGGGCCACATCGAAGCCATCGCTGCTCGTCGGCCTGATCACGGCCGATGCCGCCGCCATCGCCGCCACGCCCGCCGCCGTCATCCTCCTCGACGGCCGCGGCCGCTCGCCGTCGAAGGACGATCTCACCACTGCCAGGACCGCGGCGGCGCAAAAACCCCTCGGCCTCTGGTCGACCGGCGCCGACGCGGCCAAGGAGCTACAGGCAGCCGGCGTCGACTTCCTCCTCTTCGACCCGGAGGCGACGCCGGCCGCCGCGCTGCTCGAGGAGGAGCTCGGCTACGTCATCAGCCTGCCGCCGGCGCCGGAGGAGCTCTACCTGCGCTCGCTTGAGTCCCTGAACCTCGAGGGCCTCTACGTCGACACGGCGCCGACGGCACCGACCGTCGCCCAGCAGATCGAGCTCAACCGGATCGGCCTCCTCGGCCGCAAGCCCCTCCTCGTCCGCGTCGCCGCCGACGCCTCCCGCGACGACCTCCAGAGCCTGCGCGGCGCCGGCGCCGGCGTCATCCTCGCCGAGGGCACGCCTGAGCGCATCGCCGCCTTGCAGGAGACCGTGCTCGCCCTGCCGCCGCGCCGGACGCGCCGCGAGGAGCGGGCGATCGTCTCGCTGCCGCGGGGCCAGGCGGCGCAGCCCGAGGAGGAGGACGACGACGACGACGATTAGGGACGGCGGGCCGGGCGGTTGGACCCGAAGCTCTCCCTTAGAGCTACTCGACAATGTACGATCGCGCCAGTTCCAGGACCTCCTCGGCGAGGCGCTCGAATAGCCGCGCTCGGTAGAGTGCGCCAGCATCGTCAAAGGTCCCTCGAGCACTTCCGTAAACTTTGCCATGAACCCTTCGGGCGCCCGAGCCAGGGTTGGCAGAATGGTCCTCTCCGTGCGCTTCTCAGCCGGGTCATACATATCGTTGAGGGCAAAGAGGATGCTCACCGCGGCGTCAACTGCCCTGTCGAGAGAGAAGATAAAGTTCATCGGCCCGAGCCGGCGCTCGGCGTGGCTCACCAGCTCCTCAGCGTAATCGCGCAGCAGCGGCGAGAAATGACGGAGAACGTTCTGTCTAAGGGCCTCTGGATAGCTTGCCGAGTACTGCCGCCACCGCGCGACAAGGCCATCTCTATCGTCGAGCACCCACGCCCTCTGTATTAGGGCAGCGAGCGTGTCAGGCCGAAATGGCAGCTGCGAAGTGGAGATCGCGCCCGCCATAACTTGTGTGAGTACGTCGGTGATCCAGGATGCGCTCTGGTAGTGGAGTTCCACAGCGATGCCATCGACTCTGCCACCTGAGTCCATCGCGGCGAACAATGGCTCGCTGCCCGCGAAAAACGGATCGCCACTTATGCCGTCCGTCGAGCGCCAGCCCGAGCCGAGTTGACTGAGAATCGGCAGGCGATCCCCGATAGAGAGCAGCTCGCCGCGGCAGACGACGAGAATATCTACATCGGAGCGCTCATCGGCCTGGCCGAGCGCGACCGATCCGAAGACCAGCACCGCCGCGACTCTCGGATGCACGGCAACGGCGTCAGCGACCCGACGCGCGATAGAGCGGCGCCGCGCCAGGCTGCTATCGACATCAGATGGCGTATCCATCGTCGCATTACCATAGGCAGTATCGGATGCGGCGTCGACCGGTCGTTCCCTCAGGGCGCCCGCCGCCACGATTTCTTGAAGAGGCCGACCGCGACCTTGTTGACAGCGGCGTAGACGACTCGTACACTTGTGCGTCAGAACAGGTGTTCAAGGAGACGAGTTATTATGGCCACCCCGAAGGTGCTTTCCGCCAAGCAGCAGGCGATCCTGCGATTCATCCGCGAGTTCATCAGCGACAAGGATTACCCGCCGAGCATCCGCGACATTCAGGAGGCCTGCAGCATCAGCTCGACCTCCGTCGTCGACTACAACCTCAAGGCGCTGGAGCGCCTCGGCTACATCCACCGCGACCGTGAGGTCTCGCGCGCCATCGAGCTCGTCGGCCGGACGCGCATGCGCAGCGTCCCCGTGATCGGCCAGATCGCCGCCGGCCAGCCGATCCCGGTGCCGAGCGCCGACACCTGGGGCCAGGCGGAGTTCGAGGAGAGCATCCAGGTCACGGATGAGATGACCGGCGGCAAGAGCGACGTCTTCGCCCTGCGCGTGAAGGGCACCTCGATGATCGACGCCCTCGTAAACGACGGCGACCTCGTCCTCATGGAGCGGACGGCGAGCGCCGACAACGGCGACATGGTCGCCGTCTGGCTCAAGGACCGCCAGGAGACGACCCTGAAGAAGATCTACTTCGAGGGCGACCAGGTCCGCCTTCAGCCCGCCAACGTCACGATGGAGCCGATCACCGTCGACCCAGCCGACATCGAGGTCCAGGGCAAGGTGCTCTACCGCCTCGGCCCCGGCGCCGTCTGAGACCAGAGCGAGCTTCCGGGCCTGACCAATCGATACCTTAATCGACGAGTAGGAAGCTGGGCGCCGGCCCGTGATGCTATGATGAGAGGGCGCCGCGTATACGCGGCGCCCCTAAGCTTTGATGCCGGAAACGATCCTGCAGATCGATAATCTCTCGACCGCCTACTACGACCGCAAGTCGGTCTTGAAGGCGGTCGACGGCGTGAGCCTCTCGCTGGAGGAGGGTAGCGTCCTCGGCATCGTCGGCGAGAGCGGCTGCGGCAAGTCGACGATCGCCCTGTCGATCCTCAACCTCGTCCCCTACCCCGGCTCCATCGATACCGGCAGCATCCGCTTCCGGGGCCGCAACGTCCTCGATATGTCGGAGCCGGAGCTGCGCGAGCTGCGCGGCAAGGACATCTCGATGATCTTCCAGGACCCGGTCGCCGGCCTGAACCCGACCCTGCCGATCGGCGACCAGGTGGAGGAGATCATCACCGTCCACAGCGATCTCAGCGGCCGCCAGGCGCACGAGATGGTCCTCGACCTCCTCGCCGGCGTCGGCCTTCCCGACCCCAGACATTTAGCACGGCGCTACGCCTTCGAGCTCTCCGGCGGCATGGCCCAGCGGGTGATGATCGCGATCGCGACCGCGCTAAAGCCGGCGATCCTGATCGCCGACGAGCCGACGTCCGCTCTCGACATGACGATCCAGGCCCAGATCCTCGAGGAGCTGCGCCGCCTGCGTCAGAGCGGCGTCTCGATCCTCCTGATCACCCACGATCTCGGCGTCATCGCCCAGATGGCGGACCGGGTCGCGGTGATGTACGCCGGCCGGATCGCCGAGGAAGGCGACGTCGAGACGATCTTCCGGCGGCCGCTGCACCCCTACACCTGGTCGCTGCTCGAGTCCCTGCCCCGCGTCAACGAGGACGTGCCCCGCCTGCGCCAGATCTCGGGCCGGCCGCCCGACATGACCAAGCTGCCGGACCAGTGCGCCTTCGTGCCCCGCTGCTCCAAGGTCCAAAACGACTGCCGCGTACTGAGCTCGCCGCCCCTCGAGGAGATCGAGCCCGGGCACTTCGTCGCCTGCTTCAACCCGGTCTACCACGCCATCGACGCGGCTGAGCCCAACTAGGAGCGACGCACCGCGCGCCGCGGCGCCGTGACCAGCGACGCGAGCTCGACGATCAGGAGCTCGAGCGCGACCGGCGCTTCGAGGACGCCCGTCTTCACGGCGACGTCGGTCTCGAACAGGCGCCGGTAGGACGCTTCGAGCGCGGCCGGGCCGAGCTGGCCGACCTGGCCCATGACCTTGTCGAGGACGAAGGGATGGTTGATGCCGAGCTCGGCGCCGACCTGGGCGCGGCTGCGGCCCTCGCCGAGCAGCGCCTGGACGAGGAGGAGCTGGCGGTACTGACGCACCAGCATGAAGAGGAGGAGCTGCGGCGGCGAGTCGCGGTCGTCCATCTCCCGCAGCACGGCGAGGGCGCGGTCGGCACGGCCGGCGACCACGGCGTCGGTCAGGTCCCAGATCTTGTGCTCGACGGCGCCGCTCACCAGCTCCTCGACATCCGCCGCCTCGATCTGGCGGCCGGCGGCGTAGGTCGCGAGCTTGTCGATCTCCTGGGCGAGCTCGCCGAGATGGCTGCCGTCGATCAGCGCCACGAGGCGGTCGAGAGCGCCGGCGGCGATCTGGGCCGATTGCGCCCGCGCTCGCTCGGCCGCCCAGCGCCGCACCTCCGCCGGCCTCAATATCGCGAACTGGCGCACCGCCGCCTCGCCGGCGACCGCGTCGAGGAAGGCCTTCGGCGCCTGGGTGTCGAGGAGGACGACGGCGGTCGAGTCCGGCAGGTTCGTGAGGATGTCGATGATCTCGTCCAGCTCGCCGCCGCCGGCGCCGCCCTTGCCGCCGTTACGCCGGGCACCGCGACGGGGGGCGCCACCGAGCCGGCCGAGGAGGCCCTCGACGATGACGAGGCGGCTCTCGGCGAAGAACGACGCGACCTGGCAGGCGGCGCGCAGCGCCGCCGCCGACGTACCGCTTTCGAGGCGCACCGTGTTGATCGCGAGGTTACCGTCGCGGTCGAGCTCACTGCGCAGGGCGGCGAGGGCTTCGCCGGCGCGAAAGCGGTCCTCGCCGTAGAAGACGTAGAGCACGCTCGCTACTCCAGTTCGATTTTCCAGCCGCCCCAGAGGACGGCGAGAGCGGCGGCGTAGAGGAGGACGCCCGGCCAGAAGAAGCCGATCACGGCATCGCCGAGGGCGCCGCCGGACGCTGTCGCGCCCTCCCAGGCGGCGAGGACTACCGGCGCCGTCAGCGCTACCAGCGGCATCCACCAGAGGATGAGCGGCTCTTTGCCCTTGGCTTCGTGCGGCATCCGCGATTGCCTAGGCGTCGAGCGCCTGCTCGATGTCGTCGAGGTGGCCCATGTTGTGCGGCCCCGTGTAGAAGCGGAGCATCGTCGCCGCCGGCGCCCGGCCGCGCCGGTAGTCGATCTCCTGCGTCAGGAGCACCTCGTCCAGCACGGCGATCGCCGCCAGGTCGGCCTCGAAGCGCGCGTCGATCTCGCTAAGCACCGCCGTCACCGGCAGGCTCTTGCGCGCCTCGATCTGCTGCTCGTTGAACTCCTCGCCGCTGACGCCCTCGGGCCGGACGCTGCCGCCCTCGACGGCGGCGCCGATGCGGCGGAGCCAGTTCGGCACGGCCTCGGCGTCGGCGGCGATGTGGCAGAGGGCATCGTGCACGGTCCAGGTGCCGCTGAGCAGCGGCCGCTCGAGGTTGCTCGTAATCCGCGGCGTCAGGTCCGCCAGGCGCCCCTGCACCTCGCGCAAGCCGGCGGCGATCTCCTCTCTCGTGTCCATCTCATCCCTCCAGACGCTGCTCGGGCTGTCTCGTCAGCATGATACGGCGGCAGCCGACCTCGCGGAACCGATTCTTGCGCCGCGGGCCGACGCGTGGGGCGCTAACCGGGTGCTCTAGGAGAGCAGCGCCTCGACGCGGGCCCAGACGCGGGCCTCGATAGCCGCCACGCTGTCCGTTCCGTCGAGGACGAGCCAGCGCTCGGGCGCGGCGGCGGCGAGGGCGAGATAGCTCTGGCGCACCCGCTCGTGAAAGGCGGCCTCCTGGCGCTCGATTGCGTCGGCTCCGCCGGTCCGGCGCGCCAGTCCGGCCTCGAGGGGCAGGTCGAGGAGCAGCGTGAGGTCGGGGACGAGGCCGCCGGTGGCGAAGGCGTCGAGCGGCCGGATCGCGGCGAGGTCGAGGCCGCGGCCGTAGCCCTGGTAGGCGAGCGTCGAGTCCGAGAAGCGGTCGCAGATCACGACCTGACCGGCATCGAGCGCCGGGCGGAGCTGCAACCGCACGAGCTCGGCGCGGGCGGCGAGGAAGAGGAGGAGCTCGGCCTCGGGCGTGATCTCCGGCCCGCTATGGAGAATGAGGTCGCGCAGCGTCTCGCCGAGGGGGGTGCCGCCGGGCTCGCACAGGCGGACGGCGGGCCGTGCCGCCGCTTCGAGCCGGGCGGCGAGGGCGGCGGCCTGGGTGCTCTTTCCCGATCCCTCGCCCCCTTCGAAAGTGACGAGGCGGCCGCGACCGCTCAATCGCCGTCCAGGGAGAAGGGGCCGCGACCGCGGGGGCCGGGGAGGATCCGCACCCGGCGCTTGGGCTCGCGACCGCGGCTCTGCGAGGTCAGGTTGAAGCGCTGCGCCAACTCGTGCTGGAGGCGGCGCACGTAAGCGCCCTGGGGCGCGAGCTCCACCGGCCGATCCTCGGCGACGGCGGCGTGGATCGCCTCCTCAGCCTCGCTCATCGCGCTCGTCACCGGGTCGCCGCTGCGGCCGGCGTCCAGCGAGAGCAGCGCCTGCTCCATCTGGAGCAGCGTGTTGCTCTTGAGGACGTAGATCGGTATGCCGCGCGCCTCCGCCTCGCGCAGCGCGACCGGCTTGCGACGATAGTAGCTGCGGTCGGTCATCAAGACGTCGGCGTCCTCGAGCCGGTCGGCGATCGAGCTGCCGGAGCCGGCGTCGTGCAGCGCCTGCTCCAGACGCTTGCGGGAGACGCCGAAGGGGTAAACACGCTTGCCCCGGGGCGGCGCGGCCGATGCCGCCGGCGGCGTCAGGGCGCCCGTGAGGCGGCGCGCCCGGCCGGCCAGCGCCGGCGGCGCGCCATTGGTCTCGGCGGCGGCGACGGCGCGAACGTCGCCCTCGGAGGTGAGCTCGCGTACCTCCGGCGCGAGGCCGAAGCCGCGCAGGACGGCGTCGACGGTCTCGGCGACGTCGCGATGAATCGCGACCCGGTCCCAGCTCTGGATCTCGACGACGGCGGAGAAGGTCGGCGGCGCCTTGCGCTCGAGGACCGACTTCTGGGTGCCGCGCCGCCGCGCCTCCTCGTCGCCGAGGGTGACGGACTGGATGCCGCCGACGAGGTCGGAAAGGGTCGGGTTCGCCATCAGGTTCTCGAGCGTGTTGCCGTGGGCGGTGCCGACGAGCTGGACGCCGCGCTCGGCGATCGTCCGCGCCGCCTGCGCCTCGAGCTCGGTGCCGATCTCGTCGATGACGATGACCTCGGGCATGTGGTTCTCGACCGCCTCGATCATGACGCTGTGCTGCATCTGGGGGCTGGCGACCTGCATGCGGCGGGCGGAGCCGATCGCCGGGTGGGGGATGTCGCCGTCGCCGGCGATCTCGTTCGAGGTGTCGACGATGATCACGCGCTTGTTGAGGTCGTCGGCGAGGACGCGCGCGACCTCGCGCAGCATCGTCGTCTTGCCGACGCCGGGGCGGCCGAGGAGAAGGACGCTCTCGCTGGTGCGGACGATGTCGTCGATCGTCGCGATCGTCCCGAAGATCGCCCGGCCGACCCTACATGTAAGGCCGACGATGCGGCCGCGCCGGTTGCGGATGCAGGAGATCCGGTGCAGCGTCCGCTCGATGCCGGCGCGGTTGTCCTCGCCGAAATCGCTGACCCGCGCTACGACGTACTCGATGTCGCTGTCCGAGACCTCACGCTCGCTGAGAACGACCTCCCGGCCGGGGAAGCGCGCCTCCGGCACGCGGCCGAGGTCCATCACCACCTCCAGGAGCTCGCCCTGGTCGGGCCGGGCCCGGATCGGGTCGCCGATGTGCGGCGTCAGGGTATCGAGGAGGAGGTCGAGGTCGTCGGTGATCATGAGGCCCAAGCGATCAGGCTCCCAGGACCGGCTTCGCGACGGCCGGCGCCCGGCTCGGCATCGCGATCGGCCGCGTCGTCCGCTGACAGAGGCAGACGTAGCGCTCGCCCGCGACGAGGCCGCCGGCCGCCAAACGGGCCGCGAGCGCCGTCTCCGTCTCCGGCACCAGTAGCGAGACCCGGCCGCCACCCCGCTCCGAGACCGCGGCCGCCAGCAGCGGCATGGTCGCGTCGAGGCCGTCGTCGGCGCCGACGACGTCGACGGCGATGCCCTGCGGCAGGCGCGCCGCCCGCACGCGAGCATCGATGCGGCCCTCGCGCTCGCTGACCAGGTCGCAGCCGCCCTTGAGCCAGATCCGCTCCTGGCCGGCCTGCCATTCGCCGAAGGTCGCGGCCTCGTGGCGGCGCACCGTCTCCGGCGTCGCGGCGCAGTAGAGGCGGAACAGCGGGTAGGCGTCGGTCTGCGACGTCCTGCGCGCCGCAAGCGGCGGCGAGCCGGCGGCCGTCAGCTCACCGTTGAACAGGACCTCCTGCCGATAGGCGACGAAGCCGGCGGCCAGGGCCGTATCGAGGAGGTCGCTCTCCGCCGCGAGACGGAGGAAGAGCTTCTCGACGCCGCGCGCGGCGAGGTCGGCGAGAGCGCGGTCGTGGAGGGCGCGCAGGGCGTCGCCGCCGGACGTCTGGTCGACGAGATAATCGACCTCCCAGGCCTGGCGTCGGCTGCGCTGGCGGGCACCGAGGAGGCCGCGCAGGCGCTGACGCCGCACGCTTACCCAAACGCTGCGCCGGCGGGCTACGGCCAGGGCCTGGTCCCGCACCGTGCCGAGAAGGGCAGTGGTCACCGAGGCGCCGACGCGCTCCCGCGGCCAGGCCGCGCTCTGGCGGCAGCGCACGTCGAAGGTGGCGAGCGGCAGGAAGTCGGTCGGGAGCACGGGGCGCGGGTTCATCGCGCCGTGACCGGCGACGCCTTGGCCGCAAGGCTGAGGAAGTAGGCGTGCAGGCGAGCGTCGGCCGTTAGCTCGGGGTGAAAGGCGGTGACGAGCAGGCTCCCCTGGCGGGCGGCGACGACCGTCCCGTCCGCGAGCGCGGCGAGAACGTTGACGCCGGCGCCGACGCCGCGGATCAGCGGCGCCCGGATGAAGACGGCGTGCACCGGCCCGCCCTCGATCTCGGCGAACGAGAGGTCGGTCTCGAAGCTCTCGAGCTGGCGGCCGAAGGCGTTGCGCTCCACCTCGATGTCGATGATCGCCAGCGTTTCCAGGTCGAGGTCGGTCGCCGTCTTTGCCATGAGGATGAGGCCGGCGCAGGTGCCCCAGACCGGCTTGTCTGCGGCGAAGCGTCGCAGCGGCTCGATCAGGCCGTAGGCGGCCATGAGGCGGGCGATCGTCGTGCTCTCACCGCCGGGGATGATCAGGGCGTCGAGGCCTTCGAGGTCGGCCGGCAGGCGCACTTCGGGCGCGGCGACGCTGAGGCGATCGAGGATGGCCTCATGCTCCGCGAAGTCGCCTTGGAGGGCAAGAACACCGACGCTGACCATCTATGCTAATTGTAGCGCAGCCGGACGCGGCGCGGCAGCTCCGGGCGCGCTGCGCGCCTGAGGGGTGCCGTTAGACTCGATGCCGCTCCTCCAGGTGGAGAAAAATGGCCTCGATCTCGGTATCGAGCGGGCTAGGGATTGGCCGCCGGCGGCTTGTCGTCCGGCGTTGCGGATCGTCGTTCCCGATCCGCGTCCATCGCCGCTTCCATCTGCTTGCGGGTGGCGTCTTGGTCGGCGTCGGTCTGGGTGGACCCCATGCCTTGCATGGTCTTGTTCAATGGCGTCTTTGGCCCGCGACGGAACAGTCGCATCAGGAATGCCATCTCTCGTCACCTCCTGCTTCTGTGCCTGACATGATAGAACTCCTGCTTGAGATGTCTAATCAGGAGCGCGCTGTCGCTCCCGTCCGACAGCGCTGGGCTATATGAGAGAAACGGCTGACGCCGGCGCGAGACGCCGGCAGCTCTCTGGCGATCTTCCTCTTGCCAGTCTAACGCCCCGGAGTAGGCGAGCAGTCCGGCCCCGCCAGGCTCCTTGAGACCGCACTTGAGATCTACCAGCCGCGGGTCGAGAGGAGCTCTTTCTCCGGCATGGCGCTGACGCTCTGGCCGCGCATCGCCTCGCCGAGGCCGCGCGACGCTTCGGCGACGATCTTCGCGTCGCGAAAGTGGGTCGTTGCCTTGACCACGGCCCTGGCGCGCGCCTCCGGGTTCTCCGTCTTGAAGATGCCGGAGCCGACGAAGACGCCATCGGCGCCGAGCTGCATCATCAGGGCGGCGTCGGCCGGCGTCGCGATGCCGCCCGCCGTGAACATGACAACCGGCATGCGGCCGGCCTCTTTCACCTCGCGCACGAGCTCGACCGGCGCCCCGAGGCGCTTCGCCTCAGCGTAGAGCTCGTCGTCGGGCATGTTCTGAATGGCGCGGATGTCGTCCATGACCTGGCGCATGTGGCGCACCGCCTCGACGACGTCGCCGGTGCCGGCCTCGCCCTTGGTGCGGATCATCGCGGCGCCCTCGCTGATCCGGCGCAGCGCCTCGCCGAGGTCGCGACAGCCGCAGACGAAGGGAACTTTGAAGGCCTGCTTATCGACGTGGTGGGCCTCGTCCGCCGGCGTCAGGACCTCGGACTCGTCGATGTAGTCGACGTCGAGGGCCTCGAGGACCTGCGCCTCGACGAAGTGGCCGATGCGGCACTTCGCCATGACCGGGATCGTCACGCTCTCCATGATCTTGGCGATCACATCCGGGTCGGACATGCGGGCGACGCCGCCGTCGGCGCGGATGTCGGACGGGACGCGCTCCAGCGCCATTACGGCGCAGGCGCCCGCCTCCTCGGCAATCCGGGCGTGCTCCGGCGTTACAACGTCCATGATGACGCCGCCCTTGAGCATCTGGGCCAGACCCTTTTTGACTGTGAACGTGCCGTTATCTTCGGTCATCGCGTAGCTCCTCGCTGGCGGCGGACGAAGCCTCTGGCTGAGCCGTATAGCTCAGTGCCGGCACGAACGCCGCTCACTCAGAGTGTAGCGTCCGGCCTCGCTGCCCTCAAGCGACCGCCTCAGCCTGAGCGCGGCTGCCGCGGGCCGACTTCAGTCATTAGGGAGATACTCGACGCCGTAGCGCTTGCGGCCGGAGCCGGCCTTACTCGTCGAGGAAGTACTCGACGCCGTAGCGCTCGCCGATCGCGATGATCTGCTCCGAGTGCTGCCCCAGCTCCTCGAAGAGCCCCTCGATGCCGGCGGGGGCGAACCAGAAGATCATCTCGGCCTCCGCGTCGGAGGCGTTGCGGAAGCGGTGCTTGAGGCCGCGCGGCACGTTGACGAAGGTCCCGGCGGCCGCGGTCACCTCGCGTCGCCGACGCGGAAAGTCAGCTCGCCGCGGACGACGTAGGACGCCTCCTCCTCGCGCGTGTGGATATGGGCGGGCGGGCCGCCGCCCGGCGGCACGATGGCGTGGGTGAGGAAGTAGCCGCCGTGCGTATGCTCGCCGGTCGCGAGCGTCGAGTAGACGTCGCCGCCGGCGGCGCTGGGCGCGCCATCGTGGTCCTGGGGACGGACGATCCGGGGCTCGAGCGCGTCTGCGTCGGCCATCGGCCTCCTCCTCAGGTAACCTGCGCCTGCTCGGCGTAATCGCAGGTGCCGTTTTCCGCGACCTGGCGGGCGGCGCGGCATACCTCGACGCCGAGGCGGCTGAGCTGGCTGCCGACACCCTCGTCGGTGACGTTGCCGGCGGCGTCGAAGGCCTGATAGGCCTGCGAGATCGGCAGCACGAGCGGGACGGCGTAGGCCCGCAGGCCACGGACGCAGAACTCCATCGTGTTGATCACGTTGAGGCCCTGGACGCCGCCGGCCGTCGCGACGAGGCCGACGACCTTGCCGTAGAGGTAGGGGACGTCGCGCTTCGTCAGCTGCTGGAGCCAGTCGATGGCGTTCTTGAAGGCGCCGCTCACGGAGCCGTGGTAGAGGGGGCTGCTCCAGATCATGCCCTGGCAGCTCTCGATCGCGTCGCAGAGCCTCTCGATCTGGGGTGGCGCGACGAGGCCCACGTCGTAGAGCGGCAGGTCGAGGTCACGGATGCTGAAGACGTCCGTCGTTGCGTCCTCCTGCTCGGCGCCGGCGAGCGCCAGACGGAGCGCGGCGAGGCTGGTCGAGCGCTCGGCCAGCGAGCCGCCGAGGCCGACGATGTGGGGTTGGCCGGCCATGCTCATCCTCCTCCAGGGTTCTTTAATGTTAGCGCGACTCCAGGTACGCAGCCACGGAGGGAACGGTCTCTAGGCCCCTGCCTCTTTCAGGACCTCGTTCATGCTGCCGGAGCGGAAGCCGACGAGGTCGAGCGTGACGTAGGCGAAGCCGAGCTCCTTGAGGCGGTCCGCGACCGCCTTGCGGCGGCCGCCGCTCATCAGAATCGCCATGCCGCTCTCGTCCAGCTCGATGCGCGCGACCTGGCCGTGGTGGCGCACCCGTAGCTGGCGCAGCCCGAGGGAGCGGAGGAAGGCCTCCGCCACCTCGATCTGGTCCAGCGCCTCGACCGTGACCGGTGAGCCGTAGGGGATGCGGGACGAGAGGCAGGCCATGGCCGGCTTGTCCCAGGTCGGCAGGCCGCGCTCCTGCGAGAGGGCGCGGATCTCGTCCTTCGTCAGCGCCGCCTCGACCAGAGGGCTGCGCACGCCCTGCTCCGCCGCCGCCCGCCGCCCGGGGCGGTAGTCGCCGAGGTCGTCCAGGTTGCAGCCGTCGACGACGACGGCGTAGCCCTCGATCTGCGTCATCTCGCCGAGGAGCGAGTAGAGCTCCTCCTTGCAGAAGAAGCAGCGCTCGGCCGAGTTCTCGACGTAGCCGGGCTTGTCCATCTCATGGGTCTCGATCAGGCGGTGGCCGATGCCGATCAGGGCCGCGAGCTCCTTCGCCTCCTCGACCTCGGAGGCGGGGACGGAGGGCGATACGCCGGTCACGGCCAGGGCGCGGTCGCCGAGCGCCTCGTGAGCGAGGGCGGCCAGGTAGGTGCTGTCGACGCCGCCGGAGAAGGCGACGACGACTGAGCCCGCCTCGCCGAGGATCGCGCTCAGTCGCGCCTGCTTCGCCGCCAGCTCCGGGTTCATGGCGATCAATATAGCATCCGCCGCCGCGACCGGCTCTCAGCGCAACCAGTCGTTAGCGTAGGTGGTAAGGCACCTCGACGATCACGGTGTTCGGCCGCCGGTTCAGCGCCTTCTTCAGCTGGAACGAGAGCTGGTTGTGGAGGAAGCGCTGCCAGAAGTGGCGCGGGATGAACTCCGGCAGCACCACCGTCACCGCCTGCTCCGGCTGGCTACGGTCCAGTGCCTCGACGTAAGCGAGGATCGGCTCCACCAGCGACCGGTAGGGCGACACGACGATGTCGAGCGGCACGTCCGGCACGGACGCCGCCCATTGGAGCCGCAGCAGCTCCGCCTCCGCGCGGTCGCTGGTGACGTGGATCGCCATCGTATTGCGCGAGAGCGTGCGGGCGTAGCTAATCGTCTGGAGCACGGCCCGGTTGATCCCCTCCACCGGCACGATCACCACCTGGGGCCGCCCGGCCACCGCCGCGTAGAAGTGACGCGCGACCGATCCGGCGCCTTCCATGCCCTCGTCAAGCTGGTCTTTCACGGCGATGTAGTCGAAGCGGATGCGGGAGAGCGCGACGAAGAGCACCGCCATCGCCAGCATCGAGAGCCAGGCGCCGTCTACGAACTTGGTGCCGCCGACGATCAGCGCCACGGCCGCCGTCACCACGGCGCCGAGGCCGTTGACGATCAGGGAGACGCGCCAGCCCGCCGTCCGGTTGCGGCGCCAGTGGACGACCATCCCGGCCTGGGAGAGCGTGAACGCCACGAACACGCCGAAGGCGTAGAGGGGGATGAGCTTGTGCGTGTCGGCGTTGAAGAGGATGAGGACGAGCGACGAGACGGCGCCGAGGAGGAGGATGCCGTTGGAGAAGGCGAGGCGATCGCCGCGGAAGGCGAATTGACGCGGCATGACGCCGTCGCGGGCCATGACCGAGGCGAGGGTCGGCAGGCCGGCGAAGGCGGTGTTTGCCGCCAGGACGAGGATCATCGCCGTCGCGACCTGAACGATGTAGAAGAAGACGTTCACGCCGAAGACGGTCGCGGCGATCTGTGAGACGACCGTGCGCGACTCCGAGGGCACGATGTCGAGCTGGGTCGCGAGGATCGTCGTGCCCATGAAGAAGGACGCGAGGATCACGGCCATCCAGAACAGGGTGGTGGAGGCGTTGCGCGCCTCCGGCGGCTTGAACGAGGGCACGCCGTCGGCGATCGCCTCGATGCCGGTCAGGGCCGCCGAGCCGGAGGCGAAGGCGCGCAGGACGAGGAAGAGGCCGAGTGCCTCCGCACCGCCTTCTACCGCTTCCGATGGCTCCGGCGCCGTGAGCTCGTTGCCGAGGATTACGCGGACGAGGCCGACGACGATCATGCCGCCGAAGCTGAGGATGAACAGGTAGGGCGGGATCGCGAAGATCGTCCCCGACTCGCGGATGCCGCGCAGGTTGCCGACGGTCAGCAGAACGACGAAGACGACGGCGATCTCTACCGCGGCCGGCTGCAGCTCCGGCAGCGCCGAGGTGATCGCGGCGACGCCAGCCGCCGTCGAGACAGCGACCGTGAGGATGTAGGAAACGAGGAGGGCGGAGCCCGTGAGGAGGCTGGCCTGGAGGCCGAGGTTCTCCCGCGTCACGACGTAAGCGCCGCCGCCGTCCGAGTAGGCGCGGACGAGCTGGCTGTAGGAGGTAGCGACGATGGCGGCGAGGACGGCGATCGCGATCGCGATCGGCACGGCGTTGGTGAGGGCGCCGGTGCCGGCGAGGATGAGGACGAGGAGGATCTCCTCGATCGCGTAGGCGGAGGAGGAGAGGTTGTCGGAGGAGAAGATCGCCAGCGCCTTGAGCTTGCTCAGGCGCTCGTGGGAGAGGTCCGCGGTCGCCAGAGGCGGCCCGATGAAGAGCTGCCTCAGACGGGCCCAGCCGCGCCCGAGCGGCGTCGCCGGCCGCAGCACGGCGCGCGTCGCCTCGAACTCCCCCGCGCCGGTGCGGCGCAGCACCTGCTCACGCGTCCGCGGCAGGCGCAGGAAGCTGCCGCCGGGGCGGCTGCCCTGCACGGTCTCGCGCAGCTCCAGCTCCCCACGGCCACGCTGGCGCGGCAGCCGCACTACCTCGCGGTCGCGGTTATGGGGCGCGGCGCCGGCGTCTGAGCCGGCCGGCGGCTTGGGTTCCTCTTCTGGCGTTTCCAAGGCTCTATCCGACTCCGTCCCCGTCGCGCCCATAATAGAGCCAACGGCGGCTCGAGGGCTGCCGGACCGCGTTTGGCGGCGGCCCGCGTTCCTTGACCCCCTAGCTTCGTGACCACTAGAATAACCCTCACCTATGTTTGACGCCCTCAGCGACAAACTCCAACGCGTTTTCAGCCGGCTGCAGAGCCACGGGACCGTCACCGAGAAGGACCTCGACGAGGCCCTGCGAGAGGTGCGAGTCGCCCTGCTCGAAGCCGACGTGAACTTCCGCGTCGTCCGCGACTTCGTCGCCGCCGTGCGCGAGCGCGCCGCCGGCAGCGAGGTCCTCGCCTCGCTCACCGGCCCGCAGCAGGTGATTTCGATCGTCAACGAGGAGCTGACGAGCCTCCTCGGCGGCAGCCAGACGACGCTCGCAAGCGCGCCGCAGCCGCCAACAGTCGTCCTCCTCCTCGGACTCAAAGGCGCCGGCAAGACCACCTTCGCCGCCAAGCTCGGCCTCTACCTGCGCAAGGCCGGCGGCAAGCCGCTGCTCGTCGCCGCCGACCCCTACCGCGTCGCCGCCAGCGAGCAGCTCCAGACGCTGGGCCGCCAGCACAACCTGCCGACCTTCGCCGGCGACCTCGGCGACATGAAGCGCTTCGCCGCCGACGCCCTCGCCGAGGCGCGACGGACCGGCGCCACGGCGCTGATCGTCGACTCCGCCGGCTACGTCCAGGTCGACGAAGACGTCGTCGCCGATATCAAGGCGCTCGAGGCCGGCTTCCAGCCCCACGAGGCGCTGCTCGTCGTCGACGCGATGACCGGCCAAGAGGCCGTCCACGTCGCCGAGGAGTTCGGCAAAGCGACGACGATCAGCGGCTTCGTCCTCACCAAGCTCGACGGCGACGCCCGCGGCGGCGGCGCCCTCTCGATCCGAGCGATGACCGGCCTGCCGGTGAAGTTCATCGGCACCGGCGAGCGGGCCGACGCCCTGGAGCCCTTCCACCCGGAGCGCTTCGCCTCCCGCATCCTCGGCATGGGCGACGTCCTCACGCTGATCGAGCGCGCTCAGGAGGAGATCGATACGGACGAGGCCGCGGCCCTCGGCAAGAAGATCAAGTCGAACCAGCTCGACCTCAACGACTTCGTCTCGCAGCTCCAGCGCGTACGCAACATGGGGCCGATCGGCGATATCATGGGGATGATCCCCGGCCTCGGCGGCCTCAAGCGCCAGCTCCAGACGACCGAGATCGACGACGACTTCTTCAAGCAGGCGGAGGTGATCGTCTTCTCCATGACGCCGGACGAGCGGCGCCGGCCGGATATAATCAACGGCCGCCGCCGCCGCCGGATCGCCGCCGGCTCCGGCACCAAACCGCAGGACATCAACCAGCTGCTCAAGCAGTGGAAGGAAGCAAAGAAGGTAATGCAGATGATGGCGTCCGGCCGTACGGCCAAGATGCTGGGCATGCGCTAAGAGTAATCTGCACCGGCCGCCGCGCAGGGGGCCGAGGAGCGTTTCGTAAGGAGAGAAGCTTGCTGAAGATCAGACTTTCCCGGGTAGGCAAGAAGAAGCAGCCGAGCTACCGCGTCGTCGTCGCCGACGCCCGCGCCGCTCGCGACGGCGCCTTCGTCGACATCATCGGCCACTATGACCCTCTGACCGACCCGAAGGTCGTCGAGTTCGACGGCGACAAGGTCCGCGACTGGCTCGCCAAGGGGGCGCAGCCGAGCGAGCCCGTCCAGCGCCTGCTCGCCGCGCAGGGGATCATGGCGGCGCGGCCGAAGCCGAGCACGCCGAAGAAGGAAGTGCTCGTCGCCGCCCAGGCGAAGGCGGCGGCAGAGGCAGCGCCACCGGCCGAGCCCCTCGCCGCCCCCGAGGCTGCGGCGCCCATTGCCGAAGCGCCTGCCGAGCCTGAAGCAGCCGCCGCGCCCGAGGCCGTTGAGCCTGTAGCCGAAGCGCCTGCCGAGCCTGAAACAGCCACCGCGCCCGAGGCCGTTGAGCCTGTAGCCGAAGCGCCTGCCGAGCCTGAAACAGCCACCGCGCCCGAGGCAGAGGCCGCCGCCACCGATGGCACGGACGCCGCGACCACCTAGGAGGATCAGGTGAAAGAGCTCATCGACTACGTCGCCCGCGCGATCGTCGAGCACCCGGACGAGGTCGAGACGACCGAGGAGTGGGACGGCTACCGCCACGTCATCCACCTCGACGCCGCCGAGTCCGACATAGGCAAGGTGATCGGCCGCGGCGGCCGCGTCGCGGAAGCGATGCGCTCCCTCCTCAAGGTAGCCGCCGCGAAGCAGGACACGCGCGCGGTGCTCGACATCGGCGATTGAGCGAGGACGGCGCCGCGCTCGATCCGAGCCGCGCCGTCTGCGTCGGTCGGGTCGTGGGCGTTCACGGCCTCAAGGGCGAGATCAAGGTCGAGCCCCTCACGGACTTCCCCGACCGCTTCGAGCCCGGCGCCAGCCTCTGGCTCGACGCTACGCCGCTCCGAGTCGAGCGCAGCCGGGCCCAGAGCAAGCTCTTCTACCTAAAGCTCGCGGGCATCGACGACCGCAACGCGGCCGACGCGCTGCGCGGCCACGAGCTCCTTGTCCCGGAGGCACGCAGCCTCGACGAGCCCGGCCTCTACTACGAGCACGACCTCATCGGCCTGCGGGTCGAGGACGAGGCCGGTGCCGCGCTGGGCCGCCTCGCCGAGGTCCTGAGGACGGGCGCGACCGACGTCTACGTGGTGCGCGGCGACCGCGGCGAGCTCCTCCTGCCGGCGCTCGCCGACGTGATCCGCGAGGTCGATATCGGGGCCGGCCGGATCGGCGTCGCGCTCGCCCCCGGCCTCGAGTTTCAGGCATCGTCGCGACCGGCGCGCCAACGCAAGAGCACCGAGACGCCGTAGCGCCGACGACGCCGCGCTGGTTGGCGCGCCCCTTGCCTGATTCGTTATAATTAATCTCGCGGTGGGGATATAGCTCAATTGGGAGAGCGCTGCGTTCGCATCGCAGAGGTCGGGGGTTCGAATCCCCCTATCTCCACCAAACTCCCTCCCTCAGCCTGACGCGGGCGCTGCGACCGCGCGGCCCCGACGCGGCGGAGGAGTGTAGCTCAGCTGGTAGAGCAGCGGTCTCCAAAACCGCCGGTCGGGGGTTCGAGTCCCTCCACTCCTGCCAAACCTCAAGTTTGAATGGGGCCTCCGGTGGCCCCTTCGGTAATCCATCCTTGAACCGACTAAAGCCACGACGAAGATTATCATTCGTTCGTTCCACAGCAGGCGCTGCTCAAAGCGTAAGCTGAAATCGTGCCGTTGGATTACTCGGTAGAGGCAACTTAGGAACACGAAGGAAACGGAGGACTCACGATGTACGCACAAGTGGTCAGAGTACAGCTTCAGGCAGGAAAAGCGGATGAGGCCGTAGCAACCTTTTCAGGCTCGGTAATGCCGGCCGCTCAACAGCAGAAAGGCTTCAAGAACGCGTACTCTCTCGTTGACCGCACAACCAATAAGGCTATCGGTCTCAGTCTCTGGGAGAGTGCGACCGATGTCGCAGTGTTAGCAACAAGCGGCTTCTACCAAGAACAAATCGCCAAGTTTGCAGCCGTTTTCGCAGGGCCTCCTGAGCGCGAGGTTTATGAAGTAGCCGCCCAAGTTTAGGTTTCCACTTCTTCCAAAACCGCCGGTCGGGGGTTCGAGTACCTCCACCCCTGCTACATCTCTGAGCACCGCACGCATCGCGTAAGTATGTTCCGGCGCTCGCCGTCGCTGCGCCAGCGGCAACGGTGTGCCCTGGCGGCCTAAAGTAGCGTCACCTGGCCATTCGTGCCGTCGACGTCGATCATCGCGCCGTCGGCGATCAGGCGCGTCGCCGTGAGCGTCCCGACGACCGCCGGCAGCGCCAGCTCGCGCGCCACGACGGCGCAGTGGGAGAGGATGCCGCCCGAGTCGGTCACGACCGCGGCCGCATTTAGAAAAAGCGGCGTCCAGGCGCTCGTCGTCGAGGTGGTGACGAGGACGTCGCCGGGCTGGAGGCGGTCGGCGTTCGCGAGGCTGAGGATCAGCCGCGCCCGGCCCTGGGCCCGGCCCTTGCTCGCACCGAGGCCCTTGATCGACCCCTCGTCCGCGGCGGCAGCGGCGCGGGTGGGCTCGCCGATCGCTACCGGCGGGACGACGTTGCGCCAGAAGGCGTACTCGGCGCGTCGATCGGCGATGAGCTGCCGCAGGTCGGCGATCGGCCCGCGGTCGAGCGCCTCGATCTCCTCGAAGTCGAGGAAGAAGACGTCTTCGAGCGCGTCGAGCGCGCCGGCGGCGAGGAGCTTGCGGCCGGCAGCGAGCGCGGGCTGACGCAGGGCGCCGCGCGATACGGTCATTACGGAGTTGCGGCTCTCCTTCACGGCGATATAAGGCGCGACGCCGGCGACCAGCGCCGCGAACTCGGGCCGGTCGGCCGCGTTGAGCCGGGCCTCGATCTGGGCCGCCGCGGCCCCCCGGCGCGCCGCCGCGCGGGGCATGGCGGCGCGCGGGTCCTCGCGGTCGATGTAGCCGCGGAGGAGGACGGCGACCGGCGCCGGGTCCTCGCGCCAGGTGGGCTCGATGAGCTCGCCGTAGTCGCCGGCACGGCCGCCGTAGCGGTCGAGCCAGCCCTCGAGCGCTGCCAGGAGCGGCGCAGAGCCTTCGACCGCGGCGAGGCGCTCGCGCAAGCTGCCGGGCGCGCCGCCATCGATGGCGGCGCGCAGCCGCGGCTCGCCTTTCGCGAGCTGGGCGACGTCCCAGAGGGCGGCGTTGGCCTCGAGGCTCGCGTTCCAGTAGCCCTCGATCAGCGCCGTCGCTAGCTCCTCCACGTTCTCGTCCTCGCCGAGCTTCTCGCCGAGGAACTGGCTAAGACGGTCGCGGCCGTAGCTGATTATGTCGAGTGCACCGAACATGAGGTCCATGTGGGTCGCGATCTGGTCGCGGCAGCGCTCCATGCTCCTGACGAGCTCCGTGAGAGAGAGCGCGTCGTAATCGTCGCGCACGACTGCTTCCGCCTCCTGCTCGATGCGGGCGCGCCAGCCGTGCTCCCAGATCTCGTCGATGCGGCTCAGGCGGTCGTCCAGCTCGTCGTCCTGGCCGGTGGGCCGGCTTCTGCCGCCGCGACGGCCGCCACCGCCGCCGCCGTAGCGGTAGCCGTGGACGTCGATGCCGGCGCGGGGGCGGCTGCCGCTGGCGGCGCCGGGGCCGACCGGGCTCCGGCTCGCGAAGGCGGCGGACAGCTGGGTCACCGGATAAGGGTTGTGATCGCCGTTCCAGCGCCAGACCTGTTGGGCGTCCTCGGGCTGGGCCCATTCGACCGGGAAGTCGATCGCCTCGCCCGTATCCCGCCGGTAGGCAACGTAGTTATCGAGCATCGCTGCGCCTCCCTCTTACGATTCCGTATCGCCGATTGTAGTCCGATCTCCCCGTCGTAGTTGCTCCGCCAACCTACCGTTGCCGACTTTGATATCCACCCGGGCCGCGCTCGCCCGCCGCGACGACGGCCGCGAGAGGCGCGACGGCGGGACACACCGGCGGCTGCGGTCGCGTCGCCAGCAGGAAGAAGAGCGAGCCGATGGCGGCGAGAACGGCGAGGACGGTAAAGCCGGTCTCGTAGCTGCCTGTGCTATCGGCGAGGAGGCCGGCGATCAGCGGCCCCGATATGTTGCCGAACATCGTCACCAGTGACGAGAAGCCCATGATCACGCCGAAGGAGGAGCGGCCAAAGTAGTCCGCCCGGATCGCCTGCATCAGCGGCCCGCGCGTGCCCCAGGCGAGGCCGTGGAGGACGGCGAAGGCGAGGACCATCGGCAGCGCCGTCGCGTAGGCGACGAGGAGGAGGCCGGCGGCGTGCATCGCCATGCAGCCAACCGAGATCAGCCGTTTGCTGAACCGGTCGCCGAGGAAGCCGCCGACGATCTGGCCGACGAGCTGCATCGAGGTCATCAGCGTGATGACGAGCGCGGCCGTGCCGAGCGAGTAGCCGAGGTTCTCGTTGAGGTGGACGACGAGGTGGACCATCACCGCCGAGACCACGAGCAGCGCCGAGCCGTGGCCGAGCGAGATCAGCCAGAAGCTCGGCGCCCGCATCGCCTCGCGCGCCGTGAAGTCGACCAGCGGCTCGTTCGCCAGGGCGACCTTCTCGCTCGCCGATTCGGTGACGCCGTCGACGACCTCGCCGTAGTCCTCCGGCTGATGGCGGATCAGCTGCGACAGCGGCAGGCCGACAACGAGGACGAGGACGCCGGAGCCGAAGGCGGTGCCGCGCCAGCCGAACGTCTCCAGGCTCAGCACGACGATCGGCACGATGAGGCCGCCGACGGCGAAGCCCATCTGGGTCATCGCCAGGGCCGTCGCCCGCCGGCGCCGGAACCAGTTGACGACGGAGACGGTCAGCGGCAGGAAGCCGCCGAGGTTGGAGCCGACCGCCATGACGAAGAAGGCGATGTAGAAGGTCAGCAGCGAGTCGACCTGGCTGAAGAGCATGAAGCCGATGCCGAGAAGCGTGAGGCCGATGCGCATGACGGTCCGGGGCCCGAAGCGGTCGCAGAGCCAGCCGCCGAGTGGGCCGAGGAGGCCGTTCTCGAAGCGGGCCATCGAGAAGGCGGCGGCCAGCGCCGTCTTGCTCCAGCCGAACTCCTGCCGCAGAAGGACGACGTAGGCGCCGTAAGCCTGGTTGAGCAAACCGCCGATGACGAGCTGAACGCCGAAGCCGGCGGCGACGATTCGCCGGCCGCAGGATACCTTGGCTCCCAGGCGTCCTTCGACCTGGACGCCGACGCCGACGATCTAACAGCCGCAAGAGAATCACTAAGCCCTCATCTTCTCCAGCCGGAGACGCCGGCGTTGATATTGCTATCGTTTCGGCTGGATCGGGTTCGCGAGGCGCTCCTCGCGCTCGACCTGGAGGAAGGAGCCGTCCCAGCGGAAGTAAGTCCGGCGCAGGCCGGAGGGGCAGCAGAACGGGTCCTCGGGGCCGAACTCGCCCGCCGTCTCGACCAGGGTGCCGTCCGTAACCGCTACGACGAGGCCGCCGGCGGCGCTGCCCCGATCGAGAGTCCGGCGCAGGACCGGCGTCGGCTCGTCGTCCACCATCGTGAAGACGAGGTAGGCGATGTTGCCGAGCGTGCCATGCGAGCTGATCGGCACGACTGCCTCCTCGCGCCGGTCGCCGGTGAGGTCGGCGTAGAGGATGTCGGCGGGGACGAGCGCGCCGCCGCCGAGCTGGCCCAGGGCCTTCACCACGGCGTCATCCTGGCTGAAATCGATCGCCCGCACGGCAGTCGCGTCGGCCGGCGTGGCGGCGGCGTCGCTGCCCGCGTCGCCGCCGGAGCCGCAGGCGGCGGCCAGCGCGCCGAACGCTAGAACGAATATGAGGGCGCGGCTGAAAACGACGGGGCGACGCAGCGCTCTACTCCTTCCCGCCTGCAGGCGATAATATCGGTACGCTTCGCGGCCGGCAAACCGGCGCGCCTCGGTCAGCGCCGGCCCGGCGGCGCCGCCGGCGCGTCCGGGTTGCCGTCGCCCGGCCCGGATGCCCCGGTCCCCACCGCCGCGCCGGGCGGGGCGCCATCGCCGCCCGCCTCCGCCGGCGGCTCGTGGTCGGGATCGTAACGCGGTATCTCGTAGTTGAAGAGCTGGGGCATTCGCCAGGCGATCAGCGCCGCGACGACGATGGCGCCGATACCGCCGCTGACGACGGCGAAGGTCGCGCCGGTCACGGCGGCGACGAAGCCCGCCCGCATGGCGCCGATCTGGCTCGAGGCGCCGACGAAGACCTGGTTCACGGAGCTGACGCGGCCGCGCAGCGCGTCCGGCGTCGACAGCTGGATCGTCGTCTGGCGCATGACGACGCTGACCTGGTCGGCGGCGCCGATCAGGGCGTAGACGACGATCGCGAGCATGTAGTCGCGTGCCAGGCCGAAGACGATCGTGAAGATGCCGTAGACGATCACCGTGTAGATCAGCGCCCGGCCCGTCTGCCGCACCGGCCGTCGCATGACCATGACGAAGGACATGGCGAAGGCGCCGACCTGCATCGCCGTCCGGAGGATGCCGTAGCCGGCCGGGCCGGTGTGGAGGATGTCGGCCGCGTAGACCGGCAGCAGCGCCTCGGCGCCGCCGAAGATCACGGCGAACATGTCCAGGGTCATGGCGCCGAGCAGCACCTGGCGCCGCGCGACGAAGCTAATGCCCTCCTTGATCGCCGCGATGCTTACGCCCTTGCGCCCGCTGCTGTCGTGCTTGTAGCGGAGGAAGAGGAGGGGCGGGATCGAGATCAGCGTCACGACGCAGAAGGCCATGTAGGAGGCACCCGGTCCCGCCAGGGCGATGATGCCACCGGCGAGAGCGGGGCCGGTGGTCTGGGCCAGCTTCTGCATCGTGTTGCTGACCGTCACCGCGTTCTCGAAGGTCTCGGGTTTGACGATCGCCGGCAGGAGAGCGACGCGCGCCGGCCCCTCGAAGGCCATGGCGATGCCCATCATCGCCGAGAGGGTGAAGATCAGGGGGACGGTGACCCAGCCGCCGGTTGTCGCGACCGCGAGCAGCGCCGCCCCCGCAAAGGGGACGCTGCGGGAGGCGATCATGACCATGCGGCGGTCGTAGGTGTCGGCGACGGCGCCGCCGATCATGCTCATCGCCAGCGAGGGGCCGAAGCGCACGAGGCCGAGGAAGCCGAGGTTGAGGACGGAGCCGGAGACGTCGTACACGTGCCAGGCGAGGATCGCCTGCATCATCGCCATGCCGATCGTCGCGCCGATCCGGTTCAGGCTGTAGAGGACGAAGGAGGTCTGGCGCAGCGCCGCAAACGGGTCGTGCTTCGGCCGCGCCGGTGGCGCCGACTCCAAGGACTCGCTCAACTTAGCTCCACTGTCTCCGGAGGACGAAGGCCGGCCGGCGCAGCGCCGCTAGCGGGGTCGTGCTTCGGCCGCGGCGGCGGCGGCGACTCTAGTGACTGGCTCAACTTAGCTCCACTGACTCCGGAGGACGAAGGCTGGCCGGCGCAGCACCCCTAGCGGGTCGTGCTTCGGCCGCGGCGGCGCCGACTCTAGTGACTCGCTCAACTTAGCTCCACTGACTCCGGGGCGAACCCTAACGTTTTCGTACAGGTTCGATTACAGGCTCATTCTAGCAGACGGCCGCCAGCGGCCGCTCGGCCCACCCTCGCTTGCTCTTAGAAGAGGCCTGGCTGAATCTGTAGCGATGAACGACGCCACCTTACGCCGGCAGCCACGGGTGCCGCGTCCGTGACGATCCGCCGCGGCCGCTCCTCGCGATGCTAGACGTCTTCCTCGACGTCGTCTTACCTGTCGCGCTCGTCGCCATCCTCGGCGGCGTCTTCGGCCACTGGCGCGGCGCGACCGTGGCGCCGATCTCCGCCCTCGTCTTCTACCTCTTCAGCCCAGCATTGGTCTTCAGCTCGCTCTCCAGGACGGAGCTCTCGGCCGACGTCTCGCTGCGCATCGTCGGCGTCATCCTCGTGACCTTCGCGATCATCTACGCCGGAGCCAGCCTCTGGTCGCTGCTCCGCCGCCACGACCCGTCCCTGCGCGCCGGCTTCGCCCTCGGCGCGACGACGCCGAACACCGGCAACATGGGGCTGCCCGTGGCCCAGCTCGCCTTCGGCGACGCCGGCCTTCAAGTCGCGGTCGTCGCCTTCGTGGCCGGCGCCTCGCTCGCCGGCGGCGCCCGGCGCGAGGTGCTCGCGGCGCCCTTTCGCTACCCAGCCCTCTACGCCGCCGCTGCCGGCGTCGCCGTAAACGTCCTCGGCGTCGACCTGCCGACGACGATCGACGCCCCCGTGCGCTCGCTCGCCGCCGCCGCCGTGCCGACGATGCTCGTCGTCCTCGGCCTCCAGCTGCGGGCGGCGGGCCGGCGCGACAACTTGATCGACACCTCCGCCGCGAGCCTCCCGGGCCTCGCGATCGCGCCGGGCGCCGCCTGGCTGGCGGCCGGCCTCATCGGCCTCGACGGCGCTACCCGCGCCACGCTCGTCGTCCTCGCGGCCATGCCCACGGTCGTGATCACGACGATCCTCGCCACCAAGTTCAACGCCCAGCCCGCCTTCGTTACCCGCGTCGTCGTGACCTCGACCCTGGCGAGCATGCTGAGCCTCACGCTCCTGATCACGCTCGTGCGCTAGGCTCGAAACGGCCCGCCGCAGGCCCATCGACGCGACGGCGCCTCAGGTTGACATCTCGGGCCGGCGCGATACGATCTGCTCGGTCGACTTTTGGGTCGGCGGGCAGAACCCCGGCTATTCAGAGATAGAGCCGCGAGGAGATGGACAATGCGTAACGGACAGGCTGTGATCGATGCGGACACTCACCTTCAGCCCGCGGCAGAGACGATCCTGCCGCTGCTGGAGGGCGAGTACCGCGAGCGGCGAGCCGAGTTTGAGAAGCGGCTGGTGCCGATCAAGACGGGCCGCGCCGGTCAGGTGATGCCGGAGCCCTACCGCCACCGCGTGCGTCTCGGCTCCGGCGGCGGCGAAGGCGGCGGCTGGGCCGGCAACGGCCCCCGCGTCCTCGGCGAGGCGGGCAGGTCCACCAAGGACTGGAACTTCCAGAAGTTCATGGGCTCTCGCTTCCCGACGATCGGCACCGAGGACTACGACATCGACGGCCGGATCCGCGAGATGGACGAGGAGGGCACCGACATCCACGTCATGGTGACGGGCGCCCCCTCCGGCCACGAGGACCAGGACGTCAACATGGCGTTCATCCGGGCCCTCCACCGCCACCTGGACGACAGCTGCGGCCGCTACCCGAGCCGCCTCAAGTCGATGCTCCAGGTGAACTGCCTCGCCGTCGATAAAACGATCGAAGAGATGAAGTACTGGAAGAACGCGTCCTGGCCGGTCGCGATCCACGTAAACCCGCCGCCCGGCATGCCCCTGGACCACCCCGACCTGGAGCCGATCTGGAAGCAGGCCGTGGAGCAGGACCTCTGCGTGGTCCACCACAGCACCGCCACCGGCTACCCGGGCGAGCACGACCTCTGGGACAACCCGTTCCTCGGCCGCCTCTCCTCCCACCCCTGGGGGGCGATGCGGGCCGTGGCCTCCTTCATGGGCGCCGGCATCATGGACCGCTACCCGACGATCCGCATGGCCGTCCTCGAGTCCGGCTTCGGCTGGCTGCCCTTCTGGGGCAAGCGGATGGAAGACCAGGTCCACTACATGGGATACACCGCCGACCTCAAGGAGAGCATGTGGGACTACCTCACCGGCGGCCGCTTCTTCGCCGGCATCGTCCTCCACGAGGGGCCAGAGCTGGTCAAGATGGTCAACCAGGTTATGGGCGACCACGTCCTCATGTTCGGCTCCGACTACCCGCACGCCGAATCGCGCTTCCCCGACTCCGTTGACCTCGTCGAAGGCTGGGGCCTCGGCGAGGAGGAGAGGAAGAACCTCTACTGGAACAACGCCGCCCGCTGCTTCGGGCTCCAGGGCCTCTAGCAGTCCGGCTTCACCTCACCGCAGCGTAGAAACGAGCGGCGCTCTCCTTGAGAGAGCGCCGCTTTTCGACTATTTGGCAACGCTCCCACTTACTTCGACACGCGCCGCAACCATCCCGTTGCGTTGACTCAGGCTCCGAACGACAAAGTAAGATGAAGAGGCGTTCGCTTTTTCTTTGCCAGCAAGCGAGGTCCACCTTGGCCACCGAGACCAGCAGCAGCCCCGCCTTCTCCGTCCAGGCGATCGACGTGGTCAAGACCTATCAGACGGACAACGTCGACGTCCAGGCGCTGCGCGGCGTCTCGCTCGCCGTGCCGAAGGGCGACATGGTCGCGATCATGGGCCCCTCGGGCTGCGGCAAGACGACACTGCTCAACTGCCTCAGCGGCCTCGACGAGGTGACCGCCGGCGTCGTCCGGGTCGACGGCGTCGACATCGCCGGCCTCAGCGACAACGAGAAGTCGGGCTACCGGGCGCGGGCGATGGGCTTCGTCTTCCAGTTCTACAACCTGCTGCCGGTGCTCAGCGCCGTCGAGAACGTCGAGATGCCGCTGCTGATCAGCGGCGTCAACGCCAGGGAGGCACGGCAGCGGGCGGAGGCGGTGCTCGACCTCGTCCACCTCCGCGATTGGGCCAACCACCGGCCGGCCCAGCTCTCCGGCGGCCAGAGGCAGCGGGTGACGATCGCGCGCGCCCTGGTCAACGAGCCGGCCATCGTCTGGGCGGACGAGCCGACGGGCGACCTCGACTCCCGCAACGCCGACGAGATTATGCAACTGATCACCGGCCTCAACGAGGCGAACCAGCAGACCTTCGTCATCGTCACCCACGATGAGCGCATCGCCCGCTCGACGAACCGGATCATCAACATGGTCGACGGGCTCATAGTCGAGGAGAAGCTCACGGAGAGAGGCCTGGCCCGCGGCGCCGCGACGCCAACCGCCTCCGAGACCAACTCATGAGCGAGCTCTTCGGCGTCTCCATGAACCTGATCATGTTCGTCTTGCTGGCGATCCTCTTCGTCGGCCTGGCCAGCGTCGGCCTCATCGCCCTGCGCAACCGGGTCATGTTCAGGCTAGGGGTCCGCAACATCCCCCGGCGCCGGGCCCAGACGATCCTGATCGTCGTCGGGCTCATGCTCAGCACGGTGATCATCTCGGCGGCCTTCACGACCGGCGATACGGTGGACCGCAGCGTCACGTCTCAGGTCTACCGCCTCCTCGGCTCCGTCGACGAGACGATCGTCGCCGGACAGAGGGAGGAGGACGAGGCCTTCGGCGACGAGAACGACACCGCCCTCCGGGACGCGAGCTTCGATAGCACCGCCGTCGCCCCCCTGATCGCGACGCTGCGCCAGAGCCCGGACGTCGACGCGGTGATCCCGACCTACGGCGGCATCGCCGTCGCCGTCAACCTCGAGGAGCGCCTGAGCTCGCCCCTGTTCACGCTGATCGGCCTCGACGCCGCCGCCGCCCGAAACCTGCCGGACCTGAAAGCGCTCGGCAGCGGCCGCGTCGGCGTCGGCGAGCTCGGCGCCGGCGAGATCTACCTGAACCGCAGCGCCGCCGAGGACCTGAACCTGGCCGCCGGCGACAGCGTCACACTCTTCACGGAGGCGACGACCACGGTCTTCGTCGTCCGCGCCGTCATCGAGGACGGCCGCCTCGCCGGGTCGGTCGGCATCTCGACCCAGCGCGAGGGCGGCGTCGCGCCGCTGACCGTCGCCCAGTCGTTCTTCGGGGCCGAGGGCAAGCTGACGATGATCGCCGTCTCCAACCGCGGCGATGCCCGCGGCGGCTATTTCCTCTCCCCAACCGTCGAGGAGCAGATCGACGCCGCCCTGCCGCCGGAAACGGAGCTCACGGTGCAGCCCGTCAAGCGCCTCGGCGTCGACCTGGCGGAGGAGTTCGGCAACATCTTCACGACCTTCTTCCTCGCCTTCGGCCTGTTCTCGATCGGCGCCGGCGTCCTCCTGATCTTCATGATCTTCGTGATGCTGGCGACGGAGCGTAAGTCGGAGATGGGCATGGCGCGGGCCGTGGGCACGAAACGCATGGACCTGGTCCAGACCTTCATCAGCGAAGGTATGGCCTACAACGTCGCGGCGGCGATGGTCGGCACGGCGATCGGCATCCTCGTCGCCGTCGTGATCGCGAAAGTCATGGGCTCCGTGTTCGAGGCCGCGAACCTCGATATCTCGCCCCATGTGACCCTGAGGAGCCTGGTCGTCTCTTACTCGCTCGGCGTCGTGCTCACCTTCCTCACCGTCACTTTTGCCTCCTGGCGGATCAGCCTGATCAACATCGTGCGGGCGATCCGGGACATCCCGGACCCGCCGCAGCCGGTGCCGCAGTGGGGCAGCCGTGGCGTCCTGGCGACACTTCGCGACTTGATCTTCAAGCCAGCGGATCGGACGGGCTGGCGGCGACGGGGCGTCGGCGGCCTCGCGGCTCTGCTCGCCGTGGCCGGCGCCGCCGCCGCATCGCCACTGTTGATCATTGCGGCGCTGCTCTTCGCCGGCGTGCTCTTCAGCCACGCCTGGTCGCAGCGGTCGCAGCCGCCCCTGATGAGGGTGGGCGTCTTCATCGGCTCCCTGCTCGTAGCGCCGCTCTCGATCGGCGCGGCAATCTTCATGACCTTCCAGCTCGGGCCCCTCTTCCTCGGCGCCGGCGCGGCGATCCTCGCGACCTTCATCGCCGCCGACTCGGAGTCTGCCTTCGTCCTCCTCTTCGGCCTCTCCCTGGCGCCGCTGGGGCTGGCGCTGATCCTGCGGTCGTTCGGCGCCAACGAGCGCTTTACCTACACCCTGCTCGCCGTCTACCTGATCTACATCTGGGAGTTCGACGTCTGGGATACCGGCTACGGCTTCGGGATCATCTCGGCGATCTTCGGCGAGGCGGACGGCGACATCGAGATGTTCTTCATCAGCGGCGTCATGGTGACGCTGGCCGCGACCTTCCTCGTCGTCTACAACGCCGACCTCGTCCTGAAGCCGCTGACCCGCGGCGGGCGCTGGCTCGGCGCGCTGCTGCCCTCGATCAAGATGGCCGTGGCTTACCCGCTCGCCAACAAGATGCGCACCGGCATGACCATGGCGATGTTCTGCCTCGTCATCTTCGCGCTGATCGTCATCTCATCCATGAACCACAACTTCACCCGCCTCTTCCTCGGCGACAACGCTCTCGGCGGCTGGGACATCTCCGTCGACGAGAACCCGAGCAGCCCGCTCGGCGACCTCAGGACGGCGCTGAGCGAAGCCGGCTCGCCGGCGGCCGCGAGCATCGCGGAGATCGGCCTCGTCGAGACGGCGATCCCGCGCAGCGCATCTCTCTGCCAGACAAGGCCCACCCATCCCTGCGACACGGCGGCGGCGCTCGCCGGCGGCAGGTCTAACTTCACGCCCTACGACACGCGCGGCGTCGACGCCGCCTTCATCGGCGCGAACCAGATCGGCTTCCAGGCGCGGGCGCAGGGCTACGCCAGCGATGCGGCGGTCTGGCAGGCGCTGGCCGGCGACGAGACGCTCGCCGTGGTCGACGCGAACGCCCTGATCGGCAACGGCGGCTTCGGCAGCGCTACGTTCGTCGCCGGCATCGACAACCGCGATACGACCTTCGACGCCTTCACGGTCACGGCGCTGAACCCGGAGACGGGCGAGAGCCGCGACGTCCAGGTCATCGGCGTGGTCGACCTCTCGACCTCGACGACGTTCTACGGCCTCCTCGTATCGCAGCCGCTGTTCGACGGCCTCTTCGACGAGCCGGACGCCCGCACCTACTTCCTGCGCACGGCGGACGGCGCCGACAACATCGCGGTCGCCCGCCAGATCGAGGCGTCCCTCCTGACCACGGGCGCGCAGGCCGTCTCCTTGCGCAAGGAGCTGGACGACCAGAGCGCGGCCTTCAGCGGCTTCTTCTATCTCATGCAGGGCTTCATGGGACTCGGCCTCTTCGTCGGCGTGGCGGCGGTCGGCGTCATCGCCTTCCGGACGATCGTCGAGCGGCGGCAGCAGATCGGCATGCTGCGCTCCCTGGGCTACACGCGGAGCATGATCGGCGTGACCTTCCTGATCGAGTCCGCCTTCATCGCCTTCATGGGCATCCTCAGCGGCGTCGTCTTCGCCCTGATCCTGGCGCGGCAGCTGATCACGGAGCAGTTTGCCAACCAGGGCGTTAACAGCTTTTCGGTGCCGTGGCCGCAGGTGCTAGCGATCTCCGGGCTCGCCTTCGGCGCGGCGCTGCTCATGACGCTGATCCCCGCCCGTCAGGCGGCGAGCATCCCGATCGCGGAAGCGCTGCGCTACGAGTAGGGCGGCGGCGCTTTCCCGCGACGACGCCGCTTCACGTGCCCTTCATCTTCGGGCCTTAGCTTGAGGAGGCGCGGGGCCAGACCCGGCGCCAGCGAAAGGGGAAAAGGCTTCGACTAACGGCAGAAAGAAGCTATTGGGCATCGTCGCCGGGTTCGCGGTGCTCGCGGCCGTCGGCGGCGGCGCCGCTTACGCGACGGGCGTAGCGGATGACGGCAAGCAACCGATCACCGGCACGGCTTTGGAGCGGGCGCGCGCCGCCGCCCTCGAGCACACGGGTGGCGGCCGGGTCACGGAGACGGAGGTCGACGACGAGGACAGCAAGTACGAGGTCGAGGTGACGCTCCCCGACGGCAGCCAGGTCGACGTCCAACTCGACGCCGACTTCAACGTCGTCGGCGAGGAGGTCGATGACGAGAGCGAAGACGGGGACGACGAGGGCAAGGAATAACTTGACGCCATAGCGTCTCGCGAAGGAGGGCCTTGCTTCGGCGAGGCCCTCCTTTGTTTTCAAGCCGCTGCGAGCGTGTCAGGCGATCGACGACTCCACTCTTCGCGGCAGGCCGTCTGCGTCAGAGGTGCCGCATCCGTTGTCAGACGGCTCGACTCCCTCCTAACGCCTCTCCTCAACCCGCCGCACGCGATCGCGAGGCTCGCTCGCCGGAGCGCGACCGACGACTCTGCTGCGCCGCAGCCGCTGCATTGCCCGCGTCCGTGGCCGTCGCCGCGCGGGCAACGAGGCGCCGAAATCAGGGTTTCTCCTAATACTGGCGCCTCCGTACTTTCCCTATGATCTCGGCGTCAGGTCCCCGAGGGGCCGCTCCCGGCGGGACCTGGGAAGCGAGGGCGAGGCAGCGCGTGAACATCAAAGCGCGCAGGCGGAGGACTGGCTCGCCGAGGCCGGCGAGGGCGTCGACCGGCTGCTCGGCCGCTACATCTGGGACGCGCTGATCGCCGCTTTCGTGATCGTCTCCTTGTTCGCGCTCTACGCGGCGGTGCTCGGGATGTCGCTCCTCGGCGGCGATAGCGTGCCCGACCCGCTCGACCTGCGCGCTCCGGCCGGCGAGGACCGGCTGCCGGGCCGCGCCGCCGCCGTCATCGTCCGCATCGAGAGCGTAATGCCGCTCGCCAACGGCGCCGCCGCCTCAGCGGCTGCCGCCGCGGCCGCAGCCGCTCCGCCGGCGTCGTCGCTGCCGGTCGCGCCGACGCCTCCGGCAGCGACGCCGGCCTTGGAGCTGAGCGCGCAGCACGTCGTCCAGGACGGCGAGACGCTAACCTCGATCGCCGCGCTCTACGGCGCCGACATCGAGCAGATCATGCGCCTGAACGGCCGCGCTACGGACCTGATCTTCGCGGGCGAGCCCCTGGTCGTCCCAGGGTCCGGCGCGCCGGCGGCCGGCGATCCGCGACCGACTCAGCCGCTTCAGTGGGGCAAGTAGCGCCCGGGGCAGCTCTCGACGCGGCCTCGGGCTAGAATGACCCTCGATGCAAGAGACCACGTATGATGTCCAGCCCTCCGACCGGGAGGAAAACCGCGCCCGCCTCTGCCGCGTAATCGCCTTCGACGGCGAGGGCGAGTACTACCGCGACCTCGCCGTCCATCTCGAGGCCGACGCGGCCGGCTCCTTCGAGGAGAGCGCACGCGTCGAGCGGCTCGGCCTCATCACGAACGCCCGCGGGCGGGCCTTCTTCTACTGGCACGCGTGGCCGCCCGCCGAGGGGAGCAACGCCGCCGTCTCGACGATCAGGGTCTCCTGGGAGGACAAAGAGCCCTTCGTCTTCGTCGAGCGCATTCGGGAGGGCGACCCGGACTGGCCGCCGGGCGCGCCTGGGTAGCACTCCGGGCCAGGCCGCTGGGGCAACAGGCCGGCTAGGTCTGTGCAAAGCGCGACATCGATCGCCGATGTTTGCGGCTACCCTCCTGGTGGCCGCCGTCAGAGCCCCGCTAGCGAATGCGGCCGCCGGGCAGGTTTACCCAGACGGCTCATCTCGTGGGCCGGCGTGACTACCTCGGCGGCTCAGATGAACCGCGGGCCGAGCTGGTCGAGCGAGGTGACGCCGAGCAGGCCCATCGAGGATCTCGAGCGCGCGGACGACGCCATCTGAGCCGGCGGCGCCGATGCCCCAGCCCTGGAGCTTGCCGATGGCAATGGCGTCGGCGCCGAGAGCGATCGCTTTCAAGACGTCGCTGCCACGCTGGATGCCGCCAAGGCGATCCCTCCTCGGTCGGCGGTCAGCTGCTTACCAGGCTCGGCGCCAAGAGTACTAGTCGCGGCCATCGCCAGCAATGAGCCTATCCAGCGGCTGATCGCGCGGCACTCGCTCGCTCTCGCCAGGCCGCCTGACGCTGCCTGAGATTGATCGCGCGACGGCCCGGCCTTCTCGCGTCCCGGCTGCCCGGTTAGAATCACGCCATAGCGCGAACGGTTCAGAGGGGGCACGACCTATGCGAGTCCACAACGCGATCGCCGAAATCCTCAAGCGCGAGGGCGTCGAGCTCCTCTTCGGCTACCCGATCAACCCGCTCTTCGACGCGGCCGCCGAGGCCGGCATCCGCACGATCGTCGTCCGCCAGGAGCGCACCGGCATCCACATGGCGGACGCCTTCAGCCGCCTCAGCTCCGGCAAGAAGATCGGCGTCTTCACCATGCAGTCTGGTCCCGGCTCCGAGAACGCCTTCGGCGGCGTCGCCCAGGCTTACTCGGAGTCGGTGCCGATCGTCGTCATCCCGGCCGGCTACGCCCGCGAGCTGAGCAGCGTCGCACCCAACTTCAGCTCCTACCTCAACTATCAGCAGGTCACGAAGTCGTGCGAGCAGCTAACGCTGCCCGAGGCCGTCGCCGCCGCGATGCGACGGGCCTTCACCCAGGCCCGCAACGGCCGCCCCGGCCCAGCCCTGGTCGAGGTGCCCGGCGACGTCTTCCGGGCCGAGATCCCGGAGCCCCTGCTCTACGAGCCGACCTACCGGGCGCGCGCGGCGCCCGACCCCGCCGCCGTCGACGCCGCAGCCCGCGTATTGATCGAGGCGGAGCGGCCGCTGCTCTACGCCGGCCAGGGCGTCCACTACGCCGAGGCCTGGCCGGAGTTGCGCGAGCTCGCCGAGCTGCTCGATATCCCGGTAACGACTAGCCTCGAAGGCAAGAGCGCCTTCCCGGAGAACCACCCGCTCTCGCTCGGCTCCGGCGGCCGCGCCATGCCCGGCGCCGTGCACCAGCACCTCCAGGACGCCGACGTTATCCTCGGCGTCGGTGTCAGCTTCGGCCGCACGAACTACGGCATCCAGTTCCCGCCCGGCAAGACCTACATCCATGCTACGAACGACCCGGCCGACCTGAACAAGAACGTCGCAAGCTCGCACGCCCTGATCGGCGACGCGAAGCTCACGCTCCAGGCGCTGATCGCCGCGGCGCGCGACCGTAACGGCAGCCGGCAGAGCGGCCGTCGCGAGGCGGTCGTCGCCCGGATCAGCAGCCAGAAGGAGGCGTGGCTCATGGGCTGGCTCCCCAAGCTCACGTCCGATGAGACGCCGCTCTCGCCCTACCGCGTGATCTGGGACCTCCTGCACACGATCGACGTGGCGAACGCCGTGGTCACCCACGACGCCGGCAGCCCGCGCGACCAGACGTCGCCGTTCTGGGAGACGGCCACGCCGCTGAGCTACATCGGCTGGGGCAAGACGACGCAGCTCGGCTACGGCCTCGGCCTGGCGATGGGCGCCAAGCTGGCGGAGCCGCAAAAGCTCTGCCTCAATATCTGGGGCGACGCCGCCATCGGCATGACCGGCATGGACTTCGAGACGGCGGTGCGCGAGCGCATCCCGATCCTCTCGATCCTCCTCAACAACTTCTCGATGGCGATCGAGATCGCGGCGATGAAGGTCTCGACGGAGAAGTACCGCGCCACCGACATCTCCGGCAACTACGCGGACTTCGCCCGCGCCCTCGGCGGCTACGGCGAGCGCGTCACGGACCCGTCGGAGATCGTCCCGGCGATCAAGCGCGGCGTCCAGCAGACACTCGAGGGGAAGCCGGCGCTGCTGGAGTTCATCACACAGCAGGAGACCCAGATCTCCTCCTACCACTGAGGTCGCATCGGCCGCGGCCGCCGGCGACGAGAGCGCGGCGTCATGGCACCGGCTGCATCGTCCCTGGCCGCCTCTGCCGGGACGGACCGCCGTCAGGCCTTTAGCGGCGTCAGGTACTGCTCGACGACGCGGTCGAGAGCGATGATCTCGCCTCTGAGGACGCTGCGAATGATCCGCAGCGCCCCTTCTTTGGCGCCGGCCGCCTCGTTCTGGCGATGGACGATCGTGCAGTCCTCGGCGACGACGACGCCGTAGCGGTTCTGGAAGGCGTCGGCGGCGGTCCAGAGCACGGTGTTGTCCGTGGACGCCCCGGCGATGATCACCTTTTCACAGCCCAGCGTGCGCAACGTGTAGTCGAGGTCGTTGTGCGAGAACCCGCTCAAGTAGCGCTTAAAGATCAGGATGTCCTTATCGATGGGCTGCAGCTCCGGGATGACCGCAAGCGCCGGCGTGCCCTCGAGCATGGTCGGATTCGGCACGTTATCCGTAGGCCGGCGCATGCTGTTCACGTGCACTACCTGGACGCCCGCGGCGTAGGCGGAGTCCTTGAGCTTGCGGACCTGGGCAACCATCTCGTAGCCAAAGCTCCCGGGAAGCCAGCCGTAGCCGACCGCCATGTCGAGAATGATCACCGCGAGCTTTGGCCCCTGCGAGTCGGTCATGGTCTCCTCCTGGCTAACGGGTGTCGAGTTACTCTGAAGCCGGATAAGAAATCGGATAACGAGACCCGTCTCAGAGCCACCGTATCCGTGATCCTACACCGCCGATCGACAAGTAAGCTGGTCGACGCGTAGTAGACGCTTCGCGGCCTAGCGCCAGGCGTCGTCGCCGGGGTGGATGTTACGGACCTGCCGCCGCACCGTCTCCCGGTCGGTGAACTGGCTCGCGACCGCGAGGTACTTCTGGAAATGCGGCGTCTCCCGATGGGCCTGGCGCGCCGCCTCGTCGCGGTAGACCTCGTAGTAGAAGAACCGGTTCGGGTCCTCCGTGTCCTGGAGCACGTCGAAGCGCAGGCAGCCGGGTTCGTCCTGCTCGGAGTGGGTCGCGTCTTCCTCGATCGCTTCGAGGAAGCGGTCGTGCAGCTCGGGCTTGATGTGGACCTCGACGATCAGGATCTCCATGTTCCACGCCTCCTTGCTAGCTCGCCCACCGATTCGCCGCCGGCCACCCGGTCCCCGGTTACCCGGATGCCCGCTATTCGACGATGACGAGGCCGTTGGTGCCGTCCACCGTGATCGTGGCGCCGTCCGGGATCAGAGCGGTGGCGTTGACGCTGCCGGCGACGGCAGGAATGCCGAGCTCGCGGGCGACGATCGAGCCGTGGGAGAGGGCGCCGCCGGAGTTCGTGACGAGGGCGGCGATGATGCCGAGGAAGGGCGACCAGGGCGGCGTCGTGCTGCGGCAGACGAGGATGTCGCCATGGACGAGCGTGGCCGCCGCCGTGAGGGTCTCGATCACGCGGGCGCGGCCGCGAAAGCTGCCGCGCGAGGCGGCGACGCCCCGGATGATCCGCGCGCCCTTCGCCTTGAGGTCGAAGCCGGCGTCTTCCGGATTCGGTTCGAATGGCTTGCCGAGGACGGGCGGCGGTAACGATTCGCGACAGGCGGCGAGGTGGCTACGGCGGCGGTCGAGCTCCGCCTGGGACGGCGCCGTCTCGCCCTCGAGGGCCGCCTCGACCTCTCGAGGGTAGAGGTAGAAGACGTCGGCGTCGCCGGCGATGGCGCCGCGGGCGGCGAGATGACGCCCGATCGCCAGCCAGCGGACGCGGGAGGCGGCCTCCAGGCGCTGGTCAGAGAGGAAGTTATGGTCCTCGACGTTGGGCAGGAGCTGCTGCGCCATCTCCATCAATGGGATCAGCGCTGCGACGCTCGGGTCACTTTCCGCCTGCGAGCGCAGGCCCGCCTCGAGTGCGAGGCGTTGCTCGCGTTGGGCGGCGGCCGCGAGACGGGGGCTGCGGTTGTCATCCTGCTGGGCGTAGGCGCCGATCATCGCCACCGGGATGGCGGGATCTTCGCCCCAGGTCGGCAGGTCGAGCATGTCGGCGTGCGAGGTCCGGCCGAAGGCCGCGAGCATGGCGTCGAGGCCAGCCTGGAGCTCTCGGCCCGTCGCGGAGTCGGGCAGCGGCACGTTCTTAGCGAGGGCGTCGAGCAAGGACGGGTCGGCGCGCGCCAGGCGGCTGAGGTCCCAGAGGGCGCCGGCCCGGTCGAGGGAGCAGTTAGGGAAGCCCTGGATCAGGACGAGCGCGTCGCCGGCGACGCGCTCCGCGCCGAACCGGGCGGCAAAGGCCTCGCTGAAGCGGCGGGCGGCGAGGCCCGCGGGCATGGCGGCGGTGCGATGGATGGCGGAGAAAACGCGCTGGAAGGCGCCGCGCTGCGCCTCGATCGTTGCCTGCCAGGCGCGGGCCGGGACGGTAGCCGGATCGAAGGCCTCGAGCTCCCCGGCGACGGCCTCGACCTGGGGGACCCATTCCTGACGCCAGCTCGTGAGCTCGGCGACGCTCGCCGGCAACGACGCCCGACCAAAGGCGTCGTCGCCGTCACCAGAGCCCTCGGCGCCGACGCGGCCGTAGCCGAAGCCGTTAACCCTCAGGCGGCGGGGCGGGTCGGCGCCGGGCTCGGCTGCAAGGTCGGGGCCGGCGAAGAGGGGCGCCAGCGCCGCCGGGGCATGCTCGTCGCGCAGGACCCAGGTGTACGCCTCGTAGGCTGGAACCGGGAGCTTAAAGGAGCTCTCAGTCATCTTTCCTCGAAACCAGGGCGCTCGAACATCAACGGCTTCAGCTTCCTTCGGCTTCAAAGTATAGGCCACGAATTGCTTCGTGCACGCACCGGACAACCTCAGCGGCAGACAGCGAGGGGCCGCGCCGAGAGCACGACGCCTGGCGCCTTACGCGGGAGGCCGGGTATCCTGCTCAGCGAGCTCTATCGTCGACTTTCCGGATGAGTCATCTATGACATGGGATCGCGGACTGTGAAAGGCGCCAGGCGGCCGACCGCCGAGCGCGTAATCGAATAGCGATGGCAAAGAGCCCGAGCCGACTTGCTCTCGCTTTCGCCGCGCTGCAGTACAGCGCCTATCGCCGCTTCGCCATCTCTCTCCTCTTTACCGCCCTCGGCGTGCAGCTCCTCCAGACGGCGATCCTCTGGCAGGTCTACGAGCTCACCGGCAGCGCCCTGGCGCTCGGCCTCACGGGCCTCGCAAGGGCCGGTCCGCACATCATCCTGTCCATGGTCGGCGGCGTCCTCGCCGACCGCGTCAACCGGGTGCGGCTGATCCAATCCGGCCAGATCGTAAATGCCGTGCTCGTGTTTGGGCTGGCAGGCCTGACCCTCGCCGGAACGGTGGAGGTCTGGCACCTCTACGCCGTAACGGTCTTCAACGGCGGCTTCACGGCCCTGACCCAGCCGGGCCGCACCGCTGTCATCCCATCGCTGATCCCGCGCGAGAAGCTGGTCAACGCGATCGCGCTGAACGCGACGATCGGGCAGACGTCTCAGATTGCCGGGCCGGCGTTTGCCGGGCTGGCGATCGGTTTCGTGGGCCTGGGCACCGTCTACGTGGTCAACGGGGCGTTCTACTTTCTCGCGATGATCGCCCTCGTCGCCGTCCACGTGCCGCCGCTGGTCACCCAGGCGAAGGAGAGCCCCTGGCGGAGCTTCCTCGACGGGCTGATCTTCGTGCGGCAGAAGCCGGTCATCCTATCGCTGCTGGCGCTGGACGTCGCGGCGACGGTCCTCGGGAGCTATCGCGCCTTGCTGCCGATCTTCGCCTCCCACCTCGGCGTCGGCGCCGGCGGTTACGGCTTGCTCAGCGCCTCCCCCGGCGTCGGCAGTCTCTTCGGCTCCGGGTTCATGCTGTCGCTCGGCGATATGAAGTACAAGGGCCTCTACGCTTTGACCGCCGTCCTCGGTTACTGCGGTGCGCTCGTCCTTCTCGCTCTCTCACCCTGGTTCGTGCTCGCCCTGCTGGCGGCCGGCCTCCTCGGCGTCACCGACTCGGTGCAGATGATCGCCCGTAACTCGACGATCATCGCGATCGCGCCGGACGCGCTTCGCGGCCGGGTCGAGGCGTTCAGGACGATGCTCTCGGGAGGGGGGCCGCCGCTGGGCTATACGCTGAGCGGCGGGCTGGCAGCCGTTCTCGGCGCGCCGCTGGCCGTGGTTATCGGTGCGGCGGCCTGCGCGGCGGTCGTTGCCGGCATCGGTGGCTCCCGCAAGGAGCTCCGCGACCCGCACCTCGGGACCAGCTCCGACCCGGCCGTCGTCGGCAGCGACGGTAACGACCCGCGGCGATCGGGCGACGGCGAGGTCGATCGGCCAAAGGCCTGACGTAGTCTGCTTACGGTCCGTCCTGGGCAAGATGCTCTAGCCGGCGGCCGACGGCGCGCGAGATCGCCTGGAGCTGACCGAAGTCCAGCTCGCCGCGAGCGACGCGCTGCGCTTCTGCCTTTGTCGCCGCGACCGGTGCGGCAGCTAGCTCCTTCGGCGGCGGCGCCTCACGGCCGCGTTCTTCGTAGCGACGGGCCGCCGCCGCGGCTTTTGGCCTCAAGGCACGCAGGACCTCCTGAAGAAGGGCGCGGTCGTCCGATTGCTGAAAGAAGGCGATCGCTTTTGCGATGTCCTCGTCTCGTGCCATGGGCTTGCCTCGAGGTCACTCTAAGGCAACGCGGGCGCTGCCGTCATCGCCCAGCTCGTTTGACAGGCTGACTCGCCAGCGACATGATCGCGGCGCCGCGCTGCGACACCGGGAGCTGCTGAAGGCGTGAGGGGCCAAAGGAGGAAAATGAACACACCACAAGCCGAAAGGGTCTTCGTCGTCCTGGGGGCCTTGCTGGCGGGCTATCAGCTCATCGCCGTCGCCTATGCAGTAGGATTTGGGCTTTTTGATAGCGACGCGGCTGACGCGTGGTGGTTGGGCGCGCTCGCGAACGCAGCCGGTGTCGCGTTCATCGTCTCTGGCCTCCGTCAGAGGGCGCAGACACCCATGAGGGCAGGGATCCTTGTCGCAATAGGTGTTCTGCCGAGCATCCTCATGTTCTGGATGATCACTCCGCCTATCGTTGCTCTAGGCGTAGCTACCTACGCGGTGCTTAACGGCCGCAACCGACAGCGCCAACTACGGGCCGGTACTTAGTGCTGGAGCGGGCGTTGCGGCACCGGGAGCTGCTGAAGGCGTGGAGTCCCTCGCTCGTTTGACAGGCTGACTCGCCAGCGACATGATCGCGGCGCAATAACCAGCGAGCGCCCGCCAAGGCATCGTCAAGCCGTTAAGGAGGCAGGAGGACAAAAATGGCACTGGCAGCTGTGAAGATGGGAGCGGGGCGCATGGAGATGCGCGAGTTTGGTGAGCCCGAGATCGACGAGGAAACCGCCCTCCTCAAGGTGGAGGCGGCGGGCATGTGCGGCGCCTACGAGGGCTTCAAGGGCACGGGCCGGCGAGGCCCGGTGATCCTGGGCCACGAGAACGCCGGCATAATCGCCAAGGCGGGCCGGATCTTCAAGGAGCGCAACGGCGTCAAAGAGGGCGACCTCGTGGCGCTGGAGGAGTACCTGCCTTGCTTCCACTGCGAGTGGTGCCGCATCGGCGAGTTCCGCCACTGCTGGGCCGGCGACCCCAACAACCCGGAGGCGCAGAGCCGCTTCGGCGCGACGTCGATCGATAAGGCGCCCCACCTCTGGGGCGGCTACGCCCAATACCTCTACCTGCCGGCGAACTCGGTGCTGCACAAGCTGCCTTCGACCACCACTGCGGACGAGGCGGCACTGGCGCTGCCCTTGGGCAACGGCGTGCAGTGGGCCCACGTCGAGGGAGAAGCCGGGCCGGGCAAGACGATCGTCATCCAAGGACCGGGGCCCAAAGGCCTCGGCTGCGCGCTGGCCTCGAAGATCTACGGCGCCGACCGGATCATCGTCACCGGCCTCACGAAGGACGCCGCTCGCCTCGAAGCCGCGAAGCGCCTCGGCGCCGACCTCACGATCGACGTGCAGAAGCAGGACTTCACCGCGACGATCATGGGCATCACCGACGGCCACGGCGTCGACGCCGTCATCGACTGCACCTCCAGCCACGACGAGAGCATATTTCTCCAGTCGCTCGACGTGCTGAAGCGACGCGGCGGCATCGTCGTCACCCAGAACTACGAGCTCTCTAACTTCCCCCTGACCCAGATCACGAGCAAGTACGTGACGATTCGCGCCTGCCGCGGCCACAGCTACTCCAGCGTTGCGACGGCGGTCGACTGGATCGCCTCCGGCAAGTACCCGCTCAAGGAGCTGATGACGCACCATTATTCGCTCGAGCAGGCGGACGTCGCCTGCCTGACGTCGGGTGGCGAGGGGGAGAACGCCGAGGAGGCCGTGTCGGTGGTGATCAACCCATGGAAGTAGACCGGGCGCAGCAGGGATGAGAGGGGAGCGGCCTCAGTGGCCGCTCCCCTCTCAGAGCCCGCGTCGACACGCCGACCGCCGGGCGAAGCGCCGTGGGCGCTGCGAGCAGCGGCGTCAGGCTCGCTGCTTCAGGGCGCCGTAGACCTTCTCCGCCGTGACCGGCAGGTCGCGGATGGTGATGCCTACGGCGTCGGCGATGGCGTTGGCGATCGCCGGCGCCACCGGCGCCGTAGGGCTCTCACCGATGCCCCGGATCGCGTAAGGGCCGACGCCGTCGTGTGACTCCAGGAGCACCGTCTTCAGAGGCGGGATGTCCCGCACCGTCGGCAGCTTGTAGTCGCCGAACGAGAGGCTGGTCACCCGCCCGTCCTCGACCTTCAGCTCCTCCATCAGCGCGTAGCCGATGCCCTGCATGATCGCGCCGTTGATCTGGCCTTGATGGCCGGTCGGATTGATGATCTGGCCGACGTCGTGGGCCGTCGTCAGCCCAAGGAGCCTGACCTCGCCGGTCTCGCGGTCGACTGAGACCTCGGCGATTTGAGCGACGAAGGAGGTAATGTGGGGCCGCCCCGTCGTCTCGAGGCGGGCCCGGCCGCGGACGGTCTCGCCGGCACGGCTGAGAAGCTCGGGCCACGATACCGCTTCTTCGATGTCGAGGCGCCGGACCTGGGACCCGGCGACGGATATCGACTCCTCCGGCCAGCCCAGCTCCTTTGCCGCCAGACGGACGAGCTCGCGCTTCGTCTCCTGCACGGCTTCGTGGGCGACGGAGCTGTTTACCCTCGTAGCGCGGCTGCCGGCGACGCCCGAGTCGAAGTCGACGGCGTCCGTGTTCCAGACCTCCACCTGCACGCGCTCAGGCGTGACCTGAAACTCCTCGGCGACGATCTGGCGCAGCGTCGTATAGGTGCCGGTTCCCTGGTCGAAGATCGGCGTCCCGATCGTCGCGCTGCCGTCCGGCTTGAGGGTGATCTCGCTGGTGCCGACGCCGCCGCCGGGGGGCCGGTCGCAGATCGCGACGCCGCGGCCGACCAGCGGCGGCTTCGGCCGGCCGTAGCCGGCGGCGTCCGCCGCCGCCTGCAGCGTCTCGCGGGCGCGCACGTGCTCCAGCTGCTCGCCGTTGGGCAGCTCGTCGCCGTCGCCGACGAGGTTCTTGAGGCGGAGCTCGACCGGGTCGATCGCCAGGCGCCGCGCGATGTCGTCCATGTGCGACTCGATCGCGAAGACGCCCTGGGGCTCGCCCGGCCCCCGCATGAAGCCGCCCGGGACGGTGTTCGTGTAGACGTGGGTGGACTCGATGCGGCAGTTGGCGATGCGGTAGGGTCCCGCGGCCTGGTTCGCCCCGCCGATGGTGCCGCCCGGCTTGAATGCGGCGTAGGCGCCGCAGTTCACGACGTAATCGACCTGGTGGGCGACGAGCGTGCCGTCGCGCTTCAGGCCGGTCTTCAAGCGCGTCACGGTCGCGTGACGCGGCGCGCCGACGAGGAACTCCTCGACGTAGTCCGACACCATTCGCACCGGCCGGCCGCTCGCCTTCGCGAGGTAGTAGCAGATCGGCGTGTTGCGCGCCGCACCCTTGGCGCCGAAATCGCCGCCGATCGCGACGGGGTGAAAGAGAAGGTCCGCTTCCGGCACGCCGCCCGCCGTCGCCAGCGCCTCCCGCGTCACGTAAGGCGACTTGCTGCAGACCCAGACGTCGACGCGGCCGCCCGCCTCGACGCGGACGAGCACCGCCTGCGGCTCCAGGTAGCCCGGGTGGACGCGCTGGGTCCGGTAGGTGTTCTCGACGACGAGGTCGGCCTCGGCGAAGCCGCGCTCGACATCGCCTTTGTCGAAGACGGTGTGGTGGTACCGATTGGAGGGCGTCTCCATCTTTTGCCGGAAGCCGTGGTAGGAGTTGAAGTCGGGGTGAAGGATCGGCGTGCCCGCCGCCAGCGCCTCCTCCGGCTCGAAGACGGCCGGCAGCTCTTCATACTCGACCTCGATCAGGTCGAGCGCCCGCTGTGCGATGTCCTCGTCTGTCGCGGCGACGGCTGCCACCCGCTCGCCGGCGTAGCGCACGCGGTCGAAGGCGAGGACGGGCACGTCCTTCACGGCGCGGCCCCAGAGCCCGCCTGACTGGACGTCGGCGCCGGTGATCACCGCGTGCACACCCGCGACCTGTCGCGCTTTCGACGTGTCGATGCTCAGGATGCGCGCGTGAGCGGAGGGGCTCGTGAGGCACTTGCCGAACAGCGTCCCGGGCAGCGCCACGTCGGCGCTGAACAGAATGCGGCCGGTGACTTTGTCCTCGCCACCCACCTGCGGCACGGGCGTGCCGATTACCTCATATGTCTCCACGATCGTCCCTTTCGAATCTCGTCTCAGGGCTCGATGATTACGAGGGGAATGTCTCGCTTGGTTCGCGTCTGATACTGGTCGTAGGCCGGCCAGATCGCCGTCATCACCTTCCAGAGGCGGGCCTTCTCCTCGGTCGTCGCCGGCCTCGCTGGCGCTCGGAACCGCTCTGCCTTGACCTGAACCTCCACTTCGCTTTGAGCGACGAGGTTTCGATACCAGTCAGGGTGCTGGTCGGCACCGCCACGCGAGGCGACGACGAGGTAGCGGTCGCCATCTCGACCGTAGATCAGTGGTGTAGTGCGGGCTTCGCGGGAGCGGCGACCGGTCGTCGTCAGCAGCAAGGTCGGCACGCCGTTCCAGATGTGACCGTCCTCGCCGTCAGTCGCTATGTACTTCTTGGCGTGCTCAGCTTGCCAGCCCGTGGGCCTTACTTCCGGCTGATCTGTAGTCACCGTCTACTCCTTGAGGATATGGAACACCGAGCACCGACACGCCGAGGTTGTCTCCCCTGAGGCTGGCTCGTTTCCTGGATACAGAGTAAACCCCTCGCAACGTCCCGGAGCGGGACCTTGACCTTGGTCAGCTCTGGCGCTTCATGGCTTGGCAGTCGAGGTTCACTTCGACGGTCCCGCTCTCTGCCTCCTGCTACGTGAGACTCCAGGCGCCGCTACTTTGCCGGGTTACGATCCCCAGGACGACGCGGCGTCGTACCTTCTATCGGCGTACGGCTCACCGGTTCACGATGGCGCTGCGCCTACTTTGACTCGACGCGGGAGTCTTTCGATGCTGAGACTTAAGTGCCAACGTTTGCCGGGGTAGTCATGTCCGCAGCGGCGGTTCTTCTCGCCTGCTCCGGCGGCGGCGATGCGCCCGGGGCACCAGAAGATACCGCTTCGCCGCCCGCTGACGATAGCGCAGCGCAGGACTTACCGCCGGCTAGCCTGTCCCCGAGCGGGCCCACGGAGCCAACGTTGCAGGCCTATGAGCTCCCGCCAGGCTCCCGGCCCCATGATGTCGCGCCCGCCGCCGATGGTGGCGTCTGGTATACGGCGCAGGGCTCCGGCAAGCTTGGCTGGCTGGATCCGCAAACGGGGGCGATCCGGGAAGTGCAACTCGGGAGCGGTTCGAGGCCGCATGGCGTGATCGTCGCAGCCGACGGCGCGCCCTGGGTCACCGATGGCGGCCAGAACGCTATCGTCCGCCTCGATCCCTTATCAGATAGCGTCGACGTCTATCACCTACCGCCCGAATACCCGAACGTAAACTTGAATACTGCCGCGTTCGATAGCAACGGCATTCTATGGTTCACTGGCCAGGCCGGCTACTACGGCCGCCTGGACCCGCGGACCTCTGCCATGCAGGTCTTCAAGGCGCCACGCGGTCGCGGCCCCTACGGTATCGCGGCCACACCGAACGGCGAGGTCTACCACGCCTCGCTCGCCGGCAGCCACATCGCCCAGATCGACACAGCGACGGGCGAAGCCACGGTCATCGAGCCGCCCACGCCCCGTCAGGGCGCGCGGCGCGTCTGGTCTGACTCGCGGGGTCACATCTGGGTGAGCGAGTGGGACGCGGGCCAGGTCGGCGTTTACGATCCCGAAACCAAGGCCTGGCAAGAGTGGAGGCTGCCCGGCGCCCGCCCCCCAGGCTTACGCGGTCTATGTAGACGAGCGGGACAAGGTCTGGCTAACCGACTTCGGTGGCAACGCCATCCACCGCTTCGATCCTGCGACAGAGCTCTTCGAGACCTTCCCGCTTCCCAGCACCCCGGGCAACGTGCGCCAGCTGCTCGGCAGAGAGGGCGAGGTCTGGGCTCCGGAATCCGCCGCCGACCAGATCGTCGTCATTCGCTTCTAGCCTGCGATCGAAAGGCGATCTGGCCGGGCGACACGTGATCCGTGGCGTCACGATTTGCACATATTGATACCCGAGAACGACACATGCCTGGGAGACGCGTCTGATCAGGCGGTCGACGCTGGGGCTGTAAGCGGAGCTTTCCAGGCATCGTAGCCGAGCCAGTCGGGGTCGTTAGCTGAAGGGGAGCTCATCCAGGTATTGGCACTTGAAATGGCCTGGATGCGAGACGTGCGTGGCTTGCGATGTTCTTCGTAAAGCTTGAATGCGGACTGCAGGTCCTCCGTTTCCTCCAGGCACCTCGCCAGGACCGCCGCGTCTTCCATCGCTGTGGCGGCTCCTTGCGCCATGTACGGAGTCATTGGATGGCAGGCATCTCCTAGGAGAACGACGGGCCCGTCACTCCAGGTGGGGAGTGGGTCTCTTTCGAGGATCGCCCACTTGTGACAGTCCGGAAATGCCTCAATCACGCCTCCCACTTCCGGATGGAATCCGTCGAACGCTGCCCGTAGCTCGGCCGCGTCTCCTTTGGCTGACCAGGATTCGGGGGTCAACCACTCGGCAGGCTCAGGCACGCTCGTTACGAAGTAAACTTCGCTCCGGTCGGCTCTTGTGTAGTAGATGACGATGTGGCGGTCGACCCCCCAACATTTGCTACGTGACTCTGAGATGCCGGAGCCTTTCAGGAGCTGGGGCGGAAATACCGCACGATAGGCGACACGGCCACTGAAACTCGGACTCTCAGGGCCGAGCATGATTTCCCGAACGAACGAATGGAGGCCATCGGCGCCGATTACCGCATCAGCTTTCTCTTGGGTACCATCCGCGAAAGCGAGGTTCACTTGACCGGATTGCTGTTCCAAGCCAATCAGCTCTTTGCCGAGCGAGATCACGCTCGGAGGCAGCAAGGACACGAGCGCCTCGTGTAAGTCACCGCGGTGCATGCAAAGATAGGGCGCCCCGTAGCGACTTTCGGGCATCGGCGAAGCACCTTCATTGAGTTGGGCAACATCTGGATGCCCGCACCAATTCGGGCGAAGCGAGTCGCCTGCTCGTAGACATGAACATTGACGCCCAGCCGACGGAGAGTTGCGGCGACCGTGAGGCCGCCCATTCCTGCCCCGACGACCGCGACTGATAATTTGTCTGCGCCCTTCAACCGCGACTCCTTAGCCGGATGCTAAAGAATCCGCGAAGGCGGAGCAAGAATGCAGGTAATCTTGCCGCTTCGAATCTGTCGCCCTAACGATTGACACAAAGTGACTCTTACTTATGCCCCAAGACCTGGCCCCACCTACCATGTCGTCAGGTGTTCTTGACAGGCTCAGCGCCTACAAGTAGGCTGCCGTGAACGGAAGAGGAACGATAGATGCGTAGCTTTGCACTCAGCGCCCTTGCGGCAACGGCCCCGATTAGTGGGCTGCCGCATCGGTTCGTATGTGGGCAGACCGCGCTCTCTTCCTGGCACCAGCTCTGACTTAACTCCACCAGCCAGCCGATCGGCCAAGCCCACTGCAAAGGCAGTAGTGGGCGCTTTTGCGTCTTGAACGAACGAGAGTAACGATGTCGATACCACTAAGCCATTATTGGCGCCTTCTTTCCGAATACTTGCGACCGCAGCGAGGGCGAGTCCTTCTCCTCTTCGCGCTGGTTCTCGCCGGCATTGCGCTTCAAATCGCCAATCCTCAGCTAATCGCACGCTTCATAGACGATGCACTTGCTGGCGAAGAGACCTCGGGTCTTGTGCTCGTCGCGCTCGCGTTTATCGCGATCGCCTTCATGACCCAGGCGCTGGCAGTCGCCGCAACCTATATCAGCGAAACGGTGGCATGGACAGCAACGAATGCTCTAAGGGCCAACCTCGCCGACCCTGCTTCTTCTCGTCGGCGTCCTCATCGTCCTCTCCCTGGAGGACTGGCGCTTGGGGATCGGCACCCTGGTGTACGCGCTAATCGCTCTCACCGTGCTGACACTGCTGCGATCGGGTGCGGTCCCGCACTGGATTGCCGTTCGAGAGAAGCAGGCCCAGTTCTACGGATTTCTCGGTGAGAGCCTCGAAGGTCGTGAAGACATCCGTGGCAACGGTGGCAGGACACCTGCGCTCATTGAACGCGAATCGGCTCCAGCTCATGGTCAAAGATAGGCTCTTCAGTCAGATCCTGTCCTCGATCTATCAGAACAATGTCTACTTTTTGACTGGCCTTGTCCTGGTCCTGGCCGCAGGCAGAGTGAACACCGGTACGCTCTCGCTGGGCGACCTGGCCATCTTCATCTACTACATGGCGTTCGCGTCCGAGTTCGTAAGGCAACTGGGGAGCTACGTCACCACCTACCAGCAGGCAGCGGTGTCTGCCGGCCGCCTCCAAGAAGCCATGGAAGGCTCTCCCGCGACGGACTTGGTCAGGCACGTACCGATCTTTGAGGCCGCTCCCGATGGCTCTCAGGACTTCGACGAGACGCAGCCGCGCCAGCCTCTACGTGAGTTGGCGGTTCGTGGGCTCACCTACTTTCATCCAAGAACCGGGCGTGGCGCCGCCGACATTAGCCTCGATGTGCCACGCGGAACGACAACCGTAATCACGGGTGGGGTGGGCGCCGGCAAGTCAACGCTGCTCGGCGCCATCCTTGGATTGCTGCCCTCCCAGAGAGGCGAGATGCTGTGGAACGGCCAGATGGTCGCGGCGCCAAGCGAGTTCTTTGTGCCGCCTCACGCCGCCTTCGTGCCGCAGGTCCCCAGGCTCGCTGCGCCCCAGCGCGTAAAAATCACCCATGCCTTTTCTGATTTTAGCACACTTGTCCTACTACCAGCTTCCGTCAGCAGACCGGCTTTCGACAGGATCGGTTGTTGTTCCCCAGAATGCAGGTGGGAGATTGTGCGACTCGGCGCCACTCCACCGAGAATCCAACATGGCGCATCAATGTCCGCCCAGGTTGCTGTCAGCGTTGCTGTCAGATTGGGTCGGAAAGGGCGCTTCGCAGAACTGAAAAGGCCGATTCAGGTTCAGAATGGTGGTGCCGGGAGAGGGGCTCGAACCCTCAAGACCTTGCGGTCGGCGGATTTTAAGTCCGCTGCGTTTGCCGATTTCGCCATCCCGGCTAGATTCGCTCAGACACTCGTCCATGCCCTATATCGCTGCAGGAGGCCCGCTCTGGCCTACGTGTGCTGACAGGGCCCTCTGCTACGGCCGCGATAGTAGCGCCGTCGCCCAATTCTAAGCCAACGTCCGGTCCAGGGCCCTCGGCGATGAAAGGCGGCCTGCCTGATGCCATCGATCCCGTGGGCAGGTTGGTGGCGCGATTCCGCGCGTGCCACCATCGGGCCTAGGAGCCCGGTAACGCGCCGTGGCCGGCGAGCGCCTCGACGATGCTCGATTCCATGATCGTCGGGCTGAGCTGGCCGATTACGACGCGCGTGATGCGGCCGTCCGTGTCGATGAAATAGCTCGTCGGCATGCCGCGGATCTTATAGAGACGAACGATCGCCTGGCTTGGGTCGAAGGCGAAGGCGCTGAACTCGACCTCAAGCTGCCCGAGAAAGCGGTTGGCAACCTTCAGGCCCTCGCCGTTGTTGACGCCGAGGACAACGAGGCCCCGCTCCTCGAAGCGGCCGAGAACCGCCTCCATCTCCGGCATCTCTGCCCGGCAGGGGCCGCACCAGGTCGCCCAGAAGTTGAGGAAGACGGTCCGGCCGCGGTAGTCGGAGAGCTTGAGGCGGCGGCCGTCGAAGGCGGAGAACTCAAAGTCCGGCGCCAGGTCGCCGATCTCGAGGCCGACCGCTTCGCCGTCAGCATTCGGCGTCACGACCGCCGTGTCGGCCGGCAGCAGGGTCACCTGCTCGCCCGCCGCCGTCTCGTCGCTCGCGTCGGTATCGAGGATGACGCCGGCCTGCCAAAGCAGGGCGAGGACCAGGGCCACGGCGCCGCTCGCGGCCAGGAGACGGGCCGCCCGTGCCTGCGGGCTCAGGTTGATCGTGCCACCTGCGTTTCGACCCTCGCCTGCGTCGTTCTCGGCTCTATCTTAACCAGATCAGGGCGGCGCGCGCCCGCTCAGGCCGCCTTGACAGGCCTGGCCACCGCTGGCGCCGAGGCGGCCGGCGCCGCTACGGGCCGGGCGCATTGGAGGCAGCGCCATTCATCCTCGCCGGCGATCTCCAGGTAAACGGAGTCGCCACAGCGCTGGCAAGCGCGAGAGCGAGAGGTAAGTCCGGATCGCTTCGTCATGGTCTGCCTCCCCAGGAGTCTGGCGATTCGGCTCGTTGCGCTTCCTGACGAGCCGACTCGTCGCGCCTCCAAGGTAGCGGGACGTTGGGTGCCAGGCGTTACGCGGATGCAACCAGGATGTTAAATCGGCGTAAATCGCGGCGATGCGGCGGTCTGGCCGCGACTTTCAGTCGTGCTCGTGGTTGTGATCGTGCTCGTGAGGCGCCGAACCGGGCCTCGGCTGCGCCTCTCAGCAGCCTGGCTCGCCCTCGTGGCCGCAGCAGGTCTGCCGCGTCCGCAGCTTGATCCAGCTGTTGCGCGCGACGAGCCAGAGCTTCCGCCGCAGCGGCATCGGCGCCGACATGTTCGTGAAGAAGTCCCGCGGGTTAGCCAAAGCTTCCGTCTCCCTCCGTTGCCAAGAGTAGCGGTCTCCACCGTCCGACGCACCCGGCCGGCGGCGAGCGTTAACACTTTCGGGTCATTCATTTAATCGCCGCTTCATGGCCACACCGAAGCCGCGGTCGATACTGAGAGCAAGGGACGGGTCGTCCCGCGTGTGTGGGGGTGTGGTATTGTGAGCGGCAAGGGCAACGGCCCGTCCCCGACTATGGCAAACACTGTACTCGTAGTCGACGACGAAAAGAACATCGTCCAGCTCGCCCGTCTCTACCTCGGCAACGAGGGCTTCCACGTCGAGGAGGCGAACGACGGCAAGCAGGCGTTGGAGAAGGCGCGCAGCGTCAACCCCGACCTCGTCATCCTCGACCTGATGGTGCCAGAGATGGACGGCCTCAGCGTCTGCCGCGAGCTGCGCAAGACCTCGAACGTACCCGTGATCATCCTGACGGCCCGCGACGACGACGTCGACAAGATCGTCGGCCTCGAGGTCGGCGCCGACGACTACGTCACGAAGCCGTTCAACCCGCGCGAGCTCGTCGCCCGCGTCAAGGCGGTGCTGCGACGCAGCCAGAGCGCCATGGCGCCGGACGCGGCGCTGGAGGTGGGAGACCTCCGCCTCGACCCGGCCCGTCGCAACGTTACCGTGAGCGGCAAGCCGGTCAACCTGCGGGCGAAGGAGTTCGACCTCCTGGCCGCCTTCATGCGCTACGAGAGCCTGGTCCTGGACCGGGAGCGTCTCCTGAGCCTGGTCTGGGGCCAGGACTTCTATGGCGATACGCGGACGATCGACGTCCATGTCGCCTGGCTGCGCGAGAAGCTGGCAGGGGCGAAGGCGCGCATACAAACCGTGTGGGGAGTGGGGTATAAGCTTGTCCTGGACGAGGAAACTGCTCCCGCGAAGCCTTAGATCCCGGCTGATCCTCTCCTTCGGGATCCTGATCTTCCTCACGCTCTTTCTCGCGGGCTCGACGACGGTTCTCCTCCTGCGCGACGAGCAGGCGGAGACCGCCCGCGAGCGCGTCGGCCGCCTGGCCGAGCCCGTGGCCCTGCGCTCCGTCTTCCTCGAGGCGAGCGGCGCCACGGCGGCGGAGATCGAGACCGTGCTCTACGAGGAGTACGGCGGCGAGGGCGTGCGCATCCTGATCGTCGACGCCAACGCGACCGTCGTGCGCGACACGGGCGAGACGCTCCAGGGCACGACGATCGCCCAGCTCAGCGAGCAGGGCCTGCGCGCCCGGCCGCTGGAAACGCTGCGCTTCCGCGTCCAGCGCCTCCAGACCGAGCCGGGTAACCTCCTCCTCTTCACCTCGCCGGAGGGCATCTTCGCCACCGTTCCCGGCCTCCGCGGCGCCTTCGTGCCACGCTACCGGGCCGTCGTCGCGATCGACGCGAGCGAGCTCAGCCAGGCCTGGCGCGAGCTCCTGCCGCGCTTCTTCCTCGCCGGCGGCGTCTCCTTCTTCGCGAGCATCCTCGCCGCGGGCCTCCTGGCGCGCTCGATAACTCAGCCGCTGCGTCGCATGACCACGGCAACCGAGGAGATGGCGCGCGGCCGCTACGACCAGCAGATCCCGGCGCACGGCAGCAACGAGGTGGGCCGCCTCGCCACGAGCTTCAACGAGATGGCGCGCGAGGTCGGCCGCTCCCACCGCACCCTGCGCGAGTTCATCGCCAACGTCTCGCACGAGCTCAAGACGCCCCTGACCTCGGTCCAGGGCTTCTCCCAGGCGATGGTCGACGGCTCCGTTCAGTCGCCGGCCGAGTTCGCCGAGTCGGGCCGGATCATCAACGAGGAGGCGGTGCGCATGCGGGCGCTGGTGGACGACCTCCTCTACCTCTCCCAGGTCGAGGCTGGCGAGGTCCAGCTCCAGCGCGAGCGCCTGAGCGCGGACGCCCTGCTCCGGACGACGCGGGCGCGGTTCGAGCGTCGCGCCGCCCAGACAAACGTCGCGCTCGACGTCGAGAGCAATGCGACACCGCCGATCGAGGCCGACCCGCGCCGGCTCGAGCAGGCGCTCTCGAACATCGTCGAGAACGCCGTGCGCCACACGCCGGCGGACGGCAAGGTGACGCTGGCCGCGACGGCGGCGAACGGCAGCGTCGCGCTCTCGGTCCACAACACCGGCTCGCTGATCCCGCCCGGCGGCGCTGCCGCGGATCTTCGACCGCTTCTTCCAGGTCGACCCGGCGCGAGCCCAGGTGGACGGCAGCACCGGCCTCGGCCTCGCGATCACGCGGGAGATCGTCGAAGCGCACGGCGGCACGGTCGTGGCGACGAGCTCGGAGGCGGATGGGACGCGGTTCGTAATCTCGCTGCCGGCGGCGGGCCCGCTGCCGGCAAGCACGGAGGCAGAGCAATGATCGACCGGAGCGCTTCATCCCCGTAGCGGCGGCCTTCGTCAGCCTCTTCATAATTGCGGGCGTCGTGGCCGCCTTTCTCCTCGCCGGCGACGACGAGGACGAAGGCGCGAGCGAGAGCGCCGTTGCGCCCGGCGGTGAGGGGTTCCTCGGCCTCACGGTCACGGTGATCAGCCGCGAGCTGCGCGTAACCGGCGTCGATGCCGACGGCCCGGCGGCGGGAAGCGGCATCGAGGCCGGCGACGTCATCCGCGCCGTGGACGGCACCATCGTGCGGACGCCGGAGCAGCTACGGCGGGCGATCGAGGCGAGGGAGGGCGGCGACGAGGTGATCATCACCTATGAGCGTGGCAGCAGCGAGCTTCAGGCGCACGTTACCCTCGGCACGACGCCGGCGCAGGCCCAGGTCGACCCGACTTCGACGCCAACGACCGGCACCCCGGCGCCGGAGGAAATCGTGCTGCCCCAGCCCGTCCGTCTCGGCGCCGGCGTCGATCAGATCACGCCGGCGCTGCAGCAGAGCCTCGGCCTGGCGCGGGCGCAAGGAGTGGTGATCACGAGCGTCGATTCGGAGAGCGCCGCGGCGCGGGCCGGTCTCGAGCGCGGCGACATCGTCCTCAGGTTCGTGAGCTCGCCGATCGGCGGCGTCTTCGAGCTCGTGGCGGCGGTCGCGGCAGCGCCCGTAAATCAGCCGGTCGCGTTTACTGTCCTGCGCGGCGACGACGAGCTGACGATCTGGGCCTCCCTGCCGCTGCTCGCCCTGCCGGGCCTCGAGAACCTGCCACGCCAGGTGCGCGAGCGGGTCGAGAGCCAGATCGCCGCGGGCAACCTCGATCCGGCGCAGGTCGAGGAGCTGCTGAGCTTCTATCGGGCGCAGGCAAACAGCGTCCGCGTCGGCACGGTGGTCGCGGCGAGCGCCGACTCACTGCGGCTCGCGGTCGCGGGCTCAGACGCAGAGGCGACGATCGCGCTGGCGCCGTCGACGACGATCTTGCGCGGCCGCAACGCGATCGCGGCCACCGACCTGCGGCCGAGCGAGCTCGTCTTCGTCGTCTCGCGCGACGGCGCCACGGCGTTCTCGGTCACCGCCTATGGCGTCCTGCCGGCGCTGCCGTAAAGGGTTCGATATCAAAATCATATGAGAATACGGTTGCGCCTTCGCCAGCATGATAGGCTGCTCTCTTTAGCGCCCTAGAGGGAGAAATGCCAGTCGATCGGACTCATGTGGGAGAGATGGCCGCGAGTTCGAGCGGCTTCGCTTGCTAGTAATCAGATTGAGCGACGAAGACTTGAATCGACCGATGCCCGCCGGTTGGACGGTGGCCTCGGTGCTGGCGCATATCGGTTTCTGGGACGCCCGAGTGATGTTCTTGCTGGACAAGTGGGGACGCGGCGCTCAGCCTTCGGCCGCCGACTACGAGTCTGAGGACATCGACTGGGCAACCGACTCGGCCAAACCGCTTTGCCTAGCGCTCCCGCCGCGTGATGCAGCGCAGCTTGCGCTCCGCCTCGCCAAGGAAACAGACAGGATGGTGGAAGCGCTGAGCGACGAGACATTGGAAAAGATCCGCGCTGCAGAAAGTCCGTTCAATCTGTCGCGCGCGGAGCACCGCAAGGTGCACCTCAACGACATACAGCGCGCATTGAGCGCTGAGGTCTAGCTCGCCTGACGAAGCGCCATCAACGTCGGCTTCATCGCTGCATATCCACGCCAAAGCCTGCTCGTGGAGAGCAGCAGCCTGCGCCGTCATGCGATGAGCCATCGCCGGACTTCGCCAAGCTTACTTAAAGGGTGCGGTAGCCCTCGCCGTCACGCAGTGACTGACTGGCGGAGGATCCACCACTGGTAGGCGTCCGAGAGCGCCAGCCAGGAGGCCTCGATGATGTCGGTGCTGGCGCCGACCGTCTGCCAGGAGTACTCGTCGTCGCTGCAGTCGATGAGGACGCGCACGGAGGCGCCGGAGCCGGCGCCGCCGTCGATGATCCGGACCTTGTAGTCGACGAGGCGGATGGCGCCGATCGCCGGGTAAGACTCGGCCAGCGCCTTGCGCACGGCGGCGTCGAGGGCGTTGACGGGGCCGTTGCCGTCGGCGGCGGTCTGGATGACGCGGTCCTCGCTGCCGTCGCGGCCAAAGAGACGTAGCTTGACCATCGCCTCGGCCTGCATCTCCTTGACCTCGGCGGCGTCGGCCCGGTCGCGCCGGCGCTCGACGACCCAGAAGTCGTCGAGGTTGAAGGCGGTCGCGAAGCCCGGCAGGCTGCGGCGGACCAGGAGCTCGAGGGAGGCGTCGGCGCCCTCGTACTGGTAGCCACGCGCCTCCATCTCCTTGATCGTCTCCGTGAGGCGGCGGGCGTCGTCGCGGCTCAACGTCTGGTCGATGCCGAGCTCGCCGATCTTGTCGAGGAGGCCGCGGCTGCCGCCGAGCTCGGAGACGAGGAGGCGACGGCTGTTGCCGACGGCGGCCGGGTCGATGTGCTGGTATGCGGCTTCGACCTTGAGGACGCCGTCCGTATGGTAGCCGGCCTTGTGGGCGAAGGCGCTGGCGCCGACGTAGGGCTGCTGCGGGTTAGGCACCATGTTCGCCACCTGGCCGACAAAGTGGGAGACCTCCGAGAGCCGCGCCAGCTGACCTTCCTCGACTACGGGGCGGCCCTGCTTGAGCTTGAGGCCGGCGATGACGCTGATCATGTCGGTGTTGCCGCAGCGCTCGCCGTAGCCGTTGATGCAGGCCTGGACCTGGCTGACGCCCGCTGTGACGGCGGCGAGCGTGTTGGCAACAGCGACGTCGGCGTCGTTGTGGCAGTGGATGCCGAGGGCGACGCCGGGCTGGGCGGCTTGGACGACGCCGATCGCTTTGAGGAGGTCGGCGGTCAGCGTGCCGCCGTTCGTGTCGCAGAGGACGAGGCCGTCGACGCCGGCGCTCGCGGCCGCCGCCAGGCAGGCGAGGGCGTAATCGCGGTCGGAGGCGAAGCCGTCGAAGAAGTGCTCGGCGTCGAAGAAGACGCCCTTGCCCTCGCGTTTGAGAAAGCGGACCGAGTCCGCGATCATCGCCAGGTTCTCCTCGAAGCTCGTCTCAAGAACGGCGCGGACGTGGAGGTCGCTCGCCTTGCCGACGATCGTGACGAAGTCGGTTCCGGCGCCGACGAGCGCCTTCAGCGTGGCGTCTTGCGCGGGGTCGGCGCCGGCGCGGCGGGTGGAGCCGAAGGCGACGAGCTTCGCGTTGAGCCCGAGCGCCGAGACGCGGGCGAAGAACTCGGCGTCCTTGGGGTTGGCGGCCGGGTAACCGCCCTCGATGTAGTGGACGCCGAGCTCGTCGAGCTTGGCGGCGATGCGCAGCTTGTCCTCGACGGAGAGGGAAAGGCCCTCCATCTGAGCACCGTCGCGCAGTGTTGTGTCGTAGAGGTCTACTGTCATCTGGCTATTCTCCGGCTGCCCCGCGCAAGGGCAGATCGACGCCTGGATTGTTGGAGCCGCTCCGCTGGTTTAGCGGAGCAGCGGATCCGTCAGGCGCCAATGGCCCGCCCCGACGCGGATCGGTCGGGGCGCTCGTGAACCTCCGGAGCAGAAAAGGGCCGCATTGCTCGTACAAGATAGCAAGGTCGGCGGCGAAACGAAAGGCAGCGCGGCCTTCGAAGACGTGGCTGGCGTCCCTAACCGGCGCGGGCTGAGGGCGCTCCTCCTAACCGCTTCGCGGCGGCGGACGCTATCATTGGGCCGAAGGTGCGCTGAATGAAGAAGATCCTCGTCGTAGAGGACGAGGCGACCCTCGTCGCCACCCTGCGCTTCAACCTGGAGCGCGAGGGCTACGACGTGCTTACGGCCGCCGACGGCGATACCGGCCTCGCCCTGGCGCGGTCGGCGAAGCCCGACCTCCTCCTCCTCGACCTGATGCTGCCGGGGCTCAGCGGCCTCGAGGTCGCTCGCGTCCTCCGGCGCGAGTCGACGACGCCGATCCTCATGCTGACGGCGCGAGCCGAGGAGACGGACAAGGTCGTCGGGCTCGAGATCGGCGCGGACGACTACCTGACGAAGCCGTTCAGCATGCGCGAGCTCCTCGCCAGGGTCGGCACCCTCCTGCGCCGCACCGAGATGCAGGCCGCCGTCGAAAGCGAGGTGATCGCCCGAGGCGACCTCGAGATCGACCTGCGACGGCGCGAGGTGCGGCGGCGCGGCGAGGCGCTTGGCCTGAAGCCGAAGGAGTACGACCTCCTGCTCCACTTCGCCCGCAACCCGGGCCGCGCTTTTAGCCGCGAGGAGCTCCTCGACAAGGTCTGGGACTACAGCCACGTCGGCGACACGCGTACGGTCGACGTCCACGTCAGCTGGCTGCGCGGCAAGATCGAGGACCAGCCCTCGAAGCCGACGCGCCTGATCACGGTCCGCGGCGTCGGCTACCGGTTCGACTGAGATGCGCCCGCGCCTCGTCCTCCTCGCCCTCAGCGTCGGGCTGGCCGGCGGCAGTACTGGCGCCATCGCCGGCGCCGGCCTGCCGGGCAGCGCCCTCGTCGCCGCCGTCACGGCGACGGCCGCTTACCTGGCCTCGCTTTACGCCCTGGCGCCGCTGCGTGACGTGGCCGCCGCGCTGCGCCGGATCGCGGCCGGCGACTTCGCGGCCCGCGTCTCCGGCGAGGGGCCGTCCGAGCTGGCGGCGCTGCACGAGAGCCTGAACCGGATGGCGAGTAGCCTCGGCTCGAGCATGGCGACCGCCGCCCAGGAGCGCAGCCGCTTCGCCGCTGTGCTCAACAGCAGCGTCGACGCCATCCTGGCGGTCGACTCGGAGAGCCGCGTGCGCTTCGCCAACGCCGCCGCCGAGCGCCTCTTCGACCAGGTCGAAGGCGAGCTCGTGGGCAAGCCGTTCGTCTGGGTCCTGGCCAACCAGGAGATCGTCAACGCGCTCCAGGCCTGCCAGCGCGAGGGCGGCAGCGAGGAGCGGCTGGTCGAGCTCGCCGGCCGTCAGTACTTCCAGGCGATCGCCTCGCCGATCGCCGGCGGCGGCGACTGGTCCGCCGTCCTCGTCTTTCACGACCTCACCGAGGTCCAGCGGGCGGAGCACACCCGCCGCGACTTCGTCGCCAACGTCTCGCACGAGCTCCGCACACCCCTCGCCTCGATCAAGGCGGTGCTCGAGACGCTCCAGGCCGGCGCCGGTGCCGACCCGGCGATCGCTCGCGACTTCACGGCGCGCGCCGAGGCGGAGGTGGACCGCATCGTCCAGCTGGTGGAGGAGCTTCTCGAGCTCTCGCGGGTCGAGTCCGGCGTGCCCCTGGCGATGGCGCCGGTCGCGCTCGCCGAGGTCATCGGGCGGGCCGTGGACCGCCTCCGGCCCCAGGCGAAAGCCCTGGGCGTCGAGCTCGTCGTCAACGCGGAGCCGCTGCCGCCGGTCTCCGGCGACGCCACCCGCCTCGAGCGGGTCGTCCTCAACCTCGTGGACAACGCCCTGAAGTTCACGCCCGCCGGCGGCCGCGTCGAGGTCCGGGCCGGCGCCGCGGCGGCGGTCGCCTGGGTGGAGGTGCGGGATACGGGCCCGGGCATTGACCCTCGCGACCTGCCGCGGGTCTTCGAGCGCTTCTTCAAGGCGGACTACTCGCGCCAGGCGGCCGGCAGCGGCCTCGGCCTCGCCCTCGTCAAGCACACGATCGAAGCCCACGGCGGCGCGGTATCCGCGGAGAGCAGCCCCGGCCGCGGCTCCACGTTTCGCTTCACCCTGCCGCCAGCCTTGCGATCCGGCCCCGCTGGCTAAGCAAACTGGTGCCTGGTGATTCACTGAGGAGGGCGTCGTTCAAGCCGTATGCCTTGCGATCCGGCTCCGATCGGTAGAATATGGCTTAATCACTCGCGGGGGGTGACCCAGATGGTCCGCCATTCCTTCGACCTACAGCTCTCGGAAATCCAGCAGGAGATGCTCCTGATGGCGACCATGGTTGAGAGCGCCATCACGCGCAGCATCGAGGCCCTGAAGGACCGCGACACCGACCTCGCCCGCCAGGTGATCGCGGACGACCTCAAGGTCAACGCCACGCGCTACGAGCTCGAGCACAAGTGCATGGAGCTGGTCGCGACGCAGCAGCCGATCGCCGGCGACCTCCGCACCGTCTTCTCCGTCTTGCACATCATCGTCGACCTCGAGCGCATGGGCGATCACGCCGAGGGCATCGCCAAGATCGCGATCATGCTCGCGAGCGACCCGCCGCTAAAGCCTTACATCGACATCCCGCGCATGGCCGAGACCGCATCTGGCATGCTCATGGCGAGCCTCGAGGCGTTCAAGGACCGCGACGAAGCGGCGGCGCGGCGAATCGTCAATCAGGACGACGAGGTCGACGCGCTCTACGACCTAGTCTACCGCGAGCTCCTCACGATCATGATCGCCGACCCGACGACGATCGAGCGCGCTACCCACCTTACCTGGGTGGCGCACAACCTCGAGCGGATCGCCGACCGGGCGACGAACATCTGCGAGCGCGTCGTCTTCCTCGTCTCCGGCCAGATCGAGGAGCTCAACACCTCCAAGTACTGACGGACGGCGCTCAGACAGACGTCAGGCGCCCGGCTCGCGGATCACGACGCCGATCAAGGCATCGAGCCCCTATATCCGGTGGTCTGCCTGGGTTACGGGCGCTGCTAGAGCCGACGCGGCACTGTAGCGGCCTGGTGTCGTCGTGCGCGAACGGCAGCCCTCGCGATGGTTTACGCAGCCTGGCGCGCGGCGATATGCTCCCGGCAATCCACAACTGAGAAACTGAGGCTACAAGAAATGCTGTTTCACGTCATGTGGGAGTTCACCGACCGGTCGGAGGAGGGCACGCGGCGCTCACTTACGGTGTTTGGGAAGTGGCAACCACCCGTCGGCGCCGAGTTCAAGGGCTTCTACGGCTTCGCCGACGGCACCGGCGGCGTCGCGATCATCGAGGCCGATAGCGCTGCCACGGTGGCCCGTACCAGCGCGCCATGAACGCCGTGGCTCAGCTTCACGGTGACGCCGATTCTACCGATCGAGGAAGCTTCGGCGATCGCGAGCGAGGGCGTCCAGTTCCGCGACTCGGTCCAGTAGCAGCAGGTCGCCTTTCCTGGGAAAGGCTCGCCGTAGCACTGCCACGAGGGACGCTGTGGTCCAGCCGGCCCGATCAGCGCGCGCCGGCAAAGGCTCCCTCTGCGCGCAGAGGTGCCGAGCTAAGAGCCTCTTTTCGGTCGCCCTCGCTTGGCCGCAACGGTCACGTAGACCCCGCGGTTCGCGTTCTAAATCTCTACTGCCTAGCCCACAGCGCACTTAGCATTGTCCCTGCGCAGCCCTGGAAGGTGGGCATGCCGGAACGCCGGCCGACTCCGGCTCGCCGGTCGTTTCGGGTTTGCCGGTCGTCTCGGGCTTGCCGGTCGTTTCGGGCTTGCCGGCGCCTTCGCCGGCTCCAGGAGTCCCGTCGGCGTTAGGGTGGGCGCAGTCCTTGGGCTCCCGGCCTTCCTGCCCGGGAGCGTTCTGAGCGCCCTCCGGCAGCGTCGACATATCGTGTGCTGCCTCGCAAGCGGCCTCACTAACCGCGATACCGCGCTCCGGGCCTGGCTCCGTAGCCTCGATTGCCTCGTGGACGCTTTCGCTTACATCGGAGCCGTGATTCCCGGCATGTTCAGTGATGCCAACGGCGCTGAGCACGTCGTTAACCAGTCCTGGACTATTGACGCCGCCGCTGGCGGCACTAGCACCCATGGCCCCTACGGCAAGCAGCGTCAGCACCGCCAAAGCCCCTGCGACACGTCCGATCGCCAATCCACCCATGATTCCTCGTCTCTTTTGTTGTTCGGCGGCTAACGATGACTGCAGAACACGGCGGCTCGACGACTGCGACAGAGATGGCGGCTCAGGCGGCCTCATCGCTGACAGCGACCCGAAGGCGTCCAGGCGTGTAGTCAGTTCATCGCTCAGATCGGGATAACGCGCCAGGCAGCGAGCGACGTCGCCAGTCTCGTCGAAGAGCCGAAAGCATTCGGCCAGTCGCTCTTCCATGTCGCCACCGCCCAACCTCAATCCAATTGCCTCCTTGCCGGACAGATCGCCGCAGCATTCGTAGTACTTATGCCGGGCGGACCCCAAGATCAGTCGGCTCTCAGAAAAAATGCCGAGAATCATCAGGAAATCTCGCGGCGAAGGGCGCCGAGGGCCCTGACCTGGAGTGAGTAAATCGCCGCTTCCTTCTTGTCAAGGAGCGCTGCGACCTCGCGGGTTGGCAGGTCGAGAAGGAAACGCAGGGTGAGCAGCTCCCGGTGCTCCGGCTTCAGGCGCTCCATCGCCGTCCGCACGAGAATGTTGCTCAGGATCGCATCCTCATCGTGCGTTGCGGGGCGACTGCTTAGCTGCTCCACATCGGCGATCGGCATCGTCTTGTCCGCTTCGCGCCGCCGCCGCGAAACGAGGTGGCGGGCGATGCCGTAGAACCAGGCGAGGATGGGTCGGCCGGAATAACGGTAACGGCCGATGCCCTTGATTGCCTCCATGAACACCTGTGAAGCAACGTCCTCGGCGTCCTCATGCTTGTTGAGCCTTGAGTACGCGTAGCGGTAGAGCAGCGGGTAGCACTGGTCATGCCAGTCGGACCAGACGCTCGTGTCGCCGGCTTTCGCGCGCTTTACGAGCTCGGCCTCTTCTCCAATAGGCTGCTCGACGGCGCCAACGCGACCAACGTTCATCACCTTAATTGTCGGCCGCTTTACCCCGTATCGCTGAGACCGATGCTACCGATCGAAGAGCAGCGGCGATCGCGGACGAAGGCGTCCAGTTCCGGGACTCGGTTCAGTAATTAGACGCTCGCCTTGTCAGTTGGCGGGAGTGCGAGGGAGTCGAACCCTCCCAGGACGGCGCAACCGCCCCGCAACGATTTTGAAGACCGCGAAAGCCACCGGGCCCCATCCACTCCCAGGCGTCGCCTCGTCATCGCGAGCGACCTCCATGATAGTGGAAACGCTATCGAGCGACCGAGCCGCAGCGCACCGCCGCTTGAGCCCGCTCCCGGCCTCTTCGTCTCGCCGACGCCGTGACCGGAGTCACCGACCGAGGCGGCCTGCGCCAGCGTATAGTCAAGGCGAAGCCTCGACAGGCGGGCGATGAGCCGTCCTGGCCTTCCATTACAATCTTCGTAGCCGCATGACTGTCGAGGCCAAGGGAAATGCCAGGCGCGCCTGGCGAAGCCTCGACAGCGAAAGGACACCACGACCAGAGCGAAGCCCCGGCCGCCGGCCAAGCAGGACGCCGACTACATCTGCCACGAGCTCACGCGCAGCATTTGCCCGACCTGCAAGATCGTCATCGACGCCCAGGTGCTGCTGCGCGCCGGCAAGGTCTACATGCGCAAGCGCTGCCCGGAGCACGGCTGGTTCGAAGGCCTCGTCAGCTCCGACGCCGACAGCTACGTCGCCGGCGCCCGCTTCAACAAGCCCGGCACGCTGCCGCTCGAGTTCAGCACTGAGGTCAAGGACGGCTGCCCGCTCGACTGCGGCCTCTGCACAGAGCACAAGCAGCACACCTGCGTCGCCCTCATCGAGGTCAACAGCGGCTGCAACCTGGACTGCCCGATCTGCTTCGCCAACGCCGAGCCCGCCTTCGACCTCACCCTCGCCGAGGTCGAGTTCATGCTCGACCGCTACGTAGAGCTCGAGGGCGACCCGGAGGTCGTCCAGTTCAGCGGCGGCGAGCCGACGATCCACCCCCAGATCCTCGAGATGGTCGCGGCCGCCCAGGCGCGCGGCATCCCGAACGTGATGATCAACACCAACGGCCTGCGCATCGCCACCGACGACGACTTCGTCGCCGAGCTGGCCCGGCTGCGGCCGACGATCTACTTCCAGTTCGACGGCTTCGACCGGGCGACTAGCGAGCGCATCCGCGGCGCCGACCTCCTCAAGGTAAAGGTCAAGGCCCTCGACCGCCTCGCGGCGATCGAGCGCGACGTCAACGAGCACGAGGTCGGCGCCATCGTCCGCTTCGGCCTCGAGCACCCGGCCGTCAGGGGCGTCGTCTTCCAACCCGTAACCCACGTCGGCCGCCATATCGACTTCGACCCGATGCAGCGCATGACCATACCCGACGTCCTCGGCGCGATCGTCGACCAGTCGGCAGGCAAGCTCCTCCAGTCAGACTTCGTGCCGGTGCCGTGCTGCTTCCCGTCCTGCCAGGTGAACACCTACCTCTACGTCGACGGCGACGAGATCCTGCCGCTGCCGCGCGTCCTCGAGGTCGACGAGTACCTCGACTACATCACGAACCGCACCTTCCCGGCCCTGCCGGACGAGCGCGAGGTCCGCAGCGCCCTGGAGGGCCTCTGGTCCGCCGGCGCTGTGCCCGGCTCCGACGGCCGCGACCGACAAGTTTCAGTGCGCTTGCGGGCCGGGCTACGGCCTGCCGGAGGACCTGAACCACCTCCGCAAGCACGTCTTCCAGATCGCGATCAAGGACTTCATGGACGCATACACCTTCAACGTGAAGCACGTGATGAAGTGCTGCGTGCGGCGTCCTCGTGCCGGATGGGCGCATGATCCCCTTCTGCGCCTTTAACAGCGTCGGCTACCGCGATGAAGTGCGGAGCGCGCTCGCCAACCGGGAGGTCAAGGCGTGACCACCGCCGACGCCGGCGGCGCCCTCGCCTTCAAGACCGGCTGCTGCTCGCTTTACGAAGGCGCCGCCGTCCGCTTTCTCCTCGGCGACGCCTGGCGCCCCGGCGGCCTCGCCCGCACCGAGGAGCTCCTCGACGCCGCCGCGATCGCGCCCGGCGCCCGCGTCCTCGACGTCGCCTGCGGCCCGGCCGACAGCGCCGCGGCCGTCAGCGCCGCGGCGGCAGCTACTACGGCGTCGACCTGAGCCGCGCCAACCTCGCGCGGGCGGCCGGTTCGACCGTCGACCGCCGGCTGCTCGCCGCCGACGCCGAGCAGCTACCGTTTAGCGACGGCGCCTTCGACGCCGTGCTCGTCCAGTGCTCGTTCTGCACCTTTACGGACGCCGCCGCCGCCGCCGAGATCGCCCGCGTCCTCGGCCGAGGCGGCCGCCTCCTCCTCGCCGACGTAACCCGCGACGAGGGCTCGCTCGACCTCGGCGACGAGCTCCTGCTCGCGAAGGCTGCCTGCGTCGCGGACGCCCGGCCGCTCGCCGCCTACGCCGCCGATGTCGAGGCAGCGGGCCTGAAGGTCGAGCGGCTGACGGACTGCGCCGACGACGCGCGTCAGTTCCTGCGGGCAATCGACCGCAAGCTGCTCATGGCCCGGGTCGCCGAGGCGGTCGGCAAGCTCGACCTCGGCAACGTCGACCTCGCCAAGGCGCGAGGGCTGCTGCGCCGCGGCCTCGCGCTCGTCGACGAGGGCAAGCTGGGATACGGCTACCTGATCGCCCTTAAGCTCTGGGGCCATTGGCCATTGCATGGCGGCGAAGGCTACCGCGCGGCCTTACGACTGCGCATAAACGCCTGCCCGATCTCTTGGCGCCCTTCGCCGCCAGTGTGATTGACGTCACACTACTTCGAGCCCGCCGGGAGCAGGCTGGGCTCGGAGGGAGAAGAGTGGGTCGTTTTAGCGGACGGCCACTTCTCAACAAGAGCTGTAGTAGACTCGCCGCGAATCGCGCGAGGTTAGGCAGATCAAAGGGAGATGAACATGGACGTCGGAAACGCGATAGTCGGTGGTCTCGTCGGCGGCGGAGTAATGATCGCGCTCCTCTATATGGGGCTCCTGATGATGCCGGCCCAGATGAAGATGAACCTCCTGCTCCTCATCGGCACCATGGTCGTGCCGGTCGGCGCCGCCGCCTACGTCGTCGGCCTCATGGGCCACGCGATGATGAGCGTCGCCTTCGGCATCGTCCACGGCGGAATCCTCGAAGCGCTCGACGTTACCTCCTCCGGCGAGGGCCTGTGGGTCGGCGCGCTGCTCGGCCTCGGGCACGCGGCGGTCGTCGGCGTCGCACTCGGCATGATGCCGATGGTCCACCCGCGGCTGCGGACAGCCTCTCGCCAGGGCGAGGATTTGCTGGACGCGCCGGGGTTCTTCGGCATGAACTACCCGCTGCCGACGGTGATGGGCTTCCTCATGCTGCACGTGCTCTTCGGCGTCATCGTCGGCGTCATCTACGGCTGACCTTCTACGGCGGCGGCGCGAGCGGATAAACGCGCCGCCGACCTGCTCGACGAGCCGCCTCAGGCGGCCTTCGTGGCGACGCCGGCGAAGGCGGGCCAAAGCGGCCCCAGCGAGGTGCGCTCGCTGACTTCGAGATCGAAGCCGGCGGCGCGCACGCTCGCCTCCGTGTCGCGCCCGAGCTGACAGCCGGCCGCGAGCCAGCCGTAAGCCGGCTGGACGGCCCGCTGGACCCGGCCCGCGAACCCCGGCGCCCGTACGTGCTCGACGAGCCTCAGGCGGCCGCCCGGTCGCAGGACGCGTCGCAGCTCCGCCAGCGCCAGCGCCGGGTCGCGGACGCTGCAGAGCACAAGGGTCGCCACGGCGCTGTCGAAGCTCGCGTCCGGGAAGGGCAGGGCCTCGGCCGGAGCCGGGTGGAAGCGGAGGCGGGCCCGGACCGCGTCGGCCAGCGTCGCCGCCTTCGCCTCCGCCCGGCGCAGCATGAAGGGGTCGGGCTCGGTCGCGTCGAGGGCCTCGACGGCCTGCCAGTCGTAGTAGCCGAGGTTGAGGCCCGTGCCGCAGCCGACCTCGATGACACGCCCGGTCGCGCCGCCGGCGGCGAGCTCGCGCAGGGGCCGCAGCTTCTTCTCATCGGCCTTGGCCGTGAGGTCGTAGATCGCGGCGAACCAGCGGTGGCCCTTTCTCGATGTCGCTTCGCTCACGGCCCTGATCCTTCCTACGCTGCTTGCGCCTCGCTGACGGGCGGCGGCCCATTCTCGCCCGCGGCGGCGTCGATGGGAAGTGCCGGCGCGGCGGCGAAGACGTAGCCCGGCCGCCTCTCCTACTCGAAGGCCTGCCTCGGCTTAGCCCGCGTCGGTGACAGCTTCGGTCGGAGCGACATCGCTGAGGGCGACGTCCGTTAGAGCCGCGTCACGCGGGTTCCACTGGAAGTTGATGATCCGCGTGATGTGGCTCTCGAGGAAGTTGAAGATCCGCCGCGCCTCGCCGGGCTCCAGATCGCCGTGCTCGACCATGCGCGTCAGAACCGCGTGCTCGCAGCGCAGAATGCCGTGCTCCAGCGCCACGGGCCGGACGCCGGCGCGGATGCCGATCTGCTTGAGGCTGTAGCCGTGACGCAGGGCGGAAATCACCTGCTCGACCTCGAGGTGTGTCGTCTTGGCGCCACAGACGACGATGCTGTGGCGCAGCCAGCGCGGCGCCTGGAAGTCGCACGCCGATGAAGAGCAGCGCGTCGACTTCGCCGACCGCGTCGCGCTCTCGGCGTGCGACGTGCCCGTAGGAGCAAAGGCCCCGAACGACACGACCGCTGCCACCAACCCCGCCGCCAACATACCGATTTTGAGTTTCATCCCTACCTCCCATGAACTACAGGCCCCGTTTGCCTGCTCAAGGGAAGAATCCTTGCCAGGCGCCGAAAGGTTACGGGGCGGCGCGAAATCGGGCGAAATCGCTAGTTCCGGTCAGAAGGTCGGTCGGAGGGCGCGTCACCGTCGCGGACGGGGGTGTCGTCCGGCTCCGGCGGCGCGGGCGTCGGCGTCGCTTCGATGGGCCGCGTCGCCGTCGGCGTCGGCTCGGGGCGCAGGCCCGGCGCCGGCGTCGGGCTCGGGCGTACCAGGTCGGCCGGGCAGAGCGCCGGCGTGCTCTCGCAGAGGCTGCTGAGCTGGCGGCAGGCGGCGGCGCTGCCGGCCGCGCAGCTCTCGCGCAGCCGCCGCAGCCGCTCGCGCGGGTCGGCATCCTCGCCGACGTCGCCTGGGAGGGCGAGCGGCAGATCGCCGCAGATCGCACTATGAGCACGACAGAACGCGACCAGGCTCTCGCAGGCGGTCGCGTTTCCCGACCGGCAGCGCGCCTTGAGCTCCTCGAGGCTCGCGACGTCCGTGGCACGCAGCCGCAGCTCCGCCAGGCGCTCGACGAAGGCCTGACAGGCGCGCGGCTCCAGCCGGCAGTCCGCCTCCGCGGCGTCGAGACGGTCGGCGAGGACGCGGCAGCGCTCGGAGGCGTCGCTGCACCAGACGTCGATGCTCTCCTGGAGCTTTGCGACCTGCTGCGCGACGACGCTGCCCCGGCTGCGCTGTACAGCGACGACGACGACCTCGCCGACGCTGATCCGGTCGAAGGCGATGCGGACGCCGGCAACGTCGGAGATCGGCGTATCCGCCGGCACGAAGATCTGCTCCAGCGCGTCCAGCGTCTGGATCGTCAGGCTATCGCCGTCTCGCTCGATGACCACTCCCTCGAGCACGGCGGCCTCGACGGTGCGCCCGTCGCCGCCCGGCAGCAGGGCCACGGCGGCGAGCGCCAGGGCCGCGACCGCGACCGCGAAGGCGGCGAGGCGCGGCAGAGCCGGCGCGCGCCGGAGCCAGGGACGGCGCCCTACGGGCTTCGCTTCTGCCGCAGCGGCGCGGCTCGCCCGTAGCTGGCCCTGAAGGCCGGCGGCGGCGCTGGCACGGGCCTGGTCGGAGGGCGGTCGCACGGCCGTGGCGAAGCGGGAGACCTCCCGCGTCAGGACGACGTCGGCGCGCAGCCTGGCGGCGTGCTGCGGCAGGCGCGCCACAACGTCCTCGAGGGGCTCACCACCTCTCACCGCGTCCAGGGCGAGAGCAAGGGCGTCGCTGTAGGTCATGATCACGGCTTGCCTCCAGCCGTCAGGTGCTTACGCAGCGCCGCCAGGGCCCCGTGCTGGAGGACCTTCACGGCGCCGACGCTCTTGCCGAGCGCCGTAGCCGCCTCCTGCAAGGAGCAGTCGTCGAAGAAGCGGAGGACGATCACCTCCTGCTGGTCGCCAGTGAGGCGCGCCAGGGCCTTCGCGATGTCGGCCGCGTCCTCGACGCCGCCGCTCCAGGCGCCGGCAACGATCTCGATCGCCTCCAGCGAAACGACCGGCCGCCGCCGCTCGAGGTGGTCGGCTGTGAGGTTGCGGGCGATCCGGTAGAGCCAGGACCCAAACGGCGCGGCGGTCTCCTTGTAGCGGGAGATGCCCTTTGCGGCCGCGACAAAGGCCTCGGCGGCGATCTCCTCGGCCGCGCTCGCGTCGCCTGTCCGCACGTAGGCGAAGCGGTAGAGGCGCGGGTAGTAGCGCTCGAAGAGCTCCTGCCAGGCCGACGGGTCGTGCGTAGCCAAGGCCGCGACCGAAGTCGTCGCGACGCCGTCCTGCGGCTGATCCGTTTGTGCCTCGACCAACGAGAGCATTCTCTCGTACTTAATCGGCCAGCCCCCCGAAAAGGTTACGGGTCGCGGGACGGGATTTGAGCGGTCCAGAACGATCAAGAGAGTCTGATCAAGGTTCGAAGATCAAGGAGATTACGGGTAGTCGAGCGGAGCTCTGGCGGTCCAGAAAGGTTACGAAATACTGAGCAAGGGTCGGGGGATGCAACCAGCCTGCGAACTAGAACCAAGGATTGGCCAGCATAAGCTGGCTGTGCCAGTTAGACTGGGGCGGTGCTGAGCTTCTACCACCTCCGCCTCCTCGCCGTGCGCGCCGTCAAGGAATTCGGCACGGATAACTGCTCCCAGATGGCGGCCGCCATCTCCTACTACGTCCTCTTCTCGCTCTTCCCGCTGCTGATCTTCTCGATAGGCATCGTCGGCGTCGTCCTCCAGGACTCCGCCCTCCAGGAGGATCTGATCGACGCGATCCTGAAAAACATCCCCTTCAGCGAAGAGGAGGGCCGCAACGACGTCACGGACGCGGTGCGCGGCGTCGCCGGCGTCGGCAGCGGCGCCCTCGGCCTCCTCGGCCTCCTCGGCATGGCCTGGTCCGGCAGCAACATGTTCGGTGTCATCCGCCGGTCGCTGAACATCGCCTACGACCTCGACCTCCACCGGCCGATCGTGCGCCAGAAGCTCGTCGACCTCGCCATGGTCTTCGCCTTCGCCCCCTTCTTCATCCTCTCGCTCGCCGCCACGGCCAGCCTCCGCTTCGCCCAGCAGGCGAGCGACGACGCCTCCTTCTTCGGCGAGCTCAGCCAGGCCCTCGGCCCCGCCTGGACCGCCGCCTCGTTCCTCTTGCCGGTCGGCATCTCTTTCGGTGCTTTCATGTTCCTCTACTGGTTCGTGCCCGCGACGAAGGTGCGGCCGCGCGACGTCTGGCTCGGCGCCCTGACTGCCGCCGTGCTCTTCGAGGTCACGAAGGTCGGCTTCAGCATCTACGTGCAGAACTTCAGCAACTACGACGTGGTCTTCGGCTCTCTCGGCGCCGTCGTCGCTTTTCTCTTCTGGGTCTTCCTCGGCGCCAACATCCTCCTCTTCGGCGCCGAGGTCGCCTCCGAGTACCCGCGCGTCATGCGCGGCGACTACGACGCGCCGCCGTCGGACAAGCCGAAGCTGACGCTGCGCGAGCGGGCCTGGGTCTTCCTGCGCGGCCTCGTCATCCACGAGCACGAGCGGCGCCCTTAACCCGGCGGCGGGCTGGGTTGCAGCGCCGCGGCCGGGAGCGCGGCGGCGGCGGCTAGGCCCCGCCGGCGTGATCCCGGTCGTGGGCGGCGAGTCTTCTCGCCACGGTCTCTAGGAGGTCTGCCGGCTTGTGCACCACCCAGTCGTGGTCGAGCAAGCCGGCGGCGTGGAGGCCGGCGTAGGTGAAGGGCGTGGCGACGGCGACCGGGCTCATCCCTGCCGCGAGGGCCGCCTGGACGCCGATCGGCGAGTCCTCGATGACGAGGCAATCGGCCGGCGGCACGGCGAGGAGCGAGGCGGCGAGGAGGTAGATCTCCGGGTCCGGCTTGCCGCGCTCCACCTGATCGAAGCCGACGACGACCTCGAACTCGTCCTCCAATGAGATGGCACGGAGGACGTAGCGCGTCTCCTCCGTCAGCGAAGAGGTAGCGAGGGCGGTGCGACAGGCGGTGGCGCGGACGATGCGTAGGAGCTCGACGTTGTGGGGCCACTGGTTGTCGCGCAGGAGCTGCGGGTCGGCGACCATCTCGCCGTAGATCTGGAGGCGCATGGCCGTCAGCACCTGGCGCGACTCCGTGGCGTCGTAGGCCGCCATATGGCTGCGCAAGCGCTCCTCGAGGCCGAGCGCTTCGACGAGAGAGCCGGAGACGACCTCGCGCGTCTGGCCGACGACTTCCTTGTAAAGCTCGAAGATACGCTCGTCCGGCACCGCCAGGTCCAGCCGCTCCCGAATCGCGCGGCCGTAGGAGATCGCCTTGAGGCGCTCGCTCTGCACGAGCGTGCCGTCGAGGTCGAAGATCACGGCCTGGATCACGCCGCGCCGCCCCGGCCGCCACCCTCGCGCCAGAAGCTATAGGCGCCGACGAGGCCGGCGTCGTCGCCGTTCGCCGCCGCCACGACCTCGCAGCTCAGGAGCGGGCAGTCCGGCGAGCAGCGGCCGAGGCGCTCGCGCACGGGGCCAAGGAGGAGCTCGCCGGCGCGCGACATGCCGCCGCCAATCACGACCCGGGTCGGCATGAACAGGTGGGCGAGGTTGAAGACGCCGGTCGCGAGGGCGTCGGCGACGGCGCGAAAGAGGCGCTGCGCCTCCGGGTCGCCGGCGCGGGCGCGCGCCTCGACGACGGCGGGGTCGGCGCCGGCGATCCGCTCGAGCGCGGTGCCGGAGCCGAGCGATTCGACCGTAGCGCCGTCGTGATAGTCGATGATCGTGTGCCCGACCTCGGCGAGCGAGCGGGCGGCGCGGAGGAGGCGGCCGTCGATGATCACGCCGGCGCCGACGCCCGTGCTGGAAGTTACGTAGACCATGTCGGGCGCGCCTTTACCGGCGCCGAAGTGGTACTCGCCGAGGGCGGCGAGGTCGGCGTCGTTGGCGAGGACCACGGACAGGCCCAGGCCCTCGCCGATCCGGGACGCCGCGAGCGCCCCTTCCCAGCCCGGCAGGTTGGGCGCCCGCAGGACCGTGCCGTCGGCGTAGCTGACGACGCCCGGCACGCCGACGGCGGCGCCTTCGATCGCGATGCCGCAGTCGTCGCGGACGGCGCGCATCGCCTCGATCAGGGCGCCGGGGTCCTCGCGCGGCGTCGGCAGGATCGTCCTATGCACCATCTCGCCGGCGGCGCTGAAGACGGCGACGCGCATGCGCGTGCCGCCGAGGTCGACGGCGAGGACGCCGGGGCCCTCGCTCGCCGTCACGGCGCTCTCCGGCAAGGCAGCGGCAGCACTCGCGGCCGGGTCAGGTTGAAGCTCACAACCAGCGCCGCGGCGCGATCAGCGCGTCCGCCTCCGCCGGCCCCCAGGTACCGGCCGGGTAGGCGCTGACCGGCAGGTCGGCGTCGAGGACGGGCTGGACGACCTGCCAGGCGCGGTCGACGCCATCGGAGCGGGCGAACAGGGTCGGGTCGCCGTCCAGCGCGTCGTGGAGGAGGCGCTCGTAGGCCTCGGCCGGCTGCGACATGAAGGCCTCGTCGTAGGAGAAGCGCATCTGCACGGGCTTCACCTCGACCGCCGGCCCCGGCACCTTGGCGATGAACGTGAAGGTGATCGACTCGTCGGGCTGGAGCGCCAGCGTCAGATAGTTTGGCGCCAGGTCGTGGACGCCCGTGCCTTCGAAGAAGACGACCGGCGCCTCCCGGAAGACGATCTGGATCTTGACGGCGCGCTCCGGCAGGCGCTTGCCGGCCCGTAGGTAGACCGGCACGCCGGCCCAGCGCCAGTTGTCGATCGCGAGCTCAAGGGCGACGAAGGTCTCGGTCGTTGAGTCGGCGGCCACCTGCTCCTCGTCGCAGTAGCCGGGCACGTCCTGACCGTCGACACGACCGCTGCCGTACTGGCCGCGCACGACGCGGGCCGGGTCGAGCAGCTTCATGGCGTGAAAGACCTTCGCCTTCTCATCGCGGAAGGCGCCGGCGTCGAAGGACGCGGGCGGCTCCATGGTCAAGAGAGAGAGGACCTGGAAGGCGTGGTTCTGGATGATGTCGCGCAGCGCGCCCGTCTCCTCGTAGAAGGCGCCCCTGCCCTCGATGCCGATCGCCTCGGCGACCGTTATCTGGATGTGGTCGATGGCGTCGCGGTGCCAGATCCGCTCGAAGGCGGCGTTGCCGAAGCGGAAGACGAGGATGTTCTGCACCGTCTCCTTGCCGAGATAGTGGTCGATGCGGTAGATCTGCGACTCCTCGAAGGACTCGTGCAGGGTCTCGTCGAGCGCGCGCGCCGACGCCTGGTCGCGGCCGAAGGGCTTCTCGATGATGATCCGCGTGCCCGCCGCGAGGCCGTGCCCCGCCAGCTCGCCAACGATGGCCGGGAAGCCGGAGGCCGGCGTCGCCAGGTAGATCAGGCGCTCGGGCAGCGTCGCCAGACGCTGCAGCTCGTCGTAGCCGCGGGGCTCGGCGGTGACGAAGCGCAGGCGCGGCGCCAGGGCGGCCCAGACCTTCTCGTCCAGGCCGGTACGGGAGAAGGCGGTCACGGCCGCCCGCGCCAGCTCCCGGAAGCCCTCGTCCGTGTTGGCGCTGCGCGCGTAGCCGATGATGCTGCCCCGCTCCGGCAGCAGGCCGGCGACCGCGAGGTTGTAGAGGGCCGGTAGGAGCTTGCGGCGGGCGAGGTCGCCGGTGCCGCCGAAGATGATGATGTCCTGATCGGCCGCCGGGCTGAAGCTCATGAGAACCCTCTCGCCGCCAGAGGTCGCTGTCAGGCGCGCGGCTTGCCGTTACATACTACAGAACTTCGATCGGCCGAGTATGTGATCGGGGCCATTGTAATGACCCGCCGGCCAAGCGCGAGCGGGATCGCGAAGGCGGACCTGCCGCGCCGTGCTGGGACCAGCGACCGCCGAGCCGTACAGTAGCAGCGGAGGAAACCTTGTCCTACCTGCCCATCGGCGCCTACGGGCTCGTCGGCGACAGCCGGGCGGCGGCTCTCGTCGCCACCAACGGCAGCATCGACTGGCTCTGCCTCCCCCGCTTCGACAGCCCGTCCGTCTTCGGCCGCCTGCTCGACCACGAGAGCGGCGGCTACTTCGCGATCGGGCCGGCGGCGGGCGGCGTCGGCCGCCAGTCCTACACCGAGGACACGAACGTCCTCCAGACGACATTTGAGACGGAGACCGGCGAGCTCGTCGTCACCGATTTCATGCCGGCCCTGACCGAGGCGTTGAAGCGCACACGGCTCATGCCCCAGCGACAGCTCGTCCGCCTCGTGGAGGCGCGCGGCCAGGTTGACGTTGCCGTGCGCTTCGAGCCGCGGCCGAACTACGGCCGCCGGGTGCCGCGCATGCACCAGCACACGCCCACGGCGATCGTTGCCGAGACCGGCCGCGACTGGCTCCACCTGAGGTCCGACTTTCCGCTCGAGCTCAGAGACGGCGCCGCCGTCTCCCACTTCAGTTTGGCCGACGGCGAGCAGCGCAGCCTCCTCCTCTCCTACGCCCAGCACGAGACCGGCGTCCTGCCGGCGCAAGACGATGGGCGCTGGCTCCTGGACCGCACGGTGGAGTTCTGGCGCGAATGGACCACCTGCTGCAGCTACGTGGGCCCCTTCCAGAAGCAGGTACGCCGCAGCGCCCTCGCGCTCAAGCTCCTCGCCTACGCGCCGACAGGCGGCATCATCGCTGCGCCGACGACCTCGCTCCCGGAGCGGATCGGCGGCGAGCGCAACTGGGACTACCGCTACTGCTGGCTGCGAGATGCCTCCCTGACGGTGCGCGCCCTTCTCGACGTCGACTGCGCCGAGGAGGCGCAGTCGTTTACGGAATGGCTCCTGCACGCGACCCGGCTCACCCACCCGCGCCTCCAGGTCATGTACGACGTCTACGGCGAGACGCGGCTGCGGGAGCGGGAGATGACCCATATGGAAGGCTACCGCGGCTCCCGCCCCGTCCGGGTCGGCAACGCCGCCGCCGAGCAGCACCAGCTCGACATCTACGGCGAGGTCTTCGACGCCGTCGCGACCTACCTCGCCCGGACAGGCGTGCGACCGGACGGCGAGACCCGCGGCATGCTGCGGCGCATGGCCGACCACGTCGTCAACATCTGGGAGCAGCCGGACGAGGGGATCTGGGAGGTGCGCAGCGTCCGCTTGCACCATACGTACTCGAAGGCGATGGCGGCGGTCGCCCTCGACCGGGCGGTCTCGCTGCGAAACGCCGGCCTGATCGATGGCGACGCTCGCCGCTGGGAGGAGGCCGCCGCGGCGATCCGGCGCAAGGTCATGACCCAGGGCTTCAACCGGCGGCTCGGCGCCTTCACCCGCACATTCGACGGCGAGGACGTCGACGCCAGTCTCCTGCTGCTGCCGTTGCTCGGCTTCCTGCCGGCAGACGCGCCGGAGATGGTCTCGACCGTCGACCGGATCGTCGCGGACCTCGGCGAGAACGACTACATCTACCGTTACCGCCAGGTCGACGACGGCATCAGCGGCGGCGAGGGCGCCTTCCTCGCCTGCGGCTTCTGGCTCGCGACGGTGATGGCGCAGCGCGGCGAGCTCGCCGAGAGTCAGCGCCTGATCGAGCAGCAGTGCCGGGCGGCGAACAGCCTCGCCCTTCTGCCGGAGGAGGTAGACCCTCTGACCCACGAGGAGCTGGGCAACTTCCCCCAGGCGCTAAGCCACATCGCCCTGCTCAACGCCGCCGTGGCGCTCAGCGAGGCTTCGAACGGCCCTCGTTGAGGCCGTAGAACACGCCAAGGAGCACTAAGGGCAGGAGACCGTGACGCTTACTAAGTCTTCGATGCGCTCCGCTTGACGCGGTAGAAGGCGCCGAGGATGGCGCCGAAGAGGACGTGGGCGATCATCGTCACCACGGGCGTGCCGCGGCCGTAGTTCGAGGCCATGAAGCCGGGCGGCTCCAGGCTCGCGGTCGGCTCCGGGCCGGAGAACTCGGAGGCCATGCGCGGGTGGACGCCCGGCAAGATCGGCAGCGCTGCCGTGAGGACGAAGGCACCGTGGACGAAGCCGAGAAGCGCGCCGAGCCAGACGTTGGCCTTGCGCCAGGACTCGAAGATCGCCGCGTAGCCGAAGGCGAAGCTGAAGCCGCCGAGGAACGTCATGATGAAGCCTACGAGCTTCGCGCGGTCGCGGTCCGGCATCACCATCGTGCCGAGCATCAGCGGCAGGTCCATGCGGGTGACGCCCGCCGCCTGCAGCCCGCGCATCAGGCTCGTGAGCAGGGTCGTCGCGGCGATGCCCCAGAGGGCGGCGCCGCCGACGTTGATCGTGTGCGGCGCCTGCCTCCCGCTCTCCTCGTCCAGCGTTGCCAAGTTCGGCCGACCGCTCAGCCGCTGAACTGGAGCTTCGGCGCCTTGGTGAAGGAGACGTAGCGCCCGTCTTTCAGGTAGCCCATGTCCTCAATGCGGATGCCGCCCCAGCCAGGCAGATAGATGCCCGGCTCTACGGTAAGGACCATGCCGTCCTCGAGGACGTCCTCCGAGGTGCGGCTGACCCGCGGCGACTCGTGGATCTGAAGGCCGACGCCGTGGCCGAGGCCGTGGCCGAAGCTCTCGCCGTAGCCCGCCTCCTCGATGACGCGGTGGGCGAGCATATGGGCCTCGCCGCCGGTCATGCCGGGCCGTACCAGCTCCTCGGCCGTAAGCTGGGCGGCGAGGACAATGTCGTAGACCTGCTTGAACTTGTCGTCCGGCTCGCCGAGGTAGACCGTCCGCGTCAGGTCCGACATGTAGCCGTCGAGGTTCACGCCCATGTCGATGACGACGCCGTCGCCCTCTTCGAGGGCCTGGTCGCGCGGCTGGGCGTGGGGCATCGCGCCCCAGGGGCCGGCGGCGACGATCGTCGGGAAGGAGAGGCCCTCGGCGCCGTGCTCGCGGGCGTAGCGCTCGATCTCCCAGGCGACCTGCTTCTCGGTCCAGCCCGGCTCGACGCGGCGGGCAACGTCCGCGAAGGCGGCGTCGCCGAGGTCGACAGCGGCTTCGAGGGCCTCGATCTCCGCCGGCTCCTTGATCACGCGCAACCCCTCGACGATGTTGCTGGTCGGCGTCAGGTGAGGCCGGTCGCCCTCCGGCAGCGCCTCGACGGCGGCGACGAAGCTGCGGTGCATGCCGTACGTGACCCCCTGCGACTCGAAGCCGAGCTTGGCGCCGCCGAGCTTCGCCTCGCCGATCAAGTCGGGCAGCCAGCTGGTCATCGGCCCGTTCGCCGGGAAGAGGCTGAAGTCCGGCGATTCGCGCCCGACCTGCTCTTGATAGCGGAAATCGACGGCGGCAAAGGCGGCGTCGGCCGTTATCAGGAGGTGGCCAAGCGAGCCCGTGAAGCCGGAGAGGTAGCGGCGGTTGGCGCCGATCGTCTTGTGGATGTCCTCCGCCGTCGCGCTGACGAAGAGGCCACCGAGGCCCTCCTCGGCGAGCTTGGCGCGCAGACGCTGGACCCGGGCGAGAGTGCTCATGGCTGTTCACCTTTCAGCGATCGAATGCTCTCGGGCTCCTTCGCTTCGCTCAGCGCGGCCACGAGCGAGTCCAGGGCGTGGACGTAGCCGCGCCAGCCGAGACCGCTGATCAGGCCGAGGCAGACGGCGGAGATCACGGAGCGGTGGCGGAACCGCTCGCGGGCGAAGACGTTGGAGATGTGGACCTCGACCGTCAGGAGACCGCTGGCGGCGATCGCGTCCCGCAGGGCGATGCTCTCGTGGGCGAGGGCGCCCGGGTTGATGATCAGGCCGGCCGCCAGCGGCGCCTCCGCCTCGATGAAGTCGATGAGGCCGCCTTCGTGGTTCGACTGAAAGGCGACGACCTCGACGCCCGCCGTGGCCGCCCGCTGCTCGACGCGGCCGACGATATCGGCGAGCGTATCGTAGCCGTAGATCTCCGGCTCGCGCGTGCCGAGGGTGTTGAGGTTGGGTCCGTTGAGCAGCAGGACTCGCATAGCCTGTCTAGTCTACAACGGCGGCGTCACAGACGACGGCTTATGCCTGCGACTGGTCGAGCGCTCCCGCCGCGTCGTTGCGCCAGATGACCTCGCCGTCGCTGACCTCGGCCGTCGGGCTGAGACCTACGCGCCTCGCGACGCCGGCGGAAGCAGCGTGCTCCGGATGGATCGCGGCCTTCACTGCATGGACATCGTGGGCGGCCAGCCAGGCTACCATCGCGGTCGCGGCCTCGACCGCGTAACCCTGACCCTGCCAAGGAACGCCGATGATCCAGGCAACGTTAGCACTGCCATCCTCGACGCCCGCCTGTACCGTGCCGATCGCCGTTTTGGTCTGATGCAGGCGGACGATCCAGTTGAGCCACGCTTCGTTGCCGTCCGGCGAGGCTCCGGCAACCAGCTTCCCGTAGTGATCGTGCAGCTCCGCGAGCGTCCTCGGCCGGCCGCCTGTGAAGGCGTGGAGGCGTTGGTCGTCGAGGACGGAGAACATCGCCGCGGCGTCGATCTGGCGCAGCGGAGTGAGCTCGAGTCTCGTCGTAACTATTCCCTCGGCCCTCACGCCATCGGCCTCGCAGCCCCCCGGCAGACGTTAGCGCGCCGCGGCAGCCTTTGCCGTCACGCTAGTGACCTAGTGACTAGGCTGCGCCAGATCACGAGGCCGTCCTCGCCGCCCATGAGCGCCTCGCTCGCGCGCTCGGGGTGGGGCATCATGCCGAGCACGTTGCGGCCCTCGCTCAAGATGCCGGCGATGTTCTCGAGCGAGCCGTTGGGGTTGGCATCGGCCGTGACCGCGCCGGCCGCCGTGCAGTAGCGAAAGACGACGCGGTCCTCGGCGTTGAGGCGGGCGAGCGTTTCCGGGTCGGCGTAGTAGTTGCCCTCGCCGTGCGAGATCGGTACCTGGAGGACGTCGCCCGCCGCGCCGGCGGCCGTGAAGGGCGTCGCCGCCGTCTCGAGCCGGAGCTGCACCGCCTCGCAGCGGAACTGGGTGCTGTCGTTGCGCATAAGGACGCCGGGCAGGAGGCCGGCCTCGCAGAGGATCTGGAAGCCGTTGCAGATGCCGATTACCGGCTTGCCGCGCGCCGCCTCGCGGCGGACCGCCGCCATCACGGGCGAGAAGCGGGCGATGGCGCCGCAGCGCAGGTAGTCGCCGTGGGCGAAGCCGCCCGGCAGGACGATCGCGTCGTAGGCGGAGAGGTCCTCCTTGCGGTGCCAGACGAGGTCTGCCTCCTGGCCGAGGCGGTCGCGGAGGACGTATTGGCAGTCGTGGTCGCTCCAGGTGCCGGGGAAGACGAGGACGGCGAAGCGCATCAGCGGTGGGAGAAGCGGCGGAAGGGCTGACGACGGAGGAGCAGCTCCGCCTCGCTCGGCGCCGGGTACTCGATCCGCGGGTGGTAGATCGCCCGGAGCGTCGCCTTGAACGAATCGGCGAGCATGCGGATGTTGCGCAGCGTCAGGTCGGACTCGTCCAGCTGACCCTCCGTGAGGCGCTCCGTGTAAATCTCGTCGACGATCGAATCGATGCGCTCGGCCGAGTGGTCGGGGCTGGCGCGGACCGCCGCCTCGCAGGAGTCCGCCAGCATCGCGATCGCGGTCTCGCGCGACTGAGGCTTCGGGCCCGGGTAGCGGAAGGCGTCCTGATCGACGTCCGCCGCCGCCGCCGCCAGCCGGTAGAAATAGGCGACGGTGCGGGTGCCGTGGTGCTCCGGGATGAAGGCAGCGACCCGCGCCGGCAGCTTCGATTGCGCGGCGAGGGCGAGGCCGTCGTTGACGTGGTCGGCGATGATCCTGGCGCTGTCGGTCGGGTCGAGCGCGTCGTGGGGGTTGTCGCCGCCGAGCTGGTTCTCGATGAAGAAGCCGGGGCGGGCGAGCTTGCCGATGTCGTGGTAGTAGCAGCCGACGCGGGCGAGGAGGGCGTCGGCGCCGATGACGTGCGCCCCTTTCTCCGCCAGGTTGGCGACGATGACGCTGTGCTGGAAGGTGGACGGCGCCTCGTCCTGGAGGCGGAGGAGGAGGGGCTGGCTGAGCTGCGACATCTCGAGCAGCTGCAGGCGCGTGGTGACGCCGAAGAGCGGCGCGAGGGTGACGAAGATGCCGGCGGCGAGGAAGGCGCTGAGACCGCCGTTAGCGCTCGCGGCAAGGAGGATCCAGGCGAGGTCGGCGGCCTCGCGGGCCGGGTCTATGAGCCAGGTCGCGCTGAGGACGGCGAGCACGGTGAGGCCGACGACAAGGCCGCCGAGAAGGAAATGGCTCAGGCGCTCGGCGTTGCGGACCGCGAAGACGCCGCCGGCGCCGCTGAGGGCGGTGACCAGGGCGACGCGAATGACGTCAAGCGTGCCGGCGATGCCGACAAAGGTCACGTCGAAGAGGAGGACGGCGGCGAAGGCAGCGAGCAGCGCGATCAGGCCGGCCGCGAGGAGGGCGATCTCGGCGCCTACGAGGCCGGCGAGGACCATGGCCGCGGCGGCGAGGGGGACGGCGTAGGCGAGGAAGTAGCGCTGGTCGTCCGGCAGGATGAAGGGCAGGTAGACTTTCATGACGAAGATCGGCAGGGCGATCGCGAGGCCGATGGCGAGGAGCTGGCGGCCCGATGCCTTGGGCCGGAAGGCGCGCACGCCGGCGAGGATGGCGACGGCACCGAGAGTCGCGAGGATCGCGCTCGCGCCGATCACCTCGGCCTCCCAGCGGCCGCTGAGGAGGCCACCCTCGATCAGCGCCTCCCGCGCCTCCGCCGTAACGGGCGCGTCCCTCTCGACGATGACCTGGCTCCGGGCGTAGCTCACCTGGACCGGCGCCACGCCCGCTCGCGCCGCCGCGCGGGCAGCCTCCGTATCCTCGGCGTGGAGAACCAGGTTCGTCACGATCAGGGGCCGGATCAGGTCCGTGATCAGCGCGATCGTCGCCCGGTCCGCCACCGCGGGGCCGACGTAGCTCGCGGCCCGCTCGCGCGTCTCCTGTATGAGGTCCGCGGCCAGCGACTGCGCGAAGACGGCGGCGAGGGCCTTCCGCGCCTCCGTCTCGACGGGCTCGAAGGCAAACGGCGGCAGCGAGCTGAGAAGAGCCAGGCTTTCGGTGGAGAGGCCGCTCTCCTCGATCCGCCCGATGGCGTCGCGGCGGGACGCCGGCGCCAGCGATTCGTCCGCCAGGATGGCGGCGATGCGCGATAGAAGGACGCTGAGCTGGTCTTGCTGGGAGAGGGCAATGGATGGGTTGTGCCTGAGCGTCTCGGGGACGGCGGCGGCGGCCTCATCCTGGCGCCGGCTCGTGAGAGCCTCGCTGACAAAGGCGATGTCGCGCGGCGCCCGCACGGTGCGCGAAGCGATCGCGCCCTCACTCAGGGAGAGCCCCTCCGAGGTCAGAGGCACGAGGGCGACGAAGATCGCGAAGGCGAAGCCGAGGCCGGCTATCAGGATTGCGACCCTGCTGCGGTCAAAGAAGGCCATAGAGTTACCGGCTCAATGATACAAGAAGGCGGCCGCCTCAGCCGCCAAGACGCTCCAGGAGCTCGCTCACGACGGCGCTTACCTCGCCGCCGTCGGCTTTGCCGCGAAGCTCCGGCATGATCGCGGCCATGACGCGGCCCCTGTCGGCGGGGCCCTTGGCGTCGACGCGGCTGATCGCCGCGGCCGCTGCCGTAGCAATCGCCTCCCGCGTCAGCTGCTCCGGCAGGTAGGCCATGACGATCGCCAGCTCCGCTTCCTCCTTGGCGACAAGGTCGTCGCGGCCGCCCTTGCGAAACTCGGCGATGCTCTCGCGGCGCTGGCGTACCTCGCGGCTCAGCAAGCCGACGACAGCGGCATTGTCGATCTCGCCGGCCGCCTCGATCTCGGCGTTGTGGATCGCGGCCAGGAGGATGCGAATCGCCGTCTTGCGCGACTCGTCGCCCGCCCTAAGGGCAGCCTTCAGGTCCTGGTTGAGCTGATCCCGAACTGCCACCGGTTATGCGTGGAGTGGGATGGGAAGTCTAGAAGGCGCTTCTTTTGCTCTTGCGGCGCTTCGCCGCGGCGCGCTTCTTCCGCCGGATGCTCGGCTTCTCGTAGTGCTCCCGCCGGCGAGCCTCCGCAAGGATGCCGTCCTGCTGCACTCGCTTCGTGAAGCGCTTCAGGGCGGACTCGAAGGACTCGTTCTCGCCAATGATGACCTCGGCCAATCACCCCTCCTGAGAGAAAGAAAATGTGGCACAAGTGTATCGATACGCGGGCGAGAGTGTCAACGCGGCAGCGCTTCCCGGCGCCGCCGGGACATGATCCGGGAGCGCCGGTTCTGCTAGGATTGCTTTGCTCATACCGTATCCACGAGGACGCCCCCGCTTTGCCGTCCGACTCCGACCAGAGCCCTCCCGAGAACCCGCCCTCCGCCGGGGAGCGGCTGCCGCTGCGCGAGCGAGCGCCCGCGCCGCCGCGGCGGCCCGGCGACCCGGCCGCCCCGGGCGGCGAGTCCTTCATGCGCAACCCCTACATCCTCGCCGGGCTCGCCACGGCCGGCGCCATCGTCATGGCCGTGGTCGTAGTCGTCATCTTCGGCAGCGGCGGCGCCGCGAACGGCAACGGCGGCGGCGCCCTCGGCTCCCAGTCGCCCGTCCCCGGCCGCGGCATCGTCTCGCCCTCCATCGCGACGGCGACGGTGCGCGAGGGCCCGAGCATCGAGTACATCGAGGTCGGGCTCCTGCGCTCCGGCCAGGATGTCGAAGTTGTCGGCCGCAACCAGACCGCTTCCTGGTTCCAGATCTTTTACCCCCAGGACTCGCAGCTCAAGGGCTGGGTGCCCTCCTCGGCCCTGCGCGTCCCGGCCGAGTCGGAGCTGCCCGTCGTCGCCGTGACGCCGATCCCGCGGCCGACCGTGATCCAGCCGACGGCGACGCCGGAGGCGACGGGTACGACGACCCCGACGCCGACCGTGACCGGCACCGCGGCGCCGAGCGGCGGCCCCGACCTCGTGGCCCAGGTGGCTCAGGGAAGCTGCGTCGTCGGCCAGAACCTGATCATTCTCGTGCGCAACGAGGGGCCGGGCCTGCTCACGAACAAGCCGATCGTGGTCTCGGTCCAGACACCGGCCGGTGCAATAATCGCTCTCGTATCGCCGGCGCCGACGAGCCTCGACGTAGGCGAGGAGCAGCTGATCGACACCGGCTACGTCGTCACCGAGCGCGTGTTCGCGATCGTCGACCCGCTCGGCGGCCTCGGCGACCCCAACCGGGCCAACAACCGGGTAGACTGCGTCGTAGCCGGCGGGCCCTAGCGCCGGCGCGATCGAGGAAGGTCTCGGCATGGCCGGCGCGACTGAGGAGGTCACGAATATGCTGGCGGTGACGCGAAAGCGACCCTTAGCCGCGATCGAGGAAGGTCTTCGGCATGGCCGGCGCGACTGAGGAGCTCACGAACATGCTGGCGGCGACGCGAAAGCGACTCTTAGCCGCGATCGAGGGCGTTACCGAGGAGCAGTTCCACCGCCGGCCGGAAGGAGATGGCGCTGCGGACGCCTGGAGCATCAGCGAGGTGCTGGCCCACCTCCTCGCGTCGGAACGCCTGCGGACGGAGCGCATCGCCCTCGCCCTCGCCCAGAACGGCGCCCCGATCACGCCGTCGCCACCGGGAGCGCACGAGGCCAACGCCCGCGCCGGCCGGCGGGTGCCGGTGCCCCAGATCATCCACGGCCTCCTCGCCGTCAGACGGGAGCTGGAGCGGACTTTGACCGGCACCGCCGACCTCGAGGCGAGCCTCGGCCAGGCCGTCATCCACCCGCAGCGCGGCCGCGACACGGTCCGCTGGATGCTCAACGAGAAGGTGATCGGCCACGAGGCGGAGCACGCGGCCCAGATCGAGGCGCTGCGGCCGGCCGTCGGCGCGCCGGCGCTGAGCGAGACCGCGGCGGCAGAGGCCGAGGCGCAGCGATGAGCACGATCGACGACGTCAAAGCCCGCCTCGACATCGTCGACGTCGTCGGCGGCTACGTGCCGTTGAAAAAGGCGGGGCGGTACTTTCGCGCCAACTGGCCTTTGCACGCCGAAAGGGAGGCCTCTGGCGCGAGGGAGCAGCGATGAGCACGATCGACGACGTCAAGGCCCGTCTCGACATCGTGGACGTCGTCGGCGGCTACGTGCCGTTGAAGAAGGCAGGGCGGTACTTTCGCGCCAACTGCCCCTTCCATACGGAGAAGACGCCATCTTTCATCGTTTACCCGGACCGCCAGAGCTGGCACTGCTTCGGTGCCTGCGCCACCGGCGGCGACGTCCTCTCCTTCGTCGCGCGCAAGGAGAACCTCGACTTCAGCGCAACGCTGCGCCTGCTGGCGGAGCGGGCCGGCGTCGAGCTGCGCAGCGACGGGCCGCGCCGCGAGCAGCTAAAGACGCTGCAGGACGCCAACGAGGCGGCAGCGCTCTTCTATCACAGCCTCCTTCAGAACCAGGGGCCGGCGCGGACCTACGCCGAGGCGCGCGGCCTGGACGCGACGACGATCGGCGACTTCCAAATCGGCTACGCGCCGCCCGGCTGGGACGGCCTCCGCGGCCACCTGACGGAGCGCGGCTTCGAGGCGGCGAAGCTCGTCGAGGCCGGCCTCCTGATCGAGAGCGACCGCGGCGGCTACGACCGCTTCCGCAACCGGCTCATGTTCCCGATCCGGGACGAGCGCGGCCGCGTCGCCGGCTTCGGCGGCCGCATTATCCCGCCATCTGCCGGCAGCGCTGCGAGCGGGCCGGCTCGCGAAGGCTCTCAGCCGCCGCAGCCTCGTCCTGAGGCCTTCCAAGGAGCGAGTCCTGAGGCCGTCAAGGGAGCGAGTCCCGAGCCTGTCAAAGAAGCGAGTCCTGAGCGAGCGCCAGACAATGCGCCGAAGTACATGAACACGCCCCAGACGCCGGTCTTCGACAAGGGCGGCGTCCTCTACGGCCTCGACCGCGCCAAGGAGGAGATCCGCCAGGGCGGCGTCGCCGTCATCGTCGAGGGCTACATGGACGCCGTCGCCGCCCATCAGCACGGCTTTCGTAACGTCGTCGCCTCCATGGGCACGGCCCTGACCGACCGCCAGGCGCTGCTCCTCCAGCGCTTCGCCGGCGCCGTCGTCCTGGCGATGGATGCCGACGAGGCGGGGAGCGCCGCGGCGCTGCGCGGCGTCCAGGTCGTCGCGGCGACGACGGAGCGCGCGACGCGATCGCCCGCGCCCGGCCGCAGCGGCGCGCGCGCGCTCGAGATCAAGGTGCTCGCCCTGCCCGCCGGCAAGGACCCGGACGAGCTGATCCGCAGCGACGCGCCCTCCTGGCAGGCGGCCGTGAACACCGCCCGACCGGTCGTCGAGCACCTCTTCGCCGTCGTCAGCGCCGGCCTCGACCTCGTGCAGCCCCGGGACCGCTCGCTCCTGGTGACAGAGCTCCTACCAGCAATCGGCGAAATCGCTGATCCTGTACTGAGGGCGCACTATCTGCAGCGGCTGAGCCGGCTCGCGCGAGTGAGCGAGGAGGCGCTGCGCCGGGAGCTGCCGCGTCCAGGCAGCGCCGGGCGCAGGCCGGCCGTCAGGGAAGATGCGCCGCCGAAGCTGAGGCGGCCGGTCGAGGAGTTCTGCCTGGCGCTACTCTATCGCGAGCCGTCCCTGCGCCGCTTCGAAGCGGATCTGGATGAGGGCTTATTCAGCCTCAGCGAGAACCAGGAGCTCTATCGGCGCTGGCGGGACGGCGGAACGGTCCAGGAGGAGGAAAGCGAGCTCTGGGAGCATCTCGAGGCCGTATTGACGACGAGATTTCTCAGCGCTGAAACGACTGAGGCCGAAGCGGCGTTCCTAGATTGTAAAGGGAGGCTCGAGCAGGTTAGAATTAAGGCGTTGAAAGAGGCCAGTGCCCTGGTGCTTGCCGAGGGAGAGGCAGGCCTGAGGCCGGGACAAGTCGCGTCGATCGCCCGGGACAGGTTGGAAGCAGGCACAGAGGAAGCGGTTGAGGATGACGATCCGGCAGCAGCCGCCGCATCTCACTTCCTCGAGGACATGGAGGCCGGCCTGCGCTTCCATCGCCGTCTGATCGAAGGCTCTCGCTCCGCCAAGATAGAGGAAACGCTCGACTGACTGGTCTCTTTCGCGGCAGCCGCCCAAAGAGCTGTCTGAATAGCTTCAGGGACGAAGCTTGGCTTCGAGAAGGCGGGTATATATAGACATGGCTAACCGAACCTCAATCGAAAGCGCGCCCGAGGGCAGCGCTGCACGTCCGTTCCCGGCCGGCGACGCGCCCGCCGGCGACGATTCCTACCGCCGCGTAGCCGACATGCTCGAGAACCGGACGCGGACCCTCGGCGCCTCCGACATCTGGTCGGAGCCCGACATCAAGCCGTCGCCGGACGCCGAAGAGGAGCGCGAGGCCGCAGCGGCCGGCGCCGCCCTCGAGGACCAGGAGGGCATCGACGACCCGGTCCGCATGTACCTGCGCGAGATCGGCAAGGTCTTCCTCCTCTCCGCCGCGGACGAGAAGCGTCTCGCACGCCAGATGGAGGAAGGTCAGCACATCGAGGCGATCGAGAACACCTGGCGTGAGGAGCGCCACGCCGAGCCCAGCGCCGTCGACATCGCCATGACCCTGTTCGAGCAGCTCAGCCTGCTCAAGCCGGTGCTCGACCTCGCCGTGAAGCACCTGAACCTGCCGAAGCAGAGCAGCCTCGCCGACCGCCTCGCCGACCGCCTCGGCGATCCGACCCTGCGCGCCCTGATCGACGCCGAGATGGACGCCGAGTTCTCCGAGCGCGTCGCCCGCCAGCGCCAGATCGAGCCCGAGGACGCGCACCGCTCGGACGCGCACCGCTCGATCGTCCGCCTGTCGATCGTCACCCACATCCTCCGGCCGGAGCTCGTCGCCCTGATGGCGGAGAACGCCGGCGAGGACGCCCTCCTGCCGCCGAAGCCGGAAGCAGGCCTCGCCCCGGCTCGCACGGAGCGCATCCTCGACGCGAACTTCGAGCGCCTGAAGCAGGAAGGGCTCGCGGCCGAGAAGCGCCTCACGGAGGCCAACCTCCGCCTCGTCGTCAGCGTCGCCAAGAAGTACATCGGCCGCGGCATGTCGCTCCTCGACCTGATCCAGGAGGGCAACATCGGCCTGATCCGCGCCGTCGAGAAGTTCGACTACCGCAAGGGCTACAAGTTCAGCACCTACGCCACCTGGTGGATCCGCCAGGCGATCACGCGCGCCATCGCCGACCAGGCGCGGACGATCCGCATCCCGGTCCACATGGTCGAGACGATCAACAAGCTCGTCCGCGTCAGCCGCCGCCTCGTCCAGGAGTACGGCCGCGAGCCGACCAGCGAGGAGATCGGCCGCGGCATGGAGATCGCGCCCGAGAAGGTGCGCGAGATCATGAAGGTCTCGCAGGAGCCGGTCTCGCTCGAGACGCCGATCGGCGAGGAGGAGGACTCCCACCTCGGCGACTTCATCGAGGACCCGGTTGCCCTGGCGCCGGCGGACGCCGCCGCCCACCAGCTGCTGAAGGAGCAGGTGATGCACGTGCTCGCGAGCCTGGCGCCGCGGGAGCGCAAGGTGCTGGAGCTGCGCTTCGGCCTCGAGGACGGCCGCAGCCGCACCCTCGAAGAGGTCGGCCGCGAATTCCACGTCACGCGCGAGCGCATCCGCCAGATCGAGGCGAAGGCGCTGCGCAAGCTGCGTCACCCCTCGCGCTCGAAGAAGCTGCGCGACTACCTCGAATAGCGCTCAGTCAAACAGAGCTCAAGGACCGGCGGCCATTGCGGCCGCCGGTCCTTCTTTGTCAAAGTTAAAGTTAAACTGCACCCAGGTCGAAGTGGCGGAATGGCAGACGCGACGGTCTCAAAAACCGTTGAGGCTAACACCTCGTGTGGGTTCGAGTCCCACCTTCGGCACCAAATCTTGCAGCTGAATCGGGCCTGAGCAGCGCCACCGAGGGCGTCCTCGGGCACCCGCCCATCAGTCGCTGCTCCTTCGACGCCTGGCTCGGACGACCGCACCCTTACCCGGACTGGGCGGGTGGCTTTGCCGTTCGGCCCGACGAGCAGAGCAGCCGCGTGAGGGACCCGATCGTGTTTCCACCGTGGGGGCAAATGTAACCTTAATTGACCTGGGGCAGAACTTCGCCGCCCGGTAGCGGCGGCACCTCGAAAGCGTTAAGCACGCAGGCCAGGAGGCAGTAATAGCCGACCGCCACCGTGAGCTCCGCCATGCCGCGGTCGCCCAGAAGGCCGTGAACGGCCTCGAACGTATTGTCGCTAACTTTATGGTCGCGCACAGTTTCGCGGGCGTACCGGACCAGAGCTTGCTCCCGCGGCGGCAGGCTATCCACCGGTAGACGCTGCTTGATGACTTCAATCGTCGCGTCGCTGACGCCTGCCTCTCGGGCCGAGACGACATGCGCGGCCCATTCGTAGGCACACTCGCATTCTCGCGCCGCGGTCATGACAGTAATCTCGCGTATATCCGGCGCCAGCGACGACTCGGAGCGGACGAAGGTGCCCAGATGGGCCGTCCGGCCGGCGACCTCAGGACTGTGCATGAGCACAGAGAACGGTCCCCGGACGGTGCCGCGGCTCGCAGCGATGGCGTCAAAGATAGGCCGGGCTTCGGCTGCCACCTGGTCGCGATTCGTGAGCTGCGGAATGCGTGTCATAGTCCACTCAGACCCTTTCCGATAAGCGCGGCGATACCTTAACCGAGTCCGATGCACACAGCGCAAGCGGCCGTAGCGCCCGCCGCTGCGCTGCAGCTCGTAGGTCGGAGGCCACGTGATTGCGGCTAGATCATGGCTCTCTTTATCTGAGCATCGGCCACTACCGGCGCTCCGGTCAGCGCCTGTACCTCATCGAGCGTATAGCCGGGAGCGATCTCCAGGAGCCTGAAGCTGTCGCCTGTGGGCTCGAAGAGGCCAAGGTCGGTCATGACGCGCCTCACGCAGCCCGGCGCCGTGATCGGCAGGGTGCACAGCGCGGCAGCAGGCGCGGCTCGCCGTCGCGCGTCGTGTGCTCCATGATCACAAAGACCTGCTTGGAGCAGGCGGCGATGTCCATGGCGCCGCCGATGCCACCGCCTTTCGCGCCAGCCAGCTTCCAGTTGGCAACATCGCCGTTAGCGCCGACCTCGTAGGCGCCCAGCACCGCAGCGTCTATGCGACCACCGCGCACGACGCCAAAGGAATCGGCGTGGTGGACGATGGCGCCGCCTGGCTCCAGGATCACGGCCTCGCCGCCGGCGTTGACCAGATAGGGTGATATCTCGTTGCCAATCGCGTGGCGGCCGTAGCCAATAATGCCGTTCTCGGAGTGGAAGATGACCTCTCGGCCGGCCGGGACGTGGTCGGAACACATGGTGGGCATACCGAGGCCGAGGTTGACGATCCAGCCGTCCTGGAACTCGTTGGCGAGCCGCTTTGCCATCTCGACCCGCGCCAGGCGCCGCTTCGCCGCCGGGTCGACCGGCGCGCTCGACGCCTCGGCCGGGGCAGGTGAGGCAGCGGGCGGAGCCTGGGGACGGGCGTGAAGCACGCCGTCGGGTGGAATCTTGATCACACGGTGAACGTAGATGCCGGGAGTATGGATCTGGTCGGGGTCAAGCTCGCCGGCCGGGACAAGCTCTTCGACCTCGACAATAGTGCAGCGCGCGGCCGTGGCCATGATCGGGTTGAAGTTGCGGCCCGAGTGCCGGAAGGCCAGATTGCCGGCTTCGTCCGCCTTCCAGGCTCGCAGCAGAGCGTAGTCCGCCGTGATCGCCTCTTCCATCATGTAGGTGCGGCCGTCGAAGACGCGGTGCTCCTTGCCCTCCGCAAGTTCCGTGCCAATAGCCGCCGGCGTGTAGAATGCGGGGATGCCCGCACCGCCGGCGCGAATGCGCTCCGCCAACGTGCCCTGCGCCACCAGCTCGGCTTCGACCTCACCGGCTTCGTGCATCATCTCGATCTTGGTGCGACGTGAGGGGTGACCGGCAGCCGAAAAGGCGGCGATAACCTTGCGGACCCGGCCCGCTTCGACCAAGTTGCCGGTGGTGGTGATATCCTCGCGGGCCGCGGCGAACATGTTGTTGCCGATGAGCAGGAGGCCTTTCGCACCCTGGTCGTACAGCGCACGCAGAAGGTTATAGGCGATACCGACACCGCTGAAACCCGGTATCAGAATACTGGCGCCGTCGGGTATGTCCCTGACCGCCTCGCCAAAGCTATCGACGACTTTGCTCTTCACAGCCACCTCCGCCGCAGCCGTTAGCCCGCGACCGGCCGGAACTTGGGCAACGTGACCGCGGCGGTCACGTCCTCAAAAACGGCCTCGACCGCTATGCCGATCTGGATCGCCTCGGGCTCGAACGGCACGCCGACCAGGTTGGTTGGGAAACGCGGTCCCTCATCGAGCTCGACGATCGCGGCGACGTACGGCACGGCCTCGCGGAACGCCGGCGTCGGCGCGCGGTGGACAATCGAAAAGGCGTAGAGCGTGCCGCGCCCGCAGGCCTGCAGCCAGGCCGTGTCGCGGGAGTGGCAGCTGGGACAGAAGGCACGCGGGTAGAAGTAAGCTTGATCGCAGTCGTTGCAGCGCATGATCCAGAGCTCGTGCGCCCTGGCTTTCTCCCAGTAGAAGTCCCACTCCGGCTGAGGCCGGGGCAGCGGCAGCGCGTATCCACTCGTTGTCATCGTTGCCCTCATCAGTCGACCGCCAGGATGGTCGTCCCGGTGGACGAGAGCATGCCGCCGGTGCCGTTGACCAGCACCGTCTTGCACCTGTCGAGCTGGCGTTCGCCGCACTCACCGCGCAGCTGGCGCACCGCTTCTACCAGGAGAAACATGCCGTACATGCCGGAGTGGGTGTAGGAGAGGCCGCCGCCGCTCGTGTTCATCGGGAAGTCGCCGCCGGGGGCCGTGCGCTGTCCCTTGACGAAGTCGGGAGCCTCGCCGCGGCCGCAGAAGCCCAGGCTCTCCAGCGTCGCGAGCACCGTATAGGTGAAGGAGTCGTAGATCATCGCCAGGTCGATGTCCGAGTGCTTCAGGCCGGCCATCTCGAGGGCGCGTGGGCCGGTGTCGTGCGCCGGCGTCAGGGTCAGGTCAGGCGTCTGGCTCATGATTTGGTGGTCGTGGTGCTCGGCCGCCCCGAGGACATAGACGGGCTTCTTCGCCAGGTCACGCGCCCGGTCGGCCCGTGTCAGCACGACCGCGCCGCCGGCGTCCGTAACCAGACAGCAGTCGAGCAGATGAAACGGCCAGGCGATCCAGCGCGAGGCGTGATAGTCCTCGAAGGTCATCGGGTCGCGCATCATTGCCTTGGGGTTGAGCTCGGCCCATTTGCGGGTCGCCACGGCGATCTCGGCCATGCCTTCTCTCGCCCGCTCTTCGCCGTAAAGGTACATGTATCGGCTGCAGGCCATCGCGTAGTTGATCGGCGGTCCGATGAGGCCGTACGGCGTCTCGAACTGAGGCCCGGCAAGGTCGAGGCCCACGGCGTCTCGCACCCGTGCGCTGCGTCCGGCCTGGCCGTGCGTGACGAGGGCGACGTCGCAGTAGCCGGCGTTGAGCGCGGCGACCGCGTGCGCCACGTGGATCACGAAGGAGGAGCCGCCGACGCTGGTGCCATCCGTGTAGCGGGGCCGTATGCCCATGTACTCGGCTGTCGCCAGCGTGGTGACACCGGCGGCGAACAGCCCGTCGACGTCGCTCAGCGAGAGGCCTGCGTCGGCCAGCGCGTTGAGGCCGGCTTCAGCATGGTGCTGCATCGCCGACTTGTTGGGCGTCAGGCCGATCTCATCTGATTCGGCCGCGCCGACGATCGCCACCGTCCCGGAAAGGTCCATCATCGCCACGAGCGTGTCTACCTCCAGAATTCGCAGCTCATGATAACGTCAGCGAACGCCGACATGAGCGGCACGGCCCTGGTTGCACCGCGAGGGGCCAAACCTGACACTATCAGCGGCTCCAGGGTGGACTGACGACTGAGGGAGAATAATCCGTAAAAGCACAAGAGGAGTTCAACATGGCCGAAGATCGACGACTGACGATTGCCCTCGAATACTGCGTAACCTGAAACTACACCGCACGCGCCGCGTGGACGGCGCAAGAACTGCTCAGCCTATTCGCCGACTGGATTGAAGGCCTGACCCTGGTGCCAGGAGGCCACGGTGTCTTCGACGTGACGGTTAATGGGACCCTGGTCTTCTCCAAGTTGACGGAAAAGCGGTTCCCTGAAGTCAGCGAATTAGCTCAGTCGATCAAGAAGTATCTCGACTAAGAAGACAGAAGACCGGGGCTTAGCAGTTCCGGGTGCCGCAGCGCTCGCTCCAGCAGGCCTGCGTTTCGCTGATCGCGAACAATTTCACCGGGATAAAGGGCATCCAGCTCGTTAACCTTGGGGCCTGGCTTTCGTTCTATTAGTAGGCTCGGTTGGGCTGTATCGGTGGTGAGAGGCAGTCGCATGTCGGGCGGGCCCTCACGTGGCCCGAGACAGTCCAACTGAGCTGCATGAGCGTTGGTGCCCACGCGCCCGATAATACCCCTAACGAGTCACACTCACACGCCTCTTTATGACAAGCGCATTGCAGTGCCCGCTGCTCCGGTAGTGCTCCCCTTTCGCAGCGCCCTGTGCCTTAGCACCCGACGGTGGCGCTCTGGTTTTCGCAACTTAGGGTGTCTACTGATACTGAGCGCCCTGATTGAATGCCGATGCTCCCCAGGGTCATCGTGGTCGTTGCGAGGGCATTCGCTTGTCGGGCGGGGCAACGTGACGGGCGCGGTGGCCCCATTGCCAATCTTCGAGCTACCGGGCCCTGGTGCTCGGCACCGGCCGGCTAGAAGAGGGCTACAGCGGAGATCCACAGGTATGCCACCCGCCAACTCCGCTCAGCTGCCAGCAGATATTGCCTTTCGAGGCAAGGACAGCTTATAGTCAGGCGACAATCTAAACGCCGAATCCTCCTGTGGAGCGGGCGACCCAATTTCGGTGAATCTCGCGTCGCGAGTAGGGCAAGCCTTTCAGCCCGAACCGGAAGCTAAGCTCGTAGGCGTCTCGAAAGGCCTCAACTTCCAGCGTTGCTGGAATAAGGTCTTTTTTGTTTGTCCGGAGGCACCCGCGCCGCTGAATCAGGCGAAAGGAAAGCTGATTTGAGGACTTTCGACAACTCACATCACCCAGACGACCAGGTTCAAGAATCTGGACCAGCACCCCGGAAAGCTCAACTATCGCAGACAGTTCGGTTCGTCTTCGAGGAACATTGTCCGGCGCTGCCTCGAACTGCCAACCCGTCACAGCGGGCTGAGCACGACATGCTATTTCTCCTACGCTTCTTTGGCTCCTTGGGAAAGAAATGCGAGCTGAAGGAGTCCTCAGATGCTCCTGACGTACGCGGCCGGTCGCTATTCGTCTGCGAGGAGCCGGCCGAAGGAAGAAAGATCGTAGTCGAGCACATCGAACTGACGAATGACGACTTCAAGCAAGCTCAAATGGCCGACCTGGAGCAGGCCGTGGGAAAGCGACGCAGCCTGTCTCCGTTCAACGCACTGGAGTTAGCCGCCTCGGCCGTCATGTCGCGGATTGCGGCGAGCCAGATGCGAGCCCTGGAAGGGTACGAACGAATACTCTTGATGAGAAACAAGGTTCAAGGCGTAACCGAGAGCGCCTATCTTTGGGCTCCCTTCAGGTTCACTGAGGTGCCTACGGAGCATGGCTATCTCATAGCTCGCGGCCGCCTTCTACAATGCTGGTGACCTGAATAGGGGCGGCGTCCCTACGCCTTCAGTAGCTCTCGGTGCCGCAACGCCCTCTCCAGCGACGGCCGCATCTTCATCTCGCGGAACTCGCCAATGGCGAGTCGAAGTGCTTCACGGCCTCGGCGCAACGTGTGTGGATGAAGGTTGACGGTCTCAAATCCGTTGAGGCTAACACCGCGTGTGGGTTCGGGACCCATCTTCGGCACGATATCTGAACCTGAATCGGGCCTGGACAGGCCGAAGGTGTGCTTCCAAGCGCCCACCAGAAGGTAGCCGCGGGCTGGCGAGTTGCAGGCTGGCGTCAGGTTTTCCGCGAGGGAAACGAAGGGCGTCGGATCGTCCATTGAGGAGATGCGCCCGAGCTTGCAGCGAGGGGGCCGCTCCCTCGGACGCTACGGGACCGACCGGCCTGAACTTGATCGTGCTCGTTGCGCCTGCAACGGCTCCCGGTGCGGCCGCTGCCGGGGTGGCATGCTCGTTGACAGCATCTCGCTGGCGAACTAGAGTCGCCGCGAGAAGGACTAGGGCAGGAAATGGCGAGCGGCTCAGCCGGCAGCAGGCGGCGTTCGGCCGAGCTTGCCGGCCCGGTCCCGAGGAGGTGAGCGCAGGTGTCCAGGGACTTGATTGAGGCTTTCGAGGGACCGGGCGGCAGGGCGGAGGTGTTTGAGGTGGTGGATGAGTCGCCGGGCCGAGCCGGCGTGGAGAAGGTCGAGTACGAGGTGGTCTTCAAAGGCGAACGTCGCTTGGAGCAGACGATGGGCGGAGCCTCCGTCCTCGCTTGTGAGCTTTCGGGGGACCCGCGATTCTTGGGCAGGTCCGGCAGCAGCTGAGTCAGAGCAGCGCGCGAAGTTGCGCTGTCGATTAAGGAGTAGAACGATGCTAACACAAGAGCAGAACGAGAGCCTGACCAGGGTAGGTGCCGGAACGATGATGGGCGAGCTGATGCGTCGCTACTGGATGCCGGCCGTCCTGTCATGGGAGCTGGCCGAGCCCGACGGCCCGCCGCTGATGATCAGGCTCCTTGGTGAGGACCTGGTCGCCTTCCGGCAGACGGACGGCCGGGTTGGCCTGGTTGGGGCCTACTGCGCCCATCGTCGCGCCAATCTCTTCTGGGGACGCAACGAGGAGTGCGGCCTCCGCTGTGTCTATCACGGCTGGAAGTTCGACCTCGATGGCAACTGCGTCGACATGCCCTCCGAGCCGGAGGCGAGCAACTTCAAGGACAAGGTGCGCATTCCCTCCTACCCTACCGTGGAGGCAGGCGGCGTTGTCTGGGCTTACATGGGTCCGGCCGAAAAGCAGCCGGCGCCACCGCTATTCGAGTGGACTCAGGTGCCCGCGGACCATCGCGGCATGACCAAGGTATTGCAGCCGTGCAACTGGCTCCAGGGCCTGGAAGGCGGCATCGACAGCTCTCACACCAACTTCCTCCACGGCGGCAAGCCGCCGGGCGTCGGCTACGACGACTCAACCGTGATGGGCCGGGCGAGGAACCGCTCGCTCGCGCCTGACGTTGAGGTCGTGCCGACCGAATACGGCTACAGCTACGCGGGCATTCGGCCGGTAGGCGACGAGGGCAACTACGTCCGCGCCTACCACTGGATCATGCCCTTCCATCAGCTGCGGCCCGCTCAGCTCAACGCCGAGAAGCCGAGGATCAACGGCCACATGTGGGTGCCGATCGACGACTTTAACACGATGGTCTATAACCTCAGCTACACCTTCGGCAAAGAGCCGATGACGGAGCGGGAGCGCTCGCTCGCCGGCAGCGGCAACGAGCTCGGCGTAGACGTGGATGTGGCGAACGGCTTCCGCTCGTTCCAGACCGCCGCCAATGACTACCAGATCGATCGCCAGCTCCAGAAGACCGAGACCTACAGCGGGATCAGGGGGACGAACACCCAGGATCGAGCGGTGCAGGAGAGCATGGGCCCGATCGCCGACCGGTCGCTCGAGCGCCTCGGAACGACGGATCGCGCGATCATCACCGCGCGCCGCACGTTGATGCGAGCGGTGAAGACGGTCGAGGACGGCGGTGACCCACCCGGCACGGCCGACAGCTACTACAAGATCCGGTCGATAGAGAAGGTCCTGCCGAAGGACGCGGCCTGGTTCGAAGCGCTGAAGCCGGACCTCTTTCAGCTGGAGGAGCCTCAAGAGCTTTCAGTGCCGCGCTAAGCAACGCTAAGCGATAGGCGAAGGCTGGTCGCGTCGCCACTTCGTTTCCGTGAAGTCGCCGTCGCGCAGCGCTATCGCCTTCGATCGTGCGTCATTCGCCTTCGAGGGGGCCCGCCAGCGCCGCCGGCTCAACGCCCTCGCGCTACTGAGCGTTGCCTGCGCGTAGCCAGGCCACGTAGTCGGGGACAGCCTTGTCGATCAGGAAGTCCGGCCGGTAATCAGTCTCCACCTGGATGCGCGAGATGTCCATATAGGCGTCGGCCCGGAACGACGGGCCGGTGCCGTCCTTTAGATCCATCCTGAACCCCGGGACGAGACTCTGAATCGCGGCGAGAACCTCGGCGTTCGAGGTCGGCCGGCCGGAGCCGATGTTGTAGCAGCGGTGCTCCAGCCTGGCGGCGGTCTGCAGCAGAGCGATGCCGCGGCCGCAGTCCTTGGCGTAGCACATGGCGCCGCCATCGCCCGCGTAAACATCCCGTGAGCCCTGGCCGAACCCGCTCCGAGCCTCGACCTCTGTCCCCTCGACGGCGGCGTGGACCATGCGGCTGACCAGGTGGCCCATCGAGTGGTAGAGCGGCCCATAGATCGCGCCGATCCGCATGGCCACCACGTCGAGCTCCTCGCGTTGCCCGTAGTAGTGGCTGAGGACCTCCATGCTCTTTTTGAACGCCTCGCCCTGGTTATTCGCCGTCGTGCGCAACGGCATGTCCTCCCGGAACGGACCTTCCTTCCCGCCGGTGTGGGTCGTCTGGGAGCTGGCAACCGTCAGGCGCTTGACGCCGCAGATGCGGCCGGCTTCCAGGACGTTGAGAAGGCCGGTCATCACGATGCGGTAACAGCCGGCTGAGCCGAGGTCAGAGTCCGGCGACACCATGTGGACGATGCCGTCGACGGCGTGCTTCCTGCAGATCTCCAGCACTCGATCGCCGTCGGTCACGTCGAGCTGCTCAATGAAGGCGCGTTTGTCGACTTCGTCCTTTATGAAGTCCGGCATGCGGGGAACCTGATATTGGGTTAGGACAACCTTCTCGCCGAGGTCCAGGAGGCCACGCGCCGCATGCAGACCGATGAAGCCAAGGCCACCCGTCACGAGGATCATCGCTACTCCACTCCTGATCTGTTACTTATGACGGCTTCGAGAACCAAGGGTAGGCGGCGGTAGGCTGCCCTCTGGTGAAGACCATCGGCCTACTCCGACCTGCCATGACGATCTAGCGCTCTCGCGGCTCCGTGCTCGAGAGCCCAAACGACGGGCCGTGCGTCGTTGACGGCCTCAGATCGCGCGACTTCCTATAGAGTCCAGCTAGCTAGAGTCAGCTGGCCTCGGCGGCGTCAGACGACGGCGGCGATGGCCTTGGTTACGGCTTCCTCTTCCTCCCAGTTGGCGGTGGCCGGCAGGAGAGTCTGGCCGCCGTGGACCCAGTAAGAGTCGCCCTTGGTCGCGTGCGGCGGCTCGATGCCCTCGAGCAGGTTTCGCGCCGACTCCAGGAGGAGGGCGCGCATGGCGATGATCCCGCGGTCCGTGATGCCGAGGTGCTCGGTAGTGCGGTTGGAGATCGCCCCCATGCCCTCCTGGATCGAGTAGTCTTGAGCACCGAAGTCCTTGATGCCCGTGAAGGTCTCGAGCCGCTGCATGGTCCGGTCGATCTTGTAGTCGTTCGTCATATTGTGAGTTGGCGTGTGCGTGCCGGGGATGAGCTCGGAGTGGATCCCCTGACCCTTGCGCATATTCGCCTTGTCGGCGGCGCTGTAGGGGGCGTCCACCTGCCAGGTGAACGACCAGCGCGCCGTGTGAGTGTCGTCCAGCGGCACGAAGGCGTGCATGCTGCGCCCGGGAGGCGTGGTGTAGAACGGCATGAGGAAGTTGTTCAGGCGCCAGTAGTCATTCTCCTCGCCGGTGTGGCGGCGGGCGCCGATGAGCAGGCCGTAGTCGGTCGGCTTGACGAAGAGCTTGGGGTGCTTGTCGCGGCTCATGAACTGGCCCATGAGCTGCTGGGGGCCGCCGCCGTTGCCGCGGGCCCTCTCACCGTCGCCGCCGCCGTTGCCGCCACCATTGCGCGCCGGTGGCGCCTCGGTCTTGCGCTTTATCCAGGCGTGGGTATCGAGGCTGGAGTGAAGGTAGTTCACGTGCGCGGAGTCGATGCCGCCCTCGATTGCCTGGACGAAGTTGCTCTGCTGGATGTTCCAGGAGACGTGGCGGTAGCCGTCGTCGACCCGCATCCACTCCAGCTTCGGCATGTCCGGCGTGAGCTCCTTGGGGCCCATGTAGGTCCAGAGGACGCCGGCTGCCTCGTTGACGGGATAGGACTTGAGCTGGATCTTGTCCTTGAAGATGCTATCGTCGTCCTCCGAAGGCATGTCGATGCAGTTGCCTTCGGTGTCGTACTTCCAGCCGTGGTAGGTGCAGCGCAGACCGCAGTCCTCGTTACGGCCGAAGAAGAGGTCGGCGTTGCGGTGAAGGCACAGGCGACCCACCAGGCCGACCTTGCCGTTGGTGTCCCTAAAGGCGACCAGCTCCTCGCCCATGAGAGTCACACGGATCGGGTCGCAGTCCGGCTCCGGTACCTCCCAGGACTGGAGGAAGGGGACCCAGAAACGCCGGACCAGATCCCCCATCGGAGTCCCGGCCGAGACGCGGGTTACAGTTTCGTTATCCTTCTGATTGAGCATGGACGATCTCCTTCATCTTGCCTCTCGCACTCAGATTGGGTCCGGTACGACTTACTATGTTAGCGGCCTGAGTCTAGCGGTTCTGTAGGTCTCTGGGAATAGACGGTTACGTTCCGCATTCAGCTGGCATACACCATCGCCGCTGCAAATGAATCTGCACCCGCGGCACGCGGCCCTCGAAAGCGCTCGCTCGCCACGCTGCCGCGATCATCTCGATTAGCGCGTAACGCCTCTAGGACCGCGTCACAGCGGTACGCGTCAGACTGCTGCCGCGCCCAGAGCCCGGCTCGGGCCAGTTGGGCATGGCGGTACCTAGGCCCATGGTGAGCGCCTTTTTGTAGACGTAGGCCGCGCAAGCGACGTCTTCGGCACCCGTGCCGATGGTCGTGACCATCGTGATATCTTGCGGGCTCTTGCGGCTGTACACGCCAGTAACGATGTCCTTCATCTCCCGGACCATGGTCCAAAGAACCCTGCCTTTGCTCGCCGCCGAGAGGAGCTCGCCGCACTCCAGCTGAGCCGTTGCCAGGGATTCCACGGCGATCAGGTCGCACCGCGCGATGGCGTCGTCGTCGAGCTCTCGCCGGTGGGGGCGGGTTGCACCGACAGCGTTGATGTGGAGGCCTTCATGGAGCCAGGGGCCGAAGAGCACCGGATCGTCGGCGCTCGTAACCGTGGTGACGATGTCCACGTCCGCGGCGCACTCCTCGCCAGAGGAAACGGGCTCCACCTGAACGCCGAGCTTGCTCGAGCACTCCTTGGCAAACGCCTCGCGGTTCACCGGGTTGCGGCTGTAGCACTTGACGTATTTCAGCGGCCTTACGCTATGCACGGCCGCAACCTCGCTGTAGGCCTCGAAGCCCGTGCCGATGATCCCGAGCGAGTCGGCGTCCGAGTTGCTCAGGTACTTCGTCGCCACGGCGGACACCGCCGCCGTCCGGCTCTGTGTCAGGGCTTCCGCGTCCATGATCGCCTGCAGGCCCTCCCCGACGCCAAAGAGAAAGACGAGGCGACGGCCACCGGCGCCGTAGCCCTTGAAGCCAAAGCTGTCGAGATAATACGTGCCGCCTGCCTTGAGCAGGTAGCGACTCTTGGGCGGGTTGAGCTGAACCGTCGGCTTCTGCTCCGCGCGGCCCTCGGCCTCCGCACGGAAGAGACCGTCGAGAGCCTCGATGCTCTCCGGATGAGTGACGAGCTGTTCCATCTCCGGCTCACTGATGTAGATCAACCGAGTAACCCTTTCACTCCTGAGTATCCTGGTTCCTTGTCGAGCGTTAACGACTGGCGCCACTTTACGCCTTCGGAGCTGGCGCTGCCGCAGCGCCCGCCAGTAACGCCAGCTAGTGGCGACGACCTCAACTGCGCAACGCCTGGCGCTTTCGCCGCCGACCCTCATTGAGCTTGAAGCCTGAGCGAGCCGCCTGACGCCTATAATGGCGGGCGATGGAATCTGCCAACGCCAACCTGCGGCCGCCGCCGGACGATGTGCTCTGCCGAATCGCCGACTACGTGGACGGCTACGTGATGGAGAGCCCGCTGGCGCTGGAAACGGCGCGCCTTTGCCTGCTCGACAGCCTCGCCTGCGCCTTCGACGCGCTGGGGTTCGAGGAGTGCCGCCGGCTGCTGGGCCCAATCGTGGCCGGGACGAAGGTGCCGCTCGGGGCGAGAGTCCCCGGCACGGCTTACGAGCTCGATCCCGTGGCCGCGACCTTCAACCTCGGCACGCTGATCCGCTGGCTCGACTTCAACGACTCCTTCTACGGCGCAACCGTGATCCACCCCTCCGACAACATCGGCGCCATCCTCGCCCTCGCCGACCACCTGGCGCTGAAGGGCGATCCGCTGACGATGGCCGACCTGCTCGTGACGATCGCGAAGGTCTACGAGATCCAGGGTGGCCTCGCGCTCGAGAAGGACTTCAACGCGATGGGCCTCGACCACACCATGACGGTCAAGATCTCCGCCTGCGCCGCCGCCGCCAAGCTGCTCGGCTGCGACCGCGACGCGATCGTCAACGCCGTCTCGCAGGCCTTCGTCGACGGCCAGGCGCTCGCGACCTTTCGCCGCGCCCCGAACACGGGGCCGCGCAAGTCGTGGGCGGCCGCCGACGCCGCGGCGCGGGGCGTCTGGCTGGCGCTGCTCGCGCAGAAGGGCGAGGACGGCGTGCCCTCGGCCCTGACGGCGCCGCGCTGGGGATTCTACGACGTCTTCACGGACGGCAAGCCCTTCCGCTTTCAGCACGACTTCGGCAGCGAGGTGATCGAGAACGTCCTCTTCAAGATCGGCTACCCGGCGGCCTTTCACGCCCAGAGCGCGGTGGAGGCGGCGGTCAACCTCCACGCCGCGGTCCGCGACCGCCTCGACGAGATCGAGAGCATCGACGTGCGCTGCCACCGATCCTCGATGATCATCCTCAACAAGACGGGGCCCCTGTACAACTTCGCCGACCGCGACCACTGCCTCCAGTACATGATCGGCCGCGGCCTGATCTTCGGCGGCCTGGGCGCTGAGGACTACAGCGACGCCGCCGCCGCCGACCCGCGCATCGACCGCCTCTGGAGCCGCATGAGGCTCGTTGAGGATGAGTCCTATAGCCGCGACTACCTCGACCCGGCGAAGCGCACGAACTCGAACTCGATCGAGGTTCACTTTCAGGACGGCCGCAGCAGCGCCGTCTCGGAGGTGCTCTATCCCCTCGGCCGCCGCCGCGAAGAAGCGATGCCGGTCCTCCTCGCGAAGCTCGAGCGCAGCACGACGCGGGTCTTTGGCGCGGCGAAGGGCCGGTCGGTCCTCGATGTCGGCCTCGACCAGCAGGCGCTGGAAGCGATGCCGGTGCAGGACTTCATGAGCCTCCTCGTGCTCGCGCCGTGACGGTCTCAGGTCGTCGTCGGCGCGGCGGTTGCGCCTCAGACCCTCGTAGCGCTACCTGGTAGTCGACCCGCCCACCCGTCAGGCCTACCGATAGCAACTGGCGTAGAAAGGTTTAGAAATGCTCGACGACTTCGACCTGACCGGGAAGCGCGTCCTGATCACGGGTGGCGGCCGCGGCATCGGCCACGGCATCGCCCTCGCGATGGCGGAGGCCGGCGCCGACATCGGCGTCACCTCGCTCGGCGGCGATAGCGCCGTCGCCGTTGCGGCCGAGGTCTCGGCACTCGGTCGCAAGGGCTTCGGCTGGGCGTCGGACGGTACCAGGGTCGAGGCGGCGACGGCCCTGCGCGATCAGGCCTTCGCGGCGCTCGGCGGCGTCGACATCCTCGTCAATTGCCTCGGCGACTCAATCCGCGGCACCGTCGCGGCGATGCCGAGCTCCGACGCGCCGGTCCTCGACGAGGCGGGCTGGCACAAGGTCATGGACGTCAACCTGACCCAGGCCTTCGTCGGCTGCCACGTCTTCGGGCCTCACCTGCTGGAGAAAGGCGCCGCCGCCAGCGTGATCAACATCTCCTCCTTCGCGGCGCTGCGACCGGGCGCCGGCATGGTCGCTTACGCCGCCGCCAAGGCCGGCCTCAGCCGCTTCACGGAGTCCCTCGCGCTGGAATGGGCGCCTTTCAAGGTCCGCGTCAACGCGATCGCCCCCGGCAGCTTCCCGGACGCCTACGTGCAGACGCCGGAGCAGCTGGAGAGGCGCAACCAGACGATCGAGGGCGTGCCTCTCGCCCGCGCCGGCCACCCGCGCGAGGTCGGGCTCCTCGCGGTCTATCTCGCCTCCGCCGCCGCCGCCTACGTGACCGGCCAGACCTACGCCATCGACGGCGGCCGCACGCTCACGTAGGGTGGCCGCGCTGAAGTACGAGCAGGCACCGATCGATAGGTCGCGAGGCGGCCCAAGAGAGTGCCGCCGTGCAGCCCACCGTCGTGCAGCCCCCGGTTGTATAGCTAACGGAGGCATGGCGGGGTGAAACTCTCAGTCGTCGACCAGTCGCCGATCCCCGCCGGCTTCAGCGCCGCCGACGCGCTCGCAAACAGCATCGACCTCGCCCGCTTCACGGAGGCGCGCGGCTATAGCCGCTACTGGCTCGCCGAGCACCACGCCACTGCTGCCTTCGCCGGCCCGGCGCCGGAGATCATGATCGCCCGCGTCGCCGCCGAGACCGCGACGATTCGCGTCGGCTCCGGCGCCGTCCTCCTCCCCCACTACAGCCCCCTCAAAGTCGTCGAGACCTTCAGCGTCCTCGAGGCGCTCTACCCCGGCCGCATCGACCTCGGCATCGGCCGGGCGCCCGGCGGCAGCCAGCTCGACGCCTACGCCCTCCAGCGCTTGCGCCCGAGCGAGGCGATGCACGACGACTTTCCCCAGCAGCTCGCCGAGCTCCTCGCCTTCCTCGGCAATCACTTCCCGGCCGAGCACCCCTTCAGCCGCATCCACGTCGCACCGGCGCCGAGTGGCGGCCTCGCGCTCTGGCTCCTCGGCTCCAGCGGCTGGAGCGCCGATGCCGCCGCTCAGCTCGGCCTGCCCTACGCCGCCGCCCACTTCATCAATCCGGCCTCGACGCGCGCCTCGATCGAGCGCTACCGCGCCGGCTTCACGCCTTCGGCCCACCTCAATGCCCCGAAGGCGATCGCCGCCGTCGGCGCCATCTGCGCCGACACCGACGCCGAGGCCCAGCGCCTCTACACCAGCCAGCGTCTGCGCCGCCTCCTGCGCGACCAGGGCGGCGACCGCGGCCCGATCCCGACGCCCGAGGACGCCGTCGCCCGCCTCGGCGAGGCTCAGGCTCAGCCGGCGCGCGACGAGGGCGAGTGGCCGCGGCTCTTCATCGGCGACGTCGCGACCGTCCACGAGCGCCTCGCGACGATGGCGGACGCACTCGGCCTCGACGAGCTCATGCTCGTCACCGTCGTCCACGGTCACGAGGCGCGGCGACGCTCTTACGCCCTCCTCGCCGACGCCTTCGGCCTCGAGCCACCGCAGCCGCAAAGCCTGTAAGCTAGAAGGAGTACTTTGGGGGGCGGCTGGACAATGGAACGGACCGAGTACAACGAGCTCACGCAAGCCGAGAGGCGGGTCATCGAAGCGAAAGGCACGGAGCCGCCCTTCAGCGGCGAGTACGACAACTTCGACGCAGCCGGCACCTACCGCTGCCGCCGCTGCAACGCCGACCTCTACCGCTCCGAGGACAAGTTCGACGCCCACTGCGGCTGGCCCGCCTTCGACGACGAGGTCCCGGGCGCCGTCAAGCGCCTGCCGGACCTGGACGGCCGCCGCATCGAGATCGAGTGCGCCGGCTGCGGCGGGCACCTCGGCCACGTCTTTCTCGGCGAGAGGCTCACGGCCAAGGACACGCGCTACTGCGTGAACTCGCTCTCGATGAAGTTCGTCCCCTCCGAGTAGCGCCCCGGCCCGTCGGATCGTCACTCGGCCCCGAGGCGGCCAAGGCCGGGCAGCCTTTGTGGGCCTGACAGCACGCGACCACACGACAATAGACTCGATCGGCCTACTTTAGTCTCGACCGTTTCCAGGGCCTCAGTTCGGCGCGGACGTGCCGAATATAACCCCATGGGCTTGTTCAAAGGACGCAGCAAGAAGCAAGAAGAAGTGGTGGAACGAATCGAGGTCCTGGGGGAGCAGATCCGAAAGCAGCGTCAGGATTTGGCCGAGAACAGCGACCGCTCGCTCGCCGAGTTCGCCAATCTCACCAGCGCCAAGCAGCTGACCGCCTGGGATCAGAACGAACCGCCGACCGGGTAACGACCCGCGAGCCTCAGCCCGCCTCGTCGGCGACGTAGCTCTTCGCTACGTGATCGACGCTCAACCCTGATTCCGCCAGGCGCTGCACGACCTCGGCCTGGACGCGGTTGACGTCCTCCGAGATCGCCTCGAACTGGTTCCGACCCCGCCCGCCGCCGTCCCAAAGCTGCTTCGCCCGCTGCTTAAACCGGCTGACGGCCATGATCTCCAGGACGTAGGCCGCCGCCGCCTGGCGCTCCGCCTGCGCCGCGAAGCCCTGCCGGTCCAGCTCCGCCAGCAGCTCCGAGGCGGCCTCGTCCGCCGCCACCCGGACCTGAGCGTCCGTCAGCCGCGAAATGCCCCCCTTCGGCTCCTCCTTGCGCCTGAACATTTTTGACCCCTCCGTCATCGTTCTCGTCCCGACAATAGCACGGCGATCCGAGCGGCGAGTCGGCCAACCGCTGGCGTCGAGAGGCGAAGCGGCCGGCCGCCGACAGCCGCACTCGGCGGCCCGGGCTCAGTCCGGCGCTCGCTCCAGGCTCGGGTTCTCGTAGACCGGCTCCCAGATCAGGCCGCCGTCCGCCGAGAAGAGAATTCGATCGTCCGTTAGCGCCGCGAAGAGGCCTGCCTCACTCGCGAGGAAGGCGCCCGGCGCGCCCGGGATCGCGCCCTGCATCTCCCAGACGGAGCCGCCGTCGCGACTGAGGTAGACGCCGCCGGCGGCGTCCGCGCCCCAAAGCTGCGCCCGCTCCGGCCACTCCAGCAGCACCAGGGCGGGTCCCGCCGCCGCCTGCCAGCTCCGGCCGCCGTCGACCGAGACGATCAGGCTGCCGGCCTGCGTCGCGGCGATGAGGTCGGCAGCGCCGGCCGGCGCCGCGACGAAGTCGAGCAGCGGCGCCAGCTGCGAGCGATCCTCCCAGTTAAAGCCCCTGTCGTCGCTGACCCGGAACGTATTCGTCAGCTCGTCATAGCCGTAGAGGACGCTGTCGACCAGGCTCAGGGTCGTGAACAGCGCCTCGTCCGCCAGCGCTAGCGTTTTCCAGTTGTGACCGGCGTCTGCGCTCCGGATCAGGCCCGCTACGTCTGGCGCGAAGCCGGAAAGGCGATCGCGCAGGTCGGCGCGACCGCTCGCCAGGAACTCGTCCGGTCCCACAACGATGAAGCCCGTCGAGTCCTGATAGCTGTTCGAAAGGCGAAGCGCCCGCTCCGGCGTCTCGATGCGGAAGACGCCGCGCGGGCTCGCCGCGTAGAGCGTCCCGTCCAGCGGGTTCACGCCGAGGCTGTGGACCAGAGTCAGCCTGTCCGGCACGTCCGGCGGCGGCGGCGAACCGGACCGCAGCGCCGTATAGGTCACGAAGATCAGCAGGCCAAAGACGACCGCGATGAAGATCGCGACCTGGGCCTGCAGGGCGAAGATGAGCAGCCGCAGCGCCGCCTGGAGGCCGACCGTAAACGGGTTGGGCCGTCGCGGCGGCGGCGGCCGCTGGAAGACCTCGTCGAAGTTATCCGGCACGGGCGGTCAGCAGCCTTCGCCGGCGCCACGGCCGGCGCCGCTGGCGCTACCGTAACGCCGTCCGCCTCGATCGAGGCCCTCGATCATCATGATCCTAAGTCTACGCCGCCGCCGTTAGCGCTACGGCACAGCGTGCCGGGCGCGCTACTCCGGGTCCGGTGTCACGTAGCGCATGACGTGGCGGCGGCGGGCGCCGCGGTCGCGCCAATCGCGGGAGAGCGTCATCCAGTGCTCGTAGTGGTCGGCCGCCTGGTGCGCCTGGAAGGCAGCCTCGTCGCGGAACACCTCGAAAAGGCAGACCGTCCCCGGCTCGTCGACGTCCTGGAGCACCTCGTAGCGGACGCAGCCCGGCTCGGCGGCGCTGCGCCGGGCGTGCTCGCGCACGCTCTCGAGGTACTCGGCCAGATGCTCCGGCAAGACGCTGTGGAGCCCGACGACGACGTACACGCGGCCTCCTTTCGTGTCCTGGCTTCAGTTAGACAACGTCCCGACTTGATTGAAAACGCTCAGGAGAGCCGCCGGCTCATGAGAACCTTCGCTATGGTACTTGCACGCGCCCCTTCGGGGGCGTTTGCAGCGGCACTCTTCGACACACGTCCTTACGACGGCGCCCCGCGCCCGGCTCAGTCCTTCGCCACCCGGGCGTCCAGGTGCGGTAATTGCCGTCGTGATGTCAGAGCGGCCTCTTCTCCGGATCGAACCGCGCCCAGACCGCCCCGCCGCTAAAGAGCGTCTGCCTACCGACGACGCGGCACCCGACGTTGAGCAGCGAGCCGTCGATCAGCGGCACGTCGATCTTCTGGGCGACGTAGGTCGGGAAATCCGCGCCGCGGCCGCTCTCGGAGTCAGGGCGCCGCGCCCGTGGCACCAGGTTGAGTTGGGTCGCGGACCTTCGAGGTCGGCGGCTGGGCCGCGTCCGGCCTGCCGCCAGCGATTGCTCTTCTGGCTCTCTAAGCCGCCTGGCGCATCTCCTGCGCCTCGACCAGCGGCCGTGCTCTCAGGATCGCGAGCTCGATCAGCCCGGCGGCCTCGGCGTGGTCCTCGGGGAAGACGGCGACGCCCACGTCCCAGCTCTCGCCGCCGGGCAGCGCGCCGAGGCGGCTGAGCTCGGCGGCAACGCGCTGACGGCTGCGTCCCGGTAGGCCGACGGCGGCCTCGCGCGAGCTCATGAGCGTCGCGAAACAGGGCTGGGCGAAAGTCGCGACCAGCGGCTCGAAGCGCTCGCGCACTATCCCCTCCAGCGAGCCGGTCGCCATGTCGGCGAGAACGCCGGCGTTAAAGCGTTGGTAAACGATGCCCAGGGAAGCGCCGTCGCCGCTCCGGCCGAGCTCCGCCGCGAGGCGGCGCTCCAGCGCCGGCCGGTCGAGGAAGACGCCGCCGCTGAGGGCTGCCGTCTCGTGCTCGACCCGGGTCGTCGCCCGGCTCAGCCGCTCGACCTGCTCCTGCCTGTGACCCTCCGAGGTCCAGCGGTCCGTCGCAGCCGAGCTCCGCAGGATCGAGGACCAGAACCAGGCGGAGGCAGCGCCAAAGGCGGCGGCGCCGAAAGCGGCCACGGGCGCTGGCAGGTGGACGCTCGCGAGCCAGGCCCAGCTGCAGATCAGCGCGATGTCGAGCGCAACGCGCCCGAGAACGAGTGGCGGCAGCGGCAGAGGTCTCCCGAGGGGGTTCCACATGATCTTCTGATATATCGACCGCTGCGGCCCTTTCCATGAGCCCAACCGCGATTCGGCGCTGTTCAAGTAGCGGCGCGCAACCGATGATCCCTAAGACGCTTGGGGACGGTACGCGATTTAGATGAGCGCAGCGGCAGCAGAAGTAAAGACACCTTGGTATCAGAGGCGCTACTTCATCGAGCGCGTCGATGAGGAGATCTATCGCGCCCGCCGCTACGACCTGCCCGGCTCCCTGGCGATCGTCCCGTCGGCGTCCGTCAGCCGTCAGGGCGCGCGGGCGCTCCACGAGTTCGTCGAATCAAAGCTCAGGCGCCTCGACTTCGGCGGCCTGCTGGGCAACGGCGACTACGCGATCTGTCTGCCCCACACGCCAAGAGCCGGCGCCGAGATCCTCGTGGGCCGGCTCAAGGAGCACCTGGCGGAGTTCTCCCCCACCGTCGTCTGCGTCGCCTTCCCCGAAGACGGCGTCACCTTCGATGAGCTCAACGGGGCCGCCGCGAAAGCCTGGCCGGCCGGCACCGAGGCCGACGAGCCGCGGCGGCTGACGGCCCTTCTGCGAGCGACGACGAGCCGGCGGCGCCCCAAACAGGCCTGAGGGCCGGCGGCGGCCTAGTGCTGCAGGTCGACGACGAGGCGGGTGGGGCCGGCGAGCCTTAGCACGCGGAACGGCCGCTGTTCTCTAACGCCCAGCGCCCACGCGACCTGCCCCTCGAAATCGCAGACCGACTTCGCCTCGAGAAGCGCCAGCCCGGTCCCCGGCAGCTCGCGGGCGGCCGTCGTCGGCAGGCCCGCTTCGTCGTGGGCCTGCGCCGGCATCAGCCGCACGAGGAGAACCGCCTCGCCCGCGAGGGCCGTCGTGAAGCCGGAGCCGCACTGCACCGCCGTGTCGACGTAGGCGACGACGCCCGCTGGGAGCGAGTCGCTGAACTCGAAGACGATGCGGTCGTAGCCACCCTCCTCCGTGTGGGCGCCGATGCGCACGTCGGTAAGGACGGCGCTCGCAGCCGGCGGGCCGGGCCGCGTCGCCACGTCGATCGGCTCGGTTGAGCCAAACGCCGGCAGCGGCGCTGGCGTCGCGGTAGGCGCCGGCGGCGCTGTTGCCGGCAGGGTCGCGGTGGCAGTAGGCACGGCGGCCGACTCGCCGCCGCAAGCGGTCACGGCTAGAAAGAGGAAAAGGAGACAGGGCGCTATCACTCTCACGCCCTGATTGTAGGCTCCATGCGGCCCTCGCCAAAGCACGCTGGATCGCCGCGACGTCGGCTCGACTCTAGCCATCACCGTACGTTTCGAATAGGATTAGGCCGCTTTAGGCAGCTAAAGACGCCGCTGGAGGCTCGCATGGACCTGATCGATAGCCTGGCGCTTCTCGGAAGGCGGTTTACGCCGCGACGCGCCGTTCGCTCCGGCAGCGAGCGGTTTAGCCTTATGGACGTCATGGAGACCTTCAACGGCTACGCCATCCTCGAGCTGAGCCAGATCGTCGCCGGCAAGCCGGTGCGGACGCTGCGTCCCGACGCGGAGCGCAAGCTCAAGGTCTCGCTCCTCGACGACGGCATGGCCGACATCCACACCGGCAGCGAAGGCTGGTACCGCGTCGCTCAGACGGCGCCGAGCGCCGACCTCTCGAAGGTCAGGATCGAGGCCTGCGCCGCCGACGGCTCGCTGCGCGGCGAGATCAGGTTCCTCATCGGCAGGCGGACCTACGAGCACTACTTTCGCGAGGACCCGATCCTCGCCTCGATCGCGGCTCAGGGCCAGTAAGCCGGCGCCGCGGCGCTGTTAACGACAGACCTATCGGCCTGGACTCAGCAACGCCGCCGTGACCGGCGGCGGTGCGTGATATATTGAACGGAGCGAGGCTGCGGCCGCACCGAGCGGGGGCGAGTACCGTCTCGCCTCCTATTCGGCCGCCCCTGAGATCGGTTCAGTCCGCCGGCGAGTAGCCCGGCCCGAGCAGCGGACAGAGGAAGCGGGAGCCGTCCGGCGCCAGCCAGCGGCCGCCGACGTAGCCCTGGTCACCCGGTCCATACGCCGTCTTGAGGCCGGAGCCGCAGTGATCGGCCGCGTCCATCTCCAGGTCCTGGAACGGGCCGTGGGCCGGCAGGTTCTGGGCCGTGACGATCGAGTCGTAGCAGAGCCCCTGGCTCTCGACGTAGACAACCACCCGGGGCAGCGGCTTCGGCGCCGTCTTCGCGTCGGCGGTGCCGAGGGACACGGCTGCCGCCGCGATCACGGCCACCACTCCCAGCATGCTTACAATCAAAGCCTTCCTCATCGCTTCACTTCCTCCCTTTTCCCTTTGTGATGTGATGTGCTCGACTCTGAAGCGGCGATATTACCGCCACCTTAAAAAGCTTGCGAAATCCTTAATAGTCGCCGCGGTCAGGCGCCACAGCCGTAGAGCGGCCGGACGCTTTTTCGCACCGCCGGCGAAAGGGGGCGATTGACGAGTTGGGTTTACGGTGCTAACGTCGCGTCAAATCGATATCGATCAGGAGATAGGGTGATGGCAAAGATAGTCGGTGGCTTCGGTACTTCACACACACCCCTCATGAGCATCCCCGGCAACCTCTGGGAGACCTACGCCCAGAACGATCCCCGCAACCGCGAGCTGATCCTCGTGCCGAGCGGCGAGCGCGCGACCTACGATGAGCTCCTCGCCGCCGCCGACCCGCAGATCAAGGACGTCGTCAACGAAGAGACCTTCATCCAGCGGGCCGACAACATCCAGAAGGGCCTCGACGAGGTGCAGCGGCGCTTCAGCCAGGTCAACGCCGACGTCGTCGTCATGATCGGCGACGACCAGAGCGAGTGGTTCTTCGACGACAACATGCCGTCGATCAACGTCTACTGGGGCGACAGCGTAAAGCTCATACCGCGCGTGATCCGGCCGGAGATGAACGAGGCTAACAAGATCTCCGCCCTCGCCTACGGCACGGAGGAGCGCGACTACCCGGTCGACTCCGCCCTCGGCCTCCACCTCATCGAGTCGCTGATGGACCAGGAGTTCGACGTCGCCCACAGCCACTACCAGAAGGAGGCCTACGGCGGCACCATCGGGCCGGCGACCTGGTACCTGGACATGAAGCGCGGCACGGAGCCGCGGCCCTTCGGCCTGCCCCACGCCTTCGGCTTCCCGATCGCCCGCTGGTTCGACGACAAGTCGCCGCCGATCGTGCCGATCTCGATCAACACCTGCTACCCGCCGAACTGGATCAACGCCCGCCGCGCTTACGCGCTCGGCCAGGCCGTCCGCCACGCCGTCGAGGCGTGGGACAGCGACAAGACGGTCGCGATCGCCTGCTCCGGCGGCCTCAGCCACTTCGTCGTCGACGAAGACCTCGACCGCATCGCCCTCAAGGGCCTCTCCGAGGCCAACGGCGAGATCCTCTCCTCGCTGCCGCGGCACCGCCTCCAGTCGGCGACGACCGAGACCCTGAACTGGGTAACGGTCGCCGGCGCCATGGCGGGCACGTCCATGGAGCGCATGGAGGTCATCACCTACGAGCCCTGCTACCGGACGCCGGCCGGCACCGGCTGCGGCAGCGCCTGTGGCGTCTGGCTGTAGAACTACCCACCGCTAGCTAAGAAGAGCCCGCAGCCTGCGGGCTCTTCTTTTTCTGGCGCGTGATTGCGACCTCGGCGCGAGCGCCCTAGCTGCCGGCCGCGATCAGGACGAGGCTCAGCGTCAGCAGGACGACACCGGCGAGCTCCACCCGGCCGAGGCGCTCGCGAAAGAAGCGCTGCGCCGCCGCGAGGCTAAAGAGAAGCTCGACGAGGCCCAAAGTGCGGACGTGCGCCACCGGCTCAATCGCCATCGCCGTGAACCAGCCCGCCGAGGCCGCCGCGCCCATGAAGCCGGCGACCAGCGAGTAGCGCCAGAGCCGGAACAGAGTCAGCACCACCCGGACGTCCCGCAGCAGGAGCCAGCCGCCGAGGACCACGACCTGGATCGACTGGGCCCAGACCAGCGTGAAGGCGGCGGCGAGCACGAACGGCGTATCATCCAGCGCCAGGGCGGCGCCGCGGTAGCCAACGGCGGCGCAGGCGAAGCCCGCCCCGGAGATCACGCCGAGCAGGGCGCTGCGGTCCGTCCAGCCCTGGACGACGCTGCGCAGCCGGTTGCCAGGCACGCCCGGCGAGAGCAGGAGCACGCCCGTCGTCGCCAGGGTGATCGCGACGACCGTCAACAAAGACGCCGGGTCGCCGAGGAACACGGTCGCGAAGACCGCGACCTGGATCAGCTCCGTCTTCGAGTAGGCGACGCCGATGGCGAAGTTGCGGTCGGCCATCACTCGCAGGAGCAGCGCCGTCGCGACGATCTGGGCGAGGCTGCCCTCGAGCACCCAGAAGAGGAAGGTCGGCGAGACCGAGGGCAGGGCGCTGCCGTCCACCAGAAGGACGATCGCCAGCCAGGCGAGGGCGAATGGCAGGCCGAAGAGGAACCGGGTCAGCGTCGCGCCCAGCGTCCCGACGTCGTCGACGAGCGACCGCTGGGCGGCGTTACGCAGGGTCTGGGCAAACCCGGCCCAAACGGTCAGGACGATCCATAGCCAGCCGGGCGCCACAACGGGCTCTAGTCTGGCGGCCACCGCCGCTACGCGATAGCCGCCGCGGCGGCGTTGAGACGACCGGCGGCCGCTGGACTCAGGCGGCGACGCGACCTAACTTGGCGATACGATGCCAGACAAGACGCCCGACCCTCCCGAGGAAACGCGTTTCCTCAGCGGCCCGCAGCGACACGAGGTCGAGCTGCTGCGAGTGCTGGGCATCTTCTTTGAGTTCATGCGCGGCTTTCGGAAGTTTCAGTTTCTCGGTCCCTGCGTTACTGTCTTCGGCTCCGCCCGCTTCGCCGAAGATCACCCCTACTACGAGCTGGCGCGCGAGGTGGGGCGCCGTCTCGCTGAAGCCGGGTTCACGGTGATCACGGGCGGCGGCCCCGGCGTCATGGAGGCGGCGAACCGCGGCGCCAAGGAGGCCGGCGGCATCTCGACCGGCTGCAACATCAGCCTGCCGCGCGAGCAGGCGCACAACCCCTACCTCGACGCTGTCGTCACCTTCCGCTACTTCTTCGTCCGCAAGGTGATGCTCGTCAAGTACTCCTACGCCTTCGTCGTCCTCCCGGGCGGCTTCGGTACCCTAGACGAGGCCTTCGAGACCGCGATCCTGATCCAGACCGAGAAGATCGACAGCTTCCCCATCGTCATGCTCGGGAGTTCTGGCAGCCCCTCGTCGACTTCCTCGCCGACACGCCCGTCCAGGCCGGCACCCTCGACTACGCCGACCTCGGCAACTTCCAGATTTACGACTCCGCCGCCGAGGCGGTCGAGCGCATACGCGAGGTGGGGATGCGCCAGTTCGGCCTCTCTTACGGGCCGCGCCTCAAGCGACACTGGTTCTTCGGCGAGTGGGGCCTCAGGAAAAAGGGCTAGGCTGAGGCGCTCTCAGGCACCCGCGCAGTTAGCCGATCCACCAGCCCGCAGACTCGACGGGGCCTCGAAGAGGACAAAAAGAACCGAGGCGTATCAGGCCTCGGCGCCGCCGGTCGGCCCGCCCTCTCTCAAGAAGCGCTCGACGTCCTGGATCAGCTCCTCGCCGGTCGGCAGGCTGCGGGACGTTCCCCCGCCGGACGGCTGCACCCCGGGCGCGAGGAACTCGAAGCGCTCGAGCCCCTCGTCGTAGGTCTGCTCCAGCTCCCGGATCATCTGGGCCGCGCCCTTGGTATCGGCCAGGCTCTCCTCGACCGCGGTCGCCTGCTCCGCCGCCGCCGCTTCCAGCGCTTCGAGACCGGTCTTGCCGCCGAAAGCGTTGTCGAGCGTCTTCGCCAGCGCAATCGTCGCCTGGGCGTTCGAGATGCGTGGGTAATAGAAAGGCTGCAGCAGCGACAGGTCGACGATCTGGCAGCCCTTGGCCTGCATCGCCGCGGTCACCACGGCGCCGATGTCGGCGGGCCCGTCCTCCTTCGAGGCGCTCGCCTGGACGCCGAACTGGAGCTCGAGCTCGATGTCGGACGAGGTGATCAGGACCGGCGCCGGCCGCGTGTGCGGCACCGAGGCCGGGAAGGAGCGGATGTTGACGACGGTGCGCACGCGGGCGGCGGCGGCGTAGCCGGAGAGGGCGTCGATGAAGGTGTGCCAGTAAAAGTTCGGCTCGTAGCCGAGCAGGAGGAGGAAGTCGCGCTCCGCCCCTTCCGGCCGCGCTACGTAGAGCTTCGTGTCCGGCCAGTCGATGACGGGAACGTCATCCGTCCGGCGCACCTGCGGCCGCCGGACGATGAAGTCGAGGAACTGCTCGCAGGCAATCGTCGCGACATGGTCCGCCCCCCACTCCTCTACGAGGTGGCTGAGCGCCGTGTGGGCAAGGCGGCCCGCCCGCTGCCTGACGGCGAAGGCGGCGATCAGCACCGGGTCCTTGAGCTGGGGAAGAGGGTGCTCCTCCCGAATCACATCGTCCATAGCCTGCTCAGGTTACCACTTGCAGCGCCGCCGACGTAGCGTAACCGGGCTCCCCGCCGCTCTTGCGCCAACGAGTCGTCAAAATAGGGTGCGGTCGCCCACGGGCCAGGCGACCTCGCCCGTGAGCCGCCACTCGCTCGTGCGCTCGTCCAGGACGTAACGCCAGGCGCGGAGGTTGAAGTACTGGAAGATGAGAAACACCTTCTCGCGCTCGGGGCGCGCCGCCGCGAAGGCCGCGACGCCGGCGCCCATCAGGGCGGCGGTCGGCTGGGCGAGCAGCTCGCCGGCCGGCGGGCCGATGAGGTCGTAGACCGTCGCGCCAAAGTCGACGTGCTGGTAGTCGACGGCGCTCGGGCCGGGCGCGACGCCGGGCGAGAGGATGAACATCGGCACGTCCGTTGCGAGGCGCTCGATTGGCACTGACTCACCCCCAGAGGGGAACAGCGGCCGGAAACCGTGGTCGGCCGTCACGACTAGAGTCGCGGTCTCGAGGAGCCCCTCGCCTTCGAGGCGGTCGAGCAGCGCGCCGACGAATCGATCGGCAAAGACCGCCTGCTCCTCGTACTGGCGCCAGCGCGCCGCGATATCAGTCTCGTCCAGCCGGTCGAAGCTCGGCGCGTTGAGGCGCCGGTACTCATCCGACTCGAAGTCGCCCGCCGCGTCGAAGACGAAGGGATGGTGGGGCAGCATCGAGTGGAGGAAGAAGATCCGCCCACCCGCCGTCTCCGCCCGGATGTCATCAAGGTAGAGCGCCGTAAGGTCGCGTGAGATCGTGTGGATGCCGTCCGGGTCGGCCGGCGGCGGCAGGAGGTCACGGCTACGCAGGAGGCCGTGGAGCAGGGGCCGTCCCAGGCTCTCGAGCCGCTCCGGCAAGGCTTTGTAGAGCGCCCGCATGCCCGTGTTCAGGATCACGTCCGGGCGGTCTTGCTCACCGAGGTAGCGGCTGCCACGACAGGTGTACTGCGTGCCGCAGCCCGGCGCGTAGAAATGCTCCAGGCGCCGCGTCTGCTCGTAGAGCCGCAGCTCGTATTCCGGCGCGTAGGGCCGCAGGGCGTTGATCATCTCCGGCAGCACCAGCCAGGTATAGAAGTGGTTCGTCGTCGCGTTCGTCAGCTGCGCACCGGAGACCGCAAGGCGGGCGAAGCCCGGGTAGCGCTCGCCGTCGACCCTCCCGTCCGGCCCGAGGATGATCGCGCTCGAGAACTCATCGAAGACGACGACGAACAGCGGCGGCGCCGCCGTCTGAGCCGGCGCCACCTCGGCGCCGCTGTAGCTCACGTAGTCGCTCGTATCGGACGGCTCCTCAAAGACCATCAGCAGGGAGATGGCCAGCGCCGCCGGCGCGAAGTAGGAGAAGAACGAGGCGAGCGGGCCGTAAAAGCGCCCGACGGCGACGACGATCAGGCCGACGGCGGCGAGGAAAACGACGGTGTAGAGCGGAACGGCGATCTTCTGGATCGCGTCGACGAGCTCCTGCGCCGGCCCCCAGAAGAGCTGCAGCTGGCGCAGGAAGACGACGAGCGCGAAGGCCATCACGGCGGAGCGCAGCAGGCGCACGCTGCCGGGCGGGCCCCGCCAGGCGACGAGGCGGTCCGCCAGCAGGAGCGCCAGCGCCGGCAGCACCTGGAGAATTACGACGAGGCTCGCCATCACGTCCGGCGGCGTTATGAAGATGTCCGGCGCCGGCTGGGCGTTGCGGAGGAACTGGGTGCTCAGCAAGTGGCTGACGCTGAAGTAGATGAGGAGCGGCTGGAGGACCGCGGCTGCCCGCTGCAAAGCCGCTGAGCGGCTCATTTGGGGCCGAGGACGTAGAGGCAGCGCGGCGACTCCGGCAGCGGCGCCCACTCCTCGATCCGGAAGCGGCGCTCGAGGCTCGCCTCGAACTCGGGCTGCGTATAGGTCGGGTAGACGTCCTTCCGCGTCGCCAGCAGGCGCTGGACCATCGGGTCCTCCTTCGGGACGAACTCGACGATGCCCGCCGGCGCTACGTCAGCCAGCCAGTCCGCGATCATCGCCAGCGAGACGTTACCGCTGATCGCGAGGTGGTGGACCAGCGCCAGGCAGAGGAGGTAGTCCGACCGCGCCCGCTCGAAGAAGCCGGCGCGCTCGACGCCGCCCCAGCCCTGGGAGGGAGAGGGGTTGAGGAGGTCGACGACCAGCGGCAGCAGGTTGGTGACCGACCCGGCCGCCCGCTCGTACAGGGCGCCGACGCTCGCCTCGTCGCCGTCGACGGCGACGACGAGCTTCGCCGCCTCGGTGGCGATCAGGCTGAACTGGCCTCGGTTGCAGCCGAGGTCGATGAGGACGTCCGGCCGCGCTGCCGTTACCTTGGCGCGGACGAGCTCCTCCTTGAACCGGTCCGCCGCCGCCGTGTAGTGCGACTTCGTCGTCTCGTACTCGCTCCAGGCCGTAGTGCCCTTGCGCCGCTTCAGGCCGCTTACCTGGCCCGCCATGCGCCTGAGCTGGCCCGCGACCGCCGTCTTTGCGATCGAGCTCTTCGAGATCGCGGCGACGGCCTTGTCGCTGGCCGCGAAGCGAGAGTTGAACCAGTCCTGGAGGACGACGTCCAGGAAGATGCCCTTCCGGAGCTTGCTGCGCAGCGGCAGCAGCCGCCGCAGATCGGCGACCGGGATGCCCTCCAGCGAGGCGCGTAGCCAGGGCTGGAAGGCGATGCCGCGCACAGACTGGAGGAGGAGCGGGTTGAGGAAGAGGCTGCAGAACTGAGCGTAGGCGGTCCAGACGGCTCCCTCGACGTAAGGCTCAATCGACGCGACGTCGATGAAGGTCGGCCGCGTGCCGATGAACTGCGTGTTGAAAGGCGTCGCGTCCTTCACCAAATAGCCGTGGTCGAGCGCCTCGCTGGTCAGCGCCAGCTGCTGCGCCGCCGACGCCTTGAGCATCTCGAACGGCCACTCGTAGGGATAAGAGACGAGGGGCAGGCGCGGGTGCTCGACGACGAGGTCGCCGTCGCCGAGGCCGTCGTAGAGGGCCGGCGCCTGCGCCGGCTCGATAGGCGTGCTCTCGATCAGCGCGCCGGTGGCGACCTGTGAGGCATAGAAGTCGCTGCTCGAAAGCGCCCGAAAGCTGCTGGCGCTCTCATCACGAAAGTAGCGATAAACGCGACCATCAGCGTAAAAGACGCCGCCGGACGGGTCCCGGAAGGAAGCGGGTTCTCGCTGGATCGTCACTTTGGAGCGCAGAGGGTCGTCGAACGCTGCCTAGGTCGAGGGATCCTCACGGTCCTCGCCGGCCGTCGCGTCGTCGCCATCGACCGCCGCCTCGCGGCCGCGGCGGCTAAACCTGGCAAAGAAGCTCTTCGCGGTCAGCTTGAACATCACGAAGCCGCCTGCGAGGCTCGCGAGAAGGATCTGAACGGCCATGCCGCCCGTCGTGCCGTCGATGTAAAGAAAAGGCATAGTGATCAGTTTTCCCGTGGATCAGCGCTGCAGCGATTGTAGGTTCCGGGCGTGACCTCTGTCTACTTCGCTGCCGGGGCACTGGTGCCCCTACCCACGATGTGTGCTAGCTGGAAGGGCAGATGCCACGGTCATGCTTCCAAGACTCGCCCACGAGTTTTGAAAGCTCGCCCATCCACGTCTGGCCAAGCGCCCGATTTCTTGGGCACCTTCCGCCATGCGACCAGTGTTTTTGGCATCTAGCCGCCGGCCTGCCAGCCGAGGATCGGCCGCCGGGCGGCGGTCGCCTCGTCCAGGCGGCTCACAGGCGTCGCCTGTGGCGCCTCGCGCAGCAGCTCCGGCGTCGCCTCCGCCTCGCGCGCGATCGCCAGCATCGCCTCGCAGAAGGCGTCGATTGCCTCCTTCGTCTCGCTCTCCGTCGGCTCGATCAGCATCGCCTCCTCGACGACGAGCGGGAAGTAGATCGTCGGCGCGTAGTAGCCGTAGTCGAGCAGGCGCTTGGCGATGTCGAGGGTACGGACGTCGTGGCGGCGCTGGCCGCGGCCGCTGAGCAGCGCCTCGTGCATGCAGTAACGCGGGAAAGGGACGTCGTAGGCGCCGCGCAGGCGGGCGAGGAGGTAGTTCGCGTTGATCACCGCCGCCTCGCTCACCTCCGCCAGGCCCTCGCCGCCGAGGGCGCGGATGAAGGCGTAGGCGCGGAGCATGACGCCGAAGTTGCCGTGGAAGCCGGAAAGAGCGCCGATGCTGCGCGGCGGCTCCACCAGCGTCAGCGCCCCGCCCGCCGTCTCGGCGACGACCGGCCCCGGAAGGAACTCGGCCAGCGCCGCCACGACCGCGACCGGCCCGGCGCCGGGGCCGCCGCCGCCGTGGGGCGTGCTGAAGGTCTTGTGGAGGTTGAAGTGCATGAGGTCGAAGCCGAGCGCGCCCGGCGAGGTCTGGCCGAGGAGCGCGTTCATGTTGGCGCCGTCCAGGTAGAGCAGGGCGCCGCAGCCGTGGACGAGGCGGACGATCTCCTCGATCCGCCGCTCGAACAGCCCCAGCGTGTTCGGCATCGTCAGCATGAAGGCCGCCACGTCGGGCCCGAGGCGCGACGCCAGCTGCTCGACATCGACGTCGCCGTCGCCGTCCGACGGCACCTCGGTGAGCGTGTAGCCCGCCATCGCCGCCGTCGCCGGGTTCGTGCCGTGGGCCGAGTCCGGCGTTACGACCCGCCGGCGCTGCTCGCCCTCGCCGCGAGATGCGTGATAGGCGCGCGTCATCAGGAGGCCCGTGAGCTCGCCCTGGGCGCCAGCCGCCGGCGCCAGGCCGACCGCGTCGAAGCCGGCGATCGTCGCTAGATAGCGCTGGAGCTCGTGCATGAGGCGCAGGGCCCCCTGGCGGTCGGCGTCGTCCGCGAGCGGGTGAAGGTCGCCGAGGCCCGGCAGGCGGGCGACGTGCTCGTTGACCCGCGGGTTGTACTTCATCGTGCAGGAGCCGAGCGGGAAGAAGGTCGTATCGATCGAGTAGTTAAGCTGCGAGAGGTTGGTGAAGTGGCGCACGACCTCGAGCTGCGAGAGCTCCGGCAGCGCCAGCTCGCCCCGCTCGAGCCCGGCCGCCAGCGCCGCCGACGGCACGTCCGAGGCCGGCAGGTCGCAGCCGACGCGGCCCGGCCGCGAGAGCTCGCTGAGCAGCGGCGGCAACGCTCCGGTCATCGCTGCTTCCCCGCCGGAGCAGCGCTTCGCCGCTGCTCCCCAATCAACGCGAGCGCCGCGACGAGGCAGTCGATCTCGGCGCGCGTATTCGTCTCCGTAACGCAGAGGAGGAGGCGCGGCTCGCCCGCGGCCGAGACGTCGAGGCCGCCGACGATGCCCTGCTCGCGCAGGCGCTCGTTCACGGCCGCGACCGGTCGCGGGCAGCGGACGACGAACTCGCAGAAGAACGGCGCCTCCGGATAGGCAAGCTCCCAGCCCGGCAGGGCGTCGATCGCCGCCGCCGCGTAGTGGGCGCGGTCGTAGATCAACCGCGCTAAATGGCGCAGGCCGCCGGCGCCGAGGCAGCTCAGGTAGACCGTCACGGCCAGCGCCACGAGCTGCTCGCTGGTGCAGATGTTGGAGGAGGCGCGCTCGCGCCGGATGTGCTGCTCGCGCGCCTGCAGCGTCAGGACGAAGGCGCGGCGGCCGGCGGCGTCGACCGTCTGCCCGACGACGCGGCCCGGCATCTGGCGCACGTGCTCCATCCGCGTCGCGAAAAGGCCGACGTAGGGGCCGCCGAAGCTCAGCGGCAGCCCGAGAGACTGGCCCTCGCCGACGACGATGTCGGCGCCGAGCTCCCCCGGCGGCCGCAGGAGGCCGAGGCTCATCGGGTCGGCGCTGACGACGAGCAAGGCGCCGGCGGCGTGCGCCGCCGTGGCCGTCTCCTCGCTCGCAAGCGTGATGCGGCCGTAGTAGTCCGGCGACTGGATAACGAAGGCGGCGTGCTCCTCGGTCAAAGCCGGCGCCGCCGCCATCACGTCCAGGCCGATGCCGAGCGGCTCCGTGTAGGTCTTGATGACGGCCAGGTAGCGCGGATTCAGCGAGTCGGCGACCGCGAGCCGGTCTCGCCGCGTCAGGCGGCAGGCCATGAGGCAGGCCTCGGCCAGGGCGCTGGCGCCGTCGTAGAGCCCCGCGTTCGCCGCCTCGCAGCCGTAGAGGGCGGCGATCAGCGACTGGAACTCGAAGGCGGCCTGCAGCGTCCCCTGAGACGCCTCCGCCTGATAAGGCGTATAGGCGGTAAGGAACTCGCCGCGGCGGATGATCTCGTCGACGACGGCCGGGATGAAGCGCTCGTAAGCGCCGCCGCCGCGGAAGGTCGCCTTGCGGCCGCCGGCCGTATTCGCCGCTGCGAGCGCCTCCATCTGCGCCACGAGCTCGATCTCGGAGAGGGGTGGCGGCAGGCCGTCCAGGTTGGAGCCGCGGGCAGCGGCCGGGATGTCGGCGAAGAGGGCGTCGGCGCTCGCCACGCCGATCGTCGCGAGCATCGTCGCCCGGTCCTCCGGCGTCATCGGCACGTAGGCGCGGCTCAAGTTAGAGGCCCGCCTCCCGCTCGATCTGGGTAGTATAAGCCGCCGGCGTCAGGAGCTTCTCGAGCTCGGAGCGGTCGCTGAGGCGCACGACCAGCAGCCAGCCGGCGCCGTAAGGGTCCGTGTTGACCAGCTCCGGCTCCTTCTCGAGAGCGGCGTTTACCTCGACGACCTCGCCCGTCAGCGGCGAGAAGAGCTCTGAGGCGACCTTGACGGACTCGATCTCGCCGAGCTTCGCCATGAAGCCGACGGCCGTGCCGGGCGCCGGCAGCTCGACGTAAACGACGTCGCCAAGGCGGTCCTGCGCGAAGGCGGTGATGCCGACCCGCGCCAGGTCGCCTTCCTGCCGCAGCCACTCGTGCTCGCTGGAATAGAGAAGGTCCTCGGGAACCTCGTTTGCTTGAGCGGTCACGCCTCTACGCCTCCTACTTTGACGGCGCCGCGCCGGCCCGGCTGCTCGTATAGAACGGCCGCTTCACCGTGTGAGCGGCGACGCGGCGGCCGCGGATATCGATCGTCAGTGCCGTCCCCGCCGCCGCCAGCGCCCGCGGCAGGTAGGCCATCGCGATGCTGCGCTTGAGCAGCGGCGAGAAGCCGCCGCTCGTCACGTGGCCGGCCGGCTCCTCATCATGGTACACAAGCTGATGGCTACGGAAGACTCCCTGGCCGTCGCCAACGATGCAGGTCAAACGCCGCCTAGCAGCCGCCTTGCTCGCGACGAGGGCGTCGCGGCCGGGAAAGTCGTGCTCGAGCGCCAGCGCCCAGCCGAGACCCGCCTCCCAGGGCGAGGTCGCGTCGTCCATGTCGACGCCGTAGAGCGGCAGCGCCGCCTCCAGCCGCAGGCTGTCGCGCGCCGCGAGGCCGCACGGCGTCACGCCCGCTGCCAGCAGGCGCTCGAATAACGCCTCTCCGGCCGCCGCCTCCAGCATGATCTCGAAGCCGTCCTCGCCCGTGTAGCCGGTGCGCGCGAAGAAGCAGGTCGCGCCGCCAAACGAGACCTCGCCGCAGCCGCGACGCCCGATCGCCGCCGCGCCCGGCACGAGCGCCTCCACCGCCGCGACGGCCTCCGGCCCTTGCACGGCGAGGAGGAGCGTCGCCGCCAGCAGGTCTTCGACGACGGCCTGCCTGCCCGATTGCGACGCCTTTAGGAGCGCGACGATGCGGCCTGCGTTGGCGGCGTTGCAGATGACGCGGAAGCGCGCCTCGTCGAGGTGGTAGACGATGAGGTCGTCAATGATGCCGCCCGCCGCGTTGCAGGCGAGGCCGTAGCCGCTGGTCGCCGCTGCCAGGCTGGCGGCGTCGCGGCTGAAGCTCGCGCTGAGCAACGCGGCGGCGTCCTTGCCCTCGACGCCGAAGCGGCCCATGTGGGAGATGTCGAAGACGCCGGCCGCCCGGCGAACGGTCAGGTGCTCGCCGACGGCGCCGCCGTACCACAGCGGCATCCGCCAGCCAGCGAACTCGCCGAAGTGAGCGCCGAGGGCGGCGTGCTGTCCCGCGAGCGGCGTCGACCGCGCGCCCGTCACGCGCCGGGGCCCCGCGACGACGCGGCCAAGCGGCCGTCGGTTGAGCGGCCCGCGCGGGCAAGCGAAGAGGCCGGCGCCGGCCGGCCTCTATCTTCCATCGCCTCGAGACCTATTCCGCGTTGCCGGCGCGCAGCCAGCCGATGTAGTCGGCGATCGCCTTGTCCGCCTGATACTCGGGCTCGTAGCCGACGTCCGCCTTGATCCGGGAGATGTCGCCGTAGCTGTTGCCGCGGCTATTCGGGGCGCTGCCTTCCTTGAGGAAGTCGCCCTTGAACTCCGGGATCACCTTCTGGATCGCCGAGACGAGCTCCCCCGCAGGCGTCGCGCGGCCGGCGCCGATGTTGTAGGTCGTATGGTTGAGCTTGTCGGCCGTCATCAGGAGGGCGATGCCCTTGCCGCAGTCCTTGACGTAGGTCGAATCGCCGCCGTCCTCGGCGTAGGTGTCGCCGCGCAGCTGCGGCTCCGTGCCCTTCACCGCCGCGTGCACGAGCCGACTCGGAAGGTTTGCCATCGAGTGGTAGAGGGGGCCGTAGATGCCGGCGATGCGCAGCATGACGATGTCCATCTCGTTGCGGCCGGCGAAGTAGGAGCCGATGAGCTCGTACGACTTCTTCCACGTCCCCGTGGCGCCGCCGGGGCCGGCGCTGGAGACACTGAGTGGCATGTCCTCCCGGTTGATGCCGTCCGGCGAGCGCACGCCGCCGTAGACGGCGCCGGAACTCGCGAGGCCCACGCGCTTGCAGCCCCACTCGCGGCCGGCCTCGAGGATGTTGAGGAGGCCGTACATGTTGACCTTGAAGTCGTCAGCCGCACTGAGGGCCCCCAGCCCCGGCACCGCCAGGTGAGCGATGCCCGTGATCTTGTGCTTCTTGCCGATCTCCATGAGACGGGCGTTGTCCGTCACGTCCAGCTGCTCGACGAACGCCCGTAGGCCGAGCTCGGCCTTGATGAAGTCGGGCTCGCGCGCCACGCGGTACTGGGTCAGGACCACGTCCTCGCCGGCGTCCAGCAATGCCCGCGCCGTGTGCAGCCCAATGAAGCCAAGCCCTCCGGTTACTAAGATCATGCCCCGTCCTTGCCTTTCTGCTTGCCTGGTCCGTCTTGCCTGGTCGGCCTCATGCGAGGTGCGCGGCAGTCCCGCTGACTCTAACCCTCTCCCCGCCCCACTTCAACCCTCGCCCGGGTCAGCATGGACGTTAGGGCGATGCACCCTCTGAGGACTGCGACAGAGCAGCCTCGTCCTACGCGTGAGTGGCGTGTATGGATGACGAGAGGGTCATTCGTGGGCCTTCGCGATTGTTTCCATCGGAAGCTTCACATCTGCCTCATCCCAGTGGAGAATCAGACCCTGTGGGTCGATGATTCGATGGGTAGTACAGACATGGCGTCCGCTGGAATCACGGTGGATAAGCATTTGACTAGTTCCGTTGGCGTAGAGAGGGTTGTTGGCTGGCCTTGTTCTAGGCACTACCTCAGTCGTTAGTCGGCCATCATGGATTAGTTCCCATAGCATCAATTGCGCGAAAATTGACTGTAATTCAGTAGACTGGACGAACCTAACCGGAAGGCATGGCATAATTCAGATTTGGGAGAGGACGTGGAGCCATGGCTGTTCTCATAAGCGACACTGAAGAAGAAGTAAGGGCGTTCCTCGCAGAAAAGTCCTCTCCGCAGGACTTCGAGGCGTGGATCATTTCTGTTCTCGATGAAGCTGGGGATGAGCGCGAAGCACTTTGGGAGCTTCGCCTCCTTCTGACGGAGTACGGGGAAAAGCTCCGGCCGCTGGACGATGCACGTAATCGAGCCCTCCAACTCCTCTCAGACCTGGAGTTGAGCCTAACGGATTCAGGAAGCAGCGCCATGACGGTGAAAGTGGGTGTCCTTGAAACATCTGGGGCTAGCCCGTAACGCTCGTCATCGGCTGATATATCACCTGAAATGGCATCCGCGTCATGAGCTCATCGTCGACGTAAACGTCATACCAGTACGTACCCTCTAGCTCGAAGCTCTCTTTCAGACCCAGGTTCAGGTTGTGGCCCTTTTGCTCTCCCTCCATAAGGATGCCGCCGCTCCATATCTCCTTCCGATCAGCATTGGGTGCCTCTCGTACGATGCGAACCTGGTGGCGGCCGCGAGCTTTACCGGAAACGAACATCAGAACGGCATTCATTGAAAACGTCGCAACCGGCATATCGACGGGTGGCTGAGGCCCCGATGCCTGGGTGGTTAGTCGGTCAATGACCCGGACTAGCGTCAATACTCCGTCCTTGCCTTCGATAACCTGATTGACTAAAACCGCTGCTTTTACGTATGGCCCACCATCAAACGGCATCTCATGAACTCCTAGCTGAGCGGCGATCAGAATCTCTAGGAGTGTAAACCCAGGAGGATGGTTATGTGACCTGGTACTGGGAAGCCGAGCTCGCTCGGCTTAGCGGCGACTTCGCCCAATGGCGACCACAGGCCCTCGTCTAGAGCAAGCGCCCGCCGGGGCCGCCGGGCGTAGGCATGTTCGGCCACATGCTCATCTCGTGCGGCGGCGTTACCGCCTCGGCCGGGCGCACGTACTGGGGGCCGAGCTCGTCGATGCGCGTCACGCCGAGCAGCCCCATCGCCGAGACGATCTCGTGCTCCAGGAGCTCGAGCACGCGCACGAGGCCGTCGGTACCGCCGGCGGCGAGGCCCCAGCCTTGGAGCTTGCCGATCGCGACGGCCCTGGCCCCGAGGGCGATCGCCTTGAGCACGTCGCCGCCGCGCTGAACGCCGCCGTCGAGGACGACCTCGGCCCGGCCCGCCACCGCCGCGACGATCTCCGGCAGAAGGTCCATGGTCGCGACGCCCTGGTCGAGCTGACGGCCGCCGTGGTTCGAGACCCAGATCACGTCGACGCCGTGCTCGACCGCCCGCGCCGCGTCCTCGGCCGCCGCCACGCCCTTGAGGTAGAAAGGGAGGCCGCCGATCTCGCGGATCATGTCCATCATCTCCCAGGTCACCGAGGCGCGGTACTTCGCGTCGTGGCCTGCCTGGCGGCTCGGCGCCAGCCAGCCGGTCAGCATCGGCCGCTCGCGGCGGCTGTAGAGGGCGCTGTCCGCCGTCAGGCAGAGGCCGGCGTAGCCGGCCGCCTTTACGCGCCCGAGGACCGACTTCACCCAGTCGAGGTCGTCGTCGACGTAGAGCTGGAAGACCTTCGGCGCCTCGCCGGCCGCCGCCGTCTCCTCCAGGCTCGGCGCCGTCGAGGAGCTGACGACGAGCATGCTGCCGAAGGCCGCCGCTGCCCGCGCGGAAGCGGCGCCGCCGTCCGGCGCGAAGATCTGGAGCGAGCCGATCGGCGCCAAGATGACCGGTATCCGCAGACGCTGCCCGAGGAGGGTCGTCGACGGGTCGACCTGCGAGACGTCGACGAGGATGCGCGGCAGGAAGCCCCAGCGGTCGAAGCCGAGGCGGTTGCGGCGCATCGTTGTCTCGGACTCGGAGCCGCCGACGAGATAATCCCACGCGCCCTGGTGGAGGTTACGCCGCGCCGCGAGGACGATCTGCTCGTTGCTGAGGAACTCAGGCGGCATGCCGGCCTGCTCGCTCCCTAGCCGTTGGGTCGAAACGTGAGCTGGTCGCCGACCTGTAGGCCGGCCCCCGCGAGGGCGCCGGCTGCGAGCTCCACCGCCTCGTGGGCGCCGCGGGCGCCGGAGGCGCGAAACGGCTTCAGGCTCGTCACGACCTTCTTTACCCGCCTCTCGGAGTCGATGTAGAGAACGTCGAGCGTGAAGCGCATGAAGGCGGTGTGGACCGAGGAGCAGGGCCGGAGGATCACCGCCTCGTCCGGGGCGAGGACGCGGCGGCCGAGCAGGCCCTTCATCCGGGCCCACGGCGACGCCAGCAGCGCCGCCCGCTCGACGATCGTGCCACCGGTTCGCTCGTTGATGATCGCGTAATCCATGTATTGATACTCGGCAAAGAGTACGCCCGCGCCAGCGCCGGCGGCAACGCCATCGCCGCGACGGGCCGCCGTGTAACGGCTCGCCGCCTTCCGGCGTTGAGTAATGCGAAGGAACGAAGCACCCCAGGCTACTATCTCGGTAGCGAGGGAACGAAAGGTCGGGGCACGGATGGCCCAACCGCAGTCCAGCGTTGAACCGATAACGGCCACCGCCTTCACGCGGCCGCTTGTCACGGCGCCACGCCTCTCCATCTGCCGCCGCCCCGATCGCGCTCCCGCGGCCCCGAGAAAGCCCAAAACCTCTTGACGGCGCTCGACGCTCTCGCGGATTGCCTGGCGTCTCTGGAGCACCGCGCCAGCCTCGACGAATGCCTCGAACGACACCCAGAGCACCGCGAAGAGCTCGGCGAGCTCCTCGCGATCGTAGGCCTGATTCAGCGGTCCGCACCAGAAGTGGAACCAGATGCCGACGCGAAAGACCGAATGGCAGCGCAGCTCCGGCGACTGACCGAGCCGGCAGACGAAACCTCAGCCACTGAAGGAACAGAAAGGGAGATCAAGGAATGACATCGATAATGACCAGCCCGACCCGAGCCCGACGCCAGCAGCCGAGCGAATGGCCACGCGAGCCCCAGACGGTCGAGGAGACCGGCCTCGACTTCGGCCTGCTGCTCGACCTCACGCTGAAGTCGATCTACAGCGCCGGCCGGCCCTCCGCCCGCCTCATCGGCGGGCGCATAGGCCTCTCATTCGCCATCGTCAACGAGCTCCTGCAGTTCCTCCGTAAGCAGGAATGCGTCGAGGTCGTCGGCAGCGCCGGCGCAGGCGAGTTCGATTACCAGTACGCGCTTACGACTAAAGGCCTGGAGAAGGCCCACGAGGCCCTGGAGAAGACCCAGTACGTCGGGCCCGCGCCCGTGCCCTTTGACCTCTACGCCCAGTACGTCGCGCGTCAGAGCGTGAGGAGCATAGCCGTCGGCCCCGAGAGCGTAGGCGCCGCGCTCGCGAACCTCGTCCTCGAGCCGGCGCTCGTCGAGCGGATCGGCACCGCCTTCGCCTCCGGCCGCTCGATCTTCCTCCACGGCGAGCCCGGCAACGGCAAGAGCTCGATCGCGGAGGCGACGGCAGACATGCTACCGGGCGAGATCGTTGTGCCCTACGCCTTCGAGATCTACGGCCAGATCGTCCGCGTCTTCGACCCGCGCATCCACCTCCCCGCGAAGGGAACGCAGGCCGACGACGCGACCGGCGACGGCGACGCCACCTCGCCGTCGCGCGTCTTCGAGGCCATGCAGCGGCCCGCCGACAAGCGCTGGTGCGTCGCCCGCCGGCCGGTCGTAATCGCCGGCGGCGAGCTCACCCTCGCCGACCTCGAGCTCGGCTACTCGCCGACCGGGAAGTTCTACATCGCCCCCCCCCCTCCAGGTGAAGGCGAACAACGGCGTCTTCGTCATCGACGACTTCGACCGCCAGCGCCTGAGCCCGGCGGAGCTCCTCAACCGCTGGCTGGTGCCGATGGACCGTCGCGTCGACCACCTCTCGCTCCAGACCGGCGAGTCGTTCGAGCTGCCCTTCGACACGCTCCTGATCTTCGCCACCAACATCGAGCCGGAGCAGCTCGGCGACGAGGCCTTCTTCCGCCGCATCCGCCACAAGATCCAGATCGGCAACCCGGACGAGGCCGCCTACCGGCGGATCCTCGCCGCCACCGTCCGGCAGCACGGCATCGTCTACGAGGAAGACGTCGCCGACTACCTGATCGAGAAGTACTACCGCCGTGCCGGCCGCCCCTTCCGTGGCGTCCACCCGCGCGACATCGTCGAGATGCTGATCGACAGCAGCCGCTACCGTGGCAGCCAGCCGGAGTTCAGCTTCCAGCAGATCGACCAGGCCTGCGCCTCCTACTTCGTGCGGGAGTAGCGCGCGCCTTCTGCCAGGCCTGCCCGCGGGCTCGTAGCTCAAGGCTGGTGAGTCCGCGGCGCAGGCGCCAGACCTCACCTGGGGTCGCGGTGGGCGCCGCGGTCAGGGTTTACATCGCTACTAGAGGACTGCCAGCCAGGCCCTATCCGCGGTCTTCCTCAATCTCATCGCGCTCTCGGAATGGGCCGGTCAACATGACCGCCTCTTCACACGGTAACGATGACCTTTCCTCGAACGTGTCCCCCTTCGATGTAACGGAGGGCCGCCGGCGTCTCGCGCAGCGGGTACGTCTTGTCGATGACTGGCGTGAGCTTCCCGGATTCGACGAGCTCTTTCAGAACGACCAAATCCTCGTGATTCGGCTTCGAAAGATACCGGCGCAGGTTTTGGCGCACGAGCGGTGACAACGCGAGCGGCTTGACGAGACGAACCAGCATTTCGATTCCCTGCGCCCCCGTACCGCTGTTGAGCACAAGAGTGCCTCTGGGCGTGAGCGCGCGTCTGCAGTCCGACAGGGAGCGGTTCTCCACGTTGTCGAAGATGAGATCGTAACCAGGGCCACCCTGAGCGAAATCCTCCTGCGTGTAATCGATGACATGGTCTGCGCCGATCGAGCCGACCGTGTCGACATTCCTCGTGCTGCACACGCCGGTTACTTCCGCTCCGAACGACTTGGCAATCTGCACCGCGAACGACCCCACGCCTCCCGCCGCGCCATTGATCAGGACCTTCTGCCCTGGCTGTACCTTCCCCACATCGCGAAGAGCGTGGAGGGCGGCGAGTGCGGAAGTCGGTATGGCCGCCGCTTCCTCGAACGTGAGGTTGGCTGGCTTCAGTGCGAGGGTGTCTGCTCCGGCGCACGCATACTCGGCACAAGTACCGGTGCTCACGCCGAACACCTCATCGCCCGGTTGGAACTGTTTCACATTGTTGCCAATGGCCTCGACCTGGCCTGCCATGTCGTAGCCCGGACCGTGTTTCGGTTTGAGCAGTCCAGTAGAAATGCGCATGCCGAACGGCGCGCCTCTCACACCGAAGCAATCGCCTACGTGAAGGCCCGCCGCGTGAACGCCTACCAGCACTTCATCGTCTTTGGCCGCCGGCTTATCGATTTCCTTGAGTTCCAGAACGTCGTCAGGTGAGCCGTAGCTGTACTGGACAATCGCTCTCATCTTTCGCTTCTTTCTCTATGAAGGAAAGGCTAACACTTTGAGCCGAAATGATCGGTAAATCCAAGTCTCTGATAAAAAAGCCGCGGCGGTCTGCAGAGGCTCTTCGTCGCGGCTCTTTAAGGCTCGATGCGCTTGAAGACCAGGCAGACATTCTGGCCGCCGAAGCCGAAGCTGTTCTTCAGGACGCAGCGGATGTCGCCGACGGCGCGCGACTGGTTCGGCACGTAGTCCAGGTCGCAGTCCGGGTCCGGCGTCTCGTAGTTGATCGTCGGCGGCGCTATCCCCGTCTCGATCGCCTTCATGCAGGCAACGGCCTCGATCGGCCCCGAGGCGCCGAGCGTGTGGCCGATCATCGATTTCGTCGAGCTCACCGGAATGCGGTAGGCGCCCTCGCCGAAGACGCCCTTGATCGCCAGCGTCTCGGCCGCGTCGTTCGCCTGAGTCGAGGTGCCGTGGGCGTTGATGTAGTCGATCTCCTCCGGCTCAACGCCCGCGTCGGCCAGCGCCAGGCGGATCGCCCGCTGGGCGCCCTCGCCGTCAACGCAGGGCGCGACGATGTGGTAGGCGTCGGAGCTGGCACCGTAGCCGGCGAGCTCGCCGAGGATGCGGGCGCCGCGTCCCTCCGCGTGCTCCAGGCTCTCGAGCACGAGGATGCCGGCGCCCTCGGCGCAGATGAAGCCGTCGCGGTCCTTGTCGAAGGGACGGCTCGCCTTCGTCGGGTCGTCGGAGCGGGTCGAGAGCGCCCGCATGATCGTGAAGGCGGCCAGGCCTAGCTCCGAGATGCCGGCCTCGCCGCCGCCGGCGATCATCACGTCCGCCCGCCCGGCACGGATCACGTCCATCGCGTCGCCGAGCGCCTGGGTGCCGGCGGCGCAGGCGGTGCTCACGGTGTTGTTGTAGCCCTTGAGGCCGAACTGCATCGCCACATGCGCCGCTGCCATGTTCGGCAGCATCTTCGACATGTAAAACGGGTCGAGGCGGCCGCCGCCCTTTTCGATGATCGTCCGCATCGCCTGGTCGGACTCCGGCAGGCCGCCGTTGCCGTTGCCCATGAGGACGCCGATCCGGCCCGCGTCCTCGCGCTCGACGTTAAGGCCGGCGTCCTCGATCGCCATCGCCGCCGTCGCTACCGAGAACTGGCTGAAGCGGGCCATGCGCCGCGCTTCCTTGCGGTCGATATAGTCCGTCGGGTCGAAGCCCTTGACCTCACCGTCGACCTTGACCTCGTAGTCCGTCGAGTCGCAGAGCGTGATCCAGTCGACGCCGGAGCGGCCCTCGACGCAGCTCTGCCAGAAGGCGTCGACGTTGTTGCCGATCGGCGTAAGCGCCCCCATGCCGGTGATCACGACCCGGCGGCCGTCACGCGCTGCGCTGCTCATCCTGCCTACCTTTCTCGTGGGCCGGCATCGATCGGCGGGTCCCGCTCCAGGCCGAGGACGTGGGCACGCGCCTCGCCGGCCAGGGCCACCGATCCGAGGATAACAACCGCCTCCGACGCCGTCGAGAGGCGCTGCGCCGCCTCGACCGCCGCGCCGACGCCGGGCTCGATCTGGGTCTCGATGCCGAGCTCGCGGAAGGGACGCGCCACGGCATCCGGCGCCAGCGCCCGCGGATGATCGGCGCGCGTCGCGATCACCCGCCGCGCCAGCGGCGCCACAGCATCTGCCAGCCCATCGATGTCTTTGTCGCCCATGAGCCCTACGACGAGCGTCGCTTCCTTCACGTGGAGGTACTCGGCCAGCGTCTCGCCGAGGACGCGGGCGGAGTCGGCCGTATGGGCCGCGTCCACCACCAGCAGCGGCCGCTGCTTCAACACCTCGATCCGCGCCGGCCACTTTAAAGTCCCGAGGCCCGCCTTCACGGCCGCGGCGCCGACCTCGATGCCGGCGGCGGCCAGCGCCTCCACGGCGAGGACCGCGGTCGCGGCGTTTTCGAGCTGGTGCTTGCCGAGCAGCGGCAGCTTCGCCTCGTAGTCGCCGACGCCCGTGCGCAGGTGGAAGGTCTGGCCGTCGGCGCCGGCGCTATCGCGGCGCAGGCGGCAGGCGAGCGCGACCTCGGTTAGCGGCGCCCCCTTCTCCTTGGCGACCGCGCGGATCACGTCCGCCGCCGACTCGCGCTGCGGCGCCATGATCGCCGGCCCGCCGGCGACGATGATCCCCGCCTTCTGGGCCGCGATCGCCGCGATCGTGCTGCCGAGGATCTCCGTGTGCTCGAGGCCGATGCTCGTGATCACGGCGCATTCCTTGGTCTCGAAGACGTTGGTCGAGTCGAGGAGGCCGCCGAGCCCGACTTCGATTACCTGAACGTCGACCGCCTTATCGCGGAAGAGGAGGAAGCCCAGCGCCGTCAGGATGTCGAAGGTAACGAACCGCCGCTCCGGCAGGCGAGCGCTCACGCGCTCGGCCGCCGCCTGCACCGCCGCTATACCGGCGGCGAAATCCTGGCTCGATACGGGCTCGCCGTCGATCCGGACCCGCTCGGTGAAGCGGTTGAGGTGGGGGCTCGTGAAGAGGCCGGTGCGCCGGCCCGCCACCCGCAGGATCGACTCGACCATGGCGGCGAGGCTGCCCTTGCCCTTGCTGCCGGCGACGTGGACCGTCGGCCGGCCGAGGTGGGGGTCGCCGAGCTCTGAGAGCAGCGCCAGCACCGGCGCCAGGTCCGGCCGCTCGGCGAAGCGCCCGGAGCGCTCGAAGTCGGCGAGGCCCAGCAAGTAGCGCAGCGAGTCGACGTAGTCCATGGCGCCGCGAGCGGCTGCCGCGCTCTCGAGGCTCAGCCGCCGGCGACGCCGGCCGCGCGCTCGCGGTCGCCCTGCTCGCAGCCGAGGCGGGCCCACTCGACGATCGACGCCCCCCAGACGAGGCCGCCGCCAAAGGCGACGAGGGCGATGTTGTCGCCCTCCTTGAGCTTGCCCTGCTCCCAGGCCTCGCAGAGGGCGAGCGGGATCGAGGCGGAGGACGTATTACCGTACTTCTCGACGTCGACGATCATCCGCTCCGGCGGCAGCGCCAGCGCCTTCGCGACGGCGACAATGATCCGCAGGTTCGCCTGGTGCGGCACGACGTAGGCGATGTCGTCGAGGCCCAGCCCGGCCAGGCTCGCCGCCTGGCGCGAGGCCTCCTCCATCGCCCGCACGGCGAAGCGGAAGATCTCGCGGCCGTCCATGACGATGCAGAAGCTCTCGCTCTCGGTCGGGGAGGCCGGTGCGCTCGCCGGCCCGCGGGCGTAGAGGAGCCGGGCACCGGCGCCGTCGCTGCCGAGGACGAAGGGCGTGCGTCCCTCCCGGTACGACGCCTCGAGGACGACGGCGCCAGCGCCGTCGCCGAAGAGCACGCAGGTGCTGCGGTCGGTCCAGTCCGTGATCCGCGACAGCACCTCGCTGCCGACGACGAGGACGCGCTTGTAGGTGCCGGCGTCGATGAACTGAGCCGCCGTCGCCAGCGCCGCGACGAAGCCGACGCAGGCCGCGTTCACGTCGAAGGCCGCCGCCTTGCGGGCGCCGATCGCCTCCTGGATCCAGGAGGCCGTGGCCGGGAACATCCCCTCCGGCGTGATCGTCGCGCAGATCACGAGGTCGATGTCCTCAGGCGCGAGGCCGGCCGTGGTCAGGGCCATGCGCGCCGCCTCGCTGCCCATGGTCGCGGCGCTCTCGCCGTCGGCGGCGATGCGTCGCTCGCGGATGCCGGTACGCTCGACGATCCAGTCGTCCGAGGTGTCGACCATCTTCTCGAGGTCGGCGTTCGTGAGGACGCGCGCTGGCACGTACTTGCCGACGCCACTGATCCGGACCGCCATCGCTCTCCCCCGGCCTCGCCGGCCAGCCTAAACCTGGAGGCAGTGTAGACACGCCTTCGAGAGGGGGTCAACCGAAGGCCTGGAAGCGAGAGCGCGGCTTTTACGCTGCCTCTATGCTACCGGCGAGAGGCGCTGCGCCCTTGACACTTTGAGCTGCTTTTGCTACTTTTAGCGAGGATTAGCACTCGCCCACCGAGAGTGCTAATTACCGCTTGGGCGGAGGTTGGAGGTGCTGACCGAACGCCGATCCGCTTTGCTCAACCTCATCATCGATGAGTACGTCTCGACCGCGTTGCCGGTCGGGTCGCAGTACGTCGTGCGCAAGCACCACGTGCCCTACTCCCCCGCCACCGTGCGCCTCGAGATGGCCCGCCTCGAAGAGGAAGGCTACATCGTCCAGCCCCACACCTCCGCCGGCCGCGTCCCCTCCGACAAGGGCTACCGCTACTACGTCGAGAGTCTTATGGAGGAAGAGACCCTCGGCCTCGACGAGCGCGAGATGATCCGCCACCAGTTCCACCAGACGGAGCGGGCCATGGAGCAGTGGTTCCAGCTCGCCGCCGCCGTCCTCGCCCACAGCGTCAGCAACTTCGCCGTCGTCACCTCGCCGCGGAGCCGCGAGACCCGCCTGCGCCACGTCCAGCTCGTACCGTTGCAGGAGGCCAGCGCACTCTGCGTCGTCGTCCTCAACGAGGCTCGCATCCGCCAGCAGGTGCTCGCCTTCCGCGAGCCGATCGACGAGACGGCGCTCCTCCTCGCCGCCGGCCGCTTAAACGAGCTCTACGCCGGCCTCTCGGCGGCGGAGCTGCCGGAGCAGCCCGACGCCGCGCCCGAGCTCGACGAGACCGTCCTCAAGGCGGTCGTCGAGCTCATGGAGCAGGAGTCGCTCGCCCTCGGCGACGTCTTCCGCGACGGCGTCCACGAGGTCCTCACCCAGCCCGAGTTCGCCCGCTCCGAGCGCATGATCGAGCTCATCGACGTCCTCGAGCAGCGCACCCTCAGCGCCGCCATCCCGATCGGCCAACTCAGCGACGGCATCAGCGTCGTGATCGGCGCCGAGAACAGCAACGAGGCGATGCGCGAGTGCAGCATCGTCCTCAGCCGCTACGGCGCCGAGGGCGGCGCCTCCGGCATCGTCGGCGTTCTCGGGCCCACCCGCATGCGCTACGCCCGCACCATCCCGACCGTGCGCTACCTGGCTTCGCTGCTCGGCGACCTGGTAGCCCAGATCTAGAGAACCCGGAGCCGGCGCCAGCGCCGCTCTTTTAGAGGAGAAGATGTCTACGCAAGAAGACGAGGAGCAAGCACGCTTCGTCGACCGGCGCGCCGCTAGCGCCGGCGAGGCCGCGCCCGAGGGCGCTAGCGCCGCCGCCGGTGATGAGCCGCTCGAGGCCCAGCTCGCGGCCGAGAAGGAGCGGGCCCAGTCCTACCTCGGGTCGTGGCAGCGGGCCGCCGCCGACTACCAGAACTTCAAGCGCCGCGTCGAGCAGGAGCGCGAGGAGGTCGCCCGCCTCGCCAGCGCCGCCTTCATCATCAACCTCTTGCCCGTGATCGACGACCTCGAGCGCGCCCTCCAGAGCGTCGACGTCCACCTCGTCGGCCTCACCTGGGTAGACGGCGTCCGCCTCATTCACCGCAAGTTCGTCTCCCTGCTCGAGCTCAGCGACGTCGAGGAGATCGCCGCCGAGGGCGAAGCCTTCGACCCGACTCTGCACGAGGCCGTCATGTTCGGCGAAGGCGAGGAGGGCAAGGTGCTCAGCGTCGTCCAGCGGGGCTTCAAGCTCGGCGGCCGCGTCCTCCGCCCGACCATGGTCGTCGTCGGCGGCAAGGCGCCGCAGGACTAGCGGGAAGGTAAGACATGCCACTGTTCGGCGGCGGCAGCAAGCGCCCGAAGCTCGACGGCCTCACGAAGGAAGAGGAGCTGCGCCGCGACGCCCTCAACCCGGAGGTGCTGCGCCGCGCCGGCGAGAAAGGCATCGCCGGCCAGGCGCCCGCCGCCCTCGCGATCCTCAAGGAGAAGACGGAAGCGGAGCCGGCCGAATTCCTCTGGCCCTGCCTCCTCGGTGGCCAGCTCATGAGCATGGGCCGCCCGGCGCCGGCGCTCGAGGCCTTCGCCGAGGCCATACGCCGCGACGAGAGCGAGGTCCGCGCCCACTTCGGCGCCGGCGGCGCCTACTTCGACGCCGCCGAAGCAAAGCTCGACCTCGGCGCCGCCGCCTCCAGCGAGGTCACGATCGGCGATCTGACGGTCGACAACCTCTATCAAGAAGCGCTGCGCAGCTTCCGTCGCGCCCTCGATATCACCCAGGACAAAAGCGAGCGCGACCAGCTCAGCAAGGCGGTCAGCACCGTCGACAAGGCAATCGCGAAGAAGGCCGGGCGCCTGTAGAGGGCACTTGGAGAGAGACCATTCCGGGATGAGCTGTGGAATCATCGACGTAGAAGAAGTGCGATCTATCTCAGGCGTTAGTGAGGACGTACCCCGGCGAACCCTCGAGGAAGTCAAGGTACGCATACTGATCGAGTATCAGCCGCTGAGTGACGACTTTCCGCCTGTCCTTCGTTCGGTTTGGCGCAGTCGCACGGCCATGTCGACCTTCCTTCGAGTGAATCCAGGCGCAGCAAAGCCCAACCTTTAGGAGCAAAAAATGGCTAAAGTAATCGGCATCGACCTCGGCACGACGAACTCCTGCATCGCCGTCATGGAGGCGGGCGAGCCCGTCGTCATCCCCAACGCCGAAGGCGGCCGCACCACGCCCTCCGTCGTCGCCACCGCCAAGAGCGGCGAGCGCCTCGCCGGCCAGGTCGCGAAGCGCCAGGCGATCACCAACCCCGACAGCACGATCTACTCGATCAAGCGCCTCATGGGCCGCAAGCTCAGCGACGAGTCCGTCCAGCGCGACCTCAAGCTCCTCTCCTACAAGGTCGTCGCCGCCGAGAACGGCGACGCCGCCGTCACCATCGACGACCGCACCTACTCGCCACCAGAGATCTCAGCGATGATCCTCCAGAAGCTCAAGACCGACGCCGAAGCCTACCTCGGCGACTCCGTCAACGAGGCCGTGATCACCGTCCCCGCCTACTTCAACGACAGCCAGCGCCAGGCGACCAAGGACGCCGGCCGGATCGCCGGCCTCGAGGTCCTGCGGATCATCAACGAACCCACCGCCGCCTCCCTCGCCTACGGCCTCGAGAAGACCGGCGAGGAGACGATCGCCGTCTACGACCTCGGCGGCGGCACCTTCGACGTCTCCGTCCTCGAGCTCGGCGAAGGCACCTTCCAGGTCAAGGCGACCAACGGCAACACCCACCTCGGCGGCGACGACTTCGACCAGATCGTCATCGACTGGCTCGTCGACGAGTTCAAGCGCGACCAGGGCATCGACCTGCGCCAGGACCGCATGGCCCTCCAGCGCCTCAAGGAAGCGGCCGAGAAGGCGAAGATCGAGCTCTCGACGGTCATGCAGACCGACGTCAACCTCCCCTTCATCACCGCCGACGCCTCCGGCCCGAAGCACCTCAACCTGACGCTAACGCGCGCCAAGCTCGAGCAGCTCGTCGGCGACCTCGTCGAAGCCACCCTCGGCCCCTGCCGCCAGGCCCTTCAGGACGCCGGCATCGCCGCCGCCAAGATCGACGAGGTCGTCCTCGTCGGCGGCCAGACCCGCATGCCCCTCGTCATCGAGAAGGTGCGCCAGTTCTTCGGCAAGGAGCCTCACCGCGGCGTCAACCCGGACGAGGTCGTTGCTGTCGGCGCCGCCATCCAGGCCGGCGTCCTCAAGGGCGACGTCCAGGACGTCCTCCTCCTCGACGTCACGCCTCTCACGCTCGGCATCGAGACCCTTGGCGGCGTCGCGACGCCCCTGATCCAGCGCAACACCACCATCCCCACCAGTAAGAGCCAAGTCTTCTCCACCGCCGCCGACAGCCAGCCCTCGGTCGAGATCCACGTCGTCCAAGGCGAGCGCGCCATGGCGAGCGACGACAAGTCGCTCGGCCGCTTCCTGCTAGACGGCATCCTGCCCGCACAGCGCGGCGTCCCCCAGATCGAGGTCGCCTTCGACATCGACGCCAACGGCATCCTCAACGTCAGCGCCACCGACAAGGGCACGGGCCGCGAGCAGAAGATCACGATCACGGCCGGCTCCGGCCTCTCCAAGGAGGAGGTCGAAAAGCTCCAGCAGGAGGCCGAGCTCCACGCCACCGAGGACCGCGAGCGTCGCGAGCAGATCGAGGCCCGCAACGCCGCCGACAGCATGGCCTACACGGCGGAGAAGACCCTGCGCGACAACGCCGACAAGATCGAGGCCGACCTCAAGGCCGAGGTCGAGACGAAGGTCGCGGCCGTCCGCACCGCCCTTCAGGGCACCGACCTCGACGCGATCAACGCCGCCGTCGCCGAGCTCAACGCGACGATGCAGAAGATCGGCGAGGCCGTCTACGGCCAGGGCGGCCCCGACGGCGCCGAAGCCCCCGAAGCCGCCCCCGAGGAGGCCCCGGAAAGCACCGTAGAAGGCGAGTTCCGCGAAGTTTAGCAGGCTGAGCCTGCACCCAGGGGCTGTCGCGGCAGGCTGAGCCTGCACGCATAAGCTGCCGCACGGCGTCCGAAAGCTGGGTGCAGGAATGCAATCCCTGCCGGGGAGTGTGAGGGGTGACCTCCACATCTTCCTGTAATCATGGCGAAGCAGATGCATCCTGAGCCTGTCGAAGGACCGCCGGGGATGCGCAGCGCCGCAGGCTGAACCTGCGTCCAAAGAGCCCAAGAAGCCCTCGACAATCCGCGCGGCCGCCTTCGCCGCCACGCAGGGCCTGCCCGCTGCGCACCCCTGACGGTCTGCTCCGCTAAAGAGTGAGGGGTTGTGGGGACACCCCACGCCCCGGCAGAGGCGCTGCGTCCTCTGCACTCCTGCTTTCGGACGCCGCGCGGCAGCCTATGGGTGCAGGCTCAGCCTGCCGCGGCAGCCTTTGCCGCCACGCAGTGGCTTGCCTTCAGTGTGGGCGCGGCTTACGATTGGCGCGCCCGCCTCTAAAAGCAAATGCCAGGAGGGATTATGGAATCGGAGCCGGGCCTTCATCGCCTCCAGCTCAAGATCAACGGCGAGGCGCGAAACGTCGAGGTGCCGGCCCGCCGCACCCTCGTCGACCTTCTTCGCTATGACCTCGCCCTCACCGGCACCAAGGAAGCCTGCGGCGTCGGCGTCTGCGGCGCCTGCACCGTCCTCATCGACGGCCAGATCGTCGCCTCCTGCATCACCCTCGCCGTGCAGGTAGAAGGCGCCGAGATCGTCACCATCGAAGGCATCGGCAGCCCCGATAACCTCCACCCCGTCCAGGAGAGCTTCATCCGCAACGGCGGCTTCCAGTGCGGCATCTGCACGCCCGGCCAGGTCATTGCCGCCAAGGCCCTGCTCGACCTCAACCCCTCGCCCAGCGAGGACGAGATCAAGGAGTGGATGATGGGCAACCTCTGCCGCTGCACCGGCTACTACCAGATCATCGACTCGATTGCCGACGCTGCCAAGCCGGCCGGTGCCTAGGCGATGCGCGACTTCTTCTTCCACACGCCCAGCACCCTCGACGAAGCCCTCGCCCTCCTCGAGGAGCACGCCGATGACGGCCGGCCGATCGCCGGCGGCACCGCCATCGTCGTCCTCCTCAAGCAATCCCTGCTAGACGCCGACCACCTCGTCAGCCTCAGCCGCGTCCCCGGCCTCAGCGGCATTCGCCGCGAGGCGGACGGCCTCCACATCGGTGCCCTCACCAGCCACCGCGAGATGGAGACCTCGCCCCTCGTCGCCGCGGCTGCGCCCCTCCTCAGCGACGTCTATCGCCGCGTTGCCACCGTGCGCATCCGCAACGTCGCCACCGTCGGCGGCAGCCTCGCCCACGCCGACCCGGCCCAGGACCCGCCGCCCGGCCTCATCGCCCTCGATGCGACCGTAAAGCTCGTCTCGCGCGGCGGCGAGCGCAGCCTGCCCGTCGCCGACCTCTTCCGCGACTACTACGAGACCGCGATCGCGCCCGGCGAGCTCCTCACCGAGGTCATCGTCCCGGCCCAGGCCGCCGCCACTCAAACGACCTACATCAAGTACCTCCCCCGTACCGAGGACGACTACGCTACCATCTCCGTCGCCGCCGCCGCTCAGGTGAGCAACGGCGTCTGCACCAACCTCCGCGTCGCTCTCGGCGCCGCCGCGCCGACGCCCGTCCACGCCACCGCCGTCGAGCGCGAGCTCGAGGGCAAGAGCGTCAGCGCCGCCGCCGTCCGCCAGGCCGCCGAGGCCGTCGTCGGCGAGGTCGACCCCCTCGACGACTTCCGCGGCAGCGCCGCCTACAAGCGCGACATGGCCGTCGTCTTCACCCGCCGCGCCCTCGAGCAGGTGCTCGGCGTCGGGCCGTGAAGTTCGCCCACACCCTCCGGATCGAGGCGTCAAAAGCAAAAGTAGACGCCTTCCTCGGCGACTTCGAGCGCTCCGCCCTCTGCCTCCCCGGCGTCGAGGAGGTGCGTAGCCTCGGCGACGGCGAGTACGAGGGCCGCGTCCGCGTCCGCGTCGGCCCCCTCGGCTTCAACCTCGGCGGCCGCGCCCGCCCCGAGCGCGGCGCCGACGGCCGCTGGCTCGTCCACGGCGAGGGCAACGACCGTCGCGTCGGCGCCGGCGTCAAGGCCTCGCTCGAGGCGCAGCTCACGGCGCTCGGCCCCGACGCCACCGACGTCGAGGTCGCGGCCGACGTCCAGTTCTCCGGACGTCTCGCCGGCCTCGGTCAGCCCCTGATCAAGCGCAAGGCAGACGCCATGGTTCTGGAGTTCGCCGAGAACCTCCGCCGGGCCGTCGCCGCCTCCTAGCGGCCCCGGACCGCGACCGGCGCCCATGTTTACCCACGTCGAGGTCGAGCCGAACTCGAGCTGCCCCATGAGCGCCAACCAGGTCTTCAAGAATCTGGGCGACCCCTTCGCCGTCGCCCAGGTGAGGATCTTCGAAGGCGAGCCCGGCGGCCGCCTCTGCGCCGTAACCGGCTGGTCCAGCGCCGCTGACGGCACGCCCGTCGCCGCCTACGCCGTCGCCGTCGAGGACTCCAGCGCCGGCACCGCCTACATCGTCTACGGCGGCGACTGGGGCATCCGCCTCCGGTCCGCCGACGCGACGCCGCAGTGGCGCCTGGAGGACGCCGACCAGTGGGGCGAGACCCACCTCGTCCTCGCCGACGCCGACGACCTCATCGCGGCCGCGACCCGTCCCTAGCGCCGACGACGACGACGGCCTCATCGCCACCGCGACCCGTCCCTAGCGCCGCCGACGACAACGATTTCGTCGCTGCCACTGTCGGCGGGGCTGGTCTAGCAAGCGGCCCTCTCGGTACACTGACGCAGTCGTATAACGCGGCGAGGCCCGCGGCGGAACCAACGCAGTCGTATAACGCGGCGAGGCCCGCGGCGGAACCAACGCAGTCGTATAACGCGGCGAGGCCCGCGGCGGAACCAACGCAGTCGTATAACGCGGCGAGGCCCGCGGCGGAACTAACGCAGTCGTATAACGCGGCGAGGCCCGCGGCAGGACGGATGCAGTCGTATAACGGGTCGAGGCCCGCGGCGGAGTTAAAAGAGTGATCGACACCGGCGATTTGCGCAAGGGGCTGACCATCGAGCTCGACGGCAACCTCTATAGCATTGTCGACTGGGAGCACAACAAGACGGGCCGCGGTGGCGCCCTCGTCAAGCTGAAGCTGCGCGACGTTCGTGCCGGCCACATCATCGAGCGCACCTTCAACTCCGGTTCCAAGTTCCAGCGCGCCCGCGTCGAGCGCCAGCCGACCCAGTACCTCTACAACGAGAACGACCTCTTTTACTTCATGAACAAGGAGAGCTACGAGCAGATCGCGATGAACCGCGACGCCGTCGGCGACATGGTCCTCTACCTCAAGGAGAACGACGACTGCCAGGTGCTCACCTACGGCGAGGAGGCGATCAACGTTGAGCTCCCCGCCGCCGTCATCCTCGACGTCGCCGAGACGGAGCCGGCGCTGCGTGGCGACACCGCCCAGGGCGGCACCAAGCCCGCCACGCTCGTGACCGGCCTCGTCGTCAACGTCCCCTTCTTCGTCGTCATCGGCGACAAGGTCAAAGTAGACACGCGCAGCGGCGAGTACCTAGAGCGCGCCAACTAGGGCTTGCGCCCGGCGCGCGCACAAATGATGAATCTCGACCCACGTAAACTTGTCGCGATATTCTTTGCAGTCTCGACAGGGTGGATCATTCTCTTGAGCCTAATACGTAACGACTTCGATCTGGTTTCAGTACTTACAGCGTTAACCGCGGCAACCGCCTCCCTCATCGGATATCGCATAGCGATCGGTATCGTGAACAGAAGCAGTAAATTGTCTCAGCAGGCCGATTTCGAACCTACTTGCCTCCCGACTCAGTGCCGACCCGGTGAAAGCTCAACCGCACCGCTGAGTGGGCCCGGCTCGTTGAAGCCGCTAACCTGTTAACACTCGTTTAACAGCCTCTTGGGCACCGTTTCGCGCCCGCTCGCTAACATCCCATTCATAGAGCCAGGCCCCGCCAAGCGCGCGTATTCCCTGAGGGGCGAATCAGAGAGGCAGAGCATGCGAAAGATCCTATTGGCTACGGCCCTCCTCGGCGTCATCGCCTTCGTGGCCGTCATCGGCGTCTTCCTTCTCCGCAGCGACGACGCCAACCTCGCCACCGAAGCGCCGGCTATCAGCACCGACACCGAGGCCGCAGGCGGAGACGCGGCTGTGCCGCCCGTCGAGCTGCCCGCCGGCGTCCGCCGCTTCGTCATCGACCCCTCTGGCTCCAGCGCCAAGTACGTCGTCAAGGAGAACCTGCGCCTGATCGACACCACCGCCGTCGGCGAGACCAGCGCGATCAGCGGCGAGATCTACCTCTCCCCCGACGGCCTCTACGCCGGCGCCGCCTCCTCCTTCACCATCGACCTGCGCGAGCTCGAGAGCGACGAGAGCAGGCGCGACAGCTACATCAAGCGCACGACGCTCGACACGAGCCGATTCCCCTTCGCCGAGTTCGCCGTCGAGTCACTCAGCGGCTTCCCCGCCGGCTACGTCGAGGACACCCAGGTCGAGCTCACGCTCAGCGGCTCGATGACGATCCACGGCGTCAGCCAGCCCATGACCTTCAGCGTGCTCGCCCGCCAGGCCGGCGACAGCCTCACCGCCGCCGCCGACGCCGACTTCAAGATGACCGACTTCGGCATCGAGCCGCCCTCGGTCCAGATCGCCACCGCCCGTAACGAGGTCCACATCCAGATCGTCCTCCTCGCCCGCGAGCCCGCCGCCTGAGAGAAGGGGCAGAACCGCCGCTTCCTCGTTGCCGGCAACGTCACCCTCTATGAACAGCACGGCGGTGACGATCCGGCAGCGATGATTGCTATCATGTGTAGCGATCAGCTGCGAGCGACCAAGGCGGTCGAGTCGCCCGCGGTCGAGGAGGACTGAGCTGATGGAGAGAATCCGCGCGCGGCACCTGGCCTCGTACCCTCTACTGATCCTCACTGACAAGGGTTCGATGCTCTGGGCAGGGATCGCCGCGGCCGTCTGCGGCGCCGCCCTTGGGTTCGGCATCATGGGCTATCACCTGATCGCCCACGGCTCCTCCTACACCGCCATCTCCTGGGCGCTCATCGCACCGGTCTGGCTAGGAGCGGCCCTCTTCTGGGTGCTGGCCCTTCGCCTCTCGCCTTACTTCTTCATCGTCATGACCGCGTTGGCGACCTCCGCCGGCATCTACTACGGCGACGTTTACGGCCAGTACGCGGGCGGTTTTCTCGTGGTCGTAGGCCTGCTTCACCTCATAGTCACCGACTCGGGGCGGCTGACCCGCCCACGCTGAGCCCCGCCACCGCCACAAGCGCCTATCTCGACCGTCCGCCTCGCCAGTGAGTCCGCCGCCTGAGAGAAGGGGCGCGGATTCGGCGGCATCGAGCCGTGATCTCCACTCGCCTTGCGCCAGTACGAATCGCCGAGGACACGCTGGCTCCTTCTCAAGACGACGATTCGACGAGGAAAGCGATAGCAGTGTGGGTCCAGGCGAGCCTGGCTATAATCCAATTATGAGACGCAACCTCGACGAGCTCGATGCCCGCCGCCTCCTCACCGGCGGCCCCGTCCTCCTCCTCAGCTGCAGCTACCGCGGCCGTCACAACGTCATGCCCGTCGCCTACGCCATGCCCCTGAGCCTGGTGCCGCCCCTGATCGGCATCGCCGTCCACCCATCGCGCCACTCCTACGACATCATCCGCAAGACGGAGGAGTTCGCCCTCAACGTGCCCACGCGCGAGCTTCTCCACCACGTCCAGTACCTCGGCAGCCTCACCGGCGCCGAGGTCGACAAGTTCGAGCTGACGAAGCTGCCCAGCTTCCGCGCCCGCCGCCTCGATACGGTCCTCCTCGAGGGCTGCGTCGGCTGGGTCGAGTGCAGCCTCGACGACGCCATCGAGATGGGCGACCACTTCCTCCTCGTCGGCCGCGTCGTCGCCGTCTCCGCCGACGACGAAGCCTTCAGCGACCACTGGCTCCTCGAAGACGCCGGGTCGCGGCCGCTGCACTACCTCGGCGCCAACTACTACTCCGTCCTCTCAGAGGTCCTGGAAGCGCGCATGCCGCAGCCGGCGGAGGAGTACGAGCGCAACCTCCAGGAAGCGGTCGACGAGCAGCTCGAGCTCGGCCGCGAGGGCGAGGAGCGCCGTCTCGAAGAGGAGGGCGAGCGCGAGGAGTTCCGCCGCCGCGAGGGCTTCGACCGGCCGACTCAGTGACGGCTCCTCAATCGACGCTGCCCCGCCTCCTCATCGCCACCGGTAACGCCGGCAAGGTCGACGAGTTCCGCGGCCTCCTCGCCGGCTGCGGCTGGCAGGTCGTCGCGCCGCGCGAGATCGGCCTCGCTCTCGAGGTCGAGGAGGCCGGCCCGACTTATCTCGAAAACGCCGACCTCAAGGCAGCGGCGTTTTCCAAGGTCAGCGGCCTCGCCGCCCTCGCCGACGACTCCGGCCTCGAGGTCGACGCCCTCGGCGGCGAGCCCGGCCCCCTGCACCACGACCGCGGCTGGGACGGCCGCGACCAGGCGAAGCGCATCCAGATCCTCCTCGACGCCCTCAAAGACGTCCCTGCCGAGCGCCGCACGGCCCGCTTCCGCGCCGTCATCGTCGTGCTGCTGCCGGACGGCCGCCGCATCGAGGCCGAAGGCGCCTGCGAAGGCGTCATCGCCGCCGCAGCGGCCGGTGACGCGGGCTTCGGCTACGACCCCGTCTTCTACCTGCCGGCCGAAGGCATGACCATGGCCGAGCTCGGCCTCGCCGCCAAGAACCGCCTCAGCCATCGCGCCGCCGCCGCCGCCGCGATCAGAGCAGAGCTGCGCGCCCTCACCGGTCAAGCGACTCGAACCCCTCGCTCCTCGTAGGTCCACCGAGCCATCTCCAGTCCACGACCTTCGAAACCTCGCGACAGGTTGTCACGCTAAGCAACGGGTTGTCACTCTGAGCAAAGCGAAGAGTCCAGGCCCTGGGGACAGATCGGCCCGAAGCGGGTTCCTTGCCCTGCTCAAACTGACCGTCGGCTCTGCCCGCCTTGCTATAATTAGCGAAGCGCCCGCTCCGCAAACCACCCATGCAAGAGACAACAACGCTCGATAGCCTCCAGCGACCGCTGCGCGACCTCCGGGTCTCGGTAACGGACCGCTGCAACTTCCGCTGCACCTACTGCATGCCGAAGGAGGTCTTCGGCCGCGACTACGTCTTCCTCCGCCGCGACCAGATCCTCAGTTTCGAGGAGATCGCCCGCCTCGCGCGCATCGCCGTCGGCCTCGGCGTCACAAAGGTCCGCCTCACCGGCGGCGAGCCCCTCCTCCGCCGCGACTTCGAGAAGCTCGTCGCCATGCTCGCCGCCATCGACGGCCTCAACGACCTGGCGATGACGACCAATGGCGCCCTGCTCGCGCCCCAGGCCGGCGCCCTCAAAGCCGCCGGCCTCGACCGCGTGACAGTGAGCCTCGACTCCCTCGACGACGCGACCTTCAAGGCGATGAATGACGTCGACTTCCCGGTCGGCCGCGTCCTCGAGGCGATCGACGCCGCCGCGGTCGCCGGCCTCACGCCCGTCAAGGTCGACATGGTCGTCAAGCGCGGCGTCAACGACGCCAGCGTCCTCGCTATGGCCGACTACTTTCGCCACAGCGGCCACATCCTCCGCCTGATCGAGTACATGGACGTCGGCGCCAGCAACGGCTGGCGTCTCGCCGACGTCGTGCCGGCGGCCGAGCTCGTCGCCCAGATCGACGCCGCCTGGCCGATCGAGCCGGTCGCGCCCGCCTACTACGGCGAGGTCGCCGAGCGCTACCGCTACCGCGACGGCGCCGGCGAGCTCGGCATCATCGCCTCCGTCTCGGCGCCCTTCTGCGGCGCCTGCACCCGCGCCCGCCTCTCCGCCGACGGCGAGCTCTTCACCTGCCTCTTCGCCGGCCGCGGCCACGACCTCCGCACCCTCCTTCGCAACGGCGCCGACGACGATGCGATCAGCGCCCACCTGCGCACGATCTGGTCCGCCCGCACCGACCGCTACTCCGAGCTACGCAGCGCCGACACGATAGGCCTCGAAAAGGTAGAGATGTCCCGCATCGGCGGGTGACTGCGTTACGGCGCACCGCTGCCGCACGGCGTCCGAAAGCTGGGTGCAGGGATGCAATCCCTGCCGGGGCGTGGGGTGTCCCCACAATCTTCAATAATCCTCTGCGGAGCAGACCGTGAGGGATGCGCAGCGCGGCCTGGGAAACGGATATAGTTAGGCCAACTCATGGAGCCTGCACCGATACCGCTAAGAGACCTCCGCCGTCCGGATTTACCAGCGGTCCCGGGCGCGTACGTGATACGTGACGAGACGGACAGAGTCATCTACGTCGGCGAGTCTTTGAACCTCAAACGTCGCATCTTTGACCAGCACCTCTCGAAAAGCAGCGCGCGAAGCGCATTCCGTCAAAGCCTCGGGGAGTATCTCGGTCTAGTCGGGCGTCGTCATAGAGGTGGCTATCCGCCTGAAGTCGAGACAAAAATCACAGCATTCCTCAGAGAACGTGGATTCGTCCGTTTGTTTCCTGTAGCAACGAAGGAAGCAGCGCTTCACAAACAGACCGAACTGATTCGGGAGCTCTCCCCAGTGCTCAATGTCGATGGACGTGGCCTCTCCCACATCGACGAGGCGGGACGCGCCCGCATGGTCGATGTCGGCGCCAAGGACGACACGGCGCGCGTCGCCGTCGCCCGCGGCCGCATCGTCATGCAGCCCGAGACCCTGCGCCTCCTCGGCGCCGGCCAGATCGCCAAAGGCAACGTCCTCACCACCGCCCAGGTCGCCGGCATCATGGCGGCGAAGCGCACCCACGAGCTCATCCCCATGTGCCACCCCCTCCTCCTCACCGACATCGCCGTCGAGCTCGAGCCCGACGCCGACAACAACGCTGTCGAGATCACGGCGACGGTGCAGACGACCGGCAAGACCGGCGTCGAGATGGAGGCCCTCACCGCCGTCAGCGTCGCCGGCCTCACCGTCTACGACATGTGCAAAGCCGTCGACCGCGGCATGCGCCTCGATGCCGTGCGCCTCGTATCGAAGTCCGGCGGCGCCGGCGGCGACTGGTCCGCCGAGTAGCCGCCGGGCGTGGAGGGCCGGGCCGCCGCAGCGTTTATGTTATATTGACATTCTAAATACGCGCCTTGGCAGAAGTCCATGCAAGCGACCCGCCAGGAGATCCTCGACTACCTCCGCCGCCAAGGTGGGGCGACCGTGCGCGAGCTCGGATCGCTCCTCGGCCTCACCGCCACCGGCATCCGCCAGCACCTCACCGTCCTCGAGCGCGACGGCCTCGTCGCCGTCCACGAGAGCCGCGGCCACATCGGCCGCCCGGCCCTCGTCTACACCCTGACCACAGCCGGCAGCGCCCTTTACCCCAGCCGCTACGATGAGCTCCCGAACCTCCTCCTCGATGAGATCCGGGCGATCGCCGGCACCAAGGGCGTCCAGAGCGTCATGATGCGCGTCGCCAGCCGCTCCGCCGCCGACTACGCCGACCGCATCGCCGGCGCCGACCTCGCCGGCCGGGTCGAAGAGACCACCGCCATCATCAACGAGCGCGGCTGCCTCGCCGAATCGGTCCCCGGCGAGGACGAGAGCTACCTGATCAACCAGTACACCTGTCCCTTCCAGAACGTCGCTGAGATCCACAGCAGCGTCTGCGCCCTTGAGGTCGAGTTCGTCCGCCAGCTCACCGGCGGCGACGCCCGCCTCGTCAGCAGCCTCCTGCGCGGCGACAAGTGCTGCAGCTACCGCGTCCGCGCCCACCCGTCGCTCGCCTAGACCCCGCTCAGACCGCAGCTCTACGGCCGCGTCCGCGCCTATCCCTCGATCGCCTAGACGCCCTGCACGGCGACGAGCTACCGCGTCAGGGCCGCCTTTTCGACCTCTGGACTCCGATGGCGGCCTCCGGCGCGGCGACCGGCTACCGCATCCCGGCCAACACCTCGATTTGCCGAGACTCAGACCGCAGCGAGGACGAAACCCAGCGCCAGCAGCAGGCCGAAGCGCAGGTGCAGCGCCGCCGTCGCCCTCACCAGGGCGTTGAGTCCCGCCGCCTCACGCTCGCGCAGGTGGCGAACGGTCCCCCAGGCGCTCGGCAGCGCCGCCAGCACCAGCAGCGTCGCCGCCGGCAGGCCGTCTGCCGCCACCGCCGCCGCGACGCTGAGGAAGGCGCCGAAGGTCAGCGCCCAGAGAACGTAGTCGGCCGCCGGCCGGTCGATCAGCGTCGCGATCGTTACCTTGCGCCGCGCCCGGTCGTTCTCGATGTCGCGCAGGTTGTTGGCGTGAAGGATGTTGGCGACGAGGAGGGCGACCGGCAGCGCCGCCCAGAGCGACAGCCAGCTCAGCCGCTCCAGCTGGACGTAGTAGGCCCCCATGACCATCACCAGGCCCATGAAGACGAAGACCGTGACCTCGCCCAGGCCCCTGCGGCCGTAGCTGATCGGCTTCGCCGTGTAGAAGTAGCCCGCGAGGACGCTGCCGACGCCCGCGGCCAGCACCGGCCAGCCCGCGTAGGCGACGATCACGAGGCCGCCAGCGGCGCCGACGGCGAAGCAGGCGATCGCCGCCGCGTGCACCGCTCCAGCCGTGATCAGGCCGCCCTGGATCACACCGCCCAGCGTCGCCTTCGGCTGGACGCCGTGGAGAAAGTCGAAGTAGTCCGTCGCCAGGTTCGTCCCGGCGTGGATCAGCAGCGAACTGACGAGGACGAGAAGGAAGAGGCCGGGCCGCAGCTCCGCGTCCGCGGCCGCCGCCGTGCCGACCAGCACCGGCACGAGCGAGGCGGGGAAAGAGAAGGGCCGCAGGGCGATCCACCAGGCGCGGCGCTTCGTGATCGCCGCCGCCGGCTCCTCGCCGCCCGCCGCCATCAAGCCGCCACGCGCCGGTCCGCTGCACGCTGGAGGAGCACCGCCGCCAGGCTGAGCAGATATTCGAGCACAACCGTCGCCGCGAGAACGATAGTGAGCGTATCGAGGAGGATCCTCAGGTCCATGCGCCAAGCTTATCAGCCGCGAGCGGCGGCGAAGGATCGGATAATGCACCAGCGCTTCCTCAGCCTGCTAGGTGCGGCCACTGCGTGGCGGCGAAGGCTGCCGGGCGAGTTCTTGAGGCCTCATGAGAGGCTAAGCGTGGCCGCTCTACAGCCCGGCGCAGGGCCAGCCTGCCGATGGCCGCACGGTAGCTTTATGGGTGCAGGCTCAGCCTGCCGCGGTAGCTTATGGGTGCAGGCTCAGCCTGCCGGGGGCGCTGCTATAATCCGGGTGCCGGGGCAGGGTCTGCCCGCCCCGAGCCCCGTCTCCTGGACGTCGTAACCGAATATGACCCTCCAAACCTGGGTTGCCAGGTTCGTCGTCCATAACGGTCAGGTGTCAGAGGAAGGCAGCCGGCTGCGCATCTTCCAACGCCGCCACCTCGACGAGCCGGACGCCGACCTCTACCTACTCTCGGAGCCCACGGGACCACGGGGCGACGAGCACGTCGGCCAGGCCCTGGAGGAGATCGGCGCGATCTTCGTCGCCGACCGCCAGTCCCTGACCGGCGGCCTCATCCGCGCCCTGCGAGCGACGAACGAGAAGCTCGTCGACTGGAACCAGCGCAGCATCGCCCGCGAGCAGGTCGGCGCCAGCATCGCCGCCCTCATCCTCTGCGGCGACGTCGCCTACGTCGCCCAGTGCGGGCCGATGCTCTCCCTCTTCCAGCGGGGCGACCGCGGCCAGCGCTTCGCCGCCAGGGACGCAGCGGCCACACCCCTGGGCGAGGCGCCTCTAGAGCCCGACCTCCGCCGCTTCGACCTCGCCGTCGGCGACCTCCTCCTCCTCGCCTCGTCCAGCCTCAGCGAGATCGTCGACGGCGAGACGCTCGACACCCTCCTCGAGCGCGGCGCCGAGGCCGCCCTGCCCGAGCTCTACCTGCGGACTCGCCACCTGGCCGGCTTCGCCCTCCTCGCCGTCACCTGCTTCGAGGCGGCGGTACCAGAGCCAGAGCCGGACCCGGTGCCGGTCGAGGAGCCGCCCCTGTCGGTGCTCGAGCAGGTGGAGGCGGCGGTCGCGACCGCCGCCCCAGCGCCCACCGAAGCGAAGGGCCGAGAGGCGCCGCCGCTAGACCTCTCCCGCGCCGTCGTCAGGCTGCGCGGCGAGCAGTCGGCCGGCCGCGGCGAGTACACGCGCACGACCGGGCCGCCGGCCGGCTTTCGCCTCGACCTGCTCCAGGCGCGCTGGATCGGCCTCCTCGGCGTCATCGCCTTCCTCGCCCTGATCGCCGTCTTCATCGTCCCCGGCCTGATCGACGAGAGCCGCAATACGCAGCTCGTCGCTAACATCGCCTCGTCGCAGGAGCAGCTCAGCGCCGCCCTCATCGAAGAGGACCCCGCCCGCAAGCGCGAGCTCTTCGAAGGAGCGCGGCGCGACGCGAGCGAGGCGCTGCGGCTCTCGCCCGACAACCCGGTCGCGGCCGACCTCCATGAGCGGATAACGGCCCAGATCGAGGCGCTCGACGCCATCCTGCCCCTCGGCCCGATGACAACCGTGACCCGCCTCAGCCAGGAGCTTACCGGCGAGGTGTCGCTCGACGGCCTCGTCGTCGCGACCGGCGTCGCCTACCTCCTCGATACGCGCGGCGGCCGCATCGTCAGCGTGCCCCTGAGCGGGTCGGAGCCGCCCAGCGTCATCTTCGAGCAGGGCGAGACCTACGGCGGCACACCCGCCGAGCAGCCGCTGTTCTTCGCCTGGGAGGCCACCGCGGGCGCCAGCCGCCTCCTCGTCCTCGACGCCGAGCGCAAGCTCTTCGAGGTGCGCCCCGGCCTGCTGCCGGCACCGCTGCCGCTGCGACAGACCAACCTCTGGGCCTCCGTCGGCGGCATCGCCACTTACGACGGCAACCTCTACGTCCTCGACCCCGCCGCTAGCCAGGTCTTCCGCTATCTGCCGGCCGAGGTCGGCTTCGACAGCGAGCCGGAGCCCGCCCTCGTCGCCGGCCAGGAGCTCGGCGAGGGCCTCGGCATCCTCGTCGCCGTCGATATCTATGTCTTCGGCCAGGACGGCAGCATCCGGCGCTTCCGTAACGGCGAGGACGTGGGCTTCAGCCTCGGCGGCATCGACCGGCCGATCGAGACGCCGACCGCCGCCGCCCTCCTCGAGGCCGCCGAGGAGATCCTGATCGCCGACTCCGGCAACAAGCGCATCGTCGTTGCCGATAAGGACGGCGTCTTCCGCCGCCAGCTCGTAAGCAACGAATTCACCGACCTGCGCGCCATCGGCGTCGACCCGGCGGGAGCCGGCCTCTTCGTAGTCGTCGGCGACACCCTCCTAACGGCCCCCCTAATCCGCTGAGCAGGCTGAGCCTGCACCCATAGGCTACCGCGTGACCACCCGATAGCAGCGTGCTGGTCCGGCAGGCCAATCCGGGCGCAGGAGTGCAGAGGGCGCAGCGCCTCTGCCGGGGCGTGGGGTGTCCCCACAATCCCTCATTCTTCGGCGGAGCAGATGCATCCTGAGCCTGTCGAAGGACCGCCAGGGATGCGCAGCGCACGCGCCGACTCGCCTCCGATGGCGCCTTTTGCGATAGCGATAGCCCGCGCTGCCCCTGCTTCCGACGCCACCTGTGGCGCGCGGTAGCCTAGCGCCGTACGCAAGTACCGCCGTACGCTGGTACCATGCTCGTTCTTGGCATCGAGACCTCCTGCGACGAGACGGCGGTAGGAATCGTCGTCGACGGCCGCCGCCTCCTCACCAACATCGTCGCCTCGCAGGCCGCGATCCACGCCCAGTACGGCGGCGTCGTGCCGGAGGTTGCCTCGCGTCAGCACATCGAGGCGATCCTGCCCGTCGTCCGCGCCGCCCTCGCCGAGGCGCGCTGCACGCCCGCCGACCTCGATGCCGTCGCCGTAACCGCTGGGCCCGGCCTCGCCGGCGCCCTCCTCGTCGGCCTCAACACCGCCAAGGCGCTCGCCTTCGCCTGGTCCAAGCCCCTGATCGCCGTCAACCACCTCGAAGGCCACGTCTACGCCAACTGGCTCTCGGAGACGCCGCCGCCCCTGCCGGCCGTCGCCCTCATCGTCTCCGGCGGCCACAGCGAGATCGTCCTCGCCGAGGACCACGGCCGTTATCGGCTCCTCGGCCGCACCCGCGACGACGCCGCCGGCGAGGCCTTCGACAAGGCGGCGCGCGTCCTCGGCCTCGGCTTCCCCGGCGGCCCCGCGATCGAGCGCGCCGCCCGCGACGCCGGTACGAAGCCTCCACGCCTCCCCCGCGCCTGGCTCGGCAAGAGCGACGACTTCAGCTTCAGCGGCCTCAAGAGCGCCGTCATGCGCCTCGCCCAGGAAGGAGCGGCACCGGCCGCCGCGATCGCCGCCGGCTTCCAGACAGCGGTCGTCGACGTCCTCACGGCCAAGACGGCCCGCGTCACCGCCGCCGTCGGTGCGCGCAGCGTCCTCCTCTCTGGCGGCGTCGCCGCCAACGGCCCCCTGCGCGCCGCCCTCGCCGAGCGCTCTCCCGTCCCCCTCTGGGCGCCGCCGCTGGACCTCTGCACGGACAACGGCGCCATGATCGCCGCCGCCGCCTTCTACCGCGCCGAGAGCGGCGCCGCCGGCCTAGACCTAGACGTCCGCTCCTCCTGGTCACTTGCGGCAGGCTGAGCCTGCACCCACACTGCTGCCGCGTGGCAGCCGATAGCAGCTTGCAAGTCCGGTACGCCGGTTCCGAGAGCAGGAGTGCAGAGGGCGCAGCGCCTCTGCCGGGGCGTGGGGTGTCCCCACAAACCCCTCGATTCTCGGCGGAGCAGATGCATCCTGAGCCTGTCGAAGGACCGCCAGGGATGCGCGGCGGCAAGGGCTGAGCCTGCATCCGTACGCTACCCGCAGCAGCCTTGCCGCCACGCAGTGGCCCAAAAAACTCGCGGCCACCCTCTTGCGCGAGACTGTGCGCCACCTTAAACTAGCGCCGTTAGCACTCGGAGCAATCGAGTGCTAACGACAACCCCCGACACAATCTCAAGTAACTTCTCGAGGAGGTCACAATGGCTTCGAAACTAGTTCCCTTCGGCGACAAGATCGTGCTCCGGCCGATTGTCCAGGAAGAGGTCCTCTCCAGCGGCATCGTCATTCCCGACACCGCCCGTGAGAAGCCGAACCAGGGCGAGGTCGTCTCCGTCGGTCCCGGCCGTAAAGACGAGGCCGGCAAGCTGATCCCGATGGAGATCGCCGCCGGCGATCGCGTCCTCTACGCCAAGTACACCGGCCAGGAGATCAAGGTTGAGAACGACGAGTACATCGTTCTCAAGGAAACCGACATCCTCTGCAAAGTCGAGGTCTAAGTTAATGCCCAAGCAGATTATCTTCGACGAAGAGGCGCGACGTTCCCTGAAGATGGGCGTCGATATCCTCGCCGAAGCCCTCAAAGTGACCCTCGGCCCCCGCGGCCGCCGCGTCGTCCTTGACCGCAAGTACGGCCCGCCCGCCATCGTCGACGACGGCGTCTCCATCGCCAAGGAGATCGAGCTCCGCGACCCCTTCGAGAACATGGGCGCCCAGCTCGCCAAGGAGATCTCCTCCAAGACCAACGACGTTGCCGGCGACGGCACCACCACCGCCACAGTCCTCGGCCAGGCCATCGTCCGCGAAGGCCTCAAGAACGTCGCCGCCGGCGCCGACCCCATGGCCCTGAAGCACGGCATTGAGCTCGGCGTCCAGGCTTCCCTCCAGCAACTCTGGTCAATGGCCACGCCCGTTACCGGCAAAGACCAGATCGCCCAGGTCGCCGCCATCTCCGCCGACGACATGGGGATCGGCGAGATGATCGCCGAAGTCATGGAGAAGGTCGGCAAGGACGGCGTCATCACCGTCGAAGAGTCCAAAGGCATCCGCATGGACACCGAATTCGTCGACGGCATGCAGCTCGACCGCGGCTACAGCTCCCCCTACTTCGTCACCAACACGGAGCGCATGGAGTCCATCCTCGAAGAGCCCTACATCCTCATCACCGATAAGCGCATCTCCGCCGTCACCGACATCCTTCCCGTCCTCGAGAAGGCCCTTCAGGTCACGAAAGACTTCGTCATCATCTCCGACGACGTCGACGGCGAGGCCCTCGCCACACTCGTCGTCAACAAGCTCCGCGGCACCCTCAACGTCCTCGCCGTCAAAGCCCCCAGCTTCGGCGACCGCCGCCAGCAGATGCTCGAAGACATCGCCATCCTCACCGGCGGCACCTTCCTCACCGAGAGCATGGGTCGCAAGCTAGACAGCGCCCAGGTCGCCGACCTCGGCCGCGCCCGGCGCGTCATCGCCAGCAAGGACGACACGACGATCATCGAAGGCCACGGCTCCGACGAGGCCATCCAGGTCCGCATGAAGCAGATCAAGGCCCAGATCGACACCACCGCCTCCGACTTCGACCGCGAGAAGCTCCAGGAGCGCCTCGCCAAGCTCGCCGGCGGCGTCGCCGTCCTCAAAGTCGGTGCCCCCACCGAGGTCGAGCTCAAGGAGAAGAAGCTCCGCGTTGAGGACGCCCTCTCCGCCACCCGCGCCGCCGTCGAAGAAGGCATCGTCGCCGGTGGCGGCGTCGCCCTCCTCAACTGCGCCCCCACCCTCGACGCGCTCGCCGCGACCCTCGAAGGCGACGAGCGCACAGGCGTCGTCCTCCTCAAGCGCGCCTTCGAAGAGCCCCTCACCCTAATCGCCGACAACGCCGGCGGCGAGGGCACGGTCATTGTCGACACCGTCAAGAAGAACCCCGACCCCGCCTTCGGCTACGACGCCATGAAGGGCGAGTACTGCAACCTCCTCGAGCGCGGCATCATCGACCCCGTAAAGGTCACCCGCTCCGCCCTCGAGAACGCCGCCTCCATCGCCACGATGATCCTGACCACGGAGTCACTCATCACCGACATCCCGGAGGCGCCCGGCGCCGCTCCCGCCATGCCCGCTGGCATGGACCACATGGACTACTAGCGTAGGGCACACCGCTACCGCGTGGCCTTGCGAGAGGTCAGCGGCAACTCGATAAGGCAAGTCAGAGAGGGGCCGGGCAAATTGCCCGGCCCCTCGAGCTCTTGTGAGCGGCCTAGTGGTTTTGACGTTGTTAGACGAAAGTACAACGCCATCTACAAGGATGAGACGGGCCGACCGTTGCCTGATCAGGTAGAGGCGTTTTGACGTTGTTAGACGAAAGTAGGAAAGAGTTGGCAACAACAATGCCTAGCTAGCGCTTATGTACTCGCTACATTCTTGCCTGGATACGCTGGTGACGTAGTTCTCGATCCGTTCTGTGGATGCGCTACTACGATGGAAGCCGCGCAGAATCTCGATCGACAGTGGATAGGCATCAACATAGCAATCCACGCCATCAAGCGCGTGGCCCGCATCCGGCTCGAAGAACGGCTTGGGTTGGTAGAGGGCCAGGACTTCGTGGTCGAGGGCGTACCACGTACCGTAGAGGGCGCTAAAGACCTATGGGGGCATGACAAGTACCACTTCCAAAAGTGGGCGGTAGAACAGGTAGAGGGGTTTGTCACCACCAAACGGACGGCTGATGGCGGCATTGACGGTCGGGTTTACTTCGCCATGCCAGATTCACGGGAACTGCAAAGCATGGTGGTGGAAGTCAAGGGCGGGGCCACTGTCAACGTCACCGATCTACGGGCCTTGAAGGGCGTCCTCGACAACGACGAGGCGCTCATGGCTGGGCTGATTATTATGGAGCCGTTGGGCGACGTGAAGGGCCGCAATTTCACCAGATTCATGGGCAGCGCTGGAACATTAGGGGTCCTGGGGATTGAATACCCTAGGATGCAGATACTGAGCGTGGAAGAATTGCTGGACGGCAAGCGGTTTAGAACGCCGACGGTCTCGGGGCGGCACATGCTGGAGCCGAGGCTGCCGGGGATTCCAGCAGTAGGGGTGTAAGCCCGTAACTACTGATTGCGTAGAATCATATACAGTCCGATCTGATGCGCGGCGAGCAACGGGTGGCTTAATCGCTGGGCAGTCATTTTTCTAGCTTTCGTTGGTTCCTGCCTTGTCTTGATTCTAGAGGGCAACTCCTCAGAAGGGCTCATTGTTGGAATTGTTCCCACAGGTGGGCTCGTCAGCACATTTGTATATGGGACGATTTCCCGGCGTAAGGAACGGCAACAAAGAATGGATACGCTGGCAGGCACGCAGCCAGCACGTCAACAGTGGTGGGCTGCTTCTCTGAGATAGAGACGCTTGAGTAGGCGTCCGCGCCCTGCCTGAACGGAAGAGAAGTTACGCCGCCCCAGCATCAAGAAGGTGCAGGACACGTAAACTCTATCGCCTCGAGATCATGCGGGCGGAGCAGCGCGCAGAGCGATGCGCAGCGCTGCCACCCCCTACTTCGAGTTGCCGCCCCCAGCCCTTACCTTGAAGAGGCCATGACCAGATCGAAGTCCGCCCTCCCCATAAAGGGCACGCACGGCGGCAGGCGGCCCGGCGCCGGCGCGCCCAAAGGCAACCTCAACGGCATCAAGCACGGCCTCAATTCAGAGCGCTTCTACCGCGCCGCCCTTATGATCGCCGCCGTCCCCGAGCTCCGTCTCCTCTTCCACGCCCTCCAGGCCGCCGAAACCGCCACCGAGCGCCGAAGCTACCGCCGTCTCCTCGCCATCGCCCGCCACGCCGCCGACCAGGACGCCGACCTCGCCGATTCAATCAAGGGCCTCGTCCTCGACCGCCTCCACGACGCCACCTCCCAGGTTGGCGACCGCCGCCTCCTCCTTCATTTGCTCGATTCTCAATCAAGCAATCAAGAGCCCGCCGATGGCCCCCTGGGCCACCGTGGCCACTACACCCACAGCAGTCGATGACGGTCGAGAGGGCTCAAGCTACAGAGGGCTGCCCAGAAGGGGTCCTTAAGCAGGCACCTCAGCAGTCGAGGCGCCTACTCGGTGAGTCGGCGGTAGAGCGTCGGCAGGCGCGACGGCAGGATCTCGATGTCGCCGAGGACCTCGTAGGCCATGTCGCCGCACATCTGACCCAGGTAGTCGTGGCCCTCTTTGTCCACCGTCAAAGCAAACGGGACGATGCCCTTGTGCTTCGCCTCGACCAGGGCCTTGTGCGTGTCGTGGATCGCGTACTCCTTCTCTGTGCGGTCGCGGCCGTAGCCGTGGTCCTGGGGCCGGCCGTCCGAGACCAGGAAGAGGATGCGGTTCTTCGCGTCGCTCTCCAGGAGCTTCGACGTCGTGTGGCGTATCGCCGGGCCCATGCGCGTCGAGCGGATCGGCGTCACCTTGTCGATGCGGCGGCGGACGATCGCGCCGAAGGGCTCATCGAAGTCCTTGATGACGAAGTACTCGACGTTCTCACGGCCGTAGCCGGAGAAGCCGTAGATGCCGTAGCGGTCGCCGAGAACCTCGAGGGCATGCGTAAGGAGCACGAGGCTCTCCTTCTCGAGGTCGATGATCCGCTTCGGCGGCTCCATCAGCCCGCTGCGGCCGATCGGCCAGTCGGGGCGGCGCGGCTCGTTCTGGTCGTGCGGACCGTCGCGGCGAGGTCGGCGCTTCTCGATCTCCTCGTCCGTGGACGCGGACATATCGAGGAGGAAGGCCACGGCTACGTCGCGCTCCATCTTGTTGCGGCGCCAGTAGATCTTCTGGACGTCGCCGTGGCCGGCGCGGCGCGAGACGACGAACTCGATGGCAGCGTCGATGTCGATGTCCTCGCCGTCCTCGAGGCGCTTGATCTTGCGGAACGTGTCCGGCTTCAGCATCTCGAAGTGGCGCTGCGTAGCCGCGACCAGGCTGGCGTTATCGGCGAGGATCTTCTCGTAGTAGTCCTCGGTGCCCTCTTCTAGCACGCGCTGGTGGACGGCGCACCAGCGCGGCTTGTAGTCGGCGGCGCGGAAGTCCCACTCGTCGTAATAGAAGGTGCGGACGCCCGCCGCCAGCGGCTCGACGGGCGCCTCGATGACGGGCGTGTCGTCCGGCAGATCCTCCGTCTCGAGGCCGGAGTCGCTCTCCAGGTTCTCGAGGAGGGCGTTGAAGGACGACATGTCAAACTCATCCTCAAGGTCCATGTCGACCTCGACGCTCTTCTCCAGGAGCTCCTTGATCTGCTCCGGCGTCAAGGCCGAGAGGTCGGTCTCGGACTCCTCCGCCACGTCCTGAGAGCGCATGCGCATGAGGAGCTGGACGAGCTCGGGCTTGAAGTCGCCGCGGAAGTCGACCAGGTCAGGGCTCTCGTAAGGCACCTCGTCGCCCTCCGGCAGCTCCTTGAGCTGCTCGATCGGCTCGCTGCCGCTGGACGAGGCGGCCTCCTTCTCGAGCTCCTCCATGAGCTCGTCCGTCATCTCCTCCCAGTCGAGGTCTTGGAGGAGCGCCGACGGCAGGTTCGGGATCTGCATGGCGATCTCGTAGAGGATGATCGCCGCCTCGGCCGCGTCCTCGACCGTCGCCGCCATCGGGCGGACCTGGCCCAGAGCCTGGAGAGCGCGGACCATCGCCGGCTGAAGCGGCTTCGGCCACTCGATCGTCGCCTCGCCGTTGAGGCTGGCGCGGAGGAGGTTCTCGACGAAGACCTGGCGCAGCGGCAGCGTGCGGATATCGGGCCGGCGGACGAGCTCGCTCTCCTGCACGCGGGCGTTTGAGCGGCGGATGCCGCCGTACTCCTCGTGGACGCGGCTATCGATGCGCAGGTCCTCGGTGATGGTGAAGAGGTCGGCACCGATCTGGCGCTCCGGGAAGAGATCGAAGAAGCGCTCCATGTCCGTGAGCCAGCTCTGCTTGGCGAGCGTGCCTTCGGCCTGGCGCTCCGCCTCGACGAGCTGGCGCCGTCGCGGCAGGACGCCGCCCTCCTGCTGGTAGTCAAATTCAAAGCTACCGAACTCGAGGTGGGCGGTCTGGTGGGTCGTGTATACCTTGAGGACGGCGAAGTTCTCCGCCTTGCTATCGTGCTCCTCGATGTACTCGGGGAGGTAGACCGCGGAACCCTCGGTCGACGGGCCGCGCTCGCTCACCCAGCCGATGCCCTTGCCCTCGAAGCTGGCGATCGACCGGACGGCGATGTCGGTGCCGCTCAGCGCCTTGCCGTAAAGCCGGAGGAGCTCGTTGACGTTCGTGAGCTCCACTCGGGAGGTGAGGGACTGGATGACCTGCTCCGCCTTGCTGGACTCGAGGCGGAAGTAGGCTTCACCACCCTCGCTGCTCTCGCACAGGATGTCGAGGCCGGCGGCGTGCCACTGCTCGAGAGCTTCGCCCTGGAGGCGGCTAACGACGACGGGCGCCGCTTTCAGCGTCGCCATCGCCGCCGTCGGTGAGAGGTTGACGAGGCCGCCCGCGAGCTCGATCAGGTGGCCGTGCTGGGCCGGGTCGACCTCCTCGAGAGCAACGGCCGCCTCGGCGAAGAGGGCGTAGGCCTGGCGGCCGAGGCGCCGGGCGACGCGGGTAGCGAGCTCAAGGAAGGCGGCGCGCTGGCTTGGGTCAAGGTGGTTCAGGAGCTCCGGGCCGCGCTGGAAGTAGAGGCTGGCCTCGGGCCAGGCGGAGTCGGCGATCGCGGCGGCAAACTCGAGAAAAGCGAGGCGCTCGGCGTGGTTGAAGACGCTGAAGACGCTCGGGGAAGCGTCGAGGCAGGCGGCGGCGAGGTCGGCGGAGCGGTCGGAGATGCCTTCGAGAACGCGGACGAAGCGGCCCGCTTCCGCAAGCGAGAGGGACTCCAGAAGGCTCGGCGACAGCACGAAGAACTCGCTGCTCAGCGAGATCGACTTCCAGGTTCCTTTGTAGAGTCGCTGGCCCAGATCGGCCCAGTCCCGGATCTGGCTGCCGGCGAGATGGGGCAGGACGGCGGGGCTTACGCGAAAGTAGGCGCTGGCGATCGACGCCGAGAGCTCGGCCAGAGTCCGGCCTGTCTGCGCCCATGCTTTGAAAGAGGCCTCGTCCAGCTGGGAGAGGACGCTCGCGCCGACCTGGAAGTAGTCGCCGCTCGCTTCCCAGGAGCGGAGGGAGTCGTCGGCGAGAGCGATGGCTTCGTCGGCCCAAAGCTGGAGCTTCTCCTCCGGGACGTCGCCAATGGCGGCGACGGCGGCTCGGAAGGCTGCCGGCAGCGACGGCGACAGCTGGCCAAGCCGCGCCTCGGCGTCGGCGAGAAAAGCTTCGCTCAGGGGCATTGGTACGTCCCGTTCATGAAGAAGCGCTCTCGGGCATACGAGCCTAGCATACGGGCTATTCTAACGGCGCTCGCCAACGATTAGCGAGGCCATGGCTCGCCTACCGCCAACTGACAGTGGCGTGCTAGCTTTCCGCGATCTCGATGCGCTGGATCTTATCGCCCTGGCGGACGGCCTGCACGGCGTCCAGGCCGGCCGTAACCTTGCCGAAGACGGTGTGGTGGTTATCGAGGTGGGGCTGTGCAGCCAGGGTGATGAAGAACTGGCTGCCGTTGGTGCCGGGGCCGGCGTTCGCCATGGAGAGCATGCCGGGGCCACTGTGGCGCCAGCCGGCGCTAAACTCGTCGCCGAAGTTGTAGCCGGGGCCGCCGGTGCCGTCGCCGCGGGGGCAGCCGCCTTGGATCATGAAGGGCGGGTCACTGATCACGCGGTGGAAGTTGAGTCCGTCGTAATAGCCCGCGCAGCTGAGGTAGACAAAGTTGTTGACGGTATTCGGAGCGTCCTTGGCCGCGAGCTCGATCATGATCTCGCCACGGTTGGTCGTTAGCGTCGCCGTGTAGCTCTTTTCAGGGTCGATCACGCGCTCCGGCGCCGCGCTGAACTGACGTTTGCCGCTACGTTCGAGGTCGGAGATTGCCACAGGTCGCTCCTTGCTAATAGGCGGGCACGCCGCCAGGTTACTCCAGCCGATTCTGATCTCAGCGCTCGACGACGCTCACGCTAATGATCTCGTCCCCGGCTCGGATGGCGAGCACGACGTCCATGCTATCCGCCTGAACTGTCCCGAAGACGGAGTGGCGGTCGTCCAGATGAGGCGTGGGGGCTAGGGTGATAAAGAACTGGCTGCCGTTGGTGTTCGGGCCGCTATTCGCCATCGATAGGGTGCCGGCGGCGGCGTGACGGAGGTCTGGACTGAACTCGTCGACGAAGCGATAGCCGGGACCGCCGGTGCCATTACCGCGCGGGTTGCCACCCTGGATCACGAAGCCGGGCTCGTAGCGGTGAAAGTTGAGGCCGTCGAAGTAGCCGGTGCAGCTGAGGAAGACGAAGCTGTTCACCGTGATAGGCGTGCCGGCGGCGGCGAGCTCGAGGACGATGTCGCCGCGGACCGTCGTCAGTGTCGCGACGTAGCTCTTCGCGGTGTCGATGACGATTTCAGGCGGAGCGCTGAAGCCGCGCTCGCCGGTGCGCTCGATGGCGGCGATACCGCTGCCCGCCGGCGCGCAGACCCCGCTATCGAGGGGCGGTATGCTAACAGTCGGCGTGCTGACGACCGACGCGCTGGACCCGCCAGCGTCGCCATTGCTACCCCCACTGCCTTCGTCGCCGCCGCAGGCGAGAAGGAGGAAGAGGCCCGCAAGGCCGGCAGCGCCAAGACGCCCACGCAGGCCCAGACCTCGGCCGAAACCCCTGATTGAGACCGGAAAGAGCAGCAGCCTACTCAAAGATCGAGGTAACTACTTCTTCCAGTGTGTGCTGGACCTCGCGGTCGTCGGTGAGCGCCCAGACGATCGCCGACTGGCAGGCGACCCGGGGCGCGATGCCCTTGCGGATCAGCTTGCCGGCGTAGATCAGCAAGCGAGTGCTGGCGCCCTCGGAGAGGCCGTGCTCGCGCAGGTTACGCACCTTTTCGCCGAGCCTGGCGAGGTCGTTGGCGGTGCGCTCTGGGAGGTCCGCCTCGTGGGCGATGATCTCGGCTTCCTGGCCCCGCGGCGGGTAGTCGAACTCGATCGAGATGAAGCGCTGGCGGGTGCTGTGCTTGAGGTCCTTGAGAGCGCTCTGGTAGCCGGGATTGTAAGAGACGACGAGGAGAAACCCGTCCGCTGCTTCCAAGACCTGGCCCCGCTTCTCGATCGGCAGCAGGCGCCGGTAGTCGGTGAGGGGGTGGATGAGGACGGTGGTGTCTTTGCGCGCCTCGACTATCTCGTCGAGGTAGCAGATAGCACCAGCCTTGACGGCGCGCGTAAGGGGGCCGTCGATCCAGCGCGTGGTCTCCCCTTCGAGGAGGTAGCGGCCGACGAGGTCGCTGGCGGTGAGGTCCTCGTGACAGGCGACGGTGACGATTGGCAGGGCCTGATCGGAAGGCTCGACCTGCTCGGGAGCGGCGTCTCCATCGCGGACGCGAGTGATAGGCCGGCCGAGGCGCCAGGCCATGTACTCAACGAAGCGGGTCTTGCCGCAGCCGGTGGGGCCTTTGAGGAGAGCCGGGATTCGCTCCTCGAAGGCAGCGGTGAACATCTCGATCTCGCCGCCGACCGGCAGATAGAAAGGCTCTACGTGGGGCTTGTACTCCTCAATCGCGTATTCGCGGAAGGAAGAGAACTCATCCTGGTATCTGAAGTCGCTGCTAATGACTGTCCTCCAAACGCTATTTACGAATCGCTCGGTCCATTCTACTATCCCAGGCGCTTCTGAAGCAGGGCCCAGGCTTCGGCGACGCGCCGGGCCAGCGCGCCGAGGTCGGCCTCGTTATCGATCACGACGTCGGCATATGGCACTCGGCCGGCCGTGTCGGGCTGCGCGGCGATGCGCGCGTCCGCCTCGGTGTCATCGAGGCCGCTGCGCTCAAGCAAGCGCTCGCGCACAGCCGCGTCCGGCGCGCGGACCAGCCAGACCTCGTCGACAAGGTCCTGCCAGCCGGCCTCGATTAGCAGGGCTACCTCGATCACGAGGACGGCCGTGCCTACCTCCACCTCCGCCCGCTTCAGCGCCTCGATGCGCAGCCGCGCCAGGGGCCAGACGATGGCGTTGAGACGCCCACGGGCGGCCTCGTCGGCGAAGATCAGCCCGCCAAGAGCGCGGCGGTCGATCGTTCCGTCCGCTGCCAGCACGCCGCTGCCGAAGGCCTGGAGGATGGCAGCGTGGCCGGGGCTGCCGGGCGCGTAGGTCGCGTGAGCGAGGTGGTCGGCGTCGAGGACGCGGGCGCCGTGGCCGCCGAGGAGGCGGGCGACGCTGCTCTTGCCGCTGGCGATGCCGCCGGTAAGGCCGATGGTGAACACGACCGCATTGTAGTAGCTGCGGCGAGCAGAGGGCGGGCGTACGGCGCTGCAGCGCAGCCTCATGTGACCACAAAAGAAGAGGCCGGCCCCGATAAGGGACCGGCCTCTCTTGGTTACAAACCTGGACCTTACTCCGACGAGTCGGAGTAGTCCCCTAGCTCTTTACCGGCGGGCGAACCCAAGGGTTGCCAGACCGGCGAGAGCGAAGGCCACCATGCCGCCGATGGCGAAGAGGGACCAGCTGGAGCCGTTGCTGCCAGCTAGGAGACCCGCGTCACCAGTGCTCGGAGGCGTGATGGTTCCGGTTCCGGTGTCCGGCGCGACAATTGTCGGAGCCGGGGCCGGAGCCTGAATCGTGCACTCGACAGTTACCTGGGCGCTGATCGGGGCCGTAGAGAAGAGGCCACCGAGGAGCGAGAAGGCAGTGGTGTCAACAGCAGTTTCAATATCGAGATTGAAATTGAAGTTGCTACCGCCTCCACCCAAGCTGAAGAAGAACCCAGGTGCGGTGCCACCCGTGGTCACGATTACTTCGTAAGGGCCGCTGTGCGACTCACTAGTAATCAGGAACATGGTGGCGTCGCTGCCAAAGGTTCCGGCAATCGTGCTCGAAATCGGAACCACCGGGCCGCCGAAGGCAGCGACCGCGCCGGTACCGCCGAGGACGCCGCCGGCGTTGGTGATCGCCTCGACCACGGTGTGGTCAGAAACGGGCTGGCCGATGGAGTCAACGATAGTCGCCACAACGGTCACCAATCACGTCGACGATGATCGTTACCGTCGCGACGCCAGGGTCGCAGTCCTCACCAGAGTGACCGGTACCGCCGAAGTCGGCGTGGAAAATGGCGACGGAGAAACCTGACTCAGGCAGGTCGTCGTCGCTGTCGTCGAACTCGATCAGGCCTTCGAGGACTTCGCTGTCGCTCGGGTCGTCAAACTCGTTGGCAAACTCGTGCCAGTCGATATAAGACCCCGGCAGCCCATCAATGAGGTCCTCAGCCTCTTCGAGGTTATCGCCAGAGTGGCCTTCGTCATCGTCATCGTCGAAACGGACCACGTCAAGGCCACAGTTGTCGACGTCGTACTGAACTTCAGTGTTCGGCAGCGGCGGGCCGCCAAACTCGTCCCAAAACTCAACAGTAATCAGGGCGTGAGCCGTGTTGCCGACCGCAGGAACGATCTCAACCGTACCGGGGTCCACGCTCACTTCAATCTCGTCCGCGACGCCCTTGCACATGATGAGGAACTCGAGAACGTCTTCGCCGCTGCCCTCTTCCTGCGTGATCGTCGCCAGCGCAGCGCCCGGCTTCGTCGTCGGAGGTGTAGGTGACGATGATGATTGACGTGTCGTTGATGCTGCCGTCATCGGCTTCTTCGGGGACGATCAGGCGGTCGGTGCCCTCACCCGAGACGTCCTCGCAGGCGTCCTCTGGGAACTCGCCGTCGGGTACACCGCCGTCACCATTAGCAGCGGTGCTAACGGTTGAGGTGGAGCCTCGACCACAGGCGGCGTCATCCCATTCGCCGAGGTCGTCGAATCGAAGGTACGTTCCCGTCCGCCGGGCCAGGCTCGATGCAGAGAACAGCGCTTTCGCCGACTTCAAGCTGGAGGGCCTCGTGGTCGCCGTCCAGGTCGAAGTCGTCATCGCGCCAGTTCTGAGGGCTGTAGCCCTCGTCGAAGATGATGTAGTCGCCTTCTTCGGCCGGGAAGAGCGGGTTATCACAGTCCTCAAGGTTGACGCCGTAATCGGCGAGAAGCCTCGCTCCCGAATCCACATCGGCCTGAGCCGTGTGGCTGCCGGTGCCGATGACTCCCAGGAACATCAAAAAGCCGGCAGCGATGGCCGCGGGTAAAAATGCTTTCTTTAGATTCTTATCCAACTAAACTTTCCTCCGTGCTTAGCAAACAAACAGTTTCTGCTTCAGTGACTGCTTCGTTCCCGGGCCCTGAACCGCTCTTGGCGGACTCAGGCTTTCCTTCCGCGTCGCCCTCGGCCGAGATCGCTCGCTGCGACGCCGAAGGGCTAATCCTGAGCCTGGCTCCCGGGTATCTCGTTGCATCCCCCTTCCGGACAGAACATCTACGTAGGGCTCCCACTTAGGGTTAGCCGTCCGTATAACGCCGCCGGCACCGCAAAGGTTAACGGCAAATTACGCCTGGGGCGGCAAATCTGCGACGGGCTATCTGAAAGGCTGCTTCGTATTGACTGGCGAGAGGCCAATTCTTATACTCAAATGGCCCCAATCAGGGGCATATTTAGTTGCCGCGGGATTCAAGCCGCGGATACGCCCGAGTGGCGCAATGGCAGCGCAACCGATTTGTAATCGGTAGGTTGAGGGTTCGAATCCCCCCTCGGGCTTCAGGTCGCGTCTGAGGGGCACCGGCCAAGAGCGGCATACAGCGGCTGAACCCGGCCCTCGGGCGCCCGAGCGGGGCGGCCGAGACGGCGCACTAGGCCAGGGTGGGTGAGTGGCTAAAACCGACGGTCTGTAAAATCGTTGCCCTGACGGGCTACGCAGGTTCGAATCCTGCCCCTGGCACCACGAAGACCAGCGTCCCGAAAGGGGCGACAGAGAATATGATAGGCCGAGGAGAGTTGATAAGCCTGATAGGAGAAAATAAGAAGAACCAGCCCACATAGCTCAGTTGGCAGAGCACGCCCTTGGTAAGGGCGAGGTCATCGGTTCGAATCCGATTGTGGGCTCCAGCGGCAACCTTCGGACCTCGGTAGGGGAACGAGACGTGATCGCAGACGGCCCGCAAGAGCGGTAGCGGCAGCAGCGAAGGAAGGACAGCAGACAATGGCGAAGCAGAAGTTCGAGAGGAACAAGCCGCACATCAACGTCGGCACCATTGGTCACGTGGACCATGGCAAGACGACGCTAACATCGGCGATCACCAAAGTCCTTGCTCTCAAGAAGCTGGCCAACTACCGCGACTTCGCGAGCATCGACAACGCGCCCGAAGAGCGGGCGCGCGGCATCACGATCGCGATCCAGCACGTCGAGTACGAGACGGACGAGCGTCACTACGCCCACGTCGACTGCCCCGGCCACGCGGACTACATCAAGAACATGATCACGGGCGCGGCTCAGATGGACGGGGCAATCCTCGTCGTCGCGGCGCCGGACGGCCCGATGCCCCAGACGCGCGAGCACATCCTCCTGGCCCGTCAGGTAGAGGTGCCGGCGATGGTCATCTACCTGAACAAGGTGGACATGATGGACGACCCGGAGCTCCTCGACCTCGTGGAGCTGGAGCTGCGCGAGCTCCTGACCCGCTACGGCTTCCCCGGCGATGACATCCCGATCATCCGCGGCAGCGCCCTCGCGGCGATGGAGAGCTCGAGCGACGACCCGAGCGCAGATGAGTACAAGTCAATCCTGGAGCTCATGAACGCGATCGACAGCTACATCCCGCAGCCGGCGCGCCCCTCGGAGCTGCCCTTCCTCATGCCTGTCGAGGACGTCTTCGGCATCAAGGGCCGCGGCACCGTCGTCACCGGCAGGATCGAGCGTGGCGTCGTCAAGGTCAGCGAGGAGATCGAGATCGTCGGCATCCGCGACACCCGCAAGACGGTAGTGACGGGCATCGAGATGTTCCGCAAGCTGCTCGACTCCGGCGAGCCCGGCGACAACGTCGGCTGCCTGCTCCGCGGCGTGGAGCGGGACGACGTCGAGCGGGGGATGGTCCTCGCCAAGCCGACCTCGATCAAGCCGTTTACGGTCTTCGAAGCAGAGGTCTACGTCCTGTCGCGAGAGGAAGGCGGCCGCCACACGCCCTTCTTCACGGGCTACCGGCCCCAGTTCTACGTCCGGACGACCGACGTGACCGGCAACATCGAGCTCGAGGAAGGCGTCGAGATGATCATGCCGGGTGACAACACGAAAATGACCGTGCGGCTGATCCAGCCAATCGCTCTGGAGGAGGGGCTTCGCTTCGCGATCCGAGAAGGCGGCCGAACGGTCGGCGCCGGCGCGGTCACGAAGATCCTTAGCTAAGAAGCATGGCAAAGAAAGACGACCGCGCGATCATCCACCTCGCCTGCAACGACTGCCGCGAGCGGACGTACACGACGACAAAGAACCGTCGCAATGACGCCGAGCGCATCGAGTTGAGCAAGTACTGCCCGCGCTGCCGCGTCCACCGGGTCCACCGGGAGGTGCGGTAACGAGGGCTGGGCCCTCCGCTGCCGCACAACGATGAGCCGCGCCATTCGAAGGCAACAGGCCTCCCCCGGAAAGGAAGGGGGCTCTCGAAAGCCGCTCGGCCTTCGCAAGCCACAGCCGACGCGGGGAGCGCGGCCCCCCGGACCACCCAGGCGGCGGCTGCGCTTCGGCGTGCCGAACTGGCTCGAGGAGATCGTCTCAGAGCTCAGGAAAGTCTCCTGGCCGAGCCGCGACGAGACTCTTTACCTCTCTATGGTCGTGAGCATCGTCGCGATCAGCGTCGGCCTTGTCCTCGGCGGCATCGACCTCCTCTTCAACTGGGTCGTTGACCGACTACTGCTCCAATAGGCCATCTATGGAAACATCGGAAGACGCGACCCTGACGCCCGGCGGCAACAGACCGACGCTGACCGAGGAAACCGGCGGCTCGGCGCCGCCCGGCGAGTTCACCGAGGAGGATTACTTCCAGGAGGGACGCTCCTGGTACGTGATCCACACCTACTCCGGCTACGAGAACAAGGTCAAGACGAACCTCGACCACCGCATAGCGTCGATGGACGCGGGCGATCTGATCCATAGCGTCATCGTCCCGACCGTGGACGAGATCGAGGTGCACGGCGGCGTCCGGCGCACGGTCTCGCGCAAGATTTTCCCCGGCTACGTCCTGGTCCAGATGAACTCCCTTCTGGAGAACGACCCGGAGTCGAGCCGCGCCTGGTTCGTCGTGCGTAACACGCCCGGCGTAACCGGCTTCGTCGGCTCCGGCGTCCGGCCCGTGGCGCTGGAGGAGGATGAGGTCAAGCGAATCCTCCGTCAGATGAAGGCCGAGGAGCCGCGCGTACGCGTCGGCTTCGCCGAGGGTCAGAGCGTTCGCATCGTCGACGGACCGTTCGTCGACTTCGTCGGCCTCGTCGACGAGATCAACCTCGAGAAGGGCAAGGTTCGGGTCATGGTCTCGTTCTTCGGCCGCGAAACGCCGGTCGAGCTCGACTTTCTCCAGGTGGAGCGCCTCTAAACACGGGGCATAGCCCCCTAGTCAGCGGGAGCCCGGCAGAAACCCGGGCGTCAGGACCGCAAGGAGCAGCGAGTGGCAAAGAAGGTCAGAGCACTAGTACGGATCCAGCTAGACGCTGGCAAGGCGACGCCGGCACCGCCCGTCGGACCGGCCTTGGGCCAGCACGCGATCAACATCATGGCCTTCTGCAAGGAATACAACGAGAAGACCGCCTCCCAGGCGGGCCAGATCGTCCCGGCCGAGGTGACGGTCTTCGAGGACCGCTCTTTCACCTTCATCCTCAAGACGCCGCCGGCGAGCGACCTGCTGCGCAAGGCGGCAGGCGTCGCCTCCGGCAGCCGCGCTCAGAAGCGGGAGAAGGTCGGCAGCATCAGCCGCGACCAGCTGCGTGAGATCGCAAACCTCAAGATGCGCGACCTCAACGCCAGCGACGTAGAGTCGGCGGAGCGAATGATCGAAGGCAGCGCCCGCAGCATGGGCATCGAGATTAGAGGCTAAGGCGATGGGACGAGGCAAGCGATACGAGGAAGCAGCAGGGCTCATCGAGCACCTGAAGACCTACCCCCCGGCAGACGCCATCTCCCTGGCGAAGCAGACCGCGAAGGCGAAGTTCGACGAAACAGTCGAGCTCCACCTTCGCACCGGCCTGGACCCGCGCCACGCCGACCAGCAGCTGCGCGGCACCGCCTTGCTGCCCCACGGCCTCGGCAAAAAGGTGCGTGTGCTGGTCTTTGCCGAGGGCGAGGCAGCGCGCAACGCCGAAGAGGCCGGCGCCGACTTCGTCGGTGGCGACGACCTGATCAAGCGCGTCGAGGGCGGCTGGACGGACTTCGACGTCGCCCTGGCGCAACGGGACATGATGGGCAAGGTGAGCCGCCTCGGCCGCGTCCTCGGTCCGCGCGGACTGATGCCGAATCCGCGCTCGTCGACCGTTGTCGATACGCCGGACATCGCCAGGGCGGTGGACGACTCCCGCCAGGGTCGGGTCGAGTTCCGCCTCGACCGCACCGCCCTGATCCACCTGCCGATCGGCAAGGCGAGCTTCGAGGACCAGCGGCTGCTCGAGAACATGGCGACCGTGGTCGACGCCATCGTCAAGGCGAAGCCGGCGGGCGCGAAGGGGCAGTACATCCGCTCTGCCTCGCTCACGACGACCATGGGGCCGGGGATCAGGCTGGATCTCGGACCGACGCTTGCGATGACCGCGGGCTAAAGCTACACTACTGCCTCCGGGCGCGCCGTAAGGCAGGCTCGGGAGCAGCAGCCAGAGACAGCGGGTGTCAGCGACTTAAGCTCCGACACGTCGGAGGCCCGCCGAGGCAAGCACAGCGCAGCCGTTTTGCTCTGTCGCGCCCTTGCCTCTGAGGTGAGGGCGTTTTACGTCCGGGAAGTGAGGGCACATGCCGACAGCCAAGAAGATCGCAGCCGTAGAGGAGCTAAGCGAGCTCCTCACGCGCAGCTCGGTCGTGATCGGAGCGGACTACCGCGGCCTCACGGTCGCCGCCGTCACGGCGTTGCGTCGCCAGCTGCGCGAGGCCGGCCTGGAGATGCGCGTCGTCAAGAACACGCTCTACCAGCGGGCGGCCGCGGCCGCGGGCAAGCCGGCCCTCGCCGAGCTTGCCGAGGGGCCCACGGCGCTGGTAATCGGGTTCGACGACCCGATCGCACCCCTGAAGACGGTGTTCGAGTATCAGCGAGTGGCGCGCAACAGCTTCAACGCGCGCAAGGCGTTTATCGACGGCGAGATCGTGACGTCGAGCCAGCTCCAGGTGCTGGCGACCCTGCCACCGAAGGAAGTCATGATCGGCGAGTTCGCGGGCGCGCTGCAGTCGCCGCTCATGACCTTTGCCCATCTCATTCAAGCAACCTTGCAGGAGCTGAGCGGCTTGATTGACGCCCGCTCGAGCCAGGTGGAGAGCGCCGTCTAACGACAAACACCATCGGATCTAATCTAAGGAGGACGGGATGGCAACGAAGAGCGAGCAGGTAGTCGAGCTGATCAAGGGGATGACAATCCTCGAGCTCAAGGAAGTCAACGACCAGATCAAGGAAGAGTTCGGCATCAGCGCCATGGCGCCGGTGGCCGTTGCGGCGGCTGGCGCACCTGCGGCCGGCGGTGCCGCGGTCGCGGAGGAGGAGAAGACCGAGTGGACCGTGGTCCTCAAGGACTTCGGCGCCAATAAGATCAACGTGATCAAGGCGGTCCGCGAAGTCACGACCCTCGGGCTCAAGGAAGCCAAGGACCTCGTCGAGTCGGCGCCGGCCAACCTGAAGGAAGGCATCGAGAAGGCCGAGGCCGAGTCGATCAAGACGAAGCTCACCGCAGAGGGCGCGACGGTCGAGGTCATTTAGAGGCGCACGGTCGCCAGGCGACGGCCGCCAGGTGGCGAACAGGGGCCCGCTTGTCCTAAGCTACTAGGGTGTCCGAGACTATAACCTGCTTCGCCTGCGACGAAGAGCCTACGCAGCAGTGCTCCCGTTGCGGGCGACCCTACTGCGACGAGCACGGCGCCGACTTCTGCGACGTCTGTCTGGAGCCGACGAGCGGCCTCCCCTCCTTTAGCGTCTACAGGGGATCGCTCTTCGCCCTGATCATCGGCGGCGCGCTCGCCCTCTGGCTCCTTATCCAGCCGACGAGCGACGGCGACGCCAACGTCCGCGCCCTCGACTTCACGGCCACCATTGAGGCCGGCGCCGGGGCCGTCCTGACGCCGGGTGCGGGCGGGAATGCGACGCCCGCTGGCGCGCTAGGCACGGCGACGGCGCAGGCGACGCTTGAGCCGACGCCGCCGAGCACGTCTGCCGGCGGCACCTACACCGTCGTATCGGGCGATATCCTCTCGACGATCTGCGAGGACAACAAGCCACCACAGATGTCTCTGGGCGACTGCGTTGACGAGTTCGTGCGCCTCAACGGCCTCTCGAGCCCGGACGACATCAGCGTTGGCGAGGAGCTGCAGCTTCCCCAATGAGCGACCGCTTTAGCTTCGAGACCAAGCCGCTGCGGCGCCGGGGCCATGTGGTAATGCAGGCGCTCTTCCACGGTGCGATCGCTTCCGTGCTCCTCGGCTTCGCTCTCCTCGCCCTCGCGAAGATGGTCGGCGGCGATGGTGGCTTCATCGTCCTCCTCTTTCTCACCATGGTCTTCGGCCTGATCTTCGGCTATCGCGCTTCCCATTTCCTGCGTGACCTCGGCAGCCAGCCGAGCGTGGCAGAGGGGGAGGTGCGGAAGAAATGGTCCAAGGCAAACTTCCTCTTCTTCTTCCTGCCGGGCTACTACATGGCGGTTGAGGAAGATGAGGCGGCTGAGGACGGCAACCGCAGGGGCGACGGCGATGACGATTACCGCGACCGCGGCCGCAGCCAGATCTACAGCATCGAGCGGTCGTTGTTCGCCGGCCTCCTGGAGGGCGACCACGTCCGCATCCTGCGCTACCCCCACTCGCTGACGATCGAGGAGATCGAGCGCTACGACACGGCGCAGCAAATATTCGTGCCGGTGGAAGGTGACCCGCCCTAACGGCCCCGAGTACAACACGCGCATCCGCGAGATCCCGCCCGCGGAGCGCCCACGCGAGCGCCTGCGCGACTACGGCGCCGACTCCCTTTCGACCGCCGAGCTCCTGGTGATCATCCTCCGCACCGGCTCGGCGGAGCAGAGCGTCCTCAACCTGGCGACTTCGCTGCTGGCGCGGCACGGCGGCCTCGGTGGCCTCGCCTGCCTCTCCTTCAGCGACCTCACGGCGATCAAGGGCCTCGGCGCCGCCAAGGCCGCGGAGCTGCGCGCGACTTTCTTCCTCGCCCTTCGTCTCAGCGCCCTCCAGCCGGAGGAGCGGCCCGTCATCCGCTCGCGGCCGACGTCATGAGCCTGGTCAGCGGCGAGATGGGCCTCCTCGACCAGGAGCACCTGCGCGTCCTGCTCGTGAGCACCCGTAACCAGGTTCTCGCCGTCAGCGAGGTCTACAAAGGCAACGTCAGCAGCGCCCTGGTCCGGACGGCCGAGCTCTTCCGCGAGGCCGTCCGCCAGAACGCGCCCAGCCTGATCCTCGTCCACAACCACCCCTCGGGCGACCCTTCGCCCTCGCCGGACGACGTCTCCATGACGAAGCAGGCGATCGAGGCGGGACGCTGCTTGGGGTCGAGGTGCTAGACCACGTGATCATCGGCGACCGGCGCCACGCCAGCCTGAAGTAGCTGGGGCTGGCGTTCGAGACCTGAGGCCGGCTTCCGATCCCTGAGGCGGCCTCAGACGCGGGCAGCAGCCGTCGAAGACGCCGGTCCCGGCCGCATCCCGTCGTCGAGGGCGCCTTCGTGCGCCAGAAGCCAGGCCTTGGCCGAGAGGCCGCCGCCGAAGCCGTGCAGGCCGCGGTCGGAGCCGACGATCCGGTGACAGGGCACGACGATCGAGATCGGGTTGGCGCCGCAGGCAGTGCCGACGGCGCGATAGGCGTTCGGCGCGCCGATCGTTTCGGCGATCGCGGCGTAGGTAACGGTCGTGCCGAAGGGGACGGCGGCGATCGCCTGCCAGACGCGACGCTGAAACGGCGTGCCCGTAACGTCGAGGGGAAGGTCGAAGGCGCGGCGCCGGCCGGCCAGATACTCCTCGATCTGGCTACAGGCCGCCGCTAGGAGCTCCCCGCCACCGCTCGAGGGCGTCGGTTCCGCCGACTCCACCCGCGGTCCGAGAGCGCGGGCGCCCTCGGCGAAGTCGATACGCGTGAGCCCGCGCGGCGAGGCGGAGAGAAAGAGAGCGCCGAAGGGCGAGTCGACGACCACGTCGGCGATCATTCAGGCAGCCGCTAGTCGACCGGGTGGGTGAGGATGAGCTCGGCCGTTGCCAGGCCGACGACGATGCGACGGCCGTCGCCTTCGAGGCGCACGGTGATCGTAGCGTTGGCGCGCGCTACTTCCTCGACGAAGACGCGGGTGCCGGGGACGAGCGAGCTGCGCTGGAGGAAATGCATGAGCTCGGTGTCCTCCTCCGCGTGCTCGGCGATGTTGTTGATCACGACCAGCTCACCTTCGGCAACGTCGTGCAAGGCCAGGAGCTTCGGCGAGTGCTCCTGGGGGAGGCCCGGGATCGGGTTGCCGTGCGGGCAGGTAGTGGGCTTGCCGAGCAGGCGGAGGATCTGGCGCTCCAGCAAGGGCGATATCGCGTGCTCCATCCGATGGGCCTCGTCATGGACATCGGCCCAGTCGAGCTGGAGGATATCCGTGAGCAGCCTTTCGGCGAGCATATGGCGGCGGATGATCGATTCCGCTATCTCGCGACCTTCCTCGCTCAGCTCCACCCGGTGGCCCTGAGCGAGCTCCACGAGGCCGTCGCGCTCCATCCGGCGAAGCGTCGCCCAGGCGGTCGGCGCCGAGACGCCCTTGCGCTCCTTGAGGCGAGCGGCAATGACCTCATCGCCTTCGCGGTGCATCGTGTAGATGAGCTGAAGGTAGTCTTCGACGGTCTGAGTGAGCTTCACGTTAGCCTTGGCTCGACGGATTCGATCGCGGGGGAGTAGGCCAAGATCGTAGGGTCCATCGGATAGCGCGTCAACTCTAACGCCTGCGTCAGGAGGGACGGATCAGGGCCTCGGCTTCGACGGCAACGATGCGGTAGACCTCGCTCAAGGGCAGGGAGCGCTCCTTGGCGATACGGCGGCAGACCTCGTACTCGGGGGCAACGTGCGGCGCTTCGCCGGGCAAGCGCTTCAGCTTCACGGCGGCGGCGCCGAGGCTGGACTCGAACTCGAAGACCTCGCGCTCGGCCTCGTAGCGGCCGACATCCCGCACCCGCACGCCCAGGGTCGAAGTCTCGCGCAGGAGCAGGGAGACCATCTCGGCCTCCAACGCTTCGCTACTCAAGACGGAGACCAGGACGGCGGGACGGTTCTTCTTCATCTGGATCGACGTGAACCAGACATCGGCGGCGCCGGCAGCGAGGAGAGACTCCTGGACGTAGCCCAGGAGCTCGGGGCTCATGTCGTCGACGTTCGTCTCGATCAGGCGCATGCTCCGCTCGGCCACGGCGGCGGTGCCGAGCCAGAGGCGGAGGATGTTCGGCCGCTCCGCCGGGTCGCGGCCCCCGGCGCCGTGGCCGAGCCGCTCGAGCCGCAGAGCCGGCCGCTCGAAGCGGCCGAGCGTTGTAAGGATCGCCGCTCCCGTCGGCGTGACGAGCTCGCCGCGCGAGCCTTCGCCGCCCGCTATCGGCGCCCCGACCGCCGCCAGCAGCGCCAGCGTCGCCGGCGCCGGCAAGGGCACCGTCCCGTGACTGCCCTCCGTCTCGCCTCGACCCAGCGGCAGCGGCGAAACGTAGACCGCCTCGACGCCGAGGAGGCGCAGGCCGACCACCGCCGTTGTGACGTCGACGATCGCGTCGAGGGCGCCGACCTCGTGCAGCTCAACCGCCGCCACGGACGTGCCGTGGACCTGCGCCTCCGCCGCGCCCAGGGCGCGGAAGACGGCGCCGATCTGGCCGCGATCGGCCTCGGGCAAAGACGAGCTCTCGATTACCTCCAGCACTTCGGCAAGGGAGCGATGACGCGGCGGCTCCTGAACCAGAACGTCGAGCTTCGTTGCGGCGAAGCCGGCTCGCTTCACGGCGCGCGCCTCCACCCGAAACGCGCCCGGTGGCAGCGCCAGCTTTGCCAGCTCGGCCTCGAGATCGACGAGAGCGAGGCCGGCGTCGAGGAGGGCACCACCGATCATGTCGCCGCTGGCGCCGGAGAAGCAGTCGAAATAGGCGACCCGTGGCATGAGGGGTGAGACTAGCCGCCGTCGGCCGGCGCCGCCGTCTAGTCCGGCCGCCCCCGGTGGGCGAGGGCGTTGATCGAGCCGGCGAGGTAGCCGGCGCCGAAGCCGTTGTCGATGTTGACGACGGACACGCCGGCGGCGCAGCTGTTGAGCATGGCGAGCAGCGGCGCGAGGCCGCCAAAGCTGGCGCCGTAGCCGATGGACGTAGGCACGGCCACGACGGGCGCCGACACGAGGCCGGCGATGACGCTGGGAAGGGCGCCCTCCATGCCGGCGACGACCACGAGGACGTTAGCCTCGAGGAGACGCGGCAGCTGATCGAAGAGGCGGTGGATGCCGGCGACGCCGACATCGCTGATCAAGCCGGCATCACTGCCCGTCATCCGGGCGGTGAGTACCGCCTCTTCGGCGACCGGCAGGTCGGAGGTGCCGGCGCAGACCACGAGGACGCCGGCGAGCAGCTGCCGATCCGGACGGTCGAGGAGTGCGACGCGCGCCGCCTCGTGGTATTCGACGCCCGGAACGGCGTCTCGAAGGGCAGCATAGCCCTCGCGGTCGAGGCGGGTGACGAGGAGGCGGCCGGACTTCTCCGCGAGCCGGGCGCCGATCGCGGCGACCTGGGCCGGTGTCTTGCCCTCGCCGAGGATGACCTCCGGCAGACCGTCCCTCAGCTCGCGGTGATGGTCGACTTTGGCGAAGTCCAGATCCTCGTAGGGCAGGTGACGCAGAGCGTCGAAGGCCTCATCGACGTCGATCGACCCGTCAGAGACCGCCTCCAGAACCGTCTTCAAGCGCTCGTTTACGCTCGGACCTCCCACCTTTAGTGAGCGAATTATAGCATCGACCCTAACGGCGGCCGCCTTGCCAGCGGCTCCCACACGTGTGGTAAACTCCGCTCTCGGCGGGGCGAGCGGAACCAGCGATTACCCTGCGGTTGAACCGCGGGTCAGTCGATAAGACTGAGTGAGGTCAATCGCGTGAACTGGATCGACGCCGTAATCCTTGCGTCCATCACTTGGTTTACCTTTGCCGCGTTTCACTCCGGCCTGATCCGTGAGGTCATCACGATCATTGGCGCCGTCTTCGCGGTCGCCTTCGCGGGTCTCTTCTACATGGAGCTCGCCGAGGACATCAAGGTCGCCGTCGACGACCAGCAGACGGCCGAGATCATCGCCTTCGGGACGATCTTCGGCGCTACCGTCCTGGCAAGCCAGCTCGTGGCCCTCTTTCTCAAGCAGGCGGCGTCGCTGCTGATGCTCGGCGTCTTCGACTCCATGGGCGGCGCCCTGATAGGCCTCGTCAAAGGCTTCGTCTTCGTGGAGATCGCCCTCATTGCGGCGATCACCTTCCCCGATCTAGGCCTCGGGCGGGCGGTCGACAACTCGGCCTTCGCGCCCGTCTTCCTCGATGCACTGCCGGTCTTGAAAGCGATCCTGCCGGGCGAGTTCAAGACCGCTATCGATTCGTTCTAAAAGCTCAGGGCTGACAGGCGCGACAGAAGCTCGTGATCCGCTGGCCGGCCGTGATCTCGCTGAGGACGCTGCCACAGCGAGGGCAAGGCTCACCGCCGCGCCGATGGACGCGGAGGTGATCGCGCCATTCCTTGTAGTCGAGGCTTTCGCTGAGCTTCGCCGCCACGACCGGCCCCGCCCAGGCGAGCACCGACCGGGTCGCTCGATAGAGGGCGCCGACCTCGTCGTCGCTGAGCTGGGTCCGCTTGCGATAGGGGTGGATGCGCGCCTCCCAAAGGATCTCGTCCGCGTAGGCGTTGCCGATGCCGGCGATGAACTTGTGATTGACGAGGATGCTCTTGACCTGGCCGGTATAGCGCCGGATCCGCTCGCGGAAGAGCGCCTCGCTGAGCTCGGCGGAGAGGACGTCCGGGCCCATCTCGGCGAACTGAGGGATGCTCTCGATCTCCTCCTGCGGCACGAGGTAGACGCGGCCCATGTAGCGCTGATCGGCGTAGCGGAGCTCGCGGCCGTTCGCGAGGCTGAGGCTGAAGCAGGTGCGCGCCGGTCGCCGGACCGACGGCTCTACGAAGGCGAAGCGGCCGGTGAGCATCGCATTAATCACGAGGACGCGGCCGCTGGCGAGGGGGAAGAGGAGGAACTTGCCGTGGCGGTGGACCTCGCCGAAGCGGTCGCCGGTCAGGAGACGGACGAAGTCGTCACGTGGTACCCTAATAATGACAGGGACAAGAACATCCACCTTCTCCACCACCTCCCCAACGATCCTAGGGTTGAAAAAGGCGCGGATAGCTTCGAGATCCGGAACTTCCGGCATAACGCCGCTATTTTAGCGCGCTGAATCTGCCGAAAGTCATCTAAAGCGTGGTGGACTTGCTCAAAGAGCGTTTATCTCTATAAGATTCGCTCGGTTTGTCCCGGCTGAACTAAGGAGGATCTAGCGGAATTGGCTTTCACTGACAAAGAGATCAACTGTAAGGACTGCGGCAACGGCTTCCTTTTCACGGGAGGTGAGCAGGAGTTCTACGCCACGAAGGGTCTTCAAAACGAGCCGGCTCGCTGCCCGCGTTGCCGCACTGCAAGGCGCACGGCCCGCGCCGTGGAACCGGAAGAGGGCTACGTCCGTTACGGCGTGTTCGCCAGCTTTGGCGGCAAGACGCCGCGCCAGATGCACCCGGCCGCCTGCGCCGAGTGCGGCATCATGACCGAGGTCCCGTTTGTCCCGCGCGGCGACCGCCCAGTCTACTGTAGCGCCTGCTACAACAAGGTCCGCGGCCCCGCCCGAACCTAATCCGAGCACACGCTCCCACGCCAATCGATGGCTGAACGCCCGGAAGCCCGCGCTCAGCTGGTCCGTCTGATCGGCCTCGAGATCGATCCCGGGCCGGCGCCGGCGCTGGCGGCGGCCGTGAACGCGCGCTTCGATCTGCTTCTGGACGGCATCACGGCGGAGCTGATAGCGAGCGACGACGTCTTCGACCGCGAGTCGGCGCGAGCGTTTCTCGCGAGCCGTCTCGCCTTCCTTGGCGACTTACTGACGCCGGCTCAGCGCTCCCGCCTGAGCGACGCCCTCGAGAAGCGGATCGAAGCGTGGTAAGGCGGACGATCCGCCTGCTCGGCGCCTTCCTGGCGCTGGGCTTGCTGGCGTGCGGTGCCTCCGAAGAAGTCGTCGTTACTTCTACCGCTCCGCTTGCGGCAACAGCGGCCGGCCCGAGCGTACGCCTGGAGCCGCGCAGCGGCCCGCCGGGAACGGAAGTCGCGGTCAGCGGCAACGGCTGGCCGACGGGCGCGACCGTGACGGTCACGCCCGTCGAGGACCAGCGCCAATCGGCGGCGCCGCCCTACCTGACGGCGGTGACGAGCCCCGAAGGCGCCTTCAGCGTCCGCTTCCGTCTGGAGAAGACGCCCTCAGGCGCCGATCTGGGCGTCGGCGTCCTGAACCTTGTCGCCCGCGTCGACGGCACGGCGGTGGAGCTGCCGTTCCTCGTCGAGGTGAGGCGGCCCGTGGGCAGCGGGCCCGGCCCGGGCGGCTAGATCAGCGCGCGCCGTTCGACTCTTCAGCCTCGTCATCCTCGTCGTCATCATCTTCGTCATCGTCATCGTCGCCGCTCTCTGAGAAGACGCCGACTTCGTGGCCGGTCCAAACCGTCGCGATGAAATCGTCCCGCAGCGGCTCCCAGCTCATGACAAGGCGCTCGTCGATCTGGCCGATCAGCTCCTCGATCGCGTCGTCGTCGAACTCGCTCGGCACGCAGAGCGTCGCAAAGGCGGTGGTGCCGGCGTAGTGGAGGTCGACGCGGCCGATCTCTTCGCCGTCTACCTCGATGACAAACGCCTCCGACTGGGCGGTCCGCGTCTCGCGCTCGAAGCTAAAAGCAGGCATGAGGCTCCTTTTTTCCTTGGCGGCCCGGTGACCCGCTCAGGGTCGGGTCTGGCCGTCACCTATGACGATCCACTTGTAGGTCGTGATCTCCCGGAGGCCAACGGGGCCGCGGGCGATCGTCTTCTGGGTAGAGTCGATGATCTCGGCGCCGAGGCCAAACTGGGCGCCGTCCGTGAACTGGGTCGAGGCGTTGACGTAGACGACGGCCGTGTCGACTTCATCCGTGAAGCGCCTGGCGGCGCTCGCGTCCTCGGTGAGGATCGCGTCCGAGTGGCCGCTGCCGTGCTCGGCGATGTGATCGAGGGCGGCATCGAGCGAGTCGACGACGCAGACGGCGGCGACGGGTGCGAGGAACTCGCGCCCGAAGTCCTCCGGCGCAGCCCTGACCGCACCTGCGCCCTCGCCGATAGCGGCGAGCGCCAGATCGTCGCCGCGCAGCTCGACGCCGGCGGCGCGCCAGGCAGCCGCGAGCCGGGGCAGGAAGGCCTCGGCAACAGTGGCGTGGACGAGCAGGGTGTCGAGGGCGTTGCAGATCGACCAGTTGCGCATCTTGGCGTTGACGGCGATGGCGACGGCCTTCTCGAGATCGGCGGCGCGGTCGACGTAAGTGTGGCAGACGCCGACCCCGCCGGTGAGCACCGGCATGCTCGCGTTCTCCGCCACGAAGCGAATGAGCTCGGCGCCGCCGCGCGGCACGACGAGGTCGATCTGGCCGCGCAGGCTCAGGAGCTCGCCGACGCGGGCGCGGTCCGTGTCCTCGATGAACTGGAGGGCGCCCGCCGGCACGCCCGCCTCGGTCTCCGCCGCGCCGGCGATGCGAGCGAGGATCGTGTTGGAGCGGATCGCCTCGCTGCCACCGCGGAGGACGCAGGCGTTCCCCGATTTCAGGCAGAGGACGGCGATGTCGATCGTTACGTTCGGGCGGCTCTCGAAGACGGCGGCGATCACGCCGAGGGGGACGCGGCGACGGCTTACGTTGAGGCCGTTGGGCAGGCGGCGGCCGTCGATCACCTCGCCGATCGGGTCGTCCAGGCGGGCGACGCTGCGCACGTCGGCGGCAATCGCGGCGATCTTCGCCGGCGTCAGCTCCAGGCGGCTCAGGGGCGCGTCGGCGAGGCCGCCGTCCCGCGCCCGCTCGATGTCGAGCGTGTTGGCGGCGATGATCGCCGCCTCTTCGCGGAGGAGAGCGGCCGCGATCGCCTCCAGGGCCTGGTTCTTGACCGTGGTCGAGAGGCCGGCGAGGCGGCGCGCGGCCTGCCTGGCGCTCTTGGCTTGCGCGAGAAGGCCGGCGTTCAGCTCAGCGACCAATTGCTACTCCTCAAGACGCGGTCAGACGAGAACGAGGTTATCGCGATGGACGGCCTCGGCGCCATAGTCGTGGCCGAGGACGGCGGCGATCTGGGCCGATTTCGTCCCCTGGATGACGAGCAGCTCGTCCGAAGCGTAGTTCGTGATGCCGCAGGCGATCCGCTGCTCGTCCGGCCCGAGGATCTGCACCGCCTCGCCGCGACCGAAGGAGCCGCAGACCTCGCGGACTCCGGCCGGCAGGAGGCTCGTATTGCGCTCGCGCAGGGCGCAGGCCGCCCCTTCGTCGACGACGATGCTGCCCCGGATCGAGAGGCCGGAGAGGATCCAGCGCTTGCGGCTCTCGATGCGGTCGCCGACGGCCGGGAAGAGGCTGCCGACCTGCTCGCCCTCGGCGAGGCGGAGAAGGACGTCCGGCTCGAGGCCGCTCGCCATGACGACATCGGTGCCGGCCGCGGTTGCCAGCCGGGCGGCGGCGAGCTTCGTGACCATGCCGCCCGTGCCCTGATCCTCGCCGCCGGCGGCGAAGGCCTCAATCCGAGCGTCGATCTTGTCGACGCGGGGGACGAGGACGGCAGCCGGGTCGCGCTGCGGGTCGGCGGTGAAGAGCCCCTCGCGCATCATGAGGAGCACCAGGAGGTCGGCGTCGATGAGGTTGGCGGTGAGCGCCGCCAGCGTGTCGTTCTCACCGATCCTGCTCTCCGCCAGCTCCTCGACCGCGACGGCGTCGTTCTCGTTGACGACCGGCACGACCTTGTAATGGAGGAGGGCGAGGAGCGTGTTACGAGCGTTCAGGTAACCAAGGCGGTCCGCGAGGTCGCGACGCGTGAGCAGAGCCTGGGCGGTCACGATGCCGCGCTCCGCGAGGAGGCTATCGTAAGCCTGCATGAGCTGGCTCTGGCCGATCGACGCGAGCACCTGGCGGAAGGGGATGTCGCGCCCGGCGCGGGCGACGCCGAGCCGTGCGCGGCCGGCGGCGACGGCGCCGGAGGTGACGACGATGACCTCGCTGCCGTGCTCGTGGAGGCGGGCGACCTGGTCGATGAGCAACCGGATTCGCGCCAAGTCGAGCTGATCACCGCCGCTGGTGAGGAGGTTGGTGCCGAGCTTGGCGACGATCCGCCGGTAACGGGGCTTTCCAGTCATGATTGGAAGGAATTATAGCTTACGAGTTCGGCCGTCCCGGCGGCACTTCCCCTTCCCGGCCGCGCGACTCGCCGCCATCTAACGGGCCGAGGAAACGGCCGTCCTGCGGCTCGACGTGGATTGTGAGGACCGCACCGGGCAGGCGCGCCTCGATCGCCGCCTCCACGCGCTCCGTGATCGCGTGCGCCGCCCCCACCGTCAGCTCGGGCGCGAGGATGAGGTGGAGCTCCACGTAACGGCCACGGCCGGAGCGGCGCGTTCGGAGGCGGTGGTAGCCGGCGATCTCGTCCCGGCTCTCGAGGATCGCCTCCTCGAGGAGGCCCATCTCCTCCTCCGCGAGGCTCCGATCGAGGACGGCCTCCACGGCGGTGCGGAGGATCGTCGCCGCCGTCCAGATCAGAAAGAGGCCGAGGGCCATCGCGATCAGGGAATCGAAAGCGACTTCGCCGGTCGCCGCGACGATCACGAGGCTGAGCAGCACCGCACCCGCCTGGACCACGTTGGTCCAGACGTGCTTCGCCTCCGCCGCGATCGCCGGCGAGCCGGTCTGCTTCGCCACGCGCGTAACGTATTGCACCAGGGCGAGGTTCGCCGCCGCCGCGAGGACGATCGCGAAGATGGCGAGGTCGACGCTTATCGCGTCCCGGGGATCGAGCAGCCGCTGGCCGGCGCTGGCGATGATGAATACGCCGCCACCGCCGATGAGGACGCCCCGCAGCGTCGCCGCCAGCGTCTCGGCGCCGCCGTGCCCGTAAGGGTGGCCGAGGTCGGCCGGCCTGGCGCCGACGCGGACGCTGGCCAGCGCGATCGCCGCCGCGACCGTGTCCTGGCCGTTATCAATGCCGTCCGAGAGCAGGCAACGCTGCCGGAGATCAGCCCGATCGCGATACCGACGACCATGAGCGTCGCGTTCATGTAGACGGAAAGCGCCGCGGCGCGGCTTGCCAGGTCGGCGGGCAGGACGAGGCCGACCAGCCTGATCACGGCGGCGCCCGGCCTTCGGGCGCCGGATCGAGCGGCTTCTCCCAAGCGGCGCGGCCGAGGCGTCGGCTGACGAGGGCGAGGGCAACGAGGCCGACGACGACGCCGAACCAGAGGGTGGCGAAGCGGATGACCAACGTGCCGACCGCCGCCTCGCTCCTCGAGAGGTCGAGGAGGACCTGCGAAAGGCCGGTGATCCCGCCTTCGGCCACGCCGAGGCCGCCCGGTGTCAGGAGGAGGGCACCGGCAAGCGTCGCCGCCGGCATGATGAACGACGCCTTGAGGAGGAGGTCGCCGCCGCCGTCGAGGCCGAGCCCGAGGAGGACGACGTAGAAGGCGAGCACCTCGAATCCCCAGGAGACGAAGCTCAGCGCCGTCATCGCGACAAGCACGGCGGGAGAGAGAAGGACGTAGCTGCTCTCGTAGAACTCCTCAGCGGAGCGCGCGAAGCGGGAGAGCAGCGGCAGGCGCTCTATCCGGCCGAGGAGCCAGCGGGCCAGCGGCCGGTGGCGGGCGACAAGGAGAAGCAGCGCCGCGCCGAGGACGACGACGACGAAGGCCGGCCAGGCGTCGCGGAAGACGACGAGGCCGGCGGCGCCGAGGAGGACGAGGCCGAGGCTGTCCGTGAGGCGCTCGGCAATGACGATCGGCGCCGAGCGGCTGAAGGGCGTGCCGTGGAGCTCGCGCAGGACGTAGCACTTCAGCCACTCGCCGACCTTGCCGGGCGTGACGACCATGCCGAGGCCGGCGAAGTAGACCAGGGCGCTATCGGTCCTCGAGAAGCCCTCGACACCGATGGTGCGCAGGTAGAACTGCCACTTGAGGAAGCGGAGGAGGTAGTTCACGAGCACGAGGCCGAGGATCAGCGGCAGGTAGCGCCACTGGAAGTCGCCGAGGCCGTCGAGGACGGCGGCGAAGTCGGCGTAGGCGCTGAGGCCGACGAAGACGAGGGCGCCGAGGACGATCGAGACGAGAAGCTTTGTCCGAAGCCCGTCGAGGGGGCGTCCCCGCGGCTTGTCGAGGGTCACGCAGTCATTGTAGCCCGCTACCGCGCGTTACCCTTCAGGGCGCGACGCGCGTTCTATCTCCGACATGAACGAGTCTGACCTGCTATCGCGGGCCTGCGAGACGATCGCCGGCTATCAGGCGCTGGGCAACCAGCGCTTCGAGGCCCACGGCGCGACCTTCTTACGGAACGCCGCCACGCCGCGGCGGCAAGACGTGAACTCGGTCGTCCTCATCCGCGGCGAGTCGCAGGCGGAGATCGAGGCGCTCCTGCAACGGGCCGAGACGGAGTATGCCGGCTTCGGCCACCGCCGCTTCGAGGTCGACGCGCTGACGCCGGCGCCGGTCGGCGCCCGTCTCGCGCTCGAAGGCGGCTTCAAGGTCGAAGATGTCCTCGTCCTCGTGCTGGAGGGTGCGCTCCAGACCGCGCCGGGCGAGGTCGAGATCCGCGAGGTGAGCAGCGAAGCGGACTGGGCCGCCTACCGGCGCCTGGATGAGCTCTGGTGGCGCGAGTCGAACACAGCCTACTTCGGCCCCTACGATCCCGACCTCCACGCGGAGATGGCGCGGTCCTTCCGGGCGAAGTCGCCGGCAGTACGCAGCTGGTTCGCCTGGGCCGACGGCGGCGCGCGCGCCTACCTCTCGTCCTGGTCGGGTGAGAACGGCGTCGGCATGGTCGAAGACCTCTCCACCGAGAAGGAGTACCGCCACCACAGCCTGGCGACGGCGCTCATCGCCCATTGCGTCGCGGAAGCCCGAAAAGGCGGCGCCGGGCCGGTCCTGATCAGCGCCGACGTGAACGACACGCCGAAGCGGATGTACGCCGCCCTCGGCTTCCGGCCCCTCTTCGTCAACCGCGCCTACCGCCGGCTGATTGAGCAGCCGCCGTGATGGCGGATCGCGATCTCGTTCGCCGCGCCTGCGAGACGGCCTTCGGCTTCGCTGCTTTCGGCTGCGAGCGCTTCGAGGCGCACGCCGCCGCCTTCATACGCAGCGAGATCGCGCCGACGCGCCACGATGCCAACCACGTCGGCCTCGTCCGTACGTCTGACGCCGACGTTATCGAGGCGCTGCTAGCCTACGCTCGAAGCTCTTACGAGGGTCCGAACAGACCACGCTTCAACCTCGACGCGCTGACGCCGCCTCAGGTAGCCGCACGCCTCATCCTCGAGGGCTTCAACTCTGAGGAATTCCTCTACATTATCCTCGAGGGCAATCTCCAGGCGAGGTCAAAGCCCGACATCAACATCCGCGAGGTTACGACAGACGCCGACTGGCAGGCGTACATCGATCTCGACCTGATCTGGTGGCAGGACCTCGCCTGGACGCGCGACGCCAACCTGGTCGAGCAGAACTACGCCTTCGAGCGCCTGGAGATGCCGGCGGCGCACTACCGGTGCGCCTACGTCGATGGCGCGCCGCGCGCCTTTCTCTCCGCCTGGCCGGGCGAAAACGGCATCGGCATGATCGAGTATCTGTTCACGCACCCGGACTATCGCCACCGCGGCCTCGCGACGGCGCTCATCGCCCACTGCGTGGCGGACGCCCGCGAACGCGGCGCTGGACCAATCGTTATCGGCACCGAGGTCGGCGACACTCCCAAGCAGATGTACGCGGCGCTGGGCTTCCGGCCGCTGATGGTGAACCGCGTCTACTTTCCGCCTGTAGTCGCCTAATAGGCCTGGAAGAGCTTGCCCCACTCCGTCTGCTTCGCGGAAGCGACACGGCCGCGGCCGATCAGCGGGTACCAGAAGAGGTTGTAGTAGACGTTCGAGGCGGCGTAGCTCCAGGGGACGATCGGTGAGCGCAGCAGCGGCTTCTCGAGGAAGTGCAGCGGGCCCCAGTAGATCAGCTTCTGGCCCCAGCTGGCGAAGGTGTCCTCGTCGCGGCTGAAGCCGAAGTTGATGCTCGACACGTCGAGGCCGACGACCTCGATCTCGCGCGGGTCGCCGACGCCGAGGCCGCGCTCGTGCGCCAGACGGATGAACTCGAGCGATAGCGGGTCGAAGCCCATGAGCTTCGCCGCGACGGCGTCGATCGCCACCATGTCGCTCGAGGCGAGGACCAGGTTCTTGACCTGCGGCCGCATCGCCCGCGGGCCGGGGCCGTCGCCGGCGATCGTCCCGTCCATGACGGCGAAGATGCCGGGGTGAATCTCCTTCTGTATCGCCAGCAGGTCAACCAGGGTCTTGTGGATCTGGGAGTGAGTCCAGTGGCGGCGGTAGTGAAGGAGGCCGCCGAAGGCGTTCTTCATCGCGCCGGTCATCGTCGTGAAGACGTGCGTCTTCATGGTCGGCAGGTGGACGACGTTGCGGCCGACGAGCGCCTGGGGGATCTCGATGCCGTCCGGGAAGACCTGGTCGAGGACGAGCATTTCCGCCTTCGGGGCGTAGCGCAGCCAGGGCGTGCCCGGGTCGGTCAGGTGGACGCTGGGGATGGCGAGGCGGTCCTGCACGGCCTGGTGCTTGTTGCGCACCTCGCCCTCGTGCGAGTCGACGACGACGGTGCCGTTGTGGGCGGCGATCAGGTCCTCGAAGCCGGCCTCGCGCAAAGCGCCGGCGACGCCCTCGATCTGCCAGGGCGTCGATGAGCAGCCCGGGTACCAGTGCTGCCAGGAGATGTTTACCTTGAGCGCCGTCGCAGCCGTCTTGTCGAGAGCGGTAGTGAAGTCGGCCATGTGCATCGCGCGGCCGATGTCGGCGACGACGGTGGGGGCGCTCGTGTAGAGGACGGCTACCTTCGCCATCTTCGGCGGGCCTACGGGCTGGGTTTCGTCGCTGCGTTCGGTCTCGGTTGTCATGCGGGGTTACCTCTCGTCTTATCTTCGGTCTCTGAACAAGCTCAGGCGGGCTCTTTGAACCGCCGGCCGCGCTCGGAGCGCACGCGTTGGGAGTGGAACTCGAACACCGGCACGCCGTAGCCACAGCTCGTTTGGGTGCTCTCGATCGCGACGTCGACCACCTGACGCTCGGGCAGCTCGATGCTCGCCGCCGGCGCCGCTTGGAGCAGCTCGGCCAGCGGCGATGCCTCGACGGGCATCACGGTCGCCCTGCCGAAGAGCCTGACGACGGCCGCGTCGGCGCCGCCCATCGCCATCACCATGATCGTGATCGGCCCGCCTGCCTGGGCGTGGCGGCCGATCTCGTTACCGCTGCCCGTGTAGTCGAGGTAGGCGACGCGACGCTCATCGATAACGTGGAGCGGCGAGCCGCCCTTCGGCGAGAGGTTGACGGGGCCCTGACCGCTGGGCCCGAGGCTCAGGTCGGGCGCGACACTGGCGACGAAGAACACCTCCGACTCCCGGATCAAAGCGGCCTGCTCGGCGGTGATTCGTGAGTTATCGGTCGCCATTGCCTCGACACCTCCCATCGGTCTTCCCAGCGCTTGGCCGCCTCGAACCTCATGATAACCCCTCCTCTAGCGGCAGCGGGAAGGTGGGCAAGACGATCGGCCGCATGGCGAGCGAGACGAGGACGATGGGGCTATCGTCGCCGGCGACGCGGTTGCTTCGGAGCTCGCCGCAGCGTTGACAGCGGTGAACGAGCGCCCATTCGCTGTTGCGCTTCACCCAGATCGCTACTGGCTCCATCGCGCCGTGACAAGGGGAGCGCCGATCACCGGGCGCAACGTCAACGTGGAGGCTCCAGGGACAGTACGGACAGTGGTTCCGGTTCGCAGTACCGGGCGCCGCCGCCTCTATCTGACGCGAGCAGTTGCCGCAACGGAAGGGCTTTCCATCTCCCTCTCTCCGCGGTCTACGCTGATTTGTCATGTTCCGTTACTCCTCAATGTTCTCGCCTGGAACGAAAGAGCCGCCTGAAGGCGGCTCAAGGAGCATCTGAACGAATCAGGACAGACCTAGAGAGCAAACCTCCGGGGACGCGTACAAGCGACAACGACGGCGATCTTTAGCATGTGGCATCCCCTTTCTAGTCTGGTGACGTGCGCAGCGTACGGAAGCAGCCCTGACCTGTCAATCAGCGCTTGTAGCGCATGCTCGATCCTCTCCTCGTCAAGCGGGACCGGTCCCTTCCAGTACTATGCGCCCCTCGAAGCCACCGCGGGCAGCCCGCTTTTCCGCCTTCATCTCATCGAGCGCGCCACGGTCGATGCCCCTGTGCTCACAGATCGCGTCGATTACCTCGAGAATATCGGCGATTTCCTCGGCGCTTTCGCTCTCCAGGTATTCGGCGACTTCCTCCTGAAGTTTCTCCCGCAAGCGCCGTCCGTATTCGTCCGCGGACGCCACTCGGGTTTCAGCCACGAGGCCCAGCGGTTGCAGCAGCTCCGGGATCCGGTCGCGCACGAGCTTTGGCTGGGCCATGCGCCTTAGCTGCGCTTGCGAGCGACGACCTTCGCGGCCGTAGGTAGGCGAGCCGCCGCGGCGACGTGAGAGGGCTGACCAATGGACGGAAGCCGATGCGTCATGCAAGGATCATAACTCGACCAGGCAGACTAAGAAGCAGGAGGCAACACCACATGGCCATAAGTGCCTACTTCGCCGGCGTATTTACCAGCACAGCTTTGTACGACGAGGCGGTGAAGCGCCTCGAGCAGGCGGGCGCCGGCGCACCGCCGGGGCGCGAGTATCACGCCGCCTTCACCGAGGAGAACGGCAAGATCGCCGTCTTCGACGTCTGCGAGTCGCAGGAGGCGTTGGAGGCCTTCGCTAAGACGCTGATGCCGACCCCTGGCGGCGATGGGCGTCGACCCGCCAACGCCGAACATCGCGCCGATCCACAACATCATCAAGGGCTAGCCGCCCTCCGGCAGCGCCGACTCGGCTTCGCCGAGCTTGATTGACGGGCGCGAGTCGCGCAGTGAGCGTCCGGAGCCGCCGCGGCGCACGGCGATCAGCTGCGAGATGATCGAGACGGCGATCTCCTCCGGCGTCTCGGCGCCGATGTCGTAGCCGATCGGCGTATAAACGGCCTCGAGGGCGGCGAGCGGATAGCCCTCCTCCGCCAGATGGCGCAGGACGGTCGCGACGCGGCGCTTGCTGCCGATCATGCCGACGTAGGCGGCGTCCCGCGTGACCACGGCGCGCAGAGCGATCTCGTCCTGCTTGTGGCCGCGGCTGACGAGGACGACGTAGGTGGTGGCGCCGACCGGAAAGTCGGCGAGCAGCGCCTCGAAGGGGCCGCACATCACACTATCGGCCATCGGGAAGCGCTCGGCGTTGGCGTAGAGCTCACGGTCGTCGAGGACGGCGACGGAGAAGCCGACGTGCTCGCCGATCGTCGCGAGCGAGAGGCCGACGTGGCCGCCGCCAACAACGAGCAGGGTAACGGGCGCCTCGACGATCTCGACCATCACCTCGTAAGCGTCGCCGCCGCCTTTGACCTCCAGGCGATGGACACGACCGCCCTCGGGCCGGTAGTAGAGGGCCTGGACCGGCCGATGGGGGAACTCGCTTACGGCGGCGAGGCAATCGGCCGCGACGGCCTCCTCGAAGGCGCCGCCGCCGAAGTCGCCGAGGCGGCTGCCGTCGCCGCGCACGAGAAGCTTTGACCCTGCCGACGGGTTGGCGCCAGGCGGCGAAGCGATGATCGTCGCCACGACGACGGGCGGGCCGCTGCGGGCCGCCTGGATGACCTCCGTAGCGATCTCGCGGGCGCTATCGCTCATGCCCGCAGAGTGCCACGGCGGCGACAGCGTCGCAACTTGGCCGGCGCCTAGACGTTGAAGAGGACGTTGATCACGTCGCCGTCCGCAACCTCATAGGCCTTGCCTTCGAGGCGCTGGCGGCCGCGGCGCTTCGCCTCCGTGTGGGAGCCGGCGTCGAGGAAGTCCGCCGCGACGATGACCTCGGCCCGGATGAAGCCGCGCTCGATGTCCGAGTGGATCCGGCCCGCCGCTTTGACGGCCGGCGTGCCGGCCGGCACGGCCCAGGCGTGCGTGTCCTGGGGCCCGACCGTGTAGAACGTGATCAGGTGGAGGATGGCGACGGCTTCTTGAAGCAGCCGCTCCGCCGCCGCGGTCTCTGGCAGGCCGAGCTCGCGGCGGAACTCCTCGGCGTCCGCCGGCGGCAGCTCGGCCACGTCCGCCTCCGCCTTCAGCGCCAGGGCGACGACCCCCGCGCCGGCGCCAGCCGGGGCTGCAGCCACCGCCGCCTCGATCTCGCTCGCCCGGGCGGCGTCCGCCTCGTCTACGTTGAGGACGAGGAGCAGCGGCTTCGCCGTGATCAGGTTGAAGCCCGCGAGCAGCGCCGCTTCATCCTGCGTAAGCCCGAGAGCGCGCACCGGCTGCTCCGCTTCGAGGCCTTCTTTGAGGCGATCGAGCAGCGCCAACTCGCGTTCTTGTACGCCGCGCGCGCCCGCCGCCAGGGAGCGCGCCTCCGCGCGCAGGCGCTCGATCCGCCGCTCGACGACGCCGAGGTCGGCCAGGGCAAGCTCGAGGTCGAGGGCAGCCGCGTCGCGGGCCGGGTCGACGCTCTCGGCCGGATGGGGCACGGCCGCGTCCGTGAAGGCGCGGACGACGTGGATGATCAGGTCCGCGGTCGACAGGAGGCCGAGCATCTGGGCCGTGGGCCCCTTCTTGCCGACACTGAGCGAGGGGAAGTCGAGGATGCGCTGCTCCAGGTAGGTCGTTTTCTTCGCCGCGACGAGGGCCGCGAGGCGGTCGAGCCGCACGTCCGGTACCTTGACGACGGCGACGGCGGGCTCGGTCGGCGAGCCGTGGTGGGGCAGGTGACCGGCTGCGAGCGCCCGCAGCAGCGTGCTCTTCCCCGAGGATGCGAGGCCGATGAGGGCGACGTCCAGAGATTTTTGCTCCTCTCTCCTGTAACCGTTGGCGTAGTCTACCGGGATTCTAACCGACGGCGGCCGCGCCGAAGGGGCAGAGCGCGAGCAGCGGGCAACGGTCGCAGGCAGGCCGGGCGCGGCAGGTCTCCTTGCAGTGGACGACGATCGCGGCGTGGTGGCGGCGGCGCAAGCGGCCGTCGAGCGGCAGGCGACCGTCGAGCCAGGCTTGCCAGGCGGCGTAGCTCTTCCCCGCCGGGCCGCGGCCGAGGCGGCGAAAGAGGCGGGCCGTGTATGCGTCGTGGACGATGACCGGCCGGCGGCCGGCGTAAAGCAGGATCGCGTCCGCCGTCTCCGGCCCAATGCCGGGCGTCGCCAGGAGCAGCGGCCGCAGCGCCGCCGTCGGCAGGGCGAGGAGGGGCTCGAAGCCGCCGTTGGCGGCGACGAAGGCGACGAAGGCCTTGAGGCGCGCCGCCTTCGTCGCCGGCGTGCCGACCGGCCGCACCAGCCCGGCGAGGTCGGCCGGCGCCAGGGTGGCGATCGCCTCCAGGCTGAAGGCGCCCGCGGCGCGCAGGTTCGCCAGCGCCTTCTCGACGTTCAGCCAGGACGTGTGCTGCACGAGAATAGCGCCGACGCAGATATCGAGCACCGGCGTGTCGTCGCGCCAGTGCCAGCGGTCGAGGTCGTAGTGCGCCTCGAGGCGGGCGTGGAGGTCGAGGAGCAGATTCGCTTCCGACAAGGTAGTCACTCAGCCAGCAACCAGGCCTTCCTTCCACACGCGAGCCATGACTTCTGAAGCGGTTTCAGTCGGCGTTTGCTCTGATGAGTCGATCCAGCAGCCAATTCCGGCCATCTCACGGCGCATCATCTCGTCAAGATGCGACCAGATATGGAAGACGGTCTTCTCAGGCCGAGTGCGGTCTCGCTCTCGGACCACGGCTAGGTCAGGCGCGAGGATCGCCATGAAAAGGGGCCTTGTCCTTATGCCGACAAGCAGCCGTTCAAAGCGGGGCCGCCAAACGACGACGTCATCGATAACCGGGGAAAAGCCTGCTTCAGCGATATTGTCCGCGAGAGCAGCGATGTTCCGGTCTCGCAGCATCATCTGGTGCGCAGCCTCATCTGGTGCGCAGCCTCATCGCCTGGTTCCTCGTTGGGATGTTTACGTCCGGAAACTACGAGATTATGAATATCGTCGCCACGGATGAGAGCTGACCGGGGCAGCCGCGACGCAACGAGACGGGCCACTGTGGTCTTGCCCGCCCCGGAGACGCCGGAGATGAAAAGAGCACCAGTTTGCTCAGGAATCATGCCACTAAGGGGCGACGGCCCAATCCGGCAGCTTCGCATCCGGCACGACGTCGAAGGGCGGCAGGTAGGGCTTGATGTCGAGCACCGGCGTGCCATCGAAGGCGTCGAGGCCGCGGACCCTGAGCACTGCCTTGCGGCGGTGGAGGACGGGGACGACCGCCAAGCCGATCGGGTTCGGGCGAAGCTGGCTGCGGGTCGCGAGCACGCCCCTCTCGGTCGAGCCGGCCTCGCCGGCCAGGGCGACCTGCAAACGCCGCGCCGTAACGGGGACCTGATCGAGATGAAAGAGAACGATGACGTGGCTGAAGCCTTCGATCGCCTCCAGGGCGGCGCTGAGGTCATCGAGCAAGATGATGTCGGAGCGGACGCCCTGCCAGCCGCCGGCTGGGGCCGATCCGCGCACGCGGTTGCGGACGACGCCGATCGCGCGGTAGCTAATCGGCTCGCGTGGGATCAGCGCCTTGCCGGAACGGAGCTGACGCAGACGGTCGACCAGGCTCACGCCGCCAACTATACAGCTTTGGCTGCAGGACGACTGGTGTCTAACCCATTGGCGGCGCCGACCACCGCGGTCCGCCTCTAGTCGAGCTCTTCGGCCGGCAATCAGCGAGCAAGCCGGCGCCGAAGTCTACCGCCCAAGCGTCGTCGATTGAGGCTTGCTTATTACGCCTCAGCGGCCGCCGATATCGTCTCGCTAATCTCAGCCTTAGAGCCGGCTGATCTCGATGGCGATTGCGGTGGCTGTCTCTACGTCGTGGCTCTGGTTCGGCGTGCCTCGCTGGCGAATCGAGGTGCTCGTGAAAAATAGATGGCACCACAGGCTGCCCGCAGCGGCAGATTTATGTTAAAATAGGCTGTGCATCAAATTCACAGTCAGGCAGCTGACCTCAGCCGCAAAATCCCTTACTTCCAGCAAGAAAAGAGGCTAATGGCGCGCCCCGCTAATCGCCGGCCGTTGCCCTTCTAACCATGGCAGCAAACCGACAACCGACCAAGGATCAATACACAGCGCGCGACATCCAGGTCCTCGAGGGCCTGGAGGCGGTCCGCCGCCGCCCCGGCATGTACATCGGCGGCACCGACCAGCGCGGCCTCCACCACCTCGCCTTCGAGATCGCCGACAACAGCATCGACGAGGCGATGGCCGGCCACTGCGACCACATCTGGATCCACATCGCCAAGGACGGCCGCGTAACCGTGCGCGACAACGGCTGGGGCATCCCGATCGACACCCACCAGGGCACCGGCAAGTCGGCGCTGGAGACGGTGATGACGGTCCTCCACGCCGGCGGCAAGTTCGGCGGCCAGGTCTACAAGGTCTCCGGCGGCCTCCACGGCGTCGGCGCCTCCGTGGTAAACGCGCTCTCCGAGGACATGTGGGTAGAGGTGAGGCGCGGCGGCAAGATCTACCGCCAGGAGTACGAGCGCGGCATCCCCAAGACCGCGGTCCGCACCGTGAAGGAGTCGCGCTACGCCGCCACCGACACGAAGGGCCTCGCCGAGACGGGGACGACGACCTCGTTCCTCGCCGACAGCACGCTCTTCCAGGACGTGGAGATGGACGCGACCGTGCTGCTCCAGCGCTTCCGGGAGGCCGCCTACCTGACGAAGGGAATCTGGATCTCCTTCGTCGACGAGCGCGACGACCAGGACCTCACGTTCTACTTCGAGGGCGGCATCCAGAGCTTCGTCCGCCACCTGAACAAGGACCGCGAGGTGCTCTTCAGCCGCCCGATTTACGTCGAGCGCGAGGCGAGCGGCATGAGCGTCGAGTGCGCCATCCAGTACAACTCGACCTTCAACGAGGCGACCTTCAGCTTCGCGAACTGCATCAACACCATGGACGGCGGCAGCCACCTGACCGGCTTCCGCTCCGCCCTCACGCGCGTCCTCAACGACTACGCCCGCAAGAGCAAGATCCTCAAGGACGACGACGCGAACCTCTCCGGCGAGGACGTTCGCGAAGGCCTCGTTGCCGTGATCAGCGTCAAGCTGCCGGAGCCCCAGTTCGAGGGCCAGACGAAGACGCGCCTCGGCAACCCGGAGGTCAAGGGCATCGCCGAGTCGGCGATCGCCGAGGGCCTCGCCCAGCACCTCGAGGAGCACCCGGCGGACGGCCGGAGGATCATCGAGAAGAGCATCACGGCGGCCAGAGCGCGCGAGGCGGCGCGCAAGGCGCGCGACCTCGTCCAGCGCAAGGGCCTGCTCGACGGCACGACGCTGCCGGGCAAGCTCCACGACTGCTCCGACCGCGACCCGGAGAACTGCGAGATGTTCATCGTCGAGGGGCAGTCGGCCGGCGGCTCCGCCAAGGGCGGCCGCGACCGTCGCTTCCAAGCGATCCTACCGATCCAGGGCAAGATCCTCAACGTGGAGAAGGCGCGCCTGGACAAGATCCTCGGCCACGCCGAGATCGCGGCGATGATCAGGGGCCTCGGCGCCGGCATCGACGAGGAGCTCGACCTCGCGAAGCTGCGCTACCACCGCGTGATCATCATGGCGGACGCCGACGTCGACGGCGCCCACATCCGGACGCTGCTCCTCACCTTCTTCTTCCGTCACATGCGGGAGCTGGTCGATAACGGCCACCTCTACATCGCCCAGCCGCCGCTCTACAAGCTCCAGATCGGCCGCCAGGAGCGCTACGTCTACACGGACAAGGAGCGCGACGACATGATAACGCGCGACAAGGCGAAGGTGACGCAGCGCTTCAAGGGCCTCGGCGAGATGAACTCGGAGCAGCTCTGGGAAACGACGATGGACCCGGAGCGGCGCATCCTCCTTCAGGTGACGGTCGAGGACGCGATCGCGGCGGACCAGATCTTCACGAACCTCATGGGGGAGGACGTGGCGCCGCGCAAGGCCTTCATCCAGGCCCACGCCGCCTCCGTCCGCAACCTCGACGTCTAGCGGCCGCCGATGGCCGCCGGCCCCGTCCTCGTGAGGCGCATGGCGCGCGAGGACATCGACCTGATATCGAGCACGGTTAGCGCAGCCGGCTGGAACGACCATCCCCGCTCTCTCTACGAGAACTACGCGGCCAGCCAGGAGGCAGACCGGCGCGTCGTCCTCCTCGCCTTCTGGGAAGGCGCGCTCGCCGGCTTCCTGACGGTGATCTGGGAGTCCAATTACCCGCCATTTCGAGACGAGGGCGTGCCGGAGGTGAACGACTTCGGCGTGCTGCCGTCCCTGCGGCGGCGGGGCATCGGCACGCGGCTCATGGACGAGGCGGAGGCGGTGATCGCCACGCGCTCGCCGGTTGCAGGCATCGGCGTCGGCATGATGCCGAGCTATGGGCCGGCTCAGCGCCTCTACGCAAAGCGCGGCTACGTGCCGGACGGACGCGGCCTCTGGAGCCACGACCACTACATCACGCTGAGCGAGACGGTAGTCGTCGACCACGACCTCTACCTCTGCCTGACGAAGGCCCTGGGCTAAGCAAGTGCCGCGCATCGTCCTCGATTTCGACCCGGAGCAGCCCCAGGCGCCCGCCCTCGAAGGCGACAGCGCCGACCTCGTCTACTTCCTCTCCTGGGCCTTCTCCGCCCGCTACGGCGCCAACCACGAGCTCTCCGCCGTCGCCCTGGTCCTGCGCGGCGAGTTCAAGATCGACCTCTCGCCCCTGCTCACCTTCGCCGACCGTGCCGTCGAGGAGCCGGCAGATGAAGAAGCGCTCGAGCGCGCCTGGCAGGACGCCGCGCCCCTGGCCGAATGCTGCGCCGCCGTCGCCACAGCCCTCGCGAGCGACGAGCCGCGGCTCGCGGCGCTGCCGGAGGAGTACCCGGCACTACGGCAAAACATCGAGACGCTCGGCGAGATCGCCGGCTGGGCCGCATCTCGCGACGCCCGCATCCGGGTTACTTATCTTCTAGAGCCGTAAGTCCCGAAGCCGCTGAGAATAGGTGGGCCGTCAATCTCAGCCAGGAGCCTCTGCTCCTCGTCAGTCAGATCACTGTAAGGTTTGTCGAGCGTGGCACGGCCCTGGATGCTGCTTAGTGGCCAGCCGGGGATCAGGGTGCGCGAAGGTGGCAGAAAGAATCTCACCGGATAGTCGACCGTACTCGTTCTGACCTCGCTCGTTCTGACCTCGCCGCCCGGCCAGGCAATGCTGTAGGCAATGTGCCAGTGGCCCGTCCTTTTCTCCGGAGCGACGCGAGACACGAGGTCGGCCCAGTAAGCGAGAAGGGCCGCATCGTCCATCTCTCCGGTGTCACCTGTCAAGCGTCCCGAGACGCCAGGTTGAGCTAACGCGGCCAGGAAGTCTACATAGAGAACCTCATCCTCAGCAAAGGTACGGACGCCTGACCGATGCGCGTAGAACCGTGCTTTGATCTCCGCGTTTTGCTCAGCAGTCTGGCCGGTCTCCTCTGGCCCTTCATCGATGCCGAATGATTCCGGCGTCAGTAGCTCTAGCCGGAGAGCGGAGAACAGGCCAGCGTAGTAGCGACGTTTTGCAGGATTACGAGTACCAAGAAGGAGCACCGGCGGCGTCTCGGTCACCTATACAGCCCCTGCTCGTGGATGTAGGCCTCGACGGCGGCCGGGACGAAGTAGCGCAGGCTGGAGCCGCGGCGCGCCCGCTCTCGCAGCTCCGTGGAGCTGACGTCGACGACCGGCATCGCCACCCGCACGAGGCGCTCCTCGCCGAAGGGCAGCGCCGCCGGCAGCGCCGCGCCCTCACGCGCCGCGACGGCGACGACCGCGGCCCTGGCGATAGCGGCCGGGTCGTGCCAGTGGGGCAGGTCGGCGAGGGCGTCTTCGCCGACGAGAAAGAAGAGCTCGTCGGCCGGCGCCAGGACGGAACGGATCGTCGCCAGCGTGACAGATGTGTAGGACGGGCCCTCGCGCCGGACCTCGCAGTCGTCAACCTCGAAGGCGGCGTTGCCGGCGACCGCGAGGCGGGTCATCGCGAGGCGGTCCGCGGCCGCCGTTACGCCCTTGCCCGACTTGCGCCAGGGGTCGCCGGCCGGGATGAAGCGGACGCGGTCGAGGCCCAGCTGCTCCCGCGCTAGCTCCGCCAGGATGAGGTGACCGACGTGGGGCGGGTCGAAGGTGCCGCCGAGGACGCCGAGCTTCACCCCTCCCACTCCAGGGCGACGTCACCGACCCGCATCGCGTCGCCCGCCTTCGCGCCGGCGCGGCGCATCTCCCGGTCGAGGCCGAAGCGTCTCAGGCGCTCCTGAAGCTCGTCCTGAGCCTCGTAGCCGCCCGCGCCGAGCTTCAGCGCCGCCTGCTCTGCCTTCACGCCCGCGACCACGTAGGCCTCCGCCTCGTGCGTTACGGTCAAGCGGTCGTGGCCAAGAGGCCGCAGGACGGGCAGATCGTCCGTCGCGATGCTGGGCGATGCCGGCGGCGCCGTCTCCTGGAAGACGCGCTGGAGGTGGCGGACGAGCGCCTGGACGCCCTCGATGGTCGCGCCCGAGATCGCCAGCACCTCGCGGTCGCCAAACTCACCCTCGAGCGACGCCAGGCGCTCACGCGCCGTCGGCAGGTCGATCTTGTTGAGAGCGATGACCTCCCGCTTGGCGCCAAGGCGGGGGTCGTGCAGCTCGAGCTCACGGCGCACCGTCTCGTAGTCCGCTACGGGGTCGGCGGCACCCGCGTCGATGAGGTGAACGAGAACCCGCGTCCGCTCGACGTGGCGAAGGAACTGATGGCCGAGGCCGACGCCCTCGTGAGCACCCTCGATCAACCCGGGAAGGTCGGCGACGACGAAGGCGTCGAGGCCGAGGTCGACGACGCCGAGGACGGGCTCGAGGGTCGTGAACGGGAAGTCGCCGACGTCCGGCATCGCGTTGGAGATCGCCCGCAGGAGGGTCGATTTGCCGGCGCTCGGCAGGCCGACGAGGCCGACGTCCGCGAGTAGCTTCAGCTCCAGCGTCAGGTCGAGCTCATCGCCCGGGATGCCCCTCTCCGCGAAGCCGGGCGCCTGGCGAATCGAGTTCGCAAAACGGGCGTTGCCGCGCCCGCCGGCGCCACCCTTGGCAACCACGACGCGGGCGCCGTGCTGATCGAGGTCCCAGCTTGCCCCATCGCCACCAGAGCTGATCACCGTCCCAACCGGGACTTTCAGGACCAACGGCCCACTGTTGCCGCCACGCTGATGGCGCTTCGCGCCCGCTTTGCCGCCCTCCGTCCGGTAGATGCGCTGATGGCGAAAATGGGCGAGCGTCGTCAGACCCTCATCGGCCTCGAGGATAACGTCACCGCCGTCACCGCCGTCACCGCCGTCGGGGCCACCGTGCGAGACGAACTTCTCACGACGAAAGCTGACAGCGCCGTTGCCACCGCTGCCGGAGATGATGTGGATCTCGATCAGGTCAATCACTGTGACGACATTATCAACGTAGAGACCACACCTTGGCCAAGTGGTAGTGGTGGTTAGGCCGGGGAAAGCGGTGAAAGCGAATCAGGCGGCTGTGCCCGACTGGTGAACGGCAGCCCGGATCGAGTCGATATCGGCGCGCAGGTTTGGGGATAGAGCAAGCTCGCGCTCGACCTTGGCGCAGGCATGGACGATGGTCGAGTGGTCCTTGCGATGGAGGATCTGGGCGATGGCGGCAAAGGTGAGGCGGGCATCGCGGCGTAGCAGGTACATGGCGATGTGGCGGGCGTAAGCGGTCTCGCGGTCACGCTGCGGGCTCGCGATCACCTCGCTGGTAAGGCCGAGGTGGCTGGAGACGGCACCGATGATCGAGGTCGGGGCGATCTCTCGTCGCGCGGAGGCGGGCTTGGCCGCCGGCACCTGCAAGGCGCGGGCGGCGAAGTCGATGTTCAAGGGATCTTTCGAGATCCGCGCCAGCGCTGAGACGCGGTTCACGGCGCCTTCAAGGTCGCGGATGCTGCTGCGCACGCGCAGCGCCAGGTAGTGGACGACCTCGTCCGGCAGGGTGATGCCCTGCGCCGCTGCCTTGGCTGCCGCGAGGCGGGCGCGGTCCTCGGGCGAGGGCACCTCGATCGTCGAGACGAGGCCCCACTGGAGCTGCGACTGGAAGCGGACGGCGCCGTTGCTGCTGAGGGCGGTCCGGTCGCCGGTGACGGCGACGCGGCGGCCCTGGTCGTGCAGCGAGGCGATCGTCCGGTAGAGCTCGTTCTGGGTCGCTTTCTTGCCCAGGAGGAGGTGGACGTCGTCGACGAGCAGGAGGTCAAGGTCGTGGTAGCGGCCCCGGAAGGCGGCGCCGGTGCGGCTCTGAACTGCCGTCGTGTAGTCGCTGAGGAAGCGCTCGGCCGGCACCAGGAGGTAGTTCACGCCCTGCTGGGCGACCTCGTGGGCTATGGCGTGGAGGAGATGGGTCTTGCCGCTGCCCGGGTCGCCGGTGATGAAGACCGGCGAGAAAACGCTCGTTGGGCCGGTGGCCAGGTCGAGCGCGGCGTTCAGCGAGTAGCGGTTGAAGTCGGCCGCGAGGAAGCTGGCAAAGGTGAAGCGCGGGTTGAGCGGCGCCGAGCCCTCCTTGAGCATGGAGGGCTGGATGGCGTCGTCCTGATCTGGGGCGGGAGCCGCCGTTGTCAGGCTGGGCTCGAAGCGGACGCGGAGGCCGCCGCCGCCGGCCGCCGTCAGCGCCTGGGCGACCACGGACCGCAGGCGCGTGGCGAGCCAGTCGCAGACGAGCTCGTTGGCCGCCGTGACGACGAGCGTCGTGCCGTCGAAGTGGTGGCCGACGGTGTCACGGAGCCAGTTATCGTAGTTTTGGCGGCTGACTCTGAGGAGAAGCTGACTCAGAGTAGCCTCCCAGAGGTGCGGGGCGGAGCTGGGCGGGGAGAGAGGCAATACAACTCCTAGCTCGCTCGAAAAGCGAACCAAAAAAGGCGAACACTCAAGTCCGGTTCTGGCTGTCCTGCTGTCTGTCGTCGGCTCGCGGCGGTAGCTTGAGGACGGGTGGAAAGTAGCATAGCCGCGCCCTTGCTGGTCAAGGCCATTATGATCACTGAGCGCCAAATATTTCGGCGTCTCCGGCCGCCGCCGGGCGAGAGCCGCGGCCCGTTGGCCGGCCATCGCTAGCGTCTATAATTGGCGCACATGCTGCTTGCGATCGATATCGGCAACACCCACGTCACCCTCGGCGTCTTCAACGGCGCAGCGCTGCGCGCCAGCTGGCGCGTCGCCTCCGACCGGACGAAGGTCGTGGACGAGTACGCCGTGATCGCGACCGGCCTCTTTCAGCTGGCTGACCTGGACCGAGACGATGTCGACGCGGCGGTGATGACGAGCGTGGTCTCGACCCTCACGCCCGTCTTCGAGGAGCTCTGCCGGCGTTATTTCCGGGTCACGCCGCTGCGGGTCGAGGCCGGCGTGAAGACGGGCCTCCGCATCCATTACGAGGATCCGCGCGAGGTCGGGCCGGACCGGATCGTCGATGCGGTCGCCGCCCTGAAGCTGCATAAGCCGCCCCTGATCGTCGTCGACCTCGGCACGGCGACGGTCTTTGACGCGGTGTCGCAGGAGGGCGATTACCTCGGTGGCGCCATCGCGCCCGGCATCGGCCTCGCGGCGGACGCCCTTGCCGAGAAAGCGGCGATGCTCCGGCGCGTCGACCTGCGGCCACCGGCGCACGCGGTCGGCACGAACACGGCGGCAGCGATGCAGTCCGGCATCATCTTCGGCTACGTCGGCCTCGTCGAGGAGATGATCCGTCGCTTCAAGGCGGAGATCGGCGCCGACGCCTGGGTCGTCGGCACGGGCGGCTGGTCGACGCTGATCAGCGAGCTGACGCAGAGTATCGATCAGGTGGACGAGGATCTGACCCTCACCGGCCTGCGCATCGTTCACGAGCTCAACGAGGCACCCTCATGACGCTAACCGATCGACGCGTCGTCCTCGGCGTCAGCGGCAGCAGCGCGGCCTTCGAAGTCAACGAGCTCGCCGGCAAGCTGATACGGAACGGAGCACTTTCATGACGCTGGCCGATCGACACATCGTCCTCGGCGTAAGCGGCAGCATCGCCGCTTTTAAGGCCGCCGACCTCGCCAGCAAGCTCGTGCAGGAGGGGGCGTTGGTCGACGTCGTGATGACCCGCGAGGCAGCCGAGTTCGTGACGCCGCTTACCTTCCGGGCCCTGACCGGCCGGCCGGCGCTGAGCGACATGTTCCAGCCGGCGACCGAGCAGCGCGAGGAGCACGTCGCCCTGGCGCGGAGTGCCGACCTCGTCCTGATCGCGCCGGCTTCGGCCAACACGCTGGCGAAGCTAGTGCACGGCTTCGTCGACGACATGGTCGCCCTCACCGTCCTGGCGACGAAGGCGCCGGTAGCCGTGGCGCCGGCGATGGACGCGCAGATGTGGGAGGCGGCGGCCACTCAAGCCAACGTCGCGGTGCTGCGAGAGCGCGGCGTGACCGTGGTCGGGCCGGACGACGGCCATCTCGCCAGCGGTCATACCGGGCCGGGGCGGCTCGTGGCGGTCGAGACGCTGGTCGGCGCCGCGAAGTGGGCCCTCGGCCGCGGCGGCGCCCTCGCCGGGCGGCGGATCGTCGTCAGCGCCGGCGGCATGCGCGAGCCGATCGACCCGGTGCGTTTCATCGGCAACCGCTCCAGCGGCAAGATGGGCTTCGCCCTCGCCGAGGCGGCGCGCGACCGCGGCGCCGCCGTGACTCTGGTTACGACAGTAACGCCGCCGCCGGCCCTGACCGCGCCCTTTGGCGTCGATGTCGTCCCAGTCGAGACCGTGGCCGAGACGCGAGAGGCGGTGCTTGCGGCCTGCGACGGCGCCGACGTGCTGATCATGGCAGCGGCGATGGCGGACTACCGGCCTGCTACGAGAGCGGCGCAGAAGATCAAGAAGGACGACGGCGCGGGACTGACGCTGGAGCTCGTGCAGAACGCGAGCTTCTTCCCCGAGGTCCCGGACGGCGTGGTCAAAGTCGGCTTCGCGGCCGAGACGGAGAACCTCATCGCTAACGCCCGTCTCAAGACCCGGACCCACGGCCCGCTCGACCTGATCTGCGCCAACGACGTCACGGCGCCGGACGCCGGCTTCGGCAGCGACACGAACCGGGTGACGATCCTCGACCGCGACGGCGGTAGCGAGGAGCTGCCCCTGCTCTCGAAGTACGAGGTCGGCGGGCGCATCCTCGACCGCGTCGCGGCCCTCCTCGCGAGCCGGCGCTGACCGTCACGGCGGCGGCAATCACCAGCGGCGGGTCACTTACCACCAGCGCGCCCCCGCCGGACGCCGATCTTTCACCGCGTCAGTTAAGTCAGTAGCGGGCGCTTCGCAGCCTGATTTAGAATGCTGGCAGCTATTTAAGAACCGCGGCTTTGGCCGCAAGGGGGCAACTCGATGAAGATCGGCGTAGAGCAGGGAGACATCAGCGGCGTCCACACGGACGCGATCGTCGTCAACCTCTTCGAGGGCGTGACGGCGCCCGGCGGCGCCACCGGCGCCGTCGACGGGGCGCTGGGCGGCGCGATCGGCGCCCTGATCGGCGCCGGCGACATCCGCGGCAAGCTCGGCGAGCTCACCCTCGTCCACTCGCTCGACCGTCTGGCGTCGCCCCGTGTCGTCGTCGTCGGCCTCGGCAAAGCGGACGACCTCTCGGTCGACAAGCTCCGCGACCTCGCCGGCGACCTCGCCCGTTACCTGAGAGGCCTGCGCGTCAAGAGCGCCGCGACCATCGTCTACGGCGCCGGCATTGGCGGCCTCGAGGCGGACGCTTGCGCCCAGGCGCTGACCGAGGGCGCCCTTCTCGGTCTCTACCGCTTCCTGCGCCACAAGAAAGCGGAGGACGACGGCGACCTCGAAAGCCTGACGCTCGTCGAGAGCGACGCGGCGAAGCTGGCCGCGATCGAGCGCGGCGTCGAGAAGGGCCGCGTCCTCGCCGATATGGCGAACTTCTGCCGCGACCTGGCGAATGAGCCGGCGAACCACCTCACCCCGACGGAGATGGCGAACCAGGCCGAGGCCCTCGCTCGCGAGACCGGCCTCGAATCGGAGATCTACGGCCCCGACTGGATGCGGGAGAAAGGCATGGGCGCCCTCCTCGGCGTCGCCGCCGGCAGCGTCCAGGAGCCGCGCTTCATCGTCATGCGCTACAAGGGCGCCGGCGGCGAGCGGCCGGTCGCGCTCGTCGGCAAGGGCATCACCTTCGACACGGGCGGCATCTCGATCAAGCCAGCCGAGGGCATGGGCGAGATGAAGGGCGACATGTCGGGCGGCGCCGCCGTGATCGCCGCCATGGGCGCCATCGGCCGCCTGCGGCCGCGGCTCAACGTCATCGGCATCGTGCCGGCGACGGAGAACATGCCGAGCGGCAACGCGACCCGGCCCGGCGACGTCCTGAAGACGATGCTCGGCAAGACGATTGAGGTGATCAACACGGACGCGGAGGGCAGGCTGGTGCTCTCGGACGCCCTCACCTACGCTTGCGAGGAGGGGGCGACGGCGATCGTCGACGTCGCGACCCTGACCGGCGCGATCAGCGTCGCGCTCGGCAACGTCGCCATGGGGGCAATGGGGAACAACGACGGCCTCATGGACGACGTGAGGACGGCGGCGACGACGGCGGGCGAGAAGGTCTGGGAGCTGCCGATGTGGGACGAGTACTTCGACCTGATCAAGAGCGAGGTTGCCGACATGAAGAACAGCGGCGGCCGCCCCGCCGGCTCGATCACGGCGGCGATGCTCCTGCGTGAGTTCGTCGGCGACACGCCCTGGGTCCACCTCGACATCGCCGGCGTCGATATTTACGAGCGCGACAAGGGCGTGATCGTCAAAGGAGCGAGCGGCATCCCGGTGCGGACGCTGGTCAACCTGGTCCTCCAGCGCGGCGTCGAGAGCGGCCCGGCAAAATAGATACAGCATCCCGAGTCGTCTAGCGTTTGCCCGGAAGCGTCACTGAGGCTAGACCGGTGGCCGCGCGCGGCGCGACACTGGCAGGGCGATGGCGAGCAGCGATAGCGCCGCCTCCCGGCGCCGGGCAGCCGTGAGCAGGGGTCGCTTCTGGCGCGACCTTGGCGAGATCGGCCTCGTCGCCCTAGCCTTTCTCCTCTACTTTGTCGTCCGGGCGAACGTCGTCGACCGGCCGGAGGCAGCGCTGGCGAACGCGCGCGCGCTCGTCGACGTCGAGCGCAGCCTCGGCATCTACGTCGAGGCCTCCTGGCAGGCATGGGTCCTCGACGCGGGTCTGGCAGTGCGCTTCTTCAACTTCGTCTACTTCTGGCTCGACTTCCCACTGATCGCCGCGCTGGGGCTCTTCCTCTACTTCAACCGCCGCGCCCAGTACACCTTCACGCGCGACGCGATCCTGATCTCCGGCGGCCTGGCGCTGATCTTCTACTTCGCTTTGCCTGTCGCGCCGCCTCGTCTCCTGCCGGAGGCAGGCGTGATCGATACGCTGCAGGCCTTTAACAACCTCAGCTATCAGGCGCAGTCGACTCAGTTCTTCGTCAACCCGTACGCGGCCCTGCCGAGCCTGCACGTCGGCTGGGCCTTCCTGATCGCGATCGGCGCCGTCTGGGCGTTTCCGGCGAACCGGCTCGTGCTCGGCCTCGCCCTGCTCCACGTCACGGCCCAGGCCGCCTCCACCGTGCTCACGGGCAACCACTACTTCCTCGACGCCGCCGTCGGCGTCGGGGTAGCCACGTTGGGCCTGATCGGTGCCGTCTTCATGCAGCGCCGGGGCTACGCCTATCTAGGCCGCGCTCTGGGCATGAAGCAGGAGCCGCGCGAGACCGCGGGGCGCTAGCAAGTAGCGGCGCTTAGTGGCCCTCGGGGTTAAAGCGGCGCTGGTGCTCCTCGATGAAGTCCTGGAGGCGCTCGCGCGTGAACTCGCTCGCCGGCATCTTGTCGAGCCGCGTCCAGGCGGTGAAGGCGACGGTATCGGGCTCCATGTCCGGGTAGAAGCTCATGACGGTGAGGCGGCGCCGGTCGAGGGCCTCGTTGACGATCGACGCGAGCTCGTCGATCAGCTCCGGGTCGTCGGTGTTGTACCAGACGACGACGGCGCCGTGCTCCATGCTGTGGACCAAGTTCTCCCTGGGCGCCGGGTTGTCGAGGACCTTGAACTGGGCCGGGCTGCTGGCGTGGCGGCCGGAGGTTGGCGGATTGCTCGTGTAGCAGAGGGGGTCGGAGATCTCGCCGGCCGCGAGCTGCGCTTCCGTGCAGATCGGGATTACGGTCCCGTTAGCCAAGTGCCGGCGGTCGTCGCTGCTGGGGAAGACGCCGTCCGGGCCTGGGTGAGGCGCGAAATAGACGCCGGGCAGGGCCGGGTCGGCGTCGAGCTGGGCCCGCTGCGAGTCCGACTCGGTGGGACCGCTAACGCCAGTCTGGATCACGGCGTAGACGAGTATGGCGACGACGCCGAGGGCGCCGCCGATAAACAGGAGCGGCGTCCAGTTGAAGGAGCGCCGCCGGCCGCCGCCACTACCACGGGTTGGTCGCTGGCGCTGCGGCCTTGGGGAGCCGCCGGGCCGCTGCCCTTCCCGCTCCGATCTGCTCTCGAGCCGGCGTGACGTCGATGGTTCCTTATTCAAGAACTCCTCCCCCTCCCCGTCCACCGATCGTCGACCGTCTGCGTTCGCGGTCCTCTGATCGAAAGGGGCGCCGTGCCGGAAGCGGAGTTGCCGGAGGACACTGGCGCGAAGACGGCTCGAGTGGCGGGTGTCATCGACGTAATTATAGGGGGCTGCATGTGTCGGCTACCAACCATCGCGACCGAATCGCCGCCGCGGGAAGTCGACGATTGCAGTTGACGTGGACAGGTGCTAAGATTCAGAAAATATTAGAAAAAATGGGAAGGCCTGAAGTGGCCGCATGCTCGAGCTAGAGCGGAAGATAAACATAATCGAGGAGCACAGGCGCCACGAAGCCGACACCGGCTCCGCCGAGGTTCAGATCGCCGTGCTCACGGAGCAGATCAATCACCTCACACAGCACCTGCGCATTCACCGCAAAGACCATCACTCGCGCCGCGGCCTCTTGCAGATGGTAGGCCGCCGCCGCCGGCATTTGGCCTACCTGAACAAGACCGATGTTGAGCGCTACCGCGCCATCATCGCCAAGTTGGGCCTCCGCAAGTAACAAACGCCTGAACCGACCGCGTTAGGCTCGGCAGGTGATGAGGCAGACCCCGGATGCTGCCTCCGAGGAGCAAGAGGTTACCCGAAATCGGAGCCTTGGAGCTTGGCAAGGGCTGCTGCTACCTGATAGCCGCCCGCCACAACTCATATCCGGCAGACCGCCTGGGAACAGCTTTCGGCGCAGGCGACAATCAGGAGAAGGGAAAGCATAGCTAGATGTCCCATATTTACGACGTTGAGATCGGTGGTCGCCAGTTGATCATCGAAACAGGCAGGCTCGCGATCCAGGCCAACGGCTCGATAACCGTCGCCCTCGGCGAGACCGTGGTCCTCGTGACTGCCTGCGCCAGCCCGCAGCCGCGGACTGACATCGATTTCTTCCCGCTGACCATCGACTTCGAGGAGCGCATGTACGCGGTCGGCAAAATCCCCGGCAGCTTCATGCGCCGTGAGGCACGTCCTTCGACGGACGCCGTCCTCGCCGGCCGCATGACGGACCGGGCGCTGCGGCCGTTGTTCCCGAAGGGGTTCCGCAACGACGTCCAGATCATCGTGACGGTGCTATCGGCCGACATGGAGAACGATCCTGACGTCCTGGCGACGATTGGCGCCTCCGCCGCCCTCTCGATCTCGAACATACCTTTCAACGGGCCCGTCTCTTCGGTCCGGGTCGGCTACATCGACGGCGAGTACGTCTTTTACCCGACCTACAGCGAACTCCAAGAGAGCGAGCTCGACCTCGTCATCTCCTCGACCCGTGAGAAAGTGATCATGGTCGAGGCGGGCGCGAAGGGCGTCAAGGAGGAGATATTCCTCGAGGCCGTCAAGCGGGCGCACGAGGCGAACCAGAAGCTGATCGACCTTCAAGAGAAGATGATGGCCGAGTTCGGCGCGGCAAAGATGCCCGTCGCGGTCAAAGAGGTCGACCCGAAGGCTCAGGCCGCCGTCGCCAAGTTCTTCGAGTCTCGGCTCGATGACCTGCTCGCGGCAGTCAAGGAAGAGCGCCAGGAGGGAATGCGCGAGCGCGTCGCGGAGGTCGTCGAGCACTTCGGCGACCAGTTCACCGCCGACCAGCTCGCCATCGCCGTGGACGCCGTGGTCAAGAGCGCCGTGCGCGGCAACATCCTGGAGCAGGGTCGCCGCGCCGACGGCCGCGAGGTCGATGAGCTGAGGCCGATCACCTGCGACGTCGGCATCCTGCCGCGAACCCACGGCACCGGCCTCTTCCAGCGCGGCGAGACCCAGGTGCTCTCGATCGTCACCCTCGGCCCGACAAGCCTGAAGCAGAAGCTCGATACGCTCTCGCCGGAGGAGAGCAAGCGCTTCATGCACCACTACAACTTCCCGCCCTTCTCCGTCGGCGAGGTCCGCCGCCTTGCCGGCACGAACCGGCGTGAGCTCGGGCACGGCGCCCTCGGCGAGCGCGCCCTGGAGCCGGTAATCCCGAGCGAAGAGGACTTCCCCTATACCCTCCGGATCGTGTCCGAGGTTCTCGGCAGCAACGGCAGCACCTCCCAGGGCAGCATCTGTGCCTCTACCCTCGCCCTGATGGACGCCGGCGTGCCGATTAAGGAGCCGGTCGCCGGTGTGGCGATGGGGCTCGTGACCGGTGAAGGCGGCGCCTACAAGATCCTCACCGACATCGCCGGTCTCGAAGACGCCCTCGGCGACATGGACTTCAAGGTCGCCGGCACGGCCGGCGGCATCACTGCCGTTCAAGCCGACTTCAAGATCGACGGCATCAGCCTGGCCGTTATCGAGGAGGTCGTCGAGAAGGCGCGGACGGGCCGGCTCTTCATCCTCGGCAAGATCAGCGAGACGATCACGACGCCGCGGGCGGAGCTCTCGCGCTACGCTCCTCGCGTTTACCGGGTCCAGATCCCGCGCGAGAAGATCGGCGTCGTCATCGGCCCCGGCGGCAAGATGATCCGCTCGATCATCGAGGAGACGAAGTGCACGATCGACGTTCAGGACGACGGCTCCATCTACGTCGGCTCCGTGAACGAGGAATCAGCCCAAAAGGCGATCGCGATTATCGAGGGCCTGACCCAGGAGGCCGTAATCGGCCAGACATACACGGGCCGAGTCACACGCACGGTCGATTTCGGCGCCTTCGTCGAGATCATGCCGGGTAAAGAAGGCCTGGTGCGGATCGGCGAGCTCGCCGACTACCGCGTGCCGAGTGTCGAGGAGGTCGTGCAGGTTGGGGACGAGATCATGGTCATGGTGACCGAGATCGATAACCTCGGCCGGATGAACCTCTCGCGGCGCGCCGTGCTCGAAGGCACGGCCTCGGAAGATGCGGTCGAGGAGCCGGTCGGCGAGATACCTTCGCCGATGGCGCGCCGCACCTCCACGCTGACGCCGCTGCGCAGCCCGATGCCGCGCCCGCCCCGTCAGGACGGTGGTGGTGGCGGTAACTTCAACCGCGGCCGACGCCCCGGCGGCCCCGGTCGATCCGGCGGCGGCGGCGGCCGACCGGGCGGTGGCCGACCCGGCGGCGGCCGGCCACCAATGCCGCGCTAGGCAGCCCTCAAGAATCGACGAAGCCCGGACACTAGCCGGGCTTCGTCTTTAGCAGAGTGGGAGGAAGCGATGGACAGTCTCCGCGTCGCCGTCTCCGGCACCGGCTTCATGGGCCGAGAAGTCCTCGCCGCCGTCTCGCGGGAGCCCGACCTTGAGCCGGTCGGCGTCATCGAGAAGTTCGCCCGCGAGGACTTCCACTCGCTGCCGGCGAGCGGCGAGCTTCTGCCCTTGAGCAGCGACCCGGAGGCGCTGATCCAGCGCTGCCGCCCCGACGTCATCGTCGACTTCACGAACGCGGAGTGGACGCCGCAGATGGCGAAGGTGGCGCTAGAGCATGAAGTGCGGCTCGTGATCGGGACGACCGGCCTCAGCGAAGCCTTCTTCCGCGAGCTCGAGGCGCTCTGCGCCTCGAAAGGCGTGGGCGCGGTCGTGGCGCCGAACTTCGCGATCGGCGCCGTGCTGATGATCCAGCTCGCCAAGATCGCCGCTCGCTACTTCGACTTTGCGGAGATCACGGAGGCCCACCAGGAGAAGAAGGTAGACGCGCCCTCCGGCACGGCGATGGCGCTGGCGCGGGCGATGGCGGCAGGACGCGGTCAGGCCTTCGAGCATACGCTGCCGGAGAAAGAGGCCCTGCCGCATGGTCGCGGCGCGACCCATGAAGGGATCGCGATCCACAGCCAGCGCCTGCCCGGCTTTGTCGCCCACCACGAGGCCGTCTTCGGCGGGCTCGGACAGACGCTTCGTATTCGCCACGACTCCACCGGCCGTGAATCCTTCATCCCCGGCGTCCTCCTCGCCGTTCGCGAGGTGATGCAGCGGCGGGAGCTGGTCATCGGCCTCGAAAACCTCGTCGGTCTCTAAGCCTCTCAGCGTCGCACCCTGCGTGGCGGCGGCTTTCGCTGCGGCGCCAGCAGCGGAGGTTTGATTAGCTAGCAATGGCACCGGCGCAGCGCGCTCGCGTGCTACTATCCACCCGATGTTCGAAACGATAATCGTCCCGCTCGACGGCTCCGAGCTCGCAGAGGCGGCGTTAACGTCGGCGCTGGAGCTGCGGGAGCGCCTCGGCGCCCATCTCCTGCTCCTCCGGTCGATCGAGTCGGAAGCGGAGCGCCTTACGGAGGCGGCCGTGTTCGGTGAGGCGGCCGTGAGCGCCGCGGTCAACGTCGACGTCGTCGACAGGATGATCGAGACCGAGCGCGGCGAGGCTACGGCTTACCTGGAGGCCTTGAAGAAGCGGTTGGGCGCTGTTGTGGCCGCGGAGTCAGAGGTGCGCGCCGGCCCGGCGGTTGAGGCGATCATCAGCCTGGCGGCGGAGCGGGAAGGCGCCTTGATTGTTATGTCCAGTCACGGCCGCGGCGGCCTCGGTCGCCTCGTGTTCGGCAGCGTCGCCGATGCCGTCCTTCGCGAGAGCCACCTGCCGGTGCTGCTTGTCAGGCCGCAGGCCGGAGGAGCGTAAGCTCGGCCTCGGCCGGCGTCTTCGCTTTCAGCGTCCCGATCAGATCCAGCGTCTCGTCCAGGTGAGCCGCGAGGTCGAGCACGGCTCCGTCGAGCGACGCCGTCGTCAGCGCTTCCGAGTAGCCCGCCGGCACGGCCTCGTCGAGGGATGGGTAAGCGGCATCGGCGCCGCGCTCGCTTGCCTCGTCACCGCTCTCACGGCGGGTACGCCGCAGCGTGTCCGGCGGCGGCGGCTCCGGCGCCTCGGCGCCGTCGATCTGGACCCCGGAAAGGGCTCTTGTCGGCGAGCCGGGCCGCGATCTCGGCACGCTTGAACAGCGTTTCGACACTGGTCGCGCAGTCCGGGAAGAAGGTCGCGCCGAAGTGGATCGGCAGCGGTCCACCCGGCTCGCCCTCGGGCGGAGTCATGGTCCTCGCGGTCCGGCGTAAGCGCCGCACGAGGCCTTTGACGTCCTTCTCGCTGGACTCCGGCAGGAGCAGCGCAAAGCCATCGCGCCCGTAGCGATAAACGCGGTCGATGTGGATCCGGGTGCCGCGCAGGAGCTGGGCCGTGGCCGAGTAGGCAGCGTCCCAGAGCTCCCTATCGCGGTAGCCGAACCTCTGATTGAGCTCGTCGACGCGGATGACGACGAAGGCGAAGGTGTGCTGGAACCGCCGTGCGCGCACCAGCTCGCTTTCGAGGGCTGGCTCGAGGAGGCGCTCCTCGTAAACGCCGGTGTCGCGATCGGTGCCGGCAAAGCCCTTCGCCGAGCGTGCCGATCAGGACGTCCTCGTCCTCGAGGCGGCGGAGATTTACCCGCACCAGGGCGGAAGCTACCGCGAGGCCGATCAGGGAGGGCAGCTCCAGGAGGGCGTTGGTCGTGAAGATGAGCTCGTCGTTGAGAGAGGCACGGACGGAATTCGGCGCGAGCCAGAGGAGAATGGTGAGTGGGATGAGAACCTGCCAGTTCAGCCACATCGCGGCGCCGACGGTCATGAGGATCATGCCGACGCGCAGGCCGACGCCGTCCGGGTCGCGGGCGGAGATGCCGGAGACCGCCGCTGCCATGAGAAGGAGGCCGGCGATGCTGAGGTAAAGCCAGACGCGCCTGCGGCGCGCGATCGCCACGGACATGCGCTTAGCTCCCGACGCCGCTGAGACGGAGCTGGATGCTGTCAGGGGCGGCAGCTACGACCAGCAAGTCGTAGCCGGTGACCTCGGCGAGCCTGCGTCCGAACTCGTCGGCGCCGATCTCCTCGCCGAGCTCGACCTGGAAAGAGACCTCTTCGCGCGTGTAGTCCGCGAGCGTGACGTTGAGGACGCCGGCCATGCGGCCGAGGGCGCCAGCGAGGTTCAGGAGCCGGTCGAAGTCCGGCACTGGCGCCAGGTTGGCGAGGATCTTGCCGGCCAACGTTACCTCGATGGCGAGCGGCTCCGGTGGCGCCGTCGCCGGCGGGCTCTCGCTGCTCATTGCGGTGAGCGACGGCGCCACTTCCGGCTCCGGCAGCGGGGCGTCGGCGTTCGTCTCGGGCTCGGGCTCGGCCTCGTCGACTGCGGCGGCCGGCGCGGACACTTCCGCGAGCGGCGCTTCGGCCTGCCAGGAAAGCGGGGTGACCGAGGCCGCCGCAGGCGCTTCTGTTTCTTGCTCTTCCGCCTCGGCGGGAGCCGGCGCCTGGCCGGGCTCGATGGTCGCAGCGTCCGACTGCGGCGCCGTCGCCATGTCGTCGAGGCTGGTCACGACCTCCAACGGCGGCGGCGGTGCTGCCGTCGCTGCGGCGAGGCCGGCGATGCGCGTGTGGAGCGCCTGGACGAGCTCGCTGAGGAGGCGGTAGTCGTCATCGAGCTTTTCGAGCACGTGGCGAGCGTTCGGTCCGGCCGTCGCCTGAGCGGCGGCCGCGAGGGCGACCTCGGCGTGAGCCGCGGCCTGGGACACGGCGGCGCCGGCAGTGGAGGCGGCCTGCTCCGCCAGGGCGGCGGCCTGCACCGCTGCCTGGCGGCCGGCGCTCTCGGCGGCTTGCTCCGCCTGGGCGGTTGCCTGGGTGACCAAGTTCTGGAGGGTCTGCTCCGCCTGTGCGACGGCGCCCGTCCCCGCCTGCTGCGCCTCTTCGACCGCTTTCGCGGCGAGGGACGCGGCCGTCTGGGCGGTCGTCAATGAGCTCTCCATTCGCGTCGAGGCGTCATTGATCAGGCTCTGAGTCTCGTGGCGCAGGCGCTCGCTCGACTCGAAGGCGTCGCTGGCGCGTTGGACGGCGTCGTTGGCGCGTTGGACGGCGTCGTTGATCAGCTGCTCCGCTTCCGTGCGCAGGCGAGAGGTTTCGGCCAGAGCCGCCTCCGTCTGGGCGCTGAGGCTGCGAGCGACGTCCTCCGCCTGGGTCCGGATGCGCTCGGTCGCCTCGTTGGTCGCGGCGCGGGCCTCGTCACCGGCGCGACGCCCTTCGGCGACGGCCTGCTCGGCCTCTGCCTCGAGATCGCGCGCTTTGATCTCCGCCTTCTCGGCCCGCGCGGCGGCGTCCTCGAAGAGCTACATCGACTCGCGAGCAAAGTGCTCGGCGGCGCTTGCGAGCTGGTCGGATGATTCCTTGAGGTTGCCGGCGAACTCGCGCGCGGCGTTGCCGACTATGTCGGTCCAGCCTGGGTCCGGCCTTTGCTTGTCGTCGTACGGATCAGGGTAATCCACTGGTGCGCCCATTTGAACCACGGCTCTCCTCCTTGAAGCTCGGACGAGAGGCTCCAGGTTGGATCCGAAGCCTCCTAAGGAGTATCGACGGAGGTCAGGAGATGTTTAGCCGGGCGTTTAGGCCGAGAGGGGCGCCTTAGTCCGAGAGGGGGCCGAGGAGCTCGAACGTTTCGATCAGGTGGCGCAGCTCGAGCGCAGCGCTGGCTGCGTTCTGCACGAGACTGTTCACGTCGATGAACTCGCCCTGCGGCTCTTCGCTGCGAACGCTCAGGGGCTGGCCGTCGATGATCGCGTTGATCTCGGCCGTTTGCGTGTCCACGATGAGGATGACGTTGGGTCCATCGACCCGGAGGAACCGGGTTTCGAGTGTTGCCAGCCCCTCGTCGTTCGGGCTCACACCGATGATGCTCCAGGTGCTCGGCACGACCAGGCGCATGCTAGCTATGCGAATCTCGACCCAGCTGAGGTCGAAAGTGTCGTCGGAGGCCAGGAAGGTGATACGGACCTCCTTGCCGGGCACCGGTGCGCTGGTAGGCGTGGGCAAGGGAGTCTCAGCAGGCGTGGCCGTTGCCGTCGGCACAGTCGTCTTGACCGGGACCGGCGTGTCGACAAGGGCGGCGAGCACCCGGACCCTCTCCTCCGCCTGATTGAGGCTGGTCTGCGCCTGGGCCAGCGCCAGCGGCGGCGCCTGGCCATCGGTTGCGACGAGGTTGGCGACGTCCTGCTGGCGGTCGATGATCGCCGGCAGCTTCGTCGTAGCCTGGTTCGATGTCGGCTCGCTGTCGAGCTTCTCGATGAGCGCCGCCGTTCTCTGGCTGAGGTCGATGAGCGCGTCGATGGCGTTGGGATCGCCTGCGGCAGCCTGTGCTTCGAGCTGCTGGAGCTCCTGCTCCAGCGCTGCCAGCTCGGCGTTGACGGAAGGCGTGCTCTCGGAGGTCGTGAAGATGAGCGCGCTCACGGCCACCGCGACCACGACCATCGCCACGGAGAGGCTGGTGCGCAGGGCGAAGGCGAGCGGCCGCGGCGCCGGCCGGCGCGTGGGTGCGATCGCAGCCTCGAGGAAGCGGCGGCGCGCGTTTTGCCAGAAGGGTAGGCGCGGCGGCGGTACCTCGCGAAGCGCCTCTTGCGTCTGAGCGCCGGCGGATCGCAGCAGGTTGAAACGCGCCTGAGCGACGAAGTCCAGGCTCGGCTCCCGCGCGAGAGCGTCTTTGACCTCGCGGCCGGCGGCGAAGAGGAGCTTCTCGCGGGTGCGCTGCTGGAAGCCCTCGCTCGGCTTGCCGGCGAAGGCGACTCGGAGCAGCAAGGCCTGACGGAGGAGCGGCTCGATCTCGTCACGCTGCTCCGGCCAGACAGCCAGGGTCTCCTCCGGCGTCAGGCCGGCGTCCAGCGCCGCGAGGCAGGCTCGGAGGATCTCGTCGCGCTGCTTGTCGCTCATGCCCCCCTCCGGGCGAGCTCTGGGTATTTCGGTGTCATGAGGACCTGGAGGCGCTGCATGCCCTTGTGCTGGAGGACTTTGACGTTGTTCTCCCGCTTGTTCAGGGCCTTCGCCGTGTCGGCCACGGAGAGGCCGGAGGCGAAGCGAAGGATGATCACGTCGCGCTGCGCTTCCGGAAGCTTGGCGACCGCGAAGCGCAGGTCCTCGAGGGCGAGCTGTCGCGCCGTGGCCTCGGCCGGGTCGTCGTTCTGACGGTCGATGAGCTCCTCGGGCAGCTCGGTGTCGAGGGCGCGGCGGCCGTTCTTGCGCGTGAAGTTGACGACCTCGTTGTGGGCGATCCGCATGAGCCAGGCGGCGAAGGGCACCTTGCGCCACTCATACGTAGGGAGACCGCTGAGCATCTTGAGGAAGATTTCCTCCGCTACGTCCTCCGCATCGTGGACGTTGCTCAGGCGGGCGAGGGCGTAGCGGTAGACCTGGTTGATGTGGTTGTCGTAGATAGCCGCCAGCGCTTCGAGGTCGCCGCTCTGGGCCGCCTCGATGACGCTTCGCTGCGACTCCCAGTCGGAGCCGTTGGCATCGGTAGAGGATGCGTTCATTTTGCTACCCAGGAGGGGAAAACGAGTCAATGATAGCCTCTCTACTGACGATCCGTCCAACGCGAGGCGCGCGATCGTGCCTTGCCACGCCGGGCTTCCATACATAAGAACGGCAGAAGGGCCGAAAAGGTTAATGCGCGAGCGGGCTCGAAATACGCCAGCGGCAATCCGGTTGGCGGCGCCGCCGGGCCACGAGTTAGGATGATTGCATGCGAGTCTTCGTAACCGGCGGCGCCGGCTTCATCGGCAGCCACGTAGCCCGGGTCCTGATCGAGGCCGGTCACCAGGTCACCGTCCTCGACAACCTCTCGACCGGCCAGGAGGGGCTGGTGCCGCCGGGGGCCGTCTTCATCCGCGGCGACCTCAAGCAGGAAGCGCGTCTCCGCGGCTGGCTCGCCGGTCACGATGCGGTGATCCACCTCGCCGCTCTGGTCCCCGTTGCCGTGTCGGTGGCGAGGCCGGTGGCCTTCGCCAAGAACAACGTCGTCAACACCGTGCGACTGCTGGAGGCGATGCGGCAGGCGTCCGTGAGCCGAATCGTCTTTTCCTCCTCGGCGACCGTCTACGGCCTGCCGCAGCGGCTGCCGCTCAAAGAGGACGAGCCGCTCGGCACGGCCTCGAACCCCTACGGCGCCTCGAAGGTTGCGGCCGAGGCTTTCATCGCCGCCTACCACCGGCTGCACGGCTTCGACGCGACGATCCTGCGCTACTTCAACCCTTACGGCCCGGACGAGCTCTGCGAGCCGGAGACCCACGTCATTCCGAACATCGTGCGGGCGGCGCTGACGCGGCAGCCGATCCCGCTCTTCTGGGGCGGCGAGCAGGTGCGCGATTACATCTACGTCACGGACCTGGCGCGAGCCCATCTCGCCGTCCTCGACATCGAGGGGCTGAGCTACTTTAACGTCGGCAGCGAGACGGGGACGAAGGTCAAGGAGATCATCCAGACTGTCACGGACCTCGTGGGTTATCCGCTGCTAATCGACGACCTCGGTGAGCGACCCGGTGACGTGCCAGCGCTGTACGCGTCCTCTACCAAGCTCCAGCGCGCGACCGGCTGGCGGGCGGAGGTAGGCATGGCGACGGGCCTCCGCCTGACCGTCGAGGACTTCGAGGAGCGACTCGAGCGCGATCGGGAGGGCCCCGCGCGGCGCCGCCGGCGCGCGCCTCAGGCCTGAGCCGGCTCCACGAGGTGGGCTAAGCTCGCCGCAGCCGGCAGCATGCTCTCGAGCACCCTTTCGAGCGCCATCGTGTGGGCACAGGCGCCGTAGCCGCTGGCGAAGAAGTCGCAGCTGCAGTGCCAGCCGCTCTCGCCAAAGCCGGCCTTGTGGTCGCCGTTCTCGCCCTGGAACTCGACCCCAAAGGATGCGAACTTGATCCGTTCTCGCTCCTGGGCGTAACGTCCCGCTTTTTCGATCTTGCCGATGACGCTTGAGTTCATGAGCCCCTCTTTCCAAAGCAAAAGCACCCGACGAACGTCGGATGCTTCCTCAGAGTGCGCTTCCGATCATAGCGTGCCTCTGTTGGATTATCGGCAGGTGCTGGCGAAGGCGTCAATACCTCGGCGGTGCGAAATCAGACCCAATCGGGCCGTCGGATCTGGCTCTTCGTCTTGCGCACGCGGGCGGCCTCCAGGTCCTGGTTGGTCTTCTGCATGAGGACGCGCATCTCCTGGGAGGTGGTCTTCATGTCGTCGCTCTTCCAGCGCCGCACGCGGGCGCGGTCGGAGTCGGAGAGCGCCGTCTCGTCGAGGAGGCGGCCGACGACGTGCGACATCAGATTCCAGGCCTCTTCGCTGTCGAGCTCAACTTTCATGCCTCGCCTCCTTCTCTGGTAGAGACGTAGTGACCTTTGCGGCGGATAAGGTGAGTGGTCCGTTCGTCGAGGACGGTGCCCAGCGCTTCGTTCATCGAAATTGTGAGGTCGGCAAGCTCCGCCGTTCCCTCGTCGCGGCCGCTGCGCCAGCGCCGTACCTGCTCCTTGCCTTCGTCGGACAGCTCGACCTGGTCGAGGACCTGCGAGGCGACAAGGGTCATGATTGACCAAGTCTCGTAAGGATCGAGAATTACCTGCATACGCTCCCTCCTGATTCTCTGCTTATGATAGCGCCTGGACCTCTTTCGAGCAGGCCCCGGCGAAGAGTCCCTGGCTCAGCGTCCCTCGAACCGGGCCGGGCGCTTCTCGAGGAAGGCGCGTACGCCCTCCTCCCGATCTGCCGTCGTCTGGAGGATGACGTTGAGGTCGGTCTCGAGGCGCAGGGCCTGGTCGAGGCTGAGGTCGAGGCCGTTGCGCACCGCTTCTTTGGCGAAGCGGGCGGCGACGGGCCCGCGACCGGCGATCGTCACGGCGAGGCGGGCAGCCGCCTGACCCAGGTCAGACGGCGCGACTACTTCGCTGACGAGGCCGGCCCGCAGGGCGGCGTCGGCGTCGAGCTCCAGGCCGGCGAGGAGCATGGCGAGGGCGACACCGCGGCCGGCAACCCGCGGCAGGCGCTGGCTGCCGCCGGCGAGCGGCAGCAGCCCCGCCGCAGTCTCGGGCATGGCGAAACGGCAGTCGCTGGCGGCGATCCGGACGTCGCAAGCGAGGGCGAGCTCGAGGCCGGCGCTGACGACGGCGCCGCGCAGGACAGCAACGACGGGCAGCGGCAGCTCGGCGAGCGGGCCGAGCGGGTCCTGCTGGCGGTCGACGGCCCTCTGGACAAGCTCACTCCGGGCGTCATCCGACCAGCCCTCGCAGAAGTCGGCGCCGGTGTTCGTTAGGAGGAGGACGCGAGCCGCGGGCGCCTCTCGGAGCGCGGCGACGGCGTCCTCGAGCTCGCGCAGGCAGCGCCGGTCGATCTGAGGCCGGGTCAGGGTTAGCTCGGCTACGGGGCCGATCGTGATGCGAAGCGTTTCGTACTCCATGGCGAGCCTGCCGACCTCCGGTCAAATCGTAGATGTCGATCCGAAACGGTGTCAAACGGGTTCGAGGCGACGTCGAGCAGCGCGCGGCGCGCTCCGGCCGCCGCCTGGGAACTATTTGACTGGATCGAAACGGCTAAGCTACGGTGAATGTCGATGTCCAGCGGCCCGCGCGATCGCGCTCAGTCCCCCCAAGGCCCCTCCTCCCGACCAAAGCTGCGTAATCAGGTCTTTTTCGTCGTGGCGATCCTTGCGATCTCCGGCGGCGCCTTCTACACGGCGCTGGTGGTTGCGACCCAGATCAAGGACACCTTCCTCCCCGGCATCAGCCTCGCCGGCCTGCCGAATCTCCCCGGCATCGACCGTGGCACTTCCGACGATATCGACGGCCGCCGGATCAACGTCCTCGTCCTCGGCGTGGACCAACGACCGGACGAAGGCGTGGGCACGGGGCGGACGGACACGATGTTCGTCATGAGCATCGACCCTTCGACGCGCACGGCGCGGGGACTGGCGATGCCGCGAGACCTCCTCGTCGGTATTCCGACACCTTTCGGCGTTGTCCAGGATCGGATCAACACGGCCTATAACCGCGGCGAGCTGGGTGACTACCCGGGCGGCGGCGTCGAGACCGTCAAGGCTACGGTTGAGAACCTGCTCGAGATCGAGATCGACCACCACGTGATCATCGACTTCGAGGGCTTCAAGCGCGTGATCGACGCCCTCGGCGGCATCGACGTCGACGTGCCGGCGCCCGGCGTTAACGACCCGACCTACTCCGAGACCGAGCGCCTGGGCGACTTCTACCCCTGCGTCTTCGAGGCCGGCTTCCATCATATGGACGGCAGCGACGCCCTCTGCTACGCGCGCGTCCGCCGCAACTCCAGCGACCTCGACCGGATCCTCCGCCAGCAGCGGATCATCTTTGCCGTGATGGACCGGTCGAGCCAGCTCGATGTCCTCGCCGACGTGACGAACGTCGTCCGCCTCTGGAAGGACTATAAGAACGCGATCGACACGGACATCGGCGACTTCCAGATCGCCGGCTTCGCGAGGCTGGCGGCGTCGATTGACCCGGACCGGCTCGCCTTCCTCTCCCTCGGCCCGGCGACGACCCCCTATACGACGAGCCAGGGTGCGGAGGTCCTACTGCCCTCGCAGGAGGGTATCAGGCAGATCGTCGCCGCCTTCGTCTCGGATAACCGGCTCCTCCAGGAGGCGGCCATCGTCGAGGTCCAGAACGGCACCGGTCAGGAGGGATGGGCGACACGGGCCGTTGAGTATTTTCGGAGCCTGGGGATACCGGAAGAATCCTTGACAGCGCAGACCGCGGCCGACGGTGGTCATACGCGTACCGAGATCATCGATTACGTGGGCAAGAGCTACACGGCGGAGCGGCTCGCGAGCTGGCTCGGCCTGCCCAAGGACCGCGTCCGCAAGCCGACGGCGGCGGAGGAAGCGACTCGTGGCGCGGATGCCGCCGACATCGTCGTGATCCTCGGCACGGATGCCGAGCTTGCCGTCGCCCTGCACGGGACCGGGCCGGTGCAGTCGGCCCTTTCGATCGCGGCTGGCGGCGGCTGAGCGCCTAGACGACCCCGGGGAAGACGACCTCCGACTTCAGCCCGGCCTGGTCGAGGCGCGACTCGTAGGCTTTCGGGGCGTCGTCGATCGTGAAGCTGTGGCTGACGATCTGGCGCAGGTCGCCGAGGCGGGGCAGGAGCTCGAGCGCCCGGCGGTACTGGTCGATAGTCGCGTTTTGGGAGCCCGTGAGCACGATCTCGTTGTAGTGGATCGTGTTCGGGTCGAGGTCGAGCACGGTGTTCGGCGGGAAGCCGGCGAAGAGGCCGATCAGCCCCTGGCGGCGGACCGCTCCCAGCGCCAGCGCCGCGGCCGGAGCAACGCCGGCGGTGACCACGGCGACGTCGGCTCCCTCGCCGTTCGTTAGCTCTTTGACTGCCTTCCCCGTGTCCGCCGCCGTTGGGTCGATCAGGCCGATGGCGCCGAGCTTTCGCGCCCAGCGCCGTCGCTCCTCGTCCGGCTCGGCGGCGATGACCAGGGCGCCGAGCTGGCGCGCGAGGACGAGGTGGAGGAGGCCCATCGGGCCGCTGCCGATGAGGAGCATCGTCGTGCCGGCGCCAACGCCGAGGAGCTCGAGCGAGCTCAGGACACAGGCCGTGGGCTCCAGCAGCGAGGCGAGGTTCATCGTCAGGCCGGCGGGCAAGGGGAAGACGTGGCCGAAGCGGACGATCGGCGCCGGCACGAGGAGGTACTCGCCGAGGCCGCCGTTCTCGTCGTAGCCGAGGGTAACGCGATTGGGGCAGCGGTTGCGCTTGCCGACGCGGCAGAAGTCGCAGACGCCGCAGGCGACGATCGGGCAGAGGGCGACGCGCTGGCCGACGGCAAGCCCTTCGACGCCGTCGCCGAGGCCATCGATCACGCCGGCGATCTCGTGGCCGGGGATGACCCCCTGACGGGCGTACTTCTCACCCTTGAAGACGCGGATATCGGAGTAGCAAAGGCCGGCGGCGCCGACCCGAAGCCGGAACTCGCCCGCGGCAGGCTCCGGCGTCGGCATCTCGACGACCTCGACCTGGCCGGGGCCGTGGAAGACGCAGGCCTTCATGGTGCTAGGAGGTAGTCTTGCGGCTCCGGGTGCGCGCCGCCGCCTTCTCTTCAGCGGGCGCGTCTTTCTCTTTAGCCGCCGGCTTGGTCGCGCGCGTCTTGCGGGCCGGCGCCTTCGCCTCGGCGCTCGGGCGCTTCGGCGGCGGCTGGTGGCGCCGCGCTGGTCGCGGCCGCGGCTGCGACCTGGCGGGCGACGGCGAGATTGAAGCGCTTCAGGAGACGGGCCTTGCTCCGCGAGGCGACGTTGGGGTGAATGACGCCCTTCTGGGCGGCCCGGTCCAGCGCACTCACGGCGGCGCGCACGTCGCTCTCGGCGGCGCCAAGGTCGTGGCTGATGGTGCTCGCGGCTTTCGCGACCAGCGTGCGCGTTTCGCTGCGCGTCGAGCGGTTGCGAGTTCTCCGGTCCAACGATTGACGCAGACGCTTGATCGCCGAACGACTGTGAGCCAAGGCATGTCTCCTGAGGTAAGAGTTACTTGGCATCGTAACCCAGACCGGCGATGCGGGCAATCGCGCGTCAAGCCTGTCGAAGCGCGTGAAGTCTAGGCCTCACATCTCAGGCTCGACCTAAACATGCCAACAAGCATCGTGACCTGACTTAGTCAAACCTCGAACGAAGCTGCTTTGTAGTGCGGACGCAAGCCTGCTGCTAGCATGGCGCGAATGGACCAGCAGGGCGGCGGCCGTCCCTCCGCCTTCCAGACGCCCAGCCTGACCACGGCGGCGCTGATCGTCGCCGCGGGCTTCCTCGGCAGCCGGATCCTTGGCCTCCTCCGCAGCGTGATCATCGCCGAGCGCTTCGGCACGAGCCCCGAGCTCGACGCCTACTGGGTCGCCTTCCGCCTGCCCGACCTCGTCTTCCAGCTCCTCGCCGGCGCCACGCTCGCGAGCGCCTTCATCCCGACCTTCGCCGGCGTGCGCGCCCGCGCCGGCGAGGCGGCTGCCTGGCGGCTCGCGAGCTCGGTGCTGAACCTGGTGCTGGTCGCGACGGCGCTCTTCGCCGTCGCCGCCTTCCTCCTGGCGCCGACGCTCGTGCCGGCGATCGCCCCCGGCCTCGGCGAGGAGGCGGGTCGGCAGGAGGAGCTGCGCGCGCTCGCCGTGAGGCTGACGCGGGTCATGCTGGTCTCGCCGCTGCTCTTCGCCGTCAGCGGCATGTTCATGGGCATACTCAACGCTCGGCGCCACTTCCTCATGCCGGCGCTGGCGCCGATGTTCTACAACCTCGCGATTATTCTCGCCGCGCTGGTCGGCGCCGATGTGGAAGCGCTGGCGGTCGGCGTCGTCGCCGGCGCCGCTCTTCACCTGGCGGTGCAGCTGCCGGACCTCCGGATTGCCGGCATGGCCTACCGCGTGGTCGCGGACTGGCGCGACGCCGCGGTGCGCGAGGTCGGCACGCTCATGGCGCCGCGGGTCCTCGGCCTGGCCGCGACCCAGGTGAACTTCTACTTCATCGCGATCTTCTTCGCCTCGCGCCTGGAGGCGGGAGCGATCTCGGCGCTGACCTTTGCCTGGCTGATCGTGATGACGCTGCTGGGGGTGATCGGCATGTCGATCTCGACGGCGGCCTTCCCGACGCTGGCCGAACAGGCGGCGCGACAGGACGTGGCTCTGGCGCGGACGCTGGCGCGTACCTTGCGCTTGATCGTCTTTCTCAGCCTGCCTGCCGGCGTCGGCCTTTTCCTCCTGGCGGAGCCGACGGTGACGGCGCTGCTTCAGCGAGGCGCCTTTGGCGCCGCCTCCACTGACCTTACGCTGCAGGCGCTGCGCTTTTACGCGCTGGCGCTCGTTGCCCATGCCGGCATCGAGATCCTCAGTCGCGGCTTTTACGCTCTCGGCGATACGCGGACGCCGGTCGCCTTCGCCGTGCTCTCGATGCTCCTCAACCTGGCGCTCGCGGCCGCCCTTGTCGGCCCCCTCGAGGTGCGGGGCCTCGCCCTCGCCCTCTCCCTCGCCGCCGTCCTCGAGTTCGTCCTGCTGCTCGTCTTCCTGGGGCGGCGGCTGCCGGGTTTCCTGAGCGACGGTCTCGGCAGCGCCCTCGGGCGGATCGCGGCGGCGGCGAGCTTGATGGCGGCCGCCGTCGGGGCCGTCCGGCTCGGCCTCGAGGTCCGCTCGGCCTCGAGGTCCGCGACGGGCCCGAGGCGGCGCTCGTCCTCGTCGTCTGCGCCGCGCTCGGCGCCGTCGCCTATATGGGCGCGGCGGTTGGCCTCGGGCTACCGGAGCCACGCCTGATCCTGGCGCGGCTGCCGCTCCTCCGGCGGCTCGTGCCGCTGGATGCGGGTGATCCTAAGGAGGACCTCGTCTAGAATTAGGGACAAGAGATGGAGATAACCTGGCTTGGCCACGCCTGCTTTCGGATTCGCGGCCGCGATACGACCGTCCTAATCGACCCCTGCCCGCCGACGACGGGCTATCGCATCGGTCGCGTGACGGCGGACCTGGTGACGGTCAGCAATGACGGCTCGGAGAGCAACTACCGCCAGGCGGTGACCGGCGACACCAAGTTCATCGAAGCGGCGGGAGAGTACGAGATCGGCGGCGTCCTGATCAGCGGTGCGCGGACGGACAGGGCCGCAAACGAGGACGAAGGCCGGGTGCGGAACATCGCCTTCGTCATGGATGTCGACGATATCACCGTGTGCCATCTCGGCAGCATCTCGCAGGTGCCCTCAACCGACGAAGTCGAGCGCCTCAGTGGCGCCGACGTTCTCCTGGTGCCGGTTGGTGGTGGCCGCGGCCTCGACGCGGTGCGCGCTGCGGAGACGGTCAACCTCCTGGAGCCGCGCCTCGTCATCCCGATGCAGTTCAAGACCGACGCCGCTACCGGCGAGCTCGATCTGGTGGACCGCTTCCTCAAGGAAATGGGGGCCGAGGCCAAGCAGCCGGAGCCCAAGCTCAGCGTAACGCGGAGCACCATCCCTGCGAACACGACCGTTTTGGTCCTCGGCTACCGCGGCCAGTAGCAGGCTCGCGCGCCGGCGCCGCGAGGTTAAGCGCCTCCGCGGCGTTTCTCTTTCTCTAGCCAGGCCTCGTCCGAGGCAGCTAGATCAGCGCGTCGTCCGGCTGACGGCCCGACGTGTTCGTTTATATATAGGGGTCGCTTAGGGCAGGTAGACCAGCGGGTCGACGATGCTGCCGCCGACGTGCACCTCGAAGTGGAGGTGGTTGCCCGAGGAGTAGCCGGTGCTGCCGCCGTAGCCCAGGACGCTGCCCTGAGAGACGAACTGACCGGTCGAGACGTTGAGCTGCGAGAAGTGAGCGTAGAGCGTCTGGAAGCCGTTGCCGTGGTCGACGATCACGTAGTAGCCGTAGGAGCAGCAGGGGTTGCCGCCGGCGAAGGTGATCGTGCCGGACGCGGCGGCGTAGACGGGAGAGTTGGGCGCCGCGTAGAGGTCGATATCGATGCCGAGGGGGTGGCCGGCGTGGAAGTAGCTCGATATCGGGCCCGTAGTTGGCCAGACGAAGCCCGACGCCGACTGCTGCGTACCGCGGCTCGCAGAGGGTGCGCCGTTGGTCGGCGGCGGCGGCGGCGGCTGGAATAGCCGCGTCGGGTTCGGTATGAGGAGCTCCTGGCCGACCGTGACGGTGTCGACGTCGCTGATGCCGTTGCCGGGTACATCGATGATCGTCATGAAGTCGATGTCGTAAATCGCGCCGATCTCGCTGAGGTTCTGGGCGCTAAGCACAGTGTGGATAACGCCGGCCTGGGATGGTATGCGAATCTGCTGGCCGATCTGGAGGAAGTCGTCGGCGCTGACGATAGCGGGCTTGTTGCTGTGAACCAGGTAGTCGAAGGCGGATACTTCGCCACTCTCGAGGCCGAACTTGGCGGCGATGCCGCCGAGCGTGTCGCCCTCCTCGATTGTGTAGACGCAGTAGATGAGGCTATGGCTGGGGTCGCAGGCCGGCCCCTCGGGCGTCGGTCGCGGCGCCACGGCGGCCTCGGAGGAGATCAGGCTCTCGTCCGTCGTCGCGTTGAGGGCGCTGATCCGCAGATCGTCGTTCGGGACGCTGAGGAGCCCGGCGGACTCGCCGAAGGGTGAAGGCGCCAGCGCGTCGGCTTGGATCGGGAGGCTGGCGCCGGCGCTAAGGACCTCGGCCTGCGGGATGGCGTCCTCGACGGCCACGGAGTTGGCGCGTGTGGGCGCCTGACCTTGAATGAGAGAAGCATATACCGCCGTCGCGACCGCGATGGCGATGATGGTCGCGTGAAAGGCAGGACGGGGAAAACGGTGGGCCGCCTTCCGGGACGTCTGCGTCAGGCTGGTTGGAGAAATGGGCTGGCTGCGCCCATCTGGCGCCGGACTTATATCTCGTTACCTCCAGGTCAGGGTTTCCCCCCTGCTCGGCAGCCTACTAAGATACCCAGAGTATTCTACACCGCCCTGTCAACCGACCCCGATAACTACGGTTGAGTTTCGGCCCGAACTCAAAGAGCTATGGATCGATTGCAGCTGCCCAAGAAGCACGCGTGCGCGCTTCGATGCTCGCCTAAGCTGAGACGATCAGTGATCGTCCCTCAAGGTCCTGGGGTGGAAGCCGTCTAGGCTTCCTGCTTGAGGGTGGAGAGGAACTCGCTGTTGTCGTGGGTGCGGGCGAGGCGGTCCAGGAGGCGCTCCGTGGCCTCGTTCGGGTTGGCCGCGTTGGCGCCGAGCATTGCCGTCATCCGTCGGACCAGCCAAACCTGGCGCAGGGTGTCCGCGTCGAGGAGGAGCTCCTCGCGGCGGGTGTTGCTGCGGCCGATGTCGATTGCCGGGAACATCCGCCGCTCCGCCAGGCGCCTGTCCAGGGAGAGCTCCATGTTGCCCGTGCCCTTGAACTCCTCGTAGATCACCTCGTCCATCCGGCTGCCGGTGTCGATCAGACAGGTGGCGATGATCGTGAGGCTGCCGCTCTCTTCCGTGTTGCGGGCGGCGCCAAAGAAGCGCTTCGGCGGGTAGAGCGCGATCGGGTCGATGCCGCCGGAGAGGGTGCGCCCGGATGGTGGCATCGAGAGGTTGTAGGCGCGGGTCATGCGGGTGATGCTGTCGAGGAGAACGACGACGTCGCGGCCGCCTTCGACCAGGCGTTTGGAGCGCTCGAGCGCCATCTCGGCCACGTGGGCGTGGTCCTCAACCGGCTCGTCGAAGGTTGAGGCGACCACCTCGCCGTCTATTACTGAACGGCGCATGTCGGTGACCTCCTCCGGCCGTTCGCCGATGAGGAGGACAATCAGGTGGATGTCTCGGTAGTTGTTGCTAATGCCGTTGGCGATGTTCTTGAGGACGAAGGTCTTTCCGGCCTTCGGCGGCGAGACGATGAGGCCGCGCTGGCCGCGGCCGATGGGTGAGACGAGGTCGATCATCCGCTGCGTGAGGTTGTCGGACGAGGTCTCGAGCTTGATCATCTGGTCCGGGAAGATGGCTGTTAGGTCCTCGAAGCGCGGCCGGCGCTTGGCTGCCTCGGTGTCGAGGCTGTTGACCGCGTCGACGCGCTGGAGGCTGAAGTACTTCTCGCTGTCCTTCGGTGCCCGGACGATGCCGTTGACGTAGTCGCCGGTGCGGAGGCCGAAGCGACGGACCTGTGACTGAGAGACGTAGACGTCGCTCACGCTGGCGAGGAGGTTCTCGCCGCGGAGGAAGCCGTAGCCGCCTTCATCCAGGAGCTCGAGCACGCCGGCGCGGAAGAGCTGGCCTTCGCGCTCCGCCTGAGCTTCGAGTAGGCGGTAAATGATGTCCTGTCTGCGACGATGGGCCGGCCCGATCTCGACGTTCACCGCGGTCGCGATGTGGAGGAGCTCGTCGTGGGACAGGCTCTCGAGATCGGCTATTCCGAAGCGACGTTGCTGCTCAACCGATGTCATGCGGTGTCCGTGCAGTTGGTATTTGGCTTCCGCGAAACGGTACGCGGCGCCTTAGCGAGGCCAGAAAAACTTTGGATTTTTTAATGATAACACCTTCCTTAGCAAATGTAAACCAGCGTTCTTACACCCTATAAGTGGCGACGGCCGTGAGACGGTAAGAGATCGACGTCAGGATGGCTAATGCTCCACTCGTACGCTCGTGGCGCAGCGGCCGTTGCCGCCCGCTTCATCGAGGAACAACCGCAAGAACCTGCCTCTTCTGGTAAACGCCTTCCGATTGCCAGGGGTTAACCGAAGTGGAGCAGTCGGAGCCTGCTCTCTGGATTATCGACCGCGGAAGCGCCGAAAAACATGGGTCAGGCACTGCCAACCGTGGCGGACGATCCAACATCTGCCTCTTCAGGCCGTGCTGCCGCGGCGGCGTGGGCTTTGGCGGCGTGGGCTTTGGCGGCGTCGAGCAACGCCCGGAAGAGGGGGTGAGGCCGGTCCGGCCGCGAGCGGAACTCTGGGTGAAACTGGGTGCCGACCATGAAGGGATGGTCGCGGAGCTCGCAGAGCTCGACGAGGGCGCCGTCGGGCGAGGTGCCGCTGGCAACGAGGCCGAACTCCTGGAGTCGGTCGCGGTAGAGGTTGTTGAACTCGTAGCGGTGGCGGTGGCGCTCCCGGACCTCATCCATGTCGTAAGCGGCGTGGGCAATGCTGCCCGGCGCGAGGCGGCAGGGATAAGCGCCGAGACGCATAGTGCCGCCTTTCTCGTCGATGCCCTGCTGCTCGGAGAGGAGGCTGATCACCGGGTTCGGCGTCTCCGGGTCGAACTCGGTCGAGTTGACCGCGTCGGTGCCGAGCGCCGCCCGCGCCGCCTCCACGACCATCACCTGCATGCCGAGGCAGAGGCCGAGGTAAGGGATGCGGTTCTCGCGGGCGTGACGGGCGGCCATGACCTTGCCCTCGATGCCGCGCTCGCCGAAGCCGCCGGGCACGACGATCGCATCGACCCCTCGTAGCTCGGCGGCGACGTTCGCCGCGGTGATGCTCTCGGAGTGGACCCAGAGGATCTCGACCTCGCGGTCGTGGAAGGTGCCGGCGTGGATCAGCGCTTCTTTTACCGACATGTAGGCGTCGCGCAGCTCCACGTACTTGCCGACGACGGCGACCTTGAGGCTCGCGCTCGGGTTCAGGAGGCGCTCGACGAGACGGCGCCAGTCGCTGAGGTCGCGGCCGCCGGCGCTCAGCTGGAGGCGCTCGACGATGTAGTCGCCGAGGCCGGCGTCCTCGAAGAGGGCCGGTACCTGGTAGATGCTGCGGACGGTCGGCACGGCGACCACGGCCCGCCGCTCGACGTCGCAGAAGAGGGCGATCTTGTCCCGCGTCTCGAGCGAGACCGGCTCGTCGCTGCGGCAGAGGATGACGTCGGGCTGAATGCCGACGCGGCGCAGCTCGCCGACGGAGTGCTGCGTCGGCTTCGTCTTCAGCTCGCCGGTGGCGGAGATGTAGGGCAGGTAGGTGACGTGGATCGAGAGCGTGTCCTCGCGCGCCTCCTCCTTGCGCATCTGGCGGATCGCCTCGAGGAAGACCTGGCCCTCGATGTCGCCGACCGTGCCGCCGACCTCAATGATCACGGTCTGGGCGCCGGTGATCCGGCCGATGCCACGGATGCGGGATTTGATCTCGGTCGTGAGGTGAGGCACGGCCTGGATCGTGCCGCCGAGAAAGTCGCCGCGGCGCTCCTTCTGGATCACGGCGTTGTAGACCTGGCCCATGGTCAGCGAGCTGGCCCTGGTCAGGTCCTCGTCGATGAAGCGCTCGTAGTGGCCGAGGTCGAGGTCGGTCTCGGCGCCGTCGCTCGTGACGAAGACTTCGCCGTGCTGATAGGGCGACATCGTGCCGGGGTCGACGTTGAGGTAAGGGTCGAGCTTCTGGATGGAGACAGAGACGTGGCGGCTCTTGAGGATGCGGCCGAGGGCGGCGGTTGCAATGCCTTTGCCGACGGAGCTTACGACGCCGCCGGTAACGAATATGTACTTTGGCAATCTACCCCTTCTGGGGATGAGCGGTGCGATTGCGCGAAGCGCTGCCGCCCATCAGGGATCTTAGGGAGGGCGTGGAACCCGTGTCAATAGCCCAAGGAGAAAGCTCTTAAGCAGTTTCAGCCCCGAGTTTGTGGCCGCCGCCAATACATTGGCGTCGAACCTACCTCTGCTACAAAGCCCAGTTTCTCATAGAACGGCCCTACACCCGGAATGGCGTTGACGTGTATCGCGCTGGGATTCAATTTGTGTCAGGTGTTCCAGCACACCGTGTATCAGCAGCGCCCCGATGCCCTGGTTGCGATGCTCGGGATGCACAACTAGGTCCTCGATCGTCGCGTAGTTCAAGCCGTCGGAGAGCACAGTCAATGTGCCGACCATCGACTCGCCCTTCCAAGGGGACTTATAGCGAATTTTAGCCGAGGATGTAGTATGGGCCGATGCGAGCTGGATTATCCGGTGTCATCTTGGCGACCGTGTCCCTCATGATAACGCCGGAGCCGGCCCTTGGGTTTGCCATCATAGGTCTCTGCATCGCCGGAATCTTCATAGCGACCTGGATCGATCACCTAAGAGACCGCCGTCAAAACAATGTTAGTCGGGCTGACAAGTGGGAACGAGAACAGCAACAGAAGCTCTATGGGAAGCAACTTGATGCGTTCTGGCGATCTCCTGCTGGCCGGTGGGTTAAAAAGTCACCATTCTTGGCTAACGATTCGGTCCGTATAGAACCGATCAAAGGCGGCCAGACACCGAAGACACATCTTGGCCTTCTGACCTTACAGATCAGCAAGACCCATGTTGCGTATGCTCAGACCGTCATCCCGGCAAGGTGGAATCATCGAGCGATGGACTTCGTTATTTGGCTTGCGAATCACCGAATGCTGCCGGTTTGGGCATGGCGCTGGCTAGGCAAGCGCTTGGGATACAAGCTTCAAAATCGACGCTGAATCTGGCTAAAACCCTTGAGAACCTTGCCTCATTCGGCTAAAATAGTCTCATAAAGTAAGTGAGGCAAAGCGAATGGTTAAGCAGAGTGGCCCCGGAAAGTCCTACCGCAAGGGAATCACCCTAATAGATGCGGTCCAGAAGTTCGACACCGAGGACAAGGCGGAGGCGTGGTTTGTTGAGCAACGTTGGCCTTCCGGCGTAGCCTGCATCTTCTGTGGCTCGCTCAATGTCGCCGTCGTTGCAAGCCGCAAGCCTCAGCCCTTCCGTTGCCGTGAGAAGGAATGCCGCAAGTCCTTCTCCATCAAGACGGGAACGCTGCTTCACAGCTCCAACCTTCCTCTGGGCAAGTGGGCCATCGCCTTCTTCCTGTACTCCACGAACCTCAAGGGCGTTAGCAGCATGAAGCTGCACCGCGACCTGGGTATAGCCCAAAGCTCGGCGTGGTACATGGCGCACCGGATACGAGAGATGTGGACCGCCGAGACTGAGAAGTTCGCGGGGCCAGTCGAGGTGGACGAGACCTACATCGGCGGCAAGGAAAAGAACAAGCATGGGAGCAAGAAGCTACGGGCCGGTCGCGGTGCAGTCGGCAAAGCCGCCGTGGTAGGGATGAAGGACAGGGAGACGGGGCAGGTTGCCACTGCCGCCGTGGAGTCCACGGACGCGCCCACGCTGCAAGGCTTCGTGGAGTCAAGGACGGAAGCAACGGCTCAGGTCTACACAGACGAAGCCGCTGCCTACATCGGCCTGCCCCGACCGCACAAGGCTGTCAAGCACTCGGCCAGGGAGTACGTTCACGGCATGGCTCACACAAACGGCATAGAAAGTCATTGGGCAATGCTGAAGCGTGGTTACGTGGGTGTGTACCACCAGATGAGCGTCAAGCACCTCGACCGCTACGTCACAGAGTTCTCAGGCCGTCACAACAGCCGCACGATGGACACCGCCGAGCAGATGCGCATCATGGCGCGGGGTGCTGACGGTAAGCGCATGACCTACGCGGAGCTAACTGCATAATGGGCGAGGCCAATTTTGCGGACAAGACGATCTGGACAGGCGATAACCTCGACATCCTGCGCGGCATGAACAGCGAGTGCGTTGACCTGATCTACCTTGATCCGCCCTTCAACTCGAACAAGACCTATGAGGCTCCCGTAGGCAGCAAGGCAGCGGGGGCGGCGTTCAAGGATGCCTGGGACCTATCCGACCTGGACGTGGCTTGGATGGGACTCATAGCCGACGAGAAACCTGAGATCGCCTATCTACTCGACGCGGCCCGGCGAACGCACGGGAAGGGGATGCAGTCCTACCTCACGATGATGGCCGTGCGGCTCCTGGAGATGCGCCGCGCCCTGAAGGAGACGGGCAGCATCTACCTACACTGCGACCCCTATGCCAGCCACTATCTGAAGATGCTTATGGACGCCGTGTTTGGTCAAGGTAACTTTAGGAACGAGATTATCTGGAGTTACAATCGGTTCTCGCGGCGAGGTGAAGACTTTCCTGCGATGCATGATATCTTGCTGTATTACACGAAGTCGCAATCCGCAACGTTCAATCCTCTGTACACTGAACCGCGCGATAATTCACGATACAAGAGGGGATATCATACGGTAGTTGATAATGGTGTGCGTACCTTACTTGTATATGATGCGGGTAAGGTGAAGGACAAGGGGGTCGATTTATCGAAGTATGATCGTATCCAGAACACACAAGCACGTCTGCCTCGATTAGGTAGCGACTGGCACGACATACCTATCCTTAACCCACAAGCAAAAGAGCGCACTGGCTATCCAACTCAGAAGCCCCTGGCTCTACTGGAGCGCATCATTGAGGCGTCCAGCAATCCCGGTGATGTGGTGCTTGACCCATTCTGTGGGTGCGCTACGGCCTGCGTCGCCGCAGAAAAGCTGGCCCGGCGCTGGGTAGGAATCGACCTATCAGCCAAGGCTGCGGAGCTGGTCAACGTGCGCCTACAGCAGACTATGGGCAGCCTTTTTCATCACGGCTACGTCACGGCTCGGGTCGACATACCAAAACGGACGGACATTGACGCCCCCATACCCTACCGACAGAACAAGCACGTCCTCTACGGCCAACAGGAAGGGCTGTGCAACGGCTGTGGGGTGATGTTTCCGTTCCGCAACTTCACCGTCGATCACGTGGTGCCTCAGAGCAGAGGCGGTACCGATCACTTGGACAACTTGCAATTGCTCTGTGGGGCCTGTAACTCCGTGAAAGGCGACCGGCCCCAGGAGCACTTGATAGCGCGGCTGAAGGAGATGGCGATATGAGCGACGACATGGCCGAGAAGAAGCCCAGGGGCCGGCCGGTGGAGAAGGAATACCCGCCCAGGATAGACGCGACGCCGGAGGAGATAGCTCGTACCGTACTCAACGGCGGGCGCCCAAAGGCGCGGGTTAAGAGCCGCACCTATCGCTGCGGGGCCTGTGGTCGGACGGTCCAGTATCCAGAGACTTTGTACAGAGACGGGCGATGCTCCGAATGTCACGGGGGGTAGATACGCCCTTGGCTAAAATTCACTATAATTCCCCTTCCAAGCGGTTGCGATCAGGTAGGCGTGATCGCGCATGACAGCTGGGTTGTGTACCGTATCGTCGCGATTCCAGTCGCAGGCGTGGTAGAGGCGCAGCCAAACGTCGAGGTCAAGGCCCTTGTCGAAGCGAAGCGAAACGGTTTGCGTCATCGAGCCGTCAGCCTCCAGGAAGTCTTTCGACTACTTAATCGGCTCCGATTGCGTCGGCGACATCTCCGAGGCCCCCTCGCCTTCGAGGTGGAGACCCAGGCTCTGGTCATTGAAGGCATCTCGATCACGGCCAAAAGCGGGCTCTCTAGCTGAAGAAGCGTTGGTTAACTATAGCGACGGCGCCCGCGACCGCGCGTCTGTTGCCGGGGCGCCGGCGATGCTAGGATCGAGGCAGCCATGCAGCACACCCGCACGACGGCCCTGCTCGCGGTCGTCCGTATCGTCTCCGTCCTTGGGATGGCCTTCGCGATCGCGTGGGGCATCTTCATGCTCCTCGGTGCCTGGTGGCTGCCGGCGCTGCTCTCCTTCCTGGCGTTTCTGCCCTTCTTCTTCATGATGCGCTTCCTGGAGCGGTACGCGGCGGCGCACAGCCCACCGCCGGAAGACTTGCCCGCGGAAGGTGCGGCGACGGAGGGCGAGGCGCCAGACGAGGCCTGAGCCTCCGCCTTGTAACGGCTTTGGCCAGCGCCTATGCTCTGGCCTGATCCTTTAACGGGCTCCAGACGGAAGGTCGGCATGAGAGCAGAGATCGTTTCCATTGGCACCGAGCTTCTGCTGGGCGAGATCGTCGATACGAACAGCGCCTACATCGCCTCGCGGCTGCCCGCTCTCGGCATCGACCTCTACTTCCAGCACACGGTCGGCGATAACCTCGGCCGCCTCGTCGACGTTCTCAACCGCGCCCGCGAGCAGAACGACCTCGTGATCACGACCGGCGGCCTCGGCCCGACCGAGGACGACCTCACGCGGGAGGCGGTCGCGGCCGCGATGGGTGAGGAGGTCGCGATTGCCCCGGAGCTCGAGGACTGGCTGCGCAACCGCTTCGCCCGCCGATCAGGCTCGATGCCGGAGCGCAACCTCAAGCAGGCCTGGCTCATTCCCTCGGCGCGCGCCATCCCGAACCCGCGCGGCTCGGCGCCGGGCTGGTGGGTGGAGCGGGACGGCAAGCTGATCGTGTCGATGCCGGGGCCGCCGGCGGAGATGACGCGGATGTGGCTCGAGGAGGTAGCGCCGGAGCTCGAGCGGCGGCAGCCGGGCAACGTGCTCGTGACCCGCACCTTGAAGACGGCCGGCATCGGCGAAGGGCAGCTGGACGAGATGATCTCGCCCCTGCTGAAGACGACGAACCCGTCGATCGGCGTCTACGCCCGCGCCGACGGCGTCCACGTCCGGATCGGCGCCAAGGCGGCGACGGCGGCGGAAGCGCGAGCGCTGATCGAGCCGGTCGAGGCCGAGGCGCGGCGGATCCTCGCCGCGGCGGTCTGGGGCGCCGACGCTGACAGCTTCGAGAGCGTCATCGGCGAGCTGCTCGTCGATCGCGGCCTGACCCTCGCGGTGATGGAGTCGTGCACGGGCGGCCTCCTCTCGGACGTGATCACGAACGTGCCGGGGAGCAGCCGCTACTTTCGCGGCGGCATCGTCGCCTACGCGACGGAGATCAAAGAGGCGATGGGCGTCGCTCCGGCCGTGATCGCGGCCCACGGCGTCGTCAGCGCCGAGACGGCGGCGGCGATGGCGGCCGCCGTCCGGGAACGGCTCGGCGCCGACATTGGCATCGGCGTCACCGGCGTCGCCGGGCCGGAGCCGCAGGACGGCGTGCCGGTCGGCCAGGTCTACGTCGGCCTCGATGGCGGCGATAGGCTACCGGCGCAGGCGCTGAGCTTCGAGTTCAACCAGTCGCGCGAGGCGATCAAGCGCCGCGCCGTGACCCAGACGATCGCGCTCCTGCGGCGGGCGCTACAGCCGACGGAGTAACCCGCGGCCGCGATCGCCACAGGGTCAGCCTGCGGTCTTCGCCGGGCGGCAGCGCCGTCATATACTTTCGTTAGCATCATGACCAGCGAGCCGACCCCGAAGCGCGAGGAGATGCCGAAGGCCTTTAACCCTGCCTTGGTGGAGGCGTCCCTTTACTCACGCTGGCAGGCGTCCGGCGCTTTCGCGCCCAGAGAGGCGCCGGGCGAAGAGCCCTATACGATCATCATGCCGCCGCCCAACCTCACGGGCGAGCTCCATCTCGGCCACGCGATGATGGACACGGTTGAGGACATCCTCATCCGCTGGCGGCGGATGCAGGGCCGTCCGGCGCTCTGGCTGCCCGGCGTCGACCACGCCGCGATCGCCGTCCACACGCTGATCGAGCGCCAGCTCGCCGAGGAAGGGCTGACGCGCCACGATATCGGCCGCGAGGCGTTCCTCGAGCGTACCTGGCAGTTCGTCAACGCGAACCGCGCCCGGATCTTCGAGCAGCACAAGCGCCTCGGCATCTCCGCCGACTGGTCCCGCGAGAGCTTCACGATGGACCCGGGGCCGGCGAAGGCGGTGCGGACGATCTTCGTCGACCTCTACGAGAAGGGGCTGATCTACCGCGGCAACCGCCTGATCAACTGGTGCCCGGGCTGCCAGAGCGCCCTCAGCGACCTCGAGGTCGACCACGAGGATGTCGCCTCGTTCCTCTGGCACGTCCGCTATCCCCTGATCGACGAGCAGGGTCAGGCGACCGGCGACTACATCACGATCGCGACGACGCGGCCGGAGACGATCGTCGCCGACACGGCGATCGCCGTCCACCCAGACGATCCGCGCTACCGCCACCTGCATGGCCAGCGGGCGCGGCTGCCGATCATTGGCCGCGAGCTGCCGATCGTCCCGGACGAGGCGATCGACCCCGAGTTCGGCTCCGGCGCCCTCAAAGTAACGCCGGGCCACGACCCCACCGACTTCGAGATCGGGGAGCGCCACGGCCTGCCCGTCGTCAGCGCGATCAACGTCGACGGGACGCTGAACGAGGAGGCGGGGCCCTACGCCGGCATGGACCGCTTCGCGGCGCGAGAGGTGCTGGTCCGCGACCTCAAGGAGCAGGGCTATCTCGTCAAGGAGGAGCCGCACTCGCACGCGGTCGGCCACTGCTCGCGCTGCGGCAGCGTCGTCGAGCCGCTGATCAGCGAGCAGTGGTTCGTGGCGATGAAGCAGGAGTACGGCGACCACGAGCCCGGCCCCTCAGCGGGCGCCGGGCCGGGCTTTCGGCGCTCGATCGCCGGCGACGCCCTGCGCGCCGTCCGCGACGGCTGGGTCGGGCCGGACGGCGTCAAGAAGCAGGTCAGGATGGTGCCGGAGCGCCACACGAAGGTCTACGAGAACTGGCTGGAGAACATCCGCGACTGGTGCATCTCGCGCCAGATCTGGTGGGGCCACCGCATCCCGGTCTGGTACTGCGACGACTGCGGCGAGATGACCGTCGCCATCGAGGACCCGAGCCGCTGCGTCCACTGCGCCTCGGAGAGCGTCCGCCAGGACGAGGATACGCTCGATACCTGGTTCTCGTCGGCGCTCTGGCCCTTATCCACCCTCGGCTGGCCGGAGGAGACGGATGACCTGCGCTCCTTCTATCCCACCTCGGTCATGGAGACCAACTACGACATCATCTTCCTCTGGGTGGCCCGCATGATCATGATGGGCATCTTCGCGCGCGATGACGTCCCGTTCGAGCACGTTTACTTCCACGGCACCGTCCGCGACGACCAGGGTCAGCGGATGAGCAAGTCGAAGAACAACGGTGTCGACCCGCTGCTGCTGACCCACCGCTACGGCTCGGACGCCGTGCGCTTCAAGCTGATCACGGCCGGCGGCACCGGCAACGACCAGCGCCTGGAGGAGCCGCGGATCGAGGCGGCGCGCAACTTCGCCAACAAGCTCTGGAACGCGGCCCGCTTCGTCCTCGGCGATATCGAGCCCGGTCAGCGCGTTCAAGCCCTCGACCCGAGCGATCGCGCCTCGCTGGCTGCGGCGGACCGCTGGATCCTCTCGCGCCTCGAGCGCGTCGTCGGCGACGTCGACCGGCTGCTGGAGCGCTTTGAGCTCGGCGAGGCCGGCCGGACCGTCCACGACTTCGTCTGGGACGAGCTCTGCGACTGGTACCTCGAGATCGCCAAGATCAGGCTGCGAGAGCAGGCATCAGCGGACCGAGACGGAGACCGAAGCGAAGGTTCTCATTTGCCGCAGGCAAATCCTGAGCGAGTTCAAAACAATCAATCGCCGCTGCCGGTGCTCGTCTATGTCCTCGATAGCTGTCTGCGCCTCCTCCATCCCTTCATGCCCTACGTGACGGAGGAGATCTGGTCCGGCAGCGGCGACCTGCGCTCCCACCTGCCCGAGGACGCCGCGGCGTCGCTGATCGTCGCGACTTACCCGCGGCCGGCGCAGGTCTGGCGCGACGAGGCGGCGGAGCGCGAGCTCGGCGCCGTCATGAGCGTCGTGCGGGCGGTGCGCAACCTGCGCCGTGAGCGCGGCATCGACGCCGGTCGCCGGCTCGAAGCCTACGTCGTCGGCGACGAGACGCTGCAGCGCCACGCGGCGACGATCGAGGCCCTGGCGCGCGTCGGGCCGCTTCATATCGTCGCCGAGCGCAGCGCCGCGCCGGCCGACTCCGTCGCCACCGCCGTGCTCGACGACGCTCAGATCATCTTGCCCATCGCAAGCCTCTTCGACTTCGCCGCCGAGCGCGAGAACCTCGAGAAGCAGCGGGCCCAGGCCAGCGCCGACGTCGAGCGGCTGGAGAAGCAGCTGGCGAACGAGAGCTTCACGGCGCGGGCGCCGGCGGCGGTGGTCGAGGAGGCGCGCGAGCGCCTGGCGGCCGCCGCTTCCCGACTCGCCGGCGTCGAGGCGCGGCTGGCGGAGCTGGGTTGAGGGATGGATCCGGCTGAGCCCGGCCGCGACTATCGCGACCTGGTCTTGGGGACTTACGACCGCATCGCCGCCGACTACAACAACGGACGGCTCGCGGAGCAAGCCGATGCCCTGGCGCTGACGCCGTTAATCGAGCGACTGCCGGCCAGCGCAAGGGTCCTGGACCTCGGCTGCGGCGCCGGCGTGCCGATCACGCAGGCGCTCGCCGGTCGCTTCGACGTTACCGGCGTCGACTTCTCGTCGGCCCAGCTCGCCCTGGCGCGAAAGCAGGTCCCGGCCGCGCGCTTCATCGAAGCCGACATGATGAGCTGCGAGCTGGCGGCCGCGAGCTTCGACGCGGTCGTGAGCTTCTTCGCGATCTTTCACCTGCCACGCGAGGAGCACGGCGCCCTCTTTAGCCGCGTCCATGACTGGCTAAAGCCCGGCGGCTACCTCCTCGCGACCCTTGCGCTGGCGGACGAGGCCGGCTACACGGAGGATGACTTCCACGGCGCGACGATGTACTGGAGCAACTTCGACCTGGCTGCCTATCGCCGTCTGCTCGGCGCCTGCGGCTTCGAGTTCCTCGCCGACTGGCTGCTCCGCGATGACCCGGCGACGACGAGCGATCCGGAGGTTCACCCCGTCGTCCTGGCGCGAAAGCCCCCGATCGGCCAGGATCAAGCTCGAGGAAGGGAGGAGTAGATGGACGAGTTCGATCTCTACCGCATGTACAAGACGCTGCACCTCCTCGCGGTGGTCCTCCTCGCCGGCGGCATCACGATCGAGACGGTCGTCGGCCCCTTGATGGTGCGGGCGACGACGGTGCAGGAGCTGCGCGCCTTCACGCGCCTCTCGAAGATCGCCGAGAACTTCTGCATCCTTCCCGGCCTCTTCCTCGCCATTGGCTTCGGCTACGCGATGACCGGCAACGACTTCGGGCCCGACCTGGACACCACCTGGGTGCTGCTCGGCCAGATCCTCGCCTTCGTCGCCCTAGCCGTGTCGATCGGCTACCTGCGCACCGCCTCTCTGCGCATCGACGGACGGGCGCGGCAGGCGCCGGACGGGCCCGTGCCCGACGAGCTGCGGCGGGAGATGAAGAACCCGGGCCCGCCGATCGTCGGCGCCGTCCTGACCTTCATCTTCGTGTTCCTCATCTATCTAATGGTCGTGAAGCCGGCCTGGTAGCGCCGCGCCACGTTTGTGAGGGATAGTCGTGGATAAACGCGGCCTCCTGGTGCGGATCGAGCGGGCCTGGAGCGACCTCGCCGCCTTTTACGCCGGCCTGCCGGACGCGTTGCTCGGCGAGGCGGGCGTTACGGACGCTTGGAGCGTAGGGACCTCCTCGCCCATGTCAGCACCTGGGAGGAAGAGGCGCTGACCTACCTGCCGCTGATCCTCAGAGGCGAGAGACCGCCGCGCTACGCCAGGTTCGGTGGCATCGATGGCTTCAATGCGCTGAAGGCGGAAGAGAAGGGCTCCTGGAGCCTCGCCGAGGTGGCCGAGGCTTTGGCGGAGACGCACGGTCGCCTGATCGCTCTCGTAGAGACGGCGCCGGCGGCCGAGATCGCCGGCGAGAGCCGGTTCAGACGCCGGCTCCGTCTCGATACCTACGGCCACTACCCGGAGCATGCGCGCGCGATCCGCGATCAGGGAATGGCGCCTTCGCCGCGAGGCCTGAGAGGCGGGACGAAGGCCGTTTAGACAGGGCGCTTTTGGTTTGACCGTACTAGGGGCCGGTGCTAGTATCGCCGTGCTTCAAGGGGTTTTTTGGCAGGCGTCAAGGGTGGCGCCTATTTCATGAGCTTTACGAGGGCCGATCGGCATGCAGGGTCTCTTCGAGAACTACGTCGCCGTTCTGCTCGCCGCGGGTACGGGTTGCTTGCTCGTGGTCACGGCGATTATCGGTGCCAAGCTGCTCGCCCCCTACGCTCCCGGTCGGGAGAAAGCGACACCGTACGAATGCGGCATGCTGCCAATCGGCCGCGTGCGGACTCAGATCCACATCCGCTATTATATCTACGCGATCCTGTTCCTGCTCTTCGACGTCGAGGCGGTGTTCCTCTTCCCCTGGGCCGTCTCGGTAGTTGAGGTCGGCGAGGTCGCACTCTACTCGATGCTCGTTTTCATGGTCATTCTCGGCGCCGGCCTCGGCTACGCCTGGAAGAAGGGTGCGCTGGAATGGAAGTAAACAAGGGCCAGACGCCGGAGCCCGGGGAGACGCCGGAGGGCGCCGCCGCGGAGCCTGCAGCCGAGGCGCCTGCCGCCGAGACACCGGAAGCGGTCGCGGCTGCGCCCAAAGCAGCGGCGACCGAGAGCGTGCCGGGTCGCGTGCCCGAGCCTCAGCCCCTGGCAGAGACGCCGGTGCCGGCGCGCATCTCCCTCGGCGTCCAGCTCGAGGAGGCGCGTCTGACGCCGGTGGAGCTGGAGCACCCGAAGGCGCTCTATCGCTCCGTGCTGCCGGGCATCCTCCAAGTGCCGGCCGACTACGTCATCGCCGCGGCGCGCAAGTCCTCCCTCTGGCCGATGACCTTCGGCCTCGCCTGCTGCGCCATTGAGATGATCGCGACCTACATGTCGCACCACGACCTCGATCGCTTCGGCATCGTCCCCTGGCCCTCGCCGCGGCAGTGCGACGTGATGATCGTCGCCGGCACCGTGACCAAGAAGATGGCGCCGGCTGTGAAGCTCCTCTACCAGCAGATGCCGAACCCGAAGTGGGTGATCTCGATGGGCGCCTGCGCGACCAACGGCGGTCCCTACACTCGCTACGACCGCGTCCTCCAGGGCGTCGACAAGATCGTCCCGGTAGACGTCTACGTGCCGGGCTGTCCGCCGCGTCCCGAGGCGCTGATGGACGGCTTCATCGCCCTCCAGAACAAGATCATGGAAGAGCGCGGCCACACCGGATGAGCCCAGAGGACCGTCGCCGCGAGCAAGATCCGCCGATCGTGCCGCCCGAGCCGGGGACGATCGCCGATCTCTTCGCGGCAGCCCTGCCCGACCTGGCGATAACGCCGAATCAGGGCGCGCTCGACGTCATCCTGATCGTCGGCCGCGATGACGTGCCGCGCCTCCTCGAGGCCGCCAAGACGGACCCCAAGCTCGCCTTCGACTTCCTCCGCAACCTCTCGGGCGTGGACTACGAGGCGGAGGGCATCGACGTCGTCTACCACCTCCACTCTTATACGCACGGCCACGACGTGACCGTGAAGGCGCGTCTGCCCGTAGACGACCTCCATATCAAGACGGCGAGCGCCCTCTGGCGCGGCGCCGACTGGCACGAACGCGAGGCGCGCGACATGTTCGGCGTGATCTTCGATGGCCACCCCAACCTCGTGCCGCTGCTCCTGCCTGATGACATGGACGATCACTTCCCGCTGCGCAAGGACAACCCGCTGGCGCCGCTGGAGGAGTGGCAGGGTACGGCGCTGGGGGCGAACGTGAGCGAGGCCGGCTACATCCCGCCGGGCTCCGGCTTCGAGGTCGAAAAGGTCGAAGCGACCCCTGAGGCAGCCGAAGCGACTCCTGATGCGGTTGAAGCGACGCCTGAGGCAGCCGAAGTGACCCCTGAGGCGAAGGAGTAACGATGGCCGAGAGCCAGGAGCCAGAGACCGCGCTCAACCAGGAGTTCGAGACGATCGATCTCAACATCAACATCGGGCCGCAGCACCCGGCGACCCACGGCGTCTTCCGCATGGTGCTCACGGTCGACGGCGAGGTCGTCGTCGACGTCACGCCCCACATCGGCTACATGCACCGCGGCGCCGAGAAGCTCTCCGAGAGCCTCGACTACCGCCAGGCGATCGGCTTCCAGGACCGGACAGACTACCTCGGCGGCTTCAACTGCGAGCTCTGCTACGTCCAGGCGGTCGAGAAGCTAGCGGGCCTGGAGCCGCCGCAGCGGGCGGAGTACATCCGCGTGATCCTGGCCGAGTTCAACCGGATCACGAGCCACTTCATGTTCCTCGGCGCCTTCGGCACGGACCTCGGTGTCTTCGGCACCGCGTTTACCTACGCCTTCCGTGAGCGCGAGTACATCCAGGATCTCTTCGAGGAGGTCTCGGGCGACCGCCTCATGTACGCCTACTTCCGCCCCGGCGGCGTCGCCTGGGACGTTCCGGCCAACTTCAAGGAGCGGGTGCGCTGGCTGACCAAGCAGGCGCGGCTCGGCGCTGACGACATGGATAAGCTGCTCACCGACAACGAGATCTTCATCGTCCGTACCCGCGGCGTCGGCGTCCTCTCGGTCGAGGACGCGATCGACTACGGCGTCACCGGGCCGATCCTCCGCGCCACCGGCATGGACTACGACCTGCGCAAGCAAGAGCCCTACTCGATCTACGACCGCTTCGACTTCGACATCCCTGTCGGCACCAACGGCGACTCTTACGACCGCTACCTCGTCCGCCTGGAGGAGGTACGCCAGTCGCTGCGGATCATCGAACAGGCGATCGAGCAAATGCCGGACGAAGGGCCGATCCTGCCCGAACGCCTGCCACGCGCCCTGCGGCCGGCGGCGGGCGAGGTCTACATGCGCTGCGAGAACCCGCGCGGCGAGTACGGCATCTACCTCGTGTCGCGCGGCGGTACCCGGCCCTACCGGCTGCGGATCCGCGGCGCCTCCTTCTGTAACCTCTCGGCCCTGCGCCAGATGACGATCGGCCACTACATCGCCGACGCCGTGACGATCCTCGGCTCGACCGACATCGTCCTCTGCGAGGTGGACCGGTGAGTTCTTTCCGTCATTCTGAGCGAAGCGAAGAATCTCGCCGGTACGTTAGTCTCTGCGCATCACGATTGGTCTACTTCACTCAGCTAAAGGAAAGGGTGTGGGGGATACCCCCACACCCCCGGCAAGGCTGCGCCCTGCACCCGCTTGAGGCGGTTGGATGATGCCCACGTTTCTCGCGGAGTGGGGCATCTTCGGCGTCGACATGAACGTCTGGCTGGACGCTTTCGTGCGGCTCCAGATCATCGTCATCGTCATGACGCTCGTCGTCCTCTCGCTGATCTACGTCGAGCGCAAGTTCGTCGCCCGGATCCAGATGCGCCTCGGGCCGATGCGCACCGGGCCCTACGGGACGCTGCAGACGGCAGCCGACGCCCTCAAGCTTCTGACGAAAGAGGACCTGCGGCCGGCGACGGCGGACCGCTGGCTCTTTGAGCTGGCGCCCTACGTCGCCTTCGTGCCGGTCTTCATGACGCTGATGGCCCTGCCCTTCATGGAGGGCTGGGGTGTCCGCAGCCTCGATCTTGGCCTCTTTTATATCGTCGCGATCTCCGGCGTGTCGACCATCGGCTACCTCATGGCCGGCTGGGCTTCCGACAACAAGTACGCGCTGCTCGGCGCCGTGCGCTCGGCGGCGCAGCTGATCAGCTACGAGATACCGCTGATCCTCGCCGCCCTCGCCGTCGCGATGGTCGCCGGCACCCTGAACCTCACGGGCATCGTCCGCTCGCAGGACGCCGTGCCGTACGTGTTCCTCCAGCCGCTGCCCTTCCTGATCTTGCTGACGGCGACGTTGGCCGAGTTATCGCGGCGGCCGTTCGACATCCCGATCGGCGAGTCCGAGCTCGTCGGCGGCCCCTGGGTGGAGTTCAGCGGCATCCGCTGGAGCATCATGTTCGCCCTGGGCGAGTACGCGGGCCTCTTCAGCTTCGCCGTACTCGGGGCGCTGCTCTTCCTCGGTGGCTGGGAGTGGCCCTTTGGCACCGCCTCCTTCTGGGGCAGCTTCGACTGGCTCTACCAGCTGGTTCTCATCTCGACCAAGGCGATGCTGCTGATCCTCGGCATGATGTGGATCAGCGCTACCTTCCCGCGATTACGAATCGATCAGCTCATGGCGTTTTGCTGGAAGATCCTCCTGCCGTTCGGCTTCCTTCAAGTAATGATTAACGGTATTGTCCTCGTGTACGAGCCGCCGGACGGCCTGCGCGAGCTGATCCTGTTCGCAACGTCGAGCGCGCTGGTGCTGGCCATGGGCTACGTCATCTATCTCGCGACGAAGCAGCCGTCGCGCGCTGAGCGGCTGGCTGCTGCCGCCCCGGCAAGGAGTGCAGCCTTATGATCGGCGTCCTTCGCTCTCTCGGTGCGACGATGAGCACCATGATGCGCAAGCCGGTGACGATCCAGTACCCGACGGAGCACCGCAAGGTGGCCGACCGCGACCGCGCCTTCCCGATCCTCCTCTGGGACTTCCAGATCGACGAGCCTTTCTGCACCGGCTGCCACGCCTGTGAGCGCGCCTGCCCGGTGGAGTGCATGACGGTGACGATGAAGGACAACCCGAAGGCAGCCGACGGCGACAGCAAGCGCCGCAAGATCATCGATGAGTTCTACATCGACTACGGCCGCTGCATGCGCTGCAACATCTGCGTCGAGGTTTGCAACTTCGAGGCGATCGCGATGAACAACACCTGGTCGGGCCACGAGCTTTCGAGCCTCGACCGAAAGGACCTCGTTCTGGACCTGGACCAGCTGCTCACCCTCTCCAAGGGCGAGCGGATCGAGCCCTGGTTACCCTAGTGACGGTCGCCAACCTAGTCTTCTACCTGATCGCGATGCTCGCCATCGTTGCCGCCCTCGGCGTCGTAACGGTGCCGAACGTGGTCCACGCCGCCCTCTTCCTCATCCTCTCGCTGCTGGCCGTCGCCGGCTTCTACATCCTGCTCTCGAACGAGTTCCTCGCCATCGCCCAGGTGCTGATCTACGCCGGCGCCGTCGCCACGATCATCATCTTCGGTCTCATGCTGACGCGCGGCACCGATCTGCCGACCGTATCGGTTGGAGGCCAATGGCCCCTGGCCTTGCTGGCTTCTGGCGCCTTCGGCGGCGCCGTGGCCGCGGCCGTGATCGACTCAACCTGGCCGCGCGACGTCGGTGAGGTGACCCTGGTCTCGATCAGCGACCTCGGAGCCGTCCTCTTCAAGGACTGGCTGCTGCCCTTCGAGATCGTCTCGGTCGTCCTGCTCGTCGCCCTGATCGGCGCGATCATGATCTCTACCCAGGAGGGTGAGGCGTAGTGGAGACTGCGGCCGAGCAGATACCCCTCGAGCATTTCCTCTTCGCTGCCGGCGTCCTCTTCTCGATCGGCGTTTACGGCGTGCTCTCACGCCGCAACGCGGTCCTCATCCTCATGTCGGTCGAGCTGATGCTGAACGCCGTCGCCGTGAACTTCGTCGCCTTCGCCGTCTACACGGACGGCGCCCTCTTCCGCGGGTTGATCTTCGCCGTCTTCGTGATCATCATCGCGGCGGCGGAAGTCGGCCTTGCACTCGGTATCATCCTCCGCGTCTTCCGCAACCGCGCGACCGCGAACGTCGATGAGGTCAGCCAGCTGAAATGGTAGACATGGAGCAGGCCTGGCTGATCCCGGCGATCCCGGCCGTTGCCTTCGTGGTGCTCGCCTTCCTCAACGGCTATCTGCCGCGCCGCGGCGACTTCATCGCCATCGGCGCCATCGCCGCCGCGTTCATCCTCTTCTTCGCGGTCGCGATCGACCTGCTCGATCAGCTGCCCGGCGAGCTCGAGCACAATACGTCCGGCTTCGACTGGCTGACGATCAACGGCATCCAGCTTCTCGGCCAGACGAACGACTTCGTCCTCCGCATCGGCTTCCGGGTCGATCAGCTAACGCTGGTCATGCTCGCCGTCGTCACCTTTGTCGGCCTCATGGTCCAGGTCTACAGCCTCGGCTACATGAAGGGCGAGGTGCGCTACGGCTGGTACTACGCCGTGCTCTCCCTCTTCCTCGCCTCGATGCTGACGCTGGTTCTCGCCGATAACTTCCTCCTCCTCTACATCGTCTGGGAGGGCGTCGGCATCTGCTCCTTCCTGCTCATCGGCCACTACTTCGAGCGGCGCTCGGCGGCGGAGGCGGCGAAGAAGGCCTTCGTGACGACCCGTCTCGGCGACGTTGCCCTGCTCATCGGCATCATCCTGCTCTGGCGGGAAGCCGGCACCTTCGACATGAGCGAGATCTTCCACATGGCGGAGGCGGGGGAGTTCGACCAGGGTTACCTGACGATGGCGACGCTCTTCCTCTTCGGCGGCGCCGCCGGCAAGTCGGCTCAGTTCCCTTTCCACGTCTGGCTACCGGACGCGATGGAGGGCCCGACGCCGGTCTCGGCGCTGATCCACGCCGCGACCATGGTCGTCGCCGGCGTCTACCTCGTGGCGCGGGTCATGCCGCTGTTCGAGGCTTCTTACGACGGCGCCCTCTACGTCGTCCTCGCCGTCGGCCTGATCACGACCTTCATCTCGGCCTTCATGGGCCTCGTGATGACCGACATCAAGCGCGTTGTCGCCTACTCGACGCTGAATAGCCTCGGCCTGATGATGGTCGCCCTCGGCTTCGGCGAGGCGGGCGTCGGCCCGGCCATGCTCTATCTCTTCTCGCACGCCTTCTTCAAGGCGCTGCTCTTCCTTGCTTGCGGCTCCGTGATCCACGCGACCGAGAAGCAGGAGGTCACGGCCCTCGGCGGGCTGGGGCGCAAGATGCCGATCACGAGCGCGACCTTCGCGGTCGGGGCGCTGGCGATGGCAGGCCTCGTGCCGCTCTCCGGCTTCTTCGCCAAGGACGAGATCCTCGTGGCGGCCGAGCACTTTAGCTACGCGCCCTTTATCCTCATACTCGCGACGTTGCCCATAACGGCGATGTACATGGTCCGCGTCTACCTCCTGACCTTCTCAGGCGAGCCGAAAGACGCGCACGCGCACGAGCACGCCCACGAGTCGCCGCCGCTGATGAGCTGGCCGTTGGTGCTGCTGGCCGGGCTGGCCGCGGTCGCGGGCTTCGTCGTCTTCGAGCCGATCGGCAAGGCGATCGGCCTCGAGTCGGGCTTCCTCGGCTTCGTCGAGAGCGTGCTCGTCGAGGAGGTGCATGCCTTCGAGTTCAACTGGCCGATCGCGATCGTGTCGAGCCTTCTGGTCGGCGGCGGCCTCGGCGCCGGCGTGATGATCTGGGGTGGCGAGGCCGCACCGGCAACGGCGGCGGCGGCGCGCTTCCCAGCCGTCCATCGCCTGCTCCTGAACAAGTTCTACGTCGACGCCTTCTACCAGTGGGCGATCAACAACGTCGTCCTCGGCTTCGCGAAGGTGATCGCCTTCTTCGACCGCGCCGTGATCAACGACACCGGCGTCAACGGCAGCGGTGAGGTTACGAACGGGCTGGGCTTCCTCCTGAAGTTCCAGCAGACCGGCAAGCTGCCGAACTACGCCCTGGCGATGATCCTCGGCGTCGCGGTGCTGGCGATAGTCGGCTTTTCGGTGAAGGGGTAGCGGTGGATCAGGGATACGTCCTCCTGGCGCTCATCGTGCTACCGATGATCACGGCGGCGGTGCTCGTCGTCGTGCCGTCGGAGCGCAAAGACATCGTCCGCGCGCTCGCGGTCACGGTCAGCGCCGTCCTCTTCGCGCTCTCCCTCTACGTGTTCGTCGATTACGAGACCACCGACCAGCAGTTCAGCTTCGCCAAGAGCTGGGCCTGGCTCGATAACGTCGGCGTCCTCAAGGACGGCATCACGCTGCACCTCGGCGTCGACGGCATCGCCGCGACCATGCTCCTCCTCAACGGCATCGTCACCCTGGCCGGCACACTGATCTCCTTGAAGATCGAGCACAAGAACAAAGACTTCTTCATCCTCTTCTTCCTGCTTACGGCCGGCGTCTTCGGCACCTTCAGCTCGCTCGACCTCTTCTTCTTCTTCTTTTTCTACGAGCTTGCCGTGCTACCGATGTACCTGCTCATCGCCATCTGGGGATCGAGTAGCCGCTTCCCGACCTTCGTCCGGACGAAGGAGTACGGTGCCCTGAAGCTGATGATGATGCTGGTGGCGGCCTCGGTGCCGATCTTCCTCGGCATCTTCGCCATCTTTATCGAGGCAGGCGAGGGCACCTTCAGCCTGCCGCGTCTCTACGAGATCTCCCAGAACGGCGGCTTCGACACCGACTTCCAGAAGCTCGTCTTCCCTCTCTTCGTCCTCGGCGCCGGCTGCCTGGCGGGCCTCTGGCCCTTCCACACCTGGTCGCCCGACGGCCACGTCGCGGCGCCCACGGCCGTCTCGATGCTACACGCCGGCGTCCTGATGAAGCTCGGCGCCTTCGGTATCCTCCGCCTCGGCATCCAGCTGCTGCCGGAGGGGGCGGAGTTCTGGATGCCCGCCCTCGTCGTCCTCGCCGTGATCAACATCCTCTACGGCGCGATCTCGGCGATGGCCCAGACCGACTTCAAGTACGTCATCGGCTACTCGAGCGTGAGTCACATGGGCTATGTGCTCCTCGGCCTCGCGACTCTCGACCCGGTGGGTGTGAACGGCGCCGCTCTGCAGATGTTCTCGCACGGCGTGATGACGGCTCTCATGTTCGCCATGGTCGGCGTCGTCTACGATCAGGCCCATACACGCGAGCTTGGGGCCTTCGGCGGCCTCGCGAGCAAGCTGCCCCTCTTCGCGACCTTCTTCCTGATCGCAGGCCTGACCTCGGTCGGCCTGCCCGGCACCTCCGGCTTCGTTGCCGAGTTCAATGTCTTCGTCGGTACCTTCCGCACCTATCCCTGGGCGGGCGCGTTGGCGATCCTCGGCGCCGGCATCACGGCGGTTTACATGTTCCGTCTCTTCGCGCTCTCCTTCTTCGGCGGTTTCAACCTGTCGCGTTGGGGCGGCTTGAAGGATATGAACCGCTACGAGATGGCCGGTGGCGCCCTCCTCATCGTCTTTATTCTCTTCATGGGGCTGTGGCCCGACCCGTTCGTCGACCGCATCTCGCCGACCGTAGTTAACTTCCTGCCGGGTATCGAATGAGCGACGCGCTGAACCTCGACTACTCGCTGCTGATCCCCGAGTACATCCTCGGGGCCGTGGCTGTGCTCGTCCTCTTCGTCGACATCATGATGCCGAAGGTCCGCAAAGAGGCCCTCGCCTACATCGCGGCCGGCGGGCTCCTTCTCGCCCTCGTCGTCTCCCTCGGCTGGCTCGACAGCGAGGACAACTTCGCGCGCCTGATCTACATCGACGACTTCACGACCTTCTTCCGCTGCTTCTTCATGGCGACGTCGATCTTCATCGTCATCGCGTCCGCCCACTTCGTCGAGAAGAACCTCCGCAATCCGGGCGAGTACTACGCGCTCATCGTCATCTCGACGATCGGCGCGATCTACATGGCGGCGGCGCGGGAGCTGATCACCGCTTACATCGCCCTCGAGCTGCTCAGCTTCAGCCTCTACGTCCTCGTCTCCTTCGCGAAGCGCGACGTTCGCTCGAACGAGGCGGGCATGAAGTACATGCTGCTCGGCGCCTTCGCCTCGGCGCTGCTCCTCTACGGCATCAGCTTCATCTACGGTACGGCGGGGAGCACCTCGTACGCGGAGATATCCGCCGCCTTCGAGGCCGGTACCTCCGGCTTTACGCTCGCGACGCTCCTCGGCCTGGCGCTGATCGTCGCCGGTCTCGGCTTCAAGGTCGCGGCCGTGCCCTTCCATATGTGGACGCCGGACGCATACGAAGGCGCGCCGCTGCCGATCACCGCCTACCTCTCGGCGACCTCGAAGGCCGCGGGCTTTGCCCTGCTGCTGCGCTTGTTCAGCGGCGCCCTCATGCCGGTGATCGACGACTGGCAGTTCATGGTCGCCACGATCGCGGCGACTTCGATGGTCGTCGGTAACCTCGTAGCGCTGCAGCAGCACAACGTCAAGCGCCTGCTCGCCTATTCGAGCATCGGCCAGGTCGGCTACATGCTCATGGGCATCACGGCGCTATCGGTGGAGGTGTCGAGCGCGCTGCTCCTCCACATGATCGGCTACGTGATCACGAACCTCGCCGCCTTCACGGCGATCATCGCCTACAACAACGCCTCCGGCGCCGAAAAGGTGCACGACTTCCGCGGCATGTCGGACCGGGCGCCGCTGCTGGCCGCCATCCTTGCCGTGGCGCTCTTCTCCCTCGCCGGCATGCCGCTGTTCGCCGGCTTCCTGACGAAGTTCATCCTCTTCCAGTCGGTGGCCGACAATGGCTTTTACTGGCTGGCGGCGGTCGCGGTGGTGGCGAGCCTCGTCTCCCTTTACTACTATCTGTATCTGCTGCGGGAGATGTACGTGGGCGAGCCGCCGGAGCGAACCCGCTTCCGCATACCCCTGGTCCTCCAGGGCAGCGGCGTGGTCCTCACGCTGGGCGTGTTCTTCGTCGGCCTCTACCCGGCGCCCCTCTTCGAGATCACGGACGACGTCTCGAGAGTCCTCTTCGGCGGATAGCCCTGCCCTCGTCTACGCATCACGCCGTCTTCTGCTCCAAGCGATCGTCTCAGGCGAGGTGGTCGAGCAGCTCCGTCAGCGACGCGATCTCGAGGTCGGGCTCCGGCTCCTCCGGCGTGCGAACGGCGCCGTTGCGGTTGAGCCAAACGGCGGCGCCGAGGCCGGCGGCCTTCGCGCCGGCGACATCGGCCGACAAGCTATCGCCGATGTGCCAGGTGCTCTCAGGCGCGACGCCGAGCCGGTCGAGGGCGATCTTGAATAGAGCTGGGTCGGGCTTGACGACCCGGTGCATGCCGGAAGCCACGAAAAGCTCAAAGTAGCCTCCGAAGCCCACCACATCCAGCTTGTCGAGCTGAGTGTCCTGGGGACCGTTGGTAATCACTGCTATCGAGAAACGTCCTTGAAGCTGCTGGAGGAGCACGGCTACGTCATCAAAGGGACGTATGATGCCCTGCCGATGCCGCCAGAACAGGTTGTGCGCGGTATCGGCTGCTCCTTCCGCCTCGCAACCGCAGGCGCCGAGCGCCCGCCGCCAGACCTCTCGCATTGTCGTCAAGCCATCGAAGCGACCCAAGACTGTGAGGGGCCAGAGCTCGGGCCCGACGAGGTCGCAATGTGACCGCAGACGGGCGGGGTCTAGGCCCGGGTATGCAGCCGCCAGGGCGGCACAAACGCGCGTCAGTCTCTCGTCGAGGACAGCGCTGTCCACGTAAACCAACGTCGAGTCGAGGTCGAAGAAGATGGCTTCAACCGGCTTCATGGCTTAGTCCAGCCCCAGTAAAGCCGGCAGCTCCCCGAGCGACGCGATCTCGTAGTCAGGCACTGGGTCGTCAGGCTGGCGCCGCCGGCCGTCGCGATTGAGCCAGACGGCAGTGATATCTGCTGCCTTTGCGCCCGCAACATCGTGATGGAGGTAATCACCGACGTAGACGGCTGCGTCGGCCCCGACGCTGAGCTTATCGAGGGCGAGGTGGAAGATCGCCGGGTCCGGTTTCACGATGCCGACCTCGGCCGAGATGAAGATGGCTGCAAAGACTCTCTCGATGCCCGTTACGCCTAGCTTCTCGCGCTGCGTATCAGAGGCGCCGTTGGTGATCAACGCGAGCGGGAGGCGCTGGCCGAGTGACTGGAGGGTCTCGTGAACGTCGCCGAACAGCCGATGCGCCGCGCGCGCGAGCTGGGAGTGCGTTTCGAGGGCAAACTTTGCGAGCGTTTCGTCTTCGAAGCCGCAGGAGTGGAGTGTCCGGCGCCAGGCTTCGAGGCTGCGGTCGTGTTATCGAGAACGCCGAGCGCCCACCTGTCGCCTACCTCGGGCCAGTAAGCATTCCAGACGGCGCTGTTCGTCCGAAGGAGGCGCTCGGGAGTAACGCCGGGGCAGGCGTCAGCGAGCCTCATGCAGGTGTGCTCGATCGTCTCTCCGAAGCCGCTGCCATCGAGCAGCGTGCCGTCGAGGTCAAAAAGGACAGCCCTGACTGGCTGCATTGATGAGGTCCCTCCAGCGGATACGGAAGCTAGGCGGTGGCTTCGCTTGCGAGCCTATGGCCCGCCGTATGGAGGACGATCTCGCCGAAGGCGTCGGACTGGTCGGCGCGCACCTCTTCCGTCTTCAGGAGGTCGAGGATGGCCAGGAAGGTGACGATCGCCTCGAGGCGAGTACGGCAGTCGGCGATGAGCTGGCTGAAGCCGAGGCTGCCACTGCGGCGCAGGTCGCTGACGATAGCTGCTCGCCGCTCGCCGATGTTGATCAGGGACCGCTTAAGCCGCTCCGGCTCCTGCGCCGGCGGTAGGCGCTCCAGCGCCGCCGAGAACGCGTTCAGGAGCTTGTTCAGCGTCACCTGCTCGAGGCCGGTGGGCAGCCAGTCGACGGGCGGCGGCGCGACCCGCGTAAAGGAGCGGTGGGAGATGTCGTCGAGCTCGCGCAGGTAGGACGCTGCCTCCTTGAAGGCGCGGTACTCGGCGAGCTGGGCCGTGAGGTCGAGGGCGATCTCCTCCGCCTCGAGGTCGTCCGCCGCCGCTTCCTCCGGCGAGCGCGGCAGCAGAGCGCGCGACTTCAGGAGCAGAAGCTTCGCACCGATAGCGACGAAGTCGGCGAGGGCGCGGAGGTCGAGGCTCTCGCCCGAGCGCAGTGCCGCGAGGTACTGATCCGTGACCTGGACAAGGGAGACGGTGGTGATATCGAGGTTTTCCGCCTCGATGAGGTGAAGGAGAAGGTCAAGCGGCCCTTCAAAAACGGGCGTCTTGACGACGTTCATCGTCATGAGCCTATGCTCCTAGCACCGCCACCGAGGGCCAGCATACGGGGAAGCTGGCGCTTATGGCAACTCGGGCCGGCCACGCGGCCACATTCAGGTAGATCGGCGTCCAGAAGCCGCATGCTCACCGCGAACTCCCTGCGGTGGCGGTCGCGACGCTGCCACTCCCCCTCGGCGGCCCGCTTGTCGTAGTAGCTGCGGATCAGCTCTTCTAGCGCCATCGGCCTGCTGCCGAGCCGGCCCAAGCGACATCGTCGCCTAGGCCTCGGTCTCCTCCTTGCGGCGGCGCTGGGCGACTGCCTCGGCGAGGTCTTCCAGCAGCGTGTCGGTCTCCTCCCAGCCGATGCAGGCGTCGGTGATGCTCACGCCGTGGACGAGCTCCCTGCCCGGGACGAGGTCCTGGCGGCCCGGCTTCAGGTGGCTCTCCACCATGACGCCGAAGATCCGGTTGTCGCCGCCGGCTACTTGTCCGGCGACGCTGCGGCCGACTTCGATCTGGCGCTCGAACTGCTTGCTGCTGTTGCTGTGGCTGAAGTCGACCATGATCCGGGCCGGCAGGGCGCCGTCGGCGAGCTCTCGTACTGCCGCCTCGACGTTCGCGGCCTCGTAATTGGGCTCGCGGCCGCCGCGGAGGATGATGTGGCAGTCCTCGTTGCCGGCCGTCGAAACGATAGCGGAGTGGCCCGCCTTGGTCACGGAGAGAAAATGGTGTGGCGTCTGGGCGGCGCGCAGGGCATCGATCGCGATGCGCACGTTGCCGTCGGTGCCGTTCTTGAAGCCGACCGGGCAGGAGAGGCCGGAGGCGAGCTCACGGTGGACCTGGCTCTCCGTTGTCCTGGCGCCAATCGCGCCCCAGGAGACGAGATCGGCGATGTACTGGGGCGTGATCATGTCGAGGAACTCGCAGCCGGCCGGCATGCCGGCGTTGGCGAGGTCGAGCAGGAGGCCGCGGGCGACGCGCAGGCCCTGGTTGATCCGGAAGGTGCCGTCCAGAGCCGGGTCGTTGATCAGGCCCTTCCAGCCGACGGTGGTGCGCGGCTTCTCGAAGTAGACGCGCATGACGATGAGGAGGTTGGCGGCAAGGCGCTCTCGCGCCTCGGCGAGGCGCTCCGCGTACTCCTTGGCGAGGTCGACGTCGTGGATCGAGCAGGGCCCGACGATGACGAGGAGGCGGTCGTCGGCGCCGTGGAGGATGCGGTGGATCGCCTGACGCGTCTCGAAGACGTTCTTGGCGGCCTGCTCGCTTATCGGCGCTTCCTGGAAGAGCCGCTCCGGCGAGACGAGCTCCTTGATCTCGAGAATGCGGACATCGTCCGTCTCGAAGGTTTCTGATGAGGCTGGGACTGCTCGGACAGCATCCGCCATGGTATAGGTTCTTCCTCTCGCTTTAGCGTTCCTGGCTCGGCGCCGCCAGGTCCGGACGGAGGACGGCGGCGCCGCGCGCGTAAACGTGATTGATCTCGTTCTGCTGGCGCTCCGTGTTGACGTGAAGGAGGATGCGCAAGCACATCTCGAGGCTGCCGGGCACGCCCATCTCGTGGCCGCACATCAAAGCGACGTTCGTCCAGCCGAGGCCGCTGCGGGCGGCGACGGCCGGGAACTCGGCGTTGAGGTCCGGCGTCGTCGTGAAGTAGGCGCTGGCGACGTCCTCGGCGCGAACGTCGTTGAGACGCACCATCTTGTCGAGCAGCTCGCGAGTGGCCTCCAGGATCGCTTCCCGCGAGTTGCTATCGACAGTTGTGGCGCCGCGTATTCCCCGACATAGCATGAAGTGCTGCTCTCTCCCTTACTCCCGCGAGTTTCCGCGGAGGTGAACGTCGACCGCCTCCCTGATGGAGGCGGCGGATTCAGGGACGCTCAAAGGCACCGGCCGCGGCCCTGAGATCAGGGCCGGCGTCGACCGGAGAGCACCTCCACGTATTCACGGACAGCATTCGTACTCTCCTGCAGTTCGCTCGCGGCGATCACGTCCATGATCGCGCTGGCGACGACGACGCCATCGCTAACGCCGGCTAGAGATTCGACGTGCTCGCGGCGGGATACGCCAAATCCTACGGCCAACGGCAGATTTGTGCAATCTCGCACGCGCGCGATGAATGCCCCGAGGTCGGCCGGCAGCTGGGCCCGAGCGCCGGTGACGCCGGTGACGCTGACGCAGTAGACGAAGCCGTCCGCCTGGGAGGCGATCAGGGCGACGCGGGCGTCGCTCGAAGTCGGCGCGACGAGGAAGATCAGGCTGAGACCGTGGCCGTTGAGGGCCGCTTTCGCCGCCGTGGCCTCCTCCGGCGGCAGGTCGGTGAGGATCACGGCGTCGGCGCCGGCCGCGGCGGCCTCTGCAGCGAAGCGCTCGAGGCCGTAGGCGAGGACGGGGTTGAGGTAGGTCATGAAGACGATCGGCGTCTCGGGGTGGCGCTGGCGGGCGCGGCGGACGTAATCGACGCACTTCGCCGGCGTCGTACCCGCCGCCAGAGCATCGAAGACCACGCCCTGGATCGTCGTGCCGTCCGCCACCGGGTCGCTGAAGGGGATCTCCACTTCGATGATGTCGGCGCCGCCGGCGACCATCGCGTCGAAGACGGCGTCGCTCTCCGCCGGCCCGGGATAGCCGGGGATGACAAGGGTGATCAGGGCTGGGCGCTGCTCCCCCCCAGCACGCGCGAAGGCGGCGGCGAGTCGAGCGCTCATTCGCGTGCCCCCGGCACGAAAACAAAGAGGAAGAACGATACGGAGTTGAACACAAAATGGACACCGATCGGTGCCGTGAGAGAGCCGGTGCGCTCGTAGGCGTAGGCAAGGACAATGCCCACGCCGGTGAATGGGATGATCAAGCCGGGGTCGAGGTGGGCTAAGGAGAAGACGAAGCCGCTAATCAAGGCGGCAACGAAGAAGCCGCGCAACCGCCGCAGCCAGGCGTAGAGGAAGCCGCGAAAGAGGAGCTCCTCGGCGATGGGTGCAGCGCCGACGATCGCGAGGCCGAGCACCGGCAGGAGCCAATCGTTGTCGAAGTAGGCTGTCGGGAGCTGAGCGTCCGGCTGGAGAGCATCGATGCCGGCGGCTTGGGCGAGTAGGCCATAGGCGATAACGAAGGCGATCGAAGCAAAGTAGCCACTAATGATTGTCAAGAGGATCCGCGATAAGGGGATTGCAGCCGGGGAGCTAGTGGTGCCCTGCAATGCCGCGAAAGCGTCCGGCGGCGCCTGAGAGGTAGTGCGCAGGCCGAGCTCGCGCCAGCTTCCTCCCTTGCGCCTTGCCAGGCGGTAAACGGAAAAGACTATGATTCCGTACCAGATGCTCTGGACAATTGCCGCCGCGAGGAGAGCCTCCGGCGATTCATCGCCGTAGGCTTCTGCGAAGGGAAAGACAAGGGCGGCTGACAGCAAGAAGATGGCAACGAGCGCTACGGCGAACCCGATTGCGATGTCTTTGATTGTCCAGGTCGCGTAGGTGGCGACGCCGCTCGGGCGCCGGTTGCCTGCCGCGAAGTCGTCAGGCTCGCCGTAGGTCACGTTGGCGCCGTCTCCGAGCGACCGATCATCGTGCGCAGCCGCCTCTCCCGACCCGCCGCCGCCGTTTTGTCCGCCCGGCTGCGAACTGCTACGATCGAGCCCGAGTCCAGAAGGGCAGAGAGCCCCTCCTTTGCACTCTACAGGGAAAAGTTACGAAAACACAAAGCGAAAGCCGCGCCCGGTGAGCGAGTTCGTTCGAGAGGAGCTGCGGCGCTCCGGGCCGCCGCGGCCGACCGCGCTCACGATCGGCAACTTCGACGGCGTCCACCGCGGCCACCTCCACCTCATCGGTCACCTGATCGAGCTGGCGCGGGCCCGCGACCTCGCCAGCGCCGTCGTCACCCTCTATCCCGACCCGGTGCGTGTCCTGCGGCCGGACGAACCCCATCACTACCTGACCAGTCTCGAGGAGCGGATCGAGCTCCTGCAGGCGACCGGCGTCGACGCCGTCGTCCCGCTCAGCTTCACCTCGGAGCTGGCCGAGCTCTCGCCGGAGGACTTCGCCCGGCTGCTGAGCCAGGAGATGGCGATGCGGCTTCTCCTCATGGGTCCGGACAACACTTTTGGCCGCAGCCGGGCGGCAACGCCGCCCGGGATGACGGCGCTCGGCGAGGCGCTGGGCTTTGGCGTCGAGGTCCTGCCGCGATCGCTGGCCGCGGCCGGCGCCTCCGTCAGCGCCACGGCGATCCGGGCCGCCCTCGCCGCCGGCGACCTCGCTGCGGTCAGCCGCGACCTCGGCCGGCCCTATACGCTGCGGGGGCCCGTCGTTCGCGGCGACCAGCGCGGCAGGCTCATCGGCTTCCCGACGGCGAATCTCGCGGTCACAGCCGACCGCGCCCTGCCCGCCTTCGGCGTCTACGCGACCTGGGTCTTTGTCGGCGAGACGCGCTACGCTTCGGCGACGAACATCGGCAAGCGGCCGACCTTCGAGGGCGAGCGAACGACCGTCGAGACTCACATCATCGACTTCGAGGGCGACATCTACGAGAAGATGCTGCGGATCGAGCTCGTCTCGCGGCTGCGACCGGAGGAGAAGTTCGCTGGCGTCGAAGCGCTGAAGGCCCAGATCGAGCGCGACGTCGCCGCCGCGCGCCGGCTACTCGGGCCCAGGGGTTGATGGCGAGGTGGCGAGCGGGCATCCTGAGCAAGTGATGAGCACGGTCAAGGCATCGGTCGAGGAGCAGCTGAGCGTCCTCCTGCGCGGCGTCGAGTACGGCGACCCGAACATCGAGGCGACGATGCGCGCGGAGCTGGCAGAGCGCCTGGCGCAGGGGCGGCCGCTGCGCGTCTACGCGGGCTTCGACCCGACCTTCACCGGCCTGACGCTGGGCAACCTGGTGCCGATGCTGAAGCTGCGCCAGTTCCAGCGCTTCGGCCACGAGGTCACCTTCCTCATGGGGACGATGACGGCGATGATCGGCGACCCGAGCGACAAGACGGCGACGCGCCGCATGCTCACAGCCGAGGAAGTCGAGGCGAACACGAAGAGCTGGCTCGACCAGGCCTACCGCGTCCTCGATCGGGACAAGACCGTTGTCCAGCGCAACGGCGACTGGCTGGCGCCGCTGAGCCTCGCCGAGGTCGTCGACCTCGCCTCCAGCTTCACGGTCGCCCAGTTCTTAGAGCACGAGACCTTTCGCAAGCGCATGGCGGAGAACAAGCCCCTCTACATCCACGAGTTCATCTACGCCCTGATGCAGGCCTACGACGCCTTCACTCTGGAGACCGACGTCCAGGTCGGCGGCGTCGACCAGCTATTCAACATCATGGCCGGCCGTCACCTTCAGCGCGCCCGCGGCGCGCGACCGCTGGTCGCCATCTGCACGCCGCTCCTGATCGGCACGGACGGCAACTTGAAGATGTCGAAGTCGGTCGGCAACTCGATCAACCTCGACGAGGCACCGGCCGAAGTTTACGGCAAGGTCATGTCGATCCCGGACTCGCTGATCGCCAACTACTTCACGCTGCTGACAGACGTAGCGAGCGATGAAGTCGGGGCGTTAGCGGGCGATATCGAGGCGCGGCGCGTCAACCCGATGGCGGCGAAGAAGCGCCTGGCGCGGGAGATCGTCGCGCTGCTCAGCGGCGAGGCGGCGGCGGATGGTGCCGCAGCCGAGTTCGAGCACGTCTTCCAGCGCCGCGAGGAGCCGGTCGAGAACGTGATAGAAGTACCGCTATCGAACGCAGTTGAGGCTGCTGGCGCAGATGCGATCCAGATGCAAGGAATGACCCGACGAGAGATCGATGCGTATCGGGCGGACCGAGGTCACCCTATCAAACTTGCCACCTTCATTGCAGCATATGCTGGAGTCTCGATGAGTGCAGCCCGGCGCCTCATCAATGACGGTGCTGTGCAAATCGATGGCGAAGTAGTTGCGGCCGATAAGGGGATGGTCAATCTCAAAGTAGGATCAACGATCCGCGTCGGCCGCCACCGCTTCCTGCGTGTCGTGGCCGGCCAGTGACCAATGACGCCTCCGCCGAGGCGACGATGCGCGCGACCTGCGACGCGATCATGGCCGGCGACCTGATGACGGCGATGGGAGCCTTCACGCCCGACGCTCTCAACGCCGCGATGGCGTTGGGCTCCGGCCTCACGGCGGCGCCGTCGCTCACCGGCTACACGATCGAGGCGCTGACTGCGCCGGCCGGCGAGCAGCGCTTTCGCGTCCGCTTCACGACGACGGAGAAGGAGCTGAGCGCGGCCGCGACCTGGCAGCAGATCGAAGGCGTCTGGCTGATAACGGCGATCGCTCTTGAGGCGCCGCCTGGCTAGAGTCGGGATCGTGGGGCGCTAGTGGCCCTGATCGCCGCCGTCGGGATCCGGCGGCATCTTGTCGAGGCCGAGCGCGTGCTTGATCAGGTAAACGACGAGCAGAAAGGCCATGAGGCCGAGCGCGACGAGGAAGGTGCCGATCGCGACCTCCTCGAGGTCGGGGTTTTCCGCGGCGAAGGCGGCGCCGGTTAGCCCCGCGAAGGCGATGACGACGAGCGTGATCGAGACGGCGACTCGTTGTAGCAGATCAGTCCTCCGACGGCGATTCTAGCACGGCTCCTGCTACGTCCAAGGCCCCTCTACATCGAAAGCCCTTCGCGGTAGCCGGCGAGGTCCTGGCGGGCGACGACGCGCCCTTCGCGCGTGTAGAGGCGCGGCACGCGGGCGGCGATGCCGGCGAGGATCTCGTAGCTGATCGTGCCGGCGAGGCCGCCGACCTCGTCCGCGTCGAGGGACGCCGGCGCCTGGTCGCCGATCAGCGTCACCTCATCCTCCGTCGCCGCCTCCGGTAGCGTCGTGGCGTCGACCATCAGCATGTCCATCGCCACGCGGCCGACGAAGGGCAGGCGGTGGCCGCGGACCAGCGCGACGCCCCGGCCCGAGAGGGAGCGGCGGACGCCGTCGCCGTAGCCCGCCATCACGGTCGCGATCCGGCTGCGACGGGGCGCGATCCAGTCGCGGGCGTAGCCGACGCTCTCACCCGCCTCGACCGTCGCGACGCGTGCGATCCGGCTGCGGAGGGCGAGAACCGGCGTGATCGTCGCGCTACGGCTCACGGTCGGCGACGGGTAGTAGCCGTAAAGGCCGATGCCGGTGCGCACCAGCGCCAGCCTCGTCTCGGGCAGGTCGAGGACGGCGCCGGTGCTGGCGATGTGCTGAAGGGGGATCCAGGGCAGGCGCTCGGCGCAGAGCTGGAAGAGGCGAAACTGCTCGTTAGTAAAGTCTTTGTCGCCCTCGTCGACGCTGGCGAGGTGGGTCGAAAGGCCTTCGACGCTGAGGCCGGGCAGGGCGCGCGCCTCCTCCGCGAGGGCGACGGCCTCCTCGAGCCGCAGCCCGTAGCGGTTGAGGCCGGTCTCGGCCTTGACGTGGATGAGGGCCTCGCGACCACTCTCGACAGCGGCACGGGAGAGGGCGCCGACGACCGCGCGGTCGGCGACGGTCGTCCGCAGGTCGGCGGCGACGGCACCGGCCGCCGCGGCCGGCGAGATGCTGCCGAGGACGAGGATCGGCGCCTCGACGCCGCCCCGGCGCAGCTCCTCGCCCTCGTCGACGCCGGCGACGCCGAGGCCCCAGGCGCCGGCGGCGATCGCCGCACGGGCGACCGGTAGGCTACCGTGGCCGTAGGCGTTGGCTTTGATGACGGCGAGGAGCCGGGCGTCGCCCGCCTCAGCTTTGAGAGCGCGCGTGTTCGCCGCCAGCCGGTCGAGGTCGATCTCAGCCCAGACGCGCAGGCCCTCCCGAAGGGCCAGCGCTCGCGCCGCGGTCAGGGGACGAGGGACCAATCTCGCGGCAGGTAGTAGCGAAAGACTTCGCTCGTCCAGCCGTCGCCGTCGAAGATGCGCGCCCGGCCCTCGCGCCGGAGCTCGCGATAGGTGTTCGCGAGCTGGACGACGCGGCGGTCGCGCAGGTTGAAGATCACAGCGCCGGCGCCCAGGGGCCGCAGGCTCTCCTCGCGCGTCACCTCGTCGACGACCCGGAAGACCGGCGCGGCGCCCAGCTCGCGGCGCCGCCCCCTGAGGGCGTTATGAATGCTTGCGTAGCTGGCCGGCGTGTTGTGCTCGTCGAAGACCGCGAGCCCGCTGGCGACGTACTCGCACAAGGAGTCGTAGAAAGGCGCGGCGAGGTCGAGCAGGTCTTCGAAGGAGGGTGGGTAGAAGCCGCAGGCGTTGACCAGGGCAGGCAGGGCGTCGCCGTGGATCAGGAAGCTCACGCCCCCGCGCTGGTCGATGACCGTGCAGCGCATCAGGTTCATTGCCAGTCCATCATCTCGTTGACCCGCGGCGAAGCCCGAGTGTAGCATTTGGAAGGCTCCCTTGCACACCCTCATCACCTCTGCCAGGTGCGTTTTAGCGATGGCGCTGCTGCTCACCGTGGCTTGCGGCGGCGAAAACGAGCCGCCAGGGCTGGGCGGCTCACCCCAGGCGGCGACGACTGGCGGCGCCGGGCCCACGGCCCTGGCCTCCCCCACCGAGGGACCTAGCTTAGAAACGGCCACAGAGACGCCTACAGCCGAAGCGACGGCAGAGCCGAGCCTAGCGGCGCCCCCGGCCGTCTCGCTGACGCCGCGCGCGGTCGCCGACGCCGAGCTCGCCACGGCGCGGCGGCTCGAATCGGAGGGCGATTTCGCCGCGGCGACGGCGATCTACGTAGCGACCGCGACGGGCGGGCCGGCCGAGCTGCGCGGCGAGGCGCTGCTCGGCGTCGGCGAGGCTTATGCTCGCGAGCGACCAGCCGCAGCAGGCCCGCGCCATCCTGGAGCTCTTCGTGGCGGCGGCGGCGGGCCGCGACCTGGCCGGCCATTATCTCCTCGCCCGCAGCTACGCCGCCCTCGAGCTCTGGCAGGAGTCGCTCGACCAATATGATCTCTACCTCTTGAGCGGCCGGCCGGCGATCGCTTACGCATACCTCGATCGCGGTCGCGCGCTCCGCTCTCTCGACCGGCCGGCCGAAGCGGCGGCGTCGGCGGAGGCGGGCATCGCGCTTGGCCTGACGGCGGCGGCAGAGAGAACGTGTGTTCTTTTCACTGCCGAGAGCTACGAGCAGGCGGGCGTGCTCGGGACGGCGCTGGCCTGGTATCAGCGCCTGCTTTCGACCGGCAGCTTCGCCGACCAGGCGCTCTCCCTGGCCCGGATCGCCTCGATCAAGCGCCTCCAGGCCGACCCGACGGCGGCGTCTGACGTCCAGAGGCTCCTCGCCGGCTACCCGACGACCAGCGAGGCCCTGGAGGAGCTCGACGAGGCGCTGGCCCGCGGCGAGCTCGTCGCCCCTACAGTCAGCGGCCTGATCTACTACCGTCATTTCGACTACGCCGCCGCCGCAACGGCTTTCGAGGCGCAGATCGGGGGGGGGGGGGCGCCCCAGGCAAGTGCCAGCGCCGAGGCCTACTACTACAAGGCGGCGATCGAGGAGTCCCGCGGCGAGCTCGAGGCCGCGCTCGCCAGCTACGCCCTGGCGGTGCAGCTGAACCCCGGCAGCCCGATCGCGGACGACGCGCTCTGGTGGCAGGGACGCATCCTCGAGGACGGCGGCAAGCACGACGAGGCCGCCGGTCTCTTCGCCCAGATCGTGACCGCCTACCCGAACTCCACCTGGGCGTCCGCCGCCGCCTTTCGTCGCGGCCTGATCCCCTACCGTGAGGGCCTCTTCGGCGCGGCGAGCGCTGCCTGGGGCCAAGGGCTGATCGTCGTCGCGGACGCCGGCGACCGGGGTCGGCTTGCGCTCTGGCAGGGCAAGGCGACCCTCAAGGACGGCGATCAAGGCCTCGCCCGCAGCCTGCTGGAGCCGCTGACGATCGTCAACGAGGACGACTACACCGGCATTCGCGCCCTCTCCCTCCTCGAGAACCGTCACGACCAGCCGATGGCGACGCGCGAGGCCGCCCTCGACCTCTCGCCTGCCTTCGATTGGCAGGCGGCGAAGGCCTGGCTCAGCCTGCGCACCGGCGCGGCGATCGGCCGGGTCTGGTCCGGCGACCCGCGCTGGACGCGGGCGCTCGAGCTCTGGCTGGTCGGGCGCGTCTCCGAGGGCGACGACGAGGCCTTCGGCCTGATCGAGGCCTACGCGGGCAACGCTGTGGCGATGTACACGCTCGCCCGCGACCTCGAAGCTCTCGGCCGCGCTGGCCTCTCGGCGCGCGCCGGCCAGCGGCTGCTGCGGGTCCTGAATGCCAACCCGCGCGACGGCCTGCCGAGGGCGCTGCTCTCGCTCTCTTACCCCGCCGCCTTCAGCGCCAGCGTCCAGCGCCACTCGGCGTCGGCGGGGATCTCACCCCTCCTCCTTCTCGCCTTCGTGCGCCAGGAGAGCTTCTTCGACCCGCGCGCTGAATCCAGCGCGGGCGCGCTCGGCCTCTCGCAGGTTTTGCCAACCACCGGCAGGACGATTGTCGCCACGCTCGGCGTCGGCGATTACGACGCCGATAGGCTCCTCACGGCCGATTTCAACCTCCGTTTCGGCGCCAGCTACATGGCGAGCCAGCTTGCCGAGTTCGACGATGAGCTGTTCGTCGCCCTGGCGGCCTATAACGCCGGTCCCGCGGCGGCCCGTCGCTGGCGAGCGGCCGCGGGCACCGACGCCGATCTCTTCCTCGAGACCGTGGAGTTCACGGAGACGCGCATCTACGTTCAGTTCGTCGCGGAGAACTACGCTATCTATCGCTATCTTTACGGCGGCGAGACGGCGCCGACCCTGCCGCCCTGATTGACACTTAGCGGACGCCTACATAAACTGCGATTGATACTTGTGCCCGGTCTCCGGGCCTACGTGAGGATGCAGTGCCAAAGCGCACCTACCAACCCAAGAAACGCCGACGCCAGCGCGTCCACGGCTTCCGTGGTCGTATGGCAACCCCTGTCGGCCGCAGAGTGATTCAACGACGTCGAGCGAAGGGCCGGTCCCGTCTCACCGTCTAGCGATCCCGAAGCCTCGCGATCGTCGGCTGCGCCGTCGCGCCGATTTCGACCGCGTGTTCATTCGGGGTCACCACGACAGTGGTCGCCTGCTCGCCGTGCGCTCGGCGCCCAACGAGATGGCTCTAAGCCGCTACGCGTTCTCGATCTCGAAGCGGGTCGCGAAGCAGGCGGTGATCAGGAACAGGATCCGGCGCCGTCTCCGGGAAGCGCTGCGCTCGCTGCCGGTGATCGAGGGCCGAGACGTGGTCATCGTGGCGCGACCGGCGGCGGCGCAAGCCGACTTCCAGGCGCTGAACGCGGAGCTGACGAAGCTGATGGGCCGGGCGCGTCTCCTCGCAAGAGCGGACTCGCCGCCAGCCTCCTCTTGAAGCTGATCCGCGGCTATCAACGGGCGATCTCGCCGGGTCTGGGCTGCCTCTGCTGCTACCAGCCCTCCTGCTCCCATTACGCATACGAAGCGATCGAGCGCCACGGTGCCCTGCGCGGCAGCCTGCTGGGCTTCCGACGCATCCTGCGCTGCACGCCGCTCCGCGCCGGCGGCTACGACCCGGTACCGGAATAATGTTTCACGTGAAACAGCAGTGGCGGCGCGCCTTGCCGCTTCTCCTCCTGTCTCTGGTCGTCCTCGGCTGCGGCGGTGCCGCTGGGGCCAGCGGCTGGGCGCCGCCCGTTCGCAGCGAAGACACGCTGCTCGTGGCGACGGATCGAGGCCAGCTCGAGGCGATCGATGCCGAGTCGGGCGCGATCCTCTGGCGGTTCCCGGACCAATGGCTCCTGGACAAAAGCGCTGACGACCTCGAAGGCCTTTACTCGCCCCCCGTGCTGGCGCCTGGCGCCGATAACGGCGCGATCTACCTCGGCGACTACAACGGCCGCCTTTATATCTTCGACCCGGCCGACCTCGATCGGGCGGCGCCGGCGGCGGGGTTCGTCGACCTCGGCGACAAGATCATCGGTGGCCTCGCGCTCGATGAGGCGACAGACACGCTCTTCGTCACGTCTGGCGACAGGCTCGTGGCGCTGAAGGCATCCGATCTGCTGCGACCGTCTCAGCTGCCGGAGATCGCCCAGTACTATCGCTTCCAGCCCTTCCAGACGACGGGCGAGCTCTGGGGCCCGCCGGTGGTTGGCGACGACGACGTCTTCGTCGCCTCGCTAGACGGCAACCTCTACGCCATCGACCGGTTAACCGGGGCCGAGTCCTGGCGCTTCGAAGCCGGCGCCGCCCTGGTCTCGGCGCCGGTGGTCGCGGGCGACACGGTGCTCGTCGGCGGCTTCAACAGCCGTCTTTACGCGATCGACGTCGCTAATGGCGAGGAGCGCTGGTCCTTCAAGGCAGCGAACTGGGTCTGGAGCCGGCCGGTGGTGGCGGGCGGTAACCTCTACCTCGCCGACTTCGATGGCAACCTCCACGGGCTCAGCCTCGAGACGGGCCTGCCGCTATGGGAGCCCTTCGGGGCAAAGGGCCGCGTCCGCGCCGGCATCGCTCTCGTGGACGACGTCCTCATCGTCGCTACGGAGGACGGGGCGGTCTACGGCGTCGATAGCAGAACAGGCGCGCTTTCCTGGGGCCCGGTCGAGCTCGGCGCCTCCGTGCTCGCGGACGTCGTCGGCGACGGCGCCTTCGCGCTGATCGTCAGCGCGAAGTGCACAAACGTAGAGATCATCGGCGGCAAGCGAAAGATCAACTACTTCCGCGTGGATGTGGCAACGGGGGCGCCGGAGCCGGTCCTCGCGCAGGTCGGCTGCTGATGATCGGCGAAATCTTCAACACATTCCTGATCCACCCGATCACGAACCTCTTTATCCTCCTGGCGAGCGTGACGGGCAACGCCGGCATCGGCGTTATCCTCCTGACCCTGATCATCCGCGTGGTGACGACGCCGCTGACCCTGAAGCAGATGAAATCAACGCGGGCGATGGCGGCGATGTCGCCGCGGATTTCCGAGATTCAGAAGCGCTATAAGGACCCGAAGCGGCGCTCCGAGGAGCAGATGAAGCTCTATAAGGAGGCCGGCCTCAACCCGATCGGCTGCTTCTCGAGCATGCTGCTCCAGTTCCCGATCCTGATCGCGCTGTTCCAGGTCTTCCGCACGGCGATGGGCGAGGCACCGGAGTCGCTGATCAAGCTCTCGGAGCGGCTCTACGCCTGGGATTACTTGCGCAGCGCCGTGCCTCTGAACGCGAACTTCCTCTGGCTCCATCTCGGCCGGCCGGACCCGCTAATCCTGCCGATCCTCGTCGCCGGCACGACCTACGTGCTCCAGAAGATGACGATGCTGCCGGCAACGGATGAGCGGCAGAAGGCCCAGAACAGCATGATGAACCTGATGATGCCGCTGATCTTCGGCTGGATCACCATCACTCTGCCGAGCGGGCTGGGACTATACTATGTCCTGTCGAACCTGATCGGCATGTTCATGCAGTACGCCTACGTGGGCGGCGGCGCGATCAACCTGAAGGCGATCGTTGGGCTCTCGCAGGAGCCGGTGCTGCCGAAGGCAGTCGCGGCGCGCCAGGCCCAGATCGACTCGATGAAAAAGGTCGGGCGCGACAGTAAGGACGAAGACGACGATTCGGATGGCGCCGTAACGTCGTCCGCCGAGGGAGCCCCAAGCGAGAGTGCTGCTCGGCGGCGGAGGAGGTACACGAGTGGAAAGCGTCGAGGCCGAAGGTAGAACGGTCAAGGAAGCGACGGAGCAGGCGCTGTCCGAGCTCGGCCTGCGGCCCGAGGAAGTCAGCGTCGAGGTCCTCAGCGAGGGCCGGCCGCGTCTCCTGGGCTTTCTCGGTGAGCCTGCCCGCGTTCGTGTAACGGCTGTCGAGGTCGTGGCAGCGCCGCCGCCGCCCGCCGCGGCGCTGCCGGAAGTCGAGGAAAGAGAACAAACGTTCGTAGCCGACGATGACGGCGACGACGATGAGGACTACGACGAAGACGAAGATGACGAAGACGACGACGAGGACGAACAGTATCTAGAGGACGAGGAGTACGAGGAGGAGGAGGCGGAGGCGGACGCCGGGCCGGTGGAGCTCATCCGGCCGGATGTGGCGCCGGTCGAGACCAACCCGGAGGACATCGCGACTGCCGTAGCCACCCTCTCGGACCTACTCGGGCTAGTGTCCGTCGAAGCGACGGTCACGTCGCGGCCGCCGGAGACCGCCGGCGACGGCGCCGGCATGATGGAAGCCGTGCTCGACGTCGACGGCGAGGATCTCGGCATCCTGATCGGCAGGCGCGGCAGCACGCTCGCGGCGCTCCAGTATCTGCTGAACCTCGTCGTCAGCAAGAAGGCGCAGCGTCGCGTCGCCTTCGGCGTCGATGTCGACGGCTATCGCCGGCGGCGCGAGGAGACGCTCGTCAGCCTGGCGCGCAGAATGGCCTCACGCGCCCGGAGCACGGGCCGCTTCGTGACGCTGGAGGCGATGCCGCCGAACGAGCGGCGCATCGTCCACCTCACCCTGGCAGACGACCCGGCGGTGATGACCGTGAGCATGGGCGAGGGCGAGGACCGCAAAGTCGCGATAACCCCCAGCGGCTGAGATCGCGATGGCCACGCCGGACGTCCTCGTGATCGGCAACCTCGTAAAAGACCTTACGGCGTCGGGCTGGCGCTTCGGCGGTGGCGTTGCTTACGCGGCCTCGCAGGCGGCGCGCCTCGGCCTCCGGGTAGCGGCGCTGACGCGATGCGAGGCGGCGGCCCGGCCGGCAGATGACCTGCCGGAGGTCGAGTGGCGGCTGCAAGCAAGCACGACGACGACGACCTTCGAGAACCGTTACGTCGCCAACAAGCGCGAGCAGTGGCTGCGCGCCGATGCCGGCCCGATCGACCTCGACGACCTGCCGGCCGAGTGGCGGGCGGCGCCGATCGTTCTCCTCGCGCCCGTGTTTCACGAGATCGACGCCGAGGCCGTGGCGCGCTGGAGCCCGGACGCCGCCCTCCTCGGCATCGGCGCCCAGGGCTGGCTGCGATCGGCCCCTTCCGGCCGAGTCGAGGCAGGGCAGATCGAGCCGCGGCCGCGGTGGCTCGGCGGCGACGTGATCTTCGTCTCCGAAGAGGACGCTGCTGACGCCGAGGGCGTCGCCGTATGGCAATCAGAATCGTCGATCGTCGTTCTGACGCGGGCGGAGCGCGGCTGCAGCCTCTGGGATGAAGCTGGCCGCCAGGACATCGAGCCGTTCGAGGCGGTCGTGGTGGATGCTACGGGAGCGGGAGACAGCTTCGCGGCCGCCTTCCTCGTCGCCCGCCAGGAAGGTAGAGACGTCGTCGAGGCCGCCCGTTTCGCGGCAGCAGCGGGCGCCCTAGCCGTGCGAGGCGAGGGCGCGGCGGCCCTGGGCGACCGGGCGGCGATCGAAAGGCTGCTACGGACGCCGGTGCACGGATGAGTGCGGCGAACGGCGACGGTGCCCGCGTAATAGCGGTCGTGAACCAGAAGGGCGGCGTCGGCAAGACGACCACGGCGGTGAACCTCTGCGCCGAGCTCGCGGCCCGCGGCAGCGCCTGCCTCCTGATCGACCTCGACCCGCAGGCGAACGCGACCGCTGCCCTCGGACTCTCGGGCCGCGACCGCAGCACGGTCTACAACGTCCTCATCGACGGCGCCCGTATCGGGCCGATCGTGCTGGAGACGCCGCAGGCAGGCCTCTCCCTGGCGCCGGCGAACCGCGACCTCGCCGGCGCCGAGGTAGAGCTGGTTACGGCGATGGCACGGGAGCAGCACCTGCGCCGCGCCCTCGAGGAGCAGACGCAGAGCTACGAGTTCGTGATCATCGATTGCCCGCCTTCCTTCGGCCTGCTGACGCTGAACGCGCTCACGGCGGCTGAAGAAACCCTGGTGCCGGTCCAGTGCGAGTACCTCGCCCTCGAGGGCTTGGGACAGCTCAGCGAGAGCCTCGAATCGGTCCGGCGTAACCTGAATCCGAGGCTGCGGCTCGGCGGCGTGCTGTTGACCATGTACGACGGCCGCACGAACCTTTGCCAGCAGGTGGCGGCGGAGGTCAGGAGCCACTTCCCGGCGACCTTCGCGACCGTGATCCCGCGCAGCGTCCGACTTAGCGAGGCGCCGAGCCACGGCCTGCCGATCGGCCACTACGCGCCGAGCTCGCCGGCGGCGAAGGCATATCGTGCCCTGGCGACGGAGGTCGCGGCCGGCCGCGAGACGCCGACTGCGGGGCTGGAGGTGAGTCGATGACATCGCGAAGAACCGGCCTCGGCCGCGGCCTCGGCGCCCTGATCCCGGAGGTGCGACCCGCCGTCGAGGAGATCGATGTCGACCTCATCGGGCCGAACCCAAAGCAGCCGCGGACGGTCTTCCAGCCGGAGGCGCTGAGGGAGCTGGCCGACAGCATCCGCGAGCACGGCGTCATCCAGCCCTTGATCATCAGCCGCGGGGCCGAAGGCGGCGGCGCGCCTTATCAGCTCATCGTCGGCGAGCGACGGCTGCTGGCGGCGCGCCAGGCCGGCCTGAGCAAGGTGCCGGCGATCATCAAGGAGGCGAGCCCCCAGACGTTGCTGGAGCTGGCGCTGGTCGAAAACCTCCAGCGCGAGGACCTCGGTCCGCTGGAGGAGGCGGCGGCCTTCCGCCGCCTGGCGGACGAGTTCGACCTCACACAGGAGGCCGTCGCGGGCCGCGTCGGCCGCAGCCGCTCGGCGGTGGCGAACTCGCTGCGCCTCCTGAGCCTGCCGGGCGAGATCCAAGCGAGCCTCGCGGCCGGCGAGATCAGCGCCGGCCACGCCCGCGCCCTCCTCGGCTTCGACGAGGCAGCGGAGCAGCGCCAGGCCTGGCAGCAAATCGTCCGCGGCCATCTGACGGTGCGCGATACAGAAACGCTGGTTGGCGCCAGGAGCGGCCGTCGGGCCCGCCGGACGGCGCCGGCGAGGAACGCGGACCTTGCGGCGCTCGAAGAGGAGCTGCGCTCGCTGCTCGCGACGAAGGTGGAGCTGAGCAAGGGCCGACGCGGCGGGCGCCTGACGATCCACTTTTTCAGCGACGAGGAGCTCGAAGCCCTCATCGAGCGGCTCAAGGGCTGATCGGCGTCTCGGGCGTGAAGGCATGACGATGGAGCGGCTGCCGATCATCGAGACGCTGAAGTACCTCCCCGACGCGATCGAAACGGAGGTCGCCGGCCTGCCCGAGAGCGTGCTGTGCTACCGGCCGGATGATGGCGACTGGTCGATCATCGAGGTGGTCGGCCACCTGCGCGACGCTGCCGAGGTCTGGCAAGGCCGTCTCTACCAGGTCTGGAGCCAGACCGACCCGCTCTTCGTCTCCTTCGACGGCGAGGTCTACGTGCGCGAGCGCGGCTACCAGGCGGCGGTGGCGCTGGACCTGATCGCGGAGATGCGGACGTTTCGCCTCCGCACGGTAGACCTGCTCAGCGAGGCGGTCGACTGGACGCGGATCGGCCGCCAGCCCGGCGTCGGCCGTCGCAGCCTCAGGCAGTTCGCCGAATTCGTGATCGGCCACGACTCCGACCACCTGGCCCAGATCCGGACGCTGAAGCTCGCACAGGGCTAAATATGCGCTCGCCGCAATGGTGGAGATCGGGTAAGACAGTCTACGTTGTAGATCGCGGCGACTGGCGTGACTGGCGTGACTGGCTGACCCGAAACCACGCGGTCGAGCCCGAGATCTGGCTCGTCTACCATACGAAGGCGTCGGGGCAGCCGAGCCTGCCTTACAACGACGCCGTCGAGTAGGCGCTCTGCTTTGGCTGGATCGATAGCGTTGTCAAGAAGCACGCCGCCAGCAGCCGCGCTCAGCACTAGCCCTCTACGAGCGGCGCCACGGCGAAGAGGACGCCGAACTGGCGGCACCAGACGACGGCGCTCCTCACGGTCGCGAGGTCGACCGAAGGCGGCAGCTCGTAGTTGAAGGCGCCATCGGTTGCTTTGAGGCTGCCGAGGTTCAGGGCCTCTTCGACGCTCTTGCCGTCGACGTCGCGCGAGAGGTAGACGAAGAGGTCGGGGCCGTTGCGGACGGAGAAGTCCTCGAAGCGCAGGACGTGACCGCCGGCCGTGCTGATGATCAGGGCCTGGCCGCGGCCGAAGTGGAAGTCATCGCTGCCGCGAAACTCGCCCCGATGCGTGACCTCGGCGCTGGGATCTGCGGCAGCGGCAACGGAGCCGCCAGTGCCGGCGATGGGGGCCGCGGCGAGCGGGCTCGCCTCCTCGCGAAAGCTGCGCTCCCAGAGCGGCGAGAGGAAGTAGTTGCCGCCGATGATGGCGACGACCAGCAGCGGCAGGCCGATCATGGCGCTCGTGAGGCGGTAGCGCCAGATGAGAAGGTGGAGGCCCTGGCGATAGCCGATGAAGGCGACGCCGGCGCCGAGGAGGGCGAGGAGCGGCGTTATCACGTAGCGCAGAGGGTAGAGGTCGTCGGCGACGAAGCGCTCGAAGTCGCCCAAGATTGAGATTAGCGGCACCTCTCGCCTCCTGAGATCACGATAGCAAGCAGTTCTTACGAGAGCCTTACGTGGCGGCCGGCGGGCCGAGCGCGAGGCCGATCAGCCGGTAGGCGAGCTTCGCGGCGGCGTAGGAGCAAGACTTCGGGCCGAGGTCGGGCGCGAGCTCGGTCAGATCGAAGCCGACGATCTGCTTGCGGGCCGCCACCGCCTCCATCAGGTCGCTGACCTCGTCCCAGCGCAGGCCGCCCGGCTCCGGCGTGCCGACTGCCGCCATCTCGCCGGCATCGATGCCGTCCAGGTCGATCGTGACGTACACCTGGTTGCTGAGAGCGTCGAGCAAGGGTGCGAGGTTGGGTAGGGCCCGGAAGGCGCGCGGCGTGAAGAACGGCAGGCCGCGCTCGCGGATCAGCGCCGCCTCCTCGGCCGCGGCGCTGCGGAGGCCGACCTGAGCGACGGGAGCGTCCTCGAGCATGCGCCGCAAGCCGCAGGCGTGGTTGTAGCGCGTGTCCAGGTACTCGTCCCGGAGGTCGGCGTGGGCATCGATGGCGAGGACGCTAAGGCCGTCGTAGCGGTCGCGGTGGGCGCGGAAGGAGCCGACGGCTACCGTGTGCTCGCCGCCGAGTGTGACGAGGAGCTTGCCGTCGGCAACGAACTCGTCGGCGATTGCGTGGATGCGGTCGATCATCGCCTCCGGCGACTCGTTGGTCACGGCGACGGCGGGCGACGTGAAGATGCCGTGCTTGTACGGCTCGAAGCCGAGGCCGACGTCGTAGAGCTCCATGTCCTCCGAGTTCGCGATGATCGCCTCTGGGCCGTCGCGGCTGCCGGCGCGCGCCGTGACGGTCGAGTCATACGGCACCGGCAGGACGACGACGCGGGCCTGCTCGTACTCGCCGAACGGGTAGGGTGGCGCGCAGAAGGCGTGCTTCGGCCAGAAGCGCTCGTCCTCGGGGCTAGGCTCGCTCACGGGCTCTCCAAACATCCAAAGGCCATTATTCCACCGTCACAAATATCTCTCGAGCCACGTAGAAATGGGGCCAATGATGCTTATCCACTTCGAGAATTCCTTCGCGGACGAGGCGCTCCAGAATCTGTCTAGCACCCTCCAGGCTCACATCCAGACGCTTAGCAGCATGGGGAGCAGTCATGACGGGGGACGCAAAGAGTTCATCAAGAAGACGCAGAGTGTTCCCGGACTGACGAGACTCCTGGAGTTTGTCACGGTAGATTTCTCTTAGACTACGCAGTCGCCGATATCTGTCCAACGCATCCCGTGCTTCCTGGGCCACGCCGCCCAAGAAGAACTCAAACCAGGGCTCCCATCTACCACTGACACTTAAATTGAAGAGATGATCGAGGTATTGGTCACGGTGCCGCTCAAGATACGCGCTGAGGTAGAGCAGAGGCGTAGGTAATACGCCTCTTGAACAAAGGAACAAGATGATAAGGAGCCGTCCGATTCTCCCGTTCCCGTCTTCGTAAGGATGGATGGCTTCAAATTGGTAGTGCAACATGGCACATTGTATGAGTGGTGGAATCCCCGCGTCCTCATTGATAAACGACTCTAAGTCCTTCAACAGAGCGGGGAGATATTCGGCAGCAGGCGGCGTGAATCTCGCGTCGTTCGCTCCCTGAATCCACACTTGATGTTGTCGAATCTCGCCTGGTCGCTTGTCCCGGCCTCGGACGCCACTCAGCAACCGCTCATGCACGTGATTAAGGAAACCCATCACTAACGGCCGCTCCGGCAGAAGTTTCAAACCCTCTTCAAGAGCCCAGATATAGTTTGTGACCTCTCTCGTATCCGCGGTCCTCTCGTGGTCTCGATCTTCGAAGACCTCGAAACGTAGGACGTCGGCGAGCGAAGACACAGTCCCTTCTATGCGAGACGACGACAGAGCCTCCCGGCGAAGGAAGGGATTGATCAGCAGCCGGGGGTTAGGAATAGTTTCGCCAACGCCGGCCAATGTCGCCACGGCTCTTGATGCTTCATCAAGGAGATAAACAGTATGACGGTTCAGATCCACCTCCTGTGGGAGTGGTGCGAGGAGGAATGTGTCGTGGCCTTCTAAACCTCTGACGATACTTCCGCAGGGACTTCCGGATAAAAGTTCTATAGTATTAGCCATTTAGCCTACCAACATTACTTGCAAGGCGCATAGATAATACTTACTTGTCCTTCAAATAGTAAGGAGTGCCCTCCCGAATAGCAAGTAACGTTGGTGGGCTAGCTCCGCCCGCCCTTATCGTTGGCTGATGAGCCGAAGTCGAGGTCGGGCAGAACGCGCCCGGCGCGCAACGCCGTCATCTCCTCAGCCAGGGCGCTGACGATCAGCGGCAGAGCGACCGTCGCCTCGACGTTCAGGGTGACGAAGTCGGCGTCGGGGGCGATCTTGCGCCAGGACTGGGCCTCCTCGAAGGTGCAGCCGGAGAGGCCGCCCCACTGGGGCTGGTCCATGGTGATCTGGACGCCGTACTTGTGGCCGGGCAGCTCGCGGTTGTAGATGTAGGCGGCTACCTCCGCCTGCTGGATGAAGTTCTTCGGCGTGCCGCCGCCGACGTAGATCACGCCCGTCCCCTTCGAGTTCAGGGCGATGTGCGAGGTCTCGAGGACGTCGCCGATCACGTCGAAGATCAGGCGGTGGCCGTCGCGGACGCGGCCGGTGGCGATTGCGAGGCCGTGGACGCTGTCGCCAATCGCGGGGCTGTAGATCGGCACGCCCGCCTTCGCCGCCGCCGTGAGGATGCCTTCGTTGCGGGCCATCGGGATCAGGGCCTGACCGAGCGCGGCGAAGTACTCGCGCGTCGAGTAGGGCCGGTCCGCCGCGAGCGTCTCGGCGAAGGCGACGACGAACTCCTCCGCGTCGGCGAAGTCGGTCTCCGGCGCCAGGACGTCGTAGAAGCGGTTGATTCGCCGGCGGCCGAGCTCGACGTCGTCCGTGTCGGCGCTGGTCTGCCAATGCGGCTTGCCGAGCGTCTCGTAGACGTCGTGGAACATGTTGGCGCCGGTGGTGACCACGACATCGACCATCCGGTTCTCGATGACGTAGCGGAGTATGTCACGCATTCCGGCCGGGACCATGGCGCCGGCGAGGCCGAGGAAGATCGTCACCTCGTTGCCGAGCATCTTGCGCCAGATCTCCGTCGCCGTCGCGAGGTTGCGCGCCTGGAAGGACGTTCCGGCCATGCCCTGGACGATCTCGGCGGCGCTCGCCTTCTCCCGCACCGTAAACGGGTCGACGTGGGTGTGGAGGAAGGCGTCGTGCCCCTGGTGCTGATGCCGAGAGTTTTCGTTCAGCGAGACCCCCTTTCTGAGGCGGCGGCCGTTACGATAGCGCGGCGGCGAGCGTCAGCGACCTGGCGAGGCCTCGCCGGCGCGGCGTCTCAGGCGCCGACGTCGCTCTCACGCATGGCGCCGGCGACGGCGAGCCTCTCGTCCATCGCGACCGGCGTCGCTTCGCTGACGCTGTGAGGGTACTCGAGACCGCGCTCGAGAATCTGCGTCTTGATGCTGTCGAGGCCGAAGGCGTCGACGATCGCATCCGTGGCGCCCTCGGCCGCGAACTCCTTGCAGGAGAAGATGTCTACCCAGACGTAACCGCGCTCGGGAAAGGTGTGGATCGCGATGTGGCTTTCGGCGATGAGGACGAATCCGGAGACGCCCCAGTCCTCCGCCTTCTCGCCGACGTAGCGGTGGACCAGCGGGGGAGCGATCTTCGTCATGTTGATCTCGGCTGGGTAGCGGTCGAGGAGGGAGGCGACCAGCTCCTCACTGCTTATCCGCTCTCGGTCTCCACCGAAGCCATCGATAGTAAGATGCATCGCTCACCCCTTCCTCCCGCTAGCTGCGGGCTATGCCCGGCCTGCCTTTGACTACGGCTGGGCTCCTGACGATAGAACCTCCAGGCGCCGCTCTGAGCGCATTAAAAGGCCCCCAGCAGCACCCGCCGAGCGCGGATCCTCCCGTCCAGGGAGGATTCGACGGCCCTTTTGGAAGTGGACCGCCGCAGCCACCAGATGGCCTTATGAAATGGCGTCCTGAGCCCGGGTTGGGCTAATTTCAAGACACGATATGGAGCATATCACGGCCGCCATTGGGCCGCAAACAGCGGCCTGGGGCCTACCGATCGCGAGGGCTCCTTGGATGGGTGTTGCGAGGGCCAGAGCGCCTCTTTCCCGTCTCTGAAGTCGGTTCCGCAGGAGCGACTCGGTCAGGCGCCGTCGCCGGCGGGTGGCGTGGCGGGCGGTGCCGGACCGGAGCCGCCGCCGCCACGACCGCGGCCACGTCTTCGCCGGCGCTTTCGCTGCTGCTGGCCGGGCTCGCCGCCCTCGGTCGGGCCGGCGGTCGGAGGTGTCGGCGCTGGCGGCGGCGTTGGGGTGTCGCGCCGGGCTGCCGGTCGCTCCCGTGCCGGGCGCTGGCCTGCGGGTCGCTCCCGCGACGGCGGCGTCTCGCGCCGACCGGCGGGCCGGTCGCGGGTAGCGCCACCGGGCGCGGGCTGGGCCCGCGCTTCGCTGTCCTCGACGATTGTCCGCAGCGGCCCCTCGACCTTGCGGACGATCTCCATCGGCCGGATGGTGACGCCGTTCTGAAGCTTGAAATCGATGGCCGCGACCTCGACCGCCTCTCGCTCCTCCGTGAGCCATAGCTTTACGATCTCGCGGTTGAAGTCGATACCGGTGACCTTCGCTTCGCCGGCCGGGGTCGAGAGCATGGCGCCAACCTTGGGCAGCGTGCCGCGCAGAGCCTTGTAGTCGTCGTACTCGAAGGTCAGGCAGCAGTAGAGGCGGCCGCAGACGCCGGAGATCTTCTGTGGGTTCAGGGGCAGGTCCTGCTCCTTGGCCATGCGGATGCTCACGCTGGGGAAATCCGTCATCCAGCTTGAGCAGCAGAGACGCTCGCCGCAGATGTCGACACCATCGGTGAGCTTAGCTCTGTCCCGGTCGCCTACCTGGACCATCTGGACGCGGGCGCCGAGCGCCTTGGAGAGGTCGCGGATGAGAATGCGGTAGTCGGGTCGCTGAGTGGCGGTGAAGTAGGCGGTGAACTGACCGCCGCTGAGGTCGTACTCGCCGCCGCTGATCGTCAGGTCGAGCGCAAGTGCTGCCGCCATCGTTCGCGCCTGCTGGACGTCGACCTTCGCCTTCTCCCGCAGGTCGTCCCACTTCTCGATGTCTTCGTCGCTGGCGAGGCGGAGGACTGCTGTCCGGTCGGCCTGCGAGGACTCGTTCACGATTACCTGGTCGGGAGCGATGACGACGCGCCCAACGGCTTCGCCGCGCGCCGTCCCGACGATGACGCGGCTGCCGACCGTTAGCTCGAAGCCGGCCGCGTCGTGATAGAAAATTTTACCCGCTTCTCGGAAGCGGACGCCTACGGTGTCGGCCATCTTGGCGGAGCCCGGCCGGGCCCCTCTCCTTTCGCTACTGGGCTCGACCGGCGCCCTGAGGGCGCCGGCAGGTCGAGGATCAAGTTCTCGAGCGCGAGCTGCGGGTCGATGTTGGCTCGCAGGTGCTCGCGGGTGGCGGCCAGCGAGCGCAAGAAAGCGATCACGGCTGCCACGGCGTACAGTTTACCCTCCTCGAGCAGGGTACGCTCGCGGTCACGGTTGACGAGTCCGGCGCTCGCCCCGGCGCCGGCCGCGAGCACGTCGCGCCACCAGCCCTCCCAGAGGCCCAGCTCGCGGATGCAGCGCTCGCGGGTCTCGGGCGCCCGGCTCTCGCCGGCACGCGCCCAGGCGAAGCGCTCGGTGAGGTTGCCGTGGGCGACGCGCACGGCGGCGTCGAGCATACTGCCGCGCTCAGTAAGCAGGTCCGGGTCCGCGAGGGCGCGGATCGCCCAGCCGATGCGGGCGCCTGCCGTGAGGGCGAGAAGCTCGGCCTGCTCCGGCGAGGCGCCTCGGTCCCGCAGGGTCGTCTCGACCGCGTCCTTTGCGACCGGCCGGAAGGCGATGCGCTGGCAGCGGGAGCGCACCGTCTCCGGCAGCCGCTCCTCGCGCTCAGCGAGGAGGATGATCACCGTGCCGTCCGGCGGCTCCTCGAGCGTCTTGAGGAAGGCGTTCGCCGCCTCCATATGAAGGGAGTCGGCGGCTTCGAGGATCGCGACTCTGCGGGCGCCGCTGTAGGGCGCGAGCGAGAGAACCCGCTGAAGACGCCGGATCTGGCAGATGCGCAGGTCGCGGCTGTCCGCGTGGTCGCGGTGCTCCGACTCGTCGCAGAGGCCGCCCGGCGCGACGAGCTCGACGTCCGTGTGGCCGGCCGCGTAGGTGTCGCGACAGGGGCGGCACTCGCCGCAGGGGGGCGTCGTGCCTGTGCAGTTCAGAGCAGCGGCGAAGTCGAGGGCGGCCGTCGTCTTGCCGACGCCCTCCGGGCCGCTGAACAGGTAGGCGTGGGCCGGGCGGCCGCTCGCCAGCGCCCGCTCGAGAGAGGTTAGCGCTGCTTCCTGGCCGATCGTCTGCCACATACGCCTAGCTTACGCGGTTACCGGCGAATGAGATGCTCTCGCAGACTCGCCGCCGTCGCGCGCTTGGCGTCGGTTATCGGGAGCGCCGCTTGCGCCTGAGCCGTACGCTCGGAATCGAAGCGTGCGAGGTGGGGCGGGCCGAGGCCCCAGTTGCTTCCCGGCCGTCGTGGCACGACGTGGAGGTGGAAGTGGGGCACCTCCTGGCCGGCCCAGGCGCCGTTGTTCTGATAGAGGGTGATGCCGTCCGGATCGAAGGCGTCGATCATCGCCCGGCTGACTCGCTGCGCCGCCGCGAAGATCGCGGCTGCTTCTTCAGACGTTAGGTCGACGATAGTCGGCGCGTGGCGCTTGGGGATGAGGAGCACCTGTCCGACCTCGAACTGGAACGCCGTCATCATGATCACGAGTAGCTCGGCGTCCTCGATTACGAGCCAGTCGTTCCGGCGGCCCGCGATCAGCTCGCACATGACGCAGGGGTCCATGTCGGGAAGCTCGATCGGCATCGTTGGGCCTCTCTAGGAAGGCAGCTTGGACTCAGTCGACCTCGCAGGCGAGGAGGTCGTCGTAGGTCTCGCGGCGGCGCACGAGGCGCGCCGCGCCGTCGCTAACGAAAACGACGGCTGGCTTCAAAGCGGCGTTGTAGTTGCTCGCCATCGCCAGGCAGTAAGCGCCCGAGGCCGGGATCGCCAGCACCTCGTCCGCCTCAAGGCGCGGCAGGCGGGCGTCGCGGATCAGGACGTCGCCGGACTCGCAGTACTTGCCGACGACCGTAACCGTCTCCTCGACCGGCGCGCCCGGCCGGCCTGCCGCCACGGCCTCGTAGAGCGAGCCGTAGATCGCCGGCCGGATGTTGTCCGCCATGCCGCCGTCGACGGCGACGTAGGCGCGGACGCCGGGCACGTCCTTGCGGGCGCCGACGCGGTAGAGGGCGACGCCGGCGCGGCCGACGAGGGAGCGGCCGGGCTCGATCAGGACGCGCGGCAGGCGGAGGCCGAACTGCTCGCAACCCGCCCGGACCGCCGTCGCGATGACCTCGGCGTAGGTATCGACGGGCGGCGGCGCTTCGTCGCGCACGTACTGAAGGCCGATGCCGCCGCCGGGGCTGAACTCACGCAGGTCGAGTCCGTGCTTTTTCGCCAGCCCGGCCGCGAAGGCGATCACTTTGCCGATCGCCTCGGCGTAGGGCTCCGTCTCGAAGATCTGGGAGCCGATGTGGCAGTGTACGCCGACGACGTCGAGGCCGGGCGCCGCGAGCGCTTCGATGGCAGCGGCCTCCGCCTGGCCGCCGGCGAGCGGCAGGCCGAACTTGCTGTCGAGGACGCCGGTCGAGATGTGGGAGTGGGTGTGGGGGTCGACGTCCGGCGTGATCCGGAGGAGAACGGCCTGGCGGCGGCCGGCGGCGAGCGCGACCGCGTTGAGGAGCTCGATGTCGCGGAAGTTGTCGATGACGACGCGGCCGACGCCGGCCGCGACCGCCTCTTCGAGCTCGGCGCGGGTCTTGTTGTTGCCGTGGAAGTAGGCGCGCTCGAGTGGGAAGCCGGCGGCGGCGGCGACGGCGATCTCGCCGCCCGAGACGACGTCGATGCCGAGGCCCTCTTCGGCGACGAGGCGCCCAAGCGCCTTGCCGAGGTAAGCCTTCGAGGCGTAGAGCACGCCCACGTCCGGCAAGCGAGCGTCGAACGCCGCCTGGATCTCGCGGCAGCGGGCGCGCAGGTCGGCCTCGTCGAATACGTAGAGGGGTGTGCCGTAGGTCGCTGCCAGGTCGACGGTGTCGCAGCCGCCGATCGCGAGGTGGCCGGCGGCATTGACGCCGGCGGTCAGCGGCAGGAGGGGCCTCAGGGCCGCGTCCAGCTCGATAGGGGCTGTCATGCAGCGATTATAGGAGTGGCGGCGCTCACGGCACTAGGGGCGGCGCGGCGGACTACGTCCGAAGCAGCTACGACGCCCGTTCACATTCTTTTAGCACCTTTCTAACCGGCGCTTCAGGTTGAAGCGAGATCATAAGGTCATAGCTGGATGGTAATCTGGAAGGGCGGTGGACGAGATGAGAGCAAAACTTTCCTGGGCCGTGGTAGTAATCGTCAGCATGACCCTCGGCGGTGCGAGCGTCGTCGGTCTCGACTCGCTGCGCTCCGACGAGCCGCGGGCGCCCTCGATCATTCAGAGCGTGAGCCCCTCGGTTGACGGGGTAGCGATGACGGCCCTGGCCGATGTCGCCGATCTCTACGAGGTCGTGCGACCCTCCGTCGTCCGCATATCGACGCAGAGCGGGCGCGGCGGCGGCGGCCTCGGCTCCGGCGTCATCATCGACACAGACGGTCACATCCTCACAAACTTCCACGTCATCGACGGCGCCAGCCAGATCGACGTTCGCCTTGCGGACGGCACCTCAGCGCTGGCGCGGGTCGTCGGCACCGACCCGGGCAACGACCTCGCCGTGATCGAGGCCGACCTGCCGACCGACAAGCTCGTGGCGGCGACGCTCGGCAACTCCGGCGACGTGCGGATCGGCGAGTTCGTCATCGCCGTCGGCAACCCCTTCGACATCGAGGGGAGCCTGACCCAGGGCGTCGTCAGCGGCGTCGGCCGCACCCTCGCCAGCGGCGCCGGGCGCCCCCTGCGCCAGCTGATCCAGTCGGACGCCGCCATCAATCCCGGCAACTCGGGCGGCGCCCTCTTCAACCAGCGCGGCGAGGTGATCGGCATCACCACGGCGATCGAGAACCCCTCCGGCGACCGAGTCTTCGTCGGTATCGGCTACGCCGTGCCGATCGACACGGCGCGGCGCTTCCTGCCGGAGCTGCTCCAGGGATCGACGATCGAGCACCCGCGCATGGGCGTCGCGCTCCAGAACGTGACGCCGTCGCTCGCCGAGCGTCTCAACCTCGGCGTCGAGGCGGGCGTGCTGATCACGACGGTCGAGCGCGGCTCGGCCGCAGACCGCGCCGGCCTCCAGGGCGGCCTCGGCGGCAACAGCAGCGGCACCGGCGACGTCATCGTCGCCCTGGACGGTGAGCCTGTAACGACCTTCGAGACCCTGGCGCAGTACATCGACGACAAGGACGTCGGCGACCGGATCGAGGTCGAGATCGTCCGCGACGGCGAGCGGCAGAGCGTTTCCGTGACGCTCGAAGCCTGGCAGTCCTCCTAGGCCTCGAGGAGGCCGACGAGCTCCGTCTGCTCGTCCAGCCGCCATAGCTTAGCAAGCAGCGCTTCCGCACCCGTGCCGCCAAGGACGGGTGCGGTTAGCGTCAGGAACTTCGCGTTTAGCTGATCGTCGCTGAAGGGGTTCTGCGGCGCTCCCGTCGCGTGCTCGACGTGCCTCTCGGCCTTGCGGCCGTCGATCGTCAGGCGCACGACCGCCTCGTCCTCGCCGAAGCTCTCGTTCTTCACGAGGCGGACCTTGCGGCGCAGGTCGATGAGGGCCGGGTCCGTGACCTTGGCGTCGCTGAACTGCTCCGGGTAAGCGGCTCCGTCCGTTAGGCCGACGGCGACGCAGTGCTGGACGCTGAACTTGCCCTCGAGGCCGACCTTCGGCTCCGGCAGGTTCACGAGCTCGAGGACGAGGGGGTGGACGTCCGCTTCGATCGCCTCGATCGCGCCGAGGTCGAAGCCGTCGCCGTTCCTGAGCTCGATGCAGGCGTCGATCAATGGGTGGTTGACGACGCCGCAGGCGTAGGGCTTGAGGCCGTTGTTGAAGATCTCCCAGCGCTCGCCGAGGCCCTCGGTCACGCGCGTTAGGTCGCTCTCGGCGGAGAGGACGGCGGCGACGCCGCGGCGGCCTTCGAGAATACGGTCGGTCGCGGTGAAGCCGCCCTGGGCCAGGAGGGCGGCGACGACGCCGCTGCGGGCGGCGTTGCCGGCGTGGAACGGCTTCGTCATCGAGCCGAAGGCCTCGCGCACGCCCGCTGCCTGGCTGCCGGCGATGCCGAGACAGGCGACGAGGCCGGCCGCGTCGAGCCCGAGGAGCTTGCCGGCGGCGACGGCGCCGCCGAAGACGCCCATGGTGCCGGTGATGTGCCAGCCGGCGTCGTAGTGCCAGGGGTGGACGGCGAGGCTGATGCGGCAGCTCGCCTCGATGCCGAGGGCGACCGCGGCGAGGAGGTCGGCGCCGCTACGGCCGCCGCTCTCGGCGATCGCCCAGGCGGCGGGCACGGTCGGCGCCGAGGGGTGGAGGACGGTGGGGAAGTGGGTGTCGTCGTAGTCCTCGAGGTGGGCGAGATAGCCGTTGGCGAGGGCGGCGTTCTGGAGGCCGGTGCGGGCGCTTGAGCCCCAGATCGTCGCTCGCTCGCGGCCGCCTTCCGCCTCGAAGAGGGAGAGGAGGATCGAGAGCGAGGGGTCGCGCGAGGCGTAGATAGAGACGCCGATGACGTTGATCACGTCCCGCTTCGCCGCGTGCAGCACGTTCGCGGGCAGGTCGGCGTAGCTCGTCCGGACGCAAAACTCGGCTAGCTCTTCAGTCGTTCCCATGTTCCTCCTTCGCTCCTCCCTCGACGGGCGCGCAGGCATACTACGAGAGGGGCCGCGGCCGTGCAACGGCCGGCCGGCGCCTGGCCGGTCGATTGACTGTTCCCACGGCCTGGCCGATGATCTGCGAGCCTCCCGCCGGCGACGCCGGCGGGATGAGACGGTCAATGGAGCGGCAGCGATGCTCTACGGCATAGGCTTCTTTCCCACCGAGTACTCGGTCCAGCCCGATGAGCTCGCGCGTCTCGTAGAGGAGCGCGGCTTCGAGTCACTCTGGTTCACCGAGCACACCCACATTCCCCTCGCGCACAGCGCCTGGCCGGGCGGGCCCGTGCTGCCGCGAGAGTACCTCCACACCTACGACCCGTTCGTCGCCCTGACGGCGGCGGCGGCGGCGACGCGGGATCTGCGGCTCGCGACCGGCATCTGCCTCGTAGTCCAGCGCGACCCAATCATCACGGCCAAGGCCGTCGCTAGCCTCGACCAGATCTCGAAAGGGCGCTTCATCTTCGGCATCGGCGGTGGCTGGGACGCACCCGAAGTCGAAAATCACGGTATGCCCTTCAGGCAGCGCTTCGCCGTGCTGCGCGAGCGCGTCCTCGCCATGCGGGCTCTATGGACCGAGGAGGAGGCGGAGTTTCACGGCCGCTTCGTCGACTTCGATAAGGCTTGGTGCCACCCGAAACCGCTGCAGCAGCCCCACCCGCCGATCCTCATGGGCGGCGACGGCCCGACGACCTTCGACCGGGTGATCGACTTCTGCGACGGCTGGCTGCCGATCGCGCGCGGCGGCCGGGTGCCGCCCGGCCTCGACGAGCGCATCCCGGCGCTGCGGCGGCGGGCGGAGGCGGCGGGCCGCGACCCGGCGGCGATCTCGGTGACCGTTTACTTCGCGCCGCCCGATGCGGCGACGATCAGCGGCCTCGCCGCCGCCGGCGTCGACCGCGTCGTCTTCCTCCTGCCGTCCGTCGATCGGGACGAGGCAGTAACGCTGCTCGATCGCCTAGCGGCTCTGCTGCGCTGAGCCGCCAAGCCTAAGATCCGCAAAGGACGATACCGACCACAACACTAGACCGACGCGAGGTTCCGGCAGGAGAGGCCCAACCTATGGAAGGCTTCACGAGAGTGGCGGCGACGGCCGATATCCCGCCGGGCGAGATGAAAAGCTTCGATGTCGCGGGTGAGGACGTCGCCGTGGCCAACGTCGGCGGCGAGTTCCGCGCCTTTAGCAACATCTGCCCGCACCAGGACGCCGCCCTGGCCAGCGGCCTCGGCGCCATCTACGGCAACGAACTCGTCTGCATGCTGCACGACTCCGCCTTCGACCTCACGACGGGCCGAACGACCGACGGCCCTGCGGCCGAGCCCCTGACGATCTACGCCGTCCGCATCGAGGGCGAGGACCTGCTGATCGGCAGAGAGTAAGCCGATCGCCGGGCCTAAGCCCGGCCGATCTGGCGGCGGCTCGGTGAAGACACCGCTGCTCATCGCTCTAGGCCGATGCGCCAAGCGACCCATCTCTAATGCCCGCCGCGCCCCTGCCGATACTTCCTTAACGCCTTACACAGGCTCAGGGAACCCTGCGCCGCTTCATCCTGGGAGGACGAAGAGATGGATATCAAGAGACTAGCTTCCTGGCGATCACTCGTGCTGGGCCTGGCCGTGCTCGGCCTCGCCGTTGCTGCCTGTCGCGGGAATACGGATGAGGGCGACCAGACAAATCTGGCGCCGGCGGAGCAGCAGGTGCTGCGCCTGCGCTTGCAGGCCGAGCCGAAGACGATCGACCCGCACTTGAGCGGCTTGATCAGCGAGGCTTCGCTGATCAAGCCGCTGTTCGCGGGCCTCTTCACCTACGACGAGGGCGCGAAGATCATCGCCAACCTCGCCACGGAGCTGCCGATGGTCGCCAAGCTGGCACAGGCCGGCTACGTCGATGGCGAGGGCTTCCCGAAGGTCACCTTTGTCATGGTCAACAGCGACTCGAACCGGATCGCGGGCCAGTTTGTTCAGAGCCAGCTGAAGGAGAACGTCGGCATCGACTCGGAGTTCGAGTACGTCGACGGCAAGGCCTACGGTCAGAAGGTCTTCGGTGAGCGCGATTACCAGGTGACGATCCAGAGCTGGAGCGCCGACTGGCCTTACCCGGACAACTGGCTGCCGGAGCTCTTCGGCTCCGAGTCTTCCAGCAACATCTTCAACTACAGCAACCCGGAGTTCGACGTGCTGATGGCGAAGGCCGCCGCCGAGACGGATGACGCCAAGCGTCTCGAGTTCTACGACAAAGGTCACAAGCTCATGATCGACGACGCCGACCTCGTGCCGCTGTACAACCGGGTCTCTTACGTTCTGGTGAAGCCGTGGGTCAAGGACCTGGTGATCACCAGCCTGGATGGTGCGATCAAGGGTGACTACCACCTTTCTCGGACCTGGATCGCCGCGCCATCGACGGCAGTAGCGGCCGACTAGCGAAACGAGGTTAGGGAGCGGGGCCGTGGGATCGGCCCCGCTAACTTTTTAGCATGGCTGCTTACGTCTTCCGCCGCATCCTCTGGCTGGGCCCGACCCTGCTCTTCATCTCGCTGATCACGTTTGCCCTCATGCACGCCATCGATGGCGGTCCCTTCGATCCAGACAAGATCGGAGTGCCGCCAGAACGCGTCGAGGCTCTGAACCGCAAGTACGGCCTCGATAAGCCGGTCTGGCGTCAGTACGTAGACTTTCTCGCGAACGCGGTGCAGGGCGACCTCGGCATCTCTTTTCAGAAGCAGGACAAGGACGTGACGGCGCTCATCGTCAGCAAGTTCCGGGTCACCGCCGTGCTGGGTGCGCTCACCATCGGCCTGGCAAGCGTCGCGGGTGTGGGCCTTGGCGTGCTGGCGGCGCTGCACCGTAACCACCTGCCGGACTATGCCGGCGTCTTTTTCGCCTCCGTGGGCGCGGCCATACCGGCGTTCGTCTGGGGCATCCTTCTTGTATACGTCTTCGCGGTAGGGCTGCACTGGCTACCGACCAGCGGCTGGAACCTTCGGGATGGGCTCGTACCGGGCTGGCTGCCGCCCTGGCGGCAGGCGGTCCTGCCGGTGATCACCCTCGCGGCGCTGCCGACGGCCTACCTCGCCCGCGTCACCCGCGCGAGTGTCCTCGACGTCCTCGCTCAAGATTACCTGCGCACGGCCCGCGCCAAGGGCCTCTCCGACCGGGCCGTCTTCTACCGCCACGCCTTCCGCAACGCCGTGATCCCGATCCTCACCGTCATGGGGCCGCTGAGCGCGGCTCTGCTCACGGGCTCTTTCATCATTGAGCAGCTCTTCTCCCTTCCCGGCACCGGCCGTCTCTTTATCGAGAGCGTCGGGCAGCGCGACTATGGCCTCATCATGGGCGCAACGATTTTCTACGGGCTGGTCATCGCCGTCGCCAACCTCGTCGTCGACGTCTCCTATGCGGCCGTTGACCCGCGGATTCGCTACAACTGAGGCCAGGAGTGACGGCAACGACCTTCGACCGTATCGGAACAGAGCCGCGAGAGCCGGCAGGGGCCGGGCTCTGGGGGCAGGCCGTTCGCCGGTTGCTACGACACCGGCTCGCTGTAGCCGGCCTGGCGCTGATCTGCGCCTTCAGCCCTTGTAGGCCTGCTGGCGCCCCTCATTGCGCCCTACGACCCCGGCAGCCAGGACCTCGCCGATACTTTCGCGGAGCCGAGCTTTGAGCACCCGATGGGCACGGACAACCTCGGCCGCGACTGGCTCAGCCGCCTGATTTTTGGCGCGCGCCTCTCGATCGGCGTTGGATTCGTCGCCCAGGCCATCGTCCTCGGCATCGGCCTGCCGCTGGGGCTGATCGCCGGCTACGCCTCCGGCCGCCTCGATAACCTGATCATGAGGTTCACGGACCTCCTTTACGCCTTCCCGGACCTGCTGCTGATCATCCTCCTCCGCGGCGTCCTCGGTGGCGGCATCTTCACGCTCATCCTGATCATCGGCTTCGTCGGCTGGGTGGACATGGCGCGGCTCGCGCGTGGCCAGGCGCTGGCCCTGAGGCAGCGGGAGTTCGTCGAAGCGGCGCGCTCCCTTGGCGCGACCGACCGCCAGATCCTCTTCCGTCATCTGCTGCCGAACCTGATCGGCCCCGTGATCGTCCTCGTCAGCTTCGGCATCCCGCGGGCGATCTTCGCCGAGGCGGCGCTGGGCTTCATGGGCGTCGGCCTCGATCCGGCGACGCCGAGCTGGGGCACGATGGTTCACGTGGGCTACGGCGCGATCTCCAGCTTCCCTCACCTCGTGCTCTTCCCGTCGCTGGCGATCGCCCTGCTTATGCTCTCTTTCACCTTCGTCGGCGACGGCCTGCGCGACGCCCTCGATCCAAAGATCACCTCACGCCCGCGCAGCAAGGCCGAGCTCGACCTGCCTCGCGGCGGCCGTCGGCGCGGTCGCGGCCAAACCGCGCCGAGACGCCCGGCCGCCGGCGAGCGCGCCGCTTAGGCTCGATCCACGCCCGTTTCTGCTGGTGGCGCTTCGTCTAGGTCCGGCTCGGCGGCGGCGGCGCGCTCTCTTGCGGCGGTGGCGGCTGCGGCGCCGGCTCAGGCTCGCTGGCGCGCGCCCGGCCGACCGTCTCCTTGACCTTGAAAGCGACGATCAAGGCGACGGCGAGTCCAGCGAATCCGACGAAACTAAACGATGCCCAGAAGCCGATAGCGGAAAGAAGGCCGAATATCAGCGGGCTCGTCGCTTGACCGGTCTGCCCCGCGGTGCGCTGAATGGCGAAGAAGCGGCCGCGGGCGCGCGCGGGCGCCAGATCAGATCCGAGGACCTGCATGTTGCCGGCCGTGATGCCCTGGGCGGCGTGCCAGGCGTAGTTCAGCACCAGGAATAAAAGGAACGAAGTTCCAACCCACGGGGACGCGGCCAGGGCCAGCGCCATCGAGGTAACGAAAAGGCCAAAGAAGCCCGGGACAATCGTCATCTTGCGGCCCCAGCGGTCCATTATTATGCCGGTCACGAAGGTGAGTGGCATGACGATGGCGGCGTTGCCGGCGGCAATGAAACCGATGGTCGAGGGCCCCTTTGCGAACTCGAAGGCGATGTAGAGGCCGACGATGCCGGCGAACGAGCCCCGCGTTATGTTGGCAAGGAGCTGGGCGGAGAGGAAGTAGAGGATCTGCGGCTTCATGATCGACGAGAGCACGTAACGCCAGTCCGCCGGCTCCCGCGCCGCCTCGCCTCGCTCCGAACGCCCCGGTGCGGTCTCCTTCGCGAGCTTGATAATCGGCAGCAGGACGAGAAGCACGAGCACGCCGTGCACCCAGAACACCGCGTCAAGCCTCCACTCACCGATCAGGCCGCCGATTACCGGCGAAAAGAGCATGCCAAAGCGTTGAGTGCCGGCCAACCAGGTGATCATCTTGCCCCGCTCGCGATCGCCGCCGGAGTCGGCGATCATCGTCAGCCGGGCCTGGAACCACATTGCGGCCGCGGCGCCGCTGATGAACCGGTAGATCAGCAGCTCCTCGAATGAGCCGGCGAAACCGGTAAGGAAGGCGGCCGCCGCCGTCAGGAGAGGGCCGGCTATCAGGACCGGCTTGCGGCCCACGCGGTCGATGAGGTAGCCGGTCGGCAGGTTTGCGACGAGCCCGCCGTAGCCGTGGACGACGATGATCAGGGTGGCGGTGGCGAAGCTAATGTCGAATGCTTTGGCGTAGAGCGGGAGGATCGGCGCGACGAGGCCGGTGCCGAGCGAGAGCATCGCCGCCGGCAGGTAGATCGAGAGCGCCATCTCTCGCGTGAACATGCTGCCTTGCCGCTGCTCGCCGCTCTGATTGGCCAGGACCGGTCCCTGCTTTCTACGTCTTCTGCCGACGGTGCGGCAAGATTATAGCGCGCCCGGCCAGCCTTGGCATTAGACAGATTCGGAGGGTACGTTTAACTTGATAGGAAGGAGGGTCGAACATGCCGGCCGTCACCCCGGATGACATCCTGATCTTGCCGCGCGTCCCGCGTCCTGACCCGGCGCTGGCGCAGATGCGCGCCGTCACGAAGATCGTCACGGCGCCGCGCCAGCTCGAGGGCGCAGGCTTCGAAGTACGCCGCCCCTTCCCGAACGCGGATTTCCGCGACTCGGACCCCTTTCTGCTCCTCGATCACCTCGGCGCCGTCGATTACGCGCCGGGCGAGGCGAAGGGGGCGCCCTGGCACCCGCACCGCGGCTTCGAGACCGTTACCTATATCCTCGACGGCGCCTTCGAGCACCACGACTCGACCGGCGGCGGCGGCTACATCTCCGACGGGGCGACCCAGTGGATGACGGCCGGCGCCGGCATCCTCCACGACGAGGTGCCGCCGGAGTGGCTGATCCACAAGGGCGGTCTCTTCCACGGCAGCCAGCTCTGGGTGAACCTGCCGCGCACGCTGAAGCTGACGCCGCCGCGCTATCAGGAGATCGGCGCCGAGGCGGTCGTGCTGCTCGCCACCGCCGACGGTGGCGCGCTTCTGCGCCTGATCGCCAGCGACCTCGACGGCCACGCCGGCCCCGGCGCTACCTGGACGCCGATAACCTACCTCCACGCGACGATCTACGCGGGCTCGCAGCTCTCCCTGCCCTGGCGGTCCGATTTCAACGCCATGGCCTACGTGCTCTCAGGTGCCGGCAAGGCCGGGGCCGAGGGTGTCGCGATACGCGAGGGCCAGCTGACCGTCTTCGGCGGCGGCGACGCCCTGACGATCGAGGCCGACAGCGCCCAGGACACGCGCGCGCCCGCCCTCGAGGTCCTGCTGCTCGGCGGCCAGCCGATCCGCGAGCCGACGGTCTTCTACGGGCCCTTCGTCATGAACACGCGCGAGGAGATCATGCAGGCGGTGGCGGACCATCAGGCGGGCCGCCTCGGCACGATCCCGGCGAGCTACCTGCGCGAATAAGCCCGGCGACGGCCGCTAGGAGCGCTTCGGTTTCGATGGCACTATGATGGCGCCATGAAACGGGTAAGGCTCCTGCTGCTCGCCTGCTGCCTGGCCCTGATACCGGCGTCGGCCTATGCCGACGACGGGGGTCTCGATAAGGGATTCGTCCTCCGGGTCGACGGCGACCTCTACATTGGGCCCGATGAGTCGGTAGAGTCCGCGGTCGTAATCAACGGCCGCGCCGTGATCGAGGGCCGGATCAAGGAGACGCTGGTCATCATCAACGGCGACGTCGTCCTGATCGGCAGCGTCGGTGAGGACGTCGTGATCATCAGCGGCGACATTGAGCTCGGTGCGAGCGCCCGCGTCGCCCAGGATGTCGTCCTCATCGACGCCAATCTCCTGCAAGCGTCGGGGAGCGTCATCGGCGGCGAGGTGAAGAACGAGTTCGACATCTCGATCCAGTGGTGGGAGCTGGCGGTCTTCTCGGTCCTCGTCTGGCTCGGCATGACCATCGTCTTAGTCGTTGCCGGCCTCCTTTTCGCGGCGATCGGCGGGCGCCAGCTCGCCGGAGCCGCCGACCTGCTCACGAGCGACGCGGCCTTCAGCATCCTGGCGGCGGTCGTCACCTGGGTGGCGCTGCCGATCGCCGCCGTGCTGGTCCTCTTTAGCGTCGTCGGCATACCGCTCGGGCTGAGCGTCTTGCTCTTCTTCCTGCCGGCCGTCGGCTTCCTCGGTTACCTGGTAGCGGCGGCCCGCCTCGGCGGCCTTCTCCTGGGGCTCGTCAACTTCCAGTCGGAGCGCGAGCGCCCTTACCTGGCAGTCGTCATCGGCCTGGTGATCCTCCAGCTACTGCTCTTCGTGCCGGTCTTCGGCTGGCTCGTCGCCTTCGTCGCCGGCCTCTGGGGCTCGGGCGGCCTCGCTCTGTACGCCTGGCGGGCCTGGCGTGGCTCGTCGGCTCCGACGGCGGCGCCTGCCTGAGGCTCTAGAAGCGCTTCAGGCGAGAGACAGCGGTGCTAGGGAGCCTGCGGCGCCGGGATTAGCAGCACCCGGTCAATGGCGAGGACGTCGGCGTCGGCGAGGCCGTTAGCCGCGACGATCGCCTCGACGGTCACGTCGAACTGGATTGCGATCGCCAGCAAAGTGTCGCCGGCGACGACTACGTATTCGACGCTGCTCTGGGCCGGCGTCGGGACGGTCGCCGTCGGCGTCGCTGCCAGGGTTTCGGCGGTGAGAGTAGGAATAGCCGTCTCCCTGGCCGCGTCCAGCTTGGAGCTACCGCCACAGGCGATGGCGAGGGACAGCAGCGAGCCGGCCAGTGGCACAAGGATCAGTCGGTGGGGCATTGCGGGGCTCCTTCCTGCTTAAACTGATCTATTGCGTAGATGCTACCACTGAAACCGGCGGTCCGCTGGGCCTGCAACCGCAAATTGGCGGTTACGCGGTGCCGCGTGCGCGTCTGCCGCCCCGGCGCTCCCGCTTTTCGCTATCCTGGAAGGTGTCTCCTTTCGCCGGCTTGAGGGCCGTATTGAGCATCGCGGTCGTCGGCCTGCTCCTCCTGGCCTGCGGCAAGGAGCAACGCCCGAGCGAGGCTTTCTTGCCCACTGCCACGGCCCAGGCGCCGGCTGCGAGCCCGACGGCGACGCTGACGGTTGGGCCTGTCTCGACGCCGACGCCGCCGCCGGCGGCGACCGTGAGCCCGATGGCGACGCCTCAGGCAGAGGAGCCCCTCCCCGTCCCGAGGATCGAGATCAAGTTCGACCGCTTCGTGTCCTCGGGGGACCGAGCCTTGATCGAAGCCGGCATCGATCTGACCGTCGATTACTTCATTGCCGCGACAACTGCAGCGGAGCTCGAGCTGAACGTCTACGCCTTCGGCGACCTCGACAGCCTCAGGAGCGCCCTGATCGAGTCGCCGCTGGAGCTGCCCTATACCGTCGATTCGCTCGGCGGCCTCAGTCGTCGCATTGAAGGCACGGCGGCCGAGACCTATCCCGGCACGATATTTATCTACACGGGCAGCACGCGTTGGCGGGCGCTTACCTCAGTCCACCGCGTCCGGGTGGCGGCGCACGAGCTCTTTCACGTCCTTCAGATGGAGCTGATCGGCCCCGAGCTTACGCGGGCGATCTACACGACGCCGCCGAACCAGGAGAGACGCGAAGGCCCGAGCTGGCTAATCGAGAGGTCCGCCGACTACGTGAGCTGGAAGGTGCTGGAGGCGGCGGGGCTGGTGAGCCTCGACGACTTTCTCGGCCGGAGCGACCCGGGCGCGACCTTCGATCTGCGGCAGATCGAGACTTACCTGGGCTTCATCGCCGCCCATGAGGACGGCATCATCGTGCCGCTGGAGGCTATCGACCTCGTGAGCCTGAGCGACCTGTCGGCGATCCTGAGGTTCTACGTAGCGCTCGGCGAAGGCAGCCCCTGGCGGACCGCCTTCCACAGGGCCTTCGGACAGTCGGTAGAGTCCTTTTACGCTGAGTTCGAGTCGATCTCCGGCCCTTAAGCGCGCCGTGCTCCCGGGCAAGGAAAAGGCCGCCGGCCCGACCGAGCAAGCTCGGCGGAGCCGGCGGCCAAAGCCGTCGACGGGGGTTACGCTGCCTTAGCGGCGGGCGTAACGAGCGGCGGCGCCTGCCGTCAGGGCGAGCGCGAGGCCCGTCATGGCGGCGAGCAGCCAGCCGCTGCTGCCGCTGGTGCCGGAGAGGCGGCCGCCGCTGCCGGTGGACGGCGGGCTGATCTCGACGCGAGTGATAGTCAGCGCGCGCGATTGGGCCCGTCCACATGTGGCTGGCGGTGAGGTCGTTGCCGCCGAAGACGCCGGCGTGCATGGCAATGACGCCATCCTCAGCGAGGACCCTCGGGATTGCTGGCGCCGGTGCCCTCGTCCGGCGAGCTGACGCCGACGAGTCCCTGGCAGGGCGGGACGATGTCGGCGAAGTCCTGCGTGTTTACCTCGGTGCCGGCGTCGTAGGCGTTTACGTCCAGGGTCACGGAGCCTTCGATGTCGGCGAAGGCCAGCGAGTCGATGCCGGCGAAGCCGTCGTTGGTGCAGATGAGCATCGAGACGAAGGACAGGTAGCTGTCGTCGTCACCACGCACCATGAGCACGTGAGCCTGGCGCGGCAGGACCGGTCCGCTGCCGACGACGACCGCCGAAACCGCCGCCGAGCCCTCGAGCAGCTCGATCATCGGCGGCAGGTTGCCGTTCTCGGCGATCTGCTGGAGCTCCGCCGAAGCGGGCTCACCGACCTCGAACAGGTCGGCTGCGGCCGAATGAACGGCGAGCAGGGCGGGTGTGAAGGGTTGGCCGCGCTGGCTCAGGTTCTCGATCTCGACCTTAAAGACTCCGCCCTGGCAACCCCAGTCGCTTCGCCCTCTCTTGATGAGGGCTAGGACCGTGCCGCCGCCGGAAGCCAGGGCCAGGGCGCCGCATTCTAGCTGCGACCGCGAGCCCGGCCATTGCGAGATTACCGAAATCTTTCTCGAAGCAAGTTCCTCCTGTCTCGGCGCCGGCACCCTGCCAGCGCTACGTTAGAGGAGTCTACGCCATTTCAGACGAGAAGATGACGGAGATTACGAAATCCTTACGGATGGCCGCCAGAGCCGCCGGCGGGCGGCTGGCTAGCGGAACTGCTGCTTGCGGATGCGGAAGGAGAGCGGCGTGACTTCCAGGTACTCATCCTCGCCCAGCCATTCGATCGCCTGGTCGAGGGAGAGGAGCCGGGGCGGCTCGATCTTTACCGTATCGTCCGAGCCGACGGCGCGAACGTTGGTCAGCTGCTTCGCCTTGCAGATGTTCACGGCGATGTCCTGCTCGCGGTTGCTCTCGCCGACGACCATGCCGGCGTAGACGCGGGTCCCGGGTTCGATGAACAGGGTGCCGCGGTCCTGGAGACGGAACATGCTGTAAGGGACGGCGTCGCCCGCCTCCGTCGCGACCAGGGCGCCGCGGCTGCGCTGGGCCAGCTCGCCCTTCATCGGCTCGTAGGAGAGGAGGTTGTGGTGGAGGAGGCCCTCGCCCTTCGTCTGCGCTATGAACTCGTTGCGGAAGCCGATGAGGCCGCGGGAGGGCACGAGGAACTCGAGGCGGACGCTGTCGCCGCTGGCGATCATGTTCCGCATCTCCCCCTTGCGCTTGCCGAGGTTCTCGATGACGGAGCCGACGAAGGCCTCCGGCACGTCGATCACCACCTGCTCCATCGGCTCACAGAGCACGTCCGCGATCCGCTTGAAGATGACCTCGGGGCGGGAGACCTGGAACTCGAAGCCCTCGCGGCGCATCGTCTCGATCAAGATCGCGAGGTGGAGCTCTCCGCGGCCGCTGACCTTGAAGACGTCCGCGCTCTCCGTGAGCTCAACCCGGAGGCTGACGTTGGAGCGAAGCTCGCGCACAAGTCGCTCGCGCAGGTTGCGGGTCGTGACGTAGCGGCCCTCTTTGCCGGCGAAGGGCGACGTGTTGACGAGGAAGTTCATCGAGATCGTCGGCTCCTCGATGGCGACGAAGCTCAGCGGCGTGAGCTCGCTCGGGTCGGCGATCGTCTCGCCGATGTCGATGTCCTCCATGCCGGCGAGCGCGATGATCTCGCCGGCCGACGCCTCCTCCACCTCGGCCCGGGTCAGGCCCTCGAAGGTGTAGATCTTCGTCACGCGCGCGTCTTCGCCCTCGCCGCTGCCGTGGATGACCTTCATCGGCTGGCCGAGCTTGATCGTCCCCTGCGCGACCCGGCCGATGCCGAGACGGCCGAGGTAGTCGTTGTAGTCGATGCTGGCAACGAGCATCTGAAAAGGGGCATCGGCGTCGCCGGCGGGCGGCGGCACGACTTCGAGGATCGTATCGAGCAGGGGCGCCAGGGTCTGGCTCTCGTCTTCGAGGTCGCGCCGGGCGATGCCCTCCTTGGCGACGCAATAAACCGTCGCGAAGTCGAGCTGCTCGTCGTTGGCGCCGAGGGAGAGAAAGAGCTCGAAGACCGCGTCCAGGACTTCGTAGGGGCGGGCGTCCTGGCGGTCGATCTTGTTGATGACGACGACGGGCGTGAGGTTGAGGTCGAGCGCCTTCTTGAGGACGAACTTGGTGCCGGGGAGCGGTCCCTCCGCGGCGTCGACGAGAAGGAGGACGCCGTCCACCATGGTCAGCGTGCGCTCGACCTCGCCGCCGAAGTCCGTGTGGCCGGGCGTGTCGACGATGTTGATCTTCTTGCCTTCGTAGAAGACGGCCGTGTTCTTGGCGAGGATCGTGATCCCGCGCTCGCGTTCGAGGTCGTTCGAGTCCATGACCCGGCTGACGACCTGCTGCCGCTGGTGAAAGGCGCCGGTCTGGCTCAGGAGGTGGTCGACCAGCGTCGTCTTACCGTGGTCGACGTGGGCGACAATAGCGATGTTACGGATGTCTTCGCGCTGCAAAAGTTCCTCTCGGGAGTCCGTAGTAAGCCTGCCGGCCATCGAGGTCGGTTGAGTTGGCAAACGCATGGGTCTGCTTGGGCTTGTGATCATTATAGCAGCCTTTGAGCCGTGCCAGTGCGGCGGCGGCGCATAATACGGCCGTGGCGCGGGCGGCAAAGGCGCCCGCTGTGGGCTCGAGTGGCGGAAGGAGCGTGGGCATGACAGTCAGCGTCGGCAGCAAGGCGGAGAGGCGCCTCGAGATCACGGCCGAGATCGTGAAGTCTTATGCGGCGATCACAGGCGACTTCAACCCGCTCCACTTCGACGCCGAGTTCACGGCAAAGACGCGCTTCGGCAGGCTCATAGCGCACGGCGGCCTGACGACCGGCATCCTCCACGCCCTGATCGCGATGGACCTCCCCGGCCCCGGCAGCGTTTTCATGAGCCAGAGCTGGAGCTTTCCGCGGCCAGTCTTCATCGGCGACACGATCGTCGCCGAGGGTACGGTAAAGTCGGCGCGCGAGGGGCGCGGCATCTACGTGATGCAGTTCGTCGTCCGCAACCAGGCGGGCGAGGAGGTCCTCACCGGCGAGGCGGCTGTCTACAGGGCGGCTCCCGTCGACTGAGTCGCCGGCGGCAGCGGGTGCGGCGGCTCGCCGCGCTCAGCCAGTGTTCTTGAGGCCGGCGGCGATGCCGTTGATCGTCAGGAGCAGCGAGCGTCGCAGGAGCGGGTCGCCGTCTTCGCCCCCGCGCAGCCGCGCCAGCAGGAGGACCTGGAGGTAGTTCAGCGGGTCGATGTAGGGCTCGCGCACGCGCAGCGTGCGCTGGAGGACGGGGAGGCGCTCCAGCAGCTCCGCCTGGCCCGTTAGCCGCTTGACCTCGGCGACGGTCCGCTGGTGCTCCTCGCGGATGTCATCAAAGATCGGGTGGAGGGCCGGGTCGACGAGCTGACGGACGTAGCGTTCGGCAATCCCCATGTCGGTCTTCGCCAGCGCCATCTCGATGTTCGAGACGAGGGTCTGAAGGAAGCGCCACTCGGCGAACATCTCGCCGACCAGGTCGTGCAGGCCGTGGCGGCCTGCCGCCTCGAGGGCAGTGCCGAAGCCGTACCAGCCGGGGACGATCTGGCGCGACTGGGTCCAGCCGAAGACCCAGGGGATCGCCCGCAAGCCCTCGATGCCGGCCGTCTTGCCGCCGCGCCGCGACGGCCGCGAGCCGATGTTCATCTCGCCCAGCTCCTCGACGGGCGTGCTGCTGAGGAAGTAGTCGACGAAGCCGTCTCGCTCGACGAGGCTGCGGTATTTCTGATGGGCGGCGCGCGAGAGCTCCTCCATCGTTGTCGACCAGCCCTCGTTGGTTGCGGCGTCGTGCAGCGGCGCGGCGTGGAGGAGGCTTGCCTCAGTGACCGCCGAGAGGAAGACGTCGAGCTGGGAGGCGGCGATCCGCCGGTTGCCGTAGTGGTCGGAGATCACCTCGCCCTGCTCCGTGATCTTGATCCGGCCGGGGACGGTCGAGGCCGGCTGGGCGAGGATCGCGTCACGGGTCGGGCCGCCGCCGCGTCCCACCGTCCCGCCGCGACCGTGGAACAGGGTGAGGGAGACGCCGTGGCGCGCGGCGCAGTCGCGCAGCTCGCGCTGGGCCCGGTAGAGCTCCCAATGTGACGTGGTGATGCCGCCGTCTTTGTTCGAGTCCGAGTAGCCGACCATGACCTCGGCCGCATCGCCCTGGAGCGCGATCAGGGCGCGGACCGCGGAGAGCGACCAGAAGGCGTCCATCGTTGCGGCGGAGCCGCGCAGGTCGGCGATCGTCTCGAACAAGGGGACGACGTTGATCCGCGCGACCTTCTCGGCGGCATCGATCAGGCCCGCTTCGCGGGCGAGCACGAGGATCGCGACTAGGTCGGACGGGTTGCGCGTCATCGAGACGATCCAGGTATCGACCGCCTCTGGGCCGAAGCGGTCCTGAGCCTCCCTGACGAGTCGAGGACGTCGAGCACCTCTCGGGTCGCGGCCGTCGGCTGCGCCCTGGGTGGCAGCAAGGGCCGGCGGTTCGCCAGCTCGGCCGTGAGCAGACCTAGCCGCGCTTCCTCCGTCGCTTCGCCGCTTCCGGCCGCGCCTGTGCCGGCGAGGGCCAAGAGCTCGGCGACGGCAGCGTTGGTGACGGCGGCGTCTTCCCGGATGTCGGTCTGGGCGAGGGTTAGTCCGAAGGTGGAGACGTTGGTCATAAGCCGCCGCAAGCGGCCCTCGGCGGCGAGCCTGCCGTCGTTCGCTTTCAGCGAGCGCTGCATGATCGCCAGGTCGCGAAGCAGCGCCTCGGACGACGCGTAGCCGGGGCCGGGCGGCGCCTGCCAGGTGCGGGCCGCGGCCAGCTGGTTCTCGAGGCGCTGGAGGATGAAGGCGCATTTGAGCCGGTAGGGCTCCTCCGGGTAGATGCGCTGGGACTCCTGCTGAACGTCCGGCATCAGCCGGCCCTCGGCGGCGAGTGATTCGCGGAGCTCCTCGGAGACGGAAACGATCATCGTGGACTGGCTGAGCTCCGCTGAGAGCGCCCGCACGGCGTCGCGGAGGAGGCGCAGCGCTCGCTCGTTGTTGAGGCCGAGGACGTCGCGCGAGACCGCGGCCGTGACGTTAGGGTTGCCGTCGCGGTCGCCGCCGACCCAGTTGCCGAACCGGATCGGGCTCGCGGCCTCGGAGTCGCCGTCGCCGCCGACGGCAGCGAGCGCCTCGCTGAAGGCGCCGACGGCGTCGGCTACGGTGCCGTCGCCGAACATCTGCTCCAGGTAGAACATGACGTTGCTCGCCTCGTCCAGAGGGTCCGGCCGGCCCAGCCGGAGCTCGTCCGTCTGGACGATGTTCTCGATTAGCTCCGCCATCCGCCGCACGGCCACGGCGCGAGCGCGCTCGTCCGCCGGCAGCGTCCGCCAGGCGGCGAGCAGCTCGTCTATGGCCTGGAGCTTGGAGAGGATCGACCGGCGTGCGGCCTCGGTCGGGTGGGCGGTGAAGACCGGCCGGATCTGAAGACGGCTCCGGAACTCCTCCAGCTGCGCGGCGGTTGTCCCCGTCTCGATAGCCCGTCTTAGCACCGCCTCCGTGTCGTGCTGGGGCGCGTCGAACTCGGGGCTGATGCGGTGGTGCTGCTCCGCCGTGTTGGCGAGATGGAAGTAGATGGTAAACGACCGCACGAGGCGGACGATCTCCCAGAGCGATGCGCCGCCGAGACGGGACATCAGCTGCTCGAGGCGCTCCGACTCCGGCGTCTCCCGCAGCGCCCGCGTTGTCGTGCGTACTTCCTCGACCAGGTCGAAGAAGCCGTCGCCCCACTGCTCGCGGATCACCTCGCCCAGGATGCGGCCCATCTCGCGGATATCGGAGCGCAGGAGCGCGTCGGAGGTGTGTTCCGAGGGAGCCATCGATCGAACATTACCACTCCTGAGCCGGGGCGCGCTCGTTGCTGACGGTGGAGGCGGCATTCCAGTCGCGGGTGCTGCCGTTGCGGCCTCCGATGCGGTAAGCAGGATGTCGTGCCGTCGTGCGCAGGCGCTAGACTGGAGCCTGATTGAGCGTCAGCGCTGTTCGGCTGGGTCGACCGCCGAGCGCGTCAGGAAGGCAAGGCAGGACGTGCACGCGATCGAGGCGCGAGGGCTGCGGAAGGAGTACCCGGGAGCGGTCGTTGCCGTCGACGGCATCGACCTGGATGTGGAGGAGGGCGAGATCTTCGCCTTCCTCGGTCCGAACGGCGCCGGTAAGACGACGATCGTGAGGATCCTGACGACCCTGCTGCGGCCGACCGCCGGCACCGCCACGGTTGCCGGCTTCGATCTCTACCGTGAGCAGCGCGAGATCCGGCAGTCGATCGGCGTAGCGCTGCAGGAGGCCGGCCTCGATGCGATCGCTACCGGTCGAGAGCTGCTCGAGCTCCAGGCGAAGCTCTTCGGTCTCCCCTCCTCGACCGCTCGTCGCCGCGCCGGCGAGCTCCTGGAGCTGGTCGGCCTCGTGGACGCAGCCGAGCGCCAGATCAAGACCTACTCGGGTGGCATGAAGCGGCGGCTGGACCTGGCCAGCGCCCTGGTGCACGGCCCGCGCCTCCTCTTTCTCGATGAGCCCACGGAGGGGCTGGACCCGGCGAGCCGTCACAGCCTCTGGCAGGAGGTCAGCCGGCTCAACAGCGTCCTCGGCGTAACCGTCTTCCTCACGACCCATTATCTCGAGGAGGCGGACCGGCTCGCCGACCGGGTGGCGATCATCGATCGGGGCCGGATCGTCAGCGAGGGCACGCCGTCGGCGCTCAAGGCTTCGGTCAGCGGCGACATCGTCACGATCAGCGTAGGCCGGGAGCATCTCGATGAGGCGCATACCGTCCTCGCCCGCCTCGCTGGCGTCGCGGAAGTGCGGCCCGAGCTCGAAGGCTTGACGCTCTTTGTCGACGACGGCTCCGGCATCGTCGCGAACGTGATCCGGGCACTGGACTCAAGCGGCGTCAGCGTCGGCTCTGTCGCGGTGTCGCGGCCGACGCTGGACGAGGTGTTCCTGCGCGCTACGGGCTCGCGCCTCGAGGGCGCCGCGCCGGAGGAGGGAGGCGGCGAATGATCGAAGCAACGGAAGTAGCGACCGCGAGCCCGGCAGCCTGGAACCCCTGGCGTCAGGCGGCCCGCGCGACCGTCCTCCTCGGGGCGCGCGAGGCGCGCATGGCGCTGCGCACGCCCGCCTACCTGATCCCAAATCTCCTGGTGCCGATCTTCTTCTACTTCATCATGGTCGGGTCACTGGAGGAGTTCGCGAACCAGTCCGGCCTCGCCAACTGGAAGGCCTTTCAGCTGCCGATGGCGATCATGTTCGCCGTCCAGGGCGGCAGCGCCGGCCTCAACATGGTCGCCGACATCGAGAGCGGCTACTTCGACAAGCTGCTCCTGACGCCGGCGAACCGGCTCTCGCTCCTCCTCGGCGCGATGGGGGCTGACTTCCTGCGGATCATGGTGCAGGCGGCGATCGTCGTATTCGTCGCTCTCGCTACCGGCCTCCACTTCGAGACCGGCGCGCCCGGTGTCGTCCTCTTGATCCTGATCAGCAGCCTCTTCGGCCTCGCCTACTCCGGGATCGGCTTCGCCATCGCCCTGAAGACGGGCAACGCCCAGGCGACGCAGAGCATGTGGTTCCTCTTCATGCCGCTCCTCTTCCTGACGACGATGTTCGCGCCCAAGGAGGCGCTCTCCGGCTGGCTGAGCACGGCAGCGACGTTCAATCCCATGACCTACCTGCTCCAGGGCATGCGCTCGCTCTCGATGGAGGGCTGGGACGCCGGCGATATCGGCGTCGCGCTGCTCGCCGTCGCCGGCCTCGGCAGCTTTAGCCTCAGCCTCGCCTTCCTCGCCCTGAAGACGCGCATCCGCTAGCGCACGGGGGCAAGACCGGCTGGCGTAGGCCAGCCGAAGCGCCTGCGTGCCTCGCAAGCGCGGCGGCGAGGGGCATTTACAGCGTCAAGGCGGCTTTCTATGCTCTTCGGGAGCAGCGATGGCTAAAGGCGACACCCCTCTGAGCAAGGGCGACGCCCTGCCGTCACAGTTGATCGAGGTGGCCTGCTCAGCCAGGAGCTTGTTGAGCCAGGCCGAGAGCCCAATTGACCGCCACTCGCCCTGGCGCGACCTGGCCTGGGGAAGATCAAAGCGGCGAAGACTATGAGGAGGAATGACGATGAGCCTTAGATTACTCGCCGTATTCGCCCATCCGGACGACGAGACGCTGGGCATGGGCGGCACCCTCGGCCGCGTAACGGGCGAGGGTGCCGAGACCTACCTGCTGACCGCGACCCGGGGCGAGAAGGGCTGGTTCGGCGACCCGGCGGAGTACCCAGGCCCGGAGGAGCTGGGCCGGCAGCGCGAGGGTGAGCTCCAGGCCGCCGCCGCTGCCCTCGGCATCCGCGAGACCCACTTCCTCGACTACGTGGACGGCGATCTCGATCAGGCGCAGCCTTCCGAGGTCGTCGCGAGCATCGCGACCGAGATCAGACGGCTGAAGCCGCAGGTCGTCGCCACCTTTGGCCACGACGGCATCTACGGCCACCCCGACCACATCGCGATCTGCCAGCTGACGACGGCTGCGGTGATGCGGGCCGCGAGCAGCGACGCCTCGCCGCCCGGCGAGCCCCACTCCGTCGCCAAGCTCTACTACATGGTCACGCCGAAGGCCCACCTCGACGCCTACGAGGCCGTCTTCGGGGAGTTGGTGATGAACATCGACGGCGTCGAGCGTCGCTCGCAGGGCTGGCCCGACTGGGCGATCCACCTCGATGGGCGCGTCTACTGCTCCAACGCGGTGCTCGGCTCGCGCTTCGTCTTGCGGGCCTGCATCGTCAACTTCCGCACCGAAGCGGAGGACGTCGACGCCCTTCTCGACGTGGCGGCGGAGCTCGGCGCCGGCCCGGACGCGGAGCTGCGGCCGGCGAGCCTCAGAGGGACGACGCGGTGAGCAGGCTTGCGATCGCTCTGCTGGGCTCGGGCGAGTTCGAGTCCTGGACGGACGGCTCCGAGGAGGCTCTCCACCAGCGCTTGGACAGCCGAGAGGAAAGCGTGCTGATCGTCTGGACCGCCAGCGCCGCCGAGGGCGACGCCGTGTTCGATTCGTGGGCGCAGCGCGGCCTCGATCACTATCGTCGCCCCGGCATCGGGGCGGCGATGTTCCCTCTGAAATCGAGAGCCGACGCCGACGACCCGGCGATCGCCGCCAGCTTGAGCAGCGCGTCCATGGTCTTCCTCTCGGGCTGCAACCCGGCCGATCTCGCCGACACGCTGCGAGGGACCCTCTTCTGGGCCCAGCTCCGGGCCGCCGTCGAAGGCGGAGGGCTCGCCCTCGCCGGCTCCAGCGCCGGCGCCATGAGCCTCGGCGCCCGCACTTTCGCTAGCAGCATCACGGCGGTGACGGATGCGGCCTGGCATCCGGGCCTAGCGCTTTTCTCGGAGATCCGTTTCGGGCCGCACTGGGACGCCCTGGATAGCTATCTACCGGGCCTCAGAGACGCCGTTATCGCATCAGTGCCCGCGAAGGGCTGCCTCCTGGCGCTGGATGAATCGACTGGCGTCGTCGGCGACGGCCTCGACTGGAGCGTCGAAGGCCGGGGGGGGGGGGGCGGCGCATACGCTCGAGGCGGGCGTCTGGCGGAGCCACCCGGCCGGTGAGCGCTTCCGGCTAGCCCTGCAGGGAGCGCCGGGCCTTAGCCCGTTGCGCGTTCATATCGAAATGGACTGCCCCAGCCCTTCCGTGTATTCTAAGTGTGTGCCTACGGCTGTAGGAGACTACTAAGTCACTAGGGGTAGGGGCATGTTAGATTACACAATCCGGCGGCTGCTCCTTCTCGTGCCGACCCTCATGTTTGGGTCGATGCTTCTCTTCTTTTCCCTGCGAGTGCTGCCGACAGACGATGCCATCGACCTCCGCGTCGACGCCCAGGTGGCCGACGACAACCCGGAGTTCGCGCAGCAGAAGCGCGAGGAGCTTGGCCTGACCGGCAGCCTGCCCAGGCAGTACGTCAGGTGGGTAAGCGGCTTCTTCACCGGCGACCTTGGCAAGTCACTCGTCAGCAAGGCGCCGATCACGGACGAGCTCAAGAACCGCATCCCTGTGAGCATTGAGCTGAGCTTCTTCAGCCTCTTTGTCACCTGGACTTTCTCGTTCCCACTGGGCGTGCTTGCGGCGATAAAGCAGGACCGGTTTGCCGACTATTTCCTGAGAACCGGCGCCTACGCCCTGGATGCCCTACCGAGCTTCGTGCTCGGAATCCTTCTCCTTACCTATTTAGCCGTTTCCTTCCAGTGGTCGCCGCCCGTGAACTTCTCCTACATCTGGGACGAGCCGATCCGGCACGTGAGAATCATGATCCTGCCGGCCTTCGTGATCGGCGTTACCGCGGCCGGCAACCTGATCCGCTATACGCGCACCTTCCTACTCGAGGTCATGCGCCAGGACTACATCCGTACGGCGCGCGCCAAGGGGCTGGAAGAGCGCAAGGTGATCTTGCGCCACGCCCTTCGTAACATCGCTCTGCCGTTCATCACGATTCTCGGCGCCCAGGTTCCGCTGCTCCTGACGAGCAGCGCGATCATCGAGAACTTGTTCAGCCTTCCGGGGATGGGTCGCTACCTCGTCCAGGCCGCCGCTTCGCTCGACTACCCGGTGGTCATGACCGTGACGATGTTCTACTCGATCATCATTCTGACAACCCAGCTGATCACGGACCTCTCCTACGCGTGGGCGGACCCGCGCGTTACCTACAAGAAGGGCGCTTAGCGTCAGCGGCTAACGAGGCGGCGGCGCCGCGGCCCGGTCTCAATCGCTCGCCGCTGATCGATAACGCCATTGCCACCTAGAGTCTTGCGCCGGCCGAGCGTCGCGTCCAAAGCATCTCGTCATCGGGGCGGATGGCTCGTGTTGGCGATCGGCGCCGCGGCGCTCGTAGTCACTGCCTGTGGCGGCGATGGCGAAGGCGCCGCGAAGCCGCAGCCGTCAAGCGCTCCGACGCTCGCGGGAACGACTGAGCCGCCGCCGGCCACGGCAACGACGCCACCATCGCCTCGAGGAGACACCGAGGCGGCTGAGCTCGATGCCGACCCTGCCCTGCCGGGCACCTACTTCCCACCTCACCCCGGCCGGGACGGCGTCTTCCCCAGCGACGACGACCGGGATCACCTCGCGGAGGACACCTTCGTCCCGATCTGCACGCAAGCGCAGATCGACGCGAACGACATCTCGCTCCCGCTTTGCTACACGAGCAATCCGCCAACCTCCGGTCCCCACGCCGGCAGCCCCGTCCCGTTCCGGGTCCTCGGGAGGGCCGTGCCCAAGGAGAATCTGGTTCACAACATGGAGCACTCCGGCGTCGTCGTCTGGTACAACACCGGGGACGCTGCCGTGATCGCGGAGCTGGCCGCAATCGTGAACCAGGAGCTCGAGCGCGGCCGCCTCGTCGTCATGAGCGCCTACGCGGGCATGGAGCCGGAGACGATAGCCCTGACCGCCTGGACACGGCTCGACAAGTTTCCGGTGGGCGAGCTCGAGCGGCAGCGTCTGATCGATTTCATCGAAGAGCACCAGCGCCGCTTTAACCCGGAGGGCTTTTAACCGCCCTGACGACGAGCACCAGGAGCATCGAGACGAGGCGCCGGGAGTTTCTTGGCGGCGCCGGCTGTTGATGAGGTTGACGCCTCAGTCTTCTTTGGCGCCCTCCTCGCCCACCGCCGCGTGGTCGTCTTTTGCCTCAGAGTGATGGCTGACGCGGAGGATCTCCAACGGCTCCCGGTCATCGGAGCTCTCGAAGCGGTAGCGAGTGAACCGAGGGACGAAGATTCCCTCGTGCTTGCCAAGGTCCGCCACCGTCTCGCCGTCCGCGTTATAGAACTTGGCGCGGCCGCCGAGCACGAGCCAGTAGCCGTCTTCGTTCTTGTGGTAGTGAAGATTGGTACCGCCGCCCTTCTGGTCGAACACCTGCACCGTGCTGACGCAGATGTCGTTGGTGACCATTGGGTAGGACCGGCCGCGCTCGGGGCCTCGGTCGCGGCCGCCTTCGCCGTTCGGGCCCGGGTACTTGAAGGTGGGAACTGCCGTGCCGACCTCGTTTGTCATCTGCCTCTCCTTGCTTTCCGCGCGGGTCGTCAGCCTAAGGGCTGCTTCTTGCGTCCCTTGCCCGGAACGGCAACATCGAAGCACCCTCCTCTGAGGCTGTCAAGTCGTCGGCTAAGTCGCCGACGCTGCCTCTACCCAGCTGCTGAGGCTCGACGGGCGACCCCGGTGGCGAGCCGGCGCCGCCGGGGGTAGACTTCCCTCACCAAGAAATCGGAGGAGAGCCATGCTTCGTAAAGCCGCAAACCGAGCCGACGTCGTCGAGGACAAGGTCCTCGGAGTCGAGATCGAGGGCCGCAAGGTCGCTTTGTATCTCGTCAACGGGGCGGTCTTTGCAACCGATGACGAGTGCCCGCATGTGGGCTGCCTCTTGAGCGAGGACGGAGTCGTGGATGGAGCCGAGGTGGAGTGCTCCTGCCACGGCAGCCGCTTCGTTATCGCGACCGGTGAGACGACGATGGCTCCGGCTACGACGCCGCTGCCAGTGTATGCAGCCGAGGCCAGCGGTGGCGACGTCCTCGTTGATATCGAGTAGCAGGGTGGCACCGGGGCTGCGCTAGGGGCTCGGCGCGTGCTAGCGGCGTAGCTCGGAGCCTGGCGGCCTAAGCGCGTCAGTGGCGAAAAGAATCAGGCCGGGCCCCCAAAGGGCCCGGCCTGATTCTTTGTTTCGCTTGGCGCTAGCGGAGTACTAGCCGTTGCGTCCTGGCATGTCCGCGTCCAGCCACTGGAGGTGGCCGCCGAGGTTTGGCTGGCCCTCCGGTATCGTCGTTGCAGCCGCGGTTGCCCAGGGCTGACCGTGTCCAAGGTTGTGAACCCAAGGATGACGGAAGACGAAAGTGGTGAACTGGTCGGAATATGGCAGCAGGGCCATGAAGTCGGCATTGAAGCGCAGGAATTCCTGCAAGAAGCCGATCCGCTCCGCAACAGTCTTCGCTTGCCGCTGACCCAAGGCAAGTCGGTCGATCTCCGCGTGCGGGTAAGCCTGATCGCCGGACGTGTTCCCCTCGCTGTGGTAGTCGCGGAAGATGACGGAGTCGGCCTCGCGAGTCGAGGAGCTCTGGACGATGCCGTCGCACTGTCCGAGGGAGCGGCAGTTGCGCTGCTGAGTGCGGTTGTTGTAGCGGGTGACGGTCGGGTCGAAGTTGCCCGAGGCCTTGAAGCTGTCGATGATCAGCAACTCCTCGTCCGTCTGGTCGCCACTCGACTGGAACTGAGCGTGGTAGTCGATCGGGATCGGCGCTGAGAAGCCGGCCGCCTCGATCTTTGCTCTGGCGTCGGCGACGTCGTAGAGGAAGTTCTTGTCGAGCCCGCCGCCGTACTCGCCCTTGCGCGGGTCGAGCCAGTAGGACGGGTCGTTGGGCAGGTGAGTGCGCGGCACCTGGTCGACTTCGAGGCCAGCTGATTCGAACTTCTCCGAGTTCGAGATGAACCGGCCGATGGACTGGAAGTCGATCGACTGGCGGATCGCCTGGCGTACGCGCTTGTCCTCCCAGGGCAGGTCGTGCTGATTCTCGCGTCCGAACCGAATTCGGGAGATGTGAGCGACCGGAATGTCATTAGCAACGACCTGCGCGTCCGGAGAGTCCTGGAGCATCTGGAGGACGTCGCGAGGAGTGGTCAGCATGACAGTGATGTTCTTGCTGACGAACTGGGCGTAGGCGTTGGCGTACTCGGGGATGATCGGGCCGTTCCAGGCATCGATGAAGGGATTACCGCCCCAGTATTCCGGGTGCTTCTTGAACTTGATGATGTTGCCGGGCTGGAGATCGTCGAGGATCTTGAAGCCGGTGCCGATGGGAGTGGACTCCGCCAAGGCGGTGTCCTCGTTCAACTCCTTGGGCATGATCGGAAAGGCCTGGCCTCTTTCGCTCCAGACCAGAGCGTTGAGAGGGGCATAGATCTCCTTGAGGTGCCAGACCATATGCGTGGCGTCCGGGTACGTCGTCTTGTCCAGGATCGTCTGGAGCGGCACCTTCAAGGAGCCGAACTCGAGGAAGCGCTCCTGGCTCGTCTTCCAGTCGTCCATGTCCATCACGCGACCGCTGACCGGCGCGATGTTTTGGAACTTGACGCCCTGCCGCAGTGTGAAGGTGACGGTAAGACCGTCCGGGGAAACCTCCATCGACTCCGCCAACCCGCCCCTCGCCGTGCCGCCTTCGACGCTTTGGGGGTCAACGCCGGGCGTGGCGTTTTTGGCCATCAGGGCCTCGTAGATGTGCCCACCGGAGGGAACCTCGGAGGGGGCTAGAGACGAGAGGGGGTCAAAGTGACCGGCGTGCTCACCGTCCATCTTGCCCTTGTAGACACCGCCAGGGAGAGCGCTGCTCGTCTCGTCGGCAAGGCGCCAGGCGTTCTTGCCGAAGATGACGTTGCCGCTCGCTCCAGGGTCGCCGCCTCCTGGCGTCACGCCGGAGTCGCCGTCGCCGTCGCCGCCGCCGCCACAAGCGGCAAGGAAGGCAGCCCCCATGGCCGTTGCGCCGGTTGCGGCAAGGGCACGACGCCTGGTTATGCGCCTGTCCAGCACGCGGTTCCAGTAGCTATTCATTGATTTCCTCCTTGATTACGACTGCGTTATACGACAAAGAACGCGCACAGATCAAAGTAGATTGCTCCCCCCTAGCTCAAACGCAGCATCCAAGGTCGATTCTACGCTGCCCGCTACTTTAGATCGTCGGTCCGGCAGTGTAAAGCCCGCTTCGGGCCGACGGAGAGCCGCGAGCGCGGGCCAGACGTTAACTCCTGTCATTGTAAATACGCTGGGCAGTGTTCCAAGGATTGCCGGTGAGCGACTCCGGCTGCGCTCGACCGTCGCGGTCGCGACCGGGCGCTCGAGGCCGCGCTAGGACTCCTCTGCGGCACGGAGGCCGCGGGCCGACCCCTTCAAGGCACGATAGATGAGGAGATTTGTGGCGACGAGTGCCGTCGCCACGTAGAGGTAGAGCACCCAGTCGGCGGCTGTGTCCGTGCCGGCGCCGATGCCGTGCGCGAGCGCGAGCGCGAAGGCGCCGAACGTGAGGTAGTGAAGCAGACGCCAGACCGGGTAGCTCAGAAAGCGCCGCACGTAGAAGCTGCCGATGACGAGCGCCGTCAGGTAGAGGCTGAAGCCACCCAGTGCCATATAAAGGGGCTCGTAGGGTGAGGCGAAGGGCAGCAGCAGCTGGAGAAGCGAGAACGAGAAGTAGCGGTCCGGCAAGACGATGAGCATGTGAAAGACCGTTACCGCGAGAGCCAGAAGAGCGACGAAGCGGTGGAGGTCGTAGACGCGAAAGCGTCCCAGCTGGCGCTCAAACTGGCCGCCGGTTAGCGTCAGGCCAAGCGCGACCGACGCGAAGAGGAGGAGATAGGCAAGGAGGCCGGAGGCGCGGGTCAGATACCAGAAGGTGTGGTCGACCTCGGTCATGGCAGGTAGGCGGCCAGGCCCCGGCTCCGGCACACCGATCCGTCCGCCAGGACGATCAAGCCCTCCGCCCCGGTCGCGTCGTTGAGGTGGGCGAGCCCCGGCGCTGCCCCGAGGAGGAGCGCCACCTTGGCGTGGTAGTCGGCGAGCAGCGTTGTAGCCGCGACGGCCGTGCATTGGACGACGTCGCTGCGCGAGGGTGCTCCTGTCCGCGGGTCGATGAGGTGGTGAAGGCGGCCGGCGGCTCCGGCCCAGGAGCGGTGCAGGCTGCTCGAGGTCGCGACGCCGCGGTCCTCGACGGCGAGGACGGCGAGGTCGCGCTCCGCCGCGAAGGGGTCGGCGACGCCGACGCGCCAACCTGGCGCATCCCCGGGCCGGCCGACGGCACGGATGTCGCCGCCGCCGTTGACGAGGCACGGCATCCCTAACATCGAGGCGAGGCGGTCGACGGCCCAGCCTTTGGCGATGCCGCCGAGGTCGATGCCGACGCCGGCCGGCAGGCAGATCGAGCGCGTCTTCTGGTCCCATGCGACCCGCCGCCAGCCCTGACCACCGGCGCCGCCGCGACCCTGCGCCGAGCCGCGATCGGTCAGCGTCTCAAAAGAGCGGTCGTAGCCGGCCGCCTGCAGGGCGCCGAGGACGGTCGGGTCGAAGACGCCGCCAGAGCGCCGCCCGAGCGCCACGGCGGTTTTGACGAGCGCGAACAGCGCCGGCGAAGCCTTAAAAGGGCGCCCTGAGGCCCGGTTGAGACGGCTGAGTTCGCTCAGGGGCTGGAAGCGGCTGAAGCGCGCCTCGAATGCGGCCAGCCAGCGCTCCGCCCGGTCGAGCCGGCGCTCGGCGTCGGGCGCGAAGCAGAGGAGCTCGACCTCGCTGTTCATCGCCCGCAAGTCGCGCTTCGACGGGGCCTGGCTGGGGGAGGTCATCAGCTCGCCCGCGTGCGCGTGTCGGTTCGTTCCACCGGCGTCGCCTGGGGCGTCGCCGGCGTCCGCTCCTGCCCGGGCGAGAAGAAGCGATCGTAGTCGACGGGCGCCGGGTCGGCGGCGCCTGACTCGGCCTCGATCCGGGGATCGGCCCGCACCAGGGCGAAGAGCACGAAGAGCAGGCCGGCGGCGGCGGCTGTGATCAGCGCCTTGAGGCTGCTGTGCTTGCGGAGCTTCACGGCCCTTTCCTAGACGAAGAGGTCGAGCTGGTCGAAGCGTTGGCCCAGTATGGCGTCGGCCGGCGCTTCAAGCCAGCGCTCGAGGATGGTGGCATAGACGGAGCGGAAGTCGGTCGTGAAGCGGAGGTTGCCGTCGTCGAGCGCGGTCAGGCTCGGCGGCTCGCCATGGAAGCCGCCCTTGACGCTGCTGCCGAGGAGGAACATCGGGCCGGCGGTGCCGTGGTCGGTGCCGTCCTGGCCGTTCTCGCGCACCCGCCGGCCGAACTCGGACCAGGTCATGACCACTACGTCCTCGCCGTGACCGTGGCTGACGATGTCCTGCCAGAAGGCGGCGATCGCCTCGCTCGTTGTCAAAAGGAGCTCGTCGAGGCGGGCGGTCTGGTCGGTGTGGGTGTCGAAGCCGCCGATCCGGACGTGGCCGACGCGCAGAGGGCTGCCGTCGCTGCCGCCGGAGTCTACGAGCTCGGCGAGGAGGCGGAGGTCGCTGGCCAGCGAGCTCTCTGGGTAGGGGATTGCCGGCTCGTAGGCCGCGTGGGCTGCCGCCAGCTCGATCGAGGCGTCGTAGGCGCCGTCGAGCGTGGTGTCGAGGAGGGCGGCGAAGGGCGTGCCCGCCGGCCGGTAGAGATCGTAGAGCTTCATCAGGCTGGTCAGGCGCGGATCCGGGTTCGGGGCGCCGCGGGCGCTCTGGAGGCGGAAGCTCTCGACGTCGCGCACGGTCGGGATCGAGGCGCCCTCGGCGGCGAAGGCAGAAGGCAGGCTGCGGTCGACGCTGAGGCCGACGAGGGGGTGGCCCTGGGCGTCGGCGAAGCCCTCGAAGTAGCGGCCGAGCCAGCCCTCACCGGCGCTGTTTGCCGGGTCGGCGGACTGCCAGATGTCCATCGACTTGAAGTGCGAGAGGTTGGGCTGCGGGTAGCCGACGCCCTCGATGACGGCGAGGTTGCCGGCGTCGTACTCGCTCTTGAGGGCAGCGAAGCTCGGGTGAAAGGCGATGCGGTCGTCGACGACCAGCATGTCAGCCTCCGGCACCGCGAGGGCGGACCGGCCCGCGTGATAGGCGGCGTTCGTGTAGGGGATGACGGTATTGAGGCCGTCGACGCCACCCGCCATCTGGACGACGACGAGGGTCTTGCCGGCGACGGAAGCGCTCACCTTCTCCTCGGCGGCGGCGACCACCGCTTTGCTGAAGACGGAAGGGACGCCGATCCCGAGCGAGACGACGGCGAGGCTCTGCTGGAGGAAGCTGCGGCGGTTGATCATTTCCGGCCTCCTAGCTGAGATGGAACTGCGGCGAAGCGAGGATCAGGTAGACAAGGTCGCGCAGCTGCTCCGGCGAGAGCGGCCGGTCGGCGCCGCCGGCGAACTCGACGAAGAGAGACCGCACCTCCGGCGGCAGGTTGTCGTCGAGGACGAGCGGCAGGTAATGGTCGAGCGCCTGGCCGGCCGTGCCGAGGCCGGCGACGGCCTGAGACTGGCCCTGGCGGTCGCGGCCCGTGGCGTCCGTCAGGTCGTTGAGGAGGTTGAGGCGGGCGAAGATCGTCGCGCTGTTCAGCCAGTCAGCGCCGCCGGGCCAGCCGGCGACGTTAGGCGGCTCGAACGGCACCTGGCCCATGGCGCCGAGGACGCCGCCGTCGCGGCGGGCGCGGCCGCGGCCACCGACGAGGAGCTGGCCGATATCCGCCTGGAGGCCGAGCGCTTTGACGGCGCCGATGAGGTACTCGACCGGGCTCTTGACGATCGCCCGGTAGGCGCGGTCGGAGTAGAAGACGTCGGAGCGCAGCAGTGCCTCGACGACGGCGCCGATGCTCCGGTCGCTCTCGTTATAAACCGCGACGAACGGCGTCAGCGTCTCCTCGTCCGGGTCGGGGTAAACGAAGAAGGAGAAGAGGCGCTGGCTGATGTAGCGGGCCGACGCTGGCTGCTCGACGATGATGTCGACGATGTCTTCCGGCCGAAAGGCGCCGGTCCGGCCGAGGAAGGTCTTGGCGCCGGCGTCGAACTGCCGCGCCCGAAAGGTCGGCTCGTTCAGGGTGATGACGTTCTGGTCACGCCGGCGGCGAACGACCCAGCCGGTGAAGGCGCGCGCCGCCTCGCGGACGTCGTCCTCGCCGTAGTTGCCCTCGCCCATGGAGAAGAGCTCCATGAGCTCGCGGGCGTAGTTCTCGTTCGGGGCGTTGCGGCGGCTGCCGCTCGTATCGAGGTAGACCATCATCGCCGAGTCCATAGAGATGGCGCGCAGGATCTCGGGGAAGCTGGCGCGTCCCAGGGTCCGCAGGAGCTCGTTCTGGGCTCGCATCGCATTGCCGTCGCGGACGACGCTTAGCTGGCTGGTCAGGAGGCCGTGCCAGAAGAAGGTCAGCTTCTCCTGGAGCGGACGCTTCGTGTTCGCCATCCGCACCAGCCACCAGGGCGCCGGGTTGACGATGCGGCCTTCACCAACCGGGAGCTGCTCGGCGAGGGCAACGGCCTCGTCGTCGGCCACGCTCGTGAAGTCGAGGAGCTCGGCGAGCGTCGCCTCGAAGCCGAGGCGCTGATAGCGGTCGTGCTCCTCCTTCGTTACGCCGAAGCCGGCGCGGCGGAGGAGGTGGCTGATCTTGACGCTGTCGTCCTCGAGCGCCCCGGCCTCGCCCAGAAGGGCAGCGCTCTCGCCGCCGCCGCCAAACAGGTCGAGCCGGTCGCCGAGGGCGGCGGAGGCGACGGCGAGGGAGCCCGCAGCGAGCGTGCCGCCGAGTAGCCGGCGTCTGGTGAGGCTGCGTCCGAGCAGGGGGAGCCTCGACTCTCTCTCTGTGCCCACGACTCGCCTCCCTTCCGTACTGTGCGTGACTCGTTGGCGATGCGTTCAAAGAGTCTAACGCCGCCGCGAGGCGACTTTTTCCGAAGTTTCGGTTGTGCCTTTGTAAAACTTCTGCAAGCTCCCGATGCCAGACGCTGGAGAGCAGGCTCGTCTAAGTGACGCAAATAGAACAGGGCCCCGTCACGGGGCCCTGTTCTGTCTCACGGCTCGCTGCGGCCGCCTACTCCTCGGTCACGCTGGCCGTGGCCGGCACGGCGGCGCCGTGGCCCGTCGCGTGCAGGGTCTCGACCGCCGGCAACGCCGGCGTCTCATCAGCGAAGCCTGCCTGAGCCGAGCGCGCGGTCTTCGGGAGGAAGGCGGCGGCGACGCCGAGGGCGAGGGCGACGAAGCCGGCCGCCGCGAGGTAGCCGACGCTGAGGGCGTCGACGAACGATTGATTCGCGGCGCTGGTGACCAGTGGCGCCAGGGAGGCCGGCAGCTCGGCTGCGAGCCGGTCGACGGCGCCGATGCTCTCACCGACCTGATCGATGGTCGCCGCCGGCGCCGTCCCTTCGAGCGCCTCCCTAACGTTGGTGCGGTAGAGGTTGGCGACCAGGCTGCCGAGGACGGTGACGCCGAGCGTGATCCCGAGCTCTCGCGAGAGGTCGTTCATCGCCGAGCCGATGCCGGCATTGGCTCGGCGGGGACGGATGCCATGATCGTAACGGTGACCGTGGGCATCGCGATCCCGGCCCCGAGGCCGAAGAGCATGATGCCGAGGACCGACAGGTAGTAAGGCGTGCTCACCTCGATCTGGCTGAAGACGCCCATGCCCGCCATGACGATCAGCATCGACACGACGATGGTCGCCTTGGGGCCGAACCGCGGCACGGCCTTGGTCGAAATAAGGGCGCCGACCATCATCGCTGCCGCCACGGGCGTGATCGCCAGGCCGGCGACCAGGGCGCTGCGGTCCTGGACGAGCTGGAGGAACTGGGTAAGGAAGAAGAAGACGCCGACCATGCCGAAGAACAGCAGCATGAGGACGAGGAAGGAGCTCGTGAAGTCCATCCGCTTGAAGTACTGAAGCGGCAGCATGGGGCTGGCGCTGCGGAGCTCGACGACTGCGAAGCCGGCGAGCAGCAAGGCGCCGCCTACCAGCGAGCCAACGATCTCGCTCGAGGTCCAGCCCGACTCACCACCCTGGATGATGCCGTAGACCACGGCAAGGCTGCCGCTCGTCACCAGGGCGGCTCCGGGGAGGTCGAGCGGGCGCCGGCGGCTATCACGCGACTCCGGCACGACGCTCAGGCCAATGATCGAGAGCGCGACGACGGGCATGTGGAGCCAGAAGACCGCGCTCCAGCTCACCTCGTCGACGAGGAAGCCGCCGAGGGCGGGGCCGACTGCGATGCCCATCGAGCTGACCGCCGTCCAGGTCGCGATCGCCTTAGCGCGCTCGCCGCGCGGGAAAACGTCGGTGAGTATCGATAGCGTTGCCGGCAGGGCGAAGGCGGCGCCGAGGCCCTGAACGCCGCGCATCGCGATCAGCATCGTCGTCGATTCGGCGAGGGCGGCGCCGGCGGCACCGAAGCCGAAGATGACCATGCCGAAAGCAAGCGCCCCACGTCGCCCGAAGCGGTCGCCGGCGCTGCCCGCGAGGAGGAGGAAGCCGGCGAGGATAAGGGAGTACATGTTCACCACCCACTGCAGGGAGGCGTTTGAGGCCGAGAGGTCGCGGGCGATGGAGGGCAGGGCCGTGTTGACGACCGTGCCGTCAAGGAAGATCAGGAAAGTGGAAAGCGACATCACGGCCAGGACGAGGCCCTTACGGGGCTCCGCCTTGGTCGTTTGCCGTTGCGCTGAGACTGCTGGGCTGCTCATTGTGTTTCCTCTTGATGGCGTGTTCGATGAAGCAGGGATTGCTCAGGCCGTCGGTTTCGGTCGGGGTCGCGGCTACGAGCGAGGCCGCAATGATGGTTGTGGATGACGGCTCGGGGACGGCTTTGCTGCAACGGTTTCATCGGCTGCTCCTGGCGGGTTTTGGATTGGTTATGCATCAACATAGAGTTAGAACTATAGGAACGATCTCCTCGAGTGGCTGCAGGGCATAGGCACCAACCTTCTATCGACGCGGCTGAAGGACCTGGAGCAGCACGGCGTCGTCCGCAAGCGGACGCTGCCGCCGCCCGCCGCCTCGACCGTCTACGAGCTCACGGAGGTCGGTCGCGGCCTGATACCGATCGTGATCGACCTCGCCCGCTGGGGCATGGGCTTCCTGGAGGAGCCAGCGCCTGAGGATATCCCGACGCGGGAGCTCGTCCGCGGCCTCTCAGGGCTGGGCGCGATATTCGAGCCCGACCTGATCCGCAACGTCCACGAGACTTACGAGTTTCGCCTCGACGGCGATACCGACGCCGTCACGATCGACAATGGCGACGTCCACGTCAGCCGGGGGCCGGCGGCGGAGCCGGCTGCCGTGATCACGACGGACCGGGTCTCGATGCTCGACCTGGCGATGGGCCGCCTCTCGAACGAGGAAGCCGAAAGCAGCGGTCGCCTGATCGTCGAAGGTCAGGAGGCGGCGCGCGCGCGCATCTTCAGGCTGATGAAGCTCGTCGAGCACTTCCAGCCCGTCGCCTCTGACCTCCAGCCGACCGTCGCCGCGACCTAGCCACGCGACCGCGGACCGCCGACTCAGCGCTGGCGCTGCCAACCCGTTACCTTCGAAGCGGAATCGGTTGCGTTAAGCGTCGAAGCGTGGAGCGCTGCGGGGCGGTCGCCTCCCCTGGAAGGTCGGTCGCTCGAACCGGTCAACCACTTCTGGTTCGTCTGGGTCGCATGCAGCCGGGAACGCGGGTCTGGACCGTGTCTTATGCGCCTGAGCGGAAGCGGGGGTCCGGCCTGCGCGACAGCAAGCCCCCTCTGTAGCTTCGCCATCCGGGAGTTCCGCGAGTGGAAGATGCAGCGGGCATTGCGGCACCGGGAGCTCGGGCATGATCTAACGTTTCGTTTCAGGCCAGGCTGCCGAGAAAATCGAGACAAAGACTGACGTATCGATCTGGCACCTCGAGCTGGGGCCAATGACCACAGTTGGAGAGCACCGTCGAATCGCAGCGAGGTACGAGGTGCATCGGCCGTAATGCTGCATCGAGAAGGATTGACTGATCCGCGGAGTCGTAGAAGCCGGGCTCATCCCTGCCGTGTAGCAGGTAGGTTGGCGCTTCAATTCGCTGGAAGACTTCGTCGCTGAGCAACTGTCGGCCACCCTGGATCTGAGCGAAGGCTCCCTGTCGCTCCTTCTCCTGCACTCCCGGCTTTCTGAGGTTAGCCAGTCGCATTTCCGCGACCTCGGCAACGCGGCGATGCCCCGAGTCGAAGAAGAAGGCACTCGTCGCCTGACGCATGTCGGCAACGCTCACTTCCGGCTTCGTGAGCATGTTCCGCACGAACGCCATTCGGGCGGTCCGGCCTAAGCGGGGCGTTATCGAGACTGCGTCGGCCGTGGCTGCACGCGGCTCGCCGCCGCTGGCAGTGAAGCTGAGCACTCGTTCAGGATGACTGCTCGCCAGAAGCGTTATCGCCATCGTCCCGCCAGAGTTGCCGATAAAGTGAGCTCCTTCGACACCGACGGCGCTTAGGAAGGCCAGGAGGAAATCCGGGCCCGGTAGGTTGGCCCCTCTGATCAGAGCCGTATCGCCGAAGCCAAGGGAGTCTGGTGCGAAGACGTGATAGCCCGCTTCCGCGAAGGCAGGAAGGGTGAGATACCAGCACATCCAGGCGTCGGTGGCAGCCCCTCCTGTCTGAACGAAGATCAAGGGCGGCCCGCCAGCTGGTCCCATCTCGTGGTAATGCACGCGTAGTAACGAATCGCCTGACGTGAGCGTCAGATACTTCCCAGGCTCAATCTCGCCCATGGAGCCTCAACCTCCGTACGCTAATAAGTGACGAGTGCGGCCGTCGAGATGGCCTGCGCATTATCGCGCTAGACGTCAAGCGGCGTCGCCGACAAGAATCGCGACGCGCGCCACACCCAGCTGTCTTTGAGCCGTTGGTCATCCAGGACTCAGGGTCAGGATGATAGCCTGGTCACGCAGGCCGACAGGTGTCGCGGGCACTACGTCCAGAAGTCTGTGAATCTGCTCGCGGTTAGCCCTCGTGCCGCGCCTTGGGTTACCTTCGGCCGCTCCAGCGCGTCGCAGGGGTTAGAAGAGACGACCTTCATTCTTTTAAGGAAGCGGTAAAAGCTGCTGAGACAGGCGACCGCCGATTGTAATCGAGCCTGGCTGCCTGCCAGAAAGGCCGGTCGCGTATGCCCAGGCGAAGACGTCCTGCGACGTGACTTCGCCTGGCGCCTTGCCGGCGCGGCCGAAGAAGTGGTGAAGCATGTGCGAGTAGGACTGGACGGTGGGCAGCGAGCCCGAGCGCAGCTCCTTCTCGGCTAGGAAGGCGTAGAGCGTGCGTTCCCAACCGGCGGCCGTGGATTCGCCGAGGTAGGCGATGGCGTTTGGCATGTGCGTGACTCCTTCGATGCGAGGTCACGCTATGCAGCCATAGTGCGAGTTGTTTGACAGCCTGGGATGACGGGCGCCATGATCGCGACGCCGTGGCCTGAGTTAGCTCCTCTGCGAGCGTCTCAGGAGAGCTCAGATAGTCTCCGGAAAAAGGATTCGACAATGGCATCACCCGAACCAGCTCTGATGGCAAGAAGCGGCACACTACTACGTTCTTGGCGGGGCACGTCCACCCGCACCTATTTCGTCTACTCCGCAGCGACGATCCTGTTTGAGCTGTTGGTACGCCACAAGCTCCAGCTTCACCTGATCGGACTACTACTCATGCTATTGGGCTACCTCCAGTACCGATTTTGCGGCGCCTACCTCATGAGGCGCGGCGAAGGTTCGGGCTATGGCGCCTTCGCTTGGGGTCTGGGCCGCCCGCGCCAGGGAGCGATGCGCGCTCCGACTGTGCTAGTAACTGAAGGTCCATACGCACTGACCCGAAACCCGATGTATTTAGGCCATGCAATCTTCATTGGTGGTCTGACCCTTGCAACGAGATCACCATTTGCAGCACTACTCTGTCTCTACCACGGTTGGTACCTACACCAACGGGCCCTACAGGACGAGCGAACGCTCTCGGAGCGATTCGGTGAGGAGTACACCGCTTACGGCGAGCGAACGCCGCTCTGGCTATGGTCCAAGTGAAACGGTTCCAGGGAGTCAACCCGCCACCCTGTATCGGGCAGGGCGATCTTTTCGGCTTTGGAGTTAACAAAGGGGTCGATACGGACTTGGAAGCTCATCTTCAAAGTTCTCACTAGGAGGAATGATGATTCTGCTGAGCAACGACGATGTCCGGGAAGTCTTGGACATGCGCGTGTGTCTGGATGCCTTAGACAAGGGATACCACGATCTCGTGAATAAGGATGCCGGCTATGGGTTCCGTACGAGCTTCGCTGCGCCCAGCGACAGACCCGAACCCAACGCCCACTTCCGTTTCGACTCAATGCAGGGGGCTGCCAAGAGCACGGGTGTCTTTGCGATTCGCATAAAGCTGGACATCATTTGGAACGACGAGTACGAGGACACCTTCACGGAGGAAAAGTATTGCGTCCAGCCTGGCACATTCTGCGGCCTCATCCTCATCGTCAGCCTGAGCAACGCCGAGCCTCTAGCGCTCATCCAGGACGGATACCTCCAGCACATGCGCGTCGGGGGATGCGCCGGTCTAGGCGCTCGCTACCTTGCCCGGAAGAATGCGTCTTCGGTGGGGATGATTGGCTCGGGAGGCATGGCCCGATCGTTCATGGAGGCCTTTGCAGGCGTCCGGGATGTAGGCTCGGCCAAGGTGTACAGCCCCACCAAGGCTCACAGGGAGGCTTATGCGAAGGAGATGAGCGCCAAGCTGGAGATTCCCGTCCGAGCCGTGGATACTCCGCAGGAAGCCGTGCTCGGCACCGACATCTTCTCCGTATGCACGGACGCTAGGACTCAGGTTTTTAGCTCCGACTGGCTTGAGCCAGGCATGCATCTGGCAACGATGGGCGGGGGAGAAGACCCAAGGGCCCGTGAGCGCGCCGACGTCATCTTCAAACTTGGCTGGGGAGCCATGGATACTGATGTCCCGATCAGTGAAGGCGGCGGTGCGGGTCGCATTCAGATCGGGCAACCTGAGGAGTTGGCTCGCCAGAATCAGGGCAGAGTTCGCAACGATGCCCGCCGTAGCAACAAGGACTATCCTCTTCTGGCGGACCTCTTGACGGGCAAGGTGCCCGGACGGATCAACGACCAGCAGATTACCTACTTCATGGACGAGGGTACCCAGGGACTCCAGTTTGCCGCCGTAGGCGGAACTGTGTACCAGTTGGCTAAGGAACGGGGTTTGGGCCGGCAGATCCCTAATGAATGGCTGTTAGAGACGATTCGGGACTGAGGTTGCTCATGCTGAGCCCCAGGCTGCCCTTGTTGGCGCTACGTCAGCGTGAGCTTCACAAGGCCGTAGGCTGACTGTCACTCTCGCGGGCCATCGTGGGCTCTTTGAAGGGTGCCAGCTGCTTCAGCCTCAGCCTTTCCTGCTGATCAAGAAACTAAACGGCTTTCAACGCGACTAGATCTTCAGTAGCTCCCGGGCGTTCTCGCCGAGGATCTTCTCCTTCTGGATCGGCGTTAGGGTGGTGCTCTGCTTGATCTTCGAGACCGTGTGCGGGTACTCGGAGTCGAAGTGCGGGTAGTCGGTCGCCATCAGTATGTGGTCTTCGCCCATCTCCTCCAGCGCCATTTGCATTACGAGCGGAGATTCGTCCGCTTCCATCGTGAAGTAGCAGTTTCGTTTTACGTAACCCGACGGCATCATGCTGAGCTTGAAATCAAGGTGGCGCTCCTGGTCGTCCCAGAGCCACTCGAAGTCGTCATCCATCCGGTGCATCCAGTAGAGCGGAAACTCGGCGCTGCATTCGAAGAAGGCAACCTTCAGGTTCGGGAAGCGCTCGAAGACGCCGCCGTAGACGAGGCCCATGAGCGCCTGAGCGCAGTTGGTGGGTCGGCCCAGCGCGTGCATCGCGGCGAAGTTATCGAAGCGCTGCGTAACGAAGCCCGTATGGCCGTTGGGGTGTACGAAAAGCGGTACGCCTAGGCGTTCTGCTTCAGCGAAATAGGGCGCGAAGTCCTCGTGATCAAGGTTCTTGTCGCCGATCCAACAGACTAGGTGCGACGCCTTGAAGCCGAGCTGGGTGACGGCGCGGCGTAGCTCACCTGGCATTGCTTCCGGGTACCCGGCGGACACGAAGGCAACGGGGAGCAGGGCATCTTCGTAACCCTTTACGAGGTCATGAGCCCAATCGTTGTACATGCGCGCAATATCGGCCGCGATTGGCCCTTCGGTCATGGACGGTAACGAAACGCCAGACGGGAAGATGACCTGCTTATCCAGGCTCTCCAGAGCGTTCATCTCAAGTCGCTTCTCCATATTCGAGCCCACGACCTGACGGCGGGCGATCTCACCGCCCTTCCACTCCTCCCGGAGATCGTACATATAGCCGTGGTTGTAGCCATAGGAGCGCCCCGGCTTTTCCGGCCGACCCGTATTCGGGTGGTCGAGCGGCACCCCTCCCGTGCCAGGCTCGGCGCCGTTTGCCTCCAGCAGCTCGCGCGCTCGCGCCGTGAACTCCGTCTCACGTAGGTGCGAGTCCAAGTCAATGATCATTGATGCACTTCCTCCGGCAAATAGTGAGAGATTTCAGTGGAGACTGCGCTGATTAGAAGCGGCGTCACCCTCCGCTGTCAAGCACAGGTCGCCTGCTAAGCTTGTCTCACCTGGCCTCGCGCAGGACCTGTCGAAAGCTAAAGCCGTCGCTAGAATGGGCGCTGGGCACCAGGAGCTGCTGAAGGTCTAGGAGTAATATTTCTGCCGTAGAGTCGGCCTGAACCCTCGGCGTGACGGCTATAAAGCAGAGAGGACGAGAAGTGACACCAGCAGACGCGAGCTTGATGGAACGGGCAAAGCAATCATTCCAGCGCATCAACGAGCTCGCCCGGGTGGAAGCCGCGCCTTTGTATGAGAACCTCGCCGGCGGCATCGCCGAGGACCCTGTTCTCCTGGAGATGGCGACGCATGTCCGGCCGACACAATCGATGCCCTACCTTCTCTTTGATTCCGTTCAATACTTGCTTCTTGGTGGCGCTCACCATCAGCTATCCCATTACTATCCGAACCTCACCAATAACCCCCTTAACGCTAGCGAAGCTTTCCCGGTCTTTCGCGAGTTCTGCATTGAACGCAAGGAGGAGATTTGTGAGCTGATAGAGGCTCACGTCAATCAGACGAACGAGATCGGGCGGGTTGCCGCCCTGATGCCAGTATTCGGCGAGGTTGCACGGCGTGGTGGCAAGAAACCCCTTGGACTGGTAGAGGTCGGCCCCAGCGGTGGCCTACTTCTCTGTTTCGACCGCTACCACATCGACTACGGAATTGCTCATTGGGGAGACCCCTCCTCTAGAGTGCACATTCGCTGTCGAGTCGAGGACGAGATGACGCCGCCGATTGAGCAAGGCGAGCCCGCCGTCGCCTATCGGATTGGTCTGGATATTGAACCAATCGACCTTACAGACGACAACGCAGCGCGCTGGATGCTTTCCTCAATGTGGCCCGACCACAAAGACTTGGCGCTGAGACAACGCGATGCCATCGATGAACTGCGCCGGGACCCGCCTAAGCTCGTGCAGGGTGGAATCCTGGCGATCCGGCCGTTACTCGATGGCGTTCCAGAGGACCTCACACTGTGCGTCCTTCAGTCCTTCGTCTTCAGCCACGTACCAGCGGAGGAGCAGGACCAATTCATGGAAATCCTCGCGACGGAAAGTAAGCGACGCCCCGTCCACTTCGTGTCGATGGGCGGGGACAATATGAGTGGCGGCAATCGACGTGCCCGCGTCGAACTTTTCACCTGGTTGGACGGTGCACTCACCACTGAGAAGCTCGTCGAGTCTCACTCCCGTGGGCGGAGCATGCGCTGGCTTGGTTGATGCTAAGAGATAGTGCGTCGAGCTGACGCACCAGGTTTCTCGACTGCGCCATTCGTGAGTCCGCGACACGACGTGCACCCGTATTTAGAGCGGACGCTGCGGCACCAGGAGCTGCTGAAGGCGTAGGCGGACTTCGAACTCACGCGTCACACTAGGGCCGACCGCTGGATCGTCCACCTGGCTCTATAACGTGGCAAGATCGACGCATGCCTGTGTCGGACCCAAACCTACCGGGGTCGCTTAGTAACACCGCGAAGCGTCTATTCGCGCCCATCGCGCCGAACTACGACCGTTGGTCTAAGGTGCTTAGCCTCGGGCAGGACCCGCGTTGGCGCAGCGAAATGGTTGAGCGTCTCGACCTGCCTTACGGCGCACGCGTGCTCGACGTCGCCGCCGGTACGGGCCTGATTACCCGACTGCTCGAGGCGCGAGGACACAACGTTATTGCTCTCGACCTCAGCAGCGAGATGCTTAGCGGCGCTCGGCGACGTGGCGCGACAGCGATGCTAGCGACGGCCGAGGCTTTGCCTTTTGCCGACGCGACCTTCGACGGGCTAACCTTTGGCTATCTTTTTCGTTACGTGCCCGACCCTTTTGGAACCATGCGCGAACTAGCGCGTGTCGTGCGCCCAGGTGGCGTAATCGGGATGGTCGAGTTCGGCCGTCCCCGCGGAGTCTGGCGGCCAGCCTGGTGGCTTTACACACGGGTCGGCCTGCCCGTAGCCGGTCTTCTGGCTGGGCCCGGTTGGTCGCGCGTCGGTCTCTTCTTGGGCCCAAGCATCGACCTCTTTTACCGCCACTACCCTGGAGACACCATCACGAAGCTATGGAGCTCAGCTGGGCTGACAGAAATACACACTGTTCGACGCTCGCTTGGTGGCGGACTCATCGTCTGGGCTCGGCGAGGGTAGCGCGTACCATGCGCGTTCGGAATGGACGACTCCAGCCGGCATTTTACGGGCAGACGGGTTCTCAGTGGGGCGATGTGCTTACGCTGCTCCATCCTCCGTACACGGCATGGCACCTCTCATACGTCGTTTACGGCGCAACCATTGCTAGCGAGCTCGACGTCCTGCGTCTTGGGGGCACACTGGTTGCGTTCTTCCTCGGTACCGGCATCGCTGCGCACGCCCTCGATGAGTTGCATTCGCGCCCGTTGGGTACGCGCCTCAAGAGCAGCGCCTTGCTTGCACTGGGTGTCGGCGGACTAGCGGGTAGTGCGGCGGTCGCAGCGGCGGGCGTTTTCATCATCTCTCCTTGGACGCTGGCGTGGGCGGCGGTCGGCGTGCTTATCGCTACGGGTTACGTACTCGAATGGCACCGCCTTCTTCACACGGATCTCGCCTTCGGCCTCGCGTGGGGTGGTTTCCCCGTCCTTGTCGGCTACTGGGCACAGGCCGAGCAGTTTGGTATCGCCGCGCTGCTCGTCGCGCTGATGGCAACGCTGCTAAGCCTTGCTCAGCGCGCCCTGAGCAAACCCGCCCGCTATTTGCGGCGGAACGCGCTCGACGCCTACGCGCAGGTTGAGGGCCGCACGGAGGTGGAACGATGGTCGAAAGAGTACTTGCTTGCGACCTGGGAATGGCCGCTCAAGCTACTCGCCGCCGCCGCGGTGACGTTGGCGGTGGGCCTCCTCGCGATGCGGTTGTGAGGTCTTCCGTCGTAACCAACGCCCTCCATGGCACACGATCCGGTGATAGTGTCAGGAGTATTTGCGCTTTACTCGACTAGCGTTCTGAGGTCTGCCACATTCTCCTTGGCCAGCTCCTTGGGCGCGACCGCCTGGGTCAGCGCGACGCAATCCGCCATTAACGGCTCGATAGGGACGTGGTCACTTATGTTGGCTCTGGAGCCACATCACGACTGCGCTCACCCGTCGAGCGACGGCGGCGGCAGGCGGCAGATCGAGCTTGCCGAGTATGTTGCTCACGTGCGTCTCAGCAGTGCGCTGATTAACAACCAACCGATCTGCGATGGCGACGTTCGAGTATCCCTCTGCCATGAGCGCCAGCACCTCTCGCTCGCGCTCCCTGAGCCGGCCGAGAGCGCCGGGCTCGCGAGGTCGCTGAATCAGCCGGCTGACCACGTCCGGATCGAGGGCGCTGCCGCCTGACGCGACTCGCCGCAGGGCGTCGAGGAAGCCGTCGAGCGCTGATCGCGCGGCTGCTGTTCGAGGTGCCGCCGCCGATCGAGCCAGGTACCCTGTCGCACTACGCGAATCTGGGCTAGTCGTAGTCGGTGCAGCGCTTGAGTCGGCGACCGGCGCCGCCTGGGAGCAGCTCATGCAGCGGAGCTGTTCGACCCGCTCGGCATGGAATCGTGCGGATTCGGCGAACCGGGCGCGGACGGCTCGGAAGCGCCATGGGCCACGACGTCAACGGGACACCGATCGATCCGACCTTGCCAGCCACCGACTTCGTGATGCATCCAGTCATTGGCCCGGCTGGGGGCGTGTATTGCGCCATGGCCGACTGGGTGAAGTTCTTAACGGAGCTGATGCGCGGCCTTGACGGCGAGAGCGACTACCTCAGCCAGTCAACCGTCGAGCGGCTCTTCACTCCCGCAGCCGTGCCGGTTGAGGGTGACCCCACATCCGGATATGCGCTCGGTTGGGGCGTGAGTATTGACCCGATCTCCAGCACGGTTTACTCCCACGCCGGCAGCAACGGTCTATGGTACGCGCTGGTTGGACTGTCCCCGGAACTCGGGCGCGGGATCATAGCCGTCAGCAATGGTGCCGGGCCCGCAGGCTCTGGGGCGAGAGCAGGACAGGCAGCCCTTGCCGCAATGTTCGAGCTCTATCTGGCGGACTTAGTCGAATAAGTTACTGCAACTGCACCTTTGGCCGCTAGACGAGCGGCCAAAGGTGCAGTTGGTTAAGGGAGGGGTCGGGTGCGGGAAACAAGTTGCCTGCCCCGCTACTTTTGCGATCCAAGCGAAACGTCCCGCTCCTGTGACACGATCGGGCGATCGGGTTACGTCTGCACCCTCCAGCTTGACACCGTGGGTTCGCCAGCGACATCATCACGGCACCGTGACCTGTGGAGGTCGTTCATTCTCGCAGAGCCCTAGGTCAAGGAGATGGCCGAGCTTCGAGGCTCGTTGACTGGGTGACAGTACGATGTAAGGCTGGAGCAGTTCCTGCACAGGGCCTCGAGTCTCTTGGGGGCGGCGGATGCGCAGGAGGGATCCCCATGGCTCGAGGGTCCATAGATGTCGCGTGAGCTCTCTTAGACTCAAAGGACCGCGAAATGCCCGACCCAATAAAGAGCGACGGATTGCCTAGTCCAGTCGAGCCTCGCAGCGATTGGTCGAATGTCCGAGCGGTGTACGACGCATTCGACGAGTCGCACAGCTATCTTGGAGCGGGATTTAATAGCTTTGGCTTTTGGCGAGGGCTGCCAGAACATGAACTCAGGGTAGGGACCCTGGCTGCCCTCCAGATGTACGACATTGTTGCTCAGCCCCTTGTCTTGGGAGCCAAAGGCAAGATTCTCGAGCTCGGGTCTGGTTTGGGCAGTGGAACAGCCAACCTATGCGACACGTTTCGGGAATTCCAATTCACCGGGTTGGATTTTTCGATTTCGCAAGTTCGACGAAGCATGCGTCAAATCGTTGATGAGCGACGGCGGCGCCTCTCGTTCGTCCAGGCCGACGCAACCCAGCTTCCTTTTAATGATCAGCAGTTCGTGGGTGCTCTCTCCGTAGAAGCGATCCAACATATTCCGTTGGAGTCGCACGGGCAGCTTTTCCAGGAGGTGCACAGAGTACTGGTGCCAAAGGGTCGGTTCTCGTTCGCCACGTTTCTTCTAAGAGATGACAGTTATCTCGATCGAGTCGAAAAGCTACTCTGGACGGTTCGGGAGCGATTCGATTTCCTCATCTCAGTCGAGCATGTCACCGCTTGTGCGGAAAATGCAGGCTTGAAGATTATCGAATGCCAGCCCTTGGGCGATCACGTCTTTCACGATGTTTATCGTTTTGTCGATGACAAGACTACTTCCTGGCAGGATTCGAAGCTTGACTCGTTCCGACAGGATGCGCTGACCCTATTTGGCGGGTTCCATCACGCATTTGAGGAAGGTTGGCTCGATTATTATCGAGTCCTTTGCAGCAGGTAGGCAGCGTCTGGGTTTCAACGCATCGCGCTTTCCACGAAGCGTCCGGGATTCAGTTCGCAACAATCCCGTTCAGGGTAGGTGCCCTAGTACCTCACATTGGAGTGTAGATGTCCAAACGAAGGCTCCTAGTAAAGCTAGTCCGCTCCCTTTCGCCCGAGGCTCGAAAACTGCCCGACCTCTCCTGGATCACGTCGGGTCTGTGCGTGTCGGGGACCCTGCATCGGCGACACTTCAAGGCGCTGAGGGAGATCGGCCTCAGGGCGATCGTTGACCTGAGGGAAGAGGATCAGGACGATGAGGAGCTACTCGGAACCTTTGACATCCGGCTCCTCCATCTGCCCACGCCCGACCACTGCGCGCCTACACAAGAGCAGCTGGCTATCGGCAGTGAATGGGTGGCGGATCAGTTGGCGAACGGCCGTAGCACGCTGATTCATTGCAGGGAGGGGATCGGGCGCAGCGTGGTTCTCGCTTGCTGCGTTCTCACGCGCCAGGGCCAAGAGCCTGGCGCCTCTCTCCACCTGACGAGAAAGCGCCGCTGGGGCACAGCGCTCAGCGCGCTTCAGTTAGATGCGATCGAGCAGTTCGCGTCGTTGATCCGGGCGTCGGCGCCGAGCCTCGACCCCCTGGAGCACGTGCACGCCAGGCGACTGGAGTGAAGATCTATCTGGCCAACATGGACCAATGGGTCCTGCCCGAGCGAGCCTTGGCCCTGATCGAGGCACTCGGCCACGAGGTTTCGGGCAACTGGGCGGCGGCGCCCTGGAGGAAGGGCATTCAAGAAGCGGCGCCTAACGTGATCGTATACGCGCCACACAGGCAGAGAGAAGACTTGGCGTGGCGAGATGCGGCCATTACACTCCCGCTCGAGGTGATCAGGGAGGTCCCGACCATCCTCTGGGCCCTCTACCCTGATTACCTTACCGGTTGGGATCACGATAGTAACGATCACGCCCCTGGTTTCATCAAGCCAGTGCAGCGAGCTTTACCCTTTTTCCGCTCGACTCTGACGAACAGCCTCTTCAGCAAGGCCCTGCTGGAAGCCCGAGCGCCGGGCACGACTTTCGAGGTCTGCTATCTGTGCATCGACACGAAGGCGATCGACGCTGCTGGATTGCGCGATGACAGGCCGGTTCAGGGTCGAAGCGTGCTATGGCAACATCGGTGGGCCACCGACAAGAACTTGCAGGGTGCTCTCGAGATACTCCTTGACCTGGGCCCGAAATACCCCGATGTGACTTTCTACCTCGGTAGAAAGGAGAACTGGGATGAGGCCATCTGGGTGCCGCAATGGTTGAGGCACCTTTATGCGGATCGGGCCCCCGAGATAGACCAGATTGAAAACATCCGCTACAGCTACTACTTCGAAACACAGGAAGAATACTGGCGCTTCCTGTCGGGAATCGAGATAGCCTTCTCCTGTTCCTACCACGAGACGTTCGGGATCGCCATGCTGGAGCAAGCCTACGCCGGCGCTGCCTGCTTAGTGCCGAATCGAGCTGTCTACCCTGAGGTTCACGCCGGGGCCTTGATCACGTCACCCGATCAGATCGGACAAGGGATCGAGAGCCTCCTCCGGGAGCCCGCTCGTCGGGCCGAAGTTGCCGTCAGTGCAAGAGCCAACGCGGCGCGGTTCAGTGTCGAGGCGACGGTTGAGACGCTGCTCCTGTTCGTGGAGCGGAGCCTAATGGGGCCCAGTAAGCGCCTCTCAGTTTCCGGATAGCGACTCCGACATGACAGACGACCAGAGGAAATGGAAGCTGGCTCAGGTCGAACGGGTGCCGTTCTGGTGGCACACGATTGATCTAGGAGACGGGGTCTCCACCCCGGGCAAGTCAAGCCTGGAGGAGCAAGGACAGCGGGCCCAGGGTATTCCGGGCGTACTTCAAGGAAAGACGGTGTTGGACATTGGCTGCTGGGATGGTTTCTATTCCTTCCTCTGTGAGCAACGAGGTGCGACCGTTACGGCGATCGACGACTTCCAGCATCTCGACTTCGTAAAGAGCAAGTACGGTACGGACCTGAAGCCAGGGCAGGGCTTCAGGACGGCGGCACGCTGCCTCGGATCGTCGCTCAAGCCCATCAAAGGCGACTTCGTTCGGCTCAAAGGCGCCTATGACGTGGTGCTGTTCCTAGGGGTTCTCTACCACCAGCGGCATCCGCTGCTGGCCCTCGAGCACCTTTCGAGACTGACACGCGAGTGCGCGGTTATCGAAACTCATTACTTGAGCGATGAGGAGAGGCCGGTGCTCCGGTTCTACCCTGGAGCCAGTTTGAATCAAGATCCGACGAACTTCTGGGGGCCGTCCCTTTCCAGCCTGGATCTGATGCTGAGGGATGTGGGCTTTCGCAGCGTCGAGCTGATCTCAACCTGGAGCGGCGATGACGACCGGGCGCTCCTTGTGGTGCGAAAGTAGTGCGCCAGTAGATTAGGCTGGGCTCGGCAGGGACTCCTAGAGTCGACCCGGGCCGAGGTTGGTTGATACCGGATGAAACCGTGGATGGCGACTAGCACAAAATCGACCTCAATACGGCACCGGGAGCTGCTGAAGGCGTAAGCCGGCGGCCCCGAATCGAGTAACGATGATTGACTCGCAAGCGTTAGCCGTACCTCCCCACCACGTGCGAGCCCTTGTCGTTTTCGGCGTTGTCTTTCTTGCGGCTTGCGGTGGAGGTTCCTCGACCGACCCCAAGGATGGTGAGCAGGAGTCCTATCGCAACGAGGTCTGGGGATGGACTGCTTCCTACCCTGCTGGCTGGGCCCTCGAAGACAAGAACTCGGCAGTGCTGACTCTGACAACGCCGGTCGGTCACGGTGATACATTTATCGTCGTCATTTCTGCTGATTGGCATCCGTCGGCAAGTCGAATCGATATGTTGCTTGCTCTCGTGGCTAGCTACGAGGAAAGCCTAGACCAGAACGGTGTCAGGTTCAGGGAACTATCACGGCGACAATTCACGACGGTGGCTCAGATGCCAGCCGCGGAGGTGCTTTACGAGTTAGGCGCAGATGCCACCGGAAAGGCGCGCCTCGTAATCCTCACCACAATGGACAGGCGTGCCTTCACGCTAAACGTGGAAGCTGATAGCGAGACCTATGCTCTTCTCGAACCGGGCTTCGACCTACTAGTCGACTCCTTCAACGCTGAATAACTAACGTTCACTAGTAGGAAGTGCAAGGAAGCCACACTCCACTGAGCAGCTAGACAGATTGCCCGTAAAGGGCGTTGATCTGCCCCAGCAGCGTTAGCGCCACGTCGGGCTCGTTGTGGGCGACCGCCCCCTGAACAAGGTGCCCAGGTTCAACTCGTCCTTAGAGAGGAAGCCGTAGTGGTGCTGGTAGCCGTTGCACTCGCCCACGGCGCACCTGTCCCAGCGAGCGGCAGCGAGCTTGTCTTCGTCGTTGAAGCTGCCTACGGCGATCGCTGTCTCGATCCGGTCAGCCCAAGGCCGCACCCCCAAGGAGTTTCAGTGTGAGGAGGTTCGAGAACACTTGTCGTCATCTCTATCTCCTTCCTAATTCCGCCAGAAGCGCGGTTGTGTTTCGAGGCTCACGTCCGAGGATTCATACAAAGCACTCTTAAGTGAGTCGGTAACCGACCGCTGCGTGAACATCATGGTTCACCATTAGGATTGCCGACTCGAAGCACCAGGAGCCTGCACTCACTGAGTGATGCGGCTATCGCTGGAGCGGGCGCTACAGCACCGGGAGCTGCGGAGGGCTGATTATTCACACCCTAACTGGACATGTTTTGCTCGGGCTCTCAGTTACGGTGCTACAGCGCATCGTGCGATCTGCCTTCCAAGCAGGTTGTCGCGGGTTCGAGTCCCTTCCCCGCTCCAGATTCTAGGCTCACGGGTGCGACGGGCCATCCACGGGTGAGTTGGCGAAGAAGACCTTCGTTCTAGGAGAGGCGAGTTCGATGCCTTCAGCGTCGAAAGCCTTTTTCAGGCGCAACCGTATTTGACCCATGATCGCCCACTGCCAATCGGGAGCAGTCTCGCCGATAATCCGAATTTCAATGCCGTTCTCGGTAAAGGCGTCGACACGGTGCGGCCTGGGAGCCTCTCGGATCAAGTGAGCCCACTCAGGATCCTCGGCCAGCTCTTGGCCCACCCTGCGGACAACTTCGAAGGCTTTGTCGAGGTCAGTGTCAAAGTCGACGCCGACCTTCATCAGAACGTTCGCAAACTTCTTCGTGTAGTTGCTGGATGTGGTGATCCCACCGTGGGGGACGAAATGAACGGTTCCGTTGGTATCGCGGAGGACAGTACGGCGGAGGTTTATCACCTCTACGGCACCCTCGACGCCGCCGATTTCTACCCAGTCTCCGATGCCGTACTGGTTCTCCATGAGGATAAAGACGCCATTTATGACATCTCGAACCAGGTTCTGGGCACCAAAGCCAACCGCTAATCCAGCGAGGCCCATGCCGGCGATCAAGGGTGCTATATCAATGCTCAGCTCTGAGAGTACAACCAGGAATGCCGCAAGAAAGATGATGATGAAGGCGGTTTTATGGAGGACGTAGGACAGGGTCTCAAACCTCTTCTCGACCTCCTCGGCCGGGTCGTCCGTCAACTGCTCATTAATCATCGCTCGAAGGAGCGGCGTGATCATTCGGATCAGCACGTAATAGAGGAGGCCTCCCAGGATCGCTATCAGGAGGATGCGGCCAGCAACGGGCCCTGCCTCGTCGATAATCGCCTCACCGTCTAGATCCAGACCAAGAAGGGCAAGAGGTAGCATGTGCGTGCTCCTTAAGGGGATGGTGAAGTTAGCCTCTGAAACATGGAGGTCTTCACAGGACGGTATCTTCGGTGGGCAGCCGGTGAAGCGCCAATCTGATTCGGTCTGTAACCTAAGGAGCTAGTAAGAATTTGTCAACGCAAATTTCTCGAACTCCCTTCTGGCAGATAAGCGGCGGCTTTCGCTAGAGCGGGCGCTGCGGCACCGGGAGCTGCTGAAGGCATAGCTATAGCACGAGGCCGACCTAGCATTGTTTCGGGTGCGTAGAGTGCCTGCGTTATGAACTCGCAAACAGACCAGACCCAGGCCGAACTCACCCACCTCTACGCGTTCATGCGTAACATCTTTCGAGGCGGGCTCGCTGGCTCCATAGCCGGCGTGCTTTTCCTTGGCCTCGGATCCCGCGCCGTAATGCGGATTTCGGCGCTCTTGAACCCCGAGGCCAAAGGCATTCTTACTGAGAACGAAAACCCTATCGGCGAGATAACGCTTGGCGGCACTCTTGGGTTGATCATCTTTATCGGTGACTGCTTTAACCGGCAGCTCGGCTGCTGCTGGTGGAAAACCGCGACTTTGAGATTCCCTTACTCGTCTTCGTCTTCTTCCTTGGGTCTGCAAGCGGGCTTCCTCCCTGGCCCGCCGGCCTGGCATTGATCGCCGCAGCGATAGCAACCGTGACGAACTGGGCCCGATACTATGCGAACGGAGACGCGGGACTCTTGAACCGACCCGCCTGGCAGCAGCCACTGGCGGTTTGCGCCATTGCCCTGTTCGGACTGCTCGGAGCCCTTCACCTCGCTGGTGAGATTGAGTCTATCCTTAGCGGAGCTTCGGCACCGCGACACTAAGCTTCGCTGGAGCAGGCGTTGCGGCACAGGGAGCTGCTGAAGGCATAACTGCTGGTCACGGAGGGAGGCAAGCCACGAAGCTAACGACGTATCGGGTCTACTTTGGGCTAGCAGTGGCACTGATCATCTACCAAGCGGGTGTGGCCGACGGTGCAGCAGTATTCGCTGATGACCGCGACCGCTGGTTCTTTGTCGTAATCCTTGCAATCGGTGCTGTAATCGCTACCGCCGGCTTGAGCTTAGCTAGACAGTCACCGATGTTGTCGGGAGGACTAATCGCCGTCGGGGTCGTTCCCAGCATCATCATGTTCTGGATGATTGTGCCGCCCATAATTGCGCTGGGAGTGGCTATCTACGCTGTGCTCAACGGCCGAAACCATCAACGCCAGCCGGGGGTGGGCACTTAGACCTGGAGCGGGCGCTGCGGCACCGGGAGCTGCTGAAGGCGTAGGGCACGCCATGAAGCCATAGTGTCAGGCCGTCCGCTCCCTTAGCGACCGCCTCAAGTTCTCAATCTCAGCCTGCAAGCCGAGCTTCTCGTACCCCACCAGCATCTCGAGCACCTGGAGACGCTCTTGCTGGTCACGCAGACGCCGCTCCAGTTGGAGGATCAGGACGCGCTGGGTCTCAATCGTGATGGTGTCTAACTCAGACTGAGGGATGGGCCTGCTCGTGTTGGGGTGCAAGGTCAGCGAGCGGCTCCCGTAGCACGACATCCATGTGGAGGAAGGCTAACTGCTCCTTGTGCTCCAGCAGGCTCCGCTTGGTGGCGTCTAGCAGCTCTCGCGTTGCTTGCTTCAAGGGGTCAGTGCCACCGAACTCGGCCGCGATTTCCTCTGAGACCTGTTCTACAGTCAGCAACTGGACCCAGGCCCGCGAACGTCTCCAATCTCTTTCACAAGGCCTTGCGTGAGGCTCAGTTGCCCAGGGTCCGACTACACGACCTGCGGCACACGGCGGCAACCCTCCATCTGGCACGAGGCGAGAATCCAAGAGTGGTTCAGGAGATGCTCGGCCACAGCACGATCGCGGTCACCATGGACACCTACTCTCACGTGACCCCAGCGCTTCACGCTGCTGCGGCCCAGAAAATGCAGGCTTTGTTCACCGACGGTTGAGGGAGTCTGCCGAGGTTGCTGTCAGCGTTGTTGTCAAAACGCCGATCTGGCGGCGCCTGAGGCGCGTGGAGCCGGCCTGATCAGGCCAGTTTCAGGCTCAAATGGCGGAGAGGCAGGGATTCGAACCCTGGATACGAGAGGACCCGTATAACGGTTTTCGAGACCGTCGCATTCAACCGCTCTGCCACCTCTCCCCGAGCTAGCATACATGGCGCTCGGTGCGAAAACGAGCAACGAAAGTTCGGGGTCAGATTAGGACGTAGAGAAGCAGGAAGACGATGATGATCGCGACAAAGAAGAGGGCGACTGTGGCCGCCACGAGCATGCCGGTCAGCTTCTCGATCAGGCTCTCGAGCTCCTGCGAGCTGTCGCCGGCGGCCTGCTGCCGTCTCGCTTCCGCCAGCCAGCGCAGGTTGAGCACCAAGCCCACGGGTGGGAGAACCCACGTGACAAGGAACGTCAGGAAGAAGCGGCGCCCTTGATCGGGCCTGGACGTCTTGGCATTGCGCTTTCCGCGACGGGGCACCGCGCCTCCTCCACTCCAAGGGCTGATACTAATCCTACCTCAGTGGCCTACCCGAAAGCGGCTGTGATCGCGCCCGCCGGCGAGCGCGGCCACTTGCAGGCACGCGAGTCAGCGGGCATCCTGAGCCGGGAGGCTGATATGGCTGAGATGCAGATGCCGGAGCGGATCGAGAATCCGACCCTGGACGACTACCTCGCGGTGATGAGCAAGGTCGTATTCCAGACCGGAATGTCCTGGCGGATGATCGATGCGAAGTGGCCGGAGATCCACGAGGCGATGGACGGATTCAAGGTCCGTACGGTCGCCGGCTATGGCCCGGCCGACATCGACCGGCTCGCCGCCGACCGGCGCGTCATCCGCAACCGCCGCAAGCTCGAGGCGATCGCCGGCAACGCCGCCAGGCTCCTGGAGCTCGACGCCGATCACGGCAGCTTCCAGGGCTATCTGCGCGCGCATGCCGGCTTCGAGGCGCTGGTAAAGGACATGCGCCGCCAGTTCAAGTTCCTCGGCGAGATCGGCTGCCACTACTTCCTCTTCGTCGTCGGCGAGGAAGTGCCGCCTCATCATCCCTGAGGCCTCGCTCTAGCGAGCGCCGCGTTCGGAGCCTAGACGGCTTCGAGGCAGGCCAGCGTGTCCTTCGCGATTAACGACGCCTCGTCGACGGGCAGGACGAAGCAGCGCGTCGCGGCGTCCGCGGCCGTAATATCGGCCTCGCTGCCGGTCGCCGCCGTGTTGAGGCCGGCGTCGATCCCGATTCCTGCCCATTCGAGGCCGGCGCAGCAGCGGGCCCGGATCTCGGGCGAGTTCTCGCCGATGCCGCCGCCGAAGACGAGGCCGTCGGCGCCGCCGAGGACGGCAAGATAGGCGCCGACGTATTTTCGGACCCGGTAGCAGAACAGCGCGAGCGCCAGCGCCGCGTTGGCCTCGCCTTCGCGTTCCGCCTTCAGAAGGTCGCGGACGTCGCCGGAGAGGCCGGAAACGCCGAGAAGGCCGGCGCACGTGTTCAGCCAGTCGTCGACGTTTTTGAGGCTCGCGCCCTCTTTCTCGGCGAGAACGGCCGGCAGTGAGGGGTCGATGTCGCCGGAGCGCGTGGCCATCATCAGTCCTTCGAGGGGCGTGAAGCCCATCGAGGTGTCCAGCGGCCGCCCGCCCGCCGTCGCTGTCGCAGACCAGCCGCTGCCGAGCTGAAGCGTGATCAGCCGCGCGTCGGGCTGACCGGTGCGCTCGGCGAAGCGCTCTGCCATGAAGTGGTGGGCGAGGCCGTGGAAGCCGAAGCGGCGGATCCCGTGACGCTGAGCGAGGTCGCGCGGCAATGGATAGGTCGCGGCTACCTCTGGCAACTCGCGGAAGAAGGCGGTGTCGAAGGTCGCGACCATGGGCACGGTCGCCGGCAGTCGCTCGCGCGCGACCGCCATGACGGCAAGGGCGGCGGCGTTGTGGAGCGGCGCAAAGCCGCTGACCGCCTCGATCGCGGCGAGGACGCCGCCGTCGACTCGCGTCGGTCGGCTGAAGGCGCTGCCGCCGTGGACGACGCGATGACCGACCGCGTCGATCGCGCCCGTTGTCGTTCCGGCGAGTAGGTCGAAGGCACGTCGCGCGGCGTCGCCGTGGCTGCTGAGCTGCTCGGTTGCTACGACGGGCGCGCCACCTACAGAGCGGAAGCTGAGCTCGGCGGACGCGCCGATGCTCTTGACCTCGCCGTCGGCGAGACGAACCGGCTCCTGACCTGCCGCGCCGTCGAAGAGGTCGAACTTGAGGCTCGAGCTGCCGGCGTTGAAGACGAGGACTCTCATCGCTCGCGGCTCATCCAGGCTGCCGGACCGTCGTCCCTAGCCGTGCTTTCGATGATCGGGCCGGCTGCGGCGCTCTAGCGGCTGAGCGCCGTCGTGCCGTCCTCGGGGCCGATGACGCGCTCGGCCCGGACGATCAGGCGCTCGTCGTACTGGCGCGTGCGCGTGTTGAAGCTGCCGGAGCAAGTGATCAGGGTGATGATCTCCGCTTCGGTCGGGCCGATAATCTCCTGAACCGGGGCATCGTCCGAGCTGAAGGTCTGGGCGCTGATCACCCGGTAGGCGTAGTAGGTGCCGTCCGTAAGGCGCACGCCGACCTCGTCACCCTCGGAGAGGGAGCGCAGGTGCCAGAAGACCGCAGCACCGTAGTTTGCGTAGTCGACGTGACCGGAGAAGACGGCGTTGCTGCCGAACCCCGGGTAGGCGGTGAAATCGTACCAGCCGACGTCGTTGGGCGTGTTCGGCGTCTGCATCTCGCCATCCGGCTTCACGCCCAGGGTGACGACGCTTGCATCGATGCCGGCGCTGGGGATTACCAGGCGCTCGATCTGGGAGCGGCTCGGCTCGGCCGTCGCAGTCGGCGACGGCAGCTCGGGCACGACGGCGGTCGGTGTCAGGGCTGGGGTGGGAGAGGCGACGAAGGTCCTGGCTTGAGCTGGCTCCTTCTCGATCGAGGAGAAGGCGGCGGCGCTGGTCATCACGCCGCCGACGATCATCAGCGACAGGCCAAACGTCATCAGGAGACGGCGGGTCCGCATGTCAGTCCATCAAGCCGGTCCAGAGGTCGGTCTGGGCGCGGCTCCTCTCATAGGTATTAACGGCCGAATGATCGAAGTGTTCCGTTCTACTGCATCCTGACGGCCCGGACCACCCGGCGGTGGCTGTAGGCGCCGACGTTGTAGTCGAAGCTGCCGTTAGAGGTCACCAGGGTCAGCACGTCGCTGCGGCCGGAGGAGACGAGCGAGCCCCAGTTGTCCTGGGGGGAGACATCCGAGATCCAGGACACGGAGTAGCGGACGAGCTGGCCGTCGCCGCGGTAGTAGTCGATGACGTCGCCCTCGACGACGTTGCGTAGCTGGAAGAAGACCGCTGGGCCGACGCCGTAGTAGTCGACGTGGCCGGCGATGACGGAGTCGCCACCGCCGCCCGGGTAGCCGCCGAGACCGGGGAAATAGGAGAAGTCGTACCAGACGGCGTCGTAGGCACCAACCGGGTTGCCCATGACGCCGTCTGGGCCGACCGTCCTGTAGTTGATCACGGCGTCGATGCCGAGTCGGGAGAGGACGACGCGGTCGCCGGAGCCGCGTATCGAGCCGTCGGTCGCGGGGGCTGCGACTTGCGGTTGCACGACCACGGCGGCGCTCGCCTCAACCACTGTGACGCAATTCTCGCGGTACCAGTCTCGCTCCGCGTTCGACTCGTATGCCGTGCCGCGGATCGCGTCGCAGCTGGCACGGTTGACGACGACGACGGCCGTTGCGGTCGGGCTCGCCGGCTCCGGCGACGGCGGCGGTGTCGGGATCGCCGCTCGCTCGGAGATCGTGAGGGCCACGGTGGCCGGCGGCGCGCTGGCGGCGCTCTCGTCGTCGCTGCCGCCACCGAGGCCGAAGGCGATGCCCAGCGCCGCGATGAAAGCGACCACGGGAAATACCGATTACGAACACGAAGCGCGGCAGGCCAAAGATGGCTGGTCTCAAGAGACTCTCCCCGGTATCTCTTTTCCGCAGCCGTCGTCTGCCGCGGGAGGCGACTGCGGGGTCCTAGATCTTGATGGCAGTAACGACCTGGCGGTTGTTGTACTCTCGGGTCTCGCGATTGAAGTCGCCGCCACAGGTAATTATCGTCAGGGACTCCTCAGCTGTTGAGGACACGATTTCTTGCCACGGACCGGTAGCTGCGTGCACCGGCTGGTTAGAGGTCACGCGGTAGCGGAATATCGTCCCGTTCAGGTGAACCTGGACCTCGTCGCCGACCTGGACGCGGTTGAGGTCCCAGAGGACCGCTTCGCAGGGCGGCGGCACGGTGCCGTTGCTGCAGGCAACCCGGCCGGAGTCGACGTGGCCGGAGAAGACGGCGTTGCCGCCGCCTCCCGGCGCTCCGCCGAGGCCATCCCAGGCGCTGAAGTCGTAATAGGCGATGTCGTCGGGGCCGTTCGGGTTGGGCATGACGCCGTCGATCCCGACCTTCTTCAGCGATAGGGGCGCCGAGACGTTGAAGGTCGGGATGACGAGCATGTCGCCTTCGGCGACTGCGGTCGGGTGGATTACGGTCGCGACCGGCGTCGGCCGATCGAGGTCGATGGTCGCTTCGACGGTCGGTGTGATGCCGGTTGCGAGGCCGCCGGAGACGCCGTCGCCGCCGCCACCACTTAGAGCGACGAGGACGAGGACGGCGCCGACGAGGACGGCAACAACGAGGCCGCCGATGAGTGGCAGCGAGACGCGCTTACGTCCACCACTGCCGCCGTCTGAAGAGGCCGAGGCGATTATGTCGTCTGGGGTAATCGGCGGCGTGTCGTCCGCGCCGCGGTCGTCATCTCGCCGATCGTTATCCTGAACCATCACCTGGACCTCGCGAGATCTTGCTGCTCCGTAAAGAAAGAGACGATCTCAGGATAGGGAGATCGAGGCGCCGGGTGCAACCGACCTAGAAGGAAGGACGGCCCCGGAAGTCCGGAGCCGTCCCCTAAACGCTAGCTATCGATTGCCGGCGCGCCGGCGTTGACCGCTAGGCGCGCTTGGGCGCGACGGCGGCCGTGCCGAGGAGCGTGGCGGCAATAAGCAGGATGCCTGCGTAGCCGGTCCAGCCGGAGCCGTTCGCTACGAGTCCGGCGTCGCCGGTGCTCGGCGGCTGGATCACGGGCGGCACCTGGGTGGGGAGCGGCGTCGCCGTTGCGGTCAGACAGAGCAGCTCGATCTGGTCGCTGCCGGACCGCGAGCCGGAGGTCGCCGTGATCGTCGCCGTTCCGCCCGCGTTGGTCGGGGCGGTGTAGCGCCCGAGGACGCCGCCGCCGAGCGTCGTGGTCGTGCTCGGGCTGACGCTGCCGAGGTTGGCGCTGATCGACACGACGGTGCCGTCGGAGACGTTGACGCCGCTGGCGCTCTTGACGACCACCGCGACGAACGAGGAGCCGCCGCAGGTCGGGATCGAGTCCGGGGCGGCGGAGACGGTCACCGTAGAGGGCGGGCCGGCACCGATCGGTGTCGACGTGGCGGTTGGCGTCAGGCCACCCTCGTTGCGGAAGTTGCACGTCACCGTGCCGTCGTCGTCCGCTTCGTCAAGGTCGATTGTGACGCTGGCGCCGTCGAATTCGATCCACGAGTCGCTCTCGCGGCAGTCGTCATCGTCCTCGATCTCACTGAACTCGCCGTCGTCCGTCTCGACGATCTCGACAACGGCGTCGTCGTCGCAGTAGAGCTCAACCTCTTCGTTGTCGTCGAGGCTGAAGTCGCCGTGGCCGCCCTCGTCGACTAGCACATCGTGTTTGAAGACGGCGCAGTCCTCGCCGCGACTGACGTCGAAGTCGAAGTCGAAGGTGTCGTTGTCACCGTCCGCTTCCTTTTCGATTGTAATGTTCGGCGCGTCAAAGCCGCAGACGACCGTGATGGACTCACTGGTGCCCTGGTCGGCTGTGATCGTGACAACCTCAATAGTGCCATTCCTGCAGTCAAGCTCCAGGTTGAGAGTGACCGTCAAGGCCTCCGAATCGGTGTTGTCGTCGAGCATTTCTGAATCCGCTGCGGTGATGGTCACCTCGTCGTCCTCGGTGCCGTCATCGTCTACACAGACATCGTCTTCGGCGATGGTGTCGCCATCAACTTCGCAATCGTTGATCGTCAAAGTTCCCTGACCAGACGCAACGCTAATTACGAGGTCGTCAACGGAGTCGTCTTCGGCTTCAACCGTTACAGTGATGTAGTCTCTGTTCTCACCGGCGACTGTGTTAACGCTTATCGAGTCGACGTCCGCGAGTGCCGGCTGTGAGGTCGGCCCCGCCCCAGACGAGAGCAGGAACGCCCCCAGCGCAAATACCATTGCTAAAGGAACAAGCCTCCAGGTTAACTGCATACTCTCCACACCTCCGCGAGGAGCTGCCCGCTCGTCCCTGAGTCAGGCTGAGGTCGTGCGCCTGGGGAAGCTACACCCGGCTTCGGCCCGAAAGCCGTCCGTAGCGCACCACCCCGCCTACCATCCGTGCAACCGCTAATGAGGCCCGCAGCCATGCGAGCCGGCTGCCATCCGGGCAACCTCGGGGAGTATAGCAGTGCGAGTCCTAAAGGAACTAGGCGAGGTCTGTTAAGGGGTCGTCCTTTCCGCCTAAGGGTGCCGCGGTGCGGCGAAGGCGGTCAGAGGATGGGCAGGTAGCGGTTGAGCTCGAAGTCCGTGATGTGGGAGCGGTAGCTCTCCCACTCGAGCCGCTTCGAGGTCAGGAGACTGTCGAAGACGTGGTCGCCGAGGCAGCGGCGCAGGAGGTCGCTGCCCTCCGCCTCGATCAGGGCCTCGTAGAGGCTGCCGGGCAGGGTGGCGGCGTCGGCGAGGGCGGTCTCGTCGGCGGCGTCGCGGCCCGGCGGCAGCGGGTACTCGTCCTCGATGCCCTGGAGGCCGGCGGCGAGGAGGGCGGCGAAGGCAAGGTAGGGGTTGCAGGCCGCGTCCGGCGCTCGGTACTCGATGCGGGCGGCGATCTCGTGGCCGGCGCGGAACTCCGGCACGCGCAGGAGGTCGCCGGGCATGCGGCCGGGGAGCTGCGGCACGCGGGCCGGCCCGACGGCGCCGCGCCGGTTCCAGGCGACCCGCACCGGCGCCTCGAAGCCGGGCACGAGGCGCTTGTAGGAGTTGACCCACTGGTTCGTGACCAGGGTGATCTCGCGGGCGTGGCGCAGGAGGCCGGCCGTGAAGCCGCGAGCGGCGGCGGAGAGGTGGGACGAGTCGTCGGCGTCGAAGAAGGCGTTGCCTTCGCCGCGGAAGAGGGAGAGGTGGGTGTGCATGCCGGAGCCGTTCTCGCCCGCCAGCGGCTTCGGCATGAAGGTCGCGTGGACGCCGGCGGCGAGGGCAACCTCCTTGACGACGAGTCGACAGGTGAGAAGGGAGTCGGCCATGGTGAGGGCGTCCGTGTAGCGCAGATCGACCTCGTGCTGGGAGGGCGCGACCTCATGGTGGCTGGACTCGACGCCGATCCCCATCTCCTCGAGCGTCAGCACCGTCTCGCGGCGCAGGTCGCTGGCGCCGTCGAGCGGCGTCAGGTCGAAGTAGCCGCCCTGGTCCAGCGGCTCCGTCCCCTGCGCGTCTTTGAAGTAGAAGAACTCGACCTCCGGGCCGACATAAAAGGTGAAGCCAAGGGCGGCGGCGCGCGCCAAGTTGCGCTTGAGGACGAAGCGGGGGTCGCCGGGAAAGGGGCTGCCGTCCGGCAGGTGGATGTCGCAGAACATCCGCGCCACGCCGCGCTCTTTCGGCCGCCAGGGCAGGAGCTGAAAGGTCGCCACGTCCGGGATCGCCGTCATGTCGGCCTCGCCGGCGCGGGCGAAGCCCTCGATGGCGCCGCCGTCGAAGCCGACGCCTTCGGCCAGCGCCTGCTCGAGCTCCTCGAAGGTGATCGCGAAGCTCTTCAGCGAGCCGAGGATGTCGCTGAACCAGAGGCGGATGAACTTGACGTCCTGCTGACGGCACTGCTGGAGGACGTAGTCCTGGCTCTCGCTGTTGCTCACGCCTCTATCATAAAGAGCGTCACGCTCTGGGGCAGGGCCGTTGCGTTAAGTTCTGGTTACGTAGGTCGGGGAGGGCCGCGATCATTCGGAGCGCCCGGCTTTATACTGTGGCCTTAACGATCGACGGCGAAGAAAACGTAGGATAGCAGTGGAGCGCGTACTCCTCCTCCATCAGACCGAAGGCGTCGCCCATGTGGCGCGCGACTTGCAGGCGCGCGGCTACGACGTAGCCGTTGCCGCGCTCGCCGACGCCGACGCGGCGCTGGCGGAGCCGGCCGACGCCCTCGTCGTCGAGGCCGCGGCCCAAGTCGAGGAGATGCGCCGCTTCCTGGAGTCGCCGGGCCGGCCGAGCAAGACGCCCCTGATCCTCCTCCTTCGCGTCGAGCAGCTCGCCGCCGTCGATCCGAGCTCGTCGTTCGACGACCTCCTCGTCCTGCCGCTGGCGACCGAGGAGCTCGTCCTCCGCCTGCGCCGCGCCCTCTGGCGGCGCGCCGGCCTCGACGGGTCGAACGCGCTGCGCGCCGGCGAGCTCGTCCTCGACCTGGCGAACTACAAGGTCTTCGTCGCGGAGCAGCCGGCGAGCCTCACGTTCAAGGAGTTCGAGCTGCTGCGCTTCCTGATGACGAACCGGGGCAAGGTCTTCACGCGGGAGGCGCTGCTCAACCGGGTCTGGGGCTACGAGTACTACGGCGGCGCCCGCACCGTCGACGTCCACATCCGCCGCCTGCGTAGCAAGATCGAGACCGGCGCGACCGTCTATGTCGAGACCGTCCGCAACGTCGGTTACCGTTTCCCGGCCGAGGCTTAGGCTCCGTCTCAGCACCGGGTGGGCTTCGGCCGCGGCGTCAACCCGAAGTTAACTTCCTCGTAATCCTCGCGAAACATAGCCGTAACAAAGCGGCCCTACGCTGCCGATTGTGGGCAGGCCCTGCCTGTCGCAGATTCCGCGCTCGGCGGCAATTCAAGCTCGGAGGTAGTTATGGAGATCGATAGCGGCGATACCGCCTGGTTATTGGTGTCATCAGCCCTGGTAATGCTGATGACGCCGGGCCTCGCGCTCTTCTACGGCGGCCTCGCCCGCAGCAAGAACGCCCTCGGTACGATCATGCACAGCTTCATGATGCTGGGCGTTATCAGCATCCAGTTCGTGTTCGTCGGCTACTCGCTGGCTTTCGGACCGGACCAGTTCGGCCTGATCGGCAACCTCGACTGGATTGGCCTGACCGACGTCTCGGCGACGGAGCCCGGGCCCTACGCGGACACGGTGACGCACCAGACCTTCATGGTCTTCCAGCTCATGTTTGCCGTGATCACGCCGGCACTGATCACGGGCGCCTTCGCCGAGCGGGCGAAGTTCAGCACCTTCATCGTCTTCATGCTCCTCTGGACGACGCTTGTTTACGACCCGGTGGCGCACTGGGTCTGGGGCGGCGGCTGGCTCGGTGACCGCGGCGCCCTCGACTTTGCCGGCGGCACCGTCGTCCACATCAACGCCGGTGTTGCGGCCCTCGCCGCGGCACTGGTCTACGGTAAGCGCCACGGCTTCGGCCGCGATCCCATGGAGCCGCACGACATCACGATGGTCGTCATCGGCGCCGCGCTCCTCTGGTTCGGCTGGTTCGGCTTCAACGCCGGCAGCGCCCTCACTGCTGGTGCCGGTGCCTCGAACGCCTTCGTCGTCACCCAGGTGGCGACCGCGGCAGCCATGGTGACCTGGGTTGGCTTGAGCTGGTACTTCACCGGCAAGCCGAGCGTCGTTGGCGCTGCCGCCGGCGCGGTGGCAGGCCTGGTCGCGATCACGCCGGCCGCCGGCTTCGTGACGACGAACGGCGCCCTCGCCATCGGGCTCGGCGCCGGCACCTTCTGCTACCTGGCGGTGCGTCTGCGGCAGAAGATTGGCCTCGACGACTCGCTCGACGTCGTCGGCGTGCACGGCGTCGGCGGCGCCTGGGGCGCCCTCGCAACCGGCCTCTTCGCCACGGTGGCGATCAGCGGTGGGCCCGAGGGCCTCTTCTTCGGCGACGTGAGCCAGTTCGGCGAGCAGCTGATCGCGGTCGGCGCGACCATTGCCTACTCGTTCACCGTTACCCTGATCCTCCTCAAAGTACTGGACATGACGATGGGCCTCAGGGTGAGCGAGGAGGAGGAGCAGTCCGGCCTCGATGCGAGCCAGCACGGTGAGCGCGCTTACGTTCTCGATGGCGGCTCGCCGTACACTGGAATTCCCGTAGTACCTGAGAGTCCGGCGAGCGCCGAAGCGGTGCCGGCGACCTCTCGTTCAGAGGCGCCGAGCTAGACGGCGGGCTAAAAGGAGATAGGGAACATGAACAAAGTAGAGGCGATCGTCCGGCCGGAGCGACTCGAGGCGGTCAAGGACGCGCTCGCCGACGCCGGCTTCGTCGGGCTGAACATCATCAATGTCACCGGCCGCGGCGTTCAGAAGGGCATCGTCCATGCCGGGCGTGGCGGCGAGGAGTACCGCGTTGACATGCTGCCCAAATTGCGGATCGAGCTGGTCGTGAAGGACGCGGACACCGAGAAGGTGGTCGCGACGATCGTCGAGGCAGCCCGCACCGGCGGCATCGGCGACGGCAAGATTTTCCTCAGTCCGGTTGCGGACGCAATCCGCGTCCGCACCGGCGAGCGAGGTGACGCCGCGATCTAGCGTTTCTTACGTTTCTGTGAATAATCGCGGCGCAGGGGCGTCGAAGCTGCCATGGCTCTGGCGCCCAGGCGTCGCGACCGCTATAAGAAGATCAGGTAGATTGAAAATCGCCCCGCGTAAGTACACAGCGAAGAGCTGAAGGTGCCGGAGGAGTTAGGTGGCATACAAGGCCGAATACATCTGGATTGACGGAACGGAGCCCACCGCGAAGCTGCGGTCGAAGGCTAAAGTGGTCACCGACGGAGAGGAGCCGCTGATCTGGGGTTTCGACGGTTCTTCCACGAACCAGGCGACCGGCGCGAAGTCCGACTGCGTCCTGCGCCCCGTGTATGTCTGCCCTGACCCCCTGCGTGGCGGCGCCGACAAGCTGGTCCTCTGTGAGGTGCTGCTGCCCAACATGACGCCGCACCCCACCAACACGCGCTTCGCCTGCTCGGAGATGGCCGACAGGGTTACCGCCGAAGAGTTCCTCTTCGGGCTCGAGCAGGAGTACACGTTCTTCGATGGTGCGCGACCCCTCGGCTTCCCGGAGCACGGCTTCCCGGCGCCCCAGGGAGGCTACTACTGCGGCGTCGGTGCCGACGAAGTCTTCGGCCGGCCCGTGGTCGAGGCTCACCTTGACGCCTGCATCGCCGCCGGCCTGCACATCTCCGGCATCAACGCGGAGGTCATGCCGGGGCAGTGGGAGTTTCAGATCGGCCCCATTGGCTCACCGGCGGTAGCGGACGAGCTCTGGCTGGCACGCTGGCTCCTCTACCGCGTCGGCGAGGGCTTTCAGGTCAGCGCAACGCTCGACCCGAAGCCGGTCCGCGGCGATTGGAACGGCGCCGGCTGTCACACCAACGTCTCCACGAACAAGATGCGCTCGTCCTACCAGCCGAACGTCGATGCGGCAGAGGCCTTGAGGAAGCGTCACGACCTCCACATCGTCAACTACGGTGCGGGGATCGAGGATCGCCTCACCGGCCAGCACGAGACGGCGTCTTACAGGGAGTTCTCCTATGGAGTCTCCGACCGCGGCGCTTCCGTCCGGATTCCCTGGCAGGTCGAAGTAGACGGCAAGGGCTACATCGAGGACCGCCGTCCCAACGCCAACATGGACCCCTACATCGTGACGCGGCTGGTCATGGAGACGGTAGGCGTCATCGGCTAGGGCGTCGCTAACGCCGAGGCTGCTCGCAAGAGCCTGAGAGGAGGCCGGGATATCCCGGCCTCCTCTCAGCTTGACGTTTCGTAAGCGAAGGCTTACGGTTATGCCATGCAGCAAGTGCTCCGTGCCCTGGCAGAGCCGCGAAGGCAGGAGATCCTCCGCCTCCTGAGCGGCCGGGAGCTCCCGTCCGGCGAGGTCGCGACGCACTTCAGCGTCAGCCGGCCGGCGATCTCGCAGCACCTCCAGGTGCTGAAGGCGGCCGATCTGGTCAGCGAGCGTGTCGTCGGCACGCGTCACCTCTACCGCGCTCGGCCGGAAGGCCTGGCCGAGCTCCGTGATTTTCTCGCAGAGTTTTGGGATTCTGCCCTCGCTCGTCTCTCCGAGGCGGCGGCGGCCGAGCAGGAGAGGATTAACAATGAACGCTCCGGAAGCACCTGACTTCGTCGAGCGGGAGGTACGAATCGCCGCCGAGCAGGCGGTCGTCTTCGAGTTTTTCGTCGATCCGGTCAAAATGATGCAGTGGAAAGGCATCGACGCCACTCTCGACCCGCGCCCCGGTGGCGTCTACAGAGTCAACGTCACCGGCCAGGACATCGCCTGCGGCGAGTACGTCGAGATCGTTCCCCATAGCTGGGTCGTATTTACCTGGGGCTGGGAGGGCGAAGGCCATCCGGTTCCGCCGGGCTCTTCCACAGTCGAGGTGACGCTGGTCACGGACGGGCGACAGGACGATCGTCAAGCTTCGCCACAGCGGCCTCAGCGGCGAGAACGGTGCTCAGCACGCGGAGGGTTGGGAGCACTACCTGCCCCGCCTCGCGCTCGCGGCCGAAGGCAGCGACCCCGGCCCTGATCCATGGATCAAAGCGCCGGCAGACCCCTCTGCGAAGGCTTAAACGGTCCGGGAGCGAACTAGACCGCGGCAAGGAAGGACGCAAGCGATGGCGAACCCGGTCGTGCACTTCGAGGTCATCGGCAAAGATGCGAAGAAGCTCCAGGACTTCTACGGCAGCCTCTTCGACTGGAAGGTCGACAGCAACAACCCGATGAACTACGGCGTTGTCGAGGCGTCGGACGGCCACGGTATCGACGGCGGCATCGGGCCCGGCGAAGGCGGCCAGAGCCACGTGACCTTCTACGTCTCGGTAGCTGACCCGCAGGCCTCGCTCGACAAGGCGGTGAGCCTCGGCGGAAAGATCGTCATACCGGTGACCGAGATACCGGGGATGGTGATCATGGCCCAGTTCACCGACCCGGAGGGTCACCTGATCGGCATCGTCAAGGACGAGGGCCACTAGAGAGCGGCTCGCTACAGAGAGGGGGCTCTGTCTGCGCTTCTGGGCGCGTGTGCTAGAATTGTCGGGCGCTTGTCCACTGGGACAAGCGCCCTTTCTCTTGCCGGCGTAGCTCAGGGGTAGAGCAGCCGATTCGTAATCGGCAGGTCGCGGGTTCGAATCCCCCCGCCGGCTCCACCTCGTCACCGTACTTATGCCTGAAGACCACTACGCTCCCGTCGCCGACCTGTACGACCTCTCCTATGGCGACTACACCGACGACGTCGACTTCTACCTGAACCTGGCGAGCGCCGCCGACGGCGCCGTTCTCGAGCTCGGCGTCGGCTCGGGCCGCGTTGCGATCCCGCTCGCCCGCGCCGGCTTCGAGGTCGTTGGCCTCGATCACTCGCCGGCGATGCTCGCGCGGCTGACCGCGAACCTGACGGCCCACCCGCTGGAGGCCGGCCGGCTCGACGCTATTGCGGGCGAGATGACTGCCTTCGACCTGGGCCGGCGCTTCGGCCTCGTCTGCGTGGCGGCGGATACTTTCCAGCACCTGCTGAGCACCGCCGAGCAGGCGGCCTGTCTCGGCTGCGTTGCCCGTCATCTTCAGTCCGGTGGCCTCTTTGCCTTCAGCGTCCGCTCGCCGGCGAGCGTCGGCTGGGAGGAGGCCGGCGGCTGGTCGCCGCTGCTCCTTCACTGGACGCGGACCGATCCCGAGACCGGCGAGACGGTGCTGAAGCTCGTGGCGGAGCAGCCGGACGCGGCGCGCATGACCCGGCGCCTGACCTATATCTACGATCGCATCGCCGCCGACGGGACCCTGCGGCGCAGCGTCTTCCCGACCGAGCTGCGCTACTCGACCGAGGCGGAGCTCCGACTCCTATTGCAACAGGCAGGACTGCATGTTACACACGTCTATGGTGACTACGACCTCTCGCCCGTCGGTGAGGGAGAGAATCTGGTTTTCGTAGCGCGCGCGGAGGACTCCCGGTGAAGATCGCCATCGACGCCATGGGAGGCGACTTCTCGCCGGCGGAGCCGGTGAAAGGCGCGATCATCGCCGCCAAGGACTTCGATATCGAAGTCGCCCTCGTCGGCCCACCGGCGCTAATCGAGGCGGAGCTCAAGCGACACGGCTCGCCGCGCGGCGTCTCGATCGTGCCCGCGGGCGAAGCGATCGCGATGGAAGAGGACCACATCGTCCAGGCCGTCCGGTCGCGCCGCGACGCCTCGATCAACGTGGCGATGACCATGGTCCGCGACGGCGAAGCCCAAGCGGTGGTCTCCGCCGGCAACACCGGTGCCGTCATGGCTTCGGCGATCGTCTACCTCGGGCGCATCCACGGTATCGAGCGGCCGGCCCTCGGCACGCTGCTGCCCTACAACGCCGGCCGTGTATTCCTCATCGACGCCGGCGCCAACCCGGAGTGCAAGCCGAACTACCTCTTTCAGTTCGGCCAGATGGGGAGCGCCTTCATGGAGAACGTCGTCGGCGTCGAGCGGCCCCGCATCGGCCTGCTTAACGTCGGCGAGGAGTCCGTCAAGGGCAACGTCCTCGCTCAGGACGCGTTCGAGCGGCTGCGCGACTCCGACCTGAACTTCATCGGCAACGTCGAGGGCGTCGAGGTCCACAAGGGTGTCTGCGACGTGGTCGTCACGGACGGCTTCACGGGCAATATCGCCCTGAAGGTCGGCGAGGGCATCGCCGATTACATCCTCCATCAGATCCGCGATGTCATTCGGAGCAGCCCGATCTTCCTCTCCGCTGCCGTGCTCTTCAAGCCGGCCATGCGTCGCGTCCTCCGCCGTCTCCAGTACGAGGAGTACGGCGGCGCCAACCTCCTCGGAGTCAACGGCGTCACGGTCATCGCCCACGGTCGCTCTGACGCCAGCGCGATCCGAAACGCGATCCGGGTCGCGAAAACGGCGGCCCAGAGCGGCCTGCTGGAATCGATGCGCGCGTCGCTGGCCTCGACGGCCGCGAAGACGCGCGCGGCGAGCACTTAGAACGGCGTGGAAGTTCTCAAGGTCGGCGCCCTCAGGCGATTCCTGGGCGAGCGGCCGATCCACCTCAACCTGCTCGACCGGCCGCGTCTCGTCTGCGACCTGATCTGTCTCGAGCCCGACCAGGAGGAGGCGCGCCACGAGTTCAGCGCCTGCGACCAGCTGATCCTCGTACTCGAAGGTTGCGCCAAAGTCACCCTGGGCAACAGCGTGGAGTCGGTCGGGGCCCTGGAGGCGGTGCTGATCCCGCCGGGCCTCGAGCACAGCGTCGCGAACCCGGGCCCGGAGAGACTGAGCGCCGTGGTCATCGTCACGCCGAAACCGTCACGAGCGGGCGAGATCCGCCTCGCTCCCGCGGAAGCGCCGTTCCGGGGCGCCCGGCCGGATCGGGATCCGCGGCGCGGCCAAGAGGACCGTCGGTCACCCCGGTCGTCGGCGCCCGATCGCGGCGACCGCCCTGGCGACACGGGACGATCCAACGAAAGCAGCGAGCGGCCGTTCCGGCCGCGGACGCCGTATCGCGGCGACCGTCCCGGCGACACGGGTCGGCCTAGCGAAGGCGGCGACAGGCCGTTCCGGCCACGAACGCCGTACCGCGGTGATCGTCCCGGCGATGGCGGTCGGCCTAACGAAGGTAGCGTCCGGCCGCGAACGCCGTATCGAGGCGATCGTCCGAGCGACGGCGGGCGGTCTAGCGAAGGCAGCGACCGGCCGTTCCGGCCGCGAACGCCGTATCGCGGCGACCGTGCCGGCGACACGGGACGATCCAACGAAAGCAGCGAGCGGCCGTTCCGGCCCGATCGCAGCGACCGTGCCGGCGACACGGGACGATCCAACGAAAGCAGCGAGCGGCCGTTCCGGCCGCGGACGCCGTATCGCGGCGACCGTCCCGGCGACACGGGTCGATCTAACGAAGGCGGCGACCGTGCCGGCGACACGGGTCGTCCTAAGGAAGGCAGCGACCGGCCGTTCCTAAGGCCGCGAACGCCGTACCGCGGTGATCGTCCCGGCGATGGCGGGCGATCCAACGAAGGGCGCGATCGGCCATTCAGACCCTCTGCGGACTCTGGTAGAGGCGATTCGAGCCGACCGGGTCCCCGCCGGTTCTCCGGCCCACCGGCGGCCGCGGGCCGGTCTCGCCGGCCGGCGCCTGGCGGCCGCGCTCCGAGAGGGGCAGGACCTAACGCCAGCCGGAGCCGGGGCAGCAGGGATCAAGGCAATGGGCCGTCGTGGCCACCGGCGGCGAAAACCGGGCGGCCGCGGGTTCAAGGAGGCCAGCGTCCGAGGTCGGGGCCGCCGCCTACGGGCCGACGACCGGGGCCCAAGCCGGCGGGCCGCGGGCCGGGGCCGGCAAGCGGCCCGGGCGGCGGCAGCGATCGCGGCGGGTCTAGTCGCCCGGCGGCGTCAGGTCGGCGCGAGCGCCCGGCAGGAGACCGAAGCGGGCCCAGGCCTTCAGGGCGTCCCCCACGCTCTTGACGGCGGCCGAATCGGCGGGCAGGCCGCCGAGGACGCAGACCTCGATGTGACGCTCCATGAGCAGCAACCCGACCTGGTCGAGGCTGCTACGCACGGCCATGATCTGGGTGAGGACTTCCTCGCACTCACGGCTGCTATCCAGCATCCGCTGCAGGCCCTGAATCTGCCCCTCGATGCGCCGCAGCCGTGTCGAGATGCCTTTGCTGGTTTCGTCGGTCGTGTTCATCGCAGAAGGCGCTCCCAAAAACGTCTATTGACATACCCCTCAGGGGTATAGTAAAGTCTAGCCAGTAGACAAGTCAAGCAAGGCCTGGCGGGGCTGACTCGCAGGCAAAGGAGGATCGAGATGGCCAAGCCCAACGAAGTTTCCGATGCGACCTGGCAGGACTCCGTTCTCGACGCGGACAAGCCCGTCCTCGTTGACTTCTGGGCGCCGTGGTGCGGCCCCTGCCGGATGGTGGCGCCGATTGTTGAGGAGCTCGCGGACGAGTACGACGGCAAGGTCGAGTTCCGCAAGCTGAACACGGACGACAACCCGAACACGGCGATCAAGTACGGGATCCGCAGCATTCCTACCCTACTCGTGTTCAAGGGCGGCGAGCCGGTAGGCTCGATTATCGGCTTCAGGCCGAAGAGCGACCTCAAGAAGCGGCTCGACGCCGCACTCGAGTAAGAGCGGCAGCGAGCCCGGCGTCCGGGGCGTCTCCTGAGAGCAGGTGACGCCCCTACTATCTCCGGGAGGAGAGGCCCCATGGAAGAGTACGAGGTCGTGATTATCGGCGCCGGACCGGCCGGCCTGGCTGCCGGGCTCTACGCCGCGCGCGGGCGTCGGCGGACTCTGCTCATCGAAAAGCACATCACCGGCGGCCAGATTGCCCTGACGTCGGCGATCGAGAACTACCCCGGCATCGGGGAGATCAACGGCTTCGACCTCGGCCAGGCGATGCAGCAGCAGGCGGAGCGGGCCGGCATGGAGACCGTATATACGGCCGTCAGCGAGATCGTCCCGGCCGACGATGGCTTCATCCTGCGGACCGAGGAGGGTGACTACGCGGCGAAGGCGGTGATCGTCACCGCCGGCGCCGCCTACAACCACCTCAACATCCCGGACGAGGAGCGCCTGACCGGATTCGGCGTCTCGTACTGCGGCACCTGCGATGCCGCCTTCTTCAAGGATCAGGAGGTAGCGGTGGTCGGCGGCGGTGACGCCGCCTTGGATGAAGGGCTCTTCGTTGCCCGCTATGCCTCGAAGGTTACGGTTATCCACCGCCGCGACACGCTGCGGGCGAGCGCGATCCTCCAGGAGCGCGCCTTCGCCAACCCGACCATGGCCTTTCGCTGGAACACGGTCGTGACCTCGATCGACGGCGAGTCGCAGGTCGAGTCCCTCCGCCTTCAGGACCTCGAGACCAAGGAGGAGTCGGATTTCCCGGTCGGCGGCGTCTTCATCTTCATCGGCCAGACGCCGAGCACGGCCTTTCTCGAGGGCCTCGTCGATCTGGACGAAGCGGGCCACATCCTCGTCAACGAGTGGATGGAGACGAGCAAGCCGGGTATCTTCGCCGCCGGCGACATCCGCTCGAACTCCGCCCGTCAGGTCGTGAGCGCGGCCGGCGACGGCGCCACGGCCGCGATCCGCGCCGACCACTACATCACCGACCACTACTCCTAACCTCTTTTGTGGCGCTGTCGCCTGATCGCATGGCACCGCAGCGGCGTTTCCGACAAACCTGCGAGCTGGGTTCGCGACTCGAGGACCGCGGCCCTATCGGCGCGCCGGCTTGACATATACCCGACCTATCCCTAATCTTCGCCTCCGGCAAGGACGCGGAACGTCGCTCTGCGGAGGACGTATGGAATTTGCCGGATCGCAATGCGGTGGGGCCGCCAGACAAAGCTCAGGCAGGTAGGGGTTGATCGTACAGTCGACACGGGAGAGCCGGCCAGACCTCGCGCGCGAATTGCCGCGGCAGGGGCCGGTCAAGTGTCTGATCCTCGCCGCCGGTAGCGGCCGGCGGATGAAGACCTTCAAGCCCTTAGTCAAGGTAGGCGGCCTGCCGCTGATCGAGCGGGTGATCGTCGCCGCCCACGAGGCCGGCCTGCGCGACTTCTACGTTGTCACGGGGCACCAGGGAGAGCGGCTGGAGGCCTTCCTCTCCGAGCTGGGCACGCGGCGAAAGCTGAAGATCACGAGCGTCAGGAACGCCGACTGGGAGCTCGACAACGGCACCTCCTTGCTCGAAGGCCAGCGCGTGATCGGCGAAGAGGAGTTTCTCCTTCTCATGGGCGACCACATCGTCGACGAGGAGATCATCAAACGGATGCTTCGCGAGCCCATGGAGGGCCACGAGGTCATCCTGGCCGTCGATTCCGGCATCGACCAGAACCGGCTCGTCGACATCGAGGACGTAACCAAGGTCGCGCTCGATACGGGCCGGATCGACGCCATCGGCAAGCAGCTCGACCGGTTTCACGCCTTCGATACGGGCGTCTTTCGCTGCACTCCCGCCGTCTTCGCCGCCGCCAAGGAGAGCATGGCCGGTGAGGATGGCGATACGTCGCTCTCCGGCGCGATCCGGCTGCTGGCGGCGCAGCGGAAGGTCAAAGCGCTCGACATCCGCGGCCAGCTCTGGCTCGACGTAGACACGCCCGTCGACCGCAAGAAGGCGGAGGCGGTGCTCTACGAGAGTCTCGGCAAGCCCCTGGACGGCTTCATTTCGACCAACGTCAACCGCAAGCTCTCGACCCGTGTGCTGACGCCGGCGCTCCTCCGGCTCTGGCCAAGCGTCACGCCGAACCAGGTAACGCTTCTCGGCTTCGCCGTCTCCCTCCTCGCCGGCTTCAGCTTCCTCTTCGGCGCCCTCCTGGCCGGCGCGCTCCTGATCCAGCTCGCCAGCCTCCTGGATGGCAGCGACGGCGAGGTCGCCCGTCTCAAGAAGCTCCAGTCGAGCTTCGGCGGCTTCTTCGACGCCGTGCTCGACCGATATGGGGACGGCTTCATCATCTTTGCCATGTTCTACTACGCGCTGACCAGCGCCGCGACCAGCGAGCTCCTCGGCGGTGCCGCCGAGCCGGCTGTGCTGGCAGCCGGCGTCCTCGCGATCGGTGGCAGCTTTATGGTCAGCTATACCTCCGCGAAGTCGATCACGGACCTCGGCTACCAGTACACCGGTGGCTGGATCGCCGCCGGGCGCGGCCGCGACCTGCGGCTCTTCATCCTGTCGGTCGGCGGCGTCGGCGCGTTGCTCCACCCGGTAGGGGTCCTTGTCGCCCTCGCCCTCGTCGGGGGACTGACCAGCGCCATCGTGATCCGCCGCGCCTGGCTCTCCTGGGACTACGCCCGCGGCCGCAGTCCCTTCGCGAGCGGCCGCCTCAGCGCCGTCCTATTCGACTTCGACGGCACGATCGCCGACACGATGCCCTACCTCTCTAAGATCGCCGTCGATCTTCTAACCAGCCATTACGAGGTCTCGCGGCCCCAGGCCATGAAAAGCTACCTGGAAACCTCTGGCCTCGATTTCGCCAGCCAGGTCGAGAGCATCTTTCCCGATCACGGCCAGAACGGCGCCGTCGTGGCCCAGATGGAGGAGCAGAAGCGCAGCGGCCTCGGCGATAACGCCCTCTTCGGGGACGTGGTCTCGACGCTGCGCTTCTTCGGTGACCAGGGCATCCGGGTCTTCATCTGCAGCAGCACCCAGGAAACGCTGGTCCGCGAGTTCGTCACGAGGGCGGGCATCGGCGCGCTCGTTGAGGCCGCCTACGGCTACCAGCTCGGTCGCAGCAAGGGGCGCCAGATCGAGTTCGTCCTGGCGCAGCACGGGATCGAGGCCGAGAGCGCCGTCTTCATCGGCGACTCGTTCGCAGATGCCAGCTTCGCCTCCGCCGCCGGCGTGCGCTTCATCGGCCTTTCGCGCCTGTTCAAGGCGGAGGACTTTCGCCGCCGTGGCCTGCTCAGCGTGCCCAACCTCACGGCCCTGACTGCCCTCTACGGGCGCTGGCAGGGCCTCCTCTCGCACCGCGACGGCGGCTAGCCGCTCTCGAGTCGGGCACCGCCTATCAGCCGCCGACCGGCCTCGCTCTGCGGTCGAGCCGCCTCAGACCTTGGCCGCCGCGTTCAGCCGGCTGAAGACCGCCGCCGCGTTGTCCTCGAAGATCCGCTGCTTATCGGCGGCGCTGAGCCACTCGATGCGCTCGATCACGGGCCGGAGGTCGTCGAGGTAGGCGCCGCTGTCGGGGTCGACCGCCGTGCCGGTGCCGGGGTTCTCGGTGCCGAACAGGCAGCGGTCGGTGCCGACGATCTTGAAGAGCAGGTCGAGCGACTCCTGGTTGTAGACGCAGGTGTCGTAGTAAAGCTTGCGGATCGAGTCGTCGAAGCGCTCGACCTTGCCGCCGCGCGCCATCTGGTTGAAGCGCCCGGCTCGCCAGCGGGCGATCTGGTAGGGCACGGCGCCGCCGCCGTGCGAGACGATCAGCTTCAGGTTCGGGAAGTCCTCAAAGACGCGCGAGTTCGCCAGGGAGACGACCGTGATCGTCTCCTCGTTGATGAAGTGAACGCTGTAGCTGAGGCGCGGGTTTCGGCATGACGCCGAGTGGATCAGCGCCGGGACGTCCAGCTCCACCATCTTCTCGTACAGGGGGTACCAGTGCTCGTCGCCCATCGCCGGCGTGATCCCCTCGCCTTCGCCGGGGTCGGGGTTGATCGAGATGCCGACGAAGCCGAGCTTGTTGACGCAGCGCTCTAGCTCCGGGATGCAGTTCGCCGGGCTCACGCCGTAGCACTGGGGCAGGCAGCCGACGCCGCGGAAGCGGTCCGGAAACGCCTTCACCTGCATGGCGATCGCGTCGTTGGTCGCCTCGGCGAACCAGTGGACGATCTGCTCCGGCTTCTCGCAATGCATGAGCGTGTACGGCCGCGCCGAGATCAGGGCGAGGTCCGTGCCCACCTCATCGAGTATGTCGGTGTGGCTGCGCGTGCCCTGCCATTTCGCCGCAGCCATCGCCTCGGTGGTGAGGCCGGTGGAGCCTTTGCCGTGGGCGCCGCGGGCGGAGAGGAGCCCGCCCTTGTACGCCTCGAGGTCCTTGGGCGCTATGACGTGGTTGTGGCTGTCGATGATCACGGTCTTCTCCTTAGGGTCGGTCGCACTCTGCCTGCCGACGAGCAGGCCTTGCTGCGGGGTAGCCGGGATCGTACCGTCGGGCGATGGCGAGCGCAATTATACACCCGGCCGGCGGCGCAGCCTTAGCCTCCCACGCGGCGGGCTCCAGCCGCGCCGGCGTGGTAGAGTTTCGGTAGCCGATGCCTACGAGACGAAGGAGAATCTTGCGAGGATGCCGCTGTCACTAAGCTTCACGTCGGACGTCTTTGAGGTCGAAACGATCGATCTCGAAGGTCACAAAGAGCAGATCGTCCGGGGCGGCCGCCACCTCTTCCCTCTACTGCCCAAGGCCTTTGAAGGCGTGAAGCAGATCGGCGTCATCGGCTGGGGCTCGCAGGGGCCGGCCCAGTCGCAGAACCTGCGCGACTCGCTCCAGGGCAGCGGCATCCGCGTCAAGGTCGGACTGCGCCCCGGCTCCGAGTCGATGGCGGCGGCGCGGGAGGCCGGCTTCTCGGAGGAGGACGGCAGCCTCGGTGAGATGCTCGTGGTCGTCGGCGAGTCGGACCTCGTCATCCTCCTGATCTCAGACGCCGCCCAGGCGGAGCTCTACCCTGAGATCTTCCCGCGCCTGCACCCCGGTGCGACCCTCGGCCTCTCGCACGGCTTCCTCATCGGCCACATGAAAAACGTCGGCGCCAGCTTCCCGGCGAAGATCAACGTCATCGGCGTCTGCCCCAAGGGCATGGGGCCGTCCGTCCGCCGCCTCTACCTCCAGGGCCTCTCCGTGAACGGGGCCGGGATCAACAGCAGCTTCGCCGTCGAGCAGGACGTCGACGGCCGCGCCACTGACCTCGCCCTCGGCTGGTCGGTCGCCATTGGCTCGCCCTACACGTTTCAGACGACGCTCGAGTCCGAGTTCAAGTCCGACATCTTCGGCGAGCGCGGCATCCTCCTCGGCGCCGTCCACGGCATCATCGAGAGCCTCTTCCGGCGCTTCGAGAGCCAGGGCATGAGCCGCGAGGACGCCTTCCGCCACTCGGCCGAGTCGATCACGGGGCCGATCTCGAAGCTGATCTCGAAGCAGGGAATCATGGCCGTCTACGAGGCGGTGGGCGCCGACGGCCGTGCGACCTTCGAGGCCGCCTACGCGACCGCTTACCCGGCGGCGCGCGAGCTGCTGCACGAGATCTACGACGAGGTCTCGAGCGGCAACGAGATCCGCAGCGTCGTCATGGCCGGCGAGCGCCTGAAGGCGCAGCCGATGGGCAAGATCGACCGCACGGAGACCTGGAAGGTGGGCCAGCGCGTCCGCGCCGACCGTGTGGAGGAGGAGATCCCGGTCGACCCCTTCGCCGCCGGCGTCTACATCGGCACGATGATGGCCCAGATCGACACCCTGCTCGCAAACGATCACCCCTACTCCGAGGTGGCGAACGAGTCCGTGATCGAGTCGGTCGACTCGCTGAACCCCTATATGCACGCCCGCGGCGTCTCCTACATGGTCGACAACTGCTCCACCACGGCCCGCCTCGGCTCGCGCAAGTGGGCGCCCCGCTTCGACTACGTCCTGACGGAGCAGTCCTACGTCCAGGTCGACGAGAAGGAGCCGGTGGACCACGCCCTGGTTGCCGACTTCAAAGCGCACAAGATCCACAAGGTGCTGGCGGAGTGCGCCAAGCTGCGCCCCTCCGTCGACATCTTCGTCGAGTAGGCTTCGCCGGCTGAGCCGGCGGCTCGCTCGACTCTTCTACAAGCGCAGGAGGCGGCGCGCGTTGCGCTCCGTTAGGGCCTTGATCCGCTCCGGCTGGGGCAGCTCCTCGATCGCCCTGAGCGAGGCGCGCAGCGGGCCGGTGCCGCCGGCGTAATCGGAGCCGAAGACGACGCTGCTCTCGCCCATCGCGTTGATGACGAAGTCGAGCGTCCGCGCGTCCGGCGCGCGTGTGTCGACCGCGAAGTGCTCCCGGACGACGTCCCGGTAGCGCTTCTCGCCGGCCGAGCCCTTGTGCGGCCACGAGAGGCGGCTGAGGAGCAGGGGCATGACGCCGCCGCCGCTGCGGATGACGACGCGCAGATTGGGGTAGCGGTCGAAGAGGCCGGAGGCGATCCCCCGCAGGGCCCACTCGCAGATGCCGGCCTCGGTCAGGCCGGAGGCGACGCCGGCGCCGCCGTCCTCGAGTCGCTCGAGTGTCGGGTCCTTCGGCCGGCCGCCGCCGCCGTGGAGGAAGATCGGCAGGTCGAGGGCGGCGATCTTGGCGAAGAGCGGCTCCGTCTCCGGCCGGTCGACGACGATCTCGCCGTCGCAGCGCGGGAACATGAGCACGGCCCGGAAGCCGCGCGCCGCCATGCGATCGAGCTCCGCGACCGACGCCGCGACGTCTTTCAAGGTGATGGAGATGACGCCGAAGAGGCGCTGCGGGTCGACGGCGACGCGCTCGGCGAGGAGGTCGTTCGCCAGCCTCACGAGGGCCACGGCCTGCTCAGGCGCCCAGCTCTCGGGGTCGACGCGCGCCGTCTGGCAGACGAGCTGGATCTCGACGCCGGCCTCGTCCATCTCCCGGAGTCGCTTCCCGAAGTCGGGCGAGTCCTCCTCGTCGCCGCGCGGGCGCTTGCCGCCTAGCTCCTCGACCCTGTCCAGGAGCTCCGGCGCCGCGTGATGCGAGTGCCAATCGATGAGAACGGCCATCTGCTTTGTCCTTTCTCTGCCCTCGGCGACCCGGGGCGGCGGAGTTTGTAGGTCACACGCTTGCTTTGCCGGTGTCTCCCACTGAGGTTACACTAGGTTGGGCCCGCCCGCAGGCTCCTGTTAGAGTGCCAGGATAGTCAGAGGAAAGGTTTGAGCAAATGCTGGAAGATAAAGTCGCACTGGTATCCGGGACCGGGCCCAACATCGGCTCCGAGATCGCACGCACGCTAGCTGCCAACGGCGCCAGCGTCGCCTGCATGGACCTGAACCCGGAGTTCGCGCAGGCAGCGGCCAAGAGCATCAACGACGCCGGCGGCAAGGCGATCGGCGTCAGCGCCGACATCACGCAGCAGGACCAGGTCGAGAAGGCCGTCAAAGAGGTCGTCAGCACTCTCGGCGGCATCCACATCCTCGTCAATGACGCCGCTATCACGGACCGCGGGCCGTTTCTCGAGGCAGACCTCGACCAGTGGAACAAGGTCCTCGGCGTAATCCTCACGGGCACATTCATCGTCAGCCAGCAGGCCGCGCGCCAGATGGTCGCCCAGAAGCAGGGCGGCGCCATCGTCAACGTCGCCTCGACCTCCGGCCACCTGGGCGAGCCGAGCCGGGTCGCCTACGGCACCGCGAAGGCGGGCGTCCTCAACTTCACCCGCACCCTGGCCTTGCAGCTGGCGCCGCATCAGATCCGCGTCAACTCGCTGACGCCCACTCAGACCGGGACGGGCGTGGGCAACCCCGGCGGGCGCTCGCGGGACGACGGCCCGCCGCCGGAGAACATACCGATCGGCCGCTGGGGCAAGACCAACGACCAGGCCCAGGGTGTGCTCTTCCTTGTCTCGCCAAACGCGAGCTTCATCACCGGTATCGACCTGCGAGTCGACGGTGGCGTCCTGGCGGGCCGCGGTCACGGGTAGCGGCCACAGCCTGGCGTAGTCGACGTTCCCTAGCGTGTAGACCTGGCAGGGAGGGTCCGTGGCGCCGCGCCTGGGCACCCGGAGCGCCTCGCCGAGGTCTACGCCCGCCTCATCCTTTTGAGCAGAAGGAGCTTGTTAAACTCGTAGTGCACAAAGCCGAGCTTACGACTGGCAGATCGTGCTTGAGATAAGTGGGGATATCTCGGCTGTTTTGGGCGGAACTTATGGTGTCAGCGCGTCACGCTTTGGGCGATTAGACTGGCTCCCCGACGAGGACTCGAACCTCGAACCTAGCGGTTAACAGCCGCTCGCTCTACCATTGAGCTATCGGGGAATGCACGACCGAGTTTACACGAATCCGGGGTTAGGCGCTGGCTGCCGGGCCAGGATTCGAACCTGGACAAGAAGCTCCAAAGGCTCCTGTGCTACCGTTACACAACCCGGCACCGTAATCCCGGACGGACTCGCTTTGATTATACCCGGCCCGTTTCCACGGCCAGGTCCGGCGCTTCGCTTCCGTATCGCTCGCGCGGCTCTTGAGGTTACCGAGACCAGGCTTGCCGCCGGGTGCCTGGCGGCTCTTTCGAGGGATGGATGGCAGAAGAGATAACCGGGGCAGCGGTCGGCGCCGAGGGCCGGTCACGGAACCGCTTCGGCGCGACGATCATCCTCGGCCATGCTCTGAAGCACCTCTACCTATCGAGCCTTGCGGCCGTCCTCCTGCCCGAAATCAAGATCGGCTTCGGCCTCAGCGGCGCCCAGATCGGCGCGATGGCGTCCGCCCAGCAGATCACCGGCTGGTTCTCGACTCTGATTTCGGGCTACATCGGCGACCGTTTCGCGAGCCGCACCGGCTTCATGCTGGGGCTGTCGATCGGGCTCACCGGCGTCGCATACTTCTTCCTCGGCCTCGCCGGCAACTACACGATCCTGCTCGCGGCGATGCTTCTGGTCGGCCTTGGGCCCTCAATGTTCCACCCGCCGGCAATTGCCGCCCTTTCGCGGCGGTTCGCCGACCGCCGCGCCTTCGCCGTTTCGATGCACGGCACCGGCGGCAGCCTTGGCGAGGTGCTCGGGCCCGTGACGGCGGCTGGGCTCATCGCCGTGCTGTATTGGCGGGACGTCCTCCAGCTCAGCGTGATCCCCGCCCTCATCGCCGCCGTCCTCCTCTGGCGCCTCCTGCGAGGCCAGAGCGGCGTAGACGGTGGCGGCGCCGCCAGCTTCCGAGAGTACCTAGGCTCCTTCGGCCGGCTCCTCAAGCAGAGGGCGATCATCCTTCTCTGTATCGTTACTTCACTGCGCAGCGTCGGCCAGGCGACCTCGATGATCTTCCTGCCCGTCTACCTCAGGGAGGACCTCGACTACTCGGCCGGGCTGGTCGGCGCTTACATCTCGATGGCGCAGGTCGTCGGCATCGGCTCGCAGCCGCTCATGGGGCTGCTCTCAGACCGCTTCGGCCACAAGGTGGTGCTCCTGCCGGCGATGGCCGGCTTTGCCGCCGTCCTCTTCTCGCTCTCGCTGGTCGAGGGCCAGGTCCAGTTCGCCCTGGCGATCCTCGCCCTCGGCGCCTTCGTCTTCTCGATGCACGCGATCCTGATCTCGGCGGCGATGGAGGTGGCTGAGCCGGAGATGCAGGCGACGACGGTATCGCTGATCTTCGCCGCGAGCTTCCTCGGCTCGCTCTCGCCGACGATCGCGGGAGTGATCGCCGACGCCTACGGCGTGCCCGCCGTCTTCGTCTTCAGCTCGAGCCTCGTGGCACTGGGGACAGTCGTGCTTGCTTTTACGCGCTTGCCGGGCCGCAGCCGAGCGGCGGCTGGGAGCGGCTAGGCACCGCCGCCGGCGACGATGATCCGGTCGCTAGGCTGATAGTCGCCGAGCTTGGACATGTCGCGCCACTGCTTGCGGCCCTCCGTGAGGAGGTCGCGGCCCTCGCTGTCGTCCATGACGACGGCGGGGAAGTCCTCCACCTCGACCCGCTTTATCGACTCGGTGCCGAGGTCTTCATAGGCGACGACCTCGATCTTCTTGACGAACTTCGAGAGCATGGCGCCGGCGCCGCCGACCGCCATTAGATAGACGGCGCGGTACTGCTTCAGCGCCGCCTGGACCTCCGGGCCACGGTTGCCCTTGCCCATGCAGGCCTTCAGCCCCTGCTCGAGGAGGGGGGGCGTGAACGGGTCCATGCGCATCGAGGTCGTCGGGCCGAAGGAGCCGCTCGAGCGTCCGGGGCGCGACGGCGTCGGGCCGACGTAGTAGATGAGCTGGCCTTTGATGTCGATCGGCAGCGGCTCGCCCGCCTTGAGAGAGGCGATCATCCGATTGTGGGCGGCGTCGCGCGCCGTATAGATGACGCCGTTGACCAGGACATGGTCGCCGATCTTCATCTCGGCAACGTCCGCGTCGTTGAGCGGCGTCATCAGGCGCACTTCCAGGTCGTTGATTCGCTCGACGGCCATGTCTAACTCCCCTTTGCTCCGAACGCTTCAAGCTCGCTAGGCACGAGAGCCTTCGCCTGAGTCCTCTGCGACTACGACGTTTACGACGACGTTTTCCTGCGAGCTGCGGGCGACGATCATGTCGACCGTGGCCTCGTCGCTGGCGTTGATCTCCTGGTGGACGACGTACGGCGGCACGAAGATGAAATCGCCCGCCTCGGCTTCGACGACGTGCTCGAGGCGCTCGCCGTGGCGGAAGCGGGCCCGGCCACTGATGATGTAGATGGCGCTCTCGAGGGCGCCGTGGTGATGAGGCCCCGAGCTCACGGCCTTGGCGACGCTGACGTGACCGACCCAGATGCCCGTGGCACCCACGGTCTTTGCGCCGACGCCCTCGGCCCGGAACATCCCCGGCGTCTGGGCCGTGGCGGCGTCTCGCTGCCCGGGTCGGACGACGCTCACCGCCGCGGTCATCGGCCGTCGCCCTGAGGCTGGCGGATGCGCAGGACGAGCCCTTCGTCGCTCTCGCGCGCTTCGAACTCGAGGAAGGGGCAGCACTCGCCCTCTTCTTCGATGCAGATGCGGACCTGCTCCCAGATCCCGGGCCGTGGCGTGAAGCGGTACGCGATACCGTCCGGCAGCGACTCCTGGGCGACTGCCTCGTCGAGCAGATCCTCGACCTGGACGCGGCGCCGCGCCGCCCATTCCCGGGTCAGGAGGCAGACCGGCTCCGCGGCTGGGTCGCGCGGTGCAACGAAGAGCTGGCGCCCAGCCATCTCTAGAGGACCGCCTCCTTGAGGCGGGCGCTGTGGCATTGGATGTTGACCGCGACCGGCAGTGCGGTGATGTGGGTCGGGTAGGTGAGGACGTGCACGGCCATGGCGGTGTTGAGGCCACCGACGGCTTGCGGCCCGACGCCGAGGGCGTTTACCTTTTTGAGGATCTCCGCCTCGAGGGTGGCGATCTCCGGGTCCTCGCTCTCGCTGCCGACGCCGCGCGTTACTGCTTTCTTCGCCAGCGTCATCGCGTACTCGGAGGTGCCGCCGACGCCGACGCCGATGATCAGGGGCGGGCAGGGGTTGCCGCCCGACTCCTCGACGGCGCGGAGGACGAAATCGATGACGGGGTCTTTGCCGGCGCGGGGCAGGAAGTTGGTGTAGCGGCTCATGTTCTCGCAGCCGCCGCCCTTGGGCAGGACCTTGAACCGGAGCTCGTCGCCGGGGACGACCTCGTAATGGATCACGGCCGGCGTGTTGTCCAGCGTGTTCGTGCGGCTGGTCAGGGGCCGGGCGACGATCGATGCCCGCATGAAGCCCTCGGTATAGCCCTGGCCGACGCCGGCGTGGATCGCCTCCTCCAGGGAGCCGCCTACGACGTGGACCTCCTGGCCGAGTTCGACGAAGACCACGGTTGTGCCGGTGTCCTGGCAGAGCGGGATCATCTCGCGCTCGGCGATGTCGAAGTTGTCGATCAGCTCGACAAGGATCTGCTTCGCCAGCGGCGCCGGCTCGCTCGCCTCCGCCTTGCGCAGGCCGGCGCGCACGTCCTCCGGCAGAACGTGGGTCGCCTCGATGCAGAGCTCGGCGAGCTTGGTGCGGATCGTGTCGACGTGTACGTCTCTCATCGCCACCTGCCTTAGATTAGCGCCGCCAGCTCGGCGGTCGACTTCGCGGCGGCGACGATCTTCGCCTTCTCGTCGGCCGAGACCGGCGCCTCGTAGACCTGCTCGGCGCCGCCGGCGCCCAGCCTGATGATCGTGCCGCAGAACGTCCCGTCGATGCCGTACTCACCCTTGAGCTGCACGGCGCACGGTAGCAGGCGCTTCTCGTCGAGAAGGACCGACTCGACCATCGCTATCGTGCCGACGGAGGGACCGAGGAAGGCGGAGCCCGTCTTGTAGAGCTCGACCAGCTCGGCGCCGCCGCTCATCGTCCGCTTGACGATGGCATCGATGCGCTCCGCCGACAGCAGGCTCTCGAGCGGCATGCCGCCGATCCGCGCCTGGCTGACGACCGGGACCATGGTCGCGTCGGTGTGGCCGCCGAGGACGTAGGCGTGGATGTCGCGGGGCGAGACGCCGAGCTCCATGGCGATGAAGGTGCGGAAGCGGGAGCTGTCGAGCATGCCGCCCTGGCCGATCAGGCGCTCGCGCGGCAGGCCGGTCGCCTTCAGGGCCGCGTGGCACATCACGTCCATCGGGTTGGCGAAGACGATGACGACGGCGTTGGGGCTCTGCTCCACAGCGTTCTTGGCAGCGTAGTCGCCGACGACCTCGGCGTTTGTCTTCAGAAGGTCCTCGCGCGTCATGCCGGGCTTACGCGGTGCACCCGAGGTGATGACGACGACGTCGGAGCCGGCCGTCTCCTCCCAGCCGTCGGTCGCGGTGATCTGGGTCTCGAAGCCGCCGAAGGGGCCCCCCTGCATGATGTCCAGCGCCTTGCCGTGGTGCTGGGCGAACTCCGGCACGTCTCGGATGACGATGTCGCAGATGTTCTTCTCGGCCAGGCGGTAGGCCATGATGCCGCCGGTCTGGCCGCCGCCGACGATCGTTACTTTCTTACGCGCGTTCATGCTTTCACCTCGTTACGTTTCGTCGTCGCTTCGCATCCCTGGCGGTCTGCTCCGCCCTCAAATAAGGGAGGTTGAGGGGGACACCCCCTCTGCCCCCGGCAGGGCTGCGCCCTGCACTTGCGCTAACCAAGCCCTTCGCTTGTAGCATCGTAGTCGCGAACCGGCCAAGGAACCGTGAAATAGTTCTGCAGCTTGGCCCGATCGAGAAGCTTCAAAAGGTGTGCGTTATCAAGAACCTTGAGCTTGAACGATTCGGGGTCGCCCTGCCTCACGTTCTCGACAACATAGACGTAGAAGTTCGTATTCCTGCGAGCCTCTTCTACCTGGCGCGTTTCTAGCCAGAGATCGAACCCTCTATTCAGTCTCCCGAAGGCCTTCACCTCAATCAAGCGAGGCGGGCTCTCGATATCGGCTGGGGAGCCTCTATATCGCGTGTCTGTGGGCACTCGACCCGCATGACGCTCAAGCTCCATTACCCACGCGATGGCGGCGTCCGCCACCTGCTTGTTTGAACGCAGGTCAGCCATTGATGCCACTCCAAGACGGGAGTCTGCTTCCAAAAGGTGAGGCTAGACCGCGGCCTTCGCGTAGGCGGTCCAGCGCTCCTCCAGCTTCGGGTCGTTCAGCGTATCCATGACGTAGTTCGCGTAGTCGGCGCCCGTGGCACCTGTGTCGCGGCCGGTCATCACCAGCCTCTTCTCGTACTGGCCGCAGACGTCGAGCGCCATGTCCAGCTTCTTCGAGCGGTCGGGGTAGCCCATGTGGTCGAGGAGCATCTTGCCCGCGACCATCATGCTCGTCGGGTTCGCGTACTGGGCGCGGCCCTCGTTGACCATGCGCGGCGCGCTGCCGTGGATCGCCTCGAACATCGCGTTTTGCTTGCCGATGTTGGCGCTGCCGGCGGTGCCGACGCCGCCCTGAAACTCCGCCGCCTCATCCGTGAGGATGTCGCCGTAAAGATTCGGGAGAGCGACGACCTTGAAGTCCTTGCGCCGCTGCGGGTTCACGAGCGCCGCCGACATAATGTCGACGATCCAGTCGTCCCACGTAACCTCGGGATAGTCCTTCGCGACGTCGCGCGCCATGTCGAGGAACATGCCGTCCGTGAGCTTGATGATGTTTGCCTTGTGGACGATGGTGACCTTGTTGATGCCGGTCTTGCGCGCGTGCTCGAACGCGAGACGGATCAGGCGGTCACTGCCCTGCATCGTCACGGCGGTGAAGTCGAAGGCGAGGTCGTCGGTGACCCGGACGCCGCGGCTGCCGAGGATGTAGGCGCCCTCCGTGTTTTCACGGAAGAAGATCCAGTCGATACCCTGGGAGGGCACTCGCACGGGCCGCACGTTGCCGAAGAGGTCGAGCTCGCGGCGCATGGCGACGTTGGCGGACTCGATGTTCGGCCACGGGTCGCCGCGCTGGGGCGTGGTCGTCGGGCCCTTGAGGACCGCCTGGCACTTGTGCAGCTCCGCCACCACCTCGTCCGGCAGGGCTTTGTTCTGGGCGGCGCGGTTTTCGATCGTCAGGCCTTCGATCGTCTTGAACTCGATCTTGCCGCTCTTGATCTCCGGCGCCAGCGAGTGCTCCAGCACCCGCACCGCCTCTTTGGTGATGAAGGGGCCGATGCCGTCGCCGCCGCAGATGCCGATCACGATCTGGCTCGTCTTTTGATAATCGAGCCAGTCGGGCTCGTTCTTGAGCCGTTCTACACGGTTGAGCTGGTCCTCGACGACGTTGGCGAAGTGCTCCTTCGCCCTTTCGATGGCGGCTTGGTTTACCACGATCTTCCTGGCCTTTCGCTTGAGCTTCTCGGATTTCGACGGACGGGGTTGGCCTGAGCATACAACGTTCGAGGCTTAGAATCGCCCCGCAGAGGCGGCGGCTTCAGCTCTCGCGGGGGTCGGGGTGGGCGACGATGTTCTGCGTCTGCTCCTCGCGGTAGCGGGCCAGGGCCGCCTGGACGGCCGGGTACTTGAGGGCGAGGATCGCGGCGGCGAAGAGGGCGGCGTTGATCGCGCCCGGCCGGCCGATCGATAGGGTCGCGACCGGGATGCCGCCCGGCATCTGGACCATCGAGAGCAGCGAGTCGAGCCCGTTCAGCGACGAGGAGGCGATCGGCACGCCGAGGACGGGCAGGGCCGTCTTCGCGGCGATGATGCCGCCGAGGTGGGCGGCACCGCCGGCCGCGGCGATGATCACGGCGATGCCGCGCGACTCCGCCTCCGCCGCGTAAGCGATGGTCTGGTCTGGCGTGCGGTGGGCCGACATGACCCGCGCCTCGTAGGCGATGCCGAGCGTTTCCAGGGTGGTCGCGGCGTGCGACATGACCTCGGGCCAGTCGGAGTGCGAGCCCATGACCAGGGCAACGAGGGGTCTTGGCGCTTCGCTCATAACTCGTCGCCTCCGTTCCGGCTGCGCATCGCTCTCGCGCTGCTCCGCCCACTATAAAGGGGGATGTTTATGAGGGGACACCCCTTATACTCCCTGCCAGGGGGCGTCGCCCCCTGCACCCCCTTTGCATTTCGCCTATCCGCTACGAGGCAAGCCGCTATTTAGCGGGGGCATACAGGGCCCCACCTGACAGAATTCACACCTGATCCTCTAACGACAACCCATGCGTAGGCGCCGGGCTGCCAAAACAGGAATGCACACCTGACCTAGAGCGCCGCCCATGCCCAGGCGCTAGCCTGCCGCAGGCTAACTCTTCGCTAGCTGGCGGATGACGTAGGGCAGGATGCCGTCGTGGCGGTAGTACTCCACCTCGATCGGCGTGTCGATCCGGGAGATGACGCCGAAGGTCTTCACGCTACCGTCCGGCGCCGTCGCCCGCACGCTCAGGCGCTGGCCCGGCGCCACCTCGGCGGCGATGCCCTCGATGTCGAAGACCTCCTCGCCGGTGAGGCCGAGGCTCGCGATCGACTCGCCGGGCTCGAACTGAAGCGGCAGCAGGCCCATGCCGAGGAGGTTGCTGCGGTGGATGCGCTCGAAGCTCTCGACGATCACCGCCTTCACGCCCAGGAGTCTCGGCCCCTTCGCCGCCCAGTCTCGCGAGGAGCCGGAGCCGTATTCCTTGCCGGCGAGGATGACCAGGGGCACGTCTTCCTCCTGGTACTTCATCGCCGCGTCGAAGATCGTCATCTCCTCGCCGTCCGGCAGGTGACGCGTGAACCAGCCCTCGACGCCGGGTATGAGGGCGTTGCGCAGGCGGATATTGCTGAAGGTGCCGCGGCCCATGACCTCGTGGTTGCCGCGGCGGGCGCCGAAGGTGTTGTACTCCGCTACGGGGACGTCGCCCTCCGTCAGGTGGTGGCCGGCGGGGCTGTTCTTGATGATCTCGCCAGCGGGCGAGATGTGGTCGGTGGTGACCGAGTCGCCGAGGAGGGCGAGGACGCGGGCGCCGAGGATGTCCTGAGGCGGCGTTGGCGTCAGGGTCATGCCCTCGAAGTAAGGCGGCCGCCGCACGTAGGTCGAGTGCGGGTCCCAGGCGTAGAGGTCGCCCTCGGGGATGTCGAGGTTGCGCCAGCTATCGTCGCCCTTGAAGACGTCGGCGTACTCCGTGCTGAACATCTCCGAGTGCAGCGAAGTGCGGATCGTCTCGTCGATCTCGAGCCGGCTCGGCCAGATCTCGCGCAGGTAGACCGGCCTGCCGTCTGCGTCCGTGCCCAGCGGGTCGCTCTCGAAGTCGACCGCCATGCCGCCGGCGAGGGCGTAGGCGACGACGAGCGGCGGCGAGGCGAGGTAGTTGGCCTTGATCTCGGAGTGAATGCGGCCCTCGAAGTTGCGGTTGCCGGAGAGGACGGAGGCGACGACGAGGTCGCCCTGCTCGATCGACTGGCTGATCTCCCCCGGCAGTGGCCCCGAGTTGCCGATGCAGGTCGTGCAGCCGTAGCCGACGAGGTAGAAGCCGAGCTGCTCCAGGTAGGTCATGAGCCCGGCTTCAGTGAGGTAGTCCGTGACCACCTTGGAGCCGGGAGCGAGGCTGGTCTTTACCCAGGGCTTCGACTTGAGGCCGCGCTGGACGGCGTTGCGCGCCAGGAGGCCGGCTGCCATGAGCACCTGCGGGTTCGACGTGTTCGTGCAGCTCGTGATCGCGGCGATGACGACGGAGCCGTGGCCGATCTCGTAGCCGCGGTCCGCGACCGCAACGCTCGCTTTAGGGTCGGAGCCGGCGCCCATCAGGCCGGGTAGGGCCTCGCGCCAGGCATCCTTCGCCCCGGTCAGGGGCACCCGGTCCTGGGGCCGCCGCGGCCCGGCGATGCTCGGCACGACGTCGCGCAGGTCGAGGGCGAGGCTGTCGGAGTAGACAGGCTCGGGGGAGGCGTCGCTGAGGAAGAGGCCCTGCTCCTTGCAGTAAGCCTCGACGAGCTGCACCTGCGCCTCGGGCCGGCCCGTGAAGCGAAGATAGTTGAGGGTCTCGGCGTCGACCGGGAAGTAGCCGACGGTGGCGCCGTACTCGGGCGCCATGTTCGCGATCGTCGCCCGGTCGGTCAGCGGCAGGCTCGCGATCCCCGGCCCGAAGAACTCGACGAACTTGCCGACGACGCCCCGCTTGCGGAGCATCTCCGTCACCGTCAGGACCAGGTCCGTGGCCGTCGCCCCCTCGCGCAGCTGGCCCGTGAGGCGGAAGCCGACGACCTCGGGGATGAGCATCGGGCTCGGCTGGCCCAGGAGCGACGCCTCCGCTTCGATGCCGCCGACGCCCCAGCCGAGGACGCCGAGGCCGTTGATCATCGTCGTGTGCGAGTCGGTGCCGATCACCGTGTCCGGATAGGCGACAGTGGCGTCGCCGTCTTCCGCTTCGAAGACGACCCGTGCCAGGCGCTCGAGGTTTACCTGGTGGACGATGCCGGTGTCAGGCGGTACGACCTTGAAGTTGGCGAGCGCCTGCTGGCCCCAGCGCAGGAGTGAGTAGCGCTCGCGGTTGCGCTCGAGCTCGAGGGCGGCGTTGTGGAGGAAGGCGGTCGGCGAAGCGAACTCGTCGACCTGGACCGAGTGGTCGATCACGAGCTCGGCGGGCTGTAGCGGGTTGATCTTCGTCGGGTCGCCGCCGAGCTCGACCATGGCGTCGCGCATCGCTGCCAGGTCGACGATGGCGGGGACGCCGGTGAGGTCCTGCATGAGGACGCGCGCCGGCCGGAAGGCGACCTCTCGCTCGACGGGCGCCGTGGCGTCCCAGCCGGCGAGGGCGGCGATGTCCGCCGCCGTCACGGTGAGGTCGTCCTCGTTGCGCAAGAGGTTCTCGAGGAGGATGCGCAGCGAGAAGGGCAGCCGCCCGACGTTGCCGACGCCGGCCTTATCGAGGGCGTCGAGCCGGAAGATCTGATAGGTGCGGCCGCCGACGCCGAGCGTCGAGCGAGTCTTGAAGCTGTCGAGCGAAGCCATCGAGTCTCCTCACCGTGATCGCCGCGGCAGGCAATTGCCTCCGCCGGCGGCTCTAGTCCGTCTGTCGGGACCTCAGTTTTGTACGGCCCTCGTGAAGCCGCTCGGGGACCGACCGCGGACCTTCGAGATCGGCCGCCGACGCCTTGCGGGCGCAGGCTCGTCCCCCTGCCGGCCGTTATTATAAGCATGCATGGGTGCCGACGCTCCAGCGCCGGGTTCTGGCGGCGCCAGGAAATGAAGGAGGGCGACCGGTTAGGTCGCCCTCCTTGGAATACTGTACGAGTCGGCGCTAGCTGCCTGTCTTCGACCGCCTGGTGGTGAAGAAGAGGGTTCCGCCGGCGATTACCGCGAGCAGGCCTACGAATCCGGTCCAGTCGCTGGCGCCGCCACCGCCCTGGCCGGTGCTGGGCAGGCGAATCGGCGATACGTCAGATACCAGTGTCGGGGTTGCGGTCGGCGGCTTCGGCGTGAAGGTGGGGAAAGGCGTCGTCGTCGGCGGGACGGGCGTGCTCGTCCGCGTCGGCGTTGCCGTCGGGTCCTCGTCCTCCACGTTGTTGAAGAGGCAGGTGACGTGCTCGCCGGGCTGCAGGTCGATCTCGACTCGTTCCTGGCTCAGCGTGATGTCGATATCGTCGCCATCGCAGTCGATGTCGGTCAGGTCCCAGCCGTTGCGCTCGTCCTCTTCGATGACGTAGGTGCCGGCCGCGAGGCCGCTGAAGGTGCGTGACTCGTCGTCCTCGAGGTCAAAGTCGGGTGTGCTGCCGGGGCCGTCAAAGTCGAAGTCGAAGTCGATGTTGTTCGTCTCCGGGTCCGTGTCCTTGCGGATTGTGATCCGGCCTGTGGGTGTACCAGTAGGCGTTGGGGTGACAGGCGTGCTCGTCACCGTTGGGGTGACGGGCGTGCTCGTCACCGTCGGGGTCGGCGTGCAAGTGGCTTCCCGGTCGATCTCGAGCTCGACGACGTCAGGGATGTAGCCCTCGTTAGGAGTGCCGTCCATGTCGTCGTCTGCGTAGAGCGCTGACTTGACTCTGATGTTTACCGGCAAATCTCCGCTCTTCGTCCAGAAGTCCAAGTCCTCCGGCACGTTGTAGAACGGGAATTCATCCTCCAGAGCGTAACCACCCGGACCGGTGCCGTCTGCATCGACAAGAATTCTTACGAGGATGTTGCCGCCGCCGCCGGCGTAATCCGCATGAACTCGTAGGTGTCGCAGGTGTACTCGACCTGGAGAATAACCGTGTGGGCAAGGGTCCGCGGGACGCCGCTGAGGGCGGACGAGAGCATGAGCGCGACGCCGGCCACGGCCAGCGCCAGGCCCTGCGAAAGGAACGATTCGGCCAGCCTGAAGGCCGCTCACAGCGCCACCGCCGTCCGATTGGCGGACCCGGTCTTAGAACCTAACAACGAGCAGGGGTCTTTCTGATGCATCCTTGCTTCTCCTGGGCGCTGGGCGCCGTGTTTTCATGCCCGCAGGCTGTTTCGAGGTTCAGGAACGCAAGCCGATGCCCTGTCGCTGCTCCTCCTGGGGGAAGCATAACGGCAGCTGGGCGATCGGACAAGAAACCGGATGGGAGTCTAGATCGTTCGACTAGGACGTCCCAGGCTGCTCAAGGGTTCGAGGCCTAGCGGGGCGTGAGTCAATGGGTGCATTGGCCGCGCCTGGTCGCAAAAACGGTGGCGACGCCGAGGAAGCCGACGGCGAGGCCGACGATCATTAGCCAGCCGCCGTGGCGGTCGCCGCCGCTGCCGTGGCCGGCCGAGGGCAGGCGCGAGACTGAGACTTCAGAGATCAGTGGCGGCGTCTCAAACGCTTGCGCAATCTCCTCCGTCGCCGTCGCCGTGGGCGTTACGGGCGTACTCGTCGGCGTGACCGGCGTGCTCGGGCGCCGTCGGCGTGACTCGGCGTGCTCGTCGCCGTCGGCGTGACCGGCGTACTCGTCGCCGTGGGCGTTACGGGGGTGCTCGTGGCTGTCGGCGTGACGGCTGAGTAGTAGGCGTCGATGTGGCTGAGCTCCTGGCAGGCAGGACCCTCACCAATGCGGATCACTGTGGCGGTCTGGCTGCCAACGCCGGAGACGATGTAGCAGCTGGCGGCGAAGGGGCTGCCGTAGGTGCCGTTGCCGAGCTGACCGCTGTGGACCTGGCCAGACTTGATGCAGACGGCGGTCACTATGCTGCCGCCGGGCGCCGTAAAGGTATCGAGGTCGCCGTTCACGGGCACGATACTGCCGGCGGTGGCGTCGGTGCAGGCGCCGCCGTCGCCGAGCGCTCGCTCCGGCGGCGAAGCGAGCTGAAATACGATCAGGAGGCCTATGACCACGAGGATCGCGGCGCCGATGAGCCGGAGCGTCCGCCCGTCTTGCTGTAGGCGACTCATTCCGGCACCTCGAGATATGTCGGGGCCGCCGAGCATAAGCAAGAGAGTGGAGTGAACAGAGTGGAGTGAATGGTCCTGGGCGTTTGCATCCCTGCGGCCTCCGCGCTGATTGAGTTCAGCAAAGCGGCGATTTCTGCGGCTCTACTGATATCAACGGCTGTTGGGCAGGTTCGTTTCAGACTCCCGGCCTCGACGCCGCCGAACCGTGGCCCGATCGGACCGTATAGTGCAGCTTCGGCCCGGGTTATGGCGGAAGGCTAGAGGGGGATGTTGTCGTGCTTCTTCGTCGGCTGGCGCTCGGCCTTGTTCTGGAGCATCTCGAGCGAGCGGATGATCTTCCAGCGGGTGTCGCGCGGGTCGATGACGTCGTCGAGGTAGCCGCGGGAGGCGGGCACGTAAGGGTTGGCGGACCGCTCCTGGTAGTCCTCGATCAGCTTGGCGCGACTCTCGGGCGAGCGGCTGATCTGGCTGCGATGGACGATGTTCACCGCCGCCTCCGGCCCCGTAACGGCGATCGAGCTCGTCGGCCAGGCGATGTTGAAGTCGCCGCCGAGGTGCTTAGAGCCCATGGCGATGTAGGCGCCGCCGTAGGCCTTGCGGAGGACGCAGGTCACCTTCGGCACCGTCGCTTCCGCGTAGGCGTAGACGAGCTTGGCGCCGTGGGAGATTATGCCGCCGTACTCCTGAGCCGTTCCCGGCAGGTAGCCGGTGACGTCGACGAAGGTGACGATCGGTATGTTGAAGCAGTCGCAGAAGCGGACGAAACGCGCCGCCTTAATCGAGGCGGCGATGTCGAGCGTGCCGGCGAGGTAGAGGGGCTGGTTGGCGACGATGCCGACGCTGCGGCCGGCGAGCCGCGCCAGGCCGACGACGACGTTCTGGGCGTAGTCGGCGTGCACCTCGAGGAAGTCGGCGCTGTCCACCACTCGGTAGACCACTTCGCGGACGTCGTAAGGCTGGGAGTCGTTCTCGGGGAGGACGGTGAGCATGTCCTCATCGCGGCGGCGGGGATCGTCGCCCATCTCGACGATCGGCGGGTCGTCGAGGTTGTTCAGGGGCAGGAAGGCGACGAGGCGGCGCACCTCCCTGAGGCAGGCCTCCTCACCATCGATGGCGAAGTGGGCGACGCCGGAGCGGGTGGCGTGGATGCGGGCGCCGCCGAGCTCCTCGTCCGTGACCTCCTCCATCGTCACGGCGTGGACGATGTCGGGGCCGGTGATGAACATGAAGCTGTGGCCCTCGACCATGAAGACGAAGTCCGTAATCGAGGGTGAGTAGACGGCACCGCCGGCGGCCGGACCGAGGATCACAGAGATCTGGGGCACGACGCCTGAAGCCTGGACGTTGCGCCGGAAGATCTCGCCGTAGCCTTTGAGGCTGGAGACGCCCTCTTGGATGCGGGCGCCGCCGCCGTCGTTGATGCCGATGATCGGCACGCCCGTCTTCATCGCCATGTCCATGATCTTGCAGACCTTCTCGGCCGCGACCTCGGAGACGCTGCCGCCGACGACGGTGAAGTCCTGCGAGAAGACGCACACCGGCCGCCCCTCGATCCGGGCGTAGCCGGTGACGACCGAGTCGCCGGTGAAGCGCTGCTGGTCGAGCCCGAGCTCGTTGGAGCCGTGGACTACGAGCGAGTCCAGCTCCTCGAAGGTGCCCTGGTCGACGAGCAGGTCGATCCGCTCGCGGGCCGTGAGCTTGCCCTTCTGATGCTGAGCCTCGATCCGGCGTTCGCCGCCACCGAGTGATGCCTGCGCCTTTCGCCGGCGCAGGTCATCGAGGCGGTCCTGGATGCTCATCGCGTGCTCATCATTGCTATAAAGGAGTCCTTTGGGGGGCGAGGCTTGCCTATCCTAGCACCGGCTTTCTGCGAGGGACAAGGGAAGCCTCAGGGCCGTCGACCGGGGCTCAGGGAACCGGCGTCGGCGCCGGCGAGGACGACGTCCCGGCCGGCAGATCTAGCACCTGACCGATGAAGAGAAGCGTCGGATCGATGTCGTTGAGAAGGATGAGCTCGTTTGCCCAGGCGGCCACGGCCTCGGGGGGCAGGCCGAGCTTCTCAGCGATGATCGTGGGGTTGTCGCCCTCCACAACCGTGTAGCTGCCGCCGCCGCCGGTTACCTGGAGCGTCGGTGTTGCCGTGGGCGCTTCGGCGATCGGCGTCGGCGTGTCCACGGCAACCGCAACCGTGGGCGTCGCCGTGGGCGCCGGTGCCTCGGCTGCGATCGTCGGTGTTGGCGGGGCCGCGGCCGGGACGGCCGGCAACCGGATCTCTACGCCGGCGCTGAGAAGGCGGGCGTCGGCGATGCTGTTGAGCCGCAGGGTCTCGGCGATCCAGGCGGCTTGCTCCTCTGTCGGCACGCCGAGCCGCGCCGCGATGGCGGAGATCGTGTCGCCGGAGCGGACGACGTAGGTGGAGGCGCTGCTGCCGCCGCCGCTAGGCAGGTCGAGGCCGCCGCGCGACGAGCCGAGGACGATCGGCTCAGGCAGGCTCGCCGGCTGCGTCGCCGTGGGGACGGTGCCGCGGCGGCCGAAGGCGTCCGGATCGCCGCCGCCGACCAGTAGGGCGACGAGGATGAGCGTGACGCTGACGATGCCGACCGAGGCAATGAAGAGCTTCATTGAGGAGTGCTTTCTGATGTTACGTTACTGACCGCCCTCGGCCAAATTGAGAGGGCGAGCCTGGAACTGGCGCGGCGCCCGCGTCTTAGGTCTCGCTCAAAGATTGGAGAAGGGCGACGCCGAGACGGGCGGCCTGCTCCAGAAGCTCCGGCCGGACCCGATCGAGGACGTCCTGGGGCGTATGGAGGAGAGGGTCATTGAGGCGGTGGAGCATCAGGGACGGTACCCCGGCGGCGAGGAAGCTGGCGTGGTCGCTGCTCGTGTTCGACTGGAGCTGACCGCGGTCGGTATCAATGCCGAGAGCGCCGGCGAGCTCGGCGCCGCGCTGCTGGAGCGCCGCCGTGCCGATGAGGAGCCAGGTGTCGTCGCCGACACCCACCATGTCGAAGTTGAGCATCGCCCTGAGGCCGGCGCGCTCGCTGCTCGTGAGCGATGCAACGTAGGCTCTGCTACCGATGAGGCCCAGCTCCTCGGCCCCGAAGAGAACGAAGCAGTTCGCGCCCATGCCACCGTTGCTGGCGAGGAGCGCGGCGATCTCGATCACGGTCGCCGTGCCGGTGGCGTTGTCGCTCGCCCCCGGCGCCTGAGGGACGCTGTCGTAGTGGCCGCCGGAGACCGTCTCGCACTCACGGCCGGGCGGCCTGGCGATGATGTTGAAGGCGACGCTGTCGCCGGCGGCGCTGACTTCGAGGTCGACCTCGACGGTCGCGGCCTGGAGCTGGGCGCGGAGTGCCTCGCCCTCGGCCTGCGAGATCGACACCACCGGGATCGTGGCGCCCCGCTCGAGGCTGCCGAAGAACGTCCCGCGCTCGTTGTTGAAGATGATCACGCCGAGGGTGCCCGCGGCTGCCGCGTTCGCAACCTTGTCGACGAAGAGCAGATCGCCCCGCTCGATGAGGGCGATGCCGCCAGGCGCGTCGACCGGGAAGTCGCCGTCGGCGCCGAGGCCGGCGAAGATCAGCGGGGCGCGGACCGCGCCGGAGCCGCTAAAGGCGAAGGGCACTGTCGGTATCGTGCGGCGCTCCGGGGTGCGGACGCCAAGGCTGGAGGCGCGGCCGCTCTCGGTAGCGATTGAGAACTCCTGGAGCTCGACCTCGTAGCCGAAGCCGCGGAGCTCGCCGCTGATGTAGTCGATCGCCTCCTGCTCCTTCGAGGTGCCGGCCGGCCGCGCGCCGATCGTCTCGGAGAGGACGCGCACGCGCTCGAAGATCCGCGCTCCGTCGGCTTCGATCTGCGGCGGCGGTGTCGGCGTCGCAGTTGGCTCGGCCCGGTTGGCGGCCTCGGTCGTCGGGCTTGCGGTCGCCTGCTCGGCGGCGCCCGAGGCGTCGTCGCCGCCGCTGCAGGCAAGGAGAAAGGCGAGCGTCGGGAGGAGCGCGAAGAGAAGAGGACGTCTCACGGCCTTCACCACCACCTCCGAGCCCAGACCCGGGCTCTCCTGCTCTGCCTCAAAGCAGAGCCCGCCTCCCTGCCGTCTACGTGCTGTTTAGATCTTTTTCCGGTTGCGGCCCTTGAACCAGCCCTTGATCCGGTTGGGCAGGCTGGGGCCGGAGAGGTCGAGGGGCTGGCCGCGCCAGCTCTTGGTTGTGCCGCCGCTCGTCCCTTTGCCGCCGCGCAGCGACAGGAGGAACGCGGTCGCGAGGACGATCAAGGACCCGAGCATCACCCAGCCGGCGCCGGGGATCGCGAGCCGGAAAATGAACGACACTACTACGGCGACGAGGGCCCACATCATTACCTGGTTCAGTGAGATGCGGGAGATGCGGTGGGCGAGCCAGCCATGGGCCGCGGAGAGGGGCTGGTTTGCCCTTCGGGCGGCGCGGCGCGTGCGCTCTGGCACGAAGTCGTCGATCTTGCGAAGGATGTCTTCGATCTCGCGTTCGATCCGGTCGGGCATTGCCCACCCCCAGCCGAAGTTAGCGCCTAGAGCGCCCTTGATCATTCTAGCCTGCCGTGGGAACGCGGTCTATGACTAGTGTCAAGGGTCAGGCGCTGGCCAGAGCCGTGGTGATCGCGGCGGCGATCTCGCTCGGGCGCAGCGCCGCCGAGTCGAAGCTCAAGGAGCCTGGGCTGACGCGCGGCCCGTAGGCCTCGCTGAGCCGCACTGCCGCTTCGCTCTCGGCGTCGCGGCCCGTGGCCAGAGCGCGCTGCCGCAGCTCGGTGGCGGGCGCCGTGAGCCGCACCGCGACGCGCTTCGGGGCGAGGTGGCGCATCAGCGCCAGGAGCTGGTCGACCTCGGTCTCGAAGCTGCGCCGCTCGCCGCCGACCTCGAACATGTAGGCGCCCTCGACGACGACGTCGTAGCCGTTCTTGAGGTAGTTGGCCACGAGGAGACGGAGCTGGACGTGGACGAGCGCCAGCTCCGCGATCGCGTCCGGGTCCGGCACGGCGATAGCGCCGGCACGGAGCTGGTCGGAGCTGACGACGGCTGTCTTGGTCGGAAAGGTGCGCGCCAGGGCCCAGGCCAGCGTCGTCTTGCCGGCGAGGGGTGGCCCGTAGATGACGATCAGCGTTCCGCTCATCTCCGCGGCGGATCATAGCAGCGTCGCTGGTCGAAGTTTTTTACACTCTGATTGACGCGCTCTAACCCACTTGCTCCGCCAGGTCTCTAACTTAGCGTGTGGCGGCGGTAGGCCGACTTTTCGATGGAGGTGGTGGATGAGGTTGATGAAGTGGGGTGTTGGAGCCTTTGCCGCCGGCGCTGTCGTATTCGGCGTCCTGGCGCTGAGCGGCATTGTGCAGGCCGGCGGCCCGCTCGATCGCGAGCGCGTGGACGAGATTATCGCCGACAAGCTCGGCGTCACGGTCGATGAGCTCGTGGCGGCGAGAGAGGCGGCGCGCCTCCAGATAGTCGATGAGGCGGAAGCAGCGGGCGAGATCACGGCCGAGCAGGCCGAGCGGCTGCGCAACCGGGAGCCGGGTGAGCACGGCCGCCACCGTGGCGGGCAGCGCGGCTTCTCCTTCCGTGGCGTCGGCAACGCGATCGAGATCGCGGCCGAGGCGGCGGGCGTGACGTCCGATGTCCTGGTGCAGGAGATGCGGGACGGTGACAAGAGCCTCGCCGACGTCGCTGCCGACCACGGCGTCAGCCGGGACGAGCTGATCGCGACGCTCCTCAGCGCGACACGATCGGAGCTCGACACCCGCGTCGGCAACGATGACATCACTCAGGAGCAGTCCGACCGTATCTTCGAGGCCGTGAGCGACCACATCGACCGCCTGGTCGACGGCGTTCGCAGCGGTTTCAGGATGAAGGTCGAGGTGAACTAGGCTTCTGGGCCGGCATCGTCAAGAGAGGAGGCTGCGAAAGCAGCCTCCTCTTCGTTTCTCGTCAGGCTTCGGAGTGCCGCGAGGGCGCGGCTTATGAGGCGGCGTCGCCGTAGCGCTCCCAGCCGGGGATGAACTTGCGCCAGTCCGCCTGCGACTCCAGGTAGTGGTAGAAGACGTAGTAAGAGGAGGCGGGAGGCTGTCGCGGCTCGTTGAGCAGGCGCATGTGGGCCTCGTCCGGCGTCCGGCCCGCCTTGCGGTGGTTGCAGGTCCGGCAGGCGGACACGAGGTTGTCCCAGGTGTGGCGCCCGCCCTGATGACGTGGCTTCACGTGGTCGATGGTCAGGTCACGCGTCTGCTTGCCGCAGTACTGGCAGGCGTGGCGGTCGCGCAGGAACACCTCGCGCCGCGTCAGCCGCATCTGGGGACGCGGCCGGCGGATCATATAGATCAGGCGGATGACCGAGGGCCGCGGGAAGGAGCTGATCGCGCTGCGAATGACCCCTTCGGCGTGCTCGAGGATCTCGGCTTTGCCCCGGTTGACCAGGACGAATGCGCGGCGAGCGTTGCAGACGTTCAGCGGCTCGTAGTTCTGGTTCAGGACGAGAACGGTCGTATCGATCATCGCCTTCAGTGCCCCTTCTCGCGTGGATGATAGCAGGGCGTAGCGAAGGCCATCAACGCCAGGCCGGCGGCGAAGACGAAGAAGCCGGGCGATGCTGGACAGGAGACGCGTAAGGCCAGCAGCGCTGGCACGCGCCCCGTCCTCTGCCTACAATACGGGTGGCTCATAGCAAGAAGGAGGCAGCCCGTGGCTACACGCGTCGGAATCAACGGCTTCGGCCGCATCGGCAGGCAGGTTCTGAGGACGCTGCGCGAGCGTCACCCCGGCGAGATCGAGGTCGTCGCGATCAACGACCTCGTCGACGTCGCGACGAACGCCCATCTCCTGAAGTACGACAGCAACTACGGGCGCTTCGACGGCGAGGTCAGCGCGATCGACGGCGGACTCGTCGTCGATGGCAAGACGATCCGGGTCTTCGCCGAGCGCGATCCGGCCGCCATTCCCTGGGGCGAGGTCGGCGCCGAGCTGGTCATCGAGTCGACCGGCTTCTTCACGGACGCGACCAAGGCCGCGGCCCACCGCCACGACAGCGTCAAGAAGGTGATCATCAGCGCTCCGGCGACCAACGATGACATCACCATCGTCCTCGGCGTGAACGACGAAACCTACGACCCGGCGCGCCACCACGTCATCTCCAACGCCTCCTGCACCACCAACGGCCTGGCGCCGCCGGTCAAGGTCCTCGTCGAGGAGTTCGGCATGCTGAAGGGCCAGATGACGACGATCCACTCATATACAAACTCGCAGCAGATCCTCGACAAGGCGGGCCCGAAAGACCTGCGCGAGGCCCGCTCCGGCGCCATGAACATCGTGCCGACCTCGACGGGCGCGGCGCGGGCGCTGCGTCTCGTCATCCCCGAGGTGGAGGGCATCCTCGACGGCATCGCTTACCGGGTGCCGACGCCTACCGTCTCGATCGTCGAGGTCGTGGCGCTGGTCGGCAAGAAGACGAACCGCGACGCGGTCAACAGCGCCCTCCAGCACTGGTCGAGGGAGCGGATGAAGGGCATCCTCGACGTCACGGAGGACCCCGTCGTCTCGATGGACCTCAAGGGCAACGAACATTCGTCGATCGTCGACGGCCTCTCGACCAATGTCGTCGACGGCGACCTCGTGAAGGTCGCTTCCTGGTACGACAACGAGTGGGGCTACGCCTGCCGCCTCGCCGACCTCACGGCCCTGGTCGCGAGCAAGGGGTTGTAGCCACCTCGCGACTGAACGGGGCGTGATCGAGCCCCGGAGCGGCGCCGGGCGACTCCTGGGCCGATGATGGCCAAACGGCCGGCGGCAAGCTGCCTGATATACTGGCGGCCTGCGATCTCTCATGGCTGATCTGCGCATTCGCTGGCGGTTGGGCGGTCCGGGAACCGCGGCGAGAGCCTCGGCGGCGGTGCAGTCGCCGGGCGCCGTCAGGATCGGGCTCCTCGTCTGGGCCGCCGTTGCGCTGATCGTCGGTCTCGGCCTCGCTGCCCGCCTCTATAACGTCAACTGGGACGCGGACAACCACCTTCACCCAGACGAGCGCCACATAACCATTGTCGCCAACGACCTCGAGTGGCCGGGCAGCGTCGGAGGCTACTTCGACACGGCGGCCTCGCCGCTCAATCCTTACAATCGCGAAGGCACCTCCTTCGTCTACGGCACCTTCCCCGTCTATCTCACGAAGGCGGTCGCCGGCGCCGTCGGCATGGACGATTACGATGGCCTCGCGATCGTCGGCCGCTACCTCGCGGGCATCTTCGCGGGCGCTACCGTCCTCCTCGTCTTCCTCCTCGGCCGCAAGCTCTACGGGCCGCTCGCTGGCCTCTCCGGCGCCGTTTTCATGGCGTCGGCGCCGCTGGCGATTCAGCACGCCCACTTTTTCGTCGTCGACTCCTTCCTTACGTTCTTCGTCGCCGCCGCCCTCTACTTCTCGGTGCGCATCGTCCAGGAGGGACGCTCGCTCGACTATGGCCTCGCCGGCCTCGCTGTCGGCCTCGGCATCGCCTGCAAGCTCACCGCCCTCGTCCTTTTACCGGTCCTCGTCCTCGCCGTCGCGGTGCGGCTCTGGCCGCTCGCCGTCGAGTCGCTGCGGACCGGCCGCCTGCCGACGCAGCACGCTTACGCCCGCCAGGCGCTGCGGGGCTTGGGCCTCGCGCTCGTCATCGGCCTGCTCGCCTTCCGTGTCGCGCAGCCCTACGCCTTCGAGAAGCCGACGCTCTCCAACCTCGGCTTTGCCGTAAACCAGCGCTTCGTCGACGACCAGCAGTCGCAGGTTCGCCTGCTCGGCGGCGAGGTCGGCTTTCCGCCCTCGGTGCAGTGGATCGGCCGCGAGAGCTACGTCTTTCCCTTGCAGCAGATGGTCCGCTGGGGGATGGGGCCGGCCTTTGGCATCGTCGGCTGGGCCGGGCTCCTCTACGCCGCTTATCGCGTGGTCCGCTACCGGGAGCTGCGCCACCTTCTCCTCCTCGCCTTCCTCCTCGCCTACTTCGGTGTCATGGGCCGCCAGTTCTCCCTATATCTGCGCTACTTCTTACCCCTCTATCCCGCCCTCGCCGTCCTCGGCGGCTTCCTCCTCGCCGACCTGATACGCGGCGCGGCGTCCCTGGGCCGGCGGTTCCGGCTGCCTGGCGCAGCCTTCGCGGCGAGGGGCTTCGCCGCCGTCGTGATCGCCTTCGCCGCGCTCGCCGGCCTTGCTTACGTGAGCGTTTACACGAAGCCGGTCACGCGCCTGGAGGCGAGCGCCTGGATGCGGGAGAACCTGCCGGCGGGCACGGCGATCGCGGTCGAGCACTGGGACGACCGCATCCCGGCGCACGCCGAAGACCGTTTCGCGTTCGTCGAGCTGGCGATGTACGAGCCGGACACCCCCGAAAAGGTCGAGGAGCTGCTCGACGGGCTGGATAGGGCCGATTACCTGGTCCTGAGCAGCAACCGCCTCCTCGTCTCTATCCCCCGCAACGAGGTCAATTACCCTGTCTCCAGCCGCTACTACGAGCTCCTGCTGAAGGAAGAGCTCGGCTTCAGCCGTCTACGCAGCTTTACGTCCTATCCGCGCCTCCTCGGCGTGGAGCTCCCGGACCACGCGACCGAGGAGTCCTTTAGCTCTTACGACCACCCGCGGGTGCTCCTCTTCGAGAAGACGCCGGCCTACTCGCGCGAGCGCCTCGATTCGCTCCTCGGCGCGGGGCCGTTTGCCGCCGCAGCCCTCAACCCGGCCCAGGCCGACAAAAACGGCCTCCTCCTGCGGCAGGACGACCTCGCGACCCAGCGAGCGGGCGGGACATGGAGCGACGTCTTCAAGACGGACGGGATCGTCCGCTCGCACCCGACCCTCCTCTGGCTCCTCGCCGTCGAGGCGGCAGCCCTGGCCGCGACTCCGATCGCCATGAGCCTCTTTCGCCGCCTGCCGGACCGGGGCTATCTACTGGCGAAGCCGCTCGGGCTCCTGCTGCTCGCCTACCCGGTCTGGCTCCTCGTCAGCCTCAAGGTCGTCCACTTCGAGCAGGCGACCGTCCTCGCATGGCTCGGCGTCCTGCTCATGATCGCCGGCGCCACCGTGATGCTGCGCTGGGACGACTTCGCCGCGGCGCTGGGCAAGAACTGGCGCCTTTACCTATTCGCGGAGGCGCTCTTCCTCGTCGCCTTCCTCTTCGCTTACGAGCTCCGCGTGCTGAACCCGGACCTCTGGCACCCCTTCCGCGGCGGCGAGAAGCCGATGGACCTCGCTTACTTCACGGCCGTCACTCGCAGCACGACGCTGCCGCCCTTCGACCCGTGGTTCTCCGGCGGCTACATCAACTACTACTACCTGGGCCAGTTCTTCGCGGCCTCGCTGACGAAGCTGACGAGCATCCCGCCCGAGGTCGCCTATAACCTCGCCGTGCCGACCTTCTACGCCTTCACGGTCGGCGCCGCCTTCTCGATCTCTTATAACCTCGCCGCGGCTGCCCGTCGTCTTCTCCGGCGCCGGCCCGGCTTCCGGCCGCTGCCCAGCGGCAGCGTCCTATTCGCCGGCCTCCTCGGCGCCGTCTTCGTCGCCCTCGCCGGCAACCTCGACGGCGTCGGCCAGCTCGTCGCGCGCCTCTCGGCCGCCAGCCCCTGGCAGGTCAGCTCCTCGATCCCGCTGGTCGGCAGCGTCGCCAACAGCATCGGCGGGCTCTGGCAGGTCGTCGTCCACGGCGCCGACCTCGGCGAGTTCGACTTTTGGGCGCCGAGCCGGATGCTGCGAAGCCCCGATAACGGCCTCGTCGACCCGATCACGGAGTTCCCCTACTTCAGCTTCCTCTTCGCCGACCTCCACGCCCACCTCATGGCGATCCCCTTCGCGCTCCTGGCGATCGGCGTCAGCCTCTCCCTCGTCCTCGGCCGCCGGGAGGAGCGCGGCGGCGTCGGCGAGTGGCTCACGATCGCCCTCCTCGGGCTCGTCGTCGGCAGCTTGCGCTGGCTGAACTCGTGGGACTACCCGCCCTTCCTCCTCCTTGCCCTCGCCGCCGTGCTGATCAGCGAGCGACGGGCGGAGGGCGGCGTTCTCGCCACCATCCCCCGGGTCGTCGCCAAGAGTCTCCTTCTCGCCGGCCTTTCGGTGGTCTTCTACCTGCCCTTCCTCGCGAACTACGCGACGCCGGTCGCCGGCGTCCGCGACGCCCCGGAGAGCGCGGCCGTTCACCAGTACCTCGCCCACTTCGGCGTCTTCGTCGCGGCGATCGGCGTCTGGCTCCTCTATCAGCTCGGCCGCGTCCTGGCGCGCGCGTCCCTGGCCCGCAATGGCTGGCCGCGACTCGGCGCCAGGTTCCGGCTCCTCGCGACCGTTGCCGCGATGGCGCTGCTCGTTCTCGGCCTGGTGATTGCTGGCCAGCCGACGGTAGCCGCCCTGGCGCCGGCTTTTCTCCTCGTCCTCTACCTCGCCGGCCGCGAGTTTCGACGCGTGCGGCCGGATGGCGGCCTGCGGCTCTTTCTCCTCGCGCTGATCGCGCTTGGCCTCGGCCTGAGCATGGGCGTCGACCTCGTGACGATCGAGGGCGACATCGACCGCATGAACACGGTCTTCAAGTTCTACCTACACGTCTGGCTGCTCTTTGGCCTCGTTGCCTCCTTCGCTGTCTGGTACCTGGTATTCGTCGTCTGGAGGGGCGTGCCCGCGTCACCCGGCTTCCTCAGCTTGCGGCGGGTTCCCGGGCTCGCCCTCGGCGGCGCTCTCGGGCTCCTGGTCCTTGCTGCCCTGATCTACCCGATATTCGCGACGCCGGTCCGGCTCGACGACCGCTTCGCCGACCGGCCCCGCACCCTCGACGGCACGGCGTTCATGCGCGACACGGTCTACAACGAGCGCCGCGGCCCGATCGACCTCAGCCGCGACCTCCTCGGCATTCAGTGGCTGCGAAGGAACGTCGTCGGCACGCCGGCGATCGTCGAAGGCCGCAGCGATCTTTATAGCTGGGGCAGCCGCTTCTCGATCTACACCGGCTTGCCCACCGTCCTCGGCTGGGACTGGCACCAGCGCCAGCAGCGGGGTGACCTCGCCTTCATGGTCGACGAGCGGGCGCGGCAGGTCGACGCCTTCTACGGCGAAGCCGACGTCGAGCAGGCTCTGCGCTTCCTCGAGCGGTACGGCGTCGAGTACGTCATCGTCGGCGAGCTCGAGCGTCTTTACTACCCGCCCGAGGGTCTGGCAAAGTTCGACTCCGGCCTCGACGGTGCCATCAAGGTCGTATACGAGAACGGCGACCTCCGAATTTTCGGCCTCAGCGCCGCGACCGCCGCTTACCGCCTTCCTTGACCGGCAAAAGGCCCCTCTGCTAAGGTCACACTCGTTCCTGACTGACGATCGAGAGCGCCGTGACCGGCCAGCGCGAGCCGAGCAATCAGGCTCCCGGCCGGCACGCTAAAGCTTCCGGAGGTAGAGAGAAATGGCTCGTAGAGAGCTCAGCGTCGAATCACGGGCGGTGCTCGGCAAGAAGGTCGCGGTCCTGCGACGGGGCGGCATCCTGCCGGCGAACGTCTACGGACACGGCGTTGCCTCTGTTTCCGTCCAGGTAAGCGCCGACGACCTCGGCCGGACGCTGCGTGAGGTGGCGGCGAACGAGGTGATCGACCTGAGAGTCGGCGGCGAGGCTGAGATCCGGCCCGTGGTCATTCACCACATTCAGCGCCAGCCGCTTACGGGCGGCATCCTCCACGCCGACTTTTACCAGGTTTCTCTGCGCGAGAAGATGCGAGCCGACATTCCGCTCGTCCTCGTCGGTCAGTCCGAGGCGGTGGTGACCTATAGCGGCGTTCTCCTCACCGGCATCGAGGCGGTGCACATCGAGGGGCTGCCGCTCGACATTCCCGGCCACATCGAGGTCGATATCTCCTCGCTCGCCGAGCTCGACTCCGCCCTCCACGTGCGCGACCTGAACGTGCCTGCGACCCTCACGGTCCTCAGCGAGCCGGACGTCGTCGTTGCTCGCGTCGCCAGCCCGCGCGTTGTCGAGGAGGAGGAGGTCGTGGCGCCGACGGAGGCCGAAGCGGCCGTGGCTGCGGGCGAAGCGCCTGCCGCCGACGAGTCCGCCGAAGAGGAGCCGGCGGAAGCCGCCGACTAGCTCAGGCCTGCCCCCCGAGCCGCGCCCCGATGAGGCCGGGCTGGCCCCGGAGGAACTCGCGGCCGCTGACCGCCCGTTTGCCTGGACGCTGGAGCCTCAGGATCGCGAGGCGGCCGCTACCGGTCTGAACCGAGAACGACTCCTCCTCGCCGGCCGCTGCCGGTAACGACGTCACCGGCAGGACGCTGCCGGGGGGTGCGTTGCCGTCGTCCTCGAGGGGCCAAGCCTCCCAGAGACGCAGGTCGCCTCCCTCAAAGTCCGTAAACGCCACGGGCCAGGGATTAAAGGCGCGCACGCGCCGCCAGAGATCGACGGCGGGCAACGACCAGTCGAGGCGGGCGTCCTCTCTCTTGATCGTCCCTGCGTAGGTCGCCAGGCTCTCGTCCTGGGGGACGGCGGCGAGGCGTCCCTCGGCCCAGGGGTCGAGGACCTCACCCAGGAGGCGCGCCCCCGCTGCCGCCAGACGCGGCTCGAGCGCTCCGGCCGTATCGGCGGGCGAGATCGGCTCCTCCACCTTCGCCACACTTGGTCCGGCGTCGAGGGCCCGCACTACCTCCATGATGGTCACGCCGGTCACGGCATCGCCCGCGAGGATCGCCGCCGTCAAAGGCGAGGCGCCGCGATGGCGCGGCAGGAGCGAGGCGTGGACGTTAAGCGAGCCGCGCGTCGGCAGGTCAAGGACCCTCTGCCGCAGGATCTGGCCGTAGGCGGCGACGACGATGACCTCCGGGGCCAGCGCCCGCAGTCGCTCGACCGACGGCTCAGCGCTCACGTTCTCGGGCTGGAGCACCGTGAGGCCGTGGGCGAGCGCTGCTTCCTTGACCGCGGGCGGTGTCGCTGCCCGGCCCCGGCCGGCCGGCCGGTCAGGCTGGGTGACGACGGCGACGATCTCGTGCTCGCCCGCCGCCAGCGTTTCCAGCGTCGGCAAGGCGAAGGCGGGGGAGCCCATGAGGACGAGGCGCATCGCTGCTGATTCTAGCAGCCGTCGTCCCGGCTCAGATCAACCGCACCGAGGCTCCGGCGGCGAGGTCCAGCATGGCCGCGGCGCTGCCGTTGGGCAGCGCAACCTCGACCAACCCGGCGCTGCCGACGATCGCGGTCAGGTCGCGAGCATCGCCGTAGGTCCGGGATAGGCCGCGAATCGTCCGGCCGCCGAGCGTGAATACGGGGCTCGGTGGCAGATCGGCGGCATGGATGTCGGTGATCAGATTGCCGAAGCGGTCGACGTGGAGGACGCGCCCGTCGCGGCCGCCCTGCGCGTTGAGCGGCGCCCGCAGCTCAGGGAAGGCCTCGATCGCCGGCAGTGACGGGCCGAGCTCGCCGATCGAGCCGCCGCGGCTGAGGTAGACGGCGGCGGGCGCGAAGACGTCCCGCCCCTCAAACGTCGCGCTGATCGTCGCGCCCAGCAAGGCTTCGTTCGCGAGGCTGACCGCAGTGACGTCGGCCGGCACGCCGACCGTGCGTGGCGCATAGGGCTCGCCGGCCGGCCGCCGGCCGCGGGCGGCCGCCGCGAGCGCCGGTGAGAGGCAGCCGTTGTCCGGGCCGACGAAGATTTGACCGGCTGCCGCGATCGCGAGCCGTTGCCGGCTGGTGCCGACGCCCGGGTCGACGACGACGAGATGAACGGTGCCGGGCGGGAAGTAGCGCCAGGCGGTCTCGAGGAGCGAGGCAGCCTCAAGGATCGCCCCTGGCGCGACGGCATGGCTGAGGTCAACGATCGACGCCGCCGGCGCCCGCGCCAGGATTACGCCTTTCATGACGCCGACGTAGGCATCGCTGAGGCCGAAGTCAGTTGTCAGCGTGATGACACCCGTAGCCGGGCTCAGCGCGTCTTCAGCGACCATTCCTGTACCTGCCAGAAGCGCCTACCGGGCGTCGCGACGCTGCCGATGCGGACGCCCCGCAGGGAGGTCGGCCGGACGTGTTGCACCGTCGAGACGTACAGAGGAAACGCCGGCAGCTCGCGGGCAAACACGTCCTGGAACTGGCCGTAGAGCGCCTTGCGCCGGCTCGGCTGGGCGGCCTGGCGCGCCTCTTCGAGGACGCTGTCGACGGTCGCGTCCTGAAAGCCGGTCAGGTTGCGGTCGCCGTCGCCGTGCCACTCGGGATAGGGGTCCGGGTCGGCGCCGGCCCGGCCCGTGAGGAGGAGCGCCTCGAAGGCGCGCGGCTCGATGCGCTCGCGCACGAGAGCAGTGGTGCCGACGCTGTCGATCGTCACGCGCACGCCGACGGCGCGCCACTTCTCGGCGACCGCCGCCGCGACGGCCATCGCCACCGGGTCGTTGTTGGCAGAGAGGGTGATCGAGAGGTCGCGGCCGTCGCGGCGACGGACGCCGTCGCGGCCGCGCTGCCAGCCCGCTTCGTCGAGGAGCAGCGCCGCCACTACCGGGTCGAAGTCGTAGCGGCTCAGGGCCGTCGTCGTCGCCCAGCCGCCGGCGAGCGGCGACTCCGCCACAGCGGCGTTCTCGGACAGCAAGGACTCAACGATGAAGGTCCGGTCGATCGCCTGCAGTAGGGCCTGACGGACGCGCCGTTCCTGGAAGATGGGCAGCCGTTGGTTGAGGTAGATCGATGTGACCTCACCGGCCTCGAGCTGGTGGAGCGCCAGGCCGGACCGGCGGTCGACGTAGACGCGGTCGGATGGGTTGAGGCCGAGGCTGATGAAGGCGCCGTCGATCAGCTTTTCGCGCAGCGCCGCGATCACGGCTCCTTCGTTCTGATAGAAGCGTAGCTCCAGATTCGGGATGAAGGGCTGCTCGAAATGGTAGGCGGAATTCGCGGTCAGCAGCGCCCGCTCCGCCGTCAGCGCCGTCAAGGCGTAGGGCCCGGCGCCGATTGGCCGCTGGTTGAATGGCGCGTCCAGGAGCTGGCCGGCGTCAAGGCCGGCCAGAAGGTGCGCCGGCAGAATGCCGAGGGTCAGGTAAGCGGGCAGGGGTGCGAACGGCTGGGTCAGGACGATCTCGACAGTGCGCGCGTCGGTCGCCGTCACGCTGGCACCGCGCAGGAGCTCGCTGCCCTCCGGCCGGGCGCGCAGGTCCGGCAGCTTGAGGAGGCCGTAGGTGAACTCGACGTCCGCCGCCGTGAGGGGGACGCCATCCTGCCAGAGGAGGCCCGGCCGCAGCCGGAAGCTGAAGCTGCGACCGTCGGCGCCCACCGTCCAGGTCTCGGCGAGGTCGGGGAAGGCCTGGCCTCTGTCGTCGAGACGGGTGAGGCCGGCGAAAACCAGCGCCGCGAGGGTTTCGTCGGCGGCGTTCTGATAGGCAAAGAGCGGGTTGACTCGCGAGGGCCCCCCCGCCAGGCCCTCTACGTAAGCGCCGCCGAAAGCCGGCGCGCCGCCGTCTTCGCCGCTGGCGCTGACGTACCAGAGGACGCTGAAGGCGCCGATGCCGCCGAGGAGCGCCAGCAGGAAGAGCGAGGGTCGGCGGCGCCGGCGCACGCTCTAGGTCTCCGGTCGGCGAAGGCGGCCTGAAGAAGCGATCGCGAGCCTCCAGCCTGAGCTCTTTGCCTGACCCAGTAAACCGGGTGATCAAGATGGTGTCGGCGCCGCTGCAGCCGAGCCTTCTGTCGTTAGCTGGCAGCCGAGTCGTGGAACGGCTCGTCAGGTGCTGGATACGCTCCAGGCGGACATGGCGAGGAAGACGATCGTCAGGCCGATCGTCGCCTGGAAGAGGGTCTTCTCAATGCCACGTCGCGTCCGGAAGGCAGACGTGGTGCCGCCGAGCCCGGCGCCGAACCCGGAGCCTTTCGCCTGGAGGAGAATCACTACTATGAGGATGACCGAGACCAGGATCTGGCCGACGTTGAGGGAGTTCTCGAAGCTCATTGCCGTCTAGTCTAGCGCTCCATCGCGACCGCCGCCAGATCGTCGCGCGGCTCCGACTGATTACGGTTGCTGTAGATGCGCATGATCGCCGCTGCCAGCTTCTCGGAGTCGTGGTGGTAACGGTTGCTCTCCGAGATCAGGTCTGCCGTGTGGAGGCGAGCGCCGTCGACGGAGCTGCTGTCAACCGGCACCGGGTCGGAGTGCCAGGCTTCCGGCAGCGGGCCTGCGACGTTGCTGTTGGCGAGGACGTAGTCGAAGCTACCCGGCCCGATGTGGTTGACGAGGGTCTGGAAGTGGTCGCTGACCGCGAACCGGTCCGTCTCGCCTCCCTGGGTCGCGACGTTGCAGACGTAGATCTTCGTCGCGTGCGAAATCGCGAGTGCCTGGCGGACGCCGTCGACCAGGAGGTTGGGTAGAACGCTGGTCAGGAGGCTACCCGGCCCGACGATGATCATGTCCGCCTCGAGGAGCGCTCGGATCGCTTCCGGGTTCGCCTGGACGTGCGCCGGCATGAGGAAGATCTCCCGCACGCTGCCGTTGCTGGTGATGTTGGTCTCGCCGCTGATCAGCTCCTCGTCGTCCGTGCGGGCGTGGACGGTCACGTTCGAGAGGGTAGAGGGCAGGATCTGGCCGCGCACCGCGAGGACGCGGCTCGTCTCCCGTACTGCCTCCTCGAAGTTACCGGTGACGCCGGACATCGCCACGATGAAGAGGTTGCCGAAGCTGTGACCCTCGAGGCCGGAGCCCTCGTCAAAGCGGTACTGGAAGAGGCGCGTCATCAGCGGCTCCGCCTCCGCCAGCGCGGCGATGCAGTTGCGCAAGTCGCCGGGGGGCAGGACACCGAGCTCGCGCCGCAGCCGCCCGGAGGAGCCGCCATCGTCGCCGACCGTCACGATCGCCGTGAGGTTGCTCGTGTGTTGCTTGAGGCCGCGGAGGAGGACGGGCAGGCCGGTGCCGCCACCGATCGCGACGATCTTTGGCCCTCGCGCCTGGTAGCGGTAGCGGTAGATCGTGTCGACGATGCCCTCGTCGCTCGCAGGGTGGATGAAGGCGGCAAGGAGCGACGTGTTCAGCTTCCAGACGCCGAAGAGGATGATGCCGGAGGCGAACGATATGAAGAGGGCGGCACGAGCGAAGCGGGGGAGAAACTGGATCGTGATGTAGTAGACCCAGTCCGGGAAGGTGTAGCTGACGTAGACCTCGCGCAGGATGTAGCCGAAGCCGAGGCCCATGATCGCGACGCCGAGCAGCACCAGCAGGAGCCAGCGCTTGATGTGCATCCCAAAATGGAGCCACTTGATGAAGTTGGTGGTCTTCAGGCCCTGCATGCGTTTACCGATTATAGAGCCTCTCTGCCTTTCGCCGAAATCGCTAGCCCTGGGTGGCCAGCTCGCTTTGGAGCAGGGCCTGGACCTCGGCAGCGTTGGCTCGGCCCCGCGTCTCTTTCATCACCTGGCCGACGAGGAACTTCAGGGCCTCCTCTTTGCCGGCACGGTAGTCGCCGATCGCCTTTGGGTTGGCCGCCAGCACCTTGCGCGCGGCCGCCGTGACGACGTCGCCGTCCTCGATGCGGCCGAGGCCGCGCTCGGCGATGATCGCCGCCGCGTCGTCGCCGCTCTCGAACATGACGCCGAGGACCTCCTTCGCCGCCGTCCCGCTGATCTTGCCCGCCTCGACCAGGGAAACGAGCGCCGAGAGCTGCCCCGTGCCGACTCTGCTGTCGCTCGGCTCGAGGTTGGCCGCGTTTAGCAGGCGGCTGAACTCGCCGAGGAGCCAGTTGCTGACTTGCTCCGCGTGGGCCTGCCGCGCTTCTGGCGAGAGCCCTTCGGGCGCGCTTACGGCCGTCTCGAAGTAGTCGGCGCGGGCGCGAGACTCGGTCAGGAGATTCGCCTCGTAGGGCGTGAGGCCGTAGTCGTCCGCGAAGCGCGCCCGGCGGGCGTCCGGCAGCTCCGGCAGCGCTTGCCGCAGCTCCTCTACCTGGCTGCGGCTGATCGCGAGCGGCGGCAGGTCGGGCTCCGGCAAGTAACGGTAGTCGTGAGCGAGCTCTTTCGAGCGCTGGCTCGCGGTCTCGTTGGTCTCTTCGCGCCAGCCGCGCGTCTCGGAGGCGACGTGGCCGCCTTCATCGAGGATGCGCGCCTGGCGCTCTACCTCGAACTCCATGCCCCGCAGCGCCGCTCGAAAGCTGTTCAGGTTCTTCAGCTCCACCTTCGAGCCGAGCGCTGTCGTGCCCTTTGGCCGCAGGCTAAGGTTCGGCTCGCAGCGGAAGCTGCCCTCCTCCATGTTCGCGTCGCTGACGCCGAGATAGCGGAGGATCTGGCGCAGCTTGGTCAGGTAAGCGATTGCTTCTGCCGGCGAGCGCGCGTCCGGCTCCGTGACGATCTCCATCAGCGGCATGCCGGCGCGGTTGACGTCGAGCAGCGAATAGGACTCGCCGCTCCCGTCGGTGCGGTGGATCAGGCGCGCGGTGTCCTCTTCGAGGTGGACGCGCTGGACCCGGATCCGGCGGCTCTCGCCGTCCGCTTCGACGTCGAGCCAGCCGTCGCGACAGAGCGGCATGTCGTACTCGGAGATCTGGTAGCCCTTCATCAGGTCTGGGTAGGGGTAGTTCTTGCGGTCGAACTTCGCCCGCTCCGGGATCTCGCAGTTCAGCGCCAGGCCGGTCATGATCGCCTTGGCCACGGCTTGGGAGTTGATTACGGGCAGGACGCCGGGCATGCCCATGCAGACCGGGCAGACGTGGGTGTTGGGCGCGGCGCCGCTGTAGTGCGTGCCGCAGCGGCAGAAGACCTTGGAGCGAGTCGTGAGCTGGGCGTGGACCTCCAGCCCGATGACGACCTCGTACTTTGCAGCGGCAACGGTAGGCATCATGGGCGGCGAGGCCAGTATAACACCGGGCTCTTGGCTGGCCTTACTCGGCGGCGCCCGTCGAGCTCGCCTCGCTTTCGCCGGGCCGCTTTGCGGTAAGACGGTCCGCCAGGGCCGCCATCTCCTCGACGAAGGTCGAGCGGGCGACGACTACGGCGCAGCCCGCCTCTCGCGCCGCCCGGAGGACTTCGGGCTCCGTATGCCGGCCGAATGCGAGCACGGGGGCCGCGCCGGCCTGACGGACGATCTCGGCCGTGGCCGCGCCGGCGTGCAGGTCGAGGATGACGAGGGCGGTGGGGCCGGCAGCCAGGCTCGTCGTCAGCGCCGCAAGGTCGTCGACGATAGCCACATCGTAGCCCGCCCGCGCCAGCGTCGCCTCGATCTTCGAGGTGAAGAGGAGGTCAGCGCTGAAGGCGACGACGCGCTTCGTCAACCGGACCCTTACTCGAGGCGCGACTTGATCTGCTGCAGGTCCTTCGAAAGGGCCTTCGGTATCAAGACGGCGAGGACGGGCGTGAGGAGCTTCGTCTTCATCGGCGCGGAGAGCACCTCGCAGCTCTTGATCACGCGCGTCCCCTCGCCCTCGGGCGTGAGCTCGAAGGTGTGGCGGAACACGCCGCTGCTGTCCTCGCTGTCGAAGACGAACCGCTTGGACGGCGCGTACTCGTGGACGGTGACCTCGTCCGGGTTGTCCTTGCCAAACTGATGGCCGACGGAGCTGAACTTCGAGCCGACGCCGACGGCCCCTTCGGAGCGCGCCTCGATCTTAAGCTCGTTGCTGGCCCATTCGGGATGGCGCGCCAGGTCGGCCACGTAGGCGAAGACCTGCTCCGGCGCTGCCGCGATCTGGATGTCCTTCTTGTACACGTCGGCTCCCCCCTAATCTATGCGCGCCCTATTAACCGCTCGGCGCGGGTCCGAAAAGTGACACTAAACTTAAGCCAACGCTTACGGGATTACAACCGTCACGGCGCGGGGCGTGGGAGGCTGCATTTTTCGGCCTGGGCCCGTCAGCCCGGCCGCGGACCGATTACTCCGGCTGCCAGATCCGGGTCTCCGGCTTGAACGCCGCCCAGGCGAACCAGAAGTGATTGCCGCTCACGACGGGCTCGAGCTCGCTGCCTGTGAGTTCACCGTCTATGGCGCGACCGAGAATGTCCCAGCGCGAGCCGGTCTCGTTGTCGACGAAGGCATCGCCCTCAGCGCTAAAGGTCAGCCGCCGCCCGTCAGCGTGGGGCAGAAAGACCGTCGCCGCGCCGACGTCGCGCGAGTCGGCGATGACGTTCTGGTCCAGGGCGGACACGGTGCCCGGCTTGAAGAAGACGACGATCTCTGTGCCGCCGACGCTGTCGACGACCACGAGCTGCTCTTCGAGAAAGCGGAACGGGTAGGCGACCGTCTCATCACCGATCTCGACCGGCACCACCCGCTCAGCCGCGGCGAGGCGGCCGTCCGACTTGCCGAAGTAGAGGAAGGGGGTGCTGTCGACGTCGTCGTAGCCGAGGTAAGGGTTCGTGCCGTAGGTGCGTCTGTAACCGGTCTCCGTGGAGAGCACTCGCCCCTCGGGAAACGCCTCTTTGAAGTCGGACCAGGAAACGATGACCGCCGGTAGCGGCTTGAGCTGGGTGCCGGTGAAGTCGCCGACGATCGCCTCGCCCGTCGCCTGCTGCCACCACGACTCGGTCTCCCGGTCGAACATCACGAGATCGCTGTTGCGGAGAAAGCCGGAGACGCCGAAGCTCAGCGCCCTGCCGTCGACGACGCTGTCGAAGACGATCGCCGTGTTGCAGAGGGGGCAGAAGGTTACGGCGACGGGCCGGCCGCCGACCACGTCGTTGACGATCTCGTGCCAGATGAGGACCTGCAGCGGGTAGGCGCGGGCGTCGTCGCCGATCTGGAGGGAGATCACCGGCTCCTGGTCGCGGAGGAAGTCGACCTCCGAGGTGGCAAGGAAGGGGACGGCCGTGCCCTCCAGGGCCGGTATGCCTTCCCGGGCGACCCTCTGGAGGAGCTCGGAGGACGGGACCGAGCTCTTCGTGAAGTCGGTGCTCCATTCGAGCGAGTAGTCGAAGGGGAAGCCGCCGGCTTCCGCGTTCGTCGGCGTCGGGATCACCGGCGTGGGGCGGGGGACGGCCGCACTGCCGCCGCCGCAGGCGGCGGCGAGGAGGAGGCCGACGATGATCAGCGCGGGCCGGAGTGGCATGGCTTCGCCTCCGTCGGTCGCCATCACCCTCAGCTTACGGGACTGGGAGCGTTCCTCGCTGTGACGGCGGTCACCGGCCCTGCAGGGGAACGCGGCTGCCCGAATCGATCACTGCCGGATCGTTGCTTAGGAGTGCGGCATCCTACGAGGCGCCCGTCGCCGCATGAGTCGGCGAAGAGATTTCGGTCTAGTGCTCGATAGCGTCGTTGACGGCTGGATCCTTCATCCGAACCAGGAGAACGGGAGCGACGCCCGGTCGCTCGTTGGAGCGCCTGACCGCCGGATTCCGCGTAGACCGGCTCCTCATGGGGAGTCGCGAAGGTCGAGCCCATCCCGAGGTTGGAGGAGCTGAGCAAGACGTCGCCTGATTGCTCGACGCCCACCTGCTGCGGCTTCGACGGTGAGCCGACGGAGATCAGGACGATCTCGTCGCCGCTGGCGCAGACCGCATCGAGCGCCGGCAGGATCGTTTCGGAGCGCTTGCTTCCGTCCAGTGGCACTAGAACACTTTTGCTCATAGCCTGCTCTCCTTGTAATCGAGCGACGGGCCTACTGGCCTTTCATTCTAGCAGCGCTGATCAAGCCTTAGAGAAGGGCCATTCGGCCGCATTTCAGGCTTCGAAACCGGTCGCGGCCGGATTACCCGCCGCCAGCGCTACGTCGAAGTCGGCTGCGTCGCCAAACGGTGAAGGGGGAGCCGTCGTACCTCTTCGTAAGCGTGGAGCCGCTGCACGCGCGTGCAGCGGAACGAATGGCGATCACTCCAAACCACAGGCCCTTAGAGCCGGCCCCGAAAGGACGCTATGCGAACAGGCAATCGAAGGACGCGAAGGACGCGGGACCCGCGAGTGCGAGACACGCCCAGCCGTCGCTTTGACATCGAGGTCGAGCGCGCCGATCCTTGCCTGGCGGATGAGCGGCTTCGAGACTGTGATCTACGAGAAGGAGGACGGCGTCGCCAGCGTGACGCTGAACCGGCCGCGCGTCCTCAACGCCATCGACCTGACGATGCGGGACGAGCTCTGGACGCTCTTCGAGGCCGTGCGCCTCGACCCGGACGTTGGCGTCGTCGTCTTTCACGGCGCCGGCGCGCGCGCCTTCTCCAGCGGCGCCGATATCAGGGACTTCGGCTCGGCGGCGTCCTACGTCGAGGCGCGGCGCGCCCGTCAGGAGCGAGACCTCTGGCGCCTGCTCCTCGCGACCGAGAAGCCGCTGATCGCCTCGTTGCACGGCCACGTCGTCGGCGCCGGCCTCGAGCTCAGCCTCTGCTGCGACCTGCGGATCGCCGGCGAGTCGGCCCGCTTCGGCCTGCCGGAGCTGGCGCTGGGCTACCTGCCGGCCGCCGGCGGCAGCCAGACGCTGCCGCGGACCATCGGTCCGGGACGGGCGCTGCACATGATCCTCAGTGGCGAGCCGGTCGACGCGGCCGAGGCGCTTGCTGCCGGCCTGGTCCAGTGGGTCGTGCCGGACGCGGAGCTAACGGCAGCAACCGCGGCGCTCGCCGGCCGCGTCCTCGCGCGGCCGGCGCGGGCGCTGCGACTCGTGAAAAAAGCCGTCGTCGACGGCCTCGACCTGCCTCTCGCCGCCGGGCTCGGCCTCGAGGCGCGGCTCCGGGCGCGTCTTTGATGTCGCGGATGTCGCGCCTACGCGGCCGGCCTCGCGGCTCGGGGCGCCGGCGGCTAAGCTAGCCCGAGACTTCGACACCTTTAGCTAGCGAGGCGCGCGATGAACCCGGCCGAGTTCCTCACGATCAGCAGCGCCGTCGTCCCCGAGCGCGAGGCGCTGATCTCCGGCGACGGCCGCCGCCGCCTTACCTACGCCGCGATGAGCGCGCGCGTGAACCGGCTCGCCCACTCGCTGCGCGCCCTCGGCGTCGGGCCGGGCCGTCGCCTGGCGGTGATGGCGACGAACTCGCCGGCGTTGGTCGAGGTCTACTACGCCTGCGCCCGCCTCGGCGGCTGCTTCGTGCCGCTGAACTACCGCGTCAAGCGCGAGGAGGCTGCTTTCATGCTGGCGGCGGCGGAGCCGAGCGTCGTCCTCGCAGACGAGCGCTACCTCGACCTCATCGACTCGGCCCGGCCCGGCCTCAGCCAGCTGCGCGAGGTCGCGGTCCTGGACGGCGAGCGGTCCGGCCTGCCGACTCTCGAGGGCCTGATCGCCGCCGGCAGCGACGTCGAGCTCACCCTCGAGGTCGACGACGAGGCGCCGTCCCTGCTCCTCTTCACGTCCGGCACGACGGCTCAGCCCAAGGGCGTCGAGCTCAGCAGCCGCTCCCTCTCCCTCTACGTCATGAACACGATGGGCCCGGCCGACCCGGCGGCGGCGCTCGAGAAGACGCTGGTCTCGGTGGGCATCTATCACATCGCCGGCTTCACCTCGATCCTCTCCTCGATCTGGGGCGGCCGCTCGCTCGTCCTCCTGCCCCAGTTCGACGCCGGGGCCTGGCTCGCCGCAGTCGAGCGCGAGCGCGTCACTCACGCCTTCGTTGTGCCGACGATGCTCAAGCGCCTAATGGATGAGCCCGACTTCGACAGCCACGACCTCGCCTCGCTGCAGCTCCTGACCTACGGCGCCGCGCCGATGCCCTTAGAGGTCGTCCGCAGCGCGATCGATGCCTTCTCCTGCGGCCTCATGAACGCCTACGGCCAGACGGAGAGCACCTCGGCCCTGACCTACCTCGGGCCGGAGGACCACCGCCTCGACGGCCCGCCGGCGGCGGACGAGAAGAAGCGCCGCCGCCTGCGCTCCGTCGGCCGGCCCATGGGCGACGTCGAGCTCTCGATCCGCGACCCAGCGGGCAACTCGGCGGACGCCTCGCTGGCAGCCGGCATCGAGGGCGAGGTCTGGGCGCGGAGCGCCAGGGTCATGCAGGACTACCTGAACCAGGCGGACGCGACCGCGGCTGCAGTCAGCGACGGCTGGCTCCACACGGGCGATTACGGCTACCTCGACGACGAGGGCTATCTCTTCATCACCGGCCGCGTGAAGGAGCTGATCATCCGCGGCGGCGAGAACATCTCCGCCGGCGAGATCGAGGCCGTGCTCCAGAGCCACCCGGTGGTCGCGGAGGCGGCGGCGATCGGCGTACCCGACCCGGAATGGGGCGAGGTTGTCAAAGCCGTAGTCGTTGCGGCCGAGTCCCGCGCGACGGACGCGGCGCTGCGCACGGAGCTGCGGGCCTTTTGTCGCGAGCGCCTCGCGAGCTTCAAGACGCCGGCCTTCATCGCCTTCGTGACGGCTCTGCCGCGCAACTCGATGGGCAAGGTGCTGAAGAGCGATCTGCGCCGCGACCACGGCAGCGCCGACGACGGCTAGGGCCGGTCGCTAACCCGTCGTAGCTACTGCGGGCGCGGCAACGCCCTCACGCAGCTGGCTTCGGAGATCGTCGCTCAGGGCGGTGCCGGGCAGCGCCAGCTCCGTCTCCTGGCCGTCGCCACCGAGGATGCGCAGGAGGACTTTGTCGGCGCCGGGGTTCGCCTGGATGAGACGGAATAGCGACGCCAGCCGCCGCTGGTCCGCGCCCTCGTCGTCGCTCTCGCGCAGTACGAGGACAAGCGGCTCCTGCTCTGGCGGCGCCGACGGCGCAGGCGGCTCGCTGCGCTCTTCGACCGGTTCGCTGGCGGCGATGGCGACGGTGGGAGGAGTCGCGGCCGGCTCAGACGGCGGCGCCGGGGCCGTCTGGTGCGAAGAGAAGCCGTTTTCGCCGTTGCTCTCGGCTCGGGCAATGAATCCGCTCGCCTTCGCTTCCGCCAGCCAGGCCGGCGCCTCGAACTCCTCCGTGTAAGGAGCTACCTGCTGAACGCCGGCCTGGAGGCGGTTGCCGCGCTCCCGCACCCGCACCTGGGCGAGGAGGATGCTGCCGACGGACCAGAGCTCCGGTGCCCGCTCGTAGAGGTCGGGCCAGACCGTTACCTCGATGCCGCCCGAGAGGTCGAGGAGCTCGGCAGCGACGAAGGCGCGGCCGTCGCGCGTTGTCAGCCTGCGGGTCGCGTTCACCATTCCGGCGATGACGATGTCGCGCCCCTGCGGCGGCGCGTCGGCCAGGATATCCTCCGTTACCTCGGCGCAGAGCGCCGTAACGTGGGCGGCGAGCACGGCTGCGGCCCGCGTGTACGGGTGCTCCGATACCCAGGTGCCGAGGAGCTCCTTCTCCCAGGCGAGCAGCTCGGCTCGGGGCAGCGGCGCGCTCTCGAGGTCGATGCCGGCGAGCGGCGTTGCGACTTCGGCGCCGAAGAGGTCGAACATCGTCGCCTGGCCCGTCTCCTTCAGCTTGATCGAGCTCTGCGAGATGCTGAGGATGCGGTCGATGTTCAGGAGCAGGGAGCCGCGTGCCTCGGCGCTGCCGGCGATCGAATCGAGGGCGCCCGTCTTAATCAGGCTCTCGAGCGCCCGCTTGTTGACGCTGCGCGGGTTGAGGTGACGGCAGAGGTCGTTCAGCGACTCGAAGGCGCCGCCGGCCTCGTTGCGCGACTCGACGATAGTCTCGGCGGCGCCGCTGCCGACGTTCTTGACCATGCCGAGGCCGAAGCGGATCGCGCTGCGGCCGTCCGCCTGCGCCTCGATCGCGAAGTTCGCCTCGCTGTGGTTCAGGTCTGGCGGCAGCAGCGGGATGCCGAGTCGCACGCACTCGTTGTGAGCCTGGGCGATCCGGTCCATGGCGCCGGCCGGGTGGCTCGCGGCCTGCACCAGCACCGCCGTCAGGTACTCCTCCGGGTAGTTCGCTTTGAGGTAGGCCGTCTGGTAGGCGATGGTCCCATAGGAGTAGGAGTGGGCCTTGTTGAAGGCGTAGCCCGCGAACGGCTCGATCAGGTCGAAGACCTTCTGAGCGTCCTCTTTGGAGTAGCCCTTGGTGATGGCGCCGGAGGTGAACCGGTCTTGCTCCGCCAGCATCATCGCCGCGATCTTCTTGCCCATCGCCTTGCGCATGATGTCTGCCTGGCCCAGCGTGTAGCCGGCGAACTTCTGGGCGATCTTCAGGACCTGGTCCTGGAAGACGATGACGCCGTAGGTCTGGTCGAGGATGTCGGCGAGGTCAGGGTGGGGATAGCTCACCGTCTCGAGGCCGTGCTTGGCGCGACAGAAGGTGCCGATGTGCTGCATCGGCCCGGGTCGGTAAAGGGCGACGAGCGCCGCCAGGTCGTCGACGCTGGTCGGCTTGAGCTCGAGGACGGCGCGGCGCATGCCGGACGACTCGAGCTGGAAGACGCCGAAGGTATCGCCGGCCGTGAGCATCGCGAAGGTCTTCGGGTCCTCCGGCAGCGCGTCCAGGTCGACGCGGACGGCGTGCCGCTTTTCGATCAGCTCCACGGCCCGCTCGAGGATCGTCAGGTTCGAGAGGCCGAGGAGGTCCATCTTGATCAGGCCGATCGCCGCGACCTGCTCCATCGCGAACTGGGTCGTCGGCATCGCCTGCGCGTCGCCCCGCGTCGGCCGGGCCAGCGGCAGGTGCTCGTCCAGGGGCTCGCGGCTGATCACGATGCCTGCGGCGTGAGTGCTGGCGTTGCGCGCGACGCCCTCCAGCTTGCGCGCCGAGTCGATCAGGGTGCGGACCTGGCTGTCGGAGTCGTAGATCATCCGCAGCTCCGCCGACTCGGCGACTGCTCGCTCGATCGTGATGTGGAGGGCGTTTGGCACCAGGCGCGCCACCCGGTCGACGTCGGCGTAAGCCATGGCGAGGGCGCGACCGACGTCGCGGATCGCCGCCTTCGCGCCGAGCGTGCCGAAGGTGATGATCTGGGCGACGCGGTCGGTGCCGTAGCGGTTGGCGACGAAGCGTAGGACCTCGTCGCGGCGCTCGTCCGGCAGGTCAAAGTCGACGTCCGGCGCCTCCGGCCGCTCGACGTTGAGGAAGCGCTCGAAGACGAGGTTCGCCTTCAGGGGGTCGATGTCCGTGACGCCGAGGCAGTAGAGGATCAGGCTGGCCGCGGCGCTGCCACGCACGCCGATCCGCATCCCCTGGCCGCGGGCGAACACGGCGATCTCGCGAACGATATGGATGTAGTTGGTGAAGCCGGTCTCGCGCACGACATCGAGCTCGTAGCGGAGGCGGTCATCGGCGTCCGCGCCGGCGTCGGGCAGGCGCCGGCGCAGGCCCTCCCAGCAGAGGCGCTTCAGGTAGACCTCTGCCGTCTCGCCCGGCGGCAGCTCCGGCTCCGGCAGGTGGAGGCGGCCGAACTCGAGCTCGAGGTCGCACTGCTCCGCGATCTTCCAGGTCTCGTCGACGGCAGCCGGCAGCTCGGCGAAGGCGGCGCGCATCTCATCCTCGGAGCGCACGTAGAGCGAGCCGAACATCTTCATCCGCTTCTCGTCCTGGATCGTCGCGTTCGTGCCGATGCAGAGGAGGAGGTCGTGGCTGTCGTGGTCGTCCGGCCGCAGGTAATGCGAGTCGTTGGTCGCGACCAGCGGTACCCCTGTCTCGCGCGAGAGGTCGACGATCGCCCGCTTCGCCGGCTCGAACTCCGGCAGCTCCGTCGTGTCCTGCACCTCGAGGTAGTAGCCGTCGAAGACGTCGCGGTACCAGTTGATCGTTGCCTTTGCCTCGTCCATGCGCCCGTCCTGGACCAGGCGGTGGAGCTCGCCGGAGGGGCAGCCGGAGAGGACGATGATCCCTTCGCCGTGCTCGGCCATGAGCTCGCGGTCCATGCGCGGGCGGTAGTAGTAGCCGTCCAGGTGGGAGCTCGTCACGAGCTTGAGGAGGTTGCGGTAGCCGGTCTTGTTGCGGGCGAGCATCGTCAGGTGGAAGGGCTGCTTGTCGCCGGTCTCGCGCGTCAGGCGGGAGCCGGGCGCCACGTAGGCTTCGACGCCGATGATCGGCTTGATCCCACGCTCCCGCGCCTCGCGGTAGAAATCGACGGCGCCGAAGAGGACGCCGTGGTCGGTCATCGCGACCGCCTCCTGGCCCATCTCCTGCACCCGCTCCATGAGCGGCAAAATGCGGGTCAGGCCGTCGAGGAGGGAGTACTCAGTGTGAAGGTGAAGGTGAGTAAACATCTATTCTCAAGGCGCCATTATTATAGTCCACACGGCTCTTGGAGCGCGCCGAGGTTATGTTATCGTCAGATCGGGATAGCTTCGAATTGAGTGCGACGATCGCCGCCGGCCGGGGCCTCTCATGGAGACAGCGCTCGCTCCTTCTCTGGTGCGCGCGCCTCGCTCCCTCGCTTACTTCTTCCAGCTCGCCGCGGTCGACCACTGGCGCGCCGACGTCCATGACGTGGTCGGCATCGAGGGCAGCTCCGCTCATAGCGCTCACTGCCACGGTGGTCCGTATGGCTGCTCCGACGGCGGCGGCGGCTTCGCGGTCACGCTCGAGCGCCCGCCATCGGCGCCGGACCCGCCACTGCCACTGCTCTCCTCTCTTCCTTCCGTCCAGCCTTCCCTGAACGGAGCCTTCATCGCCGCCCCGGACGAGCCGCCGCGGTCGACCTGACGCGCGTCCTCAGGCTTCGAGTCGGGGCCGTTCGCTCTGAGCGATCGCTGCCCGCCCGCGAGGCTTGACGTGCTATCGCAGCAGGTCTCCTGTTTTCGCAGTGGAGGTTCGTCTTGCTGAAAAGGTTGCTTCTTGGCGTCGTCGCGGTCGCTTCCCTGGCCGTTGCCGTCCTGAGCGTTTCGTCCGTCTTCGCCCATTCGCGGCCGATCCGCTTCGAGCCGGCGCCGGGGGCCGTGCTCGCCGCGGCGCCCGCCCGGATCGATGGCTGGTTCACGAGCAACCTGCGTCGCGCCGACGAGTCGTTTATCCGCGTCTTCGACGCTGAAGGCAGCGCGGTCGGAGTTGGAGAGATCGAGCTCTCTACCGACCGGCGGCAGATGGCCGTCGCCCTGACCGGCGCCGTCGACCCGGGGCGCTACCTCGTCCACTGGAGCACGTTCGACGACGAGGACGGCGAGGTCTTCGCCGGCTGCTACACGTTCTTCGTCGGCGCCGACGCGGCGGCGGCGCTGGCGGATGGGGTCGCGCTCGATGGCGGCGCCGACTGCCCGGCCGGCTCTGCCGCCGCTGCGGACGACATGCATGCTCACGACGACGAGGAGATGGCCGCCGCCGCGATCGAGCTGGCGGTGAGCATCGACGGCGCCGACGCGATCCTGGAGATGACGCCGCTCGGCTTCACGCCGCGCGCCCCCACTGGCAGCGGCCGCGACCCCGAGTTCGGCCATTACCACATCTACCGCGACAAGGTGCCGCTCGACGTCCTCACGGGCCACGCTCATGCGGAGGAGGACCAGCACGCCGCCAGCGCCATGACCATGGACGATGACCACGCCGCCGGCGAGGACGGGACGCTGGACGGCGGCCTGATCGAGAACCCGGCGATGTGGGTCGAGGACGAGTTCATCCTCACGGACCTCGCCGCCGGCAGGCACACGGTCAGCGTCGCCGCCTTCTACGACGACCATTCCCCGTTCTCACCGCTGGTCGTCACCGCCGAGACGTTCACGATCGCCGGTGGCGACGGCGGCGTGCCGGTCTGGGTACTCGCTCTCGGCATCGGCGGCGCTCTCGTCGGCGGCGGCGTCGGGAGCCGCCTCGTTGGCAAGCGCGACTAAGCGCCGCCGCTCCCTAGGCGGCTGGCTGCTCTTGGCCCTTGTGCTGGCAGCCGCCGCCGTCGCCGTCGGACCGGTCCACACCGGTGGCGGCGCACGCTCTGCTCGTTCGCGCCGACCCGCCCGTGAACGCGCAGCTGCGTTCCGGCGAGGTGCCGGCTGTCTTCACGCTCTACTTCAGCGAGGCGCTGGAGCGCGCCTTCAGCGACGTCCGCGTTCTCGACGCCGACCGCACTCAAGCCGCTGACGGCGTCGAGTTCGACGATAGTGACGACGCGTTGATGCGGGTCGGCGTGCCGCCGCTCGCGCCCGGCTTCTACGCGATCGTCTGGGAGACCCTGTCGAAGGTCGACGGCCACCGGATCACCGGCTCCTATCCCTTGACCGTCCTCAACGCCGATGGTAGCGTCCCGCCCGGTGTCGCGCCGTCGACGATGACGGGAGTCTCCGGCGACGAGGCACGCCTGGCGCCCGTCCTGACCAAGTGGCTCCTCCTCCTCGTCGGCAGCCTGCTCGTCGGCGCGATCGTCTTCGCCCTCTGGGTGGCACCGACCGGCGACGCGGCTACGGCGGTCGGGCGCCGGGCGCTCTTCACGGCCCTTTTCGCGACGCTTGCTCTGGGGGCTGCTAGCGGGGCCGAGATCCTCCTGCGCGCCCGCGACCTCGGCGGCCTCGATCGCCTCGACCTCGTCTTCGAGACGACCTGGGGCGAGCGCTGGCTGATCCGGACCCTTCTCCTGGCGCCGCTCGTCATGTTTCTGGCCCTGGCCCTCCGGGAGCGGAAGCGTCTGTCTCTCTCGCGCAAAGCCTCGATCGCGAGCCTGGCGCTCGCCGGCGCTTTCCTCGCCCTTGTCGCCAGCACCAGCCACGCAGCAGCCGGTACCGGCGCCGCCTGGGCGACGCTCTCCGACTTCGTCCACCTCACGGAGGCCTCCGTCTGGATCGGCATGCTCTTCCAGCTGGTCCTCCTCTTCCGCTGGGCCGTCGTACATCTCAGCCCGAGCCAGCGACCGCCGGTCCTTGCGAGCGCGCTCCAGCGCTTCTCGTTCTTCGCTGTTGCGAGCCTCGCCATCCTTCTGGTCAGCGGCGTCTTCAACGCGCTCGTCCAGATCGCCCGCCCCGCCGACCTGCTCGACACCGGCTTCGGCCAGGTGCTGCTCCTCAAGCTCCTCCTCTTGATCCCCCTCCTGGTCGCCGGCGCCGCCAATGCCTACGTGTTTCGGCCGGAGCTCGTCGTCGGCGTTGAGACCGGCGCCGAGCACCGCCGCGCCGCTGCGGACGCGCTCGCCGAGCTCGAGCGACTATTGAGCCGGACGGTGCGGATTGAAACCGCCATTGCGGCGACCGTCCTGCTCGCCGTCGCCGTCCTGGTCCAGCTGCCGCCGAGCCGCACCGGCTTCGCTGCGCCGGAGCAGGCTGGCGGCACACTCGTCGCGACCGAGGCGGCCGAGGGCGTCTCCGCGACCCTGATCATCGACCCGAACGAGCCCGGCCTCAACACGTTCTCCGTCTATCTGACAGGCGATGCGGCCAGCGTCCTGCGCGTCCGCTTGCGCTTCAACCAGGTCGGCGCCGCCGAAGCCTTCGGCTCGAGCTTCGTGCTCGAGCCGAGCAACCCACCAACCTTCTATATCGGTCGCGGCGCTTTCCTCAGCCAACCGGGCAAGTGGAACATCGGCGTCGACCTGCGTAGGGACAGGGGCAACGACCTCCTGCTGCCGTTCGAGGTCAACGTTACCGGCATCGGCGGCAAGCTCAGCCAGGAGCGCGATACCGGCGCTTTCCGCTCGCCGCTGCCGCTAAACGCCGCCGCGGTCGGCCTATTGGCGCTGAGCTTGCTCCTCGCGGTTGGCCTCGTCGTTGGCAGCGTCCGGCGGCCCGAGCTCGCAGGCGGCTACCTCGAGGTGCCGGTCGCTGCCATCGCCGGCCTGCGCCTGCGGCCGGCGGTCAGCCTCTCGCTGCTCCTCTTCGCCGGCCTTGGGCTAGGCCTCCTGCTGGGCGGCCACAGCCACCTTCGCCTCGGCGGCAGCGAGGCCCGCTAGGGTAACCCCCTCGCCGCCTCCGAGCAGTCGATCGACCGCGGCGGCATCCTCTTCGCCCAGAACTGCAGCCGTTGCCACGGCGAGACCGGTCGCGGCGACGGGCCGTTGGCCGCCTCGCTGCCACTCCAGCCGGCCAACCTCTACGACCACATTCCCTACCACCCTGACCAGTTCTTCTTCAACGTGATCACCGACGGCATCGGCGGGATCATGCCGGCCTTTGGCTCCGCGATCAGCGAGGAGGATCGCTGGAACATCCTCAACTTCCTCCGGGCTCAGTTCGGCCAGCCCGCGGCCGAGCGCTGACCGCGAGCTTGGGCCGGCAGCCCGCCGCGCCTGTGCTAATATCGCTGAATGAGCGACCTGTACGAGCGCGTCGACTCGGCGCTGGACGAGATCAGGCCCTACATCCACTCCCACGCCGGCGACGTCAACATCGTCGACGTCTCGGATAATGGCGTCGTAAAGCTGCAGATGGTCGGCACCTGCCACGGCTGTCCCATGAGCATGCTCACGCTTCGTCTCGGTATCGAACGCATTCTCATGGAGAAGGTCGAGGGCCTCACGGAGGTCGTCTCGATCCGGCCGGACGAGTTCGACTTCGACGAGATCGAGGTCGGCGACGAATCAGCCTCCTGACCCCGACGGTCGCGAACCGCTAGTACCGCGGAGCCCATCCTCCGTGGAGGGCGCTGCTGACCAGCGCGACGGCGCCTCGGACGCAGCGGGCGAAGCCTCAGGCGAGCGCTCGAATGCCGCCCGCCGCAGCGACATAGAGGAGACGGCCGTGGGCCGCTGGTCAGTCGGCGCGCTGCGCTGGCTACTGGCCAGGACGCCGACGACGAAGCGCAGCCAGATCATCGTCTTCACGCTCGTCTTTTTGGCGATCATGGTACCGTCGGTTGGCCTGTTGATCGTCGGCCTGACGATGGACCGCGACGCGACGCAAGGTTCGCTCGAGACCTTTGGCTACCCGGGCGTGTTCTTCGCAAACTTGCTCAGCACGTCTACGGTCTTCATACCGGTGCCGGGCCTCACGGCGGTGGCGCAGGCCTTGATCATCACACAGGCAGACGTGCTCAATCCTTGGGCGGTCGGCCTTCTCGGTGGTCTCGGAATGGGGCTCGGCGAGGCGACGGCGTACCTGACCGGCGTGGTCGGCGGCGAGGTAGCGCGGGAGACGAATGCCAAGGGGCCGCGCCGGCTGCAGCCGGCGCTGAACGCGATCATCGGCTTCGTCAACCGGTTGATGGACCGCTACGGCGTGCCGACGCTCTTCTTCTTCTCGGTGATCCCGAACCCGATCTTCGAGTTCGCCGGCATCACGGCCGGCGCGACGGGCATGGCGTTCCGCAAGTTTATGGCGACGGTAGTCTCGGGCAACCTGATCCGTGGTCTGCTGCTCGCCCACGTCGGCAATAAGGTAATTCCTTTTTGAGGCCGGGAGCTCCCTGCCGGTCGACGCTTCTTGGCAGCGCTGGACTCAGCGCCGCCGCGGTCGTCACTGCAAGGCGAGATCGTCGCGCAGCGCGGCGCTAGGCGAGCTCGGCCGGCTCCGCCTTCTCGAGCTCGAAGGCGCCGTGCAGGGCGCGCACGGCGTCGGCGACCCGGTCTTCGCGCACGATGCAGGTGATCCGGATCTCGCTCGTCGAGATCATCTCGATGTTGATGCCCGCGTCGAAGAGGCAGCGGAACATGCGCGAGGCGAAGCCGGGCGCGCTCTGAATGCCGGTGCCGACGATGCTCACCTTGCCGACCGCGTCGTCCGCGATCACGGAGCCGGCCTCGATCTGGCGCGCCAGGGCCTCGACGATCGGCAGGGAGCGGCCGAGGTCGCCTTTCGCGACCGTGAACGTGAGGTCGGTGAGGCCGTCGGCGGAGGCGTTCTGAACGATGACGTCGACGGAGAGATGGGCCGCCGCCAGCGGCTCGAAGACGGTGGCGGCGATGCCGGGCCGGTCCGGCACGCCGCGCAGCGTCACCTTGGCGACGTCGAGGTCGTGGGCGATGCCGCGGACGCGTGTGAACTGCTCCATGTCGATGCCTCCGTGGATCAGGGTACCGGGCGCTTCGTTGAAGCTCGAGGCGACGTAGATCGGCACGTTGTAGACGGCGCCGATCTCGACCGAGCGCGGCTGGAGGATCTTCGATCCCTTGCTCGCGAGCTCGAGCATCTCCTCGTAGGTGATGTCCTGGAGCTTGCGGGCCGCCGGCTCGATGCGGGGGTCGGCGGTGTAGACGCCGTCGACGTCCGTGTAGCGCTCGCAGCGGGCGCCGAGCACGGCGGCGAGCGCGACGGCGGTGAGGTCGGAGGCGCCGCGGCCCAGCGTGGTCACGTCGAGGTCCGCGGTGATCCCCTGGAAGCCGGCGACGATGACGACGCGTCCCTGGCCGAGCTCGCGCCGCACCCGCTCCGGCTCGAGGGCGAGGATGCGGGCGCGGCCGTGGACGGCGTCCGTGCGCAGGCCGGCCTGGGCGCCGGTGAGGCTGACGGCGTCGACGCCGAGGGCGTGCAGCGCCATCGCCATGAGCGTGCTGGAGACGATCTCGCCGGTGGACTGGAGGACGTCGAGCTCGCGGTCGTCCGGCTGCTGGTTCACCTGGTGGGCGAGGGCGATGAGTTCGTCCGTGGTGTCGCCCATGGCGGAGACGACGGCGACGAGCTCGTCGCCGTCGCGCTTGCGCCGGGCGATCCGCTCCGCGACCACGCGGATGCGCTCCGCCGTGGCGAGGGAGGAGCCGCCGTACTTCTGGACGATCAGTGCCATGACCTCATCTTAGAGTTCTTCGGCTGGCTCAGGACAGGCCCTCGCGCGACGGCAGGAGGGGGCGGTTGATTGCTTGATTGTGATCGGCGTTTTTTCGCGCGAGGCGGGTCAACGGAAGCTGGATAGTGCGAAGACGGCGTAACAAGATCGGGCGGGAGGGCCGAGAGGAGGCTGGCATCGGGTGGCGGATGGCTAGATGGGACGGGGCGACTGGCTCGAGGCGGGAATTGTCGGCTTGACACACCCTATTTGATTAGAAAGATCAGCTCGTGACCTTCCGCCAAGAGGAAGCGCGCCCAAGTTTGCCAGGCATGCGCTCAATCATGGACCGCTGAGACAATCGCGTGAATACGTTCTTGATCGAGTTCTCCGATGCCGTGCCAGTTAGATTGCGAGCAATAGAGTTTGTGATTTCTTCATGGTCTTCAAAATAGCTCATGATGGCATCCTCTGGTGAGGCTAGCCTCGAGTGCCGGATGTAAACAATTACTGAGTTTTCAAACTGTCTAATCTCCGGGTCTTTAAGTCTCATGGTTCTCATAGCAGCGAACGCGGTATTCAAACCTTCGCCGACATCTTTATTAGGCGGATCGGGAAATTTGTTGATCAAGCGCACTACCATCGGGTTACGAGCAAAGCGTTCGCGCAGAATGTTGCGTTCGGTCACGTGGCCTGGTAGAAGCCCCGGGCTTTCGACTTCAACCCGATTATCAAAAATGCGTACATGTATGTCATCCGGAACGGCGTAGTCTCGATGAAGAACAGCATTAGTGATAATTGCATGCAATGTTTCTGGCGGGTAGGTAACAGATTCCAAGCCCTTCTCACCGAGCTTGCTGATTCCACCAATGATTTCTTGAGTCTTCGAGACAGCAGTAGTAATGAGAACGTAAGCGCTTCCTTCTATCGACAGAGGATCGCCTACCAGCGTCGGCCTGCTACCTTCCGAGTCGGATGTCTGGTACCGATAGATTTTTATGCCGGACCTCTTGGGAAGCAGTGCTTGCGGCTCGTCGGCGAACAGAACCACACCGGAGACAGTGGGCGTGTCATCGACGATTACCTGTTGCTTGCGGAACCATTCCTCCGGTTCCGCAGTAGGAATTACTTCCAACATGAATCCAATAGTCGTCGCTGAGTTGGTAATGACGTTAGTTCCAGTATTAATAGTCTCCGTCTCGTAGGTCGTTATACCCTTGTTGCGTTCGAGCTGCCCTCTCTTGTCAGGGCTATTGACTGGTAAATTCTGAGCGCCTTTCCTCACATAGGCCTTACCACTAGTGGCTTCAATGATTGAGCGCGCCTTGGGAATGTCAACGTGCAGGACGAACCCCGAGACAGTCGGGTTAATGAGAAACTCAAAGAAATAGGCGGCGCCGAAGGGGAAAAGTTGACTCAGAATGTCTAGGTGGGCGTTAGCATCCTCTATTCTCCGAAAGCCGCTCCACGCTCGCACCTCAGTGCGAGTATGTTCGGCGATCCCGATCCATAGTTCCCTGCCATCGGCGTTCGCCAAGCTGATACAGACTCGGACATCTTTGCTGGTGTCACGGCCTTCGCCTTGACATCGCCAAAGTGGTCCTCCTCCCAATCGAGGATGCGCCGCACCTGATCTTCGCTGACCTGGATCGTCTCACCAGCCATCGAACGCTCCGCTCACCGGTTCATTTGGAGGTGGTTGGGGAAATGGCAACCAAACTAGCTGAAGGAAACCGGTTTCTTGCGACGGTATTTTATCCCTTATTTTATCCCTATGGAGAAGAAACCGTGAGATAAACCGGTTTCCTTGGACGGCATGACGATCGGGAAGTGCTGAACGGCAAGCGCCTAGACACAGACTCGCGCTTACGCGGAAGCGGGCGGAGCAGCGGGGCCTAGAGCTTCGATCGCCGCCCGGCTGAGGTTTATTCGACTCCGTGGGCGCCCTGAGACGTCGGCTGCGTGATGATGCTGCGGCCGCGGAAGCCGTGGGCGATCGCCGCCTGGGTCATGAGACGCGCGACCCGCTCCTCGCCCTCGCGGACGAAGGCGGCGACGGTGGAGCCGCCGCCCGATAGGTAGGCGGCGGCGCCGCCTGCCTCCTTCGCCGCCGTCATGATCGGCAGGAGGCCGGCGAAGATCTCGGCCCGCGCCGGCTGGTGAATGCGGTCCTGCGTCGCCTCGTCGAGGAGGTCGTAGCGGCCGGCGCCGAGGGCGGCGACGAGGAGGGCGGCGCGGCCGACGTTGAAGACGGTGTCCTCATGCGAGAGCGTCTGGGGCAGGCGGCGGCGGCTCTCCTGAGTCGGCATCTCGAAGTCGGGCACGAAGACGACGACCTTGAGGTCGGCCGGCAGCGGCGCCGCGAGGTGGTGGATGGCGGTCGGCGTGCGCACGTTGACCTGGAAGCCGCCGAGCAGGCAGGGCGCCATGTTGTCGGGAAAGCCCTCGAGCTTTGTGCCCAGCGCGAGCAGCGCTTCGTCGTCGTGGACGCCGCCGAGGAGGGCGTTGGCGGCGAGGAGGCCGGCCGCCCGCAGGGCGGCGCTGGCGCCGAGGCCGCGCGCCAGTGGTATGGCGCCGTCCCAATCGATCCTGAGCGCCGGCGCCGCCCCGGCGCCCTCGAAGGCGGCGTCGACGCCCTGCCGCACGAGGCGCGCGACCGACGCCTCCGAGCGCGGCCGGGTGGCCACAGTCTCGACCGTCACGGCCGCCCAGATGTCGACGGCGAGCCCGAGGCAGTCGAAGCCGGGCCCGAGGTTCGCGGAGGTCGCCGGGACGCGTATCGTTGTCTTCATCGCTCGCTCACACCACTCAACGCCCTGACGTCCATGGGCGGGCCGCCGTCGCTAGTGTACAGAAGGGGCCATTCGGCAGCTGCATTGCGCGACGGCCGGGTCTAGAATGGCGAGCGCAGAGGACCAGGAGGCGAAAGATGACGGAGCTCAAGAGCGGCGACAGCGCACCGGATTTCGAGGGGCTGAACGACGCCGGCGAGACGGTGCGCCTGAGCGACCTCCGCGGTCGCAAGGTGGTGCTCTACTTCTACCCGAAGGACGACACGACCGGCTGCACGACCCAGGCCTGCGCCTTCCGCGATAGCTACCCGGAGATCGTCGCGCAGGACGCCGTCGTCCTCGGCGTGAGCCCCGACGGCGCCAGGTCGCACCAGAAGTTTCGCGCCAAGTACGACCTGCCGTTCCCGCTGATCGTCGATGCTGACCATAAGATCGCGACGGCGTATGATGTATGGTGCGAGAAGTCGATGTATGGACGCACCTACATGGGCATCCTCCGGAGCCATTTCGTGATCGACGAGGACGGGGTCGTGCGCGACGCTCGCTACAACGTCAAGGCCGCTAGCAGCGCTGGGCTCTCACTCGAAGCCCTCGCCTGACCAGGAAAAGAGACCCCGAACATGCCCGCCACTTTCCAACTGCCGGCCGAGACGACTCGCAGGCTCGACGGCCTCGTCGACCAGATCGAGTCGAATCCGGGCGAGTTCGTCGACCCGAAGGAGTTCGCCGAGCGCCAGTCGGAGCTCGACATCAAGAGCCTCGTTGCCAATCTGCCGCCCGGCCTCACGGAGGCCGACCTCGTCGGCATCCTCAAGCTCGCCTTCCTCACCGAGTGCGCGACTCAGAGCTACGCCGACGCGATCGACGCCTCCGCCCTGGCGTGCGAGGCGCCCTGGCTCTCCCGCTTCACGGACCGCGTCTGGACGCCGGACGAGCTCACGCACCACACGCCCTATAAGTACATGCTCATGAGCCTGGGCTTCACGGAAGCGGAGCTCGACAAAGAGGTGCGCGAGACGCGGGAGAAGCCTTACGAGCACGTCGGCGGCCCGACGCCGGTCCACGTGACGACCTTCGGCATGATCCAGGAGTACCTCACGGATAACTGGCACGGCCTCATCGGCCGCCTCGTCCGCCCTGCATCGCCCCTGGCCGCCTACGCCTCGAACCTCGTGAAGAAGCGCGAGACCCTGCACACGATCTGGTATCGCGACATGACCGCGCTTCAGGTGGAGGCCGACCCGCGCTTCGCGACCTACCTCGGCGAGGAGCTCGCCAACTTCCGCATGCCCGGCAACAGCCTGGTGCCGGAGTTCCAGGCACAGGCGCAGAACTGGCTGCCGCCCCTCGGCGCCGACTTCTCGCACATCGTCAAGGACGTCCTCCGCCTCCTCCACGAGACTCTGGGGAGCACGCGGCTCACGGGTGAGATGATCATCGCCTTCGCCGCCACGAAGGGCATTGCCCTGGGGCCGTTCTCGGCCCGGCAGCTGCGCGGCGCGATCGACCGTCTTGGCGGCTCCGGCTACGGCCTCCTCGGCGAAGCGGTGCTGGAGAAGGCCGGCCTCGGCTATCTGTTCGCGGCCGAGGCGTCCGCCGCAGGACGTAGTCGCGGCACGGCCGTGTACCTGCGCCTGCGCGGCGTCATGCGCTCCTGGATCAGCGAGCAAATGGTCCTCCGCGCCGAATCTCTCTAGCTGCATATCGCCGCCCCAAAAGGGCTATTGTGATTGTGCGCACTTGCGCAAATGACCTGACGGCAGGATACTGATCGCAGTCTTCACTCGTTTCAGAGGAGGGTGCGATGATTCTGGTTGCCGGTGGCACTGGGTTTGTTGGCGCGGCCGTGGTGAGCGAGCTCGGGCGTCGGGGAGAGAGGGTCGCCGTCCTCGGCCGCGACGCCGTCCGGATCCGGGAGCGCTTCGGCGATAGCGTCGAGGCGCGCGGCGCCGACGTGCGCGAGCCCGAGGCCCTCGACGCAGCCCTCGCAGGAATCGACACACTGATCAGCGCCGTCCAGTTCCCGAACTCGCCGATCGAGAGCAAGCGCCGCGGCTGGACCTTCGAGGCGGTGGACCTCAACGGCACGCGCAACCTCGTCGAGGCGGCGCGGGCGGCCGGCGTCCGCCGCTTCGTCTACGTGAGCGGCGTCGGCGCCGCGCCGGACGCCGCCAAGCACTGGTTCCGCTTCAAGTGGCAGGCGGAGCAGCACCTCGCCGAGAGCGGCCTCGAATGGGTCGTCGTCCGGCCGACCTGGGTCTACGGCCCGGCCGACAGCTCCCTCAATCGCATGCTCGGCCTGGCGCGCTTCCTGCCCGTCCTGCCGACCTTCGGCAGCGGCAAACAGGCGATGCAGCCCGTCTTCATCGACGACGTCGGCCGCGTCCTCGCCGACGCCGCCCTGCGGCCCGAGGCCGCGAACCAGCTCCTCGAGCTCGGCGGGCCCGAGGTCATGACCATGGACGCGGTGCTGAAGGCGGCCCTCGCCGCGATGGGCAAGCGGCGGCCGATCCTCCACCAGCCGGTGCTCCTCGGCAAGGCGATCGGCAGGCTGGCCAGCATCCTGCCAGCGCCGCCTCTGAGCGCCGACGCGATCGACTTCATCACCGCGCCGGCGGTCGCCGACAATGCCCGTCTGATCGAGACGCTGGCGCCGATGCTCACACCGCTGCGGGAGGGGCTGGCGACGTATTTGAAGTAGGGGCAGTGTTGGTGACGATCAAGCGCAGGGCTTTCGCTTCCATCACGCTTTGCGATGAGCCAAGGTCTGAATGAGTGAATAAAATACAGTCGAGAGCCTTGTTCTAACGAGCGAATCAAAAAGAAGGTAGGCCCTGCGTGTTGCTAATGGGGCTTGGTCTGTTTTTCGCTGCCGCATGCGCGCTCAGTCTTCTCACGAGTCGGCGGCGCGTAAATCGAGGCAATGGAGGTCAGCTAATAGACCGATTGCACGACAGGGCTCCGTGGCTCTTTGGAACGAGCCGTCAGTATGAAGATATAGGAAGATACACGGGCGTCGGAGGTCTCGTCATTGGAGGTCTCATGATCGTTGCTGGAGTGGTCTCGATACTTGTTTAGGGCGAAGAGTTGCGGTGAGCTGGCAGCAAGTGACGCTGGGGTGAGTTGCCGCATTACTTAGCTTAGCTGGGACGCGGAAAACCGCCTGATCTCGGCGAGCGTGGCCATCGCCACGACGACCTGCCTACAGCGGCGACGGACTGCGCGATTCCCGAACGCAGGGCACTACAGTGACCTTCAGACGTCAGCGCCGGCGGCTATAGGCCCCCGTCAGACGGAGGGCGCGAGGTCGAGGACGCGGAGCTGGAGGGCGCCGCCGCCCTCGCTGGCGCCGTAACGGTCCTTCGATAGGCTGAAAGCGACGTCGATCCGCGATCCCTCGGCCGGCGCCTCGGCGCCCCAATCGAAGGCGATTGCCGGCCAGATGCTGGCGCCGTCGCGGAGCTTCATACGCAGGTGGCGGCCGTCGCCGACGGTGCGCGCCTCGGCGACGCTGGCGCCGTGGCTGAGGAGCACTGCCTCCTCGTTGCCGACGCCGTGGGGCTGGAGCTTCGCGAGCCAGCGGATCTCCTGCGACCGCAGTGCCCCGAGCTGCCACTCGGCGTCGATGTCGAGGGTGGGGCTGAGGTCGACGTCCGCGAGCTCGGCTGCGGCGTGCTCGAGCAGGCGTTCCTCGAGCGCCTCGAGGCGGTCGTTGCGGATCGTGAAGCCGGCGGCGGCTCTGTGGCCGCCGTAGCGCTCGAAGAGCTCGCCGCAGGAGCGGAGGCCGCCGACGATGTCGTAGGCACGGATGCTGCGACAGCTGGCCCGGCTCTCGCCCTCGCCCCGCTGGTAGACGACGGCCGGGCGGCCGTGGCTCTCGACGAGGCGCGAGGCGACGAGGCCGATGATCCCCTGATGAAAGCCCTCGTGGCCGACGAGGAGGAGCGGCCGATCGCCGCGGTCCTCGAGCAGCTCTCGCGCCAACTGCTGCGCTGCCTGGGTCATGCTCTGGCGCTCGCGGTTGAGGCCGTCGATCTCGGTCGCGAGGGCGAGGGCGGTCGCCTCGTCATCGCAGAGCAGGAGGTCGAGCGCGAGGCGGGCGTCGGCGAGGCGGCCGGCGGCGTTGAGCCGCGGCGCCAGGGAGAAGGCGATGCTCTCGGCGGTCGCCTCCTTGGGCTTGACACCGGCGACTTGCATGAGGGCGCGCAGGCCGGGACGCGTCGTCGTCGCCAGGGCGGCGAGGCCGTCCTGGACGAGGGCGCGGTTCTCGCCGCGCAACGGCACCATGTCGGCGACCGTGGCGAGGGCGGCGAGCGGCAGGTAACGCTCGGCCGGGAAGGGGCGGCGGCCGGCGCCGTAGAGGGCCTCGGCGAGGCGGTAGGCGAGGCCGGCGGAGGCGAAGTCGCCGTAGGCGGCGCCGTCGACCGAGAGCTTCGGGTTGACGAGGGCGGTGGTCGCCGGCAGCGTCGGCGGCGGCAGGTGGTGGTCGACGACGATGACTTCGAGGCCGAGGCTGCGAGCGTGGTCGACCTCGGGCAGCGAGCTCGTGCCGCAGTCGCAGGTTACGAGGACGTTGACGCCGCGGTCGGCGAGCGACTCGATCGCGCGCAGGTTGAGGCCGTAGCCCTCGCGCTCGCGGTGGGGGATGTAGGGGAGCACGTTGCCGCCGAGGTCGCGCAGCGCTTCGGTGAGGATCGCCGTCGATGTGATGCCGTCGACGTCGAAGTCGCCGTAGACGGCCACGAGGTCGCCGCCCTCGATCGCCGCCCGCAGCCGTGCGATCGCCGGCTCGAAGCCGGGTAGATGAAAGGGGTCGGCGGTGGCCTGGGGCTTGCCGCCGAGAAAGATCTGGGCCTCGGCGCTGGAGCCGACGCCGCGGTTCTCAAGGATGCGGGCGACGAGCGGCGGCAGGCCGCTGTGGCCGAGGCGGCCGTGGAGCTCGGACGCGCGCAGGAGCCAGCGCTTGCGCCCGCCCTGACCGGGGCCGGCGGGAGTGGTGGGGAGGGGGCGGGTTGGCGTGGCTGCGGGTTCCAAGTCGAACGCATATTCGACTAGATAGCGGCCTCTGTCAAGGGTCAGACGCTGCGGAACAGCAGGCGCGGTCTATAGCAGCGTCAGGCGCGGCGGAACAGAAGGGCGGCGTTGTGACCGCCGAGGCCGATCGAGGTCGAGAGCGCGATATCGAGGCCGCTGACGGGCCTGGCGGCGTTGGGCACGTAGTCGAGGTCGCAGGCTGGGTCGGGCTCCTCGTAGTGCATCGTCGGCGGCAGGACCTGGTCGCGCAGGGCGAGGACGGTCGCGACCGCCTCGACGGCGCCGGCGGCGCCCATCATGTGGCCGGTCATCGACTTGATCGAGCTCACGGCGAGCCGGTGGGCGTGCTCGCCGAAGACGCGCTTCAGGGCCAGCGTCTCTACCTGGTCGTTGAGGGGCGTGCCGGTGCCGTGGGCGTTGACGTAGCCGACGCTCGCCGGCGCCACGGCCGCCTTGCGCAGCGCCATCTCGATCGCGAAGACGGGGGCGCGCCCCGTCTTTTCCGGCGCGACCGCGTCGAAGGCGTCGTTGCTGGCGCCGTAGCCGATGAGCTCGGCGTAAGGCGTGGCGCCGCGGGCCGACGCGTGCGCGTCGCTCTCGAGGATCAGGGCGCCGGCGCCCTCGGCGAGGACGAAGCCGTCGCGGTTGCGGTCGAAGGGCTTGCAGGTCCGGGCGGGGTCGGTGGCCGGTGTCGCCAGCGCCCGCATGGCGTTGAAGCCGGCGTAGAGGGTCGGCGTCAGGGGCGCCTCGCCGCTGCCGGCGATCATCAGCTCGGCGTCGCCGCGCTGAATGATCGCCGCCGCCTCGCCGATCGAGGCGGCGCCGGTCGCGCAGGCGGCGACGACGGCGAGGTTCGGGCCCTGGGCGCCAGCGAGGATCGCGACGTAGCCGGAGGCGGCGTCCGGCAGGATGCTCGAGATCATGAACGGGCTGACGCGTCGCGGCCCCTCCTCCCGGAAGCGTCTCGCCTGCTCGTCGTAGACGCTGTAGCCGCCGGAGGCGGCGTCGAGGACGACGCCGCAGGCCGGGCCGAGGGGCGTCGAAGCCGCGAGGCCGGCGTCGTCCAGCGCCTCGAGGGCGGCCACGGCCGTGAGCTGGACGTTGCGGTCGAGGTGGCGCAGGTCCTTCGCCGCCAGCCGCGCCTTCGGCTGGAAGTCGCGAACCTCACCGGCGACGGCGTCGCCGAAGGAGGAGGCGTCGAAGCGGCTGACCGAGTCGATGCCGGAGCGGCCTTCGAGCAGGGCCTGCCAGGTCGAAGGGGCGTCGTTGCCCACGGGCGTGACCGCGCCGACGCCGGTTACGAGGACCCGGCTCATCGCCTTCGGCCCGCTGAGATGGCCGGCCGGAGACGACGCGCGCCGCGCCCGGCCAAGCCGCAAGCCCGGCGCGATTTCACTGCTAGCCCCTGAGCGATCACGGGCCCGAATATAGCACGCGCTTCCCGGCGTGAAGGGCGGCCGGCGGTGGCAGGGAAATATACTGTCCGAGGTGGAAAGAGCAGCGATCATCCTCAACCCGGGGGCGCGCAACGCCCCGTCGACCGAGCGGCTCCTCGCCGCCGCGCGGACGCTGCGGCCCGAGGGCTGGGAGGTCGAGCTCAAGGTGACGGCCGGCTCCGGCGAGGCGACGTCCCTGGCGCGCGACGCGGCGGCCGCGGGCGCTCACGTCGTCTTCGCCTGCGGCGGTGACGGCACCCTGAACGAGGTCGCGAACGGCCTCGCCGGCGGCGAGGCGGCGCTCGGCGTCATTCGCGGCGGCATGGGCAACGTCTTCGCCAAGGAGATCGGTGTGCCGCGGGCGCCGGAGGCGGCCCTGCGCGTTCTCCTCGACGGCGAGCGGCGGCGCTTCGACCTCGGGCTCGCCGGCGAGCGTTACTTTATCGCCATGTGCGGCGTCGGCTTCGACGCCGGCGTCGTCCGGCGAGTGCCGGGGCGGGCGAAGCGGCTCGCGGGCTCGGCCTCGTACGCTGTCTGGGGCGCCCTCGAGATACTTAGCCATCGCAGCCGCCGCACTCGCCTGGCGGTAGACGGCGGCACGTCTGAAGAAATCGACCTCTACTGGCTCCTGCTCGGCAACACGCGCTCCTACGGTGGCGTCATCGACATCACCGCCGGCGCCCGCGTCGACGACGGCTGCCTCGACGCCTACGTCTTCGCCGGCGGCGGCCTGCCCTGGCTGCTCGGCACTGCCCTCCGCGTCGCGACGAAGCGCCAGGATGGCGGTCGCGGCGTCGGCCTCCGGCGCCTGCGCGAGCTGACGATCGAGACGGTGGGGCTGCCGGTGCAGGCGGACGGCGAGTACCTGGGCGAGACGCCGATGGCCTTCGCGGTCGCGGCGGCGGCCCTGACGGTGCTGCTGCCGCCGGGCGGCGGTGGCGCGCTCTTCTCGGCTTAGAACACGGCGGTGGTTGGCGTCGCGGCGACGACTCTCTGGGCCTAGAAGACGGCGGCGGTCAGCGCCCCGGCGACGACTCTGTGTACGGTGCAGCCGGCGACGAAGTCCGGCAGCAGCAGGCCGGTATCCGTCGCCGTGAACCAGACCTGCTCGAAGCCGGCGATGCTCTCGAGGACTGAGCGTCGCCGCTTCTCGTCCAGCTCGGAGACGATGTCGTCGAGGAGGAGGACGGGCGAGTCGTTGCTCGCCTCGGCGATCAGCCGCGCCTCGGCGAGGCGGAGGGCGAGGCTGGCGGTGCGGACCTGGGCCCGCGAGGCGAAAGCAGCGGCGGAGACGCCGTTGAGGGTCAGCGCCAGGTCGTCGCGGTGGGGCCCGACTAGCGAGACGCCGGCGGCGATCTCCCGCCGTCGCTGGGCGGCAAGCGCGGCGGCAAAGACCGGTGCCAGGGCGGCCGGATCGCGATCGGCGGGCAGGAGCTGGCGCCACTCCTCGCCGAGGCGCGGCTCGTAGGCTACTTGAAGGGACTCGCGGGCGTCGCCGCTGAGCTCGCGATGGGCGGCTTCGGCGAGCTCCGCGAGGCGGTCGATGGTGCGCAGGCGGGCGGCGAGGATGAAAGAGCCTTCCTTCGTCAGGCCGCCGTCCCAAAGCGCGAGCTCGTCGGGGCCGGCGACGCCTTCCCTGATCCGGCGCAGGGTCGCGTTGCGCTGCTGGACGATGCGGCCGTAGCGCTGAAGGGCGCCGTAGTAGGCGCGATCGAGCTGCGAGATCGCCGTATCGACATAGAGACGGCGGCCCGTCGGTCCGCCGGCGACGATCTCGAGGTCGTCGGCCGTGAAGAGGACGGCGCGCAGCTGGCCGACGAAATCGATGGCGCGCCGCGGCAGGCCGTTGACGCGCAGGCGTTTGCTCGCGCGCCGCGTGGCGCTCGCTCCGACAGCTGCACTGCCGACGACCAACGCTTCGAGCCCGACGCTGTCCGCCCGCCGCTCGACTGTCGCCTGGAGGCGGGCGAAGGGCGGCTGCTCCGGCGCCGTCTCCTCGCGGCCGATGAGCTCGCCGTCGAGGCCGGCGCGGGCGGAGCGGGCCGTCGCGAGGAGGTAGACGGCTTCGAGGAGGTTGCTCTTGCCCTGGGCGTTGTCGCCGAGGATCAGCTGGCAGCCCGGACCGAGCTCGAGATCGCTCTCGCGGTAGTTGCGGAAGTTATGGAGCTGAAGGTGGCGGACGAGCAAGCGGGGCCTCGCCTGATTATAAGGGGCCGTCGGCGCTCCACGTGCCCGCTGCGAAGGGCTCGTGTTTTGGCTAAAGGGGGCGATCTTAAGGCGGAGGCTCAGCGTTCGGAGGCGCTCTTCCTGTGCCTGCCGGGAAAGGGGCCGATTTTAGTTAGCGGGGACGATCTTGAGACAGAGGCTCAGCGCCTCGGGGCGCGCCTCTTCGATGGCGGCGGCGTGGCCGGTCGCCCCGTGGATAGCAGTCGCGATCTCGGTCGCCGTGATCGGCGCGCTGAGCTGGAGGAGGATCCGCGACTCCGCTTCCTGGAAGCGCTCCACGGAGGCGCCGGCGACCTCGCCGAGGCTGATGAGGGCCTTCTGGATGTCCATCAACGCCTGGAAGCCGGGAACGGCGACCAGCGCCACGGTGACGCCTTCGCCGCCCGGCAGGAAGGACGCCTCTTGAGTGTGGGACGCCGGCGCCGGCGGCGGCTCCGCCATGCGCTCGAGGACGTCGGCCATGAGCTGCGAGAGCCCTTGCAGGTGGCTGACGAGGCGGTCGAGGGCGCCGGCGAGGCTCGTAAGCTGGCCGGCAAGGGCGCGACGCTGCTCCCGCTCCTCGCCGAGCTGGCCTTCGAAGCGCTGCACGAGACGCTCCAGCGCCTCGCGGCTCGCCGCGAGCTCGCGCTGCGCCTCGCCGGCGCCGGCGCCGGCCTGCTGCCACTCGGTCAGCGCCTGGACGAGGTTCGCGGCGGCGCGTGAGACGCTATCCTGGGTGCCTGGCTGGTTCAAGCTCTCCTCGGCATTCATGGCAGCGCGGTTGGGCAATTGGCCCATCGCTTCGCTTCATAAGAGTATCGGCAGCCGGATGAGGCGTGAGAGCTGGGACGGCGCGATTATAGCAAAGATCGGGGAGCACCCGGTGCTAAGGCCGACCGCGGTAGAAGGAGGCGCATGGACGGCGAGACCCTCTTGCACGCCTTGAGCCGCGCCGCCGGCCTCTCCCGTCGCAAGGCCTTTGCGGCGATCCGGGCCGGCCGGGTCAGCGAGGACGGCGTCGTCCACGTCGATCCGTCGCGGCCGTACGGCGGTGGCGCCATCGCCCTCGACGGCGCCGTCCTGGCCACGGCGCCGGTTGCTCACGGCTACCTCCTCCTCAACAAGCCGGCGGGCTACCTGAGCGCCGTCAGCGACGGCCGCGGCCGGCCGACCGTGCTCGACCTGGTGCCCGCGGCGCTGCGCGTCGCCGGCCTCCACCCGGTCGGCCGCCTCGACCTCGACACGACGGGCCTCCTCGTCCTGACGAACGACGGCGACCTGACGTTCCGGCTGACGCACCCGAAGCATGAGGTCGAGAAGGAGTACTGGGCCGGCGTCCGTCCCGAGGCCGATAACGAAGCCCTCGTGGCGCTGCACGGCGGCGTCGAGATCGACGGGGCGAAGCGGCAGCCCGCTGCCGTCCGCCGCCTCAGGGATGCGCCCGGCTTCCAGCTCTCGATCACGCTCCGGGAGGGGCGCAAGCGTCAGGTGCGGCGCATGCTCCAGGCCGTCGGCCTCAGCGTCTGGCGGCTCCGGCGCGTCCGGGAGGGTCGACTGCGCCTCGCTGGCCTCGCGGAGGGCGACGTCCGCGTCCTGGACGCGGCGGAGCTGGCGCTTCTTGAGGCGTAAGGAGGCCCGATCGAGCCGGGCGTCTCGGCGCCCGGTGCGACGCCTCTAGGGCAGGAAGCCGGCGCTGCCGGTGCTCGGCGGCCTGATCAGCGGCGGCACCGCCGGCGGCGCTGACGGCGCCGGTCCTGTCACGGGCGACGGCAGGGAGATCTGGCCGCGCAGCTCGCCCTCGGGATGTCGCGTCGTCTTGAGGCTCACGTACCAGGCGCCGGCGCGCATCTCCGCGAGGTCGGCGACTGTGAGATCGAGGTGGCCGGACGTAACGATGAAGTCGCCGTCGACGAGGTGGTAGACGACGGGGCCGTTCACACCGCTGGAGCCGCGGTGGATGTCGGCGCCGAGGATCTGCCCACCGGTCCTCCTCGAAGAAGAAGCGGATGAAGCCCTAGGCGTTCGTCTCGACCGGCGGCACCTGCTCGCTGCCGAACATGTCGATCTGAAGCACGGGCCCCCGGGCGGCCGCCGGCGCCGCGCCCCGGCCGCCGATCAGCAGCGCGCCGCCGAGAAACACCGAGAACGCTCAGGCTCAGGATGAGGTGTCTCACGATCGCTCCCTCCGCTCCGCCTAGCCAATCTAGCGAAGAAGACGCTTACAGTCAGCCCAGCGGGGCCGGGCCGCGTTGACACGCCTCGCCCCGGCTCTGAGAATGGCGCCAGTTCGAGAGGAGGCGAGAGGATGGCCGATTTCGCACGCAGGGACTGGCTCGCCGACGGCGACTGGCTCGAGGCGCACCTCAGCGACCCGGAGCTGCGGATCGTCGACTGCGACAGCCTCGACGCCTTCGGCCGCGCGCACCTGCCCGGCGCCGTCGCCTTTCGCGACCGCCTCTATAAGAATCCGGACGACCCCCGTTTCGTCATGGCGCCGGACCAGTTCGCGGCGGCGATGGCCTCGTTCGGCGTCGGCGACGCGACCGAGGTGATCGCCTACGACGCCTCGGGCACGCTATCGGCCGGGCGGCTGTGGTGGTGCCTCAACTACTTCGGCCACCGGCGCGTCCGCGTCCTCGACGGCGGCTGGAACCGCTGGCTCAAGGAGGGACGGCCGGTCACGACCGCCGTGTCTCCGGTCGAGACGGCCCGCTTCACGCCCCGGCCGGACGAGTCCCTGCTCGCCACGGCCGACTACGTCCTCGCCGCGCTCTCCCGGCCGGACGCCGTCATCCTCGACGTGCGCTCGGACGGCGAGTGGCAGGGCACCAACGACCGCGGCAACAAGCGCGCCGGCCACATCCCCGGCGCCGTCCATATCGAGTGGCTGAACAACATCACGGACGACGACGTCCGCTGCCTGAAGTCGCCCGAAGAGCTGCGCGAGGCTTTCGAAGTGGCGGGCATCACGCCGGACAAAGAGGTGATCACCGTCTGACAGGGCGGCATTCGTGCAGCGCAGTCTGCGCTGACCCTCAAGCTCCTCGGCTACGACCGCGTCCGCAACTATGACGGCTCCTTCGGCGAATGGGCCAACCGCGACGACACGCCGATCGTCTGAGAGACTGCCGTAAGTCCCTCGGCCGATCGACAGTGAAGCTTGACAGTTCTGGCTCCGCTGGTAGAGTACGGGAGCACCAAGGAACAAAAGGGCGGCCCGCAAGGGTGGGGTCATTGCTAAAGATTCCGCGAAATGTTCCGAGCCTCTGGTGTACTTGAGGGAGCGTCCGCACTACGGACGTTTTTTCTTTGTCCCTCGAACCGACCCGTTACCGTCGATTGCGGCCCTTGATCCAGGGTCGCCGCCGTGCTGTCATGGATGCTGGGCAGCGCGCCTGCGCTCGCCGGTTAGTCTAGAAACCAAGAGGACAGCATGCCGAGTCGATCAGCCGACGCCGAATGGCGAGGTAACCTACGCGAGGGCAAGGGCGTCATGAAGCTCCCGAGCGGCGCTTACGAGGGCCCTTACTCGTTTGTCTCCCGCTTCGAAGAGGGCGAAGGCAGCAACCCCGAGGAGCTGATCGCGGCCGCCCACGCCGGCTGCTTCTCGATGGCCTTCTCCAACGGGCTCTCCCAGGCCGGCTTCACGCCGACCCGCATCCACACGACGGCGGTCGTCCACCTCGAGCGCGGCGAAGGTGGCTTCGGCATCACGAAGATCGTCCTCAACACGGAGGGCGAGGTGCCGAACATCGACGCGGCCACCTTCCAGGAGCAGGCGGAGGCGGCGAAGAAGGGCTGCCCGGTCTCGAAAGCCCTCGCGGCGGTCAGCGAGATCGAGCTGAACGCAAAGCTCCTCTAGCGGCCGTCCGCCGCGAGCTCAGGTCGCAAGCATGGCGACGAGGATCAGCGCCCACGCCGCGATCACGAAGATCGAGCTGAACGCAAAGCTCCTTTAGCGGTCGTCAGACGGCGAGCGCGGCGACGAGGATCAGCGCCCCAGTCACCGACGTCACGATCCCGATCACGACGCGCAGGGTGATGAACTCGAGGCGCCGGTTAAACCACCAGGAGAGGATCAGCGTGAAGACGCTGTTCGTGCGCTCGAGCCCGGTGACGATCGCCACCGGCGCCAGCGAGAGCGCCAGGAAGCGCAGCATCTGGGCCGCGAACACGAAGAAGCTGGCACCGAAGAAGACGCGCAGCATGCTCGGGTCCAGCGCCCGTACTAAGTCGCGCTGCGCCGGCAGGATGGCGATCGCGAGGAGCACGCCCGAGGCCGCGACGTAGGAGACGAGGCCGGCGAAGACCGAGATGCCGGTCGAGTCCTCCAGCGCCGCCCGGAAGAGGATCGGGCTCGTGCCGTAGGCGACGGAGGCGAGGATCGCCGACGCGTAGCCCTCGACCTGGCGTAAGGCAAACTGCTCTTCCATATTCGGCACCGAGGCTGTCGCCCTCGGGTCCGGGCTCGCGCCGGCATTCGGCACCGAAGCTGTCGCCGCCGGAGCTGGGGTCGCGCCGCCAGTCGGCGCCGCGCCCGCCGCCGCCGGGGCCGTGACGGCGGCGGGCTGACGCGCCCGCCGCTCGACCATGATCGCCGGGCCGATCATGATCAGGGCGACGCCGGCGCCGACGCCGATCGTGACGCTCTCGTCGAGGAAGAGGAAGGCGATCAGGACGCTGTAGGGCAGGGTGAGGGCCTGAAAGGGCGCCGCCCGCGCCGCGCCGATCGCGTTGATCGCCTTGTAGTTGAACTGGCGGCCGACGACGAAGTTGATGACGCCGCCGGCGGCGAGATAGGCGTAGCTGGCGCCGGGGAGGTCGCCGGCCCGGAACGCCTGGCCCGTTACGATTGCGGCGAGGAGGAACATCGGCACGCCCATGAGGACGGTTACGAAGGCCGCCTGGGAGGCGGAGGCGAGGACGACGCCGCGACGGACCAGCACCGCGTTGAGGCTGAAGGCGACGGCCGAGAGGAGAGCGAAGGCGGCGCCGAGCATGTCGTCAGCCTACGGGCTTCCTGGGGTTAGATGCCAGACGACGGGCCGTTGCCGGCCAAGGCCGGGCGCGGCCCGGCCATCGAGCGGCGATCGAGCGGACGAAGAGAGACGGGGCGGGGCCGAAGCCCCACCCCGTCTTGACTAACGGTCGTTATGCGTACGTGGGCGGCGGGTCGCTTATCGACGTCCTCGCCCAGGCCGGTCTACTCCTCGCGCTGTGTCTTAGCCCATCCTCTGGCGCTCGAGCGTCCCGTCGAACCACTCCGGGTCGGCGACGAGGTGAGAGCGGAGCTCCTCAAACCAGGTGTTCTGATCCGGGTTGTCTGACATCGTGTCGTACGCCTTCTTGTCGGCGAAGCAGGCGGCGGCCATGAACTCGTCGGGGTCGTTGATGTTCGAGCTCAGGTCGGCGCGCACGAAGCCGCGTGCCAGGGGCCTCCGGTCGCGGAACCAGCGGTGGTCGCGCTTGCGACAACGAATATAGCACGAGGGCCTGCGAATCACGTGACACTTAATGAAGCAGTCGTCGCTGGAGCGGATGCGGGGCATCGAGGGCTGCTGATGGCGAGCGGTCAGTAGCCGCCGCTACCACCATCAGGCTCCTCCTCCTCCTCCTCCTCTGGTTCGGGCGTCGGCGAGGCCGTCGGCGTGGCGGTCGCTGGCACCGGGGAAGGGGTGGGCGTCGCTGTTGCCGCTGGCGTGGATGTGGGGGTTGGCGGCGGCTCCAGTGTCGGTTTCGGCGTAGGCGTCGCTGTTGGCGTGAGGGTCGGCGTTTCCGTCGGCGGCTCGGCTGTCGCGGTCGGCGCAAGCGTAGGTGCCATAGTCGGCGGGACGGCTGTCTGCGAGACGTCGACAGCCCCGCTCCAAGCGGGGCTGTCGCCGCGGCCGCCGAGTCCGACGACGACTACCGTCGCTACCAGGATGCCCAACCCGGCACCGAATAGCGTCAGCCGCCACCGTATCGCCGTCATGGTTGCGCCCTGCTTTCGCTGGTTACGTCTTGCGCCCGATCGAGATGCGCGCCATCGAGCGTCTCAGCAATGCGCGGCGTTGCCCAGTTCCGCCATGCTTTCGGCAGCCGCGAGCTCCGGGAGCAGAAGACGAGGCCTCGCAAGAGTCGAGGCGGCGGCACCGGGAGCTGCTGCGGGTGTAGGCGACTCGACTTGCTAAGCTCGTTTACCGAGTGAGGGACGAGCTGGCCTTCATGAGGCCGGTTCCCTCAAGATGCCAGTTGCTGGCCAAGGCAAACCGACTCAGCTGGCCTTCTGGCCTCGGTAATCTCCTTGCAGACGAGACACTGGAAGGCGTCGAAGGCCGGACTGAGGCGGGCGTGCCAGACGAGTCCTTCGGTTCCGCCGCACCTTCCGCAGACGCCGGTAGCCGTGAAGGTGATCCACGGCTGCTGGGCCTGGTCACTTGAGGTGGTGGAAGATGTTCCGTAATACGACAAAAAGCGCCCCCCTCTAAAAAGAAGTACGAGCCTTTCAAGTGCTTACGAGCTTAGCTTACCGGTTCGGGCTGAAAGGCTTGCCCTACTCGCCCTTGCGAGATTCACCGCAGATGGTTCGCCCGTTCCTCGAAGGATTCAGCAGAATAAATTCTAGGGCCTCGGCAGCGGCTTCGCAAGGACTGGATTGGCAAGATTCGTTCCTTAAGCAAGGTAGGGGCTCCACCGACCCGCCGCCTGTGAAAGCCAGCCATACGACGCAGCGAGGAGAGGCCGCCTCGATTCTGACGCCCCGACGTGGAGAGGCAGCCGTCGCCCGCGCGGGGAGCCGCAGCAGCGGGAGCTGCTGAAGGCGTACGAGGGAAGCAGGGCTAATGCCAGGGCGGCGCACATACATTGCTGCGGGCACGCCTGAGCCAGGGAGGGGCCGACTGGAGGAACGGAACCCCTTAGTTGGTTTCAACGTCTAGTATGCGGACGAAGGAGCAAGAAATGGAAAGCAGAGCCTACAGTCTCGTAGCCGGTGTCGCCTTACTCTGCGTAGCGGTCGTCTTCCTCGCCTTGCCAGAGGTGCTGGACTACGACGCCTTCATCCCGTTTATTTTCTCTCTAGTGGCCTTTGTCAGCGGTATCGCCATCTTAATTTCAGGGCTAGGGCGGGGACGCTGAGACGACCTCTCGATCTCAGAACATAGCGATCCAGCCGTTGCCCGCGCCGGGGCGCCACGGCAGCGGGAGCTGCTAACGCGGAGTCCCGGCACGCCGGGTCCGCCGAATCAGGCGTCTCTAGCAGGACTCAGCGTGGGTTAGGCCCGGGCTGAAGCGCCGAGGCGGAGGCGGGAGTCACCTGGGAGGAGTGACTCGCCGCAGGATTCGCAGACGAACGCGCTCGCTTTGGTGTCGTCGCCCATGTCAGCCAGGTTGTCCCAGCGGGCCGTAACAGCCGTGTGCGGGCAGAGGCCACTAGCGGCTCTTCCGAGCCCCTCTTTGTCGGTCTGCGGCTGCTTCTCAAAGAGCTTGGACAGGATACCCATGACTACCTCCAGAGGCTCGACCTCTTAGGGCCGGCCATGCTGTCAGTGGTCTGCGAGGTTAGCTGACGGGTTAGAGCTGACAGAATGCTCTTCCTGCTGGCGCAGGATTCACCCCGATGCTGCTTGGGTCCCCCGCTCCGAGGATTCGACCATGTATTAGATGGGAAGCATACCATGACGTTAGCGTAAAGGGCAACGGGGTTGGCTGAAGGTCGGGTCAAATCGAGAAGTAAGGGTGTTCCCCTATTTAGGCGCGGGCGGCGCCCTCGCTAGACTCCGTGAGTCATGAAAGTTGAGCCGAACGCCCCGACCGATTGCTGCCACCACTGGCCGCTCAGCGCACCGATGGCGGGCGGCGTCAACGGCACCTGCCGCAAGTGCGGCGCCGAACGCCACTTCCCTTCGGCGGTCGATGAGCCGCGGTGGGAGGACGAAAAGGAGCGTTCGACCTTCGATGATGACCTCAGGGCGACGGCCGCCGGCGGGGCGCGGCCGCCGCCACCTTCCTTGCTGATCGAAACAGAATCGTGATATAAGGCAGTGCGCCAGGCTCAATAACCTGTCGAGTAAGCGCAAGCTACGTTAAGGAGAAGCGATTGAGCACCCCCGCCAAGACCGACCAGGGCCGTCCCGATAGCCCGGGCCGTAACCCAGCCACGCCAGCGATACGCATCCTCATAGTCGACGACCACGCCGTCCTGCGGCAGTCGCTGCGCTACCTCCTCGAGGCCCAGAGCGGCATCGACGTCGTGGGCGAGGCCGCTAACGGCCGCGAGGCGGCCGACCTCGCCGACAAGCTGCAGCCGGACGTCGTCCTCATGGACACCGTCATGCCCGGCCTAAACGGCATCGAGGCGACGCGCCAGATCCGCCGCCGTCAGCCCCGCACCAAGGTGCTCATGCTCACCGGCTACCTCGAGGATGAGCACGTGGCGGGCGCGATCAAGGCCGGCGCCTCCGGCTACATGCTTAAGAAGTCGGAGCTCGACGAGCTCCTGCTCGGCATCCAGGCCGTCCACTGCGGCAACCCGTACTTCAGCTCCAGCATCGGCGACGGCAACCTCACCGACTACCTCTGGCAGCTGAAGAGCAACGAGGGCCGCACCGGCTACGACCTCCTGACCGCTCGCGAGCGCGAGGTCCTTCAGCTCATCGCCGAGGGCTCCTCCAACCAGCGGATCGGCCAGGACCTCTTCATCAGCGTCAAGACCGTGGAGGCGCACCGCGCCCACATCATGACCAAGCTCCACGCCCGCAACCGGACCGACCTCATCCGCTACGCCCTGAAGAAGGGGCTGGTTGGGCTCGACGCCGTGCCGATCGGCGAGAGCGTTTAGCCAGGGACCGAGCCAGAGGGACTCCTGCATGAAGCTGCCCGATATGTCATTTCCGCCTTCGCCCTCAAGCGGCGCTCTCGGGCCCCTGTACCTGAGCCGGCTCGCGCGTCTCGTCAAGCTGCGCCGCGAGCTCGATGACGACCTCAACCCGCTCGGCGTCGACCTGATCGAGCGGGCGATCGGCGCGACCGTGAAGGACTGCATCGGCAGCGGCGCCGGCGGAGCCGCGGAGGCGATCGTCGCCGCTGAGGGCCAGGGATGAAGAGCGTCCTCGTCGTCGATGACGAGCCCGTCGTCCGCGCCCTGGTCGAGGCGAGCCTCGGCGACGCGTTTCGGGTGACGGCCGTCGGCGACGGCATCGGCGCCATCGACGCCGTCGAGGGCGCGCCCGTCGACCTGGTGCTCCTCGACCTGCGCCTGCCGGGCATGAGTGGCTCTGAAGTAGCCCGCTGGCTCCGCTCCCGGGCGGCGACGGCGGCTGTGCCGATCCTCTACATGACCGGCGTCGAGCCGGCCGACAGCGATGGCGTCGATGGCGTGCTCCGCAAGCCGTTTACGCCGGCCGCGCTCCGCGCCGCCGTCCTGCCCCTGCTCTCCTGATCCGCCGCCGCACTAATCATCCCCTTCCGCCTGCCGATACTAGAGTTGAAGCCGGAGGCCACTGGCGCAGGCATGAAGCTCTCCCAGGCAGCGATAAGGGTGCCGCATGCTAATTCTCTCGCGCAAAATCGATCAGTCGATCATCATTCAAGGCAACATCACGGTAGTGGTCCTTGGTGTCGAGCGTGACCGCGTGAAGCTGGGGATCGCGGCGCCGGCCGAGATCAGCGTCCTGAGGGAAGAGCTGGTCGAGGACACCGATGCCAACGCTCCGAGCCCGATACGTCGGCCGGCCAAGCACACGCTCGCCGCTACCCAGGGTAACCTGGCTCTGAAGCCGGAGAACGACGGCAGCTAAGAAGTGCTTCCCTGGAGAAGCGCTTCTTACGGGAAGTAAGCAAAGAGGCCGGCGCGTGCGCCGGCCTCTTTGCTTAGGCGGGGCGTCTAAGGCAGGGGCGTCTCAGGCGGGGAGCATGCGGCCGGCCGATCGCTGCGGCGGCTGCTGGCCGAGGATCACGCGGAAGCCGGGCTGGTCCTGGTCCAGCACGTCGACCGCGACACCGTCTTCGCTCAGCGAGGCGTCTGCGGCGTGGAGAACGGCCAGCGACCGGGCCCAGAGCGCGGCCTCGGCTTCGGCGAGCGTGGCGCGCTCGGTGGCTTCCAGGAACGCGAGGCACTGCTGACGCGTGAGCTCCTCCGGCGACGGCGAGGGGCAGGAAACCCAGCGCGAGGACCCGCCGGCGGTGGTCTCGCTGCCGTCCGTGATCCGGATCGGGACGCTCTCGTTGAGCTCGTCGATATAAGCCTTGCGGTAGGCGACGGCGAGCGTCGTCTCCTGACGGGCGCTGGACTCGCCCATGCCGACCTGAATAAAGGCCGGCCCCTTGTCGGTCTGGAGGTTAAGGGAGAGGAAGTCCGGCGCGTTGCGCTGCTCGCTCTCGGCCGAGGCGGCGATCACGCTCTCGGGCGCCGCCTGCGTGAGCTTGAGGCTCAGCGCGATCGACTCGAGGGTGCGCCAGCGGATCGCGATGGCGGAGGCCGCCTCGGTGAGCATGGATGTCTGACGGATGAAGCGGGGCTGCCAGGTCACGGGGTCCGCCTGGCGAGGCCGCCGATGAAGCGGTAGCCGGGGTGGAAGCGCCGCTCCGACCAGAGGAAGAGCGCCTGCTTCGGGCTGCGGGCCGCGAGGAGGGCGAGCAGCTGGCTCGCCGACAGGGAGAGCGGGCTGGCGATGAGGACGTGGCGGCCGGCGCCGATCAGTTGACGCGCGATCGCGAAGGCGCCCGCCGTCTCGCCGATGATTGCCGGGTTGCGCTCGCTCGCGTCGACCTCGAAGGCGCGACTGACTTCGAAGCCGGTCCGGCCGAGGAGCTCGTCGCAGGCCCTGGCCGCCGGTCCGCTGCCGATGATCGAAACGTCGGGCATTACGCGGCCTCCAGGAACTCCCCGGTGAGGGCGCTGCGCAGGCGGCGGATGGCGCGATGCCGGAGCTGAGAGGCGCGCGATTCCGAGATCTGCATCGCCTGGCCGATGCTCTTCAGGGAGCGCGATTCTATGTAATAGAGACGGATAATCTGGCGCTCGCGCTCGGGCAGCTCCTCGACCGCGTCGAGCAGCTGGTGGCGGAGGATCTCCTGCTGAGCAACGCTGTGCGGGTCGACGCCGGGGTCGTCATCCGCCATCTCGGCGAGCTTCTCGGTCGAGCCGTTGATCGTCAGGTCGGCGATACCCTCGAGCGAGAGGACGCGGATATTGCTCGTCTTGGTCGCGGTTAGAAGGTCGCCCAGCGCCAGCCCCATGCGCTCCGCCAGCTCGATGCGGGTCGGCGAGCGGCCGAGGTCGGCGTACAGCGACGCCGAGGCCTTCTCGATGTCGGAAGAGACCTTCTGAAGCGAGCGCGGCAGGGGATGGGCCGCCCGGAGGGCATCGAGGATCGAGCCGCGGATCCGGGGCAGGGCGTAGGTCGAGAACTTGGCGCCCCGATTGGGGTCGTAAGAGCGGTGGGCCTCGATCAGGCCCTGGACGCCGCAGCTCACCATGTCCTCGTACTGAAGGATCGTCGAATGGCTGGCACCGGCGACGACGCGGTTGACCGCGTGCCGGACCAGGGGCATGTAGTCCTGGACCATACGCGTCAGCTCCTCCTCGCGGAGAGCTGCTGCCTGGTCGGCCTCGGTTTCTGGTTGATCGACCGTCATTAAGTCTCGTCTCCTCCGAAATCGAATCAGGACCCGAGAAGCTTCAGGCCTCGCCCAGTATCTGGGTGGCGGCCGGGGCCTCCTATGGGGGATTCCTCTACTGCGGGGGGCTAGCGTCCTGAAAGACGTCCGGTCGACTCCTAATGTCGGCAGCGATCGCGAAAACCTGAAGGGCGCTCTTGACGTAAACGTTAGGGATTGATATCCTGAGACGCGATATGGCCGTTCTCGTCTCGCAGATCTGTCAGCTCCGCCGCCGCGTCTTTGTCTGCAAGTCCGAGGCCGCCGCCTCCTGTCAGTACTGCGGCCGCAGCTTCTGCAGCAGCCACGGCGTCGTCCTCGCGGACGGCCAGGAGGTCTGCAACCGTAGGTTCTGCGTCGCCAAGCGCGTCGACCTCGAAGCGCACCTCGCCTACCGCCATGCAGCAGAGGCGCGTAACGCCGACGGTCGCTGCGGCATAGAGGGCAGCGACGCCTCGCCCCGCGGCCACTGCGTCCGCTGCAAGAGCTCTTACTGCTACCGCCACGTGGAGGGCCGGGAGGAGACGGTGCTGGTCAACCGGGTCCGGATTCACCGCGTCGCCAACCTCTGCCGCCACTGCTGGGTCCGCCGGCCGATCTGGCTGCGCACGTAGCCTCCGCCGGGCTACGCACGTAGCCTTCGCGAGACGGCTATGCTAAGGTTGAGCCGCGCCAGGCGGGAGCGCGATTCCCACCCGAAGACGTCGGGGAGGCAATATTGACGCTCGCCGGAGACCCACTCAGCCCAGACGTTTCTCAGCCCGACGCGGGGCCGGCGCCGCCGCCGCACGAGGCGGCCGATCTCGCCCGCGTCCTCGAGCCGATCAGCGTCGGTCTCCTCCGCATGGACGCCGGCGGCCGCGCCTGGCCCTTGAACGAGCTCGGCGCCGCCATGCTCGCGAGCCTCGCGGGCGCCTCGGGCGAGGCCCTGCCGGCTTCCCTGCAGACGATCCTCGCGGCGGCGCGGCGTGCGGACGGGCCGGAGTTCGGCGAGGTCATCCTCCAGGCGCCGGAGCTGCGCCACGTCGCCGTCTCCATCCTCGTGACCGGCGCCGAGGCGGTAGCCGTCATGCGCGACCACACGGAGGAGAGCCTCCTCCAGGAGCGTCTCCTCCAGTCCGAGAAGATGGCGAGCGTCGGTCAGCTCGTCTCCGGCGTTGCCCACGAGCTCAATAACCCGCTGACCGGCGTCATCGGCTTTGCCCAGCTCCTCCTCGGCCGCGACCTCGACGAGACGGTGCTGCCCAGGTCCAGACGATCTACGGCGAAGCGGAGCGGGCGGCGAAGATCGTCCAGAACCTCCTTACCTTCGCCCGTCGCCGCCGGCCGACCAAGGAGATGGCGGACATCAACGCCCTCCTCCAGCGGGTGCTGGAGCTGCGCAGCTACGACTTTACGATCCGCAACATCAGCCTGGACATGACCCTGGATACGTGCATGCAGCAGGTCTGGGTAGACCCGGACGAGATCCAGCAGGTCTTCTTCAACCTGATCAAGAACGGCGAGCAGGCGATGATCGAAGCCCACGGCGGCGGCCGCCTCACGGTCGTCACCGAGGGCACCGCGGAGGGCGTCCGCATCTCGATCGCCGATGAGGGCCCCGGCGTCTCGCCCGAGATCCAGCGCCGCGTCTTCGACCCCTTCTTCACGACAAAGGAGGCCGGCGAGGGCACCGGCCTTGGCCTGACGATCTGCTACAGCATCATCGACGAGCACGGCGGCCGCATCTGGCTGGAGAACCGCCCCGCCGGCGGTGCCGTCTTCAATGTTGAGCTGCCGTTTGGCGTTCGCGAAGAGGAGGAGCCGGCGGACGCGGAGCCGCCGGCGGGCGCGCAGCCGGCGTCGATCGGTGGCAAGCGCATCCTCGTCGTCGACGACGAGGAGAGCATCCGCGCCCTCCTCCATGAGATCCTCGGCCTCAACCGCCACGTCGTCTCCCTCGCCGCCAGCGGCATCGAGGCGGCAGAGCAGGCGGCGTGCGAGCCCTTCGACGTCATCATCACCGACATGAAGATGCCGGGCATGGACGGTGCGACCTTCTATCGTGAGGTGCGCCAGCGCGACCCGGCCCAGGCGCGTCGGATGATCTTCATCACCGGCGATACGGTCAGCCCCGATACGCGCGCCTTCCTCCAGCGCGTCTCTAACCCGGTGCTCTCGAAGCCCTTCAAGATCGGCCCTTTGCGCGACGCGATCGAGACAGTCCTCAGTCTGTAGACGCTAGGGCAGGCCGAGGCCGGCAGCGACCCGGTCCGCGCTCGCCGCCTCGCTGCTCACGACGAAGATGACCTCATTGGCGTCGCTAAGCGCGGCGCGCCAGGCCTTGCCGGCGACGCTGCCGCTCAGATTAAGCGCCGCCGCGTCGATGCGGACGTCGCTCTCATCGCGATCGGTCAGCGAGGCCGCCAGGGCCTGCCAGAACTCCGCCGCCTCGACGGCGCTGTCCCAGGCGGTGACGACCTGGATCAGCCGGTCGTCCTCTCGCTCGTAAAGGACCCAGCCGTCGCCGCCCCAGCCGGCCGCCGCTCGCGCCACGCTGTCGCGGTCGTCGAGCCCGAGGAGGAGGAGGTTCTGGAGGCCGAACTCGCCCAGCGTGCTCCGGCCCCGCTCCCGCCAGCCGGCGCCGAGGCTCTCCGCGAGCGGCGCCAGCGTTACCGGCAAAGCGGCCTCGCCGGCGAGGTACTTGTCGGGGTGGAGGATCTGCTCCGTTGTCGCCGGCAGGTCGGCGTAGAGGCCGTCGGTCCGGCCGCCGACGCTCGGCAGCACCGCCTCGACGAAGCAGAGGCCGTCGTTGTACCAGGTGTCGAGCTCGCGGATGACGACGCTGGGCAGGCCGAGGAAGCGTCGCGGCGGCGGCACGGCGAAGCAGGTCGGTCGCGAGCGCAGCGCCCGGCCGAAGTAGGCCGTCTCCGTCTGCACCGCGTCCCCTTCCAGCAGGCTGGCGAAGGCGCGGGTCGCGTCCCAGTCCGCCTCTAGCGCCTCACCGAGCGCGTTGAGGTCGTGATGCTGGTCCTGAAGGGCGTGGACGAGCTCGTGGACGATCGTCGTCTCGCTGGCGGCGGAGTCGATGCCGCCGAGGTCGTCGAGCAGGTAGAACGCCTTCACGTCCGGGTCGTAGAAGGCGGCGATCGAGAGGCCGAGGAGGACGAGGAACGTATCGAGCAGGTCGGTGTCGTCCGGGATCAGGCCGAGGAGGCCGTAGACCTCCTCTTGCAGCGCCACCGCTTCGAGGTCGGCCTCGTCGAAGCCGGCGCGGTAGAGCTCGATCGCCTCGCGACGGCCGATCAGGTTCATCGCGACCGCGCCCCGCTGCGGCGTGTCGCGGATCTGCGCCACCCGGTCGAGGATCTCGCGGCCGCGCTGCGCTTGCTCCGGCGAGAAGGGCTGGCCCGCGGCCACTGGCGCCGCCGTCGGCGCGGCCGTCCCCGTGGCCCTCGCCTCTGTCGCCGTCGGCTCGGCCGTCGCAGCGGGCGTGCCGGTCGGCGTCGGCCGCGGCGCGTCCGTGGCCGAGCAGGCGAGCGCCAGCAGAGGCAGCAGCGCCGCCAGGACGAGCGCCGGCCCGGTGGGGCGCCCGCGCGGCCGGCGCCTCAAGCGGAGGGCTCGCTGCGGTCGAGCGTCCTGCTCTTCGGCTCGCCGGAGTCGGGCTCCGCCGCGTCGGCCCAGGCGCGGAGGATCGCGTCGTCGTGGGGAAAGGCGAGCGCCGGCAGCTCGCCTGGCGGGAAGGCGGCGACCTCGAGGCACTCGTCGCCGGCGACGAGGCTGCCGCCGGTGGCGGTGCCGGCGAAGGCGATGAAGACGGTCCGCTCGCCGGCGCTGGAGTAGACGCCGAGCAGCCGATCGAGGCGCACTTCGAGGCCGGTCTCCTCTGCGACCTCGCGCGCCGCCGCTGCCTCGATCACCTCGCCGGCGTCGACGAAGCCGGAGGGGAAGGACCAGAGGCCGAGGTTGGGCTCGTGCGCCCGCTTGCCCAGGACGATGCGGCCGTCCTGCTCGACGACGACGCCGACGGCGACCTTCGGGTCGTCGAAGTGGACGTGGCCGCAGGCCGGACAGACACCCCGGAGCTGGCCGAAGGCAGGGCGCCGCTCGAGCCGGGAGCCGCAGTCCGTGCAGTAGTCGGCCACGCCGGCCTCAGAAGGAGAGCTGGACGCGCCGGAAGGACTCGACGGAGCGTCCCTCCGACGTTTGCCAGCGCTCGAGGGCCATGCGGATGAAGCCCTCGCCGTTGAACTGGGTTTTGTGGAGGAGGAGGGCTTCGACCTTGCGCTCGATCACATCGGTGATGTCAACGTCGAAGTTCGCCCGCTCCGAGCCCCAGATGTAGATCTCGCGGACTTTGTGCGTCGGCAGGCCGGCGGCGATCTGCTCCGGGAAGTTGAGACGGTCGCGGGCCGCCGGGTAGACGGCGTCGACGGCCGCGACGCCGGTAGCGCGATGGTCGCTGTGGTTGACGAAGGAGTCGCGGACGATCAGCGCCTCCGGGTCGTGCGTGAAGACGGCGTAGGGCTGGACCTCGCGGATGCAGCGCACGACCTCGCCGAGGAGCTGGCGGCTGGGCTGGAGCTCGCCGTCCTCGTTGTCGAGGAAGAAGACGTCCTTGACGCCGAGGTGGGCCGCGGCGAGGCGCTGCTCCTCCCGGCGCAGGCTGATCAGCTCCGGCTGCGTCAGGCTTTCGTCGTCGCTGCCCTTGGAGCCGTTGGTGCAGACGAGGTAGTAGAACTGCCAGCCGGCCTGGGTCCAGAGATGGGCCGTCCCGGCAGCGCCGAAATCGGCGTCGTCCGGGTGGGCGGCTACGACGAGGGCGCGACGCGGCGCACCCTCCGTATCGGGCTGCGGCCGTCCGGCGAGGCCTTCGAGGTTGGACGTCACGACTCCTCCAGATTGCCAAAGGGCACTCTCATGTTAAGGTCGCGGCTTCGACGGCGACAACGACGAGCCCTTCGCCGCGAATTAAGCTGCGCCGGGGCTAATGATCGCTCGTCCGGCAGCCGATCTTTAGATCGATGGCTACTAATAAAAACGACGACGGTTTCCTGGCGCAGATGGGCCGCGAGCCCGATCGGAGCCAGCTCCTCCTCAAGCTTGGCGTCGGCGGGCCGATCGTCATCGTCCTCTGGGACTGGCTTGCCGGCTTCTTCCTGCCGACGATTGGCGTCGCGCCGATCACGCTCATCCTGATCGGCTGCTACGGCGCCGCGGTCGCCTTCTTCGCCGCTCGCGTCGTCCAGACGGCGGGCGGTGTCAAAGACCAGGTCGAGCTGCCATCGCACAGGCACCTGACGCAGGCGCCGCGAAGCGAAGCGCACCGCGACCCTTCGCCGGCGCCCGTGGTTGCCGCTGCGACAGCGCGTCAGGACCCGGAGGAGGTCACGAACGAAGGCCTGTCAGGCGATGCAGCGCTCGAGACGCCGACGCCGCTCTTCCCCCAGCTCTATTTCGGCCTCCGCGTCCAGGAGGAGATCGCCCGCTGCCGGTGCGAGGGCAGCCCGATGAGCGTCATCGCCATCGACGCCATGCCGCCCGGCGGCGAGTACACCGCAGAGGTGATCGAGAGGGTGAGCGCCGAGATCGCCCGGCTCGCCTCCGACGACGCGAGCACGATCTCCCTGCCTCTCCACGTCGGCCTGACGGAGTACGTGCTCTGCCTGCCTCACAGCGACCAGGAGGAGGCGACCGACTTCGCCCACAAGCTCGTCCGCGCCCTTGGCGACTACTGGTGTCACTACGGGCTCGCCTTCTACCCGGAGCACGGCGGCGGCTACGATGCGCTCGTCGAGCACGCCCGCGCCGACTGCGAAGCGTCACGCGAGGGCAAGAGCCGTAGTGATACGGGCAGAAGCAGTGACAAAGGCAACGGCAACGGCGCGAAGAAGCCGCGGTCGTCCGGCTTCTTCAGGATGCCGCAGCGCAGCCGGCCCTAGGCCTTAGCAGGCAGCACACTCTCAGATCTTGGCTTCGAGTCGCAGGCGGCCTTAGCAGGCGGCGCACTCTCGGATTTTGGCTGCGAGGCTTGAAGACGGCCTTAGCAGGCGGCGCGCTCTCAGATTTTAGCTGCGAGGCTTGAAGGCGTCTCGAGGAGGAGCTTCGCCTCGGTGACGTGGTCGTTGCGTCTGGGGCTTCTCTGCTTTGGTGACGACGAGCCGTTACGGGCCTGTCGCCCTTTACAGGCCGATCGTGAGTGAAAGCCTCAGCCAACCTGACCTGGCAACCGGGGCGCCCTAGAGGTTAGCCAACACCTTCTGCGACGAGACGACGTGGCGGTCTACGCGTAGCTCCTTCGCGTCGATGCCCAGAGCCAGGCCGATGAGCTGGGGTAGGTGGAGGATCGGCACCTCGAGGCCGTCGACTTTGGCGTACTTCGCAGCGTCCGGCTGCTGCGCGTCGAGGTTGAGGTGGCAGAGGGGGCAAGGCGTTACGAGGCAGTCGGCGCCACCCTTCTGGGCCTCGCTGAGGTGGTTAGCGGCCATGCTCAGCGAGTTCTCCTTGTTGATCGTGAGGATCGGGAAGCCGCAGCACTTGTCCTGGCCTTCGTAGGTGATGAGCGTCGCGCCGACCGCCTCGATTACGTACTCGAGGTACTTGTCGCGGTCCGGGTGCTCGTCGAAGCCGAGGATCGGCTCCGGCCGGATGATGTAGCAGCCGTAGAACGGGCCCGCCTTGAGGCCGGTGAGGGGCTTCTTTAGTATCTCCTTCAGCCTGTCGAGGCCGAAGTCTTCGACCAGGACCCAGAGGAAGTTCTTGACCTCGAGGCCGGCCTCGGCGTCGTAGAAGAGACCCTCTTCGGCAAGGGCTTCGTTGACTTCGGCCGCGAGCTTCGGGTTCTTCTTCAGGCGGCTCTGGGCCATGCTCTGGACGCCCTGGCAGGTGCTGCAGATGTTGATCAGGGGCAGGTCGAGACGCTGGGCCATGGCGAAGTTGCGGGCGTTGAGCGCGTCCGCCGTCTCCATGCTGTGCTCGCTGATCACGCCGGCGCCGGTGCAGTTGCCGTCGTAGAGCTCGACGAGCTCGATGCCGAGCTCCGCCGCGGTACGGACCATCGATGTGTAGAGCTCGGGACAGGCGCCTTTCGAGACGCAGCCGGGCCAAAAAGCGTACTTCATTCTGCTAACTCCCTGCGCCCTGCTTCTCGGCGAAGCGCTTGAATATTCGCTTGACGTGCTTGATCCCGCCGATCGGCTTGTGGAAGGGGCTGGGCATCTTGCCGGCGCGCAGCATCCGCAGGCCGATGGGCAGGTCCTTCATCTGGCCGATGAGGTTGAAGCGGCCGTGCGTGTACACCGGCAGCCGGAACTCGTCCAGGCGGCCGCTGGTCTTCGTGCCCATGGCCGCGTCGATGAGGTCGGTCTCGCCGCCGACGAGCTTGACGAAAGCGAGCGTGTGGCGGCTGCCGTGGTTGTTGGTGATGCCGGCGTGGGTCGCTTCCGCGCGTAGCTTGAGGATCTGGTCCATCGGCTTGACGTCCTTGGGACAGACCTCGACACACATGTTGCAGCGGTTGCAGTCCCAGACGCCGCTCGGCTCGCTGAGCTCACGCAGGCGCGGCAGCTGAGCGTCGTCGCGCGGGTCGCCGGCGAAGCGCCAGGCTTTGGCGAGCGCCGCCGGCCCGAGGAAGGTCTTGTCGACCTCGAGGACGGTGCAGTCCGAGACGCAGGCACCGCACATGATGCAGTTCATGACCTCGTTGAGGCTGGACATCGCCTCGTCCGGGACGATGTACTCGCGCTCCGGCGGCGGCTCGGACGGCTGCAGCCAGGGCTTCACGGCCCGGACCTTGTCCCAGAAGGGTGCCATGTCCACGACGAGGTCCTTGATCACGGGCAGGTTGCCGGCCGGCTCGACGACGACCTCCTCGCCTTCATCGACGAGGTTGCGGACCTGAGTCTTGCAAGCGAGGCGGGCGCGGCCGTTGACGCGCATGGCGCAGGAGCCGCAGATCGCGCTGCGGCAGGAGCAGCGCATGGCGAGCGTCCCGTCCTGGTATTCGCGCGCCTCGATGAGAGAGTCGAGGACTGTCGCGCTCTCTGGCATGTCGAGCTCGTACTGTTGATAGCGGTCGGACGTGTCCGGCGCTTCCGGATCGAAGCGTTTGACCTTGAGCCTGACGTCCATCAGTAGCTCCTTTCGTGCGGTGCCGGCTGCGCATCCCTGGCGGTCTGCTTCGCCCTGCTTCTAATAGGTCGTGGGGGACACCCCCACTCCCCCGGCGGGGCTGCGCCCCTGCACCCGGCTCCTGGGATAAGACGCGGTAGGGAGGTGGGTGTAGCGAAAGCTCGTACGGTCCCGGCTTTGCATCTCTGGCGGTCTGCTGCGCCTTGTGTCGAGGGGAGTGTGGGGGTGTCCCCCACACTCCCGGCAGGGGCTGCACCCCTGCACCCCGCTTTCGAGATGAGACGCGGTAGCCAAGCAGGTGCAGCGGTAGCTGCCGGCGGTGAGATAGGCGCGGCGGTAGCTGCCGGCGGGGCGGCGTCATGCTTCGAATGAACTGCGGTGGATACTCCAACGCCTCCGGCTAGGCCGCGGCCCTGACATGCGCGTTCGAGGTCAGACGCGGCAGCCAGGTAGGTCCAGCGAAAGCTGGCCATTAGTAGGTGCGCTCCTGGGGTTGCCAGCGCGTAATCGTCACCGGTATGTGCGAGAGCTCGGGGCCGTCTGCCGACGGCGTGCAGGCGATGTGCTTCAGCCAGTTCTCGTCGTCGCGCTTTTCGTAGTCGAGGCGGGTGTGGGCGCCGCGGCTCTCTTTGCGCTCGATGGCGCTGACGCAGACCATCTCGGCGCAGTCGAGCATGTAGCCGAGCTCGATGTGGAAGAGGAGGTCGGTGTTGAAGACCTTGCCCTTCGCCTCGATCGGGGCCGTCTCGTAGCGCGTCTTCAGCGCTCGGACCTCCACCAGCGCTGCCTGGAGCTCGTCCTCCTTGCGGAAGACCTGCACTTTCTCGTTCATGATCTTGCCGAGGTCGAGGCGGATCTTCGCGGTGCGGTCGTCGCTCAGGGGCCGGTCGAGGAGGCCGCGCAGGCGCCGCTCCGTGTCGCGTCCCGGCGCTTCGCCCGGCAGCGTTATGTGGCTCTCCTTCGCCCTCAGGGCGGCGTCGCGGCCGGAGCGGCGGCCGAAAACGATGGTGTCGAGGAGGGAGTTGGCGCCGAGGCGGTTGGCGCCGTGGACGCTGACGCAGGCCGTCTCGCCGGCGGCGTAGAGGCCGAGCACGGACGTGGCGCCGTCGACGTCGGTCTTGATGCCGCCCATGATGTAGTGCATGCCAGGGAGGATCGGGATCGGCTCCTTGACGATGTCGATGCCGGTGAAGTCGATGCCGATCTCGCGGATCTGCCAGAGTCGCTCGCGGATCAGGTCCTCGCCGAGGTGGCGCATGTCGAGGAAGCAGCAGCCGTCGGTGCCGCGCCCCTCGTCGATCTCGGTCTGCTCCGCGCGCGAGACGACGTCGCGGCTCGCCAGCTCCATCATGTTCGGCGCGTACTTCTCCATGAAGCGCTCGCCGGCGCCGTTGAGCAGGTAGGCGCCCTCGCCGCGCGCTCCTTCCGTGATCAGCACGCCGGAGCCCTTCAGCGTCGTGGGGTGGAACTGGACCATCTCCATGTCGATGATCGGCGCCCCGGCCCGGTAGGCGAGGCTGATGCCGTCGCCGGTGCAGATGAGGGCGTTGGTGCTCGGCTCGTAGACGCGGCCGAGGCCGCCGGTGGCGATGATCGTCGACTTGGCGCCGATGACGCTGACCTCGCCGGTGCGGATGTCGATCGCGACGGCGCCTTTGCAGACGCCGCCATCGACGATGAGGTCGGTGACGAACCACTCCTCGTAGATCCGGAGGCCGTGCTTGATCAGCTGCTCGTACATGACGTGGAGCATGGCCTGGCCGGTGATGTCGCCGACGAAGTAGGTGCGCTGGCGCTGCTGGCCGCCGAAGGCGCGCGAGCCGAGGTGGCCGGTCTCGTCGCGGTGGAAGATGACGCCCATGCGCTCGAGCTCGATGACGGAGGCGCCGGCTTCGGAGCAGAGCACCTCGATCGCGTCCTGGTCGCCGAGGAAGTCGCTGCCCTTGACCGTGTCGTAGGCGTGGTCCTCCCAGGAGTCCTCCTCGTCGATGGCGGCGTTGATCCCGCCCTGGGCGGCGTTGGAGTGGCTACGTACGGGGTGGACTTTGGAGATCAGTGCCACGTCGGCGCCCTCGGCCTGGGCGGCGAGGCCGGCGCGCATGCCGGCGAGGCCGGCGCCAATGATGAGGACATCGTGCTGATAGACGGCCACGGCCGCACACCTCCGTTGTGTCTAGGCGGAATCGTAGCGCCACCCTCCGGTAGGGGCAACCGGCCACTGCGTAGCAGCGCGCTAAGGGAGACGTTGCGAGACGAGAGCGTGGCTGTCTAATAACCGAAGAGTAGGACACCTTCGAAAGGCAGAGCTAAGCGACCACTCACAAAAATGGCATCGAGGAGCGCTTTCGCGTCCCGATAACTGGGAACACTTCTTGAAGTGCCTCGTAGTTTGTGTCGATAAGCGCGCATCACGCCTAGTACAAGGAATCGAGCGTCCACGATGAGAGATGTCCTTATCAGGTCGCGATACACGGCATTACTCTGTGCAGCACGTCCCGCTTCGATCTCGACTACGATACCGAGCGCATCGTGGATCGCGTCGATTTCAAAGCTTTCGCGCTCAATCCCTTGATCACCAAAGAGGACCGGCCTGCGTATCTTCCCTGCACGAGTCTTTGCGGATTCAACGTCATATCCAAGAGGCTCCAAGAGGGGTCGGAGGTGTCCGAGAACACGATCACTCGTTAGACCATCAACCTTGGATTAGTCGATCTGATCCTGCCCACTTCGCACTGCACCCACGAAGACCTTTACCCATTCGGAGGGCTTATTTGTAGTTGGGAAGTAAATCCAGTCTGGATAATCAGGCATGAATCAGTAGTGCCACTACATCCGTCCTCGCATATAGAGCATGAGGGCGGCGAGCGACTTTGCGTCCTCGATTTCGCCGGCGTCGAGGCGGGCGAGCGATTCGTCCAGGGTCAGCGGCACGACCTCTATGTCCTCGTCCTCGTCGCCGTCGGCGTGCTCGGGCGTGAGGTCGCTGGCGGCGAAGGCGTGCAGGTACTCGGTGCAGAAGCCGGGAGCGCTGAAGAAGCCGCCGAGGCTTTGCCAGGCCGCGGCGGCGAAGCCCGTCTCCTCCACGAGCTCGCGCCGCGCCGTCGCTTCCGGCATCTCGCCCTTCTCGAGCGTGCCGGCCGGCAGCTCCAGCAGCGCCCGGGCGGCGGCGTAGCGGTACTGCCGTACCCAGAGGATGCGCCCGTCGGCGTCGATGGGGAGGATGACGACGGCGCCGGGGTGGTCGACGACCTCGCGGCGGACGTTGAGGCCGGACTTCACCTCGATGTCGTCGACGCGCAGGCTGATGACGCGGCCTTCGTAGATCGGCTGGCTGCCGATGAGGATCGGGAAGGGGCGGTGGGGGTGGGAGGATGCCATGCGCCGTAGCCTAACATGCGCTTCGCATCCCTGGCGGTCTGCTCCGCCAGGAGCAAATAGAGGGGTATGGGGGACACCCCCATACCCCCGGCAGGGCAGCGCCCTGCACCGGCCGATCAGGCTGGGAGCGCCAATCTGACGGCGACACTCGCAGTGGTTAAGGGACTTCAGGGAGCGGGGGCCGGTGTGTACAGGTCGGGAAATATTGAGGGTTATGGGGGACACGTGCCCGGCCCCGGCCGGGCTGCGACCTGTACCGGCTGATCAGGCTGGGGCTGGCTCGGTGAGGTCTAAACCCACGCCACGCTCGCAGTGATCAGGGAACTTCGGAGAGCGGCAGCCGGTGGTGCAGGCTCAGCCTGCTGCCTCAGCCTGCCGCGAGGTCGAAGGTGAGGGCGATCTCGTTGCAGCTCGGGAACTTCGGGCAGCGGTAGCACTCGTTCCAGACCTTGCGCGGCAGGGTCATCACGTCCGCCTGAACGAAGCCGAGGCGCTCGAAGAAGGCGGGCCTGTATGTAAGGGCGAAGAGGCGCTCGAGGCCGAGGCGCCGCCCCTCCTCGATCGTCGCCTCGACGAGCAGCGAGCCGAGGCCGCGGGTCTGGGTCTCCTCGGGCACGGCGAGAGACTTCACCTCGGCGAGGTCGGACCAGACGATGTGGAGCGCGACGCAGCCGCGGAAGGCGGCCTCGCCGGCGGGGGCGGCGGCGTCGTGGGCGACGAAGAAGTCGCGCAGGTTCTCGTAGACCTCGCCCATCGTCCGCGGCAGCATGTCGCCGCGCTGGGCGTAGAGGTTGACGAGGTCGTGGATCGCCTGGGCGTCGTCGATCGCCGCCTTTGCGACTTTGAGGCCTTCGGACACGGTTAGCCCTTCCCGCCGGCGCCGGTCGGCGAGCCGAGGGCGGGTGGCAGGGGCGTGGCGTTGCCGCCGGGCCGGTGCCAGCCGAGCTGGGTCGCGATGCGGACGTAGAAGTCGGTGCGGGGCTTGAGGCGGAGGAAGCGGGCGCGGTGCTCGCTCGTGCTCACGGAGACGGAGTCGCCCTCGTGCAGGGCCAGGTCCGAGACTCCGTCGACGCTGAGGACGGCCTCCTGGCGCTGCTCCAGCGTGATGTGGACGCTCTCGCTTTCCGGCAGGACGACGGCGTGCTGGGCGCCGAGGTGGGGCGCGACCGGCACGATCACGAGGTCGCGCGACTCCGGGTGGAGGATCGGCCCGCCGACCGAGAGGGCGTAGGCCGTGCTGCCCGTGGCAGAGGCGACGATGACGCCGTCGCAGCGATAATCCGCCACCCGCGTGCCGTCGACGTCGACGGCGAGCTGGATCGCCGTGCTCAGCGTCGCGCGGCCGACGACGGCCTCGTTGAGGCCGTGGAAGCCGTCCTTACCGGGGACGGAGGCGTGCAGCATCGTCCGCTCCTCGATCCGGCCGGCGCCGGCGAGCACGTCGTCGAGGCGCTCGCTCACCTGAGCGCCGTCGAGCTCCGTGAGGAAGCCGAGGCGTCCGAGGTTGACGCCGAGGATCAGCGCGCCTGTGCCGATGACGAGATGGGCGCAGTGGAGGACGGTGCCGTCGCCGCCGAGGCAGATGACGAGGTCGCTGGCGAGAGCCTCGGGCGCCGCCGCGTCGCGGTCCGTCAGCATCGCCTCGATGCCGCGGGCCTCGATCTGCCTCTGGAGCGCGGCGGCGAGCTCGGCGGCGCCATTGAGGTTTGGGTTGAAGATCAGGCCGACGCTGCCGGGCGGCTTCGGCGATGCGGCCTCAGCCATCCCGGCGGCTGCTTCGCGGTTCTGGGGCCGTCTGCTCCCCCTCCCAGACGAGGTGAAGGAGGAACTCGCGGTTGCCGGCCGGGCCGAGGAGCGGCGAGGTGGTGAGGCCGCGCAGCCGCAGCCCGTTTTCGCCGGCCCAGGCGACGACACGGCCGATGACGGCGGCGTGGAGTTGAGGGTCGCGGACGACGCCGCGCTTGCCGACCTCGTCGCGCCGCGCCTGGAACTGGGGCTTGACCAGGGCGACGATCGCCGCGCCTGCCTGCAGCGACCGGCAGAGCGCCGGCAGCACCTTCTCGAGGCCGATGAAGGAGACGTCTACGGTCGCGAGGTCGCAGGCCTCGGGAAGGGGCGCCAGGTCGCGGGCGTTGGTCCGCTCGATCACGACGACGCGCTCGTCCCGGCGCAGGCGGTAGTCGAGGATGCCGTAGCCGACGTCGACGGCGTAGACGCGCTCGGCGCCGTGCTGAAGGAGGCAGTCCGTGAAGCCGCCGGTCGAGGCGCCGGCGTCGAGGCAGGTTTGGCCCGTGACGTCGATGGCGAAGGTCCTGAGGGCGTGGGCGAGCTTGTCACCGCCGCGGCTCACGTAGGCCGGCCGCTGCAGCACCTCGATCGCCGTCTCCGGCCGCAGCAGCTCTGCCGGCCGGGTCGCCGCCTTGCCGTCCGCCCGCACCTCGCCCGCGAGCACGAGGGCGCGCGCCTGCTGACGGCTCTCGACCAGGCCGCGCTGAACGAGCATGTGGTCGAGCCGGTCCCGCTTCGGCTTCGTAGGTGTGATCGTGGCCTTGGCCATCGAGGTCAGGATAAGAACGGCCTATACCAAAGTCAACGTAACGGAGCGGCGCGAGTGGGACCCTGGGCAGTGCCTCGGTCGCGTCCGAGGGCACGATCGAAGGCGTGATACGCATGGCCATCGCTTTCGTCGCCCTTGCGCTCTTCGGCGCCGCCTGCGGCGGCAGCGACGAGCCCGTCCCGGCGATCGCGCCCGAGGCCGCCCTCGAGCGATTCGTTACCGCACTTGCATCGTTAAGCGATGCCTGGTTCGCGTCCGAGGGCCATAATTGACGGCGTGATACGCATGGCCATCGCTTTCGTCGCCCTTGCGCTCTTCGGCGCCGCCTGCGGCGGCAGCGACGAGCCCGTCCCGGCGATCGCGCCCGAGGCCGCCCTCGAGCGGTCCGTTGCCGCGCTCGCGGAGCTGACGTCGTTTCACTTCCGCCTCAGCCACGAGAACGGCACGACCGCGATCCCCCTGAACCTCGCGCTCGAGAGCGCCGAGGGCGACGTGGTCCTGCCGGACCGCTTCCAGGCTGAGCTAAGGGCGAGCACGGGATCCTTCGCGGCGACCGTCGAGGTGATCAGCATCGGCGGCGAGACCTGGATCACGAACCCGTTTACGCGCGGCTGGCAGAGCCTTCCCGGTCTCGACGCCAGCGACTTCGCCGACCCGGGCCGCCTCGTCGCCGACCTCGTCGAAGCGCTCGAAGAGGTCGAGCTCGCCGGCCAGGCCAGCGTCGACGGCGCTACGGTCTATCGCCTCGAGGGCGTCCTCGCTTCGGAGGCCGTCGGCGACTCCATCGGCTCGGCTCAGCCGGGTTTCAGGGTCGGCGTCGAGCTCTGGGTCGACGCCGTCGAGTTCCTGCCGCGGCGCGTGCGCCTCAGCGGCCGCCTCTCGGACCTCGAGCCGGCGGACATCGTCCGCGAGATCGAGCTTTCGCGCTTCAACGCCGCGGTCGAGATCAACCCGCCCTAGTGAGCCAGGCAGCGGCGGCCGGCCGGACGCGAGGCGGCTTGCTGCTCATCCTCGCCGGCCTCGGCGTCTTCTTCGCGGCGGACGATCAGACCTCCGTCGTCGCGATCTTGCCGGCGATGATCGACGACGCCGGGCTGGCGCAGGATCAGTTCTACCGCGCCGCCTGGATCGTCAACGGCTACATCCTCGGCTACGTCGTTGCGATGCCTTTGATGGGCCGGGTCGCCGACGTTTTCGGCCGGACGCGCGTCTACGCCCTCGCTCTCTGCGTCTTCGTCGCCGGCTCCGCCTGGGTCGCCCTCTCGAGCGAGCTGACGATCCTCTCCGTCGGCCGCGGCGTCCAGGCGGTCGGCGCCGGCGCCGTCGTGCCGGTTTCGATGGCGATCGTCGTCTCGGCCGTAGCGCCGGAGCGCCGCGCCCTCGGCCTCGGCGCGATCGCCGCCGCCTCGGAGGCGGGCGGCCTCATCGGCCCGCTCTGGGGGGGCGGCATCGCCGAGCTGATCGGCTGGCGCGGCGTCTTCTGGATCAACCTGCCGCTCTGCCTGCCGATCGCGCTCGCGATCTGGCGCCTCGGGCCGCCGCCGGCCCGGGTCGTGCCCGGCCGCCTCGACCTCGCCGGCGCCCTCCTCCTCGGTCTCAGCCTCGTCTGCCTCACGGTCGGCCTCACCGACGACCCGATCGAGCCGCGGCCGCTCGTCGCCAGCGCCGCTCTCTTCACCCTCGCCGCCGTCCTCTTCGCCCTCTTTATCCTCCGCGAGCGGCTGGCGCCGGCGCCCCTGGTCTCGCTGGCGCTGTTTCGGCGGCCGGCCTTGAGCGCCGGCGTTATCGTCAACGCGCTCGCCGGCGGCACGCTGATCGTCGCCATGGTCGGCGTGCCCTTGTACACGAACGTCGTCCTCGGCGGCTCCGCCCTCGACGGCGGCCTCAACCTGATGCGCCTATCGGTGGGCCTGCCGGCCGGGGCGCTGGCCGGCGGCGTCCTCTCGGGCCGCATCGGCTTCGCGCCGGCGGCGGCGCTCGGCGTCCTCCTCGCCGGCATCGGCTTTCTCGGAATGGCCCGCTGGCAGGAGGACCCGGGCCTTCTCGTCCTGACGCTGCCGCTGCTCTGCGCCGGCTTCGGCTTCGGCGTCTTGATCGCGCCCGTCCACGCCGACGTCCTCGGCGAGGCCGGCGCGGCGGACCGCGCGACCGTCGCCGCCCTCCTCACAGTCGTGCGGCTGCTCGGGGCGCTGGTCGGCGTTGCTTTGCTTACGACCCAGGGCCTCGGCGACTTCTACGCCGCGGCCGGCCGCCTCGCCCTCGACGACCCACGGTTCGTGGAGCAGGTGCGCGGCCTCGAGGTCGACTCCTTCCAGCGCATCTTCCTCGTCGCCGCGCTCGTCTGCTTCGCGACGATCGGGCCGGCCCTCTTCCTCGGCCGCCGGCCGCGCCGCTCCGTCGCCTGAGCGGCGCCACGCGTTTTGGCCTGCCCCGGCGGGCCGCTATCATGGAGCCGTGAGCGAGGAATCGGCCACGGCTGGAGCAACCGACGGCGAGGGTCGTGTGGGCAGCGCCTCGCTCTTTCAGCACCTGCGCTACGTCCTCGTTTCGATGCGGCCGCGGCAGTGGATCAAGAACGGCGTCGTTTTCATGGCGCTGGTCTTCTCGGTGGACGAGGCCTGGCAGCTGGACGAGCCCGGCACCTGGGACCACCTCCTCTTCCGCACGGCGCTCATCGCCTTCGTCTTTTGCCTGGTCGCCGGCGCCGACTACCTGGTAAACGACACGCGCGACCGGGCCAGCGACCGCCTCCACCCGACGAAGCGCCGCCGCCCGATCGCCGCCGGCCTGCTGGCGCCGTCGGCCGCGATTGCCTGGGCCGTGGTGTTGGCGGGCGCCGGCGTCGTCATCGCCTTCGTCGTCGACCCGCGCACCGGCGCCGTCGTCCTCGGCTACATCGCCCTCATGCTCGCCTACACCTACGTCCTCAAGTACGAGGTGATTCTCGACGTCATGGTGATCGCCGCCGGCTTCGTCCTGCGAGCGATGGCCGGCGCCTACGCGGTCGACGTGCCGATCTCGCCCTGGCTCTACGTGGTCACGGCGCTCGGCGCCCTCTTCCTCGCGATCACGAAGCGGCGGGCCGAGGTCGCCCTCCTCCAGGGCGACGCGAGCGACCACCGCTCGACCCTCGCCGAGTACACGCCCGCCTTCCTCGACCAGATGACGGCGATGATCACGGCGTCGACGGTGATCGCCTACGCCCTCTATACATTTGAGGCGGAGACGCTGCCTGCCGACCACACGATGATGCTGACGATCCCCTTTGTCGCCTACGGCATCTTCCGCTACCTCTACCTCTCGCTGACCCGCGACGAGGGTGGCAGCCCGGAGGAGGTGTTGCTCAAGGACGTGCCACTGATGCTGACGATCGTCGGCTGGCTGGCGACGGCGGTGATCGTCCTCGCCCTCGGCGAGCGGCCCGCCAGCGTTTGACGTGGCCGGCTGGCGACGCCGCTAGCGCAGGTACCGCTTCGTTTCAATGAGTGACACGCCGATCGTTCGCCCAACGGTGCGAGTCCTGGTGATCGACGAGCGGGACGCGGTGCTGCTCTTTCGCCACGAAGGCGTGTTCAGCGCCGGCGATATGCAAGGCCTCGCACTCTGGGCGCCGCCGGGCGGCGGTCTCAAGCAGGGCGAGTCGCATGAAGAAGCCGCGGCTCGAGAGCTCTGGGAGGAGACCGCCCTGGAGGACGCCGTCATCGGCCCCTGCGTCTGGCTGCGCGACATCGTCCTCACGTGGGGCGGCCACGTCTATGACGCCCGCGAGCGCTATCACGTTTGTCGCGCGTCGAGCTTCGAGGTGGACACCGCGAATCAAGAGGAAGCGGAGCGACGCGAGATCACGGCGCACCGCTGGTGGCGTGCAGGGGAGATCGAGGCCGCAGCGGAGGTTTTCGTGCCGCGCGACCTGGCGGGGCTGCTGCCGCCGCTGCTGCGCGGCGAGTACCCAGACGAGCCGATCGTCGTCGGCCTGTAGGGGCCTGGCGCCGCGCATTTCTTTCGGCCTGCTCCGCAGGGAGGGGAGGGAGAGGGAGAGGGAGTGGGGGTGGGGGTGGGGGTGGGGGACACGCCCACCCCCCCCCGGCAGGGCGCTGCGCCCTGCACCTGCCGGAGGCAGCGCGGCAAGCTCGATGCGCTACTGCTGCTGCTGCGCGGCGAGTACGCAGGCGGACCGATCGTCGTCGGCCTGTAGGGGCCTGGCGCTGCGCATTCCTTTCGGCCTGCTCCGCCGGTAGAGGGAATAGAGGAGGGATGTGGGGGACACCCCCACGCCTCCGGCAGGGCTGCGCCCCTGCACCCAACCTAGCGAAGCGCGTCGGCGAGGAGCTCGACGGCGTGGCGGGGGCGGCGCGAGGTGAAGTGGCCGATCTGCTGGCGGCAGGAGACGCCGGTGATCGCGATCTCGGTTGCCGCGGACGCCGCCTCGACCGCCGGGAAGAGGCGCAGCGCCCCCATGGCGCGCGAGACCTCGTAGTGCTCCGCCTCGAAGCCGAAGGAGCCGGCCATGCCGCAGCAGCCTGTGTCGACGAGCTCGACCGAGTAGCCGGGGACGAGGCGTAGCGCCGCCAGCGTCGGCTCGGCGCCGACCAGCGCTTTCTGGTGGCAGTGGCCGTGGAGGAGAATGCTGCGCTCGAGGTCGTCGCGGAAGAGCGACGCGACGGCGTCGTCTTCGGCCGCGAGCTTCGTGATCAGCTCATCGATGAGGTAGGTCTGGGCCGCGACCGTGCGGGAGGCGTCGTCGCGCAGGAGGTCGGGGTACTCCTCGCGGAAGGTCAGGAGGCAGGAGGGCTCCGTGCCGACGATCGGCACGCCGCGGCGGGCGTAGGGCAGGAGCGCCTCGACGTTGCGGCGGGCCGACTCGCGCGCGTCTTCTAGCAGCCCTTTCGAGATCGCCGGCCGGCCGCAGCAGCCGGTGCGCTCGGCGAGGACGACGTGATAGCCGAGCGCCTCGAGGACGCGGACGGCGGCGGCGCCGACCTCGGGCTGGTAGTAGTCCGTGAACGTGTCGTGGAAGAGGACAGCAGCTTTCGCTGCACCTGGGGGCTGCCGCTCTGGTTTAGAGGCCTCGGTGGGCTGATTGGTCTGCAGATTGCCTTCGAGTTCAGAGTCAGAATCACCCGACGAGTTGGACCGGCGGGCGAACCAGCGCGGGAAGGTCTCCTTCGCGAAGCGCGGCAAGGGGCGCTCGGCGTGGATGCCGCCGAAGCGCTGGAGGAGGCGCCGCGGCAGCGGCTGCGCCGCCAGGAAGTTCGCGAGCGGCGCCACGAAGCTGCCGAAGCGGCTGAGGGCGGCGATCCGGGCGAAGAGGCGCGAGCGCAGCGGCACGCCGCGGGCGAGGTTGCGCTGGTGGAGAACCTCGTATTTGAGCTTCGCCAGGTCGACGCCGGAGGGGCACTCCGCCTTGCAGGCCTTGCACTCGACGCAGAGGTCGAGCGCTTCGTGGAGGCGGTCGCTCGCCAGCGTCTCGGGCGGCAGCACGCCGGCAAAGACGAGGCGCAGGAGGTTGGCGCGGCCGCGGGTCGAGTGCTCCTCGTCGCGCGTGACCATGAACGAGGGGCACATGCCGCCGTCGAGCTTGCGGCAGGCGCCCTGGCCGTTGCACTGCTCGGCGGCGCGGGCGATGCCGCCCTCGGCGCTGAAGTCGAGGAGGGTGATCGGCTCCGTGTTGCGGGTCTCGGGCCCGAGGCGGAGGTTCTCGGCGAAGGCGGGCGTGTCGATGACCTTGCCGGGGTTCAGCAGGCCCTGGGGGTCGAAGGCGCGCTTCACCTCGCGGAAGGCATCTGTGAGCTGAGGCCCGAACATGCGCTCCGTGAAGACGCCGCGGAGGATGCCGTCGCCGTGCTCGCCGCTGAGGCTACCGCCGAACTCGAGGACGAGGTCGGCGACCTCGCTGGCGATCGCCTCCATCGTCCGGAGGCCGTCCGCGTCCTTGATGCTCACCGTCGGCCGGATGTGGAGGCAGCCGACGCTGGCGTGGCCGTAGTAGGCGGCCTCCGTGCCGTGGCTGGCGACTATTGATTGGAAGCGCTTGACGTACTCGGGTAGCTTCTCCGGTGCCACCGCCGTGTCCTCGACGAAGGCGACCGGCTTCGCGTCGCCGCGGGCGCTCATCAGGAGGCCGAGGCCGGCCTCCCGCAGGCGCCACATCCCGCGCTGCTGGGCGGCGTCGGTGGTCGTCACCGTGGCGTAGCCGAGGCCGTGGCGCTCGAGGTCGGCGGCCAGCGCCGCGAGCTTGGCCTGCGCCTCGGGCTCCGAATCGGCGTAGAACTCGATGAAGAGGATGGCGCCGGGGTCGCCGACGACGAAGGCGGCGAGGGGCGCGAAGCCGGCGCTCGCCCGGCAGCGGCGCACGATCGTGTCGTCGACGAGCTCGACGGCGGAGGGGCCGTGCGTTAGCGCCGCCACCGTCGCCTCCGCCGCTTCGACGACGCTTCGGAAGTGGACGGCGGCGACCGCCTTCAGCGCTGGTACCGGCACGAGGCGCATCTCGGCCTCGGTGACGACGGCGAGTGTGCCCTCGGAGCCGACGACCATCCGCGCCAGGTCCATCGGCGCCGCTTCGTTGACGAAGTCGTCGAGGTTGTAGCCGGAGACGCGACGCATGATCTGGGGAAAGCGCCGCGCGATCTCCTCGCGCTGCTCCCGGCCGACGCGGCGGACCTCGCGGTAGGCCTCGCCTTCGAGGCCGGGCAGGTCGAGCTTCGCCGCCAGGGCCGACCCGCCGAGGCGCTCGAAGCGCGTCGCGGTCGCGTCGGCGAGGACGGTGTCGAGCGCGAGCACCTGGTCGAGGGTCTTGCCGTAGACGACGGAGTGGGCGCCGCAGGAGTTGTTGCCGACGCCGCCGCCGATCGTCGCCCGGTTCGCCGTGGAGGGGTCGACGGCGTACTGGAGGCCGTGGGGCGCCGCCGCCCGGTTGAGCTCGGCGAGGACGACGCCGGGCTCAACCCGCGCCGTCTGAGCCTCGGCGTCGATCGCGAGGATGCGGCCCATGCGCGGCGTGAAGTCGAGGACGATGGCGTGGTTGACGGTCTGGCCGGCGAGGCCGGTGCCGCCGCCGCGCGGCAGGACCGGCAGGCCGTGGCGGCCGGCGACGCGGAGGACGTGCTGGACGTCGGCGGCGCTCTCCGGGATCACGACGGCGACCGGCGCCATCTCGTAGATCGAGGCGTCCGTGGCGTAGAGGAGGCGGGAGGCGCGGTCGGCGCGCACCTCGCCGGCGAGGCCGGCACTTAGCTCCGCCGCGAGGGCGGCGATATCGGACTCGCTGAGGTCGCGGGCGCGGCGGACGCTCTCCTGAAGGATCGGCATCGTGCCTGAACGCTATACGACGCGGACGACGCCTGGCAAGCTCAGCGGCGCCGGCGGGGCAGAGTCAGGCCGGTGGCTCGCGCGGGTTCGCGACTTAACAGATGTGACATCGATGCTCACGGACCCTGCTAGGCTGAATCGAGATGAAGTGCGAAGCCTGCGCGTTCGAGACTGAGCGTCTGCTGGTGCGGGAATGGCACTCGCCCTCGGCCCTGGATTTGCCGCAGCGCGATCTCGCCGGCGTCGTGGCCGACATGCTCACGGAGGTGGTGGCACGATCGCTTCCGCCGTCCTGGCAGGACGGTTTCAGCGTAGAACGTGCCCGTAGGTGGATCGAAGAGCGTGACGACGATGGGACGACGCTGCTCGTGGTCGACCGGTCGACCAGGCAGGCCGTCGGGCTGATGATCCTGTTTGAGATGGACGCCGAGGCTGCGGCCGGCGGCACAGAGGTGAGGCTAGGCTATCTGCTGGCGGAGCCGGCCGCTGCGTAGATTGCCGCGGCCGCCGGGCGACCTCGCAATGACCGTGCGTCGGCCGCTGCGTGAGATTGCCGCGGTCGCCGGGCGACCTCGCAATGACCGTGCGTCCGTGATTGCCTGAGCTCGCCGCTGTGGCCGACTACGTCGCCTGGACGGTCTGAAACGCGCTATGGGTTTCGCGACGACGGATCAGGCGAGGCGGCGAGCGATGCGCTTCTTTAAGCCGGCGAGGAAGCGAGTCAGGGCGACGTCGGGTTGCAGAGACTCGGCAGCAAGCGCTCTCACCAGGGCTTCGGCCGGCCGGTCTTGAGGAGGCTGCTCGCCAGCCAGGCGAGGCACTCGGTTCTTAGATGCCCGGCGAGTCCTGACGCGAGGGCGGCTTCGTAATGCGGTATCGCTGCCGCCTCGCGGGCGTTGTTGTCGTGGAAGAGGCCAAGCTCGTAGTGGGCGCGAGCACTCTCAGCGGCATTAGCCGCCTCGGTCAGCGCCCACTCCAGTCTCCTAAGGCTACGTCTCGTCATGCGGTAGCAGTGCAGAGCGGGCGTGCCCGCCTAGGGGCGGTGCTGGTAGTAGACGCCGGGGGCGAGGCGCTCCTCGATCCGGCTCGCGACGGCGTCGACGAAGGCGCCGGCGAAGAGCGAGCCCGCCGTCTCGCGCAGGCCGCGCCGCGGACGGACCCAGACCGGCCGCTTCGGCACGCTCGCGAGCTCCGCCGCGACGTCGAGGGCGCGCTCGAGGTCACCGAGCTCATCGACGAGGCCCAGCCCCTGCGCCTTTCGCGCCGTGTAGATCTCGCCGGTGGCGAGCTCCTTGACGCGGGCCTTGTCGAGATGGCGGCCGGCGGCGACGGCATCGAGGAACTGGTCGTAGAGGTCGTCTACTAGGGCCTGCTCCTTCTCCTCCTCCTCCGGCGTCGCCTCGCGGAACATGCTCCCCATGTCCTTGAGCCGGTCCGACTTGGTCACCGAGACCTTGAGGCCGATGCGCGCGAGCGTATCGTGGAGGAGCGGCCGCATCGAGATCACGCCGATCGAGCCGATCAGAGCGCTCGGGATCGCGACGATGCGCGAGGCCGGGCAGCTGAGCAGGTAGGCGCCGGAGGCGCCGACGCCGCGGATGAAGGCGACTACGGGCTTGCTGCGGGCGAGGGCGGCGATCGATAGATAGAGGTAGTCGGATGCAGTCGCGGAGCCGCCGGGCGAGTCGATGTCGAGGACGACGGCGCGGACGCGGCCGTTCTCGCCGAGGGAGCGGAAGAGGCGCCCGTACTCCGCCGGCTTGATCCGCTGGCCGATGGCGCCTTCCATCTCGACGACGGCGATCTGCTGAGAACGCATCAACCCGGCCCCCAGAACGATCATCCCTCGCCTCGCTACGCCGCAGACTTCGGGAAAGTGTAAGCGCTGACGGCCGCGGGATGGAAGCCGAGGGCTGAGGTTCGCGGGCCGGCCGGCCGTCCGGGGCGAAGAAAAGGAGCGCCCCGGCCGAGGTCGGGCGCTCCTGAGGAGCAAACGCCGGCGGGGCTCGTGGGACGCCGCTCAGCGGCCGAGGCGTTTGCTACTCCATACAATCGGCAGGAGCGGCCGACTCCGTAGCCGAGATGGCCTTTTTACTGCCGGCGACACTGCTTTCGCTACGGCAGGCCTGTGCTACATTTACGACAGAAACGAGCATCAGAGTCAGGTCTCGGAGGGCAGCGTGTACAACGATCTCGCGATCTTCAGCGGCAGGTCACACCCGGCTCTGGCCGAGGCGATCTGCAGCCATCTCGCGATGCCGCTCGGCAACTGCGATATCTTCGAGTACAGCAACGAGAACGTCTTCGTGCGCATTCAGGAAAACGTCCGCAACCGCGACGTTTTCCTCGTCCAATCGCTCTGCTCGCCCGTCAACACGAGCGTGGTGGAGCTCTTGGTGATGATCGACGCCTTCCGCCGCGCTTCCGCCGGGCGGATCACGGCCGTCATCCCCTACTACGCCTACGGCCGCAGCGACAAGAAGGACCAGCCGCGTGTGCCGATCACGGCCCGTCTCCTGGCCAACCTGATCGAGACGGCGGGCGCGGACCGAGTCCTCACCGTCGACCTCCACGCCGGCCAGATCCAGGGCTTCTTCAACATCCCCCTGGACGAGCTGACGGCGCTGTACCAGGTCGCCCGCTACTTCCAGCAGCGCGACCTCTCCGAGGTCACGGTCCTCGCTACCGATGTCGGCGACGCCAAGCGAGCGCGCAACGTCTCCCGGATGCTCGGCACGCCGCTCGCGATCGTCGACAAGGAGCGGATCGGCAACGAGGAGCGCGTCGTGGCCCAGAACCTGATCGGCGACGTGAAGGACCGCAGGGTCCTGATCATGGACGACGAGATCGACACGGGTGGAACGATCCTCGCCTCGGCGGAGATCGCGCTGGCGCGCGGCGCCCGCAGCGTTACGGCCGCCTGCGTCCACCCGATCTTCTCCGGCAACGCGATCGATCGCATCTGCAGCAGCGCGATCGAGGAGATCGTCGTCACGGACACGATCCCGCTGCCGCCGGCGAAGCAGCACGCGAAGGTGACGACGCTCTCCCTCGCCCCCCTCATCGGCGACGCGATCACGCGGATCAGCAGCGGCAACTCCGTCGGCGAGCTCTTCCAGTAGCGCCTGCCGCCCTCGCTTGCGGCGCCAGCGGCCCGCCGGCGGCGATTTGGCCGCGGCACGCTTGAGACCCCATAATAGATTTGTAGACAGGCGTGGCTAGCGCAGCTTGCACGGACGGCCCCGGTTTGGGCCGATAACGAATCATGGCATGAGGGCTGGTTGGGTCAGTAACGAATCACGGCACGGACGGCCCTGGTTGGGCCGATAACGAATCATGGCGTCATTTCTCGGTAAGTTTCTAACGAGCGGCAACGAGCGAGAGCTGAAGAAGCTCGCGCCGATGGTCGACGCGGTCAACGGCCGCGAGGCAGAGGTTGAGGCGCTGGACGACGACGCCCTCCGCGCCCGAACGGAGGCGTTCCGGGCCCGCCTCGCGGACGGCGAGACGCTGGACGACCTTCTGCCGGAGGCTTTCGCCGTCATACGCGAGGCCGTCCGTCGCCGCCTGGGCCAGCGCGCCTTCGACACGCAGATGATGGGCGCCGGCGTGCTACACGAGGGCAAGATCGCCGAGCTCAAGACGGGTGAGGGCAAGACGCTGGTCGCCGCCATCGCCATGTACCTCAACGCCCTCGGCCGCCGCGGCGTCCACCTCGTCACGGTCAACGACTACCTGGCCAAGCGCGACGCCCAGTGGTACGGCCGCGTCCTCGCCTGGCTCGGCACCACGGTCGGCGTCCTCCAGCACGACGCCTTCTACCTGGTATCGGCGGAGCCGGTGAGCGACGAGGCCGGCGTGGAGTACCTGACGCCCTGCCAGCGGCGCGAGGCCTACGGCGCCGACGTGACCTACGCCACGAACCACGAGTTCGGCTTCGACTACCTGCGCGACAACATGGCGACGACGCACGAGAGCCAGGTCCAGCGCGATCGCTTCTTCGCGATCGTCGACGAGGTCGACAACATCCTGATCGACGAGGCGCGGACGCCGCTGATCATCAGCGGCCACTCCCAGGAGAGCACCCAGGTATACCCGACCTTCGCCCGCCTCGCCCCTCGCCTCGATCGAAACGCCGACTACACGGTGGACGAGAAGCTCAAAGCCGTCTCACTGACGGAGAGCGGCATCGAGAAGATCGAGAAGGCGCTCAACGTCGACAACATCTACTCGCCGGAGAACTTCCGCCTCACCCGCTACATGGAAGCGGCGCTGAAGGCCCAGATCCTCTACCTGCGTGACAAGGACTACGTGGTTCGCGACGGCGACGTCGTCATCGTCGACGACTTTACCGGCCGCCTCATGTTCGGCCGCCGCTGGTCGGACGGCCTCCACCAGGCGATCGAGGCCAAGGAAGGCGTCAAGATCCAGCAGGAGTCGATCACCTACGCGACGATCACGATCCAGAACTACTTCCGCATGTACGAGAAGCTCGCCGGCATGACCGGTACGGCCGTCACGGAGGCGGAGGAGTTCGACAAGATCTACAAGCTCGACGTCGTCGTCCTGCCGACGAACCGGCCGATGGTCCGCGAGGACGAGGACGACTTCGTCTATCGCACCCTTCAGGGCAAGTACCGCGCCGTCGCCGACGAGGTGGCGGCTCTGCACGAGACCGGCCGGCCGGTCCTCGTCGGTACGGTGTCGATCGAGAGCTCGGAGTTCCTCGCCGACGTCCTCAAGCGCCGCGGCATCGCCCGCCAGGTCCTCAACGCCAAGTTCCACGAGCAGGAGGCCGGCATCGTCGCCGAGGCGGGCCGCCGCGGCGGCGTCACGATCGCGACGAACATGGCCGGCCGTGGCACCGACATCATCCTCGGCGGCAACCCCGAGGGCCGCGCGTCGGCGGACTGGCAGGCCGAGCACGACGATGTCGTCAGCCTCGGTGGCCTCCACATCATCGGCACCGAGCGCCACGAGTCGCGGCGGATCGACAACCAGCTGCGCGGCCGCGCCGGCCGTCAGGGCGACCAGGGCGGCTCCCGCTTCTTCGTCAGCTTCGAGGACGACCTCATGCGCCGCTTCGCGCCCGACTGGGTGCCGGGCATGCTCCAGAAGCTGGGCATGGACGAGGACCTGCCGATCGAGTCCGGTATGGTGACGAAAGCCCTCGAGAACGCTCAGACCAAGGTCGAGGGCCAAAACTTCGACCTCCGCAAGCACGTGGTCGATTACGACGACGTCATGAACCTCCACCGCGACGTCATCTACACGGAGCGCACCAAGGTCCTCGAAGGCGCCGACATGCGCGAGAACGTCTTCGGCATCGTAGAGGAGGAGCTCAAGGAGCTCATGGCCGTCCACCTGCCCGGCCGTAGCGAGGAGCTCTGGGACCTGGAGCTCCTGATCGAGGAGCTCGGGACGATGTTCCCCCTGCCGGCGACGGTCAGCGCCGATGCGCTCGCGGGCCAGAGCGCCGATGAGATCGAGGCGCTGATTCTCGACGAGGCGGAGGCCGCCTACGACGCCAAGGAAGCCGAGATCGGCGCCGAGGAGATGCGCCTGCTTGAGCGCCTCCTCCTCCTCCAGACGATCGATCGCCTCTGGGTCGAGCACCTGACGGCCGTGGACGAGATGCGCCAGGGCATCGGCCTCCAGGCCTACGGCCAGCAGGACCCCCTCGTCGCCTACAAGCGCGAGGCGCACGACATGTGGAACCAGCTCCTCGCGAACATCCGCCAGACGATCGCGCGGGCGATCTTCCACGTCACGCTCTCGACGACCGAGCCGGCGCCGAGCGCGGCGCGCGGGCCGGTCGCGGCCGGCGGTCCCCGGCGGGCCGTGCAGACCCTGAGCGAGAGCCGAGGCCCCCAGACCGCCACGCCCGCCGCCAAGGTCGACGGGCGCAAGGTCGGCCGCAACGACCCCTGCCCCTGCGGCTCCGGCAAGAAGTTCAAGCGCTGCCATGGCATCGCCGCCTAGCCAGGCTATCGTCTGCACGATGGCGCTGTCGTCCTCGCTCGACTACGAGGGAGGCGGGGAACGCACACCACCTCGAGAGCGTCGGGTCGTTCTAGTCGATCGTCGAAGCTTGCCGTGATCGGTGAGCCAGGGCGATGAGCGAGAGCGAGCCGCTGCAATATCTCGAGGACGCGATCGCCGGCGGCGATCACTGGTACATCGCCGTCCTCAAGACGATGGCCCGCTGGCGCCAGGCCGACGAAACGCTCGACGGCCGCCGTTACCGCTACCTGATCGGCGGCGAGGCTTTCGACTGGCTGGTCCTCGCCGAGCGCCTGATCGACACGATCGACGCCGACGTGCCCGAGGAGGAGCGCCTGGCGCTGCTCTTCCACGGCCGGCCGCCGATGGAGCTGGACGAGGAGGAGTTCCAGGCCCTGATCGGCACGCCGAAGTACCAGGCCTTCCTCAACTTCCTCTACGGCGTCCTCGTCGAGGAGGCGTTGCAGCAAGCCGTGGAGGAGGAGCTCGCTAAGGAGCACCAGGGCAACGTCTGGGCCAGCGCCCACGCCGAGGGTGCCACGGCCTTCAGCCGCATCTACGGCCGGTCCCAGGCGGAGCTCCTGAGCGAGTTCCGGCAGGAGCGCGGCCTCGAAGAGACCGATCGCCTCGAGCTCGGCGAGCTCAAGGAGTTCACGTACTGGCTCTTCAAGTACCGCGTCAAGTCGCAGGAGGGCGAGCGCGTCGCCTCGGACACGCGCAAGGGCCTCGCGACGCTCTCCCGCATCGAGGCGGCCTTTCGCAAGCGCCAGCAGCCGGAGCCGATCGAGATGGCGGAGGAGCCGCCGCCGCGCCGGCCGACGCGCGCGTCGGCGCGGCCGCCGGCGCGCAAGACGTAGGACGCGGCTCCGGCTCGGAGGCGAGATGTCGCTCGCAGGAGGATCGCGATGAAGCACCCCGGTCCGGATGCGCGGGACGCCGTTGACGAGCTGCTTACAGCGTTGGTGGCTCGCAGCGAGCTAACGGAGACGAAGCGCGGCATCTTCTACCGCAAATCGGTGGCGTTTCTCCACTTCCACGAGGACCCGGCGGGCCTGTTCGCGGACGTGAAGGTCGGCGGCGACTTCGAGCGCCTGCCCGTAAATACGCCGGCGGAGCGTCAAGCCCTGCTGACCTGCGTGGCAAGTGCCCTCGTCGGCAGATAGACAGCGCCGGGTAGTGGGTCAGTTTACTCCCGTCAGTTGGAGCTCATGTCATCCAGCCGCTTTCTAAGCTGCTGCACTTGTTGGAGGGCGGCGGCCCCAGACATGAAGCCCATGAGGCCGAATACGAACGCAACAACTTCCATGATTTCACCTCTCTAGACTGCAACTCTGCCGAAGACGCCGAAGTGCGCCCTTCCGAGGGGACAAGCGCCGTTGTTGACGATTCTAAGGCTTCTGGATACTCGCTTGTGTTGCGGAACGCTTGGGCAGGCGCAAGCGTGATTCCGACCTGCGCGTACCGCTATCGTAGGCGAGTCTACCGGTGAGGAGCCGCGCGGCGATTGACAGGAAACTGTCTAAGCCTTTAGCATTAGTCTTTGTAATTGGATAGCAGGCGCAGAAGGGGAGTAGTAGAGCGCGCACAGGGCAGATAGCGAGCCGGGATGGTGGGAGCCGGCAGCCGATGACGCCTCGAACTCGCTCCGGAGCCCCCGGGCCGAACCTGCTACAGGCGCACCTGTAGCGAGACAGTAAGCCCGGGCGGGTAAGCCCGATACAGCGTTGAGGGCCCGCCAAAGCGGCGGGAACTAGGGTGGTACCGTCCCGTCTCTTGGGATCCCTGGAGAGGCGGGATTTTTATTTTCAGGGAGCGATCGATAAAAGATCAGGCGAAACCTGATCGCGGTGAGAGAAGTGATGAGTATACGGTCGCTAGCAGTGGAGGCTCTTACGGTCTCGGGCAGTCGCCCGGCGCGACGCCGAGACCGGTGCGTAGTAGACGCGGGGCAACGTCGCGCCGCTATGGCCTCGCGGCCGCTGCCCCTGCTCCTTAGCTAGCCCCGGCCCTTCTCAGAGGACCGGGGCCGCCGCCAAAACCACTCATCCCGCCAGCGGCCAAGGTCGCTGGCTCGTCCCTAAGGAGGACGAAGTGAAGCTCACTGGCGCTCAGATCATCATGGAGTGTCTCGCCCGCGAAGGCGTCGACACCTTCTTCGGCTATCCCGGCGGCGCGAACCTGCCGATGTACGACACGTTGGTCCAGTACCCCCAGATCCGCCACGTCCTCGTCCGCCACGAGCAGGCCGCCGCCCACGCCGCCGACGCCTACGCCCGCGTCACCGGCAAGGCGGGCGTCGCCTGGGCGACGTCCGGCCCCGGCGCCACGAACCTCGTCACCGGCATCGCCAACGCCTGGATGGACTCCGTGCCTCTCGTCTGCATCACCGGCTCCGTCGTCAGCTGGCTCATCGGCCGCGACGGCTTCCAGGAGGCCGATATCACCGGCATCACGATCCCGATCACGAAGCACAACGCCCTCGTCCTCAACGTCGAGGACATCGCCCCGACCCTACGCGAGGCCTTCTATATCGCGACGACGGGCCGGCCCGGCCCCGTCCTCGTCGACATCCCGCGCGACATCCAGCAGCAGACCTGCGAGTTCGATTACCCGGAGACGGTCGAGCTGCGCGGCTATCAGCCGACGACCAAGGGCGATCCACACGAAATCAAGCGCGCCGCGGCGCTGATCGCGGCGGCGGAGCGACCGATTGTCCTCGCCGGCCACGGCGTCGTCATCTCTCACGCCTGGGACGAGCTCGTCGAGCTCGCCGAGAAGGCCCAGATCCCCGTGATCACGACCGTCCTCGGCCTCGGCGGCTTCCCCGGCACGCACGAGCTCTTCATGGGCATGCCCGGCATGCACGGCATGTACTGGAACAACCAGGCGATCAGCGAGGCCGACCTGATCATCGCCCTCGGCATGCGCTTCGACGACCGCGTTACCGGCCGCCTCAACGACTTCGCGCCCAAGGCGAAGATCGTACACGTCGACATCGACCCGGCCGAGATCGGCAAGAACCTGCCGGCCGCTGTGCCGATCGTCGGCGACGTGAAGCAGGTGCTGATCGACCTCAACCGCGAGGTGGCGCCGGTGCGCCACGACGCCTGGCGCGCCTGGCTCAGCGAGGAGAAGGCGAGCCACCCCTCGATCGCGATCCCCGATACCGAGAAGGTGCTGCCGCAGTACGTGATCAAGTCGCTCTACGACGCTTCCGGCGCCGACGCTTACTACGTCACCGGCGTCGGCCAGCACCAGATGTGGGCCGCGCAGTACTTCTGGGTCGACAAGCCCAACGGCTTCATCACCTCCGGCGGCCTCGGCACGATGGGCTTCGAGATTCCGGCGGCGATCGGCGCCCAGTTCGCCGACCCGCAGGCGACGGTCTGGGCGATCTGCGGCGACGGCGGCTTCCAGATGACCTCGCAGGAGCTCGCGACGATCGCGGAGTGCGAGCTGCCGATCAAGCTCGCGATCATCAACAACGGCTACCTCGGCATGGTGCGCCAGTGGCAGGAGCTCTTCTACAAGGACAACCTCTCCGGCGTCCGCATGCTTCAGCCCGACTTCGTCAAGCTCGCCGAGGCCTACGGCCTGCGCGGCATCCGGGTCAGCGAGAAGGCCGACGTGAAGTCCTCGATCGACGCTGCCCTCGCCCACCCCGGCCCCGTGCTCATCGAGTTCCAGGTCGAGCAGCACGAGAACACCTACCCGATGGTGCCGCCGGGCGCCTCCCTGCAGGAGACCGTCGACTCGCCCTACAAGGCCGACGGCGTCGTCGTCGCGCCGATAGCGAGTGAGGTGAGGCCGTGATGCCGTCGCGCGCACAGCATCACACGATCGTCGCCCTGGTGGAGGACAAGCCGGGCGTCCTCAACCGGATCGCCTCGAAGTGGCGTCAGCGTGGCTTCAACATCGAGTCGCTCGCGGTCGGCCACTCCGAGATCCCCGGTCTCTCGCGCATGACCTTCACCGTCGACGGCGCCACTCACGACGTCGATCAGGTGACGAAGCAGCTCTATAAGGTGATCGAGGTCGTCAAGATCACCGACATCACCGGCGAGGAGATCGTCGCCCGCGAGCTCGCGCTGATCCGCGTCGCCACGTCGGTGAACAACCGCACGGCGGTTCTGGAGATCGCGCAGGTGTTCCGGGCGAGCGTTATTGACGTCGCTCACGACTCGCTGGTCCTCGAGGTCACTGGGACGGAGGACAAAGTCGAGGCGCTCTACGAGCTCCTCCTTCCCTACGGCGTGAAGGAGCTCGTGCGCACGGGCCGCATCGCGATGACGCGCGGCGGCGCCGCCCAGGAGCCGGACGACGGCAGCCAGCGCCGCTACCGCTCCGCCGGCGAAGGCAAGGCCCAGGTAGGGAGCCTGCTGTGACGTGGGGCATACCCCGCGGGACGAATCCCGAGACTGGCGGAAGTGCAGAGGGCGCAGCGCCTCTGCCGGGGGCGTGGGGGTGTCCCCCACATCTCCTAACCCTCGGGCGGAGCAGACCGAGAGGGATGCGCAGCCGCGGAGCGACCGCATGACGAGACAAGCAGCCTGCCTCAGACTCCTGCGGCCCTCGTCCATCTAGGACGGAGGGCCGACCGCAGCGCTGGCCGGATCCGGACGGGACGGCAGCCCAGCTAGAGAGGAGAACGAGACTGATGGCCGATAAAGTGCTGATCTTCGATACCAGTCTCCGGGACGGCGAGCAGTCGCCCGGCGTCGCCTTCAACATCAACGACAAGCTCGAGATCGCCCGCCAACTCCAGCGCCTCGGCGTCGACATCATCGAGGCCGGCTTCCCGGCGAGCTCGCCCGGCGACTTCGAGGCCGTGAAAGCGGTAGCGAAGGAGGTGCGCGAGTCGCGCATCGCCGGCCTCGCCCGCGCCGTGCCGCGCGACGTGGACGCCTGCGCCGAGGCCGTCAAGGCGGCGGCGGCGCCGCGCATCCACGTCTTCCTCTCGACCTCGGACATCCACCTCATGCACCAGCTCTCGAAGGACCGCGACACGGTGCGGGAGATGGCGCGCGCCATGGTGGCGCGCGCCAAGGGCTACGTCGAGGACGTCGAGTTCAGCCCGATGGACGCTACGCGCTCCGAGTGGGAGTATGTCTACCGCATGCTCGAAGACGTGATCGACGCCGGCGCCACCACGGTGAACATCCCCGACACGGTCGGCTACACGACGCCGGAGGAGTTTCACGCCTTCATCGACGGCATCCGCGAGAACGTCGCCAACATCCATCGCGCGACGATCTCCGTCCACTGCCACAACGACCTCGGCCTCGCCGTCGCCAATAGTCTCACCGCCGTCCGCGCCGGCGCCCGCCAGGTAGAGACCTGCATCAACGGCATCGGCGAGCGCGCCGGCAACGCTGCCCTCGAAGAGGTGACGATGGCGATCAAGACGCGCGGCGACTTCTTCGGCCTCGAGACCAACGTCAACTCCCGCGAGCTTTACCGCACCTCACGCCTCGTCTCCGACCTCACCGGCATGCCGGTGCAGCCCAACAAGGCGATCGTCGGCGGCAACGCCTTCCGCCACCAGTCGGGCATCCACCAGGACGGCATCCTCAAGATGCGCGAGACCTACGAGATTATGGACGCCCGCGAGGTCGGCTGGCCCGCCGGCAGCGAGATCGTTCTGGGTAAGCTCTCCGGACGCCACGGCTTCAAGGCTCGCCTCGACGACCTCGGCATCGAGCTATCGGAGGAGGAGTTCGAGCGCGCCTTCGCCGCCTTCAAGGAGCTGGCCGACAAGAAGCCCGAGATCGACGATCGCGACATCGATGCGATCGTCGGCGAGGAGCGGCGAGCCGAGGACGAGAGCTATAAGCTCGACCTCCTCCAGGTCTCCTGCGGCAATCACGTCATCCCCACCGCGACCGTGCGCCTCGGCACGCCGGACGGGCGCACCCTGGTCCACACGGCGACCGGCGCCGGCCCCGTCGACGCCGCCTACCAGGCGATCAACGCGCTCGTCGGCGTCGAAAACGAGCTCACCGAGTTCAGCGTCAGGAGCGTTACGGAGGGCATCGACGCGATCGGCGAGGTCATCGTCCGGATCGAGCGCGACGGTCGCACCTATACCGGTCGCGGCGCCGATACCGATATCATCGTCGCGGCGGCGAAGGCCGTCCTCCAGGCGATCAACCGTCTTTTGAGCGTCCAGCGCCCGGCGGATGCCGCCGTGCGGGCAAACCCATAGGCCGCGAGGCTAGAGCAGGAGCTGTACATGGCCGAACCCAGGACTCTTTCGGAGAAGATCTGGGAGGCGCACGCCGTCTCCAGCCCCTTGCAGGAAGAGGCGCGACGCCGCGCCCTCACCGAGGCCGGCCAGACGGAGGCGGAGAGCATGCTCGGGCAGCGTCCCGAGCTCCTCTACATCGACCTTCACCTCGTCCACGAGGTCACGTCGGCCCAGGCCTTCGAGGGGCTGCGCCTCGCTGGGCGTGAAGTACGCCGGCCCGACCTCACCCTCGCTACGGTCGACCACAACGTGCCGACCCTCGACCGCGACAAGCCCTGGCCCGACCCCCTCTCCGTGCAGCAGGCGGCGGTCATGAGCGGCAATGCGGCGGAGTTCGAGGTGCCCTTCTTCGGCATCAGCGACCAGCGCCAGGGCATCGTCCACGTCATCGGGCCGGAGCAGGGCCTGACCCAGCCCGGCATGACGATCGTCTGCGGCGACAGCCACACCTCGACGCACGGCGCCTTCGGCGCCCTCGCGATCGGCATCGGCACGTCCGAGGTCGAGCACGTCCTCGTCACTCAGACGCTTCGCCAAGTCAGGCCGCAGACGATGGCTATCGAGGTCGAGGGCCGCCTGCCGGAGGGGATCAGCGCCAAAGACATCATCCTCTCGATCATCCGCACGATCGGCGTCGGCGGCGGCACCGGCCACGTCGTCGAGTACCGCGGCGAGGCGATCCGCGCCCTCTCGATGGAGGGGCGGATGACGGTCTGCAACATGTCGATCGAGGCGGGCGCCCGCGCCGGCCTGGTCGCGCCGGACGACACGACCTTCGCCTACGTCGAGGGCCGCCCCTTCGCGCCGAAGGGCAAGGAGTGGGAGCAGGCCCTGGAGCACTGGCGCACCCTGCCGAGCGACGCGGACGCCCGCTTCGACAAGGTCGTGCCCTTGCAGGCGGAGTCGATCGAGCCCTCCGTCACCTGGGGGACGACGCCGGCCCAGAGCGTCGCCGTCACCGGCCGCGTGCCCGACCCGGACGGCTTCGACGACCCGACGGCGCGCGAGCTCGGCAAGCGCTCGCTCACCTACATGGACCTGAAGCCGAACACGGCGATCGAGGACATCGGGCTCGACCGGGTCTTCATCGGCTCCTGCACGAACTCGCGCATCGAGGACCTGCGGGCGGCGGCGGCGGTCGCTCGTGGCTACAGCGTCGCGGCGAGCGTGCAGGCGATGGTCGTGCCCGGCTCCGGCCTCGTCAAGGCGCAGGCCGAGGCCGAGGGCCTCGACCGGGTCTTTTTGGCGGCGGGGTTCGAGTGGCGCGACGCCGGCTGCTCGATGTGCCTCGGCATGAACCCGGACTTCCTCCTCCCCGGCGAGCGCTGCGCCTCGACCTCGAACCGCAACTTCGAGGGCCGCCAGGGCGCCGGTGGCCGCACTCACCTCGTCAGCCCGGAGATGGCCGCCGCGGCCGCCGTAGCCGGCCACTTCGTCGATATCCGTAGCTGGAGGCGCAACTGATGGAGCCCTTTCACGCCGTCAAGGGGCGGGCGATCCCCCTGAACCGCCGCGACGTCGATACGGACCAGATCATCCCGGCCAAGTACCTGAAGCGGATTGAGCGCACCGGCTACGGCCCCTTCGCCTTCGAGTCCTGGCGCAAGGACCCTGATTTCGTCCTCAACAACCCGGCCTACGCCGGCGCGCCGGTGCTCCTGGCGAAGCAGAACTTCGGCTCCGGCTCCAGCCGCGAGCACGCCGTCTGGGCCCTGGACGGCCTCGGCGTCCGCGTCGTCATCGCGCCCTCCTTCGCCGACATCTTCAAGAGCAACAGCTTCCAGGGCGGCCTCCTCACCCTCGAGCTGCCGGACGAGGACATCGACTACCTGATCGCCCGCGCCGAGGAGCTGCCGGAGTCGGAGCTCGAGGTGGACCTCGAATCGCAGACCGTGCGCGCCGTGGATCGCTCCTGGGAGCGCCGCTTCGAGATCGACCCGTTCAAAAAATACCGCCTCCTGCGCGGCCTCAACGACATCGCCATGACCCTCGAGTACAAGGACGACATCGACAAGTTCGAGGCGACGCGCCCGGCCTTCCTGCCCGCGAAGCGCTCCTCCTGAAGTGACGGCTGCGACGGGCGGGCCGCCAGCAGACCGAGCGCTTAGGGCGGTCGCGGAGGCGGAGGCGTGACGTTGGTCAGGCCGCTCACGGCGGCCGACGCTCCGGCCTGTGACGAGATAGTTGCAAGCCTCCCTTACTTCTTTGCCGACCCCAAGGGAATCGCTGAATGCTCCCGCGACGTACGAAGTGAGGCGGGCTGGGTCGTCGAGGACAAAGGGATCGTGACCGCCTTTCTCACCCTGAGCTGGTCTTTCCCAGCCAGCGCCGAGATCAAGTGGCTGGCCGTCCATCCCAACTTCAGGCGCGCCGGCCGCGGCCGCCTGCTGGTCGAAGAGGCAGCAGCCAGTGCGCGCGCCCGCGGTGCTAACCTTCTTCATCTCCTCACGTCCGCGTCACGAGATGGCCCTGAGGTCTCGGATGGCTATTCAGGCACGAGATTGTTCTACGAAACGATGGGTTTCTTCCCCACCCGCGAGCTCCGCCTCGAGGGCTGGTCGGACGAAACGCTCCTTCTGGTTAGACCTCTCGCTTAGGCTGGACGCTCGCGCTAGAGCGGCTAACGAAGTTTCGTTATGCTTTGGACGATAGGGTCGGCCACCAGCGGCAAGGAGCCAGCATGACTATCTTCAAGATCACCGCCCTTCCCGGCGACTACATCGGGCCCGAGATCATGGCGGAGGCGGTGCGCGTACTCGAGGCCGCCGGCCGCCGCTTCGGCGCCGAGTTCGCCTTCCAGGAAGCGCTCGCCGGCGGCGCCGCCTGGGAGCGCCACGGCGAGCACCTGCCCGCTTCGACGATCGCCGCCTGCGAGCAGGCCGACGCCGTGCTCAAGGGGCCCCTCGGCGGCCCGACCAGCGAGATCAACGACCCGAAGTGGCGCGGCGTCGAGCAAAACGCGATCCTGCCCCTGCGTAAGCACTTCGACCTCTACCTCAACCTGCGGCCGGTGATCGTCCCGGACGCCCTCGTCGGCCTCTCGCCGGTCAAGGAGGACCGCGTCCGCGGCACCGATATCCTCATCCTGCGCGAGCTTACCGGCGGCATCTACTTCGGCCCGACGGGTGAGCGCGAGGTCGAGGGGCCGCAGGAGCGCCGCGAGCGCGAGGTCTTCGACACGGAGGTCTACCGCGAGCACGAGATCGAGCGCGCCGCCCACGCCGGCTTCCGCCTCGCCGCCGGCCGCCGCCGCAAGGTGACGCTGGTCGCGAAGTCGAACGTCATGAACTCCGGCGTCTTCTGGCGCGAGGTCGTCGACACCGTCGCCCGCGACTACCCCGACGTCGCCCTCGACTACCTCCACGTCGACAACGCCGCGATGCAGCTGATCACGAACCCGCGCCAGTTCGACGTCCTCCTGACCTCGAACCTCTTCGGCGACATCCTCTCGGACGAGGCCGCCGTCCTCATGGGCTCGCTCGGCCTCGGCGCCTCCGCTTCCCTGAACGAGGCGGGCTTCGGCCTCTACGAGCCGATCCACGGCTCGGCGCCGGACATCGCCGGTCAGGGCAAGGCGAACCCGATCGCGATGATCCTCAGCGCCGCGATGATGCTCCGCCTCTCCTTCGACCTGCCGGAGGCCGCGGCCGCCGTCGAGGCCGCCGTCGCCCGCGTCCTCGGCGATGGCGCCCGCACGCCCGACCTCGCCGCCGCCGGCGAGAGCCTGGTCACGACCGAGGAGATGGGCCGCCGTATCGCCGCCCTCATCTAGGGGAGCTTTTTCGCCGCTGTCGAGTGGAGCCGGCTGCCCGCACTTCCTCGAGCTCTGACTGACCACCGATAGGCTGTCACCGCCGAGTCGTTTTGGCGGAGCGGCAGCTTTATAGGTGGGCCGAAAGGCCCCCGCCGGCGCGCCGCTGGTGACGACCGAGGAGATGGGCCGCCGCAGCGTCGCCGCCGTCTAGCTCGGGAACCTTTAGACGCCGGCCGGCGTCTTGTCCACCGTAGGCATTAGCCAAGATACGGAGGATTAGACGTGATCAATCAAAAGCTCAGCCGCCTCCTCGGCTACGGCGCCATCACCCTCGTCGCGCTCGGCGCTCTCGGTTACGCCGTCGACCGGCGCGACGCCAGCCCGGACGCCGCCATAACCGACGAGCCCGGCTTCGGCGCGGACGAGAGCGTCTCTGCCGCCATCGGCCAGGCCCTCGGCCGCGAGCCCGGGGGCTTCCCGGCGCTGGCGCCCGACTTCGCAGCCGAGTCGAAGGCCGAGCCCGGCGGCGGCGTGACCGCGAGCGACGGCGGCGTCGCCGTGACCGCGAGCGGCGCCGACCCCTTCGGCCTCAGCGACGACCGCAAGATCGTCCAGACGGCGGCCCTGAACCTCCAGGTCGAAGAAGTCGGCCCGAGCTTCGAGGCGGTGGGCCGCATCGCTACGGCGGACGGCGGCTTCGTCGCCAGCTCCAACTTCTCCTTCCAGGGCGAGAAGCAGGTCGCTTCCATGACGATCCGCGTGCCGACGACCCGCTATCAGGACGTCCTGCGCGAGGTCCGCGCCCTCGGCGCCAAGGTGGATAGCGAGACTTCCAACGCCAGCGACGTCACGGAGGAGTACAGCGACCTCGCGGCCCGCGTCCGTAACCTGGAGGCGACGGAGGGCCAGCTCCTCCTCCTCCTCCTCGGCGAGGCGACGACGATCAACGAGATCCTTCAAGTCCAGGACCGCCTCAACGGCGTCCGCGGCGAGATCGAGCGCGCCAAGGGGCGCATCGCCCTCCTCGACAAGCTCACCGAGCTCGCGACCGTCACCGTCAACCTGCGGCCCGTCGTCGCCGTCGTTCAGGTCGGGGAGGGCGGCGGTGTCGACCTCGGCGCCGAGGTCGAAGAGGCCTGGGCCGCGAGTATGGCGTTCCTCGGCGGCATCGCCGCCGGTGTCGTCCGGGTCGTCGTCTTCGCCTGGTGGCTGCCGATCGTCGGCCTACCGCTGCTCCTCATCCTCCAGCGCTGGGCCCGCGGCCGGCCCGAAGCCCTGAAGAGCGTCGACTAGCGACGGTCAGGTCGAGGGCGGCGCTTCCTCCTCGGCGTCCGTCATCGAGAGCATGGTCCAGCCGAGCCAGAACGTGAGGGCGCTCTGGGCGAGCATCGCCACGGTCACGGGCAGGGCGAGGGCGAGGTAGCTGCGCCGGCCGACGCCGACGAGAAAGACGAGGAGCTGAAGCGCGGCGGCGGCCACGAGGAGCGTCCCCGTCCCCTGGGAGCGCCGCATCAGGCCTGGCTCGCCTCCATCTGGCGGCGGAGGTCCGGCGGCAGGAGGTTCGGGATCGAGTCCTGGATTGGGTAGGTCTCGTCGCAGCGGGCGCAGTGGAGCGAGCCCTCCACCACCTCGTCGCCATCCTCCTTGGTTACGGTCAGGGTCAGGGGCCCCTTACAGACGGGGCAGGCGAGGATGTCCATCATGTCCTTGCGCATTGCAGTCCTCCGATCCTGGCGATTCTAGCAGAGATTCGCGGCCCGGCTAGAGCTCGGCCGCCGGGCCGTCGGTCGTAGCGCCGTTGGTCGGGCCGGCGGCGGCGCCGTTGCCGGTCTCGCTGGCCGGCGGCGGCGGTGTCGCCAGGTCGATAACGGCGACGGAGGCGACACTGTCGCCCTGGCCGACGTTCATGACGTGGACGCCCTGGGTGGAGCGGCCGACCTTGGCGATGCTGCCGATCGTCGTGCGCATGACGATGCCGCTCTCGCTGATCACGATGAGCTCGTAGTCCTCCTGGACGGACCAGGCGGCGACGACGCGGCCGGTGCGGGCCGTGACGTTGTGGGTGAGGACGCCCTGGCCGCCGCGAGAGTGGCGCGGGTACTCCTCGAAAGGCGTGCGCTTGCCGAGGCCGGTCTCAGAGATCGTCAGGAGCATGGCCTCGTCGCTGACGACCTCGAGCCCGACGACGGCGTCGTTACCGGCCGCGAGGCGCATGCCGCGGACGCCGCCGCTGGTCCGCGAGGCGGAGCGCAGGCTGGTCGCGGGGAAGCGGACTGCCTTGCCCTGAGAGGAGACGAGGATGACGTCGTCCTCGTCCCGGGCGAGCCGGGCGAAGACGAGCTGGTCGCCGGTCTCCAGGCCCATGGCGATCAAGCCGGAGCGGCGAACGGACTCGAACTCCTTGAGCGGCGTCTTCTTGATCTCGCCCTTAGTCGTCGCGAGAAGCATGTAGTCCTTGTCGAAAGAGGTGGTCGCGACGACGGCGGTAATCAGCTCGCGATCGTCGATCTCGATCAGGTTGACGATCGGCGTGCCGCGCGCCTGGCGGCTGGAGTCCGGCACCTCGTGGGCGCGGAGGTGGAAGACGCGACCGCGGTCGGTGAAGAAGAGGATGCTGTCGTGGGTGTCGGCGACGAGCAGGCGGCGGACGGCGTCCGCCTCGCGCACGACCAGGCCGGCGATGCCGCGGCCGCCGCGGCGCTGGGTGCGGTAGGTCTCGAGCGGCAGGCGCTTGATGTAGCCCTTGTTCGTCAGGGTGATCGCGGTTTCCTGGTGGGGGACGAGGTCCTCTTCGCTGAAGTCCTCGATCTCCTGGTCGATGATCTGGGTCCGGCGCGGGTTGCCGTAGCGCTGCTTGATCTCCAGCGTCTCTTCCTTGATCAGGAAGTCGATCTTGCGCGGGTTGGCGAGAAGGTCCTCGAAGTAGCCGATCTGCTGGAGGAGCTCGGCGTACTCGTCCTGGATGCGCTGGCGCTCGAGGGCGGCGAGTCGGCGCAGCTGCATGTCGAGCACGGCCTGGGCCTGGCGCTCGCTGAGGCCGAAGGGGTCCGCCTGGAGGCGGTTGCGAGCCTCCTCGGCTGAGGGCGATTCGCGGATCGCCCGAATGACCGCGTCCAAGCTATCGATCGCCTTGAGGAGGCCTTCGAGGATGTGAGCCCGGTCGCGCGCCTTCTCGAGCTCGAACTCGCTGCGGCGACGGATCACCGCGCGGCGAAATTCGATGAACCGCTCGAGGGCGGTCTTGAGGCGGATCGTCCGCGGCTCGCGGTCGACGAGGGCGAGCATGTTGACGGCGAACGAGGTCTGCATGGCCGTGTGCTTGTAGAGGGCATTGAGGACGGGGCCGGCCTGGCCGGTGCGGCCGAGCTCGATGACGACGCGCATGCCGTGGCGGTCGGACTCGTCGCGGAGGTCGCTGATGCCCTCGATCTTGCGCGCCTTGACGAGCTCGGCGATGCGGCCGACCATCGCCGCCTTGTTCACCTGGAAGGGCAGCTCCGTGACGATGATCTGGGGCCGGCCGCTGCGCGCCTCCTCGATGTGGGCGCGGGCGCGGATGACGATCCGGCCGCGGCCCTCGCGGTAGGCGCGCCGGATCCCCTCGCGGCCGAAGATTATGCCGCCGGTGGGGAAGTCGGGGCCGAGGACAATGTTCGTGAGCTCGTCGACGGTTGTGTCCGGCTCGTCGATCAATAAGGCGATCGCGTCCGTGACCTCGCCGAGGTTGTGCGGCGGGATGTTGGTGGCAAGGCTGACGCCGATGCCGGAGGCGCCGTTGACGAGGAGGTTTGGGACCTTGGCCGGCAGGACGATGGGCTCCTGGTTGCGGTCGTCGAAGTTCGGCTGGAAGTCGACCGTGTTCTTGTCGATGTCGGCGAGGAGGTCGGTGGCGATGGCGGCGAGACGGCACTCGGTGTAGCGCATGGCCGCCGGCGGGTCGTTGTCGACGCTGCCGAAGTTGCCCTGGGGGTCGATGAGGGGGTAGCGCATGGCGAAGTCCTGCGCCATGCGGACGAGGGCTTCGTAGATCGGGCTGTCGCCGTGGGGGTGGTACTTGCCCATGACCTCGCCGACGACGCTGGCGCTCTTCTTGCGCGGGTTGCCCGCGGCAAGGGCGATCTCCGACATCGCGAAGAGGATGCGGCGCTGGACGGGCTTGAGGCCGTCGCGCACGTCGGGTATGGCGCGGGCGACGTTGACGCTCATCGCGTAGTCCACGAAGGAGACGCGCATCTCGTCTTCGATCCGGATCGGCCGGGTGCTGCCAGTGCCGGGGGCTGTAGTTGTCATAAGCGGAAGCTCTTCTTCCCCTCCGTAGACGTGGGCGGAGCTAGAGAAATGTTAGAGTAATGATACCATTTACCGGATCACGGGTAAAGGGGTGAGCCTCGATTGGCGTGCTCGGGCTCGAGTGCTTCGTCGAGGTGCGGCTACGGGCATCGCGCCAGGCGAGCGTCGGCGATTCTCGCTCCGCCCACCGCGGCAGACCGGGTAGCCGCATCGGTACCGCTTCGCGGTGGGCGGCGGCCGTGCGGCTGTCGGTGGTGCCTAGGCGGCGAGCCGGAGAGCGGGCAGGCGCGGCCGCTTAGGCGTCCTCGTCGTCGTCCTCATCATCCTCGTCCCGCTCGATCTTCCGCTGGACGCTGGAGAGGCTCACCGTGGTCTCGCCGGGTTCCTTGTCGGCATCGTCCCAGTCCTCCGCCGCCTCGGTGTCTTCGAGCAGCTCAGCGTCGTCGTCGGCGCCGAGGCGGAGAAGCGACTCGCGCACGTTGGTGCGGGCGCCCTCGCCGCGGACGGCGGGGAATGAGAGCCGCTTCTGGCTTGGATCGCGGTAGATCTCCTTGATCATCAGCTCCGCCTCCTGCTCGCTGACGCTCTTGACGGCGGCGGCGTAGCGGTTGCCGCCTTCCATTAGGCGGCTGAGGCGGAGGCCGAGCTTCGGCTCCACGGTGCCGAGGAGCTCGGAGCGGATGTTCTCGACGCGCAGGGCCTCGGGGCTCGGCTTGAGGTAGACCTCGTCGCCCGCGGTCATCGTCGCGAGGAGCTCGGGCGAGGTGTCGGCGAGGATGGTGGCGCCGGACTTGCCGGTCTCCTCGATGAAGAGGTCCTGCGCTACCTTGGCAACGGCATCGGAGCGCCGCGCCGGCTCGGCTTCGCCGAGGGTCGAAAGGCGGTCGAGGTTCCGCTTGGCGATCGCGTTTAAGGCGTCGATCTTCAGGGACTCGCCGTAGGCCTCGCGCGCCTCGCGGAAGCGGCCGAGCTCCAGAAGGGCCTTGCCGAGGCGGTTCCAGGAGCTGATATCGCGCGCGTGCTGCGCGATCAGGGAACGGTTCAGGGTCACCGCTTCCTCCCACTTGCTCTCGAGGGCCAGCTGAATCGCCTGCTCCGCGCCCTGGCGCTTCGCGACGACGGGCTCCTCTCCCTCGGCGGGCTCAGCTGTCTCAGCGGGCAAATCCATCTCCACTCCTCACAGTTGCCAGAAAAGGGACATCGAGTCTTGGTCGGGGTGGGCAGATTTGAACTGCCGGCCTCACGGTCCCGAACCGTGCGCTCTAGCCTGGCTGAGCTACACCCCGTTACACTTCGGCCATGTATGTTACGATTTTCGCCGGCCTTGACTCAACAGGGCTAAAAACTGGCTTCCTTTCCGCCGACTTGAGCGCTGCCGAGACCCGCCGCTAGCCATGGTAGCGCGTCGCATCCTAATGATCACCGCCCTCGACGTCTGGGCCCTCGCCGGCGGCGGCGGCGCAGCCTCGCTCTACCAGACGCTGGCGGGCTTCGGCCGCCGCGGCCATACGATCGACGTGGTCGGCCCGACGATCGGCGCCAACCATCACTTCGGGGTGCCGGCCCTGCCGCCGCCGGCGATCGAGGGCGTCCGCTTCCATAGCTTTTGCCTGCCGTCGCTCTCGGACGCGCCCGTGGCCTTGCCGCCGGCGCTGACTAAGGCGGACCAGAAGCTGCGCTTCGCCCTCCTCTTTCCCGTGCTGGCGAGCAGGCTTGCCGGTCACCTCCTCGGCTCGGCGGCCTACGACCTCCTCTACGGCTACGAGGTCCACGGCGTGCTGGCCCAGCGCCTGGTACGGCGCCGCCAGCGACTGCCCCTCGTTGCCCGCTTTCAGGGCACGGTGATGCATCCCTATCTCGACCGGCCCTTGAGCCGGCTGCGCAAGTACGAGGAGGTTCTCGCCCTCGGCGCCGCCGCCGACCTTTACGTGATGACGGACGACGGCACGCGCGGCGATGAGGTCCTCGCGCGTCTCAACCCGAGAGCGCGGGACCGGACCCGCTTCTGGCGTAACGGCCTGGACCTGGAGGCGATCCGGGCGCCGACGGCGCAGGAGGCGCGGGCGGCGCGGCGCGCGCTCGGCTTGAAGCCGGCCGATTTCGTCCTCCTGACGACGGCGCGCCTCGCCCGCTGGAAGCGGACCGACCGGGCGATCGACGCTCTCGCCGCGCTCCGCGCTCGCGGCGTCGACGCCCGCCTGATCGTCGTCGGCGACGGCGAGGAGCGCGCCGCCCTCGAGGCTCAGGCGCGGCGCCTGGCGCTGACCGAGGCAGTGGACTTCCGCGGCGCCGTTCCCCAGGGCGAGGTGCGACGCTACCTCTGGGCGGCGGATGTATTCCTCTCCTTGAGCGAGCTCTCGAACGTCGGCAACCCGCTCCTCGAGGCGATGGTGACGCGGCGCTGCATCCTCACCCTGGACGAAGGCGATACGCGCGACCTCATCCAGGACGGCGCCAACGGCGTCCTCCTCGCGTCAGACGCGGGCCCGCCGGCGAGCGCGGCCGCGCTCGCGGCGCTGGCGGCCGATGCGGCGCGGCGGCGGCGGCTGGCCACGGCGGCGAGGAAGTACGCCGCGAGCCACTTCTGGAGCTGGCAGGAGCGGATCGACGCCGAGGTCGATGCGGTCGAGGCGCTGCTCGAACCCGGCTCGCGGCGCGCTCACGGCGGTGGTTAGCGAGAGGCCGGCGGCGGGCGACGGGCCCTCGCAAGGGCGGGGCTTCTTCTTCAACGTAAACTTCGTCTTCCTCAGCACCGTCCTGACCTACGGCCTCGGCTTCATCGTCGTCATCGTCCTGGCGCGGGCGCTGGGGCCGGAGGGCCGCGGCCTCACGGCCCTTTATCAGGCGGGCGTCAACGTCGGCTTCGCCTTCTTCGGCTTCGGCATCGGCGCCGCGATCATCTACCACGTCGCTCGCCGCGACCTGACGTCGCGCCAGGCGCTCGAGGCCGGGCTGAGCGTGACGCTGGTCGCCACCGCCCTGACGGCAGCCGCGCTCGGCGTCATCGCCCTGCTGGCTGGCGATCGCCTCGACAGCGCCGGCGTGCCCTTCTGGCTCGCCCTCGTCGCCGTGCCGGCCGTGATCCAGTTCCGGGTCGTCGAGGGAGCGCTGCGGGCCCAGGGACGCTTCGGTGCCTCCAACAGCCTCGAGCTGCTGCTGCCGCTGACGACTCTCGTCGGCCTCCTCGCGATCGAGGCGACGGCCGGCCTGGATGTCGCGCGGGCGATCGCCGCCTGGAGCCTCTCTATCGTCGCGCCGGTCCTCCTCGGCTACGTCCTTGTCGGCCGGGCGAGCTGGCCGCGCGGCCTCGGCACTCTAGCGAGCCTGATTCCCGCCCTGCGCTTCGGCCTCCAGAGCCAGGCCGGCAATCTTGTACAGCTCCTCAACTACCGACTCGATTCCTATCTCGTGCTCCTCTTCGTCAGCACGAGTGGCGTCGGCCTCTATGCCGTTGGCGTCTCTCTCAGCGAAGGGATGTGGTTCATCGCCAACTCAGTCGCCGTCGTCCTCCTGACCGATCTGACGGCGGGCGACGCGGCCCACGCGGCGCGGCTGACGCCGATTGTCTGCCGCAACACGCTGGCGGTGACGGCGGCCGCGGCGCTCGGCGGCGCGATCGTGGCGCCGCTGGTCATCCCGGCCGTCTTCGGCGCCGCCTTCGATGGTGCGCTGGCGCCCTTCCTCTGGCTGCTGCCCGGCACCGTGGCCCTGGCCGGCGGCAAAGTCCTGGCCGCCTACGTGTTCAGCCGCGGCCGGCCGGCGATCAACGCCTGGATCGCCGTCGCGACGCTCGCCGTCAACGTCGGCGCCGACCTGGCGCTGATCCCGGCCTTCGAGGTCAGCGGCGCCGCGATCGGCTCCTCGCTCGCCTACGGCGTCAGCCTCGGCCTGACGGCGATTGCCTACCGCCGCCTCTCCGGCGGTCGCATCAGCGAGGCGCTGCTGCCGCGTGCCGCCGACCTCTCGCTCTACGTCGAGGGCCTGGGCCGGATGAAGGCGGCGGTAAGGGGGCCGGGGCGATCCGGGCCGGCGCCGCCGGCGGGCGACCGGTGAGCGCGGCGCCGGGCCGTCGCCTGCGCATCGCCGTGCTCGGCGACTTCGACGGGCCCCACACGCGGCGCTGGCTGCGCGTCTTCGTCGAGCGCGGCCACGAGCTCCACGCGATCTCCTTCTACGCGCCGGTAAGCGCGCTGGACGGCGTGAAGCTCCACGTCCTCAACGGCGGCGCCGCGCCCTCGCCGGCAAGCGATCGCAGCGGCTACAGCACGGCGACGGGCCTGGCGCGGCGGCTGCCGCCCAACCTGCTGCGCCTGCTCCACGCCTGGCGGTATGGCCGCGCGGGCCTCAGGCAGACGCTGCGGGCGATCGGGCCGGACGTCTTTCACGCCCACTACGTCGTCGAGCACGGCTTCTACGGCTCCTTCGCCGCCTGCCACCCCTACGTGGTCAGCGCCTGGGGCTCCGACCTCTTCGTCGAAGCGCGGCGGCCGCTCGGCCGCCTGGTAGCGCGCCGGGCCCTGGCGGCGGCCGACCTCGTCACGGCGAACGACCAGGCGCTGGCCGCGGGCGCCGTGGCGCTGGGCGTGGCGCCCGACCGCGTTGCCGTGGTGCGACTGGGGCTGGGGCTGGACGAGGCTTTTCTCGGCCCGGCCGAGCCCTCGATCAACCTCCGACCCGCCGCCGCGGCGCCGCCGACCCTGATCAGCGACCGCGCCCTGGAGCCGCTGTACAACGTCGGCCGCGTAATCGAGGCGTTTGCCCGCCTGCGGCAGCGCTTGCCGGCGGCACGGCTCCTGATCGCCAACGACGGCAGCGAGCGGCCGCGCCTCGAGCGGCTGGCAGGCGAGCTCGGCCTCGGGGAGGCGGTGCGCTTCCTGGGACGGCTCGACCCGGCCTCGCTGCAGGCGGCGCTGGCGGCGGCGCACGTCTACGTCTCCGTGCCGTCCTCCGACTCGCTGGCGCTGAGCACGATGGAGGCGCTGGCGGCGGGCGCTTTCCCGGTCGTCAGCGACCTCGCGAGCCAGGACGGCTGGGTCGGCGACGGCCCGAACGGCCTGCGGGTCGCGGCGGGGAGCGTCGACGCCCTCGCTGATGCCCTCTACGCGGCCCTCAGCGACGCTGAGCGGCGGCGCGCCGCCGTCGCGCCTAACCGGGCGAAGGTGGCGGCGGAGGGCGACCTGCGCAAGAATATGGCGGTCATGGAGCGCCACTACTACCGGCTGGCCGGCCTGGCGGCGCCGGCGGACGCCGTCTAACGGTCGCTCTCCTCCGCGTCCTCGCTCTCGAGGAGGCGGTTCACCTTCGCGGCCATGATGAAGTCGTTGGGCGAGAGGCCGCCGATCGAGTGAGTGGCAAAGTCGAGGCGGAGGCGGCGGTAGCCGTGGACGAGGTAGTCCGGGTGGTGCTGCTCCTGCTCCGCCAGGTAAGCGAGCCGGTTGGTGAAGGTGATGAGCGCCATGAAGTCCCCGAAGCGCAGGCGGCGCCGCAGCACGCCCTCTTCCAGGCGCCAGCCGGGGACGCGGGCGAGATAAGCCTCGACCGCGGCGGCGTCGAGCGGGGGGGTGCCGCTCGCGTACTCGACGCAGTGCTGGCTGAGAAGGTTGTCGAGCTCGCTCATCGTTCTCCTTCCTCCGGGCTCATCGTCACTCCCCTTCGATCTCCTCGGCGAGGGAGATGCGGTACCCGTTCGGGTCCTCGATCACGAAATCGCGCATGCCGTAGGAGTGGGACTCGAGCTCGGCGAGGATGCGGACGCCGTGGGCCTTGAAGTCGGTGTAGAGGCCGTTGATGTCGCTGACGACGATGTAGATGTCGACGCCGTTGCCGGCGCCGGCGGCGGTGGTGCTGTTGCGGCGGCCGGCGGGCTCCGCCTTGCTGAAGTTGATCACGGCCTCGTCGCGGGAGACGCTGCCGAAGGCGGCGGGCTCGCCGACGACAAAGTCGACCTCGAAGCTGAGGTTGTCGCGGTAGTAGGTAGCGGCGGCGAGGACGTCGTCGACGAGAAAGACGGGGACGACGCCGTAGAAGTGGCGGCCGCCGTCCTCGTGCTCGCCGTGGCCGTGCTCGTGATTATGCTCGTGGGTCATAGACGGCGTATCTCCTCGCTCGTTAGCAGGCGGGCCTTAAGGCATCGGCAGGGGCGTGGGTAGGGAGCCGGCGGCGGCGAGGCGGCTCTTCACCTCGGCGTAGAAGTCCTGGGGCAGCGGGCCCTTGAGGAGGGCGCTTAAGTTGTCCTGGAGGTGGGCCGGGTTCACCGTGCCGACGATCGTCGTGTCGAGGTCGGGGTGGCTATAGGTAAAGCGGAGGACGAACTCCATGCGCGACATGTCGCCGAGGAGGTCGTCGATGCCGGCGGCCTGCCAGCTGTCCCAGTAGCTGCCCTCTTCCTTGCCGGGTCCGCCCTTGGCGGCGCCGCCGCGGATGACGATGCCGGCGCCGCCGCTCGCGGCCTCGCTGATCACCGCTTCGTGGTCGCGTTGGAGGGCGGAGTAGGGGATCTGGAAGGCGTCGAAGACGCCCATCTCGATGTGCTCGCGGATGTTCGGCAGCGTGCCGGACATGCCGACGTAGCGGACCTTGCCCTCCTTCTGGAGGTCGAGCAGGGCCTGGAGGCCGCCGTGCTCCTCGAGCTCGGCCTTCGTCGGGCTGGCGTGGAACTGGACGAGGTCGAGGTAGTCGGTCTTCATCCGGGCGAGGCTCTGGTTGACGCCGGCGACGATGTTCTCGCGCGTGAAGACGTGGGGGAAGCGCCCGCCGGCGGCCGCCTCGTCGCCGACGAAGCAGCCGCACTTCGAGGCGAGATAGTACTCGGAGCGGCGCCCGGAGATGAACTGGCCGATGCGCTCCTCGCTGAGGCCGTAGTCGATTGAGGTGTCGATGTAGTTGACGCCGGCGTCGAGGAGGGCGTTGAGGATGCGGTCGGCCGCTTCGTCGCTGACCTCGCGGCCGCGCGGTGCGCCCCGCAGCTCCATGGCGCCGTAGCCGAGGGTTGTCACCTGCAGGCCCGTACGGCCGAGCTCGCGCTTTGGTAGTTCTGGCACAGCTCTCCACCTTTCGATTTTCGGCCATTATCCGACGGCCGGCCGGCTTATGCCTAATACGGCGCTTTACCGCGCTGGTGGCCTCAACCTGATTAGACTCGGGGCCGCGCTGTCTCTAGGCCGGGAGGCTGGAGCCGCGCCAGAAGGCGCCGTGGAGGAGCGACCGCACGGCAGCCGTGTAGGCGACGACGTCGGTGTCGGGCTCCGCGAGCCGCTGCTGGACGAGGCCGGAATGCAGGGCCATCATCACCCGCGCGACGGACTGGGGGTCGAGCTCGGGCGCGATCTCGCCGCGCGCCTGGGCCCGGCCGACGATCGCGGCGAGGGGGGTGCGGATCTCATCCCAGCTGCGGCGCAGGGAGTCGCGGATGAAGTCGTTGTGGCGCGCCTCCGAGACGAGCTCGACGCTGAGGGCGCAGAGCTCGCTGTCCTCCGTCTCGCTGAAGAAGACGCGGAGGAGCTCGTCGAGGATCGCCAGCGTGTCCGGCTGGGCCATCGCCCGCTCGATCGAGGCGGAGTCCTCGCTGTGGCCGCGCACGCACATCGCCTCGATCATCTCTTCCTTGCTGCGGAAGTAGCGATAGACGGCGCCGGGGCTCAGCGAAGCCTCGTCACAGATGTCCTGCATCGTCGTCTGGTGGAAGCCGCGGCGCGCGAAGCAGGCAGCGGCCGCGTCCAGGAGCTGCTGCTTGCGCAGCTCCAGGTACTCGGGCAGTACTTTCGGCAAGCTAGACCTCCCAAGTGAGGGAACGTTCTCTTTTCTTATATCACGATGGGCCCTGATCCGCCAGCAGGCCGGAGAGAATGGAACCGCCCGGGAGGGCTTGCTAGACTGGGCGAGGCGGCGGATCGTCGCCCGAGCCGGAGCTTTCATGCCTGACCCGACCGTTCTGATCCTCGGCTGCGGCATCGGCGGTGTCGCCGCCGCCAACGAGTGCCGCCGTCTCCTTCCCGCCCCATGGCGCGTAGTGGTTGTCGACCAGGACGCGCGCGCCTCGTTTCCGCCCTCCTATCCCTGGGTGATGACGGGGGAGCGGCGGCCGGAGGCGATCACGCGCCCACGTAATCGTCTCTCCCGCAAAGGCATCGAGTTCGTCAACGCGGAGGTGAGCCAGATCGACCTCGGCAACCGCCACGTGCGGGCCGAGAGCCGCGAGTTGCACTACGATTACCTGATCGTCGCCCTCGGGGCGGAGACGAGCCTCGACACGGTGCCCGGGCTGGCGGAGACCGCGCATAGCTTCTATACGCTGGAGCGCGCCGAGCGCCTCGCGGCGAACCTGCGCTACTTCGACGAGGGCCGCGTCGTGATCGCTATCGCCGGCCTGCCCTTCAAGTGCCCGGCTGTGCCTTACGAGGCGGCGATGCTCCTCGGGCAACGCTTTCACTCGATTAGCCTGCGCCAGAAGGTGGAGATCGACCTCTATACGCCGGAAACGCGGCCTCTCGCGGTCACGGGAGCGGAGAACGGTCAGGCCGTGGAAGGCCTTCTCACTCACAAGGGCATCGGCTTCCACGCCGAGCACCGGCTCGCCTCCGTCGATACGGCAAAGCGAGAGGCCGTGTTCGAGGACGGCCGCAGTGCCCCGTTCGACCTGCTGATCGCCGTGCCCGAGCATCGCGCCGTGGCCGTCCTGCGCGAGAGCGGCCTCGTGGACGAGACGGGCTGGGTACCGGTTGACCGGGCGACGCTGGCGACCGGGCACGAGGGCGTCTTCGCCATCGGCGACGCGACCTACATCCGCCTCGACGACGGCATGCTCTTGCCGAAGGCGGGCGTGTTCGCCGAAAGTCAGGCGCGCGTGGTGGCGAGACGCATCGCCGCTCGGGTCAGCGGCGGCAAGGCGGCGTCGGCGACGTTCGACGGACGCGGTCGCTGCTTCCTCGAGGTCGGTGCCGGCGCCGCCGCCATGGCGGACGGCGACTTCTTCGCGAGCGAGCGCCGCATCGCGATGAAGCAGCCGAGCATCGTCTGGCACTGGGCCAAGGTCGCGCTCGAGAAGTACTGGCTCTGGCGCCAGTATTAGGCCTCGCAGCGCCGCCCTGGCTGGCGGGCGGGCGCTAACTCCTCAGGCGCCGTCGACGCCGCGCTCGCGGAGCACGGCCTGGGCGGCCGCGAGGCGGGCGATCGGCACCCGGTAGGGCGAGCAGCTCACGTAGTCGAAGCCCTCGCGGTGACAGAACTCGACCGAGCTTGGCTCGCCGCCGTGCTCGCCGCAGATGCCGACCTTGAGGTCGGGCCGGACGCTGCGGCCCTTCTCGATCGCGAGGCGGATGAGGGCACCGACTCCCTCCTGGTCGAGCCGGACGAAGGGGTCGACGTCGAGGACGCCCTTCTCCACGTAGGTGGGCAGGAAGTGGGTTGAGTCGTCGCGGGAGATGCCGTAGGTCGTCTGGGTGAGGTCGTTGGTGCCGAAGGAGAAGAAGTCGGCGTTTTGGGCGATCGAGTCGGCGAGGATGCAGGCTCGCGGCAGCTCGATCATCGTCCCGACGCTGTAGCGGACGCGCACGCCGGTCTCGGCGATCACCTGCTCGGCCGTCTCCACGGCGAGCTCGCGCAAGAGCACGAGCTCCTCCTTGATGCCGACGAGGGGGATCATGATCTCGGGCGCCACGTCGAGCCCTTCGCGGCTGAGGCTGCAGGCCGCCTCGATGATCGCGCGCACCTGGGTCTCGTAGATCTCCGGGTAAGTGATGCCGAGGCGACAGCCGCGGTGGCCCAGCATCGGGTTGAACTCGGCCAGCAGCTGGTTGTGCTGGGCGACGTGGGCGGCCGGCACCTTGAGCGCGAGCGCCACCTCGGCGATCTCATCCTCGGTTTGGGGGAGGAACTCGTGCAGCGGCGGGTCGAGGAGGCGGATCGTCACTGGGAGGCCCGCCATTGCCCGGAGGATGCCCTCGAAGTCGGAGCGCTGCATGGGAAGGATCTTCGCCATGGCGTGGCGGCGGCCGGCCTCGTCTTCGGCGAGGATCATCTCGCGTATCGCGAGGATGCGGTCCGGCTCGAAGAACATGTGCTCCGTGCGGCAGAGGCCGATGCCCTCGGCGCCGAAGCGGCGGCCGATGACGGAGTCCTCCGGCGTGTCGGCGTTGGTCCGCACACCCAGGCGCCGGACCTCGTCCACCCAGGCCATCAGGGTGCCGAAGTCGGCGTCTAGCTGGCCGGCCGTTACGGGCACGGCGCCGAGCATGACCTCGCCGGTGCTGCCGTCGATGCTGATCTGGTCGCCGGCCTTTACCGTAACGACGCGCCCGTCCTCCAGCGTCACGTTGAAGAGGTCGTTTTCGTAGTCGATCTCGAGGGCGCCGCAGCCGGCGACGCAGCAGCGGCCCATGCCGCGAGCGACCACGGCGGCGTGGGAGGTCATGCCGCCCCGCGCCGTCAGGACGCCGGCCGCCGCTTTCATGCCGTGAATGTCTTCGGGCGAGGTCTCGAGGCGGACGAGGATCACCTGCTCGCCCTTCGATTCGAGGATCACGGCCTCGTCGGGGCTGAAGGCGACCTTGCCAACCGCGGCACCGGGCGAGGCCGCGAGGCCGACGGCGATTACCTCTCGCTCCGCGGCCTCATCGAAGGTCGGGTGGAGGAGCTCGTCGAGCCGGTCGGGCTCGATCCGGAGAATGCCCTGGTCCCGGTCGATCAAGCCCTCGCTCACGAGGTCGACGGCGATCTTCATCATGGCGCGGCCGGTGCGCTTACCGTTGCGGGTCTGGAGGAGCCAGAGGCGGCCCTGCTGGATCGTGAACTCGATGTCCTGCATGTCGCGGTAGTGCTGCTCCAGCGTCTGGTTCACCTGGGTGAGCTCGGCGTAGGCGTCGGGCATCACCTCCTCGAGCGAGACCTGGCCGGGGCCGCTGCTCGCCCGCGAGACGGGCTGCGGCGTGCGAATGCCGGCGACTACGTCCTCACCCTGGGCGTTGAGCAGGTATTCGCCGTAGAAGCGCTTGGCGCCCGTGGAGGGGTCGCGCGTGAAGCCGACGCCCGTGGCACAGTCGTTGCCGAGGTTGCCGAAGACCATGGCCTGGATGTTGACGGCGGTGCCCCAGCTGGCGGGGATGTCGTAGAGCTTGCGGTAGGTAACGGCGCGGGCGTTCTCCCAGGAGCCGAAGACGGCTCCTACAGCGCCCCAGAGCTGCTCCCAGGGGTCTTCCGGGAAGCGGATCTGCTTGCGCTTCCAGATCTCGTACTTGAACTCGACGACGAGCTCCTTGAGGGCGCTGGCGCCGAGGTCGGTGTCGAGCTCGACGCCGAGGCTGCGCTTCTTCTCCCACAGGATCGTCGCGAAGGGGTCGGCCTCTTTGCCTTCGCCTTTGACGCCGAGGACGACGTCGCCGTACATGGAGACGAAGCGCCGGTAGGAGTCGTAGGCGAAGCGCTCGTCGCCGCTGGCGGCGGCGAGGCCGGCCGCGACGGCGTCGTTGAGGCCGAGGTTGAGGACGGTGTCCATCATGCCCGGCATGGAGACGCGGGCGCCGGAGCGGACGGAGAAGAGGAGGGGGCGGTCCGGGTCGCCGAAGCTGCGGTCGAGAAGGCCTTCGACGTAGCGAACGCCCTCGCGTACCTGGTCTTCGAGGCCCTGGGGGTAGCTCCGGCCATTGGCGTAGAAAGTGGTGCAGACTTCAGTCGTGATCGTGAAGCCGGGGGGCACGGGGATGCCGAGGTTCGTCATCTCCGCCAGGCCGGCGCCTTTGCCGCCGAGGAGGTCGCGCATCTCCGCCGATCCGTCGGCCTGACCGTTGCCGAAGCGGAAGACGTGCTGCGGCTCAGTCTGGGTCGACCCCGGGAAGCTTCCAGGTATAGTCATCGATTGCCACCGCCTCATTCAGCCAGGGCCTGCCGGCGAGGACCTGGAGGTCCAGGGCGACGCAGGTCCGGGTGAGAGCCAGATTATAACAACCCGGTTTCGTTACGGTCGATGTGGAAAACGCCTAAGTGTGCACCCTAGCAGGAGACCGGCCAGCGCCATATAATCCTCTGACGCGGGAGTAGCTCAGCGGTAGAGCACCTCCTTGCCAAGGAGGGGGTCGCGAGTTCGAATCTCGTCTCCCGCTCCACGCCGCGTAGGAAGCCGGCAGCGAGCCCCTGAGGCGCTGCCGGTTTTTCCTTTTCACAGACACAGGCCGAAGGGCGTGGCGATGGCCCCCTAGGGGCGGACGAGGGTGCCGGCGAGCTCCTCGCGGTACCAGGCGACGGTGGAGCGCAGGCCGTCCCTGACGTCGACGGCAGGCGACCAGCCGAGCAGGCGCTGGGCCCGCTCAATGTTGGGCTTGCGGCGGGCGATCTCACCCTCCCTCGCTTCGGCCCGGACGATCTCGGAGCGGGAGCCGCTGACCTCGCGGATCATCTCGGCGAACTCGAGAATCGTGTGCTCCTGGGGGTTGCCGAGGTTGAAGACGCCGCCGCTGGTCGCCGGCGAGAAGAGGGCAAGCTCCAGGCCGCGGACGAGATCGTCGACGTAGCAGAGGCTGCGAGTCTGGGAGCCGTCGCCGTAGACCGTGATCGGCGCATCGCGAAGCGCCTGGCCGACGAAGGTCGGCACCATGCGGCCGTCGTCCGGCGCGTTGCGCGGGCCGTAGCAGTTGAAGATGCGGACCGTGCGCGTGTCGACGCCGAGCTCACGGCCGTACCAGGCCGTCAGGGCCTCGGCGTAGCGTTTGCCCTCGTCATAGCAGGAGCGGGGGCCGATCGGGTCGACGTTGCCCCAGTAGCTCTCCTTCTGGGGATGCTCCCGCGGGTCGCCGTAGATCTCGGAGGTCGAGGCGAGGAGGAATTTCGCGCCCGCCTCTCGCGCGACGTCGAGGACGCGGTGGGTGCCTTCGGCGTTGGCGAGCAGCGTCTCGATCGGGTAGCGGCCGTAGCCTACGGGGCTCGCCGGGCTGGCGAGGTGGAAGATGGCGTCCACCGCCTGGCTGGGCATCAGGGCCGTATCGGACTCGAGGAAGCTGAACCGCTCGTCACCAAGCAGAGTCTCGAGGTTGGCCTGGCGGCCGGTGAGGAGGTTATCGACGGCGGTGACGTGGTGACCCTGGCTGAGGAGGGACTCGCAGAGGTTCGAGCCGATGAAGCCGGCGCCGCCGGTTACGAGGATTCGCATTAGACCAGAACTCCCTGCTGGCGCTGGCCGGCCTCTTCCGGCAGGCCCATGCCGAGGTAGACGAAGCCGTGGCGGCGCGCCTCCTCCGGGTCCCAGGCGTTACGCCCGTCGGCGAGGACGGGCCTGCGCATGACGGCGCGAAGCCGGTCGAAATCGATGTCCCGGAACTCGGGCCACTCCGTCGCGAGGATGACGGCGTCGCAGTCGGTCGCGGCGAGGTAGGGGTCGCTCTCGCAGCTGATGTCGGGGAAGTGGGCCTGGGTGGCCTCGATCGCGAACGGATCGCAGGCGCGGACGTCCGCCTCCTCGTACTCGAGCAGGCGGATGAGGTCGATCGCCGGCGCGTCGCGGATGTCGTCGGTGCCGGGCTTGAAGGCGAGGCCGAGGACGGCGATCCGGGTGCCGCGCAGGCCGCCGAGGAGGTTGCGGAGGCGGGTGACGAGGCGGCGGCGCTGCTCCTCGTTGATCTGGAGGACGGTGTTGAGGAGCTGGGGGTGGGAGCCGTAGACGGCGGCGAGGTAGGAGAGAGCGCGGACGTCCTTCGGCAGGCAGCTGCCGCCGAAGCCGATGCCGGCTGAGAGGAAGTCGCTGCCGATGCGCGGGTCGAGGCCCATGCCGCGGGCGACGCCGCGAACGTCGGCGCCGACCTTCTCGCAAACCTCGGCGATCTCATTTATGAAGGAGATCTTGGTCGCGAGGAAGGCGTTGGAGGCGTACTTCACCATCTCCGCCGTCTTGATGTCGGTATAAAGGATCGGGCAATCGAGCGGCTCGTAGAGGGCGCCGACGGCGTCGCGCGCCGCCAGGTCGTCGGCGCCGAGGACGACGCGGTCCGGCTCCAGGAAGTCGCGGATCGCCGTTCTCTCCCGGAGGAACTCGGGATTGGCCACGACCCGCAGGGGCCCCTCGCCGTTCGATTCGGCGAGGAGGACGCTGGCCAGCGTCTCGGTGATGCCGACGGGCGCGGTGCTCTTGCTTACGAGGATCGGTCGCTTGCCGCCGGCGACGCGGGCGACGGCGCGGGCGGCGGAGCGCACGTGGCGCAGGTCGGCTGAGCCGAGGGCGGTGGTCGGCGTGGCGACGGCGAGGAAGACGAAGTCGGCCTGGCTGACGGCCTCGCGGTAGTCGCTCGTGAAGACGAGGCGGTCGCCGGCGTGCTTGAGGACCAACTCCTGGAGGCCGGGCTCATAGAAGGGGAGATTGCCCTTGCCGAGCTCGTGGACACGCTCTACGTCAATGTCCATGCAGGCGACGCGGTGGCCGAGCTCCGCGAAGCAGGCGGCGGTGACGAGGCCGACGTGGCCGGCGCCGATCACGCCGATGCGCTTGGGGTTTTTGGTCTGGGCTAAGGAGATCGTTGTTGCCATGAGCCGAACCCCCTCAACCTGACGTTAGGTTAACCGTCGAGCAACCGACAGCCGCCAGAATTGCTACTGGCTAAGGGATCGTCCGTCCTCCGGGGCGGGTGGTCAGGCCCTTATCGAGCAGTAGCAAGGATGGCGGAACTGCGACATGGCCTCGACGGTTGGCACCACAGAGCTTAAATCTCGTACCTCTGTTCTCGCGGTTGAGCAGGCGACCTTCATCCCGGAGGGCCCCCAGATGGGCCTTGCGGCGGTTGCGAAGCGGGCGATCGACATCGTCGGTGCCCTCATCGTCTTAACCATGCCGGCGCCGCTCTTCATCGTTATCGCGATCGCGATCGTTCTCGAGAGCGGCTGGCCGGTCATCTTCGCCCAGAAACGGCTTGGCCAGGGCGGCAGGGAGTTCAAGGTCTACAAGTTCCGCTCCATGGCCAGGGATGCCGAGGCCCGGCTGGCGGAGGTCAGGGAGCACAACGACGTTCCGGACGGGCCCACCTTCAAGTGGAAAGAGGGCCCGCGCATCACCAAGGTGGGACGTCTCTTGCGCCGCACCAGCCTGGACGAGCTGCCTCAGCTCTGGAACGTCCTCCTCGGCAACATGAGCCTGGCCAGGCCGCGGCCGCCGCCGCCGCTGCTCTCCGAGGTGCTGGAGTACGAAGCCTGGCAGCTCGGCCGCCTGGCCGTGAAGCCGGGCATGACCGGCCTTTGGCAGGTCAGTGGCCGCAGCAACCTCACGTTCGCCGAGATGGTCGAGCTCGACATCGCCTACGTCGAGAGCTGGTCGAACAAGCGCGACATCGTCCTCCTCTTGAGGACGCCGCTCGCGGTCCTCACAGCCCGCGGTGCTTACTGACGCGCCGGCGAGAGCACTGAGAAGCCTTTCCCGCCGGCGCTGCTGTGAAGCTGGGTTGGAGCCGATCTATCTAGAGAGACGACAGGAGGGCCATGCTGAAGGCAGGCTTCGTCATCGAGCAGACGCTTAGCCACGTCGGCCACGTCGGCAGCTTGCGGCGCTTGCTGGGCGAGGAGCCGGGCATCGAGGCGCGCGAGAACGCTCGCAAAGTCATCGATCTCATGCGCTCCGTCGCGGCAGCGGCCTGATGCGCTGGCTCGTCACCGGCGGCGCCGGCTTAATCGGCAGCCATCTCGTAGACGCGATCATCGCTGGCGGGCTGGGCGAGGTCACGATCCTCGATAGTCTCAGCCGCGGCCGCCGCGATCACCTCGCCCGCCACGCCGCCAGCCCCGTCCTGCGGGTCATAGAAGCGGACATTCGCGACGCTGACGCCGTGGGACGAGCCTGCGAGGGCGCAGAGGTCGTGGTCCACCTCGCTGCCCGCTCGAACGTCATGGGGTCGGAGGCGGACGTCGCCGCCGCTTGCGAGACCAACGTCGGCGGCAGCCTCAACGTGCTCGATGCGGCGCTGCGGGCGGGCGTCGGCCGCCTCGTCTTCAGCTCCTCGCGCGAGGTCTACGGCGATCCGGCGAGCCTGCCCGTGGCGGAAGAAACGCCCTTCGCGCCGAAGAACCTCTACGGCGCCAGCAAAGCAGCGGGGGAGACCTACTGCGGCGTCTACCGCCGTCGCGGCCTCGACGTGCGCGTCCTGCGCCTGAGCAACGTCTACGGCCTGCGGGACAGCGAGCGGGTGATCCCGCTCTGGCTGGCACGCGCCGCACGCGCCCAGCCCCTCGAGGTCTTCGGCGGCCGGCAGGTCCTCGACCTGATCTGGATCGATTTCGTTGTCGAGGCGCTGCTTCGGGCGGCAGAGGTCGAGGCGTTGGCGGGCCCGGTCAACGTCGGCTCCGGCAAGGGCGTGCCGATCCTGGCGCTCGCGGAGCAGGTGATCGCCGCGACCGGCTCCTCATCGACCACCCAGCTGCAGCCGGCCCGCGAGCAGGAGGTGCTGGGCTACGTCGCCAACGTGGCGAGGATGCGGCGCGACCTCGGCATCGAGCCGCCGCCGGAGCCGCTCGCCTACCTGGCGACGATGGTCGCGGCGGGGGCCCGCGCCGGCGCGGGATGAGCAGCATCCTCGCGCCCAGCCTCTGGCTCCTGCTCGCTGCCGAAGGCGCCGCTTCCGCTTACCTGGCGGGGCTGGCAGGCCTCGCGCTCTGGCGCAAGCCGCGGCCCGCATTGACAGAGGCAGCGCGGCCCTGGCGCCTGGCAGTCATCGTGCCCGCTCATGACGAGGAGGCCCTCCTGCCGCGCCTCCTGGCGAGCCTCGCCGGCCAGGAGTATCCGGCCGACCTCTACGCGGTGCACGTGATCGCCGACAACTGCGGCGACGCGACCGCCGCGCTGGCGCGGGCCGCCGGCGTCGCGGTGCACGAGCGCGACGAGCCCGAGAGCCCCGGCAAGGGCCAGGCGATCGCCTGGCTGCTGCCACGCCTGCCGGCGACAGCGAGCGACGCCTACGTCTTCGTCGACGCGGACTCGATCGTCGAGCCGGGCTTCCTCGCGGCGCTGGCGCGCGAGCTGGACGCCGGCCACCTTGCACTCCAGGCGAGCTATCGCGTCGCTGATCCGGAGCGGGCGCCGCTCGTCACGCTACGGGCGCTGGCCTTCGCCCTCATGCACGAGCTCCGGGGGCGGGGCAAGGCCCGTCTCGGCCTCTCCTGCGGCATCTGGGGCAACGGCTTCGTCCTCCGGCGCGAGGCCCTTGAGCGGGTCGCTTGGCAGAGCTTCTCCGGCGTGGAGGACGCCGAACAGCACCTCCTCCTCGTCCTCGCGGGCCTGCGCGTCGCCTTCGTGCCGGAGGCACGGGTCTACGGCGACATGCCGGCCTCGTTTCGGGCCGCGGGCAGCCAGCAGCGACGCTGGGAGGCGGGCCGCTTGGCGCTGCTCCGTCGCTACGGGCTGCGCCTCGCGGTCGCTGCCGGGCGCCGCCGCGATGGCGCCGCCGCGGCCGCCCTCTTCGAGCTAGCGTTGCCGCCGCTGTCGCTGCTCCTCAGCGCCGAGGTCGTGCTGGCGGCTCTCGCCTGGACGCTCGGCTCCGCCGAGGCGCGGCTGGTCGCGCTGGCGGCGCCGGTGGGCCTCCTCTTCTACGTCGCCGTCGGCTTCCGGCTATCGGGCCTGAGGCCGCGCTCCTACCTGGCCCTGCTCCACGCGCCGGGCTACGTCCTCTGGAAAGTCGCGCTTTACGCTAGAGAGGCGCTGCGCCGGGCCGAGCCGGCCTGGGTGCGGACGAATCGGGAGGGCTAGTCCGGATCGAGGCTGGTGACTTCGCCCTGCGGCTGCGGCAGGACAGGAAGCGAAACGGAGAAGCGGGCGCCGCCGGTGCTGCCGGGCTGCACCCAGACCTTGCCCTCGTGCGCTTCTACGAGGCAGCGGACGATGTAGAGCCCTAGCCCCTGACCGCTGCCCGCAGTGCCTTCCAGGCGGACGAAGGGCTCGAAGGGCTCCCCGCGGGCAGACTCCGGCACGCCGGGGCCCTCGTCCTCGACCTCGATGATCGCCTGCTTGCGGTTACCGCGCGGCAGGCGCAGGCGGGCGTACACCGGGCTGCCCTTGGGCGCGTACTGGAAGGCGTTACCGAGCAGGTTCTGGAGGACGCGCCGGAGCTTCTCGCCGTCGGCACGAACCAAAACAGCGGCGGCCGGCAGCTCCAGCGTCAGGCGATGAGTCGTCTTGAACTTCTGAAATTCGGCGCCGACGTCCCGCACGAGCTCCGAGAGGTCGAGGACCTCCGGCCGCAGCGAGATGCCCCTGTCGGGCAGGTTCAGGTAGTCGACGAGGTCCTGGATCATCTGCTGGAGACGGCCTGCCTGGCGGTGGATGACACCGACGAGCTGGCCCCAGTCATCGGCGCCGAGGTCGCTCTCGAGCAGCTCCGCCGAGGTCGTGATCGTCGCGAGCGGGGCGCGCATGTCGTGGGCGATGCCGGCCACCGCCTCGATCCCGCCCCACTGGGCCGGCCGGATGACGACGTTCTCGCCGCTCCGTCCGCTTGTCTCCAGACGGGACTTGGCTGCCGCTGCCTTCGTCGCTTGTCTTGCTGTCGTCATCTGGTCTCCACCTCGAGGATTGGGTCGCCGCCGGCCCGTAGTCTGCGACCGATCTCTAACCTTGCGAGTCGCAGGACGAAGGGCAGGTCCTCCCGGAGGTAGCGTCGGCCGAGGCGCCCGGGCTCCTGATAGAGACGGAACAGCCATTCGAGGCCGAGGCGCTGCAGCGCCAGCGGGGCGCGCGGCAGGAGGCCGGCGAGGAAGCTGAAGGAGCCGCCGATTCCGACGGAGACGGCGACGTCGAGTGCCTCTAGATGGTCGTGGATCCAGAGGTCCTGCTTCGGGCAGCCGAAGCCGACGAAGAGGACGTCCGGCCGGGCGGCCTTCACGCGGCGGGCGATCTCGGCGTCCAGGTCCGGCGGGAAGGGGTACGCGGCGGGCGGCGGCGAATAAGCGCCGCAGATCTGGGCGCCGGGGAAGCCGGCCTCCAGGGCCTGCTTCGCCTGCTCCGCAACGCCCTCAGCGCCGCCGAGCAGGAAGATCCTGTGGCCGTGCTCCATGGAGAGGCGGGCGGCGGTCTCAATCAGGTCGATGCCGGTGACGCGCTCGCAGGCCGATAGCCCGAGGTAGCGGGCCATGAGGACGAGCGGCTTGCCGTCTGGCACCGCGAGGTCAGCGCCGTTGATCACCGCGCTGAACGCGGCGGAGGACTGGGCGAGCCGGAGAAAGTCCACGTTCACCGTTACGATCTGGTGCGGCCGCTCGTCCTCGAGGCAGCGAGCGAGGAAGGCAGCGCTAGCATCGCGGTCGACGGCGTGGACGAGCGTCGAGAGCACGCGGAATCGCGGCAGGTCTACGGTCTCGCCCGGTGTAGCAACGGCGGTCATCCGGCTCTATACCTTGTCCTTGGTCAGAGCAGCCAGGTTTGTGTGGCTGGTTCTGCGGTATTCGGCGATCTGGTCCTGCTCCAGGTCTATTAGGTAAACGCGCCGCTCCTCGTGGCCCGTTTCAAGCAAGCGGCGAAAAATTTCCGGCGCTGCCTCAGGCAGCTGCTGCGCTTCGACGACCACGGTCTCGGCCGCAGGCGTTTCGCCGGGCAGAGCCACGTCCTCGAAGGGCAGATGGTGGGGCGTGCTCCAGAGCGACAGCAAGTTCATGAATATGTCCCGAAAAAGCGGCGTTTGTGATACTACGAGCGTTGGTTTGGTCAGCGTCGTCTCCAGATCAAATTGCGCAGCGCGCGCCGCGGGCCCGGTATCGGCTCGCTCCCCAGGAGATCGTAGGTAAGAAGCGGCGACGCGGAATCGGCGCAATCGCCGAAACTCGCGGCTGATTTGCGGACGATCGGGCCTAGCCGATTAAGCGAAACCGCCTAGGCGTCGTGCTGCTGGGCGGGTTTGGGCCGGTTACTGGAAGCGAACGGCGGGCACGCCGGCCCGTCCCCAGAGGCCCTCGATGTTGTAGAAGGCGCGCTCCTCCGGCGTGAAGAGGTGGACGACGACATCGCCGAAATCGACAAGGACCCAGCCGGAGTCTGCCTCGCCTTCGCGCCGTAACGCCTTGAAGCCCTCGTTTGCGAGCTCCTTTTCGAAGGAGTCGATCAGAGCGTGCATGTGGCGCGAGCTCAGCACGGAGGCGACGACGAAGTAATCGGTGAAGGAGGCGATCTGGCGCAGATCGATGAGGGCGATGTCCTCTGCCTGCCGGTCTGAAAGCAGGTCTACGAGGCGCTGGGCCAGGCTGGCGGACTCTCCCTTGATCTCGTTCATCGATGCCAATCATAGCAAAGGCACTGGCGTCGCCTGCGGTGGCGGCCGGGGCGCCGGTTTGGGCCGTAGGCGGCTGTCGACTAAAATAAGACGATGAGTGGGGAGCGTGTGATCGTCGCGATGAGCGGCGGCGTCGATTCGGCGGTGGCGGCGGGCCTGCTCGTCCGCCAGGGCTACGACGTGGTGGGCATCACGCTGCGCCTCTGGACCGAGGCCGATCCGGCCGCCCGTCGCAACCAGAAGAGCTGCTGCGGCGTGGAGGATACGGACGACGCCCGCGCCGCAGCCGACGTCCTCGGCATCCCGCATTACGTCATGAACCTGGAGGAGGAGTTCGGCCGCCGCGTGGTCGATTACTTCATCGCCGACTACGAGCGCGGCCGCACGCCGAACCCCTGCCTCGCCTGCAACGAGCACGTCAAGTTCCGCTCCCTCCTCGACCGCGCCCTCGCCATGGACGCGGCTTACCTCGCGACCGGGCACTACGCTCGTGTACTGCCGGCGGCGGGCGGCGGCGTTCGACTCCTGAAGGCGGTGGACGACGGCAAGGACCAGTCGTACGTCCTCTACACGCTGCAGCAGGCGGAGCTAGCGCGCGTCCTCTTCCCGGTCGGCGGCTACGAGAAGGCGGCGGTGCGCCGCCTCGCTCTCGAGATGGGCCTGCCGCTGCACGATAAGCCGGACAGCGCCGACATCTGCTTCGTTCCCGGCGGCGATTACCGCGCCTTTCTCGTGGCGCACGTGCCGCAGCAGGCGGGCGCGATCGTCGACCAGGGCGGCGCGCCGGTCGGCGAGCACGCGGGCGTCAGCGCCTTCACGATCGGCCAGCGCAAGGGCCTCGGCGCCTTCGGCGGCAAACGGTTCGTCACGGAGATCGACGCCGGCCGCAACTTGATCACGATCGGCGAGGCGTCCGACCTGCTCTCGCGCCGGCTGACGGCGGAGAAGCTGAGCTGGGTGGCGGAGCCGCCGGCCGCCGAGTTCGAGGCGCTGGTCAAAGTGCGCTACAGGTCGGCGCCGGAGCCCGCGACGGTAAGATGGCGCGGCGAGGACGCCGCGGTCGAGCTCCACCGCCCCTTGCGGGCGATCACGCCCGGTCAGGCGGCGGTCTTCTACGCCGCCGACGAGGTGATCGGCGGCGGCATAATCGCGGCGGTGGAGCGCGACGTTGCCGGTACTCGCGACGCGGCTGATATACTGCCGCTGGATCCCGTTTAGCCTCCTGGAGATGGCATATGGCGTTGCTCGCTTCCCTCGCAGAAATTCGTGACAGTTTCATCATCGTTTACGGCGTGCTGGGGATCATCTTCTTCTTTGTCGCGTCGATCGTAATCATTGTCGTCGGCCTCACGGCGCGGGCGCTGATGCGCAACGTTAACGGGCTGATCAACGACTCCGTGAAGCCGGCGGTCGGCTCGGTCCGCGAGGCCGCCGATACGGTGCGAGGGACGACGGAGTTCATCGGCAAGAACGCGATCACGCCCGTCGTCCGCGCCTACGGCATGTTTGCCGGCCTCAAGAAAGGGCTCGGCGTCATGGGCGCCATCGGTCGCCGGAAAGGTGGGAAGTGATGGGCCTTCGCGCCGGGTTTTTCGGCGGCTTTCTCGTCGGTGCGGTCGCCGCGGCCCTGATGCCGAAGGCGCCGCCGGCAGCGCCGTCGGGGTCAGGCGAGGGAGCTGGGGGAGAGCCCTCGGTGACGATTCACCCGGCGATCGACATGGTGCGCGGCTACGCCCGCGAGGCGATGAAGGCGGCGCGCGAGGCGGCGAACCAGAAAGAGCTGGAGATGCGCCGCAGCTTCGAGGAATCGATCAAGCACGGCCACAACGGCGCCTGATCGGGGCGACGCCCGGCAGATCCGGGTCGCCAGGGAGTGGGCTGGCGGAGAGAGTGGGATTCGAACCCACGAGCCCCTTGCGAGGCTACACGCTTTCCAGGCGTGCCTGATCGGCCACTCCAGCACCTCTCCCTAGCTTGAGTCTACCAAAGAGCACCCACGGGAACCATCGCGGGCGCGGAGGCTCATCGGCCGTCGAATAGGCCGCATAACGCCTTTCGATTAGACGCGTAGTGCGCTTGCTCTATGAGGCAGGCGACAATATGATGATCTTCCTCGCGCAAACCCTCGATAATCTCGTCGACTTTAGCCAAGGAGCCGAAAATGCCAGTTCTGCACCTCCGAAAACCGGCCGAAGCACCGCTGCCGTCAAGGTCGTCTCGCGCCGTGCGCGAGCAGCAGCAAAGATTCGACGAATTCGTCCGTCGAGTTGAGATCACCGATGTCGGCGATCTCGAGCTGGAAGCGGGCGAGAATCTCCGGAGCATAAAGGTCAGGCTCCGGCGCGCCTCCTCCCGCCTCGGCATAGACATCGATATCTGGGACGCGGACGGCCACATCTATTTCCGCCGCGTCACGCGTCGAGGGCGGCCGCGAAAGCAGGCCTAACGGCGCCTCTCTAGCGCCACAGCCTGACGCATCGTTCCTGCGCCTGCCGGACGCTTTGACGGCCTGAGCCGACCGCTTTACTGCTTTGGCGGCGTCGCGGTGTAGGCGCCGGCGGCGGCATAGGAGGCAGCGCGGGCCCGCGTTGCGCCGATCAGCTCGGGCGGGATCTCCTTGGGGCCGCCTGCCTTGAAGGCGCTGAGGACGATCTCGGCCGACTCCTCGAGGACGAGGTTGGCCCGCACCGCGCCCGCGACTGTGTCGGCGAAGGTGAGGACGCCGTGGTTCGCGAGGAGGAGGGCGCGGATGCCTTCGTTCTCCTTGAGGATGGTCTCGATGTTGTCGACGGACTGCTGCGAGCCGCGCGGTCCGTAGGCGGCAACCGGGACGCCATCTACCATGCCGCCGCGGACCATCGCCTCGTAGGCGGCCGGGATCGGCCGCGCGGCGACGGCGAAGCCCGTGGCGAAGGGCGAGTGGGTGTGAATCACGCCGCCGAACTCCGGACGCGTCCGGTAGACGATGGCGTGCATCTGGATGATCTCGGCGCCGACCGACATCACCGTGCCCTCCAGTAGCGTGCCGTCGAGCTCGAAGAGGGCGACGTTCTCCGGCTTCATGGCGGCGAGGCTGCCGCCGGCCGTGAGGAGGAACGTATTCGTTCCCGGCACGCGAAGGCTGACATTGCCGTGATTGCTCTTCGTCATGATCCCGAGGCCGACGATGTCGGCGGCGGCGTCGACGATCTCCTTGCGGTGCTCCTCCAGGTTTGCCATCGAGTCCCCTTTCTCAGCTCGCGGCCGGCGTCGAGCCGGGCGCTCAGTGAGCAGCAGTCTGGCCGCGAATCGCGGCGCCGGTCAAGCGCTGCCGCCCGCCGCCGCCCGGCGCTCCTTCTCGGCGACGATGATCTCGACGATCCGCCGCGCCGTCGCCTCGAGGGCGCCGGTCTCGTTGACGACGACGTAGTCGAAATCCTTGGCGGCCGCCATCTCCGCTATCGCCTCAGCGCGGCGGGCGCGGAGCTCGGCCTCGGACTCCGTGCTCCGCTGCACGAGGCGCCGGTCACCCTCGGCCAGCGACGGCGGCGCGATGAAGATCAGGAGGGCGTCCGGGACGACGCGACGCAGAGTCGCCGCGCCCTGGACGTCGACCCGGACGAGGATGTCGCGGGCGGCGGCGAGCGGGCCCGTAATCTCCGAGCGGGGCACGCCTTTGCGCTGCTCGTAGACGATCGCCCGCTCGATCAGCGCGTCCTCGCTCTCGAGGCAGTCGAACTCGGCGTCCGTCAGGAAGTGATAGTCGCGGCCGTTGACCTCACCCTGCCGTGGCGGCCGCGTCGTGGCCGTGACGACAAAGTAGATGGGCAGCTGCCAGCCGGCGAGAAGGTCGCGCACGGCGTCCTTGCCGGCGCCGGAGGGCGCCGAGAGGACGATCACCAGCGGCGGGCCGGCCGGGATGGCGGGCAGGTCGGCGGGCGGTTGAAGGTTGCTTACCTCCATCAGGCGATCAGATCGGCGCCGGCCAGCAGCCGCCCGCTGGTCGCGTCGAGGATCGTCGCGCCGAGGCCGGCGGGCGGCGCGGCGGCGAGCTTGGCGTAGAAGTTGGGGAAGGTCTTGGCGACGCAGCCCGGGTTGAGGATCCGCATACCGGCGACTCTGAGGCCGAGGGCCGAGAAGCACATCGCCAGCCGGTGGTCGTCGTAGGTCTCGATCTCGGCGCCGTGGAGCGCCGACGGGGCGATCGTCAGCGCGTCGCCGCTCTCGGTCAGGCGCGCGCCGCATTTCTCGAGCTCGCGGTGCAGCGCTTCGACGCGCTCCGATTCCTGGAGACGCAGGCGGCCGAGGTCGACGAAGCGGCAGGCGCGCGGCAGCAGCGGAGCGATGACGATAGCGGTCATGATCGCGTCGCCCAGGTCGTGGAGGCGCGAGACGTCGCGATATTCGGCCTCGTCGCCGGCGCGGAAGCGCTCGAGAAAGGCGCTGAAGCGGGCGTCCGGCTGCCAGTCGCTCTCCGGCCAGGACGCGATCGCGACCTCGGCTTCCGGCAGGATGGCGCCGGCGGCGAGGAAGTAGCTGGCGCTGGAGCAGTCGGGCTCGACCTGAAAGTCGCCGCCGCTCGTGGGGAAGACGTCGATGAGCTTCGTCGTCAGCGCCACGTAGGCGGACTCCTCCGCGTCCTCGCCGCTGACGGTCACCCGCCAGCCGCCGCGGCCGGCGGAGAGGAGCAGGGCGGAGGCAAACTGGGAGCTCTCCTCGATGCTGACGACGCAGGCGCCGCCGCCGGCCTCGCCCCGGACCACCGCCGGCAGGCGGCCGCCTTCGGTATCGAGGCGGTAGCCGAGCTGGCGCAGGGCATCGAAGAGGGCGGCCTGGGGCCGTTCGTGCATGCGGGCGCTGCCGCTCATCCGGTAGACGCCGCGGCCGAGACAGAGCAGGGGCAGCAGGAAGCGGGCGGCCGTGCCGGCGTTGCCGACGAAGATCTCGAGCGGCCTGACCTCGCTGCCGGCGTTCGGGATCCGCCCACCGCGGCCGAGGACGGCGATCGTGCGGTTGGCCGCCTCCCCGGGATCGGCTTCGACGCCGATCCCGAAGCCGAGGGCGCGCAGCGCCTCGACCATGATCTCCGTGTCGTCGCTCCAGAGGGCGCCGCGTAGCCTGGTCTCACCGTCTGCGAGCGCGGCGAGGATCAGCGCCCGGTTCGTGATGCTCTTGGAGCCAGGTATCGTTACCACGGCGGGCGCGAGAGCCGCCGGCGGGACGATCTCCACGATCTCGGGCAGTGCCATGGCGGCGCCGAGGCGCTAGTCTTCGCGCCGGCGGAGGCGCTCTTCGCGCTGGCGTTCGCGCGAGCGCTCCTCGAGGTCATGGGTGATCTCGCTCGCCCGCTGCTGCCAGAGGACGCCGGCCATCTGGCTCATGAACGAGTCGAGCTGCCCCGGCAGCTCGACGCCCGGGCCGGGCGTCTCCCTTACCGGCGGGCTGCTGAGAAACGCCTCACGGTCCATCTGGGCCTCGGCGATCGCCCGGAACAGGGCCTCGCTATTGTCGGACCCGATGAGCTCGGCGAGGCGCTGGAGCTCCGCCACGTAGCGCTCGAGCCAGTGGAGGACCTCGACCCGGTTGGTGAGGAAGATGTCGTGCGACATCTCGGGCTCGCCGGATGCGAGGCGCGTGAAATCGCGAAAGGCCGGCCCGGCCATGTTGCCGAGCTCCGGCCAGGCTAGGCTTCCCCGCGCGAGGCTGAAGAGGGCCATCGATGCGACCAGGGGCAGGTGACTGATCGCCGCGGCGTAGGTGTCGTGCTCGGCGGCGTCGAGGAAGGTGGGCTCGGCGCCGATGGTCTGGGCCAGGGTCTGGATCGTCTGGACGGCGCCGCCGCCGGCGCTGACGCTGGGGATCAGGACGTAGGGCCGGCCGTCGAACAGGGACTCCTCGGCCGCCTGGGGGCCGGACTTCTCCTTGCCGGCCATGGGATGGCCGCCGACGAAGTGAACGCCCTCCGGCAGGATCTCCTGCGCCCAGCGCATCACCTCCTGCTTCGTGCTGGCGGTGTCGGTGACTAGGGCGTTTCGCTGCAGGTGGGGAGCGATCTCCTCGAAGACCTTGCGGACGCTGAGGATCGGCGTGGCGACGATGATGATCGTCGCCGTCGAGACGGCCTGCTGGAGGGTGGCTGCGGCGCTCTGGATCGCGCCTGCCTTTAGCGCGCGAGCGGCTACCTGGGGGTCGCGGTCAAAGCCGACGACCTCGGTGCTAGTCAGCTTGGCCCGCTTCAGCGCCAGGCCCATGGAGCCGCCGATCAAGCCGAGGCCGATGATGGCTATCTTGGCCATGAGAACGCCTCCTGAAGGTCTCTAATCAGCATAGCAGGCCAGGCCGGGACGCCGCCAAGCTCAGGGGCTCAGCCGATGGCGCGGCTGCTGCCGGCGATCAGGTCGGTGAGGCTGTTGATCGCCGGCGACATGACCTCGTGCAGGAGGCTCACGGAGCCCTGGGAGACGAACGGCATGACGATGAGGAGCATGAGGATGCCGGGCCCGTAGGGCTCGAGGCGGGCGACCGTCTGCGAGAGATCGCGGGGCAGGATGCCGACGGCGACGGCGAAGCCATCTAGCGGCGCCACGGGCAGGAGGTTGAAGACGGCGAGGACGACGTTGAAAACGATCACGGTGCTGAGATAGAGGCCGAGGTACTCGCTGAAAGACCAGTCGCTGATGCTGCCAGGAATGAGGAAGGGGCTGCGCCAGTCGACGATGCCGAGGCGGAGGGGCAGGGCGGCGAGGCTGGCGAGCAGCAGGTTGGCGAGCGGTCCGGCGGCGGCGACGATCGCCCGGCCGGTCTGTGGCCCGTGGCGCAGGCGGAGCGGGTTCACGGGCACGGGCTTGCCCCAGCCGAAGCCGCCGAGCATGAGAAAGACGGTGCCGGTCGTGTCGAGGTGACGGGCCGGGTTGAGCGTGACGCGGCCGCGCATGCGGGCGGTGCCGTCGCCGAGCCAGTCGGCGACGAAGGCGTGGCTGAACTCGTGGAAGGCGATGCCGGCGACGAGAGCGGTGACGACGGCTCCGAAGAAGGCGAGAAAGAGGAAGATGCTCCCGCCAAGGAGCTCACTATAGGTCAGGAGCAATGCGTAAGAACCTCGGCCCTTTTCGCCAAGTTTAGCACGCGTTTGCTCCACGCCCGCCCGGAGCTAGCTAGCGGTGGATTGGCGGGGCGAAAATCTTGACCGCAGTGGTGGCCAATCGTAAAGTTGTGCCGAATTACACAAGCCGAGGAGCCAGTGCCCATCGAGATACCATCGGTCGTTATTGACCGCCTGCCGACTTACGCCCGCGCCTTGAACACGCTGGAGTCAGCCGGCGACGAGGTTGTCAGCTCCCAGGAGCTCGGCGTCTTGCTCGGCGTGACGCCAGCTCAGATCCGCAAAGACCTGAGCTACTTCGGCCGGTTCGGCAAGCAGGGCCGCGGCTACAACGTCGGCCGCCTGGCCGAGGAGCTGCGACGGATACTCGGCCTCGACCGCGAGTGGTCGATGATCCTCGTCGGCGTCGGCCATCTCGGCCTCGCCATCCTCGCCTACGACGGCTTCCGCCCCCAGGGCTTCGTCATCGCCGACGCTTTCGACAGCGACCCGGCCGTCGTCGGCAGCAGCGTCGCCGGACTCACGGTCCGTCCCGTCTCGGAGCTGCGCGGCTACCTGAGCCAGCGTCACGTCGATGTCGGCATCGTCGCCGTGCCGGCGGCGGCGGCGGGGCCGATCGTCGCCGAGCTCGTCGCCTGCGGCGTCCGCGCCATCCTCAACTACGCGCCGACCGCCGTGCAGGTGCCGGCGAGCGTCCAGATCAAGAACGTCGACCCGGTGCTCGCTCTCCAGAGCATGACCTTCCATCTGAAGGGCCGCGGCGCGCCGGCCTAGCTAAGCAACGCTTCGGAACCTCGACCCGCTTGCCTGTGTCGAGAACGCTCGCTCGCTAGGGCCGTGCCTAGGGCTGGTTCGAGACTAGCAGCTCCTCTTCGGTCGGCAGCGAGCGCTTGATCACGTCCAGGTACTCGAGGGCGGCGCCGGCGCCGATCGCGACGCAGTCGAGCGGGTTGTCGGCGACCTGACAGGGGACGTTGGTCTGCTCGGCGATGAGCTCGTCGAGGCCACGGAGAAGGGCGCCGCCGCCGGTGAGGATGATGCCGCGGTCGACCACGTCCGAGGCCATCTCCGGCGGCGTCTTTGTTAGGACCGCCCTGGCGGCGCCGATGATCGCGGAGAGGCTGTCCTGGAGGGCGTTGGTCACCTCGTTCGTCGTCATGATCACGGACTTCGGCAGGCCGCTGACCTGGTCACGGCCGCGGACCTCCATCGCCAGCTCGCTCTCGACCGGTATGGCGCTGCCGATGCCGATCTTTATGTCCTCGGCGGTGCGCTCGCCGATCGCGAGGTTGTGGCGCCGCCGGACGTAGGTGATCAGGGCCTCGTCCATCGCATCGCCGGCGATCCGGACCGACTCCTTGACGACGATGCCGTACATGGAGATCACGGCTGCCTCCGAGCGGCCGCCACCGATGTCGATGATCATGTTGCCGCTGGCCGTGCCGACCGGGATGTGGGCGCCGATCGCGGCGGCGAGGGGCTCCGGGACGAGGTGGGCGGGACGGCGGGCGCCGGCCTGCTCGGCGGCGTCGCGGACGGCGCGCTGCTCGACGCTGGTGACGCCGGCGGGGATGCAGATCATCACCTCGGGCCGAATCAGGTTGAGCCGTCCGACGACTTTGCCGATGAAGTGGCGCAGCATGGCCTCCGTGATCAGGTAGTCGGCGATGACGCCGTTCTTCATCGGCCGGATGACGCTGATACTGCCCGGCGTGCGACCGATCATGTCGCGGGCGGCGCTGCCGACGGCCACGACCGTGTTGTCGCGCGTCGCCAGGGCAACGACGGCCGGCTCCTTGATGACGATGCCCTTACCTTTCACGTAGACGAGGATGTTCGCCGTCCCGAGGTCGATGCCGATTCGCTTCGTCAGTCCCAATCTAGTTGTCCTGGTGTCTCTCGACCTTGGCGCCGAGGCAGCGGAGCTTGCCCACGAGGTCCTGGTGGGCGCGGTCGAGGTGGTAAACGTCGTTGATCTGTGTGCGGCCTTCCGCGGCGAGGGCGGCGAGGACGAGCGAGCCGCCGGCCCGGACGTCGAGCGCCCTGACGACGGCGCCGTAGAGCTGTGTCGGCCCCGTGATGATCGCCGTCTGGCCCGCCGTGATCACGTCGGCGCCGAGCTTGCGCAGCTCGCCGACGTAGAGGAGGCGGTTCTCGTAAACGCGCTCGTGAATGACGCTGACGCCCTGGCACTGGGTGAGGAAGGCGGCGAGTGGCGGATGGAGGTCGGTCGCGAGGCCGGGGTAGGGCACGGCCTGGGCCTGGACGCTGTGGAGCGGCTGCCGCGAGGCGCCCACCCGGATTCCGTTCTCCTCGATCTCGACCTGGACGCCGGCCTCGCGCAGCTTGTGGAGGAGCGCGTCCAGGTGGCCGGGGACGGCGCCCTCGACCAGCACCTCGCCGCGCGTGGCGGCGGCAGAGAGGGCGAAGAGGCCGGTCTCGAGGCGGTCGGCGATGATCCGATGGCGGACGCCGGCGAGCGCGGGCACGCCTTCAACCTCGAGGACGCCGCTCGCGGCGCGCTCGATCTTCGCGCCCATGGCGTTGAGCATATCGATGACGTTGAGGATCTCGGGCTCGGCGGCGGCGTTGACCAGGGTGGTCTTACCGTCGGCGAGGGCGGCGGCGAAGATCAAGTTCACGGTCCCCATGACGCTGGGATAGTCGAGGAAGATCCGGGCGGCGCGCAGGCGCTCCTGGCCGGCCGGCAGCTCCGCGAGGTACTGCTCGCCCTGGCGCGATACGCGGCCGCCGAGGGCGCGTAAGCCATCGATGTGGACGTCGAGGGGCCGCATGCCGAGGACGTCGCCGCCGGGGGAGCAGCAGGCGGCGCGGCCGAAGCGGGCTAGCAGAGGCCCCATCACGAGGAAGCTCGCCCGCTGGCTCATGACGAGGTCGTTCGGCGCGTCCAGGCGATCGATGCGGTCGGCCCGGATCCGCCAGACGCCGTCGCCCTCGGAGCTAACCTCGGTGCCGAGGGCGACGAGGATGCCGGCCATGAGGCGGACGTCCTCAATCTCGGGGACGTTCTCCAGGACGCACTCCTCGCCGGTGAGGAGACAGGCGGCGAACGCGTAGTCGGCGGCATTCTTCGAGCCGCCGACGCGCACCCTGCCCTCCAGGGGCTTACTACCCTCGATTATGAGCTGCGAGCCGGGCAATAAACGCTTCTCCCTCGCCGTTATGACTGCATGCAGAATACGGTAGGCCTGTCCGCCCGGCAACTTCGGCCCTTCAGCGAGGCGGCCGCGGCCGCTAACATGGTATTTCGCGATGCGGTGGCTGGCGGCCTTTCTCTCTCTCCTCCTCGCTCTGGCGATGGCCCACGGTTCCGCGGCGGCGCTGCCCGGCACCGGCGGCACCTTCATCTCCGGCGGCGACCTGACGGGCTCGGTGCGCCTCGCCTTCGCGGACGAGGACGCGTTCTTCCGCCGCCTCAGCCTGCCGCCGCAGCTCGAGGCGGCGCCGAGCGCCGCGGCGGGTTCCTACACGGTGCGCTCCGGCTACTGGAACGAGGTGGTCCCGGACGACGAGGATGACCGCCCTGCCGCGGCCGCGGCCTTCTACTACCCGAGCGGCGGCTACGTCCGGGCGCAGCAGGGCGACACGGCGGTCTGGCTCGTCCTCGACCTGAGGCAGCGGGCGATCCTCGACCGCTACATCCGCCTCGGTAGCGCCGGGCAGCTGACAGCGGCGCCGAGCCTGCTGAGCGTGCTCGTGACCGCGGCGGAGAGCGAGCCGCTCAGCGTCGCGGTCGGCAGCCGGCCGCTGAGCGCGTCAGAGGTGGTGGCGTTCTGGGCCGCGACGAGCGCCTACCAGTTTCCGATAGCCAGCGTGCCATCGGCCGCCTCCCGCGCCGAGCTCGACGGCGAGCCGGAAGCCGTCTGGCTAACGATCGGCCTGCCGGAGGGCAGGTCGGTGCGCCTTCGCTACCTGTACGGGCGCGCCCTCCTCCTCGACCCGTTTAGCCTGGCGATCTACGCCGTGCCGCCGGGGTGGCTCGAGCCCGTGCTCGGTGCCGACGCGCCGCGACCGGGCCAGGTGCCGCCGTCGGGCGGCCTTGATCTGGCAGGGGAGCCGGGCAGAGGCTCGCCGATCTACTGGCTGCTCGTGCCTCTCGGCATCGTTGCGGTCGCGAGCGCCTTCTGGCTGCAGCGACGCCTTGGCCAGGCTGACTGACTACTATACTCGCGTCCATCTCGCATGGACGCCGGCCAACCTTGAATCTCGTTTTTCATCTACGGACCGCCTAGGGTTGGCAAGCTCACGGTCGCGACGGAGCTCGCCGCCCTGACCGGTTACAAGCTCTTCCATAACCACTTGACGATCGACTGGGCGCGTGAGCTCTTCGAGTTTTACAGCGAGGCCTTCTGGCGGCTCGTAGCCCGGCTGCGCTACGTGGCATTCGAGGAGGCGGCGATCGAGGACGTTAGCCTGAAAGCTACCTTTGTCTACGCATATCCTTCAGATGAGCCGAGTCTGGCGGACTTCGAGGCGACGTGTCAGACGGTCGAGCGCCACGGTGGCAGGCTGTCGTTCGTTCAGCTCACTTGCGACTCAGAGGAACTGCTACGGCGGGTGGAGACACCGAGACGCGTCGAGATGAAAAAGCTGGCCTCCGCCGATACCATGCATAGGCAGATGGAGACGCTGGACTACTTCCAGCCACTCCTGGGTCGCGCCGGCTTGAAGATCGACAACACGGACGTTTTGCCTGACGAGGTGGCGCGCCGGATCGCGGCGCACTACGGGCTAACGCCGCCCTAGCTGCGCTGCATCGGCTCGATTGACGGGGCGCCCGTGCCACGCCGGCGGCGGCGCTCCGTTACCCGGATCCGCGCCTCGGCCCGCTCCAGCGCCGCCATCGCCCGCGCGAGGTCGATCCCGCCCTCGTGGGTCGCGAGCAGCTCGGCGGCCTGCTGGCGCGCCTCCTCGGCGCGGGCGGCGTCGATCTCCTCGGAGCGCTCCGCCGTGTCGGCGAGGATGATCACCTTGTCGTCCCTCACCTCAAGGAAGCCGCCGGAGAGGGCGACGTCGGTCTCGATGCCACCCTTACGGAAGAAGAGAGCGCCGGCCCGCACCGCCGTCATCAGGGGCGCGTGACGCGGCAGGACGGTGAGCTCACCCTCGCTGCCGGGCAGAGTGACGGATTCGACGCCCTCTTCCTCGAAGACGACGCGCTCGGGCGTGATGATCTGGAGGCTAAGCGGCATGGCTCAGCTCGCGCTCGCCATCTGCTGCGCCTTCTCGGCGGCGGCTTCGATCGAGCCGACCATATAGAAGGCCTGCTCGGAGAGGTCGTCGTGCTGGCCGTCGAGGATCTCGCCGCAGCCGCGGATCGTCTCACGCACGGGCACGTACTGGCCGGGGATGCCGGTGAAGATCGCGCCCATGAACATCGGCTGCGAGAGGAAGCGCTGGATGCGCCGCGCCCGGCCGACGGCCGTCTTGTCGTCGTCGGAGAGCTCGTCGATGCCGAGGATGGCGATGATGTCCTGGAGGTCTCTGTAGCGCTGGAGGATGCGCAGCACGTCTTGGGCGACGTCGTAATGCTCCTGGCCGACGATTAGCGCGTCGAGCATTCGCGACGAGGACGCGAGCGGGTCCATGGCCGGGAAGAGGGCCTGCTCGAAGATCGAGCGGTCCAGCGTGACGCTGGCGTCGAGGTGGCCGAAGGTCGTGGCGACGCCGGGGTCGGTGTAGTCGTCCGCCGGCACGTAGATCGCCTGGAACGAGGTGATCGACCCCTTGCGGGTCGTCGTGATCCGCTCCTCGAGCTGGCCGACCTCGGTCGCCAGCGTCGGCTGGTAGCCAACGGCGGAGGGCATGCGGCCGAGGAGGGCGGAGACCTCCATGCCGGCGAGCGTGTAGCGGTAGACGTTGTCGATGAAGAGGAGGACGTCCTGGCCGTCGACGTCGCGGAAGTACTCTGCCATGGTAAGGCCGCTGAGGCCGACGCGCAGACGCACGCCGGGCGGCTCGTTCATCTGGCCGAAGACGAGCACCGTCTTCTCGTAGACGTCGGGTGACTCCTGCATCTCGACCCAGAGGTCGTTGCCCTCGCGGCTGCGCTCGCCGACGCCGGCGAAGACGGAGCGGCCGCCGTGCTCGCGGGCGATGTTGTTGATCAGCTCCTTGATCAGCACGGTCTTGCCGACGCCGGCGCCGCCGTAGAGGCCGACCTTGCCGCCGCGGGCGAGGGGGGCGATGAGGTCGATGATCTTGATGCCGGTCTCGAGGATCTGGGGCTGCGTCTCCTGCTCCTCGAAGCTCGGCGGCGCTCGGTGGATCGGCCAGCGCTCGGCGGCATCGACGTCGCCGAGCTTGTCGAGCGGCCGGCCGAGGACGTCGAAGAGGCGGCCCAACGTAGCGGGCCCCACCGGCACGGTGATCGGGCTGCCCGTGTCGACGGCGACGGCGCCGCGGCGGAGGCCGTCCGTGCTCGCCATGGTCAGGGCGCGCACCCAGTTGTTGCCGAGGTGCTGCTGCACTTCGGCAACGATCGTGCCGTCGCGGCCCTCGATCTCGATCGCGTTGTAGACGGACGGCAGATGGTCGGGCGGGAACTCGACGTCGACGACCGTGCCGATTACCTGAACGATGGTGCCTTTATCGCCGGCTGCCACGTAAAACCTCCTGCTGCTTCCGGGAGCCGCCGAATCGCGTGGCTCTCCGGATCATCGCTTCTCTCTGCTTCGAAAGGCGTCTGGGTCGGGCACGCTCCTCCGCATTTGCTAAGCGTGGGCCAGGGCTTCGACGCCGCCGGTGATGTCCAGCAGCTCCTTGGTGATCTGCTCCTGGCGCACCTTGTTGCGCACGAGGGTCAACGCCTGAATGATCTCCTCGGCCGCGTCCGTGGCGTTGCGCATCGCGACCATGCGGGCCGACTGCTCGCTCGCCGCGAGCTCGAGGACGGCGCGGTAGACCTGGATCTCCACGTAGCGCGGCATCAGGGAGACGAGCACGGACTCGGCGTCCGGCTCGTAAATGTACTCGACGTTCTTGACCGCCGCGTCCTCCGGCGCCGTCGCCGGCAGGAGCTCCTGGAGCTCCGGCCGCTGGAGGACGGTGTTGACGAAGCGCGGATAGACGATGGCGACGCTGTCGATCTCGCGCGCCGTGTAGGCCTCGATCAGGAGGCGGGCGATCGGCCGCACGTCGTCGTAAGAGGGGTAGTCGCCGAGCTTGGTGAAGCTGCCGAGGATCTCGACCGGCGTCCGGCGAAAGAACTCGTAGCCTTTGCGGCCGACGCTGACCATCTTGGCGCCGGGATGGGCCGTGAGGTGGCTGCCGGCGAGGCGGATGAGGCTGGTATTGAGGCCGCCGCAGAGGCCGCGGTCCGGCGTTATGAAGAGGAGGCCGGGCGAGCTGATCTCGCGGCGCTGGAGCAAAGGGTGGAGCGCCGCGTCCTGGCCCTCGCTGGCGGCGCGCAGGCTCTCGACAACGTCGGCGAGGAGCCAGCGCAGCTGGTCGGCGTAGGGCCGGTGGGCGAGCGCCATCTGCTGGGCGCGTCGCATCTTCGAGCCGGCGACGAGCGACATGGCGCGCGTGGTCTTCGCCGTGGTCTGGACGGAGCGGATCCGGCGCTGGATCTGGCGTAGCGTCGCCATCTAGAGCGGCACGGACTGTTTGAAGCTGGTGATCGCGGCCCGTAGCTTCTCCTGGAGCTCGTCCGAGAGGGTCATCTTCTCGGCGATCTCGGCGCCGACATCAGGATGGCTGCTGTCGATGAAGCTGTAGAGGCCAGTCTCGAAGCTCCGTACCTTCTCGACTGCGACGTCGTCGAGGAAGCCGTTGACGGCGGCGAAGAGGATCTCGACCTCGTGGACGAAGGAGACGGGCGAGTACTGGGGCTGCTTCAGGAGCTCCGTGAAGCGGCGGCCGCGCTCGATCTGGCGGACCGTAGCGGCGTCGAGGTCGCTGGTGCCGAACTGGGCAAAGGCCTGGAGCTCGCGGAACTGGGCCAGCTCCAGCTTCAAGCTGCCGGCGACCTGACGCACGGCGCGGCGCTGGGCGGAGCCGCCGACGCGGGAGACGGAGAGGCCGACGTTGATCGCCGGCCGGATGCCGGCGTTGAAGAGGTCCGCCTCGAGGAAGATCTGGCCGTCGGTGATCGAGATGACGTTGGTCGGGATGTAGGCGGAGATGTCGTTCGCCTGAGTCTCGATGATCGGCAGTGCCGTCAGCGAGCCGCCGCCGGCCTCGGGCGCGAGCCGGGCGGCCCGCTCCAATAAGCGGCTGTGGAGGTAGAAGACGTCGCCGGGGTAGGCCTCGCGTCCCGGCGGCCGCCGGAGGAGGAGGGAGACCTGGCGGTAGGCCCAGGCGTGCTTGGAGAGGTCGTCGTAGACGATGAGGGCGTCCTTGCCGGACTCCATGAACTCCTCGCCGATGGCGCAGCCGGTGTAAGGGGCGAGGTACTGCATCGCCGCCGGGTCGGAGGCGGCGGCGGAGACGATGATCGTGTGCTCCAGGGCGCCGTGGCTCTCGAGGAGGGCGACGATCTGCGCCGTCTTGGCGGCCTTCTGGCCGATGGCGACGTAGATGCAGACGAGGTCGCCGCCCTTCTGGTTGATGATCGTGTCGATCGCGAGGGTCGACTTGCCGGTGGAGCGGTCGCCGATGATTAGCTCGCGCTGGCCGCGGCCGATCGGGATCATCGAGTCGATCGCCTTGATGCCGGTCTGGACGGGCGTGTTGACGCCCTGGCGGGAGACGACGTTGGGGGCGATGCGCTCGACGGGGCGGCGCTTCGTCGTGTTGATCGGGCCCTTGCCGTCGATCGGGCTGCCGAGGGCGTCGACGACGCGGCCGAGGAGGGCCTCGCCGACCGGCGCCTCGACGATGCGGCCGGTGGTCTTTACCTGCTCGCCTTCCTTGATGCCGGCGTAGTCGCCGAGGACGAGGACGCCGACCGTCTCCTCCTCCAGGTTCAGGGCGAGGCCCATGCCGCCGGAGGCGAACTCGACTAGCTCGCTGGACATGCACTCGGAGAGGCCGTGGACGCGCGCTATGCCGTCGCCGGCCTCGACGACGGTGCCGACGTTGACCGCCGCCGTCTCGGCGCCGAACTGCTCGATCTGCGCCTTGAGGATCGCCGTTATCTCGTCCGGTCTCGCTGTCATCTTTTGACCCGCCTCTCGTACCCTTTTGCTTTTACGTGGTTTTTACGTGTTCGTCTATCATCCGCGCCACAGGATCGCCAGCCCGTCACGCCACCGATCCGGCCAGGCTCCGGCGCAAGGCGGCGAGCCGTCCGCGCGTGCTGGCGTCGACGAGGCGGTCGCCGATCTGGATCACGGCGCCGCCGATCAGGCCGGCGTCGACTTCAGTCTCGAGGATGACCTTGAGGCCGGTCTCTGCCTCGAGCTGGCTTACTACGGCCGCCTTCACCGTGTCCGAGAGCGGCACCGCCGTTGTCGCCTTCGCACGGGCGATGCCCTGGCGCCCCTCGGCCAGCTGATCGAAGTGGGCCGCGATCGCCGCTACGAGGCCGGTGCGGCCCTTGCGGACGAGGAGGCGCGCGAGGTTCAGCGGCAGCGGCGGCAGGCCGGCGAGGCCGACCTCGATCAGGCGCTGCTTCGTCGGCCCCGCGGTGCGGGTGTTCTCGAGCGCCCGCCGGATGTCGGCCTCCGTCATGAAGGCGGCGATCTGGCTTAGCGCGGCGGACCACTCGTCCAGCCTGCCGTCGCGGCCGGCGAGGTCGAACGCCGCCTCCGCGTAGCGCTTTGCTGCCAGGTCAGTCGCTGCCACTCTTGCTCCCCGCTAGTTCTCTCGGAAAGAGGATCCGCTCATCGCCTGCTCGATGAGGCGCTCATGCGCCGCCCGGTCGAGCGATTGGCCGATGACCTTCTCCGCCGCCGCGATCGTCAGATTGGTGAACTCCTTGCGCAGCTCGGCGATGGCGCCGTCGCGCTCGAGCTGGATCTCACTGCGGGCCCGCTGGAGCAGCGCCCCGGCCTCGGTCTGGGCCTGCTGGCGGCCCTCTTCCTGAAGCCGGCTCGCGACTTGCTGGGCCTGAGCGACGATCTCCTGGCCCTCGCGGCGGGAGCCGTCGATCTGGGCCTCGGCGGCGCGGCTCGCCTCCGCCGCCTGCTCGCGACCGTGCTCGGCCGCCGAGAGGCCTTCCTGGATCTTGCTGCGGCGCTCGTCCAGCATGCGCAGCACGGGCTTGTAGACGAAGAGGCGCAGGACGATCAGCAGCGCCGTGAAGTTGACGATCTGGGCAACCAGCACGGGCAGGTTGATGCCGATATCGGCGATGCCAAGGATTACCATGCGCTTAGCTTCCTGGTCTCTCGCAACAACCTAGAATACGAAGCCGATCATGACCGCGACGACGAGGGCGTAAATCGCGATCGCTTCGGCGAAGGCGATACCCAGGATCATGTTCGTCTGGATGACGGGCTGCGCCTCCGGGTTGCGGCCGAGAGCCTCCATGGCCTTGCCGACGAGGTTGCCGATCGCCAGGCCGGGGCCAAAGCCGCCGATGCCGATCGCGATGGCGGCGCCGATGAACTTCAGCCCGTCATCACCGATTTCTAGTAGGGGAATTAGCACGTTCGATCCTCCTCTGATCCAGCCCGTAAGGCCTCTGACCGCTTTCTTTCCAACCGCTTTTTCAGTAGTGCGCCTCCTCACCGTGCTCCGGACCATGTGGCGTGACGGCAAGCATGCCGAAGACGAGAGTCAGCGTGCCGAATACGAATGCCTGGATCGCCCCGACAAAGAGCTCCAGGCCGTAGAAGATCACAAGAATAGGCGAGGCGACCGCAACGAGGAAGGTCATGACCAGGAGGAGGATCTCGCCGGCGAGCATGTTGCCGAAGAGACGGAAGGTGAAGCTGATCAGCCGCGCGATCTCCGCGACGAACTCGAGGATGCCGACGAAGAAGGAGATCGGGCTGCTGAAGTTGACGAACTTGCTCATGTAGCGGAAGAAGCCGAGAGTGGAGATGCCCCACCACTCGACGAAGATGGCGGAGACGATGGCGAAGGATAAGGGCGTCATCAGGTCCGTGTTGATGCCGCGGAAGAAGGGCGCGAGGATGCCCGCTTGCTCGCCTTCGCCGATCTTGCCGCCGGTAGCCTCTTCGATCGCGTGCTCGCGGCACTCGTCGCCGGCGTGGCCGGCGGCGCAGGCGGCGCCCGTCGCCGGGTCCACCGGGTCGATCTCCAGGTCCTCGGCGCCGGGGAGGATCAGGGAGATGCCGCCGCTGTCTTTGAAGACGACGGCGCGCTCGTGGAACTCCGCCTCCTCGGCGTGCAACGGCTCGAAGGCGCCGATCGTGTTGAAGATCGGCGTCAGCGAGAGCCAGTTCGCGAAGGCGATATAGATGAAGAAGGTCGCGATGAGCGGGAAGAAACGGCGGCCGTTGCGCTCGCCGGCGATGCCGGTGACGAAGTTGAGAATGCCTTCGATTATCGCCTCGAAGAAGTTGTAGAAGCCGCTCGGGACCAGGGCCCGGCCGCGCAGGGCGAGGAAGCAGACCGCGAGGAGCAGGGCCATGACGACCCAGGCGGTGAACAGGGTGTTGGTGATGGCGACGTTGAGGATGTCGCTGTCCTGCTCGACGATCGTGACGAGCCGCTCGCCCTTGATGTCGATGATCGGCTTGGCGGGCTGAACGAGGAAGATCGAGAGTATGACCGTGATGACGGTGTAGATCAGGACTCCGAGGATAATGAGCCGTTTACTCATCGCGCTCGCTCCCCTGACCTCGGCTTTGGTCTATCGCTCTCACCACGTCCAGAAGTTGCCGCACACCGCCCCACAGGGCGAGGATCAAGCCGAGAGTTAGCCCCAGCAGGGTGAAGACCTTGTCGGCGTCCAGCGCCTTGTCCAACTCCCTGCCGGCTACGGCGCCCAGCACGATGCACAGGGCCACGTAGAAGCCAATCCCAACCAGCCGGGCCGAGGGCGGCATTGCATCCATAAGGTTGCTCCCGGCTCCCAGGCTTGTGACTTTGCGAACACTATCACATGCCCAAATCACGATCAAACGAGGGCGACGTAGGCGGATAAGGCGCCGATCCGGCCCGCTCGCGGCGGACGATCTCCTGGCCACACAAGGCTGAAGATTTAGGGGTGCGCCCTTCGCGCTTTGCCGTTGTGAGAGCTAGGCCTGGGTCCGTTTCTCGAAGTCGTCGAGGTCGAGGGTGTCGATGAAGTCCTTGAACGCGGACATCTTCTCCAGCTCCTCAGGGCCGATCTGGGACAAGGGCTCGCTCTGGCCGGCGAAGGTGCTGCCGGAGTCGCGGTCGAGGAGGACGCCGGCGCGGTCGAGGACCGTCTCCTCGGCGTAGATCGGCACCTGGGCGCGGACGGCGAGGGCGATGGCGTCGCTGGTCCGGGAGTCGATCTCGAAGGTCTTGCCGTTCGCCTCGAGGACGATGCGGGCGTAGTAAGTGTCGTTGTTCAGATCGTTGACGATGATGTGGGAGACGTTGGCGCCGAGCGTGTCGATGACGTCGCGAAGCAGGTCGTGAGTCTGGGGACGGGGCGGCTGCACGTCGCCGAGGCGCATCGCGATCGCGTCCGCTTCGGCGGGGCCGATCCAGATCAGCAGGTAGCGGTCGGATTCCTTCTCTTTGAGAATGACGACCCGGTTGTAGTTCTCCATATGGACGCGGACGAATTCGACACTCATCTCAATCATTGCGTCCACCTCCGAGCGCCAGCGGCTGCTCCCGCTCAGTCTAAGCGTCGACATTTTAAGGTGTCAACGAGCCATTAGCATGGCGGCAACTCCGAGAGAGCTCGGCGTCACGGTCCCTGGGCGTAGAGTTTACTCGTCCGCGGCCATTAGCATGGCGCCAACATCGAGAGAGTTGGCGTTACGGGCCCTGGGCGTAGAGCTTGCTCGCCTGCGGCCATTGGCATGGCGGCAACTCTCTAAAGACGTCGGCCGGCGTTACGGGCCCTGGGCGTAGAGCTTGCTCGCCCGCGGCCATTAGCGTGGCGGCAATTCTAGAGAGGCCGGTGTTACGTTCTTGGCCGTAGAGTTCGCGCGCCCGCGCCGGGCGGCGGCCAATAGAGCAGCGATGCCGGCGGCCATTAGCATGGCGGCAGCCCCGCGAGAGGCCGGCGTTACGGGCTCTGGGCGTAGAGCTTGCTCGTCCGCGCCCGCGACCAGGCGGCGGCGAATACGGCGGCGATGCCGGCGGCGATGAGCACGACGCCGACGCCGATCGCATCCGCCAGGAGCCCGGCGAGGACGACGGGGAGGATCGCCGTCATGTTGGCGAGCACGGCCTGCGCGGCAAAGATCCGCCCCTGCATCGCCAGCGGGATCCGCTCGTGGAGCAGGGTCCGGCCCATGGTCATGACGACGGTGAGCGCGAAGCCGTAGAGGTTTGCATAGGCCGCGGTCGCGGCGATGCGGGCCGATTGCTCGTTGAGCGGCCCGGCGCTGAAGAGGCCGGCCGGATCGACCGAAACGAGGAAGTCGCCGGTGGCCGGCACGAGGCCGAGTGCGATCAGCGAGCCGGCCATGAGGAGATAGGCGCCGCTGATCGTGGCGAGCTTGTCGAAGCGGTCGGCGAGGTACTCGACGGAGCGCAGGCCGAGGAAGACGCCAACGGCCGTGGGTGCGAGGACGTAGACGAGGTTCTCGGGCGCGATCGCGAGCACGGAGGTGCCGAACTTGGGCAGCAGGGTCGCCATGATCACGATTGAGATGCTGGTGACGACGAGGAGGGTGAGCCCGAGGAAGGCGGTGCTGTCCCGGCTCAGGGTCTGCCAGCTCTCGGCGAACTCGCGACGGGCGGCGCTGATCGTGACCCGCCCTCGGCCGTCGTTCTGAGGCGCGAAGTGAAACTGGGGTATGACCGTAGTGATCACGGCCGCGAAGCCAAAGAGGGCGACGAGCAGGAAGAGCAGGGGGGCGCCGTCCGTGGTCTTGAGGAGGATCGGCGCCAGCACGAGGATGCCGAGGACCTGGCTGACAAGGGTGCCGAGGTTGATGAACGAGTTCGCGGCCATGAGCTTCGTCGGCCGGACGATGTGAGGTACGACGGCGGCCTCCGCGGGCATCGCGAACTGGAGGATCAGGCCGAAGCCGAGTGAGACGGCGTAGATCGACGGCAACGAGTCCTTCGCGCCGATCAGGGCGAAGGCGAGCAGCGCCCGTCCGATGTTGCTAAGGAAGAGGATCAGCCCACGCGGTAGGCGGTCGACGACGACGCCGGCGACGGCGCCGAAGACGGCGGAAGGGACGATCAGCGTCAGGAGCAGGCCGCCGGTGGCGAGGGCGGAGGCGGATTGCCGTACCGTGAACACGAGCAGCGCGTAGGTGACGGCGTTGGCGGCGCCGTGGCTCGCCAGGCGCATGAGCCAGAAGCGGCGGTAGGCGTCGCTCTCCAGGAGCTCCGCCCACTGGGCCAAGAGCAGCCGGTTGCCACGCGGCGTCGCTCCCTCCGCCATCAGCGCCTCCGCCTCAGGGTGGTGCTGCTCCTTCGACGCCGCGGGAAACGAACTGGGCGAGACGCTTCTCCAGCGTTGGCCGATCGAGCAGCAGCCGCCGGCCGCAAGCGAGGCAGCGCAGGCCGATATCGGCGCCGAGACGGGTCACGAGCCAGTCGGAGCCGCCGCAGGGGTGCCGCCGCCGCAGACGCAAGACGTCGCCAAGACGGATCTCGAGGACCATGATTACTCCCCGAGCGTGACGACCAGGTCGCGGCGGTGGCGGTTGATCTCGTCCCGCAGCCGCTGGGCAGCGACGCGCGCCGCCACGGCGTAGTCGGCGTCGCGGGAGGCGTAGAGGACGGAGCGCGAGGCGCTGACGATGATGCCGGCACCCGCCGCGTCGATGCCGGCACGGACGGCGTCGCGCAGGCCGCCCTCCTGGGCGCCGACGCCCGGCACGAGGATGGGCAGGGTCGGGCAGAGGGCGCGACCCTCGGCGAGGTGCTCCGGGTAGGTGGCGCCGAAGACGAGGCCGACGTTGCCGCGCCGGTTCCAGGCCTGAGCGCGCTCGGCCACGACCTGCCACAGGGGGCGCGTCTCGCCGCCATCGGCGACGGGGAGGTCCTGGAAGTCGCCGGCGCTCGGGTTCGACGACCGGCACCAGACGAGCACGCCGCGGTCCTCGTAGTCGAGGAAGGGCTCTACGGCCTCCTCGCCGCCGTAGGGGTTTACGGTCGTTGCGTCGCAGCCGAGGTCGTCGAATATGGCGCGGGCGTAGGCGGCCGCCGTGTTGCCGATGTCGCCGCGCTTGGCGTCGGCGATTACGGGGATGCCGTCGGGGATCGCTGCGATGGTCTCGCGCAGGGCGTGCCAGCCCGCCTCGCCGAGCGCCTCGTAGAAGGCAAAGTTCGGCTTATAGGCGCATACGAGGTCGCTCGTCGCCTCGATGATCGCCCGGTTGAACCCGGCGACATCCTTGGCCGGGACCGGCATCAGCTCCGGGTCGGGGTCGAGGCCGACGCAGAGGAGGCTGTCGTTGCGCGCGGCAGCGGCCTGGAGCTTGGTCAGGAATTCTTTTACCATCGGCGCCATTGTAGCGCGTATAACGCGCGCGCCGCGGTCGCCGGCTCAGGCAGGCGCTACTTCGACTGCAGCGCCTCCCACTCGTCGCGCAGGCGCTCGATCTCGGCCGGCGGCGGCGGCCGGCCGCCGTAGCGCACCTCGTCGAAGGCGAGGGTGATCCGGCTCGGCGTCGGCGCCGCGAAGGCGCTGTCGAGGCGGGGCGAGAGCTCGAGCGGCGTCTCCGCGACCCGGCGCTCGATGCCGCGCCGGCCGGCGGCCGTGAGGACCTCGAAGTAGAGGCGCCGCATCGCCTCGGTCTGATCGCGGCGGTGGGAGCCCGGACGCAGGCGGCCCACGAGCCCGCCCAGGAGGCTGCCGAGGTCGGCGCCGAGGCGGCCCTCCTGGTAGGTCGACTCGCGCACGAGCCCGATGTCAGGCGGCTTCTTGAAGCGCCGGAAGACGGAGTAGGTGACGCCGACGATCAGCGCGATCACGAAGGTCGTGACGGCGCTGCGGAAGGTGGTCTTGAGCCAGCCTGGCAGGCCGCCGTCGTCATCGGCCTGGTCAGGCGGCGGCGTCTGCTCGCCCTGCACGATCTCCTCGGGCTCGCGTGGCTCCGCGCCGAGGGCCTCCCCCAGCCACTTGACCACCCTGATGGCATACTCGGTCACCTTGGCGAACGGCCAGATCACCCAGGCGGCGACCGTCGCGATCGCGGCGCCGAGCGGCTTGGCGACACTGACGAGGGCGTCGTTCGCCGTGTTCAGGTCGATGAGGACGAAGAGCAGGGCAAAGGCGGCCATGAGGAGGACGGCGCCGCCGACGGCGAGGATCCAGGTAGCGCCGAAGGAGCGGCCGTACTCGCCCTGGGTGCGGGCGGCGTGGGCGAGGCCGATGGCGAGGAGGCCGAGCGTCACGTAGGGCACGGCGATGCCGCCGACGGCCGCCGGCGCGTCGACGCCGCTCTGAAGGAGCTCGACGGTTGCGACGACGACGAGGCCGACGGCGAAGCTGATCACGACGCTATCGAAGCTGACCGGCTGCTGGCCCCGGAGGACGCCCCGGATCCAGAAAGCCCAGAGGAGGGGGATGCCGATAATGGCCGCCGACCGGTCTCGGGTCACGGCGGCGGTGTGATAGAAGAGGTCGTTCGCCCACTCGAAATCCCAGAAGCGCCAGTCGTCGAAGAAATCGACCCGGACGATCGCGTAGAAGAGGACTAACGAGAGCAGCAGGCCCCAGACGCGCAGCACGCCGAGCGAGAGGTCGCTGCTCTGGAGGATGCGCGAGATCGCGAACGAGAGCATGACGACGGCGCCGGCCCCGAAGGGGCTGGGATTGCCGCCCTCCCCGACCAGCGCGACGAGGAAAGCGACGAGGGCGTAGACCCAGAACGTCTCCATGAAGAGGAGCGCCGCGCGTGTCGCCGGGCCCTGCCAGGTCATGTCTGGGCCGCTGCCTGACGCGCCTCCAGGCTCTGGACGGCGAGGCTCAGGTTGATCACGCGCACGCTTCGGCCGAGGGGCTCCTCGAACTCGCCATCGGCGAGCGAGAGGACGGTCACGGTATGGCCGGCGTCGGCGACCCGCTGCAGGGAGACGGCCAGGGGCGGGTCCATGCGCGAGGTTACGCAGACCAGCGTCGCGCCGAAGGGGAAGGCCTGGGCCTCGCGATCGAGGACGGTCTCGAGCGGCGTCAGGGTGAGGGGGCCGATGACGGCGAGGGCCTCGAGGACGTGCATGAGCTGGTCGGCGCGCCGGCCGACCGGCACGCGCATCGGCCGGTCGGAGGTCGGGTAGGTGCCGTTGGCGATGAGACCGATGGCGTAGCCGGCCTCGAAGCCGTGCTGGGCGACGGAGCCGGCGACGGAGAGCAGGCGTTCGAGCGTCTCCGGCAGGTAGCCTTCCCAGCTATGAGCGAGGGTATGGACGTTGAGGGCGACGAGCATATGGAGCGTGGCGGAGGGCTCGTAGACCTTGGACTGGAGGGCCTGGCGGCGCGCCGTCGCCTTCCAGTCGATGCGGCGCATCGGGTCGCCGGGACGGTAGTCGCGCAGGCCGGCGATCCGGCTCGGGTCCTCGAAGATCCGCTCGCGTCCCTTGCGCTCGCCGAAGGGCCGCTCGGCCGGTAGGCCGAGCTCCGGCAGCGTGTAGGTAGTCGGATAGACGATTATCGAGTCGTAGCTCTCGTCCTGACGGAAGGCTGGGAAGAGCCCGAAGATGTCGCCGGTGTTGAAGCGAGCCGGGCCGAGGCGGTAGTAGCCGCGCGGCGGCGCGTCGAAGTGCAGCGGCCAGTTGACGCGCTCGTACCAGCTGAGGTGAGTGGAGCGGGAGATGACGACGGCGCCGGGGGAGGTGGAGGGCGCGAGGTGCTCGTCCTTGATCGAGAGCGCCTCCGGGATCAGGTCGCGCAGCTCGAGCCAGGGGACGGGGAGGAGCTTGTCGTTGGCGATGCGCAGGGTCATAGCGATGGCCTCGCCGGCGAAAGCGCGGTTCTGGGGGATGATGCGCTCGTAGCTCAGCCGGTCCAGCGAGCGCTTGGACCACTCGCGGGCGACGATGCCGGCGAGGCCGAGGAGGACGGCGAGGCCGATCAGCGGTCCGCTGGTAGTCGCGACGCCGAGAAGGATGAGTAAAAGCGGCACCGAGATCCAGAAGCGGCTGATCCAGGTATCCGGCACGCGCAGGTCTTTCCCGGAGGGCTAGATCAGCCTTCGACCGGCACCGCGACGCCCGCGAGGACCTCCTGGAGCACCTCGTCGGCGTCGCGGCCGCGGAGGCGGCTCTGGGAGTTGAGGATCGCGCGGTGGCTGAGGACGTAGGGCGCGAGGAGCTTCACGTCGTCCGGCAGGACGTAGTCGCGCCCCCGGATCGCCGCCAGGGCACGGGCGCCGCGGAAGAGGTTGAGGCTGCCGCGGGGGCTGGCGCCGAGCTCGTAGGCGGCGTGATGGCGGGTGGCCTGGACGACCTCGACGACGTAGTGGCGCACGGAGGGCTCGCAGTAGACCTGGGAGAGCTGGCTGCGGAGGTGGACTAGCTCTGCCGCCGTCACGACCGGCTCGAGCGCGGCGAGGGGGCTGGCCTCCTCGAAGCGGAGGAGGATGGCGTCCTCGTCGGCGGCGTCCGGGTAGCCGAGCTTGATCTTCATGAAGAAGCGGTCGAGCTGGGCCTCCGGCAGGGGGAAGGTGCCCTCGAGCTCGATCGGGTTCTGGGTCGCGATTACGAGGAAGGGCGGCGGCAGGGGCACGGTCACGCCCTCGACGGTCACCTGCCGCTCCTCCATCGCTTCGAGGAGGGCGCTCTGGGTCCGGGGCGTCGCCCGGTTGATCTCGTCGGCGAGGACGATGTTGGCGATGATCGGCCCCGGCCGGAACTCGAACTCGCTCTGCTTCTGGTTGAAGAAGTTGATGCCGGTGATGTCGGAGGGCATGACGTCGGGCGTGAACTGGATCCGCCCGAACGAGCAGCCGATCGAGCGCGCGATCGACTTCGCCAGCGTCGTCTTGCCGATGCCGGGCACGTCCTCGATGAGGATGTGCCCGTCGGAGAAGAGGGCGACGAGGACGAGGTCGATGACGTCGTCCTTGCCGACGATGACGCGGGCGATGTTCGTCCGCACGCGCGCCGCCACTTCGCGGATCTCGGTTGCCGCGGCCGCTGCCGCAGCTCCGTCGCGCCCCTGCTGCTCGTTCGTCAAGCGAAACGCCTCTTCCTAGCGGCCTGACGCATCTTGGCCGCATCGCTATCAGCATAGCAGGCGGCCGGGCGTACCCGGCGGCGTCGGCTACGATGCTCCCCATGGCCGCGACGAGCCGAGATTCCGGCGCCCGACCGCACGATGGCATCACCCTTCTCTTCAGCGGGCCGGCGGGAGCGGGAAAATCGACGCTGGCTCGCGCCTGGTGTGAGACGCGGCCCCGGGCCGTCCATATCGAGCTCGACTCGATCCGGGCGCTGATCGTCGCCGGCTTCGCGGACCCACAGAGCTTGGGGCCTGAGCAAGCCGACCAGTATGCGGTGAGCGTCTCGGCCTGCGCCGAGCTCGCGCGGGTCTTCGCCGGTGCGGGCAATGACGTAGCGATCGACGATGTCCTGCAGCCGGAGGCCTTCGACGCTCTCTGGCTGCCCGCGCTTGAGGGACTGAGCTGGCAGATCATCGTCGTCCTGCCGGGCCTCGATGAAACGCTGCGGCGCTCGACGGGACGGACGAAGCGTGTGCTCGAGGTGCGAACGCGGGAGCAGCACGCGGCCTCGCTCGCCTGGCCCGAGCACCTGCGCCTCGATACGACCGGCCTCAGCGTCGAGGGGAGCCTGGCGCTGGCGCGCGAGCGCGGCCTTCTGCCGACTGCCTAGCGGCGCGGCTCCCAGGAGAAGTAGCGCACGCTCAGGGCGAGGCCGAGGAGGCCCCAGAGCGCCATGACGATCAGGCCCTTGACTTCGAAGCCGGCGCCGGTCGTGAACGGGCTGAAGGCGGTGTGCAGGGCGCCTGCGAAGTGGACAACGGGGAAAAGCGAGGCGAAGTCGTTGAGCCAGGCGGGCGCCGACTCGGTCGGGATGAAGACGTTCGAGATGAAGAGCATGGGCAGGACGGAGGCGTTGACGACGGCCGGCGCGGCGTCGGCGTTGGGGATCAAGGCGCTGATCGCGAGGCCGAGGGCGCAGAAGGCGGCGGCGCCGACGAGCAGCGTTACAACGAGGGCAGGCAGGCGGTCGGTCGGCGCGTCGACGCCGTAAAAGACGACGCCGGCGCCGATGACGATGAGGACGAGGAGGAGGGCGACGCTGGTCGCCTGGAGGATGCGGCCGAGGAGGAAGGCGACGGCCGGCAGGGGCGTGCCGCGCACGCGCTTGAGGACGCCGGCGTCGCGGGAGAAGGCGATGCGTATCGCCACGTTGGTGTAGCAGGCGCTGATCACCGAGAGCGCGAGGATCGCCGGGACGTAGAAGGTGGAGGTGTCGACGCTGCCGCCTTTTACCTCGATCTCGCTGTCGCCGAAGACGACGTTGAAGATGACGAGGAACATGAGCGGGAAGACGAAGGTGAAGAAGGCCGCCGCCGGGTTGCGCCAGAAGGCGCGGTTTTCGTAGCGGCCCTGGCGCAGCGTCAGGACGACGGCGTTCATTCCGCTTCCGCCGGGTTGCGCCGGAAGGCGCGGTTTTCATAAATGCCCTGGTGCAGCCTTAGAACCAAGGCGTTCATTCCGCGGCCTCCGAGTCTTCGACCAGCCTCAGGTAGGTGTCCTCCAGCGTTGGGCGCGCGACGGTCAGGCCCGCCAGCTCGGCGCCGCTCGCCTGCGCCCGCCGCGTCAGCTCGTAGAGGACGGCGGTCGGCGTTTTCGTCTCGATCGTCACGCGGCCGTCCTCGGCCTGCGCCAGGCCCTCGATGCCGGCGATTAGCGCCTCGGCGCCAGCCGGTGCATCGAAGCGGATCGTCGTCGCCGGTGTCCCGCCGACGAGCTCGCGCGGCGGGCCGATGGCGACGACCTCGCCCTTGCGAATGATCGCGACGCGGTCGGCGAGGTACTCGGCCTCCTCCATGTAGTGGGTCGTGAGGAAGATCGTCTTGCCCAGGGCCTGGAGCCCCTTGATCATCTCCCAGGCGCCGTGGCGGGCGGCTGGGTCGAAGCCGGTGGTCGGCTCGTCGAGGAAGAGGAGCTCCGGGTCGCCGGCGAGGCCGATGGCGACGTCGAGGCGCCGCTTCTGGCCGCCGGAGAGCTTGCTGACGCGCTGGCGGCGCTGCTCCAGGAGGCCAACGAGCCTGAGCACGGCTTCGGCCGGGCGCGGATGCGGATAAAAGCCGCGGTAGAGCTCGACCGTCTCCTCGACCGTGAGATAAGGCTCGACGCCCGTCTCCTGGAGGACGACGCCGATCCGCTCCTTGAAGGCGCGCTCCAGCCGGCCGGGGTCGAAGCCGAGGACGCTTACGGCGCCGGCGCTGCGCTGGCGGTGGCCTTCGAGGATCTCGACGGTGGTCGTCTTGCCGGCGCCGTTTGGGCCGAGGAGGGCGAAGATCTCGCCTGCGGCGATCCTGAGGTCGATGCCGCGCACGGCTTCGACGCCGCCGTAGCTCTTTCGCAGACCCCGGACCTCGATCGCGTTGGCGGTCACGGCGTTATTGTACGGTGGCCTCGCCTTGCGAGCCTCAGGCGACGGCCGCCGTGAGCGCCATCTCGGCAAACAGTTGTAGCTGCTGTGGTGGTGGCGGCGGCTCGATCGGCTCGCGGGCCGGCCCCGTGAAGTCGATGGCGCGGCGTAGCTCGGCGACCCGGCGCAGGGTCGGCGCCTGGGCGGCGTCCGACAGGTAGGCGCTGGCGCGATAGAGCTCCCGGTAGTGGCCGAGGAGCTCCGGCCAGTCGCGCGCCAGCTCGGAGAGGAAGTGCTCGCGTGTGTCGGGCCGGAGATGCAGGAGGTTAGCCCAAACCGCCGCGGCGCCGGCGTCGTGGGCCGCCTGTACCACGGCCTCGAGCTGCTCCGGCCGGTCGGAGATGCCGGGGAGGATCGACGCGATCGCGAGGTTGACGCGGACGCCGGCGTCGCTCAGGGCGCGGATCGCCCGCAGGCGCTGCACCGGCGGCGCCGTGCCGGGCTCGGTCCGGCGCCAGACCGTGGCGTCCAGGGTCGGCACGGAGACGTTGACCGCGACCGCCGCCCGCCGCGACGCCTCTTGCAGGAGGTCGACGTCGCGGATGACCAACGGGCCGCGCGTGATGATGCCGAAGGGGTTGCGGGCGGCGGCCAGGGCCTCGATGCAGGCGCGGCTGAGCTTGTAGCTGCCCTCCGCCGGCTGGTAGGGGTCGGTCGCGGCGCCGATCGCGACGGTCTCGTGGCGCCAGGAGCGCCGCTGCAGCTCCTGGCGCAAGACAGTGGCGACGTTTGGTCTTGACCCGGATCGAGCGCCCGTAGCGGTCATCGGCGGGGCGGTCGGCCCGCTTCTCGTAGGCGCGCACGTAGCAGTAGGTGCAGCGATGGACGCAGCCCATGTAGGGGTTCAGGGTTCAGCGAAAGGGCATGCCGGCCGTCCTGTTGAGGGCGGTCTTGCAGGGCTCTTCGCGATAGAGGGCGCGCATGGGGCCCGAGATCAGCACAGACGTTCTTGCGCCGTCGAGCTGGGGATGGCACACCATGCGCTCGGCGGCCCTTCGAGGTTGCCCGGCTTCGGAGGCCAAGCTACCATAGGGCACCAGGCTCCTGACCTGATCATCCAGGCTGACGGTTCGGAATGTGGATAGAAGTGACTACGGACGCCAAGACCACGGAAGCGGTTCTTTCGCACCACCTCGAGGCGTTCGCGAAGCTGGCCTCGGCGGGCGCAAGCGCTCTGCCGGAGATAGATGCGGATTACGCGCCGGACGCGAAGATCTTCACGCCTCACGGCGTCATCGAGGGTGAAGCGAACCGGAAGTCGTTCTTCGAAGACATGATCCCGCTGGCCGGGAAGCTCCTGCCGACCCTCGCGATGGACGTGCAGGAAGTGCAGGGCGAAGTCGCCTACATCGTCTGGAGCGCCGGCGCCATGGCGCCGCTCGGAACGGACACCTTCATCGTTCGCGGCGGCAAGATCGTCGTGCAGACGATGGCTTTTTACATGCCGGGCTGATAGCGCCAAGCGCAGCGGGCGTCCCGGAGGCGCGGATGCGGCTCAACGGGATGGACGCTGATGTCGTTGCTGGACGTCGACAGCTAGCGGCGGCGCACCTTCCGTTGCTATTGCCGCTGCTGCTATCCTGCGATCGCTGATGACGCGATTCACACCTCCCGAGGAAAGACGAAGCCCCGACTCATCATCGGGGCGGGCGATTAGCGCCTGAATCGCCCCTCGTCCGGCCACGGACGAGCCCCTCTTTCCGATCACGACCCGGAGGTGTTCGATGAAGCCAGCGACCCCTAGCTACCCGCCGCAGGACCGGCACGCCGATGTTTAAGCCGGTGCCGACCCGCGTCGACTACGTCGGCCTCGAGCACGAGGTCCAGCGCTGGTGGGACGCAAGTGACGTCCCGGCGAAGTACCGCGGCCGCAACGAGGACGCCGCCGAGCGCTGGTCCTTCATCGACGGCCCGATCACGGCGAACAACCCGATGGGCGCCCACCACGCCTGGGGGCGCTCCTACAAGGACCTCTTCAATCGCTTCTGGACGATGCGCGGCCGCAAGCTGCGCTATCAGAACGGCTTCGACTGCCAGGGCCTCTGGATCGAGGTCGAGGTCGAGAAGGAGCTGGGCTTTACCTCCAAGCGTGACATCGAGCGCTACGGCGTCGCCGAGTTCGTCGAGGCCTGCAAGGAGCGCGTGCGCCGCTTCGCCGCCGTCCAGACCGAGCAGTCGATCCGGCTCGGCTACTGGATGGACTGGCAGAACAGCTACTACACGAACTCAGACGAGAACAACTACACGATCTGGGCCTTCCTCAAAAAGTGCTGGCAGAACGGCTGGCTCTACAAGGGCAAGGACTCGATGCCCTGGTGCCCGCGCTGCGGCACCGGCATCTCCCAGCACGAGATCGTCACGGAGGGCTACCAGGAGATCACGCACGCCTCCGTCTACCTGAAATTCCCGTTGCGGGAGCGCCAGGGGGAGGCGCTGCTCGTCTGGACGACGACCCCTTGGACGCTCGCGGCGAACGTCGCCGCCGCCGTCCACCCTGACCTCGTATACGAGAAGGTGAGGCAGGGCGACGACATGGTTTACGTCTCGAAGGGCGCGCGCGCGACGGCGATCGAGGGCGAGCACGAGGTGCTGGGCGAGGTCAAGGGCAGCGACCTCGTCGGCCTGACCTACGAAGGCCCCTTCGACGATCTCGCCGCCCAGGCAGGCATCGTCCACCGCGTCATCGCCTGGGAGGAGGTCGGCGATGCCGAGGGCACGGGCGTCGTCCACATCGCCCCCGGCGCCGGCGCCGAGGACTTCGCGCTTTCGAAGGAACACGACCTCGCCGTGATCGCGCCGCTGGAGGAGGACGGCACCTACGTGGTCGGCGGCGGCTTCGGCTTCCTCGAGGGCCGCTTCGCCGGCGACGTCGCGCCGGACGTCTTCGCCGCCCTGCGCGAGAAGGGCCGCCTCTACCGCGTCCACGACTACACTCACCGCTACCCGACCTGCTGGCGCTGCAGCTCCGAGCTTGTCTTCCGCCTCGTCGACGAGTGGTTCATCTCCATGAACGAGCTCCGCCAACAGATCATCGCGATCAGCGAGCAGGCGACCTGGATCCCGGAGTTCGGCAAGGCGCGCGAGCTCGACTGGCTGCGCAACATGCACGACTGGATGATCTCGAAGAAGCGCTACTACGGCCTCGCCCTGCCGATCTACGAGTGCCAGGCCTGCGGCCACTTCGAGGTCATCGGCTCCGAGACCGAGCTCGCGGAGCGCGCCGTGGCAGGCTGGCAGGAGTTCGCCGGCCACAGCCCCCACCGTCCCTGGGTCGACGCCGTCAAGGTCGCCTGCCCGAGCTGCGGCGGCATCGTCGAGCGCATCCTCGACGTCGGCAACCCCTGGCTCGACGCCGGCATCGTCCCCTACTCGACGCTTGAATACCGCCATGACCGCGCCTACTGGGAGCAGTGGTTCCCGGCCGACTGGGTCTCCGAGAGCTTCCCGGGCCAGTTCCGCAACTGGTTCTACGCCCTCCTGGCGATGAGCGCCGTCATGCAATCGAACCTGCCGGCGGCGGAGCGCCAGCCACCGTTCCGGGCGCTCTTCTCCTACGCCCTCCTCCGCGACGAGCACGGCGATGAGATGCACAAGTCGAAGGGCAACGCGATCTGGTTCGAGGATGCCGTCGAGCGCATGGGCGCCGACGTCATGCGCTGGATGTTCCTCCGCCAGCCGCCGGCGAGCAACCTGAACTTCGGCTGGCAGGCGGGCGAGGAGCTGAAGCGCGGCTTCTTCTCGACGCTGTGGAACACGTACTCGTTCTTCGTCACCTACGCTAACATCGACCAATGGTCCCCGATATCTCACCAGAGCGAAGGTTCTCATGGGCCGCAGGCCCATCCTGAGCGACTTCAATCAATCCAGGCACAGCCCTCGGGCGTGGCGCTCACCGAGCTCGACCGCTGGGCCCTCTCGGAGCTGAACCAGCTCGTCCGCGAGGTGACGGCGGACCTCGAAGGCTACGACTCGATGACGGCAACCCGCCGGATCGAGGAGTTCGTCGAGGCGCTGTCGAACTGGTACGTGCGCCGCAGCCGCCGCCGCTTCTGGAAGAGCGAGTCCGACGCCGACAAAGCCGCCGCCTACGAGACGCTCTGGACCTGCCTCGCGACCCTGAACCGGCTCATGGCGCCGATGACGCCCTTCCTGGCCGAGGAGATTTACCAGAACCTCGTCGGCAGCTGGTCAGCGTCGACGGGCACAGGCGAGGCCGCCGCCGCGCCGGAGAGCGTCCACCTCTGCGATTGGCCGAAGGCGGACGCGGCGCTGATCGATCCGGAGCTGAATGGCAGCGTGCGAACAATCCAGTGGCTTGCCTCCCTAGGGCGCTCGGCACGGGCGAAAACGAACATCAAAGTGCGTCAGCCACTCGGAAAAATCTATATCAAAACTCGCTCGCCAGAGGAGAAGGATCAAATTCGACCAATGATTGACGAGCTTCTGGAGGAGCTCAATGTGAAAGCGGTTGACTTCGTCGATAACGACAGCGAAACAGAAGTCTTTGACTATCAGATCCGCCCCAACTTGCCACTCCTTGGGCCGAAGTACGGTAGCGAATTGAGCCAGATACAACGCCTTCTTAAGCAGGCTGACAAGATGGAAGTTGTTCGGTCCATTCATCACCGTCATCCTGTGTTGTTGGCTGGAGGAACTCGGCTTGGCTGGGAGGAGGTGCTGGTTACCACCTCAGGCAAACCAGGCTACGCGGCCGCCGAAGAGCACGGCCTCGCCGTCGCCGTCTCGACCGAGATTACGCCGGCGCTCGCCGACGAGGGTCTCGCCCGCGAGCTCGTGCGCCACGTCCAGGAGCTGCGCAAGAGCGCCGGCCTCGAGATCGCCGACCGCATCCGCCTCACCTGCGCCGGTGACGCCGACCTCGCGCGCGTCATCGAAGTACACGGCGACTACATTCGCCAGGAGACGCTGGCGACGACGATCAGCGCCGGCGAGAGCGCTTCGAGTGAGCCCGGAGAGGGCTACGCCGAGGAGCAGGAGATCGACGGCCACAAGGTCCGGCTGGTGGTAGCAAAGGCGTAGGCGCGGCCGGCTCCTGGCGCCGGCTGCTCCTGGCAATCGAGGTAGCCTGATGGACGTTTACCTCCTCGATGGGACTTACGAGCTCTTTCGCCACTTCTTCGCCCTGCCCTCCCGCGCCGACGCCGAGGGTCGCGAGGTCGCGGCGACGCGCGGCGGCCTCGCCTCCGTGATCGGCATGCTCGAGGGCGGCGTCAGACACCTCGGCGTGGCGACCGACCACGTGGTCGAGTCCTTCCGCAACGACCTCTGGCCCGGCTACAAGACCGGCGCCGGCATCGACCCCCGCCTCTACGCGCAGTTCCCGCTGGTCGAGACGGCGCTCGGTGCACTCGGCGTCGCCGTCTGGCCGATGGTCGAGCTCGAGGCGGACGACGCCTTGGCCGCCGCCGCTGCCCATGCCGCCGCGCTGGCCGAGACGGACCGGGTCTTCATCTGCTCGCCCGACAAGGACCTGGCCCAGTGCGTCCGCGGCGACCGGGTCGTCCAGCTCGACCGCCGCGCCCGCCGTATATCGGACGAGGCGGGCGTGATCGCCAAGTTCGGCGTGCCGCCGGCCTCGATCCCGGATTACCTCGCCCTGGTCGGCGACAGCGCCGACGGCTTTCCCGGCCTCGCCGGCTGGGGCGCGCGCTCCGCCGCCGCCGTCCTCGGCCGCTACGGCCACATCGACGCGATCCCCCACGACGTCGCCGCCTGGGAGGTCGACGTCCGCGGCGCCGGCCGCCTCGCCGCGGTCCTCCACAGCGACTACGAGCGCGCGCTCCTCTTCCTCGACCTCGCGACGCTGCGCACGGACGCGCCGCCCTTCGCGACGCTGGAAGAGCTGCGCTGGCGCGGCTCGAAGCCCGCCTTTGCCGGCGTTTGCGTCAACCTCGACGCCCCCGAGCTCCTCGATCGCGTCGCCAGGCTGAGGCCCTGAGGGGGCGCTACTCCTTGAGGTGGGCAACGAGGGCTTCGAGGAGGGCGTCGAGGCTCGGGTCGGGCTCTCGCAACGTCTGGTCGGCGAGCGCCGTCTCGCCGACGAAGCGATAGAGATCGGCGGCGCCTTCGAGGATGCGCGGCGTCAGGCCGAGGCCCTTGAAGGTCGCGGCGATCTCCTCCATCTCGCCCACCCAGCGCCGCGCCCGTCGCGGCATCGAGGGTATGCCGGCCAGCTCGCGCGCGGCGACGGCGTTGGCGGTGCCGAGCTCGGCGCGGAGGGCGTCTTCGAGGCCGAGGGCGCGGGCGGCGACGAGGAGCTCCGTCCAGACCGCCGTCGTCCCCTTGGTCGAGGCGGCGTAGACCATCTTCAGGCCCGAGGCCTGGCCGATCGCCGCGCCGACGACCCGGACTAAGAGGCCGTGGTGCCCCAACGCCTCGAAAGCGCTCGTGTCGGGGCCGGAGCAGCAGAAGCGGGTGCCGCCGCCGGCGGCACGGGGCGGGCCGCCGATGATGCCGGCGTCGATGAAGGTGGCGCCGGCGCCGCCGATCAGCGCCTCGATCTTCCGCACGGTCTGGGGCGCGACGGCGTTGCAGTCGGCGAAGGCGGGGCGGGCGCCGGTACGGCCCATGCTCGCGGCGATGCGCTCGGCGACGGCGACGGCCTCGGACGGGACGAGCACCGAGAGGACGAGGTCGACGCTGCGCACGAGATCGTCCTCGTCGGCGACGCCGCGAAAGCCCGCCTCCTCAGCCCGCAGCCGCGTCAGGTCGCTGCGGCCTGCGAGGCAGGTCAGGACCTCGAGGCCGCTTTGGTGGAGGACGCTGCCGATGGCGGCGCCCATGTCGCCGGGGCTCAGTATGCCAACGCGTCGAACGTCCGGATCTGCCATGCCTACCTCCGCGGCGATCATACGCCAGGACACACGCGCCGCCGCGCGCCGGCCCTGCGCCCCGTGGCGGCGCCGCTTTCTATATAATGAAGTGTAGTGACCGCTCGTGCGGTCTTGGAAGGAAGGTTATGAACGCACTCAAGACAGCGATTCTCTTAGGGGCCATGACCGGCCTTCTGGTCGGGCTCGGCTACGTGATGGGCGGGCCGACGATGGCGATCATCGCTCTGGTCTTCGCCGGCGTGATGAACTTCTTCGCCTACTGGTTCTCGGACCGCCTGGCGCTGCGGATGGCGGGCGCCCGCGAGGTCAGCCGCGAGGAGGAGCCGCGTCTGCACGCCATGGTCGAGGAGGTAGCGGAACTCGCCGGCATCCCGAAGCCCAAGGTCTTCGTCGTCCAGAACGAGTCGCCGAACGCCTTCGCCACCGGCCGCAACCCCCAGCACGCCGTGGTCGCCGTGACGACCGGCATCCAGCGCCTGCTCTCGGACCGCGAGCTGCGCGCGGTGATCAGCCACGAGGTCGGCCACGTCAAGAACCGCGACATCCTCACGAGCTCGATCGCGGCGACGATTGCCGGCGCGATCAGCATGATACAGACGATTCTCATGTGGGGCGCACTGCTCGGCGGCGGCCGCCGCGGCGGCTACGGCATGATCATCGCCTTCGTCGCCTCCATGGTCGCGGCGTTTGCCGCCGGCCTCCTCCACATGGCGCTCTCGCGAACCCGCGAGTACGCGGCCGACAAGAGCGGCGCCGAGTACGTCGGCGACCCGATGTCGCTGGCCAGCGCCCTGGCCAAGCTCCACAACGGCGTCCAGGCGCGGCCGATGGCCCAGAACAGCCGCAACGAGGCGACCTCCTCGCTCTACATTGTCCACCCGTTTAGCGGCGGCGGCCTCTCCAACCTCTTCTCCACCCACCCGCCGGTTGAGGAGCGGATCCGGCGGCTGCGCCAGATGGCGGGCTACGTCGAGTAATCGCGCTCGCTCAATCGCATACTCGAGGGGCTGTCGTGAGATGGCCCCTCTTGATAGCCAAGCAGAGAAACTACGGATGGAAGTGCAGCTGATCCGGGCGGCCATAGAGGACAAGCCAGTCCTGCGCAACCTCTTTCAACTGTACGAGTACGAGTTCAGTGATATCGAGATAGGTTCGCTCGCCGACGTGAACGAGCATGGGCTCTACGACAGACCGCGCTATTTCGACCATTACTGGACCGAGACCGACAGGCATCCATACCTGATTCGCGTCGACGAAAAACTCGCCGGGTTCGCCCTCGTGCGCCGGTCCTCCTACGTGACCAGCGACGAAGAGACGTGCTCCATCTCCGAGTTCTTCGTGATGAGATGTTATCGACTCGAGGGCGTCGGTACGAGGGTCGCAACTGAGCTCTTCCGCCTCTTTCCGGGCCGCTGGGAGGTCGCCGAGGTGGCGGCGAACCTGGGCGCCCGTCTGGCGCAAGGTCATCGGCCGCTTCACCAGCGGCGAGTTCAGCGAAGTCGCTCTCGATAACGACGTTTGGAACGGGACGATTCAGGCATTTCAAGCCTGACAACCCTGATCGATTTAGAATAGGCGAATGATCAGCGACTGCCTTTTCTGCAAGATGGCCGCGGGTGCCGTCCCCGTAGACAAGCTCGACGAGGACGACCTCCTCTTCGTCATCCGCGATATCAACCCGCGGGCGCCGATCCACGCGCTGGTCATCCCGAAGCAGCACATCGTCAGCGCCCACGAGCTCACGCTCGACCACAGTCCCCTCCTCGGCCACATGCTCGCGACGGCGAACCGCGTGGCGGACGAGCTCGAGATCGGCGAGCGCGGCTACCGCTTAACCTTCAACGTCGGTGACGAGGGCGGCCAGACGATCTACCATCTTCACCTCCATCTTTTGGGCGGCGGTCGCCTCGGGCCGGAGGCCTAGTGACGGCTGCCGAGCAGCTGACCTCTCGCCTGCGCTCAGCAGTAGCGGCGCTGCCGCCCGGCCTGCGCGAGCACGTCCTCCGCGTCGAGGTCGAGGCGCTGCGTTTGGCGCGGGCCTACGACGTCGATCCGGAGGGCGCGCGGCTCGCCGCCCTCGGTCACGACCTCGTGCGCCACAAGCACGGCCCCGAGCTCCTTGAGCTCGCCGCTCGCTATGACCTGACGCCGGACGCCGTGGAGCGAGCGGCGCCGATCCTCGTCCACGGTCCCGTGGCGGCGCGCATCCTCGACGACGACTACGGCCTCGGCGACGCCGACGTGCTGGCGGCGGTGGACTGCCACACGACGGCGCGGGCGGGCATGTCGCGGCTGGAGAAGGTGCTGTTCGTCGCCGACAAGATCGAGCCCCAGAAGCTGGAGCAGCACCCGGCCTGGCAAGAGGTGTACGACCTCGCCGAGCATGACATTGACGCGGCGATCCTACGCTACCTCGACCTCCAGCTCGAAGAGACGGTGCGCCGCCACTGGCTCCTGCATCCCCGCAGCCTCGAGGCGAGAAACCAGCTTTCGCTGGCGGCAACTGGAGAGCGGCAAGAGTCACCTAGCTCTTGACAATGTCAAGTGCTAGGACACAACATTAAGCGTATCCTCCCAGGAGCCTCGGCGACTGGGTGCGAGGCCCCATTAGGGGCCTCTGCTTTTATGCAGGGCAGCGCGAAATTGAAAACAAACGTCTACGTTGACGGATTCAATCTGTACTATGGAGCAGTAAAGGGTACGGATCTTAAGTGGCTTGATATTGGCAAACTATGTCAGCTTCTTCTTCCGGGGCACGACATTCAGAGTATCCGGTATTTCACGGCTCTTGTTACGCCGCGCCCTCCCGATATGGGCCAACCCCAGCGCCAGAGGATTTACATTCGCGCCCTTGAAACAGTTCCCAACTTAAGCATTCACTATGGGAGTTTTCTTTCTAGGAGAAAGAGACGCCCGCTCGTGAATCCACCTTCAGTTGGGCCTCGAACTGTCGAGGTCTTCGATACCGAGGAGAAAGGCTCTGACGTCAATTTAGCGACGTACCTTCTTCGGGATGGGTTCAAGGGCGAGTATGAAGTGGCGGTAGTGGTGTCGAACGACTCAGATCTAATTCATCCCATTGAGATCGTTCGAAACAAACTGAATCTGAAAGTCGGACTTCTCAACTCTCACCCCACACCAAGCGTAAGATTGAAACCCGTTGCGACCTTCTACAAGCGAATACGAGGCGGCGTTTTAGCCGCCAGCCAATTCCCTAACCCACTCTTCGACGCTCAAGGTAGGATTACAAAGCCCTTAGGCTGGTAGGTGCTGGCGCCGCAAGAACGCGCGGCAGCCCGCGCCGTCACGCAATGACCGCAGTCGCGGCGTCGAAGAAGGGTGCAGCCGCCCGATTACGCTGGCCGAGGGCGCTTCCATGCCTGATTCTAACGCTCCGGCTGTCCGACGGTAGCCTTTGCCGTCGAGCAGTGACCGGATTGCGGGACGGGGCGAGCACGTCTAAAATGCCCTACACCTCGCCAGACTCTGCTTCTCGGAGGGATGGCCGCGAATGAAGGGATACGCTACCGAGAAAATCCGCAACCTCGTCTTCCTGGGCCACGGCGGGACGGGCAAGACATCGCTCGCCGAGGCCGCCCTGTTTGTCAGCGGCGCCATCAACCGCCTCGGCCACGTCGAGGAAGGCACGACGAGCTCCGACTTCGATCCGGACGAGATCAAGCGCAAGGTGAGCATCAACGCCTCTCTCCTGCCTTGCGAATGGAACGACTTCAAGATCAACATCATCGACGCGCCCGGCTACGCTGACTTCGTCGGCGAAGCCTACAGCGGCCTCGGCGCCGCCGACGCGGCCGTGATCTTCGTCTGCGCCGCCGCCGGCGTGCAGGTCGGCACAGAGCTCGCCTGGCAGATCGCCGGCGACCGCCAGGTAGCGCGCGCGATCCTGATCAACCGCCTCGACCGGGAGAACGCGGACTTCGGCGAGACGCTGAGCCAGGTGCGGTCGATCCTCAGCCGCCGCTGCGTCCCGATTCACGTGCCGATCGGCAGCCAGGAGGCCTTCGAGGGCGTCGTCGACCTGATCGACCAGCGCGCCTACGTTGGCGAGAAGGGCGAGGAGACGGAGGTGCCGGCGTCGATGGCGGAGGAGATCGCCGGCCTGCGCAGCCAGCTCCTCGAGGCCGTGGCCGAGACGGACGAGGCGCTGCTCGAAAAGTACCTGGAGGAGGATGACCTGCCGGCGGCGGACATCCGCCGCGGCCTCGCGACCGGCATTCTCGCCGGCACGATCGTGCCCGTCCTGGCCGCGTCCGGCACCAAGACGATCGGCATCGCCCACCTTCTCGACACGATCACGGAGTACTTCCCGTCGCCGGCTCAGGCGAAGGCCACCGCCAGTAAGTCGGGAGGTGGTGAGGCCGCGCTCGGCGCCGACCCGGCCGGCCCGCTGGTGGCGCAGGTCTTCAAGACGACCGCCGACCCTTACGTCGGCAAGCTGACCTACCTGCGCGTCGTCTCGGGGACGCTGAAGGCGGACTCGCATGTCTGGAATGCGAGCCGCGACGCCGAGGAGCGGGTCGGGCAGCTGTTCGTCGTTCGCGGCAAGACGCACGAGCCGGCGGCGCAGCTCGTCGCCGGCGATATCGGTGCCGTTGCCAAGCTGGCGGAGACGCGGACCAGCGACACACTGACGTCGCGGGAGGAGCCGCTCACGCTGCCGCCGATCGAGTTCCCGGCGCCGGTCTTCCACGCCGCCGCTTTCCCCAAGTCGAAGGCTGACACGGAGAAGATGAGCACGGCGCTGGCCCGGATCGTCGAGGAGGACCCGGTCCTTAGAGTCCACCGCGAGCCGGACACGGGCGAGACGATCCTCTCCGGCCTCGGCGAGTCCCACGTCGATGTCGCCTGCGAGAAGATGAAGCGCAAGTTCGGCGCCGAGATGACCGTCCAGAAGCCGCGGGTGCCGTACAAGGAGACGCTCATGGCGTCGACCTCGTCCGAGCATACGCACAAGAAGCAGACCGGCGGTCACGGTCAGTACGCGAAGGTGACGCTCTCGATCGAGCCGCTGCCACGGGGCTCAGGCTTCGAGTTCGTCAACAAGATCGTCGGCGGCGTCGTGCCGCGCCAGTACGTGCCGGCCGTGGAGGACGGCGTTCGCGAGGCGCTACGAGACGGCATCCTCGCCCACAACCCGGTGGTTGACATACGCGTGAGCCTGATCGACGGCAAGGAGCACCCCGTGGACTCCTCGGAGATGTCCTTTAAGCTCGCCGGCTCGCAGGCGATGAAGGCGGGCGCCCTTAACGCCCACCCCGTTCTCCTGGAGCCGATCGTCAACGTCCAGGTGCGCGCCCCCGAGGCCTACACCGGCGATCTCGTGAGCGACCTCAACGGCAAGCGGGCCCACGTGCTCGGCATAACGCCGGAGGAGAAGGTGACGGTGATCGACGCCCTGGCGCCGGCGGCCGAGATGCAGCACTACGCGACGGACCTCCGCTCGCTGACCCAGGGGCGCGCGACCTTCTCGATCGATTTCGACCACTACCAGGAGGTGCCGGAGCACGTCGCCAAGCGGATCGTCGAGGCGGCGGAGAAGCACGCCTGAGCAGGGCTCGCAGCGGGGATAGCGAAGAGGGCGGGTTCTGTACCCACCCTCTTAATTTGGCTGCTGGGTCGCGGTCAGGCCTTGGGCTTTGCCAGGAGCTTCTTGCGCTCCTTCTCCAGGTCGGCGAGGGTCGAGCGGGTGCGCAGGACCTTTTCTTCGAGCTCCCGCTTCATATCGAGCATTGCGTCCATCTTGGCGGTGATGATCTGGTGCTGGCGCTCCGTCACCTCCAGGCGCCGCGTGACGCGCCGGACGCGCTCTTCGATGTCGAGGTCGGGACGGAAGGTGGCGCGGAGCTCCTCTTTGACCTCCTCCGCCTCTACCATCTCCTTGATCTCCGCCAGGGTCAGGCCGAGGAGGGTCTGGAGACGCTTGATCTGCTCCACCCTCGCGACGTCGTCCTCCGAATAGAGGCGGAAGCCGCCCTCCATACGGACCGGCGCCTTCAGGAGGCCGCGCTCTTCGTAGAAGCGCAGCGTCCTCTGGGTCACGCCGGTACGATCGGCGACCTCGCCGATCTGGAGGAAGGGCTCGTCTGGCTCGGGCTTATGTTGATCTGCCATCTTGTCGACCATACTATCATTAACGCAAACGTCAATGATATGCGACGCCTTTCGTCGTATTTAAGGAGCTTTTAGCACAGCCGGCGCCGCGAGGGCAAGGCTGCCGTTGTCTCCGCCCCTTCCCGAGGCCCATCTTGAGCCCTCCGAGTTTGACGATTATTGGCCTTGCCGGTAAGCTTTAAGCGCCAACCTTTACGGTAGCGAGCGAGGGAGAGGCGTTTGGAAAGCCTCCACGAGGCCTGCGGCGTCTTCGGAGCTTACGCTCCGACACTGGATGTCGCTAGGCTGACCTTCTTCGGTCTTTACGCTCTCCAGCACCGAGGTCAGGAGAGCGCAGGCATCGCCGCAACCGATGGCCAGGCGCTGAATGTCCGTAAGGACATGGGGCTCGTCTCACAGGTCTTCCAGGAGGAAGACCTGTCGCATCTCCAGGGCTTTGCGGCGATCGGCCACACCCGCTACTCCACCACCGGCTCCAGCCGCATCGAGAACGCTCAGCCTTTCGTCGTCGAGGGGCCGAACGGGCGCATCGCTCTCGGCCACAACGGCAACATCATCAACGCCGACCAGCTGCGCGGCGAGCTGGAGGCGGAGGGGCGCGAGTTCGCGACCTCGACCGACTCCGAGGTCATCGCTCACATGGTGGCGACGGCGCCGGGCCGGGACTGGGGCGAGCGCATGGCCTACATCATGCGCCGGGCGCAGGGCGCCTACTGTCTGACGATCCTGACCGACGAGGGCGTCATCGCCACGCGCGACCCGCTGGGCGTGCGGCCGCTCTCGCTTGCCCGCCTGGACGGCGGCTTTTGCTTTGCCTCCGAGACCTGCGCCTTCGACCACATCGGCGCGACCTTCATCCGCGACATCGAGCCGGGCGAGACGCTGCTGATCGACGCCAAAGGCGACCACAGCTTCCGCTACGGCGAGGCAGCCCAGCGCGAGGAGCGGCAGCGCGAGGCGCTTTGTGCCTTCGAGTTCACTTACTTCGCCCGGCCGGACAGCTATCTGCGCGGCGAGCGCGTCTACCCGGTTCGCATGGCTCTCGGTGCCCAGCTGGCGCGCGAGCACCCGGTCGAGGCCGACATCGTTACCGGCGTGCCGGACTCGGCGACGGCCGCCGCCGTCGGCTACGCGCACGAGTCCGGCATCACCTTCACGGAGACGCTGGTGAAGAACCGCTACGTGGGCCGCACCTTCATCATGCCGGACCAGCGGATCCGCGATCAGGGCGCGCGCCTGAAGTACAACGCGCTGCGCGAGATGCTCGAGGGCCAGCGGGTCGTCGTCGTCGATGACAGCATTGTCAGAGCGACGACGACGCGACGGGTGATCGCGATCTTGAGGGAGGCGGGCGCGAAGGAGATCCACATGCGCGTGACCTTCCCACCGATCACGCACCCCTGCTTCTTCGGCATCGACATGGGCCGGCGCTGGGAGATGATCGCGGCGAAGGAGACGGTGGAGGAGATCCGCGCCGAGATCGGCGCCGACTCGCTGGGCTACCTCTCATCCGAGGGCCTCATGACGGCGATCGGCCAGCCGAGCGACAGCTTTTGCACGGGCTGCTTCACCGGCAAGTACCCGATGCCGGTGCCGCTGGAGCTGGACAAGCTCAGCCTGGAGCCGCCGGCCTGGGCGCGAGACGCTCACGACATCGACTGGGAGCCGCCAGCGGACGCCACGCCGGCGCCTCTACCGGAGGCCGCTCCGCCAGTGCCGTCGCAGCCGCTTTAGCGTGCCGTCGAACGAAGGCAGCCGCCCTCTCACCTACGCCGACGTGGGCGTGGACCTGGAGGCGAGGCGCAAGATCGTCAAGCGCTACGGCGCGGTCGCGAAGCGCGCTAGCCGGCCGGAGGTGCTGGCGAGCATCGGGCCCTTCGCCGGCCTCTTCGCCCTCGGCTCCAAGTACCGCGACCCGGTGATCGTCGCCAGCACCGACGGCGTCGGCACGAAGGTCAAGCTCGCGGCGCTCGTCGGCCGCTACGAAGCGCTGGGCCACGACGTGGTCAACCAGAGCGTCAACGACGCTTTCACCTGCGGCGCCGAGCCCCTCCTCTTCCTCGACTACATCGCCAGCGCCGACCTGACGGCGGACGCCAAAGTCGCTCTCGTCGAAGGAGTAGCCGACGCCTGTGCCGCCGTCGGCTGCGCCCTCTTGGGCGGCGAGACCGCCGACATGCCCGGGCTCTACGCTCCGGGCGAACTCGACCTCGTCGGCTTCGTCGTCGGCGTCGTCGAGCGCGACGCGGTCATCGACGGCACCGCCATCGCGGCCGGCGACCTTGTCTTCGGCCTGCCTTCGAACGGCCTCCACACCAACGGCTACACGCTTGCCCGCGCCGCCCTCGGCCTCGCCCTTGAGACGGGGGCGCAGGCGGCCGACTGCGAGCGCCTCGAGCGCCATGAGCCGGCTCTGGGCGAGACGCTGGCGGACGCCCTGCTGCGGCCGCACCGCGCCTACTGCACGGAGCTGAAGGCGGCACTCCACCTGATCAAGGGCATGGCTCACATCACGGCCGGCGGCCTGGAGGAGAACCTGCCGCGCATGCTGGCAGCCGGCCTCGGCACCCGCTTCCGGCGCGGCTCCTGGCCGCTGCCGCCGATCTTCCCCTTCATCCAGGCGGCCGGCGGCATCGACGAAGCGGAGATGTACCGCGTCTTCAACATGGGCCTGGGGCTGGCCATAGCCGTCGCGCCGGCGGACGGCGCCGCCTTTCAAGCGCTGGTGCCGGAGGCGCTGGAAGTCGGCACGGTCGTGGACATAAAAGGCGCCGACGCAGCCGTCGCCTGGGCCTAGAATAGGCCCGATGCGCGCGCTCCTCGCACCCTACGACAAGACGGGCCTCCTCGAGCTGGCTCGCGGCCTCGCCGACCTCGGCTGGGAGCTGATCGCCACGGGCGGCACGGAGAAGGCGCTGAGCGAAGCCGCGATCCCGGTCACGAGCGTCGCCACGGTGACGGGCTTCCCGGAGATCCTCGACGGCCGCGTGAAGACGCTGCACCCGGCGATCCACGGCGGCCTCCTCGCCCGCCGCTCCGAGCCCGACCACCTGCGCCAGCTCGCGGAGCACGGCATCGCCGGCATCGACCTCGTGGCCAACAACCTCTACCCGTTCGAGGCGACGGTGGCCCGCGCGGACGTCGAGCTGCAGGAGGCGCTGGAGAATATCGACATCGGCGGGCCCTCGATGCTGCGGGCGGCGGCGAAGAACTTCCCCGACGTCGTCGTCCTCTGTGACCCGGCCGACTACGAGTCGACGCTGGCTTCGCTGAAAGATGGCGACGTCGCCCCGGAGTCGCGGCGGCGCCTGGCTGCCAAGGCTTTCCAGCACGTGGCCCTCTACGACACGCTCGTCGCCCGCTACCTCCGCGACGGTGCGAACGCCGCCTTCCCGCCGGAGCTGACGATCGGCATGCGCAAGCGGGCCGACCTTCATTACGGTGAGAACCCGCATCAATCGGCCGCTCTATACGAGGAGGCCGGCAGCGCCGGCGCCGGCATCGCCGGTTTCAAGCAGCTGCACGGCGCGCCGGTCTCTTTCAACAACGTCCTCGATGCAGACGCTGCCTGGCGCACGGTGAGCGACTTCGCGGCGCCGACCGTCGCCGTGATCAAGCACCTGAACCCCTGCGGCCTCGCCAGTGACGAGGAGCTGCCGCTGGCCTACGAGCGCGCCCTCGCGGGCGACCCGCTCTCCGCCTTCGGCGGCATCGTCGCCTGCAACCGGCCCGTGGACGGCTACCTGGCGCGGGCGATGCGGGCCAGCATCAGCCCGAGCAGCGGCCAGCGGATGCGCTTCGACCAGGTCGTCGCGCCCGGCTACTCGGAGCGCGCTCTCGAGGCGCTGAGCCGCTGGCGCGACGTCCGGATCCTCGAGGTGCCGGCGGTGGCCGGCCTGCCTTACGACCTGCGCCGGGTCGCGGGCGGCTTCCTCCTCCAGAGCGAGGACGACAAGCCGGACGACTCGCTCGAGCTGAAAGTAGTCAGCAAGCGGGAGCCGACCGAGGCGGAGCTCGCCGACCTCCGCTTCGCCTGGCGCGCCTGCAAGCACATCAAGTCGAACGCGATCGTCCTGGCGAAGGAGAACAGCCTCGTCGGCATGGGCGCCGGCCAGCCGAACCGGGTGACGAGCGTCCGGATCGCCGTCGAGCGGGCGGGCGACCGCGCCCGCGGCAGCGTCATGGCCTCGGACGCCTACCTCCCCTTCTTCGACGGGATGGCCGCGGCGGCGGCGGCGGGCGTCAGCACCTGCATCGAGCCGGGCGGCTCTGTCCGCGACGAGGACGTCATCGCGATCGCCGACGCTGCCGGCATGGCCCTCGTCTTCACGGGCGGCGAGCGCCACTTCCGTCACTAGCCGGGCTTCGCCGCCCGCGACGCTGGGCAGCAGGCCGTCTTAACCGTGGCCGCTGGAGGACCGATAATAACGCCGTGGCGAGGGTTGATGTCGTCCTGCCGATCTTGAACGAGGAGCACGTCCTCGAGCGCAGCGTTCGCGCCCTGCACCTCTTCCTCGCCGACAACCTCCTGCACGACTGGCGGATCGTCATCGCCGATAACGGCTCCAGCGACGGCAGCCTCGCGGTCGCGAAGGGCCTCGAAGCAAGCCTGACGGAGGTCGTCGCGATCCACATTCCGGAGGCGGGCCGCGGCCGCGCCCTTAGCCGCGCCTGGCTCAGCGGCGAAGCCGACGTCTACGCCTACATGGACATCGATCTCTCGACGGACCTCGAGGCCTTCCCGCGCCTCGTCAACGCCGTCGCTAGCCAAGACGTCGATTTAGCGTCCGGCGCCCGCCTCGGGCCCGGCAGCGAGACGACGCGCTCGCTAAAGCGGGAGGTGCTGTCGCGCGGCTTCGTCTTCCTGACGAACCTGCTCTTTCGCACGCGCCTGCGCGATACACAGTGTGGCTTCAAGGCGATTAGCCGCGCCTGTGCCGAGCGGCTCCTGCCCCTGACCGTCGACACCGGCTGGTTCTGGGACACGGAGCTCATGCTCCTCGCCGCGAAGGGGGGCTGGCGGGTCGCCTTCGTTCCCGTGCGCTGGCTCGAGGATACCGACAGCCGCGTCAAGGTAGCCTCCACCGCCTGGCGCGATCTCATGGGCCTGGCGCGGATGCGGCGCTTTGACTGGTCGCTGGCGACGAAGGGCGGAGACCGAGTCTGACGGCCGCCCAGCTTCCTTGACACTAAAATGGGCCGATGCTAAATTGCGGCCTGCGAAGAGCTTCACAAGCGGAGGCTCGAATGACGGCAGGAGGCGGTCGGGCGCTAGATGGATCTGTTGGGCCTACTCTTCATTGGCTTTGAGCCCGACCAGATCTTCGGCCGGGTCTTCTCCGTCGACTTCTCCGAGCTGTTAGTCGTCTTCGGCACCATCTCCCTGAGCCTGGCCTTGATGGTCGCGTTCGGTAACTGGTGGTCGCATTGAGGGAGCGTCGGGCATGGCTCTAGGGGAGCAGCCGCGCACGGAGCGACCGAAGAAGCCCGGCCTCCTCGCGACGATCTACGAGAAGGCGTTCCACAACTACGTCTGGCAGTCGATCTTCCGCAGCGGCTACCCGAGCACGCCGCGTAACCAGATGCTGGTCATCGCGACCAACGTCTTCCTCCATCTCCACCCGACCCGTATCCACAAGACGCACGTCAAGATCACTCACACCTACTGCCTAGGCGGGCTCAGCTTCTTCCTCTTCCTCGGCCTCACGGTCACGGGCGTGCTCCTGATGTTCTACTACGTGCCCTCTGTGGAGCGCGCCTACTCCGATATCGCCGCTCTGGAGACGGATGTGCGCTACGGGGCGCTGATGCGCAACCTCCATCGCTGGATGGCGCACGGCATGGTCCTGACGGTGCTCCTCCATATGATGCGTGTCTTCTATACGGGCGCCTACAAGCCGCCGCGCGAGTTCAACTGGATCGTGGGCGTTATCCTCCTCATCCTGACGCTCCTCCTCAGCTTCACGGGCTACCTCCTGCCCTGGGACCAGCTCGCGCTCTGGGCGATTACCGTCGGCACGAACATGGTCGGCTCGGCTCCCGTCCTGGGCGACTCCGTGGTCTTCGTGCTGCGCGGTGGCTTCGAGGTCGGTCCCAACGCTCTCATTCGCTTCTACACACTGCATGTCATCGGCCTGCCCCTCGTCGCCGCGATCTTCATGGCCGTCCACTTCTGGCGGATCCGGCGCGACGGTGGCATGGCACGGCCCTTGTAGGGCCCGAAAGAGGAGTAGCGTTTGGCGGCGACGGCGCCCGCTCAGGTTAGGCCGCGACGCGAACGGGAGGAAGAGCTCCTCGTTTGGCCTGACCTCGTCTTCGTCGAGTTCATTTGCGCCGCCCTTTTCACGGCCTCGTTCACCGTCATGTCGGCTCTCGTTAACGCCCCGCTGATCAACCGGGCCAACGCCGACGTCACGCCGAACCCCTCGAAGGCACCCTGGTACTTCCTCAACCTGCAGGAGCTTCTCCTCCACATGCACCCCGCCCTCGCGGGCGTCATCGTGCCTACCGTGGCCTTGATCCTCCTCGCTGCCATCCCCTACCTCGACCGCAGCAAAGAGGGCCAGGGCGTCTGGTTCGGCAGCCTCAACTCGGTGCGGATCACCGTCGTCTCGGGCATCTTCGCGACGGCGGGAACGCTGCTCCTGATCCTCCTCGACTCCGGCAAGCACGCCGACTGGTACGAGCAGAAGTGGAGCTTCCTCGGCCTGACGATCAAGCCGGCGTTCAGCGCCTGGCCCGTCGGCGAGAACCGGCCGGACGTGCTGCCCGACTCCGGCTTCGTCTTCGCCTTCTGGGACCTGATCTTCAGCCGCGACTTCCGCTCGATCCAGACCGGCTGGGAGTGGAAGACGAGCCTGGGCGGCATCGTGCCCTTGCTCCAGAGCAAGGGCCACGACGGGACGCTGGACTGGCCCCAGGACTTCACGCGCATACCGGTGCTGCTCAACGGAACATCATGGCCGAAATGGGGCGGCGACCACGGCGAGCCGCCGCCGCAGTGGTATCAGGACCTGCCGGGCTGGATAACGGGCCTCTTGCCTTACGACCTCAACCTGAACCTGCCGGCCTTCGTGGTCGAGCTGCTAATCCCGACCCTCTTCATGGTCGGCCTGCCGGTCCTGCTGGTCTTCGGTCTCTGGCGCATCGGCTGGCTCCTCAACCGGCGCGACGTCATAATCTCGCTTTTCAGCGGCTTCATCTTTGTTTTCTGGGTGCTTACGATCGTTGGCGCCGCTTTCAGGGGCGCCGGCCAGGAGCTCGTGTTGCCCTGGGACGTTCCGCGGATCGACGGCTAGACCGTAAAGACGCACTGATCGACCCTAGGGCCGTAAGGTACGAATCGAGGAGGACGATAGCGGGATGCAACGCTTGAGCCTTTGGCCAGCCATTTTGGGCTTAGCTCTTGCCATGATCCTCGTGAACATCCTTGAGCCGACGCTGCACGCGCTCGCTTATGCCAGCGCCGGCGTCGTCCTCATCGGGCTGCTCGGCTGGATCGTCGAGGCGCGCGAGGTTGCCGGGCCGGCGCCGGCCGTCGAGCCGGAGCACGAGGAGGAGGAGGAGGCACCGGGGCCGAGCTACTGGCCGCTGGTCCTCGCCGTCGGCATCGTCGGCATCGCCGCCGGCCTCGTTTACGAGGACATCCACATTTTCTCGCTCAAGGTGTTCAGCTCCGAATACGGCGGCCTCTACGCGGCAGTGCCCCTGGCTCTCGGCTCAGCCGCCGCCTGGGGCAAGCGGATCGAGGCCGAGATCAACGCGCCGCCGATCTTCGTCATGACGGACGAGGGCGAGGCCGTGGAGGCGATCGTCGGCGCCGGCGGCCAGGTCTTCGTGCCGGTGCCGCAGCGTCTGCTGGCCGAGCAGGCCGCCGCGGGCGCTGCCCTGGCTATCGAGAAGGTCGAGGCGAAAGAGGTGTCCCGGCGCGGCATCCTGCGTCTCACCTTCTGGACGGGCTTCCTCGGCAGCCTCGGCGCTCTCGCCGGCGTGATGATCGATAACCTCTACCCGCGCGGCATTAGCGGCTTTGGCAGCGTGATCATCGCCGGTACCGTGGACCAGTTCCCGCCCGGGACGAAGACCTCCGTCCAGTCGGGCAAGTTCTGGCTCGTCAACTTGACGGAGGAGCAGGGCGGCCCCGGCCTCCTGGCGCTGTGGTGGAAGTGCCCCCATCTCGGCTGCACCGTCCCATGGCGGGAGAACTTCAGCTTCCCGAACCCTGCGACCGGCGGTGAAACCCGCGGCTGGTTCCGCTGCCCCTGTCACGGCTCCACATACAACCACGCCGGCGTCCGCGTCTTCGGCCCGGCGCCGCGTTCGCTGGACCACTTCGCGGTCACGATCGACCCGAACACGAAGGTGATCAGCGTCGACACGGGCGCGAGCCAGAAGGGCACGCCGGACAATAACAGCTTTGCCGTGCGGGACGAAGGCTAAATGAGCAGGGGCCGCAGGGCCACGGCTGGAGCATGAACACACAAAAACAGGTCCTCGTGATGACGGTGCTGATGCTGGTGACGTTGATCATCGTCGGCATCTACGGCGCCTGGCTGCCGAGCCGCGAGACGGCCGCCGAGGAGCACTTCGAGGAGCGAACGGCGACCCGCGGCTCGATCCTCTTCGCCCGCAACTGCCGCCTCTGCCACGGCGACCTCGGCCAGGGCGGCCGCGACGGCGCCCGTTTGCTGGCGGCGCCGTCGCTCGACCGCGCCGACCTCCAGGGCTTCATCGACGCCGGCACGACCCTCAGCGGCGACCTGGACGCGACCGCGACGACGCTCAGCGTCGGCGACGGCGCTAAGCTCAAGAAGGGCCAGACGATCCTCATCGGCGCCGAGCGTCTCGAGGTCAAGAAGAGCGAGGACGACGCGATCACGGTCAGGCGCGGCGTCGACCACACGGAGGCGGCGGGCCACCGCGCCGGGGCCGCGATCAGCATCCTGGACGCTGTTACGCTCGCTGGCCGGGAGACGCTGATCACGAACACGCTGACCTGCGGCCGCGTCGGCACGGCGATGCCGGCCTGGGCCCAGAGCCAGGGCGGACCCCTCAGCGACGAGCAGCTCCGCCAGCTCACGGTCCTGATCACGACTGGTCGCTGGGACCTCGTCGAGGAGGAGATCGACATCGAGGACGCTACCGGCGCTGTCATCGACGAGAATGGCCTCGACGGCGAAAGGCGGTTCGTCAGGCTGACCGACGCCTCCGTTTTTGCCGAGGACGACGCGATCCGGATCGGCGAGGAGCGCCTGCGCGTAAAGACCGTACCGGCCTTCGCTTCGGACGCGGAGGACAAGAGCGGCACAATTGAGGTGGAGCGCGGCGTTCTCGGCACGATACCGCTAGGCCACGGCGCCGGCACGGAGGTCTTCCGCTTCCCGGAGGTCTCGGAGCCGAGCATCAACCAGAGCAGCTGCGGTCAGACGGCCCGGCCGTCGACGCCGGCGAACCCGGCGCTGATCGAGCCCTTCGAGGGCCAGGAGGTCGAGATATCGGCGCTGGGCATCGCCTTCAGTACGGACGCGATCAGCGTCGCCGCCGGCGGCCAGGTGCGGGTCCGCTTCGATCAGCAGGACGCCGCGTCTGTGGAGCACAATATCGCCTTCTACGTGAGCGCGAGCGACTTCACGCCCGTTGCCGAGGGCAGCGTCGGCCTGATCTTCCCGGGACCGGCCGTGGACGACACCGCCTTCGACGTGCCGGCGGCCGGCAGCTACTTCTTCCGCTGCGACGTCCACCCGACGATCATGACGGGGACGTTTACCGTCACGCCCTGACAACCTCGGTCTGGCTCTCGCCCCGGTCTCGTACAGGCATCACGCAGTCATGACGTTCTCGCCGCGGCGACGGCGCCAGGCTCCTCGCCGGTTTGACCACCCTTTTCGGCCCCGCCTATCATTCGAGGGCGGGGTTAAGGACGTGATTTGGCAAAGCGATCGCCTGCGAGGCTCAGCGCCGTCTTAGCGTTCGGCCGCGTCTTCCTCCTCCCGACCCTCCTCCTCCTGGTCGTCATCGAGCGCGGCCCGCCGAGCGAGGTCAACGCCTTCGTGACCTCCTACTCCTTCGGCGACGAGAACTCCTGGATCCGGGTCCAGAACATCGGGCAAGGTGACGCGACGGTCGAGGTGAACTACTTCGACGGTGAGGGCCAGCTCGCCGGCCGCGACAGCTGCCCCTCGCCGAGCTGCCCGACCCTCTTCCCGGGCAGCGGCTGGACCTTCTTCCAGCGCGACAACCCCTTCCTGCCGCACGGCTTCCAGGGCTCGGCCGTGATCTCCACCGATCAGCCGATCGTCGCTCTTCAAGCCAAGGACGTGATCCGCGACGGCAAGTTGGCGATCGCCGGCGATATGGTGACGACCGGCGCCGGCTCCCACAGCATCTACCTGCCGATCACGGCGAAGCGCGACGGCCCCAACCGGAACTGGAACGGCCGCTTCGCCATCCAAAACCTCAGCGACACCGTGACTGCCTGCGTCACGATCACCTACCTCAGCATCCAGACGGACGACGAAATCGCCTGGGACCCGTACCGGCCGACGCGCTCCGCGTCGACGCGCATATCGGGCTGCCCCGAAGGGGGCCTGCCGTTGGCGCCGCGCGGGACGCTCTTCCGCGAGCCCGACACGATGAACGTCGCCGAGCCCTTCACCGGCTCGGTGCGCATCGACCTCCACGCGAACGCCCAAGGGCAGGGGCCGGAGCAGCAGTACATCACGGCGACGGCCGACACCTGGAACCTCGATATCGCCTCGTTCGGCTCCTACCGCGGCTTCGACGAGAGCGAGCTCGGCGAGGAGATCGTCCTGCCCCTGATCGACCGCCAGGTCGGCCCCGGCAACTCGTTCAGCACCCGCTTCCAGATCATGAACAAGGACCCGTCACGTCCGGCCGAGGTGACCCTGCGCTTCGACGGCTTCGACCTCGGTACGCAGCCGGGGACGCTGATCTCCAAGACGAACACGCTGACGGTGAAGAGCGCCCGCCTCTGCTTCCAGGCGCGGGACGATTTCGCCAACTGCCTCGCGCCGGGCGACGCGCTCCCCGTCAACTTCGTCGGCATCGTCCGCCTGAACTCAACCGAGCCGATCGCCGTCGTCGTCTTCCGCGGCAGAACCCTCCACCACGCCTTCACCGACTACCGCGGCATCCGGCCGGAGGAGGGCGCCAACCGCGTCCTCCTGCCCGTGCTGAACAAGAACTACGGCCCGGCGCGGGGCGGGAAGGGCTGGAATAGCTGGTTCCGGGTCATGGTCGCCGACGGCGGCCAGGCAAACGTCGCCGTCCGCTACTTCGGCCTCGACCTGCCCGGCGGCACGGCCGGCTACTCGGTCGTCGTCGACCGCGAGTTCACCGTCTTCCAGGCGCGCGACGCCGTCCTCCCCGACGGCTTCGCCGGCACGGCGATCATCGAGTCCGACCGGCCGATCGTCGCCCTCGCCAACCTGTTCACCGACGTCTTCAGCGGCGACCCGGACGTCCTCTACAACGGCATCGCCCTCGACTAGGCAGGCGGTCTGGTCGAGTCGTGGCGGCGCCGATCGAGCGCAGCGCTGGTAGAATCGTCTCGTGAAGATCGCCTTCCTCGCGGACGCGCCCTATCCGCACACGCGGCGCTGGATCGAGCACTTCGTCCGCCGGGGCGACGAGTGCGAAGTGATCTCCTTCCGGCCGGCGGCGATCGACGGGGCGCGCGTGCGTCACGTGGCCGGCGGCGAGCCCCTGGGCAAGGCGCGCTATCTCCTCCACGCCCGCCGGATCGGGGCGCTGATCGAGGAGATCGCCCCCGACCTCGTTCACGCCCTTCACCTAACGAGCTACGGCTTCCTCGGCGCCCTCAGCGGCGAGCGGCCGCTGGTCGTCTCCGTCTGGGGCACGGACGTCCTCGAGGCGCCGCGCCTGACGCCCTTTCACGCTTGGCTGACCCGTTACGCTCTCGCCGGCGCCGACGCGATCACGGCTACCGGCCTCCACCTGGCGACCGAGACGACGCGCTACGCGCCGCGCGGCACGCCGGTCACGGTCGTGCCTTACGGCGTCGACCTGACGCGCTTCGCCCCTGGGCCGCGAAAGGCAAAGGATGGGGCCGTGGTCGTCGGCACGGCGGCGCGGCTCTCGCCGGAGAAGGGGCTCAAGTATCTCCTCGACGCCTTTGCCCTCCTGCGCCAGCGCCACGGCGATGGCGTGCGTCTGCGGATCGCCGGCGAGGGTCGGGAGCGCCGCGCCCTCGAGCGCCAGGTCCAGCACCTCGGTCTCGAAAGCGCGGTAGAGCTCGCGGGCTGGGTTGAGCCGGAGGCCATGGCCGCGTTCTTGGACGAGCTCGACGTCTTCGTGCTGCCGTCCCTCTTCGAGGGCTTCGGCGTCGCGGCGGTGGAGGCGTCCGCCGCCGGCCTGCCCGTGGTCGCCGCGGCGGTCCACGGCCTGCCGGACGTCATCCGCGACGGCGAGACCGGCCTGCTGGTGCCGCCGAAGGACGCGGCCGCCCTCGCCGAGGCGATCGACGGGCTCATCGTCGACCCGGCGCGGCGCGCCGCCCTGGGTGCGGCAGGACGCGGCTTCGTCGCCGGCCGCTACGACTGGGCGGCGAACGCGCGCCAGATGGAGCTGGTCTACGAGTCCGTGACGAGCGGCCAGCGCGAGAAAGTAGCCGCGACTTGGAGCTAGCACCGCAGGCGGCGGCGGGCGCGGCGGCGGACGCTTCGGCGGCGACGCTCTTCGTCTCCGTCCTGGTGCCCGTGCGCAACGAGGCCGGCTACATCGGCCGCTGCCTGGAGGCGCTCGCTCGCCAGGACTACCCCCGCGACCGCTTCGAGGTCATCGTCCTCGACGGCGAGTCGACGGACGCGACGCTGGCGGCGGTCGAGGCGACGCGGGCCGCCCTTGGCCTGCCGGACCGCCTCGAGCCGAACCGGAAGCGGACGACGGCGGCGGGCATGAACCTCGGCCTCGCGCTCGCGAAGGGCGAAGTGATCATCAAGGTCGACGGCCACACGAGCGTCGACCCGAGCTTCGTCCGGGCCAGCGTGCGGGCGCTGAGCGAGAGCGGCGCCGACGCCGTCGGCGGGCCGATCCGGACCGAAGGAGAGGGCGTTATCGGCCGGGCGATCGCCCTGGCGACGGCCTCGCGCTTCGGCGTCGGCGATGCCGCCTTCCGCTACTCGGATCGGGAGCAGTGGGCGGACTCGGTGCCCTTTGGCGCTTACCGGCGCGACGTTTTCGAGCGCGTCGGCGTCTTCGCCGAGGACATAGACCGGGGCGAGGACGATGAGTTCAACTACCGCCTGCGCGCGCACGGCGGCCGCATCCTCCTCTCGCCGGCAATCGGCTCGACCTACTTTGCGCGCTCCGGCTTCGGCGCCCTCCTGCGCCAGTACTGGGGGTACGGCCTCGCCAAGGCGGCGGTGCTGGGGCGGCACCCGCGGCGGCTGCGGCCGCGCCACCTCGTGCCCGCCGCCCTCGTCCTCGTGCTGAGCGCGGGCAGCCTGCTGAGCCTCCTCGACCGGCGCTTCCTGCGGCTGGTCGGGCTTGCCGCCGGCGCCTACGCCGCGGCAAACGGCCTCGCGACGCTGCAGCTCGCCAGCAATGGCAACCGACGTGAGGCGCCCTACCTGCCGCTTGCCTACGCCTCGATCCACCTCGCGGCCGGTGCCGGCTTCGTCGCCGGCGTGGCGCGCGGCCTCGGGCGCCGGCTGAAGAGCGCGCCCTTCTCGTGACCGGCCTTTCTCCTGGCGGCCCGTGCGGCCGCCGCTCTCAACCGGCGCCGTGACGGCTGAGTCGGAGCGCGAGGCGGCGGCGGGTGCGGGCTGCCTACGCGCGGCGGGCAGAGCGCGGCCTCGACGCCCGCTACGACTACTGGCGGCCGGCGAACCTCTTCATCTATCAGGGCCGGGAGCGCGCCTTCCTCGCTGTGCTGCGGGCCGCCGGCCTGCTGCCGCTCGGGGAGCGCCAGGTCCTCGACCTGGGCTGCGGCGACGGCGCCGTCCTCCGCGACCTCCTGCGCTACGGCGCCGCTCCGGCCAGCCTCCACGGCGTCGACCTGATCGACGAGCGTGTGACGCGGCGCGAGAGCTGACGCCGGGCGCGCGCATCGAGGTCGGCGACGGCCAGGCGCTGCCTTTCGAGGAAGGGCGCTTCGACCTCGTCCTCGCCTTCACGCTGCTCTCCTCGCTGGCCGATCCGGCGGCCCGAGCGCGGGTCGTGGCCGAAATGCAACGGGTACTGCGGCCGGGCGGCCTGATCGTGATCTACGATTTCTGGGTCAACCCGCTGAACCGCGACGTCCGGCCCCTCGGCCGCGGCGAGCTGCGCCGTCTCTTCGCCGGCCGCCAGGTCGATTGGCGCAGCGTCACGCTGGCGCCGCCGCTCGTCCGGCTCCTCGTCGACCGGCCGGCCGGCTGGCTCGCCTGTAGGCTCCTGGAGATGCTACCCTGCCTACGAACCCATCTCCTGACGGCGGTCTCCGCCCAGCACGCCGAATAGCCTATCGTGTCAGACGACTTTCTCCCGTTCGCGCGCCCCGACCTCAGCGAAGAGGAGATCGCCGAGGTCGTGGCGGTGCTGCGCTCCGGCTGGCTGACCTACGGCCCGAAATCGCAGGCCTTCGAGGCCGAGTTCGCCGCGGCCGCGGGCGCCGAGCACGCCGTCGCCGTGACATCTTGCACGGCGGCGCTGCATCTCGCCCTGCTCGCCGCCGGCATCGGCGCTGGCGACGAGGTGATCACGACACCGCTGACCTTTGCGGCGACGGCGAACGTCATCGTCCACGCCGGCGCGACGCCGGTCCTCGCTGACGTGTCGGCGGACGACCTCAACCTCGACCCGGCTGCCGTCGCGGCGAAGATCACGCCGCGGACGCGGGCGATCCTGCCGGTCCACTACGGCGGCCAGCCCTGCCGCATGGACGCGCTTTTCGACCTCGCCCGCGCTCACGACCTGCGCGTCATCGAGGACGCGGCCCACGCCGCCGGCGCCGCTTACCGCGACCGCCCGGTGGGATCGCTCGGCGACGCGACGGCCTTCAGCTTCTACGCGATCAAGAACATGACCACGGGCGAGGGCGGCATGCTCACGACCGATGACGCGGCGATCGCGGCGAAGGCGAAGCTCCTGCGCGCCCACGGCCTGAGCTCGGACGCTTGGAAGCGCTATACGGCAGCGGGCAGCGCCTTCTACGAGGTGACGCTGCCCGGCTTCAACTATCGTATGACTGATTTCCAGGCCGCTCTCGGGCGCGGCCAGCTGGCGCGCCTGCCCCAGATCAACGCCGACCGCGCCCGCCTCGCCGAGCGCTACACAGAGCAGCTCGCCGGCCTGGCCGAGGTCGAGACGCCGACGGCGCGGCCGGAGGTGACGCACGCCTGGCACTTGTACCCGCTGCGTCTGCGGCTCGAGCGCCTGAAGCTGACGCGCGACGAGGTCGTGGAGGCGCTGCGGCAGCGCGGCATCGGCACGTCGGTCCACTTCATCCCGATCCACTACCACGCCTACTATCGCGAGCGCTTCGACTTCAGCAAGGGCGACTTCCCGGCAGCGGAGGACGCCTACGAGCGCCTGGTCTCGCTGCCGCTCTACCCGCAGATGACCGAGGCCGACGCGGACCGCGTGGCGGCGGCCGTTACGGCGATCATCGAAGCGCACCGTGCCTGAGAGCGCCCGCGAGGAGCGCCAGCGGCGCTTTTTCGACGTCGTCGTCGCCGAGCTTGGGCTCGTCGTCCTCAGCCCGCTGCTTGCCCTCATCGGCCTGCTGACGAAGCTCGAGTCGCCCGGCCCCGTCTTCTTTCGCCAAGAGCGCGTGGGCAAGGACGGCCACCGCTTCGAGATGATCAAGTTCCGCTCGATGCGCCTGCGCCGGCCGGAGGAGAGCCGGGTCGCGGCCGTGGCGGACATCGAGGCGTTCCAGTTCCGGCCGGTCGGCGAGAGGACGGCGATCGGCCGCGCCCTCCGCGCCTGCAGCCTCGACGAGCTGCCGAACCTGCTCAACGTCCTCCGCGGCGATCTCCATCTGGTAGGGCCGCGGCCGGACGAGCCGGAGCTGGTGGCCCAGTACCGCGCCGAGTACCACCGGCGCCACGACGTGAAGCCGGGGATCAGCGGCCTTGCCCAGATCAGCGGTCGCGCTGATTTGACCTACGGCGAAATGATGGCCTACGATCTCGACTACGCTGCCCGCCACCCCTTCGCGCGCGACGTCCAGATTATGCTCAAGACCCTCGGCGTCGTGATCCGCAGAGAGGGCGCCCGGTGAAGGCCGAACACCCCGCTCCGGCCAGCCTGCTAGCCCGCGTGGGCCACTTCCTCCTGCCGCTCCTCCTCGACGTCGGCATCGTTATCGGCAGCTACGCGCTGGCGCTGTCGCTGCGGTTCGACGGCAACGTGCCGGACGATTCCTGGAACCAGCTCCTCTGGGCCGGGCCGCTGATCGCCCTCGCCTACATCCTCGCTTATCAGACCCTCGGCGTTTACCGCACCGCTTGGCAGTACGGCAGCGTCCGCGACGCCATCCTCCTCGGGATCGCCGTCGGCGTGATCACGGCCGGCGTCCTCGCCGTCAACGTCCTCCTGCCGAAGCGGCCGATTCCGCTCAGCGTCAACGTGATCAGCGCCGCCTTCATCTTCCTCTTTCACGGCCTCGCCCGGATGCTGCCCCGCGTCTGGAGCGCTGCGAGCTTCGCCAACGGCGACGCGCGCCAGCAGCGGGTGCTGATCATCGGCGCCAGCGACACGGGCCAGCTCCTGGCCTGGGAGCTGCAGCACAACCGCGGCCAGCCCTACCGTGCCGTCTGCTTCATCGACGACGACGCGGCCTTGCGCGGCAAGCGCGTCCACGGCATCCCCGTCCTCGGCGGTCGCCACGATATCCCGGGCGTGATCGAGAAGCAGCAGATCGACCTCGTCGCCCTCGCCCAGCCGCCGGCGCGGCCGCCGGGCCTCCAGGAGATCCTCGCCCTGATCGAGCCGTCGCGGGTGCCGGTGCGCCTCGTGCCGGGCCTCTCGGAGGTCATGGAGGGGCGGGCCCAGCGCGGCGAGCTGCGCGATATCACGATGGAGGACCTGCTGGCGCGCGAGCCGCTGGACGTAGACGAAACCGCCTGCCAGGCGACGATCGAGGGGCGCGTCGTCCTGATCACGGGCGCCGCCGGCTCGATCGGCGCCGAGCTCTGCCGGCGGATCATCGCCATGAAGCCGGCCGCGCTCCACGTCCTCGACACGAGCGAGACCGGCCTCTACGAGCTGCGGCTCGAGCTGCTCCAGAAGGCCGTCGCCGACTGTCCGGTGAAGCTCTGGCTCTCGAGCATCACGGACCGCCAGAAGCTCATCGACATCTTCGAGGCCAGCCGTCCCCAGCTCGTCGTCCACCTCGCCGCCTACAAGCACGTGGCGATGATCGAGGAGCACCCGGACCAGGCCTTCGAGACCAACGTCCTCGGGACGCTCAACGTCTTCGAGGCGGCGGCGGCCGTCCAGACGGAGCAGGTCGTTTTCCTCTCCAGCCACACCGCCGTGAACCCGGTCAGCGTCTACGGGGCGACAAAGCGGGTCGGCGAGCTGCTCGTCACGTCGATGCCGGGCAGCACCCGCTTCTCCGCCGTCCGCCTCGTCAACGTGATCGACGCCAAGGGCACGGTGCTGGGCCTGTTCTCGCGCCAGGTCGAGCGCGGCGGGCCGGTGTCGGTGACGGACCCGGAGGTCGCGCGCTACTTCCTCACGGTAAGCGAGGTTGCCGGCCTCGTGATTCAGGCCGCGGCGCTCTCGCGCGGCGGCGAGATCTTCCTCCTGGACGTCGGCGAGGAGGTGCGGATCGGTGAGCTCGCCGAGCGTCCTGATCCGCTTCCGCGGCATGGAGCCGGGCAAGGATATCGAGATCGTCTACACGGGCCTGCGGCCGGGCGAGAAGCTGCGCGAGGACCTCACGGGCGAGCAGGAGCGCCTGGAGGCGACCTCGCACCCGAAGGTGCTCATCGCCGTCGCGCCGCCGAGCTTCGCCGGCGCCGAGCTGCGGGCCGGCATCCGCGAGCTCGAGGTCGACCGCCGCCGCCGCACTGGCAACCTGCCGGCCCGTCTCCACGCTCTCGCGCGCATCGACCGGGCGCCGCCGCCGGATTCGCTCCTCGAAACCCGATCGGAGCAGCAAGCTCCCCAGGAGCCGTGACCGCGGGGTCCGGCGGGGCAGCATGAAGGTTGCCACGGTGGTTGGCGCCCGGCCTCAGTTCGTCAAGGCCGCCGTGCTCAGCCGCAGCCTGCGCCTGCGCCACGACGAGGTCCTGATCCACACGGGCCAGCACTACGACGACCTCATGTCCGACGTCTTCTTCCGCGAGCTCGGCCTGCCGGCGCCAGACCTGAACCTCGACGTCGGCTCGGCGAGCGCCGCCGTTCAAACGGCGCGCATGCTCGAAGGGCTGGCGGCGGCGTTTCTCGAGCGGCAGCCGGACCTCGTAATCGTCTACGGCGACACGAACTCGACCCTGGCTGGCGCGCTCGCGGCGGCGAAGCTGAAGCTGCCACTCGCCCACGTCGAGGCCGGCCTGCGCAGCTACGACCGGACGCTGCCCGAAGAGGTCAACCGCATACTCACGGACCGCGTCGCCCGCTATCTCTTCTGCCCGACGGCGAACGCCGTCGACTGCCTCAAGCGCGAAGGGATCGATAACGGCGTCTACGAAGTAGGCGACCTCATGTACGACTCGCTCCTCGCTGTCATGCCGCGCGTGGCTGAGACCGAGACCGCGGTGCTCGCTCGCCACGGCGTCGAGCGGCGGCGCTTCTACCTCGCGACGGTCCACCGCCAGGCGAACGCCGACGATCCGGCGGTTCTCGGGCGCCTGCTCGAAGCACTGGGGAGCCTCGACGCGCCGGTCCTCCTGCCACTCCATCCGCGCACGCGGGCAGCGCTGGCGGCGGCGCGTCTGACGCCGGCGCCGAACATCCGCCTCAGCGAGCCGGTCGGCTATCTGGAGATGGTGGCGCTGGAGCGCAACGCCCGCGGCATCCTGACCGACTCGGGCGGCGTCCAGCGCGAAGCCTACTTGCTCGCGGTGCCCTGTGTTACGCTTCGCGAGGATTCGGAGTGGCCGGAGACGTTGACCGAAGGCTGGAACGAGCTCGCTGGCGCCGACGCCGAGAAGATCGTCGCCGCCGCGACGAGGCCGCTCCCAACCGGTACGCCGCCGGCCCTCTTTGGCGACGGGCACGCGGCCGAGAAGATCGTCGAGATACTCGAGAGTGATCCACCCAACCGCTGAGGTAGAGTCCGGCGCCGAGCTCGGCGCCGGCACGCGGGTCTGGCACCGGGCGCTCGTGCGCGCCGGCGCCAGGGTCGGCGCCGACTGCCGCCTCGGCTACGGTGTCTTCGTCGACGCCGGCGTCGTCATCGGCGACAAGGTAAAGCTCCAGAACCGGGTCAGCGTCTACCGTGGCGTCACGATCGAGGACGGCGTCTTCGTCGGCCCCCACGCGACCTTCACGAACGACAGGTACCCGCGCGCGATCGCGTCCGACGGCAGCGCGATCTCCGACGCGGACTGGCAGCCGCTCGCGACGCTGGTCCGCTACGGCGCCTCGATCGGCGCCGGCGCCGTCGTGCTCCCCGGCCTGACGATCGGCCGCTGGGCGATGGTCGCCGCCGCGGCGGTCGTCACGGCCGACGTGCCGGAGCAGGGCCTCGTCCGCGGCAGCCCCGCCCGGCTTGCGGGCTACGTCTGCCGCTGCGGCCGCGCTCTGGCTGAAACGGATGAAGGCTGGCGCTGTCGCCACTGCGGCGAGACCTTCGAGCTGCCGGCGCTCGAGACGGCAAACCCGTCGTGATCAGGCTCTCGGAGCCCTCGATCGGCGAGGCGGAGCGGGCGGCGGTGCTCGCCGTCCTCGCTTCCGGCCGCCTCGCCGGCGGCCCCGTGGTCGCCGAGCTCGAGGCGGCCTTCGCGCGTGAGGCGGCGGGCACGCGCGCGGCCGTCGCCGTCGCCAGCGGCACAGCCGCCCTCCACGTCGCCCTCCTCGCCCACGGCATCGGCGCCGGCGACGAGGTGATCACGACGCCGTTTACCTTCCAGGCGACGGCGAACATGGTCGTCGCGACCGGCGCCCGGCCGGTCTTCGTCGACGTCGGCGAGGACGGCAACATCGACGCCGGCGGGATCGAGGCGGCGATCACGCCGCGGACGCGGGCGATCCTGCCCGTCCACCTCTACGGCCGTCTCGCCGACGTCGATGCGATCGGCGCGATCGCGCGGCGGCGCGGCCTCGTCCTGATCGAGGACGCGGCCCAGGCTCACGGCGCCGCCCGCGACGGCCGCCGCGCCGGCTCCTTCGGCACGGGTTGCTTCTCCTTCTACGCAACGAAGAACATGACCGCCGGCGAGGGCGGCATGATCACGACGGACGACGACGCCCTCGCCGGGCGCATGCGGCGCATCCGCCAGCACGGCCAGGACGGCCCCTACAGCAGCGCCGAGCTCGGCTTCAACTATCGCCTCAGCGAGGTCCAAGCGGCGCTCGCCCTCGTCCAGCTCCGGCGCCTGCCGGCCTTCAACGAGGGGCGGCGGCGCAACGCCGCCCTGCTCAGCGCCGGCCTGCGCGGCGTCGGCCTGCCGCCGGCGCCGGACGAGACGGCGGCGATGGTCTGGCACCAGTACACAGTCCGCGTGGCGGAGGGTCGCGACGCCCTCTGCCGCTGGCTCGGCGAGCGCGGCATCGAGGCGGCGATCTACTACCCGGCGCTGATCCCCTCCCAGCCGCTCTACCGCGACCTCGGCCATGCGGCCACGGGCCTGCCGGTCGCCGCCCGCCTCGCGGAGGAGGTCCTGTCGCTGCCGGTCCACCCCGGGCTCGGCGAGGCCGAGATCGGCCAGGTCGTCGCGGCCGTGAACGAGTGGGCGGCGGCCGGCGACCGTGGCGCCTTCGAGCCGGCGGCGAGCGGCCCGTGAGCGGCGCCAGGGAGCTCAGGCTCGGCGTCGTCGGCCTCGGCTTCGGCGCGAATCACGCGCGCGTCCTCAGCGAGCTCGACGGCGTCTGCCTCGCCGCCGTCTGCGACAGCGCCGCCGACCGTCTCGCGGCGGCGGCTCGCGGCCGGACGCTCGCCGCTTATGCCGACTACGGGGAGATGCTGCGTAAGGAGCGCCTCGACGCCGTCGTTGTCGCCGTGCCGGCGCATCTGCACGCGCCGGTCGCGCTGGCCGCGATCGGCGCCGGCTGCGCCCTGCTCGTCGAGAAGCCCCTGGCGCCTTCGGCCGGCGAGGCTCAACGCATCGTCGCCGCGGCCGAGCAGGCAGGCGTCGCCTTGATGGCGGGCCACATCGAGCGCTTCAACCCCGCCGTCGCGGAGCTGGTGAGGCGGGTGCGTGCGGGCGAGGCGGGCAGGGTGCTGCAGGTCAGCGCCCGGCGGCTCGCCTACTTCCGCGAGGCACCGCGCGAGGTGGACGTCGGCGTCATCCACGACCTCGCCCTGCACGAGATCGACATGATGCGCTTCGTCCTCGGCGCTGAGGTCGAGCGCGCCTACGCCGAGACGCAAGGAAACGTCCGCACGCCGTTCGACGACTCGGTCAGCGCCGTCCTCCGCTTCCGCGCGGCGGGCGGGCCGGGCGCCGTGGGCTACCTGGAGGTGAACTGGCTCTCGCCGACCAAGGTGCGGGAGCTCAGCGTCCTCGGCGAGCACGGCCAATTCGTCATCGACTACGAGGCCCAGGCGCTCGCCTTCCAGCCGGCGCAGGCTGTCGAGGCCGGCGCGACGCCGGCAGGCTCGGCGCCAGCCTCGGTCCGGGTCCAGGGCCGCGCGCCCGGAGCCGTGGTGAGCATCCCGATCGCGCGGCGGGAACCGCTGGCGAGCGAGCTGGCGGCCTTTGTCGCCGCCGTGCGCGATGGCGGTCCGATGCCGGTGAACGGCGCCGACGCCCTCGCGGCCCTCGCGGTCGCCGACGCGCTGGCCGAGTCGGGGCGCACGGGCGCGCCGGTCCGGCCCCGATGGGAGTCGTAGGTGACGGCGGATAGGCGCGTCGCGGTGGTCGGCCTCGGCAAGATCGGCCTGCCCCTAGCGGCGCTGTACGCAGGCAAGGGCGCGACCGTAAGCGGCTGCGACGTCAGCGAGGCCACGGTCGCGGCCGTGAACGCCGGCAGCTCGCCCGTCGTCGGCGAGCCGGGCCTGGCCGAGGCGGTTCGGGCGGCGCGGGACGCGGGCCGCCTCAAAGCGACGATCGAGACGACGGTGGCGGTCGCGGCGAGCGACGTCGTCGTCGTCGTCGTGCCGGTCGGCGTCGACGGCGAGCACCGGCCGGACTTCCGTCACCTCGACGTGGCGGCGGCCGCGATCGGTGCCGGGCTGCGGCCGGGAGCGCTCGTCATCCTCGAGAGCACGGTGCCGGTCGGCGTGACGCGAGAGCGCTTCGCCGCGCGCCTGGCGGCGGCGTCGGGCCGGGGACCGGCGGAGCTGCGCGTCGCCTACAGCCCGGAGCGCGTCTCCTCCGGCAGCGTCTTCCGCGACCTCGCGACCTACCCGAAGCTCGTCGGCGGCGTCGATCCGGCGGCCGGGGCGGCGGCGGCGGCCTTCTACCGGGAGATGCTCGCTGCCGAAGTTCTCTTGCTAGCGGACGCGGAGACGGCGGAGTTCGCCAAGCTGGCGGAGAGCATCTACCGGGACGTGAACATCGCCCTCGCGAACGAGCTTGCCCTGGCGGCGGAGACGCTCGGCGTCGCCTTTGCCGAGGCGAGCGCGGCGGCGAACACCCAGCCCTACTCCCACCTCCACAGCCCCGGCATCGGCGTCGGCGGCCACTGCATTCCCGTCTACCCCTACTTCCTCGCAGCGAGCGCCGACCTGCGCCTGGCGGCGCTGAGCCGCGAGATCAACGACGCGATGGCGGAGCACGCGGCAACGCGGCTGGAAGCGGCGCTGGCGCTCGAAGGCCGGGGCCTGGCGGGCGGCAGCGTCCTCATCCTCGGCCTCTCCTATCGTGGTGGCGTCAAAGAAGCGACCTTGTCGAGCGCGCTGCTGGTCGCGGCGGCGCTGCGCGGCCGCGGTGCGCGGGTCTCGGTCCACGACCCCCTCTTCAGCGCGACCGAGATCGCCGCCCTCGGCCTCGAGCCCGGCACGCTACCGCCGGCGACGGGCGTAGACGCGGTCGTGCTCCAGGCGGCGCATCCGGAGTATCAGGGGCTCGATCTGGCGGCGCTCGGCGGCTGCCGCGTCTTCCTCGACGGTCGCGGCGCCTTCGACCGAGGCCGCGTTGAGGCGGCGGGCATGCGTTATCTGGTGATCGGCCTCGGGCGCTGAGGGCGGCCGGGCTAGCGGACGCGCGGCGTATGGACGGCGCCGCTGGCGATCGGCTCGTCCAGGTAGAGGTCGCCGTTGCGGATCTTCAGGTTGAAGCCGCATTCCGGGTTCGTGCAGGCCCAGGCTTTGTAGTGAATCGCGGCGCCCTGGCTTCCGAAGTCGGACAGCGGCACGAGGTCGCCGGTCTTGCATTTCTGACACTTCGGAAAGCTGGCAAAATCCACTTCACCCCTCCACACCATCTAGCTCTAGCTTCAAATCGCCGCGAGTATAGCAGAGCGCCGAGAAGCGCGACAAATCTGGGAACGGGGCCACGACCCGCTGCTGAGACCCAGGCGTCGCCGCCTGCTAGACTCGATCCATGCCACCGCGACTCGTCCTCTTCGACATTGGCAGCACCCTCTGGAGCTCGCCGCCGGAGGACGCCGGCGCCCTCGCCTACTGCTACGGCCGCGCCCGCGACCTGCTGCTGAGCGTCCTGCCCGAGGTACCGCCGGTCGAGACCTTGATCGACACGGTGGAGGGCTACGGCGCCGAGTGGGAGGCGATCTGGAAGGACGCGGCGAGCTACCTGACGCAGGCGCCGACGAGCCAGTACGTCGCCGAGGCGCTCCAGCGCCTGGCGATCTCGCCCGAGGCGGCCGTCCTCGAGACTTTCACCGACCTCGTCATGGAGACGAGCATCTACACCGCGAAGGTGGAGCCGCCGGAGCCGGGCATGAAGGAGGCGTTGGCCGCTCTCACGCAGCGGGGCCTGCGCCTCGGCTGCGTCTCGAACGCCTTCATGACGGCGGCCGATCTCGACCGGGTCATGGACGAGCGCGGCCTCGGGCCCTACCTGGAGCTCACCGTCTCCTCCTGCGAGGCCGGCTATCGCAAGCCCCACCCGGCGATCTACGAGGCGGCGCTCGAAGCCTTTGGCGTCGCAGGGAAAGACGCCGTCTTCGTCGGCGACCGGCTCGACGCGGACGTCGAGGGGCCGGCGGCGCTCGGGATGGGCACCGTCCTGACCCGTCAGTACCGGGACGAGGATCCGGGCAGAGGTGAGGTCCGTCCCGACCACGTCATCGACCACCTCAGCGAGCTCGTGCCCTACATGGAGAGCCTTCTCGAGGAGTAGGCCGCGGCCGGCGGGCGGCGCGGTAGCGACGGTCGTTAGCCGAAGCGGCCGGTGATGTAGTCCTCGGTGCGCTTGTCCTGAGGGTTCGTGAAGATGGCCTGGGTCGGCCCGAACTCGATCATCTCGCCGGCGCGCTCGTCGTTCATCATCATCACCGCCGTCGAGTCCGAGACCCGCGCCGCCTGCTGCATGTTGTGGGTGACGATTGCGATCGTTAACTCGCGCGCCAGGTCGCGCATCAGCTCCTCGATGCGCAGGGTCGCGATCGGGTCCAGCGCCGAGCAGGGCTCGTCCATGAGGATCACCTCCGGCTCGACCGCCAGGGCGCGGGCGATGCAGAGACGCTGCTGCTGGCCGCCGGAGAGCGAGAGGCCGTTTTCGCCGAGCTTGTCCTTGACTTCGTCCCAGAGCGCCGCCCGGATCAGGGCCTGCTCGACGATCTCGCTGAGCTTGCCGGTGAAGCCGTTGATCCGCGGCCCGAAGGCGACGTTGTCGAATACCGACTTCGGGAAAGGGTTCGGCTTCTGGAAGACCATGCCGATCCGGTGACGGACCTCGACGGCATCCACGTGGGGGGCGTAGAGGTTTTCGCCCTCGAACAGCACCTCACCTTCGGCCCGAAACGAGGCGATGAGGTCGTTCATCCGGTTGAGGCAGCGGATGAGGGTGCTCTTGCCGCAGCCGGAGGGGCCGATGATCGCCGTGATCCGTCGCGGGGCGATGCTCAGGTTCACGTTGCGGAGGGCCTGGAAGCTCCCATAAAAGACGCTGAGGGCTTTGACCTCGAGCGCGAGGCTGGCCTCCTCGGTGGCCGCTGAAGACGACTCTTCCACGGAGGCTATTCTAGCGCCTCCAGCCGGCTCGGCAAGGAAGGAGTCGTCCTCGGCGCGCTTCTCTAGCTTGGTTTCAGGGCTTACCATTTTCGCCGCCTCTCGAAGTGATTACGCAGGACAATGGCAACGGCGTTCATGCTCAGCAGGACGACTAGCAGGACGATGATCCCGGCCGCCGCCGTCTCGAGGAACTCCGGCTGCGGGCGCGACACCCAGTTGAAGATCTGGATCGGCAGGACCGTGAACGCCGCCTCGGCCGGGCGGGTCGGGTCGACGTAAGGGAACGTATCGATGAACGGCGAGTCCGGTGTGAAGGCGAGGAAGGTCAGCGCCCCGATCATGATCAGCGGCGCCGTCTCGCCGATCGCGCGCGAGAGGGCGAGGATGATGCCGGTGAGCATCGCCGGCACCGCCGGCGGCAGCACTTGGGACCAGACGGTCTGCAGACGCGTGGCGCCGAGCGCGAGCGATGCCTCGCGGATCCAGGGCGGCACCGCTCGCAGACCCTCGCGGGCGGCGACGATGATGATCGGCAGCACGAGCAGCGACATGGTCAGCGAGCCGGCGATGACGCTGCGGCCGAGGTCCATGACCCGCACGAAGACGGTGAGCCCGAGCAGGCCGTAGATGATCGAAGGCACGCCGGCGAGGTTGTTGATGTTGGTCTCGATTACCTTCGTGACCCAGTTGCGCGGCGCAAACTCCTCGAGAAAGATCGCGGCGCCGATGCCGACCGGCACGGCGAAGAGGGCGGTGAAGGCCATCATCCAGAGCGTGCCGTAGAGCGCCGCCTTGATCCCGGCCCGCTCCGCGAAGCGGGAAGGGTAGCTGTTGAGGAAGTCGAGGCTCAGCCGGCCGACGCCGTCGGCGGCGATCGTCGCCAGGAGGACGAGGAGCGCGACGATGCCGCTGAGCGCGGCGGCGAGGCAGAGGACGAGGAACGCCCGCCCGAGGTTGCGCCGGTAGGCGAGCCGGCTGACGCCCGGCAGCGGCGACGAGACGGCGGCTCTCATTCGTAGACCTCCCGGAACTTCGCGAGCAGCCACTGGGCAAAGATGTTCAGGAGCAGCGTGCTGACGAAAAGGACGGCGCCGATCGCGAAGATCGTGCTGTGCTCGATCGTCCCGCGCGGCGTGTCGCCGAGGCTGACCTGGACGATGTAAGCGGTCATCGCCTGCATCGCCTCCAGCGGGTTCCAGCTCAGGTTCGGCTGGTTGCCGGCCGCGACGGTCACGATCATCGTCTCGCCCACGGCGCGAGACGCTCCGAGGATAATCGCCGCGACGATGCCGGAGAGCGCTCCCGGAAAGACGACCCGCGTCGCGACCTCGAAGCGGTTGGCGCCGAGGCCGTAGGCGCCCTCGCGCAGCGACCGCGGCACGGCCCGCATCGCGTCCTCGCTCATGGAGGCGACGAGGGGCAGGATCATGATCCCCATGGCGATGCTGGCGCTGGCGGCGCTGAAGGCCGTGCCCTGGCCGAAGGGCCGCAGGAGCTCCGGGCTGATGAAGAGCAGGGCGAAGTAGCCGTAGACGACCGTCGGGATCCCGGCCAGCACCTCGAGCACGGGCTTGACGCTGCTCCGCACCAGCGGCGGGGCGTACTCGCTCAGGTAGATCGCCGCGAGGACGCCGAGGGGGATGGCGACGAGCATCGCCCCGAAAGCGATCATGAAGGTCGCGTTGAGGAGTGGCAGAATGCCGAAGCTCTTCGACTGAAACAGCGGCGTCCAGCGCGTGCCGGTGAGGAAGTCAATGATGTTGACCTCTTCGAAGAAGTGAAAGGTCTCCTCGAAGAGGATCAGGACGATGCCGACCGTCGTTACGATCGACAGCGCCGCGCAGGCCATGAGGAAGGCGTAGACCGGCGCTTCCAGAGCCCGCCGTCGCGCCCGCCTGCGCTTGCGGGCCGCGATCGCCATTGCCCGTCCGACCGTCGCCGCCGAGCTCATAAGCCGGCCTCTCTTTCGATGAGAGCAAGCGCCCCTGGGCTCCCGCAGCCCTGGGACGCTTCGGACTCTGGCGTTTTCGACGCTTGCGTCACGGCGCTACCTAGCCGATGCCGAGGATCTCTGCGACCGAGCCGGTCGCGCCGCTGAAGAGCGAGCCGGTCTCGGCCGCCGCCCAGCGTGCCTTGATCGCGTCGTAGAAGCTGTCCGGGAACTTCACGTAGCCGACGTCCGCTGCGAGGAAGGCGGCGTTTTCGAGGTAGAAGTCGACGAAGGCCTCTACCTGGGGCTTGGCCATCGATTCCTTCTTCACGTAGATGAACAGGGGGCGCGAGAGCGGCGCGTAGGTCCCGCCCTCAACCGTCGCCGCCGACGGCGCGACGCAGCCGCCGCCGCCGTCGATCTCGACGCCCTTGACCCGGCCCAAGTTCTCTTCGAGATAGGCGAGGCCGAAGTAGCCGAGGGCGTTCTTGTCGCCGGCGACGCCGGTCACGAGGATGTTATCGTCCTCGCTGGCCGTGAAGTCCGCCCGGCTGGCGCCGCCGTCGCCGTTAACCACCTCTGTGAAGTAGTCGAAGGTGCCGGAGTCCGTCCCGGGCCCGTAGAGCGCGACGCCGGCGTCCGGAAACGCCGCCCGCACCTGGTTCCAGTTCTTGACCTTCCCCTCGGCCTCGGGCCCCCAGAGGAGGTTGAGCTCCGCGATCGTCAGGCACTGGGCCCAGTCGTTGTCGGGGTGGACGACGACCGAGAGCCCGTCGTAGGCCACCGGCAGCTCGATGAACTCGACGCCGTTCGCGGCGCAGTCCGCCGCCTCCGCCGCCGTGATCGGCCGCGAGGCGTCGCTGATGTCGGTCTCGCCGGCGCAGAAGCGCTTCATGCCGCCGCCCGTGCCGGAGACGCCGACCGTGACGCGCACCTTGCGGGCCTCCCTCAGGAACTCCTCCGCTACCGCCTCCGAGATCGGGAACACCGTGCTCGACCCATCGACCTCGACGGTGCCGCTGAGGGCGGGCTCGCTCGTCGCGTTGGGGCCGTTGGATGTGCCGTCGCCGCCGCCGCAGGCGGCGAGCAGGAGCGCCGCGCCGCCCAGGGTCAGCGCGCCGCCAAGCAGGAATCGCGAGTGGAGCCAGCGCCGGCCTTCTCCAGCAGGCGGCACTCGCTTGCTCTCTCTTTTGTGATCCATGACCTTGTTCATGCCTTCACGATAGAGCCGGGCAGGTTAACGCGTGGTTAAGAGCGATGAAGCCTTCGTAAAAGCTCCGAGGGCTGCGGGACGGCGATACCGGGACGCGGTCAGAGTAGGCCGGCGGCGGCGAGGCCGAGGACGGCGGTGCCGAGGCCGATGCGGTAGGCGATGAAGACGTGCAGGGGGTTGCGGCGCAGGAAGCGGACGAGGAAGGAGATGGCGCCGTAGCCGACGATGGCGGCGGCGACGAGCCCGACTGCGTAGACGCCGAGATCGGCCGAGGCCTCTCCGGAATCGCTGCCGCGGAGGACGTCGAAGAGCTGCTTGCCGCCGGCAGCGGCGATGATCGGCCCGGAGAGGAGGAAGGCGAAGACTGCCGCCTCACCGCGCTTGAAAGCGCGGCCCATCCCGGCCGCGATCGTGATGCCGGAGCGCGAGACGCCGGGGATCAGGGCGACGCTCTGGGCGACGCCGAGGAGGAGGGCGTCGACCGGCCCCGCCTCGGCGACGCTGCGCCCGCCACGCCCGAGGCGCTCGGCGAGGAAGAGCGGCAGGCTGAAGAGGATGAGCATGGCGCCGACGAGGACAGGAGAGCGGAAGGCGCTCTCCGCCGTGCCTTCGAGGAGGAGGCCGACGACACCGGCCGGTATGGTGCCGATGATCAGGAGCCAGGCGAGCCGCGAGTCGGCGGAGACGTCCCAGCGGCGGGCGCGCAGGCTGTCGATCCAGGCTGCGAGGAGGGGGAGCAGGAGGCCGCGAAAGTAGACGAGGACGGCGGCCAGCGTCCCGAGGTGAATGGCGGCGTCGAAGCGCAGGCCGAACTCCTCCTCGGAGACGCCCAGCGCCTTCTCGGCGATGATCAGGTGGCCGGTAGAGGAGACGGGGAGGAACTCGGTCAGCCCCTGGACGATGCCGAGGAGAGCCGCTTCCAGGAGTTCAGTCACGTAGCCGTGCTTTGATCTGGCGGCTGCCTCGAGTTGGGCGCAGCGGGATCGTCATGCCCAGGCCTTGATCCCACTCAAGCCGTCTCGATCCTCCCGTCGGGCGCCGCCGTCCGGACCCGTGCGAAGCTAACGCGAACCGGCGCCGCTCTCGTCGCGGTAGGACGAGCCGCGGCGCTGCGGCCCGGACGTCTCGGGTAGCGTGCTGGATACAGCCTGATCCGGGCGGCGCGCCCAAGAGCGCGGCCGTCGGTGGCGTGCGGAACCCTGGTTTTGAGGAGGCTAGCGGTAATCGTCGCGCGGCGGCCCGTCGCGACGGGGTCCGCGTGCCTCGTTCTCGCGCGCCTCATTGACGCGGAGGGAGCGACCGCCGAAGTCACGTCCGTCCATGGCTTCAATCGCCTTGGCGGCGTCAGCGTCCTCCATCTCGACGAAGCCGAAGCCGCGCGGCCGCCCCGTGTCCCGATCGGTCGGCAGGAAGACGTTTACGACTTCGCCGTGGGTCGAGAACAGCGCCCGTACGTCATCCTCGGTGGAGGTAAACGGCAGGTTCCCTACGTAGATTCTCTTGCTCAACTTATCCCTCTATCTCGGCCTGAGCAGGCCATCTCATGACCGGCCCCGCGGCCGGGCTTATTGGCGAGCGTGCTCAGGTCAGACGGGGGAAACCGAGTCGAGCGGTCTAACGACTGAACAGGCAACTAACCATTCGCTACTCTACACCAGAAGGGAGCGCTTGACACCTTCGACGGTTGGTCCAGCCGCGGCGCCGCTTTCCTCTATAGCTATCGCTTGCGAGTATCGCTATCGCTCGCGAGTCTGCGCTACGATATCAAGCGTGCTAGAATCGGCGACGTTAAGGCCGGCGGTGAGCGCGATCTCTCCCTTTGCGCTTGTTCAGCCCGCAACGCCGGTCCTCCTTACCCAGGCAGCCTTGCCGCGAATGCGAGGAGCGTGGATCAGATGAGCGGGCGGATTACCCTCATCGGTGCGGGCGAGCTAATGGCGGCGATGAGCGGCGAGCACCGCGCCGTGCTCGGCCGTCTCCCGGGACCGCCGCGGCCCGTCTTTCTCGATACGACCGCCGGCTTCGAGACGAACATCGACGCGATCGTCGAGAAGGCGGTCGAGTACTACCGCCACCACCTCCAGACGGAGCTGCGCGTCGCCCGCTACGCCCATCGCGACCGGGCGACGACGGCGGCCGTCGCGGCGGCGGTCGCCGAGATCCGCGCCGCCAACCTGATCTTCGCCGGGCCGGGCAGCCCAACCTACGCCGTCCGCCAGTGGCGCGACTCGCCCGTGTGGGAGAGCGTCTGCGAGCGCTTCGAGGCCGGCACGGACGTCCTCTTCGCCAGCGCTGCCTCGATAACGCTCGGCCGCTTCGTCCTGCCGGTCTACGAGGTCTACAAGGCGGGCGAGGACCCGTTCTGGGACGACGGCCTCGACCTCCTCGGTCGCTTCGGCCTCTCCCTCGCCGTCGTCCCCCACTTCAACGACAACTCGGGCGGCGATAACTACGACTCGCGCTTCTGCTACATGGGCGCCCGGCGCTTCGACGCGTTACAAGAGCAGCTGCCGGCTGACGTCGCCATCCTCGGCATCGATGCCTACACCTCCGTCACGTTCGACGCGGCGACCGAAACGGCGAGCGTATCCGGGCAAGGGTCGATCACGCTGATCGGCGATGGTGCCGAGCGCAATTACGCGTGCGGGACGGCGCTGTCCTTTGCCGCCTTCAGCTCGTCGGCGCGCGGGGTCGTCAAGACCTTCGACGAGAGCCGCGTCTATAAAGGCTACGAGTTCAGCGATAACGAGGCGGCGACGGCGGCCGACGGGTTCGGGCCGGTCGTCGAGCACGTGGAAAGCCTCGCGTCGCTGGCGGCGGCGGAGAAGGTCGAGCTCCTCGCCCGCCTCCAGTCGCTGCGCAGCGCCCAGGCGGCGGCTCCCGCCGACGACGGCGACTTGATCGACCTCGTCCTCGAGCTGCGCGAGGCGCTGCGGGCCCAGAAGCGCTTCGACCTCGCCGACCGGGCGCGCGACGCCCTGGAGGCGCAAGGCATCGAGATCGGCGACTCGCCCGGGGGAGCGACGTGGACGCGGCGCTAGCGCCGACACTGCGCCGCATCCCGGTCCGCGGCCTGGAGCTGGCGGTGCGGCAGTGGCCCGGCGAGCGCGAGCCGGCCTTCCTTCTGGTCCACGGCCTCGCCTCCAACGCCTGTACCTGGGACGCGGTCGGCGCCCGCCTCAGCAGCGCCGGCTACCGGGCCGTCGCCGTCGACCAGCGCGGCCACGGCCGCAGCGACAAGCCGGACGACGGCTACGGCTTCGACGAGGTCACGGCGGACCTGCGGGCGCTGATCGACGCCCTCGGCCTCGACCGGCCTCTACTCGCCGGCCAGTCCTGGGGCGGCAACGTGGTCCTCGACTTCGCGGCGCGCTGGCCGAAGGCGCTGAGCGGCCTCGTCCTCGTCGACGGCGGCTTCATTGACCTCTCGGCGCGCGAGGACGCGAGCTGGGAGCAGACTGCCATCGACCTGCGGCCGCCCGACTTCGTAGGCACGCCGCGCGCGCAGATGGTCGAGCGGCTGCGCTCCCACCGCGAGGGCTGGCCGGAGGAGGCGATCGAGATGACGATGGCGAACTTCGAGACGCTGGCGGACGGCAGCGTCCGACCCTGGCTCACGCTCGACCGGCACATGCTCATCCTCCGCTCTCTTTGGGAGCAGAAGCCCGCCGAGATCTATCCACACGTCCAGTCGCCGACCCTGATCGCCGTCGCCGATAGCAAGAGCCGCGACCCAGGCTGGCGCAAGGAGGACGACGTCGCTCGAGCGACCGCCGGCCTGGCGAAGGCCGAGGTGCGCTGGTTCAAGGACGCGGCGCACGACATCCACATCCAACGACCGCTGGAGCTGACCGACTGGCTCCTCGAGGCGCTCGACGGCGGCTTCTTCAGCGGCGCGGGGGCGGGCGATGCATAGGGACGCGGTCGAGCCGCAGCGCGTCCTCCTCGTCGCTTCGGAGGGGGAGGATGGGCGCCTCCGCTCTCTCCTCGCCGAAGTCTCCCCTCGCGCCGAGCTCGCCGGCCGCAACGGCGACCTGCCCGACCTCGCTGCCTTCGACTCCGTCCTCCTCGGCGAGGAGCGTGCGGCGCTCGGCCCGGCCGAGCTAGAGCGGCTGACCGGCTACGTGGAGGAGGGCGGCCAGGTTATCGCCCTCGGCGCCGCGGCGACGCCCGATCCCCTGGCCCGGCTCCTCGGTCATCGGGCCGAGGACCGCCTGCCGCTCGGCGAGTTCTTCGGCCGCGTCGTCGACGGCGAGCACAACCTGCTGCGCAGCCTGCCGCCGGAGTTCGCCTTCGTCGACTCGTTCGCGCCGCTGGCGGCGACCAACGGCGAGACGCGGCCGCTGATCGAGGTGAGCGTCCACTATCGCAACCGGGTGGCCGTGGCGGAGCACCGCCTCGGCGGCGGCCGCGTGATCGTCAGCGCCCTGAGCGCGAACGGTCGCGCCTTCGAGAGCCCGGCCCTGCGCGCCTTCCTCCGTCGCTGCCTGCAGCCGCGCAACGAGGGCGTCGGCGAGGCGCCGCTCGGCGTGGCGATCGTCGGCTACGGCCCCCTCGGCGGCATCGGCTACACTCACGCCCTGGCGATCGAGAAGACGGCCGGCCTCGAGCTGGTGGCGATCTGCGACAGCGCCGGCGAGCGGGCGCGCACCGCCGCCGCCGATTTCCCCGCGGCGGCCGCCTACACCTCGGTGGCGGAGGTCCTCGCCGACCCGCGCGTCGGCGCTGCCATCGTCGCGACGCCGCCGGTGAGCCACACGGCTCTGACGCTGCAGCTGCTGCGGGCGGGCAAGCACGTGATCTGCGAGAAGCCCCTCTGCTTCACGCTGGCGGAGGCGGAGCAGCTCTTCGATACGGCTGTCGGCAACGGTCTCGTCCTGACCGTGAACCAGAACCGGCGTTGGGACGCCGACTTCCTGACGGTCCGGGGCGTGATCGAGAGCGGCCTGCTCGGCGAGGTCTTCAACGTCGAGACCTTCGTCGGCTCCTTCGAGCATCCCTGCCGCGAATGGCACTCCGACGCGGCAGTCTCCGGCGGCGCCGAGTTCGACTGGGGCGCCCACTATCTCGACTGGATCCTCGAGCTGATGCCGGGCGCGCCCCGTAGCGTCGCCGCCAACGGCCACAAGCGCGTCTGGCACGACGTGAGCAACCTCGATCAGGTCCGGGTGCGGCTCGCCTGGGAGGACGGCCGCGAGGCGGAGTTCCTCCACTCCGACGTCGCCGCCGTCCGGCGGCCGAAGTTTTACGTCCAGGGCACGGCCGGGACACTCGTCGGGCACTACCGGCCGCTCATCAGCGAGCGGATCGAGCCCGGGCGCGGCTACGTCCGCGAGGAGTCGCACCACGCGGAGGCGCCGGCCGACCTGACGCTGGTCCGCTACGAGCCCCTGGGCGGCGGTTTGCGAGAGCAGCGGCTGCCGCTCCTCCCGAGCGAGCCCCTCGCCTTCTACAGGAACTTCGCCGACCACGTTCTCTTCGGCGATCCCGCCCTGGCCGTCGAGCAGCACTCGACCCGGCGCCTGATCGGCGTCCTCGAGGCGGCTCACAAGTCGGCGGAGCAGGGCGGCCGGCCGCTGACGCCCGGCTAACGTGCCGCCGCTGCGCTGGGGCGTCCTCGGCGTCTCGGAGTCGGTCGGCCGCCGCGCGGTGCTGCCGGCGATCGGCGCCAGCGACACCGCCGAGCTAGTGGCGATCGCTGCCCGCGACGGCGATCGTGCTGCCGCCGAGGCGAGGCGCTTCGGCGCCCAGCGCTCCTACGGCTCCTACGCCGATTTGCTCGCCGACCCGGTGGTCGAGGCGGTCTACGTCCCGCTGCCGAACTCGCTTCATCCCGAGTGGACGCTGCGTGCGCTCGCCAGCGGTCGCCACGTCCTCTGCGAGAAGCCGCTCGCGAGCAGCGCCGCGGCAGCGCGCCGGATGGCGGCGGCGGCGCACGCCGCCGGCTGCGTCCTCATGGAGGCCTACATGTCGGCCTTTCACCCACGCCAGCAGCGGGTTATCGACCTCGTGGGCTCGGGCGCGCTCGGCGAGCTGGTCTCGCTGCGTAGCGCCTTTACCTTCATGAATCGGCAGCCGGCGAACTACCGCTGGCAGCCGGCGATGGGCGGCGGCGCCCTCCTCGACGTCGGCATTTACTGCCTCGAGCCCCTGGTCGCGATCGCCGGCGAGCCGATCAGCGTTACGGCTTCGCAGGAGACGGCGGCCGGCGGCGTCGACGCCAGCTTTCGGGCCGAGCTCGAGTTCGCCGGCGGCGTCAGCGGCGGCTTCGTCGCGTCGTTCGTCGCGCCGGAGGAGCAGACGCTCGAGGTCGTGGGCAGCGGGGCGCGGCTACGAGTCGAGCGCGCCTTTACGGCCGGCAGCGAAGACCGGACGATCGAGCTCAGGCACGCCGACGGCCGCAGCGAGCATATCGACGGCGGCGGCCTCGATCCATACAAGGCGATGGTCGAGCACTTCGCTGCCGTCGTAGCGGGCCACGCGGCGTCGCGGCGGCCGTCGGCAGCCTCGGTAGCCACCCTCGAGGTCCTCGACCGCCTCCGCGCCGCTGCCCAGCCCTAGGTCGCTAGTCGACGACGACGATCGAAGGCGGCTCGAAGGGAAGCGGGCGTCCCGCCTCGACCCGCACGAGCTCGACCGCGTCCCGCCGGCCAGAAGCCGGCCGGAAGGCGTAGCGGCCGGCGTGTAGCGCCTGCTGAAAGCGCCGGCCGGCGCGCAGGCCATCGAGCTCCAAGCGCTCCTCAGCGCTCAATGGCGAGGGAGCGACCGCGGCCAGGACCTCACGCTGGTTGAGGTCGACGCCGACGCCGCAGAGCTGGGTGGTGCCGCGGTACTGCCACATCGCCGGCCGCGACCAGCCGCCGTAAGCGCGGAAGGCGGCGAAGTCGGGCGGCGGCTCGGAGACGACGGGGTACTCGGCGTGCCAGAGCGGCAGGTGGCTGAAGGCGTGGCTGGCGCCCGTCGTCGGCTCCCACCACCAACGGCCCGTGTAGATGCCGTGCGGGAAGGTGCCGCAGGCCGCGACCGCGGTGCCGATGCGGCCGACGATCGCCGCCGGCGCGAGGCCGCCGGCCGCGTCCTCGCAGTCGAGCCAGAGCGCTCGACCGGGTAGCCGCGCACGGTCTCGAGGGCGGCGGCGACTTGGCCGGCGACGTCGAAGCGCCAGTAGAGATAGACGTAGGCGTCTATGCTCATGCCGCCGGCGACGGCCGTCTCCAGCTGGCGGCGCGTGATCTCGGAGCGCTGGCTGCCGCAGACGAGATGGCTGAAGCCTTGCTGGCGCCAGCAGGCTACGGCCTCACGGCTGAGGACGCCTGAGTAATTCGATACGTCGAGTGCCTTCTCCATCGCCATACCGGCCCGCCCTCCCGGCGTCGATGCTCGCAGATCACCGCGCGAGCGCGAAGGCGGCCCTGTCACGATTCGCGCTCTGCTTGCGGGCTCTTTACACTGGCGCCATGACGAAGGCAGGCACGCCCCGGCTTCCCCACGGCGAGCCAAGGCTCGTGGCCGCGATGTTCGGCCGCATCGCCCATAGCTACGACTTGCTCAATCACCTCCTCTCCTTCGGCCTCGACGGGCGCTGGCGGGCGCGGGCCGCCGCCCTCTGCCGCCTCAACGCCGGCGACCGCGCCCTCGACATCGCCACGGGGACCGGCGACCTCGCCTTCGCCCTGGCGCGCCGGGTCGGGCCGGGCGGCGTCGTCAGCGGCCTCGACCTCGTCGGCGAGATGCTCGTCATCGGCCGCCGCAAGGTCCTGCGGCGAAAGGCAGCCGTCGAGCTCCAGCAGGGCGACGCCATGCGGCTGCCTTACCGCGACGGCGCCTTCCGAGCCGCGACGATGGCCTTCGGTGGCCGCAACGTGCCGGACCTCGCCGGCGCCTTCGCGGAGATGGCGCGTGTCGTCGAGCCCGGCGGTCGCGTCGTCTTCCTCGAGCTCAACCGGCCGACGACGCCAGGCTTTCGCCACGTCTTCGACTGGTACTTTCATGTCTTCTCACCCCTCGTCGGCGGCCTCATATCCGGCGACCGCTCCGCCTACGAGTACCTGCCGCGCTCCGTCGATAACTTCGAGGGCGTGGCGGCGATCCGGGCGATGCTCGTCGTGGCCGGCCTCGTCGAAGTCGAGGTACAGCGGCTGATGTTCGGCGTTGCCGTCATCCACGCCGGCACCGTGGCCGACCGGCCGGCCTGACCGCGGTGCTGGGCTGACGGCCTGAGCGTGAACGGCTCCCGGGAGGCGGATTCGTACGCGGAAGCGCGCGCCGCTCTCGTGCGCGGCTTGCGGCCGGCGATCCGCGACGAGCGCGTCCTCGCCGCCTTCACCGCCGTGCCGCGCGAGCGCTTCGTGAGCGCCGCTCAGAGCGACCTCGCCTACGCAGACCAGCCCTTGCCCATCGGCCACGGCCAGATGATCTCGCAGCCGACGATGGTCGCGCTGATGCTCCAGGCGCTGCGACTGGCGGGCGACGAGAAGGTCCTCGAGGTCGGCACCGGTTCCGGCTACCAGGCGGCGCTGCTCGCCGCTCTCGCGGCGACGGTCATGACGGTCGAGCTGATCCCGAGCCTCGCCGCTGGCGCCGCCCGCGTCCTGGGCGAGCTCGGCTACGAGAACGTGGCCGTCCACCTCGCGGGCGAGGAGCTCGGCCGGCCCGAGGAGGCGCCTTACGACGCGATCGTCGTCGCGGCCGCGGCGCCGCGCGTGCCGCTGTCGCTGGTCGAGCAGCTGGCACCGGGCGGCCGGCTCGTGATCCCGGTCGGCGAGCGCGAGAGCCAGGACCTCCTCCTCGTCGAGAATCGCCCCGAGGGCCATACGGTCAGCCGTCACGGTGGCTGTCGCTTCGTGCCGCTGCTCGGCAAGGAGGCGTATCCAGTAGCGCCGCCGGATCGAGCCGGCCGCTGAGCCGGCGCGTCTTATATCTCTAGAAAGACTCCGTTCTGTCTAGACAGAGGCTGGGGGCGCGACTACAATTCCCAGCGTACCCCGTCCCCGAGCCCCCGTCCCCGAGGAACCAGGCGAACGACCCAGGAGGGTTTTACCTCGTGGATAGCTGCGTTAGTGACTTTCTTGAATTTCTAGCCGTCGAAAAAGGCGCCTCCAGCAACACGATCCTCGCCTACCGCAACGACCTCAAGCAGTTCGAGGACTACCTCCTGCTCGAGGCGAGCGGCGGCGTCATTCAGTGGCGGCGCGTGAGCCAGACCGAGATACTCGACTACGTGATCCGGCTCAAGGGCCAGTCCTACGCCGAGGCGACCGTCGCTCGCAAGGTAGCGGCGGTCAAATCCTATTTCGCCTACCTTCAGGCGGAAGGCAAGCTCGGCGGCAACCCGGCCGAGTCGCTTGCCTCGCCCAAGGTCGGCAAGAGCCTGCCGCGGCCGCTCACGGTCCAGGAGATCGACGAGCTGCTGGAGCAGCCGCTGCGCCGGGCGACGCCGGAGGCGAAGCGCGACCGGGCGATGCTCGAGCTCATGTACGCCACGGGGCTGCGCGTTACCGAGCTCATCTCGCTCGACCTCGAGGACGTCCAGCTCGGCGACGACAGGCCTCACGTCCGCCTCGTCGGCAAAGGCAACCGCGAGCGCCAGATCCCCCTGCCGGAGCAGCCGGCGAGCGAGGTGGCGGAGTACGTCCGCACCGCCCGGGCGCGCCTCGTCGGCCAGCGGCCGGAGACGGCCCTGTTCGTGAACCGGCGCGGCGAGCGCCTCACCCGGCAGGGCTTCTGGCTGATCCTCAAAGGCTACGCCGCCGCTGCCGGCATCGATGGCAGGGTGACGCCCCACACGCTGCGTCACAGCTTCGCGACTCATATGCTACGGGGCGGCATGGACATCCGCATGGTCCAGGAGCTCCTCGGCCACGCCAACATCTCGACGACCCAGGTTTACACCCAGGTCAGCCCCGAGCACGTGCGCGAGGTATACGAGAAGGCGTTCCCCCGCGCCCGCTAGAGGCTTAATCGACATAACGTCACAAAGCGGTTGCCCCGACCCTCCCGGCTGACTGCGACAGCCGCGGTCCAGGAGACCGTGAGGCGCCCGGCCGCTATCATGGCCCCAGGATGATCGTCGCGGTGATCGGCGGTGAGGCGGCGCCTCCGGAAGCCCTGCTCAAGGCGGAGGCGGTCGGCCGGGAGCTGGCGCAGAGAGGCTGCGACCTGATCTGCGGCGGCCGTGGCGGCGTCATGGAAGCGGCCTGCCGCGGCGCCAGGAGCGCCGGTGGCAGAACGATCGGCGTGCTGCCTGGCAGCGACCGAGGCAACGTGAACCCGTACGTCGACCTGCCGATCGTCACCGGCGTCGGCGCCGCCCGCAACCTCGCCGTGGTCCTCAGCGCCGCCGCCGTGATCGCCGTCGACGGCGCCTACGGCACGCTCTCCGAGATCGCCCACGCCCTCCAGCACGGCCGGCCCGTCGTCGGCATCGGCACCTGGTCGATAGCCGCACCCGGAACGGACGACGTGCCGATCGTGCGCACCGAAGACCCGCGCGAAGCCGTGACGCTGGCGCTCGCGCTTGCCGCCGCCGCCGCCGCCGCTGAGAATCGATCAGGATAGAGAAGGGGTTACCTGATGCCAGACGATCGGATCGCCGCCGTTAGCGCCCTCGAGGTCCTGGACTCGCGTGGCACGCCGACCGTGGAGGTTGAGGTGCGGCTCGAGGACGGCTCCAGCGGGCGCGCCGCCGTGCCCTCCGGCGCCAGCACCGGCAGCCACGAGGCGCACGAGCTGCGCGATGAGGACCCCAAGCGCTACGGCGGCAGGGGTGTCCTCGCGGCCGTAACGAACGTCGAAGGGGAGATCGCCGCCGCGGTGCGCGGCCGCGCCGCGGCCGACCAGGAGGGCCTCGACCACGTCCTCATCGACCTGGACGGCAGGCCGAACAAGGGCCGCCTCGGCGCCAACGCCCTCCTCGGCGTCTCGCTCGCGGCCGCCCATGCCGCCGCCGCCTCACGCGGCCAGCCTCTCTATGCCTACCTCAGCGGCGAGGCGGCGGACCTCCTGCCGCTGCCGCTGCTCAATGTCCTCAACGGCGGCAAGCACGCGGCCCGCAGCACCGACTTTCAGGAGTTCATGCTGGCGCCGGTCGGGGCGCCGAGCTTTCGGGAGGCCCTGCGCGCCGGCGCCGAGGTCTACCAGGCTCTGAAGCGCCTCCTCGGCGCCCGCGGCCTGAGCACCAACGTCGGCGACGAGGGTGGCTTCGCGCCTTCTCTGGCGAACAACGTCGCGGCTGTGGAGCTCCTCGTGGACGCGATCGGCGCCGCCGGCTACCGGCCTGGCGAGGACGTCGCCCTCGCCCTCGACCCGGCGACGAGCGAGCTCTACGCCGACGGCCGCTACGAGCTCGCCAGCGAGGGCCGCTTCCTGACGAGCGCCGAGCTCGTCGACCTCTGGGCCGAGTGGTGCGATCGCTACCCGATCGTCAGCATCGAGGACGGGCTCGCTGAGGACGACTGGGAGGGCTGGCAGCTCCTGACCCGTCGCCTCGGCGGCCGCGTCCAGATCGTCGGCGACGACCTCCTCGTCACGAACCTCGAGCGCCTCGACCGGGCGATCGAGACGCGCGCGGCGAACGCGATCCTCGTCAAGGTCAACCAGATCGGCACGCTCTCGGAGGCGGTCGGCGCCACTCGCCGCGCCCTCGCGACCGGCTGGGGCGCCGTGATCAGCCACCGCAGCGCCGAGACGGAGGACACGACGATCGCCGACCTCGTCGTCGGCCTCGGCGCCGGCCAGATCAAGACGGGCGCGCCGGCGCGCGGCGAGCGCACGGCGAAGTACAACCGCCTCCTGCGCATTGAGGCGGCGCTGGGGCCGCGGGCGCGCTACGCCGGCGCCGGCATGCTCAGTCAGCAGCGTCAGCGGGCGTGAGCGAGCCGCCGCCGCAGCGGGTCTCGCCGATCGGCTCGCCGGATGAGTACACGCTGCCCGGCCGCCCCGCCCCGGCCGCGAGCACCGTCCTGGACGCTTACCGCCAGACTCAGTTCATCCTCGGCGGCGACCTCGCGCTCTTCGCCGCGGCGCTGAACCTCCAGCTCGGCCTCGTCAAGGACGCGTATCCCTCCCGCTACCGCACGCACGCCCTCGCCGCCATCGTGCCGCTCTGGTCGCGCGCCTTCACCTACCTCGGCGACGCGCTCTTGCTGCTGACACGCGGCTCCTACGCTTCAACGCTGCCCCTGGTCCGGGCGGCGGCGGAGGCGATCGCGGCGCAGGAAGGCCTGCGCGGCGGCGAGATGGAGGCGCACCATGACTGGCTGCGCGGCACGCTGCGCCCGGTCGAGGCGTTCAAGGCCTTCGAGTTCGCCCTCGGGCGCTACTTCGCCGGCGAGACCCTCGCGAGCGACCCGGCTCTGCGCGCCGTCTACCGGCCGGCGAGCGACCTCGGCCGGCCGAACTTCGGCGCCAGCTTGCTCCAGGTCGCGCCGGAGTCGAACAACACGCGCCTCGCCATCGCCTTCGGGGACGCGTCCTTCCACCTCGGCTGGGCCGAGATCGTCGCCGGCTGGCTGCTGGCCCTGGCGTCACGCCAGCTACGGACGATCGTCGACGCCGCGCCGACCTTCCCCATATCGGACGAGCGACGCGTCGAGTACGAGGCGATCCAGGGCCGGGTGGACGCGGCCCTCGCCCGATCGGACCGCGCTGCGGTGCAGGAGGTCGAGGACGGGAGCAGCCGCCGCTACCTCCTGGTCAACTTCCGGCGCACCGCCGGCGCCGCGCCGAAGCGCGTCCTCCTCTAGATCGAAGGCCGCGGCCGCCTCGCGGGGCGGCGATGACGAAGTGCTAGAGTAAAAGCGGCAGGCGACCGAAGGCCGCCCGCCTCAGCACCTCGCTTCGGAGGTATGCATTGAACGAACCTGGAGCCCGTCTCGGCATCCTCGCCGGCGGCGGCCCGGCGCCCGGGATCAACGGCGCGATCAGCGCCGCGACGATCGAGGCCCGCAAGGCCGGCCTGCCCGTGGTCGGCATCTTCGACGGCTTCGAGCACCTGATCGCCGGCCGCACCGACCGCGTCCGCGACCTCGAGATCGAGGACGTCTCACGCATCCATTTCCAGGGCGGCTCGATCCTCAGGACCTCGCGCGCGAACCCGACCCGCGACGCGGCCGTGCTCGACAAGGTCGTCGCGGTCCTCGGCGAGCTCGGGATCAAGTACCTCGTGACGATCGGCGGTGACGACACGGCCTTCGCGGCGGCCTCGGTCGCGCGCCGGGCGGCCGGCGCCATCCGGGTCGCGCACGTGCCGAAGACGATCGACAACGACCTGCCGCTGCCCGCCGGCATGCCGACCTTCGGCTACGAGACGGCGCGCTACGTCGGCACGGAGCTGGTGCTGACGATGATGGAGGACTCGCGCACGACGAACCGCTGGTTCCTCGTCGTCGTCATGGGCCGCAAGGCGGGCCACCTCGCGCTCGGCATCGGCAAGGCGGCCGGCGCGACCCTGACGATCATCCCGGAGGAGTTCGCGGCGCCGCGCATCAGCCTCGACCAGGTCAGCCGCGTCATCGAGGGCGCGATCATCAAGCGCCGTCTCACGGAGCAGGCCTACGGTCTCGTCGTCGTTGCCGAGGGCATCGGTGAGAAGCTCGACTCGGAGGAGCTCGTGCGCCAGGCCGGCGTCGAGGTCAGCTACGACCCCTACGGCCATATCGCGCTGGCGGACATCCCCCTCGGCGCCGTGATCAGGCAGCGGGTCCAGTCCCGCTTCGCCGCCCGCGGCGAGAGCATGCGCCTCACGGACGTAACGTTGGGCTACGAGCTGCGCTGTCGCGACCCGATCCCGTTCGACATCGACTACACCCGCACCCTCGGCTACGGGGCGGTGCGCTTCCTCCTCGATGAGACGAAGGACGAGAGCCTGCGAGAGGGGGGCTTCGTCTGCCTAGACGGCGGCAACCTGCGCGTCATGCCCTTCGACGACCTGCGCGACCCCGATACGGGCCGCACCCGCGTCCGTCTCGTCGACGTTGATTCCGTCAACTACCGCGTCGCGCGCGACTACATGATCCGCCTCGACCGCCGCGATTTCGAGGACCCGGAGATGTGTCGACGCTTGGCGGCGGCGGCCGAAATGACGCCGGCGCAGTTCAAGGCGGAGTATTCCCAGATCTGGGCTGGGCAGGCTTCGGCCGTCTGACGGCGTTCCAAAGGCGGGGAGAGCGATGGCTTACGACGAGGCGCTGGCGAGCAGGGTCCGCGACGTCGCGGGGCGGTCGGCCGCGGTCAGCGAGCGCAAGATGTTCGGCAGCCTCTGCTTCAAGGTCGACGGCAACATGGCCTGCGGCGTCGTCGGCGACGAGCTGATGTTGCGCGTCGGCCCGGCGGCCCACGACGTCGCCCTCGCCCGGCCGGGGGCGCGGCCGATGGATTTTACGGGCCGGCCGATGAAGGGGATGGTCTACGTCGCCGCCGCCGCGCTCGCGACGGACGCGGACCTGACGGCCTGGCTGGACATGGGCCTATCGTTCGCCCGCTCGCTGCCGCCGAAGTAGCGGCTGCTCTCCTCGGTGAAGCAATACGGCACTGGTTCCTGTCAACTAAGCGATGGGCACAAGAAAAGCGCCTCGCAGGACGCTCCTCAGATTCAGAAGGCTGGAGGCGACGGTCGGAATCGAACCGACGATCGGGGTTTTGCAGACCCCTGCCTTGCCACTTGGCCACGTCGCCCTGGGACTTGTTGCTGGTGCCGAGGAGGGGATTTGAACCCCTACGCCCGAAGGCACGGCCCCCTCAAGACCGCGTGTCTACCTATTCCACCACCTCGGCCACGGCCATGACAGCATATCGGCTCCGGAAGGCGGGTTCAAGGCGACGACCGCAGGGACGAGGACGCGGTAGACGCTAGGAGGTTTGCCGCTAGCTTGGCGAAGGCCGGCGCTGAAATCCTTGCGGCTAGGCGATGCAGTGCGGGAGCGATGCCCATGACGGCTTTTCAAGCTCAGGAGGAGCAACGAAGGGCTGTCACGCGCCTCTCGCCCCCGCGTCTCAACGGTACGGCGGCCGGTGAGCCGCTTCCATAAGAGCGGTTCTCGATTATGAGCGGCTAAAACCCTCATGCGGCGCCCGGCCAGGTCGCTGGCCCCTACGTGGAGCCGCCGCCGATAGCCCTGCTCCAGACGCGTTGACACGGCCAGGCTCGGACGCGAGACTGAGGGGCGCGGACGGCTCGTCGGCCCGGTGGCTTCGATAGGGAGATGGGCCGCCGCGGCGACCGTCAGGGGCGATTAGCTCAGCTGGTTAGAGCGTCTGTTTTACACGCAGAAGGCCGCAGGTTCGAGTCCTGCATCGCCCACCAAGCCCGTACTCAGATACCAACTTAGGGCTGATAGCTCATCAGACGGCTCGCACGACTCCTGCCACAGCGCAAATAGAGCTGATAAGCAGGAGGCGTAACTCAAGAAGAAGCCGCAGTTGTCGCTATGGCACAGCAGGCTCGTAGAGCGTCGTGGAGTGCCGCCGCGCCGGGCGTTGGCGAAAGAGATAGCGGTGGATGGCGAGGCGGTTCGAACTAGCTGAACCTCTTCACCGTTCGTATCATTCCGCCGGCTCGTCGGCTGGCTCGTCCGCCGGCTCGTCGGCTGGCTCGTCCGCCGGCTCGTCGGCCGGCTCGTCGCTGGCTCGTCGGCTGGCTCATCGGCTGGCTCATCGGCTGGCTCATTCGCCGGCTCATCCGCCGGCTCATCCGCCGGCTCATCGACGGGCTCATCGACGGGCTCATCGACGGGCTCGTCCGCCGGCTCGTCGGCTGGCTCGTCGGCTGGCTCATCGGCCGGCTCGTCGGCTGGCTCGTCGGCTGGCTCGTCCGCCGGCTCGTCGGCTGGCTCGTCGGCGGGCTCATCCGCTCGCGCACCCTCGCGCTCCAAATGCTGCCCCAGTACTTCGCTGACCGGGCCGACTCCAGCCACAGAAAGAAGAGAAAGAGAAGTCAGTGCCAGAAAGACGGCCGCAAGTACAGGAATGTTGCGCATTTACTTAGCCTTTCGCTCAGAAGTCCAGTAAGCCCTGTCTCGGACTAAGGTCGGCTCGGGTCGAGCAAACTGAACCCAGCAGCGGGCGTCCTCGCTGCATCGATGCGTACGAGTTCCTTAGTCGGCGGAGACAAGGCGGACCGACACATTAGCTCTGCTGGTCCGTACGCGTTCTTAACCTGGATAGAACCGACCGATCGCAGAGTAGGGGACGATGGCGGTTCTGGCAGCTTGGGTGGCGGGCCATCTGGAGGAGAAATGAGCCTCATTAACAGCATCAGGTCGAATTACCGGTTTGCCCTCGGCGTTCGCCGTTATCTGCGCGAGCCGGTCGATGCGGACCAGGCGCGCGAGCGGATCGAGCGCCGACTCTCAACCCGGCGGGAGGCCTTCCTACGGGTGCTGGAGCAGGCCGTTTACTGCAAACCCGACAACCCTTTACTACAAAGCTGCTGGAGCATGCTGGCTTTACGCTCGCAGATGTGCGTCATCTCCTACACGAAGTCAGCTTGGAAGGCGCTCTGGAGCGCCTCTATGATGCCGGCGTATACGTAACACAAGACGAAATGAAGGGTAGACGACCGATAGAGCGCGGTTCAATGGTCATCTCGACAAAACCCGCTGACTTCGATAGCCCGGTGGGACATGCAGTTGTCGAAGGCCAGACCAGCGGTTCGACCGGGCAGCCGAGTCAGGCGAATTACAGTTTCCAGTTTCTCTACGAGCGGACTGCCGCCGAGTCTTTCAGACGTGGTGCTCGGGTCGCTGAGAACCGCCCGGAGGCGATATGGCGGCGTATGGAGCCGGGGCCTGGCTCTTATACCAGGCGAAGTTCGCTAGACAAGGCGACAAGCACTTCACGCCGGCCCGGTTTCGCTGGACCGTGGAAGGCGTCCGTGAGCAAGTGCTGCAGGGCTTCACGCTGGCAGCTGCTCGACTCTTCGGTTGTCCGATCAAGCTTGAGTTTGTGCCGCGCAGCCAGCCTCTACCCGTGGTCAGATGGTTGGCGGAGATGGTAGCGCATGGCACGCCGGCGGCGCTCTCCTGCGCACCGAGCCTCGCGATCCGCGTTTGCACCTACGCGAAAGAGCATGGCTTCGACCTAACAGGCACCCTGTTCGTGCTCGGTGGCGAGCCCTATACGCCTGGAAAGGCGGCTGTGTTAGGGAGCGTGGGTGCGTCGGCTCTCGCGACCTTTACCATGAGGGAGCCAGGCGGGGTCGGGAAGGCTTGTTTCTCGCCCTCCGAGCTCGACGAGGTTCACCTTGAGGCTGACAAGTTGGCTTTGATCCAGCGCGACAAAGTCACATCCTCGGGGGCAGTGGTTCCGTCAATAGTCCTGACCGGACTGTTGCCCGAACTCCCGAAGTTGATGTTAAACGCGGAGACCGGCGACTATGCCAGGGTCTTCGAGCGTGACTGCGGCTGTCCTTTCGAGGAGGTCGGCTACTCCACCCATCTCAGTCATATCCGCAGCTACGAGAAGTTGACCAGCGAGGGCGTCACCTTCCTGGGTACGCTGCTCTATGATCTTGTCGAAGTGGTCCTTCCAAGGCGGTTCGGCGGCACGATCGGCGACTATCAGCTCGCTGAGGAGGAGGACGAAGGCGTACTTCGGGTGAGCATCGTTGTTTCGCCCCGTGTCGGCGAGGTCAACGAAGCGGGGGTGGTCGAAACCGTGCTGGAGAACCTGAGGTCAAGTCACGAGCTCGGCGGCGAGCTCGTGGCCGATCAGTGGCGCCGGGCCGGGACGCTTCGGGTAGTACGGCGCGAGCCCTACCAGACGAGGACGATGAAGGTGCCAACACTGCATGTCTCCCAGGCCCGCATTGCGGATGCCGATCCCGCTCAAGAAGAACTCCAGCCGGAAGACCGCGAACCGGTGAGACTCTAGCCAGTCCGTTCTTCCAATATCAGCAGGCGTTCGATAGGTGGGAGAGCGCGGGCGGGGCGCACCGGCTGCTGCTCCGGCGGATGCAAGAGGGCGCTGGCGGTAGCACGCGTTCTTAATTCCAACATATCGCAAACCTTGATACGGGGGCGAAAGCGGCAGTCATGAGCCTTATCAGTAGTATCAGGTCCAACTATAGCTATGCCGCTGGTCTGCGGAGCTATTTGCTTGAGCCGATGACTCTGGAGCAGGCCCGCGCCGACGCCAAGCGAGGACTCGCCGCTCGCACCCAGTCCTTTCTCGAAACCAGGGAGCGGCGGGTCTACAGGAACCCGAGGTCTCCTTACTTCAAGCTGCTCGAGCACGCCGGTATCGAGCTTGAGTCTGTACGCAACCTCGTCCACGAGGCCGGTCTCGAAGGCGCGCCCGGGCGCCTCTATGACCTCGGAGTCTATCTGACGCAAGAGGAGTTCAAAGGAAGAGAGCCAGTCCGGCGTGGCACCCTGGAGTTCACCACAAGCATATCCGACCTCAGTAGCCGCAACACACGGCCCGTCATGGAGTATCAGAGCAGCGGTTCGACGGGAGAAGCGACCCGCTTCCAGTACGACTTCCAAGGCCTTACCGGTTGGATGGGATCTCATATTCTCAGCCACCTTGCCTTGAGAGAGCACCGCCCGATCGCGGCATGGGAAGTCGGATCATTGACGAGGCCCTTGTTCCTGGCAAAGGCCAGCAGTCCCCTGGAGAAGTACTTCTCTACAAATGGTTTCCGCTGGACCGCGGAGGGTTTCCGGACGGCCGTACTGAACAACTACACGCTTCTGGTCGCACGGCTCTCCGGACGGCCGACGCCCCGGCCGGAGTACGCCACGCGCGCCCACCCTCTCCCGGTAGTTAGGTGGCTAGCCGAGAAAGTGGAGGAAGGCACACCGGCGCTGTTCAGGTGTTCGGCAAGCCTCGGCGCCCGAACCTGCCTCTTCGCTGCGGAGCACGGTTTCGATATATCCGGCACACTCTTCCTCTTGCAGGGAGAGCCGTATACCCCCGCTAAGGCCGAGGTTCTGAAAAGCTTGGGGGCAGAGGCAAGAGTTACCTATTCCATGGTGGAAGCGAGCATCGGTCAGCCTTGTGGCAACCCGGCCGAGCTGGACGAGGTTCATCTCGGGGCCGACAGGATCGCGCTGATCCAGCGCGAGAAAGTCACTACGTCAGGGGCGGTCGTCCCAGGTCTTGTTATCACCAGCGTCAGCCCGGACCCCTCAAGGCTCCTGCTCAACCTTGAGACTGGTGACTACGCCGACGTCTCTCGGCGCGACTGCGGCTGTTTTTTCGCCGAGCTGGGCTTCGAGACTCACCTCAGCGGCATCCGCAGCTACGAGAAGCTGACCAGCGAGGGCATCACCTTCATGGGTAGCCGTCTCTATCAGATCGTCGAAGAGGTACTGCCGGCAGCCTTCGGAGGCGGGCCCGGCAACTATCAGCTGATCGAGGCGGAAGAAGGGGGGCTACCGCGTGTGAGCGTCGTCGTATCACCACGAGTAGGCCCTCTAGATGATGCAGCAGTCCTCGCCACTGTCCTGCATGGTATCAAGCTCACGCATCCGCTTGGTGGGGAGTTGATGACGGAGCAGTGGCGTCAGGCAGATATCTTGCGGGTCGTGCGGCGTGAGCCTTACGAAACCCGGACACAAAAAGTGCCGCCGCTCCACGTGGTTCACGGCACTCGCGCGCAGGAAGGAAACGCAGTCCGATAAGGCAACGGGCCGGAGCTCGCCGTTCGCAAGTTCAACAAGAGAATATGCAGCAGTCGCTGGAGCGGGCATTACGGCACCGGGAGCTACTGGAGGCGTAGGTCGGTTGATGGCCGCCGCAGCGGCCTGAGTTAGAGTTGATAACTGGACACGTTTCGCTCTGGCTCTCAGATACGGTGCTACAGCGCATAGGGCGATATGCTTTACACACAGAAGGTCACAGGTTCGAGCCCTGTATCGCCCACCAAGCCTCGTTCCAGATACGAAATAGAGCTGATAGGTGACAGAAGGCGGACAGAGACTCTTGTCACACCGCTCATAGAGCTGACAAGTTATTCCTGGCGATAGTGCCGCAGAAGCCGGGAGGACTTGGATGGCCATAGACACCCTGAGCGTAAGTCAGAAGCTCCATCTCGATTCTTTTCGCAGAAGTCTTCGAGCAAAGAATGTGGCTGAGCGGACAGTCCAGACCTATTGCGAGTCGGTCTCGCAGTTCGGGGACTTCCTGGCTTCTCGCGGCATGCCCATCGAGCTGGAGAACATCCACCGGGAGCACGTCAAGTCTTTCATCGAGAATCTGCTCTCAAGGTTCAAGCCCGCGACCCGATCACGTCGCCATGTTCCTCGTGGGGCTATTATTCTCTCTCTCTCTCTCTCTCTCTCTCTCTCTCTCGTTTCCGGCAGTGGCCCTTCCGCCTCATTCAGCTCTAAGAGCGCTGTGGCAAGAGCTAGTGGCAGCGTCCTGCCAGTCATCAGCTCTATTTCGTATCTGGGGTGGGCTTGGTGGGCGAGATGAAGATGCATCCGTCGCTGGAGCGAGCGCTAAGGCACCTGGATCTGTTTAGGGCGTGCAGTAGTGTCCTAATAGAGCGCGGTTCGAATGGTAGACACTAACCAGGCGCGATCTCACTTGCCAGGTTGAGCCCGCGCTAGTGTCTCGCGCGCCCGACTGGCTTGCAAGAGCGAGAAGGTCGGATTCAGGCGCAGCGCCTCCTCCAAGAACGCGGCCGCGCCGGTCGAATCGCCACGTTTGAAGCGGATCATGCCGGCGTGGAAGTAAAAGCTGGCTACAGGCGTTCCCTGGCTCATGGCCGCAGAGATCAGTTGCTCCGCCTCTTGCAGGCGGCCGGCCTTGAACAGTGTCCAGGCATACACGTCGGCCGCGTAAACGTTAGGTGCTCGCGTGTAGGCGCCTGCGGCGAGACGTACTGCCTCCTCGGGCAGGAGGTCCTGCTCAGCGTAGAAGCGGGCGATATCCAGGTCCGGGTTGATACCGTTCGCTCGCTGGCGCTCCTCGAACGCAAAGACAAGCTCGTACTGCGCGGCGGCTTCGCGGGGAAGCCCGGCCTTCGTATAGAGGTCGCCTAAGGCGACTACGTCGTCGAGGTCCGGACTGCGGGAGACGATGCCCTGATAAAGCAAGATCGCGTCGTCCAGGCGCCCCTCCGCAGCCCGGATGCTCGCAAGCCCGGCTTCGGCATGGCCGAGCCGGGCTTGCTGCCGAGCGCTGCCCGAAACTGTCGGGCCGCGTTGGCGGTGTCCCCCTGGCCGAGGTAGAGCTCTCCTAATTGAACTCGCGCCCAGGCGCCGTTCTCCGCCGGCAGGCCGGCGCTGCGCTCAATCGCCTGCCGCCAGAAGTCCTCGGCATTGAGGAGGTCGCCCTCGATAAAGGCGAGGCCGGCGAGGCGCGAGAGGGCGGGCAACCCCGGCTCGAGCTCCAGCATCGTCTCGTAGGCGAGACCCGCTTCGGCGTAGCGGCCGAGGTTGGAGAGCGCGTCGCCTTTGGCACCGTATCCGGATGCACGCGAGGGCTTGATCGCGACTGCTCGCTCGCTGAGCTCGAGAGCGGCACGGAAGTCGTGCTGGGAGAGTCGAACGGCCGCGAGCGCCACCGTCCCCTGGTAGTTGTCGTCTGGAAGCAGCGCTAGCGAGCGACTGGCGGCAACGTCGGCGCGGCCGTAGTCGGCCAGGTCGCTGGTCTCGCGGGCGCGCTGGAGGTACTGGCCGGCGAGGATATTGAGGCTGACGAAATCGGCTTCGTCCGCAGCTACGCGATCCTCGAAGAAAGCGATGCGCTGGTTGCGCGCAGCCAGCTCCTCCGCCGCCGAGGGCTGAGGAGGCTGGCTGCGCGCTTGGCTGAGGCCGATGTAGGCGGCGGCCAGGGAGAAGCTCACGGCAACCGCGGCCGCGACAGTGAGAAGCAGGGCGCTTCGTGGAAGGCTGGTTGCCGTTAGGCTCTTTCCCTGGACAGCCATCTTCATCCCCCTCTAGATGCGATCAGTGCGACGTGCCGCCATGACGGCGGCGCCGCCCAGAAGCAGGGCAGCGAGCAGAAGCGAGGCGGACAGCGTCCATAGCGCGCTCGTCTCGCTCAAGAGGCCACCGCTGCCCGTAGCCGGCGGCGAAATCGAAGGTCGCGCGCCGTCCGCGACGTGCGGGGCCGCGAGATAAGGGAAGGCGTCCGAAACGCCTTGTCGTTGGCGTCGACGGCGTCGGAGACTCCAGCCGCCCCGCCCCGGTTGAGGACGAGGCCGAGGGCGACGTCGATGACGTCGTCCGATAGCCGGCGGCCGTTCGGGAACTGGACGGGGCTCGAGAAGTCGATCGTGACGACGTCCGGGATCAGGGCGCCGCCAACCTGAGCGGCCGTGAGGTTACCGAGGGGACCGCCGTCCTGCCGGCCGAAGACGGAGTCGACGGCGGCACGGAGGCCCTCTATCTGGCTAACGGCGGTGCTGCGGTAGTCGGCCGCGTCGTCCACCGGATCGGCGGCGTTGAAAGCGTCCTTGTCGGCGGACGGGATCAGCGCCGTGTTGATTGTCGGAATCGCCATGCGGTCGATGCGCTGGCCGTTGCGCGTCGTCGAAACCCAGGTCCTGATGACGCCAGTGTCGGAGGTGGACGCACCGGTCAGGGCGGCGAGCGGCAGCTCGAGAACGATGGCGAGGACGTTCGTGCCGGCGAGCGTATCGGACGGCGTGCCGTTGGCAGCGGTGCGCAGGCCCGCGGCCGGGACCTGCGGGTTAGATACGAACTGCTGGAAGCCGACGAGGTCGAAGAAGAACGGATCGTCGCGCAGGCCGGCGAAGACCTTGACCGGCCCCGACTCCGTAACGATGGGAGCGGTCGCGCCCGGTGGCGTGAGCCGCGCCGAGAAAGGCGCGCCGAGGCCTTCGAAGGTCAGCGTCGGCGGCCCCGTGGTCGTGCGGATGTTGACGGTGGCATCGTCCCTGAGGTCGCCATCGAGGTCGACGTGGAGCTGGTACTTGACGGCTGGGTCGAAAACGCCGCGTGTAGCGTTGTCGGAGGGCGCGATCAGCGGGTTGATGCTGAGGGCGACCACGAGGTTGTCGCCGTCCTCGGGGCTACGGAAGGCGTAGACATCGTTGATGTCCGCCGCTGGGTTCGCGGCGTTCAGCGGTGAGTCGGCGTGGTCGGCGCCGCTAACGCTCGCCGCGGAGGCGAAAACGCCCGCTGCGAGTAGCACCCAGCGCGGCGAGTGAGACTATGGGCTTGCGCACTTTGGGCTCCTTTCCTATTGCTGCTGTTGTCCAGTTCGGTTGAACGCACTAGTTCGGTCCTGGTCTGCCTCCTCTCGAACACTCTCGGATGGCCGGTACCGGGCCCACTCTTGGTAGAATCAGCGACGGAGGGAGCCAGTCACGATTCGCCGAGCTGCCCTGGCCAACGCCGCCACCGCCTTCCTTGCCGGGTCACGTCGCCTCGACGGCAACGCTTATAACCTCCAGTTCGCTGCTCGGACCCGATCGGATCACAGGCCGTTGCCGTGAGCCGCGTTTCGGGCGATCTGATCCGATGAGCCCCTTCGAGCGAACCTCTGCTAGAGGTGACGAGACGCTGCTCATTCAGGGACTCCGAAGCGACGATGCCACTAGCCTGGCGGCGGTCTACGACGCCCATGCCGGGATCGCTTATGGCCTGGCGCTGCGGCTCCTGGGCCGGGCCAGCGAAGCCGAGGACGTCGTGCAGGAGTCGTTTGTGGCACTCTGGCGCCAGGCGGAGCGCCTCGATCCGGCGCAGAGCGTGAGGGGCTATTTGCTGAGGATCGTTCACAACAAGGCAGTAGACCGGCTGCGGCGACAAGGCCGGCGGCGGGAGGTTGTCCTGGAGGGCGCCGCGCAGGTGCAGTCGAATCTCGGGGAGCCGGAGGTGGAGGCAGAGCGCCGCTCGGATCGAGACCTCGTCCGGGACGCGCTGGCGACGCTGCCTGCGGAGCAGCGCCAGGCCGTTGAGCTCGCCTACTTTGGCGGCCTATCGATAAACGACGTAGCGACGGAGACGCGCGCGCCGGTCGGAACGGTAAAGAGCCGGCTGCGGCTGGCGCTCGAGCGAATGCGCCGTCAGCTAGGACCGAAGACATGATCGATCGCTGCGGAGAAATCGACGAGCTTCTGGCCGCGTTCGCGGTCGATGCCGTCCCGCTGGAGGAGCGGCTCGGTGTCTTTGAGCACCTGGCAGAGTGCCGGCTTCACGACGAGGCGCTCGCCGGATTCCGCGCGGTCGCTGACCTGCTGGCGCTCGATGTCGAGCCGGTGCAGCCGCCGCAGCGACTTCGTGCAGCCATGCTCGACCAGATAACGGCGGCGGATGGCGCAAGCGCAACCGAGGCGGCACTCGCTGGGCCGCCGGCACGGCAACGGCGCTGGCGATCGCTATTCCTCCGTCCGGCGTTCGCTTACGGACTCGCGGCGACCCTCTTCGTCCTGGCCGCCGGCCTCGGCGCCTGGAACGTCCCGCTTCAGAGCAAGGACGAAGGCGCCTTTGTCACGCGGGAGCTCCAGGAAGGGGACTTGATGATCCGCGTCCTCTACTCGCCTCGGGACGGCATCGCCGTATTCAGCGTCGACCTGCCCGCCCTTGAGCCCGATAAGGCTTACCAGGCCTGGAGCATCGAGGCATCAGAGGTAGTCAGCATCGGGCTGCTACCCAGCGAAGGCACAGTCGAGTTCGCGGCCGATCTGAGCGAGACGACGGCTATCGCAGTCAGCATCGAGCCGGCGGGTGGCAGCGTCGTTGCGACGACTGACCCGATTCTCGTTGCCGACTTCTAAGAGAGGATCCTTTGAAAAGGCAACGCGATCCTGATCAGTCTGTTCTGCGTACTCACGCCCGGTTTGGTGGGCGCTACAGCGGCGTAAGACCGGCGGATGGCTGACGCGGTGGCATGAATTAGAGCTGATAACTGGACACGTTTCGCTCGGGCTCTCAGATACGGTGCCACAGCGCATAGGGCGATATTCTTTACACACAGAAGGCCGCAGGTTCGAGCCCTATATCGCCCACCAAACGCTCTCGCATCGCCCGACTTGTCGAGAAGGCTAGGCTGGCCGAGCTGCGCCCCCAGCGGCCCCAGTGTCGCCGCCGCGAGCGTCACCGCCGCCGCGGGAGTGTGCGCGCTGCGGTGGCAGCCTCTTCGAGCGCGACGCCGAGGGCGATGGCGCTGCATGCTCTGTGGGCGGCCTAAGGCGGCCGTAAGCCCTCCGTTGCGTTTCTATCGCTGACGCGCTAGGCTGCGAGCCGTGCTGAGGTAGGCCTGCTGCTCCTGGTGCTGAGCGTTTTCGCGGCCGCCTGCAGCGGCGATTCAGAGACCATCGTCGAGGTCATCTTGCGACGGTACGCCGTGACTGTGATAGCTCCCCTCGCGCTAGTATCATTAAGGCTAGGTTCTCGCCATGCAGCAACAAGTTGTTTACGTCCAGGCCAGTGAGAGCGATCCCAACACCAGCGAGATACTCGCCGTTTGCCGAAGAATGGCAGAAGAGGGATTCGCGCGCCATCACGCTGCTCCGAGCCAGGGCGAGGGCGGAGTAACGGTCGGATTGTGGCTTTTCTTCTCTGGCTTGCACCAGGCGAAGAGTGTGACCGAGGGCGCTCAAACGGAGGCCGGAACGGGCTCGTGGTGGAGTGAGTTTCGGGAAGAGAGGAAGGGTCTGGGGGGAGCCCTTACGATCACCGGTGTGGCGTCTGGGATCATCGGCGTCCTCCTTCACTTCGCTTTGACCAATAACTTCATCGAGACGAACCTGCACCTCGGCTTTTTATTTGGGATCGTCGGCTTGTTACTATTCCTGCCCGGCCTGCTAATCGTCTTCTGATTTTCCTCTCCCGTCCCGCTAGTCAGTGCTGAATCTGTCGCCGTTCTGCCTGCGGCTCCGGTAGTGGCGCCTTGCCAGATTACGGATGTGTCGCTTACAGGAGCTCGAATCGAGCTCGAGCAGCGAACGCTATTGGACGGGGTGCAAACGCTCGCGATCGGGCTGCCTGGCAAGACAATACGCCTCGAGTCGGAGATCATCCGGACAAGGGTGGAGAAGGGAAGGTCAGACCTCTCTCTTCGCTTCATGCCGGGCCAGCGACGGCTGATCGGCGAGCTCGTCCTGATTCTCCTCAACCCAAGTTCAGCGCGAAACGCGGCCAAAGCGTCAGCGAGCCGTCTCAGGCCTGCCCAAGCGGCCTGAGGGGCGCCCGATGAAGGAGACACTCCCTTGAGTCGCCGCGCAGTCAGCAAGCTGCGCCGAGCTGACGGCAGTGGGGGCGCCGGAGAGCGATTACGAGCCGCAGATGCGTGGTTCGCGGTCCGCTCTGATCTAAGCTCGCCGGTTGCTGAGCAGCTGCGGCAGGCGTTGGTCAGTCATGGCCATCCCGAAGCCAACGCAGATAGCCGGGCCGCACGACTTCACCTCTACGCGGTCGACCCGGACCGGCCGCGCGCCTTCCGACACCACCGTCAGGCGACCTTCGTCGTCGCGATCGTCGAGCTGGATCACGAGCCGCTTGACGTTCTGAAGGCAGGCTACCCTTACCTCGTTCGCACGCTCGCGAACCTCTGCGTGCTCGTCGTTCCGCGACAGGGCGGCCGAGTTGCCCATGTGATCACGCTCGAGCAGGGTTGCTACGCTCTTCCGGCCGCGGGCGATGGCAGGCCCGACGCCGAGGCGCTCTACGACCACGTCGCGCCGCTCGCGCTGTCGCGCCTCGTGATCGACAATGAGCTCCTTCCCGACCTGCCACGCGAGCTCTGGGACGGCGACGACATCACGAAACAGCTCCGAGACGCCGGCCGCCAACTCGACGCCCTCGGCCTCCTGCCGGAGCCCTTCCCGCTCGCAGACCTCCTGACGGCGCGGGACCGCCGCCACGTGGAGCTACTGTTCGGGATCGGTGGCCTGAGCTACGGCAATCTCAGCGCCCGTCACGACCGCAGCTCCTTTTGGATGAGCGCCTCCGGCGTCAACAAGGCCAGTCTGGCAAGGGTGGGCAAAGACGTAGTCCTCGTTACCGGCCTCGATCGGCGCCGGGCCGCCCTGCAGGTGATGGTTCCAAGCGCGAGCGAGCGCCCCGGCAGGGCGTCCGTAGACGCTATCGAGCACTGGGTGATCTACGAGCGCCACGCTGGCGTCGGCGCAATCGTTCACGTCCACGGCTGGATGGATGGCGTCGTCGCGACGCCGGTCAACTACCCTTGCGGCACCATCGAGCTTGCGAGCGCGGTCGCCGCGCTCGTGGGTGACGCGCCCGACCTAACCCGGGCCGCAGTTGGCTTGAAGAACCACGGCCTCACGATCACGGGCCCAAACCTCGAGGAGATCCTCGGGCGGATCGAAGGCCGTGTTCAGGATCACGTGCCGATGGCCGCGTAAGCAGCCTGGCTCGTGCTGCCCTCTTGACCAGTCTTTCGTAAATCTTCCGAGGCGCGCCTCCCTGGCGAGCGAGGGCAACGCGCTAGAATGGACGCTTAGAGCCATCGAGACTCGTGGAGAAGGAGGCGAACATGGAAGTCAACCTCATCAGCCGGGATGAGCTAAAGGAGAAGCTGGAACGCGGAGACGACTTCAAGCTGGTCATGGTCCTGGGCGAGTGGGCCTATCGCGCCAAGCACATTCCAACGTCTCTGAACGTCACGACTCCCGAAGCGGCAGCTGAGATCCTCCACCCTGAAGACGAGATCGTCGTCTACTGCTCCAACGTTGACTGTCCAGCCAGCCCGTACGCTTACCAGCTCCTTACGAAGAATGGCTACAAGAACGTAAGGCGCTACGCGGGCGGCATCGTCGATTGGGAGGAAGCGGGCTTGCCCATGGAGGGCGACATGGCTAAGGCAGCTGAGGGGGCTTAGTCTCGCTGGCGCTGCCGCATGAGGTCCAGGCTGTCTTCAGAGTGTTGCGGTGGGCTTCCCTTCCCGTCCTGAACAGCGTCCTCCCCGGCTTCTAGGTCGTCGGTATTGCCTCTTCCGCGCCCAGCTTGTTGAAAGCGTCGAGAGCGGCGATCTTGTAGCACTCCGCCAGCGTGGGGTAGTTGAAGACGTTATCCACCAGGTGGTCGAGCCGTCCACCCAGGTTCATCGCAAGCTGACCGATGTGGATCAGCTCCGTCGCGCTCTCGCCGACGATGTGGACGCCGAGAAGCTCGCGTGTCTCGGCCTGGATGAGGAGCTTGAGATAGCCGCGCTGGGATGCCAGGATCTGCCCACGAGCGGTCTCGGTGTAGGAGGCGAGGCCGACGACGTACGGCACGCCTTCGCGCTTCAGGCCTTCCTCGGTTTGGCCGATCATCGACAGCTCTGGGATCGAGTAGATCCCGATAGGGAGCGGGCCGGGGGTCGTGGCCTCCGTAGCCTCGAGGGCGTGGCGAGCCGCCTGCCGGCCCTGCTCCATGGAGGTCGCGGCGAGGGCCGGAAAGCCGATCACGTCGCCCACCGCAAAGATATGGGGCAGCCTTGTGCGGAACTGATCATCGACCTCGATCCGGCCACGCTCATCCACGTCGACGCCGATGCGCTCGAGTCCGAGTCCCTGCGTGTTGCCACGACGGCCGGCGGTGTAAAGCAGGACCTCGGCCTCGAAGGACCGACCGGCAGTAGTCCGCGCGACCACGATTCCGTTCTCGACTGAGACGTGATCGAGCTCCTCTTGAAGGGCAAAGGATACGTTATGCTCGGCCATTTCGCTCATGAGAGCGCTGAGCATCTCAGCATCGAGGAACTCGAGGATGTGCTCGCGAGAATCGAGGAGGGTTACCTCGATCCCGAGCAGGCCCAGCATGCTCGCGTACTCGATGCCGATCACGCCGGCGCCGACGACGATGAGACGCTGCGGAATCTCCTGGCGCTCCTGCCAAAAGGAATCCGCATCTATTACGTAGTGGCCGTCTACGGGGACGTTAGGCGAGTGCGCGGGCACTGATCCCGGCGCGAGAATGATCGCTTTCGCGCTCACGACGATGCTGTCGTCGCTCCTGGTTACCATCAGCTCGTGGGGCGTCAGGAATTGAGCCGTGCCCCGGAGGACCTCGACGCCGTTTCGGGTGAGCTGCGCTTCCATTACCTCCAGCACGCTCTTCGTGACGTGGATAGTTCTCAGGGACAGGTCTTCGATCGTGACTCTTTCCTTGAGGCGGTACCCGGCTCCGTACAGCCCTCGTTGGCGAAAGCCGGTCAGATAGAGGATGGCCTCACGTAAGGTCTTACTCGGGATCGTGCCGTAATTGACGACCGTCCCGCCGAGCTGCTCCGCTTTCTCGATCATCGCCACGGTCGCCCCGAGCTTTGCTGCCTGGATCGCGGCCCGCTGGCCCGCCGGCCCGGTCCCGATGACGGCAACGTCCACGTTTCGCCGCGCGTCCACCTGCTGCCTCCGAATCGCCGCCTGCGTAGCTCTGGAATTGGCTCCAGCGCTCTGCAGTCTAGCATCGTCAACGGCCGTTCCTGCTATCCGGCGACTCCGCGTCTCGCAGAGCTTGCGCCGTCGAAGAGGCAACGCGCTGCAAGGCCGGCCGGAGCACGAGGGGTCAGAGCACCTGGGATACGTTTTGACTCTCCAGGGTCGATGATCACTAGACGTCAGGCAGCCGCCAGCGGCCAACCCGGCTGCTAAGGCCCAGCCGCGCCCTCTGGCGAAGATATCGAGGTATCAACATCAACCACGCCGTTCGCAGGCCTTTCCAAACTCCGTAAAGAGACGCCTCGTTAGCGGCTTCGGCCTGCTCGTCCTGGTTCTCGGCGTCCTCGCCGGCGGTGCGGTCGTGCTCGATCGAGAGAACCGCTCCCTGCTGGCCGAGCCGAGCTTCATGACGCCACCGCCCATTTCATGGCGGAAGCCCGCTCGATGCGACGCTCGCGACCCTGCTCCTCGAAAGTTACGTCAATTCAGGGGTCCTGCCCTTGATTCCGGTTATCGGCGCCAGCATCGCGACGGCGCAAGATTCCATTGAGCACGCGCGGGCCCTTCAGCGCACTCAGGAGGCTGAGGATGGCCTGACGGAGATCGCCGGCCTCACTGAGATGGCCATCGATCTCGAAGCCCTCGCGGTCACGGCCGGCGTCGTAGTCGGCCTGCGTGAGTCGGGCGACGCCGCCGGGGCGCGCGCCGCTCTCGAAGCAGCGTCGCGCGGGATCGGCGACTTCGGTCAGCGCTTGAATGCCGCGGTCGAAGGCGAGCAGGAGGAGGCCGCCCTGCTTGAAGCGCGCGCGAAGCAGGCGCGGGAAGCCGCCTTCTGGCTGCTCGTCGCCTCCGGTGTAGGCGCCGCTTCTCTCGCTCTGCTCGCTTCCGGCCTTGTCGCCCGCTCGATCCTGAAGCCGCTCGCGGCGCTCGAGACGAACGCGATCCGCGTCGCCGAAGGGGACCTCGAGAGCCGTGCCGAGACGGCCGGCCTTGATGAGCTGGCGAGCCTCGGCGGGTCCTTCAATCGCATGGCCGACTCCTTGATCGGCGGCCTGCGGCAGCAGGAGCAGGTCAACGACCAGCTGCGCGAGAGCGAGGAGTGGCTCCAGCTTGCCCAGGTCGCAGGCGGTATCGGCATCTTCGATCTCGACGTCCCGGGAACGCCGCGAGATGCTCCGACCAGTACTACCGCCTCTTCGGCCTGGAGCCGCGCGCAACTGCTGGCACCGTGGAAGATTGCTTCGCGCGCATCCATCCCGAGGATCGCAAGCGGGTCCAAGAGGAGGTCGCCGGCTCTCTGCGGGACGGGGCTCCCTACGATACGGAATTCCGCGCCCTCTGGCCGGACGGCAGCCTCCACTGGCTCACCTGCAAGGCGAGCGTCTTTTTCGCCGAGAGCGGCGAGCCGCAGCGCATGATCGGCGCCATGCTGGACGTCAGCAAGCAGAAGCGGGCGGAGGAGGAGATCCGTCACGTCGCCTATCACGACGCCCTCACCGGCCTGCCCAACCGGTCGCTGCTGATGGACCGCCTCGACGTGACGCTGGCGCAGGCGAAACGGCAGCGGCAGATGGTGGCGGTAATGTTCCTCGACCTCGACCGGTTCAAGGTCGTGAACGATACGGCCGGTCACCTGGAAGGGGACGCGTTGCTGCGCCTGGTCGGCGCCGAGCTGACGGAGCTTGTCCGGGAGGGTGACACGGTCGCGCGCATCGGCGGCGACGAGTTCGTGCTGCTCCTGCCGGCCGTCGAGCGCAGCGGCAGTGCCTTGGAAGTCGCCCAGCGCATCCTCGAGAGCTTCCGTCAGCCGCGGCTCATGGGCGGTCATGAGTTCCATATCACGGCGAGCATCGGCGTCGCGACTTTCCCCGCCGCCGGCGCCAGCGCCGGGGCCCTTCTCGCCAACGCCGACATCGCCATGTACCACGCTAAGCAGGAGGGGCGCGATAACTGCCAGCCCTTCACCCAGGAGCTCGGCGCGACGATCGTCCAGCGGCTCGCCCTCGAGAACGACCTGCGCCACGGCATCGACCGCGGTGAGTTCCTCGTCCACTACCCAGCCGCAGGTCGATGTCAACGCCGGCCGGATTACCGGCACGGAGGCGCTCGTGCGCTGGCAGCACCCGCAAAGGGGGCTGGTAATGCCCCAGGAGTTCCTGACAATTGCGGAGGAGACCTGCCTGATCCTGCTGCTGGGCGACTGGGTCTTGCGAGCGGCCTGCGCTCAGACCAGGGCCTGGCAGGCAGCGACAAACCTCCCTCTGCCCGTGTCGGTGAACCTCTCGGCGCGCCAGTTCCAGCAGCGCGACCTGGCGGAGAGAGTAAGGCAGATACTGCTGCAGACCGGCCTCGATGCCGCCAGCCTTCAGCTCGAGATCACGGAGAGCGTCGCCATTCACGACGTCGACTACACGATCGCCCTGCTCCACAACCTGAGAGCGACGGGCGTGCGCATCGTCATCGACGACTTCGGCACCGGCCACTCCGCCCTGAGCTACCTCCGGCGGCTGCCGATCGACATCGTCAAGATCGACCGATCGTTCATCCGCGACCTCGCCGGCAACGCGAAGGACCCGGAGCTGGTGACGACGATCATCAGCATGGCGCACGCGCTCAAGCTCGGCGTAATCGCCGAGGGCGTGGAGACGGAGGCGCAGGCCGGCCTCCTCCGCCTGATGCTTTGCGACGAGCTCCAGGGCGCGCTCTTCAGCATGCCGGTGCCACCGGATGAGCTGATGCGCCTCATTCGCGACCCTGCCAACGCCAGAGTCGCCTGACCGGAGCGCCGCGCCTTCGCTCTGCCACCGCCCGCCTCCCGCCCGGCGTCGCGTGGGGTAACGCCCAATTCTTAGCCCGCGGCGTGTGGTTGGCGCTTTGACAAGCCCTCTTCCCACGACATCGTCGCTTCTCCTATCGCCCCGGGCGGAGCTAGAATCGCGCCAGTTGATCCGAGAGCGGGAGGCTGGAGAATGACGAGCGGTAGAGACGGTTCGGAGAGCGCGAGCAGGGAAGAGGGCGGGGCACGGCGGCGGGAGGTCGTGGTGAACGGCCGCCGCGCGAAAGTCGTAGACATGCACGCCCACTGCAGCGTGCCGGAGGCGATGGCGTTGCTAGGGCAGAGCAGCAGCCGCCAGGCGGCGCTGCCCCTGTCCGGCGTCGGCACGCGCCTCGAGGCGATGGATCAGCAGGGGATCGACGTCGAGACGCTGAGCATCAACCCCTACTGGTACGAGGCTGACCCGGATATCTCGCGCCAGCTGATCACCGTGCAGAATGAGAAGCTGGCCGAGTTCTGCGCCACAGAGCCGGAGCGCTTCGTTGCCCTCGCATCGGTGGCGCTGCAGCACCCCGACCTCGCCGCCGCTCAGCTCGAGGAAGGCGTCAAGAAGTACGGGCTCCGCGGCGCCCTCGTCGGCGGCAGCGTCAACGGCAAGGAGCTCGCCGACCCTCAGTTTCACCCCTTCTGGGCGAAGGCCGAGGAGCTCGGCGCGCTCGTGTTCATCCATCCTCAGGGGACGGAGGAGCTCGCCGCGTCCGGCAGGCTGGGCGGCAACGGCGTTCTCGGCAACGTGATCGGCAACCCGCTCGAGACGACGATCGCGCTATCGCACCTGATCTTCGAAGGCACTCTCGACCGGTTCCCGGGACTGAAGATCCTCGCGGCCCATGGCGGCGGCTACCTGCCGTCGTACGCGGCGCGGTCCGACGCCGGCCCCCTTACGTTCCCCGACCGCTGCACGCCGATCGAGAAGAAGCCGACAGAGTACCTCAAGCAGCTGTACTACGATTCCATCGTCTTCACGCCCGAGGCCTTGAGGCACCTCGTCGCGGAGGTAGGGTCGAGCCAGGTCGTCCTCGGCACCGACTACCCCTTTCCGTGGACCTCGACCGCCGTCGACCACATTCTCGGGACGCCCGAGTTGAGCGAGGACGAGCGCATAGCGATTCTCGGCGGCACGGCCTCGAAGCTGGTCGGCCTCACGCAATAGAGCGAGCGCAGCCGGGCGTCGACGGTGGCTGCTGCGGCGGCGCGGCAGGAAGCCTCCGCCAGCGCGTGCGGGCTAGCCTTCAGCGTTGACGACGCCGCCGGCCGTAGTAGCCGGCAAGGCGTCGATGAGGACGAAGGCGATGAGGCAGGGCTCGCTGCCGCGGTTGACCCAGTTGTGGATCGTGCCGCGCCGGACCAGCAGGTCGCCGGCCTTGAGGTGGACCGTCGAGTCGTCGAGCTCCATGTCGATCTCGCCCGCCATGACGACGGCGTAGTCGATGGAGTCGGTGCGATGGTTGCGGGGGGGGGGGGGGGGGGGGGGCGACGCCGGGCGCGAACTCGATGACGCGGAAGACGCTGCCGTTGGGCAGAGTGGTTGCCAGGCTCCGCTTGGCGCCGTCGCCTGCCGCATCGTTGTCGACCGGGAAGGCTTCGGTCGACCAGATCAGGGCGGCGCTGTGACCGGGGCGGCCGGAGGAGACGTGCTTCGACACCTCATCGATCTTGACGACGGCGCGCCCGTCCGGGTCGTGACCGGTCACGACCCGTCGTAGGTTGCGTGACATGGCTCCTCCTGCTCTAAGCGTGCCAAAGAGAGGGCGGGACGTAACGGGAAGCACTATACTCGTCCAGGCGACGCGACGTTGCAGTCGAGCGCTGAGGAGGGGAAGATGCCAAGCGTTACGGGCCTCGGGCACATCGGTCTTTACGTCCAGGACATGGCAAAGATGGTCGACTTCTACTCGAGCTTCCTCGGCTTGAAGGTTACGGACGTAGGCTGGCCACGCATCGTCTTCCTGTCGGCCCGGCCTGACGTAGAGCACCACGAGCTCGCGCTGGCCCAGGCCCCGGAAGGGGAGCGGACCAACGCGCAGCAGATATCGTTCACCGTCGCCTCGCTGAAAGACCTCAGGGAGTTCCACAAGGCGATCAAGGACGAGGGCCTTCAGATCGATCGTACCGTGAGCCACGGCAACGCCTTTGGCTGCTACTTCCGCGACCCGGAGGAGAACAAGGTCGAGGTCTACTGGCACACCGGTATCGACTATCCCCAGCCGCACGGCGACTCGATCGACCTCGACCAAAGCGAGGCAGAGCTGCTGGCGACCTTGAAGGCGCTGCCGCAGGACAAGCGCCACAACACCGAGGTCCCGGCTCCGGCGTAGGCTCCTCGCGCAACCAAGCAGTCAAACGATCCGCGACTCCCGGGGCGCGACTACTCGCGATACATATGGAGGTAAGCGATGAAACTTCTCTTTTACAACGACTTCCAGCTCGGCGTGGCCAAAGGCGATAACGTCGTCGACGTCATGGCCGTCGTCAAGGACATCCCCCACACGCAGCCGCAGGAGCTCATGAAGGGCCTGATCGAGCGCTGGGATAGCTACAAAGGCAAGCTCGAGGCTGCCGTCAGCGGCGCCCAGGGCGTGCCCTTGAGCGGCGTCCGCATCCGCTCACCGCTGCCCGCGCCCAGCACGATCGCCTGCATGGCGGTGAACTACCTGGAAAACCACACGATGCCGGAGCCGGCGCCGATCAACGCCTTTCTCAAGTCCGGCCACTGCGTGGTCGGTGACGGCGACACGATGATCCTGCCGGACATGGCGGCGACGGTATTCGAGGGTGAGGCCGAGCTGGCGCTGATCATCGGCAAGCGCGCCTCGAACGCGTCCCGCGCTGACGCCCAGAGCCACGTCTTCGGCTATGCTAACTTCATCGACGGCTCGGCCCGGGGCGTCGTCCCGGCCAACAACAGCTTCTACCAGATGAAGTCGCGCGATACGTTTGCGCCCATCGGTCCCTTCATCGTCACCGCTGACGAGGTGGCGGATCCCCACAACCTTCAGATCCGACTCTCTAACAACGGCGAGCTGAAGCAGGACTTCAATACGGACGACATGGCGAACGACATACCGCGCTGCATCGAGTTCATAACCTCGGTGCACCCGCTGGAGGCGGGTGACGTGGTGGCAACGGGCACCAACCACCGCGGCCTGCACGCCTTCCAGGACGGTGACAAGATCGAGCTCGAGATCGCGGGCCTGGGCCGGCTCCACGTCGGCGTGAGGGATGACCTCAAGCGCGGCTGGCCGCGCGAGACGCGGCTCGACCGTCTCGAAACGGCGCGTGCCCGCGGCGAGAACGCCGGCTACGTCGGCTCGACCGCCGACCAGACCTCCGGCAAGTACGCCTGAGCCTCCCGCGGCTGAGGTGGGTCGAGTCGACGCCGCTGACGGGTCGGTCGTTGAGGGGTTTTAAGCAGCCAGCTAGATAAGCGCGGCGCCTTCCAGCCAAGGCAGCCCCGTTGCCGTTTCCTGGATCAGCGAATGGATCTCGATCTCGAGAGAGTGGCGACCCCTAGTCGTCGTCGAGATCGGAGGAGGCCCGACATGAAAGCAGCAGTCCTCTACGAGATCGGCCAGCCGCTGGTCGTCGAGGAGGTGGAGCTCGACCCACCGAAGGAGCGCGAGGTGCTGGTCCGGGTCGCGGCCGCCGGCATCTGCCGCAGCGACCTCCACTTCATGAAAGGCGAGGCGCTGATCCCGCTGCCGGCCGTCCTCGGTCACGAAGGCGCCGGCGTCGTTGAGGCGGTCGGGCCGCAGGTCACCTCCGTGAAGCCCGGCGACCACGTCGTTCTCTCCTTCGTCTCCGCCTGCGGCCGTTGCTCATTCTGCCTCGGTGGTCGAAGCAACCTCTGCGACGACCACGCGGCAACCGGGCCGATGATGCTCGACGGCACATCGAGGCTGCACAAAGGCGACACGCGCATCTCTCACATGGGCAAGGTCGCCTGCTTCGCCGAGCAGGCCGTGGTGCCCGAGGCAGCTTGCGTGCCAGTTCCGGACGACCTGGGTTGGCCCCAGGCCGCGTTCATCGGCTGCTGCACGACCACCGGCGTGGGCGCGGCGATCTTCGCGGCGGACGTCAAGCCGGGCAGCAGCGTAGCGGTCTTCGGCTGTGGCGGCGTCGGCCTCAACGTCCTCCAGGGCGCGGCGCTAAAGAGCGCCGGGATGATCATCGCCGTCGACCTGGACGAGGGACGCCTCGGATTCTCGCGGAAGTTCGGCGCCACCCATTTCGTCAACGCGGGCTCGGAAGAACCGGTGGCGGCGATCCAGGCGCTAACCAGCGGCCGGGGCGTCGACAACGCCTTCGAAGCCTTCGGCTCGGCCGAGACGATTCGTCAGGCGTACAAGGCGGTGCGCAAGGGTGGCACGGTCGTCGTCGCCGGCCTTGCGCCGGTCGGGGAAACGGCGTCGATCGATGCCATGGACCTCGCGCGCCAGGAGAAGGTCCTCAAGGGGACCTACTACGGCTCGGCGCGTCCCGCGGTCGATATGCTGACGATGGTTGACCTCTATCGGTCGGGCAAGATCGACCTCGATAGCCTGGTGGGGAAGCAGTACTCGCTGGCCCAGATCAACGACGCTTACAGCGACCTGGAGGCCGCTTCTTTGGGGCGAGGCGTGATAACCCGGTTCTAGGCCGCGTCTGCCAGTCCGCCGCCGCTCGCCGGCGGCGCGCCGCCCTCCTTGATTGACAGCTCGGTTCGTGGTCGACATAAGTGCCGCACGAAGACGTACAAGCGTGTCGAGCTTTAATCAGTCGATACTTAAAGAGGCAGAGGCCGAGATGGCGCCGCCCTCGATCTCAAGACAATTATGCAGAGCCCACCTGACATCAGCGTCGAAAACGCACGAGAGGTTGAAGCCTGAGTTGGCTTAGACGCGGGCTCCTCGGCCTGATGCTGGCCGGCCTGGCGCTGGCCGCGGTGCAGGCCGGCGGCGGCGGCCGCGTCGAAGCGCCGGGGGATGCGACCCGGTCCGACGCCGCCACTCAGGGCTCGCCTCGAACCGCGGGACTCAGCCTCATCGCCGAGGAGCCTCTCCTCGAGCCGAGCATGCGGGCGAGTAGCGCGGGCGAGCCTGAGGCTCTCGACCGGGGTGGGCCGGCCCTCGCAGGCGCGATCCCACCGGCGTCGGCCCTAGCGGCCGCCACGCCAACGCCGGGGCTGCTGCCGACCGCGCCGCCCGTCCCGCCGACATCGATGCCGACACCGGTGCTGCCAACCGCAACGCCGGTCGTGCCTACCGCAACGCCGGTCGCGCCGACAGCGACATCGACGCCGACCGCCACGCCGACGCTCGTCCCGCCGACGGCTACGCCGACAACGGTTCCGCCGACCGCCACGCCGACGCCCGTCGCGCCGACAGCGACGTCAGTGCCGCCGCAGCCACGCCTACGCAGCCGGCGCCTACGCCGACACCGACGCCGACAGCGGGCGAGGACCCTTCGCCAGAGCTACTCAACGGGACCGTCACGCACTACGGCGTTGGGTTCGAGGGGCTGCCACTGGGCTGCGGCGGCTTCTATCACTCCAATGACCCGGCGATCATCGCCGTCGGGCCCGACCATTACGACTGGCCCTGCGGCATGCCGCTCGAGGTCTGCGGCGCGGCCGGCTGCATCGAGGGCGAACGCCAAGACTCCTGCCAGGGCTGCGTGCCGAATCAGCTCGATCTCTCGGAGGCCGGCATCCTCATCGTTTGCGGGCCGGGCATATCGATCTGCGCGGTGACGATCAGGGAGCTGCCCTAGCGCCGGGTCGGCTCCATGCTGCGGCCCGGCCGCGAGGTCGATCGGGGCGGCGTCGTCTCTAGTCGGCGGCGACGCGCTTCAGGCGGCGGAAGCCCTTGTAAATTCGCGGTGGCTCCTCGCGTCGGCCCCGCATCGTGTACGAGACCTCGGCGATGAGGAGGTTGCCGGCGGAGTCGGCGGCGCAGCCGTGGATCGCGTTGAACTCGCCCGGCCCGTCGCCCTGGACGGTCGAGCCGAGGCGCGCCAGCCGCCGGCCGAGCTTGCTCAGGACGGTGATCCGGTGGCCGAGGTCGTTCGTGTCGTGCATGCCGACGAGCTCACCGACGTAGAAGAGGCCGTCGCGGTCGCGGCAGAGGCCGTCCGCCTTGTATATGTCGTGCCAGACGGCCTCGAGCCGCCCCCGGCCGTCGAAGACCTGCATGCGATTGTTCTCGCGGTCGGCTATGTAGACGTACTCGTCCTCGTCGACGACGACGTTGTGCGGGTTCAGGAACTGGCCCGGATCGGAGCCGACCTCGCCCCAGGAGAGCAGCAGGCGGCCGTCGGGCGAGTAGCGATGAACACGCGAGTTGCCGTAGCCGTCCGTGACGAAGATGTCGCCGCTCTTCGGCGAGACCGCCATATGAGTCGGCCGGTTGAAGGGCTGGCCGCTCCACTTCGGCGCCGGCTTGCCGACGTCGCCGAGTGTCCAGATGAGCTTGCCCTGCGTGTCGAACTTATAGATCGCGTGCTGCGAGTCCTCGACCAGGTAGCAGAAGCCGTCCGGGCTGATGTGGATGCCGTGGGCCCGGTCCGTGAAGGTTCCCTCGCCAAAGGAGCGCAAGAAGTCGCCGTCCTTGTCGAGGACGACGACCGGGTGGGGCCCGCGGTTGAAGATGTAGACGCTGTCGCTCTCGTCGACGGCGACGCCGCCCGCCTCCGGGAACTCGTACTCGGTTGGGATCTTTGCCCAGCCGTCGTCCGCCTCGAAAGCGATGTCGCCGGAGCGAAGGCTTGGCGTTGCTATCGATGTCATGGTCGTCCTCTCCTCTGAACGTAAGTCATCCCGCTCGCAACAACATCGGGGTCGGCCACCAAACGGGAAGAGCTCGGGTTAGCCCTCGCGCGGTACGCTTTATACGTGCTGCGTTTCATCAGCTGAGCCTCGGGTTTAAGAGGCGGCTCGGAGTGGGGCCGGCGGCACTACCTGGCTGATCGTGCCGCTGCTTACATCGTAGACGAAGCCGGAGACGACCAGCTGGTCCGGGGTGCCGGGATTCTGGCGGAGTCGCTCGATATCGTCTTGCACAGACTCGCTGGGGTCGGTGATCGCCATGGCCGCTGCTTCGTCGACCGTGAGGCCGAGCCTTCTTGCCACTTGTTCCTGGATGGCCGGGTTGGCGAGACGAGACATGCCGCAGTCGTTGTGGTGGATCACGACCAGCTCCGGCCGCATCGCGCTCGGCCCCGGCATGTTGGCGGCCAAAACGCCCAAGACCGCGAGATCTGCCATCACCGCGGGGGTGATCCGGCCGCCGGCGTTGCGTATGACGACGGCATCGCCGATTTCGAGCCTCAAGAAGTGCGCAGAATCGACGCGGGCGTCGACGCAAGTCAGGAGGATCGTTGCCAGGCGGGGCCGAATGCTGAGGTCTCCCGACTCGAAGTGCTCAACAAAGCTGCGGTTGCGACCGAGCAGCGCAGCCAGGTCCGGCGTCTCTGTCCCCGGCGCCTGCTCCTTGGATGATCCAGAAGTCACTTCGGTTTCTCCCATGCTCAGCGAATATTTGGAACGGCTGGCTGGGTTCTGCCGTCGCGACGATTCTAGCCCCCTCCCGCGAGGACGCAAGTGCCCGCCCGGGCACGGCCGACCCAGACGGGGCCTATGGTGCGGATGCGTCGGTGCGTGGGAGAGGCGAGCGAACCGGCAGATGCGGTTGCCGCTATGCTGTGCCTCGAAGCCGGGAGCGAGGCCGAGATTGGAAAGGAACGAGCATGCCGAGGATCGCGCTGGACCTTAACGAGGAATCTGACCGAGCGAAGGTGAAGGGCGTCTGGCGCCGGGCGCCGGGCCTGGTTCCCGGCGAGCCGAACCAGGGCCTGGCCGCGGAGCTGGAGGCGAGCCCGGTCCGCCTGGCGGAGTACGACGACTCCGGCTGGACGGTCTGTGAGAACATCCGCGAGTCGATCTCGAAGGGCTTTACGTTCGGCTGGTGGCGGATCGCCGTCGAGCTGCCGGAGACGATCGACGGCGTTTCCGTTGCCGGCGCGACCGTCCTCTTCGAGACGAACGTCGATAACTACGGCGAGGTCTGGCTGGACGGCGAGAACGACCGCGGCAGCGCTGCGATCTCCGGCCTCAACGCCTCGCAGCGGGTAAGCCTCGGGCGCAACGACGCGCCCGGCGCCCGCCACGTGATCGCCGTTCTGGCCGCGAACGGGCCGTTGGGTCAGCCGCGCGGCGGCATCTACATCCGCTACGCGACGCTCGCCTTCGAGTCGGCCGGCTAGTCAGCATCCGTAGACCTACGTCTCGCCCTGTGCGGTTGAACGCTCGCACCGGTATTCGGAGTCGTCTGTCGCTGCTGCAGCCGCAGTGGGTCGCTAGGCTCGCCGCGCCCTCAGGGCGCGGCGACGGCGGCCTCGTGCTCCACGTAGTACGCGGACATGCGCTGGTTGGCGCCGACGATCTCGGCGAGACGCAGCCTGAAGTCCTGCCACTTCGGGCCGGGGATCGCCACGTAGAGCTCATCGTCGTGGAGGCCCGTGTAGGTGCGGTTGCCGGCGCAGCCGAGTGAGACGGCGGCGCTCTGGCCCGCTACCGTGAAGGGGAGGACGGCGCAGCTCGGCCGGCCCAGGAGGTTGGTCAGCGCGTTACCGGCACCGGCGCGCAGGGCGGCCTCGTAGATCAGCATCGCCTGAGCCGGCGTGGCCGTAAGGAGGACGACGTCGGGCTCGAAGCCAGGCGCCGCGGCCGGGCCGTAGGCGACGACGGCGGGCGTCTGGCCGAGACGGGGGATGCCCGGCACCTCGGCGGCCTTGATGTACTCGCTCTCGGCCATGAGCGAGATCGTCGCGTCGAGCTCGCCGGCGCGCTCGGGCGGCAGGTCGATCGCGTGCGTGTAAGCGCCGACGGCGCAGTTGAAGTGGTCGGCGGCGACCGTATAGAAGGAAGTGCCGCTCTGGGCTTCTTGCCAGAAAGCGCAGCCGGCGGGCTTTGCTTCTTTCTGCCAGCGGGATATGCCTGCCGGCGGCGCGTCCAGGAAGGCGATGGCGACGGGCGCGGCGCGGAGGCCGAGAAGCTCTTGCGGGTCGTTGACGGCAGCGTTTATCGCGTCCTCCCATTCCGGTGCAGTATTCGTGGCGGCGGCGCCACGGCGGGCCGTGCCGCGATCTTAGCCTCGCCTGACGCCGGGCGCAAGATCGGTTAGACTTGGCAGCAAGGATAATTGAAGTCGATCCTTGGGAAACTCCAGGTAAAGAGGACTAACGAGAAGATGGCCGCGAAGACTCCAAAGGCGCCGAAGTTCACAAACCAGGCGATCAAGAAGCTCGGCGAGGTGATCGCGGCGAACGCGAAGCCTGTTGCCGGGCTGCGCTTGCAGGTCGCCGGCCGGACGCAGGGTCAGTTCCAGCACGTCCTCAGCATCGTCGAAGAGGGCAACGTGGCGGCGGACGACGTCGTCGTGAGCGCTGCCGGCATCCCGGTGCCGATCTACCTCGAGGGGCGCAACGCGGCTTACCTCGACGAAGTGAAGGTCCACTACGAGGACAAAGGCGCGGACCGCAGCGGCATCGAGGTCACGAACCCGAATCCGCTCTGGCTCGGCGAGACCGAGAAGCAGCTCCAGGCGATCATCGACACGCAGCTCAACCCGGCGATCGCCGCCCACGGCGGCTACGTCGACCTGATCGCGATCGAGGGGCCGACCGCCTACATCCTCATGGGCGGCGGCTGTCAGGGCTGCGGCATGGCGGACGTGACCCTGAAGCAGGGCATCGAAGGGTCGATCGTCGGCGTCGTGCCCGGCATCGAGCGGATCGTCGACACCACGGACCACGACGCGGGCACGAACCCCTACTATCAGCCCGCGAAGAAGTAGCGGCGCCGGGCCGCGACGGCGTTGAAGACACTCCTCGTCTCGACCTACGAGCTCGGGCACCAGCCCCTCGGCCTCGCGGCGCCGGCGGCGGCGCTGCGCGCTCAGGGCATCGAGGTCGACTGCCTCGACCTCGCCGTAGCCTCGCCCGAGGCGGTGGCCTTCCGCGACGCCGACCTCGTAGCGATCTCGGTGCCGATGCACACGGCGGCGCGCCTCGGCGTCCAGCTGGCGCAACGGCTGCGGCGGCTGAATCCCAGCGCCCACATCGCCTTCTACGGCCTCTACGCGACGCCGCTGCACGACCGCCTCATCGGCGCCGGCGTCGCTGACTCGGTCATCGGTGGCGAGTACGAGACCGGCCTCGTCGCGCTCGCGGCGGGGCTGGCGCGCGGCGACGGCACGGCCGCCCTGCCGGGCGTCGGGCGAGAGCCGCTGTTCGAGCGCCGGCGCTACGCCGTGCCCGACCGGCGCGGCCTGCCCCACCTCGACGATTACGCCCACCTCCAGGTCGACGGCGAGCTGCGCCTCGCCGGCTACGTCGAAGCGTCGCGCGGCTGCGCCCACGCCTGCACCCACTGCCCGCTGACGCCGGTCTACGGCGGCCGCTTGCGCCTCGTGCAGGCGGAGACGGTGCTCGCCGACGCGGCGCAGCTGATCGAGGCCGGCGCCCGTCACCTGACCTTCGGCGACCCGGACTTCTTCAACGCCCTGCCCCACTCGCTGGCGATCGTCGAGGCGTTGCACGAGCGTCATTCGGCGCTGACCTTCGACGCGACGATCAAGGTCGAGCACCTGATCGAACACGCCGCCGTCCTGGCGCGCCTGCGCCAGCTCGGTTGCCTCTTCATCACCGCCGCCTTCGAGTCGACCGAAGACGCGGTCCTCGACCTGCTCGAGAAGGGCCACAGCGGCGTCGACCTCGAGCGGGCGCTCGCGCTCGTGGCGGCGGCCGGGATCGCGCTGCGGCCAACCTGGGTCGCGTTTACGCCCTGGACGACGGCGGCGGGCTTGCTCGAGCTGATCGCCTTCGTCGAGTCGCACGGCCTCGTCAACAACGTCCAGCCCGTCCAGTACGCGCTGCGGCTGCTGCTGCCGCCGGGCTCGCCGCTGATCGAGGTGCTCGACGGCCAGGGGCGGCTCGGGCCGTTCGACGAGGATGGACTGACGCATACATGGGAGAGCGCGGACCGCCGCCTCGACGCACTTCAGGCGGAGCTGGCGACGATTGTCGAAGCCGCGGCGGCGGGCACGGGTCTCGAGGGCGGCGAGGCCTACGCGGTCACCTTCGCCCGGGTGAAGCGAGCGGCGCTGCGGGCGCTGACCGGCGTCGACGAGCCGGCGAGCGTCGCGCCGCAGCCGCTTGAGGCGGTGCCGGGGCTGACCGAAGCCTGGTTCTGCTGAGCGGAGCCGACGACGGAGCAGTTAGCTCCGCTGGACAGGGCGCTGGCTATATAGGACCGGCGCGGCCCGTTTTCGGATCTTGGGCGGGCTCTGCCGACGCCTAGTCGATCTCGAACGCGAGCAGGGCCTGGGCCCGGCGCAGCGCCGCCTCGACCGCGGCGGGCGTATCGCCGTGGCTGAAGACGAAGCCGAGATACTCGCCGCCCTCCGGCAGCGGCACGACCCGGCTGCCGGGGTGCATCGTGATCGTCACGGACTCGATTAAAGGCAGGGCCTCGGCGGCGGCGACGCCTCTATAAGAGCGCAGCGTCCCGGCGCGAGCGATCGGCAGCATCATGACGCCGGCGGCTCCGGCTACGCGCTCGGGAGGCTCGACGTCGCCGCCGATCGCGTGGCGGAGGATCAGCTCCTCTAGCGAGATGCCGGTGCCGAAGCTCAGCGTGCGGGAGCAAAGGCCGCCGATCGAGCGGGCGGCGATGTCGATTGGGAAGACGCCCGCCGGGTTGAGGCGGAGCTCGGCGTGGAGGGGGCCGTCGCGCAGGCCGAGGGCGGCGGCGGCGCGCTCCGCTGCTTCGGCGACGCGGCGCTGGTCGTCCGCCGCCAGGCGGGAGGGCGTGACGTAGATCGTCTCCTCGAAGTAGGGGCCTTCGAGGGGGTCGGGCTTGTCGAAGATCGCGAGGACGCGCAGGCGGCCGTCGTCGAGCAAGCCTTCGAGCGAGACCTCGGCGCCGGGGACGTAGCCTTCGACCAGGATGGACGCGCCGAGGTCGCCGGCCTCGGCGGCGCAGGCCGGGTCGGCGAGGATGGCGCCCAGGCGGGCGAAGGCGCCGACGAAGGCGTCGGCGTCGTCGGCGCGGATAACGCCGCGGCTGCCGGAGAGGGAGAGCGGCTTGAGAACGACGGGGTAATCGACCTGCCGAGCGACCGCGCGCGGGTCGTCGGCCGCCCCGAGGAGGCGAAAGGCGGGTGAGGGTATCCCAGCCTCGGCGAGGCGGCGGCGGAGGAGCGACTTGTCGCGCGTCGCCTCCACGGCTGCGACCGGGTTGTGGGGGAGCTCGAGGCGCCGCGAGGCGCGGGCGGCGAGACGGATGCCGGCGTCGTCGACCGAGACGATCGCGTCGATCGGGTAGCGCCGGGCGAAGGCCTCGATCTGGTCGACGCCGGCGTCGGCGTCGGCGAAGTCGAGCCCCACCTGACCGGCCGGCTGCAGGTCCTCGAGGGGGCCGCGTCTTTCAGAGCCGACCACGACTTCGACGTCGAGCTTGGCGGCGGCGGCGAGGAAGTCGGGCGCGCGGTAGCTGGCACTCGGGATCAGGAGCATGACGCGCGCCACGGTACGCCCTCTCGAATCCGTCTATCGATACGTGGCGGCCGGCAGACGACGCCGCCTGAGGCCGCCCAGCGGCGTGCTTGCCGCCAGCCGGTGGAGAATCGCGGCGTCGCGTTTCACGGGCATTTCGTCCCCCAGCTCGGCGTCGAAGACTCGCTTCCCGAGGGGCCGAGCAGGTGCCAATTCTAGTCTCAGAGCTGAGGTTTGGCCAGATCGCGGCCCTGCATCGCGGCAGGTCGTCCGGCGGAGCCGCAACGGGCCCCGTCAGCGATTGAGGTCGAGTCGCAGAGCCGACATGGCGCGGACCTGCAGCGAGTAGACCGCCGCTTCCTTCTTCCCCAGGACCGCGGCGATCTGCCGCGTCGGCAGGTCGAGGAAGAAGCGGAGGATGACCACCTCGCGCTGATCTCTCGTGAGGCGATTCACCGCCTCGTTGAGAGCCAGGCTTTGGACAGTGGACGCCTCGAAATTCTCATTGCGGCTGTCGGCGGTCAGGGAATCCGACTCGGTGGCGCGCCGCAGCCGGCGGAGGCGATCGATTACGAGGTTGCGGGCGATGCGATACAGCCAGGCGAGAACCGGCTTACCGCGGTACTCGTAGCGGTCGATGTTCTTGAGCGCATCGAGGAACACCTGGCCGGCGACATCTTCCGCCTCCTCGCGGCTGCCGATGCGAGCGTATGCGTAGCGGAATAGGGGCGGGTAGTAACGATCGTAGAGGCTGGCCCAGGCGTCGGCGTCCCTCGCCTTGACGAGCGCGACCAGGCTCTCCTCGTCTGCGAGCGCGTCGTCCGTGCGGACCGGCGCCAGCGTCTCTACGGCCAGGCCTGGAGAGAGAGCCATCAGGCGCCGCCGACCCGTACAGCAAACGGGACGGCTGGGCGTCCGGATTGCAACGACTGACCTGGCTTGCCGCCAGGAAACATGCCGTCCTAACCCGGGCCCGTGTGGGCGATGCCCGACCCGGGTGGCTTGGAGCGAAGTGCAGCGACGGTTGGCCTCACACCTAATGAATCGGCAGGTTGAGGGGAAACCCTAAGGCTGGCCGAGTCTGAGCTAGCTTCGCTCGCAGAAAAAATTAGCGGCAAGCCGACGAATTTGAGCCCAGCCGGCCGTTAATCATTTGATGGCGATAGATGAAAGGGCGCGGTCCGTGCCGGCGATCCTAGAGGTGGCGCGCGCGGAGCCTTGCCGTCGAGTGGAGCAAACGGGGCCGAAGAGCCCGATTCGAGGAGCGGAGCCAAGCGAATGACCTATTCAGAGCACGGAACCTTAGCTGAGTCGGAAGCGGTGGCGGAGGGCTCCGGCCTGGCGCCGCAGAGCCCGCGCCGGAAACGGGGACGGGGCGAGCGTGCTCAGGGCCTCGTCGAGTTCGCCTTGATCCTGCCTGTCTTCCTCATCGTCGTGTTTGCGGTGGTCGACTTCGGCCTCGGTCTCCGGGCCTGGATCACGATAACCAACTCGGCCCGCGAGGCTGCGCGAGTCGCTGCCGTCAGCTGCGCTACGACTAGTGCGGATACCGCTGCGGTTCAGCAGAGGGCGGTGGACACGTCGGCCGGCCTGCTGAGCACAGGCGACGTCACCGTCGTGAACTGCCCCGGTGGCTCGACCGAGTCCACGGTGGTAACCGTGGCCTACGACTACGTCCTCGTCACGCCCCTCGCCGGCTTGATGACCCTGCTTAGCGGCGGCTCGATACCGGGGACTATTAGTATGTCGTCTTCAGCGGATATGAGGCTCGAATGATTACATTACTCAGCTCAGTGCGTCGTTCTCTCGGGCTCGGCCGTTCGGAGCGAGGCCAGGTCCTGGTCCTCGCGGCCGCTAGCATGGTCGCCGTCCTGGGGCTAGCCGCCCTCGCGATCGACGGCGGCTTCTTCGCTCACGCCAACCGCGACGCTCAGAACGATGCCGACGCGATGGCGCTGGTCGGCGTGCGCGAGCTGCCGACGCCGGCTGACGCGACGACGGAGGCCCTGAACTGGGGCGGTCTGAACGACGTCGCCTCAGGCGAGGTTCAGAGCATCGCTTTCGACACGAACTGCGACGGCGGCTCCGAGACCAACACGATCACCGTCCGTCTGGAGCGGACTCAGGAGACCTTCCTCGCACGCGTCTTCGGAATCAACGACGGGGCCGTGGGCGTCTGCGCCGCGGCGAAGATTGGCGAAGCGGTGGGAGGCGACGAGTTGCTCCCGTTTGGCTTCCATTATGAACAACCCTATTACCCGAATCCGAACCCGGACGGCGTCTGCTACTTTCACGATACGCCGGTGGCGACGCCCCCCGTGGAACACGCCGACCTCTGGTATATCGCCCCAATGGGGGATCCCGACGAGGCTGAGTGTTTGGTCAAGATCCCGAGCCCAAGTGATTCCTGGACTGGAGGAAACTCTGGTCCCCTCCGCTACGATGAAGGCGGGCCGTCCTCAAATCTTGATGGAGACTGCAATCCTGGAAGCAGCGGCGCCAGCGAGTACGAGGAGAACATCGAAGAAGGCAGCGAGTGCTACTACGGCGAAGGCGATGCAATTACGCCAAAGCCCGGTAACATGAAAGGGCCTACTTGCGCCGCAATGGACGAAAGAATCGGCACCAATACGGATAGCATAGAAGATGTCTTCGGCTCACTGAACCCGGTCACCGGCTTCTGGGGGCCAGTGGACACAGCGAGCCCTCGCTATGGGCTGATGCCCGTCGTTACCGTCTCAGGCAGCGGCAGCTCCGCCGATGTAACACTCGAGCACTTCATTACGGTCTACATCAAGGACCATTGCCAGAGCGCCGCCTGCGGAGGCAATGGAAGCAATCCCGCGTGTGTGGTGATTGTTCCTGTGAAGTCGCAGATCCTCGAAGCTGGCGTAGACTTCGCTGGCGGCAGCGGTTCTCTGGATGACGCAACGATTCTTACGATCAAGCTCATCGACTGACCAGCGCGGGGCGGGATTTGCCGCCCCGCCGCGACGCTCTTCGCGGCCAGGCGGCGGCACCGGCTCGTCGCCGGCGGCCCCTGGCTTCGCCGCTAGCGCGCCGCTGCTAGCCGGGGCAGCGGCGACTGGCGACGCTAAGGAACGGCCGGATCACAGGGCTCGTCCCAGACGATCTCGGCCCCACCGGCGGCCGCGAGCGCGTAGATCTCATCGATCCACTCCGTCCTCGATCGCCCTCGTATCGCAAGGTAGACCTTCGCGTCCGCCTCGGCCGTGTCGTGCGCGTACTTCGCCGCTCGCTGGCCGTCAAAGGAGCAAACGATGTAGGCGACGGGGATCGGCGTCGGCCTGCTCCTAATCCGGCGCAGGCTCTCCTCGATCGCTGCCGCGTCCCTCGGTTCGGGCCGGGCGCCCTGCGCCTCCGGCACGAGAGCCGCGTGAAGCTGGAAGAGCAGGAGCCCAACGACCAGCAAGAGGCCGTGGCCGCGGAAGAGCGCGTTCCACAGAGAGCGCAAAGGGCTCGCTTCGCCAGGGTTCATCCGTCAGCGCTCATCGCTCACGATGCGAGGAGAGGACAGCTGCCAGGTCAACGGCCCGACAGCCCTCCCCCAAATCGAGAACGTGCACCTGCGCTCGAAGGCTAGTGGCCCTCGACGGTCCAGGCGTGCAGGGTCGAGTGCGCGTGCCCGTCGCCGTGGGCGTGGTGCTCGACGAGGGCCAGCACCTCGTTGAGCCGCGAGAGGTCGGCGGCATCGGTCTGGAACGTCACGGAGGCGGCAAAGGCGATGCCGCCGTCCTCGGTGCCGCGTCCGACGCCGTGGCCGTTCCAGATCGCGCTGCTGCCGTCGCCGAACATCATGACGCCCTGGCCTTCGCCGTAGAGCTGGCCCGGGATGCGCTCGAATACCTCATAGGTGCCGATGTTCTGGCCCTCCTTCCCGAGCAGCGTCACGCTGGTCTCGAACGAGATCTCGACCCGCACGTAGCGGGAGTCGCTGCCGGGCAGTACTCGCCGTGTCGTAACGTGGCCCTGCTCCTCGCCGAGCTTCTCTCCAAGCATCTCCTGACCTCCCCTTGGCGCTAGTCCTGTCGTCCTGCCGCCGTCTGCCCGTTTCCGACTGGCCCGGCGCCGATAAGCCGGAGTATAAATCGAAACCGTCCCGGTCGGGTGACCGGCCCTCCCGATTGTCTGCGAGGGCGAGCCCCGGCGGCGGTCGCGGTCGCCTCTTTGGCGATGAAGGCGAGGAGCAGGCGCGATCGACCGATACTTAGGTCGATGGCTCTCCGCGCTGTCTTCTTCGACCTAGACGACACTCTTCTCGATACAACGGGGACTCATCCCGAACGCGCGGAGCGCATTGCGATGATGCTGAAGCGCGAGCTCCCAGAGCTGGACAGTGCCTCCTTCATTGAGCGTCTCTTGTTGAGGAGTCCGAAGACAGGTTGGGCCCTGGGGGTTGCTCCCTCATCGAGGAGCTCGGCCTCCATGACACGTCCTTGGCAACAAAGCCCTCGAGCTGTGGTTCTTCCAGGGCTGCCGCGACCTCGCCCGTACTTTCCCAGGTGCAGACGAGGCGCTGCGCGCAGTTAGCGAGGTCTACAAGCTCGGAGTAATCACGAACGGCCTGGAGCACCGCCAACGAGCCAAGTTCGAGAGCCTCCCCATCCACGAGTTTTTCGACATCTTCCTTACAAGCGAGGCAGCTGGCGCGGAAAAGCCTTCGCCAGAGATCTTTCAGCTGGCGCTCGGCCGAGCCGGCGTGCTGCCATCCGAAGCTGCATTCGTTGGTGACCGCCTTGACGTGGATGTGCTCGGCGCACAGGGGGCAGGTGTGACGGCAGTCTGGGTCGACCACCAGGGCCGTGTTCCATCGGGCTCTGGTCCCGAGCCCGATGCCACCCTGGCCGACTTTAGCGAGCTGCCGGCCCTTCTGCTGCAATTGAGCGCAAAAGAGTAGACACGCTGGCCCGCTCTGTACTGGGGCTTTTTCAGTGCTGGCCTCTTGCCCAGGCTCGCTCTCTTCCTCACCGTTCCTGGTTCGAACTATGCGCGTCGGCGGTCGAGGCGTTGCGCGTAGGGTCGGCAGCGCCGGTTGCCGCTCCGCCACCGCGGATCAGCCGTATGATGGAAGCGAGGATCAAATGGCGATCGAAAAGGCGTTCGCGATCGAGGGAGCGCCCGCGGCTGTATGGGACGCTCTCTGGGCGGACCTAGGCGAAGGGGACGCGAGCAGCTTCTCGGTCGAGCAGTCCCGGTTTCCGAGCCTGCTCGCGATCAACGTCGACCTCGGCGGCATGGCGGCGCGCATCACCTACGGCATCGTCGCGACGGCCGCGGGCAGCGAGGTAACGGCGAGCCTCGAGCCGCTGGGCTCACGCTACGGCTTCCTCCAGCTCCTGACCCTCGGCCGGATGAGGATCCACTACGAGATGGTACTGGTGCAGGGCCTCTCGAACCTCAAGAACACGGTTGAGGGCAAGCCGTTGCTCGGGCCGGCGCTGGAGGGCTGAGCGGGGCCTCAGGCAGAGGGGCCGCCGCCGCCGATCTGGCGGAGGATCGTCTCGATGTCGGCGCGGGCACAGGTGAACATCGGCGTGTCGCGCTGCGTGTAGAGGCTGGCCTCCGTGTAGCGCAGGCGGCCGACGAGGTCGACGAACTCCTGCGGCTGGTCGCAGTCGAAGGAGACTACGAACTCCTGGTCGTCGATGCCGTAGCTGTAGCTCGTGTTGATCCGCACGCCCTTGAAGGGGCTGGAGGCGTTGATGTGCTCGTCCATCATCCCCTGGCGGGCGTGAGGCGAGAGCCTGTACCAAGCCCGCGTCTTGACGAAGGGGTAGACGAAGAGGTACTTGCCCTGGCCGGGCATGATCTCGGCGCCGTGGCCGACGCCGTCAATGCGGTTCACGTACTGCGAGCGCTTCTGGAGGGCGAGGAAGCTGAACGGCTGCGTCAGATAGGCGCCGAGGAGCGAGGCATTGATCTCGGCCTGGATCGCCTGAAAGCGATCGAGGTCCTGCGCGATGCGCCAGAGCATGAAGTCGCAATCGGCGCGCAGGCCGACGAGCGAGTAGCTGCGGAGGATGACGTCCTCGCGCGCCTCCCAGGTCCCGATGAGGCGGCTGAAGTCGGCGAGCGCGGCGGCGCGCTCCGCCGCCGGCTGGCGCCGGAAGGCGGCGTCGACCTTGAAGAAGGCGTAGTTGAGGAACTGGCGCGCGGCGCTCTCCGGCTCCTTATGGGTGACCTGACCGCTCGGGTCGAGGTCGACGCTGGGCCCTCTTGCGGTCGCCGGCCGGCTCGCTTCGCTCATCTCGCTCCTCGGTCAGGTGGTCGCGGTTACGGGCAGGTCGAAGTTCCGCGCGTGCAGCGCCTGGACCCGCTCGAACTCGGCGGCGCCGAGGGGGCGGGCACGGTCGTAGGTCGCGAACTCCTCGAGGCCGGCGCGGTCGTAGATGTTGGGGATGACGGAGGCGACGGCGGGCTCGTGGAGGACGAAGCCGAGCGCCGCCTGGCCCAGCGTGCGGCCCTCTTCGAGGAAGGCGAGCTGCTCCAGCTTGAGGAGGCCGTCCTCGAGCCAGGCCTTGCGGCGCTCGTTCGTCGTCAGGCGCCAGTTGCGGTGGTCGCCCGGCTCGAACTCGACGTCGCTGCGGACGGTGCCGTCGAGGAGGCCGGAGGCGTGGGGCACGCGGACCAGGACGGATGCAGCCGCTTCGCGGGCGGTCGGGAAGATGCCGGCGCCAACCTCCTGCTCAAAGAGGTTATAGATCACCTGGGGCGTCGCTCGCCGCTTGCCGATCGCCGCAACGCCCTCGTCTGCCTGGCGCAGGTCGAAGGCGGGACCGAGGGCCGTGCCGATGGCGCCGATCAGCCCCTCTTCCCGCGCCCGCTCGAGCTCCTCCCAGAGGTCGTCGGTCTCGATCGCGTCGATCCGGGGGTTATGGAGCTCGTAGAGGTCGATGCGGTCCGTGCCGAGGCGCCTCAGGGATTGCTCCAGGGCGTGGCGCATGTAGCGCGGCGACCAGTCGTGGGGGCGCTCCCGCTGGCCCTCCGACTCGGGCTGGCTGTAGATGTCATAGCCGAATTTGGTGCCGATGACGATCTGGTCGCGCTTGTCGCCGAGCGCCTCCTTGAGGATGACCTCGGCGTCGCCGCTGCTGTAGGTGTCGGCCGTGTCGAAGAAGGTGACGCCGAGGTCGAAGGCGCGCCTCAGCAGGCTAATGCCGAGGTCGCGGTCCTTGACGCCCCACCATGTCGTGCCGACGGTCCAGACGCCGAAGCCGACCGTCGATACGGTGAGGTCCGTGCCGCCGATCTGCCGGTACTCCATCTCTGGCCCCGCTAGGCCTCGACCCGCATCGCAGCGGCGTCGATCGCCTCGCGCTCGCACCAGCGCTCGTAGGCGGACGGCATGACCTCGGAGGGCTTGATCTCGCTGCGCCCGCCCCAGAAGACGTTCGTGTAGCCGACCTCTATGCCCTGCTCGCGCAGGTGGGCGTCGATCGCGTCCTTGTGGGCGAGGACGGCGCCTTTCTCGATGCCGTGCGTGACGCCCATGACGTTGACGTTGCCGAACTCGGGGCCGGCTTCGCGCCAGTAGGCGTGAGTGAGGATGTGATGGCGGCCGACCTCGCGGCCGGCCTCGACCTCACGCCCCTCGGGCACGGCCCAGTGGAAGAGAGCGTTGTAGCGGGTGACGCGGTCGCCGTCCGCCAGGGGCTTGACGTGCTCGAGGAAGGTCGAGAAGCGTCCCATGAGGCCGCGGCGCTCGAGCTCCCTCGCCGTAGCGAGGAACTCCGGCAGCGGCAGGCCGGCTTCGACGGCGCGCCTCTCCCAGAGGCCCGCCCCAATCTCAGCCGGCGTCAGCTCGCGCTTGAGCGCCTCGAGGAGACGCCACTCCCGCTCGCCGAGATCGAGGACGTTTGTCCAGGTCACGTCCGCCGCCGCCTCCGACCGGGCGCCCGGCTCCATGCCGCGGCGGCGGACGTGGCCGACGCCGAGAACGAAGAGGCAGCGGGCCGGCATCAGGCGGTAGGCTTCAGCGCCCACCCGCGCTGCCAGGTAGTCACAGTGCCTCTCGATCGAGAAGCCCTGGGGGACCTTGAGCGTCGTCCAGAGGCGAAAATCGGCGCCCGGGCTTGCGCTATCGGTGGAGCGAAGCACGACGTGGCCGGAGAACGGGTCGGCCTCGAACATGTAGTCGAAGGCGGGCTCCAGCCGCTCGGGCGGCAGCTTCCAGGCGACGAGGGCGCCGGCGGCGAGGCGAGTGGTCAGGAAGGTCTGACGGATGCGGCGGATCGTGCCGGCGGCGAGCATCGCCCGCAGCCGCTCGATTACGACGTCGAGGTCGACGCATGACCGGGCGGCGATCTCGCCGAGCGGGTCCGCGTAAAAGCCCTCGAGCCGGTCCTCGGACGTCGCGAGGATAGCGGCGTTTATCGGGTCGCGCGTGTCAACCGGCGGACTGGCTGCCGTCATTCGTCTCTCGCCTCGGCGGCCGATGAGAGCTCCGTCCTACTGCGCGGAGTCTTAGGAAAACTCCCATCGTCAGCTCGTTCCGGTGAGATTCTAGGATACGGCCGCGCAAGGGAAAAGAGAGATTCCCCAAGGTTTGGCGGCGAATTGGGCCGTCGGCTCTGCCGCAGAGGCCAGGAGCGCGGTCGGTCGCAGGCAGGCTCGTAGCGGCCTTTGGCGTGATCGATCGTGGCGATCTTGGCAATCGGCAGCTCAAATCGCCCTAAGAAGGCCTCTCGCGGAGCCGAACATTACCTAGAGGAGGTGGCCAACCTGTCCGAGAAGAGCATTCGAGCCCGACCGGCCGGCGCCGACGGCAAATCATCCGATGAGTTCCTCCTCTACGCCAGCCGCCTCCTCATGGCGGCATTCTGGGCGTCGGCGGTCACTACCTGGCTCTGGGCGCTTCCCGGCCTCTCTTTCGGCCTGAGCAGCCAGGATTACAACAGTCAGGTGGCTGCAGTCCTTGTGCTCTGCTCCGCTTCGTTTCTCACCGGCGGCGGCGCCCTCCTCCTCCGAGGCCACGTACGGCATACGGATGAGGGCTTGCGGCGTCTCGCCTTTTACGATGGCGTGACCAGACTGGCCAACCGCGCCCTGTTTCTCGACCGGCTGGAGCACGCCTTGCCCCAGGCCCGCCGCCGCGGCGAGCTCATCGCCCTCCTCTTCATCGACCTCGACCAGTTCAAGCAGATCAACGACCGCTCCGGCCACGCCGCCGGCGATCGCGCTCTCGCCCAGGTCGCCGAGCGTTTCAGCCGCTGCATTCGCTCCGGCGATACGGTCGCCCGCTTCGGCGGCGACGAGTTCACGATCCTGCTCGAGAACGTCGGCGAGCTGAGCAAGGCGACAGAAGTCGCGGAGCGCACGCTCATAGAGCTGCGGGAGCCGATACGCTTCGACGGCCACGAGGCGACGATCTCGGCCAGCATCGGCATCGCCGTGACGAACGGCGCCAACATCTCGGCGGCGGACTTGCTGAGCTACGCCGACGCCGCCCTCTACGAGGCGAAATCGAGGGGCAAAGGGCAGTACGTCGTCTTCGAGAACGGGACCTGTGCCGTCGCCGGCTCCGGTCCATCCGCGGCCTGAGCCTGCCGCCCTTCCTGCCGAACCGGAGCCATCAGAGGACGGCCCGCGCTGACATTCAGCCCCTCGTCGGCTGCTCAGAACCTGCCTGCCAATGCATGATCGGCGCCGGCTCGGCGCTGAGCCGCCCGCGGCACGACCGGCTAGTGACGGCAAGCCGGGCTGTGAAAGTGCTCGTATAGCGGCTCCGCTTCGACCCGCAGCGAGCGCCAGAGCACGTAATCGCTGACGTCCAGCCGCAACGACTTCGCCTGCGAGAGCAGCGTCGGCGCGACTAGCAGCTTGAGCTCGTCCTGCCAGACCGTGCGGTAGCGCGATGTGTTCTTACCCTTGAGGTAGGTGTCGACCGACACCTCCGGCGAGCCGCCTCAGGCGATCACTGGCACGTAATCGATCGCGGCGACGCCGCCCCGCTTGCGCACCTCGGCCACGGCCCGTTCAGTCAACGTGATCTGCATAACGGCTCACCTCCTGAGAATGATCCACCGATCTCGCCGCGGCTGCTGTGAGGTGGATCACGCTATCTGTGACAGCGCGGGTGGTTCTCCTAAGTCCAGGGCGCAGTCGACCGCCGCGTCGCGCCACCGAAGACGACAAGCGGAGCGCAGGTGACCCTAAAGCCGCCGAGTGGTACAAGGTGGTCTCACCCGGCAGGGCCGGCTCGTCCATGGCGCGGCGATCAGGGGTCTGCCGACGAGGATCGGGCCTGCCTATCGTGGGGGGTGGGTGGATCCCCGGTCACGCCCGTCCTAGCAAGATGGAGGTTCAGCGCACATGGCGATAAGCAAGGAAGTGGTTCGGTACGGGCCGTTCAAGGACTACATAGCCGAGGGAGTGAAGGTCGGCGACACGCTCTATATCTCCGGGCAGGTGAGCATCGACGACGCGGGCAACGTGGTCGGGGCCGGCGATCTCATCGCTCAGACTCGCCAGGCGTGCGCCCAGGTTCGGACCGTTCTGGAGAAATACGGCGCAACGATGGCCAACGTCGTCGACGAGACCGTCTTCGTGACCGACGTGGCCAACGCCGTGGCCCAGCTCGATCCGCTGTTCGCCGCCCGAGCAGAGGCGTTTGGCGGCAGCCCGGATGTGACCCAGACCTTCGTTCAGGCGGCGGCGCTGTTCATGCCGGGGCTGCTGATCGAGATCAAGTGCATCGCCCGGCTCTAGGGTCCGGCCGAACGCCCGCGGAGGCTCGAGCCGGGTGCGCTGGAGATGCTCTCGATACCCTGGGCCTGGAGTCGTCGTAGCGAGACCTGCGGAAGCTGAAGGAGCCCGCCCTCTCTCGTCGGCGCCCTGATCGCGGCGCCGAGGCTGTGGCAGAGGGCACGTCCGGTCACGCCCAGGCGATTGCCATGGCAGCAATGCTAGGTTGCCCCGGCGCCGGCAGAGACGGCCTGCTCCGGCGGCGGCGTCAGGAAAACGTGGAGCCGCAGCGCTGCCAGGGTCGCGAGAACCCCGATGACGACCAGGATGAGGAAGAGGCCGCGGTACACGGCCGTCTCGGGCCCGTCGTCGCTGCTGAGGATGCCGCTCATCGCCGCAGCCCCGACGATGCTGCCAAAGTAGCGCATCATCGATATCGTTCCTGAGGCGACGCCGGCGAGCTCACGCGGAGGCGACTCGATCGCCGCCGTCATCGCGGGCCCGACGCCGAGGCCGACGCCAAGGCCCAGCAGAACCATCGGCAAGGCCAGCAGATAGAACGCCACGTCAATGTCGATCACGACCGCTAAGAGGCTGCTCGACGCTACCATCGCGAAGCCGCCGGCCAGGGCGAGGCCGCGTCGGCCGTGACGGTCGCTGAGCCGGCCGCTGACCAACGCCAGCGCGGCCATGAGCACCGACATGAAGCCGAGTAGCGCGCCGGCCGTGGCGGCGCCATGGCCCTGTACGTCCTTGATGAAGAAGGGGATCGTGAGCAGGGTGGTGTACATGACCAGGTTGCCGAGGAGGATGTAGCCGGAGCCGGCAAGGAAGGAACGCACCCTGAAGAGATGCCACTCCGCCAGCGGCGCCACGGCTCGCCGCTGGCTCCAGACGAAGAGCGGCGTCGCGACGACAAGCGCCGCGGCGGCTCCGGCGAGGACCAGCCCCTCACTCGATCTCCAGGAGCTGAGCACGAAGGTAACTAGCAGGAGCAGCGCGGTCAGGCCGATGATGCCAACCGAATCGACGCGAGCGCTGGAGCGCTTGGGCTGGTCGTCGTGATAGCGCAGCAGGAAGAGACTCAGCAACGCGCCAAGTGTCAGGGGCAGGTTGAGCAGGAACAGGGCCCGCCACGAGGACGTCTCAAGGATCGCGGCGCCGATCACCGGTCCGAGCGCCGCCGAGAAGCCAAGGGCGGAAACGACGATCCCATTGGCCGTGCCGAAGCGGCGCTCCGGCACCGAGAGTCGCAGCATCGCGATCCCGTTCGGGATGATTGCCGCGCCGACGATCGCCTGGCAGGTGCACATGATGACGAGCATGGCAAAGCTATTCGCCGCGGCGCAGCCGAGGGAAAACGCCAGAAACGCCAAAAGACCGATGCAGAAGGTTCGCGCTCGACCGATCTGGTCGCCGATCCGGCCGCCGACCGGCTGCGCTACGGCCATCGCGATTAGATAGGAGGACACGAGCCAGGTGACGGTGCCGTGGTCGACCGCAAATTGGTCGCGAATCTCCGGCAGGGCGACCGCGAGCATCGTCGAGTTCAGCGGCGCCACGATGCTGCCGAGCGCAACCGTGATCAGCAGCGTCTGGTAGTCGACTCCCCTTGCTGCCTCGACTGTCGTGCTACCCCTCGATTCGGACGATGCCGGCCGTGCCGTCCACCTCGATCATGGCGCCATCCGGGATTACGTGGGTCGCGATCTGGGTGGCGACGACGCAGGGGATCGCGTACTCGCGGGCGCAGATCGCCGAATGTGAGAGCACGCCGCCGCTGTCCGTAACGACGGCGCCGGCGATGGCGAAGAGCGGCGTCCAGGGCGGCGCCGTCATCTGGCAGACCAGTATGTCGCCCTCCTGCAGTCGCTCCGAGTCTGCCAGGTCGCTGATCACCCGAGCGCGGCCGCGGACTTTGCCCTGACTCGCGGACTGCCCCTTGATCTCGCCGCCTTGGAAGTCAGGCTTTCCGGCGCCGAAAAACAGGACAAAGAGCGGCGCCAGCTCCGGCGGTAGCTGGCTCGGGTCCATCGGCGTGCCGATGAACGGCGGCGGTGTCAGCTTCTCCCAGCGCTCCAGGTCGGCGCGACGCTTGCTCGCCAGCTCCCGCACCGTGGGCGTCGGCGCCTGTGCTGCCTCCTGCAGCTCCTTCGAGTCGAGAAAGAAGACGTCGTTGGCCTCGGCAAGGGCGCCCCTCGAAGCCAGCTTGCGGCCGAGTGCTAGCATGGGGATCCGCAGCGAGCCGATCGTAAGGAGCTTCCAGAGGGCGCGCCCCTCGCTCACCGCCACGTGAGACTGGGTGGCCGCGAGCATTTCATGGAAGGGGCCCAGCTTCTCTGGGCCGAGGCGAGCCTCGACATCTCGCGCCGCGTCTCCCCGCTGCTTCACCGACCGCTCGATCGAGGCGCTGGGGCTGTGAGAGGGGTTGCCCACGTAACGACCGATCAGCATCAGGGGCAGGCGCGGGTTTTCGGCCCAGGTCGGTAGGTGGAGCAACCCCCAGCTCTCCAGGCGCCAGCCGTAGCTGTCGAGATAGTCCTGCAAGAGGGCCATGAACTCGGCACCGCCATCAACCGACTCGATGGCATCGTACCGGCCCTCGCGCAGAGCCGCCGCGACGGCGGGGCGCGCGGCAGCAGCCTCGGCCAGCGAGCTCAGGCCGGCGCCGGCAGCACCCGTCTCGTTGGCGAAGCCCTGGAGGAGGGTCGCGGCGAGCTGCGGCGCCTCCGGCCCCAGCTCCTCCTGGAGGAAATGCACGAGGCCGAAGGTAGGGCCCATGAAACCGGTGATTGCCAGCATCGAGAAGCCGAAGCCGTGCACGGTATCCGTCATCAGCTTCCCAGTGAGCTCGCCGAGGTCCTCGAGGCTCATCCTGTCGTAGTCGCCGGCCTGCACGGCGTGGACCTGGGCCTGCATCTCGGGCAGGAAGTCGTTCGCCCAGACGTCACCGATGCCGCGCTCCAGGATCGTGGGCGTCGGCGGGCGCGGGCTGAGGCCGGTAGTGAAGGCGTAACGGTTTACATAAACCGTCCGGGCGCTCATGTACTCTGTGTGGCAGATCGAGTCGGCTCGCGCGTCCTGCTATCGCGAAACTGCTGGTCGGCTGGCGAACTGGCGGTACGATCACTGCCTCGGGCTCAATTCGTCTTGAAGGAAGACAGCCCCTCCAGGAGGGAGCAGATGCAAGAGACCTACACCGCCTATCGTCGGGACACTGGGGCGCCGGTCGAGTTTCCGGTCGACTGGCCCAATCCGGAAGATGCCGAACGAAACTGGCGATGGGACGCGGAGCATAACGCATTCCCCCTGACGCCCCTCTCCGCCGGTTTCGGCGCTGGGGCAGCCGGCATGGAGCGCGCCTTACTCGCTCTCAGAGGCGAAGTGCGACCCGGTGGCTCGATCCAGGCCCACGGCTATCGCTACTCCGGCGGCGGCCGCGGTAATCCGTTCGGCGCGTCCAACCCCCGATACCAGGAAACGCTAGAAAGACTCGCACCCAAGCTCAAGGAGCTCTGGTTTCAGACCTGGCGCCCTTCAATCGAATCCTCTGCGCGAGCGATTTGGGACCGCGACTACGCCGATCTGTCGTTGTCTGAGCTCATCGACTCTCTAGAGGAGCTGGCCGAAACGACAGCGAGTCACAGCGACCTCATGTTCAGAGCCCTTCACCTCGTCACGCATTCGCGAAGCCGGCTGGTGGACTTTTGCGAAAGCTATCTCGGCGATGCGACCGAGGGCGTCATTACGGAAGTTCTCCAGGGCGTTGATAACGTGAGCGTTCAATCGGGAGCGGCGTTGTGGCAGATCGCTCAGCTTGCAAAGGGTAAAGCGGCGCTACGCGAGCTGCTGCAGTCGGCCTCGGCGAGCCCAGAGGCCATTGCGCTCGTAGAAGGTGGCCCCGAGCTGCTCGAGCGGTTCCGAGACTGGCTGGACGCCTACGGGAGACGCAACGGGGCCTTCGGCGAGATTGCGGAAGCAACCTGGCTCGAAGATCCGCGCGTGCCCTTGAAGCTCATGGTCTACTACATGGACGCAAAGAACCCGAGAGATGAGCAACGCCGAGCGGCGGTACGACGCGAAGAGCTAACGGCCTCGATCGAGGGCCAGCTGCCCTCGGACGCTGAGCGCACCCGCTTTCGGGGCCTCCTCGAGGCCGCGTTGGACTACCTGCCTGTGCGAGAGAGCCGTCCCTTTGCCACGGGTATGTCACGGGCCTCCTTGAGGGTTCCGATCCTCACTTTCGGGCGGAAGCTCAGAGAGCAGGGCTTGATCGACGAGCCGGCGGACGTCTTCTTCCTGACGTTTAGCGAGCTCCGTTCAGCGTCCTCTGGGCTCCTCCCGGCCGCTCAACAGCTGGTCGCTCAACGTCGGTCAGAGCAGGAGTACTGGCGAAACGTGGTTCCGCCGCCCGTGATCGGCCCTGCGGCCCGGCAGCCGACGGAGACCGGCGATACCGTCACGGGCCTGGGCGGCAGCGGTGGCGTCGTCGAAGGCATAGCTCGCGTCGTCATGACGTTGGACGAAGGAGATCGGCTTCAGCCCGGCGACATTCTCGTCACCCGCACAACGGCACCGTTATGGACGCCGTTGTTTAGCGTGGTGTCTGGCATCGTCACTGACGGTGGCGGCGTGCTGTCTCACTGTGCCATCGTCGCCCGTGAATACGGGATTCCGGCCGTGGTGGGTGCCCAGAGCGCCACTCATCGCATTCGGGACGGGGCACGCATCCTCGTCGATGGTACGAGCGGTATCGTGAGGATTCTTACTCAGGACTGAGCTCCGTCAATACCGGCTGTCGCTGGAGCGGGCGGCTGCGGCAGCGGGAGCTGTTGAAGGCCTAGGGCGGTCGCTGCATGCGGATCTGCGGCAGGAATCTCACAATGCCTTGTACCAGGCGGCGATCTCCTCACCGATCAAATGCGGGTTGTCCTCCTGTAGGTAGTGGATGCCTGGACCGATGTCCACCGTCTTGAGATTGTTGTAGCTTTGTTTGATCATCTCCACCACGGGAGGCGTGATGATTGCGCCAGGGTCGGCGTGGAACAACAGCTTAGGCAGCTCTGACCCCGGAAGCTTGGCAGCGTAATTGCTTATGATCTCATGGACGTCTGCCGGCTCGCCGCCGATCGGCAACTCGTTGGGCCACCGCCAAAGAGGCAGGCGGGTCGCTGGGTCCGCGAACGGCTCGCGGATCGCGTCCATCTCAGCGTCAGTGAGCTTGCGCACGATCATCCCCGGCACGAGCTGCTCGATGAACATGTTCTGGTTCACGATCATGTCCCACCCAACCTCGGGGGTGCGGAAAGCAGTGAAGATCTCCTTCATATCCGGCGGCATCGAGTCGAGGCTCGGGATGGGCATCAGAAGCGCCTCCATAAAGGCGATACCCTTTACGTTGGACTCGTTTCGCATGGCATAGTGAAACCCCAGCGCTGATCCCTAGTCGTGTATGACCAACGTTAGGTTACGTAGACCCAACGACTCGATGAATCCCTCGACGTATTTCACGTGGTCGACGAATCGGTATTCGATGTCGGGCTTATCCGATTTGCCGAATCCAATATTGTCCATTGCAATCGCCCGCGCCACCGAAGACATGTGGGGGATGACGTTTCGCCATAGATAGGACGACGTCGGCTGGCCGTGCAGGAAGAGCACCGGGTCGCCCGACCCCTCCTCCACGTAGTGGATTTTGGAGCCGTGCACCTCGACATAGCGCGACTCGAACGGGGAGGCCGCTGATATCGGCTGTTGAGTGGTCATGGATGCCTCCTTAGCTGTTCAGTTCCTGGATGAACTGCCTCGATCCTTCACCCGCTCACTGGCCCAGGATGGTCGACTCGTTCAAAGCCAACTGGAACTCCCTTCAACTCTGACGGCGTGTGCCGCGCGGGCGCCTGTGCCCCAAAGGTTGCTTGAGTCGCGCGGCAGCCGCTTAGGTCCAGCGAAGCTGGTGCCCCCAAGGGGAGCTCTGACGGCGTGTGCCGTGCTGGCGCCTGTGCCCCAAAGGTTGCTTGAGTTGCGCGGCAGCCAACTAGGTCCAGCGAAAGCTGGTGCCCCCAAGGGGATTCGAACCCCTGTCTCCACCTTGAAAGGGTGGCGTCCTAGTCCCCTAGACGATGGGGGCGCCTACCGCGGTAGCGTATCACGCGGCCGGTAGTCGGGCACGAGACCGGCGCCGCGCGTGCTAGAATAGCGACGCTTGGTCGCGTGGTGGCGGGCGCGAGCCGGGCGAACGAAGCTATGGCAAAAACCCCGACCAAGGCCCGCCCCAGAGCGAAGCCGCAGCGCGCGCGGCCGTTTAGCGGTCGCTCCGGGCCTCGGTCCGTCGGTCGCCGCCGCGGGGCGCCGTCGCCGCTCTCCAGCTTCGTGAGCCGGCTGTGGCGGATCGAGACCGCGGGCGCTCTTCTCGTAGCGTTCGCAGCGACCGCCCTCGCCTCCCTCCCGAGCCTCGTCAGCCTCGAGCCGCCGGCCGGCCTCATCGAGGCGCTCGGGCTTCACGTCGTCAGCCTCTTCCTGCTGCTGGCCGGCCTCGGCGTCCTGATCTGGCGCCGGGACCTCGCTCTCGTCCTCGTACACCCGCGGGTCGTCGTTGCTGCCGCTCTCTTGGCCGTGATCAGCGCCGGCCTGCTCGCGCTCCTGAAGCCGGACCTGCGCCTCGCCTCGGTCTCGCTCGCGACGGTAAGCGCCGGCGGCGACCTCGGCCGCTTGCTCGTCGGCAGCGTTGCCGGCGTCCTCGTCTGGCTGGCGAGCGGCCTGGCGCTGGCGACCGTCCTCTGGCCTCAGCGCGTGCGCGACCTCCTGCGAGGCTCCCCCGGGGCCCTGGCGACGGTCTGGCGCTGGCGCCTGCCGGAGCGGGCTTTTCGCGGCTTCCTGGCGGCGGTCGACTTCGCCTTCCCGACCAAGGCACCGCCCGAGGAGCGCCCGGAGGCGACGCCGCCACCCTGGCTCCCGACCGAGCCCGGTCCCGAGCTCGAGGCCGTTGACGAGGTCCTCGAAGGTGTCGCGCCGGAACCAGATTATATAGAGGTGACGCCGCATCCGCCGCGCCAGGTGGAGCTGCCGATCGGCTGGGAGGACGACGGTGGGTCCGAGACGGTACCCGTCACGACCTCCGGCTGGAAGCTGCCGCCAATGGACCTCCTCCTCGCCACGGCGCCGGCGGAGGAGACGGCGCCGCCGGATAACGGACTCCGCGCCAGCCTGATCGTCGAGACACTCGCGAGCTTCGGCGTCGACGCCCGCGTCGCCCAGTTTCACGAGGGTCCCGTCGTCACCCAGTTCGACGTCGAGCCGGGCTGGGAGATCAAGCAGCGCCAGGTCCAGGAGCGCGACAAGGCCGGCAAGACGGTGCTGGACCGGGACGGCAAGCCCAAGATGCGCAGCGAGGAGGTCTCGCGGACCAGAGTACGCGTGAACCAGATCACGAGCCTCGCCAACGACCTCGCCCTCGCGCTCGCCGCGCCCTCCCTGCGGATCGAGGCGCCGGTGCCGGGCCGGTCGGTCGTCGGCATCGAGGTGCCGAACACCTCGGCGTCGGTCGTGACCCTGCGCAGCGTCATCGAGACGCCCGCCTTTCAGCGCCTCGCGGCCCGCTCGCGCATCGCGCTGCCGCTGGGCAAGAGCGTGTCCGGTGAGCCGGTGGTCGCCGACCTGGCGAAGATGCCGCACCTGCTCATCGCCGGCGCGACCGGGAGCGGCAAGAGCGTCTGCATCAACTCGATCATCGCCAGCATCCTCGTCCAGGCGAAGCCGGAGGAGGTGCGTTTCGTGATGATCGACCCGAAGCGGGTGGAGCTCTCGAGCTTCGGGATGATCCCCCACCTTGCCTTCTCGTCGATCGTCGTCGACGTCGAGAAGGTCGTCGGCACGCTCGGCGCCGTGCTCCAGGAGATGGAATCGCGCTACAAGCGCTTCGCCTCGCTCGCCGTCCGCAACCTCGAAGGCTACAACCGCCATCCGAAGGTTATGGAGCACCTGCCCAACTGGGTCGTGATCATTGACGAGCTCGCCGACCTGATGATGGCGGCGCCCTTCGAGGTCGAGCGCCAGATCTGCCGCCTCGCCCAGCTCGCGCGCGCTACCGGCATTCACCTGATCGTCGCGACCCAGCGCCCCTCCGTAGACGTGGTCACGGGCCTGATCAAGGCGAACTTCCCGACCCGCATCGCCTTCGCCACGACCTCACAGGTCGACTCGCGGACGATCCTCGACTCGGCCGGCGCCGAGCGCCTTCTCGGCCGCGGCGACATGCTCTACATGCCAACCGACGCCTCGAAGCCGAAGCGGGTGCAGGGCGTCTTCGTCTCGGACCAGGAGATCGACCGCCTCGTCGCCTTCTGGGCCGAGCAGCGGGCCCAGCCGGGCAACGCCACCCTCGTCTACGACCACCTCCTCGATCAGGCGCAGGCGGCGATCACGGAGGAAGCGGCGAGCGACCCGCTGTTCGAGCGGGCGAAGGCGCTGGCCGAGGAGCACAGCCGCGTCTCGACCTCGATGCTCCAGCGCCGCCTGCGCATCGGCTATCCAAGGGCGGCCCGCCTCATGGACCTGCTCGAGGAGGACGGAGTCGTCGGCGGTAGCGTCGGCGGCTCGCGCGAGGTCCTCGCCGCCGACGACGAGGACGCGGACGAGCCCGGCTTCAAGGCGCCGTACTAGCCTGCTCCAGGCACCCCGACGAAAACTCACTGATTTTTGCGAAAATAATGCCGTGCTAGCTGCCATAGCGTGCTAAAATAGCAGTGGAGGAGGGAACCGAAAGGGACCGAAAAGAGAAGAGAGGAAAGGTGGTCGGGATGTGATCTCCTTGCGCGTCTTAGAGGCGCTTTCCATCTCGGCTCCAGGCTCCTGACCCGCTTGTCTTAACCAACAGGGGCCGCGCGTCCGTTGATCGGACGGCCCAATTAGTGATGGTGACGCTAAAGCGGCGGGGTGTGGGCTCTGGCGGAGCCGACGGGACCAGCCGCAATCGTTGGAGGAAGCTCGCGTAGCGTGTAGCAAAAGTCCCGGGCGTTTTGCCCGGGGCTTTCTCTTTATCACGGGCGGGCGTTCAGGCGCGTCGCATCGTCGTCGGGTAGAACTTCTCGGGCCGGAGCACGAGGACGACCCGCTTCTCGCTCTCGAGGAGCTCTTTGAACTCGGCGTCGCTCGTCTGGCGGTCGCCGAGGAGGCCGCGGCCGCGGTGGAGGGCGAAGACCGTATCGAGCTCGCGGACGATCTCTACCTTGCCGTAGACGATGAGCTGGCTGCGGCCGTCCGTAATCGCCAGGGAGACGCCGGGGCGCTTGCTGACGTTCTTCGCCTTGAGGCTGGTGGCGCGCGTGCTGATCGCGATGTCGTTGCCGTCGAAGCGGTAGCCGATCAGCGTCTGCTGCGGCGTGCCGCTGCGGTTGATGGTAGCGAGGATGCCGGCGCGGTGGCCGCTGAGAAACTCGGTTACGGAGCTATCGGTCGTTGTCATCGCCTAGTGCTGATGCTCGCTGAAGACGATCTCGCCGTCCGACCATACCGGGTCGGCCTCGAGGCAAGCGCGCAGCTGCTGGTACCACTAGTCCTGCTCCGGGTTCTCCGCGTTTGCCTCGTAGTTCTCCTTGCTGTCGAAGACGGCGATGAGAATGTACTCGCGTGGGTCGCGGTGGGTGCGGAGGAGGGTCGTCGAGAGGGCGCCTTTTGCTTTCGGGGCGTTCTCGCGTCACCAGCGCTCCGGCAGACCGCTGAACGCGTCCTCGCTGCCGGCCTTCACTCGCAATGTCGCTACGGTTCCGTACATTCGGTCTCTCCCTTGATCTAGCAAAGCACAGTTTACGCGGCCACGGCATTGCTAGATAGGCGTGGGCTCTCCGATGGCAAGTACCTTGACGAGACCAGGACTAACTAACTATACTTAGTCCATAAGTTAGTTAGTCGAAAAGAGGCGGGATAATGCTAGAAGTGTTCACTCTTGAGGAGACCGCCACCCTCTTGAAGGTTACGACTCAGGATGTCTACAAGGCGATAGAGCGTGGTGAACTGCGCGGATTCCAAGTAAGCGACATCATCAGGGTGACAGGTGAGGCGATTGAAGAGTTTATGCGAACGCCGGCTCGTTCTGTAAGACCACAAACCAACGGTGATCATCCCGTAGTTGCGGGCAGTTTGTCCCAAAGTCGAACGCGGTCAGGGAACTTGGAATACTTATACGGAGGGGCTTGGGTCAGTGCCCGGGCGCTTCTTGAGGCATTGGAGCGGGACAGTCATCCATACGTTGACCTCCATCCACAACCGTTCCGGACGGTATTGCATGGGTCAGGCAACGGGCTCAGTAACTTAGCAAAACACGCAGCAAGGACGTTAAGCCTCCCGAGTCGAGAGAAGCGGTAGTCAGCGCGGTCAACGCCGGTACTTGCCACCGCGCCGTCCCGGCCGGGCGCCAGCGCCGCGGCCGCCTCGTTCGCCGTTGGAGGCGCCTGAGAAGGGCACCGCCCCTTCCCTGCCGGCGACGGCGGCGAGCTCCTTCAGCGCTTCCGTGTCGCTGATCAGGGCGCGGCGCAGGTCGATCACCTGGTCGCGGAGGAGGGCCGCCTTCTCGAACTCGAGCGCCTTCGCCGCCGCCTTCATCTGCTTCTCGAGGCCGATGACGAGGCGCGTGAGCTCCTCCTTCGGCAGGCTGCCGTCGACGTTGTAGTCCACCTTCTCCTCCGCCACCTTGCGCACGTGGTCGGTGATGTCCTTGATCGCCTTGTGGATGCCGACCGGCGAGATGTCATGCGCCTCGTTATAGGCGGTCTGGATCCGGCGCCGGCGCTCCGTCTCGTCGAGCGCCAGCCGCATCGAATCGGTGACGACGTCGGCGTACATGATCACGTGGCCGTCGACGTGGCGCGAGGCGCGGCCGATCGTCTGGATCAGGGAGCCGCCGGAGCGCAGATAGCCCTCCTTGTCGGCGTCGAGGATGGCGACGAGGCTCACCTCGGGCAGGTCGAGGCCCTCGCGCAGGAGGTTGATGCCGACGACGACGTCGTAAACGCCGAGGCGGAGGTCGCGGAGGATCTCGACACGCTGGAGGGTTTCGATCTCGGAGTGGAGGTAGTTGGTGCGGACGCCCATCTCCTGGAGGTAGTCGGCGAGGTCCTCCGCCATCTTCTTTGTCAGCGTCGTGACTAATGTGCGCTCATCCCGGTCGACGCGGAGGCGGATCTGCTCGAGGAGGTCGTCGATCTGGCCCTTCGTCTCCTTCACCTCGACGACCGGGTCGATGAGGCCGGTGGGGCGGATGATCTGCTCGACGACCTGCTGCCTGTGCTCTCGCTCGTAGGGTCCGGGCGTCGCCGAGACGTAGATCACGCGGTCGATGTGCTCCTCGAACTCGCCGAAGTTCAAGGGGCGGTTGTCGAGGGCGGAGGGGAGGCGGAAGCCGTAGTCCACGAGCGTCTGCTTGCGCGAGAGGTCGCCGAAGAACATGCCGCGCACCTGGGGGATGGCGATGTGGGACTCGTCGACGAAGAGGAGCCAGTCGTCCGGGAAGTAGTCGAGCAGCGTCCAGGGCGTCGAGCCGGCGCCGCGGCGGGCGAGGTGGCGGGAGTAGTTCTCGATGCCGGAGCAGTAGCCGGCCTCGCGCAGGCTCTCGATGTCGTAACGGGTTCGCTCCTCGAGGCGCGAGACCTCGAGCAGGCGGCCCGCCTCTCGTAGCTCTGCCAGCCGCGTCTCGAGTTCGGCCTCGATATCGCCGATCGCCAGCTCGAGCTTGTCCTTGGAGGTGACGAAGTGCTTCGCGGGGTAGATGTCGAGGCGGTCGCGCTCGGCCAGGAGCTCGCCGGTCAGGGGGTCGATCTCGATGATCCGCTCGACCTCGTCGCCGAAGAAGTCGACGCGCACGGCGAGCTCCTCGTAAGCCGGCAGGAGGGTGAGGCTGTCGCCGCGGAGGCGGAACTTGCCGCGCACGAGGTTGGAGTCGTTGCGCTCGTACTGCATGTCTACGAGGCGGCGCATGACGCGGGAGCGGGGCATCGCCTCGCCCTTTACGAAGCTGAGGACGAAGCTCTGGTACTCCTCCGGCTCGCCGAGGCCGTAGATGCAGGAGACGGAGGCGACGATGATCACGTCCTTGCGCTCGAAGAGGGCGCGGGTGGAGGCGTGACGCAGCTTGTCGATCTCCTCGTTGACGTCGGCGTCCTTGGCTATGTAGGTGTCGGTGCGGGGGATGTAGGCCTCGGGCTGGTAGTAGTCGTAGTAGGAGACGAAGTACTCGACGGCGCTGTGGGGGAAGAACTCCTTGAACTCGGAGCAGAGCTGGGCCGCCAGCGTCCGGTTTGGCGCCAGGACGAGGGTGGGGCGCTGCCAGCGCTCGATGACATTTGCCATGGTGAAGGTCTTGCCGGAGCCCGTGACGCCGAGCAGGGTCTGCTGCGTCAGGCCGCGGTCGAGCCCGCCGACGAGGGCCTCGATTGCCTCGGGCTGGTCGCCCGTGGGCCGGAAGTCGGAGACGATCTCGAAGCCAGGCACGGGTCTATTATCCCACGCCGCCGGCTGCCGTGGTTAGGGACAACCCCGCGTTGACGACTTCTAGCGGCGGCTGCTAATATCGGCGACAGGAAAGGAGGTGATGCGGATGGACCATCAACGTTGCTCGGCTGAAGGCCAGGCCATCCGCCTACTAACTATGGGAGGACATTCCGCCTAGTTAATAGGCAGACCGGGCTGGCTTTCGGCCTGGCAACTCTTCCGCAATTCATTGCGGACCAACTAGCCGCCCCGGCCATAAGGCCGGGGCGGCTTTATACTGCAGCGAGACGGGTGCGAGGGGTGGGTTAAGACTTGTCCGAGTCGAGCTTCGACCAGTTCCGGCGCATGATGGACTCGATGGAGTTCGAGACGCTGCCGCTCTTCTCCCGCTCCCACTTCTCCTGGCACCTGAAGACCGACTACGTCGGCCGCCGCCTCGTCTACCGGCCGGTGAGCGAGTCGACTCAGGACGACGCCCGGCGCATGTTCGAGCGCTTTCGCCTCAGCGCCGGCGCCGTCGTCCTGGCAGAGACGCAGACGGCGGGCCGCGGCCGCGCCGGCCGGAGCTGGGTCTCGCCGCCGGACGTAAGCCTCTACTTCACGCTCCTCATGCAGCCGGAGCCGGCGGCGCTGCGCTCGCTGGCCTACCTGGCGCCGCTGGCCGCCGCCCTCGCCGTCGAGGAGATCAGCGCCGCCGCGGGGCGCGAGCTGCGCGCCGACCTCAAGTGGCCGAACGACGTCCTGATCGACGGCAAGAAGGTCGCCGGCGCCCTGATCGAGACGACGGAGCACGAAGGCCGCCGCCTCGCCCTGATCGGCGTCGGCATCAACGTCAACCTCGATGTCGAGGCCTATCCGGAGATCGTGGCGATCGCGACGAGCGTCAAGCAGGTACTCGGCTTCGCGGTCGAGCGCGAGGAGCTCCTCGCCCTCTTCTGCAACCACTTCGAGTCGCTCTACGAGGCCGCGAAGGGTGGCGACAAAGCGCCGTTCGCCGCCTGGCGCGACCGGCTCGTCACGCTCGGCAGCGCCGTCGTCGCCTCTGGTGCGGGCGCGCCGGTCGAGGGCGTCGCCGTCGACGTCGCCGAGGACGGCGCCCTCGTCATCGAGCGGGCGGGCGGCGAGCGGGTCAGCGTCGAGGCCGGCGACGTGACGCTGCGCGTTTAGGAGGCCGAGAGCACTTGTCGTGGTAAAGACCCAAGGCCTGACCCACCTCCACTTCGCCGTCCGTGACCTAGCTGCGTCGAAGGCGTTCTACGAGAACGTGTTTGGCATGGAGGAGCGGGGCATCGTTGAAGACGGCATGGTCTTCCTCCGTACGCCGGGCGCAGCAGATACGATTACGTTGCGTCAGGCAGCACCGAACGAGTCCGTCGGCTCAGGCGGTGGTCTCGATCACTTCGGCTTTCGACTTCGAGACAAGGCAGATCTGGACGACGCCGTCGCCCAAGTCGAAGCTGCGGGCGGCCGTGTCCTCGAGCGCGGCGAGCACGAACCCGGCGTCGGCTATGCGTATGTAGCCGACCTCGACGGTTATTCGATCGAGCTCTAAGCCGCGGCCTCGGCCAGCCGGCGGACGTTGTCCATCGAGCGGCCGAAGACGCGCCGCAGGTGCGGCCCGACGAGCAAAGCGAAGCCGAGCTCGCCGATCGGACCCAGCGGCGGCGCGAACTCCTCGATCCAGATGAAGGCGGTGCCATCGGCCGCCGGCTCCAGGCGAAACTCGGCCGTGCCAGAGAACTGGCCGCGGTGGACGATGCCGATCCGCTGGTTCGGCTCCCAGGCCGTGATCTCCATGACGTCGCGGACCAGCGGCAGGCCGAAGAGCTCGCTCGTGGCGCTGATCACCGTCCCGACGCCGCTCTTGACCGCGCTCGTGATCTCGAGCCGGCGCAGGTCGACCATCCAACGCGACTGGCCGCTGAGGTCGCTGATCACGGCCCACACCTGCTCCGGTCGCGCCCGGATGAAGGTCCTGATGTGGAGGCGGGCCATCAGGCGTCGGGGCCGGGCCGCACCTCGCCCGCCGGCAGGAGCTTGATCGACGCCGGGTCGCGCTTGACGACGACGTGGACGCCGGCGCTCTCGGTGACGATGACGTCGGTCTCCTCCTCGATCGGCGGGTCCTCGGCCAGGGCCTCCCAGCGCTCGCCGGCGACCTGGACGTAGCCGTGAGGGTCGAGGCGGGAGCGCGTTACGCCCTTCGCACCAACGATCGTCGCGGCGTCGAAGGGGCCCGCTGAGCGCATCTTGCGCAGCTTGAAGAGGGCGCGAGCGAGGAGAAGGAAGGCGCCGCCGAAAAAGACGCCAAAGCCGATTACGAGCCAGCGCGAGACCTGAAAGCCGACCTCGCTGCTGCCGGTGAGAAAGAGGCCGCCGAAAACCAGGCAGGCTATGCCGCCGATGCCGAAGATACCGAAGCCGGAGGCGAACACCTCCGCCAGGATGAGGATGAGGCCGAAGATGATGAGGGCGCCACCGGCTTCGTTCGTCGGCAGGGCGCCGAGGGCGAAGAAGGCGAGGATCAGGGCGATTACGCCGAAGACGCCGATGCCGAAGCCGGGCGTCAGGATCTCGATGATCAGGGCGAGGCCGCCGAGGCTCAGGAGGAGGAAGGCGATGTCGGGGGTGGCGATGAAGTCGAGCACCTCCTCGAAGAGGTTGGTGTTGTTCTCGACCGTCTCGGCGCCGGCGGTGCGCACGGCCTCGGTCTCGCCGGCCAGCATGCCCGCGAGCTGGACCTGGCGCCCGTCCGACTGGATCAAGAGGTCCTCGATGCTCACCGCGACAAAATCGACGACGTTGAGGTCGACGGCCTCGACCTCGCCGACGGCGGCTGCGTCGCGCACGGCCGACTCAGCCCAATCGGCGTTGCGGCCGCGGAGCTCGGCGATGCTGCGAATGTAGGCGACGGAGTCGTTGATCACCTTGCGGCCGAGGGCACCCTCGATGTCCTCGCCGGAGGCGTTGATCGGCGTCGCGGCGCCGATCGTCGTGTTCGGCGCCATGGCGGCGACGTGGCCGGCCATCGTGATGAAGGTGCCGGCGGAGGCGGCGCGGCCGCCGGCGGGCGAGACGTAAACGATCACCGGCAGCTCCGCCGCCTCGATCCGCTGGATGATGTCGCGCATGGAGCTGCTGAGGCCGCCGGGCGTGTCGATCCGGAGGATGACGGCGCGTCCGTTCGAGCGCTCGGCGGTGTCGATGCCGCGGTCGACGTAGCGCGCCATGACCGGGTTGACGATGCCCTTCCAGGTCAGGACGTGGACGCGATCATCCGGCTTCGTCGACGAGCAGGCGGCGAGGAGGCCGAGCGCGACGAGCAGGAGGCCGGGAGCGAGCAGAGGCCTGCGCCGGAGCAATCGCATACATAATAATTATAGGCTTCTCCCCCCCCCCGAAGGCGAGTTGCTCCCCGGCCGCTGCCGCCATGGACGCTCCTACTCGCCTACGTTACTATCTGAGTGCGGCACGGCCGCTGGTAGCGAGCGCGGCGTTGGCCGCGAGCCTGCAGTCGCAGGCCTTATTTCTTTATAGGGGACGTGATGGAGACGAAGAGACTGAGGCTGGCGATCCCAGCCGGCAACCTTCAGCAGGCGACTGTCGACCTGTTCTGCAAGGCCGGCTACAACATGACGATATCCAGCCGTTCCTACCATCCGACTGTGGACGACCCGGAGATCGAGTGCATGCTGGTCCGCCCTCAGGAGCAGCCGCGCTACGTCCAGGACGGCCTCATCGATGCCGGCTTCACCGGGCTCGACCTGATTCGCGAGGCCCGCGCCGAAGTCATCGACGTGATGGAGGTGAACTCAAAGGCGCCCGGTTTTTTCACCCGCCAGGTGCTCTGCGTGCTCAACGACTCGCCGATCCGCGACCTCAAGGACCTCGAGGGCAAGCGGATCGCGACCGAGCTCGTGACGCTGACGAGCGACTTCCTCGAAGCGCGGGGCGTGACCGCCCTGGTCGAATACTCCTACGGTGCGACGGAAGTGAAGGTGCCCCTGCTCGCCGACGCGATCATGGAGGCGACGGTGACGGGGAATTCGATACGCGCGAACGGCCTGCGCATCGTCGATACGGTAATCGAGAGCCGGCCGCGCCTCATCGCCGGCCGCCAGGCCTGGGAGGACCCCTGGAAGCGGGGGAAGGTCGAAGACCTTGCCCTGATGCTCGGCGGCGCCCTGGCGGCTGAGGGCAAGGTCTGGCTCTCGATGAACGCGCGCCGCGCCGACCTCGACGCCGTGATCGCGATCCTGCCGGCCCTCGATAAGCCGACGGTTGCGCCGCTCTCCGACCCGGAGTGGGCCGACGTCACGACGATCGTCGACGAGGACGTCGTCCGTGAGATCGTCCCTAGGCTCAAGAAGGCGGGCGCCCACGGCATCGTCGAGTACCCCCTGAACAAGATCATCGAGTAGGCACGGGTCAGCTCTCGTCGGGGAGCGGGTCCAGCCAGGCCCGGTTAGAGTTGAGCCCGTCCCGCCGGGATGGACGATAATGGACGTAAGGGATCGCTCATGCGGATCGTAGATGGAGCCCAGGAGGCGCGGCGGACGGTCCTCTGCCGCCAGCCGGCGAGCGAGATCGAGCTCGGGCCGGCCGGGCGAGCGCGCACGGCCGCCGTCTTCGGTGCCGAGCTCTCCGCCGCCGAGGCGGTGCGGCGGATCATCGCCGACGTGCGCGCGGAGGGCGACGCCGCCGTCCGCCGCTACGGCGAGGCCTTCGACGGTACTTCGGTGGCGGAGCTCGAAGTGGCGCGGCCGGCGATCGACGCGGCGCTGGCCCGGATCGAGCCGGAGCTGCGCGCCGCTCTCGAGCTCGCGGCCGGGCGGATCCGCGATTACCACGCCGGGCAGCTCCGGCGCACGCTTACTTCCTACGAAGAAGGCGGCCTCGGCGTCCAGGTCCGGCCGATCGAGACGGTGGGCTTCTACGCGCCGGGCACGGCGCCCGCTTACCCATCCTCCGTCCTCCATAGCGTCATCCCGGCGACTGTCGCCGGCGTCTCGAGCCTGGTGCTCGTGAGCCCGGCCGGCCCGGACGGCACGCCGCCCGACGTCAAGCTCGCGGCCGCGGCGATCGCCGGCGTCGACCGCGTCTTCACGGCGAGCGGCGCCCAGGCAATCGCCGCTCTCGCCTACGGCACCGAGACCGTCCCGCGCGTCGACAAGATCTGCGGTCCCGGCAGCATATTCGTCACGCTGGCGAAGCGCGCCGTCTTCGGCGATGTCGGCATCGACTCGATCTTCGGCCCGACCGAGACGGTGATCGTCGCCGACGAGGCGGCCGACCCGGTGCTCTGCGCCGTCGACTTGATCGCCCAGGCGGAGCACGACGAGCTTGCTTCGCCGATCCTGATCACGCCCTCGGCGCCGCTCGCTGAGCAGGTCGCCGCGGCGATCGAGCTTCGTCTCGCCGACCTGCCGCGGGCGGCGGTCGCTCGCGCCGCATTCGACAACCGCGGCGGCGCCGTCATCGCCGCGAGCATAGAAGAGGCCGTCGACCTCGCCAGCGAGTTCGCGCCCGAGCACCTCTGCCTCCTCAGCCGCGACGCCCGCCGCCTCGCCGCGCGCGTGAAGAACGCCGGCGGCATCTTCCTCGGCGAGAGCTCGCCGGAGGCGATCGGCGACTACACGGCCGGACCGAGCCACGTTATGCCGACCGGTGGCGCCGCCCGCTTCGCCTCGCCGCTGAGCGTCCAGGACTTCCTCAAGCTCAGCACCGTCATGGAGATCGGCGACGAGACGGTCTACGAGATCGGCCCGGCCGGCGCCGCGATCGCCCGGGCCGAAGGCCTGATCGGCCACGCTCGCGCCATCGAAGAGAGGCTGCCGCGGTGAGCGCGTCGCGACCGATCGCCGACTGGCTACGGCCGAGCCTGCTGGACGTTCCGCCCTACGTCCCCGTGGTGCCGCCGTCGGCGCTGGCCGAGCGCCTCGGCCTGCCGGTCGAGCGCATCCTCAAGCTGGACGCGAACGAAGACCAGTACGGCCCCTCGCCGAAGGTGGCGGCGGCGCTGGCCCAGGTGCGCTCCTTTCACATCTACCCCGACCCGGCCCAGATGGACCTCCGCACCGCCCTGGCGCGCTACCTGGACGTGGACCCGGAGATGGTCGTCGCCGGCGCCGGCAGCGACGAGCTTATCGAGCTGGCGATCCGCCTCTTCGTGCCGCCCGGCGAGTCGATCCTCAACTTTCCGCCGACCTTCGGCATGTACTCCTTCCTCGCCGGCACTCTCGGTGCGAAGGCGATAGAGCTAACCCGTCGGCCCGACTACTCCCTCGACCTCGACGCGATCGCCGCGGAGGCGACGAGCGCGCGGCTGATCTTCGTCGTCTCGCCGAACAACCCGACCGGGACGCTGGTGAGCCGCGACGAGCTCGAGGCGCTGCTCGCCCTCGGCCCGCCGGTGGTCATCGACGAGGCTTACGCCGAGTTCGCCGGCGAGAGCCACGTCGACCTGGTGCGGCAGGGGCGCAACCTCATCGTCGTTAGGACCCTGAGCAAGTGGGCCGGGCTCGCCGGCCTGCGGGTCGGCTACATGGTCTGCGCCCCGGCGGTCGCGGCCGTGGCGATGCGCGTGAAGCAGCCCTACAACGTCAACGTCGCCGCCGAAGTCGCGGCGCTCGCCAGCCTGGCAGATCTGCCTTACCTACAGGACAGGATGCGGGACGTGGTCGCGGAGCGGGAGCGCCTGGCTGGCCTCCTCGCCGCGCTGCCCGGCTTCGAGGTCACGCCTTCGCGGGCGAACTTCGTCCTCTGCCGCCTCGACGGCGCGCCGGCGGCGGAGGTGCACGCCCGCCTCCTGGAGCGCGGCATTATGGTCCGCTACTTCGACAACCCGCTGCTCCAGAACCACCTCCGGATCACCGCCGGCCGGCCGGAGCAGACGGACAGGCTGATCTCGGCCCTGCGTGAGGTGGTCGAGGAGCTGAAAGCGAAAGCGGGGGCAGCATCGTGAACACGGGCTCGGGGCGCAGCGGCTCCTATCGGCGCGAGACGCGGGAGACGGCGATCGAGGTCGCCTGGAGCCTGGACGGCAGCGGCGAGGCGAAGGTCGCGACCGGCATCGGCTTCCTTGACCACCTGGTCGAGCAGGTGGCGCGCCACGGCGTCTTTGACATAACGGTTACGGGCAAGGGCGACCTCGCGGTCGACAGCCACCACACGGTCGAGGACGTGGGCATCGCGCTCGGCCGCGCCCTCCTCGACGGCCTCGGCGACGCTCGCGGCATCGTTCGCATGGGCGACGCCGTCGTGCCGCTGGACGAGGTGCTCGCCCAGGCCTCGCTCGACCTCTCGGGGCGCGGCTACGCCGTGATCGACGTTTCCTGGTCCGGGGAGCAGGTGGGCGAGCTGCCCTGCGACCTCGTCGAGCACTTCCTCCAGACGCTGGCGCACGAGGGGCGCTTCAACCTCCACGCCCGTGTCCTCGCCGGCGTCAACGACCACCACAAGGCGGAGGCGCTGATGAAGGCGCTGGGCCGCGCCCTCTGCGCCGCGACCCGCATTGAGCCGCGCCGCGCCGGGAGTACGCCTAGCACTAAAGAGACGCTAGGCTAGTAGTACCGCCTGCGGGTTGAAACCCGCATCTAATGGATCGACCCGCGGGATTCATCCCGCGGGTGTCCGTCTAAGGCTTGCGCGCTTCGATGATGTAGCGGCCGTCCGTGAGCACGAGCCCGTCAGGCGTGGTGAGCTCCCGTTCGAGCTCGAGGAGCGCCGCGAGGTCGGCGCCTAGCGGATCGAAGTCTGGCACCTCCCACGGCGCGTTGCACAGCATGTAGACGAAGCCGCCTAGCCCTTCGTAGGCCGCGAGAACTTCGTGCGCCTGCGCCGTGAGGAGCCGGAGACCGGCGGCGCTGAACCCCCCCTTGATAGCCATGAAAGTGGTCGCCAAAGTCGGTCATGCGCGGGAAGAAGCGGACGAGCTCCTTCCAGTGGTTGAAGACCTGCTGCGTCAGGACGGTCCCTCCCGGACGGAGGATGCGGGCAACCTCCGCCGGACTGAGCTCTTCGTGCCTATCGAGGACGAGGTCGAAGCTCTCAGCCGCAAACGGCGGTTCGACCGACAGGCACCGGACGACGCCGACGCCGAGCGGCCGCAGGCGCGCCGCGGCGACTGGCGCGTTGACCTGCCACTCTTCTGTAGCGACGGCCCGGCCGGCATGGTCTTGGCAGAGTTGGCCAAAGCGCTCGCCGCCACCGGTGCCGAGGTCAAGTACGGAATCGGTGTCAGTAATGAGCTCTCGCGCTCTCCCCAGATAGTCCCACGGATGCCCGGGGCCGAGTGGCCGGTTCTCGACGTACGCCATCCAGCCCGAAAAGCCCTGCGCGCGCTCGACGTAGGGGCGCAGCCGCTCGCGTGCCTGGTCGAGGGTATCTGGGGCCATTGCTAGGCCTCGGCGAGCGCCTCGACCTCGAAACGGTAGCTCTCGATCACCGGGTTGGCGAGGAGGCGGTCGCAAATCTGGTCGACACGCGCCCGCGCCGCGTCGGCGCTCGCCGCCGTGAGGCGCACCTCGATGTACTTGCCGGCGCGCACGCCCTCGACCTCGGCGAAGCCAAGGGAGCGCAGGCCGTCGGCGATCGTCAGGCCCTGGGGGTCGTTGACCGTGGCCTTGAGCGAGACGTAGATGCGGGCGAGGAAGCTGGCCATCGCTACGCCTGCCGAGGCGCTGCGCATCCCCTTGGTCTGCTCCGCGTCTGCGTAAAAAGGTATGGGGGGGACACCCCCCTGGCCCCCGGCAGGGCGGAGCTCCGCCCTGCACCCCGCGCTCGGCCGCCCGCTGCGGCATAATAACGAGCGCCGGCCTCGCTTCCGCGGCGGAGAGCGATCGTCGCCGCCGCCTGGCAGCGAACGGCGGCTTTCGCCCCCACGCAGTGGGTCACGGCCGCGCGAGCGCGCTGCCGGTGAGCCGGCGAAAGGCCTCGTGGTAGCGCTCCGTCGTCTTTGCGACGATCGCCGGCGGCAGCTCCGGCGCCGGCGGCTCGCGGTCCCAGCCGCTCTCGAGGAGCCAGTCGCGCACGAACTGCTTGTCGAAGCTCGGCTGGGAGCGCCCCGGCTCGTACTGGTCCGCCGGCCAGAAGCGGGAGGAGTCCGGCGTCAGGAGCTCGTCGATGACGATCGGCTCGCCATCGACGATGCCGAACTCGAGCTTCGTGTCGGCGATGATGATGCCACGCTCGCCCGCGTACTGGGCGGCGTACTGGTAGACGGCGAGCGTCCGCAGGCGGATCGCGTTCGCGACCTCGGTGCCGACGAGGTCGTTGAGCTCCGCCATGCTCATGTTCGTGTCGTGGCCGATGTCTGCCTTGGTCGTCGGCGTGAAGAGCGGCTCCGGGAAGGCCTCGGACTCGACCATGCCGGCCGGCATGCGGACGCCGCAGACGCGGCCCGTCTCCTGGTACTCGGCCCAGGCGGAGCCGGCGAGGTAGCCGCGGGCGATGCACTCGACGTCGAGGCGCTGGCCCTTGCGGACGACCATGCTGCGACCGCGGAGCTCCGGCGGCAGGTCGAAGGGCACGCCGTCGGCGTCGGAGCCGTCGGCAAGGCGGAGGTAGTGATTGGGCACGACCTCCTGGCTGAGCTGGAACCAGAACGCGGACATCTGGGTGAGGACGGCGCCTTTGTCGGGGATGCCGGTAGGCAGGATGAAGTCGAAGGCGGAGATGCGGTCCGTGGCGACGATCAGGAGGCGGCCGTCGCCGAGGTCGTAGGTATCGCGCACCTTGCCACGGTGGGTCCGGTTCGGCAGCGTCGTCTCGAGGAGCGGGCTAGTCATTGGGCCTCCTTAATTCACCAGGCCGCTGCGAGAGCGCGAAATGTACGCCGGCTCGGAGCTCGCCGATGGCGTCCTGGTCCATCTCCTTCTGTCTCATCCTTCTGTCCTGGCTAAGGCAGGCCCATGCGGGCGAAGCTCTTGTCTACCTCGCGGGTGAAGTAGCCGTAGTCGAAGATCGCGCTGAGGTCCGCATCCGCGAGCAGGCCCTGGACCTCGGGCTCAGCGGCCGCCGTCTCGCGGAAGAGACGCCGCTCCGCGAGGGCGATGTGTGCCGCCCTCTGGACGATCGGGTAAGCGTCCTGGCGCGACATCCCCTTCTCGATGAGGGCGAGGAGGAGGCGCTGCGAGAAGACGACGCCGTGGGTGAGCTCCAGGTTCTCGAGCATGCGTAGCGGGTAGACGACGAGGCCGCGGACGATCTCCGTGAACAGCGTCAGCATGTAGTCGAGGGCGAGGCAGGAGTCCGGGATGATCACGCGCTCGGCGGAGGACTGGCTGATGTCGCGCTCGTGCCAGAGGGCGACGTTCTCGAGGGCGACGAGGGAGTCCGCCCTGAGGACGCGGGCGAGGCCGCAGACGCGCTCGCACTTCTCCGGGTTGCGCTTGTGGGGCATCGAGCTCGAGCCCTGCTGGTGGCTGCCGCCGGCGCTTGGCGCTTCGAGCGGGCGCAGGTGGAGGTCGACGGCGCCGCCGCTGCTGAACGGCTCCTCCGCCTCGCCGACCTCGGTGCGCTGCAGGTGACGGATCTCAGTGGCGAAGCGCTCGAGGGAGGCGCCGATCAAGGCCAGCGTCTGGATGAAGTGGGCGTGGCGGTCGCGCGAGACGATCTGGGTGCCCACGGCGTCGACGCCGAGGCCGAGGCGCTCGCAGACCAGCTCCTCGAGCTCCGGCGGCACCGTCGCGTGGCTGCCGACCGGGCCGCTGAGCTTGCCGACGCCGATGCCCTTTCGCGCCGCGGCGAGCCGCTCCTGCGCCCGTCGCACCTCGTCGAGCCAGTTCAGGAGCTTGAGGCCGAAGGTGATCGGCTCGGCGTGCATGCCGTGGGTGCGGCCCATGCAGAGGGTGTCTTTGAACTCGACGGCGCGGGCCGCGATCGCCGCCTCGAGCGCTTCCAGGTCGGCCGCGAGGATGTCGGCCGCCTCGACCAGGCGCAGCGCCAGCGCCGGGTCCTCCGTGTCGTAGGAGGTGAGGCCGAGGTGGACCCAGCGCGACTCCTCGCCGAGACTATCGCTGACGGAGCGCAGGAAGGCGTTCATGTCGTGGTGCATCTCCCGCTCGTAACGGTCGACGTCCTCGAGGCGGAAGGAAGCCTTCGCGGCAATAGCGTCGGCCGCGGCCTTCGGGACGGCGCCGAGGTCGGCCCAGGCCTGTACGGCGGCGACCTCTACCTTGAGCCAGGACGCGAATTTATTCTCGTCCGACCAGACGCGGGCCATCTCGGGGCGGGAGTAGCGCGGGATCACGGCTCAGTCTATCCCGGTCACTGCGTGACGGCAATCGGCTGCCGCTCTGGCTCAGGGCTTGAGGTTTTCGCGAAGGGCTCTTTGGTTCGCGAAGGGGCTCTTTGGTGCTCGAGCAGACCCAGACCGCGTTGCCTCCGCTTGTAGATAGGCGTCGTCGTTGCGGAATCGTAACGATGGAAGTCGGATGCATCGAGACTTCTATGACAATTCGTTGCTCTAGATGTCGCTCTGGAGGCCGATGTCGCGGCGAAAGTGGACGCCCTCGAAGCGGATGCGCTCGACGTTGGCGTAGGCCTTCGCCCGCGCCGCCGCCAGCGTCGGCGCCGTCGCGACGACGCTGAGAACGCGGCCGCCGGCCGTGAGGAGCGCGCCTGCGTCTGAGCGGCGCGTGCCGGCATGAAAGACCTCGACGTCGGCGTCGACGGCGTCGAGGCCGCTGATCGGCAGGCCGGTCTCGTAAGCGCCGGGGTAGCCTCCGGAGGCGAGGACGACGCAGACCGAGGCGTCGTCCGACCACTGGATGTCGAGCGCGTCGAGGCGTCCCTCGACGCAGGCGCAAACGATCTCGAGGAGGTCGGTCTTGAGGCGCGGCAGGAGCGCCTGCGCCTCGGGGTCGCCGAAGCGGGCGTTGCACTCGAAGACCTGCAGGCCCGTCTCGGTCACGAAGACGCCGGGGTAAACGATGCCGCGGAACGGCCGCTGCTCCGTCGCCATCGCCTGGACGAGCGGCCCGATTATCCGCTCGCCAATCTCCTCGGCGAGGGTCGGCGCCGCCCACCAGGGCGGGCTAAAGACGCCCATGCCGCCGGTGTTCGGGCCCTGGTTGCCGTCGAACACTGCCTTGTGGTCGCAGGAGAGCGGTATCGGCGCCGCCGTGCGGCCGTCAGAGAAGGCATGGCCGGAGACCTCGCGGGCGCTGACCCGGTCCTCGATCGTCAGGCGGCGGCCGGATTCGCCGAGCGCGACGAGCTCGTCGATCGCGGCGACGGCCTCTTCGGGGCCGCTCGTAACGATCGCGCCCTTGCCGACGGCGAGGCCGTCCGCCTTGACGACGACCGGGCTGGCGTGGGAGCGGACGTAGGCGCGGGCGGCGTCGGCGTCGTTGAAGACGAGCGTCGGGGTATGGGGGATGGCGTGGCGGGCCATGAGCCCCTTCGCCCAGGCCTTGCTCGCTTCGATCTGGGCCGCGGCGGCGGTCGGGCCGAAGGCGGCGATGCCCGCGGCCTCGAGCCGGTCGACGAGGCCCCAGGCGAGGGGGTCGTCGGGCGCGACGAAGACGAGGTCGACCTTGAGGTCGCGCGCTTGCCGGGTTACCGCGGAAAAGTAGGCGTCGATCTCGGCCTGGGGCGAGCCGGTCTTCGGGATCGCGAGGTCGAGGTTGTTGGCCAAGGCCGCCGTGCCGGCGTTGCCCGGCGCGACGTGGAGGTCGGCGAGGCGCGGCGACTGGCGCAGCTTCCAGGCGATCGCGTGCTCGCGGCCGCCGCCGCCGATCAGGAGGACGTTCACGGCGCGATTATAGACCGCCGGCGGCTGGGTTCAACGCGGCGATCGCCGCCGTGTGCAGCGCCGCCGACCCGGCGGCGACGATCGAGGCGGCGCCGACCGGGTCGCCACCATGCCAGTCGCTGATCACGCCGCCGGCGCCGCGAACGACCGGGATGAGGGCGGCGATGTCCCAGGGGTTCATGATCGGGTCGCACATGACGTCGGCCCAGCCGGTCGCCAGGAGGAGGTAGCCGTAGCAGTCGCCCCAGGTGCGGAAGAGGGCCGCCCGTCGGCTCAGGGCGGCGAAGGCGGCCCCGTCCTGATAGCGCGCCGGGCTGAAGAGGTCCGTCGTCAGCAAGGTAGCTGCTTCCAGGCTGGCGCAGGGACGGACGCGGGCGGACCGGCCGTTGAGCGTCGTCGTGGCGCCGTCGCCAAGGCAGAGCTGGCGCAGGACGGGCTGATGGATCGCGCCGAGCACCGGCCGGCCGGCGTGGAGGAGGGCGATCAGCGTCCCGAAGAGAGGGCTGCCGGCGACGAAGGACTGGGTGCCGTCGATCGGGTCGAGGACCCAGACGAACTCGGCGTCGGGCCGGTCGGGGCCGTACTCCTCGCCGAGGATGCCGTGGTCCGGGAAGCGCCTGCCGATCGCCTCGCGAAGGAGCGCTTCGGCCTCGCGGTCGGCGACCGTGACCGGCGACTGGTCCGCCTTGAGCTCGATGTCGAGGTCGTGGCTCGCGAAGTAGGGCCGGATGAGGGCGCCGCTCTTCTCGGCGAGCTCGACAATGAAGTCCTTGAACGGCTGCCAGTCCGGCGTGCCGCTCATTCCCACTCGATCGTGCCGGGCGGCTTCGAGGTGATGTCGTAGACGACGCGGTTGACACCCTCGACCTCGTTGACGATCCGGTTCGAGATCCGGGCGAGGACGTCGTAGGGCAGGCGGGCCCAGTCGGCGGTCATGGCATCGTCCGCCGTCACGGCCCGCAGGGCGACGACGTTGCCGTAGGTGCGGTAGTCGCCCTGGACGCCGACGCTGCGCGTGTCCGTGAGCACGGCGAAGGCCTGCCAGAGCTCGTCGTAGAGGCCGGCCTGACGCACCTCGTCCATGACGATCGCGTCTGCCGCCTGGAGGGTCGCGACCCGCGCCGCCGTCACCTCGCCGATGATCCGGATCGCGAGGCCGGGGCCGGGAAAGGGCTGGCGGCCGACGATCTCGGCCGGCAAACCGAGCTCCAGGCCGACGCGCCGCACCTCGTCCTTGAAGAGATAACGCAGCGGCTCGACGACGCGGAGGACCATGTCCTGCGGCAGGCCGCCGACGTTGTGGTGGGTCTTGATGACGCGCGCCGTCTCGCCCTTCGACGCCGTCTGGCCGCTCTCGATCACGTCCGGATAGGTCGTCCCCTGGACCATGAAGTCGATATGGCCGAACTCCGCCGCCGTCTCCTCGAAGACGCGGACGAAGGTCTCGCCGATACGGCGGCGCTTCTCCTCGGGCTCGCTGACGCCGGCGAGGGCGGCGAGGAAGCGGTCGCCGGCGTCGACGTAGATCAGCTTCACGCCGAGGTTGCGGCGGAAGGTCTCTTGGACCTCCGCCGCCTCGCCGCTGCGAAGGACGCCGTTGTTGACGAAGACGCAGGTCAGGCGATCGCCGATGGCGGCGGCGGTGATCGCGGCGGCGACGGCAGAGTCGACGCCGCCGGAGAGGGCGCAGATCGCGCGGCCCTCGCCGACCTGGCGGCGCATGTCCTCGACGGCGCTCTCGACGATCGAATGGGGCGTCCAGCCGTCGCGACAGCCGCAGACGTTGACGAGGAAGTTCTCGAGGAGCTCCGCGCCTTGAGGCGTGTGGACGACCTCCGGGTGGAACTGGAGGCCGAAGTGGCCCCGGTCGTCGGTGATGACGGCGTAGGGCGAGTTGTCGGAGCGGGCGAGGGAGCGAAAGCCGGTCGGCAGCTCGGTCACGCGGTCGCCGTGGCTCATCCAGACGGCGAAGGTCGAGGGCAGGTCGGCGAGGAGGGAGGAGGCGTCCTCGACGTCGATCACGGCCGGGCCGTACTCGCGTTTCCCCCCCGGCGCCACGCGGCCGCCGAGCTGGTGGGCGAGGAGCTGCATGCCGTAGCAGATGCCCAGCACCGGCAGCTCGGACTCGAAGACGTAGGCGGGCGCCAGGGGGGCGTCCGGGTCGTAGACGCTCGCCGGCCCGCCCGAGAGGATGAAGCCCTTGGGGTTAAGGTCGGCGACCTGGCCCAGGGGCGCATCGTGGGGCAGGAGCTCGCAGTAGACGCCGCGCTCGCGGATGCGGCGGGCGATGAGGAGGCTGTACTGGGAGCCGAAGTCGAGGATGACGATGGACTCGCGCGGCTTGCTGCTGCGGGCGGCGGCGCGCGCCGCCGCGGCCGCTCGCCAGCTGTCCTCGCCGGGGTCCTGAGGCTGTAGGGGCTCGCGTTCCGTGGTCGGGGTTTCGCTCAAGAGCTTAGGTTTCTTACTAGATAGTTGAAGCTAGCGCCGTGCTATACTCGCGCCAAGCTGGCCCTATCGCTGATGAATGCGCCTGATCTCGCTGCTCGGCTCCCAAACGCAATCGCGGCTCTTCGGTCCGGCGGCGTGATCGCGCTGCCCACGGACACATTGTACGCGCTGACCGCCCTCGCCAGCGCCGCCGCCGCGGTCGACCGCGTCTATAAGATCAAGGGCAGGGAGGACGGCAAGCCGCTCCCCCTCTTCGTCGCCGACCTCGCAGCCGCGGAGACGATCGGCAGCTTTGACAGGGCCGCCCGTTGCCTGGCGCGTCGCTTCTGGCCGGGCCCGCTGACGATCGTCGTGCGGCGGCAGCCTGGCTTCGAGTCGGCGGCGCTGGCCGGCGGCGATACCGTCGCCCTGCGCGCGCCCGACCACCCCCTGACGCGGGCCCTGCTCGACGCTCTCGGCGAAGCGGTCACGGCGACGAGCGCCAACCGCAGCGGCGGCCCCGACCCGGTCACGGCGGCGGCCGTGCATGCCGCGCTTGGGCCGGAGGTAGACCTGGTGCTGGACGGCGGCGACTGCCCGATCGGGCGATCCTCGACGATCGTCGACTGCAGCGGCGATATCGTCTCCGTCCTCCGGCCGGGCGCCGTCGACGCCGCCGAGATTACGGCGGCGCTGGCGGCCGCGGCGAGCGTTCCGCGGCGATGAGGGTCGCGATCGGCAGCGACCACGCCGGCGTCGGCTACAAGGCCGCGCTCGTCGATCTGCTGACCGAGCTCGGCCATGAGGTGACAGATTTCGGCACGAGCTCGGCCGAAGCCGTCGATTACCCGGACTTCATCCGGCCGGTAGCGGAGGCGGTCGCGCGGGGCGAGTTCGAGCGCGGCATCGTCCTCGGCGGGTCGGGCAACGGCGAGCAGATCGTCGCCAACAAGGTGCGCGGCATCCGCTGCGCCCTCTGCTGGGACGCGACCACGGCCCGTCTCGCCCGCCAGCACAACGACGCCAACCTCGTCTCTCTCGGCGAGCGCGTCATCGGGATCGAGACGGCGAAGGAGATCGTCCGCACCTTCCTGAGCACGCCGTTCGAGGGCGGCCGTCACCAGCGCCGGATCGAGAAGATCGAATGACCCGGGACGACCCCTTCGCTCCTTACCGGCCCTTGATCGAGGCCGCGATCGAGCGCGAGCTCGATGCGCTGCCCTTCAGCTATGCGGAGCTCCTGCGTGAGGAGATCGGGCGCGCCGGCGTGGACGGCGGTCCGGACGGCCTCCTGGCGGCGCCGGCGCTCTGTCTCCTCGCCGTCGACGCCTCCGGCGGGCGAGTCGAGGCGGCGGCGCCGGCTGCGGCGGGCCTGGCGCTTCTCGAGGCGACTACGCAGCTCTTCAAAGGCCTGGCGAACGGCGAGTACGGCGCGGGCCTCACGGGCGCCTGGGGGTTTCCGCGCGCGCTCAACGCCGGCGACGCGATGTTCGCGCTGGCCCAGTCGAGCCTCTCGCGCTTGACCGAATCCGAGCCGGACGAAGCGCGAGCCCTCACTGCCGCCGGCCTCTTCGACCTCGCCTGCCGGCGGCTCAGCCAGGCGCTGTACGTGGCGCTCGATGGCCGTAGGCCGCCTGCCGCAGACCCGCAGGCGCCTCTGCTCGCCCTCGCGCTGGCCCTCGGCGCCCTCCTAGGCGGGGCGGAGAGCACGACGGCCGGCCTGCTCGCCGCCGCCGCCGATCGGCTGGCGCTCCGTGAAGGACTCGAGGCGACACCGATGAGCATAGGCGCTAAGGCCAGGCTGGTGGAGGCGTTAGACTATCTGGCAGAGGTGGCTGCGCCATGAAGAAGACGGTCAAAGACATCGATGTAGCGGGCAAGCGGGTGCTGGTCCGCGTCGACTTCAACGTCCCGTTCGAGCGCGACGGCGGCATTGCCGACGACAGCCGCATCCGCGCCGTTCTGCCGACGCTCGACTACCTGCGCGATCAGGGTGCGAAGACGATCCTCTGCTCCCATCTCGGCCGGCCCGATGGCAAGGTCGTCGACTCGCTGCGGCTGGCGCCGATCGGGGAGCGTCTCGCGAAGCTCCTCGGCCGGCCCTTGAAGACGGCGGCCGACTGCATCGGTCCTGAGGTCGAGAGCGCCGTCGCCGGCATGAATCCGGGCGAGGTCCTCCTCCTCGAGAACCTCCGCTTTCATCCGGAGGAGGAGGCGAACGAGGCGGCGTTCGCGAAGAAGCTGACCGCCCTCGCCGATGTCTACGTGAACGACGCCTTCGGGACGGCCCACCGCGCCCACGCCTCCACGGCCGGCGTCGCCGCTCATCTGCCCGCCGTCGCCGGCTTCCTCATGGCGAGCGAGATCGCCGCCCTCGGCCGCCTTCTTGCCAGCCCATCGCGGCCGCTCGCTGCCATTCTCGGCGGCGCCAAGATCAGCACGAAGATCGCGATCCTCCGCAACCTCCTGCCGCGGATCGACTGCCTCATGCTCGGCGGCGGCATCGCGACGACGTTCATCAAGGCGCGCGGCGCCGCTGTCGGCGACTCGCTGGTCGAGGACGAGTACCTCGATACGGCGCGCGCTATCCTCGCCGAGGCGGAGCAGCGCGGCGTCCCCGTCTTCCTGCCGACCGACCTCGTCGTCGCCAACGCCTTCGCCGCGGCCGCCGAGCACAAGACGGTGCCGGTGAGCGCGATCGAGCCCGGCTGGCGGGCGCTTGACGTCGGCCCCGATACGCTCAACACCTTTCGCGACGCCCTGGAGGACTGTCAAACCGTCTTCTGGAACGGCACCCTCGGCGTCGCCGAGTTCCCCGCCTTCGCCGAGGGCTCTCTCTCCCTCGCCCTCGCCCTCTCGGACCTGAGCTCGACCGTGGTCGTCGGCGGCGGCGAGACGGCGGCCCTCGTCGAGCAGGCCGGCCTCCACGACCGCTTTACTCACGTCTCGACCGGCGGCGGCGCCTCGCTGGAGTTCATCGAGGGCCGTACCCTGCCGGGCGTCGCCGCGCTCGCCGACAAGCCCGACTGAGCGCCGCCGCAAACGCCGCCTACTTGGAGCCTAAGGCCTGGAGCGATAAAATCCGACTATGGATATCGAACTGCTGCGATCGCTTGCGACACCGAACGACAAGAAGATCCTCCTCTGCGTCGTCGACGGCCTCGGCGGCCTGCCCGACTCGGAGACCCGCCGCACCGAGCTGGAGACGGCCTCGCTGCCCAACCTCGACCGCCTCGCGGCCAAGTCCGCCTGCGGCATGACGCTGCCGGTCGGCTACGGCGTGACGCCCGGCAGCGGCCCCGGCCATCTCGCGCTCTTCGGCTACGACCCGCTGAAGTACGAGGTCGGCCGCGGTGTGCTCGAGGCGCTGGGGATCGACTTCGACCTCCAGCCCGTCGACGTGGCGGCGCGGGGCAACCTCTGCACCCTGGACGCCGAGGGCAGGATCAGCGACCGGCGCGCCGGTCGCATCGACACGGAGACGATGGTCGGGCTCTGCGAGCGGCTGCGGGAGATCGAGCTGCCCGGCGTCGAGCTCATCATCGAGCCGGTTATCGACTATCGCTGGGTCCTGATCCTCCGCGGTGAGGGGCTCGACGACCACCTCAGCCAGACGGACCCGGAGCGCGAAGGCGTGAAGCCTCTGCCGGTCCGGGCGCTGACGCCGGCCGCGCAGGCGACGGCCGATATCGTCAACAGCTTTGTCGAGCAGGCGCAGGCGAAGCTCGCCGATCAGCCGGTGGCGAACGGCGTTCTCCTCCGTGGCTTCGCCAAGCACCCGGACTTCCCGTCCCTGCCCGAGACGACCCAGATGCGGGCCGGCGCCTTCGCCGTCTACCCGATGTACCGTGGTCTTGCCAAGCTCGTCGGCATGACTGTCGCCCCCGGTGGCGGCAGCCAGCAGAGCCAGCTCGACGCCATGCGCAAGCGCTGGGACGAGTTCGACTTCTGCTTCTATCACTTCAAGCACGCGGACGCCGCCGGTGAGGACGGCAACTTCCAGGCGAAGGTCGAGGCGCTGGAGGAGTTCGACTCGCTGGTGCCGCAGCTCCGCGACCTCGGCGCCGCGGTCATGATGGTCGCCGGCGACCACTCGACGCCGTCGCAGCTCGCCGCCCACAGCTGGCACCCGGTGCCGTTCCTCCTCTCCTCCCCTTACAGCGTCAGCGACAGCGTCGAATCGTTCAACGAGCCGGCCTGCAGCGGCGGTTCCCTCGGCCGCTTCCCGGCGAAGGAGGCGCTGTCGCTCGCGATGGCGAATGCCGGCCGCCTCCTGAAGTTCGGGGCCTAGCCGTGGCACGCACGCCGGTCGTTGCCGGCAACTGGAAGATGAACACCAACGCCGCGACCGCGCGCGACCTGGTGGCGGCGATCCGTCTCGGCGGCATCGACGCGATCGGCGGCGTCGAAAGGGTCATCTGCCCGCCTTTTCCCTTACTGCCCATCGTCCTCGAGGCGGCCGAGGGGTCGAGCCTGAGGCTCGGCGCCCAGGACATGTACTGGGAGGAGAAGGGCGCCTTCACCGGCGCCGTCAGCGCCGAGATGCTGCGCGACTTCGTCGAGTACGTGCTCATCGGCCACTCGGAGCGGCGCGCCTACTTCGGCGAGACGGACGAGAGCGTCAACCGCAAGCTCAAGGCGGCGCTCGCGGGCTCGCTCTTCCCGGTCATCTGCGTCGGCGAGACGGGCGAGGAGCACGGCCGCGGCGAGACCGAGGCCGTCCTCCGCCACCAGGTGCACGGCGCCCTCCGCGACGTCGAGCTGACGCCGGCGGCCGTGCTCGCCTACGAGCCCGTCTGGGCGATCGGCACCGGCGTCGCCGCCACGGCGGCGGACGCCAACGCGGCGATCGGCTTCATCCGGGGCGAGGTCGCCGGCCTCCAGGGCGCCTCTCTCGCCGATCAGGTGCGGGTCCTCTACGGCGGCAGCGTATCGCCGGCGAACATCGCCGAGTTCGTCGCTCAGCCGGAGGTCGACGGCGGCCTCGCCGGCGGCGCTTCGCTCGTCGCCGACTCCTTTGTCGAGATGGTCGCCAGCGTCGCGCGGCTCGTCGGCGGCGAGGCTCCGCCCGCGAGCTGATGGCGGGTCCTCGTCTCGTCGCCGTCGTCGGCGCCACGGCGACGGGCAAGAGCGCCCTCGCGGTCACGATCGCGGCGGCGTTCGGTGGCGAGGTCGTCAGCGCCGACGCCTACACGCTCTATCGCGGCCTCGATATCGGCACGGCCAAGGCCGTCGCCGCCGCTCGTGGCGGCGTGCCCCATCACCTGATCGACGTCGCCGACCCGGACGAGCGGCTGACACTCGCCGGCTATCTGGACGCGACCCAGGCGGCGCTCGCCGATATCTGGGCGCGCGGCTGCCTGCCGGTCCTCGCCGGCGGCAGCGGCCAGTACGTCTGGGCTTTGCTCGAGGGCTGGACGGTGCCGCGGGTGCCGCCCGACCCGGCGCTGCGCGCCGAGCTCGAGGCCCTGGCCGCGACCGATGGCCCCGAGGCCGTTCGCCGACGCCTGGCGGCGGTCGACCCGGAAGCGGCCGGTCGCTTCGACGGCCGCAACCGCCGCCGCCTGATCCGCGCCGTCGAGATCGTCGAGGCCAGCGGGCTGCCGCTCGCCGCCTGCCAGACGCGCCGGCCCCTCGACGCCGCGATCCTCATCCTCGGCCTGCGCTCGCCGCGCGACGTCCTCTATGACCGTCTCGACGGCCGCGTCGAGGCGATGTTCCGCGACGGCCTCGTTGCCGAGGTCGAGGGCCTGCGCGCCGCCGGCTGGACCGACGCGGCGCCGGTGCGCGACGGCATGGGCTACCGTGAGGTCGGCGCCTATCTCGACGGTGAGATCAGCCTCGAGACGGCGATCGAGCGGACGAAGACGGCGCACCACCGCCTCGTCCGCCGCCAGGCGAACTGGTTCAAAGAGGACGACCCGCGGATCGAGTGGCTGGCGGCGGACGCCGCGGCGGTGCCAGCCGCCATAGACCGCGTCCGCGCCTGGCTCGACGCGAGCTAGAGGAGCCGCCCCGGTGCGTAACCTCGAGTTCAAGGCGCGTCTCGCCGACCCGGAAGCGGCGCTGACGCGAGCGCTCGCGCTCGGCGCCGAGCGCGCGGCCGACCTGCGCCAGACCGATACCTATTTCGGCGTCGCCAACGGCCGCCTCAAGCTGCGCGAGACCGCTGGCCGCGAGGCCGAGCTGATCCACTACGAGCGCGACGAGAGCAGCGACCGTCGCGGCAGCGACTACGGCCGCGTCCCGCTGGCGGAGCCGGCGGCGCTGCGAGAGCTGATGGGCCGCGCTCTCGGCGTATCTGCGGTGGTGCGGAAGCGGCGGCAGCTGCTGCTTCTGGACACGACTCGGATCCACCTCGATAATGTCGAGGGGCTCGGCGATTTCCTCGAGATCGAAGTACCGGTAACCGACCCGAGCGCCGAGGCCGATGCGGCGGCTCGTCTGGAGTCGTTGATCGCAAGACTCGGCCTCGACCGAGCCGAGGGTATCCGGGCTTCCTACGCGGACCTGATCACTGCCGAGCGAGGTATGTCTGCTTGAGATTCGTCAAGATGCACGGCGCCGGCAACGATTTCATCCTCGTCAACGGCGCCGACGGTGATCGCGACTGGTCGGCGCTGGCGCGGGCGATCTGCGCGCGGAACCTCGGCGCCGGCGCCGACGGCCTCCTCGTGGCGCTGCCGTCGCGCACGGCGGCCGCCAGGATGCGGCTCTTCAACCTCGATGGCTCCGAAGCCGAGCTCAGCGGCAACGGCGTCCGCTGCTTCGCGAAGTTCGTCGTCGAGGAGGGCCTGGCCCGGCCGGATGGCGATGAGCTGACCGTGGAAACGGGTGCTGGCCCGATCGTCCTGCAGCTGATTCGGGACGGTGCGACGGTGAGCGGCGCGACCGTGGACATGGGTGCGCCGCGGCTCGAGGCCAGGGAGATCCCGGTCGCCGTCGAGCAGCCATCGCCGATCCTCGGCCTGCCGTTAGCGGTCGCCAGCGCCGCCCTCAGCCTCAACTGCGTCTCGATGGGCAATCCGCACGCCGTCCACTTTCTCGATACGCCGGTGGCCGAGTTCCCACTCGCGAGCGTTGGGCCGCTGGTCGAGCATCACGCGATCTTTCCAGCGCGGGTTAACTTCGAGGTCGCCCGCGTCATCGATCGAAGCCATATCGAGTCGCGCACCTGGGAGCGCGGCGTCGGCGAGACGCAGGCCTGCGGCACAGGTGCCAGCGCGATCATGGTCTCGGCCCACCTGCGCGGCGATGTCGGCGACGTCGTCGAGGTGAAGGAGCCCGGCGGCGTCCTATCGCTGCGGTGGGCCGGTGCCGGCAGCGTCTTTCTGTCCGGGCCCGCCGCCTTCGTTTACGCCGGCGATTGGCCGGACTAATACCTGCGAGGTTGAATCGATGGTTCAGTTGAGAAGGCTCGACCCGCTTGCCAACTCGGGTCCCTATCAGAGGCTCCTGAAGAGTCCCGTCAAGAGCTTCACGCTCAGCGAGGCTCAGTACGACCGCGTCAAAGCGGCGCGGCCGGAGCACATCGTGGCCGAGGGCGAGGCGGCCCTGGTCGGCCGCCCTTACTGCGACCGCCTCGAGGTCCACTACGGCTTCCCGGAACCGGCTGCCTTCAAGGAGCACTTCGTCGACATGGCGAATCGGCTCCTGGCCGCTTCGAGCAAGGCGGAGGCGCCGCGCGGCGTCCTGCTCTCCTTCCGCGACCGCCCGAACCGGTCGCTGGCGGAGACGACCTTCTGGTCGCTCGCTATGGAGGCGGGGGAGGAGTGGGTGGAGATGAGCTACGTCGCCGTGCCGGAGCTGCCCGAGCCGGACGATAGTGGCGGCGAAGGCTTCGGGCTCAGGGAGCTGACGGACGCCGACCGCGAAGCCGTCGCGACGATCGAGGCCGAGGTCAGCGGCGCGCCGCGTCTCTCGCCGGCCGGGCTCGCCAGCCTCACCGAGAACGCCTCGCTCTTCCGCGTCGTGCTCGCGGCGGACGCGGCGGTCGGCTTCCTGAGATTGCAGAAGGAGCCCGGCGGCTGGGGCGTTGTGGAGGAGCTGGCCCTGCGGCCGGCGTCGGCCGAGGCGCTGCGGCGGCCGCTGACGGAGTGGAGCATCGCCTGGCTGCGGAACAACGGCAGCCGGCGCTTGCGGCGTCAGGTCGGGATCGACGCCGGCGGCGAGCTCGCCTTGCTGCGCGAGCTGGGCTTCACGCCCGGCGAAAGCGGCCTCAATTTCGGCCGGCCGGTGGACGCGAGCGAGATCGAGACGAAGATCACGGAGCGCAAGGCTCACGGCACCGTCATCCGCTTCGGTGACTGGCATTAAGCCTGCCTGACGGGGACCCGCAAGACTTCGCGGTCTTCGCGATCGATGTAAACTAAGCCGCGATGAACCCCCTCGTCCGCTACGCGCCGACGAGCGACGGCGTCAGCATCGCTTACTGGACCCGGGGCGAAGGCGCGCCGCTCGTCGTGCCGCCGGTTCTGACGACCAGTCACCTGCAGCTCGAATGGCAGATCCCGAGCCGCAGCGCCGCCTTCGAGGCTCTGGCCGAGGGCGCCCGCGTCATCCATTACGACTGCCGCGGCATGGGGATGTCGCAGCGAGATTCGATCGATTTCTCCGCCGAGGCTGCGTCGCGCGACCTCGATGCGGTCGCCGACCGCCTGGGGCTTGAGCAGTTCGACATTCTTCGCCTGCCGAACTCGGGCATCGTCCCCTTCGCCTATCCCGCCTTCCATCCGGAGCGCGTCCGGCGTCTCGTCATCTGGGAGGGCCACGCGCAGGACGACCGCGACCCGGTTCGCGCCCGTCAGCTGGCGGCGATCGAGGGCGTGCTGGAGCAGGACTGGGATCTCTACGTCCGGATCCGGGCCCGGATCGCCGGCGGCTGGGACGGCTCCACGGCCCAGATCATCGAGGAGATCCTCCGCGGCACTCACACGCCGGACTCGGCGCGGGCGTTGAGCCGGGCGAGCGCCGAAGCGGACCCGGGGAAGTACCTGAGCCAGATCAGCGCCCGCAGCCTGGTCCTTTACCGGGCCGGCACGCGTCAGCGCGAGGACAGCGCCAGACTCTACGCCTCCCAGATCGCTCACGCCCGGCTCGCGGCCGTGAGCGACGCGTCGATCGGCCACTTCCCGAACGCGTCGGCGATCGAGACGATCCTCGAGTTCCTCAACCCGAGCCGCCCCCAGCCGGCGCCGGAGGCCCGTCAGGAGGCGGCGGGCAACAGCCTGCGCGTCATCCTCTTCACCGACCTGGAGATGCACACGGCGATGATGCACCGCCTCGGCGACGAGGGCGGCCGCGCCGTCCTGCGCGAGCACGAGGCGATCACGCGCGAGGCGCTGGACGCCTACGGCGGCGCCGAGATCAAGTCGATGGGCGACGGCTTCATGGCCTCGTTCGGCGCGGCGACCCGTGCCCTGGAGTGCGCGATGGCGATCCAGAAGGCGTTCGCCGCCCACAACGAGGTGGCGGAGGAGCCGCTGCGCGTCCGCATCGGCCTCAGCGCCGGCGAGCCGATCGCCGAGGCCGAAGACCTCTTCGGCACCTCCGTCATCCTCGCCGCCCGCATCGCCGATCACGCGCAGGGAGGCCAGATCATGCTCGCCAACGTGGTGCGCGAGCTGGTCGCCGGCAAGGGGTTCCTCTTCAGCGACATGGGGGAGTGTCCGCTGAAGGGCTTCGAGGACCCCGTGCGCCTCTACGAGCTGAAGTGGGACCAGCCCGCCGGCCTGAGCGCCTAAGGCCCGTCCTCCTTGCCGATGATGACGCTGACGCCCGGTACGGGTAGGATTAACGTCAATCCAACTGCCAAATGAAAGGACACGCATGCGCCTGTCACGCCGTCTCGACAAGCTTGCGCCCTACCCCTTCGTCGAGATCACCCGCAAGATCGCTGAGAAGCGGGCGGCGGGTGTCGACGTCGTTACCTTCGCGATCGGCGACCCCGACATCCCGACGCCGAAGCACATCATGGACTCGCTGCACGCCGCCTCGGACCAGCCGGCGAACCACCGCTACCCGGAGTCAGACGGCCTGCCGGAGCTGCGCCGGGCGATCGCCGGCTGGTACGAGCGCCGCTTCGGCCTCAGCTTCGACCCGGACAAGGAGGTGCTGCCCCTCCTCGGCTCCAAAGAAGGCATCGCCAACGTCGCTTACTGCCTGATCGACCCGAACGATATCGCCCTCGTGCCCGACCCGGGCTACCCGGTCTACAGCGTCGGCACGATGTTCGCCGGCGGCGAGCCCTACTTCATGCCCTTGCGCGAGGAGGAAGGCTTCCTGCCGGACTTCGAGGCGATCCCGGCGGACGTGGCGCGGCGGGCGAAGGTACTCTGGCTCAACTACCCGAACAACCCGACCGCCGCCGTCGCCGACATCGCCTTCTTCGAGGAGGCGGTGCGCTTCGCCAAGCGCTACGACATCGCTATCTGTCACGACGGCCCTTACAGTGAGGTGGCGTACGACGGCTACCGGCCGGTGAGCTTCCTCCAGGCCGAGGGCGCCCGCGACGTCGGCATCGAGTTTCACTCCTTATCGAAGAGCTTCAACATGACGGGTTGGCGCATCGGCATGGCGGTGGGCAACCCGACCCTGATCAACGCCCTCTTCCGGATCAAGAGCAACGTCGACTCCGGCATCACGCAGGCCGTCCAGAGGATGGCGATCACGGCGCTCGAGGGCCCGCAGGACTGCATCGACGAGCACAACGCCATCTACCAGCGCCGCCGCGACCTCCTGGTCGACGCGCTGCGCGCCGCCGGCATGCGAGTCGAGGTGCCGAAGGCGAGCCTCTACGTCTGGGCGCGCATACCGGACGGCTGGACTGCGGCCGAGTTCGCGGCGCGGATGATCGACGACATCGGCGTCGTCGTCTCGCCGGGGACGATCTACGGCGAGCAGGGCGAGGGCTTCATCCGCCTCTCGATCACAACCGCGGACGAGCGCGTCGAAGAGGGGGCGCGGCGCCTGCGCGATTGGCGGCCGGCCGGCAAGTAGACCGTCTCAGGAGCGGCTCGAATCCGCTAAGATACAGGCCATGAGATCGATTCCGGGAGGGCGATCCTGAAAGGGCAGCGCCCCGTGGGCCACTCGACGGCGGCGGCGGTCGAAAAGGCGTTCCTCGTCGCCGTCGAGAGTCGCGGCGCGAGGGACGGCCTCGGCGCCGAGGACTCGCTGACGGAGCTTGCCCTCCTTGCCCATACGGCCGGCGCCGAGGTCGTGGGACGTACGGTCCAGCGCCGCGAGCGGCCGAACACCGCCTTCTACATCGGCAAGGGAAAGCTCACCGAGATCGTCGCCGAGCGCGAGGCCTGCGGCTACACGATGGTCCTCTTCGACGACGAGCTCAGCCCCTCGCAGCAGCGCAACCTCGAGAACGCTCTCGCCGTCAAAGTCCTCGACCGCGCCGCCCTGATCATCGACATCTTCGCCCGGCGTGCCCAGACGAAAGAGGCGCGCTTGCAAGTCGAGCTGGCCCAGACGCAGTACCTGCTGCCGCGCCTGGCGGGCCAGTGGAGCCACCTCGAACGGCTCGAAGGACGGATCGGCACCCGCGGCCCCGGCGAGACCCAGATTGTCACAGACCGCCGCCTCGTCCGCAACCGGATCACGCGCCTGGGCCGGGAGCTGGAGACGGTGCGACAGCAGCGCTCCCTTCACCGGCGGCGGCGGACGCGTCAGGGGGCGCAGGTCGTCGCCCTCGTCGGCTACACGAACGCCGGCAAGAGCACGCTGATGCGGGCGCTCTCCGGCGCCGACGTGCTGACCGAAGACCTGCTTTTCGCCACCCTCGATCCGGTGACGCGCCGGATCAGGCTGCCGGCCGGCGGCGAAGCGCTGCTCAGCGACACAGTCGGCTTCATCCAGAAGCTCCCGACCGAGCTCATCGCCTCCTTCCGGGCGACGCTGGAGGAGCTGGCGGACGCCGACCTGCTCGTCCACATCGTCGACATAACGCACCCGAACGCCGAGCAGCAGTTCGAGACGGTGGAGCGGACGCTGGCGGAGCTCGGCCTCACGGAGAAGCCCCGCATCCTCGTCTTCAACAAGCTCGACCTCTTCCTGCCGGCGGACGGCGTCTCGGCTGAGAGCGTGGCGCGCGACCTCGGCGGCGACGAGGGGCTGCTGATCTCGTCGGCGAAGCGCTGGAACCTCGACCTCCTCCTGGCGTCGATCGAGCGCGAGCTCGCCGGCATCGGCGCCGGCGGCATGGTCCGCGTGTGACCGAAGCGGAAGCTCCAGCCCGGGCCGAGACCCTGACGGTCGGCCGGTCGCCTCCGTGGGCCCGGCGCTCCCTGACGCGCTGAAGTGCGGGGCTTTCGCGGCGCCTGGCCCCTGATCCGCGGCCGTTTTCGGACGGACTGGCGCCTCCTGGCGGTGCTCGCCTTCGGAATCCTCGCGGCCGCGACCTTGCTCGCGACCTCGCCCGTCTACACGCGCGTGATGAACGACGAGGCCCTCTCCGTCGGCCTCCGCGACCAGATCGGCAGCTCGACCCGTAACAGCGCCATCCGATTCGGCCTGCCCCTCGGCGCGCCGGAAGCGAAGGTGGAGATGAGGGCGCTATCCCGGATCATGGCCGTAGACGCTGCCTGGCTGGCGGAGGGCGAGGAGCGCTATGGGCGGCTCAACGATCTGACGCTGATCACTGACCTGCCGCTCGACCCGATGGACCCTCAGCGGACGTTCGTATCGCTACAGACGCAGTCGAGCCTCGATCGCCACCTGACGGTCGTCGAGGGGCGCCTGGCAGAGCCGACCGACGACCCGGCCCGGATCGAGGCCTTGCTTACGCGCGAAGGCGCCGCCTTCTTGCGGGCAAGCGTCGGCGACCGGCTCGTCGTCGGCCACGGCTTCGACGACTGCAACCGGCCGCCGCCGACGGATGACCCAGTCGAAGCGCGCGAGCAGGCCCGCTTCGCCTGCGTCCCCGAGATGTTTGCCACGGTCGAGGTCTCGCTGACCGTCGTCGGCTTCGTCGACCAGGCCGACGGCGACGACCCCTTCTGGGGCGCCGGCAGCCTCAGCTTTGGCCGGCCGCACCTGAGCGAGGAGGAGGGCGCGGTCGTTCCGATCCTCGTGCCCGAGGGCTCTTTCTATGGAGCGCTATCGCTGGCGTTTCCCGGCCTGCCGGCCGAGTTCCGCGCCACCCGCTTCGCCTCGATCGCCGGCCTGAACGCGGCGAATATCGACGAGGCGCGCGAGACGCTGACCTCCCTGCGGCTGCGCGTCGAAGAGAGCGGCGCGGTGGCCAGCTTCGGGACGGCGGGACCGCTGGCGTCCTTCAGCCGGCGCGCCTCTTTCAACCAGGTGACGCTCCTCCTGCTCCTCTTCCAGGTCGTCGGCATCGCCGCCTACTTTGTCGTGCTCGTCGCCTCGCTGCTGGCGGAGCGGCGGTCGGCGGAGATCGCGATGCTCCGCAGCCGCGGCGCGACGGTGGGCCAGATCGTCGCCATGGCGGCCGCCGAAGCGCTCTCGCTCGGCCTCGCCGCCGCGCTGGCGGCGCCGTTCCTGGCTAGCGCTGCGGTTGCCGCGCTCGGCAAGACCGGCACCTTCGCGACGCTCTCGGACGGTGGCTTCTTGCCCTTCACGATCGTGCCGGCATCGTTCCTCTTCGCCCTCGGCGGCGCCGCGATCGCGGTCGTTGCCGTTATCGTGCCCGCCTTCGTGGCGGCGCGCCGCGGCATGGTGGTATATCTGCGCGGCGCCGCCCGGCCGGAGACGCCTCTCCTCCAGCGCTACTACCTGGATATGGGCCTCGCCGGCGTGGCGGCGCTGGCCTTGTGGCAGCTCGACCAGCGCGGCAGCGTCTTCGACCCCCGCAGCGTCGGCGGCTGGTCGGCGGACCCGCTGCTCCTCCTCTCGCCGCTGCTCCTGATCCTCGCCACGGGGGCGCTCCTGTTTCGTTTCTTGCCCCTGGTGCTCGGCTTGCTCAGCCGCCTGACGCGTCTCGCCGCCGGGCCGGGAGTCGCCCTGAGCCTTATGCAGCTGACCCGCAACCCGGCCCGCTACTCCCAGCTCGCGCTCCTCGTCGTCATGGCGGCGGCCGTCGGCACCTTCGCGGCGACCTACAGCGCGACGACGGAGCGCAGCCACGAGGAGCGCGCGATCTTCCAGACGGGCGCCGACCTCCGGACGAGCTCGCTCGGTGACCTCGATAACGCGTCGCCACGGCAGATTCGTGAGTCGCTGGCAGCGATCCCGGGCGTGGAGGCGGCCGGCGCCGCGACGCGGTTACAGCTTTCGCTCGGCCCGATCCGCGCCTTCGGTGAGGAGCTCGAGGTCCTCGGCGTCGATCCGGAGACCGCGGAGGACCTCCTCTCGTTCCGGCCGGACTTCGCCGATGAGAGCCTGGCGACCCTGATGAACCGGATCCAGGGTTCGCGCGCCGCCGGCAGCGGCCTCGTGCTCATGGGCGAGCCGACGGCCGTCTCCGTCTGGGCGAACCCGACCCAGGAGCGACCGAGCTCGACCCTCTGGGTGCGGACTGTAGATGCCGAGAGCACCTATCGCCTGCACGAGCTCGGCGCGCTCGACTACAGCGGCGGCTACCGAAAGCTGGAGACAGCTTTCGACCCGCGAGCGGGCATCGCCTACCCGCTCTCGATCGTCGCCTTGCTCATCACCCAGCCGGGAAGCGGGTCGGACCCCGCGACCGGCAGCCTCCTCCTCGACGACCTCGCGATCAGCCTCGCCGGCGAGGAGATGGTCGTCGAGGACTTCGAGGGCCAGTTCCGCTGGGACGTGATCCGCACCGGCACCCAGGCGCGAGACATTACCCAGCGCATCGACCAGGGCGTCTACCGCGGCAACGGCGCCGCGCAGTTCGGCTTCCGCACCGGCATCAGCCGGAACGTCCGTGGCATCTACCTCAGCGACGCCAACATCCCGATCCCGGCGATCGTCAGCGAGCGCTTCCTCGAGCGCAACGGCGGCGCGATCGGCAACGAGTTCGAGCTCGTGCTCGGCTCGGTCGTCGTCCCGGTGACGATCCAGGGCTCGGCCGCCCTCTTCCCGACCCTGAGCGATTCCGCCAACGGCTTCATCGTCCTCAACCAGGAGCACCTCTTCTTCTTTGCCGGCCTCACCCTGAGCCGTAACCCCACCGAGCCGAACGAGATCTGGCTCAACGTCGACCCCGCGGCCCGCGCCGACGTCCTCGCGGCGCTCGCCGCCGACTACGGCATCGCTACCGGCCTGGTCGTAGACGTCGAGACGCTTCTCGAGGAGGTGCGCACCGACCCGATCGTCCTCGCCGGCGGCAACGGCATCCTCCTCATCGCCCTCGTCGCCGCCTTCACGATCCTCGCGCTCGGCTTTGCCTTTACGCTCTACATGGGTGGTCAGGCGCGGACGGTCGAGGTCTCGGTGATGCGCGCCGTCGGCCTCGCGCCCGGGCAGGTCTTCGGCATGATCACCATCGAGTACCTGCTGGTCGCCGTGATCGGCCTCGTAGTGGGCACGCTCGCCGGCCTTCAGATCTCCGAGACGATGCTCTCCTTCCTCGACGTCACGGAGGACGGGACCCGCGTGCTGCCGCCTTTCGCGCGAGCGACACGCTGGGGCACCGTAGCCGTGGCCTACGCGGCGACCGCTGCTGCCTTCCTGACCGGGGTCAGTGCGCTCGCGCTTTACTTCTTGCGGCTGCCCGTGAGCCGCATCCTCCGCCTCAGTCGCTAGGCCTGCTACGGCTCCTCGAGGAGGAGCAGCGCCGTGACCTCGCCGCTGCTGGGGCTGATCAAGGCGAGGACAGTCGCGCCGTCGCCGATCGCGTCACGGTCTATGGCCTCCAGCCGTCGCAGCGAGCGCTCGCCCGCCAGGCCGATGGTCGTGGGCCCGGCGGGCGTGTCGAGGCCGATCGCGTCCGGGCCGACGGTCGTGACCCGGCCGGAGAGGACGGTGCGGCCCCGGGCGTCCGACTTCTCGCCGAAGCCGGTGAAGCCGCCGAGGCTGCGACCGAAGGCCGGCGCCGGCGCCGTGTACGGCAGCGCCGTGAGCTCCGCCGCCAGCTCGGGCTCGTCTTCCGGCCGCAAGCTCTGGCCGGCAAAGAAGGCGATCGCGGCGACGGCGACGGCGAGGCCGGCCCAGAGCATCGCATCGCGCCTTCTCAAGGCGGCGTCCCGGCGAGGATCGACTCCGGGATGATCGTCGCGCTGACGATGGCGAAGATCGTCTGGGCGTGGGCCACGGCACCGACGTTGAGCCAGTCGCCGGGACGGACGTCGCCGAGGGCGGCCGGGCGCGCCGCCTCGAAGACCGTCGCGTCCGCGAGCTTGAGGCTGGATTCGCCGGTGCTGGTTCGGAGGCGGAGGCTGTCGCCGCTCAGGGACTGAACGACACCGCGTAGCGTCGCCGCAGTCGCCGGTGAAGGCTCGGTCGCCGGCCCTGCGCCGCTACTGCCGGCAGTCGCGTAGCCGGCCACGGAGGCCGCCGCCGCGACAGCGACGATCAAGGTCGGTAGAAGGGAGCGGCGAAGCAGTCCTGGCAAGGAAGCAGAGCGCTGCGGCGGGTCTAGTCGCCGAGGCTCGTCTGGTAGCCGAGCCCGATTACCTCTTCGACGTATTGGCTGCGCCACTCCGGGTCGGCGATGCGGATGTTCTGCTCGCGGAACCAGTGGTGGTACTGGAGGTACTCCTCTTCGAGGCGCGATCGCCAGGCCGTCTCCTCTTCGAAGACCTCCGGCGCCACGTCCTCGATGCGGGCGGCGACCTCCTCCGGGCCGACGTCGAGGTCCTCCTGCCAGTCCTCGGCCAGGTAGTCGAGGCACTCGTCGAGGTCCTTGCGGCAGTCGGTCATAAGGAGCGTCATCATCCCTTCGCGGTCGATTGGCTTCGCTCTCAGACGGAGCTCTCGGGCGCAGCTCTCGCAGAGGAACACGAGCTTGCGCGACTCACAGTCCTCTTTGTTGGCGCAGCTCTGGCAGCGCGGCGCGTACTCGGCGGCCCAGGTTGCGTGGGAGTAGCCGGCTACGAGCTGCGGCGTGAGGACGCTGCAGCGAGGGCAGCTCACCTGGTCGGCGAAAATGTCCTCAATCGCCTTGACCCAATCGATCTGCATCGCTCTCCCCCCGCCGAGACTTCATCCTCATGATAGCTACTGCCTCTTGGCTGTCAAATGAGGAGTCGTCAGCAAGGCCCTGGATCTTGAGCCGTCGCCGTCCGCCTCACACGAACATAAGTCGGCGCGTATCGAACCGGACAGCGATCGCGTTGCCGAGTCCGCAAGGAATGCGGCATCACTAGCTCAAGGAGGAGCAACATGACCAGTCTGGGTTGGGGCGACTAAAGCCTCAAAACAAGGAAGAAGCCTCTCGGCAACGAGGGGCTTCTTCCATTTCCGACGCTAAGCGGCGAGCTTGAGATTCCTCCCTGCGGCGTGCATGCGCTCACGTTCTTTGACCCAGGTCTCGTAGATATCGAGGAAGGCTTCGACGACGATCGGGTCGAACTGCGATCCCCGGAAGCGGAGGATCTCGTCCATCGCCTCTTGTGTCGTCTTTGCCTTGCGATAGGGGCGGTCCGAGGTCATCGAGTCGAAGGTATCGACGACGTTGAATATGCGGGCACCGACCGGGATGCCGTCGGCCTTCAGGCCGCGGGGGTAGCCGTTGCCGTCCCAGCGCTCGTGGTGGGCGAGGATGATCTCGGCGGCACCTTGAAGGAACTTCACCTCGCGCAGCATCCCGTAGCCGATCTCCGGGTGCCGGCGCATCAGCGTCCATTCGTCGTCGTCAAGCTTGCCGGGTTTGAGAAGGATCGTGTCGCTGACGCCGATCTTGCCGACATCGTGGAGGAGCGAGCCGCGCTGCATGTCGATCCAGTCGGTCGAGCCCTCCTCGACGCCGAGCGCGCCGGCGATGTCCATCATGTAGCTGGAGACTCGCAGCGAGTGCCCCTTCGTCTCCTGGTCGCGGGCGTCGAGGGCGTTGACGAGCGCCTCCAGGGTGCCGTCATAGCTCTGGCGCAGCTCGTCGCTAACGCGGCTGATCTCCACGTTTGCCGTCTGCAGGGCGGCGTTCTGCTTCTCGAGCCTCTCGACGTTGTCTGCGGTCTTATCGACGTACTGCTTTATCGCCAGGCGCATCATCACCGCGGGAGTGAGGAAGGCAATGACGCCGGCGAGACCGAGTGCCACGTAAGCGGCGGCAAGCGAGAGCCCGATCACCCCGAGACCGAGGAAGTGCGGCACCAGCCAACGGTGGTTCTCCCAGAACGAGGAGAGCGAGTTGCCGCGAAGGGCGCGACCGGCGGCAAGGAGCACGGCCGTGAGCGCGAAGATGACGCCAGTGGCCGAGGCGGCGCCCGCGACCATTCCGAGACTGACCTCGTCCGGACCGACCGGTGCGAAAGCTCCGTAGGCCATCGCCGCTACTGTATAAACGATCAGAAATAGGGCCGCGTTGGTGGCAATTCTCGCGTCGAGCTTGCGGTGGCTGAGCCGGCCCGCCGCGGCTTCAAGTGGCGCAAGGATCACGGCCCCGGGCGCCCCGAAGGTGATGATTATCGCCATCGTGAAGATCAAGCCTACGGAGATGTAGGTGTCGCCATAGACGGAGATCGGCCAGCGCTCGGAAGCCATGTTCAAAGCGATGAGGAGGAAGAGAACCCAGAGGTCGCCCGAGACTCTTGGCGCCTCGACCGCGAAGAGCGTCGCGGCGAGGAGCATCTGGGCGCCGTAGAAGAGACGAAGCAGCCAAGTGCGGCGGGAGGACTCCCCGTCCGATGACGGCTGCGAGACCGTAGCATCCACCACGCTCAGGCTGGCGCGCTTGTGGTCGTCGATCGTTCCTACGCCAGATGGATGAGGCATTCCTACCTTCAGGAGCGTCGGCAGCAGAGTCGGTGCTCGCCTTAGTATCGGCATCTGGGCGTCTGAGTTGATCGCCGGCTCAGGCGGCGATCTCCTCCTCTTTGTCTAGGCGGCCGCGAAGGCTGGAAAGGATCCGTTTGTGGAGCTGGCAGACGCGGGACTCGGAGAGGTGCATGCGCTGGCCGATCTCGTGGAAGGGCATCGAGCGGCCGTAGCGCAGCTTCACGATAGCCTGATCGCGGCTCGAGAGCGTGCCCAGTGCCTTGCCGAGCAGGCGCAGCGACGCTTTGTGGTTCGTAGTGGCCGCCGGGTCGGCGTTGACGTCCGGGTCCGGCGCCTCCCAGGGAGAGGAGCCGTTCGCGGCTCTGTCCGCGACCATTTTCTCCAAGGATACGAGGCGGGCGCCGGCGTGGCCGAGGAGGCCATGCAGCTCCTCCTCCGGCATGTCGAGCCTTTGGGCGAGCTCCTCGGAGGTCGGCCAGCGACCGAGCGTCGCCGCGAGCTCGCCGTTGACCCTGTCGATCCCGCGCGTGCTCTTTCTCAGGGAGCGAGGCAGGATGTCCATACGCCGAGCCGCGTCCAGGATGGAGCCGCGGATTCGCCGGATCGCGAAGCTGGCGAAGGTCCCTCTATCGGGGTCGTAGTTGTCCACGGCCTGGATGAGGCCCTGGACGCCGTAGCCAACGGCGTCGTCGCGGTCGATCGGCCCGGAGCCGGACTCGCTCGACATCTTGCCGACGACAAAGCTCACCAGGGGGAGGTTCTGTACGATCATTTCGTCGCGCTTCGCTGCCATGCCTGCCTCCAATGGCGGGTGCAAGGCATGCTGCGAGCGGGAGAGGGGATGCGACTCTAGGCCTCGGGCCCCCGCCCGGTGCTCCAGATCCCATCAGAAGGATCTGACACAAGCCTCGCATCCCTGCTTCGGGACTCTCGACCGTTCCAGATGAAGCCTGGCGGCCGTTCCAAATGTCTAAACGCGGCAGCTGCACTTTCATAACAGCGCTGAAAAAGTCGCTGCTGAGCTGACCACCGACCTTGACAGACCCTCCCGTAGACGTTAGGGTCTACAGGAGCGTTTTTCGGTTAGCGCCACTCACCTGGAGAACCATGACCGAGACAGCCCTGCCCCGTTTGATGAGCCTGCTGAGTTCTCGCTGTTTCCGAGAGCCAGTGATCATCCTTTTAGCCTACATTCCGTACTCACTCGCCCGCGGGCGAGCCGTCGCCAACGCCGACGACGCCTATGCAAACGCTCGCTCGCTCATCAGCTTCGAAACTAGTATCGGCATTTTCAAGGAGCTCTCTGTCCAAAGCGCCGTTATCTCCTACGATTTTCTCATCCACGTCTTCAACGTTATCTACTTCTACGGCCACTGGCCGGCGATCATCGCCTGCGGCACCTACCTATTCTTCAAGCACCCGCCGATCTATTACATAACGCGCAACGCTTTCTTTATCTCCGGCGCCGTCGCGCTGATCCTCTACGCCACCTTCCCGGTCGCGCCGCCGCGCTTCCTGGGCGGCTTCGTCGACACGCTCGACATGACGGTGCCGATCTCCCTCGATCAATCGCGGCTCATCAACCCGTTCGCGGCCCTGCCCAGCCTCCACGTCGGCTGGAACCTGCTGATCGCGATGGGCCTCTTCCTGGCCACCCGGCACCCCCTTTCCCGCCTCTTCGCGGTCTTGCTGCCGCCTTCCATGCTGATCGCCACCGTCGTCACCGGAAACCACTTCTTCATCGATGGCATTGCCGGCGGCACCTTGGCCCTGATTGCCTTCTTCATCGCGCTCCGGCTCCACCACGCTTGGCCGTCGTTCGAAGAGAGGCTCCGGGCGAAGCTGCAACGGCGATCCGAGCCCACGGCCGCCTAGCCGAGCCGTCGCTGCCAACCTTCTCGCCAAGCTGTCTAACGGCTCTTAGGCGTCGGCCTTGAGCCCGCCCTTCAAGCGCCTGATCTTCGTCATGATCGATGGCGCTGCCCACGCCGTCCTCGAGGAGCTGATCGAGGCCGGCGACTTGCCCGCTCTCGCTGAGCTGGCGGCGGCCGGTGGCGGCGTCAAGAAGGCCGTCACCTGCTTTCCTTCGACCACCGGCCCCGCCTACATCCCTTACTTCATGGGCCTCTTCCCGGGGACGGCCAACGTCCCCGGCTATCGGTGGCTGTCACGGGCTGGCTACGGCAACCGCGACGGCTCCCGCTGGACGCGCCCGGGCCTCGCGAGCTACAGCGGCCGCGAGGCGTTGAGCTTCGACGCCGACTTGCCGCAGCGGCCGACCTGGTTCGACTACTTCGGCTCCACGCGCAACATCCTCAACCTGCTGACCAAGGGCAACGACCCGGCCGACGATCTGACGCGCCACATCAAGCCCTTCGTTTACGCGATCGGCCACTACCTGCACCAGTGGCAGTTCGCCGATCAGGTAGCCGCCCGCGCGCTCGTCCGCGCCGTCAAGGAGGGGCCGGAGTTCATTGCCTGCGCCTTCAACGGCGTCGACGGCCACTCCCACGCCCGTGACTCGCGCGCTCCGAAGGTCATCGAATCCTACCGGACGATCGACCGGGCGATCGCCGACTCGCGCACGGCCCTCAAGGCAGCCGGCCGCGACGAGGAGACGCTCTGGGTGATCGGCAGCGACCACGGCCACTCCGCGACCGATACCCACGTCGACGTCTCGAGGCTGATGGACGACATGGGCTTCCCCTGTCTCTACTACCCGCGCCTCTGGCGGCAGGACGCCCACTGCGCTGAGATGGTGTCGGGCAACGGCATGACCCAGATCTACTTTCGCAACGGCAAGGACTGGCGGCAGCGCACTCCCTGGGAGGAGATCGAGGCGCGTCAGGTGCCGGCGGCGCTGCTCTCCGTCGAGGGTATCGAGCTGGTCGCCGGCCCGGCGGCGGACGGTCGGGTCTGGCTGCGCACGCCCGGCGGCGAGGGGACCGTCGCCTGGGAGGGTGACCTCTGCTCCTACGACTTTCGCGGCGAGGACCCGATCGGCTGCGGCGCCTTCACGGGCCAGGACGCGGAGGCGGTACTGAAGCTGACCTTCGACTCCTCCCTGCCGGACGCCTGCCTCCAGCTGCCGCAGCTCTTCCGAGCCGAGCGCAGCGGCGATCTCGTCGTCAGCGCCAAGCGCGGCTACGACCTGCGCGCGCGTTGGGAGATACCGGAGCATCACTCGACCCACGGCGCCTTCGTCCCGGACCAGATGCACGTGCCGGTGATCTTCAGCCACCCGGTCGCGGCCGACAACTTCCGCACCGCCGACGTCTTTCCGACGGTGCTGCGCCTCATGGGCAAGGAGCCGGCGGATGGGATCGACGGTGTCACCCGGCTCTGAGCGCGCTGATGCGTCGCGGCTGAAGGCGATCCTCGCCGGTTACTGCCCGCGCTGCCGCCGGGGCGCGATCTTCAAATCCGCCCTTCCCGGCCTCCTGGGCCTGATGAACGACTCCTGCGCCGTCTGCGGCCTCCTCTACGTGCGGGAAGCCGGCTACTTCCTCGGGGCGATGTACGTTAGCTACGGCCTCGGCGTTCTCACCCTCCTGCCGGTCGCGATGGCGCTCGTCGTGCTGCTCGATGCGCACCTGGCGATCGTTTTTGCCGCCGCTGCCGTCCAGACGCTGGCCAGCGTGCCGCTGTTCGTGCGCTACTCCCGTGCCATCTGGCTGCACGTCGATCAGATGATCGATCCTCGCTAGCCCCCGCTAGCCGCGCAGTCACTAGATCCAAGAGGTAGCCGTCGCCGCTAAGCAGTGGCATAATGCGAACATGCTTGCGAAAGTCCTCTCCGGCGCCGTCGTCGGCCTCGAAGGCGAGCTGATCGAAGTCGAGGTCGATATCGCCTCCGGTCTGCCTGCTTTCAACATCGTTGGCTTGCCGGACGCGGCGGTTCAGGAGGCGCGCGAGCGCGTCCGGGCCGCCGTGCGCAACTCGGGCTGTCCCTTCCCGGCGCGGCGGATCACCGTGAACCTCGCCCCCGCCGACATCCGTAAAGAGGGGCCGAGCTACGACCTGCCGATGGCGGTAGGCATCACTCTCGCCTCCGAGCAGGCCGTCGCGGACGTGTCGCAGGCGCTGTTCCTCGGCGAGCTCTCGCTCGACGGCCGGCTGCGGTCGACGCACGGCGTCCTGCCGATGGTCAGCCTCGCGCGGCAGCGCGGCCTGCGCCAGGTATACGTGCCGGCGGCCGACGCCGCCGCGGCCGCGCTCGTGGACGGCGTCGAGATTTACGGCCTCGAATCGTTCAGCGCCCTGATCGCCCACTTCAGGGGCGAGGCGCCGATCGCCCCCTACGTCCGCCAGGCGCAGATGCCGGCGGCGGCGGCGGCCGGCGGCACCGACTTCGCCGACGTCCGCGGCCAGGAGCACGTCAAGCGCGCCCTGGAGGTCGCGGCTGCCGGCGGCCACAACCTGCTCATGGTCGGGCCCGCCGGTGCCGGTAAGACGCTGCTCGCGCGCGCCCTGCCCTCGGTCCTGCCGTCGATGACCACGGAGGAGGCGCTCGCCGTGACCCGCGTCTTCAGCGTCGCTGGCCTTCTGCCGCGCGATACGCCCCTGATCATGCAGAGGCCCTTTCGCGCCCCCCACCACACGATCTCGTAGGCCGGCCTCGTAGGCGGCGGTCGCCAGCCGCGGCCGGGGGAGATCAGCCTTGCCCACCGCGGCGTCCTCTTCCTGGACGAGCTCCCTGAGTTCGGCCATCAGACGCTGGAGGTGCTGCGGCAGCCGCTCGAGGACCACCAGGTGACGATCAGCCGCGCCCAGGGCTCCGTGACCTTTCCGGCGAACTTCATGCTCGTCGCGGCGATGAACCCGTGCCCTTGCGGCAATTACGGCGACCCGATAAAGGCCTGCAGCTGCTCCGAAGCGACCGTCTCGCGCTACCAGCGTCGCATCTCCGGCCCCTTGCTCGACCGGATCGACATCTTCGCGGAGGTGCCGCGGATCGACTACGAGAAGCTCTCCTCCCTGTCGCTGGCGGAGCCGTCGGCGCGGGTACGGGAGCGGATCGACGCCGCCCGCTCGCTGCAGGCGGCGCGTCTCGTCGCGACCGGCGCTCAGGGCAACGCCGAGATGTCGCCCGCCGAGGTGTGCGAGTTCTGCCAGAGCCAGCTAGACGAGCAGGCGAAAGTCTTCCTGAAGCTGGCGACTACCCAGCTATCGCTCTCCGCGCGGGCCTTTCACCGCATCCTCAAAGTCGCGCGGACAATCGCCGACCTCGCGGGCGACACGACGCTGACATCGAGCCACGTGGCGGAGGCGGTTCAGTACCGCCAGCGCACCCGGGCCGTGTAGGGCGGGAAGCGAGAGCATGGCCGATTTGAAGGCCGTCTATCTCGCCGGCCGGATCGAGAGGCGGGCTGAGCTCAACGAGTATCGCCGCGAGCTCGAGGCCGGCGGCGTCGAGGTCACGTCTCGCTGGCTGGCCAACCCGTCGCCGGCCGAGCTTACGGACGCGGTCTGGCGCTCGCTCGCGACGGTCGATCGGGAGGAACGTGGCGCGAGCCGACGCCCTCGTCCTCTTCGCCGACAGGAGCGGCGGCGCCGGCGGCGCTCGCCACGTCGAGTTCGGCATGGCGCTGGCATTGAAGAAAACGATCGTCGTCGTCGGCGAGGTCGAATCTCTTCCAGCGTTTGCCGGAAGTGACGATCGTCGAGGACTGGGCTGCCGCGCTAACCCTCCTGCTGGCTCACGGAGGCGGGGCCTAATCGGGGCCTGGCGGCTGGGCCTCTGCCTCGATGCGCGAGACCGGCTTGCTGATCGCCTTCAGGTAGAGGAAGCCGGCGATCCCAGCGACCAGGGAGGCGGCGAGGACGCCGAGCTTCGCGTCGGCGATCAAGGCTTCGTCCTCGAAGGCGAGGCCCGTGATCAGCAGCGATACGGTGAAGCCGATGCCGGCGAGAAGGCCGACGCCGAGTATGTGCGACCAGCGGGAGCCGCTCGGCAGCTCGCAGAGCCTCAATTTGACGGCGATCCAGGTAAAGGCGAGGATGCCGGCCGGCTTGCCGAGAATGAGGCCGACGACGACCCCCTGGCTGATCGGGCTCGATACGGCACCGCTGAGGACGTCGCCGGAGACCACCACCCCCGCGTTCGCGAGGGCGAAAAGCGGCACGATGCCGAAGCTTACCCAAGGATGGAGGCGGCGCTCCAGCCGGTCCATCGGCGACTCCGTTCCCTGGCTCAGATCCTCCATCTGGAGCAAGATGCCCTGCTGCTCGTCACCGTTGCTGCTGGCAATAGTGGCGCGGAAGCGGCCGATGAGCTCCTCGGCGACGCGGGGGAAATCGGCCGGGCTGTAGAAGTAGCGAGCGGGGGTCAGGAGGCCGAGGGCGACGCCGGTCAGCGTCGCGTGAACGCCGGACTCCGCCACGGCGATCCAGAGGAGGACGCCGGCATAGACGTAGACGTCGACGCTACGGACGCCGGCCCGGTTCATGCCGACGATGGTCGCGAAGATCACGCCGGCAGCGGCCAGCGCCTGGAAGTCGATCGCGGAGGTGTAGAAGAGGGCGATCACGAGGATCGCGCCGATGTCGTCGGCGATCGCGAGAGCGAGGAGGAATACCTTGACGCTGAACGGTATCCGCCGGCTGAGCAACGAGAGAACGCCGAGGGCGAAGGCGATGTCTGTCGCCATCGGAATGCCCCAGCCGCGCTCGCCGACGCCGCCGACGGTGAAGGCGATATAGAGCGCGGCCGGCACCACCATGCCGCCGAGGGCGGCGGCTGCCGGCAGCAGCGCCCGTCTGACCGCCGAGAGCTCGCCGTGAACGAGCTCTCGCTTGATCTCGATGCCGACGACGAAGAAGAAGATCGTCATGAGGCCGTTGTTCACCCACTCGCGCAGGTCTTCCTCGATGGCGACGATGCCCAGGTCGAAGCTGATCGTCGTGTGCCAGAGGTCCTCGTAGGCGTGATCGAGGGGGGAGTTCGCCCATACGAGGGCGACGATGGACGCCACGAGGAGGACGATGCCGCTGGACGCCTCTATGTGGACGAAGGCCTGGGCGGCCTGGATGGCGCGCTGCGGCACGAAGATCCTCGCCTGCCGCTGCAGGAGGGAGGCCAGAGAAAAGCCCGGTGGTTGGTCCAAGGTATCTCCTGCCGAGTCTCGCCGGAACGCACCTTTGACGGTAGTTGGCGCGGCGTGGCTGGTCAATAACGGCCGTTCTTGTTGGTGCCCGCCCCGCTGGTTAGAATAGGGCCAGTGCCCCCGTAGCTCAGTTGGATAGAGTACCGGCCTCCGAAGCCGCCGAGGCTATGCGCCATGCGGCTAGCTTCTAGACCTCGAGCAAAATGGCGCCAGTTATCATGCGAATCTAGAGCGAGGTGTTCGACCCGCTCAAGTCGTCACGCCGACAGCCACGCGTCAGCACGGCCCTCAAGCCTAGCGCCCTGATCTTTGACAGCACCTCGTTAGCGCCCTAGTACGGGGATTCGAAAAGCGTACAGCCGGCCGCGACCTCCACCAGGAGCCGCGACTAGATTCAAAGGGGGATTATATACAATCCTACCCGCTTCGGGTATAATAGTCCTAGAAGGTAGGTAGGACTAAATGGCTAAGAACGCACCCGGTCAGCATCACAGGAACGGCCTCTCTCTCACGGACGCCGTCAAGTTCTCCCTCGACACGGAGGCTGTAGAGAAGATGTTTATCGAGGCGCGCTGGCCTAACGGCATTCAGTGCCCGACCTGTGAATCAACGAACGTCGTAGTCAGGCCAACCCGCAAGCCTGCCCCGTTCCGCTGCCGTGCCTGTTACCGCGACTTCTCTATCAAGACAGGGACGGTCATGGAGGGCTCTAACCTCCCGCTCGGCAAGTGGGCGCTGGCAGCTTACCTGCTGGCTACGAACCTCAAGGGCGTATCGAGCATGAAGCTACACCGCGACCTAGGCATCACTCAGAAGAGCGCCTGGCACATGGCTCACCGTATCCGGACGGCATGGGCGCAAGGCGACTCGACATTCTCCGGGCCCGTAGAGGCAGACGAGACCTACATCGGCGGCAAGGAGGCCAATAAGCACGGCTCCAAGAAGCTCCGGGCCGGTCGCGGGCCCGTAGGCAAGGCGGCAGTGGTCGGGGTGAAGGACCGCCAGACCCGCAAGGTGAACGCGATCGCCGTCGAGCACACGGACATGCGCACGCTACAGGGCTTCGTGCGGGCGAACGTACAGCAAGGCTCAGCGCTCTACACAGACGAGGCCGCCGCCTATCAAGGGATGCCAGAGTTCGAGCACGCAGCCGTGCAACATGGCGCCAGGGAGTACGTCTCGGGCGACGTTCACACTAACGGGATCGAGTCGTTCTGGTCGCTATTCAAACGCGGCTACTACGGCACCTACCACCGCATGAGCCCGAAGCATCTCAACCGCTACGTGAACGAGTTCACGGGACGCCACAACAGCCGGTCCCTTGACACCGCCGACCAGATGCAGGCGATGGCGATTGGGATGATCGGGAGGCGGCTACGGTACCAGGATCTGATCGCCTGAGCATCTGGATCGGCGGCAGTCCGTGTCAGATTGCCGCCGTGGAGGCCTCGTATCGCCTGACGTAGAGGCTCTAGATGGTCACTCTGCACTTGACTCATCAGCTGATCGTTCGCTCGGGGACACTGAGGACGAAGTCGGCTCCTCTGAGGAAGGCCTGTATGCGTCAAGGATGGTTTCGAGGCGCTTCCAGTCGGCCTGGGTCATCCCCACAGGCAAAGTGACAGTGCCCAGTCCCCCACCGCTCAATGGAATCGGAATAGCCATAGAGCCTGCTGGAGCAGGAGCCGGAGTGGCGGATGTCGGAGCGGTGCCATTCATGGTTTCCCCGGTTGTATCAATTACGCCATCATTTGACCATGCCATACTATCATCATTAGCCCCTCTTACAAAGGCTTGAGAAGCCTTCCAAACCTCAATGAAGTTGTCAGCACCGTCCTTGGTGAACCGCTTTTCCACCACCAAATACTGCCGCAATGCTCCCGGTGCGCTGCCGGCCTGTCCACTGTTCACCAGTTCCTCGAACAAGCTCGGAGACTCGACGGCTTCACGTAGCGCCGTCCGGAATTCCCTAGACTCGGGCTCACGTAGGGCAAGCGTTAGCGCTCTAGGAGTCAACCGTGCATTGTCGCCCTTCTTGGCTTCTACTAGGCCGAACTGCCGAAGTCCTGCCAATATCCGTCTCACAGGGCTACTAGTCCCTTTGTAACCCCAAGCCACCGCAGCATCGGGGATCGTAAACTCCCCGCGCTGCACCGCTGGGTACAATTCTTTAACGCGCCCCACCGCCGCACTAAGATCGATTCCTGGGTAATTGGGGCTCCTTGGCCTGGAAACCATCTGCTACACCTCTCACTAGGGCGGAATTAGACGAGTCTCCAAGTATATGACCACGATGGGCGGCGTCCTGTCAACTATCTGGGTGGCTACTTCCCCATTTAGCCTTGACAAAGACGAGGCGTAATGTAAGCATATCGCGTGTGGACGTGTGGATAGGTGCGAGAGAGGGAGGCGTACTTACTCAAAGGCAAAAGCCCTCCTCGTGAAAGGGGGGCTTGCCGTTTCGGAGGAGCTGTGGGCGAAAGGTAAGTCGCGGACAATGGCAATTTTCGAGATACCGGTTCAACTCCGGTCAGCTCCTCCAAGTAGGTACAGTACCATAGAATAACAATCTGTCGCCCTGTTCTAATCCCTTACAGACGAAGGCGTGCTACCCTGGGCGAGTGAGGTGGGCTGGAGGTGCCCCGCCCTCCTCAAAGGGGTAAGGGAGCCGAGACTATGGCAGCATCCGACAAGGGCAAGGCAGAGAAGAAGCCCTCGGGCCGCCCACCTAGCCCGCCTATTCAGGGCATACCGGACTCGTTCGAGAACGTCGTTAAGGCTTTAGTTCGCCCCGTGCAAAAGAAGCCGCCGAAGCCCAGGGAGGGCTAAAGGCCGCCCGGGTAGGATTGTATATAATCCCCATTCAAAGCACCCCTGAACATCCGCTAGGAACCGCAGCGTGCCGCTCGGAGGTGGCATCAAGAAGTGGCATCAAAACATGCCACTTAGCCCGCCGCGCCGACACCAGCCTGACACATCCTTCCGCAGCCTGGCGCGTGAACCCCCTGCCTCTAGTAGCCAGTCGGATGCGAAACTTATGGCCTTTGTCTCTTCGGTCCTTCAAGCCAGCCTAGGACCAGCCGCGTGATCGCTATTGTGCTGCTCAGGGCAGCCGATGAATGAACAGAAAAGAAGGAGAGGGCCGATAAGTCGGCCCCCTCTCTCGATTTCGTGTCTGTGCCGTAGGTTACTTGGTGTCGTCAGTCCTGCGCCTCAGTAGAAGGACGGTGGCAGTAGAGGGTCCGACCAGCGCCAGACCGGCGAGGGCGAGGAAGCCCAGGTCGAGGCTGCTGCCAGAACGGCCTGCCAGCAGGGCTGTTTCGCTTGTCACCGCGTCAGTCTGCGGCGCCTCAACGACCGGAGCGTTAGGCTCCGCGGACTCGACGTTGTTAGCGTTGGCCTCAGCCGGCGAGGGAGCGGGCTGCTCGACGGCAGGCTCAGCGTCCGCGGCGCCATCGGTAGGCTCGACCACCGGCTCGTCGTCGGCCTTGTCGTCACCGGCTTGCGGGGTCTCGACCGTCGCCACGACCACCGCACCCGGACGGGCGATGCCAACACTGCCGAGAGGCGGCTTCGGCTTCGAGTCGTCCTCCGGCGGCGCCAGCTCACCCTCTCGCGCGACCACCGTCGTGCCACCGAGGGCGCCGCCGGTCGCGAAGTCTACTCTGCTTGCGCCGTTGCCCGTGATTGAATAGCCGCTGGTGACCGACAAACCAAATTGACCTTTGTCATCCCAGCTAATGCAGTCGTAGTCAAGAACGGGACCGATCTCGCCGCACATCCAGCCGGAGCCGTCTGGGTAAACGCACTCAACGTAAACGCCGTCTATGGTAATGACCAGTGTGGCCTTGCCACCCACACTGGTGCATCGGCTGATCAGTTCGCCAGGGCTCTGCGGCTCATAGGAGTTGTCAGGCTGCGCGAAGGTCGTCGACGCCCCCAGGCCGCTCTCGCTTATGGAGAAGCCGCTGCCGGCAAGAGTGTTGCCCCCTGGCCGGAGGTTCTCGTCACAGCCTCCGTGCCGCCGAGTGTGGCGCCGCCAGAACGGTCTACTTTGCTTGCGCCAGAACCAGCGATCGAAAAGTCCGTGGTGGGTGCCACGTACCTATCTGACCACGGGGTGCAGAATGAGAAGTACAGCCCTGTGCCGCCGACATCGATACACTGCCAGCCCGAGCCATCCGAGTAAATACATTCGACCGCATATACCTTGCCGTCGACGTCGTAGACATAGACCGGATGACCGCCGGATAGCTCACAGTACTCTGCCACATCGCTGGCTGTGGTCGTTCCATCCCAAGGCTCGTCATCTCTCTCGGCGAAGGCCGGTGATGCCCCCAGGAGCCCGGAGCCCAGGAAGAGAGCCGCTCCCGCCACGAGCATGCCCGTTGTCGTCACCAGTTTGCGGATCATCTTGTTACCACCTTTCGTCTCTGTCAACCGGCCCCGCCGGTCGTCCTTGCCGTTGATTCCCGTGCCGTTCATCTCTCTCCTCCTTTAATCGTTACAAGGGTTAGAGACATGAGGGCGCCAACTTTTACAGGGTTCCGGCAGGAAATCAGAAAAAACTTTCAGAGCTGGTTCGTGAACGGCTGAGACGTCAGCCGGCCCGACAGCGACGGAGTGGCTATTTCGGGCTGCGACACGCTGCGCCGGTTGCAGGCCCTTAGGTGGAAGGACATAGACCTTGAGCGTGGACGGCTCAACGTCTTCGGCACGCTTACAGCGGTTAGCGACGGCGTGCCGGTGTTCGGCGAGCCTAAGACGCAGCACAGCAGGCGCACGGTCGGGCTCTCTGAGACGGCTGTGGAAGCCCTAGAGCGCCATCGTGCCAGCCAGGACGAGCGCCCTGCAAGACACTCAAAAGTCGGCCATGCGGTATTATGATGCGAATCTAGATTCAGATTCGCGAGTGTAGCTGCCCCCGTAGCTCAGTTGGACAGAGTACCGGCCTCCGAAGCCGGGTGCGTGGGTTCGAGTCCCGCCGGGGGTACCAGACCAAACATTTGCCGTGGGGCGCCGGCACAGCCGGCCGGAGCCTGACTTGGGTCCGATCGACAGTGGGCAGCGGGGTGGTGGCGCGTAGACTTCGGGACCCTCCGGCTCGCGGCCCGGTAGGGGTAGTCAAGGAGGACGTGATGAAGCTACTTGCCTTCATCTTGCGCGGTGGGCTCGGCGCGGCGGTCGGTGCGGTGGTCTTGATCTCCGCCCTCATCGTCACTGGCAGCCCGTCCGCCTGCGTCGACCGGCCGCTCACGGCCTCCGACGCCGAGAGCGACGCCCTCGATGCCGGCCGGCGCGCCTTCGGGCAGCGGGCGGCGGCTGGCCCGGCCCAGATCACGATCACGGAGCTCCAGGCGACCTCTCGCGGCGTCAAGTACGTGGACGATAAGGACGTGCCGGTGGAGGAGCTTCAGGTCCACTTCTGCCCGGATGGCGTCGCGGAGGCGACTGGCAAGATCGACGTTGCCGGCATCAGCACGAAGATCGTCGTCAGCGGCACGCTCGACCTCTCCGGCGACCAGCCCCGAATCGAGATCGACTCGGTCAAGGCCGGTAACCTGCCGAGCTTTATCGCCAAGCCGATCGTCAACCTGATCATCAACACGGGCGATTTCCGGACGCTGGACCTCGACGAAAACCTGACCAACGTCCAGTTCAGCGACAAGATCGTCATCGTGGACGGAGGGCCGCGATAAGCGCCGGAGCTGCGCTGCGACCGTTTGCAGCCGCCTGATGGTAGGCGATTAGGCCCATCGCTTACACTGCTCGCTAGATGGAAGCCGGCGCTCGACTCACTGACGAGGCGCTTCTCGAATTGATCAGCCGGGGCGACGCGGCGGCGCGAAGCGCTTTCGCCGACCGTTACCTCAAGCCGGTGCACGACTTCGCCCTCAGAGTCAGCCTCGATTCTGGGTTGGCCGCCGCCGCTTCGCTGGCGGCCTTCGGACGCCTGGCGACGGAGGCTGAGCAGCGGCCGCCGCGGCTGCCGCCGCGCTCTTGGCTCCTGGCTCTCGTCCATGAAGAAGCGCTCGCGCGCATGCGCCGTGGCGGCCGCGCCGGCGCGGCGCCTGACGAAGAGCCTGAGCTCGTGCCGCCGCTGGACGAGCGCTTTCTCCAGCCATCGGTGGACGCAAGCGACGGTGGCGACGCCGGACACCTGCGCCTCGCATGGCAGGCGGCGAGGGCCCAGCGCCCGCGCGACTACGCTCTCCTCGACCTTACCTTGAGACGCGGCCTGGCGCCGGAGGAGATCGCCAAGATCACGGCCCTCTCCCGGAGCAGCGCTTACACGACGCTCGGGCGGCTGCGCGGCGCTCTCGAGGAGGCGTTCGCCGCCGCTCTGCTCTACGAGGCGGGCCGGGAGGCCTGTCCGGAGCTCACGGAGCTCGTCGCCCGATCGGCCGAGCTCGATCCCGCGCTGCGGCGCGAGGTGACGCGCCACGCCGAGGGTTGTCCGATCTGCGGCCGGACCGGCGCCGACTACCCCCTCGCCGGCGAGCTGTTCGCCTCACTCGCCGACGTCGAGCCGCCCACCGACCTCCTCGAACGGGCAGCGGGCACTCTGGCGGGGTCCGAGGTGGCTGACGGCGAGACCGAGGCGCAGGTGGGGCTGCCGTTTGAGGCGCTCGCGCTGGCCGAGACCCGTGCCGAGGACGAGCCCGAGGCTGAAGACGCCCCCGAGCTCGCGGACGAGCAAGAGCCAGAGGACGAGTTCGAGGCAGACGAAGCGTTGCTGCCCGAAGCTGAGGAGCTCGAGGCTGACTCGGCCCGCGATGCCCTGGAAGCGGAAGAAGAGGAGCTCGCGCCGCTGGCCGAGGCTGAGGAAGAGGAGCCGCCGGGCGAGTACACGGCGGAAGCGGAGCCAGCCGCGGCAGCGGCGGAGGCGAGCGACGTCGGAGACTGGCCCTTCCGGCCAGAGCCCGCCGCCTTCCCGGCGAGCGGTGGCGCCTCACCGCCGCCGCGAGCGGCAGCGCCGTTCGCCTTCGGCGGCGATGATGGCGGGAGCGGTGGCAGCCGGCGAAAGCTCTTCGCGATCGTTGGCGTCCTCACGATAGCCCTGGTGCTCGTCGGCGTAGTACTCGGGGACCGGATCGGCGGCGGCGGCGATGATAACGGCGGCGGAGCTGCTGGCCTGGCAACCGGCACGCCCGGCGTCGGCCAGATCGCCTGCGGGTCTTCGCCCACGATTGACCAGGGCGTGCGGGCGACTCTGAGCTTCGAGTCGGCCGACCTCGCCGGATTCACGATCTCAGACGTCGGCGTGCGCGCGATCTCCGAGAACGTCGGCGCACAGTCGCTCGGGGCGACGGTGGAGGGCAACCTGACCGTCGTTCTCGATGCCTTCCCCGTTCCCGGTGCGGCCGGCGGGACCGCCGAGTACCGCCTCGACGTGGAGTTCGCTCGCGAGCAGGAGAAGGTGCAGTCGGAGTGCACCGTCCTCGTCCGGGCGCCGGCCGAAGCGACCATGACGCCGGCCGACGACACGCCGGTGCCGACGGAGACGCCGGCCCCCGGCGGCCGCACCTACACCGTGGTGGCGGGCGACTTCCTCTCGACGATCTGCGAGCGGGAGAGGCCGCCGGAGCTGTCCGTGGACGAGTGCGTCGCCGAGGTGGTCCGCCTCAACGGCCTCGCGAGCCCGAACGCCATCACGATCGGCGCGGAGCTGCTGCTGCCCTAGAGCGGCCGCGCCTCGAGCTCAAGACGTGTGGGGGCGGACTCGTCCAGCCCGGCTCGACTGCGTTTAACGACCCTCAGGCCGCTAGCCGGGCTCGTTAGATGAGACCGCGCTCACGGAGGACGCGCTCGGTCGTCGCGCCGATCTCGGCCGGCGACTCGCAGATAACGGCACCGCCGTCGGCGAGCGCCGCCTTCTTCGCCGCGGCCGTGCCGGTGTTGCCGGCGATGATCGCGCCGGCGTGACCCATGCGGCGGCCGGCCGGCGCCGTGCTACCGGCGATGAAGGCGATCACCGGCTTCTGGACGTTCTCCTTGATGTAGGCGGCTGCTTCCTGCTCCGCCGTGCCGCCGATCTCGCCGATCATCACGATCGCGTCCGTATCGGGGTCGGCGTTGAACATCTCGATCACATGGCGCTGGCTCGTGCCGATGATCGGGTCGCCGCCGACGCCGACGCAGGTCGACTGGCCGATGCCCCGCCGCGTCAGCTGGTCGACGGCCTCGTAAACGAGGGTGCCGCTGCGTGAGACGACGCCGACCTTGCCGCGGCTGAAGACGTTGCCTGGCATGATGCCGACGCGGCACTGCCCCGGCGTGATCACGCCGGGGCAGTTCGGGCCGATCAGCGTCAGGCCGCTGCCCTTGATGGCCCGCTTCGTCGTCATCATGTCGATGGTCGGGATGCCTTCCGTAATGCAGATGATGACTTCGATCGCGGCGTCTGCTGCCTCGAGGATCGCGTCGGCGGCGAAGGGAGCTGGCACGAAGATCAGGGAGCAGTCGATCGGGCCGCGCTCGGCGACGGCGTCCGCGACGGTGTTGAACACGGGTACGTCGTAGGCCTTCTCGCCGCCGCGCCCCGGCGTGACGCCGGCGACGACTTTCGTGCCGTAGGCGATGCAGCGCTCCGTCTGGAAGCCGCCCTCGCGCCCGGTTATGCCCTGGACGAGGACGCGGGTGCCCTGGTTTACGAGGATGCTCATGCTGACACCTGCTCCGCCGCCGCGACGGCCTTGCTCGCCGCCTCCGCCAGGTCCTCGGCCCGCTCGACGCTGACGCCGGCGTCGTTGAGGAGCTTGAGCCCCTCTTCGAGGTTCGTGCCGGCGAGGCGGGCGACGACCGGCACTTTGAGCCCGGCCTGCCTCTGGGCCGTGATGATCCCCTCGGCGATTACGTCGACGCGCGCCATGCCGCCGAAGATGTTGAAGAGGATGGCCTTGACGCTGGGGTCGGAGCTGATGATGCCAAGGGCGTTGACGACCCGCGCCGGGTCGTTCACGGTGCCGATGTCGAGGAAGTTCGCCGGCTCGCCGCCGGCGAGCTTGATCGCGTCCATCGTCGCCATGGCGAGGCCGGCGCCGTTGACCACGCAGCCGATGTCCCCGTCCAGCTTGACGAAGTTGCTGATCCCCTCCGCCTGCGCCCTGACCTCGAGCGGGTCCTCCTCCTCCAGGTCGCGGAGGGCGAAGATCGCCGGGCGGCGGTAGGCGGCGTTGTCGTCGAAGTTGAGCTTGGCGTCGAGGGCGATGATCTTGCCATCTTTGGTCACGACGAGGGGGTTGATCTCGGCCTGGGAGCAGTCGGTCTCGCTGAAGAGGCGGTAGAGGCCGGCCATCAGGGCCGTCGCCGGCCGCAGCAGGTCGCCGCCGAGGCTGAGTGCGAAGGCGAGCTCGCGCCCCTGGTAAGGCTGGAAGCCCGCCGCCGGGTCGACGTCGACGCGGCGGATCGCTTCCGGCTGGCTCGCCGCGACTTCCTCGATCTCCATGCCACCGGCGACGGAGCCCATGAGGATCGCCCGGCCGATGCTGCCGTCGATCAGGACGGCGAGGTAGAGCTCGCGCTCGATCGCCGTCTGCTCCTCGACGAGGACGCTGCGCACGAGCCGACCCTCGGGGCCGGTCTGGGGCGTGACCAGGGTCATGCCGATGATCGCGCTCGCGGCGCTCTCCACCTCGTCCGGCGTCGCTGCCAGCTTGATGCCGCCGCCTTTGCCGCGGCCGCCGGCGTGGATCTGCGCTTTGACGACTACCGGGCCGCCGAGCTCCACGGCGACGGCGCGCGCCTCCGCCGCCGTCGCGGCGACGCGGCCGCGCGGCACGGTCACCCCGAATTGGGCAAGAAGCTCTTTCGCCTGATATTCGTGGACCTTCATCAGGGCCTCCGGAGGAGCTATAAGGAGGGTGGGATTGCCGCGCGGCGCGCTCAGTGTAGCACAGGCTTTCCTACGGCCAAGCCCGGCCGTTAAGGGCGCCGCGACGCCGTCTCTATCGGGTCAGGATGGCGCCGCGGCGCTGCCGATCTGGTCGATGACCTGGCGGAAGGTCGCCAGCTCCTGGGCGCCGACGACGGCGAAGCGCTGGTTGAAGACGAAGGTCGGGATCGCGGTCACGCCGACGCCCCGCGTCCAGGCGATGCCCTCGTCGACGCGCTCCCGGAAGCGTCCCTCCTCGAGCGCCTGGCGCAGGTCCGCCGCCGGCAGGCCGGCGTCGGCGCCGATCCGGACGACGGCGTCGAGGCTGCCGATGTCCTCGAGGTCTTCGAAGTAGGCTTTGAACATGCGGCGGTGGAAGCGCCAGGCGTCGCCGTACTCGAAGGCGAACTCGGCCGCCTCCAGCGAGAGGTGTGAGTTCGAGCTTAGAATACGGCCGCGGTTGAACTTGATGCCGAGGCTTTCGCCGCGCGTCTCGACCGGCGTCGGCGGCGCCTCCGGCGGCGTAACGCGTCGCGGCGCCATGCCCTCAGGCGGCGTCTCCGGGCGCAGTAAGAACGGCGCGAAGCGCACCTCGAGCGCGTACTCCTGCTGGAGCCGTTCGACCTCGACGAGGCCGATGTAGCACCAGGGTCAGACGAAGTCGGAGGCGATAACGATGGACGTTACGCCCGGCGTTTCCTCCGGCGGCTCCGCTGCCGTGTCTTCAGTCTCGGTCATAGGCCAAGTATACGCTCGTCGCCCGGCGCCGGCGCTTAGAGGTCGGGCGCCGCCGGCTCGCTGGCACGCCACATATACCAGGAGCCGACGGAGCGATAAGGGGCCCAGGGAGCGCCGATCGTCGTCGCCTCGGCCGGCGTCGGCGTCGCCGCGAGGCCGTAGGTCAGGCGCATGCCGTTGCGCACGCCGAGGTCGCCGACCGGCAGCACGTCCGCCCGCCCGAGGTGGAACATGAGGAACATGTGCGCCGACCACTCGCCGATCCCCTTCACGGCGGTGAGGTGCTCGGCCACCGCCGGGTCCGGCAGCGCCTCGAAAGAGTCGAAGTCGAGGCGGCCGTCGCTGACCTGGAGGGCGAGGTCGCGCAGGTAGCCGGCCTTCTGGCGCGATACGCCGGCGGAGCGCAAGGCCTCGTCCGTGCTCGCGAGGAGCTCCGCCGGCGTCGGCGGCCGGCCCTCGTCGCTGTAGATGGCGAAGAAGCGCCGCCGGATCGCGATCGCCGCCGGGCCGGCGAGCTGCTGAAAGAGGATCGTCTGCAGCAGTGAGGTGTAGGCCTCGGCGGGCGGGCGCGGCCGCGGCTCGTAGGGTCCGACGCGGTCGATGAGAGCGGCGAGGGCGCGGTCTGCCTTGCGCAGATGGTTGACGGCGGCAGGGAGCGAAAAGCGCAGGTCCTCGATCGTTGCCCTCCCTTGATTCGACTGACGCTGCGGCGCCTCCTATCCTACGCTCGTACGCCTCGCCCCGACGAGCCGGATCAGGCTAAGAGGAGTCGCTTGTGACCAGGGTCGCGCTGCTCGACGACTACCAGGACATCGCCATGAAATCGGCCGACTGGCGGCGCCTGCCGGCCGACGCCGAGGTCGTTCCCTTTCACGATCACGTCGGCGACCTCGACGCCCTCGCCGACCGTCTGGCCGACTTCGAGGTCATCGTCGCGATGCGGGAGCGCACCCCGTTTCGGCGCGATCTGCTGAGCCGCCTGCCGCAGCTGAAGCTCCTCGTCACGACCGGCATGCGCAACGCCTCGATCGACGTTGCCGCCGCCCGGGATCAAGGCGTCGTGGTCTGTGGCACCGGCGGCGTCGGCGCGCCGACCGTCGACCTCACCTGGGGGCTGATCCTCGCCCTCGTCCGCCAGATCCCGGTCGAGGATCGCGCCATCCGCGAAGGCGCCTGGCAGGTGAGCGTCGGCCCCGGCCTCGAGGGCAAGACCCTCGGCGTCATCGGCCTCGGCAACCTCGGCGCCCGCGTGGCGATGGTGGGGCGGGCCTTCGGCATGGAGGTCCTCGCCTGGAGCCAGAACCTCACGGCCGAGCGCGCCGCCGAAGCCGGCGCCAGCCTGACGAGCAAGGAGGAGCTCCTCTCCCGCGCCGACGTGGTGACGATCCACCTCGTCCTCAGCGAGCGCAGCCGCGGCCTGATCGGTGCCACCGAGCTCGCGTTGATGAAGGCGAGCGCTTACCTAGTAAACACGTCGCGCGGCCCGATCGTCGACGAGGCGGCCCTGATCGCCTGCCTGCGAGAGGAGCGAATTGCCGGCGCCGGCCTCGATGTCTTCGACTCGGAGCCGCTGCCGGCGGCGCACCCGCTGCGCGGCTTCGCCAACAGCGTCGTCACGCCCCACATCGGCTACGTCACCCTCGACAACTACCGGCGCTACTACGACGACGCCATCGAGGACATCCTCGCCTTCCTCGCCGGCGCGCCGGTCCGCGTTCTCGGCGGCTGAGGCGTCCTAAGGGCGGCGGCAAGCCTGAGCGCCGGACCGCATAGGCTAATTGGGCAGTGAACCGGCGCGCTGAGTTGCCGATTATTAGTCAGAAGCGCCATCTTTTAGCTGTACCAGCCGGAAGGGTCTCCAGCCCGTGCTTTCCCGTCTCCCCAATCTCTTCTCTCCAACCTGGCTTCCGCGCCTGCACAGCCTGAGCATAGTGGCCAGGGCCGCGGTTGTCCTTGGTTTGATCGTGATCGTCATGGGGATCATCGGGCGGAGCTCGCAGACGTTAGCGAGGAGTCGACCGAGGCGATCCGGGCGTGCAGGCGGAGGTCGAGATCGGCATCCTGCAGGACGTACTCCATGATCGTGCGGAGACCTATCTCGCCGGCGCCGAGTTCGCCGCCCTTTCTCCCGCCGACCAGGCTGCCGTCCGGGCCGACCTCTCGCGCTCAGACCTCGCGGCGGCCGACGCGGCTTTGCCGGCGGCCGCGCTCCATCTTTCCCCGGCGGAGGCGGCGCTCTTTCAGCGCAGCTTCGACCTGATCGAGGAGCAGTTTGGCGTTTTCTTCGTGACGGAGAACGAGCTCGAGACGAGGGCGATGCGGGTGGCTGTACGCGCGACGACGACGGCGCTCGAGGGCTATTTTGCCAGCCCGACCGTCGAGCGCTTCCGCGGCCTGCGTGAGCGCCTGGACAACCTGAGAGTCCAGACCACGGAGATCATCCCCTTCCTAGTCGCAGAAGCTGACGAGCATCTAGGCGAAAGCCTCGTGACGGTGGCTAGATTTCGGCAGGTCATCATCGCGGTCACGATATTGATCGCGATGGCGTTACTTGGAGTAACCCTGCTCGTTCACCGCCAGCTGAGCAGAGCCCTTGCTGAGGCAAACCGGGACAGGGAAACGGCGAAGTCGGCCAGCGAGGGTCTGCAGCACCGCAACGACCAGCTCAATGCGCTCTACAGCGTCTTCGCCGAGATCACGGATACGCTGAGCCTTCGCTACGTGATCGATGCGGCGCTGCGCGAGGCGCTGAAGCTAATGAGCGCCGACTCGGTCTCCCTGCGGCTCCTGAAAGGAAATGAGCTGGTCGTGGCGGGCAGCCTGACGGCCAGCGGCGCGGAGTGGGTGGGCATCCGTCGGTGCCGCTGGGCGAGAGCCTGGCCGGTAGGGTCGCGAAGCGCGGCCAAACCCTGCGGATCGATGACAACGTCGAAGACCGGGTCGCGGACGACCAGGCGGATTCCGTGCGTGAGATCGCTTCCCGGTCCTGCCTCATCGTCCCGCTCATCGTCGGCGCCCGCGTCGTCGGGGCGCTCGGCTGCTGGTCACGGCAGCCGAGCGCCTTCAGCGCTGACGACGAGCGGATGATCGAGATGATGGCGTCGCAGGTGGCGATAGCGGTCGCCGCCGCCGATAGCACGGAGACGAGCGAGCGCCGCGCCCATAACGACACCTTGACCGGCCTGCCGAACCGACGTCAGCTCAATGCGGACGTTGCCGGTCGTCTCAGCGGTCTCGCCGCCAGCGGGGGCAAGGCGGTGATCGCCATAGTCGACATCGATTATTTCAAGCGTTTCAACGACGACTTCGGCCACCGCGTCGGCGACGTGACCCTGCAGAAGGTCGCCACGGTTCTCCGCAACGCCGTCCGCGGCGAGGACGTCGTCTACCGCTACGGCGGCGAGGAGTTCGTGATCGTCTTCGCGGACGCCGGCGAAGAGGAGGCCGTGGCCCTGGCCGAGCGGGTGCGGACGGCGGTCGAGTCGACGCCTCTGACCGGCGACCAGCTCGAGCCCGTCGGCCCGATCACGGTCTCGATCGGGCTGGCGCTGCTGCCCGGCCACGGGCTCGATCTAGCAGAGCTCATCGATATCGCGGACCGGGCCATGTGCCAATCGAAGCAGTCCGGGCGCAACCGCGTGACGCTCTGGGACTCGGCTGCCGCCACGACCGACGCCGCAGCCTAGCGGCGGTACTCGGCGGCGACACGGCTGGCGCCTGCCGGGGCATCGGCAGCACGGCGGGCGCCTGCCGGCGCCGGGAACCGAGGCCGAACGGCTCTTTCATAGCGATCAGCTCGGAAGTTAGGCTGATCCTGACTGCCGGCAGCCCGAAGAGCGGCGGCCGTAGCAGGAAACGTTAACCGAAGGGTCGTCGCAGTGGCTGACTTTGCTCCGATAGGCTCCGCCGCCTCGTTAGCGGGCTGACGGCCGCGACGCTCTTCGTCGTTTTCATGTCGGCAGGCGTCACAGCCGCTGCTAATGACGGCGGACCGAACGCGGCGCCGGACCCGTTAGCCTCATACGCCGCGTCAGACGCTGCCGCTGAAGGCCACGGCAGCTCAGCGCAGCTCGATCCCAATGATGATCACCACGACGGCGGCTGGGGATTCAACGGCTGATGGTTTTTCATGCCGATGTTCGTCGTCTTCTGGGGCGGCGTCATCGCTCTGATCGTCTGGGCCGTGCGGCGACCCGGCGGTGGCGGCGAGGTCCCGAGGACCGCGCTCGATATCGCCAGGGAGCGCCTGGCGCGAGGTGAGCTGACGAAAGAGGAGTTCGACCGCATTCGCAGCGACCTTACATAGGCAAGCGGGCTGCTCCAGCCAGGCGTAACCGCGTCACGCTCCGGGGCTCGACTGCCGCCACGAGCGCCGCCGCGGCGTGAGCCACCCTCCCGGCACTCGCGCTCGAGCCGCGCTCGCCTGTCGGCACCATCTTCAGCGCGTCGTGCTCAGGCGATCCGGCGCCACACCTCGTGCCGGCCGCCGCCTGTCTCACCTGAGGACGCTGTATCCCTTCTATCGTGATGCGATGTGTGAAATCGGCGAGCGGCCTGGGCAAGCGATTGATGACGGGGTGGAAGAGGTACTCGTGCTCCGATGCGCTCGACGATACCAGCTCATAGGTCCCGCCGATCGCGACGAGTAAGCCTTTGACGCAGCCGCGAATATGTCGTCGGTCGCGGTGCTCTGCCTCAGATCGGGTGGCCAGGGCGTCCGGCCCTTCTTTACGGTGAGGTCGACGAAGTGGGTCTCCGTCAGGATGAACAGGCCCTCTTCTTCCTCGGAGACCAGCTCCCAGACACCAACCAGTGGGTTCGCCATCGTCTTGCTCCCTTCAGCGTGCCCACGCCTCTAGCGCCGTCTCAGTGCTCCAGCCCTCCACTAGAGCGCCTCCACGTGGTATATTTCCAGTCGCCAGCACTCCGCCCATCAGATGACGACCGGAGGACGAGGGTCATGTCTTACGAAGGAATGATCGCCGAGACGGTGACGGTTCGCGGCCACGGCGGCGATGACATCGAGGCCTACTACGCGCGGCCGCTCGGCGGCGGGCCGTTCCCCGGTGTCGTCGTCATCCATCACATGCCGGGCTGGGACGAGTGGACGCGGGCGGTGACGCATAAGTTCGCCCTCCACGGCTACGCGGCGATCAGCCCCCATCTCTACCACCGCTCCGGGCCAGGCAGCCCGGACGACGTCGCCGCGCGGGCCCGCGCCGCCGGCGGCGTCGCCGACGACCAGGTCATGGGCGACGTCGAGGGCGCGCTGAGCTGGCTGCGCGGCCAGCCCTACGCCAGCGGCAAGGTCGGCGTCATCGGCTTCTGCTCCGGCGGCCGCCACACCTACCTCGCCGCCTGCCGCATCGAGGGCTTCGACGCGGCCGTCGACTGCTGGGGCGGCGGCGTCATCGTCGACGACCCGAGCCAGACGAGCCCGCTGCGGCCGGTGGCGCCGATCGACCTCACGGCCGACCTCGGCCCGCCTTTGCTCGGCATCTTCGGCAACGACGACCGCTCGCCGTCGCCCGAGCAGGTGGACCGCACCGAGGCCGAGCTCAAGCGTCTCGGCAAGAGCTACGAGTTCCACCGCTACGACGGTGCCGGCCACGGCTTCTTCGGCACGGACCGGCCCGGCTACCGCCAGGAGCAGGCGGTCGACGGCTGGAACAAGGTCTTCGCCTTCTACGAGACGCACCTCGGCGCGCCGGTCGCGGGCGGCGCCGGGGCCAGCTAGGAGAGACGAGGATGTGCACTTACATCACGGAGAAGGCGGAGATCTTCGGCAGCGCCAAGGGCGCGGCCGGCTGGGTGAAGGTCGATACGGCGAACATCTACTTCGACCATCCCTTCCACGCGCCGCTCGACCACAGCCTGAACATCGACTTCGTCAACGAGGCCGCGGGCGCCGACGGGCGCGTCGCCGTCGAGCTCAGCGCCGAGTCGGCGCGGGCGCTGGTCGACAAGATCCTCGCGGCGCTGGCCAACGGCGAGGCCGAGCACGCCCGCCTCGAGGTCCAATCCAAGGGCTGAGTCCAGGCATAAGCACGACAAGCTCTATTTAAGTAAGGGGCGCGGTCGTCGCTGCGCCCCTTTCGCGTGCCCGCCTTGAGGGGACGACCGGCTACGATGGCGCTGGCATGAGCCCGGAGATGCTGATCATCGCCGCCGTGCGCCTCCTCGGGGCGCTGCCGGTCCTGCGCTGGGCCTTCGTCGGCGGCCTCGTCGCCGTCCTCGTCGACCAGAGCGACCTCTTCCTCATGAACCTGATCGACCTCGGCGGCGTCAGCGACTATCAGACCTTCGACAAGTACCTCGACCAGGCCTACCAGGTCACTTTCCTCAGCGTCGCGCTGCGCTGGCGAGCGCCCTGGCGGCCGGTGGCGGTCGGCCTCTTCGCCTACCGCTTCGTCGGCTTCCTCCTCTTCGAGGTCACGCAGACGCGCTCGCTCCTCCTCCTCTTCCCCAACCTCTTCGAGTTCTGGTTCCTCTTCGTCGCCGGCCTCAAGTTCTTCGATTTCGAGGGGAGAATATCGACGCGCGCCGTCCTTGGCGTCACGCTGGCGCTCCTCGCCCTGAAGCTCTTCCAGGAGTACTCTGTTCACCACGCCCGCTGGCTGGACGACTTCACGGCGGTGGAGGCCGTGGAGGCGATATGGCGCTGGCTGACGGGCCCCCTCGGCTGACATCATGGACCTGAGACGCCGCCTCTTCGCTCTCGCCCTCGGCCGGCGGCTGCCGCGCTACGACGGCGAGCTCCGGCTCGCGGGCCTAAGCGCGCCCGTGACGATCCGGCGCGACCGCTACGCGATCCCTTGCATCGAGGCGACTAACGACGAGGACGCCTGGTTCGGCCTCGGCTTCTGTCAAGGCCAGGACCGGGCCGTTCAGCTGGAGCTGCGCCTTCGGACCCTGCGCGGGACGTTGTCGGCGCTGTTCGGCCGCCGGACCTTAGAGGTCGATCGCCTTGCCCGGCGCATCGGCTTTCGGGAGGCGGCGGAGCGCCAGGTCGACGTGCTCGACGCCGACATCAGGGCCAACGCGGCGGCGTTTGCCCGCGGCGTCAACGCCGGCGTCGCGTCCGGCCGGCGCGCTCACGAGCTCGTCCTCTTGCGCGCCCAGGCGACGACCTGGGACGCGGCGGACGTGCTCGGCGTCGCCAAGCTCTTCTCGTTCCTCCTGATCGGCAACTGGGACGTCGAGCTCGCCCGCCTGAAGATCCTCCAGACGGACGGCCCGGAGGCGCTCGCCGACCTCGATCCCGGCTACCCGGCCGATCACCCGGTCAGCGCCCCGCCCGGCGCCACTGCCGGCGGCGTCATCGACCGCCTCGCCGCCGACCGCGCCGCCTTCGCTGCGTTCGCCGGCGCCGGCGGCGGCTCCAACAACTGGGCGATCGCCGGCTCGCGCACCGCCTCCGGCCGGCCGATCGTCGCCAACGACCCCCACCTCGAAGCGATGCTGCCGCCGCAGTGGTACCTGGCCCACGTGCGGACGCCGGCGTGGGCGGTCGCCGGCGCGGCGCTGGTCGGCGGACCGGCGGTCGGCGCCGGCCACAACGGCTTCGCCGCCTGGGGTATCACGGCGGCGCTGGTCGACACGACCGACCTCTTCAGCGAGGAGGTGAGCGACGACGGCCGCCTACGCCAGGGCGACGCTTTCGTCGAGTGCGAGCGCCGGCGCGAGGTTATCGAGGTCCGGGGCGCCGCTCCCGTGGTCGAGGAGGTGCTGATCACGCCGCGCGGGCCGATCATCGGGCCGGCGCTCGCTGGCGAGGTCGGCGCCCTTTCGCTGCGCGCTACCTGGCTGGACCCAAAGCCGGCACGCGGCTTCGCCGCTGTCGCCGGGGCGCGCTCCTTCGAGGAGTTTCGGCGCCAGTTCAAGGCCTGGCCGCTACTAAACCAGAACGTCGTCTACGCCGACTCCGGCGGCACGATCGCCTGGCAGATGGTCGGCGATGCGCCGCGGCGGCGGCGAGGCTGGGGGACGCTGCCCCAGCCCGGCTGGGCGGCGGACGCCGGCTGGGAGGAGGACGGCGTCGCCTTCGAGGCGCTGCCTCACGCCGTCGACCCGGAGAGCGGCTTCGTCGCCACCGCGAACAACAAGCCGCTGCCTGAGGAAGAAGGGCCCTACCTCGGCGTCGACTGGCTGGACGGGTACCGCCTCGAGCGGATCGTCGAGTCTCTGGCAGCGCGGAGCGACTGGGACGTCGCGGCCGCGCTCGCGCTCCAGATGGACGAGACGTCGCTCGCCTGGCGGGAGGTGCGGCGGACGGTCCTCGGCCTGCGGCCACAAGCGGCAGAGGCGTGCCTCGCACTCGATCTGCTCGCGGGCTGGGACGGCGTCGTCTCGTCGTCGTCGTCGTCGGCCGCCGTCTTCGAGCTCTTCGTCGCGGAGATGTGGCGGCGCGCCACGGAAGCGCGGGCGCCGCGGGCGGCGCAGTGGGCCCTGGGTCGCGGCTTCACGCCGCTGCTGCCGCTGACGACCTTCACCGGCGGCCGTAACAGCCGCATCCTCCGGCTAATGCGCGCGCAGCCGCCGGGCTGGTTTGGGCGGCCCTGGCCGGCGGAGATGATCGACGCGCTGGGCGCCGCCGTTCGCCGCCTGCGCGCCGAAAGCGGCGAGGCGCCGGCGGGCTGGGCCTGGGGCCGCATCCGCCCTCTGCGGCTGGAACACCCCATGGGCCGGCTGCCTCAGCTCGCCTGGCTGCTCAACCGCGGCCCTTTCGCCTGGGGCGGCGACAGCGACACGGTCTCGGCGGCGGGGACGACGCCCCTGCGGCCGCTGGCGAACCCGACCGTCGTCGCCTCCCTGCGCATGGTCGTCGAGGTCGGGAGCTGGGACGAGTCGCGCTTTGCCCTGCCCGGCGGCCAGTCGGGCAACCCGCTCTCGCCCCACTACGACGACCTGCTGCCGTTCTGGCGCGAGGGCAAGGGCGTGCCGATCGCCTGGTCGGCCGCCGCGGTCGCGAAAGCGGCGCGCTCCGAGCTTCGCCTCTTGCCGCGGTCCTAGCAGACTATTCTTGCGCCGCGAAACGTTGGCCTGCCTCGGCTAGAATGGAGACGCAGGCTTGGCCGGGCCAGCCGGCTTCTATAGGCGTTAGGCTCCGCTCATGCGCACAACCGCTCGCCGGACATCGCTCAAGCTATGGCAGGTCGCTGCCATCGGCTTCGTCGTCGGCGTCGGCCTGCACGCCCTGGCGTTCACGGCGATCCTCGACGACGGCGGCGATGGCGCGAGCACGTTGCCCGCTCCCGTCGAGCTCGTGCCGGCGGAGCAGCCGCTGGCGACGCCGGTAGTCCTGCCCGACCGCACGAGCTGCGCCGAGATCCTCGGTACGCAGTACCGTTCGATCCCGGAGCGGGACTGGTACCGGAGCAACTGCACCTGATCGATCGCCGCTCCAATAGATCGACGCGCTGTCTCGACTCGAAGTGCAACAGCGCCACGTCGCTCAAAAAAGCGGCGCTGAACCCGGACGCGTGGCTGCTGCCAGGTCAGCGATCGGCGGCGGCCGGGGCTTCGACCGGAGGCCGCTCTCTGGCAATGGCGCTGAGCGTCTCGAGGACCAAATCGACCTCCGCCGCCGTGTTGAAGGCGCCGGTGCTGAAGCGGACGGCCGGCGGCTGGTTGACGGCGCGGGCCGTGATCCGGCCCCGGCTCAGGAGCGCCTCGACAGTCTGGCGCGGCTCCCAGCCCTCGATCGCGACGGCGACGAGGCCGCAGGCGACGCTTGGGTCGGTCGGACCGGTGATCACGCAGCCTTCGATCGTCGCGACGCCTCGCCGCAGGCGAGTCGCGAGGCCGTTGATGTGTGCTTCGATCGCCTCGCTGCCGATCTCCTGAATCAGGCCGATCGCGCGCGCCAGGCCGGCCACGAGGGCGGGAGCCTGGGCCGTGAGTCGAAAGCGGGAGAGGGGGGACGGCGCCAGCGCCGTCTCCGCCCGCAGCGTGCGGTCGTCGGCGAGGGCATGGGTCGTGAAGAGGGGCTCGATCGCGCGCGCCTGCTCCCGGGCGACAAAGAGGGCGCCGGTCGCCTGGGGGCCGAGGAGCCACTTCTGGCCGGAGACGGCGTAGAAGTCGGCGCCGAGCGCCCGCATGTCGAGGGGGATCTGGCCTGCCGTCTGGGCGCCGTCGACGAGGAGGAGGGCGCCGGCGGCGTGGGCGAGGTCGGCGATGGCGCGGACCGGCATCTTGAGGCCGCAGGTGTACTGGAGGTGGCTGAGAGCGACGATCCGGGTCCGGGGGCCGACGGCCGCCGCGACGAGCTCGATCATCTCGCGCTCGGAGGCGGCGGCCGGGATCGTGAGCCGTTTTACGGTCACACCGTGGCGCTCCTCGAGCACGGCGGCCGGCGCCGAGAGCGCCACGTGCTCGAGGTCGCAGGTCACGAGCTCGTCCCCTTCCCGCCAGGTCGTGCCGTGGAGGACGACGTATACGCCCTCGGTCGTGCCGTGCGTGAGGATGATCTCCTCCGGCGCCGCGTTGAGCAGGGCGGCGACGGCGGCCTGCGCCTTCTCGTTTGCCTCCCGGGCGCGGCGCAGGCCCTCGCTGCTCGCGGCTCCCACGGTGCTCTCGCCCAGGAGGTACTCGCCGATGGCGGCGCGGACCGGCTCCGGCGAGGGGCCGGACCAGCCGGTGTTCATATAGACGCCGTGGTCGGTCGCGACTATCGATTCTCGGAGCGCTGCGAGGGTCATTCCCCCTCCTCGATCTGGCTGCTGGCGGCGTAGCGGCAGGCAAACGCTATTGCGGCCCGTCGCGCCTGTCAATCGCCGATTCGCGCGCACGACCACGGTGCGGCGGCCGGCGCCCTCCCGTCGCACGTCGCCGCGCTCGGCAGCGGCGGCTTGTAACGACTCTGCCGCCGTAGCGTTGTTAAGGTCGTCAAGGGAATAGAACCGAGTCCAGGGATGGACGGCATTGTGCCGGGTGGCATTGAGCCGACACCTGACTTGGTCGCCTGAGGGTGTCGGGGAGTTTAGTGGCGAAACCGACCGGCCTGCCTCGTCGATAAAATCGACGGAGGCAGGCTTTTCTTTTGCCCGGCGTCGAAATCGTTAGTGCCGGCCTGTGGGCCTGCAAGAGGAGGACGCATGGCCGGGTCTGAAGTCAGCGGCACCGCAGCCACCCCGTTTCGGCCGGCGACTGAGAACTCTTCCAGTCGGCGTGGACGCCTCCGCAGCAACGTGGGCTGGCCCTTTCTGGCCCGGGCCGTCGGCAAACGCCTAGCCCTCACGGGGTTTTTGAGCGCAGCCGTCATCGTCGTCTGGTCCTTCGTCGGGAGGGAGCTGCCGGTCTTCGTCGCCCTGCCCGCCATGGGCGCCCTTTCCTTGCTCGCCACTCTCGCCGGCGCCGGCGCCGGCTTCGCGGTCGCCGCCGTCGCCGGCAGGGATCAGGCCGAATCCGTCCTGATGCTGTCGAAGGCGACGAGCCGGGCGAAGGGTGTTTCGCTCTACGACCCGTTGACGGCGATGTTCCAGCGCTGGTACCTGGAGCGGCGGATCGAGGAGGAGCTGCGACGGTCGCGGCGCTACGGCGAGTCGGTGAGCGTCATTGCCCTGCGCATCGAGACGACCGAAGCCGAAGCCGGCATCATGACGGAGCAATCCCTCAACCTTCAGATCGCCAGGGCTTGCCGCTCACAGCCTCCGGGCAGTGGACATCTCGGCGAGCTCGAGCGAGTCCGAATACGCCTTCTGCCTCCCCAACACGGACCTGGAGGGGGCGATGAAGACGGTGAGCCGGCTGCACGCGGCGGTTGGACCGCTCCCCCACGCGGTCGGTGTCGCTAACTTCCCGGACGGCGCTGCCGACGGTCGAGACCTGCTCCAGCGGGCTCTGCTTCAGCTCGACAGCACCGCCGCCTCGGCTAGCGAGGCCGCCGACGCGCCGGCCCTTCGAGACAGCCAAGGGCCACCGAGCACGGAGAGGACCCGGCCCGCGATCAAGCTGTCGCCGGCCTCGCTCAAGCCGGGCGAGATGGTCCTTGTGGAGGCGACAGTACCGCCCTTCGCCGAATGCGCCGTCTCCCTGAGGACGCCGGCGGGGCGGCTGAGCCGAAATGCCGCTCTCGTGCCCAGGCAGGCGGACGCGGCGGGCCAGGTCGCCTGGAGCTGGACGCTCGGCGCCGGGGTGAAGCCGGGAACGGCGATGATCAGCGTCGCGGTCGACGGCCTCGAGGCCGTGGTGCCACTGATCATTGAGCCCGCAAGTCTCGGCCAGGTTGAGGAGCCGCGGCTCCGCCTCATCGCGGTCTAGAGGCCGAGGATTATGTTCAAACTTGGATCCCCAAACGAGCGTTTCCCACGGCCGAAGCCAGGAGCTGTAGAGGTCCCTCCACAGCCTGAGCGGCCGGGCAGCCCGGGCTACGCGGCCCTGATTGCCTGGAGCAGGAGTCTGATCGTCGCCTTCGCGGCGATCTACTTCTGGACGCTGGTCTGGATCCTGCCTTGGCGGCCTGCTTTTCTAGAAGGCAGCCTGTCGGAGTCACGTCTGATCTATGGCGTCCTTCTCGTCGGCTCGGCCTTCGTCGCTGCCGCCTCGGCTGTCGCCCTGCGCAGGCTCGCCGGCTACATAGACAGGGAGGTCAAGAGCGAGGCCTTCCGCGACGCCCTCACCGGTCTCGCGAACCGCAAGTACCTCCTGGAGAGGTTGGATGCGCTCCTCGCGACGCCAAAGCGCTCCGCCAACCGAGTCGCCGTCCTCTTCGTGGACGTCGACCGGTTCAAGGTGATCAACGATAGCCTCGGCCATGCCGTCGGCGACGACGTCCTGATCCTGCTCGCGCACCGCTTTCAGGCTTGCCTTGGGCCGGACGACGCGCTGGCGCGGTTCGGCGGCGACGAGTTCGTCATTCTCATGGATGAGGTCGCCGACGCCTCTCAGGCGACCGACCTGGCAGGACGCCTGATTCAGGCTCTCGTCACGCCGCTTCACGCAGAGGGGCACGAGCTGCTGCTCACGGCGAGCGTTGGCATCGCCCTGGGCCAGCCCCGGCATCTACGGCTCGAAAGACCTCCTCCGCTACGCCGACACCGCGCTCTACCGCGCCAAGGCGAAAGGCCGGGCGCGCTATGACCTCTTCGACCTCCAGACCGGCGCCAACGCCGTTGACCAGTTCTACCTGGAGACGGACCTTTGGAAGGCGATTGAGAAGGAGCAGCTAAAGCTCTATTACCAGCCCGAGTTCTCGGTGGCGTCCGGCCAGCTAGTCGGCTTCGAGGCCCTGCTGCGCTGGAACCATCCGACGCGTGGCCTGCTTGCACCCTCGTTCTTCGTCAGCCTCGCGGAGGAGAGCGGCTCGCTCGTGTCTATCGGCCTCTGGGTGATCGAGGAAGCGTGCTGCCAGCTGCAGCGCTGGCGCGACCTCTACCCCAACCAGGGGAAACTGGAGATGAGCCTTAACCTCTCGGTGCGACAGCTCCAGGACAAGGACTTCGTGCGGAAAGTCGCAGAGATCCTCGCGGCAACGGGCACGCAGCCGGAATCGCTGCGCCTGGAGATCACCGAGAGCATGGTGGTCGAGGATAGCGGCGAGGCGCGGGCGATCCTCGTCGAGCTCAAGGGTCTCGGCCTCCGTCTCGCGATCTACGACTTCGGCACCGGCTACTCCTCGCTGAGCTATCTCAGTTCCCTGCCCGTGGACACGGTAAAGATCGACCAATCCTTCATCGCCGGCATCGAGGGCGACGACGCGAACCTGCTCATCGTCCAGGGGATCATCACAATCGCGCACGACCTCGGGTTGACCGTGACGGCCGAGGGGATCGAGACGGCCGCGCAGCTGGCCGCCCTGCGGCGCGTGCACTGCGACCGCGGTCAGGGCTTCCTCCTGGCAGAGCCGCTGCCCTCCGAGGTCGTTCGCGCTCTCATCGAGAGCCACGGCGGCATCGGCCTCGTCGAAGCCGCTTGATCCGACCTTGGGTTGCGGCGCGCGCTGCCCCGCTTGCAGTCGAAGCGCTCTCGCTATCTAATGCTGAGGATGGGCCGACGATACGACGTGGTCATCGTAGGCGGCGGCAACGCCGCGCTCTGTGCGTCGATCGAGGCACGGCGGCTCGGTGCCACGGTGCTCATCCTCGAAGCGGCGCCGGAGGCGTTCCGGGGTGGGAACAGCCGTCACACCCGGAACGTCCGCTACTTGCACGATGGCGAGAGCAACTACCTCACCGGCGTCTACTCCGAGGAGGAGTTCTACGGCGACCTCCTCCAGGTCACGGGCGGTAAGACGAACGAGGCGCTGGCGCGCCTGACGATCCGCGAATCGGCCGACCTCGGCGTTTGGATGACCGAGAACGGCATTCGCTGGCAGGGGCCGCTGCGGGGGACGCTCCAGCTCTCGCGGACCAACGCCTTCTTCCTCGGCGGCGGCAAGGCGCTGGTCAACACCTACTACGAGACGGCGCGAAAGCTCGGCATCGAAGCGGCCTACGACTCCGAGGTCTGCGACATCGTCGGCGCCGACGATGGCTCGTGGGCCGTGTCGGTCGAGCACGACGGCCGGCGCGAGGCGATCGACGCGACCGCGATCGTCCTTGCCTCCGGCGGCTTCGAGGCAAACCTCGACTGGCTGGCCGAGTACTGGGGCGCCGCCGCCCAGAACTTCGCCATCCGCGGCACCCGCTTCAACCGCGGCGGCCCCCTGCGCACGCTCCTCGACCAGGGAGCGCAGGCGGTCGGTGATCCGCGCGAGTATCACGCCATCGCCGTCGACGCGCGGGGACCGCAGTTCGACGGCGGCATCGTCACCCGGTTGGACAGCATCCCCTTCGGCATCGTCGTCAACAAGGAAGGCCAGCGTTTCTCGGACGAAGGCAGCGACTTCTGGCCGAAGCGCTACGCCAGCTGGGGCGGGCTCATCGCGCGACAGCCGGAGCAGGTCGCCTACTCGATCGTCGACGCGAAGAAGATGCGGGACTTCATGCCGTCGCTCTTCCCGCCGATCCGCAGCGACTCCGTAAGGGAGCTCGCGGGCACTCTCAAGCTCGACCCGGAGGTCCTGGAGGGCACCGTCGCCGACTTCAACGCCGCCGTGCGAGCCGGGACCTATGACCCCACGGCCCTGGACGATTGCCGCACGGAGGGGCTGGAGCCGGCCAAGAGCCACTGGGCCCTGCCCCTGGACGAGCCGCCATTCTTCGCCTATCCGTTGCGGCCGGGGATCACCTTTACCTATCACGGCTTGAAGGTGAGCGAGAGGGCTCAGGTGCTCGGCGGCGACGAAGAGGCGCTGACTGGCGTTTTCGCCGCCGGCGAGATCATGGCCGGCAACATCCTCGGCCAGGGCTACCTCGCCGGCTTCGGCATGACGATCGGGACGGTGTTCGGCCGGATCGCCGGCAGGGAGGCGGCGAAGCATGCCCGCCGCTAACCTTCTCGATGAGGTCGACCGCCAGCTGACGGTCTGCAACGCCTGCCGCTACTGCGAGGGCTACTGCGCCGTCTTCCCGGCGATGGAGTCGCGGCGGAGCTTCGAGAAGGATGACCTGATCTACCTGGCAAACCTCTGCTTCGATTGCCGCGCCTGCTTTTACGCCTGTCCCTACACGCCGCCGCACGAGTACGGCGTCAACATCCCCGAGGCCCTCGCAGCGCTGCGGGTCGAGACCTACGCCGAATATACGGGCCCGCGCCTTCTTTCGCGCCTCTTCTTCGGGAACCGGCTCCTCGTCGGCCTGACGATCGCCGCGGCCGTGCTCCTCGTCTTCGGCTCCGTGCTCGTGATCCAGGGCGGGTCCGTGCTCTTCGGCGAGAGATCGGGGCCCGGCGCCTTCTACACCGTCATCCCTCACACGGCGATGGTGCTGCCGGCGCTCGCCCTCTCCGCCTACTGGCTGGCCGCGCTCGGTATGGGCGGCCTGCGCTTCTGGCGCGAGACGCGCGGCTCCCTGGCCCAGATGGTCGACATCGGCGCCTTCCTGCGGGCGACGCGGGATGCCTTCGGCCTCGTCTACCTGCGCGGCGGCGGTGACGGCTGCAACTACCCGGGAGCGCAGCCCTCCCAGGCGCGGCGCTGGTTCCACCAGCTCGTGCTCTACGGCGTCCTCCTCGACCTCGCCTCGACCACGCTGGCCGCCGTCTACCACAACTTCCTCGACCGGGAGGCGCCTTACGCCTACCTCAGCCTGCCCGTGCTCCTCGGCACGGCCGGCGGCGTGATGATCGTCGTCGGCGTCGCCGGCCTCCTCTGGCAGAAGCGCCGCGCCGACCAGGCGCCGGCCAACGCCCGCATGCTTCAGGTAGACCTCGCCTTTCTCCTCCTCCTCCTCCTCACCGCCGGCACTGGCCTGGCGCTGCTCTCGCTGCGGGACACGGCGGCGATGGGCACGCTCCTGACAGTTCACCTCGGCATCGTCGCCGCCCTCTACCTGACCCTGCCCTACGGCAAGTTCGCCCACGTCGTCTACCGCTACGCGGCGCTAATCAAGTACCAGCTCGAGGAGTCGCATTCGAGCGAGAGCGGCTAGCCAGCAACCGCCCTTTGGCGCCGGGTCAGTCCGAACAGCCGGCTTCTCTCAGCATCGTCAATGGTAGCTCGAGGCGGTCGCCGACGCCGACGCCGTTGCGCTCGAACCAGCCCTGATTGACCTCTAGGCCGAAGCGGAACGGCCCCGGCGTGTCGTGGACCGCCAGCGAGCCCGCCGCCATGTGCTGGATGTCGACGATGACGCCACAGCGCGAGACGAAGGCGACGGAGAGCGGGAAGGCAACGTCCTTGTTCCAGAAGCCGGGACCCCGCTCGTTGATCAGGAAGAGCATGCCCCGGTCTGCCGCCAGCGCGTCGCGGTTGGCGAGACCGCGCGTCCGCTCGGCCCGGCTGGCGGCGATCTCGACTCGAAGGCGAGCGGTCGTGCCATCCCCGGCTTCGACCTCGATCGTCGTCAGGCCGTCGCTGCCGCCGCAGGCGACCGTCAGGAGAAGGACGACGACGAGGGAGGCCGGCAGCGGCGCTGGCGCTAGTCATCGGTCCGATAAACGACCTCGATAAGGCGGTCGACCTTGAGGTCGGTCCGCAGCACGGGTGCCGCCTCGATGGCTTCGCCGTCGAGGCGGACTGTTTCGATCAAAGCTCCCGGCGGAGCTTCGAGCCGGATGGCGAGCGGCAGGGCGAGGGTGCCGGGCTGCTTTTGGATGTAGAGGCTGTAGGCGTAATGGCCTTCGCCCACCGCTTCGACGACGCCGGTGCTCTCGTAGATGACGTCGAGGCGGTCGGAAGCGCCGGGCAGGACGGGGAAGAAGCGGCCGAAGACCCGCCGCCCGAGCTCGCTGCCGATCTCCTCGGCGTTGACCGCCGTGCCGTTCAAGCGCAGGTCGATCAGGCTCGCCTGCGTCGGCACGTAGAGCCGCAGGTAGCTCCCGTAGACGCCTTGGTGCATGAGCGCCGACACGAGCAGCGGGTCGCGACCCTCCTGCCACTCCGGGAAGGGGTTGTGGACCGCGTAGGTCAGGTAGGTAATCGCGCCCTCGGGGGCGAGGCCGATCCTGAGTACGGCCTCGGTCTCGAGGATCAGGTTGAGCTTGGTGCTGTTGACGCTCGTGTCGGCGATGAAGAGGAAGTCGCCGGCCGTCTGCGCGAGGCCGCCGTCGAGCCCGTACTCGACGCTCAACGCCTGGAGGTCGCGGTCGAGGAAGTGGAGCTGAAGGTGGCGTTCCCGACCCATGCGGTCGAGGAGGTGGATCAGGTCGACCCACTCCTCCTTGGGTGCGGCAAACACGCGGCTCAGGAGCTCCTTGGCGAGGGCGGAGAGAAACCCCTTGCCCGGCGCGCCGGGAACGGTCGATTCGTCCCGCGTCAGCTCCAGGGTGGTATCGCTCAAGTTATCGGCGGTGATAGTGACACCGTATTCGGTCACAGTGAGGGGCCCCAGGAGTCGCAGCAGCTCCGCGACGAAGTGGAGGTCGAGGGCGATCGTGCCTTCGGTGGCAGCGACGCCGCCCTTCTCCACGAACCGGGAGGCGAGGGCGGCGGTGGTCGGAAAGTCGGGGAACCAGCCCGCCTCGCCCAGGCCCCAGGACACGTCCTTCAGGAGATAGTGGCGCAGCGGCGCCGGCGGCTCGATGTACTCGCCTCCCGAGCGCTCCTGCCAGCGGTCGAAGAGGTTGATGAAGTACTCGAACTCGATCGCCGATGACGCGGCCGTCCGCGAAAGTCGCGATGCCGTAGTTCGAGATGAGGCCGCCGCTGGCGAAGATCTCGGTCTCGTTCTGGGGCAAAACGAGATAGCGACGCGGGCCGTGGAAGCCGAGCATCGTCGGCAGGAGCCTTTGGGCGCGCTCGTAGCCGCCGACGAGGCCGTCAAGGCGCTCGATCGCGTCGTCGAGGTCAGCCGTCGCCGCCGCGAGCGGCCCAATCAGCTGATCAACACAAACGTCCTCTGGTACTGGCGTGAGCTCCAGCCCCAGGCGACGCTGATCGCGATGGGCACAAGCTGCGCTTACCCGCCCGAGCTCGAGATGAGCGAGGAGCACTACCTGGTCGGCGAGCCCGATCCGGACCTCTACACCTACGCGATGACGAAGCGGATGCTCTACCAGGGCCTGCGGGCGCTGCAGGAGCAGTTCGGCATGAGCTATCGCTATCTCGTGCCTTCTACCCTCTAGGGCCCGGGCTTCGACGCCGCGGACTCGCACTTCATCTTCGATCTGGTCCGCAAGATCGTCCTCGGCAAGGACCGGGGCCAGCCGGTTGCACTCTGGGGCGACGGCTACCAGGTCAGAGAGCTGGTCTACGTCCGCGACGCCGTGCGCCTCATCGACCTCGCCACCGAGAGCTGTCCCGACGAGATCATCAACCTCCCGAGCGGCATCGGCTACACGATCCGCGATTACGCGACGATGATCTGCGAGGAAGTCGGCTACGACGCGAGCCAGATCGAGTACGACACGACGCAGTACGTCGGCGTAGAGCAGAAGGTGCTGAGCACGGCAAAGCTGCGCCGCATCGTCGACTTCGGCTTCACCGACATCCGTGCCGGCCTCGCCGAGGTCGTCGCGGATTACAGCCGGCGGCTGCTTCCTTCGGTGCCGGCATCACGAAGGCGGCTCAAGTATGAACTCGAGCCTCGAACGCTGCTTGCGGGCCCTGTTCTGGGCACGGCAGGGCATAAAGCGGCTTCGACGCGCCCCCCGCTAGCTATCGCTGGTCAGCAGATCGCGATACTTCTGAACCGCTATCTCCTGGCTGAAGCGGGCCTCGAAGAGCTCGCGGCCGCGCCTGCCCATCGATGCTACGAGGCGTGGGTCTAACGCCAGGTTCCCCATCGCCGACGCAACCTGCTCGACATCGTTCGGCACGCAGACGCCACAGCCTGCGTCCGCCAGCTCCTAGAGGTCGGCGTTGCTCTGGCAGACGGCGATGAACGGCTTACCGGCGGCCAGGATGCTGTAGGTCTTGCTGGGGACGTTCGACATCACGACGCCGGGCTCCAGGGCGATTAGGCAGACATCCGACGCCGCGTAGAGATCGCTGAGGTCCTCGTAGGGGACGTAATCGCAGGTGATGACGCGGCCGGCGGACGCCGCCGCCACCTCGTCGAGCATCCGTCGCTTGGCGCCGTTCCCGACAAAGACCAGGCTAGCCTGTCTGCCGCTGGGCCCAGGCAGGCTCTCGACGCTCCGCACCACCGTCTCGAGGTCCTGAAAGAGGCCGAGGTTTCCGGCGTAGAGAAAGACGAAACGGTCCTGAAGGCCGTGCTCACGGGCGAAGCTGCTGCCTGTCTTGGCCAGCGGCGTGATCAGGTCGCCGTTCGCCCAGCTCGCTATGGTCTCGATCCGCGCGCGGTCCCCCAGCTTCTCCTGGACGCGGCGTCTCATGTCCTGGCCAAGCACGACGACCGCGTTGGCGAGACGAAACGAGAGCTTGTTCGCGGCATCGAAGGCCGTCGCCGCGAGGCCGCCCTTGCGAATCGTGCCGATCTCCTCCGCGAGGTCCGGATAGAGGTCGTGGACTAGCACGAACGAAGGCTGCCGCATGGCCCTGGCGAGGATCAGCGCCCACGGCGCGGTCGGCGGGTTCGTCACGAAGAGGTACGTACGGCGGCGCCAGCGAGTAGCGATCGCGACGGTGACGGAGAGCAGGAAGGATAGCCAGTTTGCGACGCGACCGAGGCGCGTCTCTTTCGAAAAGCCTGTTGTCCGGAGGCGACTGATCTGGACTCCGGTGCGCTCCTCGAGCCTCGGGCGGGAGGCGTAGGCGGCGTTGTAGCGTGGCTGCGCCGTCAGGACCTCGACGTCAGAGTCCGGCGCGAGGACTTCGGCCAGCTCCGTAATCAGCTGGCCCGTGGATGCGTACTCCGGCCAGTAGTTCTCGCAGACGATCGTTAGTTTCAAGTTGGGAAGTCTGATTCTCTACTGTGCCGCCCGGCGCCCGTTCAAAGCGCCCCGATCATAGCGATCGCGCCGATCGCGACGAGGTCGCTGGCGGGTCAGGCCGGCTTGCCCTGCGGCCAGAGGTTCGCGGGCAGCTCCAGGGCGCAGTGCGGGCAGTAGCGGGCGCCGACGGGCGGCAGGGCGCTGCCGCACTGGGGGCAGCGCCGTCGCGAGGCGGCTGCCACAGCTGGCGCAAAACTGCCAGTGGGGCGCCGCCTGCGACTGGCAGAACTGGCACTCCTGGACGAAGACAGAGAGCAGCTCGGCCTCCTGCCCGAAGCGCTCCTCCAGCGCCCGGCGCACGTCTGCTTCGTCAGGCATCGACCTGCTCCGGGGCGGGCTGGTAGATGCGGCCGCCGCCCTGGCGGAACTCATCTGCTTTCTCTGCCAGGCCGACGCCGATCGCGTCCTCCGGCGCCAGGCCCTTCGTCCGGGCAAACTCGCGCACGTCCTGGGTGATCCGCATCGAGCAGAAGTGGGGGCCGCACATCGAGCAGAAGTGAGCCGTCTTCGCCGGCTCGGCGGGCAGCGTCTCATCGTGGTAATGGGCTGCCGTCTCCGGGTCGAGCGAGAGGTTGAACTGGTCGCGCCAGCGAAACTCGAAGCGGGCTTTAGAAAGCGCGTCGTCCCGCGCCTGGGCGCCGGGGTGGCCCTTCGCGAGGTCGGCGGCGTGGGCGGCGATCTTGTAGGTGATGACGCCGTCCTTGACGTCCTGCTTGTCCGGCAGGCCCAGGTGCTCTTTCGGCGTCACGTAGCAGAGCATCGCGGTGCCGTACCAGCCGATCATCGCCGCGCCGATCGCCGACGTGATGTGGTCGTAGCCGGGGGCGATGTCGGTCGTGAGGGGGCCCAGCGTGTAGAAGGGCGCCTCGTGGCAGACCTCGAGCTGGAGGTCCATGTTCTCCTTGATCTTGTGCATCGGCACGTGGCCGGGCCCCTCGATCATGACCTGGACATCGTGCTTCCAGGCGATCTCCGTCAGCTCGCCCAGGGTGCGGAGCTCGCCGAACTGGGCCTCGTCGTTGGCGTCGGCGATCGAGCCGGGGCGGAGGCCGTCGCCGAGCGAGAAGGCGACGTCGTAAGCGCGCATGATCTCGCAGATGTCCTCGAAGTGGGTGTAGAGGAAGTTCTCCTCGTGGTGGGCGAGGCACCAGGCGGCCATGATCGAGCCGCCGCGCGAGACGATGCCGGTGACGCGAGCCGCCGTGAGGGGGATGTAGGCGAGGCGGACGCCGGCGTGGATCGTGAAGTAGTCGACACCCTGCTCCGCCTGCTCGATCAGGGTGTCGCGGTAGACCTCCCAGGTCAGCGCCTCCGCCTTGCCGTCCACCTTTTCGAGGGCCTGATAGATCGGGACGGTGCCGATCGGCACCGGGCTGTTGCGGACGATCCACTCGCGCGTGGCGTGGATGTTCTTGCCCGTAGAGAGGTCCATGACCGTGTCGGAGCCCCAGCGGATCGCCCAGGTCATCTTCTCGACCTCCTCCTCGATCGAAGAGGCGACGGCGGAGTTGCCGATGTTGGCGTTGATCTTGACGAGGAAGTTGCGGCCGATGATCATCGGCTCCGTTTCCGGGTGATTGACGTTGGCCGGGATGATCGCCCGCCCGGCCGCGACCTCGCTGCGCACGAACTCCGGCTCGACGCCCTCGCGGATGGCGATGAACTCCATCTCCGGCGTGATTATCCCCCTGCGCGCGTAGCCCAGCTGGGTCACGGTGCCGCCGCCGCGCGCCCTCAAAGGACGGCGGCGGAGGCCGGGGAAGTGGTCGCCGGCCGTGGCGCCGTTGCCGTTATCGCCGGCATTACCGACGCGTCCCTCGTACTCCTCGACGTCGCCGCGCTCCCCGATCCAGCCCTGGCGCAAAGGCGGCAGGCCCTGGTTCAGGTCGAGGGTCGCCGCCGGGTCGGTGTAGGGACCGCTGGTGTCGTAGACGCAAAAGGGCGCGTTCTCGGCCACGCCGAAGGTGGCGTCGGTCGGCTCCTGGCGGATCTCGCGCGCCGGCACGCGCAGGTCGGGACGCGAGCCCTCGATATAGGCCTTCTCGCTGCCGGGGAAGCCCGCGTCCTCGGTAGCGCGCTCGTCTATCATCTTGGTCATGGCACAGCTCCTCTCGTTTCCGCCAAAGTTAAAAGCCACCACGGTATTTCCCGGGTGGCTTCATCGACGGTGCTTCCCTGCGCTGGCATTACCCAGATCCAGGTTCGAACGGTCGGTGGCTTCGGGCGACCCTCTCAGCCCGGCGAACCCGAGCTCCCGCAGCATATTCAGTTTGAGGGAGCGTAGCACCGGGCCGGGGCCCTGGCAAGGCTATGAGTGCATCTTGGACCCCGCATCTAGCTGTAAGGCTTTTGTAATGTGTATTGACTATGCTGGCTACGACGTTTTCTGATCATGAGCGACATTTTGAAGAAGCGGATCCTCGTCGTGGAGGATGAGCCGATGGTTGCGGAGGTGGTCGAGCGCTATCTGCGTCGCGACGCCTACGAGGTGGTCGTCGCGCGGGACGGCGGCGCGGCGCTGCAGGCGTTCGAGCGCCAGGCGCCCGACCTGATCGTGCTCGACGTCATGCTGCCGGGGATCGACGGCCTCGAGGTCTGCCGCCGCGTCCGGGCGCGCGGCAGCATGCCGGTGATCATGCTCACGGCCCGCGGCGAGGAGATCGACCGCCTCATCGGCCTCGAGCTCGGGGCGGACGACTACGTGGCGAAGCCGTTCAGCCCCCGCGAGCTGGTGGCGCGTGTCAAGGCGGTCCTGCGCCGCACCGGCGCGACGGCGACGGCGATAGCCTGCGCTTCGGCGACCTCGGCATCAGCCGCAGCAAGCGGACGGTTGAGGACCAGCGCGGCGCCATCAACCTCACGGCGCGGGAGTTCGACCTCCTCTTCTACCTGGCGAGCCACCCGGGCCAGGTGTTCAGCCGCGAGCGCCTCATGGACGCCGTCTGGGACTACGATTTCGCCGGCGATCCGAGCACGGTTACGGTTCACGTCCGCCGATTGCGGGCGAAGCTTGAGGCCGACCCTTCACGGCCGCGCTACCTGAAGACGGTATGGGGTGCGGGGTACAAATTTGAGCCGTAGCGACTCCCTGACGCGACCGCTGGCCCGCCTCTGGCACCCCTGGCTCAGCGCCTTCCTCGCCGTTGCCGTCGCCCTGGCCGCGGGCATCGTCATCAGCGAGGTGCTGATGCGGCCGTCGCCGGGCGAGCTGCGCGACCTCGGCCTCTACTTCGTCCTCTCGGCCTCGCTGACGCTCGTCGTCGGCTGGCTCGGCCTCCGCTGGCCCGGCCACACGACCCGGCTCAGCATCCAGGCAAAAGCCTTCCTGCTCTCGATGATCGCGGGCAGCGTCGCCCTCCTCAACGTCCTGATCATCGCCCAGCTCATGTTCGTCTCGACCGCCCACGACCTCCGGCTGCTCTTCGCCCTCGTCGCCTTCAGCGTCGTCGTCACGGGCTTCTTCAGCCTCTGGGTCGCCTCCGTGACCACCTCGCGGCTGCGGGCCGTCCTCGCGGGCATTCGTGCCCTCGGCGAAGGCGACTACGGTCGCCGCGTCGCGATCGAGGGCGGCGACGAGGTCGCCGAGGTCGCCGCGGACCTCAACAGCCTCGCGGCCCGTCTCCAGAGCCTGGAGGAGAGCCGCCGGGCTCTCGACCGGGAGCGGCGCGAGCTCACCGCCGCCGTCCCGCACGACCTGCGGACGCCGCTCGCCAGCATCCGGGCGATGGCGGAGGCGCTCGCCGAGCGGGTGGTCGAGGACCCGGCCGAGGTCGAGCGCTACTACCGGACGATCCGCCACGAGGTCGAGCGGCTGAGCCTGCTGATCGACGACCTCTTCGAGCTCGCCCAGGTGGACGCGGGCGCGCTCCGTCTCGATAAGCGGCCGCTGCCCTTGTCGGACATCGCCTCGGAGGTCGTCGACGCCCTGCGAGCGCAGGCGCTGAAGAGCGGCGTCACTTTGGAGATGGCGGTCACGGGCCGGCCGGCGGCGATCATCGGCGACGGCGCCCGCATCGAGCGCGCCATCGCCAACCTCGTGCGCAACGCTCTCGACCACACGCCGGACGGCGGCCGCGTCGGCATCGAGATCGCCGAGAGTGAGCCGGGCTGGGTGAGCCTCGGCGTCAGCGATACCGGCGAGGGGATCAGCGACGCCGACGTCAACCGGATCTGGGAGCGCTTCTATAAAGTCGAGCGCTCGCGCGAGCGCGGCCCGCGCGACAGCAGCGGCGCCGGTCTCGGCCTCGCCATCGTCAAGGGGATCGTCGAGGCGCACGGCGGCCGCGTCTCCGTCCGCTCCGCCCTCGGCCGGGGGTCGACCTTCACCCTCAGCCTGCCGTCCGCGTCCGGCTCGCCCGCCTGAGCGCTTGGGGGCGCGGGCGTGAGGCATTCCGCCTGATGGTGTAGGGTTAGGAGCAGGCGCAGCGGGCGCCGCCAGCGGCCCGGAGTCGGCAGGGGAGCCGATCGCGGGCCGAGCCTTAGAGGGATCAGGATGGCTCCGAAGCTCAACGTCGGCCTGCGCGTGCCGGCCGTTCACCCGACGAACGTCGAGGCCTTGAAGGCCTTCGTTCAGCGCGCCGAGGCGCTCGGCTTCCACTCGATCTGGGTTGGCGACCACGTTTTCTACCACCTGGACGTGCCCCAGCCGCTGAACCTCCTGACCTGGATCGCCGCTCTCACCACGCGCGTGCGGCTAGGCACCGCCGTCATGCTCGGCGCCTACCTCGACCCGGTGACGCTTGCCCGGCAGGCCGCGACGCTGGACTGCCTCTCCGGCGGCCGCCTCACGCTCGGGCTCTCGATCGGCGGCACGGAGGCGGAATACCGCAGCCTCGGCGTGCCGATGAAACAGCGTGTCGGCCGGCTCATGGAGAGCGCCGACCTCATCCGCCGCCTGTGGAGTGAGGACGACGTCGCCTTCGAGGGGCGCTACTTTCAGGTCGAGCACGGCAACCTGCGGCCGAAGCCGGCTCAGAAGCCGGGGCCGCCGCTCTACTTCGGCGCCTTCCAGGAGCCGATGCTGCGGCGGATCGCCGCCCGCGCCGACGGCTGGATCGCCGCCGGCGGCACGATCGACTCCTTCATCAGCGGCGTCGCGCTCGTCCGGCGCCTCGTGCGGGAAGACGGCCGTGATCCGGACAGCCTCGGCTTCGCCAAGCTCCACGGTGTTAGCGTCCACCGCAGCCGGGCGGAGGCCCTGGCGCGGGCCCAGCGCCACTGGCAGGCCTACTACGGACCCAAGTACGACGTCGAGACGAGCACGATCGTCGGCACGCCGGCGGAGTGCGCTGCGAAGCTTGCCGCGTTCACGGCGGTCGATGCGCCGGAGGTGACGCTGGCCCTGGAGCCTTCGAGCCTCGACCTCGACGAGCTCGAGCTGCTCTTCGAGACGACTCGCGGCCTGGCCTAGGCGGACGCGACGGCGCCGCCCCTGATCGACGATGCTGACTGAGGACGAGAACCGCACCCTGACGGAGGTCGGCGCCGGCAAGCCGATGGGGGAGCTGCTGCGCCGCTACTGGCAGCCGATCGCGGCCGTGGCGGAGCTCGACGAGCAGCCGACGAAGCGGGTTCAGCTGCTCGGTGAGCGTCTCGTCCTCTTCAAGGACGGTGGCGGCCGCTACGGCCTGATCGACGCCTTTTGCGCCCACATGGGCACGGACCTCTCCTTCGGCATCGTCGAGGACAGCGGCCTGCGCTGCCCCCGCCACGGCTGGCTCTACGACAGCGGCGGCCAGTGCGTCGATCAGCCCCTGGAGGACCCGCCCTTTGCCTACGAAATCAAGCTTAGCGGCTACCCGGTAGAGGCGAAGGCGGGGCTGCTCTGGGCCTACCTCGGGCCGCTCCCGGCGCCGCTCGTGCCGGACTGGGAGCCGTTCGGCTGGACCGACGGCGTCATCCAGATCGTCTTCACCACGCTCACCTGCAGCTGGCTTCAGTGCCAGGAGAACTCGCTCGACCCGGTCGAGGCGGAGTGGCTCGCGGGCGGCCCGCCGGCCTACGTGGCCGGCGCTGCCGGACCGGAGCCGCGCCTCGAGTTCGGCTTCGACGAGTTTGACCACGGTTTCGTCTACCGCCGCGCGGTCAAAGGCGCCCCGGCCGGTGAGGACGACTGGCGCGTCGGCCGGACCTCTCTGTGGCCGAACGGGCTGTTCACCGGCGACGACCGCTCCTGCTCCTTCGAGTGGCGGGTGCCGATGGACGATGTCCGGACCCTGAGCGTCGCCTGGTTCTGCGACCGGGCCGCGCCGGGCGCAAAGCTCCGGCAGCGCCGCCGCCTCTTTCACTGGCAGGCTCCTACCCGGGACGAGGACGGCGAGCTGATCAGGAGCCATTCGCTGAACCGCAAGTTCGCGATCTGGCTGACCCAGGACCCGATCGTCGACCGGACCAGGGAGTTCCTCGTCGAGACGGACCGGGGCGTGGTCATGCTCCGCGACAAGCTCTTTAGCCAGATCGCGCTCCTCGGCGACGGCGGCGAGCCGAAGGGCGTCCTCCGGGACGCCGCCACCAACCTAAGCCTGCCTTTGCCGAAGTCGGCGTCGGCGGCCGGCACGCCGCCGATCGAAGACGAGGTAGCGGCGGAGGCGCGCTTCTCCTTCGTGGCGGGCCAGCCGGCGGACGCGGCGGCGGCCTACGCGCGGGTGCGAGCGACGTGGGAGTCGGACCCGGAGCCGGCGCAGCGGCCGCGACGGCCGCGACGGCCCCGTGGCGCGCCCAAAGCGGCGCCGTGAGCGGCTTCCGCAAGACGAAGATCGTCGCGACCATCGGTCCCGCCTCCGAGAGCCCGGCGCAGCTCGGCGAGCTGATCGAGGCCGGCGTCGAGATCGCGCGCGTCAACTTCTCGCACGGCGACCGGGCGGAGAAGCAGCGCCAGATCGAGAACGTCCGCCGCGTCGCCGCCGAAGCCGGCCGGACGGTCGCCGTCCTCCAGGACCTCCAGGGCCCGAAGGTGCGCGTCGGCGAGATCCGGGACGGCGCCGCGACCCTGGTCGAAGGCGAGACGCTGCGGATCCAGGCTGAGCCGCGCGAGGGCACGGCAGCGGCGCTCTCGACCTCCTACCCGCGGCTCGCGGAGGCGGTGAGCGTCGGCGACCCGATCTTCCTCGACGACGGCCTCATCGAGCTCCGGGTGCGCTCGATCGCCGGCGGCGTCATCGAGGCCGAGATCGAGCGCGGCGGCGTCCTGACGCCGCACAAGGGCCTAAACGTCCCCGGCGCCCACATCGACCTGCCCGCGCTGACGCCGAAGGACGAGGCCGACCTCCGCTTTGGCCTCAGCCACGGCGTCGACATGGTCGCGCTGAGCTTCGTCGGCGAGCCGGAGGACGCCGACGCGGCGCGCGCGATCATGCGGGCGGCGGGAGCGAGCCCGCTCCTCATCGCCAAGATCGAGAAGCGGCAGGGCCTCGAGCGCCTCGACGCCATCCTGCGGGCCTTCGACGGCGTCCTCGTCGGTCGCGGCGACCTCGGCGTCGACCTGACGCCTGAGAAGGTGCCGCTGGCCCAGAAGCGGATCATCGCCAGGGCAAACGCCCACGGCAAGCCGGTGATCACGGCGACCCAGATGCTCGAGTCGATGACGCTTAGCCACAGCCCCACCCGCGCCGAAGCGTCCGACGTCGCGAACGCCGTCCTCGATGGCACCGACGCCGTGATGCTCAGCGGCGAGACGGCGATCGGCGCCCACCCGGCCGAGGCGGTGCGCGCCATGGACCGCATTGTCAGAGAGGCGGAGAGCGCACCGATAACCACGGCCCTTGACCGGGTCGGCGCCTCCTCCGCGACGCTCGCGGTCTGCGCGGCGGCCGTGAAGCTCGCCTCCGAGGTCGGCGCCTCCGCCCTGGCGGCGCTGACCCGCTCCGGCCGCACGGCCCAGACGCTCTCCTCGCTACGGCCGCCGATGCCGATCCTCGCCCTGCTCTCGCGGGACGAGCGCCTGGCGCGCCGGCTCAGCCTCTGGGGCGGCCTCTTCCCGATCGTCGTCGAGGGCTATCCGGCCCGCGAGGACGCGGCGCAGCGGATCGGCGCCGAGCTCACGACAAGAGGCATCCTGCCGCGCGGCAGCCTGGTGGTCATCGTCGGCGCGGCGCTCGGCGGGCCCGCCGGCCGCACGAACTTCATCCGCCTGCTCCGGCTCTAGGCGAGGGAGCGACGAGAACGGGGGAGCGATGGCCAGCCTGGCGCGACGCCTGCTGACGGAGACCCACATGGCGCTTTTTCGGGCCAGCCGCGGCCGCCTCCTCGCGAGCATCGGCGACCTGCCGGTGCTGCTGCTGACCACGACCGGCCGCCGCAGCGGCGCCGCCCGCACCGCGCCCCTGACTTATAGCGAAGTGGACGGCGGTTACGCACTGGCGGCCTCGGACGGCGGCGCCGCCCGCCACCCGGACTGGTACCTGAACCTCGTTGCCCAGCCAGAGGTCGTCGTACGGGTAGGGCGGTCAGCGCGGCCGATGCGGGCGGAGGTCCTGAGCGAGCCCGAGCGCGGGCGCGTCTTCGCGCTCTTCAAGGCGGCACTGAAGCAGTACGCCGTCTACGAAACGAGGACGCGCCGCACGATCCCGGTGGTCTTGCTCCGGCCGCCACCCGCCGCTAAGGACGCGTTCGCCCCCGAGTAGCCCAGGACGGACCCGGTTAGAGCCAGGCGCCCAGCAGGAGCCGGGCACCAACGATAGCCAGGGCTGGGCTCAGGAGCCGCTGGACGGTCGCCTGACGCCGCGCAACCCGTAAGGAGACGCGGGCGCCGATCTGGGCGCCAACCAGCACGCCGAGCGCCAGTGAGAGCACCTCGCCGATCACAGAGCCGTAGTGGCCCAGAACGAGGTGAGTCACGACGCCGCCGCCGGCGGTGAAGACGAGCGCGAAGGTCGAGGTCGCTGTCGCGATGTAGACGGGGATGCGGAGGAGGAGGACGGCCACCGGCACGAAGACGATGCCGCCACCGACGCCGAAGAGGCTCGATAGAAAGCCGATGATCAAGCCGAGGCCACCACCGACGTAAGGGTCGAAGGAGTAGACGAACGTGTTCTCCTGGGCGTCGGTGAGGCGGCGGCGAAGGTAGCGCCGCGGCGGCGGCGTCGTGACGATGCGGGCCGGCGCCGGCAGCAGGAGCCAGAGGGCGATGAGCAGGAGGAGGACGGCGAAGGTGGTCTCGAAGGCGGTCCTCGGGATGAGGCCGGTGGCGAGGGCGCCGAGGATCGCCCCCGGCAGGGTCAGCGCTGCGAAGAGCGAGCCCGCGAGGTAGTCGATCCGCTTCTGGCGGGCGTAGGCGACGCTGCCGGAGCTGGCGTTGACGAGGACGACGCCGAGCGAGATTGAGGTGACGATCTCCGGCGCGAAGTCCGGGTAGAGAAGGAGGAGGAAGGGCGCGAGGATGAAGCCGCCGCCGGCACCGATCAGGGTGCCGTAGGTCCCTACGAGGACCCCGAGAAGGACGAGGCCGGGCCAGACCAGGGCATCAGGCAAACGCGATGGACCCCGGACGCATCTTGGCAAAGTTGAGCGTTTCGCTCAACAACCGCCCGGCTCGCCTGGCGTTAGACCACCGCTCGCGCCCGGCTAACGAGAGCGAGGAACGCGGCGGCTTGGCCCGCGGCGCCCTGCCCTGCTTACGAGCAGGCCGCTCGGGCTCGATCTGGCGTCAGACGCGGTTATCGGCGCAGCGGCTCGCCGGCGACCTTCGCGGTCCACTTGTTGGCGGCGCCGATCCCAACGATGACTGAGGCGATGAGGAGGCCGAGAAAGCCGAACCTGAGAACGTTCTTCATGGTGAGTTACCTTCCTTTAGGGCTATCGAGACGAGCAGCCAACTTACGGCCAGCTGACCTGATACTCCGATTCGCTCACCCCCTTTCCCGTGAGCCCGTCGCCTCGCTGCTGGGCGAGGAAGATGCAGGCTGGGACGATCTGCTTCTCCTCGGGCCGCTTCCAACCGCTGCGGTCGTTTCCGGTGGAGGCGCGCTCGACGAGGGTCGCGCCCGGGTCTAGCGCGTTCACGGCGACGTTGTGAGGCTGCATCTCCGCCGCGAACTTCACCGATAGGCGGTGCACGGCTGCTTTCGAAGCGGCGTAAGCGACGCTGCGGGCGTCCTCGCTCTGGCTGCGTCCCGAGGAGATGTTGATGATCGCGCCGCCGCCCTGCGCCATCATCTGGGGCGCAACCGCCCGGGAGCAGAAGAAGACGCCGTCGACGTTCGTCCGCATGATCTCGGTCCACTTCGCGGCCGATGTCTCTAGTAAGCCGAAAGCCCAGAGGATGCCCGCGTTGTTCACGAGCACGTCGATCCGTCCCCACTTCTGGACGGTCTCGGCGGCGAGCCTGAGGGCGTCTGCTTCCTGGGTGACGTCGCAGCGGACGGCAATTGCCTCGCCGCCGGCCTCCGTGATCTCGCGAGCGGTCCCGTCCGTGGTCAGCGCGGCGGCGGCCGGGTCGGTCGAGCGGCCGGCGACGACGACGCTGGCGCCTTCTCTGGCGAAGCCGATCGCGATCGCCCTGCCGATGCCGCGGCTGCCGCCGGTGACGATCGCCACCATGCCGCTCAGCGCCTTCGATCCGCTCATCGCTCCGCCCTCATCAGACTCCTAGCTCTCGCGTCCGTCCCGCTTACTTGGCGAGGTTCTTCTCGAAGAAGGCGAAGATCTTGCCCCAGGCGTCCATCGCCTGCTCCTGGCGGTAGGCCGGCCGGTCGTAGTAGATGAAGCCGTGGCCGGCGCCGTCGTAACGGAAGAACTCGTGGGCCTTGCCGTGCTTCTTCAGCTCCGCCTCGATCTGGTCTACCTGCGCCGGCGCCGGGTTCTGGTCGTCGTTGCCGAAGAGGCCGAGCATCGGGCAGTTGAGGTCCTTGGTCAGGTCGATGGGGGAGACGGGCTGCCGCGGGTTGAGGTCCTCCGGCGCCATCACGACGCGGCCGCCCCAACAGTCGACCGCCGCGTCGAAGGCCTGGGTGCGGCAGGCGGTGAGGTAGGTCTGGCGGCCACCGGAGCAGGTGCCGATGATCCCGACCTTGCCGGTGGAATTGGGCAGCGAGCGAAGGTGGTCGAGCGCTGCCTGACAGTCCGCAACGACGCTGTCGTCCGGGACGCCGCCCTCGCCGCGCGCTTTCGCTGCCATGTCGTCGGCGGAGCCCTGGCCGAAGCGGGCGTAGAGGTTCGGGCAGATCGCGATGTAGCCGTGCTGGGCAAAGCGACGTGTGGTCTCGCGGTAGAACTCGTCCCAGCCGGGAGCGTGATGGATGAGGACGACGCCGGGGAAGGGCCCGGCGCCCTGCGGCCGCGCCTGGTAGGCGTTGATCGAGTCGCCCTGATAACCCTTGAGCATGACCGTCTCGGCGATCATGCCGTCGTTCGCGTCGGTCTTAGTGTCGTTCCACATGTTGGCTTCCTTCCATTACTTAGCTGCTCGAACCGCGAGGAAAGTGCCGAATGACCCCAATCGTGCCGGTCGCGGCGCGCGCTCCGCCTGTCGGCCGCCTGCCATGAAATAGCCTACGTCATCGCGCTGGTCAAGGCCTGGTCCGCCGTAGGCGTCTGGTGGCTGAGGAGCAGCTCCCGCCGCTCCTGCGACGATTGAAAGATCGAGAGGATCACCTCGAGCGTCGCCCTGCCCCAGTGGCCGTCCGCTGCCGGCGGCCGGTCGTTGATCAGGGCGTCGTGGAAGGTGGTCAGCCGTCCCCAGCGGCCGTCGCCGTGCACTGGGACGAGGGGGATCTCCTCCTGCTCCTCGTCACCGAAGACCAGGAGGCCCTCCGGCATCACCCAGATGTCGGCGTGGTCGAAGCTCGCGACCATCGGGCCGCCGGAGATCCAGCCGCCGCCGCCGCCCTCCTCACCGCCGCCCCTGCCGGCCGCGGCGCCGTTGCCGCGGCGATTGGCTCCGCCGTAGCGGCTCGCCTGCTTCGCCGCGAGGTCGGCCTCGGCGCTGGCGCCGGCGCGGTCCTTGCGGCTGCGGGCGTAGCGGGCCGGGTCCATCAGGGGCCCCCGCTCCGACATGCCGCGCACCATAGGAGCGCTGCTCAGGTGGTCGTAGCCGCTGTTAACGGCTGTGGCGACGACGCCGTTCTCGAACTCGAGGAAGGCGCTGAAAACGCCGGCGACCTTGCGGTCCGGGTCCCAGACGCCGGTCATGCCGCGGACGCTGCGCACCAAGCCGCCGGCCACGGTCCGGATGATGTCGAGCTGGTGCGGCCCCTGGCGCCAGGGCAGGCCGCCGCCCCACTCCGGGTTGAGCTCCTCCGGCGTGCGGGGCTGATAGAGCCAGTTGTTGAAGCGCCAGGAGTGGAGCATGCGCAGGTTGCCGTACTTGCCGCTGGCGACGATCTCTCTGAGCTTCAGCACGCGCAGCTCGAAGCTGTGCTTCACGTTCACCGCGAGGTGGACGCCGTTGCGCTCGGCGGTCTTGATCATGATCTCGGCGTCCTCGAGCGTGATCGTCATCGGCTTTTCGCTGAGGACGTGCTTCTTGTTCTCCAGCGCCGCGAGGGCGTGGGGCATGTGCCAGCGGTTGGGTGAGGCGATGTAGACCGCGTCGACGTTCGGGTCCTTGCAGAGCTCCTCGGCGTCCGTGTAGGTCTTGGCCTCGTAATCGCGGCCGAAGGCATCGAGGACCTCCTCGTTGACGTCGGCGCCGGCGACCCACCGGAAGCCGGGGTGCTTGGCAAAGACGGGGACCATGCCGCTGGCGCCGGCGCCGATGCCGATGACCCCCATCCGGATCACGCGTGTACCGTCCGGCGTGCTGTTCGCTCCGACCATTCGACTGCCTCCCTTTCTGGAGATAGCGGGGCCTTGCGGCGTATCGATAGAGGCGGGGCGACCGCTTGCGGCGGCCGGATCATGGTGCAGGCAAAGGATGCGACTCAGCGCGCCTCAGCGCAAGATGGCTGGCGGCAAAAGCGGTCAGGGACTGTCGACGAGGTTGCTGCCAGAATCTAAGGCAGCTCGCTCTCATCTCGGCAGAGCGGTCGTCAGCGCGATCGATCAAAGGCGCCACGATGCTCCAATTGACTGGCGCGCTTCTTCGTTGCTGCCGGCCGGATCGTGCTTAGGTGAGGCCCTCGGCGTGGGCACCCATGTACTCGGCGATCAGCTCCTCGAAGGGAACCTCCCCCTCCGCGCCTGCCTTGATCGCCGGGTTGTCCATGCTGTCGACGTACTTCACGCGGACGTGGACGTTGTCCGGCGCCACGCTCTTGACCTCCACGAGGCTGCCGTCCGAGAGCGTGCACTGCATACCGGCTTTGAGGCTCTTGATGTCCATTGATTAGTTCTCCCGAAAGCTAGAGCCGGCCTCTGTGAGGCGCTGGCTCTGTTCTTTGGCTGGCCTGATCCTCCTCGGGCGTAGCTCCTGCCTGCCGAGATCGCAGAAAGAATAGCACCGAGCGTCAACGACGCTTCGCGCCGGTTCGCAAGGCCGCTCGTCGCCGGCGGCGTCGCAGGGCGAAAAACGACCGCCCCGTAAGGGCGGCCGTTCTAAATCTCGGGGTCGAGAGTCTCGGGGCCGAGAGATGGCTCGTTAGCCTGGACCGAGGAGGACGTCGTTCCCTTCGACGCGGACCGGGTAGGTCTTTATCGGGTCGGTGGCCGGCAGGGCGCTCGCTTCGCCCGTCTGCAGGTTGAAGCGCCCTTCGTGCAGCGGGCACTGGAGCTCGAGGCTCTCGGGGAGCACGAGGCCCATGTCGAGCCAGGCTTCCTGGTGAGTGCAGATCGCGGCGATGGCGTAGACGCTGCTGCCGATCTTCACGAGGACGGCTTCCTCACCGCTTGCCGTCTGAACTCCGAGCGGGTCGCCCTCTCGAAGGTCCGACAGTCCTGCCACACGCTCGAAGCCATTGGTCATGCGTAAATACCCCTCGCTCTTGGTCTCGCACCGTTCGGGTTGCCCGCCTGCCAAGGCGATGGGGCGCGAAGCGATAGCCTTGCAATCATAGCAAAGCTATTCCTGGAGACGAACCCCGTCGCGGCGGCGCTCGCTCTACTTCAGATCGCGCGAGACGATGTCGGTGTAGTAGGCCCAGACGCCGCCACCGCCGCTGAAGGGCCGGCGCTCTGCTAGCGGCTCCTTGAAGTGCGGCAGGTCCGGCAGGGGCGTGCGTCCGCTCATCTCCGCGACCGACTCGGCCGGGATCTGACGGTGGTTCGGGCCGGCGGCGCAGTAGGCGTACCAGTTCATCCGCGCCTGCTCCTCCAGCTGGAGCATGTTCATCACCGACTCCGATGCAGAGGAGCCGGTGGTGGCGGCGCCGTGGCCCTCGAGGAGGATCGCCTTGCTGTCGCCGAGGAGCGTCGCTACCTCCATGCCCTCTTCGTCCGTCTGGATCGTCTTGACGTGCGGGTAGACGGGCAGAGGCTTCGATACGAGCTGCACGCCCTCCTGGCACATCGGCACGAGAGCGGCCTGGAGGACGCTCATCACGACCGTGAACCGGGGGTGGACGTGAACCACGGAGTTGACGTTGGGGTACATCTTGTAGATGCAGGAGTGCATCTTGACCTCGAAGCACTGGCTGCTGCCGGGAGGGCCCTCGACCTTGTACCCTTCGAGGTCGCAGACGATCATGTCCTCGGGCTTCATCCGCGCCAGGGCGTCCATCTCGTAGCCGCGGCCCTTGACGATGAAGCGGTCCGGCGCCTCCGGCACCCGCACGCTCACGTGGCCGAGGGAGGCAAGCACGCCGGTAGCGAGGCCGACCTCGGAGAGGACGCGGTTCGCCACCGCCACGTCGTACTTCACGTCTTCGAAGCTCATCTCCGCCTACTTCCTAGCTCCGAGAGGAGCCCGCCGTCCAAGACGGCGTCTGATTGGCGCCGAACGCACCGGGTCGTTCCGTTAGAGGTTGCCTTGGTTTTGGGCTCGTTCACGGCTTGCTGCCGTGGCGCCCGTTCGAGGCCAGCCTACGCAGGGCCGCAGCGGCTGTCAATCTGGCTTCAGGTGCTCGCGGCGAGCCGTGCAGCATCATCGGGCTCGAGCGCCGCCAGATCTTTGCGCCGAACGCGCCGTGCCTGCGCGGCCCGGTATGCTCCGCACGGTACGCGGGCCCGCGCCGATGCCGTATCATGGCGGGGCTCCGTCGCCGCAAAGGCCGCCCATGAGGAAACGCCGCTCTCACAGTAGAAGGGACGCTCTCGGCATGATCATCGATGTCCACGGCCACTACACCACGGCGCCGACGGAGCTGCGCGAATGGCGCCAGCGCCAGATCGCGAGCATCGGCGCGCCGTTCACGGAGAAGCTCCAGATCAGCGACGACCAGATCAGGGAGACGATCGAAAAAGGCCAGCTGAAGCTCCAGCGCGATCGCGGCACCGACGTCGCTCTCTTCTCGCCAACGGCCGGCGGCATGGCCCACCACTACGGCGATGCGTCCACGAGCCTGCAGTGGACCGAGATCGTCAACGACCTGATCTACCGCGTCTGCAACCTGTTTCCGGATAACTTCATCGGCGTCTGCCAGCTGCCGCAGTCACCGGGCGTGTCGCCGGCAAACTGCATCGAGGAGCTGGAGCGCTGCGTGGACCAGCTCGGCTTCGTCGGCTGCAACCTCAACCCGGACCCCTCCGACGGCTACTGGACCGACCCGCCCCTGACCGACCGCTACTGGTACCCGCTCTTCGAGCGAATGGTCGAGCTCGAGGTGCCGGCGATGGTCCACGTGAGTATGTCCTGCAACCCGAACTTTCACGGCACCGGCGCCCATTACCTCAACGGCGACACCACTGCCTTCATGCAGTTCATCAGCGCCGACCTCTTCAAGGACTTCCCGACCCTCAAGTTCGTCATCCCCCACGGCGGCGGCGCCGTCCCTTATCACTGGGGCCGCTATCGCGGCATCGCCCAGGATATGGGCAAGCCGCCGCTGAGCGAGCACCTGATGGACAACGTCTACTTCGACACCTGTGTCTATCACCAGCGCGGCATCGACCTGCTCGTCGACGTGATCGGCGCCGACAACGTCATCTTCGCGTCCGAGATGATCGGCGCCGTCCGCAGCGTCGACCCCGAGACCGAGCGCTACTTCGACGACACGCGCCTTTACATCGACGCGGTCAAGGGCCTCGCGCCTGCGGAGGCGGCGAAGATCTTCGAAGGTAACGCCCGCAAGGTTTACCCGCGGCTCGCGAAGTACTTGTCATAAGCAGGCCGGGCTAGGAGGCCGCCTGCCGCCAGGCGTTGCCGCGAGCCAGGCCGCGCCTCGGCAGGCCTCGATCTAAGCCGTGCGGGACGGGCTAACCGGGCGGCGTGTGATGGCGGCAACGCCTGTCAGAGACAAAGAGCCACCGCAGAGCCACCGCAAAAACCGGATAATTCGCCGGATGAGCGAATATTTCGCCAATTAACTGGAGCATCGAGGGCGAATTGGGTTATCGTGCTAAGTAGCCGTCCGCTTTCGGCGGATGGCTGGTCTTTTACGACGCAGCAGCGACCGACGGTAAACCTGATCGCCGGTCAACGAGGAAAGGTGAATCGATAAATGGCAACCGGACGGATCAAGAGTCTCGTAAGGGACCGTGGCTTCGGCTTTATTCAGGAGAGCGGGGCGTCCGAAGACGTCTTCTTCCACAGCACATCGCTCGCGGGCGGCAGCTTCGACGAGCTTAGCGAGGGCCAGAACGTCGAGTTCGACATCGAGCCCGACCCGCGCAACCCGAACCGCAGACGAGCAGCGAACGTACGCGTATCGGCCTAGACAGGGCCTTTAGCCACGGCCAGCAGCTTGGCAAATAAGGATGTCGGTCGCCGCTGGGGCGCGGGGGGTGCCGTTAAGGCCACCTCCGCCTCCGGCCGACCAAGGTGCCCCTGTTGAGCGCCGTCCGGCTGGCAAGCCCGACCGAGAAGCGATCTTCCTCCCGGCCTAATGTCAGCTTTGAGGCGCGGCCGGAGGTTCTCCAGGGCCGTAGCGATTACGCCGAGCTGAAGCGGCTAATGCGGGAGCGTGGCCTCTTCGAGCCGCGGTCCGCCTTCGACATCCTCAACGTCGCCTTCGCCGTTGGCCTCATCGGCCTGACAGCGGGTCTCCTCCTGTCGGGCGCGCCATTCGTGGCGAAGCTGGTCGGCGCGGCGATATTCGCTTTCATTACGACCCAGGTCGGGTTCGTCGCCCACGACGCCGGCCACAGGCAGGTCTTTCGCCGCCCCTTCCGCAACGACCTCCTCCTCCTATCGCTCGGGCCGGTGATGGGGCTGAGCCGCAGCTGGTGGGTCGACAACCACAACGCCCATCACAGCAACCCCAACGATCTGACCCGCGACCCCCACACGGCGATCCCGGCCTTCGCTTTCTCCGAAGAGCAAGCGAGGAGCAAGCGCGGCATCATGCGCCTGGTGACGCCTTACCAGGCGTTCTATTTCTTCCCCATGCTTCTCTTCCAGGGGATCGGCATCCGGATCGCGAGCGTCCAGCACGTTATGGCGGGCAAGGCTCGCTATCCCTTGGCGGAAGCATTCGTCATGGTGCTGCACGTGCTGCTCTACGCCGCCCTGCTCCTCTCCGTGATGGCCGTTTGGCAGGCAGCCGTCTTCTTCCTCCTTCACCAGGGCCTCATGGGCCTGTACATGGGCTCCGTCTTCGCTCCCAACCACAAGGGGATGGCCCTTCTCGACCCGGATGCTCGCAACGACTTCCTCCACGAGCAGATCCTCACAACCCGCAACATCCGCCCTCATCCCGTAACCGACTTCCTCTTCGGCGGGCTCAACTACCAGATCGAGCATCACCTCTTCCCGAACCTGCCGCGAAACAACCTCAAGGCGGCGCGAGAGGTAGTGCGCTCGTTCTGCGTCGAGCGCTCGATCCCTTACCACGAGACCGGTGTCCTGGGCTCCTACAGGGAGGTCTTGACATACCTGCGCCTGGCCGGCAGAGCCGCCGCCTAGTCGTCCCCAGCCACTTGCCCTGATTGCTCGATACGAGAAGGCCGTCACGCCTCGCTCAGGAGGCGAAGCGGTCGGTTGCCTGCACGAGCTGGCGCCTGATCCCCGGCTCCAGGGCCGCATGCCCCGCGTCCGGCACGATGACGAGCTCGGCCTCCGGCCAGGCCCGGTGGAGGGCCCAGGCGCTCTCCAGCGGGCAGACGACGTCGTAACGCCCCTGGACGATGACGGCCGGGACGTGGCGGATGCGGTTGACGTCCTCGAGGAGCTGGCCTTCGCGCAGGAAGCCCTTGTTGACGAAATAATGGCACTCGATCCGGGCAAAGGCGTCGGCGAAGGCATCCTCGCCGAATTTCTGTAACAGGTCGGGGTCGAGGTGAAGGCGGCTGGTGCTTGCCTCCCAGAGGCTCCAGGCGCGGGCCGCCTGGCGGCGCCGCGTCGGGTCGGCGGCCGTGAGTCGGCGGTGATAGGCGCCGAGGAGGTCGTCGCGCTCAGCTTCCGGGATCGGCGCGAGATACTCCTCCCAGGCGTCGGGGAAGAGGGCGCTGGCGCCACGCTGGTAGAACCAGCGGATCTCCTGCTCACGCAGGAGAAAGACGCCGCGCAGGACGAGCTCCGTGACGCGGTCGGGATGGGCCTGCGCGTAGGCGAGGGCGAGGGTGCTGCCCCAGGAGCCGCCGAAGACCTGCCAGGCGTCGATCGCCAGCGCCGCCCGCAACCGCTCGATGTCCTCGATCAGTTCCTGGGTCGTGTTCTGCTCGATCGACGCGTGAGGCGTGCTCTTGCCGGCGCCGCGTTGGTCGAAGAGGACGACGCGGTACCTCGCCGGGTCGAAGAAGCGCCGATAAGACGGGTCGATACCTCCGCCGGGCCCGCCGTGGAGGAAGACCGCCGGCTTGCCTGCCGGGTTGCCGACCTCTTCGTAGTAGAGCTCGTGCAGGTCGGAGACGCGGAGACGGCCGCTCCTAAACGGCTCGATCGCCGGATAGAGGTCCTTGTCGCTGTTCTGGTGCTCGTCGTCCACTGCATCCTCCTTCCGAAACGCCCCGCGACGATCAATCTAGCCTAGTGCATAGCCCTCGCGCTCCGCAGCACTACTGACTCTCAAGCCGCGGCACGATATACACTAGGCGTCGGCTCTAAGCATCGGCGCGAGCCAGAAGGAGGATGCGATGGCGCAGAGGACCGACCGCAAACCGATCGAGCGCAACCTGGCGATGGAGCTGGTGCGAGTGACGGAGGCCGCCTCGATGTCGGCCTCGATCCACATGGGCAAAGGCGACAAGGAGCTCGTCGACCAGGCGGCGGTGGACGCTATGCGCCACACCCTGGAAGGCATCCGCATGGACGGTATCGTCGTCATCGGCGAGGGCGAGAAGGACGAGGCGCCGATGCTGTATAACGGCGAGCGCATCGGTGACGGCTCCGAGCCGCGCGTCGATATCGCCGTCGACCCGATCGACGGCACCACCCTCCTCTCGAAGGGCCTGCCCGGGGCGATCGCCGTGATCGCCCTCTCCGAGCGAGGGACGATGAACGTCCCGAGCGACGTGTTCTACATGGACAAGATCGCCGTCGGGCCCGACGCCCGCGGGGCCATAGACATCAACGCACCGGTCGCCGCTAACCTCAAGAAGGTCGCGAGCGCGCTCGGCAAGCTGGTCAGCGACGTCACCGTCGTAATGCTCGACCGTCCCCGCCACGCCCAGCTCCTCGCCGACGTGCGCGCGGCCGGCGCCCGGATCAAGATGATCTCCGACGGCGACGTCGCCGCCGGCATCCAGGCGGCGCTGCCCGATAGCGGCGTCGACATCCTCATGGGAGTCGGTGGCTCGCCCGAAGGCGTGATCACGGCCGCAGCCATCCGCTGCACGGGCGGCGCTATCCAGTGCAAGCCCTGGCCGCGGGACGACGGCGAGCGCCAGCGCTGGACCGCGGCCGGCCTCGACCTCGCTCACGTCTACGATACGGACGAGCTTGTCGGCGGCGAGGACGTCTTCTTTGCCGCGACCGGGGCGACCACCGGCGAGCTCCTGAAGGGCGTCAACTTCGTCGCGAACGGGGCGACGACCCACTCGCTCGTGATGCGGTCGCGCTCCGGCACGCTTCGCTGGATCGAATCGACCCACAACTTCGAGCGCCTGGACAAGACCAGGTTCAAGGACGCCTGAGCGCGAACCTCGACGCGACCTTCGATAAGAAAGAACAGATGAAAGGAAGCCGCCTCTGGGGCGGCTTTCCTTGTGCTTGATTGGGTGTCGGGTAAGGTCTATCGATCACGGCTAGCCGGCGGCCGTTAGCTCCGCTTCCATCGCCGGCGAGTACTTTGCCTGGCGGGCGGCCGCGCTGACCTTGGCGCGGTGATAGAAGGCCCGCTGGGCGGCGCCAACGTTCTCCTGCTTGCCGGACCAGGCCTTCTGCGGCGCCGCCTGGAGGCCGCGGCCGAAGGAGAAGCTGAGCTGCCACGGCACGCCCTCGCTGGCGGCGCGGCGGTTGATCGCGTCCAGGTTGCGCGTCGCCTCGTCGTCCGACTGGCCGCCGGAGAGGAAGGCGATGCCCGGCACCGCCGCGGGGATCGTCTCCTTGAAGCAGGCGACGGTGAGACGCCCGACCTCCTCGGCGCCGGCGCGCTCCTTGGCCGCGGCACCGGAGAGGACCATGTTCGGCTTCAGGATCATGCCCTCGAGGTCGACGGCCTGGCGCCCGAGCTGCTCAAAGACCTCACGCAGCGTGTCGCGCGTGACCTCGAAGCAGCGTTCGATCGAGTGGTCGCCGATGCCGCCGCCGGCGCTGCTGTCCATGAGGACCTCGGGCTCGACGATCGGCACGATGCCCGCCTCCTGGCTCAGCGCGGCGTAGCGCGCGAGCGCGTGAGCGTTGACCTCGATGCCGTAAGCGGATGGGATAGCGGGACCGATCGGGATCACGGCGCGCCATTTGCTGAACCGGGCGCCCAGCTCCCGGTACTCGGCAAAGCGCTCGCGCAGGCCGTCCAGGCCCTGCGTGACGACCTCGCCCTCGGCGCCCGCCAGCGGCACGAGGCCGGCGTCCACTTTGATCCCGGGGATGATGCCCTGGTCGACGAGGACGCGGACCAGCGGCGTGCCATCGGCCCCATTCTGGCGGATCGTCTCGTCGAAGAGGATGACGCCGCTGATGAACTCCGCCGCGCCCGGCGTCCGGAAGAGGAGCTCGCGGTAGTCGCGGCGGTTCGTCTCGGTGCTTTCGGCGCCGATGGCGTCGAAGCGGCGCTTGATCGTGCCCGAGCTCTCGTCCGCGGCGAGGATGCCCTTGCCGGGCGCTACCACCGCCTGGGCGGTCCTGATCAAATCGTCATGCGTGTTGCTCATAGCCCTCTCATTTCTTCAGTGCTTCCGCAGCTAAAACGCAGAGACCATCGTTATGATACCGCCGGCCGGGGAGCACCGCCATCCTGGTTCCGGCCTGGCGTCGCTGATCACGCGGCCGTCGCTTCGTCGCTGTCAATCAAGGTTCTCGAGTTACCGCAGGGGGCCATTCGGCTCGAAATCGTGGATAAACCGACTGGCGCCCGCCGCAGCGGTTTCTATAACCTTCCGGAGATTCTATAATGGGCCGACAGATTGGAAGCTGGCTGCCCGAGGACGGAAAAGCTTCGGTGCCTCGCAGAAGCATCCGAGACAAGAGTAATGTGCAAGGTTCAAGTTCGAGAGAAAGGACGAAAGGCAAATGAGTAAGCTCAAGATAGCTCTCGGGATCATCATCGCAACAGGAGCAATCCTGGTGATCCAGCGCGACTTCCTTTACGGCACCAAGGGCAACCTGGGCCAGGGGACGCACCCGCGCTTCTAAATGAGACTTTGGCTCGATGGCGGCGGTGTGGGCCGTCGCTCTGAGGGAGAAGGGCCGATCGCGGCCGCAAGCGGCTGATTCCAGGCTGGAATCGACCGTCCTAGACGAAGGAGAAACAAGATGAAGCTACTGTTCCTGCTGCTGGCGATCGGCGTCGCGGCCTACGTGCTCTACGACAACCTGACCACCGACCCGCAAGCGACCCACCTCGACGGCTGGCAAACGACCGGCAAGACGAGGCGACCGGACATGCCGGCGCCGCGGGGGGCAGAGCTGGACTCTCACCTCACGGCCCACGCGAGCTAGGAGCTGCTCTAGCCGGCCGCGTTTAGCGGCCCGAGCAAGGCTGAAAGAGGCCGACCGCTGGCCAGCGGTCGGCCTCTTTGTATCTCCGCCGTATCGCAGCGCTAGCAGCCGGCCGTCCCAGATCGCGAGCCTGAGCAGCTTACGGACTTTGCGCGGGCAAGAAGAAGGGGCGAGCCCGTGAGCTCGCCCCTTCTTGAGAACTCTGGATTCCCTACTTGCCGGAGCCGCGCAGCCGCGGGTCGAGGACGTCGCGCAGGGCGTCGCCGAGGAGACGCGCTCCGAGGAGGAGCATGAAGATCGTTATGCCGGGGACGATCGCGAGCCACGGCGCGCTACGCAGGTAGGTGCGCGACGAGTTCAGGAGGTTACCGAAGGTCGGAAACGTCGGGTCGAGGCCAAAGCCGAGGAGCGCGAGGCCCGACTCGACGAGGACCGCGCTGGCGAGGCCGTTCGTCGCCTGAACGAAGATCAGGTAGCTGATCTGCGGCAGGATGTGGCGGAGAATGATCCGCTTGTCGCTGGCGCCAAGGGACTTCGCGGCCTCGATATAGGGCATCGTTCTGACGCCGATTACGACGGAGCGTAAGATTCGCCCGGTATCGAAGCCACGCAATACACCCAGAGTCAGGATCAGCGTTAACGGATTCGCACCGTAGATCGAGAACAGGGCGATGATGATGATCAGGTCCGGCATATAGCCGACGACCTCTACGAAGCGTTGCAAAATGAGGTCGACTGTCCGGATGTAGTAGGCCGAAACCACGGTCAGCGTCACCGACATCGTTGTCGATATCACGAAGACGCTCCAGCCGATCATGTACGAGAGCCGCGAGCCCTTGAAGAGGCGCGCCATCTGGTCACGCCCGAGCTGGTCCGTTCCAAAGGGGTGCGCAAGGGAGGGGGCCTCGAGGACCTCCTCACCTAGCACGTAGGCTTGGTAGTCATAACCGATGATATTCGGCGTATGGATCGGGCCGACGTTTATGCCGGGCAGGATTATGGCGAGCGTAACGGGCGCGGCGAGCAGTATCGCTCCGAAGAAACCAAGCGGCTTGCGGCGAGCAAAGGTGAAGATGCTCCCGAAGAACCTCTTGTAGATCGGCTGGGCTCTAGGGTCGAACTCGTACTCCAGTCTCTCTTCGCCTAAGGCTACTGACATGCCCTGCTCCTTGCTAACCTTCGCGTTCTGGGCCCGCGATGCCTTCCGTGGAGAATCATCGAATTGCTGGCACCCGCTTCACCAGCCAGAACATCCGCCTGTGTCGGCAACCCTGCTGCTCGTCGTTCCTAATTGATAGTACGCCGTGGGGCCACGCCCTGGCTTCCTAAACATGCTCTCCATCTGATGCTGGCGCAAGAGGCGCAACCGCCCGCGATTCCGAGCCTGGAATGCTGGCCAACTATATCGACCGCGCTTCGAGGCTGTCAACGGCTGCCAGCCTCGTCGCGTCCCGAGGAAAGAGAGAGGGAGAGCACACTTTGTGCTCTCCCCTCGCGATCTAATGGAGCTCTGCGACTTTGGGAGCTCGCTACGCTAGGCGCCGGCCTCTCGTCTCGGCATGCTCTCGTCCAGCCAGTGCTTGTGGCCGCCGAGGACTTGCCTGCCGGGGAAGGGCGACGCGAGAGAACCAACGGACGAGGGCGGGTTGTTCTCTGGCGTGGTCCCAAAGGCGAGGTTGTGCACCCAGGGGTGACGGAAGCTGAAGGTCGTGAACAGGTCCGTTCCGGGGACTGTCATCATCCAGTTGGCCATGAAGCGCTGGAACTCCTCCAAAGCCGCATAGCGTGTTGGCAGGTCGACAGCCTCTCGCTGCGCCTTCGAGAGCGCGTCGACCTCCGGGGACGGGAAAGCCTGGACGCCGCGCGGGTTGCCTTCGCTGTGGTAGTCGCGGTAGACGAAATAGTCGACGTCGTCGGTGGAGCCGCTGTGGGGAATCATACCGTCGAACTCGCCGTCGAGCCGGTACTTGTTGTGCTCCGTGCGCGACTGCGAGCGGGTGATCTGGAGGTCGAAGTTGCCGGACTGCTGGAGGCTGTCCATGACAAGCTGGGATTCCTCCGCGATCTCACCTTGGGAGAGAGGCACGAAGTAAGGCAGAGGAATAGGAGCCGTAAAGCCGGCGGCTTCGATCCGCTTCTTGGCCTCTGCCGGGTCGTAAAGATAGTTGGCGTCGAGGCCGCCACCGAGCTCACCCTTGTTCGGGTCGAGCCAGTAGCCCGGGTCGTGCGGCGTGTGAGTCATGGTGACCTGCTCCATCGGCAGGCCTTCCGCCTCGAAGTTCACCCGGTTGGAGAGGAACTTGCCGATGCTGGCGAAGTCGATCGACATGCGGATCGCCTGGCGCACGCGGGGATCCGCCCACGCCTGCTCCGAGGGGCTGATCTGGCCGAACCGGTGCCGTGTGGCGCGCTGGATGGAGAAGGCGTTGGCAACGACGATCGCCTCCGGTGCGTCCTTGTGAAGCTGGAGGACGTCGCGGGCGGTCGGGAAGAAGTCGATAATGTTTTCGCCGAGGAACTGAGAGTACTGGTTGGCGTACTCGGGGATGATCGGCACGTGCCAGCGGTCGATGAAGACCTCGCCGCCCCAGTACTCGGGGTTCTTGCGGTACTCCATGGTGATTGCCGCGTCGTGCTTATCGAGGATCTTGTAGCCGGTGCCGATTGCGGTGCGCTCGGCGAGAGGGGGGTCGTTGTTGAGCTCCTTCGGCTGGATCGGGTAGGCAAACTTGTCGTGGTGGATTCGGGCGTAGATCGGCGCGTAGGGCGCGTTGAGGTGCCAGGTCATGTGATCGGCGTCTGGGTAGCTGGTCCTCGCGAGGAGGGCATTAATGGTTTTCTTGTAATTACCGAGCTCAAGGTGACGCTCGTGGCTGGTCTTGAAATCGTCGATGTCAAGCTCGCGACCGTTGACCGGCGCGATGTTGTGCCACTTCACGCCCTTGCGCAGCTTGAAGGTGACTTCTGAGCCGTCGGGAGAGAACTCCCAGGATTCTGCGAGAGCGCCCACGGGGTTCGCCGCCTCCACCGAGGCGGGGTCGATGCCGGGGCCCAGGTTCTTCTGCATGAGCATCTCGTTGATGTGGGCCGAGTGTGGCACGAGGCTGCTGACCTGCGGAATGGCGTCGTAGTGGCCGGTCTGGTCTTCTTCTCTGAAGCCGCGATAGACACCACCGCTGACAGCCTGGCTGGTCTCGTCCTTTGCCTGCCAGCCTTTCCCAGCTTCCCAAATGGAGCCAGGCGGAAGGGAGGCAGAGCCGCCGCCTCCGCCCGAGTCGCCGCCGTCGCTACCGCAGGCGACGAGAAGGCTGGTCCCCAGGGCGGTGCCGCCAGCGACAGCCAGGGCGCGGCGCCTACTGACCCGCCTCGAAAGTACGCTATTCCAATAATTTGCCATTTGAGCTCCCTCTCCTTCAACGTGGCCAAGCGGCCACAAACTTTCCCCGTAAATGTAATTCTCGAGTTCGCCTCTGTCAAATCATACGTAGATGACACCCCCCTTAGATGTCTTTAGATGCGAATCCGAGTAGTGAATCTTGGGATTCAGAGCGAGGAAGTAACGGTGCGGACGTGCAGAGCTGAAAACCTACGCTGCTTCGTACTAAAGGCGAGAGCCATCGCGGGCCGGTTGCAGTCCTCTCCCGCGTCACCTAGACTGACTTCGCGAAAGTTGGAGCGGCGTCGGAGCAGAGCTTTCGATCGCAGCTTGACTTCGTAAGGCAGGGAGCGCCGCAGCCGGGCCGTTATTAATCGACATAACGTTCGCCGCTCGACCTGGAGGTAACGCGTGCTCGATTACACGGTCCGACGGCTGATTTTGCTTGTCCCCACGCTCCTGGCGGGGTCAATGCTCCTCTTCTTCGCGCTGACTGTCCTGCCGGAGGACGATTTCGTCGAGATCCTAGTCGGCCCGGAAGCGGTTGAGGAAGACCCCGATTTGCTCGATCGGAAACGAAAAGAGCTCGGCCTCGACGGACCGGTGCACGAGCGCTACTTAACCTGGGTGAGCGGCTTCTTCACGGGCGACTGGGGCAACTCGCTATCGAGCAGGAAGCCGATCGGCGGCGAGCTTAAGAATCGGATTCCCGTAAGTATCGAGCTCAGCCTCTTTGCGCTCGCGATTACCTGGGGCTTTTCCTTCCCGTTGGGGGTTATGGCCGCCGTCCAGCAAGACAGATTTGCCGACTACTTTCTCAGAACCGGGGCCTATGCTTTAGATGCGTTGCCGAGTTTTGTTCTCGGGATCATGCTCCTGCTTTACCTGGCGGTGTACTTCAACTGGACGCCGCCTGTTAGCTTCTCCTATATTTGGGATGATCCCGTGCGGCACGTGCGGATCATGTTCCTGCCCGCCTTAGTCATAGGCGTGACGGCCGCCGGGAACCTCATTCGCTACACGCGGACCTTCCTGCTCGAAGTAATGCGCCAGGACTATATCCGTACCGCCAGAGCCAAAGGCCTGAACGGGCAGACTGTCATCCTTCGTCACGCGTTACGTAACATCGCCCTGCCGTTCATTACGATCCTCGGCGCCCAGATCCCATTGCTCCTCACGAGCAGCGCGATCATCGAGAACCTGTTCAGCCTGCCCGGGATGGGCCGTTATCTCGTCCAGGGCGCCGCTCGGTTCGACTACCCAGTCGTGATGACGACCACGATGTTCTACTCGATCATCATTCTTGTCAGTCAGCTGGCTACCGACCTTTCGTACGCCTGGGCGGACCCACGCGTGAGCTACAAGAAGGGCGCCTAGAGGTCGAGGCTCCGCCAACGCCGTCAACAGAGCCGAGCGCACCTTAAGCGGCATGCGCCTGCGTCGTAACGCGGGCGGCGCTTTCTGGTCGCACGGTCGCCCGAGACGCTCTTGACAACGAATCGTGATAGCTCGATAAGGTAGGGGCAATAATGGAGCTCTCGCACGCAGAGCTGGCGCTTCGCACGCACCCGCGCAGTAACAGATTCAGAAAGAGGGGACTACGCAGCCATGTCCGAGATCAAGATTTTCTCCGGCGATTCGCACGTCAGCGAGCCAGGCGACCTCTGGGTCAATCGTATCGACAAGGAGCTCCAGTTCCGCGCCCCCCGCGTCGAGCGGCGAGAGCGTAACGGCCGCATGGAGGACATGTTCGTCTATGAGGGCTTTGCGCCCCATCCGGTCGGCGTCGGACTCGGGGCGGCGGGCCGCGGCGGCGCCGGTACGAGCACCTTCCGGGAGGAGGGCAAGGGCTACGCCGACGCCCTGCCCGGCGGCTGGGACCCGGCGGCGCGACTCAAGGACATGGACATCGACGGCGTCGAGGGCGAGATCATCCACACGACGCTGGGCTTCCGCCTCTTTTGGCTCACCGACCCGAAGCTCCAGCGCGCTTGCTTCCGCGTCTACAACGACTGGCTGGCGGAGTTCTGCAGCCACAGCCCCAAGCGCCTCATCGGCGTGCCGCTGATCTCGCTCTGCGACATCGACGAGGCGCGGGCGGAGCTCCGCCGCTGCGCCAACCTCGGCCTGCGCGGCGCCATGGTCTGGCTGGCGCCGCCGAGCGATTACCCGGCCTACTCCACGACCCACTACGATGCTTTCTGGGCCGAGGCCGAGGAGCTCCAGGCGCCCATGGTCATGCACGAGATCACCGGCGGCGCCGAGAGCCGGCTCTCGCCCTCGTCGTACTGGGACCGCGACCTCAGCCTCGCGTCGATGATCCGCTCGCATGAGCCGCAGCGGACGATCGCCCAGCTGATCATGTCTGGGGTCTGCGAGCGCTTCCCCAAGCTGACCTTCCTCTCGGCCGAAAACGGCACCGACTGGGTGCCGTGGTATGTGAGCAGAGTGAAGCGCGCCCGCGGCGGGAAGACCTCCTTCGGCAACACTTTGAGCATGGAGCCGATCGACTACTTCTACCGCAACATCGCCTTCACCTATATCAACGAGGCTCACGCCGTGGAGAATCGCGACCTCCTGGGCGTCGAAAACCTCATGTTCGCGACGGACTACCCCCACTCCGCCTCAACCTGGCCGAAGTCGCAGGATATCGTCGACCGCGACACCGCCGGCATGGCGCCGGAGCTGGCGCGAAAGCTGGTCCACGACAACGTCGTGCGGATCTACAACCTGCCGGCACCCGTCCTCGTCTAGGATGTATAGCTAAACCAGCAGCGGCCCGCTCCCTGATAGATCACGGAGCGGGCCGCTGCCGTTAAGTGGCGCAGTGGCCACCACGCGGCCACGGGCCTGAATCCCGGTGAAGCGAGGCTGACTACTTGTCGAGCTATTACCCACTCGGCCGCCTGAGCGAGTTCCCGAACGGGGCGATGCGCACGTTCAGCGTCGGCGGCCGCGACGTGGCGGTGGCCCGGGTCGACGACCGCTTCTTTGCCTTTGCCGATGAGTGCAGCCACAGGCGCGAGTACCTGACGGATGGCTTTCTCGAAGGCTGCCGCGTCGCCTGTGCCTACCACGAGGCCGTCTTCGACCTCGCGACCGGCGCCGCCGTCGCCGGCCCGACTATCGAAGCAATCGCCGTCTACGCCCTCCGAGTGACCCGCGACGCGCTCGAGATCGAATGGCCGGAGCAGCTGGCTGCCGGCGCCGTCGGTGCCGTCGATCACGGTGATAAGAACGAGCGCCTGGAGCGCGAGCAGATCATCTGACTCTGAACGCCCAAGGACACGACGACAAAGAAGAAGGGCGCCTATGAAGTGGACGCCCTTCTCGTCTGCTCAGTGCTGGGCTGGGCCGCGGCTACTCGCGCCGGCGAATCCGGCGGCCCGCGCTAGGAGTCGACCCGGGTCGGGAAGATCAGCGACTTCACGGTGACCGGCAGGACCTCGGTCTTGCCCATCGGCCGGCCGATGTCGATGTAGTCGAGGTCGCCGAGGTCGATGCCGTCGAGGGCAATGATCTCCTGCGACACCGCCAGCTCCTCCTTGAGGATCGAGCCCAGCGTCTTTGCGACGTCCTTGTCTATGACGAGGAAGAGGGTCCTCACGCTTTCGTCGGCGGTGCTGAGGACGCTGGCGATGCTCTCGGCGACCCGGCGCAGGTAAGGGTAGTTCAGGTTGTCGTCGAGCGTTATGCCGAGGGCCATGCCGTCGGAGTAGGAGTCGAGGTCGAACTTGCCCAGGGCCCGGAGCACGGCCTTGTCCAGGTGCTCTGCGTCGGTGCGCTCCGCCTTCACTGCCTTCAGCGCGTAGACGGGCAGCACCTCCGGGTTAGAGAGGTGGCTCGTGTTGCCGCTGGCCTGGATCGTGTACTCGCCGGCGCCGATCACCGTGGCGCGGATGCCGGAGGGCGAGTTCGCGAGGACCTTGTCGCTGCCCAGCGCGTCGATCTGGCCGCGGACGCCCTTGCCGAGGAGCGGCCCCAGGTCGCCGTAAGCGACGTCGGCGCGGGCGTAGACGTACTCGGAGACGCCGCCGGAGAACACGATCCTGTCCACGCTCGGGATGCCGTGGTAGCTGGACAGCGGGTCCGTGATCAGAAGGCTCTGGGTGAGCGCGGACGCCGGCCGGTCCAGGATCAGGTCGAAGAGGCGTTCGATCATCTGGTCGGCGAGCCTCTGCTTGATGTCGTCCGTGATCTTCGCGCCGACCTGGAGCTGGTCGCCATCGGCGCCGAGGATCGTCCGGGCCGCGTCCTCGACCCGCGTGATCGTGCCGGTCTCGTCGAAGGCGACGAGGCGGGCGCCGATGTTGATCGCCGCCGTCTCCAGGACCTCACCCTTATCGATCAGAGCCAGCTTGGTTGTGCCGCCGCCCATGTCGATGTTGAGGAGGCGCCAGTCGTTGTCCTTGGACAGGCCGACGGCGCCGGAGCCGTAGGCGGCGAGCAGGGCCTCGTGATTGGGCCCGGCCGTGGCGCAGATGAACTTTCCGACCTGCTGCGAGAACATCTCGACGATCGGCTGGGCGTTCTCTTTCTTCAGGGCCTCGCCGGTGATGACGATGGCGCCGCTGTCCACGTCCTCCGGCTTTACGTCGGCCAGCCGGTAGGTTTCGTCGATGAACTCCTGAAGAGCCTGAGCGTCGATCAGCGTACCGGAGGTGTAGGGCGTGAGGAGGATGCGGGACTGAAACAGCACCGTGCGCTCCGTCACCTTGAAGGCGCTGGAGAAGCCCTCGCGGCGCAGCACCAGCTCGGAGAAGATCAGGTGCGAGGTCGAGGAGCCGATGTCGATGCCGACGCTTTTTTGCTTGAACGCCTCCAGCCCGAAGAGGTCCTCGGTCTCGACGATCGTTCCCGGCGGAAGATCGTGAAAGTGCTCGTCGGGCTCGTCGTGGCGTAGAGGTCTGATCGTCACTTTTGGCGTACTCCTATTCGAAGCTGGCGATTGGGTCGCTTGGTGGGATATGCGGCGGTGAGGCCTGCTTGCCGCTCTCGCCGTTTCGGACGCCCGTTAACCGAGGCGGTGAGCCGAAACGTCTGGGCAGTCGGGCTCAGTTTAGGCCGTAGCGACCTTTATCTTCAAATGCGCTTCCGCAGCGGCGACGCCGGACCCGTCGTTGCGGTCGAGCGCGCCAGTGTTTACTTTGGCCGCAGCAAGCTCCGCGCACAGAAAAGGAGAAAGATATGGCCGATCGTGCTGCGATAGAGAAGGCGAAGTTCGACGCTGCCGTGGGGAACCGGGTGCTGACCGAGCTGGGCCTGGCCACCGGCATCCGCGCTGCCCTCGGACACACGAGCATGCGCGTGCCCGGCGACCCGGAGAAGTTCGTCGTCAAGGGCCGGGGTTATCGCGTCGATGCGCTGGCCCGCATGCGGCCCGAGGATATGGTGGTCTGCGACCTTGAGGGGAATTGGCTCGACGGGCCGCCGTACTCGTCGCAATGCGGCGAGGTCAAGATCCACTCCTGCATCTACAGGGAGCGGCCGGACGTCGTCTCGATCACCCACGTCCACCCCGACTACACGGTGCTCATGACCGTCTTCGAGAAAGAGCTGAAGCCTATGGCCCAGGAGGGCGCCCGCCTGGTGACGAAGCCGCTGCCGCTCCTCCGCCAGACGAAGACGATCAACACGGAGGCGGAAGGCAGCGAGGTTGCCCGCCTCCTCGGCGGTGGTGATGCCCTCCTCCTGCTCGGCCACGGCGCCGTCACCGTCTCCACCGGCTCTGTTCAGGGCTGCGTCATGGCGATGGCCCATCTCGAGCACCAGGCCCGTCTCAACTACCTCGCCATGTGCGCCGGCGGCCGCGATCATCCCTCGATCCCGCTCGAGCTCGCGGAAGCGGTTGGCACCGGCGGGCGGCCGCCGCATATCGCCGCGCGGGAGGCAGTAAGCGGCGGCGAGCGCGGCGGCGGCGGCCTCTGGGCTTACTTCGAGGAGGTGGTCGGCGGCTCCATGTAAAGAGCGGCCTCGAGTCGCGCCCCAAGGGCAGCCGGCGTTGCTCCCGTCTGGGGTTGCAAGTCACGGCCAATGTTGCATACTCTCAAGGCCAGCCACCGTCGAGATTCGGCCTGGCTCTAATAGCAGTCTCACGACCCCGGCATTGGGCATTACGGCCCATCTAATGACGCTCCGGCCGAGTCCGGCGGGACGTCGGACCAAGGAGGAAGCGATGGTACAAGAGCAGCAGCTGCGCCCGACGCGCGAGAACCCGTTGCTGAGCAACCTTTCCTACAACCGCTGGATGGAGTCCACCGGCCTACCGGTTTATCGGGGCCACTACGCCGACCCGAAGACGCTGAAGCTGGCCCCGTGGGACGAGCGCGGCATCAACGCCGCCTTCATCCAGCTGACGGGCATGAACGGCGTCTGCGAGGCGCGCGTCACCGAGATCCCGCCCGGCGGCACCTCGGAGCCGATGAAGCTCGGTGTCGGCGAGATCGTCTACGTCCTCGATGGCCAGGGCCTAACGACGGTCTGGTCCGGCGACGGCCCCAAGAAGACCTTCGAGTGGCAGAAGTCGAGCCTCTTCATCGTGCCGCGCAACTCCTGGCACCAGTTCAGCAACGCCCGCGGCGACCAGCCGGCGCGCGTCCTCAACTACAACCACCTGCCGATCGCCCTCTCCTCGGTGCCGGACCTCGACTTTTTCTTCAAGGGCCCCATAGAGGAGCCGGAGCTCCTTTACGGGACCGGCGACGAGTTCTACGCCGAGGCGAAGATGGTGACCACGGAGGTCCCCGGCGGCCGCCGGGGACAGGGCGTCTCCTGGCACGCGAACTTCATCCCGGACATGAGCGCCTGGGACAAGCTCGTCCCCTTCTGGGGCCGCGGCGCCGGCGGCTACCGTGTCGGCATCCAGTTCCCCGGTGCGGAGATGAACTGCCACATGTCGGTGTTTGACCCGCAACTCTACAAGAAGGCGCACAAGCACGGCCCCGGCCGCGTCATCGTCATCCCGAAGGGCGTCGGCTACTCGGTTCTGACGCCGCCGCCCGGCGTCGAGGGAGAGCGCGTGATCTGCCCCTGGACCGAGGGCTCGATCTTCGTGCCGCCGGACAACTGGTACCACCAGCACTTTAACGCCGGCACGGACTCGGCCCGCTACCTGGCGCTGCACGCGCTGCCCCAGTTCAGCGGCAACCCCTACCGGCACCAGATCGAGTACCCGTACGAGGACCCGTGGGTGCGGGAGACCTTCGCGAAGGAGATTGCCAAGGTCGGTCTCAAGACCCTGATGCCGGACGAGGCCTATCAGGACCCGAACTACGAGTGGACCTACGGCGACGACGACTAGGCCGAGCTAAGGCCTGACAGACTCGCTGAGGAGCCCGCCCCATTCGAGGCGGGCTCCTTCTTTGCATCCAGAGAACCGAGTACGGGCTAAGGAGTGTATGGGAGGCGGCTAGCCGTCGATCTTGGTCGGGAAGACCAGAGACTTGACGGTGACGGGCAGCACCTCCGTCTCGCCCATCGGCCTGCCGATGTCGACGTAGTCGAGGTCGCCGAGGTCGATGCTGTCGATGGCGATCACGTCGTGGCGCAGGCCGAGCTCCTCTTTCAGCAGCGAGCCGAGCGTCTTCGCGACGTCCTTGTCGACGACGAGGAAGAGGGCGGCAAGATCGCTGGCCGCGCCCTCGACAACCGCCGCTATCTCCTCCGCCTTGCTGCGCAGGTAGGGGTAGTTGATTACGTCGCCGAGCGTGATCGCGAGGGCGAGGCCGTTGCCGTAGACCGTCAGGTCGAACTTGCGCAGCGCTCGCCCCGTCGCCTCCTGAAAGCTCTCGCCCGCCCCGGGCTCGACCTTGACGACCTTGAGCGCGTAGGCCGGGAGGTGGTCTATGTTCGAGAGGAAGCTCGTGTTGCCGCTCGCCTGGATCGTGTACTCGCCGGCGCCGATGACGGTCGCGCGGATGCCGGAGGGCGAGCTCGCTATCAGGTGGGAGAGGCCCTGGTCGTCGAAGCGCTTGCGCAGCCCCTGGCCGAGCAGCGGACCGAGGTCGCCGTAAGCGACCTGGTCGCGGCCGTAGACGTACTCGGAGACGCCGCCGGAGAAGACGACGCGGTCGATCCCCTCGAGGCCGACGTGGGAGTCGAGCATCGGCGTCAGCATGAGCTGCTGCGTCAGGGCCGAGGGCGGTCGCTTGAGGATGAGGTCGAAGAGGCAGTCCATCATCCGTTCGCTGAGCGTCTCTCGCAGCGCCGGCGTCGCCTGGTCGCCGAGGGCAAGGTCGGCGCCGCCGTCGCCGAGGATCATGCGCGCCGGCCCCTCGATCCGCGTGATCGCTCCCGCTTCGTCGAAGGCGATGAGGCGCGCGCCGACCTCGATCGCGGCGGTCTCGAGGACCTTGCCCTTGTCGATCAGGGTGAACTTGGTCGTACCGCCGCCGAGGTCCACGTTCAGCAGCCGCCAGCCGTTGTCCTCGGAGAAGGCGGCGGCGCCGGAGCCGTAGGCGGCGAGCAGCGCCTCGTGGTTGGGACCGGCGGAGACGCAGATGAACTTGCCGACGTGCTTGGAGAACATCTCGGCGATCGGCTGAGCGTTCTCCTTCTTCAGGGCCTCGCCCGTAACGACGATGGCGCCGCTGTCGATGTCGTCGGGCTCGAAGCCGGCGAGCTTGTAGGCCTCCTCGATGAAGGTCTGCAGTGACTCGGCGTCGATCAGCGTGCCGGCGACGTAGGGCGTGAGGAGGATCGGTGACTGGAACAGGACCTGCCGGTCGGTGACCCGGAAGCGGCTCGAGAAACCCTCACGCCGCAGCGTCAGCTCCGAGAAGATCAGGTGCGAGGTGGAAGAGCCGATGTCGATGCCGACGCTCTTCTGCTTGAAGACCTCCAGCCCGAGGATGTCCTCCGATATCAGGCCGTCATCGTCCCGTTCGGCGTCGTTGGTGCTCTCACTCATCCGGGACGAACCTTTCCTTGCCGGCTAGCCGGCGCTTACGCTCTCCTTCGCGGCCTGCTGCTCCGCCGCCGTCGGCGCCCGGCCGCGGGTCTCGGCCACGGCCTGCCGCGTCTCCGCGGCGATCTGCCTCTCCACAGGCGGCGCATAGTCGACGCGGTCGTTCTTGACGCTCTTGTCGGCGGCCGTGATGTGGAGGATCTCGAGCGGCTCTTCGCCGGCGGCCTCGAACCAGTAGGGGACGCCCTTGGGGATGAAGACGCCCTCGTTGACGCCGGCCTGCGTGATCAGCGTGTCGCCGTGGCCGTAGAAGTTGGCCTTGCCGCTGAGGACGAGCCAGGTGGAGTCCAGCGCCGGGTGGGCGTGCATGTTGGTCTCGCCGCCCTGCGGCTTGACGACCTGGACGCTGACGCGCAGGAGCTCGCTGCTGGTCAGGCCGACCGTAACCTTGGGCCGGTCGAGCAGCTCGGGCCTCTCGTACTTCAAGGGCAGAATCTGACGCGCTTCGGTTTCGGTGGCCATGGCATACCTCCTAAAGCGTTTCAGCCGGAGCCGGCCGCCGCGCGAGCGAAGCCGCGCGGTGACTCCTTCGGCTGGCTGGCGCATTCTAGAACGATACTCTCCAGGCTGGCAAACGGGTCGCGCTCGGAGCGGCGCCGGCGGCCGTCGCCAACGCCGTCGCCAACGCCGTCGCTCTAGGCAGCGGCCCGTTTTCCAGGCATACTGGCGCCGCACAAAGGCATACGCAGCTAGTCAGGGAGCAGGAGATACGATGACCAACACCACGCCCCAGACCCAGATCGTCAACGAGCTCAAGACGCAGGTCGCGCAGTCATGCCGAATCGTCGGCCTCAGCGGCGTCTCCTTGGGAACGCTCGGCCACGTGAGCGTGCGCATTCCCGGCACAGACCGCTTCCTGATCAAGGGCCGCGGCGCCGACGTCGAGGGCATGGAGTACGCCACCGAGAGCGACGTGATCACGATGAACATGGCGGGTGAGGTCCTCGAGACTCGCGACGGCATCGGCGCGCCGGCCGAGACGGCGATGCACCTGGCGGTCTTTAGAGAGCGGCCGGAGATCCAGAGCGTCATCCACGGCCACCCCGACTGGATCGTCGTCCTCACGAGCGCCGGCAAGCCGATCGTGCCGATGATCAACGCCTACGATGGCGGCTCCTCCGCCCGGCTCGTAAACCAGGGCGTGCCGATCTACCCGCGCAGCATGACGATCACGAACGACGAGCTCGGCGTGGACATGATGAAGACGATGGGCAAGAGCAACGTCTGCCTCCTATTCGGGCACGGCATCTGCGTCGCCGGCACCAGCGTCGAGAACTCGACCTCGACCAGCCTCAGCATTTACGAGCTCGCCCGCCTCAACTACCTGACCTACTCGATCGGCACGCCGCAGCCGGTGTCGCCGGAGGACATGCAGGGCCGGGGGCAGCCGCGCGCCCCTCAGGTGGACGCTCAGGGGCGCGCCGCGACCCCTTCCGGCGTCTCCTCGTTCTGGCGCTATCAGGTCAAGCGCCTGCCCGAGATCCCGCGGGACCCGTACGCGTAAGCTATTGGCGCACCTTCGCCGCGACGGCTCCGGGGTCTAGGCCCCGGGCCGGAAGGGTCTGCGTTCGCGGTCGCGGTCGCAAGCCGATCCGTTACGGGCTCGACCCTGGGTACTTGCGCCGCGGCTCGCCGTAGCCGAAGCGCGCTTGACCACGCCGGGCTCGCCGACGCAGCATAGGCCAACCGTATAATAAGTGATCAAAATCCTCTGGCGGCTCATCCTCCACTGGCGCCCTTACCCGGTCGCGGTCTTCCTCGCATTCGCCTCCGTCTTCGGCAACCTCGGCTTCACGCTGGCGACGCCGTCCGTGGTCCGCTACGCGATCGACGAGGGGATCAGCGCCGGCAGCGAAGGGGCGCTGATCATAGCGGCGGCGCTGATCATCCTCCTCCAGACCGGCCGCGGCGCCGCCACCTATGGCCAGAGCTACGTTGGTGAGTACCTCTCTCAGCACGCCGCCTATGACCTGCGCAACCGTCTTTACCGCCAGATCCAATCCCTGAGCTTCTCCTTCCACGACCGCTCCCAGACGGGCCAGCTGATGTCGCGGGCGACGGCGGACGTCGAGAACGCGCGCCTCTTCCTCGACACGGGCCTGACGCGGATGGTCCTCATGGTCTTCCAGTTCGTCTTCGTCGCCGGCCTCATGCTCCTTCTCAGCTGGCAGCTCGCGATCCTGATCTTCATCACGCTGCCGCTGATCTCCTGGGTCTCGATTACGACGACGGCGAAGCTGCGGCCCATCGCCCTCGAAGTGCAGCAGCATATGGGCGCCTACGCCGCCGTCCTCCAGGAGTGCCTCTCCGGCATCCGGGTGGTCAAGGCGTTCACGGCCGAGGAGCACGAGTTCGAGCGCTTTCGGCGCGCCAACTGGGCGGTGCGGGAGCGGAGCCTGCTCTCGAACCGGATCGCCGCCTTCCGCCAGCCGATGATCATCTTCTTCGTCGAGTTCCTCAACGTCGGCATCCTCGCCTACGGCGGCAGCCTCGTCATGGACGACCAGATCACGATCGGCACCCTCTTCGCCTTCACTCAGTATCGGCTCCAGCTGGCTCAGCCGGTGCGCCAGGTAGGCATGCAGCTGCAGGGCGCCTCGCGGGCGGCGGCGGCGGCGGAGCGGGTCTTCGAGATCATCGACACGACCTCGGAGGTGACGGAGAAGCCGGACGCGGTGCCGCTGACCGACGTCAAGGGGCTGGTGCGCTACGAGAACGTCAGCTTCGGCTACGGCAAGGACTTCCCGGTCGTCAACGGCGTCGACATCGAGGCCCGACCGGGTGAGACGGTCGCGCTCCTCGGCCCGATCGGCAGCGGCAAGACCACCGTCCTCAACCTCCTGCCGCGCTTCTACGACGCCACTTCCGGCCGCGTCACGATCGACGGCACCGACGTCCGCGACGTCACCTTCGCCTCGCTGCGGGCGAGCGTCGGCATCGTCATGCAGGAGGCCTTCCTCTTCAACGCCACCCTCCGCGAGAACATCAGCTACGGCCGGCCGAGCGCGAGCGAGCCCGAGATGATCGAGGCGGCGAAGATCGCCCGCCTCCACGACTTCGTAATGACCCTGCCGGAGCGCTACGAGACCTGGGTCGGCGAGCGTGGCATCACGCTCTCCGGCGGCCAGCGGCAGCGCGTCGCCATCGCCCGGACGCTGCTCCTGGACCCGCGGATCCTCGTGCTGGACGACTCGACCTCGAGCGTTGACATGGAGACGGAGTACCTGATCCAGCAGGCGCTGGCCGACCTGCTCAAGAGCCGCACCGCCTTCGTGATCGCGCACCGGATCCAGACGGTTCGAAACGCGGACCAGATCCTCGTCCTCAAGGATGGGCGCATTGCCGAGCGCGGCCGCCACGCCGACCTCATCGCCCAGGACGGGCTCTACCGCGAGATCTTCGACGCTCAGCTGCGCGATCAGGAAGAGCTCGCCCAGGCGCAGGCGCAGGGCGGCCCGGAGGAGGTCTCGCGGCCATGATGTGGCTCGGCGGCCGTCCTGGCGAGAGCTGGAACCAGTCGGGCAACTCGCCCCGCGGCACCCTGGCCCAGAGCGACGAGGATACGGGCAAGATCTTCGATTGGCGCGTGATCAAGCGGCTCTTCGCCTACATGCTCCCTTACAAGAAGCACGCCGGCCTCGGCTTCGCCTCCATGGTGGTCCTCCAGGTCATGCAGATCGCCCAGCCGTTCCTCGAGGGAGCGGCGATCAACCGGGTGGTCGCCGGCGACCGCGACGGGCTCTTCCTGATCACCGGCATCTACCTCGGCACCCTGCTCGTCGCCTGGCTGGCGCAGTACCAGCAGGTCTACCAGATGAGCTGGGTGGGTCAGCACGTCCTCTATCAAGTCGCCAGCGACATGTTCCGCCACATCGTCCGCCTCTCCGTCAACTTCTTCGACAAGAACGAGACGGGCCGGGTCATGTCTCGCGTCCAGAGCGACGTCAACATCCTCCAGCAGATGCTGAGCAGCGGCCTGATCCAGACCCTCGGCAACATGCTCTCGCTGGTCGGGATCATCGGCGCCATGTTCATCCTCAACTGGAAGCTGGCCGCGATCAGCACGACGGTGCTGCCGGTCTTCGTCCTCTGCATCATGGTCTGGCAGGTCTACGCCCGGCGCAGCTTTCGCGGCGCCCGGGCCGCGATCTCGGTCGTCAGCGCCAACCTTCAGGAGAACGTCAGCGGCGTGCGACTGATCCAGAGCCTGGGGCGGGAGAGCCAGAACTTCGAGGAGTTCGAGAAGGCCAACGCCGAGAACCTGCGCGCGAACCTGTTCGCGACCCGGATCGGCGCGATGACTCAGCCGTTGGTCGAGATCATCTCGGCCGTGTCGCTGGCGCTGGTCGTCGTCTTCGGCGGCTCGATGGTGATCAGCGGCGCTCTCTCGATCGGCCTCCTCTACACCTTCACGCGCTACGTGAACCGCTTCTTCGAGCCGATCCGCATGCTGACCCAGGAGTACAACCAGCTCCAGCGCTCCGCCGTCGCCGCCGAGCGCATCTTCGAAGTCCTGGACACGGACGACGAGATCAAGGACGCGCCCGACGCAACCGATCTGCCGCCAGTCGAGGGCAGGATCGATTACGACGGCGTCGACTTCTCCTACGCGCCCGGCGTCGACGTGCTCAAGGACTTCCGGCTCGCGGTCGCGCCGGGGGAGCGGGTCGCCTTCGTCGGCCAGACCGGCGCCGGCAAGAGCACAATAGTCAACCTCCTCCTGCGCTTCTACGACGTGACGGAGGGGCGCATCCTGATCGACGGCCACGACCTCCGCGACGTGAAGAAGGAGTCCTTGCGGCGCCAGATCGGCATCGTCCTCCAGGAGCCGGTGCTCTTCTCGGGGACGATCGCCGATAACGTCCGCTACTCGCGGCCGAGCGCGTCCGACGCCGAGGTGGAGGCGGCGGCCCGGGCCGTGGGCGCCGACGAGATGATCCGCCGCCTGGAGCACGGCTACGCGACGGAGGTCAACGAGCGCGGCGTCGGCCTCAGCATCGGCGAGCGCCAGCTCATCGCCTTCGCCCGCGCCCTGTTCGGCGACCCGCGCATCCTCATCCTCGACGAGGCGACGGCGAACCTGGACACGGCGACGGAGCTCAAAGTCCAGCGCGGTATCCGCAGCCTGACGGCGGGCCGGACCTCGCTGATCATCGCCCACCGTCTCTCGACGATCCGGGACGCCGACCGGATCGTCGTCCTCGAGATGGGGCGGATCGCCGAGGTCGGCAGCCACGACGAGCTCATCGCCCTCGGCGGCATCTACGCCCGCCTCTACTCGCTCGGCTTCCAGCACGCCGCGACGCGGACGGTCGCCGCCGGCGGACCTGTCGAGACCGCTCCCGACGGGGCCGCTCAAGGCTGAGACTTGTCTCGAGGCCGTCGTCGCCTAGAAAAAGGACCAGAAGCGCTGGCGCAGCGGCTCGATCCAGACGAGGACGATCATCGCGCAGGCAAAGGCCGCGAGGGGCCAGTCGGGCAGGGCGCGGCGTGGGAGGAGCCTCGCGGGCGGCGTCAGGCGGGCCAGGCTTAGACGGCCGATGTAGCGCGGCAGCAGCAGCCATACGGCCACGAAGACGACGATCGCGTAGACCCAGCCGGCGAGGATGTCGACCAGGTAGTGCTCGCCCATGTACATCCAGGTGACGCCGCCGACGAGGGCGTAGACGAGGACCGGCAGGCCGCGCCAGCGCCAGAGGTGGAGGCTGATCAGCGCCAGGAGCAGGGGGGCGGCGGCGTGCAGCGAGGGCATGGCCGCGACGTGGTTCGGGCTGAAGTGCTGGAAGGCGAGGGAGAGCGACTCGGTCTGGGGAAGGCTGGCGAGGGTGCGGATGTGGACGCGCTCGATCGGCTGGATGAGGCCGTCGCCGCTCGCCAGCCAGGGCGCCGCCGCCGGATAGAGGTAGTAGGTCACGAAGCCGGCGAAGAAGAGGGCGAGCACGGCGGTGATGAAGCGCCAGTAGACCCTGCGGCTGCCCAGCCAGAGGAGGAACGCCATCATCACCGGCGCGACGAAATGGGCCATGTAGAGCAGCGTCGCCAGCCAGTCGTAGAGCGTGACCCTTGCTTGGAGGAAGCGGTCCTGGAGGATCTCCGGCGCCGTCCTCGCCGCCCCGAGCAGCCAGCGGTCTGCGTCGATCAGCTCCTGGACGTGGACGTTACCCTGGAGGTCGTCCGCCATGCCGCGAAACGCCTCGTAGACGAGGACGAGCACGAGGAACGGCGTCCAGTCGATCAGGAAGCGCCAGCCGCGACCGGCGAGCACGCTCGCGAGGAGGAGGGGCGCGATCAGGAAGTCGGGCGTCGGCCAGGAGCCGCGGCTGATCAGGTACAGGAAGGCGGCGATCAGATAGACGACCGCGAGCGCCGCCGCCGCTGCCCGCGCCCGGGAGCCGGCGCGCCGGTCGGCGCCGTCCGCCGCCCGCTCCGACATTGAGAGCTCGATATTCGTCGCCGCGTCCATCCCCGCTTCCTCCCAGGTCGAAGCGATTGCAGCGTCCAGAGCCCGGCGACTCGGACTCACGCGTCAGTGCAGGCACTGAAGTATAGGCAAAACCACGACCGAAGGGGCCGTCGCCGCCTCCGCCTCTGACAGAAGCGCCGCCAGGCGTTAGACTCGATCAGCCGGCGTCGACCGGAGCGAGAAAGGAGTGTCGATGGCATCCCTAACTGTCAACGGCGAGGAGCGTCAGCCCCTCGACCTGAACCGCAACCTGCTGAGCTTCATCCGCTTCGAGCTGGAGCTGACCGGCACGAAGTACGGCTGCGGCGAGGGCCTCTGCGGCGCCTGCACCGTCCTCGTGGACGGGCGGCCGCTGCGCTCCTGCGAGACGACCGTGGACGCGGTTCTCGGCAGCTCGATCACGACGATCGAAGGCCTCGCCGGCGGCGGCGACCTCCACCCCGTCCAGCAGGCCTTCGTCGAGGCATCGGCGATGCAGTGCGGCTACTGCATCCCTGGCTTCATCATGGAGACGGTGGGGCTGCTGAGTCGCAATCCGCAGCCGTCCAGCGCTCAGATCCGCGAGGCGCTGGCCGAGAACATGTGCCGCTGCGGTACCTATCAGCGCATAGAGCGCGCCGTGGCGCAGGCAGCACTCCAAATGGGCGAGGCGCGGCGATGACCGACGTGGCTGCCATCCCGACCGAGGGGCTGCGGATCAGCGGCCGCGTCGCCCTCGGCTTCCCGCCCCGGCGCAATACTTACACGAGCGTCGCTTATAGCAACGCCCAGCCCGATGCGGAGACGGCGACCTGGCTCGTCGTCCGGCCCGACTCAATGGTCACGGCTTACGCCGGCAAGGTCGAGTACGGCCAGAGCATTCGCACCGGCTTCGCGATGGAGGTCGCGGACGAGCTGCGCCTGCCGCTGGACACCGTCGAGGTCGTCCTCGGCGACACCGACCTCACGCCCTGGGACAACGGTACTTTCGGCAGCCAGTCAACGGCGCGCACCGGCCTCCAGCTGCGCAAAGCGGCGGCGACGGCCCGCGAGGCCCTCGTGGAGCTCGCGACGAGCAAGCTCGACCTGCCGGCGAGCGATCTCGTCGCGCGGGACGGCCGCGTCAGCTCGCGTCGGGACCCGAGCCGAGGCGTCTCCTACGGCGACCTCGTCGGCGGCGAGCTCAGCGACCGCGAGATCGACGACGAGGTCGTGCTTACGGCGCCTGAGGACTTCACGGTCATGGGCCAGCCGGCACAGCGTCTCGACGCCATCGCTCGCGTCACCGGCGCGGCGGTCTACTCCCAGGACGTCATCGTGCCCGGGATGCTGCACGCGAAGATCCGCCGCTCACCTGCTTACGGCGGCAAGGTAGGCAGCGTCGACGTCGCCGCCGTCGAACAGCTGCCCGGCGTCGTGAGGGTCGTCGTGGACGAGGAGACGGTCGCGATCCTCGCGGAATCGGACGAGGAGGCGGAGGTCGCCGGCCGTAGCCTGCGGCCGCGCTGGCAGGAGGCCGAGGACCAGACGTCGCACGAGGTTATGCCGCAGCTCCTCAAGGAGACTGCCCACGACCCCGCCGTCACGCAGGAAAACGGCTCGCTGGCGGAGGGCTTCGCGCTCGCGGAGCGGACCCTGGAGGCGACCTACTACGTCCCTTACGTCTCCACGGTGCCGATGGAGCCTAAGGCGGCCGTCGCCCGCTGGGAGGACGACGGCAGGCTGACGCTCTGGGCGGGCGGTCAGCGGCCCTTCGGCCTGCGGGCCGAGATGGCGCAGGCCTTCGCGATCGACGAGAGCCGGGTCCGCGTAATCGCGACCGAGGTCGGCGGCGGCTTCGGTACGAAGAGCTACTACCCAGTTGCGCTCGAGGCGGCGAAGCTCGCGAAGGAGGCCGGCCGGCCGGTCCGCGTCGCCTACACGCGCGCCGACGAGATGACCTGGGGCAACTTCCGCCCCGCCGCCCTGATCGAGATCAAGAGCGGCTTCATGAGCGACGGCCGCATCGTCGCCTGGGAGTTCAACGCTTACCACGCCGGCCCGTCGGCCAACATCGGCCGCCGAGGCTCGGACGGTCCCTACGACGTGCCCCACGTCAAAGTCAGCGTCGCCTCTTCGGACAGCCCGCTGCGCAGCGGCTCCTACCGCTCCCTCGGCGCTGCCGTCAACCACTTCGCCCGCGAGTCGCACATGGACGAGATCGCCGCCGACCTCGGCATGGACCCGGTGGCGCTTCGCCTCCAGAACCTGAGCCACCCGCGCTTCCGCGGCGTCCTCGAGAAGGCCGCCGAGCGCTTCGGCTGGACGCCGGGCGTGGCGCCGTCCCAACGGGGCGTCGGCTGCGCCCTCGCCTTCGATGTCGGCAGCTACGCCGCGGCCTGCTTCGAGCTTGACGTTGCCGGCGCCGAGGTCAACATCGGCAGGGTGGTCCTCGCCGCCGACTGCGGCCAGATCGTCAACCCGGTCGGGGTCGAGAACCAGGTCGAGGGCGCGATCATGATGGGCATCGGCACCGGGCTCTACGAAGCGGCCGAGTTTCGCGCCGGCCGCCTCCTGACCTCTTCGTTCGCGCGCTATCGCGTGCCGCGCATGGTGAACCTGCCGCAGATCGAGGTCGTGCTCACGGGCGACCAGAGCCTGCCCTCGACCGGCGCCGGCGAGGTCGGCATCGTGCCCGTAACGGCGGCGATCGCCAACGCCGTCTTCGACCTAACGGGCCAGCGCATCCGGGAGCTGCCGGTCCAGCCCCGTCTCGGCAAGAGCGGCGCCTAGCGGCGGCTGGCGACGAAGAAGACGCGCCGGAAGGGATAGACGGTCCCGGCTTGCGTTCGCGGGTAGGCGGCCCGGAGCTTCGCGCCGTAGATCGACGTGAAAGCGTCCCTTTCGCCCTCGTCGAGGAGGGTAAGAATCGGCTGCAGGGACGTTCCCTTCACCCACTCGAGGACCGGGTCTTCGCCCGGCAGCACGAAGTAGTAAGTCGTCTCCCAGGCGTCGACTTCGAAGCCGAGGCCGAAGCCGAGCAGGAGCTCGACGTACCAGGCCAGGGGCTGAACCGCGAAGCGGTGCCAGTGGGCCAGCTTCGCCGCCCAGGGCCCGCCGCGTACCGTCTCCTCTAGCAGCTCGTGCGACGGCAGGACGTGGCTGAACGGCATCTGGACCGCCAAGACGCCGCCCGGGTTCACGAGCGCCACCAGGCGGGGGAACAGCGCCGGATGGTCGTCGACCCACTGGAGGGCGGCGTTGGCGAAGATCAGGTCGACCGGGTCGGCGTAGGCCTCGATATCGCCTTCGACGAAGTCGAGGCGATTGGGCAGCGCCTGGTCGTAAGCGCGGGCGAGCATCTCGGGCGAGCTGTCGAGGCCGGTGACGCGGGCCGCCGGCCAGCGGTCGGCGATTGCGCGCGTCAGCTCGCCGGCGCCGCAGCCGAGGTCGACGACCCGTCGGAGCGGCAGCGCCGAGGGAATGCGCTCGAGCAGCGCGAAGAAGGGCCGCGAGCGCTCATCGCTGAAGCGGGCGTACTGGGCCGGGTCTCGCAGGGGCGGCCTCCTCTCGGCGCTCGATCAAAGGCTAACACCGCCAATCCTCGACAGCCAGCCTCGCGACGTGGGCGCCGCTACGCGCCTGCTGCGGGGGTTGTCAGAGCGGTCGGAGGCGCTAGCATAGCGGCAGAGGGGCACACATGCCCAAGGGGCGCTCACATGGTAGATCGAATAATGCCCGCCGAGGAGTGGTGGCGGGAGCACAAGGTAAGCCTGCCGCCGGGACAGCGCGGCCGCTGGGCGATCGAGCATTTCAAGGTCGAGGCGGGCACGCGGTTGTCGTACTTCCGGGTGTACGGTCAGGACTGCCCGCCGGGAACCTACACGCGGCTCGTCTACTACAAAGACGGACCGCCGGAGATCGCCGAGACCCTGGACGACATGGAGAACCCCGCCGGCCAGAGCTTCATGACCGACACGCCGGGCGAGATCGAGGACCACGGTGAGGTCATGGCCGAGATCCGGCGCCGCGGCGGTCGTGTGCTGATCCACGGCCTCGGCCTCGGCCTGATCGCCAGGTTCGCGCTCGATCAGCCCAACGTCAGCCATGTCGACGTCGTGGAGCTCGACCAGGACGTGATCGACCTCGTCGCGCCCCACTACCGGGACGAGCGGCTGACGATCCACCGCGGCGATGCCCGGACCTACGAATGGCCGGTCGGCAGCCGCTGGTCCGTCGTCTGGCATGACATCTGGGGCGACTACCGGGTCGAGAACCTGGAGGAGATGGCGAGTCTCCGCCGCCGCTTCGCCGCTATGGCGGACTGGCAGGCCTCCTGGTCTGAGGAGTTCCTCATTGGCCTGCGCCGCGCGGAGCGGCGGCGTTTGGAAAGAGGCGACTGATGGCGAAGCGTAAAGCAGACGAGGCGATGCTCCTCCGCCCGGCCGCGATCGGCGAGATCGACCGTGGCGCCGGCGTCAAGACCATCCCGCTGGTAGGCCACTGGAACACGCGCACCGGCCGGCTGACGACGGGCAGGACGACGTTCGGGCCCGGCACGGAGATCCCGCTGCACACCCACAACGTCGACGAGACCGTCATGCTTCTTCGCGGCGTGGCGACCGTCAACATCGATGGCCGGGCGCACGCTGCCCGCGCAGGCGATGTGACCTGGATCCCGGCCGGGGTGCCGCACAACTTCAGCAACCGCGGCACCGGCGAGATGCAGATCTACTGGGTCTACGCCGGCCGCGACGTCAGCCGGACGATCGTCGCGACGGGTGAGACCTTCGAGCACCTCTCGGAGGCGGACCGCCGGCTGGCGACGAAGCCGGACGCCGGGCCTGGCGGATGAGGCGGCGGTCCGCCTGTCGACCCTGTCGATGACTGACGCGAGGCAGTGACGCCGGCCGTGCCCTTTGCGGGCGTCCGTCCCGGGCGCTTGCTCCTCGCGGCCCTGGCCGCGATCGTCCTGCTCGGCGCCTGCGCTTCCGCCGCCGATCCGTACGCTCCCGCCGCCACCAAGACCACGACTGCCGGCGGCGTCGCTGCCACCGGGAGCGACCCGCGGGGCAGCCGGCCCATCTCGGCGGCGGCGACCTGCGAGCCGGTCAGGGCGACGCCGGTGCCCGGCCTGACGCTGGAGCCGGAGGGCAGGCTCTGCCCGCCGATCGACGTTCCTACGCCTCCCGTCCGCGCGGCGCCGCTGCCCTCGGGCCAGGACGAGCGCCTCCAGGCCCAACTGGATGCCATCCTGGCGCCGGCGCCGCAGTCTTACGGCGTTTACGTGAAAAACCTAGCGGACGGCGCGGGCGCCGGCGTAAACGTCGACAGGGTCTACCGGGCCGCATCCCTGTTCAAGCTCTACGTGATGTGGGAGGCGTTCCGTCAAGCTTCCCTCGGCAGCCTCAGCTTCGAGGAGGTGTTGGAGGTCGCGCCTTACTACGCGGCGTTCGAGCTCGGCACGAACGCGGTCGAGGCAGGGGACCTGGTGACGGTCGCCGAGGCCTTGCGGCTGATGATGTCGGTGAGCGACACGCCGACGGCCGTGCTCCTTCAGGACCGGGTCGGCGTCGCGAACATCAACCAGGCTCTGCGGGCGCTCGGCATCGAGAGTAGCGGCCTGCTCTACCCGGCGGACACGGCGGCGACGGCGCGCGACGTCGGCGTCCTGCTCGAGGCGATCTTCGAAGACGAGGGCGTCGACGAGGAGGCGCGAGCGGAGATGGTCGCACTGCTGCTCTCGGAGGAGATCGACCACGGCCTGCGGGCCGGCGTTCCGGCGACAGTGGACGTTGCCCACAAGACCGGCTCGCTGGCGATGGTTCTGCACGATGCCGGCGTCGTCTTTTCGCCCGGCGCGACCTATGTGCTCGTCATCCTCTGGGACCGGCAGGACGGGCCGAGCCTCATCGAGGCGGTCTCTCAGAGCGTCTACGCCTACTTCAATCCGGGCGATTAGCCAGGCGGCGGTGCCGACGCTCTGATCGGTCCATGCAGCACGGGGGTCGCGCGCTTTGCTAGTGGCTGTGGCCCGGCGGTCGCGGCGCCTTCCGGCTCGCGACCGGCACGCGCTGCGGCGGCTGAAAGCCACCCGTCGGACGCGGTCGCTCGGGCAGAGGGCGCAGGTAGAGGTAGGTACCGGCGCGGCGGGGAAAGACCCGCGGTAGACGCTCGGCGAAGAGGCCAAGCAGCCGATCGGACCAATGCTGGGTCAGACGGGGGATGACGCGCGAGTTGAGCAGCGAGCTGGTGCCAAAGAAGGTGAGGGCGGCGAGGAAGGCGATGCTCGGCGCCATCCAGAGGGCAGAGTCGAGGGCCGTCCCCAGGGTGACGGAGCCGGCCGACGACATGACGGGCACGATGACGAACCAACCGAAGTGGAGGTCCTTGACGACGCCCCAGCTCCGGCCGAACGACCTGGTAAAGACGCGGCCGATATCCGACCCCACGGCGCGAACGAGGGACGCCTTTGCTCTAAGCATCGCTGCCTCCGTCCGACCGGTCGACGGCTAGCCGACGGCTCGCGGGGCGACAAAGTTCGGCGGCGGGTCTGCCGCGTTTGAAGGCTATGAATCGCTTGGCGTAAATGATCACCACCTCCAGAGTCGCCGAAGGCGCCGCGGTGCAGCGTCGTCGAGCTTATGCCTCTGTCAGTGGTCTACGGGGTTAGCTGACGGGTTAGGACTGACAGTGCTGTCCCTCCTGCTAGGCAGGATGCACCCCTGGCGGCTGGGTCCCCCGCTCTTTGAGCAGATGAGACCGTGTCGGGTCAGTTACCGCCTCCGCAATGATAGCCGGGAAGATCGATCTGTCAACCCTGCGCGTCGACTCATTCGGACCGGACGCCGACGCCCTTCTTGCCGACGATCTCATCGAAGGGCGGCTTCGGCATGCCCGGCACCCAGGTAGCGTCGCGCAGCTCCAGCCGGTTGCCGCTCGGGTCGTGGAAGTAGAGCTCCCGACCGGTGAAGTAGCCGCGCTCCCGGTAGACGAGGCTCTCGACGTGCACGCCCTTCTCGAGGAGCAGGCGGCAGCCCTCCTCGAAAGAGGACGGCTCGACCGTGAAGGAGTGGTGCAGCGGCGCGTCCTGGGTTGCGCGCCCGAAGAGGGGCTCGCTGCGCTGACAGAGGAGGATGTTGTTGCCGTCCACGCGGAAGCAGGCCATGCGGCCGCCCGGCAGCCTGCCCGCGTTCTCGAGGCCGAGCACGTCCTCGTAGAAGCGCTCGGACTCGTCGAGGTCGTTCACGGGTATCGACCAGTGGGTAACGCCTTCGATCTTGATCATCTCGCCCTCCTGACGCCGACTCGCGCTGTGCTCACGTGCTTCTTACTCCTCGAGACGCGGGTTGTCCAGCGCGCGTCTCCGGCCGGCCGAAGCCCAGGGCCGGCGGGCGGGTTGACGGCCATCGCCATCTAAGCCTATGATGCGTTCCTAAATAAGCATATGCTAATAAGGCTGGCGGCCTTGGAGCGGATTCGGGCTCGCCGGTAACCTGGGAGAGGACACTGGCAGCGCGCGAGCTTGAGCTGACCAGCCGACCCGTTTGGCGAAGCCGACCCCTTCTCGGCCAGCTCCTGCTTAGCATCGCCATCGTCGCCGCTCTCGCTCTCTTCGTGGCGCAAAGCCTGAGCTTTTCGCAGCTGCGCGAGGCCTTCGCAGCGCTGCCCCAAGACCCCCTGACGGTCGCACTCATGGCCGCCGGCTATACGGCAGCCTTCTGGCTGCGCGCGCTCGCCTGGCACGCCCTGCTTTCGACTCGGCTCAGCGTCGGCCGCCTCTTCTCGATCCTCCAGGCGAGCCTCTTCCTCAACCACCTGCTGCCGTTCAAGGTCGGCGAGATCGCCCGTCCCTATCTCGCGGCTCGTCGCGGCATTCCCGGACCGGAAGCGACGACGAGCGCGGTCGTCGCCAGGCTCGCCGACTTCGTCGCCCTCGCGGCGATCGCGGCCGTCGCCCTGCCCTTCGGCGTGATCCCTACGGCGGCCGCCCTGCCCGTGGCCGGCTTCGGAGCGACGGTCCTCGCAGCCGGGCTGCTCCTGCTGACGCTGCGGCGATCCGTGCCGGCCTTCGCGCCGGCCGCCTTTAGAGAGCGGCTCTTGAGCGTCCAGGCGGCGCTGGGCCGGATCACACCGCGGCGGCTGGCGCTCGCGTCGCCCCTCGTCCTCGGCAGCTGGCTGCTGGAGAGCTGTGTCCTATACGGGACGGCGCGCCTCCTCGGCGCCGACATCTCGCTGGCGACGGCTATGGGAGCGACGGCGGTGACGATCCTCTTCCAGGTAGTCCACCTCGCACCCGGCGGACTCGGCATCTACGAGCTGAGCATGACCTCCGTCCTCACGCTGCACGGCATGCCGGCGGAGGAGGCGCTGACACTGGCCCTGGTCGCCCATGGCTTCAAGTTCGCCTACTCGTTCAGCTTCAGCCTCCCCTTCGCCGTCAACGAGGGCGTCGCCGCTCTGCGGGGCGAGCGCGAGCGGCCGAAGACGGCCTCGCGCCTCGAGATCGTCGTCGCGCGGCTGTGGAACGTCTTCAACGAAGGCAAGCCGTTCACGCCCGTCTTCGCGCTGCTCCTGCTCCTCGCGCTGAGCCTGCCCGAGGTCGGGCGGCCGGCGTACTGGCTGAGCTTCGCGGCGGCCCTGCTCGCCGTCGTGCCGCTGGCGGTCGTGCTCTTCCGCTTCGACTTCCCGCTGAAGCTGCGGGCGGCGCTCTGGGCCTACCTCGCCCTCTTCCTCGCGGCCTTCCGCTTCGTCGATGTCTGGGCCGTAGGGCTCACTCTCGGTGCCTACCTGACGTTCACGGTCTTCGTCTGGGGCACCGTCTACTATCACCTGCGCATCGGCACGCCCTGGACGAACTTTCTCCGCTTCTGGCGCCTGGTCCTCGAGAACCCGGACCCGACCAGCGGCAACTTCCAGGAGCAGGTGCCGAAGCTCCTGATCCTCGTCCTGAGCGTGGCCTACCTCGCCAACGACCTCGGGCCGATGCCGGTCATCGGGATCGAGGCCTTCACGCTCGGCGTCGCGGTCTCGGCGCTGCTCCTCCATCAGTGGCTCTTCCGCTGGGTGCCACCTCTGCCGCAGTCGCCGGCGCCGGTTCCGGGCCCAGCCCCGGCCCGCGTCAGCCGCCGGTTCATCGTCATCGCGATCGACGGCTGCCGCGCCGACCGACTGGTCGAGGCGGCGACGCCCTGCATCGACCGGCTGCGGGCCGAAGGCGCGGACTATCGCAACGTCAGCACCGTCTACCCGGCCCGCACCGTCACCTGCTTCGCCTCCATGCTCACCGGGGCGCCGCCGCGAGTGCACGGCATGCGGAGCAACTTCGTGCCCCGCCTCGGTGTGCGCTGCGACAGCATCTTCGCGGCACTGAGGCGGGGCGGCCTCAGCGGCCAGCTCGTCGGCATCGCCCACCTGATCGACGCCTTCGGCGACGACGTGCGCAGCGTGACCGCGGTGATGGACAACGACGACATCGACGACGCGCTCGTTGAGCAGGCGAAGCGGGTCATGACAGCCGAGGACCCGGAGCTCCTCGTGCTCCAGCTGCTCAGCGTCGACCAGACCGGCCACGCCCGCGGCAGCTACTACCCGGAGTACCTGCGCAAGATCGAGCTCACCGACCGCAAGATCGAGGCCTTCCTCGCCTGGTGCGACCAGCGCGGCTACCTGGAGGATGCGACCGTGCTGATCACAGCCGACCACGGTCAGGGGATCGGCATCGGCGGCCATGGCCACATGAGCCCGCCGGAGATCAAGGTGCCCTGCGTCCTCTGGGGCGCCGGCGTCGCGGCCGGCGCCGTCGTCGACGGGCCGCGCTTCGTCACAGACATCGCGCCGACGATCGCCCGCCACCTCAGCGTCGAGGCGCCGCGAGAATCGGTCGGCAGCCCTCTCTTGCCTCCGTCTCCGGCGACGCGGCAGCCGATAGTTTACATAATCCCGGCCTTTAACGAGGAGGAGAGCCTGCCGGCCGTCCTCGGCCGCCTCGCCGAGAGCGCCGAGGCTCTTTCAGAAGTAGAAGTCGTCGTCGTCGACGACGGCTCGACGGACGCGACGGCGGCGGTCGCGCGCGCCCACGGCGCCCGTGTCGTCCAGCATGAGCACAACCGCGGCCTCGGCGCCGCCCTGCGCAGCGGCCTGCTCGCGGCGCGCCGCCTCGACGCAAAGGCGGCGGTATACCTCGACGCCGACGGCGAGTACGACCCGGCCGAGGCGGGGCGGCTCCTCGCGCCGATCGAGAGCGGCGCCGCCGACTACGTGCTCGGCTCGCGCTTTGGGGGACGTGTAGAGGGGATGACGCTCGCTCGGCGCGGCGCCAACCGCCTCTTCAGCCTGCTCCTCTCGCTGGTCTGCGGCCGCTGGATCTCGGACGGCCAGACGGGCTACCGTGCCTTCTCCGCCCGCGCGATCGCCGTCGCCGAGATCAACCACGACTACAACTACGCCCAGGTGCTGACGATGAACCTGCTCCATAAAGGCCTGCGTCTGCAGGAAGTGCCGGTCTCCTACCGGCGGCGGCGCCGCGGCCGCACTTTTATCCGGGCCGATTACCTCTGGCGAGTGCCGCTGGCCATGACAAGGGAGCTGCTAAGCAGCTGAGGCGAGTGCTTGGTGTCGAGGTTTGAAAGGAAGGGTCGATAGATGAGGGGGACTGGACGAGTCGCGGCGGTCGCGGCTGTTGCGCTGGCAGCGGTGCTTATGGCCGCCTGCGGTGGCGAGGACCGGCCCAGCGTCGACGTGATCGACGACGGCACACCGTCCGGTAGCGGCTCCAGTAGCGTCTCCGCCAGCGGCGGCGGCCCGACCTCGGGCACGGGCGACCTCTATGCGCCGGTCAGCAACGTCGATTCCTACCTGAGCATGGCCGCCGACCTGCGCGACATCCGCGCCATCCTGGCGCCGGCGACGGCGGGAAACGCCGTCGACTGGGCGGCGGCGAGCGCTATCTACGAGAACGGCAAGAACCAGGAGCGCCCCGAAGGCTTGCGCTCGCTTGCGAGCATGCCGAACGAGGCCGTCCACGCCGTCTTCCCGGACGGCGCCGCGGTCTACGGCGAGGCCGACTTCATCAACGCGATCGTTCGCGGCGGCCTCAACGGCAATGGCCGCGGCGCCGGCCTCTCGGACAACGCCCGACGGCAGCTGGTGGACAAGGGCATTCAGATGCTCCTCTACGCCAAGGCGCTCCAGGAGATCGAGTCCGCGAGGATGCGCGTCGCCGAAGGCAACACCGACGATGCCAGCGGCGCGCCCCACGCCGTCGATGAGGCCTGGGGCGCCATCGCCGGCGTAGCCGAGGCCGACGGCAGCCGGCCTTACGGCCTCCTGAGCACGGCGAGCAGCCGCGAGGCGAACTTCGGCCTCGACGGCAAGCTGCGCCTGCCGCTCGAGGAGGCGCTGGTCGGGGCGCAGGCGGCGGCCCGCGCCGGCGACTTAGACGCCTTCAACGCGGCGGCGGCCGCAGTCAGGGGCCACCTCAACGCGACCTTCTACCTCGCAAGCCTGCGCTACGCGACGAGCCTCCTCGGCGACGAGACGGCCGCGGACCGCGAGGTCCACCTCGCGGAGGGCTGGACCTTCTTCCAGACGATCCGCGCTCAGGTCGCCTCCGGCGCCACCGGAGCGGCCGAGACCGTGGCAGCCGCGTACAGCCGCGAGCCGGCGGCGCCGTACCCGACAAGCGAGCGGGACGCCGTCTACGCCGCCCTCAACGAGATCGCCGTGCTGGCGGCGCTCGCGATTCCCGACGATCTGATCGTGCGTAACCCGCCGCAGTAGCAGCCTGGACCCGCTGGAGACTTGCATGAGACGAACATCCCTTCTTGCATCAGCCCTCGCCCTGATGCCCCTTGCCGCCGTTCTCCTGACGGCTTGTGGCGGCGGCGACGACCGGCTGACGATCTACGCCGGCCGCTCCAAGAACCTGGTGCAGCCCCTTCTCGAGCAGTTCTCCGAGGATACCGGCATCTCGATCCGGGTCCTCTACGGCGACAGCACCGACCTGGCGCTGGGCATCCTCGAGGAGGGCCAGAACAGCCCCGCCGACGTCTACTACGGCCAGGATGTCGGCGCTCTCGGTGCGCTGAAGGCGGCAGGAAGGCTCTCGGAGCTGCCGTCGGCGCTCCTGGCCAAAGTAGACCCGGCGTTCCGCTCGCCGGACGGGCTCTGGGTCGGCATCTCCGGCCGTCAGCGCGTCATCGTCTACAACACGGACGCCGTCGATCCGGCCGAGCTGCCGTCGTCGATCCTCGACTACACGGCGCCGGCCTGGGAGGGACGCTTTGGCATCGTGCCGCGCAGCGACGGCTTCCCCGAGTTCGTGACGGCGCTGCGTCTGCTGAAGGGCGAGGAGTTCGCGCGCCGCTGGCTCGAGGACCTCGACGCCAACGATCCGACCGCCTACGCCAACAACATCGCCGCCATTCAGGCGGTGGCCAACGGCGAGGTCGACGTCGCCTTCCTCAACCATTACTACCTCTTCCGCTTCCTCGAAGAGCGCGGCGAGGACTTCAAAGCGCGCAACTACTACTTCGCGGCCGGCGACGTTGGCGGCCTCTTCCTCGTGGCCAGCGCCTCGATCCTCGACTCCGCCCGCCAGCGCGAGGACGCCGAGCGGTTCATCGAGTACCTGCTCTCGGCGGAGGCGCAGCAGTACTTCACCGATGAAACGCACGAGTACCCGCTGGTGCCCGGAATCGCGGCCGATCCGGGGCTGCAGCCCCTGTCTCAGATCGACCCGCCCCAGATCGACCTCAGCGATCTCACGGACCTGCGCGGCTCGCTAGACCTGATGCGGCAGACGGGGATCCTCCCCTAGATGGCGCTCGCACTCGCTCAGGCCCGCGATCGCCTGAACCGGGCGCCGCTGATCCTCCTGGCGCTGGCCGCGCTCGTGACGGCGGCCGTGCTTATGCCGCCCGTCTACCTGGTCTGGCGCGCGACCGAGAGCAGCGCAATCTGGGAGCATCTCAGCGACGAGAGCACCCTGCGCGCCCTCGGCCGGACGCTGCTCCTGACCGCTAGCGTCACGGCGACCTGCATCGCCCTGGCGGTACCGCTGGCCTGGCTCACGGGCCGTACCGACCTGCCGCTGCGCCGCTTCTGGACCGTCCTGCTGGCCCTGCCCCTCGCCGTGCCGTCGTTCGTCGGCGGCTTCGTCATGGTCAGCGCCCTCGGCCCCGGCGGCCTCGTGCAGGACCTGCTGGCGCCCCTTGGCGTAGACCGCCTGCCCTCGATCTTCGGCTTCTGGGGCGCCTGGATCACGCTCAGCGTCGTCAGCTACCCGTACATCTTCCTCCAGGTCCGGGCGTCGCTGAGCCGCAGCGACCCTTCGTTGGAGGAGGCGGCGCGGGGCCTCGGCAACGGTTCGTGGCGCACCTTCTGGCGCGTCAACCTGCCCCAGATGCGGCCGCCGATCGCCGCCGGCGCCCTGCTCGTCGCCCTCTACTCGATCAGCGAGTTCGGCGCCGTCTCCATGCTCCGCTACGACACGCTGACGCCGCTGGTCTACCTCCAATACACGACGAGCTTCGACCGCGCCGCCGCCGCCGTGCTCGGGCTGCCGCTGATCGCGCTCGCCGTGCTGATCCTCGGCCTCGAGGGCATGACGCGCGGCCGGGCACACTACTACGGCGGCGCCCAGCCGCGGCCCGCCCGCACGATGGAGCTCGGCTCCTGGCGCTGGCCGGGCTTCGCCTTCTGCGCGCTTGTCGCCCTGCTCGGCGTCGGCCTGCCCGTCGCGGTCATCCTCTACTGGCTCGTCAGCGGCCTCTCGGCCGAAGGCACGACCAGCTTCCTCGCCGCGGCCGCCGTTAACTCGACGCTCGCGGCGGCGCTGGCGGCGCTGGCGGCGGCGATCGCCTGCTTGCCGGTCGCCTACCTCTCGGCCCGCCACGCCGGGCGGCTCGCCAGCTTCTTCGAGAAGGCGTCCTACGCCGGCCAGTCGATACCGGCGATAACGATAGCGCTGGCGCTCGTCTTCTTCGCGGCCACCTACGCCACGCCGCTTCAGCGGACGCTCGGGCTGCTGGTCTTCGCCTACACCGTCCGCTTCCTGCCGGAGGCGCTGGGCGCGATCCGCGGCGCCCTCCTGCAGCTCAACCCGAACACGGAGGAGGCGGCGCGCAGCCTCGGGGCGGGCCCGCTGAAGACCTTCGCGCGGATCACAGCGCCCCAGGCCCTGCCCGGCGTCTTTGCCGGCATGCTGCTCGTCTTCCTCACGGCGATCAAGGAGCTGCCGATAACCATCCTCCTCAGCCCGATCGGCTTCGACACGCTGGCGACGGAGATCTGGTCCGCCACCAGCGAGGCGTTCTTCACGCGAGCAGCGCTGCCCTCCTTGACGCTCCTCTTGATCTCCGCCTTCGCGGTGCTGATCATGCTTCGCAGGGAGCGTTTAACGTGACTCAACCGATCCTCGTCTGCCGCGACCTCAGCAAGCGGTTCGGCCACACCGCTGCCTTGTGGGGCGCCAACCTCGAGCTCAGAGAGGGCGGCCTGCTGGCGCTGCTCGGTCCCAGCGGCTGCGGCAAGACGACCCTGCTACGGCTGATCGCCGGCTTCGAGATGCCGGACGCCGGCGAGATCGAGCTCAGAGGCAGGCTGATCAGCTCGCCCAGCCACACCGTGCCGCCGGAGAAGCGCGGCGTCTCGATGGTGTTCCAGGACTTCGCCCTCTTCCCCCACCTGAGCGTCGGCGCCAACGTCGCCTTCGGGCTGCCGCGCGGCGTCAACAAGCAGGCCCGCGTCGCGGAGCTGCTCGCTCTCATCCGTCTCGAGAGCCTCGCGGCGCGGATGCCGCACGAGCTCTCGGGCGGCCAGCAGCAGCGCGTCGCCCTGGCGCGCGCCCTCGCCTCCGAGCCCGCCCTCGTCCTCCTCGACGAGCCGTTCTCCAACCTCGACCCGTCGATCAGGGCCGACGTGCGCGATGAGGTGCGCCACCTCCTCGAGACGGTGGGCATCACGGCGATGATCGTCACCCATGACCAGGAGGAGGCGCTGAGCCTCGCCGGCGAGGTCGCCGTGATGATGGACGGCGAGGTCCTCCAGGTCGGCACGCCGGGCGAGGTCTACGCCAGACCTGTAAGCCGCCGGGTCGGCGAGTTCGTCGGGGCGGCGAACATCCTGCCGGGCAAGCTCGAAGGCAGGCAGGTCGAGTGCGAGCTCGGCCGCTTCGCCGTCGACGCCGGCTTCAGCGGGCTGGCGGACGTCATGTTCCGGGCGGAGACGCTCGCGATATCGGCCGAAGGCGGCGTCGCGGCCGAGGTGACGGACGTCGATTACTACGGGCACGACCAGATGGTCACGGCGCGACTGCGAAGCGGCGCCGAGGTCCGGCTGCGGCTGCTGGCGCTGCAGCCGTACGCGATCGGCCAACAGCTGACGATTGCGGCCACGGCCGAGCCTCTGGTCTTCCCGCGCCAGACCCCGCCTGGATGAAGCTGGCGGCGCTGGCGCGTCAGCCCCGGTTTCGCGGCGCCATTGCGCTCTTCCTCCTGCTCGCCCTCGTCTACTCCTTCTCCGTCGGCCTGCGGGCGACGCGCGGCGCCTCGATCACGGGGGACGAGCCCTTCTACCTCCTGACGACCCAGAGCCTCATACAGGACGGCGACCTCGACCTCAGCCAGCAGTACGAGCGCGAGTCCTACCGCTCCTTCTTCGACCACCCGGAGGGGCTCTGGCGCCAGTCGGTGCCGACGAGCGACGGCCGCCTCCTGAGCCCGCACGAGCCCGGGCTCTCCGTCCTCCTCATCCCCGGCTTCGCTCTCGGCGGCCTGCGCGGCGCCCAGGTCGAGCTGCTCCTCATTGCGGCGCTGACCTTCGCGCTCGCCTTCGTCCTCGCGAGCCTGGAGACGGGCTCGCTCGGGCTGAGCTGGCTGGTCACGGCGGCGGTCGGCCTCTCGGCGAGCGCCTTCGTCTACTCGACGGAGGTGTATCCGGAGTTGCCGACCGGCCTCTGTCTCGTCCTCGCCATCCTCCTGCTGCGCCGCGGCGCCGGCGGCGTCCGGGCCGGCGTCGGCCTCGCGATCCTCCTCAGCGCCCTCGCCTGGCTCGGCATGAAGTACGTGCCGCTCGCTGCGCTGGTGGCGGTCGCCTTCCTCGTGGCGTCGGACCAGAAGGGGCGCCTGGCGCTCCTCTCGCTCAGCGCCGTCTCCGGCGCCTTCTACGTCTGGTTTCATCTCGCGGTCTTCGACGACCTCACCGCCTACAGCGTCAACACCGTCTACGAGGGCGCCGACGCCGTCAGCGTGCTCCAGTCGCACGTCGAGTTTCGCGAGCGCGCTTATCGGGTCTGGGGCCTGTTCATCGATCAGCGATTCGGCATCGGCCGCTGGGCTCCCCTTCTTCTGCTCCTGATTCCGGCACTCGCGCTCCTGGCCAGGTCCGGCCTCACGGGGCGCCTGACGCTGGCGCTGATCGGCGGCCAGGTGCTGCTCGCGACCTTCGTCGCGATTACGATGATGGGCTGGTGGTTCCCTGGCCGGCCGCTCGTCGTCGTCCTGCCGCTGTTTCCCATGGCGCTGACGCCGTTCATCGCCGGCCTGCCGGCTGCGGGCAAGCTCTTCGCGGCCGGGCTCGGCACCGTCTCCCTCTACTTTACGGTCGCTCTGCAGCGTGCGGCCGCCGGCGCCGAGGTCACGCTCGCCGTCGACCCCTTCGACCTCGATGCGCCCCTGTTCCGGGCGCTGGCGTCGATCTTCCCGAGCTATCAGCAGTGGACGGCGGAGACCGTCGTCCTGACGGTCGGCTGGCTGGCGCTACTGACCGTTGCGCTCGGCGCCGCTCTCCGTCGCGCTTACGGCGGCGCGCCCAGCGTCGCAGCCGCCGCGGCGCTGCGGCGGCTCACGCTCCCTGCGCTGGGCTGGCGGCGCGGCTGACACGAGCCGCCGCGGCCCTGTGACGCACGTTGGCGCTCTGGACCGCCTCCATGATCTCCATCGCCGCGCCCATCTCGCGGCCGCTGGCGCAGACCGCCGCTACGTCCTTCGGCAGGCATTTGCCGTCGTAGCCTCGCGCCGCCGTGACGTTGGTATGGCTCTCGCCGATCCGCCAGTCCGCCGTCCAGAGCTCGCGCGCCGACTCATAGTCGACGCCGACGTTCTGGCATAGATCGAAGAACTCGTTGCAGAAGGCGACCTTGAGGGCGAGGAAGGAGTTCTCCATGTACTTCACCAGCTCGGCCGTGGTCGGCGGCACGATGAAGTGGCGGGCCGCCTCCGGGTAGACGCCGGCGAAGAGGTCGCGGACCTGCTGGACCGCGGCGCCGTAGCCGCCGTAGATCAGGAACGAGCGCTGCGAAGGGTCGCGATAGGGATGGCCCTCCGACTCGCCGGCGTACTCGGGCACGCAGACGAGCGGCTTGCCGGAGGCGCGAATGAGGCGCTCGGTGGTGCCGATCGAGACCGTGCTCTCGCAGACGATCGCCCGGCGAGGGCTCGCCAGGGAGACGATCTCCTCGACGATGTCGACGTCGGCGCTGCCGTCCGCGGCCGCCGGCGTCGGAACGCAGATGAAGACGAAATCCGCCTCAGTGAGGTCTCTCGGCTGACCGAGGCCCTTCGGCGGGTCGTAAGGCACGATCTCGTGCGCGCGCCCGAAGGTGCTGGCCACGTACTGGCCGATGGCGCCATAGCCCGCAACGGTTATCCGCATCGTTAAGACCTCCAGAGCTCGGGCCACACGCCGCGATTTTAACACTAGCTAAGGCCATTCGGTAGTGGCTGCTAATCTGCGCCCTCACTCGCGGCCATTCGACGAGATCGAGTCCGCTGCCGTAACGCCTGAGCCGCGCCTTTCGTTCTAAGGTGAGACGGATCTCTCAGGCAACCTTAGGGAGAAGGCCATGCTCGACGCACTCAAGAATCGACTAAGGAAGGGCAAGCCCGACGAGAACATCGATCGCCTCCAGGGAGATGTGGCCCAGTCGCGAGAACGGATGAAGTCGGTTGCGCTGACCCCCGCCGAGAACGCCAAGGAGCAAACGGCGCCGGCGAAGGCTGCAGCCAGCTCGTCGGCGAAAGCGAGTAAGGCAGGCCCGAAGCGACCCGATAACTGGTCGCGGGCGCTGGAGGCGTTTCCCGATCCCCGCCGCGGCCAGCCCGGCCACAGGAACGAGGGTTAACGGCGCGGTGGTGCGCCGGCTGTGGCTCCGCCTCTCGACTGGTCAAAGTCGTCTGCTGGTCGAGTCGGCCTCCGAGAGACGCGACCGTCAGCGGCTGGAACGCTTGAGACGGCGACTAAACCAGGGCAGAGACGGCGCCCTCGGCGGCGCGCCCAAGTCCCTGTCGGAATGGGGCGAGATGACGCCGGACGACCTCGTCCGGGACGCGCCGGCGACAGGGCCGACCGGGCCGCCGACTAGACCAGCGTCGGAAACGCTTCCTCGAGCGTCGAGCCGCGCTCGATCGCGCCGCGTGCCAGCCTGAGGCCAGACTCCTGCACAACCTGGCGCCAGTGCGGGTCGCGACAGAGCTCGACGTCGAGCATGATCTTGTCCATCCAGTCCGTGATCGTGCTGCGGCTGACCTGCTCGGCGGCGCGGTCGGCGAGCCCTTCCGGTAGCAGGGGGTGGCGGCGCAGGCGCCGGAGCGGGCTCGGCAGTCGATCTCGCAAACCCGAGCTGCGATCCAGGCCTCGTACCGTCGCCTGGAGGCGCCAGGCCTGGCTCAACGCCTCGGCCGTCTCGTCCACGGAGCGTGGATCGACGGGCAGGAGGCCATCCCTGAGCTCCGGGTACGCCCCCATGCGCAGGGAGCCGACGATGATCCCCGGCACCGCGCCGACGGCTCCGGTGCCCTTCTGGCGCAGCCGCTGGTTGAACTCGCGGATGAAGGAGGGCTTGTTGTTGACGGCGAACTCCTTTGCCACGAGGTTCATGCCATCGGCGAGCGGGTTCACGAGGCAGATGTCCGCCGCGATCTGGGCGCCGACGACCTCCGGGAAGGGCTTGTCGGTAAAGTCGACGACGAGCGGCGGCCAGGCGCGGATCGATGGGTCCTGAAGGTCGGCGGCGAACGCGAGCCGCTCCTCCAAGGAGTCGACGATGCCATCCCAGGTCTCGTCGGGCGTCCAGCGCCGGTTGATCTCGCGGACCAGGCTAATGATCTGGTCGTAAAGGTTCCTGTACTCGGGCACGTCCAGGCGGGAACGCTGTAGCAGCGCCAGCATCTGGACCTGGCCTCGCAGGCGGGGCTGTCGTCTCAGCATGAGGTCGACGGCGGCGAAGCCCTCGATGATCCCCTTGCTCAGGTCGACGCGGTCCGCCCGCAAGATCAGCAGCTTGCGGCCGACCTTGCGCCGCAGGCCCTCTACGTAAGCCAGCGTCATGGCGCCTTCATCGCCCGCCAGGGCCGTGTGCCGCAGCTGGCCGACGTCGACCGAGATCGGGTAGTTCTGGACGAGGGTCGTCCGGCCTTTGTAAGTCACGAGGCCGTTCGCGAAGTCGGTTTCGGCGTCGAGGAGGCTGCGGGCGGCGGCGAGGAAATCGTGGCAGTAGCGGGGGATTTGGAAGCCGATGATGTCGTTCTGGAGGAGGGAGTCGAGCAGCTCCCGCCAGAGCGACTCCGGCATGACCCGCTGCAGGTAGTGGGGCGAGACCCAGGGAATGTGAATGAAGTGGTGGAGGAGGGCCTCGCTGCCGAGCTCGCGCAGGTACTTCGGCAGGAGGTAGAAGTGATAGTCCTGGATCAGGATGCGGGCGCGTGGCAGGTCCCCGTACGAGCTAATCAGCGACTCGGCGTACTGACGGTTGACGCTCTGGTAGCCGTCCCGGTAAGCCCGGTCCACGTCGTGGGTAAAGATGATCCGGTGGATCGCCTCCACTTTCACCCAGGGCAGGCGGTAGGCGATCCAGGCTCGCGAATGACGCAGGAAGTCGCGTGGCCCTGGACGGGGAAGGATCGCGTCGCCCATCTCGTGCTGAATGAGCCAGAGCGCCGGGTTGGCGAACTCGTTGTAGAAGAGATTGAAGACCTCGTCGGGCACGTAGAGGTACTGGACCCAGACGTTATCGCCCGGGCTCACGAGGAGGCCGCCTTTCGCGAGGCGTCGCTCCAGCTCCGTCGTCGCAGTCGAGACGATGACGCCGCCGCCGGCGCCGCGCAGGGCGCCGTAGAGGGCGCCGGCGGCGCCGCCGGGCGGCCGCTGCACCTCGGCGCCGGCTTCGGTCAGCTCCAGCGTGAAGATCGAGCGGTTGATCGCGACGATGACCGGCTCCTCGCCGATCTTCGCGCGGACGTCGCTGAGCGTGGCGACCGCGAGCTCCGCTTCGACTAGCTTGAGCTCGGCAGCAGAGAGGGCGTCCGCGGCCGTCTCGACCGAGACCGGCCGGCCGGGCGCGCCGGCCGTAGCCGCGGGCTCGAGCAGCTCCGCCTGCCCGTTCGAGCGCCCGAGCCTCATGCCAAGGTTACGTAGCCAGTTCATGCTCATTCGACCGGGTTGCGCCGGCGCGATCGTCGCCGCGCTCGGCTGCCTCGCGGTCGGGCCTATTCTCGCACGGCTTCGATGCCGGTACGAGTTAAACGCTCAAGTCAGGCCCCTTGGCACGGCCGACCGGCTCGTCGTTGCGCTCGCAGGGCCGCTTTGGCAGCCTGGAAATCGGTAGCGAACGCGACGCGAGCGTCCCCGCTAACGGCGGCCGTGCTCCTCGATCGGTGCCGTGTGATACTGACGGAGCGCGACTTCTCTCACCGATGGGGGTGCCGGATGGTAGGCGAGGCGGCAGCCCTCGGCTCGGCCGTCCTTTGGGCGATAAGCGCCGTGGCGGTCAAGACCGTCTCCGGCCGCCTCAGCGCTTTTTACATCATGACCGTCCGCACGAGCATCGCCGCGGTCTTTGTCCTGGTGCTCTTCGGGCTGAGCGGCGGCGATGCGACCGTCAGTCACCTCCCGCTGGCGACGATCGCCGTCCTGCTCGGCTCCGGCGTCGCTGCCATCCTCGGCGATGCCGCTTTCGTCCGGGCGATGGCCGTCGAGGACGTCTCGCGCGTGTTCACGGTGAGCACCAGCCTCTACATCCTCGCGAGCGTCACGGGCAGCGTGATTTTTCTCGGCGAGCCCTTGTCGGTCTTTCTGCTCCTCGGCGGCCTCGCGGTCCTCATTGGCGCCCGCCTCGTCGTCTACGAGCAGGTTGGCACTCGTCTTGCGAGCGCCGGCCGGTTGCGCCAGCCCGTGTTCGCGCTCTGGCTCGCTGTGCTGGCGGCCCTTCTTTGGACAGCGAGCCTCCTCACGGTCTCGGACGCCCTTGAGTCGGTCGAGGCCCTCTCCGCTACGGCGCTGCGCCTGCCCTTCATGGCCTTCGTCCTCGGCGTTATCGCCGGCTCGCGCGGCGAGCACCGGCGCCAGTCGACCCTCGCGGACCTGCGCCTGCTCGCCATCAGCGGGGCGCTCATCGCCGCGGCCACGACCCTCTTCCTCCTGGCGGCGAAGACGACCAGCGCCGGCACTGTGGCCGTGCTGACCTCGACGTCGCCGATCTTCGTCGCGCCCATGGCCCACGCCTTCCTCGGCGAGCGGCTGACACTGCGCATCGCCGGCGGCACCGCGACCTGCATGGCCGGCATCTGGCTGGCAATACTCTGAAGCGAGCGTTCGGATGACCTCGAAAATCGGACCTCGTGAGCAGGCTCAAAGGGAAGCTAGCCGGGCGTATGATCGATGCCGTTGTGGAAGCCCAACCGCCGCAGCTCGGCGTGACCATCGTTAGCACGGCGCGAGCGTCGGCGACGGAGCACGACGTCGTGTGGCAGATCACGAACGAGGGGCGCGACGCGGTCGAGATCCTCGAGAGCTGGCTGCCGCACGGCCAGTTCTACGCCGACCGGGAGCCCTGCTCGCCAGCGAGCAGGCTCAAGCCAGGCGCCGGCGTCCGGATCGGCCGTCGCGTGCGCTGTGGCGGCGAAGGCGACGAGGTAGAGAACGCGTTCCTCATCCTCCAGCTGCGCTCCGGCGGCGCGGCCTGGCGCCTGTTCACGCGACTGCGGGTAATCAAGGAGGCCGGCGGCGCGGTCCGGCCGGTCGCCGAAGCGGTGACGCTACAGCCGGTCGGCTTCGCCGTCCGCGAGGCCGAGGTGGGCCCGACGACGACCTGAACTCCCCGGAGACGGGGCGCTGGGAGGCAAGAATGGCGCTGAACGAAGACGACCGCTACGCGCTGCAGAGGATGCGCGGCTGATTCGATAACTGAGGGGGCAACCTCGAAGAGACCACGGGTATGGTCTCCAGCGTCCTGAACCTGTCAGCAGAAGATCTCCTCGAGGTGCTCACGCGTATTGGCGCCGAGAACGCGGCCGACCCGGAGTACCAGGAGCTGCGGACGGCGCTGCCCGCAGAGTGGCCGATCTGAGGTCGCGGCCTAGGCGAGCTTCGGTTGCGGGCTTTCGAGATGGAGCGCACCGACGCCGGCCCAGAACTGGCGCTGTCCGGTCATCGCCTGGACGTGGCCGTCCCACTCCAGCGTGTAGGCCGTAACGCCGAGCTTCACCGCCCGTCGCACCTTCTCCTGGGTCTTGGGGTCGCGCGCGTATCTGCGGATCGCGTCGATCTGGCGGCCGCCGTGGCCGACGTCCTGCCCGGCGTGGACGCCGTAGGTCTCGGCCGCGTGTGTCGAGAAGCCATAGTGCTTGGTCAGCGCCTTATACACGCGAGCCGCGACGCCTTCCGGGCTGCCGTGCTGGGTCTCCTGAAAGCTTATCGCCGCCATGCCTTCCAGCGCCGAGCGGTGGAGGCAGATGCCGTTTATCGTCTCGATCGCGGCGCCCGTGCCGGGCGCGGGCTCGGCCGCGTCGGCGTCTTCGCGGGAGATGCCGGCCTCAGCGAGAATCTGGTACATGATGTCGGCGTGGGTCCTCTCACCGCCCGCCTCTTCGCTGAAGTTCTCGGTCGCGACGCCGAGCAGGCTGACCTCGTTCGCCTTGGCGGCGTTGATCATGATGTAGCCCCAGTGAACGACGTTCGTGCGGACGCGTAGATAGTGCTGGACCTCGCCGAGGATGATCTGATCCCGCGTCCAGCGGTGCTCGACGATCCCCTTGAACCAGGGATGCTCCCCCATCGGCACCTCGTTCGCGTAGGTCCAGAGCTCGTCGATGAACTCGTCCGCTGATTTCGCTGCCGCCATCGCTCGAACCTCCTGCTCGTCCCATCGCTGGGACTATACGCCATGGCCGAGCCGCGGTGGCCAGGATACTGGCGGCCTGCGTTGAGGCTCTCCCTCCTCGGTTCCGAGCGAAAAGAGGCCCCGGCTATTTGAGTCGGGGCCTCTCGAGGCTGCGCTGACGGTAGCGAGCTAGCTCTTCGAGCCGCTCCCTTCCCACTCCGCATCGGAGCGAGTCTTGGCGATGCCCTCTTTGATCTCCTCGGCGTGCAGCGTCTGGGCCGCTTCCATGATCTCGAGGTTGCGCTGGATGACCAGCTCCTCCTCCTGGATGCCGCCCTTGGCCTCGAGCTCCTTCAGCTCCTCGGCTGTGTGCGTGCCGCGCGCATACTCGGTAAGGACCTTGCGGATGACGACGACCGTCGAGTCGGTCGGCGGCAGGTACTCCGGGACCTCATAGCGGCAGGTACGCTCGGCGTCGACGTCGGCCCAGCGGAAGTTGAAGTTGTGGCTCCAGTTCCGGATCGGCCAGCTGAGGCCGCGGTGGATCTTGGTGACGATGCTCGGCGGCTCCAGGTAGCGCTCGATGTTCACGTAAACGATGCGGGTCATGTCGCGGTCGACCGGTACCGCCCAGTGGTGGCTGCGGAACTTGGAGGCGCCGCCGGTGCCCTTGGCGGAGATGCTCGGCAGGCGCGTGCCCTGCCAGGAGTCGTCGCCGCGCCCCTGGAGCTGGGGGCCGTTCTGGCGCTGGCCGGTGCCCCAGCGCTGGTTGGTGTCGCGGCGGTTCTGACGGCCGCGCTCCCAGATCCAGCTCCAGAGCAGACGTGTGCGGTGCAGGGGCCAGACGCCGTCGACGCCGGGGTAGTACATTTGATAGAGGCCCTTGCCGTCTTCGTCGTAGTAGTAGCGCTCCATCGGCGCGATGCCAGCGCCGGCGCTGTAGTTCGCCGTGACGCCGCCGACGACCTTGGTGCGGTAGCCCAGCGGCGTCCGCGGCCGGCCGCCGAGGCGGCTGCGCAGCACCTCGACGCAGTTGCGGTGGACGAAGAATGCGTTGTGGGCGGCGTTTGTGTTCTCGAGCACGAGGATCCAGTTGCAGGCGAAGACCTGGCAGGAGAAGGGCGCGAGCGTGTGGGGCTCGTCGAACATCTCCGGTGGTACGTCCTCGCGCGGGTCGACCGGCTCGCCCTCGCCCATCCAGACGAAGACGATGCCTTTCAAGGTGACGGTCGGAAAGGCCCAGGCCTTGAGCTCGCCGACCGCCTTCGAGTCCGGCCCTTCGGTGAGGAAGGCGACGCAGTTGCCGTCGCCGTCGTAGGTCGCGCCGTGGTAGGGGCAGCTCACAGTCCCCTCGTAGAAGCAGTCGCCGAGCGAGAGGAAGGCGCCGCGGTGGGGGCACACGTCGAGCAGGGCCTTTACCTGGCCGTCCTTGCCCCGAAACATGACCATGTCCTGGCCGAGCATACGGAGGACCTGGGGGTTCTTCTTGATGTCCCGGTCCGGCAGGGCCGGGTACCAGTACTCGCGGTGGCCGAGGGCCGGGATCTTCGTGCGAATGTCGTTCGGGTCGTCCGACTGGCGGAAAGGCAGTGCCTTGCCCACCGGATGGGCGCCCTGAGCGGTGGACTTGTAGCCGCCGGGATAGCCGGCCCAGAGTCGCTTCAGCTCCATCCAAGGATGCATGTTTTTACCTCCATAAATCAGCTTACGAGCGTCTACTCGCGGGACACTATTGACCGGTTCAGATTAGGAGACCCTTCGAGTCCCGCGTAGGGCCATTAGGCCTCGATTCGGGGGCCGAACGGCCCCTGGCGAAGAGAGCCAGAACGCCGCACTTCGGGCCGGGGAGCTTGGCCGCCGGTTTCCTGTCGGGCCTTCTGCACGAGTGCTGGCGATCTCGGGCGCGACGAGCGAAGGCGTCCTGAACGCAAAAGAACGGGGCCCGAGTCGGACCCCGTTCCACTGGAGGGTGTCGCGACGCCGGAGCTGCCTGGCGTAGCGACGGAGCTATTGTGGCGTGCTACCGGGCCCAATCGTAGAGCCATTCGGACTGAATCTGCTTATGGCAGAGGTGACGAAGGTCCCCGTCATCAGCGTCGTGATGTTTACGAATGGCGGCGATTCTGCTGGACGTCACTATCCGTAACGGCGTAGCATCCCCATGATGCTGCCGCTACAGCCTTTTGGCCGGACGGGGCACGAGAGCAGCCGGATCATCTTCGGCGCTGCCTCGCTCGGGCGCGTCTCCCAGGACGTCGCCGACCGCGCCTTCGAGCTGCTCCTGGAGCACGGCGTCAACCACATCGACGTCGCGGCGAGCTACGGCGACGCCGAGCTGCGGCTCGCTCCCTGGCTGAAGCGCTACCCGGACCAATTCTTCATCGCAACGAAGACGAGCGAGCGGCGAGCGGAGCCGGCGCGGCAGGAGTTAGAGCGGTCGCTGGAGCGGCTGGGCCGCGACCACGTCGACCTCTGGCAGATGCACAACCTCTCCGACCCGATCCAGTGGGACACCGCACTGAGCCCGGGCGGCGTGATCGACGCTGCCGTCGAAGCCCGCGAGCAAGGCCTCGTGCGGGCGATCGGCGTCACCGGCCACGGCACTCAGGTCGCGGCTACGCACCGCCGCAGCCTGATCCGCTTCGACTTCGACTCCGTGCTGCTGCCCTTCAACTACATCACGATGCAGAACCGCTACTTCGCCGAGAACTTCGACGCCCTCCAGGCGACCTGCGCCGAGCGCAACGTCGCCGTCCAGACGATCAAGTCGATCGCCTACCGTCCCTGGATGGGCCGCGAGCGCACGGCGACGACCTGGTATCAGCCCCTCTCCGAGCCAAGCGATATCGAGCTCGCCGTCCACTGGGCCCTCGGCCGGGCCGGCATCTTCGTCATCTCCGTCGGCGACGTCGAGCTCCTGCCGCACTACCTGGCCGCGGCCGAGCGCTTCGAGCGCGCCAGCGCCGACGGCGACATGGAAGCGCTGGTGGCGCGGCTGGAGATGGAGCCGCTCTTCGTCTGAGGCATCGGAGCCCCGGCGCGCTCAGCGTTCCTTCGAGCGACGGCCCGGCGGGATCAGCGAGAGAGCCGTCTCGTAGCGAAGGAGGGAGCCATGCGCGGCCTGCGGATCACGGCAATGGACCACATCGTCTTGAACGTCGCCGACGTCGAGCGGTCGCTCGCCTTCTACGTCGGCCTGCTGGGCCTGAAGGGCGAGCGCCTGGAGGAGTTCCGGCGCGGCGAGGTCGGCTTCCCATCCGTAAGGGTCAGCGCCGACACGTTGATCGACCTGAGCCCCCGCGCGGCCGCGGCCGTTCCCGAGGGAGCGGTGCCGAACCTCAACCACTACTGCCTGGTCGCCGAAGGCGTCGACATGGCGGCGCTGGCCGCGAGCCTCGAAAGCGAAGGCGTGACCGTTACGCAGGCGCCGGTCTCGCGCTGGGGTGCGCGCGGTCGGGCAACCTCGATCTACGTCCTCGACCCCGACGCCAACGAGCTGGAGATTCGCAGCTACTGAGTCGGTCCGACGAGCCCGAGCCAGGCTGGCCGGCGATCCTGATTTCGGGCGGCGCCTAAACCCTCGGCTGGGGCCAACTAGGACCTGACTGCCTGGACGACGTGCCTCAGATTGTAGCTGCCGCCGCTGAACGTGCCCGTGCAGGTGATGATCGTCAGGTCGGCGGCGCCGGTCGCGACGATCGGACCGAAGTCGTTGTTCGCGTCGTAGGCGACAGATGAGGTGACGACGTAGCTGATCACCTCGCCGGCGGAGGTGACGTACTGGACCGTCGCGCCGGGCGCGAGGTCGCGCACGAACCAGAAGATCGCCGTGCCGTAGACGGCGGAGTCGACGTGGCCGGCGAGCACCATGTTGCCGTCCGTGTAGCCGCCGAGGCCGGGGAAGCTGGAGAAGTCGTACCAGACGGCGTTGAAGTAGCCGACCGGGTTCGCCATCACACCGCTCGGCGCTACCTTGATGCCGTTGACGGGCGTGTCGATGCCGATGCTCGGGATCAGGAGGCGGTCGCCGAGCGCGTACTCACCACCGCCGACTGTGTGCGCCCCCGTAGGGGATGTCGCCGTCGACGGGCTCACGTCGCTGGCTGGGCTGACGCCGTCCAGTGCCGGCTGGTCGCCGGCGCCGGCGCTCGCGGCGACGAGGGCGCAGTTCGCCTGGAACCAGTCACGCTCCGTTGCCGAGCGATAGTCGGTTCCTTCGATCTCGCTGCAGCTGGCACGGTCCGCCGTCGCCTGGTCGACGAGGGGCTCCTCCGTGACCAGAGGCTCGATGCTGGCGATATCGACGGTGAGCGCGGCCGACGTCGGTGTGTCGCCACTGCCGCCGCCGATGACGATCATGGCCGCCAGCGCCGCCACGAAGGCGAGCGGCGGAATGAAAAGGAGTACCGCGATCCGCGGCGCTTCAAGTAGCTGAGCGAGTCTCAATGCTGGGTCCCTCCCTGAGCGCGGCGCCCCTGCCGCTTTGCGTCATCGCGCCCAGTACGCATTATGCAATGTAAAGTCGCGCTTAGAAAAGGCCCTCGGCCAGCTTCCGCTCGGCGATCTTCGCGTAGTAAGCGAAGGAGCCGTCGAGGCGCGGGCCGGCACCCGGCGGCCTCTGGCCGTAGCCCTCGAGGTGAGGCAGCTCCTTCATCGGGATGCTGGGCTCGGCGAGGAGCTCCTCCGGCACGCCGGCGTAATCTGGCCCGGCGGCGCAGTAGAGTTGGTAGTTCATCCTCGCCTGCTCCTCCAGGTTGAACATGTTCATGAAGGATTCGCTGAGGGAGCCGCCGGCGGTCGTGGCGCCGTGGCCGAGGAGGAGGACGGCCCGGTTGTCGCCGAGCAGGTTGGCGACCGCCATGCCCTCCTCGTCGCTCTGGATGATCTTGTAGTGACGATAGAGAGGCGGCGGCTTGCGCACGACCTGAGGCCCTTCGTGGCAGACGGGCAGGATCGTCGCCGGCAGGAGGGTCATGAGGACGACGAAGCGCGGGTGGACGTGGACGACGGACTGGACGTTCGGGTAGGTGCGGAGGATGCAGGAGTGAATCTTCACTTCTTGGGGCGGCGTGATGCCGGGAGGGCCGTCCACCCGGAAGCCGTCCAGATCGCAGACGACCATGTCCTCCGGGCGCATGAGGCCCAGCGCGTCCTCATCGTAGCCGCGGCCCTTGACGACGAAGCGGCTCGGGTCCTCTGGCAAGCGCATGCTGATGTGGCCCTTGGAGGCCAGCGGACCGCTGGCGAGGCCGACCTCGGCGAGCGCGCGATTGGCGACTGCCACCTGATGCTTGGCGTCCTCGAGGCTCATCCTCTCGCTCTCCTCCCTGTGGCCACACCCGCCCGTGACCTGTAAAGACAAGATCAACGGCAAGATTGCCGTCTCCGGCGTTTAGTTTACAGCCTATGGGACCGAGGATTGCCGCAATGGGTGAGGCCGTCACCGGAGGAAGCGCTTTCGACGCTAGACGAGTCGGCGCGAGCGCGTGGCCCGCGGTCACGGATTGACAGCCGGAACGAGACGGACTAACTTCCAGGCGTCGACCTCCGGCCCTTAGATCGGGGTCGGCCTGGTGTTTAGCGGTTGGAAGACACGGGAGGAAAAGCATGCACCCTTGGATGGAGCTCAAGCGACTCTGGGCCGGCTACCCCGGCGGCTACAAGTCCACGGCGCGGGGTCTCGACCCGGTCGGCCGGGCGCTGCCCTTCCGCCAGTCGGACGACCCGAACGACATCCGCACGAAGATCCCGGCCCTCGGCCACCGCGAGTACTGGTACCCGGCCCTGCCGGACCGGGACATCAAGAAGAACCCCCAGGTCCTCCGTATGCTCGGCCAGGACATGGTCATGTTTCGGGGCAAGGACGGCCAGGTAAAGGCCCTGCTCGACGTGTGCCCCCACCGCGGCGCCTTCCTCTCGCTCGGCGACTGCTTCTACGAGGGGACTGTGAGCTGCCCCTACCACGGCGCGACCTACGACGGCGACGGCAACTGCGTCGCCTTCCTCACCGAAGGGCCGGACTCGAAGGCGGTCGGCGAGCTCAAGGCCTGGGCCTTTCCGACCGTCACCTTGAAAGGCATCGTCTTCGTCTGGATGGGCGAGGGCGAGCCGGTCGACCCGCGCGAGGACGTACCACCGGAGATGTTCGACGAGCCCTACACCCAGGTCCGTTGGTCGACTCAGGTGTACCACTGCAACTGGATCCTCGTCCTCGAGAACACGAACGACGCCCACAACGCCTTCTACGTCCATCGCAACTGCGTTAGTACGCTCCGCGGCCGCAACGGTGGCCGGCCGCGGACGCCGCTGGGCTACCGCACGAAGGTCGTCGGCGGCAAGACGGCGAACTACGGCGCCGGCGCCGGCATCGCGCCGACGGAGCGCTACTACTTCGACGAAAATGGAAACATCCCGTTCCAGATGTACTACCCGGGTGTGGACGGCGTCTGGCCGCTAGGCCGGATTCGCCTTCTATGGTCCTGGTACTTCGAGCGTCAGAGGAATCGAAGTGGGGGAAGAAACCCCTATGATCGTGCCCGCAACGCTCGCTATGACGAGAAGGGGGAGAGGATCCTCGACGAATGGCAGGGCACGCGCCTGCCGAGCATCTCCGCCAAAGGCACAGGCGGCGCCTCGAAGTACCGCAGCCACCGCTGGGCGGTGCCTGTCGACCGCGACATGACCCGCATCGTTTACGTGAACATCGAGCGCTATCTCGAGAAGCCGACCGTGCAGACGCGGCTCTATCGAGGCTTCACCTGGCCTTACCGCAACTGGAGCCACAACTTCAACTTTCGCTGGGCCGACGTCGACGCCGAGCGCACCTGCCGCTATGAGGTCCCGGAGTACCTGACGCCGACCGACTCCACGGTCGTGGTCATTCGCAAAGTACTTACGGAGTACGCACGCGGCGTCCATACGGCGGAGGAGCTGAAAGAGCTAGAGGCGAAAGGCGGCATCCAGGAAGAGGAGCTGGTCACGCAGCGCAACCTGGAGATTGCCGAAGCAGCCCAGTCCGCCAGCGCGGAGAAGATCAAGGAGGGACTGGCCCGGACGCGGTCCGACGCTGAGTGGGGCGAGACCGGGGGCTCAAGCAGCTAGCTCAGGCGACCAGGTTGCTAGCGACTGGCCCCGGCAGATGTCCGGGGCCAGTTCTTTTTGGCGAACGTGGCTGGGCAAGTCACGGGCCACGCTCTTGATCTCGCACGCGGTCCGGGAGATCATCATCTCCTGAGGACTAATGAGGTTGCTGACTTCGAGAGCGAGGTTCTCGCCGAGAGCTTCCAGCGGCCCGTGCTCGTCGACTTCTGGGCGACCTGGTGCGGCCCCTGCCACATGCTCAGCCCGGTTCTCGAGAAGCTCGCCGAGGAGAGCGCCGGCGCCTGGAAGCTCGCGAAGGTCGATACCGACCGAAACCCGGCGATCTCGGCCCAGTACGACATCCAGGGCATTCCGGCCGTCAAGCTCTTCCTCAACGGCGCCGTTCAGAGCGAGTTTGTCGGGGCCTTGCCCGAAGAAGCCGTCAGCAAGTGGCTGGCGGAGTCGCTTCCGAGCGAGGCGAAGCTCTCACTCGAGGCGGCGAGGGCGCTGCTCGAGAGCGGCGACGAAGGGCAGGCGGAGGCCGTGCTCCGTGAGGCTCTCGCGCGAGAGCCCGAGAGCGCGGAGGCGAGGCTTCTTCTCGCAAAGCTCCTCATCCATCGCGAGCCCGGCGAGGCGGCAGAGCTGGCACGGGGCGCCAAGGATCCAGAGGGCGCCCTCCACCAGCTACGGGAGGCGATTCTCGCGATCAGCGACTTGATGGCGCTCGACCCGAAGGAGCTGCCGGAGGGCGGCGGCCGAGCCGCTTTCGCGCTCGCGCTCGCCTCCTTGAGCGAAGGTGAACTCGATGGCACGCTCTCGCAGTTCATTGAGGTCATCAGGCTGGACCGCCCGTATCACGGCGATGCCGCTCGTCTGACCTGCGTCGCGATCTTCACGCTCCTCGGCCCGCAGCACGCCACGACAAGAAAGCATCGGCGCGCTTTCGACATGGCGCTGTTCTAGTCGCGTCGCCCTCGGCTCACGCACTTTCAGACCCCGGCCTGCCGTTCAGATCGGCAACGCTGCGGCCGCCGCCTGAGCACGCCGCTCGACGCCACCGCTTCGTCATGCTCAGAAGATCACCCTTCGAGCCGACAAGTCACTTAAGGCCTGTTCGCCGACGAGGGCTGATCATAAGAGTTTGACGATAAGAGATATGCCCTGACACACTGAAGCAGTGGGCAGGATCGAATTGGAAGGGAACCCGACAAACTTGAACCCGACGCAGCACGCAACCACCTCCCTCGAGGAGTACCAGCCCCCAATCGAGCTCCTGCCTGACTACTACGAGCCTTACGTCGGCCGGCAGCGGGTCGAAGAGCTCAAGCGCCTCGCCGAGCCGATTACCGGCCGCGGCTGGGCAAACGTCAACTCGACCTTCTCGGGCGGCGGCGTCGCCGAGATACTGCGGAGCGCGGTGCCGCTGGCGCGCGGCCTAGGCATCGACGCCCGGTGGTACGTGATCGAGGGCAGCGAGGAGTTCTTTCGCGTAACGAAGAAGTTCCACAACCTTCTTCAAGGCCAGGACCAGCCGATCTCGCTCGACGAGATATTCGGCGCCTACCTGGATACGATCGAGGAAAACGCCCGCAACGCCCACATCGTCTCCGACCTCATCGAGATCCACGACCCGCAGCCGACGGCGATGATCACCAACGGCGTCCTCTACGGTAACGTCCTCTGGCGCTGCCACATCGACACGTCGGACCCGCAGCGCTTCATCTGGCGCTTCCTGCTGCCGTACATCAATCAGTGCGCCGGCGCCGTTTTCACGATGCCGGAGTTCGTCGGCCGCGGCCTGCGGCTGCCGCTGTACCAGATCATGCCCAGCATCGATCCGCTGGCGGAGAAGAACTACGAGTACGGTGAGAGCCAGGCCCTGGACATACTCGCGCCCCTGCTCGACGCCACGAACGTGGACCCGAGCCGCCCGATCTTTGCGGCTGTGTCGCGCTACGACACGCACAAGAACCAGCGGACGATCCTGCGGGCGTTCCAGCTGCTGCGGCGCTCGAACCCGGGATCGCCGCCGCCTTACCTGATCTTCCTCGGCAACTCGGCGGCGGACGACCCGGAAGGGGACGGGGTCCTGGACGATGTCAGGCAGCTGGCGAACGAGGACCCGGACGTGCGGTTCTGGCTCAACGTCGAGAACAACGATCAGGTAGTCGGCGCCCTCATGCGGATCGCGCGCGGCTTTGTTCACGTACCGACGCGCGAGGGCTTTGGCCTCGTCGTTTCCGAGGCCCTCTGGCAGGGCACGCCAGTGATCGGCTCCGACGTGGGCGGCATCAAGACGCAGGTGCTCGACGGCGAGACCGGCTACTTGCTCCAGCCCCTGGACACGGAGGCGATCGCCGCCTCGATGCGTCGCCTTTTGATGGAGCCGGCCGAGGGCGAAGCCCTCGGCGCCGCCGGTAAAGAGCACGTGCGGCGCCACTTCCTGCTCCCTGAACTCATGCGGCGTTACTTAGTGCTGATGCAGTTCTACACCGGCATGGACGAGACTACGCCTGAGTTCCGCCTCGACCAGGTCTCTTACAGTGAGATCATGCACGCGGTCCGGGCGCGGGCGCTGTCGCGGCGACCGGCCTCCCTGGAGGGTATCGGCTCGTTCGCCTAGCGGGCTCGCGGGACGTGCTACTACTAGGCAAAGTAGGCGTACGTCGTAGGGTCGAGCATTTACGCTGGAGCTTCGCCGCTTACCCTGCCTCAGGCGAGACCGACGACTCGCTTCATCAGCGCCACCGGATCGTCGGGCGCGACGTCCCCACTCCAGGCGACGTGCTGGTCGGGGCGCACCAGGACGAGTCGCGATTCGAAGGCCTGACGCTCCCCTTCGTAGCTATCGCGGATGATCTTCACGGGGACACGCAGGGCCTGGGCCGCGCTCTCTAACGCCGCGACGGCCGGCTCCGCAGCGCTGAGGGCGAGCAGGGTGAAGCCCGTGCCCAGCTCCTCGAAGACGTTGCGGCCGGAGGACAGCGGCTGCGGCGCCAGATGGTGACCGGGCCGGGCGGCGAACGAATGGCTGCCGTGGATGCTGCAGGCCGCACCCGGCGGCCCCATGACCACGGGTGAGCCCTCGTAGTGGGGCTCGTTGGCTTGACCGCCGCGGCCGCCGGTCGCCATCCGGTTCCAGGCCGCCTCGAACTCCTCCCGGCCGTGCGCCGGGTTATTCTGCACCAGGAACTCCCTGTCCCGGAGGATGCCACCCGCGATCAGGTCCTCACCAGTCTCGGAGAAGATCGGCTGTCGCTCGAGAGTATAGGAGTCGAGTAGGGCGTCGCCGCCCCAGCCTTCGAGCGCGGCAGCCAGCTTCCAGGCTAGGTTGGCCACGTCCTCGAGGCCGTTGTTTAGACCGTGACCGCCGTAGGGCGGGTGGCTGTGGGCGGCGTCGCCGGCGATGAAGGCGCGCCCCTGCCGGTACTTTGTAGCGACCTGGACGCGCAGGTCCCAGAAGCCGATGTGGTCGAAGGCGCAGGGGAAGGAGAAGCCGGCGGCCTCCTGCACGAGGCCGTGAAAATCGAAGCTCTCCGGCGTGGCGTCGCTCGGCACGGGCGCGTGGAAGAAGAAGCCCTCGCCGACGTCGATGCGGCCGAAGAACTGCCAGTACCCTTTAAGGTCGGGGTTCATGACGCGATAGGTGGTCCGCTCGGGAAAGCGCTTCAGGCCCTCGTGGAGCTCGCGTGAGCGGAGGAGGGCCAAAACCATGCGCTGCTCGAAGTTCGTGCCCGCGCGCTCGATGCCGGCCTGCTCCCGGACCAGGGAGCGGGCGCCGTCGCAGCCCACCACGTAGTCCGCCTCCATGACCGACTCCTCGTAAGGCCAGCCTTCGTCGGCGACCGTGACGCGGACGCCGTCGTCGGTCTCCACCACGCCCTTCACAGAGCGGCCGAAGAGCGTCTTTACGGTCGGGAACTCCTTCAGGCGTCGGCGCAACACCTCCTCGGTCAGGTACTGGGGCAGCCGCTCGTTCGCCTGGTAGTAGTAGCTCTGGACCGTCTCACGCCCCGCCGGCGCGTACCAGTACTCGCTCATCAGGTTGCCGTAGGCGGTGACGCCGCCGATTGGATAGCCGGGCGGCATCAAGCGGGCGGCCCGGACCTCGTCGACGACACCCCAGAAGTAGAAGTGCTCCAGCGTGCGCTGCGTGAGGTTCTGGCCTTTGGGAATACGCTGCGGCTCGAGGTGGCGCTCGAGGACGGCGCAGGAGACGCCGCGACGTCCCAGGTCCACGGCGAGCGCGACCCCGACGGGACCGCCGCCGACGATGATCACCTGGTAGCGTTCTGCCATCTCAGTCCTCCCTTATAGAACGAGCGATTGCGAGGCGCATCAGCCGGCGACCTCGAACCGCTCCGACTCCGGCGCGCGCGCCCAGAGGGCCTCGGCGCCGTCCATGGCTGCGGTGCGTTGGGGGCTCGCCCGCCAGGCGTCGTAAGTCTCGTCGCTTTGCCAGAGCACGACGGTCGTGATCTTCGTCGGGTCGTCGCGGGCGAGGAGCGTCAGGCGACTGTCGAAGCCGGCGAACCTGCTCTGGGCAACGCCGTTGCGGTCCAGGAGCTTACGCGCCGCTTGGACGTTGTCCGCCTTCGCCCAGTGGTGGGTCAGGACGCCGATCAACCTTCAGTCCCTTGCAACGGGTTAGCCGCCGGCCAGCTTGACCTGGTAGCCGAGGTCGCGAAGCCTCGTTGCGATGCGCTCGCGGTGGTCGCCCTGGACCTCGATGGCGCCTTCCCGGAGCGTGCCGCCGGCGCCGCACAGCTGCCGGAGCTCGCGAGCGCGCGCCTCGAGGCCGGCCCCGCGTTCGGGCAGGCCGCGCACGACGGTAACGGTCTTGCCGTGACGGTTGCCACGCTCCCGGAAGATGCGCACGACACCGTCGTTGGGAGCCGAGGGAGCCGCGTCGCCGGCCCGGTCGGCTCGCTTGTCTACGCCGCCGCCGTCGCTCGAGTAAACCAGACGGCTATTCTTCACGGGCAGAGTCTACCAGAGGCCGCTGCGGCGCTAACGATGCGAGAGAGCACCGCTGGCCTCAGCCAAGCACGGCGGGTTAACGTCACTCCTGTGCTGGCATCTTGGCTGAAGCGACGAACGTGAGCGCCACCGGCGCCCCGCCGGCCCGGCGCAAGACCTATTACGGCTGGTGGGTGCTTGGCGTGAGCCTCAGCGCCGCTTTTCTCGGCGCGACGACCTCGCAGCTCTTCACGGGCGCCATGCTGCCCGACATTCAGGCCGGCACGGGCTGGAGCAGGAGCGCGATCACGCTGGGCGTGACGCTGGGCAGCTTCGCTGCCGGCCTCTCCTCACCGTTTTTTGGGCGCCTCGCCGATCGCCACGGCGGTCGCCTGCTGGTCGCCGTCGGCCTGGTCGTGACCGCTGCCGCCATGTGCCTGGTGGCGCTGAGCAGCGTCGCTTACATCCTCGTCTTCTACATCGGGGCTTCGCCCAGAACACGCTCAGCGGCGTTGTGCCGCGGACGATGGCGGTCAACTGGTTTCGGCGCAAGCGGGGGCGCGCCCTCGGCGCCGTCAGCATGGCCATCCCCCTCGGCGGCGCCGCGCTGGTGCCGGTCGCCCGGGCAATCAGCGACGCCCTGAGCTGGGAGGCGGTCTACCTCATCTTCGCGGCCATGATGCACCTGATGCTGCGGCCGGTGGTGCTGGTGCTGCGCCGGCGACCGGAGGATATCGGCCTGCTGCCCGACGGCGACTCGGCGCGCGCCGCCGCCCCCGGCGGCGCGGCTCCCGCGAGCGCCGCGGTCGAGGGCCACCAGTGGACGCTGCGCCAGGCATCGCGGACGCCGGCCTTCTGGATGCTGATCGCGGCGACGACCTGCGGCACGTTCGGCAACGGCGGCATCGGCTTTCATCAAGCGGCGTACTTTACCGACCAGGGCATCGCCGCCGCATCGATCGCCCTGGCGATCAGCGCCTACGCGCTCTTCGGCGCTCTCTCGAACGGGCTCTGGGGCTTTCTCGTCGAGCACATCTCGGAGCGGCTCCTCGGCACGATGACCCTCCTTCTGGCAAGCTTGCTGCCGCTCTATCTCCTGACCGTGGACTCGGCGCCGGAGGCCGTGCTCTTCGCCGTGCTCCTCGGCCTCCTTGCCCGGGGCGAGGGATCGATAATCGTCATGATCCAGGCGCAGTACTTCGGCCGGCACTCGTTTGGCGCGATCGCCGGAATCTCGACGCCGTTTCAGCAGGTAGCACTCGGCCTCGGGCCGATCGTCGCCGCCCTGATCTACGAGCTGACCGACAACTCTTACACGATCGCCTTCCTGCTCTTCGCCGTGATGTTCGCGCCCGCGGCGGTGCTGATCTGGGCGCCCGCAAGCCCTTGCCGCCGTCAGCCTGAGGCGCCGGCCTACGCCAGTCTGATGGCCGAAGCTGGGGGATAACTAGACATAGATAACTAGACATAAAGGTACCAGCGCGCCGGGACCGAATGGGCATGCCGGAGCGCGTACTCGTAAGGCGCGGGAGGGCCAGCAGGCAGCGGCTCGGGTGCGCAATCGGGCAAGGACGCACCTTGACAGATCAACGTCTAACTCGGACTATACTGCGCAGAGGCTCGCTTCTGGAGTCAGAGCGCCCGCTCGTTCAACGTCTTCAGGCGAGGATGTCATAAATCAACGGGACGAAGAAGGAGAACGGAGACGCATGACAACGCAATACAAGAATTACTACGACCGGTGGCTTCATCTCTGGGAAGTGTCCCAGGAAGAGAAGAAAAACTCGCGAAGTGTAATTCACGACGAAGAGCTAGAGTGGGTCGAGACACCGCAGGACTACAAGTCCGCCCTCATGGCCGGCCCCGAGAATGGCTTCCGCACCTGGGGCACTGAGATCACGATGGCTGATATTCCCGCCGGCCACCACACGGGCAAGCACGAGCACGGCGAGGAGGCGATCTACGTCGTCGAGGGCGAAGGCTTCAGCGTCGTAAACGACATGCGGTTCGACTGGAAAGAGGGCTCCGTCCTCTGGATGCCTTTCGGCTCGCAGCACCAGCACTTCAACACCGGCGAGGGCAACGCTCGCTACCTTTCCTTCACCGCGCTGGCGCTCGAGCACTTCGCCGGACTCGGCAAGCTCGACCAGTGGGAGGAGAAGGGCTTCTCGGACACGCCCGTGGACGCCTTGATCTCGGCAGACGGCCTCGACAAGCTCGGGCGCCGGATCGCGATTCTCAAGGACGACTCACCGGTTCTCGAGTCCGACCCGGAGGACCGCCGCGCCCACGACCACGCCGAGCTCGACGTCCCGGTAGAGGGTGGCGCCGGTCAGAACGCCTCCCACGGGATTTCGGCGGCCGGCGATGGCGGGCCGTCGCAGGAGACCCAGGGCCAGGCCTCGGGCGGCCACCGCGACTGGTCGCGCGCTTACATGCGCAAGTACGGCCGCGACGGCGCCGACCTCAAGTGGCGCAACATGGAAGTCGAGATCAGCAACTCGATGGGCGACCTTCCCGGCCGCCACGGCGGTAAGCACGCCCACATGGAGGCTTATCTCTACATCATCGACGGCTCGGGCTGGACCGAGGTGGACGGCGTGCGAGTCGACTGGAAAAAGGGCAGCCTCGTCCACGTTCAGGGGCCCCAGACGCAGCACCGGCACTTCAACGACACCGACAAGCCCAACGCCCAGCTGAGGCTGGCGCCCGGCCTGCGCTTCGGCTTCTTCCAGCCGATCGCGCGGGAACGGTTCCCCTATCTGGTTTGGGGCGGCCGTGGCGGCATAGAAGATGACACGGTTTCGGAGCAGAAGGGCGGCGGTTACAAAGGAAACTTTGCCTAGCGTATTGAACTGATCGGTCTCGTTCTGCCGGCCGGCCAGAGCTCTGGCCGGCCGGCGGCGAGATCATCTGGCTGAACTCTGAGGGCGTGGGGAGCGTTCATGGCAGTTTCAGAACTCGGCGGCATCGAAGAGATCGAGGGCTGGCAACAGGCCGAGCAAGCGCCGCTGCTGCGCCGGATACTGCGGGGCGTCACGACGTTCGCCCGAAAGAAGCCACTGGGCTTCGTGGCCGCCCTGATAATCGTCTCCTTCATGATTATCGGCGACCTCGTGCCGGAGACCGTTAACAAGATCTCACAGGTTGCCGGGATCGCCGACACGCCGGTTCCATACATGGCCGACGTTCTTGCTGACCACACCAGCTTCATCTACTCCTTCGACAAACAGCACCTGCGGGCACGGCTGGAAGGGCCGAGCTCGAGGCACCTTCTTGGAACGGACGACATCGGCCGCGACATATTTAGTCGGCTGCTCTACGGTGCACGCTCCGCCGTACTCGTTTCCTTTGGTGCGGTGTTTATCTCGGAGATACTCGCCGTTTCGATCGGTATTTCCGCCGCGTACTACGGCGGCTGGTTTGACAAAATCGCCTATCGTTTCGTCGACATCTTCGACGCGCTCCCCGGTCTGGTCGTACTGATCACGATCCTCGGCATCTTCGGCTCCGGCCTCTGGCCCATGATCGTCGTCATCGGCATTCTCGGAGGGCCCGGGGGCTCGCGCCTTATCCGTGGCCAGGCGATCTCCGTAATGGCGAGCCCGTTCGTCGAGTCGGCGCGGGTCGTCGGTGCACGCGATACGCGGATCATGGTTAACTACGTGCTGCCGAACGTCTTCGCGCTCGTAATCCTCGGCTCGACCCTGAGGCTCGGCCGCGTTGTCCTCATCGAGGCAAGCCTGAGCTTCCTCGGCTACGGTTTGCCGCCACCATTCCCGTCCTGGGGCCAGATGCTTAGCCTCGAAGGAAGGGAGTTCATGCGGACGCAGCCCGGCCTGGCGATCTACCCTGGGTTGCTGATCGGAATTCTCGTCTTCGCCTACAACCTCTTTGGTGATGCGCTTCGTGACACGCTCGACCCGCGCCTGAGGGGAAGCCGCTAACGTGGTTGACGCTCGATTACAAGGCAGCGCGTTGGGCCATCTGAAGAGCCCCTCTAGGGCGGTCCAGGACAATCCAGGTGGCGCCTGCCCGATAAACGGCTCCTGAGGTTTTCTAGTGCAAAAGTATATCGCTCAGCGCTTGCTCCTCACGATACCGACCGTGATTGGCGTCACGCTGCTGACCTTCGTCGGCCTTCGCGCCGCCCTGCCAGGCGGCGTCGTCGACGAGATCCTTGGTGAGTTCGGGCAGAACGACGAAATTCTGCGCGCCAACATCGAAAAGGAGCTTGGCCTAGACTCCAGCCTTCCGACCCAGTATCTGGACTGGGTCGGCCTAACTTGGTTCGTAGGCGGCCCGAGAGGCGTCCTCCAAGGCGATCTCGGGAAATCTCTGCATAGCCGTCGATCGGTTGCGGAGGAAGTTCGCAGCCGCGTGCCTGTAAGCTTCGAGCTCGGCCTCTGGGCTCAGTTCTCGGCAATCGTGGTCTCGGTGCCGATGGGTGTCTGGGCTGCCTTGAAGCAGGACAAGGTGCCGGATTATGGGTTCCGCTCCATAGCCATCTTACTCAACGCCGTACCCTCGTTCTGGATCGCGATCCTTGTCATAACGTTTGGATCGATCTGGTTCCGTTGGGCGCCGCCGCTGGACTTCAAGTTCATCGACGAGGACCCAATCGCCCATTTCAAGCTCATGATCGTGCCGGCGTTGATCATCGGCCTCACACCGAGCGGTGGCCTCATTCGCCTCGTGCGCACCCAGATGCTCGAGGTGCTGCGTATGGACTACATACGGACGGCGCACGCGAAGGGCCTGGCTCAGAACACCGTTCTTTACAAGCACGCGCTGCGCAATGCCTTGATTCCGGTGGTGACCGTGATCGGCATCGGCCTGCCCAACATCGTTGGGGGCACCGTGATCTTCGAGGTGATCTTTAGCTTCCCGGGCATGGGTCGCTATCTAGTGGACTCCGTTCGGCTCTTCGACTACCCCGTGATCCAGGGCTTGAACCTGGTCTTTGCCGTTCTTTTGGTAGGGGCGATACTCCTCGTCGACCTGAGCTACGCCTTCCTCGATCCGCGAATTCGCTACCGCTAGGCCGGCTGGCTGAAGTCGGCGCGCCTGCGGTGGAAACCGGCTCGGTGTGTGCGAAGCGGTACGCTTTGTCTCTGGTAGCGTACGCGGCGCTTGATGGCCGCTAAGGCTTTTTGGGCCAAAACCCCCTCGAGCTCGAGGACGCGACCGGGCCTCTGTTAGCCGCTCGGGTATCCTCGGCCATGTCGATCGACACTCTGCCGGGCTGCCGGTGCTCGCTTACCCGGTGCATTGAGCAACGAGCCGTTTCGTAAGCAAGAAGACAAAAAGGGAAGTCGCGCCCGAGGGCGCGACTTCCTATAGAGTCCAGCTAGCTAGAGTCAGCTGGCCTCGGCGGCGTCAGACGACGGCGGCGATGGCCTTGGTTACGGCTTCCTCTTCCTCCCAGTTGGCGGTGGCCGGCAGGAGAGTCTGGCCGCCGTGGACCCAGTAAGAGTCGCCCTTGGTCGCGTGCGGCGGCTCGATGCCCTCGAGCAGGTTTCGCGCCGACTCCAGGAGGAGGGCGCGCATGGCGATGATCCCGCGGTCCGTGATGCCGAGGTGCTCGGTAGTGCGGTTGGAGATCGCCCCCATGCCCTCCTGGATCGAGTAGTCTTGAGCACCGAAGTCCTTGATGCCCGTGAAGGTCTCGAGCCGCTGCATGGTCCGGTCGATCTTGTAGTCGTTCGTCATATTGTGAGTTGGCGTGTGCGTGCCGGGGATGAGCTCGGAGTGGATCCCCTGACCCTTGCGCATATTCGCCTTGTCGGCGGCGCTGTAGGGGGCGTCCACCTGCCAGGTGAACGACCAGCGCGCCGTGTGAGTGTCGTCCAGCGGCACGAAGGCGTGCATGCTGCGCCCGGGAGGCGTGGTGTAGAACGGCATGAGGAAGTTGTTCAGGCGCCAGTAGTCATTCTCCTCGCCGGTGTGGCGGCGGGCGCCGATGAGCAGGCCGTAGTCGGTCGGCTTGACGAAGAGCTTGGGGTGCTTGTCGCGGCTCATGAACTGGCCCATGAGCTGCTGGGGGCCGCCGCCGTTGCCGCGGGCCCTCTCACCGTCGCCGCCGCCGTTGCCGCCACCATTGCGCGCCGGTGGCGCCTCGGTCTTGCGCTTTATCCAGGCGTGGGTATCGAGGCTGGAGTGAAGGTAGTTCACGTGCGCGGAGTCGATGCCGCCCTCGATTGCCTGGACGAAGTTGCTCTGCTGGATGTTCCAGGAGACGTGGCGGTAGCCGTCGTCGACCCGCATCCACTCCAGCTTCGGCATGTCCGGCGTGAGCTCCTTGGGGCCCATGTAGGTCCAGAGGACGCCGGCTGCCTCGTTGACGGGATAGGACTTGAGCTGGATCTTGTCCTTGAAGATGCTATCGTCGTCCTCCGAAGGCATGTCGATGCAGTTGCCTTCGGTGTCGTACTTCCAGCCGTGGTAGGTGCAGCGCAGACCGCAGTCCTCGTTACGGCCGAAGAAGAGGTCGGCGTTGCGGTGAAGGCACAGGCGACCCACCAGGCCGACCTTGCCGTTGGTGTCCCTAAAGGCGACCAGCTCCTCGCCCATGAGAGTCACACGGATCGGGTCGCAGTCCGGCTCCGGTACCTCCCAGGACTGGAGGAAGGGGACCCAGAAACGCCGGACCAGATCCCCCATCGGAGTCCCGGCCGAGACGCGCGTTACAGTTTCGTTATCCTTCTGATTGAGCATGGACGATCTCCTTCATCTTGCCTCTCGCACTCAGATTGGGTCCGGTACGAATACTCTCGCTGCGCCCTGATTATAGTCCCGAACTCGCTTTTTAGGAACAGAGCCGAACGGCCTCTCCTATTTTTCGAACGAGACGCTGCGAGGGCGCCGTTACACCTTCGCTTTGACGGCCTCCATCGAGCCGTCCTCCCAGGGGACGGTCTTGTCGATCACGATCGCGGCGGAGCGCGCCCGGTAGGCATCGGGGTTATGGGGCTGCGGCGGCTCCTTCCCCTCCATCAGGTTGCGGCAGGCGGCGAGCATCAGGCGTCGAAACTCGAGGATAGCCTTGTCGGTGGTGCCGAGGTGCTCCTTCCAGCGTGGCGATACCTTGCCCATGCTCTCCTGGATCGACATGTCCTGCTCGCTGATGCCCTTGATGCCCGTAAAGGAGCGCGTGCGCTGCTCCTCGCGGTCGATCATGTAGTTGTTCTCGGCGTTGCGGACGGGCTGGAAGGCGTTCGAAGTCTTCAGGTCCCAGCGAGTGACGTCTTTGTCGACCTCGGTGTGGATGCCAAAGCCCTGCATCTGAGTCTCCCGCTCCTCCGCCGTGATCGAACGCGTCGGGTTCCAAGTGAACGTGAAGGTCCAAACGTGCTCATCGTCGATTGGCACCCAGGCGTGGCCACTGAGGCTGCTGCCCTCCTGACCGAGGCCGGGGATGATCGTGTACATCGGCGCTAGGTAGGGCGTGATCCGCCAGTAGAACTTGTCGTCCTCCGTCCGGCGTTGGGCCGCCGCGAGAAAGCCAAAGTCGCGGTGGCTGATCCAGAATCGCGGCGCCTTGTCGGCGGTCATCGCCTGGATCTGCTGGTTGACAGCCGGCGGTGCGCCGGAAGCGTCTGGCCGGAAGACCGATCTGTGGAGGAACGAGACGTGGCTGGAGTCGATGCCGCCCTCTACTGCTTGGGCCCAGTTGCTCTCTTGTAGCCGCTTCGTAGCGATCCGCTGGCTATCGGCCACCCGCGCCCACTCAAACTGCGGCTGCTCTGGCGGCATCAGCTCCGCCGGCCCCATGTAGGCCCAGATCACGCCGCCCCAGTCCCGCGCGGGATAGGAGGTGATCTTGATATTCGCCTTGAAGTCGCTGTCCGCCTGCTCGTTTGGCTGATCGATGCAGTTGCCGTCCGTGTCGTACATCCAGCCGTGGTAGGTGCAGCGGAGGCCGCAGTCTTCGTTGCGGCCCCAGTAGAGGTGGGCGTGGCGGTGGGCGCAGTACGCCTCCAGCACGCCGACCTTTCCCTCGGTGTCTCGGAAGGCGACCAGGTCTTCGCCGAGGATTCGGACCGCCACGGGCGGGCAGCCGGGCTCCGGCAGCTCGTCGGAAAGGAGGACCGGTATCCAGAAGCGCCGGAACAGCGTTCCCATGGGCGTCCCCGGGCCGATCCGCGCCAGGAGCTCGGTGTCATGCTCGCTAAGCAATTTCTATCCCTCCGTCGTTCTTATAACCCGGTCCCTCAGATCATCGGCTCCTGCGGCCATCTCGCCTGCGGTCGAACTCCTGTCGATCAGCCAAGGCCGCGACTGCCACGGCCCCGGTACGGCCTGCCTCCGACCACGATCCCGCGAGAAGGCTGCCGCGGCGGCTGCTAGGGCTCCCCGTAAAAGCGCACCGGGTTGTCCCACATCATCTTCTGGAGCGGCTCCTGCTTCACGCTCTCGCCCCAGGCGAGCACGCGATCGACCGACTCAGGGAAGCGCGACTCGGCGTGCGGATAGTCGGAGCCAAACATCAGGATGTCCGCTCCGAGCAGCTCCGTCACCATGCGCATCATGTCGGGCCCTTCATGGGCCTCAATGCTGGCGCAGAAGCGCCCGCTGGTCATGTACTCGCTGGGCTTGTGCTTCAGGTCGTCGGCCACGTAGCCGACGTACTCCATCTGGTCGTCGAGCCGAGTGCCCCAGAACGGCAGCCAGCCGAAGCCGGACTCGAGGATGCCGTACTTGAGTTCCGGGTAGCGGTCCATGATCCCCGAGCCGAAGAAGGCGGCCATGGAGCGCATTGCCGCCCAGGGGTGGGAGGCGCTACGACCGATGAACGGGTTGCTCCAGAGGTCGCGGTAGGCGGGATAGCCCGTGGCGAAGCTGTGGTGGACGATCGGCAGGCCGGCTTCCTGGGCAGCCTGCCAGACCGGATTCAGCTCTGGGTGGTCGATCGGGTAGTCAAGCGGCATATAGGGCTGGACGCCCACGGACCAGGGCGACTTAGCCCAGGCCTTTATCTCCTTGAGCGACTCTTCGATGTTCCTCGCGCTGACGACGATGAGCGACTTCAGGCGGTGCGGGTAAGGGTTACAGAAGTCCTCCAGGAAGCGGTTCTGAGCCCGCATGAACTCGATCTCCACTTCGAGGTTTTCGTGGCCGTTAGGGCCCCCGGGCACCATCATATGGACGTCGATGCCCTCTTCGTCCATGTCCCGGATCCGGACGTCTGAGAGCTCGTGGCCGCCAACGCTTGGGAACTTGGCGCCCATGAAGTGCTGGAAGCGCCTGGTGGTGCCTTCTCGCGGGCCCGCGTCGCCGAGCACGCGAACGGCGTCGCCGCCCCAGCCGCCTTCGCGGCCGCTGCTAAGCCGGAAAGAGTGCCGATAAGGCTCCTCACGGACTTCGCCCGAGAGGCCCATCCGGATCGGCACCTTGCGCTCGTCGAGGTCCGGTATGAGCTCGCGAACGCGTGCGCTGAGGTAGGGCTCCAGCGCTTCCGCCGAGGCCTGGACGTGCGTGTCGGCGTCGTAGACTTTCTGGCCGTTTCTCATCCTCAGACTCCTCCGCTTAATGGCTACTTGCTTAGTTGAACTGGGTTACCACGTCGACCAGCGCCGGTCGCCCGGCGCGAACCTCCGCCAGGGCCCGCTGCAGCGCCGGCCCGATGTCTTCCGGCCGCTCGATCGGCCCGTCGCCGTAAACGCCCATCGAGCGGGCGAGTCCGGCGAAGTCGGGCGCAGGGTCGTTGATGGCCTGGCCGATCCAGGCGTTCTCGACCGGCCTGCCTCGCTCTGCCGCGATGTGGATCTGGTGATCCCAGTCGTTGTAGTAGGCGCGGTTGTTGTGCATCACGATCAGCATGGGGATCTTCATCAAGGCCGCCGTCCAGAGGGCGCCGGCGTCGAACATGAGGTCTCCGTCCGGCTGAATGTCGACCACTAGCTTGCTGCTGTCCTTGTACGCGAGGCCGACGCCGAGCGAGATGCCGATCTGAGTCGCGGTGCCGAGGCTGCTGCCTACCCAGCGCTCGGGCGTATCCATGTCCCAGAGGCGCGGTGCCCAGTTAGAGAGGCCGTTGGCCGTGAGCACGTAATCCGTGCCCTTGATCGCATCCCAGATCTCGCTGGCGAGGCGGGCGGTCGTGATCGGCGAAGTGTCCCAGTCCTTCTTCGCGTCTTCCTGCCAGCGCTCTCGCGCCGTGTGGTGTATGTCGGAGATGGCGCGGGTGCGGGCGTCGACCCGCGTTTGCGCCTCCGGGTCGGCAGCGATCTTGGCGCGCACGCGCTCGATGAGCGCCGGCAGCGCCGCCGCCGTATCGGCGATGATCTGCATGTCGACGGGCATGATCTGCTGGAACTCGTCCGACCACTTGCTGATGCCGACGTCGCGCAGGCCGATCTCGGCGACGCGGCAGTCGGGCGAGATCGCCGGCTGCACGGTGCGCGCGGACATGTCGACCCGGTTCAGGGCGCCGTAGAGGTCCTTTACGTCGAGGCCGAGCACCACGTCGGCGTCGGGCAGGACTCTCGCGGCCGCTCCCGAGACGTTCAAGGGATGAGTGGTGGGGAAGTTCAGGCGGTTTCGCTGGTCGATTACCGCCGCACCGGTCGCGTCGGCGAGTTCGACGAGGCGGTGGAAGGAGGGCTTGTGGCGCGCCATGTAGCCGGCGATGATCGCCGGCTGCCGGGCCGAGATCAGCCAGTCCGCAAGCTGGTCCAGCTGAGCCGGATCGGCGTGCATCCGGCTGCCGGCGCCCGTCTTCTCGGGGCTGGGCAGGGCAAATTCCCCTTCCAGGGGGTCCTCTTGGAAGGCCGCGTCGTAGCAGAGATATACCGGGCCGGTCGGCTCCTGCGTGGCGACCCGATAAGCCCTGGCAAAGGACTCGCCCACCTCCGCCGTGCCCACCGGCTGGCGGTCCCACTTCACGTAGTTGCGGATCGGATCGGATTGGGGGATCGAGGTGTGGATCCAGTCGATGTTCGGTCGGCGGCGGCTCGGGTCCATCGGTCCCGTAGCGCCCATGACGATGATCGGCGCCCGGTCGAGATAGGCGTAGTAGATCGCGTTCGTCGCGTGGAGGAGGCCGACCGTGTCATGAGCAATCGCCGCCATCGGGTGGCCCGTCGCCTTGGCGTAGCCGTGGGCGATCTGGACCGCGATCTTCTCGTGCTGACAAAGGACGATCTCGGGCCGGTTCGCCCCGTAGTTGACGAGCGAATCGTGGAGGCCTCGGAAGGTAGAGCCGGGGTTCAGCGCCACGTAGGGGATCTCGTAGCGCTGCATGAGGTCGACGATAAGGTCGGAGCCGTATTTGCCTTTGCCGATTACTGATTCGAGCACGCTATCCCCCTTTCACAAAACGAGCGCCGGGGGTTGACTCCCGGCGCTCGTTCTTACGCTGCTATTACCGCGTATTCAGGCGATGCACGGCAGGTCGCTTAGGCCTCCCGTTTCGATTCGTCATTCCACATCCGCGTGAAGGCCTTCGCAGAGCCGTTGCCCTGGATGAAGACGCCGTAGTTGGCCAGCCAGGGCCAGTGCAGCGTGAATCCGGGGACGTCGCCGGGGACGGGCATGTCGGGCATCTCCAGGGCCAGCGCCCGCTGGATATCCTCGATGATCCCCCTCCGCTTCTCGGGGTCGAGCTCTGTCTTCTGCTTGAGGACGAGGTCCGTAACTCCCGGGGTCGGCCCGAAGCTGTTGACCGAGTTCCTGCCACCAGGGGTGTATTTCTGAGTGAAGATCAGATCCGCGGAAAGCGCTGAGGCCCGGTGGGCGAGGACGCCGTCGAAGGTCGAGCCACCGCTCTTTCGCTTCTGGCGCCATTCGGTCGCGTAAGCGAGGCCGTCCAGATCCAGGTCGAAGAAGCCGCCCTCGTTCATCATCGCGTGCATAACTTCATTCTGCTTGACTGTCTCGAAGGCACGGTCTGTCCAGTAACCGAAGGGCGCCACGACCGGCTGCGGCACGCCAGAGGCGTCAACCAGCTTCTTGGCCTCCGCGAGGTTGTACTCGAAGTACTTGGCTCCTTCGCCCAGTCCAGTCCCTCTTGGGTCAAGCCACTCCGGCTGTCCAGCGGCCAAGTGGCTGTGCCAGTACTTGGTAATCGGCAGGCCAGCGGAGATGAAATTCTCGGTCCCGAAGAAGACGTCGAGCAAGAGGTCGCGGTCAAATGTCATGTTCAACGCCCGCCGCAGGCGCACGTCCTTGAAAACGTCGCCCGGCTTCTTGGAGAAGTTAAAGAACTGGGCGCCGCCGCCGATCTCCTTTTCCGCCTGCATCTGCATGCCAGGGTTTCTCTTCTTCACCGATATGACGTCGTCGGACTTCAGATCAAGAAAGTCCCAGATTCTTCCGGCTTCGAACTGGGCCAAGCCCGCTGAGTAGTCAGAGATCAGAGTCCTTTCGAGCCTGTCGAAGTATGGCTCCGGCGAGCCATACCAGTCATCCCTACGCTTGTAGGTAGCGCTTGCGCTGGGGACGAATTTCTCGAGCTCGTAAGGTCCGGTCCCGCGCATGTCGGCCGCATAGTTGAAGCCGCTGCTCTCGTCCGCAGGCATGACGTAGAAGGTTTGCTGGTTAGCGAAGATGTCGAGGATGCCGCCATAGGGGTATGCCAAATTGAAGACAACGGTCATGTCGTCCGGGGTCGTCATCGACACGACGGCCGCGTCCTCGTTGCGCGCTTGCGCCAGCTCTCCGCCCGAGTTACCGAGCTCCACAAACTTGTCCCAACTGAACTTGACGTCAGCAGAATTGACCGTCCGGCCGTTCGTCGGCGGGCGCCGATCCCACTTCATGTCCTGCCGCAGGTGGAACGTCAGCTGGGTTCCGTCTTCCGAGAACTCCCACGACTCGGCGAAGTCACCGACGATTTCTTCCCCGCCGGGCCTCTTGTCCGCATCCAGGCCGGCCTTCACCATCTGGCTGTAGACAGGGATCAGCTGCGGGTAGGTCGGGCTCGCGTTGAGGAGGATCACGTCCATGGTGATGACGTCTTCGTCGTAGGAACTCGGTCGAGTTCCACCGATTTTCGCCTGGCTCGTCGTATCAATGGGCTTGGTGAGCAAGCCCGACGAGTCGCCCTTTACGGTGAGGCCGCTGCCGCTGCCGCAGCCGACGAGGCTCAGGGCCAAGGCGCCCGCCGTAACTCCCGCCGTCCCGACGAGCATTCGGCGTCGTGATAGCTGCCTCTGGGTCAGTACCGAACTCCAGTAGTTCCGTTCCATGGGTTCCTCCCTTAATCGGCTTGCTGCGATGTAGGACTATATGCAGTATGCCTATGTGATGATAGTACGACTGAACGACGTGTCAAGATCTTGCCGCCCTGACCGATTCTACGGCTCGCCCATTTTTAACGACTCGATGTTGATGGACTACGGCAAGCTCCGCCCGCGGGCGTCCTCGGAAGAGCGCCGACCAGAAGATGCGCGACGGGGGCGGCTACTACTACGGCCCTCCGCGGCTTCCGGCGCGGCGCGGCGGCAGCAGTGACGGCCGATAACCGAAGCACGCTGCTCTCGATCGCCGAGAACGCCGAGGTCACCGGCATCGGCTGGCGATCGCTCTCGCGCTTCTACTCCTTACCGGACAACCTCGGCGGCCTCCGCGTCCTCGACCTCTGCTCCGGCATGAGCGACTTCGCCTTTTCGCTGCGCCAGCGGGGCGCCCTCGCTTACGCCCTCGACGTCCTCTACGGCGACCTAGCGGCCTTTCGGCTACGGCACCGCCACAGCTTTGGCGCGATCACGCGCGACGTCTTCAACGTAGAGCCGGAGAGCGAGCAGGCGGAGGAGATCTACCGATCGTACGTCCAGGGGTTCGAGTCGGGCCTGCTGCGGCAGCCCTGCTTCTACATCGCCGGCTCCGCGACGCAGATCCCCTTCGAGGCCGATACTTTCGATATGGTGACGTCCTGCAACGGCATCTTCGGCGCGCTCGACTTCGCGCCGGACCTCCTTCTGCAGGCCCTGGCGGAGACGGTGCGCGTCGTCAAGCCGGGTGGCAGCGTTCAGCTCGTCCCCTACCAGAGCGGTCTCATCCTCGGCGACGAAGAGCGGGACAACCAGCGCGCCGCGATCGAGGCGCTGAGCCGCCTACCCGGCATTCAGCTATCGAACTCGATCAAGCAGGAAGCGGAGCCGGTTGGGACGATCGGCAAGCTGACGATCGGCAAGATCGACTAGAGGCAGGCCCATCGCGGCGCCTGCCTCTAGCTATCGGCAACGAGCGAGCCGGCTTTCGCCTAGACCTCGGGAACGATGCTGACGTGGATGCCGCCGCCGTTGGCCTTGCCGGCTACCGTGTCGATCGCCTCCAGGGCGCGGCTCATCGGGAAGGTGTGGGTGGAGATCTCCTCCATCGGCAGCTTGCCGGAGGCGATGAAGCTAATCGCGAGCTCAACGGATTTGAAGGAGTGGCCGTTCGCCTGCTTTATCGCGATCTTCTTGCGGCCCAGCGAGCCCATGTTGATCATCTCGGCGCCCGCCGCCGCACAGACGATGTTCGCCTTGGTCTTTGCGGAGACCTTTATGGCCTGAGCGACCAGGTCCTTGCCGGCGCCGCTGACGTTGACGATCGTGTTGCAGCCCTCACCGCCGGTGATGTCCATTATCCGCTTGACGACGTCCTCTTCCTGCTGGGCGTCGATGATGTCCGTCGCACCCAGTTTCAGCGCGACTTCGAGGCGATGAGCGTCCTGTGTCAGCCCGCTGACGATGATCTTCTCGGCGCCTGCCGCCTTCGCGGCGATCACGCAAGCAAGGCCCTGCTGGCCGGGGCCCTGGATCCAGATCGCGTCGCCAAGGGCGACATCGCCGTACTCGTAGGCCCACTCGACGCCGTTGGAGAACGGTAGGAACGCCGCCGCGTGGGCTGCCGGGATGTTCTTCGGAACCTTGTGCACAACGGCGTTGGGGTGCATGTACATGTACTGGCTATAGCCGCCCCACAGCGTGCCCTTCTCGCTAATCGGCGTCGAGCCGTACCAGAGGCGCTGGCCGGGCCCGGCGATATCCGTCTGGGCACAGAACCGGAAGTCCTCGGAGCGGCAGTACTTGCAGGCGCCGCAAGGGACGTACTCCTCCAGCGCCACGCGGTCGCCTTCCTTCACGTCCCACTTCAGAGCGGCCTTTTTGCCGATCTTGGCGATGAGGCCGACGTTCTCGTGCCCGAGGATCTTCGGGCCGGGGCCGAGGCGCTCGGCGCCGTGAATGTCGCTGCCGCAGATGCCGCAGGCCTCGATCCGGAGCAGGGCGTCGTCGTCGGAGATCTCCGGGAGCTCAATCTCCCGCATCTCGAATTCCCGGGGCGCAACGAGTACCGCAGCGAGAGTCTTGTCAGCCAAAGCCTTCCTCCTCGTGAATCGCCGCAACCTCTGCTTGTGGCGTCTATTCCGGGCTCGTCGGCGTGATCCAGGCGGCCTCCGCCCGTGCCATCTGCTGTCGGACCCGCGATCCAGCAGCAGCCTTTTCAATTGTACGCCTAGTGGCTATGCTCCCCAGCGCCGCTGTGGTCGTGCTCGCGGTCATGAGCTTCCTGCGCCTCGCGCGCCTGGACCACGTCGCGCGACTCCATCTCGCCGCGGCCGCCCCAGACCAGGTACGGCCAGCGCTCGCGCGCGACCTGCTGGAAGAAGTTGAACCGAAGCCCGGGCGCCAGCCGCAGCTGAGCCGTCGGCTTGTCGCCGGTGTTGAAGTGCTGGTGGTGCGTCTGCGGGCCCTGGACGTGGACCAGGCTGCCCTTCTTCCAGTCGACGCGCTCGCCGTCGACTTCGGTGTAGCCCTCGCCGTCGATGATGTAGAGATAGGCCTCCATGTGGGCGTGCTTGCCGCCGTGGCGGCCGGGCATCTCGCCCATGGAGTTGCTGATCTCGATCTCCTGGTTGCGAAAGCCGGTGTCGTTGGTTCCCAGTCGCACGCCGGCGCGCGTCATGCCCATGTACTGTCGTGACCAGTCGCGGTGGCCGCCGGTGTCCGGTGTGTTCTCATCGTTGGGGATGCCGGAGCTTACGCTGCTCTCGATCGGCGTCTCGAGCTGCAACCGGTCGCGCGATCTGGCCTCCTCCGGGTCGAACTGGAGGCTCGGGGCGTTGTCCTTCTTCAGGGCGATGCGCCGGCCGAGCTCGTCGACGCCGGTGGTCGAGATCGGGCCCTCGATCGGCGTGTCCGTGAAGCCCTTGACCTCGAGCTGGTCGAGCTTGCCGAGGCCGGCGTAGTGCTCCAGATTGAGGGAGGTGAAGGAGAGATAGCGCGCCGTATCCGAGCCCGTGTTGAAGTGCTGGTGCTGGCCGCCGAAGGGCATCCAGAGCACCGTCCCGGCCTCCCATTCGTAGCGCACGCCGGCGACGACGCTGAAGCCTTCGCCCTCGACGATGTAGATTCCCTCTTCGCCGTGCTCGTGCTTGCCCGTGTGGGAGCTCGGCGGAATATCGGCGATCGTCACCTCCGTCCCCCAGGTCCGAAAGCCGTTCTCGGGGCCGGCCATCAGGGCGATCTTTTGGTCCTGAGGCGTCTCGATCCACTCGAGCTCCTCGTCGTGGATAACGGTCCGCGCCTTCTTCTTCTCTTGCTGGGACTGCTCCCAGAACCCGAGCCAACGGTCGTAGAAGTTCGCTTCTTTGCCTGTCATGAGCTGCCTCTCCTCTTCTGCCGTTACCGTCCTGCGACGTCCTGGCTGTACCGATGGCGGGACCACCGCGCTCCGGCGACTCGAGAGAACCGGCGGCAAGAGCTCCAGAAGCGCTCAAGCCGGCCACCTTCGAACGGTGGGCTGGCGCCGTAGCCTTTTAGCAGCGCTAACGAGGTTCTGTCGGGTGGAAATCTTTCGGCTTGCCCCGCCTGCCCAGCGGAATCCTAGTGAAGGCCTAAACGTCTGTCAAGCGACGGCGGCCGGCCGTCAGCGACGCTCAAACCGTCGGCATAGTGCCCTTGAGCTCAAGCCCATTCTTGGCGACGACGGCCTTCGACTCGAGGACGCGGCCGGTGTACTTCATGCCGTCGCGGCAGAGGAAGGCGATCGCCCGCCCCGACACCTCCGGCGTGTTGGCGTCGGAGTAGTCGGCGCCGGGGCGCGGGTCGACGATGTTTCGCTCCACGACCGTCAGGCCCGGGTCGACGGCGATGATCGCGACCTTGTGTGGCAACAGCTCGCCGGCGATTCCGGCAACCCATCGGTTCATCGCCGCCTTGGTGATGCCGTAGCCGACGAAGCTGGCCGGCGGCGCGGCGGGGCGGCCGGGCGTGGGTGGAGCCGGCAGGTTGGCGCCGCCCGAAGTGATGTTAATGATCGTGCCGCCGCCGGCCGCCGCGATGAGCGGGGCGACCGCCTGCGCGAAGAAGTAGGGCGCCCGCAGGTTGGTTCGGTAGTACTCGTCCAGGGTGGCGGCGGAGCCGCCCCAGAACTGGCCGCCGCCGCGGCCCATGCGGGCGGCGTTGTTGACGAGGATGTCGACGCGGCCGAACTCGCTAACCGTGGCGTCGAGGACGGCGCGAACGTCGTCGTCGTCGGTCACGTCTAGCTTGACGGCGAGGCTGCGCCGGCCGAGAGCGTGGATCTCTTCGGCCGTCTTCTGGATCGTGCCCAGCGGACTGGCGGCAGCGTCGTCGCTGCGCGCACAGACGATGATGTCGGCGCCCTCCTCGGCGAGGCAAAGGGCGATCCCCTTGCCGATGCCGCGGGAGCTTCCCGTGACGATCGCAACCTTGCCTTCAAGCGGCAACGCCATGGGCCCGTCCTTTAACTATCGAAATCGAACGCTGACGTCAATGGGACTCGAAGCGAACCGCCCGGCCCCGATCATCGTTCTGGTGCCGTCGATCGTCAACGGCGCCTTCGGGCCGCACGTGCTGGGCAGACGCTCAGGTCGCTTGCTGCTGCGTCGCCGAGACGTCCCGCCAGATCGCAAAGGCGACGGCGCCGATGATCAGGATTGGGACCATGACGAGGAGGAACCAAGGGCTGCGGAAGATCTTCATTAGCTAACCTCTCGATCCGGACCCGGCGACACGACCTCGCTCTCGGGCCCAAGCGCTTCGGCGAGATGCCAGGGCGTCGGCAGGCGCCGCTGCTAGGAGAATACACGATCTGTTGCCGCCCGCCCGCCACCGAGGTTGCCCGCCGGGCTGAACCGGCGGCGAACCCATCGCCTCGATTGACACCCGACAGGTAGGCCTATACGTTACGAGCAAATCACGATCAGGCGCCCCGGCATTGGACGCTTGATACTATGAACGCCAGATGAAACCAGGGGGTTGAGCCGTGGCAATCATTGACGCCGATACACACGTCGACGAGTCGGAATCGACCTGGGCGGGGCTGAAAGGCAAGTATGACCTCTACATGCCGGTCACCGTTACACCTACACCGGAGTCTGGGGAGGTGGCGAGGGCCGGCTTCGGCCCAGCCCGCTGGTGGATGGTCGAGGGCAGGGTTCAAGCGCGCGCAGTCCGGGACGAAATCCACCACCCGCCTCGGGTGAGACGGGAGCTGGAGGATGTGGCCGGCCGTCTGAGTCAGATGGACGAGATGGGCGTGGACGTTCAGGTGGTCTTCCCCACCTTCTTTATCCGCTACAACACGAGCAACCCGGAGGCCGAGTGGGCGCTAACCTCGACCTATAATCGCTGGCTCGCCCAGAAGTGCGAGGACACGAACGGCCGACTGCGCTGGGCATGCGTCCTGCCCTTCCTCCAGCCGGAGAAGGCGGCCGAGGAGTTGCGCTGGGCAAAGGCCCACGGCGCCTGCGGCATCTACAAGCGCGGGTTCGACCTCGATAAGTCGATCAGCGACCCCCACTTCTTCCCGGTCTACGAGGAAGCCGCCGCTCTGGACATACCGCTTTGCATCCACACCGGCCACCCGCTCCCCGGCAGGGAGGGGAACCGCGCTTACCCGATCATATCGTCCTTCCTGTCGCTCCTGAGCTCCGACATACCGGGCAAGTTCCCGAAGCTTCGCTTTGGCTTCATCGAGGCGGGCGCCTCCTGGATTCCCTACACGCTCTCCCAGAGGGGATCGGAGACACGGCAGGCGCTGCGCGACCAGGACAAGATGCTCAGCATAGCGGAGCTGATCGAGTCAAACCGGAAGCTTTTCAAGGACAATCGGATGTTCATCACGATCGATCCGGTTGACGACGTCGAGTACTTGCTCAAGCTCGGGACGGAGGACAGCCTGATAATCGGCACCGATTACAGTCACCATGACATGTCGGCGAATCTCGACGCCTTGAGCGAAGTCAAGACGTGGGCTGACGAGGGCAGGATCAGCCACTCCGTAGCGACGAAGATCCTGGAGACCAACCCCGGGGCGCTCTACAGCCTATAGAGAAAACTCTGACGCGCCAGTCATTCGCGCTGCCCAGGTAGATCCGTAAGACCAGGAGATGGTCGCTCAGACGCGCTGAGAGCTAGGTTGCCGGGGGCTTTACGGCCTATTAAGTCCGCGGCGCCTTGCTGACCAGCAGCTCGCCGTCCTCGATGCGGACGTCGAATACCTGGAGGCCGCCGAAGCCGGGGCCGTCGGTCTGACGGCCGGTTTCTAGATCGTAGGCTGAGAAGTGAGATGTGCAGATGAGCTCGTTGTCCGGGCTGACGAAGCCGCCCGGGTCGAACGAGTAGCCCAGGTGGGTGCAGTGGTTATCGAAGGCATAGTAGTTTTCGCGCCAGCTGACGACGGCCACGTTGGCGCTCTCCAGCTGGAAGCTCCGAATAACCCCTTCGGGAAACTCGTCGATCTTTCCGACGCTGACGTATTCGGCGGTCATCGATTGACGACCGGTGCGGAGCTGCCCTCAAGCTGGCGTTGGCCCACGGATAAAAGCCTCATTTACATCTATATTCTTCATTCTTTGTTCGGCTGGCAGCGAAGGCGATCATCCGACAGAGCGGCCGCGAATGTCAACGAATTCGCGCTCGCACCACGCCTCGAACCTCGTCTCGACACCCGGATGCTTTGGACGAGGAGAGCGCCGGCGGCTCCAGTCGCCGCCGGTATCGAGCGGTGCATCGTGTCGGCTTGACAAGCGCCGGCAACTACCTATATTGGGGCTGCCAGTGGTTGGGGCCGCGGCATCATTGAAAGTGCAGCGAGAGAGTCTGCAGATGAGGAGCGCGAAATGGCACAGGTAGTTTATGGGATCGGGTCCTCCCACAGCCCGCAGCTAAGCATGCCGGCAGAGGCCTGGCACCTGCGTGGCGATTCCGACAAACGCAACCGGGAGTTGATCGGCACGGACGGTATCGTCTCCGGCTACGAGGAGCTGATGAACCGTCGCGACGACATCGCCGAGATCGCGAAGGAGATCACGCCGGAGAAGTTCGAGAAGCGCCACAAGGAGAACCAGCGCTCGATCGAGAAGCTCTCGGAGGCGCTTTACAAGGCCAAGCCCGACATCCTCGTCATGGTCGGCGACGACCAGCAGGAGTACTTGCGCGACGATAATATGCCGGCGATCTGCATCTACTATGGGGACGACGTCCTGGTTAAAGGCCGTTCGAGCGCCGGCGCAACTTCCGGACAGGACAGCGTCCCGATGATCGGCTATGCGACCGAGGACAAGACGATGCCGACCCACTCGGTGCTGGGGCGTCACATGATCGAATTCCTCGTCGAGTCTGAGTTCGACGTCGCTCGCTCCAGCTTTCTGGATGCCGGGCGCGGCCGCGCCGGCGGCGGAATCGGCCACGCCTTCGGCTACGTCTATCACCGCCTGATGACCGGCAACCCGATCCCGACGGTGCCGATCATGCTCAACACCTACTACCCGCCGAACCAGCCGACGCCAAAGCGCTGCTACGAGCTCGGTCGGGCGGTCCGCAACGCCGTCGAGGCGTGGCCGGAGAAGGCGCGGGTCGCCGTGCTCGCCTCGGGCGGGATGAGCCACTTCGTCGTCGACGAGGAGCTGGACAACATGGCGATGGACGGCATCAAGGCCAAGGACATCGTCAAGCTTCAGCAGCTGCCGCGCGAGCGGCTGAACTCCGGCAACTCCGAGATCCGCAACTGGATCGTCACGGCCGGCGCTTCCGAGCACCTCGACCTCGACTACCTCAACTACGTGCCCTGCTACCGCTCGCCGGCCGGCACCGGCTGCGCGATGGCCTTCGCCGAGTGGAGTTAGCCTTTACTGAAAACGATTCATGGTGGCCCGCCGGTAATGGCGGGCCACCATGTTTCTAGGGAGCCCGACCCGGCGGGTTTAGCGCAGGAGGGGCCATGAGTTTCGCCAGCATCAATGGCATCGAGCTCTACTACGAATCTCACGGCGAAGGGCCTCCGGTCGTATTCGCGCACGGCGTGGGCGGCAATCACGTCGCCTGGTACCAGCAGGTGCCCTTCTTCGCGCGCTCCTTCCAGGCGATCACGATCGACCAGCGCGGCTTCGGCCGCACCGATGACGTCAACGACCTCGGTCGCGGCGGCTTCGTCGACGACCTGCGCGCCCTCCTCGACCGCCTCGGCATTGCCAAGGCCTCGCTCGTCGCCCAGTCGATGGGTGGCGGCGCCTGCATGGGCTTCAGCGTCAAGTACCCGGAGCGTGTGAGCGCGCTGGTCATGGCCGATACGCTCGTCGGCATCACGATGCCGGAGCCGATCCGGACGCGGCAGCGCGAGCGCGCCGAGACGACTCGCGACCTCTCGCAGCTCGAGCGCGTCGTATCGAAGACGCTGCCCTTGCGCGACCCGGCGCTGGCGGAGCTCTACCTCCAGATCGCCAGCTTCAACCCAGGCAACGAGACCCGCCTCACCCGCACGGGCGGCACGGCGGCGGAGCCGATCACCATGGAGCAGGTGACCACGGCCGCCGCCAAGGTGCCGATGCTCTTCCTCGTCGGCGCCGAGGATATCCTCCAGCCGCCGGAGATCGTTACCGCGGCGAGCAAGCTCGTCCCGAACGCGGAGCTCGCCATCGTCCCGAACGCGGGGCACTCGGCTTACTTCGAGCAGCCGGAGCTCTTCAACTACCTGGTGAGCGACTTCCTATCGCGCCACTTGCCCCAGGAGTGACCACGAGCCGTCGCTTCGACGGCGGCGCCCCAATCCCTTATCGTAGGGCCCGGTGGCGCCCGCGACAGACGCGCGCGCCTCGGAGCTAGCGGTTGCCGCAGGAGGAGCCATGAAGTCTATCGGTATCGTCGGCTGCGGCGCCATCGGCCGCTCGATCCTCAGGGCAGTAGACGAGGGCCGTCTCGAGGTTCCGGTCGCCGGCGTCACGAGCCGCACCGAGGCGACCGCGCGCGAGTTCCTCGCGACGCTGCGCTCGCCCGTGCCGTTCCTGGCGCGCGCAGAGCTGATCGCGAGCGCCGACCTGCTGATCGAGACGGCGGGCGGCCACGTCGTGGCCGCCCTGGCGCGCGACGCCTTTGCCGCCGGCAAGGACGTGATGGTGATCAGCATCGGCGCTATCCTCGACCACACGGAGCTCTTCGACCTGGCGCGTGAGAAGGGCTGTCAGCTCCTCCTGCCCTCCGGCGCCATCGCCGGCCTCGACGCCGTCAAGGGCGCCTGCAGCGGCCGCGTCGATTTCGTGCGCCTGACCAGCCGCAAGCCGCCGCGCGCGCTCCAAGGGGCGCCGTTCGTCGTCCAGAACGCGATCTCGATGACCGACCTGAAGGAGGAGAGGCTGCTCTTCACGGGGCCGGCCCGCGAGGCCGTCAAGGGCTTCCCGGACAACCTTAACGTCTCGGCGGCGCTGAGCCTCGCCGGCATCGGGCCGGATAAGACGGAGGTGAGCATCTCCGCCGTGCCGGGCCTCGAGCGCAACTGCCACGACATCGAGGTCGAGGGGGAGTTCGGCCTCCTCCACGTCCACATCGAGAACATCCCGAGCGAGAACCCGAAGACGGGCCGCCTGACGGCGCTCTCGATGATCCGCGCCATCCGCGACTACGTCGGCAACGTCCGAGTCGGCACCTAGCGGCCGGTGAAGAACGTCGACCTGATCGTCGAGATGCTGGCACGCGCCGGCGTGCGCTGGGTCTTCGGCGTGCCCAGCGGACCGGTGTTGCCGCTGATCGAGGCGCTGCGCACCAGCCCAATCGACTACGTGCTGACGGCGAGCGAGACATCGGCCGGATTCATGGCCTCGACCGTCGGCGCCCTCACCGGCGTGTCCGGCGTCTGCGTCTCGACTCTCGGACCCGGCGCGACCAACATGACGACCGGCGTCGGCGCCGCCTGGCTTGACCGCGCGCCGGTCATCGCCATCACCTGCAACGTCGAGACGCCGTGGCTGGAGCGGCGCATCCAGATGCGCATCGATCACCACGCGCTCTTCGCGCCGCTGACGAAGGCGAGCCTGCCGCTGCGCCACGGCGCCGTCGCCGCGCCGCTCGCCGAGGCGCTCGCGCTCGCGACGGCGGAGCCGCCGGGCCCGGTGCACCTCGACCTGCCGGAGGACGTCGGCCTCGCCGCCGCGACGGAGGCGCCGGCCACGGTCGCGATGCCCTCGAGCCTCGGTCCGCCCGATAGTGACACGATCGAGGCGGTCGCGGACGCCCTCGGGCACAGCCGGAGGCCCTTGCTCGTGACCGGCCTCAGCCTCAGCCGCGCCGCCGGCGGCGGCCGCCTCCTCGACTTCGTCGAGAAGCAGCACCTGCCCTTCGTCTCTACCCTGCACGCCAAGGGGCTGCTGCCGGAGAGCCACGCCGGCAGCGTCGGCGTCATCGGCCGGGCGCGGCGCAGCGACGTAGCCGCCTTCGTCCGCCGCGCCGACCTGATCGTCGCCGTCGGCTACGACCCGATCGAGATCAACTACGAGGAGTGGTGCGCCGCGACGCCGATCGTCCACCTCAGCACGGAGGCGGCGGAGACGAGCGAGGCGCTGCGCCTGGTCGTCAACGCCGCCTGCGACCTCGATGCCGCCGTCGAGGCGCTGGTCGCGCTGCCGCCGCAGGCGAACGACTGGACGGATGCCGAGATCGCGACCCACCGCGCGACGCTCGACGCGGCCCTGCGCCCCGACCTCGCCAGCTTCGGCGGTCAGCACGTGATCGACGTCCTCCGCGGCCGCCTCGGCGAGGATGCGATCCTCACCTACGACGTCGGCGCCCATACGCACCAGATAGCGACCCAGTGGCGCACGGACGCGCCGCTCACCTGCGTCTCGACCAACGGCTGGTCCTCCATGGGCTACGGCATCCCGGCCGCCTACGCCGCGAAGCTCGTCCACCCGGGCAGGGCGGTTGTCGGCCTCGTCGGTGACGGCTGCTTCCAGATGACGGCGGGCGAGCTCGCCCTCGGGCGCCGCGTCGGCCTGGCGGCGCCGATTGTCGTCCTCAACGACGGCTGGCTGAGCCTCTTGAAGGTGAAGCAGGAGCGTAAAGGCTACGCGCTCTCCGGCGTGCGCCTCGGCGAGCCGCCGCCGTCGCCGGCGCACTACTTCGGCGTGCCCTGTCGCGGCGTCCACGACGCGGCCGCGCTCGCGGCCGCGCTCGACTGGGCCTTAGGTGTCGACGGCCCCACGGTGATCGAGGCGTTCATCGACGCCGCGCCTTATTCAGCCACGGTCTACGACTAGGGCTCGCTAACCCGGCGAGGCAACCGGATGCCATGCTCGCGTCGAGAGGAGCCTCTAAGCCCTTCGTCAGCGCCACCCGGGCCGAGTCGCCTTGGTGACGCCGATCACGCCTTGAGCGCGAGCGAGCCTGCTAACCTCGAATCAGGAGCCGGCCTCGACGCCTCTTGACGCCTCGCTTTCAGACCCACTCACCGGGGGCCGGCAGCCGAACTTGGACGCTATCAGGAACCTGCTGGAATTCTTATGGGACTTCATCTCCCGCCGCGCTTTCATCGAGGCCTACCTTCTGCTCATCGGTCTCGCCTTCACCGTCTCGGGCGCCCGCGGTCTCCTCAGCCGGGAGATGCGCGGCTTTGGCCTCGGCCCGGTGACTCTGCGCGGCGCCGAGGCGACTCGCGCCGCGGGCCTCTGGTTTGTCCTCGGCCTCGGCCTGCTCCTCTCGGCCCTCATGCTCTGGCAGGCCTGAGCCGGGCGTGGCGCGGCGTTCCGGGCGGCGGCGCGTCACCGTGATCGGGCGCGGCCTCGACCTGACTCTCGGGACCCTTGCGCGCCAGCTGCCGCTGCTGGTCGGCGTCGGCTTCGTCCTCCTTCTCGCCTTCATCCTCGGCCAGCGCCTCGGGCTCTTCGGCCAGCGCATCGAGCTGGCAGCGAGCTCGCTGGCGAGCCTCGAGCCGGATGCCGCGCGCTCCGTGACCATCTATTCGCTCCTCCCCAAGGACGGCATCCGCTCGATCGACGAGCCGCGCTTCCTCGCGGCGGCGGTGGCAGCGGACCAGATGGCCGCGTCCGAGCTGGTGATCGGCGTCGTCATCGAGGGCGAGGCTCGCGCCTACCCGATCAACGTCCTGAGCCGGCACGAGATCGTCAACGACGTGGTCGGCGGCGTTCCGGTCGCCGTCACCTACTGTCCGCTCTGCTTCTCCGGCATCGTCTTCGACCGGCGGGTCGAGGGCGAGCTGCTCGAGTTCGGCGTCTCCGGCAAGCTCGTCATGAACGACCTGGTCATGTACGACCGCCAGACCGACAGCCTCTGGCAGCAGCTCCTCGGCGAGGGCATCCGCGGCCGCTTCAAGGGTGTCCGCCTCGAGATCCTGGCCGCCTCGCACACGAGCTGGAGCAGCTGGCTCGCGGCTCAGCCGGATACGCTCGTCCTCGATAAGGGCGGCGGTTACAGGAGCGACAGCTACGCCGGCTACTACGACCGCAACGACCGTGGCGTCATCCCCGGCTCCGGCGCCGACGACCGCCTGCCGGGCAAGGCGCTGGTCCTCGGCCTCGTAATCGATGACGAGCCCAGGGCCTACACCTTCGACGCGCTCAGCGCCGTCGCCGTCGTCAACGACAGGCTTGGCAGCCTCGATACGCTGGTCGTCTTCGACGCTCGCAGCACCACGGCCGTCGCCTTCGACCGGAGCCTCGACGGTCGAAGGCTGAGCTTTACGGCGGCTGCCGCTGGCAGCTTGCGCCTGGTCGACGCCGAGACAGGCAGCGTCTGGTCGGCGCTTACCGGCGAGGCCATCGCCGGCGCGTTGGCGGGCCGGACGCTGCGCCAGCTGCCGGCGACCTACGCCTTCTGGTTCGCCTGGAGCGACTTCTACAGGACGACGGATCTCTACAACGACGGCCGCCGGGGCCGCGCCATGAAGCGGGCGGCGCTTCTCCTTAGCGGCCTCGTGATGCTCGGCGCCGCCTGCGCCGGCGCTGCGGCGCCGCGCGACGAGACGCCAGCGCTCACGCCTACGCCTGCGCCCAGGCCCGGCGTTCTCGGCGGCACCGACGTCACGATGCACAGCGTCGACCTCGCTGACGTTCACTTCGATACCTTCGACGGCGGTTCGATACCGCTGGCGCAGATTAGCGAGTCGCGGCTGCTGGCCCTGCGCGACCTCATCCCGCCTTTGACCGGCCCGCTCTACGAGAGCGCCGCCGACGGCGCCGCGTGGCTCGAGCCGGAAGACCTCGTCCTCGGATACGAGGCCGCCGACGGTGCTGCCTACGCCTTTCCAGCGCGGATCCTCAACGCCCATGAGATCGTCAATGACGAGCTCGGCGGCGAGCCCGTCCTCGTCACGTACTGTCCCCTCTGTCGCAGCGGCGTGGTCTACGACAGGCGCCAGCAGGACCTGGTCCTGACCTTCGGCAATACCAGCGCGCTCTACCAGTCAGACCTCGTGATGTACGACCACCAGACGCTCTCGTACTGGTTCCAGGTCGGTGGCGAGGCGATCGTCGGCGCCCTGACCGGCGCCCGTCTCGAGGCAAAGCCCTCGGTGACGACGACCTAGGCGGGCTGGCTCGCCCTCCATCCCGATACGCAGGTCCTTTCGCGCGATACCGGCTACGAGCGCAGCTACGCGTCGAGCGCCTTCCGCGGCCTCGAGTCCTTCTTGAACGGCGGCTCCTTTCCCTTCCCCGTGACGGCGGCGGCGGCAGATGACCGCCTCCCCGCCGGCGAGCTCGTCCTCGGCGTCGAGATCGACGGCGAGGCGCGCGCTTACCCGATCGCAGCGCTCGGCGATGCCGCGATCAACGACGAGCTCGGCGGCGAGCCGATCGTCATCCTCTCCCAGGCGCAAGAGCCGGTTGGCGCCGCCTATCGCGGCGTCCACGAAGGCGAGCGCCTGACCTTCGAGGCAGGGCCAGGCGGCTTCGTCGACGTGGCGACTGGCAGCGTCTGGACCGTCGGCGGCGAGGCGACGGCGGGCCCGCTGGCCGGCGGCCGGCTTGCGGCGCTGCCGGTGCGCACCGCCTTCTGGTTCAGCTACGTCGCCGCCTTTCCCGAAACCAGCGTTTACGTGGCGCCGCAGTAGGACGCTTGCCTCCGCGCCCGCGAGGCTGCCGACCGATCGGGAGCGCGGTGGCGGGCGCGGGCGAGAGTAACGACTAGGTGATGCGGGTCACATTACGGTCCAGGGTCAGGCTGTAGCATCGTTTACAGATACCCCTATGGGGTATAAGATGGCAGCAGCCAAGCAGGAGGCGGAACGATGTTGAAGCGAACTGGACTGAGACTGCGCCCGCGTAGCTGCAAGCGCTTTGGTGGCGACGCCTATCTCGAGGTCAGTGCCGACGAGGACTGGCGCTGCCTCCAGTGCGGCCGTCTCGTAGAGCTTGCCGTCGCCAGCGCTCCTGACGCCGAACCCGCCCTAAAGAAGGCGGCTTAAGCCGCATCAGACGGCGCTTCAGCCGCCTGGTGCTGCTTAAGCCAGAGGCAGGCCGCGTCGGAGCACGCCGGCACCGCGTAGGCGAGGCGCTGCGGCGTGGTCGAAGGGTCTTCCCGGGGCTGCACCCTCGTGGCGAGGTAGATCGTGCTCTCGAGCAGGCGCCAGAAGCGCAGCATCTCCAGCACCGGGTTTAGGTAGTTAGTGACGCCGCAGTAGTTGCTGTTCTTGAGGCCCTGATGATGGCGGGCGTGATGAGCGCGCGTCTGGAAGAGGCCCGTGCTCTGCACCAGGGTGATCAGGCGGCCGTTTTCCGTCTTCGAGCGGTGGGCCCACTTGTGGATCTCGTTCGCGTTGGCGGCGATGACCGCGACGAGGACGACCGGCCAGGTCAGCAGGCCGACGAAGTAGGCGACGACCAGCGCGATGGCGGCGCCGAAGATCGGCCCGCGAGCGCTGGAGAGCCACGAGTGGTAGGTCATGTGACGCGGCTCGAAGTGGTGGATGACGTTCGCCTGCGTCACCAATCGCCCGAGCACCGGCAAGCCCTCCTTGCCGTAAGAGTCCTCCAGCCAGTGGACGACGCCGGAAATAAGATCGGCGACCAGCAGTGCCGCGAACGATATGACGATGACCTGAGCGACGTCGAATGACCATTCCATGGCAGCGACCCCCGGGCGCCCTAAAAGCCCGGTAGCGGGACGGCGACGGAGCCGACCAGCGCGCGCATGAGAGCGAGCCCAGAAAGCGTCATGCGCAGCGTCGCCCTCGGCGCGATGTCCGCCGTGCTGATGACGATGCTCGCCTCCCTGACGCTGCTGCCGGCCCTCCTCGGCTTCGTCGGGCGCAACATAGACCGCCTCGGCCTTCCCTACCGCGTATCCGAGGGCGAGGAAGACATCGCCCGCTCGTTCTGGTACCGGTGGAGCCGCGTGATCCAGCGCAACCCCTGGCCGGCGTTCGTCGCCAGCACCGCCTTCCTCGTCGCCCTCACGATACCGGTGTTCACGATGCAGCTTGGCTTCTCCGACGCCGGCAACCGGCTGGAGTCCGACACGACGCGTCAGGCCTACGACCTGCTCGAGGACGCCTTCGGGCCGGGGTTCAACGCGCCCATCTTCCTCGTCGTCGATACCGAAAACGGCGGCGGCGACGCGGCGAGCCTCGCCGCGCTCCAGACCGCATTGATGCAGGCGGAAGGTGTGGCAGAGGTCTCGCCGCCGCAGCCGATCGAGTCGGCGAACCTCGTCCTCGTGCAGGCATTCCCGACCACGGCGCCGCAGGATCAGGAGACGACGAAGCTCGTCCATCGCCTGCGCGACGAGACCCTCCCGGCGGTGGCGCGTGACACGGATCTCAAGATCCTGACCACCGGTCTGCCGCCCCTCGTCGTCGACTTCGCGGACTACACCTCCAGCCGACTGCCCTGGTTCATCGGCGCCGTGCTCCTGCTCTCGTTCGTCCTCTTGCTCACCGTCTTCCACAGCGTCGTCGTGCCGCTGAAGGCCGTGATCATGAACCTGCTATCGATCGGCGCCGCCTTCGGGCTCACGATCGTCGTCTTCCAGTGGGGCTTCGGCGAGAACCTGATCGGCGTCGGCAAGGAGGGCCCGATCGAAGCCTGGGAGCCGATGTTCATCTTCGCGATCGTCGTTGGCCTCTCGATGGACTACGAAGTGTTCTTGCTAACGCGCGTGCGCGAAGAGTACGACAAGAACGGCCAGAATAACGGCCTCGCCGTGGCTGACGGCCTCGCATCGACGGGTCGCGTGATCTCGGCCGCGGCGCTGATCATGGTCTTCGTCTTCGGCGCCTTCATGCTCAACGACGACCGCGCGGTCAAGATGGTCGGCTTCGCCCTGGCCTCGGCGATCTTCATCGACGCCACCGTCGTCCGGCTGATCCTGGTGCCGTCGGCGATGGAGCTCATGGGGCGGGCCAACTGGTGGGCGCCGGCCTGGCTGGTGCGCTACTTGCCGACGATCCGGGTCGACGCGGAGCCGGAGGCCGCCGCCAGGGATGGCGAGGTTTAAAAGACGGGCGCGGTCCCTCGCCGAGCCGGCCGTTCGGCGCTACCGGCGACCGCGGGAGTGGGTTAGCTACTCGAGCCTGACGGCGGTGCCGTAAGCGAGGACCTCCGCCGCGCCGCTCATCACCTGCGAGGTGCCGAGCCTGGTCGCGACGACGCCGTCGGCGCCCAGGGCGCGGGCCTCTGCCGTCATCTTCGCCAGCGCCTCCTCGCGGCTCTCCTCGAGAAGCTCCGCGTAGACGCCGACACTGCCGCCGAACACGGTCCGCACCTGCGCCTGAACGTCGCGAGCCAGGTTGCGGGCCCGGACGGAGTTGCCGCGGACGAGCCCAAGAACGGCCGCGATCCTGCGGCCTGGTATCTCGTCCGAGCTAACGACTATTACAGCCTTGTCTTCGCTCATCTCACTACCTCACTAAGCGATCGCGAACCCTGGGTGTACTCATATCGAGCCGGAGGCTCACGCTGATCAAGGCTGCTCCTGCCAATCGACGTCAGCGCTGGCGTGGCGTTCGTTCGCGGCGAGGGCGCTTTCGAGCTTCGTCACCTGCTCCGGCGTCAAGCGCCAGCCGGAGGCGCCGCAGTTCTCTGCGACCCGCTCCGCTCTGTCGGACTTCGGGATCGTGACCACCGCGGGCCGGCTCAGGCACCAGTTGAGCGCGACCTGCGCCGCCGTCTTGCCGGCCTCGTCGGCGACGTCCTGGAGGACGCCCAGGCTGCGGCCGCGAAAGAGCTCGCCTTCGGCGAACGAGCTGTAGGCGATGACCGTGATCCGGTGCGGCCCGTAGAAGGTCTCGATGTCCTGGTCGATGCGCCGCTCCTTAAGGCTAAATTCGAGCTGGTTGGCGACGATCCGGTGCCTGGTCATGGTCGCCTGCGCCGCCTCGAACTGACGGCGCGAGAAGTTGCTCACGCCGATGAAGCGGACCTTGCCCGCGTCCACGAGGTCCTCCATCGCTCCCATGGTCTCGCCGATCGGCACCTTCGGGTCGGGCCAGTGGATCTGGTAGAGGTCGATGGTCTCGATGCCGAGATGCTTGAGGCTCTCGTCAGCCGCCCGCCGTACCTGTTCGGGGCGAAGGTGCTCGCCGGAGACCTTCGTCGCCACGAAGACGTCGGCGCGCCGACCCCGGATCGCCTCGCTCACCGTCGGCTCGGACCCGTAGATCTCCGCCGTGTCGATGAGGAAGGCGCCGCTGTCGATGCCGCGCCGTAGCGGCTCGGGGCCGCCGCCATACTTCCAGGTGCCGAGGCCGACCTCCGGGATCATTACGCCTGTATCGCCCAGCTCCCTTAGATCCATCTCTTCCCGGCCCTCCCATTTTCGTCATTCATGCATGAATCACCGTCGAGTGTCGTGATCGCTTCTCGTCGCTGAGCCCTCGGTAGCTGGCGGCGGTTCCGAGGCGGGAGCGAGCCGGACCTCTGCCAGCCTGTTGACCAACTCCGCGGGCAGGAGGAACTCGCGATAGGCCTTCCGCTCGCCGATCCACTCATACTCGTGGATCAGCGCCGACTCCTCGAGATCGATGTCGACCACGAGGATGGCCTCGCCCGCGTCGGGCCGGAGGCCGGGGTCGTCCCGCAGCCAGACACCCTGCCACTCCGAGCTGGACGAGTAGCGGCCGCGGTCGTCCGCGAAGCCTTCTTTGAGGATCGCCGCGGCGCCGGTCGCCGACGTTACGTGGAACAAGCGAAAGCCCATAGCCGCCCCGATCTTACTCGCTCTCGGTCCTCAAGTCGGCATCGACGCCAGGGCCGCGGCATACCGCGGGGCCGCGGCCCTCCTCGATCGCCCCTGCTTGTCCCCGGACGAAGGTAGGGCGAGAATCTAGGCCAATGACCAGCCGACCCAGCCTCCGTCAGGCGCTCGGCGCCTTGACCTACGGCAACTACCGGCGCTTCGCCGTATCGCTGCTGCTCACCTCGCTGGGCGTCCAGCTCCTGCAGACGTCGATCCTCTGGCAGGTCCACGAGATCACCGGCAGCGCCCTGCTTCTCGGCCTCACCGGCCTCGCGCGGGCGCTGCCTCACATGGCGCTGTCGCTGGTCGGCGGCGTCATCGCCGACCGCGTCGACCGCGTGCGCCTCATCCAGATCGGCCAGGTGGCCAACGCCATCCTCGTCCTCGCCCTGGCGAGCCTGACCTTTACAGGCGCCGTCGAGATCTGGCACCTCTACCTGATCACTGTCCTTAACAGCGCCTTTACGGCCCTGACTCAGCCGGCGCGGACGGCGCTGATCCCCTGGCTGATTCCAAAGGGGAACCTGGTCAACGCCGTTGCCCTGAACGCGACGATCTCTCAGGTGTCCCAGATCGCCGGGCCGGCGGCAGCGGGGGTCACGATCGCCACGCTCGGCCTCGGCTCGGCCTACGCGCTCAACGGGGCGCTCTATGGCCTGGCGATGGTCTCGATCCTCTGGATCCGGGCGCCGGTACCGCAGGCTTCTGACGGCGAGAGCCCCTGGCGCAGCCTCCTCGACGGCCTGATCTTCGTCCGCAGCAAGCCGGTGATCATCTCGCTGCTGGCGCTGGACGCGAGCGCGACCGTCCTCGGCAGCTACCGGGCTCTGCTGCCGATCTTTGCGACCCGCCTCGGCGTCGGCGCGGAGGGCTACGGCCTGCTCAGCGCCGCGCCGGGCATCGGCAGCGTGATCGGCGCCGCCGTCCTCCTCTCCCTCGGCGACATGAGGTACAAGGGGCTCTACACGCTGTTCGGCGTCCTCGCCTACTCCTTCGCCCTCGTCCTGCTGGCGCTGTCGCCCTGGTTCCTCCTCACCCTCGTGGCTGCCGGCTTGCTGGGCACGACCAACTCGGTCCAGATGATCCCGCGCAACTCGGCGATCCTGACGATCTCACCGGACTCGCTGCGGGGCAGGGTCGAGGCGTTCCGCAGCATGCTGGCCGGCGGCGGCACGCCCCTGGGCTATATGCTCAGCGGCGGCCTGGCAGCGGCGATCGGGCCGCCGCTGGCGCTGCTCGTCGGCGCCAGCGCCTGCGCCTTCTTCGTCGTCGGCATCGGCCTCAAGCGGCGCGAGCTGCGCGATCCCGAGCTCGGGACGGCAAAGGACCCCGACCGAGTCGAGGCCGCTGGGGTCATCGACTCAGAGCCCGGCCCGGCCGGCGCTCGCGGGCCCTAGCCGAGCCAGCGCAGACTGCGGCCGTGCGAGTGGCCCTCGACGAGCTGGACACTCTCGTGACGGCTGTTGACCCAGGAGAGGAGGTCGACGCGGCCGCGGCGGGAGCCGCCGCCGATGCCGGCGCCGGTCATCGAGACGAAGTAGACGGGGCGACGGCGGCTTTCGGCGCCAAGTATGGCGAGGAACTGCTCGCGCTCCGCCTCCGAGAGGTGGCTGAACATGAAGGACTGGTAGACGCAGAGCGTGAGGTCGGCGGGCACGGCGTCGAGCAGCGGCCCGACGGTGAGAGCGTCGCCGAGGACGAGGCGTGGCGGGTCGCGGCGGAGCAGCTCGATGGCGCGGCGCTGCATTAGCTGAAGGTCGCGGTGGTCGGGCCAGGTCGAGGAGAGCATCCAGCGGGCGGCATCGTCGTCGCTGAGGTCGATCGGCTCGACGTCGAGGCCGACGCGGTAAGCGACCGCCGGCAGCCCCGGGCTGAGTGGCGGCGTCGCGGCGTCCTCCAGTTGGCAGACGATCCGCACCGGTGAGGCGTCGTCGCCCCACTGGACGCGGCCGTAGTCGAAGTAGTAGCGGTCGAAGCAGAGGTTGAGGCCGGCGGCGGGGCCGACCTCGACGATGCCGAGGGGCTTGCCGCCGCCGCGACGGGCCGCCTCGCTCAGGGCCGGCAGGAGGGCGGCGAGGCGGCCGACCTCGTTCGTCTGGTTGTTGTGGTTGGCGACAAGCGTCTTGATCGTCTCGGCGTTCTCGAGGCAGAAGGCGCGAAAGACGGGGAAGACGTCGGCCGCGTCCAGCGACGCCTCCGTAAGGCTCGGGTAGTAGCGTGCGAGCTCGTGCCGGGCACCGCCGAGCAGGAGGTACTGGACGGCGTCGAAGAGGAGATAGACGAGGCTCTGGCTGGGGCGGGCGTGGGTCGAGAGCTCGAGCAGCTCGGGGTCGGCGGCGACGCCGGCGGCGACCTGCTCGTAGAGGGGGGCGTGCTCGCTGCGCGCCGTCTCGGCGATGCGGCGGAAGGCGGCTGCTGCCTGCTCGGGCGTTGTCCTCGTTGTTTCGGTCACGCTGCGCTCCTCTTCGTCTTTCGGCCCGGCCTGCCGTCGGGGTCAGTCTAGTACGTCGGCGGCCGGAAGGATCTAGCGAGCACGGCGTCTATAATCAGCCGAGTAATCGCGGCAGGGGAGAGCGAAGGAGGCAACGTGGAAAGCAAGCCGATCCGGATTGGGGTTGTCGGCGTCAACTTCGGCGCGGCGGTCCATGTACCGGCGTTTCAGTCGGAGGGCCTGGAGGTAATCGCGGTCTGCAGCCGGCGGCAGGAGCGGGCGGCGGAAGCGGTGCAACGCTTCGGCGTCGAGCACGCTTTCACCGACCTGGACGAGATGCTGCGCCTGGACGGGCTCGACGCGGTGAGCCATCGTCTCGCCGGTGGCGCCGCACCACGAGCACGCGCTGGCGGCGCTGGCGGCGGGCAAGCACGTGATCTGCGAGAAGCCGTTCACGACGGAGGCGGCGCTGGCGAAGGAGATGTGGGAGAGGGCGCGCAGCACGGGCCTGACGACGATGATCGCGCACGAGTTCCGCTTCGCCTCCGGGCGGATGCGAGCCAAGGAGCTGATCGACGAAGGTTACGTCGGTCGTCTCAACCTCGTGCTCCTGCGCCTGCTCATGGGTGCCCGCCCGGGGTCGCGCAGCGCCGAGGCGGCGGCGATCGAGGGGCCGCCGCCCTACTCGGCGACGCGTGATTCGCTCGACCAGGGCGCGGGCTTCCTCTGGAGCCTCGGCCCGCACTACATCGACTGTCTGCGCCACTGGTTCGGCGAGGTCGAGAGCGTCTCCGGCGAGCTCGTCAACTCCGCGCCCGACCGCAGCCAGGACGGCAACATCGTCCAGGCGGACGCCGACGATAAGTTCCTCTTCACCCTCCATTTTGCCGACGGCGGCTACGCACAGATGAACGCGAGCCGTGGCGCCCGCTTCGGCTCCGGCGCGACGATTGAGGTCTACGGCAGCGACGGCACGATCGTGACGCCGCAGACCGGCCTGAACCCGCCCGCACACGGCAAGGTGCTCGCGGCGCGCGCCGGCGACGACGGCCTGGCGGAGCAGCCGATCCCGGAGCGCCTGCAGCCCTTCGCGGACGAGCGCGACGACCGTCTGATGCCGTTCCGGCTCCTGGTCCGGGAGTTCGCGCGCGGCATCCGCGAGGGGACATCGCCGGCGCCGAATTTCTACGACGGCTATCGCTGTCAGCAGATCCTCAACGCGGTCCGCGAGTCGACGGCCACGGGCCGGCGGGTGCCGATCGACCTCGCAGGTTAGCGCCGCTGCCTAGGGGAGCGAGATCGAGCGGCCGCCGGCGGCGGAGCGCTCCATGGCGTCGAGGAGGCGATGGCGCCGGACCGCGAGCTCGAAGTCGGGATCGAAGGGCTCCGCCGCCGCGAGGGAGTCGGCGAGGCGGACGTAGGCCTGGGCGACGTTTCGCGCCTGGCCGGCCGGCGTCCCTTCCGGCACCGGGCTGAGCCGGTCCGGCGGCGGCATCTCCGTCGCCGGCTCCCGCCCCTTGGCGCCGTGGAGCTGGTTCGGGCCGATGTTGGCCGAGCCGCTGGTCAGCACGAGCGTCCCCTCGCGGCCGTAGATCGTCAGGCGGTTGCCGCTCGGGCTCGACGGCACCGTGGCGACTTGAATGGCGACCTCTGCGCCGCTCTCGAGGCGGCCGCTGGCGCTGATCGCGTCGGGCGCGTCGACGGCGACGCTCTCGCCGCTGCCGGCAAGGCGCCACTCCTTGATCCGGGTCGCAATGCGGGCGGAGACGTCCGTGAACTCGCCGAGGATGGCGCAGAGCGCGTCGATGGCGTGGCCGCCGGCGATCGTCAGGGGGTTGGCGCCGTTGACGCGCTGGCCCTGCCAGATGCGGTCGGGCGTGCGCTCGACGGTTGCCTGGCCGATAACGCTGAGGCTAGCGGTGAGGACCTCGCCGATGTAGCCGTCGGCGACGAGCTCGCGAGCGTAGCGGATCGCCGGGTCGCTGCGCGCCTGGAGCCCGACGGCGGTGCGCAGGCCGCGCTCCCGGGCCAGCGCCGCCATCTCCTCCGCCTCGGCGAGGTTGGCGCCGAGCGGCCATTCGCAGAAGACGGCCTTACCGGCCCGCAGCGCCGCCATGACGAGGTCGTGGTGCGCCGGCACCCGGACGCAGACGACGATGACGTCGATCTCCGGGTTGGCGACCATCGTGGCGAAGTCGTGAAAGGCGAGCTCGGCGCCGAAGGCGTCACGCGAGGCGGCGGCCGTGTCCTCGTGGGCGGTGCACACGGCCTTGAGCTCGTACTCCGACAGGGCATGCAGCGCCGGCACGTGAGCGTTCGCGCCCCAGCGACTGCCGCTGGGCGATACGGTGGCGCCGACGATGCTGACGCGGATCTTCTCTGCCATCTCTCGTTACTCCCCTTGCTAACCGGCCGGCCAACGCCGCGGGCGCCGCCCGCCGGACGGCTCATAGCGGCGACGCCTAGGATAGCATCGCGATTGACAAGCGAGGATGGCGGCGACATTATCGCGAAGTCCGCCAGCGGGTCGACGACAGCCGGTTGGAGAGCCCGGCGGAGAGCCTCTCCCGGAAGGGATACGCCATGACTTCGCCGCTCGATCCGCCCCTGAACCTGACTGTGGCTGACTTCCCCTACCCGTCGCGCCGGATGCCGCTCCTCGCCTCCCGTGGCGTCGTGGCGACGAGCACGCCGCTCGCGGTTCAGGCTGGCCTGGGCATGCTCCTCGCCGGCGGCAACGCCGTCGACGCTGCGCTGGCGGCCGCCGCGACGCTGACGGTTGTGGAGCCGACCCAGAACGGCATCGGCTCGGATGCCTTCGCCCTCGTCTGGGACGGCAGCAAGCTCCACGGGCTCAACGGCTCCGGCCGGGCGCCGGCGGCGCTGACGCCGGCGGTCTGCCGCAGCCTCGGCCTCAGCGAGCTGCCGCCGCGCGGCTGGCTCGCCGTCACCGTGCCGGGCACGCCGCGCGCCTGGCATGACCTGCACCAGCGCTTCGGCCGGCTGCCGTTCGCATCGCTGTTCGAGCCGGCCGTCTCTTACGCGGAGGAGGGCTTTCCGCTCAGCCCACAGGTCGCGGCCGCCTGGGCCGGCAGCCAGCAGCGCTACGCCGAGACGAACGTCGGTCCCGAGTACGCCGGCTGGTTCGACACCTTCGCCGCCGGCGGCCGGGGGGCGCGCGCCGGCGACGTCTGGCGCCTCCCCGGTCACGCTCGCAGCCTGCGATCGATCGCCGAGAGCGGCGCCGAGTCCTTCTACCGGGGTGAGATCGCGGAGCGCACGGTCGCGTTCGCCGCCCGGACCGGCGGCTACATCGCCGCGCAGGACCTCGCGGACCACGTCTCGACCTGGGACGAGCCGATCAGTGCCGGCTATCGCGGCTACGACGTCTGGGAGCTGCCGCCGAACTGCCAGGGCGCCGTCGCCCTGGAGGCACTTAGCATCCTCGAGGGGCTCGACCTCGGCCCGGAGCGCGAGACGGTCGAGAGCTACCACCGCCAGATCGAGGCGGTAAAGCTCGCCTTCGCCGACGCCTACGCCTACCTCGGCGACCCAAAGAGCATGACCGTGCCCGTATCGAGCCTGCTCGCTCCCGACTACGTCGCCGCCCGCCGGGCGCTGATCGGCCCCGAGGCGCGCGACCCCGGACCGGGCGAGCCGCCGCCGGGCGGCACCGTCTACATCGCCGCCGCCGACAGGGACGGCATGATGGTCTCGTATATCCAGTCGAACTACTCCGGCTTCGGCAGCGGCATCGTCGTGCCCGAGACGGGCGTTGCTTTGCAGAACCGAGGAAGCGGGTTCTCGCTCAGGCCGGGCCACCCGAACCTCCTCGGGCCCGGCAAGCGGCCCTTCCACACGCTGATGCCGGGCTTCCTCACGCGCGGCGGCGAGGCGGTCGGGCCCTTCAGCGTCATGGGCACATCGATGCAGCCCCAGGGCCACCTCCAGATGGTCGTCAACCAGATCGACTACGGGCTGAACCCCCAGGCGAGCCTTGATGCGCCGCGCTGGCGCTGGCTGCGCGGCAAGGAGCTCAACCTGGAGCCCGGCGTCCCCGAGGCGATCGTCGCGGGCCTCAGGACGAAAGGGCACGAGATCAATATCCGCGAAGGCTTCTTCGGGCCCGCCTTCGGCCGCGGCCAGATCATCCGCCGCCTGCCGAGCGGCGCCTACCTCGCCGGCAGCGAGACCCGCGCCGACGGCTACGCGGCCGGCTTCTAGGCGCACTTGCGTGCGCCGGACCCCGGCGCGCGGTGGAGCGCATTCAGTCACTGCCGAGGCCGGCAAAAGAGCGGCTGGAGCGGAGTAGAATAGCGCCGTGGAGCCGCGTATTCGATTCGTCAAGACGGCGGACGGGCTGTCGATCGCCTGCTGGGAGCACGGCGAGGGCGAGACCCTGCTACATCTGCCGTGGCTCCCCTGGGGCCACGCGCAGCTCGAGTGGCGCGACTCCGAGCTCAGCGTCTGGTACGAGCGGCTGGGCTCGTTCTCCCGCCTCGTCCGCTACGACGGCCGCGGCTCCGGGCTCTCCGACCGCGAGGCCGACCACTACGGCGTCGAGGCCCAGGTGGCCGACATGGAGGCCGTAGTCGAGCGGCTGGAGCTCGATCGCTTCGCGGTTTTCGCCTCCCTCAGCATGGGGCCGGCCGCCATCACCTTCGCCGCTCGCCACCCGGAGCGCATCTCCTGCCTCATGCTCTGGTGCACCTACGCGAACTTCGCCGATTACACCGCGGCGCCCCAGGTCACGGCGCTGCGCAGCCTTCTGTACAAGGACTGGAACCTGTACACGGAGGCGGGCGCCCGTGCCTTCGTCGGCTGGGAGAGAGGCGAGGCAGCGCACAAGCTGGCGGAGCTGATGCGCCAGAGCACGACTCAGCCGATCGTCCAGCAGTTTTTCGCCGACATGGCGGACGCCGACGTGACGGAGCTGCTGCCCGAGCTGACGATGCCGACGGCCGTCCTCCATCCGCGCCAGTTCCCGCTCATCGACATGGCCGCGGTCCTCAAGCTCACCGGCGCGCTGCCCGAAGGGCGCTTGCTGCTCTTCGAAGGCTCCTCCCTGGCGCCGACCCGCGGCGACCTGGACGGCGTCCTCGGGGCAATCCAGTCCTTGCTGCTCGAGACGGCCGCGCCCCTCGCGCAGGCGCTGCGGCGAGCGAGCGGCTCGGTCGCGGCGCCGGTCGACGACGGCCTCAGCGCGCGCGAGCGGGAGGTCCTCGGCCTCGTCGCCGGTGGCAGGAGCAACCGCGAGATCGCCGACGTCCTCGTCATCAGCCCGCGTACGGTCGAGCGCCATATCGAGAACATCTACGCCAAGATCGGCATCAACAACCGCGTTCAGGCCGCCGCTTACGCTGCCGATAGCGGCTTCGCCTAGCGCCAAGGTCTTCACGGCCGCTCACCCCTTGGCCGGCGCTTCGATCGAGCGCCGGCCGCTATCGAGCATCGCCGCCACGCGCTGCTCCAGCGCCGCCGACATCTGCCCCAGGGTCGCGACGGTGTCGCGGGCGCGGTCGATGCCTTCCTGGCGGGTGCGGTCGGCCGTGTTCAGGGCTTCGACGAGGTCGTTATGGGCCTGGGTCAGCTTGTCGATCGCGATTACCGGGTTGTTGTAAGCATCGCCGATCTCGGAGGTGTGCTGCTTGATGACGGCGGCGTTGGCCGCGATCATGCTGCCGAGGAAGTCGCGCGTGCGCTGGTTCGCCTCCATGACGCGCCTCTGGCGCGACAGCGCTACTTGAATCGCGAGGCCGATCGTCACGACGCTCGTCGACAGGGAGAGCGTGCGCTCCACAGCCTGACCGAGGCGCGTGTTGTTCTCGCGCGTCATGTCGATGCTGACGAAGAATTGGAGGTCGACGTCGGCTATGGTCCGCAGGTCCTGGACCCGCAAGGAGACGTCATGGAGCGTGTTCCGCAGCCGCTCGTGCTTCACCGGGTCTTCCGCCGCCGCGACCAGCTTCTCCAGCGCCTGCATGAGCTGCTCGCCGAGGTAGACGTTGCGGAGGACGGCATCGTGCTTCGACTCGACCGACTCGTAGAGCTTGCGGAGCTCGATGTTGTCCCGCGCCAGCGCTACCCTGCCGTCGCGCAGGCGCGACTCGATGATCACGATCTGCCTCGAGACGGGCTCGTAGCGCACGGCGATCCGCTCGAGGAAGCCCCGGGCCGCGGACGACCGCAGTCCTAGCGGCCCGCCGCTGAGCACCTTCGCGAGAACGCCACGGCGCTCCGTGGGCTGAGGGCTGATCTTCGAGAGCGTCAGCCGCAGGTCCGTCATCTCCTTGACGATGGCGCCGCCGGCGCCATCCTTCGTCACCATGTCGCCGACGCGAGAGCGTAGCAGATCGAGCTCGGAGGCGGCGCTCCGCTGCGCTTGTATGCCGAGGTTGGCGACGCTATCTACAGCCTCGAGCTCCTCGCTGCCGCTCGCCGTCTCCAGCTTGCGGGCAAGCTCGGCCGCCAGCTGCCGCAAGGCAGCGGCCTCCGCCTCGCTCAGGCCCTGCGGCGGCTCCGGCGTCCGCCTGACCTCGATCGCCTCGCTCCCGTTCGACGCTTCGACTGTGTTAGCCAGCCGTAGCTCCAGGTCCTCGTTCCCTGCCATGATTCGCTCCTTTCCTTACGAACCCGGGTCAGTGCGGCCCGGATCGATACAACCCGGATCAGCCGCCGAGCCGCTGATCCAGCTCTCTCTGAATTGCCTGCGACTCCTCGGTCGCTTTGCGGAGGGAGGCGATCGCCGCCTGGCCGCGCGCGCGAGAGTCCTCTGCCTTCAGCCCTGCCAGCTCCAGGCGGGTGAGATTCAGGGCGGAGGCGCAGAGCTCGGCCTGATGGAGGAGCTCCGTCGCCCTTTGGCGCTGGCCTTTGAGCATCACGAGCCGCTCCTGGATGGCGGCCAACGCCCGCTCCTTGAGCCCCAGCCGCTCCTGGTCGGCGGCCTCGGCCCCCAGCGTCACGATCTCGGCCTCGGTCTCGTGGGCCTGCGCCTCGAGGCGCTCCTCGCCGGCCGAGTGGATGGCGAGGATCAGCGAGAGGCCGTCGTCGAGGACGCTGAGGCCGCGTCGGTAAGTCTCCCCGACCAGCGCCGCGATATAGGCGCTCGTGCGCAGGTCGCCGTTGTCGCCTTTGGCGGGAGCCGTCTTTAGCTGCCTGAACTCGGACTCGAGCTGAAGCAGGCTCTTGAAGCCGTCGACGAGCAAAGTGCTCAGGGCCCCCGCGGCCTCGCCTCGGGCGGCCGAGGCGTAGCGGGCGGCGAGGTCGCGGGCCGCCGGCTCGCCATCGCTCTCGTAGCCGCGAAGGCGACCATCGCTGCGAGGTGGGACATAGCCGCCGATACCTTGGCCTCGACGTCGTCCGCCTTGCGCTCTACGCCCGCGAGGATCGCGCCGAAGTCCTTCAGCTCCCTCGGGACGCCGCTGAGCTCCGCCCGCACGAGCGATCGTGCTTCGGCGGCCGTACGCCGCGCCGCCAGGGTCTGGCGGCCGGCGCTGACCACGCGCTGCTCGGCGGCGAGGCGCTCCTCCAGCAGAGCGAGGTCCCGTTCCTCCTGGTCGAGCTCCTTGAGCTCCGCCTCGAGGGCGGCGATGCCCTCGTCGACGATCCAGCGCAGCTGCTCCTCCAGGGGGCCGTTGGCGGCGCCGGAGGGCGAGCCGGCGTTCGCCTCCGCGAGCTTGGCCGCGAGGCCTGCTCGCGAGCGACCGAGGCCCAGACGTGCCGTGCGCACTCGCTCGATCAGCTTCTGATGCTTCTCGAACGCCCCGGCGTAGGTAGCGCGCGGGTCCACCTCGGGATCGAGCACTGCCTTCATCAGCCGCTTCAGGGAGGGTAGGATCTTCATCGCATTCCTCTGCCTAACCGGGCTCAGCTCGTGGCGGCTAGCGCGGCGCGCCGGCGCGCCGCGCTGAATCCGCCAGTAGTAGTTGGCGAGGCCGCCGACAGCGCCGAGAGCGATCATCCGGAAGAGCATCGTGCGGATGTTCACCTGGAGCGCGACTGCTTCCGAGTACTCCGGGTTGGCGGGCTGAACCAGCATGTCGACCGAGAAGACGATGACGACGCTGTAGATGGCGATCGCCGCGACCGTGTATAGGGCCTCGATCTTGCGCGGCATCACGAAGGCGAAGGCCAGCACCAGCGGGTAGTAGAAGAGGAAGAACTGGTTATCGAGCCGGGTTTCGCCTTCCTGGAGGGGCCAGAAGGCGACCAGTAACGTCACGATCAAGAGGTCCATGACGCTGGTCGCGATGAGCAGCGGCCTCTGAATCGGCCGCTCCATCAGGTAGCGACCGTGGAGGTAGAAGTTCATCGCCATGAGGCCGACGATCGGCAGGGTGCCCTTGATCAACGTGCCCTGGTCGTCGAAGCTCGTCATTACGAGGGTGGTTGCCGCGGCGATGAGGAACCACCGTGCCCAGATAATCACCGCCTGGCCGAAGAAGATGTCCTCGGCGGTCTCCTGGTTAAGGCTCCCTAGCTTCTGCACCAGCGTTACTCCTTTCAAATGCACTAGACGCTTGTCGTTGCCGTCCGCTCGACGCCTGCTTCTGGAGCTGGCGCCGCCGGGCCAGCGGACTCAACGGACCCCGGCGAGGTCAGGTCCTTGAAGACCTGGAAGATCCGCCCCCTGCCCTCGCGGCGATCGGCCTCGATGTCGCGATAGAGGCTGCCGCAGAACGTCACGGCGGCGAGCAGGATCACGCGCACGAAGAGCTCCTGGGACGCGCTCGTGTCGAGACCGTTGCCGGCCCGGGCGAGAACGATGAGCGCGTAGGCCGACATCACCACCGTCGTGTAGAGCGCTGTGACCGGCCGCGGCAGGGTCACCGCGATCGCCAGCAGGGCCGGCAGATAGAAGACGTAGATGTTCGACGTGCCGAAGACCGCAACCAGCACGGTAATCAAACCGAGGTCGAACACGCTTGTCGCGTAGACGGCATTGGCGAGGTTCGCGCTCCGGTTGGCCCACTGCACTGTCAGGAAGAAGTTGACCGCCGAGTAGCCCATGAGCAGGACGATGGCGGTCCGCAGCTGCCAGGCTTCGGTCGGCTCCGGCTGCCAGAGCGTCAGCACCCAGGCGGCGAAGATCAGGATCCAGCGCGCCGTGAGGACGACGACCTGGCCGTGGTCGATGTTCTCTTTCGTCTCCGAGTCGTTCTTATCGAATTTCCACATGACTTACCTCCTTACCAGGAGGCTAGGGCCGTGGCAGATCGATAACGTCCGTATCAACACCCATCTTCATTCGCCGCTGCCGCCGCCCGGCGTGGGTGGATGTACGCAGGCGGCTATCGCCCAGACTCCGGCCCTCTTCGGGCGGCTCGGCGCGTTGAATGCGCGGCGTTTGATATCGTGGTAGCGTCGCGAGGATGCGGCGTGTTTGGCAGCGGCGATAGCAACCCGTGAGCGGACTAACCCGCTTTCATCACCGCTTCATCTTCGGCCTGTAGCCTCCTGAGAGCGCTCCTGGATCGTGAGGCTGGTTTTGACAGAGGCGAGTCTAAGAGTAGAGGCGATCTCCCGGTCTTTCGGGTCGTTTCAGGCGGTGCACGACCTGGACGTTCGAGGCACAACCGGGACAGGTCGTCGGCCTGCTCGGCCCCAACGGCGCCGGCAAGACGACGACGATCCGCGTGCTGACGACCATCCTGGCGCCGACGGCGGGGCGATTCTGGATCGCCGGCCGTCCCCACACAGACCAGATCGAGATCCGGCGGGCGATCGGCGTGCTGCCGGAGAGCGCCGGCTACCCGCAACACTGGACGGGCGAGGAGTACCTGCGCTTCTACGCCCGCCTCTTCGGCTACGGCGCGGCGGCGGCGAAAGACGTCGCGCAGGAGCTGCCCGGAGAGGTGAGCCTCCGCGACCGAGGCAGCTCCCGGATCGGCGTTTACAGCCGTGGCATGCGCCAGCGGCTCGGCGTCGCCCGCGCCCTCGTCAACCGGCCACGCGTCATCTTCCTCGACGAGCCGACCCTCGGCCTAGACCCCGCCGGGCAGCGCCAGATGCTCCAGATGATCGCCGCGCTCGCGGCCCAGGGCGAGGCGACGGTCATCCTCAGCACCCATTTCCTCGACGAGGTGGAGGAGGTCTGCTCCCGCGTCCTCATTCTCAATCGCGGCTCGGTCATCGCCGACGGCACGGTCGCCGAGATCAAGCGTCGGGCCGCGCCGAAGGCGCTTCGAGTGCGGGTGGACGTCGCGGCGGAGGCGGAGGCGAGAGCGGCGCTCATCCAGATGCAAGGCGTCGAGCGGGTGACGGCGGTCGATCACGAAACGGGCTGGCTAACGGCCGATTTCGGCGCCGACTGGCTTCAGCAACACAAGGACGAAGGCGTCAACGGCGCGATCCGGAGCCTGGTCGACGCCGGCGTGCCGATCCTCGCCCTCGAGCGCGAGGGAGGCCGCCTCAGCGACGCCTTCCTTGCTTTGACGGAGGAGGCGGACTAATGACGACTGTAGCCGGCGGTCGCAGCGCCGAAGCGCCGGAGCAGGTGCCCGCGACGGGTTGGCTGGTGGTGATGGAGCAGGAGCTCAAGGATCTCTGGCTGACCGCGCGAGCGCCGATCTTGATCATCGCCGCCAGCCTGATGCTCAGCGTCCTCACCTACCTGGCGGCGACGAACCAGGAGCTCAACCTCCTCGACCAGAAGGACACCGTCTCGCTGATCATGCAGGTCACCCTCGCCCTCGGCGTGGCGATCAGCCTGCTCGTAACCGCCGACGCGATCAGCGGCGAGCGCGAGCGCGGCACCCTCGAACGCTGCTCCTGACGCCGATCCCAAATCGTCAGATCGCCGTCGGCAAGCTCCTGGCTGCGATGTCGATCTGGCCCGTCGTCACCGCGGTCGCTGTCCCCTACGTCTGGGTCCTCCGGGTCGGCGATCAGGTAGCCGGCGACGCGATCGCCTCCGGCATGGTCGTCGGCTTCCTCCTGGCGGCGACGTTCTGCGCCTTCGGGCTCCTGATGAGCACCTTCGCGGCCTCGAACCGCACCAGCCTGGCGGTCACGTTCTTCATCTTCCTCGCCCTCGCCATCCCCACCCAGCTCCCCTGCGCCGCCACCGCCGGCTGGCTTGGCGAGCTGATCATGCGCGTCAACCCGATGACCGCCGGCTCGCACTTCATCAAGCAGGTCACGGTCGCCGACCACGCCTGGGGCCAGGAAGCCGACTGGCTGATCGCGCCCCTGGTCGGCGCCGTGGTGCTCCCGCTCGCCGTCCTCTTGCTCGCCGGCCGTCTTCGCCTACAGGGAGGCTTCGCCAAATGACACTTCTATCAGCCTCGCTTGGCGGCCTGCTCTGGGTCGGCCTCGCCGCCGCGGCCGCCGCGAAGCAAGGCCTCGTCGACGACCTCAGGGTCTCGATCAGCACGAGCGCGGTCAGATCGGTGACGGGAGAGTCCTTCTCGTTTACGTCGACGATAGCCAACGAGGGCGCCGCGGCAACGCCGGCCCTGGTCGCGAACCTCAACTTCGTCAGCCTCGACGGCAGCGTCTATATCGATCCCGAGGACTGGTCGCCGGACCGCACGCTTCCGGTGCCATCGATCGCTCCCGGCGCGTCGACTACGCAATCCTGGACCGTGAACCCGGTCCTCGCCGGCGACGTGGCCGTCTACCTGGCTGTGATTCCTGCTGCCTACGACGTCGCCTCCACTGTCGCGCCGGCCACGAGCCCGGCGATCCACCTCCACGTCGATGCTCGGCGCAGCCTCAACCCCGGCGGCGTTCTGCCGGTCGTCCTGGCGATGCCGGGAGTGCTCACGGTCGCGACGATCGGCCTTCAGCTCCGCCGCCGGGTGTGCTAGACGCCTCTGCCTCCTTCGACTCGAATGCCGATCATCGCTCTTACGCGGGCTCAAGCCCGGATCTGAGGCTGGGCTGCCGTCCCGAGAGCGCCAACCTCGCCGCCTGGTAGGGTCGAAACGACCCTGAGCGGAGCGTGATCCCAAGTAGGCTGCCTCGCCCACTTCTTGCGTCGTTTCACCCAGCCAGGCCGACCTGAGCGCCTCTCAAGCGAAGAGAAGTTGGGCGTTTATCCGGACGCCAGAAGGACCGCCCCCTGACTACTCTGCAGCTGTGAATAGCCCTGGGCCGACGGATTTCACCCCGACGAAAGCGGCCACGAAAGCTCACCGAAGCGCTCCTCGCCGTGCTGGCCGAAGAGAGTCGGCCGAGCGGTGGGCCGGGCGACGGTTAGGGGTTCCCGCTCCTCCTGGCCCGACCGTCACCCGGCCCTGCCTACTCGACGCGGAGAGTACCCCGCATGCCGTAGGCCTCGTGCCCGGGGAGGTGGCAGATAAAGGCGTAGTCGCCCGGCTCCTCGAACACGACGACCGTCGTGCGGGAGGAGAGCGCCGGCACGGTGACCTTGGTCGGCAGGTGGTCGTGATAGGGCTCGGTGCCGCTGCGGTGACGCTCGTGCACCGCCTCGGCGCCGACGATCCATTCGTGCTCGATCGGGTCGTCGTTGCTCAGCGTGATCGAGATCGGCTCGCCCGCCTTCACCGTCACGAGGGCCGGCTCGAAGCGGGAGTAGCGTATGGTGATCGTCGCGCCTTCCGATGCCTGGGAGGGCCAGCCGCCGCCGGCGATCGCCACCAGGCCGACCACCACGGCGGCGACGCTGGTCGCCAGGAGCAGGAGCTTTGCGGGCCGCGTCATGATCGGCGCCTGCTCTCCGCCCGCTCCCACACGACCAGCGCGATCGCCAGCGCCACGGCAACGGCGCCGACGGCGATGAGAAGGTCGTCGCGGTCGCTGTCGCCATGAGTGAGAAGCACTGCGGCCGCGGGGTCGAGGCCGGCAGCCACCGGCGACGGCTCGCCCTTGCCGCTGGTGTCCACGGCGAGGTCGAAGCGCAGGTCGGACGCGACGGTGTCGATGCTGAGCTTGGTCAGCCAGGCCGACGTCGGCACCCAGCCCATACCGTCGTCCGAGCGGAGGTCGTCGAGCAGGGAGGTCGTCGCCGCGTCGCTGTGAGTTAGCGAGAGGCCGGCGTGGGGTAGCGGTAGCAGAGCGGGGGCCTCGTCGGTGAGGAGGAAGACGTCCGCGTTGACGCGGTCCGTCGCCTGCTTGCCGAGTGCGAGGATGCGGAGCGGCACCCACGGGTTGTCGGTCGGGATCGTCAGGTGAACGGGCGTGCCGTCGCCCAGCTGCTGGCCGCGCTCCAGGGCCGCGTCGCCGTCGAAGACGGCGGCGAGGAAGATCGGGCTGCGCTGGGCGTAGAAGTCGAGGACCTCGGGAGCGTCGGGCGATAGCCGGAAGCCGTGCACCTCAGCCCAGGCGGCGACGTCGGCGGCGCCGCCTTTGAGCACCGTCAGGTCGAGCGCGTCGATCCGCGTCTCGAGCAGGACCACCGCGCCGGCGGCGTCCGCCGCGAAGAGAGCGCTCTCTCGCGCCAGCTGGGGCGGCGCCGTCTCGCGAGCGAGGCGCTGCAAGGTCCAGGCGCCGCCGCGCTCGACGCTGGTCGGCACGCCGGGCAGCGGGATCAGTGTGCCGAACTCGCCGCCGCCGAGGAACTGGAAGGCGGTCACGTAGTGCTCGACGCCGTCGTGGTAGGCGGCGAGCGTAGTCGTGCGCCCGAGGTTGACGGCGCCGTTCGAGCCGATGAGGCCGGCGCAGGCCAGCGCAAACGCCGGGTTCGCAAGCAGTGATACGACAGCGATCGCCATGCCGGCTACCACCGTGATCTTGAGCCGCTTCATTGTTGGGTCCTCCTCCAGATAGGTCGATATCGAGAAGGACGACGCCCGGCCCCGGTTTGTTCCGCCGCGGCGATCAGGCGCAGCGGCCACTCGATGCGCGGACGACGCCAGCGACCGGATTTCGATCGCTAACTGCCGGCGCGAGCACTCTCGTCCTCGTGACGGCACAAGCGTAGGATCGGAGGCAACGGCCGGCTTACCGAATCGCCGAATGGAGAGGGAAATCAGCTGTGATCTACGAGCTTCGGGTTTACGACGCGGTGCCGGGCAAGCTGCCCGCCCTGAACGAGCGCTTTGCCAAGATCACGATCGGCTACTTCGAGAAGTACGGCTTGAAGGTAGTCGGCTTCTGGACGGATGTCGACACGGCGTCGAATCGCCTGACCTACATGCTCGCCTCCGACGACCTGGCGCAGCATGAGAGCGCCTGGGCCGCCTTTCGGGCGGACGAAGAGCGCCGCAAGGCATTCGCCGAGACGGAGCGCGACGGCTCGTTAGTAGCAAGCCCGACCAACACGATCATGGAGCCCACGGCCTACTCGCCGCTGCAGTAGCACTGCGGTCGGTCCCGTGGCGAGCTCGCCACAGACGCCAAGCCGAGTTCCTAACGCCAGATCGGGCCGGGGCGCGGCGTTGACAGCTTGCGACGGCGGCCAGATGATCGAAGCCGCGAGATAACGCCGAGGAAGGCAAGGAGTCAGAGCTCTTGTTGTTACAACGCGAGATGGAGGAGCGCTGGATCCTTGCCCAGGAAGAGGCGCGAGTGCCGATCAGTGACGAGGAGCGGCTACAGCTGAGGCTCATCAAGGAGATCGAGGCCGCCCGCGGCTCTTGGCTTCGCCGCCTCAAGCACGCATTCATCGAACTGCACGAGCGCCTCGAAAGGCACCGCCGCGGGACGAGCTAGGCGTTACCGGCTTCTCGCGCCCTTCGGACCGCCTCCGGGTTCGTCGAGTTGGGGCCCATGTAGACGCCGCGCTCCCAGGTGCGCTTCAGCGGGTCGGTGACGTGGAGGGTCATGCGGCCCACCTTCTCGACTTCCAGGACGCAGGTCTCACCGTCTTGGAGCGCCCCGAGGCCCTCGTGGTTCGTGCCGCAGGAGATCAGGTCGCCCGTGTGCAGCGTCATAATGCCGGTCGCGAACTCGATTAGCTGCGGCACGGGGTGCTCCATGTCGTCCGTGACGTAGTCGTGGCGCAGGTCGGCTTCGTTCCAGAACTGGACGTGGAGCTTGTTGGGGTCGCCGATCTCATCCAGCGTCGTGATGCAGGGCCCGATCGGCGCGAACGTATCGAAGCTCTTGCCCATCCACGAGCCCTGGCGCCAGCTCGAGCGGGCCTCGGCGCGGGCGGAGACGTCAACGACGCCCGTGACGCCGAACACGGCGCGGCGCCAGTCCGCCTGCGTCACCTTGCGCGCCGGGCCTTTGATCACGAGGCCGAGCTCGGCCTCGTGCTGGAAGACGTACGGGCCCGGCCCGTCCGCGATCGGCGCGTCCGTGAGCTCCGGCAGCGCGATCGTGTCGCCGTCGCCGATGACCGCGTCCGGGTTCTTGAGGAACATGTTGAGGGCACGGGGCTCGCGCTGCGCGTGCTCCCAGTAGTTGCCGATGCAGCAGAGGATCTTGCCGGGACGCGGCAGCGGCGGCCGGATCCGCACGACCTCCAGGGGCAGGGCGAGCACGGCGTCGGCCACCTCTGCGATCACGCCCCGCAGGTCCTCAAACTCGTCGATGACCTCCTGCATGAGCTGCTGCGGCGTGATCGCCGCCAGGCCCGCGGTCGCGCGGGAGACGTCGTGGACGCCATCGTCTCGCAGCACACCGAGTCGGATCGGCTGGCCAGCGCCCGGCCCCTCGAACAGCACAAGTCGCATCGCTTTCTCCTCAGGCAGCCACGTTCTAACGAAGCCGGCGCGGCCGGTCAACGCCATGAGCGCACGGCGCCTGCAGAGTATAACCAGCCGCAGCCTATTCGAGACACCGCGTCGCGCGGCAGGACTCTGCTCGCTCACCGGCAGCGTACATAATGGTCACGACGGCGTTCGTCGGCATCTGTTGACGTGCAAAGGAGGGGTCGTGGCTACAGCAGCGCTGAACGTCCTCGTTACCGGCACGAGCAGCGGCTTCGGTGAGCTCACGGCGAAGACGCTGGCCCGGGCCGGTCACAAGGTCTTCGCCTCGATGCGCGGCGTGACGACGCGCAACGCGGATGCGGCGCGAGGGCTGCGCGAGTGGGCTGTTCAAGTGGACGGACGCGATCCCGACACCGGCCAGACCATGGGCTTCGAGGGCGTGGACCTCGAGGTCGTCGAGCTCGACGTGGCCGACGAGGTGTCCGTGGCGGGGGCGGTGGCGGCGATCCTCGCTAGCGCCGGCCGGATCGACGTCGTCGTCAACAACGCCGGCATTACCGCCTCCGGGCCAGTCGAGGCCTACTCGATCGAGCAGCTCCGCGCGATCTACGACGTCAACACCTTCGGGCCGGTCCGGGTCGACCAGGCGGTGCTCCCCTCGATGCGGCAGCGGCGCTCGGGCCTGATTATCCACGTGACGAGCACGCTGGGCCGGATCGCGATCCCGCGGTCCGGTGCATATGCGTCAAGCAAGTTCGCGCTGGAGGCGCTGGCGGAGGCGATGCACTACGAGCTGGCGCCGCTCGGCGTCGATGCCGTGATCCTCGAGCCGGGGGCGTTTCCGACGCGCGTAATGGAGAAGAGGACGGAAGCGGCGAGCCTGGAAATTGCAGCCGCCTACGCGGCAGCGCAACCGCCCCGCCCGCCGGGCGGGGCGCGTTCGGGCGGCGCCGGGACGTCGAACCCCCAGGAGGTCGCCGATGCGATCAGCGCCTTGATCGAGATGCCGGCCGGCCACCGGCCGCTGCGGACCGTGGTCGGCTCGCGGTTCACGGCCGGCGTCCGCGAGCTGAACGAGGCCTACGAGGCGAGCTGCAAGGAGCTCCTGTACTCGCTGGGCCGGTCTGGTTAACGAGCCCGGGCGCTACGCCTGGGAGTACTGCTCGATCGCGTCGAGGAAGCGCGCGCCGAGGTCGGCGAGCTTCTGCTCACCCACGCCGCGAACCTTGCGCAGCGCCTCGAGGCTCGCGGGTCGCTGCAGCGCGAGGTCACGCAGCGTGGCATCGCCGAAAACGATGAAGGCGGGGACGCCCCGCTCCTCCGCTATCGAGCGCCGCAGCCCGCGCAGGTGCTCGAAGAGGCCGCGGTCGACGCCCTCCCAGAGGTCCGCCGCGGCCGCCGTCGGCGCCGCCGGCGTCGCCAGCGGCTGCTTCAGGCTGACCTCCTCGCGACGGAGAAGGACGCTTTGGGCGGCCGGCGTCAGCCGCACAACGGGGCGGTCGCCATCGGAGCGCGTCAGATAGCCCTGGTCGACGAGCTGGAAGAGGAGGTCGCGTAGGACAGCCTTGCCGTGCTGCTTCAAGGCGCCGTACTCGGGCAGGGACTTGTGGCCGAAGCGCTCCACTTTCTCGACCTTGGCGCCCCTGAGAACGTCGATCACGTGGCTGACGCCGAAGGCGGCGCCGAGGCCCTGGACGCAGGCGAGCGCGAGCCGCCCGACCTCGGCGGCGTCGTCGAGGTCGGCTCGTTCGTCCAGGCAGACGTCGCAGGCGCCGCAGCTATCGCCCTCGTATGTCTGGCCGAAGTATCCCGAGAGCGTCCGGTGGCGGCAAACGCTGCCGGCGCAGAAGCGCTGCATTTCCTGGAGGATGCCCAGCTGTGACTGGAGAAGCTCCGGCGCCCCGCCCGCCTCCTCGGCGCCTTTCGTGAAGATCGTCTCCCAGCGCCGGTAGTCGCCGGGCGCGTAGAGCAGCACGCACTCCGCCTCCAGCCCGTCCCGGCCGGCGCGACCCGTCTCCTGCTGGTAGTGCTCGATCGATTTGGGCATCGCGGCGTGGATGACGCAGCGGACGTTGCTGCGGTCGATGCCCATGCCGAAGGCGACGGTCGCGACCACGACGTCGATCTGCTCTTTGGCGAAGGCTTCCTGAGTCTTGGTGCGCTGCGCGGGAGCGAGTCCGGCGTGATACGGCGCCGCCTTGATCCCCTTCTCGCGCAGGGAGGCCGCGAGGCGCTCCGTATCGGCGCGGCTGATGCAGTAGACGATAACCGCTTCGTGGGCGTGGCGGCGAATCGTCCCGAGGACCTGCTGGTCGAGGTTGCTTCGGGGGAGGACGCGATAGACGAGGTTCGGCCGGTCGAAGCGCCCGACGAGAACGTGGGCGTCGCGCAGGCCGAGCTGCTCGATGATGTCCTGGCGGACGCGTGGTGTCGCCGTGGCGGTATAAGCGTGGATGCTCGCGTTGGGGAAGTGGTCCTTGAGGGTGGCGAGGCGACGGTACTCGGGGCGGAAGTCGTGGCCCCATTGGCTGATGCAGTGGGCCTCGTCGATCGCGAAGGCCTGGACGTCGAGGCGCTCCGCCAGCGTGAGGAACCACGGCGTCAGGACTCGCTCGGGGGCGACGAAGAGGACGCGATAGCGCCCTGCAACGGCGGCAGACCAGATCTGGCGCCGCTCCTCGTCGCTGAGGCCGCCGTGCAGCGCCGCCGCCGGGTAGCCGCAGCTCGTCAGGGCGTCGACCTGGTCCTTCATCAGGGAGATCAGCGGCGATACGACGATATCGGTGCGGTTCGCGAGGACGGGCGGCGTCTGGTAGCAGAGCGATTTGCCACCACCGGTCGGGAGGACGACGAGGGAGTCGCGCCGGTCGAGGCCGGCGTCGATCGCCTCGGCCTGCAAGGGCCTCAGGCTGTCGTAACCCCAGTAGCGGCGCACCGTTTCGAGGACGGTGTCGCTACGGGAGGCAGACGGGCGGGCGGCTGCGAGGCTCACGGTCGCATCATAGACGAAGCCGTACATTTGTACTAGAGGCTGTCGAGTGCCGTGATACTTGTTTAAGCGTCGTCGACGTCAGGGTGCGAGCGCGCCACGCGCCGGGCAGTGATCGCTAGTCGGTCGGCGTCGCCCATTCCTCCATGAGCTGGTGGAGCCTGGCCTGCGCCGCTTCGTAGTGCCCGCCGAGCTCGCTTACGGCCGTGAGGTCGCCGCGCCCGGACGAATCGTTGATCTGGGCGCCGAGCTCGAGGAGCTGCGCTTCCTGCGCCTCGATCGCCTGCTCCAGGGTTGCGATGCGCTCGCGGCGCTCTCGCTCACGGTTCTTGCTGATCTCCGGCGCAGCTTTCGGCGCTTCAGGCGCTCGCTGCGGCGCCTTTGTCGGCGCGTTCGCGGCGTCGTACTCCTCCAGCGTGCCATCGAACGAGATGAGCTCACCTTGCTCGATGACCCAGAGGCGCGTGGCGATGCCGGCGATCAGGCGCCGGTCGTGAGACGCGAAGACGAGGCTGCCTTTGTAGGCATCGAGGGCGGCTTCCAGCGCTTCGCGGGCGGGGATGTCGAGGTGGTTGGTGGGCTCGTCGAGGAGGAGGAGGTTGCCCTGGGAGAGCACGAGCTTGGCGAGCGCGAGGCGGCTGCGCTCACCACCACTGAGCATCGAGACCTTCTTGTCGACGTCGTGGCCGCTGAAGAGGAACTGGCCCAGCATGTCCCGCGCCGCCTGCGTCTCGAGCTTGCTATCACGCAAGAGGTCCTCGAGGACGGTCGCGTTGAGGTCCAGGTTCTCGGCCTCTTGCCAGTGGTGGCCGATGCTCACGGCGGCGCCGCGACGGAGGCTGCCCTGGGTCGGCGCCAGCTCGCCGGCGATCGTCTTGAGGAGCGTCGACTTGCCGGCGCCGTTCGGCCCCACCAGCGCCACGCGCTCGCCGCGTACCAGATCGAGGCTGGCGGCGTGCAGTACGGTGCGGTCGCCGTAGCCCACGCCGAGGCCCTTCGCGGCGAGGACGATGTCGCCGCTGCGCGAGGCGGCGAATTTGAGGCTGGTGCCCCGCGCCTGCCGCGGCGCCTGCAGCCTCTGGACGCGGGCGAGGCGCTTCTCACGCCCCTTGGCTTCGCGAGCGCGCTGGCCGGCGCCGTAGCGTCGGATGAACGCCTCTTCCTTGGCGATGACGCCGCGCTGCGCCTCGAACTCCTTTTGCTGGCGCACGATGTCGGCGGCGCGGAGCTCGTCGAACTTGCTGTAGTTGCCCGGGTAAGCCTTGAGCCCGCCGAAGTCGAGGTGCCAGATGCGAGTAGCGACGGCGTCGAGGAAGTGGCGGTCGTGCGAGGTGACGATCACGGCGCCCGGCCAGCGGTTGAGGAAGCCCTCCAGCCATTGCAGACCCCGCAGGTCCAGCTGGTTTGTCGGCTCGTCCATGAGAAGCACGTCCGGGTCCGTGAGCAGCGCTTTCGCCAGGGCGAGGCGGCTGCGCTGACCGCCACTGAGGGAGGAGACCGGCTTCCCCCATTCCAGTTGAGGCAACCCGAGGCCGATGAGCACCTGTGAGGCCTGCGACTCGTAGCTGAAGCCGCCTTCTCTCTCCAGCCGTTCGAGTAGGTGGACATAACGTGCCGCGGCGGCCTCGTCGCCGGTGGCCACGGCCGCGGCGGCCTGCTCCATCTCGGTCGTCAGATTGAGGACGTGCTTCATCGCCGCGAGCGTTTCCTGGCGTACCGTCGTGCGCGATGTCGAGAGCGGCGGTAGCTGCTCGACGAGCGTCACTTTGGCCGCGCGCTCGACGTGCTTGCGGCCCGCGGCGGGCTGCTCGACGCCGGCGAGCAGGCGCAGCAGCGAGGTCTTGCCGGCGCCGTTGCGCCCGACGAGGCCGATGCGATCGCCGCGCTGCGCTTCGGCGCTGACGTCCTGAAAGATATCGACGGCGCCGAACGAGACGGCGACCGCTTCGAGTGCGATGACGGCTACGGCAGATGCTCCTCAGGTGTGTTACGCGATCACTCTAGCATCACGGGGCAGTCGATATCTGCCGGCAGGCTTGGCGGCCCGGCTCGGCATCGCCCCGGCGTAGCCAGGCCTCGCGGGCTCCTAATGGACCAGCACGCCGACGGGCGCCTCAACTTTAAAAGGATGGCTACTGAGGGCGTAGGGATACAATTAGCGCCGTGGATTCGCTCGCGCTTCGATTGCGGCTTGAGGGTGGCTGGGCAGGCCGCCGCCTGCGGCCGGGCCTCATTGCTCTGAGTGCATGTGCCCTCTTCCTCGGCATAGCCTGCGCCGGCGGCGAGGTGCCGACGGCGACGCTTACCGAGAGCTTCGAGGTCGGCGAGAGGCCGCGAGTCGCGGTCGAGAGCCAGCACGGCGATATTCGAGTCGTCGGCGGCCCCGCCGGCCAAGTTCGCGTCGATGCGGTCCTCAGGGACCCGGATAAGGTGACCTATCGGGTCTTTCAAGAAGGTGACACCGTCCGGGTAGAGGTGCGCCTCGCGGGTATCTCATTCGGCGACGTCGTCGCCTTCAACGTGGACCGCAGCGCCGACCTGACGATCACCGTCCCGGCCGCTACGAACCTCGAGCTCGAAACCCTCAGCGGCGCCATCGAGCTCCGCGGCCTCGAGGCCTCAGGCGCCGTGCGAACGGCGAACGGCGAGATCAAGCTGATCGAATCGCGGGGCGAGTTCAGCGTTAGAACAGGCAACGGCGGCATCGAGGTCGCTGCCTTCGAGGGCGATCTGAATCTCGAATCTGATAACGGCAGCGTAGCGATTCTCGACGTCAGCGGCGTCTTCAACGCCATGATCGGCAACGGCAGGCTGACGTTTCGCGGCGAGCTGGACCTCGGCAGCCGAAACCGGCTCGAGACGAGGGACGGCCGCATCTCCTTCGTCCTCATCGACCCGGCCAACCTCGCGCTCGACGCGAAAGGCGAAAACGGCAACGTCGACGTGGACCTACCCCTGACGCGGAGCGTGGACGAGCGCCGCCACGTTGTCGGGAGCCTGGGTACGGGCGAGACGGAGCTCGTCCTCCGAGCGACTGACGCCGCCATCGAGGTCATTGGCCGCTAGTGGCTTTTGTCAGTAGATTAAGTACGAGGACACGGCTGCTATCGCGGGCTGGGCCTACTGCCAAGTCTGGCGCAGCCGCTAACGGACTGTTGTCGTGGAGCACGCCACCCGGTCAACGACCGTCGGCTCAGGCCGTGCGCCGGTACGGCGCCGGCCGAGGCTCAGGCCGAATCCATTCGCAGCGAGCCGAATATCTGGGTCCGGCTGCCGTCGGAGGCGGTCGTGAGAAAGCCGGCGCGGTTATACAAGCGGTAGTTGACGCTCCGGTCAACCTCGGAAGAAACGTAGAGCAACACCTCACCGTCCGCAGCGACGATCGTGAGCCCATCCGGGTAGCTCGTAGGCTCCGAGACGTCGGCGACGAGCTCGCCGTGACAGTCGTAGAGGTGATAGGCGAGCAACGGGTTGGATTGTCCATCCGCCGAGGCGCAGAGCAGAACCTCGCCGGTTGGCGAATCGACGAAGGAGATCGCGGAGTTCGCTTTGCGGCCGGATAGCTTCATACGTGGCCTCTTTCGGCGTCGGTGTCGTTAGATACCCTGGCTGAACCCCGCGGACCCTCGTCGCCCACGATTGCAGTCCTCCCGATATCGGCCCTTGACGGTGAAGGCCAGCGTCGAATCAAGCCGAGCTCGCGTCAGGATGAGCTGCCCTGTCGGTTGGGCCAGCCCTCGGATCGCTTGTTTCGCTTATCCTTGGCGGCTTTGTCCGCGACGGCTCTTTCCTGAGACTTCCGCTTCTTGACCTTGGGGCTGTTGCTCTTGTTACCGCCTGCCACTAGGCACCAACCCGCACGCTACAAATCAAAGCTGGAAACATTCCTATTACCTTTTACCTTCTTTCTAGTGTTTTGGCATCGTCCATTTAGCTTAGCAAGCCCAGTCTTAAGCGCCAGGCGGGGCGCTAGGTCGATCCGGCCCTAGACCGTGCCCTTTACCATACACCCGAACTCAACCGGTTCTGAAGCGGCCGAGCGCTGAACCTCGGCTCCGAAAGGGCGCCGTTCGGTTGCTACCTACCGACGCGTGCCTTTGTAGCCGCCCCCCTTACCCGCGGCGGCTGGCTTGCCAGGCGTCCAGTGCCTATCGCCGGACTGGCGTGTCGCGTGCCCGTAGGGTCGCGGGCTGTAAGTGCGCGGCCCGGCGCCCCCTGCCCGCGATTCGGCCGGCGCCGCCGGGCGGCGCTCTCGCTCCTCGTGCCCATTGCGGCTGGGAGGCGCTCCACGCTGTCCCGCCACCAGCGCCAGCGCCGCCGCGGCGATCTCCGCCGCGTCGTGCTCGGAGGAAAGGCTGTCGACCATTTCCAGGTAGCGTTTCCAGGCCGTGCCCTCCAGGGCTTCACGCAGCTTGGTCTCCAGCTGCTGGCTCGCGCGCTCTTCGCTTTCACGCGGCGTCGGCAGCTCGCCGCGCCGGATCTCGGCGCCCGTCACCCGCTCGATCATCTTGAGCTCCCGCATCTCCCGCGGGTTCACGAATGTGATCGCCTCGCCTGCCCTGCCCAGACGTGCCGTTCGCCCGATGCGATGGACGTAGTACTCCGGGTCCGGCGGGATATCGAAGTTCACGACGAGGCTCACGTCCGGTATGTCCAGCCCGCGCGCGGCGACGTCCGTCGCGATTAGCACGTCGGTGCGACCATCCCGGAACGCCTTCAGCGCCCGTTCACGCCCGGATTGGGTCACGTCGCCGTGGATCGCCTGCGCCGCGTAGCCCCGCATCGGCAGGCGCTCCGCCACTTCGTCGACCATGCGCTTCGTGGCGCAGAAGACCAGTGTGCGCTCTGCCTGGCGCGAGTCGAGCACGCTGCAGAGGGCATCAAACTTGCGCGGAAATGGCACCTGGAAGAAGACCTGGTTTACCGTCGGCACGGTCAGTGCCTGGGGCCGGCTGAGGCGGATCTTCTCCGGCTCGTGCATGTAGCGATCGACGATCTTCATGATCGGCTCGGGCATCGTCGCCGAGAACAGCGCCGTCAAGCGCTTCTGCGGCAGCTTCGATATGACGTACTCGACGTCCTCCTGGAAGCCCATCTGGAGCATCTGGTCGGCTTCGTCCAGGACCAGGACGCGCACGTCGTCTAGCCTCACGGTGCCGCGGCGCATGTGGTCCATGAGCCGCCCCGGCGTCGCCACGATCGTGTGCACACCGCGGCTCAACGCCCGAAGCTGACGCTCGATCGGCTGGCCGCCGTAGATGGCGAGAAAGCGCAGGTTGCGGTATCGCGCCAGCTGGCTCAGGTGCTCTTCGACCTGGATCGCCAGCTCTCGCGTCGGTGACATCACCACGGCCTGGATGGGCTTGAAGCCCGGGTTGATGTGCTCTACGAGGGGGATGCCGTAGGCTGCGGTCTTGCCGGTGCCGGTCAGCGCCTGGGCTACGACGTCCTTGCCGGCGAGCAGTGGTGGGATTGCCCGCGTCTGTACGGGCGTGGGCTCTTCGAAGCCCATCTCGCTCAGGCTGCGAAGCACCTGGGCGCTGAGTCCAAAATCGTTAAAGTCGGGCATCTATGAATCCGTCTCCCATATCCAAGATCGGTCTGGTCGCCGTGGTCTCTTGGAGACGCCTGGCGGCGGTGTGGCATCGCCACACGGTAGCCCCGCATCTCTCGCCGCCAACGCGACCGGAGAGACCGCATTTGGGCAGTACCAGCGTCCTGAACAAATGGGAGCTTCCATAAGTGTACGCCAGGACGGCGCTTGAGCGGTAGCGTCGGGCGATTTGCGATGCTACCCAGCAGGGCAAGGATCCCTGCGCTGCTCCTGCTTCTGGGCTGGCGCCGTTCGCGCTCCCGCCTGTTCGGTTTAGCTTCCTCTCCCGGTGCTGGTAACAGGCGGAGCGGTGATGAGGCTCACACTGCCTTCCCCTGGCGCGGGGCACACTGAATTGTAGGTGCCGGTCGCGGGGCCGGCTCGATAGTAGAAGGTGAGGTGGTTGTGGTGGTCGGTGTCTACTTCAATAGTGCTTACGAAGAGGTCTTGGCGCTGGCGTCTGAGGAGGCGGCGCCGCCCGACGCCGAGGGCTGGGATAAGGTCAGCGACGACGCCGGCCTCGGGCTTGTCGCAATCCGGGCGTTCCTCGTCGAGAACGGCCTGACGGCTGACGCCCGCGCCATCGAGTGGCACGGCATGAAGGTGCGATCGGGGCGTTCGGCGGCGTTCACGACGCCAACGCCGGATCCGTAGGCTGCGGCCTAGCTCGTCGAGGCAGTAAGGAGGCGCGTACCAGTCGCCGCGGCCGGAGAGGACGTTGACATGCTTCTGGATCCGTTTACATTGGCTTCGGAACGAGTCCCAGTCCCAGGAGCGCGCGATGCTATCAGAAGAAGACAACGAGCTGATCACGAACACGGACCGTGGCGCTCCCATGGGAGAGCTCTTTCGCCGCTTCTGGCTCCCCGTTGCCCTCGCGGCGGAGTTTCCCGGCCCGGATGGCGCACCGATCCGCCTGCGTGTCATGGGCGAGGACCTCATCGCCTTTCGCGATTCGGACGGCAGAGCCGGCCTCATCGAAGCGTATTGCGCCCATCGCGGAGCGCCCCTCTTCTTCGGCCGCAACGAGGAATGCGGCCTGCGCTGCATCTATCACGGCTGGAAGTACGACGTCGAAGGCAACTGCGTCGACCTGCCGAACACGCCGGAGGGCGAGACCTTCAAGGAGAAGATCAAGCTCACGTCCTACGCCATCGTCGAGGCGGGCGACCTCGTCTGGGCCTACATGGGGCCACGCGACCGCCAGCCGCCGTTCCCGAGCTTCGCCTGGACTGCCCTGCCGAGCTCGCATCGCTACGTCACGAGATACGAGCTCGAATGCAACTATCTCCAGGCTATGGAGGGCGACTTCGACCAGGCGCACGCCCGCTTCCTCCACAGCACTCTGGACAACAACCTCAGCAGCCCAGGCAATGAGCTGCGTGGCGCCGACAACGACCAGCTGCGGGCGCTGAGCGGCAGCGCCGCGGCCGATGAGCCCTTCCCGCGCGCCGTCGGCTCGCGCCGTGTCGGCCAGCTACCCTGGCTCGACGTCGAGGACAACGAGGCCGGCTTCTGGCTGATTACGGGAGGCCGGCAGCCGAGCGGCGAGAGCTACGTCAACGTCAACCAGGCCTGGATGATGCCCGTCTTCTCCCAGATCGGTCTCGCAGGGCCGAGCACGAATTCGATCAACATCCGCGTTCCGATCGACAACGCCAGCATGACGATCGATCGCCTCCGCTGGAGCCATGACCCGATCCCGGAGAGGGAGCTCGACGACTACAAGCACTCAGGCTACTCCTACCCGGAGCTCATGCCCGGCACCTGGCGGCTGAAGGACAACATCTACAACGACTACAACGTCGACCGCGTCGCCCAGCGCGCCTTCTCCTACTCCGGCATCAAAGCGTTTCCGACCCAGGATGTCGCCCTCGTCGAGAACCAGTGGGGACCGATCGCCGACAGAACCCGCGAGCACCTCGCCGCCTCCGATCAGCAGATCATCCAGCTGCGTCAGCGGCTCGTGGCCGCAGCCAAAGCCCTGATCCAGGGGTCGGAGCCGAAGGAGCCCTGGCATCCAGAGGCCTACGCCTATCTGCGGGGGCGCGCGAGCTACGAAGCGGACGCCGCCATCGCGACGGCGATCGAGGCAGCGCGCGCGGCGGCGATGGGCCGGCCGCTGCCCGAGCAGGTGGCGCCGAGCCCGTAGGCGTGCCTCCGCCGGGCGTGGTCGTAGGTCAATCCTGACTCCAGGCTACCGACTTTGGCGGAGAGGCGTCGAGTGCTGAGGCTCGCGACCCACGTTTGCTCCGAGCCGCGTTACGGACCGCGACCGGCGAGAGGCAGGCGGCCGATCGCGAACTTGAGGTAGTCGCCCTCCGGGAACGCGGCCAGGCTGGGGTGGTCGAACGCGGCGCCCTGCCAGGCTTCGAGCTGCCACCTGCAGCCGGCCGAGCGGGCGCCGTCTTCGATGCTCGTCAAGAAATCGTCTTCGCCGATGTGGCTCGAGCAGGACGCGGCGCAGAGCAGGCCGCCAGGTCTCGTAACGGTCGCCGCTAACCTGTGCAGCCGCCGATAAGCCTGGCGGGCGGCAGGCAAAGCATCCTTGCTGTGGGCGAAGCTGGGCGGATCGGAGATAACGATGTCCCAGTGCTCTCTCCGCTCGATTGCGGCCGCGAGGAAGGCGAAGGCGTCACAGACGTGAAACCGGGCCTGGGCCAGCGAGAGGTGGTTGCGCTCGAAGTTGCGGCGCGCCGCCTCGATCGCGGCCCCGGCGACGTCCACGGTATCGGTGCTGCGCGCCCCGGCCGCCGCCGCGTGTAGAGAAAAGCCACCGGTATAGGCAAAGAGGTCGAGCACGGAGGCTCCCTTGGCGCGCTCGGCTACCAGCCGGCGGTTCTCGCGCTGATCGAGGAAGAGCCCACCCTTTTGAGCGTGTCCGAGATCGACGAAGAACCGCACGCCGTTTTCGAGAGCTTCGCGCTCGTCATGCTCCGCGTCGGAGTTGCTCATGGCCCGGTCCAGCAGGGACCGAAACGGCAACCGCGATCCGGCTGCCTGGCGCAGTCGCGGCTCGATCGGTTCGTAAAAGGCGCGCGCGCCTTCGCCGTCGAAGCGGATGACGGCTGTGTCGGCGTAGAAGTCGACGTGGACGCCTGGCAGCAGGTCGGCTTCGCCATGCACCCAGCGAAACGAGTTCGTCTGGGTCAGGTCGAAGACAGCCAGGCGCCGGTCCAGCGCCGCCCGTAGCCGTCCTGCTACGAGGGCCTCCGCGTCCGCGAATCGATGTCCGGGTCCGCCCGATTCCAGGACGCGCACGGCGATCGGCGAAGCCGCGTCCCAGAAGCCTCTCGCTAGCGCTCGCCCGTCGCGCGTACGGACCTCGACCAGAGCACCATTCTCCAGGCCTCTGGGCTCGGCCACGGCATCCCGGTATATCCAGGGGTGGCCGCGGCGGATCGATCGCGCCAGGTTCTTCTTCAGCGTCACGGGCTGGGGAGAGGCGTCGCGGTTCATCTCGTCAAAGTTTAGTAGCCGGCCGTCAATGTGTCGCCTCTGGTTCGTCGATTGGGCTCTCTTTCCTCGGCGCGCTCAATGAAATGCGACGGGCCCTCGGGGATTCAAGCCCGGGACGCTATACTGGCGGTACTATGCCTATCTACGAATTCACTTGCCAAGCTTGTCAGGCTCCGCTTAGCGTCTTTGTCCGCTCCGTCAGCTCAGAGGTCAACGCCAAATGCGAGAAGTGCGGTAGCACTGACCTTAAACGGGCGATATCCAGCTTTGCCGTTAACGGTCTCGGCGGCTCCGACTCCGGCTTTGACGCCGGCGACCCGGACATGGCCGCCATGATGGAGCAGATGGGTGGCATGGGCGGTGGCGGTATGGGCGGTGGCGGTATGGGCGGTGGTGGGATGGGCGGCATGGGCGGCATGGGCGGCATGGGCGGCATGGGCGGCATGGGCGGCTTCGGCGACGACTTCTAGGGCCGACAACGTCGCCTTCGTCGCCACGACTGGCGAGCTAGGAGTAGCCGTACACGCCGTCGAGGCTGCGCCGATCGTCGGGTTCGACACAGAGTTCATCGGCGAAGCCACCTACGACCCAAAGCTCTGCCTGATACAGGTCGCGGCCGGCGACAGCATCTTCATCATCGATCCCCTCGTCGGCCTCGATTTGCAGCCATTCTGGGAAGCGCTGACGGCGCCTGATCGGGAGGTAGTCGCCCTCGCGGCGCGGCAGGAGATCCTCTTCTGCCTGCGTTATGCGGGCCGGCCGCCCGAAACTGTATTCGATCCTCAAATCGCGGCCGGCCTCGTCGGTTTCGGCTACCCGTTGAGCCACACGAACCTGGTGCAGCGCGTCCTCAACCTGAAGATCGACGGTGGCGAGGCGTACACGGACTGGAGCCGCCGGCCGTTGGCGCCTCGGCAGGTCACGTACGCCGCCGCCGACGTGCTCTATCTGGCGGCGCTCCGCACGTCCCTTCTCGAGAAGGCGGCGATGCTGAAACGCACCGCGTGGCTGCACAGCGAGTGCGCTGAGACGCTCGGGCGCGTAATCAGCGGCGAGAACGAAGAGCGCTGGCGCCGCGTTTCCGGTGCATCGGGGTTATCGCGCCGTGAGCTCGCCGTCCTGCGAGAGCTCTGGCGTTGGCGCGACTTGGAGGCGCGGTCAGCCAACCTGCCGCCCCGCCGGATCATGGGTGACGACCTGATGGCCCTGATCACCCGTCGCAGCCCCTCGAAGCCGGCGGACCTCTTCTCGCTCCGGGGCATGGACCGGGCGGCGCTGCGGCGCTCCGGCGAGGACATCGCTGCGGCGGTTCAGGCCGGCCTTTCGCTCCCCGAGGCGGAGCTGCCCGTGATCAACCGGAACGACGACCCACCCCAGGTTGCGCCCCTCACTCATCTCGCGTCGATCCTGACGAACGCCCTGGCGACGGAGCATCAGGTCGACGTGGCTCTGCTCGCCACGACGGCCGACCTCCAGGAGTTCATCCGTTGGCGTCTTCGTGGCGGCGAGGGTGGCGAGCCGGCCTTGCTCGCCGGCTGGCAGGGCGAGATCCTCGGTCGGCCCCTGCTCGACCTGATCGAGGGCCGCACGGTGATCCGGGTCGCCGATGCGGCGTCTTCGACACCCCTTCGCTTCGAGTCCCGCTGAGGCCCGGACGAGAAGGCCGATCGAGTCAGTGCGGTTGGCGCGGCGACAACGCTGGCTCCTCGAGGCGAAAGCCGGGCTAGGGTGTGGCGACGAGGCGCTTCATCAGCTCGATGATCAACAGCGCGAACGGCTCGTCTTCGGTGCCGCGCAGGCCGCTGGTCGCGACGCAGATTGGCTTGCCGCCGACTTCGCTTAAGCAGGCGCCCGGGTTCGGGGCCTCGCCATCGCGAAAGAGCTCCCTGTCGGCGCGCAAGATGTCGCCGCTATTCCGCTCCAGCCTGAGGGCGCCGCGAACCTTGCGGCTTGCGGTGTCGATGAAGTTGCGATCGCCCCAGTCGGCTGCCGCGATTCGGTGCTCGGCGATGGCGCGGTCCGCCGAGTCACCGCCCGCCAGGTAGTTCTCACCCCGGTCGGTGGCATCGTAAAGGCCGATGCCAAAGCGCTCGGGGGCGTCTGACTTGGCGCAGTAGATGTGGACCATGGCCTCGATGGTTGGCATTACATCCTGGAAAGTCCTGGCCAAAACGCTGCGATCCTCGGGACTCAGCGGCATCTCAATCTCCTTGGGCGATCCGGCGAAGTCGTTGTCGGAGTGAGTTTGAAGCGTCTGGCAGGAGCTTGGCAAGATACAGTGCCAGAGATCTATCGAGTGAGGGCGCCGATGACGAAGCTGACTCGGCTCTCGACGATCGCTCGAGGCAGGCCAGCCCTCTATAATCCCTGCCGAGAACAGTAGGAGGCCCCCAAATGAATCCCTTCACTGGCTTTAGCCACATCTATCTGCCCGTCCGCGACGTAGACGAATCGATCGACTTCTATACAAAGAACCTTGGCTTTCGGCTGCTGCGCAAGTACACGCTGGCGGAGGGCGCGGCGCCGTCCGCCTATCTCGAGCTCGGCGAGGTGCTGCTCGAGCTGACGAAGGCGCGGCGGCCCCTGCCCGCTGAAGAGGGCAACGTCGAGCCGAGGATCGGCCTCGCCGTGACGGACATGGACGCGGCCTGGGCCGACCTCACGAGCAAGGGCGTCGAGCCGGTGCGAGAGCCCTACGACGCGCGCACGTTCTGGGGGCGGCAGGCCCAGGTCAAGGACCCGAACGGCTACGGCATCTCTTTGCGCGAATGGGCGCCACCGGACCAGCCACGCTTCGACGACTGGCAGCCCAAGCACGCCGGTGTAACACGCCTGGCCTAAGACGGACCGGCTGCCGCAGAGGCGGTGCCAGCGCCAATGACCGCGTCGACATGCTGCTTTTGACCTGGCCGGGAGCTTGAGGAGAAACGGATGACAACCGAGGCGTTCGCCGACATGAAGGGCAGCGAGTTTGCCGGAAAGGTCGCTTTGGTAACGGGGAGCTCGCGCAATATCGGTCGAGCCGTGGCGCTCTCTCTGGCCGCCGGCGGCGCGAAGATAGCGGTGCACGCGCGCGCCTCACTCGATGAAGCGAAGTCGGTGGCTCTGGCGATCGAGAGCCGGGGCGGCAGCGCCGAGGCCTTCCTCGCCGACATCGGCGAGCGCTCGCAGATCGAAGCGATGGTCGCTGCCGTCCTCAAGCGGTTCGGGCGCATCGACATCCTCGTGCTGAACGCCGCCGTCCGTGAGGTCGGCCGGCTGAGCGAGACGAGCTACGAGGAGTGGCGGCGAATACTCGCCATCGACCTCGACAGCGCCTTTATCTATACCAAAGCATGCCTGCCATCGATGATCGAGACGAAGGGCGGCAGCATCATCACCTTTGGCGGCGCCAACGCCCTGCAAGGGTCGGGAAATCGCGTGCACGTCACCGCCGCGAAGCACGCCATGGTCGGCTTCACGAAGGCGGCCGCGAACGACCTCGCGCAGTACGGCATTCGCGTGAACATGGTCTCGCCGGGCCGGGTTCGCGACGACGCCAGCGAGGTCGTCACGGAAGCGTCCGGCCGCATGAGCCAGATCCCGCTGCGCCGCGAGGGCGAGCCGGAGGAGGTGGCGGCCGTAGTGCGTTTCCTCTGCGGCCCGGGAGCGAGCTACATGACGGGCCAGACCATTTTGGTAAACGGCGGCCTCGTAATGCCCTAGGACGGCTGCTCGTGTTGCCCGGTCGCTAGACGAACTGACCGGCGGCGTAGCCGGACGCCCAGGCCCACTGAAAGTTAAAGCCGCCGAGCCAGCCGGTGACGTCCACGACCTCGCCGATGAAAAAGAGGCCGGGCAGGCGCCGCGCTTCCATGGTCTTCGAGGAGAGCTCGTTCGTGTCGACGCCACCGACGGTCACCTCTGCCTTGGCGAAGCCTTCCGTGCCCGCCGGACGGAGCTGCCAGGCATGGAGTCGGCCTTCGATGTCGGCCCGCTGCCGCGCTGAGTAGCGGTTAAAGGGCAGCGGTGGTACGTAGCGGGCGCTCCAGCTCTGGGCAAACCGCCGCGGCAGCTGCTCGCTGAGAATGGTCGACAGCTCGCGGCCATCGCTGTCGGCAGCGAGGGGTTCGAGCGCCGGCTTCGCCGGCAGAAGGTCGATTTCCAGCGTCTCGCCGGGCGACCAGTAGCTCGAGATCTGGAGGATCGCCGGGCCGCTCAGGCCGCGATGGGTGAAGAGGATGTTCTCCCGAAACGCCTGGTCGCCGTGCTTGACGACCGCGCCTAGGGAGGCGCCGCTGAGATCGGCGAAGAATTGATGGTCGTCGCCCGCGAAGGTTAGCGGCACGAGCCCCGGACGCGGCCCGACGATCTTGAGACCGAACTGCTGCGCCAGGCGATAACCGAGGTCGGTCGCGCCGATCTTGGCGATCGAGAGCCCGCCCGTGGCGACGACGAGCGCGTCTGATTCGTACGTCCCCTGGCTCGTCTCGACCTCGAAGCCGGCGGACGCGCGCACGGCGCTTATTGCGCAGCCCGCCCGAATCTCGACACCGGCCGCGGCGCACTCCGCCGCGAGCATCTCGACGATGGCTCGGGCGCTGCCGTCGCAAAACAGCTGGCCGAGCTTCTTCTCGTGGTAGCTGATGCCGTGGGACTCCACCAGCGAGATGAAGTCTTGCGGCGTGTACCGGGCGAGGGCGGAGCGGGCGAAGTCGGGGTTGCTGGAGATGTAGCTCTCCGGCGCTGTGTAGGTGTTGGTGAAGTTGCAGCGGCCGCCGCCGGAGATGAGGATCTTCTTGCCAATGGCGTCCCCCCTCTCGATGACGAGGGCGGAGCGGCCGCGCTTTCCCGCCTCGATTGCGCAGATCAGCCCGGCGGCGCCGCCGCCGATGATGATCACGTCCTGCTTCATCGCGCGGTCAGATCGAGCTGTCCCGCCAGCTCGCGTCGTGCAGTCGCCGGCAGATCAGGCAGCAGCCCGTGCTGGTCAACAGGTCGTTGAGCGCCGCCAGCGGCAGGCCGGCAACGTTCCAGAAGTCGCCGACGATGCCTTCAACGAAGACGGCGTCGAGGCCCTGGATGCCGTAAGCGCCGGCCTTGTCGAGCAGCTCCGTCGTGCGTACGTAGGCATCGATCTCAGCTTGATCGAGGTCGCGAAAACGCACGTCCGTCTCTACGACCCGGCTCTGTAGAGCCATCGTTGCGGCGTCGAGCGCTACGAGACCGGTATAGACACGGTGGCTGCGACCGCTCAGGCGGCGCAGCATTTCGCCCGCCTCCTCGGCGTCCCTGGGCTTGCCGAAGACGGCTGTGCCGAGGCCGACGAGCGTGTCGGCAGCGACGATCAGCGCCTCAGGATGTCGCGGCGCGACATCCTGCGCCTTGCGGGTCGCCAGCGTCGTAACGACCTCGCTAATGCTGAGGCCGGGATCGATCTCCTCCGAGGCGTCGCTCGCATCGACCTGAAACTCGAGGCCGAGGCTCCGGAGCAGCTCTTGACGCCTCGGTGAGGCGGAAGCAAGGACGAGAGTGCGAGGATCAGGCGGGCAGTGGCTTTCGCGGGGCGCGGCATGCGGCATGAGAGCCACTGTAGCTTCGTCCTGGAAGAGCCGCATTTTGGGCCTAGCGGTCAGCAAGCCATCCAGCGAATTAGCTGTCGCGCTCAAGGGTAATGACCGGGATTCGCCGCTGTGTCTTTCCCTGGTAGTAAGCGAATTGCGGGAAGGCGGTAGCCTGTCGCGAGAAGAGCAGGTCCCGCTCGTCACCTTCGGCGACCGTGGCGGTGACGGTTAAGGCTTCCGTACCGACTTCGACCGATGCATCCGGGTGAACGACCAGGTTGTAGTACCAGTCCGGATTGCGGCGCGAACCATCCCTCGACGCGAAGACGACGTATCGATCGCCGTCCTCCAGGTAGATCAGTGGCGTGACGCACTCGCGCCCCGTCTTCGCGCCTTTCGAGTGAAGGATCAGGATCGGGCCTCGAGGCGGCGTGACGTTCACCACGCCGCCAGTGGCACGAAACTCCTCGATCACCTGGCGGTTCTTCTGGTTCAAGGGAGGCCTCTCCGAGCGGGGCCGCCTGAGCCTCGTCCGAGCGCCAGGGCTTCACGGAGGTGCGCTGGGTCGGACTGCCGTACTACTACTTCTGGCGTCTTATGCCAGGCCGCCATGCGCGCGAGCGCATCGCGCAGCCCGGCGACCAGCGTCTCCGAGACCGCCACGCCGGGCTCGAGGTGTAGCGCCTTTACCTCAAAGATGCCTTCCTTGCGACGCGCTTTGGCATCGAGGCGGCCGACGAGGGCATCGCCGTGGAGGATGGGGAGGGTGAAGTAGCCGTACCTGCGCCTCGCTGCCGGCGTGTAGCACTCGATCTTGTAGTCGAAGCCAAAAAGGTCGAGCGTCCGGCGCCGGTCCCAGACGACCGGATCGAAAGGCGAAAGAAAGGTCGTGCTTTGCGTCTGAAGATCGCCTGCTTGCTGCTCGATCATGGCGAAGTTGTCGGGATGGACGTAGGCGGGGGTCGTCCCTCCCTCGACTTCGACCCGATCGATTCGCGCTTCGTCGGCTAAAGCGGCCAGGCCCCGGCGCGTCTCGGCCAGGCTCAAGGGCCGAATGTCCTGCAGGTAGGTCTTTACCCACTCGGGCCGCGCTAGGCCCAGCGCGCGAACAGCGCGAAGAAGCAGCTCTCGACGGGCGATCTCGGCGGGCGGCGCTTGGCAATCGTCCCACTCCGGCAGGATGCGCTCGCGGAGGTCGTAGAGGCGCTGAAAGTTGCGCCGGCCGGCGACCATCAGGTCGCCACGCGTCAAGAGCATCTCGAGGGCGATCTTCTCGCCCTTCCAATCCCACCAGCTTCCCGACTTGCGACCGTCGGTCCGCTCGAAGTCGACGGACCGCACCGGACCGCAATCGCGAACCCGCTGGAGGACGCCATCGATCAGGGGGCGATTGGCCTGAGCCCAGTCCTTGCGCCAGTCGCTGCCGGCCTGCCGCTCGATCATCATCCGGCGGTAAAACGGGTAGTCTTCGATGCTCAGGAAGCAGGCGGCGTGGGACCAGTACTCGAAGATCGCCTGCCGATCGAGCAGCGCATCCAACAGCGATGGCTCATAGTCGCCCAGCCGCGACCAGAGAACCAGATAGGGGCTACGCGCCACGACGCTGATCGTGTCGATCTGGAGGCTGTGCATGCGGCGAAGGGCCGCCAGGATGCCTTCGGTTCCCGGCTCGGGCGGTGCCGGCCCAATCAGCCCCTGCACCGCTAGCAGGACGCGCCGAGCTTGAACGCGCGAGATCCTCGTCGCGGAGCGAGAGCTCTTGATAGGCATGGCGATAAGCATAGCGCGAGGCAGCTTGCTGACGTGCGGGCTGTCTGCGCCGGGATAGCTCAGACGGGACCGCCGTCCTTACCGCCGCCCCGTCGTCATCGGCACGCCGGCGGCCGCGAGCCGGGCCGGCGTCGAAAGGCCTAGAATCGGACCAGCGCGTGAGCTCGGAAAGGCCTCGGATGCTCCAGGAGAACTTCATCGGCCACCGTCGCGACACCGGCGAAGAGGTGGCGTTTCCCGTCGTCTGGCCCAACGCCGCTGACTCGGAACGGACCTGGCGCTGGGACGCCGAGCACACTCCCTTCCCGTTGACGCCCCTGTCAGGGGAGCTCAGCCGGGGGATGGGCGGCGCGGCGATGGCGGCGGAATCGCTCGGCGCAGCCGCCGCGGCGCCGATGGCGGGGCCGGCGGCGAACGGCTACCCGTACACGAAATCTGGCGGCGGGCCTCGCTCTCGAACGCCCGCATATCTCGAAACGGTAGCCGCGATGGCACCGCGAGTCGAGGAGCTTTGGGACCACGGTTGGCGGCTCGAGATCGAGGCGAGGGGTCGGGAGATCGCGGGCTTCGATTATGACTCGCTCACGCCCTCAGAGCTGGTCGAGCGTCTCGATTCGATTGCCGGCTTGCTGCAGGAAAACATGGTCCTCATGTTCCGCGCCAGCCATCTCGTGTCCTTCAGTCGCGGCAAGCTCCTCGAGTTCTGTGAGACCTACATCGGCAGGGCGGCCGAGAGCTTCGTGACCGACCTCCTGCAGGGCACGCCCACCCTAAGCCTCGAGTCCGGCGCTGCCCTCTGGGAGGTCGCCCAGCTGCTTGGCGAGAACGCTGCTGCCTTCGATTGCCTGCGGCAGCGCCCCGATCGCGATGGGCTCGCCGGCCTTCTCGACGTCGACGGCGGCGGCGGCTTCTTGACGCGATTCAACGATTGGCTCGCGCAGTACGGACAGCGCAACGGCAGCTTTAGCGAGCTGGCGGAGCCGACCTGGCTCGAAGACCCGCGCGTCGCGATCGGCCTCGTCCTCCAGTCCGTTGGCGCCACCGACCCGCGCCTCGCTCAGGAGAAGGCAATAAGGGTCCGAGAGCAGATGCAGCGGGAGTTTGAAAAGCGCCTGCGCGCCCCCGGGGTCATCGGTCACTTCCGAGAGCTGCTGACGACTGCCGAGCCGTACCTCGGCGTGCGCGAAAGCCGCGATCACGCGACTAACATAGCGCTTACCGCGGCCCGGGTCCCGGCTCTCGCCCTCGGCCGGCGCTTGGTGGAACGAGGCGCTATCGCAAGCCCGACCGATGTCTTCTTCCTGGGTCTCGGAGACCTGGGAGCCGCCGCTGGCGACCCGACATCGGACTTGCGGGCGCTGGTCGCCGAGCGCCGCGCCGTGCACGAGTACTGGTGCAACGTTGCGCCGCCGGTGACGATCGGTGCTTCCGCTAATCGAGCTGTGGATCAGAGGTTCGTCCGCGGCATCGCTGCCAGCGGTGGCGTCGCGGTTGGCACCGCCCGCGTGATCATGACGCTGGCCGATGCCCACGCGCTTCGTCTGGGCGACGTCCTCGTCACGCGCGCCACGACCCCGGCCTGGACGCCGCTCTTCGGCACTGCCGCGGCGGTCGTCACCGAGGGCGGCGGTGCTCTGTCTCACTGCGCCATCCTGGCGCGGGAGTACGGCATACCGGCCGTGGTCGGCGCCGCCGGCGCGACCGTCCGTATCCGTGATGGCGCCAGGGTCACCGTCGACGGCACCAAAGGCCGCGTCGCCATCGACGAGCAGGGCAAGCAGAGTGACGAGCCGCCGGGCCTGGACGAAGCAGGGCGGGCGGCCTCCAGGCTCCTTAGGAATGCACGGGGTCCGATTGGTGGAAGACCGACCCTCTGAGAGCCAAATCTGGGCGTTTTTCGAGGCCTAGCCTAGGTATTCTTAGGTCGCAGCTTTGCTATCCGGCTCGCCGGCCGTAGAGCGCGGCCAGACGTCGGTGAAGCTCCAGAGCCTTCTCTCGGTCCTGTTCCGGCGGCTTCAGGCGCACAGCGAGGCCGCGCCGCCCTCCCCGGTACTCCAGCTCTCGTTTCTTGTAGTACCAACCGCCTGTGACGCTCAGTCGCCGCGCCGCTCTCTGGAGCGAGATCCATTCGCTGCGGGAGTGGCCAATGGTTAGCAGCGTCCTGAGGTCGATCCACCACTGGGAGCTGTCGCTCGGGAAGAGCTCCGACTCGAGCACGCAGGCCTGGAGGATCGCCCACTGTCTCGAGCTCACCCCCTGCTCATCAGATTAGGATAAGTGTTGTCGACATTAGCCTGCAACAACACTTAAGGTCACAGAGCCCATATCTTCAGCTCACCTGCATAGATGCTATCACAGAAGTCGCCAGATCGAGCTGGCCAACTGCGCTGCGAGGCGGCCCCGAGCTTTGCATGGGACGGGCCGGCGCGGTCGGTCTTGCCGTCAGTCCTGGAGGCCTGGACGAGCTGGTCGAGCGCCGACGATGCAACCTCCCTGAGCCGGTGGTCACAGACAAGGGCTCAGTCAGAAGCGGAGGGAGATCGACCTCACGAGGGACGGGCTCGCAGACGCCGGCGAAGCTGCGACCCGCGGCGAGCTGTCAGCGGCGAGCCTGGCTCTCGGTGGCGGAGGAGAGCGATCGACGAGACGTATTAGAGGACCAGAGATCCGGGAGCTGGTAAGGGGGGTCGGCAGCCAGGCTCGGGCGGTCAAGGGTGCCCGTCGCGAAACACCTTGCACGCCAGGCACATACAATAGTGACATGACCTCCCCTGAAGACTCTGCTCCCTCTATACGCGGTCGATCAGATCGTAAAGCTGGTGTAGCGGAGGCGAGCGTCACGGCTTATGCACAGGCCGCGCTTGATGCCCTGCCGTTGGAATACGCTACGAAAGTCCACAACGTCGAGTTCTCTACCGAGGCGACCCTGACGGCCGAGGAGGGTCAGCGATTGGGTATACGACCGGGGAGCCTTTACGGCCTGTACGAAGGGATCCCGTTGACGCGTCGTGGCAGTGGCTACAATCACGTGAGCCCCGACCGGATCACGGTCTATTGGGGCCCGCTTGTGCGTGACTACCCGAACGATGGAACGCTCGAGGACAAGGTGAGGAAGGTCGTTTACCACGAGATCGGCCACTACTTCGGTCTCAGCGAGGCAGACTTAGCTCATACCAGCGTGCGATAAGGCCGGGGCCGCGGCGTCGGGAGCCGCTGCCCACCTCACGGAGTCGTCGTCATACTCGAAAGCCTTGTCGCGCCCGTCGACGCAGTGCTCCAGGGGCGGCTCCGCGATGGCCAAGCTATATTAGAGGCCATTTAACAGACGTTTGATACTTCCCCAAACCTCGTGACCCATGATCTGCGCGGGGGACAGCCACATGGAGCAGCCGCCGCAGCCGCCGGGGAATCGCTCGCGACTCCTTCTCCAGGGCCGCAACGCGCCCTTCCGGCCGACGCCGTTTGAGATTGCAGTGCTCGGAGCGCTCCTCGTAGCCGCGATCTACGTCGGCTTTAGCCTCGCCGGCCGGGTCACGGACCTCGATGCCAGCCCGGCGGCGCCGCCGGGCTGGCATCCCGGCCTTCCGCACGACGCTGACGAGCACCGTCGCCGCCAGCGGCACGGCCGCGTCCGGCCAGCAGGTGACGCTGACCTTCGGCAGCAGCGGCAAGATCCAGGAGTTCCTCGTCGAGCTCGGCGACGCGGGCGAGGCCGGGCAGGCCCTCGCCCGCATCGAGGACAGCCAGTTCAAGCAAGCGGTGCAGTCCGCCGAGGCCTCTCTCGCCTCCGCCCAGGCGCGGCTGAACGTCGTCTTCGGCGGTTCGACGGCGACCGAGCTGAGCGCGGCCCAGCAGAGCGTCGCCTCGGCGCAGTCGCAGGTCGCGAGCAGCCAGCGCAACCTCGACGACCTCCTCTTGCAGCCGACGCCGGCCGACATCGCCAACGCCCAGCAGGGCATTCTGACGGCCCAAAACGCTATTCAGAACGCCGTCGACGCCCAGACCAGGGCCCGGAACGACCTCGATGCCGCCCAGGACGCGTTCCGCACGGCCGAAGACGAGCTCGATGACGAACACGACGACCTCCGCTTCGCTCACGATGAGCTGGAGGACGCCATCGACGACTGCGATCCCGACCCCTCGGTCAGCGTGCCGAGCCTGCCGTCGCAGGGCAGGACGGCCTCCGGGGTTACGGTCTCCGCCTTCGCCGAATGCGACCCGATCTCGGACGCGGCGCTGACCGCGCTGGACAGGGCCGCCGGCAACTATAACGCTGCCGTGTCCTCCTATAACGCCGCGATCACCGCGCTCGCGTCGAAGGAGGCTGTCTTGGCCGAGGCGGAGAGCACGATCGACGGCGGCAACCTCGAGCGCTCGATCGAGAGCGCCCAGCTCGGCCTCCTCGAGGCGCAGCAGCGAGAGCTCGAAACGCTGCTTGGCCCCGGCGCGGGCGAGATCGAAGCGGCGCGACGCAGCCTCGAGTCGGCGCAAGCGTCGCTGCGGTCGGCGGAGGCACGCCTCGCCGAGCTGTTCGAGCCGGCGGCGCCGGACGTCTATCTGCCGCTTCAGGCCGCGGTGGAGCAAGCGCGCGCCAACGTAGAGGACGCGCGCAAGGACCTCGACGACACGACGATTGTCGCGCCGTTTGGCGGCCAGATCAGCCAGATCGCCAGCGAGGTGGGCGCCCAGGTGAGCGCGAGCGCGGCCGTCTTCATCCTCCTCGACCCGGAGCTCATCCGCATCGACGCCACGGTCGATCAGTCGGACATCAGCGACCTCGCGGTCGGGCAGGCGGCGGAAGTTAGCTTCGATGCGCTGGCGGACGCCACCTACCGGGCGACCGTTATGTCGATCGGCCTAACGCCGTCAACCAGCCAGGGTATCGTCTCCTACGACGTCGCCCTCGCCGTCGACACGGCGGGCGCTGCGGACGGTGCGCCGTTGCCGGCGCCAGGCATGACCGCCTCCGTCACGATCACGACGAGCCGGGTCGAAGCCGCTCTCGTCGTCTCGTCGCAGGCGCTGCAGAGCCGGGGTCAGAGCCAGAGCGTGGTCGTGCGGACGGCTGCTGGCGACGAGGTGCGCCCGGTCACGACCGGCGTGACGGAGGGGCTGCTGACACAGGTGCTGGACGGCCTCGAGGAGGGCGCAGAGGTCCTGGTCGGCGCTTCCAGCGCAACGACCGACGCGACGCGGACTCAGCAGCCGGCCGGTGGTGGCGGCGGTAGAGGCGGCGGCGGTGGCTTCGGAGGCGCGCCGTGATCAAGCTGACCGACGTGTGGAAGGTCTACGAGGCCGGCGACCACGAGGTACGGGCACTCGACGGTGTCTCGCTGACCATCGAGGACGGCGAGTTCGTCGCGATCATCGGCACCTCCGGCTCCGGCAAGTCGACGCTGATGAACGTCCTCGGCTGCCTCGACCAGCCTTCGAGCGGCTCCTACCTGCTCGACGATATGCTCGTCGGCGACCTCGAGGACGACGAGCTGGCGATCGTCCGCAATCAGGCGATCGGCTTCGTCTTCCAGAGCTTCAACCTCCTGCCCCGCATGACGGCGATTCGCCAGGTGGAGCTGCCGCTGGTCTACCGCGGCGTGCGCGACCGCCTGCCGCTCGCCCTTGAAGCCCTGACGGCGGTAGGCCTCGGCGAGCGGGCGATGCACAAGCCGAACGAGCTCTCCGGCGGCGAGCAGCAGCGCGTCGCGATCGCGCGGGCGCTGATCACGAGCCCCTCCCTGGTCCTGGCGGACGAGCCGACGGGCAACCTCGACAGCTGGACGAGCCTCGAGATCCTCGGCCTCTTCCAGACGCTCAACCGCAACCGGGGCATCACCGTGATCTACGTGACCCACGAGCCGGAGATCGCCGAGCACGCCGAGCGGATCATCCAGATGCGCGACGGCAAGGTCGTCGCCGACCTGCGGAACGAAGCGCCGCGCTGGGCGGAGGACGAGCTCAGGGAGCTCGGCGGCAGGCCGCAGCCGATCCTGACGACGGTCGGCGAGGAGGATCAGGCATGAGCATCGGCGACTCCATCCAGGTAGCCATCGAGGCGCTGATCGCGAACAAGATGCGCGCCGCCCTGACGATGCTCGGTATCGTTATCGGCGTCGGCGCCGTCATCGCCCTGATGGCGGTGGGCCAGGGCTCGCAAAAGGCGGTCACGGACCGGATCCAGGGCCTGGGGACTAACCTGATCTTCGTCTGCCCCGGCTCCGTGAGCCAGGGCGGCAACGTGCAGGGCGGCGCCGGCTCGGCCCGGACCCTTACGGTCAGCGACGCCGAGGCGATCGCCGCGGCCATACCGAACATCACCGTAGTAGCGCCGGAGGTGCGGACCTTCCTCCAGGTGAGCGCCGGCGCCGACAACACGAACACGCGCGCCTTCGGTGTCGATCCGGGCTACGCCACGGCGCTCAACCTCACGGTCGCCGGTGGCCAGTTCATCAGCGTCGACGACGTCGACCGGGCGGCGCTGGTCGCCGTGCTGGGGAGCAACGTGGCGACGGGGCTCTTCGGCGAGGCGGACCCCGTGGGAGATCAGGTCCGCGTCGCGGCCGGCAACAACGTGCTCAATCTCCGGGTAGTCGGCGTCTTCGAGCCGAAAGGCGGCAACGTCGAGGCGAGCCAGGACGACCAGATCTTCCTGCCGCTGAGCCTGGTTCAGCGGCGGCTTTCGCGGTCCCGCGGCGCTCAGAACACGACCCTCGTCAGCCAGATCACGGTTCAGGTCGCGGAGGAGAACCAGATCGACGGCGCCAAGGCGAGCATCGATGCGCTCCTGCTCGATCGACACGAGGTAGCGGAGCCGGACTACGTCATCGAGAGCCAGGAGACATCCAGGCGGCGATCAACGAGGTCAGCCAGACAATGACGCTCCTCCTCGGCAGCATCGCCGGCATCTCCCTCCTCGTCGGCGGCATTGGGATCATGAACATCATGCTGGTCTCGGTGACGGAGCGGACGCGGGAGATCGGTATCCGCAAAGTGGTGGGGGCGCGCCGCGGCGACATCATGATGCAGTTCCTGACTGAGGCACTGACGGTCACGATCCTCGGCGGCCTGGTCGGGATAGCGGTCGGCGTGGGCGCCGCCGAGTTCCTCAACGGCAGGAACATTGGTGGCCTCGGCGAGAACGTCCAGACCGTCGTGTCCTGGACTTCGGTGGTCGCCGCCTTTGCCGTCTCGGCGGGTATCGGTATTTTCTTCGGCCTGTACCCGGCGCAGCGCGCAGCGCGCCTGCACCCGATTCAGGCGCTGCGCTACGAGTAAGCGGCCGCGTCGGCGGCCTCCGGAGGCGAGATGAAGCTCAATCTACGAAGCGTTGCGTTGGCTCTGGGTGCACTGGGGCTCGGACTCGGCCTCGCCTTCGGCATCGGCGTCGCCTACGGGCGCGGCGACCCGAAGGAGGTCGAGGTAGGCCTCACCACCCAAGACTTGCAGTCCTATCTCGGGATCGGCGGTGCTGGCGCCAACGCCGGCGGCGGCACCGCCAACGCGGGCGGCGGGCGCCCTGCCGGCGGCGGCCGTGGCGGCGCTGCGACGCTCCTCGGTGCCGGCAGCGTCGGCGGCCAGATCACCGCGGTCGGCGCCGAATCGGTGACGATCGAAGCCGCGGCCGGGAGCCGCGAGCTCAAGCTCGCGCCCTCGACGAGCATCCGCACGCTCGGCAGCGGCCCGAGCGCGGCGCTCGAAGTCGGCATGACCGTCCTTGCCAGCGGCAGCGAGAACGAGGATGGCAGCTTCGCCGCGGCGGCGATCAGCGAGCTGCCGGCGGAGCTCGGCGCCCTGTTCGCGGGGCAGGCCGGTGGCGGCCAGGGTGGCGGCGCTCGCGGCGGTCCAGCCCCACCCTAGCCTGCCGAGATATCTCGTCCAAGCTATCGACCGCCTCCTGACCCGGTGAATGGCCGGGAGCTGGCCTCCTTGCCTGAGCTCAGGTGCAGACCCGCTTGAGCGCCAGGCAGGGTTCCATTTTAGGCATCCCGGCGCTGGCGGCAGCCGCCCTGGCCAGGCTTTAAGGGAGAGGCACGGTGGCATCAGTCGAGCGCTGCCGCTCGTAGCCGAGGTTTGGCGCGAGCCAGTACTCGACCTCCGCGATGGACATCCCCTTGCGGCGCGCATAGTCCTCGACCTGATCGCGGTCGATCTTGCCGACGCCGAAGTAGCGCGCGGCGGGATGGCTGAAGATAAAGCCGCACACCGAAGCGCCGGGCAGCATCGCGAACGACTCCGTCAGCTCGATGCCGGCCTTCGCCTCGGCGCCCAGCAGCTCGAAGAGCGTGCCCTTCTCCGTGTGGTCGGGGCAGGCAGGGTAGCCCGGAGCGGGACGGATGCCCTGGTAGCGCTCGGCGATGAGCGCAGCGTTGTCGAGGACCTCGTCGGGCGCGTAGCCCCAGAGCTCCCGCCGCACGTGCTCGTGCAGCCGCTCCGCGAATGCCTCCGCGAGGCGGTCGGCGAGGATCTTGAGCATGACCGCGGAGTAGTCGTCGTGGGCAGCCTCGAACGCCGCGACGCGCTCCTCGATGCCGAGGCCGGCGGTGACGGCGAAGCCGCCGAGGTAGTCGGCGACGCCGCTGCTCTTCGGCGCGATGAAGTCGGCCAGGGCGTAGTTCTCGGGGCGGCCTCGGTCCTGGCTCGTCTGCTGGCGCAGCGTGTGCACCGTGGCGAGGGTGGCCGAGCGGGTGTCGTCAGCGTAGATCTCGATGTCGTCGCCGAGGCTGCTCGCGGGCCAGAGGCCGACGACACCGCTAGCGCGCAGCCAGCCCTCCGCGACGATCCGTTTGAGCATCGCTTGGGCGTCGGCGAACACGCTGCGCGCGGATTCACCGACCAGGGCATCCTCGAGGATCTTCGGGTACGACCCGGTCAGCTCCCACGCCTGGAAGAACGGCGTCCAGTCGATCCGGTCGATCAGCTCCTCGAGCGGGTAGTCCGCGAAGGCGGTCAGGCCGAGGACGCGAGGTTGCGGCGGCGCGTAGCCGAGCCAATCGACGGGTGCCGGGTGGGCGCGCGCGGCGTCGATCGGGTAGCGGTGGGCCGTATCCTGGCGGTGGAGGTAGGCGGCGCGGATCTCGTCGTAGTCAGCGCCGACCTGCGCCACGAATGGCTCGGACTGGGTTTCGGAGAGCAGCTGCGAGACGACGCCGACCGCGCGCGAGGCGTCCTGGACATAGACCAGCGGCCCGCCGTAATTCGGCGCGATCTTCACCGCCGTATGGACACGACTCGTCGTAGCGCCGCCGATGAGCAGCGGCGTCGTGAGCCCCTCGCGCTGCATCTCCGAGGCGACGTAGGCCATCTCCTCGAGGCTCGGCGTGATCAAGCCTGAGAGGCCGATGACGTCCGCGCCGACGCTGCGTGCCGTCTCGAGGATCTTCGCCGCCGGCACCATCACGCCGAGGTCGACGATCTCGTAGTTGTTGCACTGGAGCACGACGCCGACGATGTTCTTGCCGATGTCGTGCACGTCGCCCTTTACGGTCGCGAGCACGATCGTCCCGTTCGAGCGGCTGGCGCCCTCGACTTTCAGCGCCTCGATGTAGGGCAACAGGTGCGCCACCGCCTTCTTCATCACGCGCGCGCTCTTGACGACCTGAGGCAGGAACATCTTGCCGGTGCCGAAGAGGTCGCCGACGACGTTCATGCCGTCCATCAAGGGCCCTTCGATCACCTCGAGCGGATGGGCGAACTGGAGCCGCGCCTCCTCCGTGTCCTCGATAACGAACTCGTCGATGCCGTTCACAAGGCCGTGCGTGATCCGCTCGCGCGCACTCGCGGCGCGCCATTCCAGGTTGGGCGCCGCGGCGCGCTGGCCCTCGCCGCGGTAGCGCTCGGCGATCTCTAGCAGGCGCTCCGTGCCGTCGGCGCGCCGGTTGAGGACGACGTCCTCGACACGGGCGCGCAGCTCCGGCTCGATCTCCTCGTACACCGGCAGCGCGCCGGCGTTGACGATGCCCATGTCCATGCCGGCGCGGATGGCGTGGTAGAGGAACACCGCGTGCATCGCCTCGCGCACCGGCTCGTTGCCGCGGAACGAGAACGATACGTTGGAGACGCCGCCCGAGATATGGACGCGCGGCAAACGGGCCTTGATCAGCCGGGCAGCATCGAAGTAAGCGACCGCGTAGCCGTTGTGCTCCTCGATGCCGGTCGCGATCGCGAAGACGTTGAGGTCGAAAATGATCTCCTCGGCCGGGAAGTCGACGCGGTTGACCAGGAGCCGGTAGGAACGCTCGCAGATCGCCAGCTTGCGCTCCGCCGTGTCCGCCTGTCCCTCCTCGTCGAAGGCCATGACGACGACCGCCGCGCCGAAGCGCCGCAGCTCGCGTGCGTGCTCGAGGAACGGCTCCTCGCCCTCCTTGAGGGAGATCGAGTTCACGATCGGCTTGCCCTGGACGCACTTCAGGCCCGCTTCGATCACCGACCACTTCGAGGAGTCGATCATGATCGGCACGCGGCTGATGTCGGGCTCGCCGGCGATGAGATTGAGGAAGCGGGTCATCGCCGCCTCGCCATCGAGCATCCCCTCGTCCATGTTCACGTCGAGGATCTGGGCGCCGGCCTGGACCTGCTGGCGTGCAACATCGAGCGCCGCCTCGTAATCGTCGGCGAGGATCAGGCGGCGGAAGCGGGCCGAGCCGGCGACGTTCGTGCGCTCGCCGATGTTGACGAAGGCAGAGCCTGCCGTCGCGCCGCCGGTCGTGTCGTCCACGGGCCCGTTCATCGACCGCCGCCTATCGCCCGATCGCGAACGGCTCGAGCCCGGCGAGGCGGAGACGCGGCTCGCCCAGCTCGGGCATCGATCGGGGCGGCAGCCCGTGAACGGCCGCCGCTATCTGGCGGATGTGCTCCGGCGTGGTGCCGCAGCAGCCACCGACGATATTCACGAGGCCGGCGCGTGCCCACTCGCCGAACTGCGTCGCCATCTGCTCCGGCGTCTCGTCGTAGCCACCGAAGGCGTTCGGCAGGCCGGCGTTGGGGTAGGCTGAGACCGCAACGTCCGCGACGCGCGAGAAGTCGGCGATGTACTCGCGCATCTGGGCCGGGCCAAGGGAGCAGTTCAGGCCGACGGCGAGCGGCTTCGCGTGGCGCACCGAGTTCCAGAACGCCTCGACAGTCTGGCCGGAGAGGTTGCGGCCGGAGAGGTCCACTACCGATCCGGAGATGATGATCGGCAGCTTCACGCCGGTCGCCTCGAAGATCTCGTCGATGGCGAACAGCGCCGCTTTCGCGTTCAGCGTATCGAAGATCGTCTCCACCAGCAGGAGATCGGCGCCGCCCTCAATGAGGCCCCGGGCCGCCTCGCCGTAGGCCGCGCGCAGCTCGTCGAACGTGACGCCCCGCGCGGCGGGATCGTTCGCGTCAGGGGAGATCGAGGCAGTGCGGTTCGTCGGTCCGATCGAGCCGGCCACCCAGCGTGGCCGCGAGGGGTCGGCGGCCGTGAACTCGTCGGCGACGGCCCGCCCGAGGCGTGCGCCTTCGACATCGAGCTCGTAGGCGTAGTCCTCGAGGCCGTAGTCGGCCTGGGCGATCCGGGTCGAGGTAAACGTGTTCGTCGAGGTGATGTCGGCACCGGCCTCGAGGTATTCGCGGTGGATGCCGCTGATCAGGTCGGGGCGGCTGAGGATGAGGAGGTCGTTATCGCCCTTGAGGTCATTGGGGGAGTCCTTGAAGCGCTCGCCGCGGTAGTCGGCCTCGGAGAGCCTGCGCTCCTGGATGAGCACGCCCCACGACCCGTCGAGCACGACGATCCGCTCCGCGAGCGCCTGCTGCAGCGCTGCGATCCGTTCCTCGCGCGTTCTCGGGGGCTGGAGTGTCGCCATGCATTCCATAATACGACGTTACGTGCTGGCGACGATGGCAGGAACGAGCGTTCGAGGCCGTCGAGCACCGCGATTGCGGTTCGCTGATGGGCAGCCGACCTCGCCTCAGGCGCCGCCGCGCAAGAGGACTAAGCTCCGCTTGCGCTCAAGCGTCGTCGCGCTTCCTGGAGGACGCTCTCCGCCAACGGCCCCTTCTCCGCCGCCGTGAGATTGTCCTTCAGGTGCTCAACGCTCTTCGTCCCGACGATCGTCGTGTCCAGATCTGGATCGGATAGCGTGAAGCGGAGCGTGAACTCCATGCGGCTCATGCCATCGAGGAGGTCATCGAGGCGCGCCTCCTCCCAGCGATCGCGAAGCGTCTCGGAGGGCACCATGTAGTAGGTCCGCTGGTCCCAGTCGGTCGGCGCGCCGCGAGCGACACCGCCCCTGATGATGATGCCGGCACCAGCCGCCGACGCGCTGGCGATTGCCGCCTCGTGCTCGAGCTGGAGGGCGGAGTAGGGGATCTGAAACGCGTCGAAGACCCCCATGGCTACTTGCTCCTCGAGGTTGGGGAGCGTGCCGGAGACGCCGATGAAACGGACCTTGCCCTCTCTCTGCAGCGTCTGCAGCTCCGCCAGGGCGCCCTGCTCCTCGAATTCGGCGCGCGTGAGGCTGCGATGAAACTGGACCAGGTCCAGCTGGCCGGTCTTCATTAGCCGCAGGCTGTTCTCGACCCCGGCACGGATATTCGCCGCCGTGTGGACGTGCTCACGGCCGCCCGGAACGCAGCCGCACTTCGTGGCGAGGAAGTACTCGGCGCGCCGGTGCGGGATGAGCTTACCGATCAGCTCTTCGCTGCGGCCGTAGTCGATAGAGGTGTCGATGAAGTTGATCCCCGCGTCGAGGACCGCGTTGAGGATCTTGCCGGCGGCGTCTTCCTCAAGCGCTCGGAGCTCCATGGCGCCGTAGCCCAGGGTCGTGACCTCCTGGCCGGTTCGGCCGAGCGTGCGTCGCGGCAGTTGGCTCATCTGAATCCTCCAGCTTCTAGCGGCGGAGTTGGTTGCGTTATCTTGGCAGGCAGGCCCAACGAGTGCCAACGATCGGTTCGATTCCAGGATGTCTCGTTCTCGTGGCGACCTTAGAACACGATGACGAGGCGCCCTCTGACGCCGCCGGCCTCGAGCTTCTTGTGGGCCTCCGCGACACGCTCCGGCGGGAAAGTCTCGGCGACGCGCAAGGTCAGCTTTCCCTGCGTTGCAAGCTGGCCGAGGCGGTCGAGCGCGGCCTGGTTCTGGGCGTACTCGGTCACGCGCACCGAATGGATGACGATCCCGCGCTCGGTCTCTCCCTCGAAAGCGCGCACGGCCGCGAGGCCACCGCCATCGCGTATTGCAGGCAGTATCGGCCCTCCGATAACAGCCCCGTCGATGAGCCCGTCGACCCCCGCCGGAACGATGCTCCGAATACGCTGGGCGGCGTCGGCGCCGCGGGCCACGACGACTTCTGCCCCGAGCTTCTTGAGCAGGGGCTCGTCAGCCGGCGCGGCGACCGCGATCACGCGCAGCCCCTCGACGACGCCGAGCTCGACGGCGTAGCCGCCCACCGCCCCGGCAGCGCCGTGACCGCGAGCGTATCGCCCGGCTTTAAGGCGAGGAGGTCGAGCGCGAGACGTACGGTGAGACCGTTCATCGGCAGGGTCGCCGCCGCCTCGAGGCTCGCTCCTTCAGGGGCGCGAGCGATGGAAGCAGCCGGCACGAGGACCGACTCCGCCATGGCGCCGCCCTCGGGCGTCTCGGGGAGACGATTGCCATGACGCGGTCTCCCGGCTGCCAGTCGGTCACGGACGCGTCGACGGCGTCCACCACGCCGGCTAGGTCCATGCCGGGGATGTAGGGTGGCTCCGCGCTGGTCGCTTGAGCAGACTGCTGCCGTCGTGAGCGAAAACCGATGTCGGTAGGGTTGACCGCTGCCGCGGCTACTCGAATTCGGACCTGGCCCGGCCCCGGCTCCGGCTCGGCCGAGTCCAAGACTTCAAGGACTTCGGGCCCACCAAACCGGCCAAAGGTCACAGCTCGCATTGGAGATCCTCCCTTCCAGAATCGCGTAGTGAGGGCCTAGCTGCGCCAGCTCTTCGATGCGGTGCTGCGAAGACGCCGGCCGGCGTCCCCGGCCAAGCTCTCTTCTCAGCGCGGCCTACCAAAGAATCGGCCGGCAGCGGCAGACGCGGGGAAGTCCGGCGTCGATGGCCGCCTGTCTATCGGTCCCGGCCGACACGGGGCTCCAGCGGCCGAGGAGCTTAGCCCAGCTCGGTGCGGAGGGCGAGCTGTTCGCCGATCCAGGAGCGCAGGGCGCCGCGGAGCCTCAGGTAGACGGCGGTGCCGGGATTGGTCGCGACGCCGGACTGCTCCGTCTCGAATATGTACGACAGGCCGGCTTTTTCGAGCATCGCCTCGCCCAGGAGGCCGTAGCCGGGACCGCCGAGCCGGTCGATCGCCGCTTGGAGCTGCCGCACGGTGAATGGACCGAGCGAATAGCCCTTGGCGGCGGCGAAGCCAAGCACCATTTGGCCTGCGAGCCGCGTGTTACCCAGGGTCTCGTATGCGAGCCGGAGGATGTCTTTGATCATGTGCTCGAAGTCGGCGCCGAGCGGCTCCAGCCAGGCCTGCGTCTGCGCCTGTAGCTCCGGCACAACGCTGCTGCCCGGCATCCGAAACCGCATCAGCTCCTCGCTGACGTAATCGACGAAACGGGGGTTGCCCTCTACCTGGAGCGCCGCCATGTCTCGGTACCAGATCGTATGGAGAGTCTCGCGCCGCTTGATCAGGGTAATTGCCTGATACGCCGCCGGCGATGCCGGCCGCAGCAGCTGGGCAATCAGGCCATGCCACCTATCGGTGAGGTACTCCTGGACCATGCCGAAGGTCGTGATGTGGACCGGCGTCTCGCCGCCGCTGTGCTCGTAGTCCCTTTCCCGTGTCTCGCGCACCTCCCGGTCCAGCTCTGCCTCCGCGAAGCCCAGGCTCATGAGGATGTACTTGTAGGGCGTGTGATGGGTGAGCTCGTCCGGCGTCCAGACATGGGCGTTGAAGCGTGAAAGCCAGGTGGCGTCGGCGGCCTCCGCCCGAGAGCCGATCGCTCTGGCATAGCTCTCCGTGGCGCACTCCGTCAGAAACGCGAGCTTGAGGATGCCGACGAGGTCGTCCTCGCTGAGGCCCGGCGGAAGGCTGCCGACGAGGCTCTTGACGTCGAACTCCGACTGACGCTCGGGCAGATCGGTCGGGTCGAAGAACTCGCCCGGCTTCGCTTCGATCTGATCGACCAGGGCATCGAGCTTCCGGGTGGTCTCCGGCGGTAGGGTGAAGGCTGGCGGCATATTCATGGACCTCTCTTGCTCATAATCGGTCGTTTCGACGTCGAGCCCGGCAGTCTCCAAAGCCCTGACGTCGCATGGGTGTCGATCAGTGCCCACTCCCACCGATCATGAAGTGGCTTTGGCGTATGGCAACCTAAGTGCGCTTTCAATTTCTCCCGCTAGCCATTGTAAGTCAAGATGATTACGGCCTATACGACGCCAGTCAGGTTCAGACGAATACGCCAGCTGTGCGGCCTGAGGGCTGAGCGAGGCGGACAGCAGTCGTCCTTGCGCGCGTCTCTGCGTCGAACTCCATCGATTTCGCGCGCGATATAGACTTTGGGGGTTGAATGAGTGTCCAATGCAGATGGTATGATCAGTGATATGATCAGATTGATAGATTGATAGATTGATAAACGTAACGCACTCGTTTATTTCGTCGGTCCTGACGTCAGAGGCCGGCACGCCAGGAGGCGCAACCCATTATTTCCGATAGCGATTATGCGAAACTGCGAAGAAGGCTGACTCAGGCAGGCGTTTTCCGACGACAGTATTTTTTCTACATCTGCCACGCAGCGGTCGCCTTCGGATTGCTCGCCCTCGCCGTCGGGCTGCTCTTCGTTATCGAGCCGTTCTGGCTCAAGCTCCTGGACGCGGTGCTGCTCGCCGCTGCCTTCCTCCAATTTGCCTTTGTCATCCACGACGCCGGCCACCGTGAGGTCTTCGCGCAGCCCCGCAACAACGACTTTGCCATGCTGGCCGCGGGCTTTCTCATCGGCGCCAGCCGCACCTGGTGGTTCGACACACACAACCGGCACCACGCCCACCCCAACGACCTCGACCTCGACCCGAACACGGCGTTGCCGGTGCTGGCGTTCTCGGAGGAGCAGGCGCTCGCCAAGACCGGCCTTCTGCGCTTCTTCGTGCGCTTCCAGGCGTTCTACTTTCTGCCGCTGCTCTGCCTCGAAGGCGTGGGCGTGCGCATCGTGAGCATTGCCTACATCAGGTCGGGAGGGGCGAAGTATCCCGTCGTGGAGGCGTTGGGGCTCGGCACGCACATCGTCGTCTACCTAACGCTAATTCTCCTGGCGATGCCGGTTGGTCAGGCCTTGCCGTTCATCTTCGTGCATCAGCTTATCGCTGGCTTCTACATGGGGTCGATCTTCGCCCCCAACCACAAGGGAATGCTGGTGCCGACTGCCGGCGACGGTAAGACGTTTCTCGAGCACCAGGTGCTGTCGAGTCGTAATATCCGCCCCAACCCGGCGATCGATTTTCTTTACGGCGGCCTCAACTACCAGATCGAGCATCATCTCTTTCCGACGATCCCGCGCAACCAGCTGTCGCGGGCGCGTCGGATCGTGCGAGAGTTCTGCGACGAGCGTGCGTTGGACTACCACGAGACCGGCCTGGTAGCGAGCTACGTCGAGGTGCTCGGCTTCTTCCATCGCATGGCGAAGCCGCTACGCAGTCGGCGAGCGCTGGAGGCATTCGTTGCCAAGAAGGAGCTGCCGGCGTAGACGCAGCCGCATGATGTGAGCCCGTTGGGCCCGCGTCGGTCCTGGTACCTCTTTGAGAAGTGGAATCAAGCCGGTTTCTGGGCCGCAACCAGAAGGTAGTACCGCTGGCCCAGGCGCATATACGTGGCGTATGCCTGTGCACCGACCCAGGCGCGGACGAACTGCGTGGGATTGAACCGGCCGGCGCGAAGCTCCTCGACCGGCCAGCGGCGTAGCCGCTGGCCGCAAGCGCGCGTACACTCTCGCGTGGCATCGACGACGCGCGGGTTCGCGAAACCGACGAGCGTGAGCAGGTCCCGATACGCGGTCGGCCCTTTGAGGCGGTTCGCCTGCTTATCCTTGCTCGTCCAGCCGAGGATGTCCGATAGCGCCAGCCAGCCGCCGGGCTTCAGCACGCGCAACGCCTCGCGGAGGAACTGCTCGCGGGTCTTGAAGTGGAAGGCGGACTCGACGCACAGCAGGTTGTCGAAGGAGGCGTCGGCGAAGTCGAGGTGGGCGGCGTCCATGTTCAGGAAGCGCACGCCGGGAGCGTTCTCGCGCGCCCGCTCGAGCTGCAGGTCGGAGATGTTCGTCGCCGTGATGGCGGCGGGATCGTAGTAGTCGAGCAGGCGTCGCGTTGAGGCGCCTAGGCCGCAGGCCACGTCGAGGATCGTGCCCGTCTTGTCGGGCAGGGAGTCGAGGAGCCGCGTGACGAGGTTCTCGGAGGCCTCGCGCTGCGTCCGCGTCTCGGGCTGCGTGAAGCCGTAATTGTAGTAATCGCTGTGGCCGTAAAAGGCGGCGTGCAGCGGATGCACCATCCACTTGTCGTAGACGGCGTTGAGGCTGTCGTGTGGGCCGGCCGGACCGGCGTGACCTTTGCTCGGTGTGCTCATCTGGAGTTAGGAATGATAAGGCTGGCTCAAGCTAGCCCTTGGGCGCGACCGACGCCGTGGCAGAGAGCCGCGTGTACACATCGTCCGAGGTGACACTCGCGGCAGCGGCTCTGCGGTCGCTCTCGTCGACCTGCCCCTCGTGAGGCCGTACGACTGCGCCCCGGCCTTGGGCGCGTCGACTTCGATAACGCTGACCGCGGCAGTCAACCGGTCAGGCGAGGTTGTTCGTGGGGCCTCGCGCTGGCCTTCCGGTTCCCCTCCCTCGGGTTGCCACGTTCGTAGCCGCACCTTGCCGATCTGTGGAGCCGGATTCGGACTGGGGCAAGTTCGTGATCGCTGAGCTGATCGCGTCCAGCTGGCGCATCAGGCGCAGGAGGCCATCCGTGAAATCCAGGTACTTGCCGTTCTTGAGCAGCGCGTCACCGTCGGTGTGCCAGCGCACGCGCAGCACGCGAGCTCTTTGGGTCAGTCGATCGCGGATAATTGTCGAAAGCACGCTATCTCCTCGGGGCTAAGCTTACGTCATCCGGCGGTCGCATGACGGCAGTTTTGTTGGTGAGATCGGGCAGGGAGTGGCGTAACGGCAAGACGTTGCGCTCAACGGCCGGTAGGACGCGGGCGCCGTAAGGAATGCGACACCGGCAATAGTAAACGGTAGGTTGCGCCGACTGTCGCGATCCTGGTCGTCCGAGGCGGAGCGTCCAAGGCTTACGGCGCCGGCTGCGGCAGCGTGAACGAGTAGGCAACGATCTCCCTGCCGGTCCAGTCGCGGCCGCTGAGGTCGACGCGCACCGGGTTGAGGCCGTCGTCGGCGACGCTGATGAGGCCGAACTGGCCGGCTCCCGGGAACGCTCCCTCGCTATAGGGCCCGCCCTTTTCGGAGCCGGGCCGGTCGAGGGCGGCGGCGTGGAAAACCGGGAAGCCGGCGTCGCCCTCTGCAGCGTAATCGCTGTTCGTGCCGTCGTCGATCGCGAGCATGTGGGCGTCGCCGGCGAGCAGGAGGAGGTTATCGATGCCACGGCCGGCGACGAAGTCGCTGATCTCCTGCCGCTCCGCCGCGTAGCCGCCCCAGTCGTCGCGCGAGGGCGAGGCGTCGGCGATCCAGGGAACGGAGCTAACGATCACGACGAGGGCGTGGCTCTCCGCGGCGGCCGCGAGCTCCGTCTTTAGCCAGGCCAGCTGGCGCGGGCCGAGCAGGCTGTCGGCGCCGGCGATGCCTCGCTCCGAGCGCGTGTCGAGGAGGATGAAGCGGACGCTGCCGACGCTGAAGGCCTGGTAGATCGCCGCGTCGCCGCCGCCGCCGGGAAGGTCGTAATGGGGGACGTACTCGCGGTAAGTGAGGCGGGCCGCCTCCCGGCCGGCGGCCGTGCCGTCCGAGTTGTTCGGGCCGTAGTCGTGGTCGTCCCACGTGTAGGCGAAAGCGGTGCTCGCGTACAGTGCCGCCTGTGCCGGCTGGCTCAACTGGCGGTCGTAAGCGTCGCGAAAGGCGTCGCGGTCGTTGCGGTCGATGTTCTCGTAGTGGAAGTCGCCAGCGCTGAGGTAGAGGATCGGCTCGCTCTCACGGATCGTGTCGAAGACGGCGCCGTTCGAGCCGCTGCGGGCGCAGGCGCCGACGGCGAACGTGAAGGAGGCCGGTCCCTCGGGGAAGGTGCGGAAGCGGCCGCGGCCGGCGTCGAGCTCGCCGTCGACTTCGACAGCGTAGTGGTAGGTCGTATTTGCCGCGAGGCCGCTAAGCGTCAGCGTCGCGACGCTGCTACCTCCCGCCACCGCCGTCGCCGCCGGGGATGAAATCGGGTTGCTGAGGTCGGCCGCCGTGCTGGCGACGAGGCGGACGTGGCTGCCTTCCGCGGCGAGCTTCGCCTTCACCGTCGCGCCGGTGCTCGTAACGCCGCCGGCCCAGACCCACTCCACCGCGTCCACGGGCGCCGCCTTTAGCTCGGAGGCCGGGTGCTGCGCCCCGAAAGCGGCGTCGTGCTGGGCCGTCGCCAGCTGGCCGCCGAGCGCCAGGAGGCCGACGACGAAGGCGGCGGCCAGGGCCTGCGTGAGGAAGCGGCGCTCCGAGACCCAGAGCGTGAGGAAGAGCACGCCCGGCACGATGAACAGCAGCGCCACGCCCAGGGCCGTCAGGGTCGAGAAGCGGCCCGCCGCCGCGACGCCGAGCACGGCGCCGGCAATGATGAGGAGCAGCCCGCCTGGGGCCGGGAAGCGCCAGGCGAGCGCCGTCGCGAAGACGCCGACGCCGACGAAGACGTACTGAATAATGCGCTCGAGGCCCTCCCCCTCCGGCGACACCGGCGGCCCCCGCTCGATCGCGAGGCCGAGGAAGAGGGCGGCGGCGAAGAACGACCCCGTACGCGCCAGGAGGCGGATCCGCCGCGCCAGGTCGGGGCGAAGGTGCTGGCTCAAGATCGAAGCGGCAGCGGACTGGCGGCTGCCGCCCCAACGCCGCCAATCATGCCCCGAAGTCGCGGTCGGCCGTACTGCTGATCAAGCCCGTGTGCACGACGACGCCGGCGGCGGCCGAGTTGCGGCCAACGGATGCCGTCTCGTGCTTGCCAGCGTGCCTGAACAGCCCCACGCGGGCCTCCCTGCCATCGGCTTCCGCGCGCCGCAGGGAGCGGCGGAAGCAGTCCGAGAATCCTCGGTTCATTATGACAGCGTTGGTTCCCCTACCAAGGGCCTTAGGGCCCGTTTGGGCCGCCGGACGGCCCGGCCGCTGTCAGGAACGCCCGCCGTGCGGTGACTATACCCGTATCAGGGCTCGCGTTGCATAGGCTTGGTATCGTTTGCAGCAGAGTCATCCCGGCTGACCGCAAGCTGAACCAGGAGAAAGGGTGAATTAGGTATATGCCGCGGCGGATGACTGCGGTTCGACTCATCCCCCCGGAGGGTTGTTGCTGGGCAAATCCGGCTTTAGAGTTCAGGATGCCTCGCTGAGTAACCGCTCTCTCAATAGAAAAGGAGACGATAGTGGCCCAACTGCCGCGACTGAATGGGATCATCAAAGCGCTAGATGAGGGTCAGGTGGCGTTCATCTCCGGCGATCCGGAGGCGTCGAGCGGGGGACAGTTCGACGGCTGCATCTTCGAGATGGAGCATGGGCCCTATGACATCAAGGTGCTGGGCGACGGCTTACTGAGTCTCCTGAGCCCGCGACTTATCGTGCAACGCGGGAGCGTCGCACCGGTGGTAACGCCGATCGTCCGGATCCCGCCGAACTCGGGCGAGACCAACTGGATCGCCAAGCAAGTTCTCGATATCGGTGTCTACGGAATCGTCTGGCCGCACATCGATACCGTTCAGGATGCTTACAACGCCGTCGCTGCGATGCGTTACTCAAAGCGGGAGGGTCATCCGCTGCGCGAGCCGATGGGTGTGCGCGGGGACTCCCCTGGCCGAGCCGTTCGCTACTGGGGCGTAACGCAGCAGGAGTACTACGAGCGTGCTGACGTGTGGCCCCTGGACCCCAAGGGGGAGCTTCTATGCGGTCTCATGATCGAGAGCGTCAAGGCGATCAAGAACCTCCCCGAGATTCTCAAGGAAGTCCCCGGTATCAGCGTGATCATCACGGGTGAAGGAGACCTGTCGCAGGAGCTTGGCGTGCCGCGTCAATATGACCACCCTGAGGTAGCCGGCGGCGTACGAGAGATACTCGACATCTGCAAGGAGCACAACGTCGCCAACGGCTTTTGGCACACCACCGCCGACAATGTCGAGCGGCTTGTGGCGGACGGCTACCGTTACCTGATGGCTGGCCCTTCGCGTAGCTTTGCCGTGGTCAACAAAGGCAGGGAGGCTGCCGGTCGCACCTAGCGATACGGCCGGTTTCGCGATCGCAAAGCACGACACGAGCTGTAGTAGGCGCTCGCCACTTTGAGCTGCGCGGGGCGCAAGGGCGCTGTCGTTCGATTGACAGCCTGCATTGCCGGCGACATGATCGCCCCGGATCGAGAGGTCAGCTAAGCCGGGCGAGGCTCGGGCGGGGAGGCTCCTATGGCAACGAAGATGGATACGTCCAAGCTCGCCGAAGCCGAGTGGGGCTCCGATGTCATCGCCGAGGCGTTGCGCCGCCTTGGCATCGAGTACGTCGCCCTTAACCCGGGCGCGACCTTCCGCGGCATCCACGACTCGTTCGTCAACTACCTCGGCAACACGAAGCCGGAGATGATCCTCTGCAACCACGAGGAGATCGCCGTGGCGATCGCCCACGGCTACGGCCGCGCCGCCGGCAGGCCAATGGCCGCCTTCGTCCACTACATCGTCGGCCTCCTCCACGCCTCGATGGCGATCTTCAACGCCTGGATGGGCCGCGACGCCGTGCTCGTCCTCGGCGGCACCGGTCCGGTCGACGCCGACCACCGCCGGCCCTGTATCGACTGGATCCACACCGCCAACGTCCAGGGCACGGCCGTGCGCGACATCGTCAAATGGGACGACCAGCCGGGCAGCCTCGCCGCCTCGGTGATTACGACCGAGCCCAAGGGCCCGGCCTACGTCTGCTTCGACACCGACATCCAGGAGCAACGCCTCACCGAGCCCTTCGAGCTACCCGACTTCTCCCGCTTCCCCGCGCCGACCCGTTTCCAGGCCGACCCCGCCGCTCTCGACGAGGCCGCCGCCGCACTCCTTCACGCCGACCAGCCTGTCCTCCTCGTCAACGCCCTCGGCCGCACGCAGGCCGGCCCGGCCGGTCTCCTCCGCCTCGCCGAGAGCCTCGCCGTCCCGGTCATCACCGGCGGCGATCTCTTCAGCTTCCCGACTCGCCACCCCCTGTACGCGACCGATTCCGGCAACGACCTCCTCGCCGCCGCCGACCTCATCGTCGCGTTCGATGTATACGACCTCGAGCAGATGCTTACCCGTCTCGACCGGGCGACGCGCAAGACGGAGGACATCATCCGGCCGGAGGCGAAGCTGATCGATGTCTCGTTGCGCCAGCTCAACGTCAAGAGCTGGGCCGACGACCACGGCCGGCTCTACCCGACCAGCCTCTCGGTCGCCGCCGATACCGCCGTCGCTCTCCCCGCCCTCGCCGACCGGGTCCAGGAGCGGCTCAGCAGCGGCGACGGCAGCCCCGACGAGATCGAGGCGCGCCGTGCCCGCATCGCCGGCCTGCACGAGGCGGCCCGCGACCGCTCCCAGGCGGCCGCCAGCGGCGCCGCCGGCGAGCACCCCCCTTGCCCTCTCGACGATCGCGGCCGAGCTCTGGGAGGTGGTCAAAGACCAGGACTGGGTGATCGGCAACGGCAACCTCCGCGGCTGGGTCGAGCGACTCTGGGAGGTCAGCGCCCCTTACCAGCTTCACGCCGGCCGCGGCGGCGGCGGCCTCGGCCAGGGCTTCGGCCACGCGATCGGCGTCGCCCTTGCCAACCGCGATAAAGGCCGCCTCACGATCAACATCCAGTCGGACGGCGACCTGCTCTTTACGCCGGCAGCGATCTGGACCGCCGTCCACCACCGCATCCCGCTGCTCGTCGTCATGTACAACAACCGCACCTATGGCAACGACCTCGGTCACCAGGGCGCCATGGCCGCGGTCCGCGGCAGGCCGGACGAGAACAAGACGGTCGGCATCGACATCGATGACCCGGTGGTCGACTTCGTCTCCCTCGCCCGCTCCTTCGGCGCCTGGGCCGAGGGCCCGATCGAGCGCGCCGCCGACCTGAAGCCGGCCTTCGAGCGCGCCAAGCGCGAGGTCGTGGAGCACGGCCGTGTCGCGCTCGTCGACCTCTACACCCAGGTCACCTAGATCACTTGCCTTTTGGGGATGAGGACGCAGCCGTCGTTGGAGCCGAGGGCGCTGATGAGGCCGTAATGGCCCAGGGTCGCTTTACGGGAATCGACGGTGCCTACCGTCTGCCTGGCACGCCTTTCCTAAAATAGGCGTAGCATCGCGAACATGAGCACCGGCCTGGGCGTGATCCTGATCATCGTTGGTCTCCTCTTCGCCGCAAACGCCGTAAGGAGCGTGACAGGGCGATATAGCGGGGAGAGGGCGCTGCCGGGTCAGCTGCCGCCGTGGGCGAACGTCGTTCTCGCAGCGACGGTCTTCGCGACCGCCTTCGTAGGTGCATTCATCCTGCTGCGCTAACGCCGGCTCGGTTAACCCCCGGGAGGATGGCGGAGCGGGCGCTAGGGCACCGGGAGCTGCTGAAGACGTAGGCCCCCTCGCCGCTTAACGGCCTACCTCGCCAACGACGCCTGTTCTCTGTGGAGGTACTGGTACTGGACGATGGATCGAGCGATGGAACCGTCGCTGCCGCTCAAGCCGCCGGCGCCGATTACGTCCTCTCGAATGGCACAAATCGCGGCCTTGCCTTCACATTCCAACGTGGGTTGAACGAAGCCCTGTCACGCGGCGCCGATATCATTGTCAACACCGACGCCGACAACCATTACGATCAGGCGAGGATCCCTGACCTGGTTCAGCCGATTCTGGCTGGCGACGCTGATGTCGTTGTCGGTAGTCGTCTCTTCGACCAACTCGAGATGCGCTGGGGAAACAAACAAGGCAATCGGCTGGCGAATTTCCTGGTGCAGCGTCCTCTCTACATTCCTGGCGTCGATGTGTAGTCTGGTTACCGTGCTTACAGCCGCAGGGCTGCGCTGTCGCTCAATGTGCTCTCAAGCCACACCTATACGCACGAGACGCTCTTCAACGCCATAGACCGGAGGCTCAAGGTCGTGAGCGTGCCGCTCGCGGCTCGCCACGTCGAGCGGCCCTCTCGCTTAATCAGCAGTCTTCCACGCCACGTCTGGCGAGCCGGCGTGGCGGTCCTTCAATCCATCCTGGGCTTTCGCCCGAGTCAGGTGTATGGAAGCCTCGGCATTCTCATGCTGACCACCGGGCTCGCGCCGTTTCTTCGATTCGTTTACTTCTTTGTGCGGCACTACTTTGGATCAGGGCGTGTCAACGTTGCTCTTTGACCCTGCCAAGGAACTTGGGTCGGAGGAGGAGGTCAACACGGTGGGGCTCGTTTTCATCTACGTGCCGACGCCCTATGTGCCAGGACGCGGTTTCGACGCCGCCGCGATCGACCAGGCAATCTCAAGGCTGAACGGCAGCAAGACAGTGGTGATCAAATCCACAGTCCTCCCTGGCACCACGCGCAGCTACCAAGCGCGCTTTCCGCAGCACCAGGTCCTTTTCAATCCAGAGTTCCTGCGAGAGGTCAGCGCCCTTGAAGACTTTCTAGAGCCAGATCGACAGATTGTCGGGGTCTGTGGAGACGACCGCGATGTGGCATCTCGTCTTCTGGCGCTCCTGCCACGCGCACCGCATGAGTCGATCGTGGCTGCCGAAGTTGTCGAGCTGACGAAGTACGCGACGAATTCGTTCCTCGCCCTTAAGGTCATGTTCGCGAACGAGATCTATGATCTCTGCCAAGCGCTCTCCATCGATTATGCCGACGTGGTGCAGGGGCTAGCGGTCGACAAGCGCATAGGCCCTCCCACCTGGATGTTACGGACTCTGGTTACCGTGGCTACGGTGGTAAGTGCCTTCCCAAGGATGTGATGTCGCTGCTCGATCTCGCCGACGATCTTGGGATCAGCCTTGATGTCATCCAAGCTGCACATGACGCAAAACTGCGCTAAACGCGCCAGCATCGTTGGAAGTGGCCCGACGGTCCCTGAGCCAGCTCGAGAGCGCCGAGCTCATGAACCTATCCAGAAGGATCGCCTGAGCTCAGCGCGGCGATAACGTAGCTCCAGAAACGAAAAGGACCGTTGCCCCTTCGTCGAGGGATACCCTCGCGACCCGCCTGGCAGCCTGCCGCGCCCATTCGCTGATCAGCGCAGTCGCTGGAGCGGGCGCTGCGGCACCAGGAGCTGCTGAAGGCGTGAGTTAGAGTTGATAACCGCCTGGGCGAGAAACGCATCTGGCCGTAACGGATACCTGCAGCCGACTACGAGGCGGCGAGGTTCCTAGGCCACCGGGAGCGTCTCGATCACGAGATCGAGCGCCTCCGACGTGCGTTCCCGCCAGCCTCTCTGAGAGCCGTGCAGCGGGTTCAGAGCGAGCCGGAAGAGGCAGAACGCCTGGCGCAGCCCCAGCTCCGCCGCATCCCAACCGAATCTCCGCAGGGCCAAGGCGCGAGTCTGGTCGTGATAGGCAGCGTAGGCGGGGTTTGTCGTGAAGTGGGCCAGCCAGCGCAGGTGGGCCAAAAGGTTCCCGACGTCGAGCTGCGGCTCACCCGGACCGACCTCCTCGAAGTCGACAAGAGCCAGCCGGCCCGCCGGCGTGACGATGACCTGGTCGTCGTGAAGGTCGTTGTGTGCGGGGCCAGCTGGTCGCCAGGCTGCCGCGAAATCGAGGAGGCGCTCGCGGGCGGTGCTTAGCTTCTTGCGGCCGTCCTCATCGAGGCTCGCGTCCGTCTGCTCGTGCGTCCAGCGAAGCAGGACGGGCAGGTCGAGCGCGGCGCGATCTTCGGCACGAGGGCCTGCCCAGAGCGAGGCGAGCGAGTCGAGGAGATGTGCAGGCTCGGGCGCATCGCCGGCGAAGATCGACTCACGCAGCGTCTTGCCCTGCACCTCCTCCAGCCAGGCAGTGCCACCTTCGTCCCAGTGCCCGAGCACGGCCGGGACCGCGAACTCGGAGGCGGCCGCGCGGTCGCGCGTCGCCAGGAAGGTTGGCAAGCCGTCGGGCCGCATCACCCTGACAAACATGGTCAGGCTCTGCGTCTGGCCGCGTCGCCAGGAGAGCGCGTAGCGCAGCACTGCCCGGCGCGTTGGCCGGTAGCGCACAGCCTCGACGGCCAGGGTATGAGGTCGGACGCGCACGTAGCGAGCCATAGGGGAGTGCGCTCGAGCTGGCGTCGCGATCGTCTCGAGGCCGGGCAGGTACGGATCCTCCGGGTAGCGAAACACGCGCGGCGTCTCCTCGCCTCGAATCTCGAGCGTGAACTCCTGGTCGGGCAGCTCCAGCCGGTCTCGCCACTCCGCCTTATAGGAGATAAGCCTGCCCTGACTGCCGGCCGGCGTGAGCTGGCGCAGGCGGATCGATGTCGGCTCCTCTTCAGGCCGGCCGTAGGAGTCACAGTAGGCTTCCCAGGCAGCGTCCGGACCGAGAAGCCGCTCCTGTAGCGACTGGCCCCCGTGCTCGGAGATTTGCTCGGCGGCCTTTACCACAGGGGCCCGGACTCCTGCCGCCATCTGCGCCTGGCCCCTTCGGTCCTACGGAGCATCGGGAGTCTCAGGCGACACGGGCGACACGGGCGACACGGGTGAAACGGGCGAAACTGGCGAGACAGGCGATAGAGGGGAAATCGGCGAAACCGGTGAAAGTGCGGAGACCGGCGAAACCGGCGTCAAAGGCGGTACGGGCTCCGTTTCTATCTCGGGCACGAGGGCTGAAGGGGGTGACAGCGGCGTCAGAGCCGTGATCGGTGTCTCGAGTACGCCGAGTGCCCCGGCTGCTTCAAGGGAGACGGAGCCACCCTCTGGGCCGCTGCCACCCGCACCATCGCCATTGCCACCGCCGGCGAGGTCGTCACCGGCCTGATCGGCGTCGACATCCGAGTCCTCGCCCGGGAGCACGGCGTCAGTGACCACCGAGCGTATGCCGCCCGGGTTCGCAGCACTAACGAGAGCGCCGCCACCCAGCAGGACGGTCACGCTGACCACGCCCGCTTGGGTGACGCGCTGATAGAACGGAATTCCGGCGATCATTGGCTGAGCGGCCGCTGTCTGGCGAAGCCCGCTCTCGACCCTAGCCCAGGCGTGACTTGCGGCAACGCTGTCTACGTTCTCGCCGCCGCTCACCAAAGCGCCGCGTAGTCCTTCGACGGACGCTAGGTCCTGTCGCAGCGACTCGCTGTGCTCGGGAAACCTGGAGACCGCCGCTTCGACACTCTCGCCCTCCCTGAGCCTACGCGCGCACTCCTCGAACATATCCTCGTAGCTCATAGCCTCATGACTCCTCTCGAGGCCCGAGGCGGCTGCGAAGTGCCGCGAGGGCCCGGTGCTGGATTACGTGGACGGTGCCAACTCGCTTGCCCATGGCTTCGGCCACCTCAACTGGCGTCAGGTCATGGATGAAGCGCAGGAAGATAACCTCTTGCTGATCAGGCTTGAGGCTCGCCGCCGCGCTCACGATGTCTGATTTCGCCTCCACGGATCCGATCTCCGTCCGCGAAGCTGGTTCCTTCACGGCAGACTCGAGCGAGACGTGCGGCCGCCGCTTCTGCCGAGAAAAGTGGTCGGCGATAAGATGGCGCTCGATCTTGAAGAGCCACGCACGCACCGGCCGGCCCCGATAGCGGAAACGCCGGATGCCCTTGATCGCCTCCAGGAACACGTCCGCAGCTAGATCCTCCGCGAGGCTCTGATTGCCGGTGCGAGCTCGAGCGAAGCGAACGAGATTTACGTAGTTCGCCGCGAAGAGCCGCCGCCAGGCGCTCTCGTCGCGAGCCACAAGTGCCTTCACGAAGTCGGCACCGTCGTCCGTGACCTCGTCCTGAAGAGCTGCACTAGTTGCCATCGAATCGATCATGATCCCAATGTAGTATCTGTCGGGCGACGGGAAAATTTACGAGTCGAGCTGGCTTTTCGAGAAATTGCCGCAACGGATGCAGCATTGTGTGAGCGCGCGAGATGAAGATGCAGCCGTTGGCCGTGCCGGCGCTATGGCACCGGTAGTCGCCAAGGGCGTAGGGCAGATGATCGGGCGATAGCGCGGTGAGCAGCGGGTCAGGTCATCAGTGCCGATAGGAGAGTCAACATCGGCGCTCGTCAAGAAGTGGGCTTCACGGTCGGCTGTATCGATCCAACGGACCCTCCGACCTTCGCTAGACTCTGTCAGCCGTAGAGGTCGCAGCGGGCGCACAAGTCTCTGTGGTCTTACGCGACCACGGCCCCGTCGCGCCCGAGCTTGGCTACGAGCAGCTTGCCTCTTTCGCTGGCGGCTGCGACGTCAACAGCCGCGTCAGCCTTCGAGCCGCTGTTTTTGAGGACTGGTGCGGAATGAACCGGAGGTCGCTGCCCAGACTGAGTAGCAGCCTCCCAAACCACCCCTGAATGACAGTCCGACTGGCGACGCCTCCATTCCGCCGGCCCGTGGCAGAGGGAGCACAGGCTGTAGCGCGAATCAGCCGTCCTGCTACAAGAACTCCATGACGGCCTTGAGCCATTCGTCAGGTCGCTCCTGGGGCGTGCCGTGGCCGGCGCCTTCGAAGAGAACGATCTTGGAATCCTTGATGCCCTCATGCAGATCATGACCCATGGACACGTCGTTCGTCTTGTCCTCGGTGCCCCAAAGGATGAGGGTCGGAACCTTGATGTGTGGCAGGCGACGCATTGTGTTGTAACGCTGTCTGGTCATGGGGCTGCTCATGTGGCGCATGACCTTGGCGAAGGCGTCCGTATGCTCGGTGCTGGCAGCGGCTGCAAGTGCCTGATCGAGCAGACGGCTGCTTTCGATGCCGGGTGGTAGGTTGGCCAGACGTCCCGACATCTGGTTCGTGACCTGCTCGGCCGTTGGCGGCTTCCACTCGACCATGTTTTGCAGGGGCCGCTTGGCTGTGCCACCCGCAGAAGAGAGAACGACTTTGTTAAGCCGCTCGGGGCTTTCGTAGGCGAAGAGGGTTGCTATCCAGCCGCCCATCGAGTGGCCGGCCAAGTTCGCCTTCTCAATGCCGAGCGCGTCCATGAATTCGCGAACGTGGTCTACGAGGTATGCAAAGGAGAATTCCTGATCGAAGACGTCACTTGTACCGAAGTTCAGACAGTCAATCGCCAGCACCCGGAAGCGGTTGCCAAGAGTCGGCATCAAGGGTAGCCAACCCTCAGCACCGCCGAGGAAGCCCGCGCCGTGGACCAGGATCAAGGGAAAGCCGGTCCCGGCCTCGAAGTAGCGGGTCTCGCCTTGGCTGAGTGTGACGGCTTTCTCTGTGATGGTTGCGGTCTCGGTTGCCATGAGGTCACCTCTCGTTTGCTCTTTAACGTTGGTCTAGTCCGCTAGTCAGCCCTGCGGCGTCCACCTGGTTGGTGACGTGAAGATAGTGCCTTGCCCTGGAGGCATGTCAAGCGGAGCGCCTGGTCGGCACGAGCCAACGCGAGATCGTGCCTGGTCGAGCGCCAAGCAGCGAGGTTCACTGGAGCGCGTGGAGAACCTCCGGCTCGAGCAGCGCAAGGCCAACCGGGCCCAAAGATATCGCCGCCGAGTGGAAGCGCTTGAGGTCGAAGGCGGCGCCTTGCGCTGCCTTGGCGGCAGAGCGCGTATCCAGCCAGGCGCGCTCGCCAACCTTGTAGCTGATCGCTTGAGCTGGCCAGCCGAGATAGCGCAGTATCTCGCTCTTCATGAACGCCTCTGTTTGGTTAGCTCGCTTAGTTGCGAACTCGACCGCGAGGTCGTAGCTCCAAGCCTTCCCGGCGTGCTCGGTCTCCGATGCCGGCAGGGCGAAGCCAAGGTGCAACCCCAGGTCGACCACCACCCGTACTGCGCGAAGGGCCTGCGCCGACAGCATGCCGAGGTAGTACTCCGGGTTCTCGAGGTACCCGAGCTCGCCCATTAGACGTTCCGAGTAAAGCGCCCAGCCTTCGCCGTGTCCGGAGATGAAGGCGACCTGCTGGTAGCGGCTGAGCGTGTCCTTGAGGCAGCGGACAGCGCCGACTTGAAGGTGATGTCCCGGAACTCCCTCGTGGTAAGCGATGCTCACTCGGTCCCACCTCGGGAACCGGGTGCTGGCTGCCACGGGCCACCAGGTACGACCCGGCGAGGCGAAGTCCTCCGATGGCGGTGTGTAATAGGGAGCGAGAGCGCCGCCAGCCGGCGGAATGAGCACCTCTATGTTCTTGATCCGATCGGGGATGTCGAAGTGGACGCCGTCCATATCGGCAAGCGCTTGGTCGTGCAGCTGCTGCAACCAATCGCGGTAAGCGTCGACGCCATCGATTGCCCGCGCCGGGTCCGTGTTTAGAAACTGGACGGCCTCCTGCGGAGTGGCGCCGGCAGAGATGCGATCGGCAGTGCGCCGCATCTCCTCCTCGATGCGGTAGAGCTCCTGCCAACCCCAGTCATAGGTCTCGCGCAGGTCGAGGTCACAGCCGTTGTACTGGCGGCAGTGAAGGAGGTAGCGCTCTGGTCCCGATCCGTCCCTCTCCAGAGCCGAGGGTGCATAGACATCACGAAGATACACCGCGAAATCGGCGTAGGCCGCCGCCGTGGCATAGGCCCCGGTGGCCAGGTCGTTAGCCAGCGCGCCGTTCTGTGGGCCCGCCCCGTAGGGCTCGATAAGCCGGTGAAAGAAGGACGACCCGCCTCCGTTGCCGCTCCATGTCTCAGCCTGCTCGGCCACGGCCACGGCGATTCGCTTAGTCGTGACCCTTCCTTGCCTGATCCCCTCATCCAGCGTCTCGCGAAACCCATCCAGAGCCTGTGGTGCTTGGCGGAGGCGTCGCGCAATGCTCTGCCAATCCGCCTCTGATTCCTTCGGCATAAGGTCAAACGCCTGGCGGATAGAACCGGAGGGTGGGCGAAGGACGTTGAGGTCGACCAGGTGCTCGGCGTTGACGAAGAGGGCGAGCTTTGCATTCAGCCGCTCGGTCATCACCTCTCGCGCCAGGCGGTCCTTGGCTTCGGAAACCGGCGTCGCCTCAAGCGCGCGTAACGTGCGGCGGTCGTGCTCTGCCCTTGCGGCAGCTCCTTGCGGTGAGTAATCGGTAATTTGGTCGTCGCAGCCGGGAATGCCTTCCAGCGTCGCGTCATAAGGATCGAGTCGGGCCGATTCCTCGACGTAGGCGTCTGCTATCTCGAAGACATTGGCCATCTACGCCTCCAATCCTATCGTGAGACGGCGGGGCTTGTGGAGATCCTCGCGCAGTCTTTCAGTGCTGGCCTCCTGCTCGGCGCGGTCGGCAATCTCTTGGCCAGAGAACGGCTCCGGCTCCTCTTCTAGGCTTCGACGGGCGTGTCCTCCTGGCGAGACCACTGGCCGAAAGAGCCGGCGTAGTTCCTCCCCTTGCTGTAACCGAGGATCCTCAGGACTAGAGCGGCGACCGCCGATCTTCCACCGCCCTGTCAATAGCAGTTGATCTCGCTTTCCGGCGTGATGCCTCTGGACTCGAGGAGCCGACCGAGCTCGGCTTGAGGCTTGAGCGTCCTCGTTTCGGCGTCCAGGAGCTCGACCCACTCGAGGTGTACGGCATTGGGGATGTGCCCGGTGCGCCGGTTATTGCCGGCCTGAGAGGTCCCTTCGTATTCCGCCTGGGTTCGAACGTCCCAGAAGATGCTGTCCGAAGAGGCGCTGGCCGCCTTCGCGTTCTCGAGTGAGCAGTAAAGGTCCTCGACGGGCCGGGCTTCGAACTCTGCCCGCGGGTAGCTGCCCGGCTCGGCCGATACCGGTCGCCCTTCCTGCGTCCACTTCTGGAAGCCGCCGTCGAGCATGCGCACGTCGGGGTGCCCGAAGTAGGAGAAAGCCCACGCCGTCATGCCCATTGCCGCGCCGGGCGCATCGTAGACGATGACGGTGGAATCAACGCCAACGCCCAGCGTTGCCGCGAGGGAGCTGAACTCCTCCGGAGTCGCCATGTCGCCGTTCGCGGCGCGCGGGATGCCGCCGTGGGCGGCAAGGCTCACGGCTCCCGGTATGTGCCCGGCTCCGTACAGCTCTGCGGATCTCGTATCGATAATGCGCAACTGGGAGCTGCTCAGGTTGTCCGCGAGCCAGTCCGTCTCGCACAGGAGGCCCGGATTCGCGTAGCCTCGTTCGCTAACTCGAATAATCGCCATGTCGTGCTCCTTCTCTTGTCGCCGAGGAAGTCATTGGCCACCTGGTCGTACTTCTCGATCCGCGCCCGTATTCGCGAAAGCGGGCGCGGCTTTGTCCAGCAGCGCCAGTTTTTCCTTCGCCAGATCGAGCTCAATGGCCCGCAAGTTGTCCTCCAGGTGTGCTCGCGTTTTGCAGCCTGGAATCGGAATGACGTCTGACCCCTGCGCCATTGCCCAGGCCAGCGCGATCTGCGCTGGTGTGGCCCCTTTGTCCTTGGCGATCGTCTCAACCTGAGTCCGCAGTGCCTGGCTTTGCGCCGCACTGCCCGGCTGGAATCGTTCCGAAGCACGCCGCCTATCGTTTTCCGGCAGCTCTTCAGGCTTATTGAAGAGGCCGGCAAGGAAGCCCTGTCCGAGCACCGAATAGGCCATGAAGCCCATGCCGAACTCCCGACAGGCCTGGAGGTTGCCGTTTTCGGCGTCCCGCGCCCAGAGGGAGTACTGCATCTGTAGCGAGACTATGGGGTGAACGGCGTTCGCTCGACGGATGGAGTCGGGGCCGGCTTCAGACAAGGCGATGTAACGTATCTTTCCCTGCTCGACGAGGCGAGCCATCGCTGCCACGGACTCCTCAATCGGCACGATCGGGTCGACCCGTGAAAGGCAGAAAATATCGAGCGTTTCCAGCCCGAGCCTCTCGAGGCTGCGCTCGCAGACACTCGTCAGGTATTCAGGAGAGCCGCCGCCAAGAGTTTGACCGTCCTCTGCGCGAATGCTGCCCGACTTGGAATGAATCACGACCCGCTCTCGCCGGCCACTGAGCGCTTTGCGGATCAGCTCATGATTGTGGCCGTTGCCGTAGCTCGCCGACGTATCGAGGAAGTTGATCCCGAGATCGAAAGCGCGGTGCAGTGTGGCAATGGACTCGTCGTCATCAGCCTGGCCGTAGGCCCCCGACATGCTCATGCAGCCTAGGCCCAGAGGCGGGACCTTGAAATCTGTGGTGCCGAACTGCCGGTATTCCATCTTGAGAAGGCTCCTAAGCGCCGCCCTGTAGCGCTTCGCCGCGGTGCAGCCTGGCGGCAATATCGAAGGTCTGACCAACGGCGCGTACAGTCGGGGAGTGCGCGCTGAGGAAGCGGGCGGCGCCGATCAGCACGTGGTCACCCAGGGATGTGCCGGCGAAGCGGCGGTACTGGCGCAGCGCCGCTTCGTAGATCTGGAACTGGTGGAAGCCCGCGTCCTCGCGCAGCAGAGCATGTCCCAGCGTCCGGATCACGGATTCTTGACGGCCCGCGTGCAGTAGCTCGGCGACGATCTGGGCCGTCTCGTCCACGTGGCCTTGCACGTCAAAGGCCGCGAGGAGATCTCTCTCGCTCACAGGTTCCCCTTTCGCGACTGGAATCGGCTCCTTCGGGACGTTCAGGAAGCGCTCGAGGTAGACGGACATCGCTCCGTCAAAAATGCCGCGGGCGAGGAGGCGCGACGAGGAACGCCGCAGCGCCTGGTCGACCGCGTTCGTGTAAGTGAAGGTGTGGTGGACGGTGTCCCAGTCGCCGAACTCGTTGGAGATGTGGAAATGCACCGACCGTCGCGCTGCCGCGTAGGCGACCGCCGCCGAGAGCTCGACCAACGGTACGCCGTCTCGAACGAGCTCGCGCAGTTCAGCCAGCGTTTCGGCGGGCTCGGCATCGAGGATGGTCTCCGCGATCTCGATGTGGCCCTGCCATTGCGGCTGCGGGTGGCGCAACCCCTCGTCAATCAGCGCATCTAGCTCGGCGAACGTCTCATTTAGCAGCGCCGGCAGGTCGACAGGGTGTCGCCACGAGCCGGTTTCCTCCATGCGCTGCGAGCGGACGAGGCCTGGGATCAAGGCTGGCAGCACTTCCGGGGCGTGCTGCCAGTCGAGGTGGTCGAGCAGCTCGAAGGCCTTGTTGGCGAAATCCAGCGTATGGCCTTCGTCCAGGTAGAGGTGATCGGTGCAGGCCGCGAAGACCATGTCGCCAACGGCCTCGGCTGGGAAGCCGAGGCGGATCGCCGTGCGTAGGGCGCGCTCCGCCGCTTCCTCCGAGCGGTTGTCGGCGAATCGCCGGAACCACTCGAGGTAGCGACTCGGCCGCGTCTCGGTCGTATCCAGCGCCTCCAGGTCGAAATTCGGTGGCTGGCCTTGGGTCGAGCGCGCGACGTGGACGACGCCCTGGAAGAGGGCCAATCGCCGATCGTCATCGTCGAGTGACGGCAAGACGTTGACCAATGCAGTGAAGATCGATAGGCCAGTACTCCAGCCGGAGGCACGGTTGGTGAGGCCGAAGAGCGAGGTTGCGAGCAAAACGTCATCCGTCGCCCCAAGCTCCTCGAGGCTGATGACGCTCTTTGCCTGAACGAGGCGAATGTTCTGCTCCAGCCCCTCCTTTAGCTTGCGGACCGCCTGAGTGCGGCGGTCCAGAGCGACTGGCTGAGGATCGATGTAGATGATGCCGTCGCGGACTTCGGTGCGGAAGGCAGGCACGTCGTCGGCGAACGGATCGAGTGTGCAGCCGCCCGCGAGGTCGAACTTTGCGTGGTGCCAGTGGCAGGTGAGGATGCCGTCCCTGACCGTGCCGCGATTCAGCGGGAAGCCCATGTGCGGACAGCGGTTATCGAGCGCGAATACCTCGCCTTGCTCCAGTAGAACTAGGATTGCGTGGCCGGCCGCGGACACGACCCTCATTTTGTCGCGCTCCAGTTCCTCGATGCTGCAGATCCGGATGCCTGCACCGGGCTTCGCCTGCGTCGCGGTCATCTGGCACCTCCGTCGCCCCACATAGGAGCGCGCAATGGAAATTGGGCGGCTGTTCTCGAGCCGATCATACGCTCCTCTGCAAGCCGGTCTAGCAGAATTAGGCCCACGCGTGCTAGCAGTTCCGCCCGACTTGAAGATGCAGGCCTCGTGCCTTCCGTGGCGCTGTCGGGCTGCGCGTCGCCAAGATTCGGTAGAACGTGAAGAAGATGACCATGACGCTGGATGCGAAATGGGAGACCTGGGCTGCATCGGCTTTCGTGTCTGTGCCCGTCAAAACGGCTCTGTCAGATCTCGGGGCTCGTGAATCACTGAGGGCTCGATGTGTCTATCGTGGGCGGGTTCGGGCGTGACCTCACGCGACCTCATCGAGTGTCGGGGCACCGGCAAACGCCTCTCTGTCAGGCACGGCTCCTCGATGCCTAGTTGGGTACGCCTACCTCCATCGCGCCGGATGTCGTCCGTCGCGCCTGCCTCGGAGTAGCGGACTGGCAATCCGCCGATCAACTCTCGAGGATTAGTCGAGACGTACAAAGTGCCAACTCTTACCGTTCCGGCTAGTTGGCGCCCCGAACGGTGACCGACGCTATTTACACATCGTGTCAGGTCGTCAAGGCGGCATGGGCCGGGGAAGGCCTCGAACCCTCAAGACCTTGCGGTCGGCGGATTTCAAGTCCGTAGAGGACCGGCCACGAGCGTTCCCTGTCGTCCATTCACGACTGTACTCATGGAGTCAGTAGTTACAGTCGGCCGCCCTCGCCCGGCATCGTCTGCCCAGGTTGCTGTCAGCGTTGATGTCAGTTCGTACTTACCGACTTTACGAATGGGACGAGGATGCTCAAGGCTTCCTTCCAAACGTCCTCCTGGGTCAGGCCCGAAGATTTCGGCACGTTGAACCCGTGATCGGCTCCAGCAATGAAAGGGAGTGACGCCGCTTCAAGCAACGAGCCTGCCGTCTCAAGCTCGACTGAGGATGCGAAGGCATCCCGCGTTCCCGAACAGAAGAGGGTGGGAACTTTAGAGGGTGGGAACTTTGATTGCGCTGAGATGCTCGTTGCGCAGGCGATCCGGCCGGCCAGGCGGGTGGAGCGGATACGCGAAGAGGGCCAGCCCGAGGGCTGACGTTCCGTCTGCAACGACCTGAGAGCGATCCTCCCGCCCATGGACCTCCCGCCGAACACAGCCTTTGGTCCCGCCTCGCTGGCCACCGCTCTCCATGTAGCCTCAAGGACAGGGGCTCTGTCCGGGGCCTTTCGCTTTGCTTCCATGTAAGGGAACTGAAGGCGCCATAAGTGGATCCCCTCCGAACTCAGCTCTTGGGCGAGCCATCGACCGAAAGGGTCACCAAGGGAGGAGGCCGCGCCGGGAGCGTAAACGAACAACGGAGACGAGGAGGAGGAGTCTGACGAGTCAATGACAGTGACTCGGTGCCCTCCAGACACACTTACTATGAAGCGTCGCTCTTCGGCCATGGTTTCCATCAGCCTAAAGCACTCCGATAACCGCCGCCATCCAGGCTCCACAGGAGCTCTGGCGTCAACACGTTACGATTAGCCATGCCTTCAGCTCTTCCGCCAGATTCCTTCGACCGCGAAGACGAGGGCCAAGATTCCCAGTTCTACGACCAACCCCGCCTCGTGTACCACATCGATGAGTCCGCTGTTGCCGCGGTCACGGAGGCCTACCGGCGCTTCTTGCCTCCCGGCGGCGACTACCTAGACCTGATGAGCAGCTGGGCCTCGCACTTCCCACAGGAGATGACGGTTAATCGGCTGACTGGCCTCGGCATGAGTGAGGCCGAGCTGCGAGCGAACGAGGCTCTGACGGACTTCGTGGTTCATGACCTGAACGTCGAACCACATTTGCCGTTTCCTGACGCTGCCTTCGATGGCGTCGCAATCTGCGTTTCCGTCCAGTACCTCACCCAGCCCATAGCAGTCTTCGCTGAGGTCGCTCGCGTGGTTAAGCCCGCGTCACCTCTGGTCGTCACCTTTTCGAACCGGTGCTTCCCGACCAAGGCCGTCCTGATCTGGCGAAGCCTCGACGACGACGGCCATGCCTCACTCGTTGCGTATTACATGAAGGAAGCTGGTGGCTTCGAGCCGGCCAGCGCCTACGACTTGAGCCCAGCTCGGACGTTCATAGGCATTCCTGACGACACCGAACTGCGGGCCCGCGTAGCCGGGGGGCGACGTCCACACTGACCCTCTCTTTGCCGTCGTCGGCCGCGAGACTGGTTGACGTCAATGACTGTCACCTGCATACCTCCGCCACCGCCTGATCTCGACTGCGCCGACATCCCTCGCAAGAACTTCACAGTGATCCCGCCAGACCCGCACCGCCTGGATGGCAACGACGACGGCGGCAAGGGCTGTGAAAGTTGAAGGGCTGTTGTGGCTCCTCGTGCCGCCTGCCGAGGTCAGGATGTTGGAGATTGAGACACAGCACGCTAGTCTGAACTTCATGGATCGATTGAAGGTCTGGCTAAGAGAACGCGGAATCGTAATCCTGCATCCCGGTATTGCTTCTGGCGGCCGGATCATGCTTCTTCTACGCACTCCCCGCGGTCGGGAGATTGAAGTGGTTTTCGATCCTGACGACCTCGAAGAGGACCCCGAAGACACGATCGAGTCCATCGCTACGATCCTCAGGTCGCGTCCGGGCAACCCATGGCTACAGACCCCTCTAGCCTAGACACGACTTACAGATCGCACCAGGTTTATGCGTCTTTCGTGCTCTGCTCATGCTTCGTGCGGCTCGAATCCTGTAGTGCCCGAAGTTGTCTCCCGCACAAATTTAGAGGAGGCTGTTACCTGCCTGAACTGACGATGCCAAAAAACTGAAAGGGATGAAAGATGGCCAAGGTAGTTTGTGTTCTATATGACGACCCGGTGGACGGCTACCCGCCAAAGTATGCACGCGACGATCTGCCGGTCATCGAGCGCTATCCTGGTGGCGGGACGGTGCCCTCGCCGAAAGCGATCGACTTCAAGCCCGGCGAACTTCTCGGTAGCGTTTCTGGTGAGTTGGGCCTGAGGAAATATCTCGAAGGCAACGGCCATACATTCGTCGTTACGTCTGACAAGGACGGACCCAACAGCGTCCTGGAGCGCGAACTCTTAGACGCGGACGTCATAATTTCGCAGCCGTTTTGGCCTGCCTATATGACGGCGGAGCGCATTGCCAGGGCACGTAGCCTCAAGCTCATCGTCACTGCCGGCGTTGGCTCTGATCATACCGATCTCCAGGCGGCCAGCGAGAAGGGTATCACGGTGGCTGAGGTCACTTACTCGAACAGCATCAGCGTCAGCGAGCACGTGGTGATGCTTATCCTATCGCTGGTCCGGAACTACATTCCTTCTTATCAGTGGGTAGTGAAGGGCGGCTGGAATATCGCCGATGCCGTCTCCCGCTCTTATGACCTCGAAGGCATGCACGTCGGGACCGTAGGCGCGGGCCGCATCGGCCTCGCGGTGTTGCGACGCCTGAAGCCCTTCGATATGAAGCTGCACTACACAGAGCGCCACCGCCTGCCAGTCGAAATCGAGCAGGAGCTGGGGGCAATCTATCATGACAGCGTCGAAGAGCTGGTTCGCGTATGTGACGTGATTACGGTAAACGTGCCACTGCATCCGGAAACAGAGAACCTCTTCAGCGATGTGCTGATCGGCAAGATGAAGCGCGGCGCCTATCTGGTTAATACGGCGCGGGGCAAGATTTGCGACAGGGACGCGGTTGCCCGGGCACTGGAAAGCGGCCAGCTCGCCGGTTACGCGGGCGACGTTTGGTTCCCGCAGCCGCCCCCACAAGATCACCCCTGGCGTTCTATGCCCTGGCACGGCATGACACCGCATACCTCCGGGACTTCGCTGTCCGCTCAAGCCCGATACGCAGCCGGCGTCCGCGAGATACTAGAATGTTTCTTTGAGGGAAGGCCAATCCGCGAAGAGTATCTCATCGTGGACGCAGGAAAGCTTGCTGGCGCCGGAGCACATTCCTACACGACTGGTAACGCGACGGGCGGTTCCGACGAAGCTGTCCGATTCAGCAGGCGCGCCTAGAACCCGCGCCGCCGCCTCGAGTTCCACAACGTCAAAAATGCGGTGGGCGATGTTGGTGGCCAGCTCGTAGTGCAGTCCATCGCGTGATTCTTCACGCAGAGGCGAAAACGGATGGCGAGCGGGCAGCGCTTGCTGCCGTTTCCTGGAGCGTTTCTTGGTTACGGCAGACGATGCCGTCATAGTGATACGTTGGCCAGACTGGCACATTGGGTCGCCAGCGACATGATTGTGGCACCTTGTCGGCCCCTATATGGCCGCTACCGCTTCCGCCGTCGCCGCGGCGAACAACACGACCAGTCAGGGCGGCGTACGCCAGAACGCAAGCAGGCCAAAAGCAGACACGACTATCGCGAAGTCAGAAGAGTCGATGACCGCGCTTCGCCAGACTGGTCGTAAAGCGCCGCCACCAGCAGCCCGACCACTCCGCGCTGACGCCGCGCAGCGCCGCCTGGAACGTGACACGACGGCGCGGCAGCGGCCCTCGTCGCCTTTGCAACAACCTCGGAGCGCGACAAGAAAAACCTCGATAAGGCTACCATGACCGGTCTCCAGGGTTCGCGGAGTGCTCACGATGTGCTCAGTTACGCCCTCGGACCTCATTACCGCAACCAGGCTTGATGGCCATGCCTTGGCAAGAGCGGGCGCTGCAGCACCGGGAGCTCCTGAGGGCGTTGGCGGATGGTCGACGCGGTGTAGTTAGAGCTGATAACTGGACACGTTTCGCTCGCCCCTCCAGATACGGTGCTAAAGCGTATAGGGCGATATGCTTTACACGCAGAAGGTCGCAGGTTCGAGCCCTGCATCGCCCACCAAGCCCTCCCTTAGATACGAAATAGCGCCATGGTACAAAGGGTCAGCACTCCTTCTTAGCCTAGATGAAACCGACCTATCGTAGACTGGGCCTATGGCGGTTTCGGGCAGCTGTATGAGCTGCGCGATCTGAGGAGATCGATGAGCCTTATCAGAAGCGTCAAGTCCAATTACCGCTACGCCGCTGGCCTACGTCGTTTTCTGCGCCGGCCCGTCGACATTAAGGAGGCACGCGCCCGCATAGAGCGTCGTCTCGCGAGGCGTGGCGAAGCCTTCCTAGAGCTGCTTGAGCTGGCGGTGTATAGCAACCCCAAGAGTCCTTACTACAAGCTGCTGGAGCATGCTGGCTTTTCGCTTACGGACGTGCGCCAGCTCGTCGATGAGGTCGGCCTGGAAGGCGCTCTGGGGCGCCTCTACGACGCCGGCGTATACGTGACTCAGGACGAGATGAAGGGAAGACGGCCGATCAAACGTGGCTCGCTCGTCATCCCTACGAAGCCGGCCGACTTCGACAGCCGGATCGAAGAGTCGGTGGTTCGCACCGAGACGAGCGGCTCGACCGGCGAGCCGACGCGGCTGAGCTCGAGCTTCCGGTTCCTCGAGAAGCGAGCATTGACGCGGCTCTTCCGGAACAGCCTCTTCGGCGACGAGGAGCGCCCGCGGGGGCAATGGCGGGCGGCAGGCCAGAGCGCGTCCCTCTCCAAATCCGAGACGACCAGTGAAAAGAGATTCACGACCAATCGCTTCCGCTGGAGCGCCGAGGGCGTCCGGTCCTTGATCCTCGGAAACGTCACGATCGCAATCTCCTATCTCTCCGGCCGGCCGGTCCATCGGCCCCAGTTCGTGCCGCGGGACCAGCCGCTGCCCGTCGTCAAGTGGCTGGCAGCGAACGTCGCCCGAGGCACGCCGGCCCTCCTCGCCTGCGCGTCGAGCCTCGCGATCCGGGTCTGCGCCTACGCTAAAGAGCACGGCTTCGACCTCAGCGGCACCCTATTCGAGGTCGGCGGCGAGCCATTCACCGAGGCGAAGGCGGCGGTGCTCGAGAGCGTCGGCGCCGCCGCGCGCGTCCACTACACGATGCGCGAGTCGAACGGCGTCGGCCGGTCCTGCGCCGCCCCGAACGAGCTGGACGAGGTCCACCTCCTCTCCGACACGCTGGCGCTGATCCAGCGCGAGAAGGTGACCTCTTCCGGCGCCGTCGCCCCCGCCGTCGTTCTAACGGGCCTCTTCCCCGATTTCCCGAAGGTCATGCTCAACATAGAAAGCGGCGACTACGCCCGCGTCTTCGAGCGCGACTGCGGCTGCCCCTTCGAGGCGATCGGCTACACGACCCACCTGAGCCAGATCCGCAGCTATGAGAAGCTGACCAGCGACGGCGTGACCTTCCTGGGAACGCTACTCTACGACCTCGTCGAGACCGTCCTGCCGGCCCGCTTCGGCGGCACGATCGGCGACTACCAGCTCGCGGAGGAGGAGGACGAAAGCGGCGTCCGGCGCGTCAGCATCGTCGTTGCGCCTGACTTAGGCGAGGTCGAGGAGGCGGCGGTGGTCGAGACTGTTCTGGAGAACCTGAGGTCGAGTCACGAGCTAGGCGGCGAGCTCATGGCTGATCAGTGGCGCCAGGCTGGAACGCTGCGAGTCGTTCGTCGCGAGCCCTTTCAGACGAACACGATGAAGGTGCCGCCTCTGTATTCCCCTCACGCCGCCGTTGCCGCTGTTGAGCCTCAGTCGGATACCCGGTAACCGGTGACGCTCTAACTCGTTCGTACGCGAAGACCGAGGTAGCGTTGAGTAAGCGAACCGTCGCTAGGGCGGGCACTGCGGCACCGGGAGCTGTTGAGGGTAAGGCACACGATCCGGTGATAGTGTTAGCTGGGCCGGCCTACCGTTAGGCATGTCCATGTAGGTTTGGGCCGAGCTTTGGCTGAGAGGTGCGCGACGATGATACGAGTGTACGCTGACATGGCGGCCGACCTCTTTCACTATGGGCACGTCGAGTATCTAAAGAAGGCCCGCGCACTCGGGGACTACCTTCTGGTTGGTATCCACTCTGACGACATCCTGGAGAGCTACAAGCGCCGACCCATCCTCACAATGGGAGAGCGCGTGGCTTCTGTGGCAGGGTGTCGCTATGTGGACGATGTCGTGCCGAACGCTCCCCTCTCAATCGACCGGGCGTGGATTGAGGAATGCAACGTACACTTGGTGGTACATGGAGACGATTTCACTCAGGAGCAGCTCGAGCGCTTTTATGGGATACCTATTGAGATGGGGATATTTCGCACGGTGCCATACACCCAGGGCATCTCAACGACAGAGATCATACTTCGGTGCAAAGAGTACTAGTCACGTCCAATGCCCAGGGGATACGACTGGCGCCGAGCACGTCGAAGAGTGTCAGGGACTAGGGAGTTGAGCCGCATTCGCCTCTCTCTGGGATTGACGGATGGGATTGGTCGGTTCCGAAGAAGACTGGAAACGAACCATTGGCTACACCGCTATAGAGAGGTATGAATAACCAAGAGCTGGCTTATGCTCCAGCCTGGGAGCTTGCGGAGCGCATGCGAGCTCGGCAGCTCTCCTCTGTGGAGGTTACGGATTACTTCCTCCGGCGCATTGAGGCGCTGGACCCTTTGCTCCATGCCTTCCTCACCGTCTCCGGAGACGAGGCGATGGCCCAAGCCCGTGAGGCCGACGCCACTCTAGCCCGTGGCGAGCCGGTGGGCCCCCTCCACGGCTTGCCCGTCCCAATCAAGGACCTGAGCGACACGAAAGGGATACGTACGACACGGGGCTCGCTGGTGTATCGGGACTCTATCCCCGACGAGGATGACATCATCGTGGAGCGGGTGAAGGCGGCTGGTGGCATCATCATAGGCAAGACCAATACACCGGAGTTTGGCCACCGAGGCACCACTGAGAACATGCTGGGCGAACCCTGCCGAAACCCGTGGGACCTCTCTTGTACGCCAGGCGGCTCTAGCGGCGGTGGTGCTGCGGCTCTTGCTGCTGGGCTATGCCCCATCGCCACAGGCAGCGACGGCGGCGGCTCCATTCGTATTCCAGCTTCGTTTTCTGGCGTCTTCGGCATCAAACCGACTCAAGGGCGAGTCCCGCGGCTCTATTCCGGCACCGGCGGCTGGGGCCAGTTCAGCCAGAACGGTCCGATGGCCCGCAACGTTAGGGATGCCGTCCTTCTTTTCGAGGTATTGGCGGGGCCCGACCCTCGGGACCCGACCTGCCTTCTGGAGCCGGTGCCAGACTTCAAAGACGCCCTGGACGGGAACGTGCGGGGGCTACGCATCGCATGGAGCCCCAACTATGGCTACGCGCCTGTGGACTCCGAGGTGCTCGTCACAGCGAAGGCCGCTGCCGAGTTGTTCAGCAAGCTCGGGGCACATGTGGAGGAGGTAGATCCTCCTGTCGACGGAGAAACGGCTTTCCAAGTCTTCAGCATGTTATTTGCGTCAGACTATCTCGCCAGCGCAGGCGGCCTACTAGAGAGCCACGCTAAGGAGTTAACACCGAGTCTGCGCCACATGATGGAAACGGCCCGGGAGTTCAGTGCTGGTCAGGTCATGCAGGCTCTCCGTGAATTGGAATGGCATCGCGCTCGCATGGCACGCTTCTTTGACCACTTTGACCTGCTGTTGAGCCCTACAATGGCTGTACCTGCGTTCCCGATAGAGGAGAATCCGGAAGTCATCGGGGGGCGCCCCGTTGAACCCGCTTGGGGTTACACGCCCTTCACCTTCCCCATCAACCTGAGCGGGCAAACAGCCGCCAGCGTTCCCTGTGGCTTCACTGCCTCAGGGCTTCCAATCGGCTTGCACGTTATCGGGCCTAAAGGGGCTGAAGTGCGCGTGTTTCAGGCTAGCGCCGCCTTTGAAGCAGCCAGACCCTGGGACGGTCACCGGCCGCCCCTCTTCACATAGCTGCGACTAACAAAGAGAGGACGGAAGCCCAGTGCGGCATACATCTCCTTCGGCGTATCATCTGGGTCCGCGGAGATAACCACTGACCCTGCACCACGGTCCCGAGCGTCCTGGATGGAGTGGGCCAGAAGCGCCGTAGCGATACCACGATGGCGATAATCCGGATGCGTGAACAGATCCTCTACTTGGCCGACGCCATTTTCGCCCGGCCATGAATTGAGGTAGGCGACCGCCTCTCCATCGACGAAGGCCAGCCAGAACCGCACCTCAGGAGACTTTGCTTTTACGTAGGCGAGCCGCTGCGGCATCGAGTTGAGATCAAGTTCGCGCCCGTGTTTCTTCGCCTCTTCGGTGTGGTCGTCGCGTACAAGTCGGTCGAAGTCTTGCCACCCTCGCTCGTCGACGATTTCGCGAATGTCGAAAGGCTTCGGCGCGCCTCTCGGCTGGTCTACAAGCACCAGGTGAAGGCCCGAGCCCCAGGATCGGTAGCCGGCCAGAGCTAGGCGAGCCTCCACCTCGGGTGGTGTTAAGGGGTCCATGTCGAACCGGTGTCGTATACCGGAGTACTCTGCCTCCGCGACAGCGATCAAGCTATCGATCTCGGAGGCGTTATTCGTCCGTACTAGGCCGACGTGGTTCGCGTCGTGGCGGGCAGGCATAGCCCTGTTACGAATGAAGGTCGCGCTATGTGCCTGAAATCGCTCGTTGCCAAGTGCTAGGTAGCCCTGCAGCGTTTCGCAAGCGCGCTCGACCAACTGCAATTCCGTCATGGCAAGAGATTGTACATAGATAATTGGGTCAACGCTGACTCCTCGCGAGGCGATGCCCTAGAATCGACGATTATGCGCGAGAGAACCGTAAACGTTAATGGCGCCGAGCTGTGGGTTGCCGAGCAAGGCAAGGGCAAGCCCCTCGTTCTCTGTACAGGCGGGCTTGGCTTCTGCGACTATCTTGAACCCATCGCAGAGATTTTGGACGACCTCGTTCTCGTGTATCGCTTTGACCCTCGAGGGTGTGGACGATCTTCTTTGTCGCCACCGTATGACTTTTGGACAATGCTCTTAGACCTTGAGCAACTTCGCCTGGCTCTCGGCCACGAGTCCTGGATAGTTGGTGGGCACTCGGCTGGCGCTGACGTCGCCCTTGCCTACGCACTCGAATTCCCAGAGCGAGTCGAAGCTCTCATCTGTATTTCTGGGGGTCGCGTCCACGATGATCGACAATGGCACGCGGCCTATGAAGCGGGACTTGCTGCCGGGCTTGACGATCGCCTGGATGTCGCCTATCCGTTCAATCAAGAGGTCAACCGGGCGACAAACGACTCCTACAAGGAATACACCAAGCGGCCCGACCTACTGAGCAAACTGAATCGACTGGAGATGCCAGCATTCTTCTTGTACGGCGGCAAAGACATCAGGCCAAGCTGGCCGGTTGAGCAGATAGCTTCGCTTCTACCCAAAGGAACGTTCGAGAGCATCAGCGGAGCGGGACACTGTCAGTGGCTATCTCGCCCGGATGAGCTTCGGGCTCGACTCAGAGGCTTCCTCAGCGGCGTTCTTGGTACGTCGGCTTCGGGCCAAGGGCCGGCATGAGTGAGGAGCCAATCCTTCGAGTCAGTTGCAGAGTCGTGCTACTCGACGACGCGAACCGGGTGCTCCTGCTCGAGCACGTTGTAGACGACCCTGCTGCGAGCTACGCTTCTATCTGGGTGCCTCCCGGTGGTGGACTTGAAGAAGGCGAATCACCTGTGGACGCAGCATTGCGTGAACTGTGGGAGGAGACTGGACTCCGACTGGGCGAGGTTGGGCCTCTAGTCTGGATTCGCAGGGTGACTTTTCCGCTCGCTGGCGGCAAGATCTACTGGGAGTATAGAGCGGTTTTACGTTGGCCGGACGAGCTCCTATCAGGTGGGCGAACACTTGAACCTAGATGCAGCCGAACGGCCAAGCATATTAAGGGCCAAATGGTGGTCACTGGCTGAAATAGAATCATCGTCGGAAGTATTCGCACCTCGGGAACTGGCTCATCTCTTGGCGCCCGTTCTTGACGGCGAGTATCCGCTCCAGCCAATCGAGGTTGAAGATCTCGCCTGACGCCAGAGCCACGAATGCTACGGTCCTTGGAGCTCCCGCCCGCACGATTGCACCGGGAGCTGCTAAGGCCAGATGGAACACGATCGGGCGATAGTGTGCTGTGTTGTACAGTCTCGAATCACCGATGCCCCGTGCCCTGAGCCCGGCCTGGTCGGTTGGTGTCGTCTAGGTCCGACTCTGCGGCGGCGCCGCCGCCGGCTCGGCCTCGCTGGTCCGCGCCCGGCCGACGGTTTCCTTGACCTTGAAAGCGACGATCAGGGCGACGGCGAGTCCAGCGGCGCCGGGTACGTCGCTCGCTGCGACAGCAGCGGGGAGCGAAGCTCGCCGACAGATAGGCTTGACGCAGCCCTTCGTTACAAGAACTCCATCGCAGCCTTGGGCAACCTTTCGGCCGCTCCTGAGGTATACCGGGGCCGGCCGAGCCGGCGAAACAGATGAGCAATCGAACGAAGTCAGAGGATTGGGTAACCCTGGCACCTGGCTCTCTAAGTTCCGTCTTGGAGGAAATCGGCGACCACTGAGACGAAGCGCTCCGTTTGATCCCACATCGGCCAGTGTCCGCAATTGTCAAAGGCGTGCAACTCTGCATCGGGGATGATTTCGAGCATCTGGTAAGCGCGCTGGATGACGCTGCCCGGGTCGTTCTTTCCCCAAACGATTAAGGTCTTGGCCTTGTAGTTGGCCTTGATCGCCTCGGGCGTAATCGGCGACGAGCTCTGCGTGGTGCCTACGGTTTGGCGTGCCTGCCGTGCCTCATAGTTCGGGCCGACGCTCATCTCATAGCGGAGCTTGACGAGCTCGTCCGTGACGAACTCGTTGCGGTAGAGCGTGCCGCGCGTGAGCTGGCGCATGTTCTCGAGCCCGGGCGTATAGGCATTGAGCACCTGGCCGTGCTCCCTGGCGGACTCCTGAGCAGCCTCGGACACGGGCAGCTGGACGCCGGCACCAGCGATCACAACCACTTTCGCCACTCTCGGGTCCTCCATCGCCAGCCGAAGCGCAGGATAGACGCCGGCTGAGTTGCCCATGACGTGGTAGCGCTCCAGGCTCATAGCGGTCGCAAACGCCCTGGCGTGTTTGATCCGATACTCGACTGAGGGGTCGGAAGGGAAGTCGGTTAGGCCAAAGCCGGGCCCATCCGGCGCATAGACGGCAAGGTCACGAGCCGCGAGGGGTTCGATGCAGGGTCCGTAGATTACGCGAGCGGAGCCTCCTGGTGCAGCTCCATGGAGGATAAGAAGAGGGCTTCCGCTGCCAGCCTGAATGTAGTGAGTCTTCAAGCCCTCTACGGTCGCGTACTGACCCTCAATCTCGGTTATCTGTCGCGAAGTCTGTACCACCATTACGTCGGACCCTCCTCCTTGCAGCAGTGCTGGCGAGCCGTGCCTAGCTCGTTCCGGCGGCCGTCTTTCGATCGAGGTACATTTCTGGGTCTAGCTGGTCCCGCCAGGGCGTAGCTTTCGAGAGGACCTTCTCCATCGCCCGTAGCTGGTAATAGGTGCCGGCGACTCCCTTCGGCTGGCCGCCGTCCTCGACCACGTTCACGGCCTCGAGGAGAAGCCGCCTCATGGCGATGATCGCTTTGTCGGCTGGGCCAAGGTGCTCGAGAGATCGGTCGACGATGGGGCCCATGCTTTCCTGCACGGCTCGATCTTGGGCATTGATCCCGTCGATACCTGTAAACGTCGCCGTCCGCTGCGTTTCGCGATCGATTAGCCAGTCGTTCCCCCGATTGCCCTTGCCCCGGAACTCGTTCTCGTAGTCGACGTATAGGGGGCCGTTTCCGCCGCCGCCCTGACGCGCGGCCTCGGACAGCTCCTCCTCGCCATAGCTGTAATCCCAGTTCCAGACCATGCAGTTCTCGTCGTCCATGGGCACCCAGTGGTGACCGGAGATGACGGTGCGCTGCTTGCCACCACCCGCGTTCTGGCTGGGACGGATCTGCGTGAATGGCATGACGAAGTGATAGCCACGCACGTACTGCTGGTCCCCCGGCAGCGGCCGGACGCCAGCGTAACGGTAGCCGTAGTCGGTGAGGTCGACCTCGAGCGCGGGTACGCGGCCGCGTACATAAGGGTGAGTCTACGGAGATGCCGCTGCCGCCGCCCCAGGCACGATGCAAAATTGGCGCATGGGAGGTATCCAAGCCACCTTCGAGGGCCTGAAGCCAGTTGCACTCCTGCCAGACTCTGTTGACCTCGCGATGCGTTTCCGGTACGCGCGTGTACTCAAAATCGGGCGGTGCTGGAGGGGTACCGGGGCCCATGTAAGTCCAGATCACACCGCCTAGCTCCTCTGTGGCGTAGGCGTCAATCTTTACCTTTTCAGCGAAGCTATCAGGCTCGTTCATCTGATCCACGCATTGACCCGCCACGTCGTACTTCCAGCCATGAAAGACGCAGCGCAGTCCTGACTCCTCGTTGCGGCCTAGCCAGAGAGAGGCACGACGATGGGCGCAGAACTCGGCGACGATGCCGACCTTTCCCGTGGTGTCGCGGAAGGCAACGAGCTGCTCCCCAAGCAGTTTCAGGCGCACGGGCGGGCAATCTGGTGTCGATAGCTCCGAGGACATCAGGGCAGGCAGCCAGTAGCGCCTCATCGCCTCGCCCATAGGAGTCCCTGGGCCAACTCGCGTGACTAGCTCATTTTCTTCTTTGGGGAGCATCGCTAGCACCTCCTTCAAGTACTTCTCGCGCGCATTATCGCTCCAGGCGTCAAGCGATGTCTTTGGACAAGAAGGGTATGACACGCCCGCCTTCGGGGCATGCCCCCGTCTGTCTTCCAGGGCAGGCAGCTCTCGAGGCCATTACCACCGGCTCCAAACGCTCAGCGCTTCAGCCTGGGCGCTACGGCATCGGGAGCCGCTGAAGGTGCGGCAAACTCCGCCATTGACAACCCCTTCAGCCGGTCACATGATGGCCGCGCCGTAACGAGGGAGGCTGTGAGCCCCGGCGTGCGTAGCCTAGCCCCTAGCAAGGAGGAGCAAGGCCGATGGCTGAGACAGGTGAGGTCGGAACCAGCTACGAGATCGAAATCGTCGAAGAGACTTCCAATGAATGGACTGGGCCGCTAGGGGTCGCTTTCATTGGCGATGTCGCCGTACCCGTGCCGGACGCAAAGCGTGGCGACCGGCTCAAGATCAAGCTCACCGGCGTCGAGCCGAATCCCTGGACAGGGCGCAAAGAGGCGCGGTTCGTAAAGGAGTAAGGCTCTCCGGACGGCGCTTCTCTGAAGAGCGATTGAGGAGACTAGCCATGTGGATACTGAACCGGATCGATCACGTCGTGCTCTGGTGCAAAGACCTCGAAAAGTCTCTTGCTTTCTACAAGGCCCTTGGCTTTGTTGTTGATGGTTCCACGTTGGAACGACATGAGTCTGGCCGCCTACCCTTTGTGAAGATAAACGCTGGCCCAAACTCCATTGACCTCCGACCTGAGCCAAACTGGACGCCAATCACGAGGGAAAAGGGCAATATGCAACATCTCAACGTGGTAGATGAAGGCGTCGACGACATTCAGACTGTCATTGAGGAGCTTGCCGGGGAGGGTCTGAAGCCTGACTTCGGCCCCGAGGTTCAGGGGGGAGCCTGGGGCTTCGACATCTACGATCCGGACAACAATCGAATTGAAGTCAGGCTGGCAAAGAGAGCCGAAGCCTGACGTGCTGTGTCCAAGCGTGCCGAGGCCGTCGAGTACCTCGACTTCGCCATCCGCGAGTTCCAGGAGATGAAGATGCAGCCATCCCTGGAGCGGGCGCTGCGGCACCGGGAGCTGCTAAAGGCGCAGCATAGGGCATCGCCGAGCCCAGAGGGTGGGCGATGCTGGCACACCAGCTGCCACATTGAACGAGATTCACTGATGGAGGTGGAGGATGTTCAAGATAACGGGCATGCGTTCCTGGAACCTCAACGCGGATGACTTCGACGCCATGGTTGGCTTCTACCGTGACAAGCTACACATCGACGAGGGTGCCCGCCAAACTATCGGCGGAGCGTCAGTGGTTAGGTTCCGGGCTGGGGAGCAAGGAGTAGGGCTTTTCGATTCCTCCGAGGGGCCTCGGCCGGGCCTCCCTCACCACACCTTCAGCTGCGAAGGCCCGTCCGATCCAGAAGAATTGAAGCAAGAACTTGAGCTAGATGGCGTGTCCGTGGAGTCTATCCGAATGGAGCGCGACGGTAAGGGCTATTCCATCTACGTACTAGACCCGAGTCAGAACCGGCTAGAACTCTCTGTCAGGGCAGGTTAGGTCAGTCGATCCGTCGTAGAGCGGGCGCCGCGGCACCGGGAGCTGCTGAAGGCTTAGCGACAGGTTCACGTTGACAGCCGGCTGATGCAGCGGGATTATTCGCCCCATGCCTGGCTACGAGATGAGGAGGATGCACCGCAACGAAGTTGACGTCGCGGTGGAATGGGCGGCCTCTGAAGGCTGGAATCCAGGACTTTATGACGCAGGCGCCTTCTTCGCGACCGACCCAGAGGGCTTCTTCCTTGGACTGCTGGACGGCGAGCCAATCGTGTCCTTATCGGCGGTTAAGTATGGCGACGCCTTCGCGTTCGTCGGTCTCTACATAGTCCGAGACGATATGCGGGGCCGAGGCTACGGTCTCCGTCTGTGGCAAAACGCCCTCAGTAAGGTGAGTGCGGCCAACCTGGGGCTCGACGGCGTGCCATCACAGGTGCCTAACTACGAGAAGAGTGGATTCCTTTCAGCCTATCGCAATATCCGCTTCGGGGGAGTCGTCGCGAATGAGCAGACAGTCGACAGCCGTCTCGTTCCTCTAGTTGACGTTCCGTTTGAAGTGCTGGCCGAGTACGATGGCGCTCACTTTCCTGTTGCACGAACATCGTTCCTCCGGGCATGGATCGCCCTGCCAGAGAGCCGGGGCCTGGCAGCGATTGATGACGGTAGCTTCCGGGGCTACGGCCTTGTCAGACGTTGTCGAGAGGGCTACAAGATTGGGCCGCTCTTCGCGGATAGTGAAAACGTTGCCGAGCGCCTGTACAACTCGCTGACACAGATCGTTGAGACAGGAGAGACTGTCTTCCTTGACGTCCCTGAAGTCAATGACGCCGCGCTTCGACTTGCTGAGCGACACGGGATGGTGCAGTCGTTTGAGACAGTCCGTATGTATACGAACGGCTTACCTGAGGTCGACCTAAACCATGTATTCGGTGCAACTACGCTTGAGCTGGGTTAGAACGAGGAACGCGCGTTTCAACAACGGGAGCTGCTGAAGGTGTCGAGCTGCGTGTACTGGAGGATCGTGACAACCTCGTGCCGCTGTTCGCGCCAAGTAGGCACCATGCCTGACCTTAGCGCTCGGGCGGAACGCAAATGCCGCCGCCACCGGGGGAGGCGAGGCTTAGAGGCGTTTTACGAGGCATGGACCTGAAAAATTTCGTCCGCGCTGTTCCAGACTTCCCCGAGGCAGGTGTCCTGTTCCGCGACATCACGCCTCTTCTTCATGAACCGCGGACATACGAGCAGGCCCTCTCGGCACTGTGTGGCTATGTCGACGATTTCACACCGGACATTGTCGTCGCAATCGAGTCAAGAGGCTTCATCTTCAGCGCACCAGTTGCGGCGCGGCTGGGACTACCGCTCGTGCCGGTGCGCAAGCCAGGGATGCTACCCGCGGCTCGGATGAGCGTAGAGTATTCGCTTGAGTACGGGGCCAGCCAATTGGACATTCACGCCGACGCGATCAATCCAGGCCAGCGGGCCGCCTCCCCTCGCTTAGCAGCTTGTTCTGCTCTCTTCACCTTCAAGCCAGGGACTTCGTACTTGGCAGCCTCCAGTTCTTCCCAGGTCTCTGCGACCATGATCGCGTCGTCATAAACGATTTGGGTCCCCTCCGTTTCGAACAAATAAGAGGGCGAAACGATGTATAGAACTTCCGCTGTAGTGTCCGTAACGTTTTGGAGCTGGAACAACGTTCCGGGTTGGCATACGACTGCTTGCCCAGATTCAAGGCTCTGGGCATACGGCCTTGGGACTTCCGTATCTTTCATCCAAACCGTGAGACGGCCCAAGGTAACGTAGGTCACCTGCATAACGGCGGGATGACTGTGAATCCAAGAGCTGATGCCCGGTCGGACTTTGCCTGCAGCAATACTGATATCGCCAATAGAGCCTGACGGGAGGGTGGTTTGAATCACGTCTGAAGCGTTCAACAAGATGCTCACGTCAGTCCCGTCAGGAACAGTGAAGAAATCACTGGACTCGAAAATCCTCTTCATGGATGAAGGCTCCCATTCCAGTTGAGCGACTGGGGCGCTTGGTTACGGGCAGACGGTGCCACACGAGCTACTCTGTCTGCGATGACTCGCAGCGCTACGATATCAGGCGCGAACCGATTGGCTGTTAGTGCCGGCTCAGGAGATGAAGATGCAGCCCTCGCTGGAGCGGGGGTTGCGGCACAGGGAGCTGCTGAAGGCGTAGGGCACACGATCAAGCCATAGTGTCATCAATGATTCGGCCAAACGATCGATGTCCAGGGGCACATTCACAGCCTTACGTCACGTCCTAAGGGAAGTCCGCGAGCAAGACTATCACGCCAGTGCGGTCCAGGGAGGCGCCGCGGGCTCCGTCATGCCGAGGAGCGATTGCGCCACGCATCGCGACGGCGATTCAAAGCGCCGTCGAGGCTGGGGACGAGGTCGCCAGCGCGGAGCTGTACAGTCCAGCTGGACTAAGGTCCGAACAGGTTCTTGCCGCCGAAGCGCTCTCGCCAGCGCGGGATGACGTCAACGTTATAGACATGCTCCGGGACCTCGCCCCGAAGCGCTTTGAGCAGGTCGTTGTTGACCCACTCCGTGTTCTGACCGGTGCCGCGACCCGGCGTGACCTGCGCCCCGGGCGTGCGCGGCGGTGAGCCACCGTGCGGACGGAGAATCACGTTCTTGCCCATGAAGCGCAGCGGACTCTCGGGCGGCAGCGGCTCATCCTCGAAGGCGTTGAGGCCGGCGCCTGCGATTTGGCCAGAATCGAGCGCGTTGATCAGCGCCGCCTCGTTCACCGTGCCGCCGCGGGCGGTGTTGAGCAGGTAGGCCGAGCTCTTCATCATCGCCAGCTCAGCCGCGTCGATCAGGTTGTGAGTCTCTCTGCTCAGGACGACGTGGACGCTTACGATGTCCGACTCGCTCAGCAACGTCTCGAGGTCGACGCGCTTGGCGCCGAACTCGAGGAAGCGATGGTCGGGGACGTAGGGGTCGTGGGCGAGGATGGTGATGTTCCACGGTCGCATGAGCTGGGAGACGCGACCACCGATGCGGCCCAGACCGATGATACCCAGCGTGATGCCCTTGTGTCCGTCGGAGGCTCTGCTGCCGACGTACGCGCCCTGCGAGCCCTCCGTCCACCAGCCGCCGTTGCGGATCGTCTCGTCCTGGACGCTCTGGCCCTTTAGGAGCGAGAGCATGAACATCACGGTCGTCTCGGCGATGTTGCCCCAGTTCGACTCGACAGGCGCGTGCGTCACGAGGATGCCGAGGTCGGCCGCTGCGTCGAGGTCGATCTCATCGACGCCGATCGTGCCTTTGGCGACGATGCGCAGGTCGGGGGACGCCTCCAGGACGCGGCGGCTGATCGGCGTTGCGCGCATGGAGGTGCCGTACGCGGCAGCGGCGCCCCTCGCGTAGGTCGCGACCTCCTCTTCGTAGCTACCTCCGGGGACGTGCCATTCGGGCCGGCCGAGCAAAACCTCGCAGCCGTTCTCTTCGAGGAACCTGTGACTGTCGCCTACGGGCGCGAAGGCAAGGACCCTTGGCACCGCTCACTTCCTTCTTGCATCGAGCCAACGCCACCGCCCTGAGCCCGTTCTTAGCGAGGAGCTTCTCAGCTCGTTGGGCTCGCGGCCGGAGAGCTTCTCGACGTCAGGTCGTGACCCCGGCTCGGGTGCCGCGATCATGTCGCTGGCGAAGGAGCCTGTCAACACGGAGGTGTCGCTACGAATTCAGCAACTCCCGGTGCCGTAGCGCCCGCTCCAGCGACGGCTGCCTCTTCGCGGGACCTTTTCGTACCAGTTGACCTTGTCAACCACGTTGAGAAGTGGCTCCCCGCGATCGAACCGGCGACAATTCTCTAGAAGGATCGCTTCGCGCTTCTCTTGAAGTCGAGGCGCTCCCACGATGGCTACATGCGGGGTCGAGAGGACGCCCGGCATCGTACGGAGGGGATGGTCAGACGGCAAAGGTTCCGGCGACACAACATCCAGGCCTGCACCCGCCAGCTGACCAGACCGGAGCGCTTCAACCAGATCGTCCGTGACCACGCATGCCCCACGGCCGATGTTGATGAAAAAGGCACCGCGCTTCATGAGCGAGAAACGCCTGGCGTCGAACAGGCCTCGCGTTTCGGGCGTTTCCGGCGTCGTTAGGATGACGAAGTCGGCGTCCTTTAGGAGTTCGTCCATCTTGTCCGGAGTCACGAGGTCGACCATGCCTGGCGGTATTAGCTTCGTGCGTGGACAAGACCGGTTACTCGCATCCCGAAAGCCGAGCAAAGTCTTGCCGCCTCGCTTCCCGCTCCGCCGATACCCACGATGATCGCCGTCGTGCTGGGCAGATCCATCATTTCCTCTTGCCGATTAGATGTGCCCTGAGCCTGCTGTGGCAGGTAGTAATCTAACCGACGGGCAAAAGCCAGGACGAATGCGAGTATGTGAGTCGCTAGTTGCTCGTTATAGATGCCGCGCATGTTTGTAACGACGACGTCACTCTTGACAAGTGCTTCAAAAAACCAGCTTCCTCCGAGACCAGCGCGGGAAGCGGCGATCCAACGAAGCCTCCGGGCGTGCCGAAGACGGCAGGGGGCACCGTGCCGTAAGCAGCGTCGGCGTCCTCGATTTCCGCCAATGCATCCTCCGGATTGGAGAAAACCTTCGCTATAGAGCCTGGCACTGCGCGCTCGATCTTCTCCGGCCAGTCAGGCTCGACATCGGGAGGCAGCAAGACGATCTTGAAACTCATTGCGAGCCGCTTTCTCTTCCCTGGCTGCGAGCAGGGGCACTCGTCACGGTGCCGCGATCATGTCGCCGGCGAGGTAGGCTGTCAAACGTCCAACACTATGACGGCGTCGTGTCCTAAGCGGCCAAGTCTCTTAGCGGGAGAGTGGCTCCTCGGGTTAATCAACTCCTTCTTGGAAGCTGAGGACCTACCTTCCCGGATTAAGGCAGCCTATTCCGAAGGGACATGAGTCTTGTCAAAGCCGAACGACCGAAGGGGCAGTAGAATTTGAGGGCGTCTGACCGAAACCCAAGCGCCAGATGGCGCAGACGATTGAGATTCAAGGAAGGGCTGCAATGACGACGAGTCAAGACCACCATGGGCCACATCACGATTGGAAATCTGCCGAGTACGTTCAGGATTGGATTTCTAACGACGTAACCAAGGATGAGGAGCGTAAGCCGATCCTGCGGAGCATGATGTCGCTAGCGGGACTCGATTCCAACGCTGAAATCAACGTGTTAGATGTCGGTGCAGGCTACGGGATCGTGACGAGTGTCGTGTTCGAGGCGTTCCCTCGGGCGCGCGTGACACTCCAAGACTTTTCCGCTCCCATGCTCGAGCATGCACGGCAGCGCCTAGCCGCTTTCTCAGGTTCGACTGCCTTCGTCCAGAGTGACCTCACTGACCAAGCGTGGATGGACAGTATCGGCGGGCCATTTGATTTGGCAGTATCTGCGATAGCGATACACAACCTCGGCCAGGCCGACCAGATGGCGGAGGTATATCGACGCATACAGCAGGTCCTCAAGCCTGGAGGTATCTTCCTCGACTGTGACTACACCTATACTGCGGGGCTGGACGCGCACCTCGTGTGGCTACGGCAGGCTGGGTTCGGACTGGTGACTACCGAATCTCAAGAGGATCAGCTTGTTGTGTTCGCGGCCTTCAAGGCGACCTGAGCGGAGGTGGCGAATATCATCACGCTAAGGACGAAATATAAGGGAATTATATTGGTCACTTTGGTATATAATTCCCAAATATAACTAGCGCCTAACGCGCCTAGTGTTTGAGACATCGGTCTTGCTCGCCTAGATGGGACAGGTTCGGCAGCATTGCCACCTCTTTAAGAGCCAGGACGGCCCGGCTTAGAGGACCTTGAAGCGTGCCTCCTTATTACCCGTCCAAGGATTCGGTTCAACGCCTATGATCACGGCAATCGCCCGAAGACTACCGTCTCAGGCCCTCCTTGCTTGGTTCGACGCCTGATCTTGAGACGGCGATGTTGATGCAAGCCGAACGCCGCTTCGTCCTACCCCAAGCTAGGGGCCTTTGCTGTCTCAGGCAGGCTGAGGCTCCAGGCGGCACTTTCGCGTTGGAAGAAGCGACGATCAGCGCGAATGCCTCCACCAAGATGCCGCTGATCGAGGCTGAGGCCGGCGCGCCCAGAAGGCTCGCGATCGCGCCGGCCTGCAGCGCCCCCAACGGGCCCACGCTCCAGCTCATGCCTTAGATGCCCATGACCCGACCGCGGAGCACGTCCGGCACCATCACCTGCAGCGTCGTCTGTACCGAGATCATATATATCGAAGAGAAGAGGCCGAGCAGGAACAGCGCCGCCAGCGACAGCGGAAACCATGTCGAGACCGCGAAGAGGGTGAGGAACCCGCCGTAGAGCGTCGCGCCGCCGATAGGCAGCAGGCCCTTGCGTTGGATACTGCCTAGCGAGCCTACGACGAAGATGCCAAGCAACGCCCCTACGCCGCTGACGCTGTAGAGCAAGCCGAGTCCGGACGCGCCCACATCCAGGATGTCGACCGCGAAGACCGGCATCAGCTACAGGGCCGCCATCCCAAAGAAGCTGTTGAAGAACGTCATGCCGATAAGGAAGCCAAAGAGGCTGTTGTCCCGCACGAAAGTGAGGCCCTGGACCATGTCGCCCATGAAGGTGCCGCCCTGAGCGCGCGGTATCGGCGGCACCTGGAGCGTCCAGACTGCCGCCCCGAAAGCGACGAAACTGAGGCCGCAGACAAAAAAGCGTAGCGCCGCTTCCGACGAGCGCGATTAGGAGGCCGCCGCCGGCAGGCGCGACGATCCGCGTCCCCTGCCAGACCATCGAATTAAGGGAAATCGCCTTCATGAGATCTCTGCGGTCCAGAAGGTGGGGGAAGATCGACTGTCGTGCCGGGCTGCTGAACGCTTGCAGGGCGCCGATGAGGAACGCGACGGTGAGGATGTGCCAGATCTGCACTGGTCGAGTATCGTCAGGGTCGCGAGCGCGAGGACGATCGCGCCGCTCGCGAATTGGAGCCAAACGATAAGGCGTCGCTGGTCCAGCCTGTCCGCGAGGACGCCGCCGAAGAGGTTGAGGACGATCGCGGGCGCCGCGCCCGCGAGGCCGGCGTAACCGAGATAGATCGGCGACTCAGTGAGCTCGTAGATCAGCCAACCATGCACCACCCACATCGCCTGTTGGCCGCTGACCGACGCCAGGTTACCGATCCAGAAGCGCCTGTATTGCGGGTGGCGCAGCGCGCTGAAGACGCTGACGCTCGCCCGGAGACGAGCGGTCTGATCGCTCATGCTCACCGACGCTCGAGACCTCTCCCGGCCGAGTATACCGGCTCCATTAGTGTCGTGGATGGATCGAGCCCGTCGCGATCTCTAGCCGCCCAGACACTACGTGTAAATAGTGTCGGGTCGCGGAGGGGCATCTGGAGCTGGGAGAAGGGGCGGAGACGATCGGACCCTAGCGCCGAGATCAGGCCTTCAGCAGATCACGGTTCCTCAACGCCCGCTCCAGCAACGGCTCCCATGGGTAGCACGGTCTAATGCAAGGCTTCGCCTTCGCGCCGAGACCTATTCGCCCCTCGGCTCTATGTACATCGGGAGACCGCCACGAGGCCGTAAGGTTATTAGAGCCTCGGGTTCGATTTCTTGACCGGGGACCGGCCGGAGTCGGTATTCGCGCGCGATTGTTGCGAGGGCGAGCACGGCCTCCATTAGGACAAATTCACTGCCGACGCACATCCTGGGGCCGCCGCCGAAGGGGAAGTAGGCGTACTTGGGTCGCTGGGCAACGCGGTTGGGCAGAAACCGCTCGGGGTCGAAGCTTCCCGGCTTTTCCCAAAAGTCCGGATGGCGATGGGTGACGTAGGGGCTCAAGATTACCTGGCTATATGCAGGGATCCTGTAGCCGCCAGCTTCGTCGGTGCTCACGGGAAAGCGAGCGATCGCCCAGACGGGAGGATATAGGCGGAGGGTCTCGTCGATGATCATCCTGGTGTAATTGAGCTGGGAAATGTCCTCGACGCAGGGCACTCGCCCACCAAGAACAGAATCAACCTCTGCGTGCAACCGTTCTTCAATTCCTGGGTGGAGAGAAAGAAGGTTCCAGGCCCAAGCCAAAGCGTTCGCTGTCGTCTCGTGGCCTGCCAAGAATATCGTCATGACCTCGTCTCTCAGCTGGCCGTCCGTCATACCGTCCCCTGTCTCATCGTCTCGCGCCTCGAGCAGGAGTGTGAGCAGATCATGGTCGCTATGACCGGCCGCGTTCGCCGAACCAATGGACGCTTCTCGCCTTCTTTCAATGATCGAAAACACGGCGCTATCAAGCGTTCTCATGGCCCGGTGAAAGCGCCGGTTCCGCGGTGTTGGATAGCGCTCCGGTAGGCTAAACAGGTGGGTTATGCGCCAGTCGACGTGCTCCTGACAGATCCTGACTGCCTCCCGTACCTGAGAGGCCGTTGCGTCGAGGTCGCTGCCAAGGAGGGCCTGACCAACGATGTCCATGGTCAGTCGCGCCATCTCGGCCGCAACGTCAACAGGCCCCCTCTCGGTCCGGTCATGCCAACGGTTGAGCAGGCGCTCGGCTGCGAGGGTCATCGTCTCGGCCAGCCCTCCCAAATGCTGACGCTCGAACGCTGGTTGGACCAAGCGCCGCTGACTCAGCCAAGACTCACCCTCATTCGTCAGGAGTCCGAGGCCAAGCACAGGCTTCAAGTACTCGTAGATCATGCCTTTGCGGAAGTTCTGGTTGTTGTCGAGGAGGACTGATTTGATATCGTCAGGGTGGCACAGGAGGTAGGAGTGCCAAATCGCGGTCCGGAATTTGACCACATCTCCGAAAAGCTCTCTCGCCCGGAGGAAGGTTCCGAGTGGGTCCCTCTGCACCTCCGGAAGGCTCCCAAAAGGCGACCAGCGCCAAGGTCCTGGCACCTTTGATTTAGCTTTAGTCACAAACTCATCCTAGCAAGCGACGGCTGCATCTTCACTTCGCAGTACCACCGCAGTTAGTCAGAGAAAGGAAGCTCAGTCAGCCAGCGCAGGGGGCTGGGAGGGCTCGCGAAACTGCTGCTGGTAGAGATTTGCGTATCGACCGCCCGCCGCTATCAACTCAGCGTGGGTGCCAAACTCGGCAACGCGGCCACCATCGATTACAAGGATGATGTCAGCGGCGAGCACCGTCGAGAGCCGATGCGCGATCGCCAGGACAGTGCGGCCGTGGGTGACCGTAGCGAGAGCCGCTTGGATTGCGGCCTCGGTCTGCATATCGACGCTGGACGTCGCCTCGTCGAGGATCAGGATCGAGGGGTCCTTTAGCAGGGCCCGCGCGATCGCGACACGTTGCTTTTCGCCACCCGATAGTCGATAGCCCCGTTCCCCAACGACGGTGTCGTAACTCTCCGGCAAAGCGGCGATGAAATCGTGAATGTTGGCCGCGCGCGCCGCGGATTCGACCTCTGCGTCCGTCGCGTCGGCCATCGCGTAGCGGAGATTCTCGCGAATAGAGGAGTGAAAAAGGAAAGGCTCCTGGTTCACCATGCCGATGCCGCGCGTGAGTGATTGCAGGGTCACGTCCCGCACATCATGGCCGTCGATGCTCACCGAGCCCGCATCGACGTCGTACAGGCGCGGCACGAGGTAGGCAATGGTCGTCTTACCGGCGCCGGTCGGCCCGACGAGCGCCGCGAAGCGGCCCGCTGGCACCTCGAATGAAACGCCGCGCAGGACCGGCTGGCCCGGAACATAGGAGAAGCCAACGTCGCGGAACTCAAGGCGACCACGCACATCGCTGAGGTCGCTGGCGCCGGGCCGGTCCGCGATCTCCGGCTCCAGATCCAGGTAGTCGAAAATGCGCTCGAACAGAGCGAGCGAACTGAGTACGTTCACGTTGACGTTCATCAGTGCCGCTACTGGTCCGAAGAGGCGCGGCAGGAAGCCCGCGAGTGCTATCACCGTGCCCAGCGAAACCTCGCCGCCCATGACCTGGTGGCCGCCATACCAGTAGATGACTGCCGGGCCAACTGAACCGAAAAGACCCATCCCCATTCCGAACCAGCGGCCGATCATGATGCGGCGGATGCTCAGGTTGCGTACGTGCAGGGCCGTCTGATCAAAAGTTTCGGCCTCCTGCGCCTCACGTCCAAAGGTCTTCATGAGCAGAACGCCGCTGACTGAGAGGGTCTCCTGCATTTGCGAGTTCAGCGCCGCCATCTGCTCGTGCATCTCGCGCTGAAGAGCGCGCTGCATGTTACCGATACGCCGCGCGGGTAGGATAAAGACCGGTACGAACGCGACGGCGAAGAGCGCCAGACGCCAGTCGAGGAACAGCATGATCGCGAAGGTGCTCGTAAGCGTGATCAGGTTGCCTGCAACGCTGCCCATCGTATCGCTGATCACGCCCTGGATGCCGCTGACATCGTTGCTGACGCGCGAGAGCGTTTCACCCGTGCGATTGGCGGTGAACCAACTCAACGACATGCGGGAGAGGTGGCCGTAGAGCCGCCGCCGAAGGTCAAACATGACGCTCTGGCTGATCGAGTTGCTAAGGAAAGACTGCAAAACGCCGTTGAGCGCGCCGACGACGATGAAGGCAAGCATGATGAGTATGAGGAGGTTGAGCTGGCCGCCGTCATCGGCGGGCAGCGCGTCGTCGATGATCTCACGGATGAGGAGAGGCGGCGCGAGGCCAACCAGGGATGAGATGGCGATCGCGACAAGGAAAGCAACGAGCAAAAAGCGGTGCGGCCGGATCAGGGCAGCTGCTCGCTTGAAGGTCGGCCAGGCGGGGCGCTCGGGTCGGGAGCGACGGGATCCGCCGCCGCCCTGCCAGCTCATCGCTCCATCTGTCGTCTAAATATCATTTCGGGAGGATCTCAGCACGCAGCCTTCATCTCGTCTAGGTCACGGCGTATCGGTGGAGAGGACCGGCTAGGCCGCCACGGCGCCTAGGCGGGTCTAGGCTGGAGGGGTCTGTAGGCATGGGTTGCCCGGACGCGACCTGAGGATCGTAGCGACGAACTCGATCGTGTCTTCGGGGTCCTCTTCGAGGTCGTCAGGATCGAACACCACTTCAATCTCCCGACCGTGGGGAGTGCGTAGAAGAAGCGTGATCCGGCCGCCCGAAGCAATACCGGGATGGAGGATCACGACTCCGCGTTCTCTCAGCCAGACGTGCTTGGTACGCTCGATACCGACGAGCTCGACGCGGTCGAGGCGCATCTTCAAGCCGGACGTGAGCACGATGATGAACTTGTGGAGCTGAGAGCCACCGTCCTTGCGCTTGACCGGTTCGCCGACGAGCAAGTGTTGTCTGGCGCCCCGGCTGTAGATGCGTTGAAAAGCTCGAATCCGCCTACAGAGGTGCTGTGGACTAAATCAGTCAGCAGGCTTGGTGCGTCGCCTGTTTGGCAGATGGTCGCAGCCGCGGTCGTGCTCTTGGCTATCTTCGCCGCCGGTTGGCTTTTCGGCCAATTCACGGGTGATAGTAAAGGGCGAGAGGTCTCGTATTTGCTACAGGGTGCCAACGGCGAAGTGGTGGCCCTGAGTGGCGTGACCTCCGAGGAGTCAGTAGTGGTCACGATGTCGGGGTTCGACCGCGTTTACCAATTCTGGGCGATTCGGGAGGTTAGATGGCTTCCCATTGGCTCCTGCAATACAAACCCTGAGGGCAGGTGGAAGGGCGACTTCGCCTTCCAGATCCGTTCAGGCGAAGAGATCGCGCTCACGATTGAGCCAGCGGGAGAGAGTCAGAAACCCACCTCGGAACCGATCCTTAGATCGATCTCTTGAATCCAAATTCCCGTCAGACGACAGCAGGACACCGAGGCCGTCGAGCACCTCGACTTCGCCATCCGCGAGCTCCCGGAGATGAAGATGCAGCCGTCGCTGGAGCGGGCGCTACGGCACCGGGATTTGCTGAAGGCCTGATTATTCACACCCTAACTGGACACGTTTCGCGCGGGCTCTCAGATACGGTGCTACGGCGCATCGTGCGATCTGCCTTCCAAGTATCCCGCCCTGTGCGCTGTGCGCCAGATTCCCGATCCCCGAGCGAAACACGTCCAGTTATCGTCTGCTCGCCCAAGCAAACGCTTCTCAAATAAACTCAGCTAAACCGGCGAGAAGACTGTCCTGGCACTGTCGTCGCGTCTTTCACCCGCCGCACAGTAGTTCCGTTCTTTGTCAATGATCTGTAAGTCGTGTCTAGGCTAGAGGGGTCTGTAGCCATGGGTTGCCCGGACGCGACCTGAGGATCGTAGCGATGGACTCGATCGTGTCTTCGGGGTCCTCTTCGAGGTCGTCAGGATCGAAAACCACTTCAATCTCCCGACCGCGGGGAGTGCGTAGAAGAAGCATGATCCGGCCGCCAGAAGCAATACCGGGATGCAGGATTACGATTCCGCGTTCTCTTAGCCAGACCTTCAATCGATCCATGAAGTTCAGACTAGCGTGCTGTGTCTCAATCTCCAACATCCTGACCTCGGCAGGCGGCACGAGGAGCCACAACAGCCCTTCAACTTTCACAGCCCTTGCCGCCGTCGTCGTTGCCATCCAGGCGGTGCGGGTCCCGGTTCGTTACGGCTGACAGGCTAGCTCGGCGGTTAGAATTGCATGTCCGAAGAGCCGACCTACTGCGGTTGCGGGTAAACCGGCTAGCGAACCATGATGACGGTATTACGGCGCTCGATGGCCTAATACGGAACCGTGATTGGCGCGTGCGGCGGCGAGCTAGAAGTGGAGAGACATGGAATACAGGAACCTTGGCAGCTCTGGTTTGCAGGTCTCCGTTGTGGGCCTCGGAACGAACCAGGTCGGCACACGTGTAGATCAGGCCGGAGCGATCGCAATCGCCAACACGTGCGTCGACTTGGGCGTAACGTTTTTTTGACCTCGCAGATAGTTACCCAGCGGGCGGAGAGAAGGGCCTTATCGAGGAGTTCATGGGCAAGGCACTCAAGCCTCATCGCCGCAACGTCATAATCGCCACCAAGTCCTTTTCGCCGATGGGTGAGGGCCCTTACTGGTCGGGGGCGTCGCGTAAATACCTCAGTGACGCCCTCGATGCGTGCCTGAGACGCCTCGGCACGGACTATATCGACCTCTACCAGATGCATCGATGGGATCGACGGACGCCAGTAGAGGAGACGATGCGTTTCCTCGATGACTCTGTCCGCTGCGGGAAGGTGCGCTACATCGGACACAGCGGATATACCGGCTGGCAGGCTAGCGAAGCAGCATGGACGGCCCATAAAGAACACCTGACGCCGTTCATTAGCGCCCAGAACGAGTACAACCTCTTGACCCGGGACATCGAGCGCGAGCTCGTGCCTGCCTGCAACAAACATGGCGTGGGAATCATTCCTTACTCGCCGCTGGCCGGCGGCTTCCTCACGGGCAAGTACAGGCCGGACCAGCCTGGGCCGGAGGGCGCGCGCCTATCCAACCCGTCTCGCGGTGCGCGTGTCCTAACCGAGCGGCACTATGATTTCCTCTTGAAACTCGAGGGGTTCGCAAAGCAGCGGGACCACACGATGGTAGGGCTTGCGATGAGCTGGCTTGCCAGTCAGCCCCACGTCGCATCGGTGATCGCCGGTGTCACGCGGCCGGAGCAGGTGGAGGAGAACGCTCGCGCCTGTGACTGGAGGCTGTCGGCTGACGAGTTCCAGGAGATCGACGAGATCGTTGGAGTCACCCAGAGGGTTTAATAGCTCCGGCACAGCCCACGTCTTTAGCAGCCCCGGTACGGAAGCGCCGCGCCCCAGCGACGGCTTCACGTTCATATCGCGGAGTTCGCGAATGGAGGCTAATGTGCTCGATGGCCTCGGCGCGCCAGTCGAGGCAATGATTCCGAGCGAGCTCGGCGAGGCCGAGGTGATGATAGCGGTCGGGCGGAACCGAAGCCAAAGCCGATCCAGTGTTAGAGGAATCCTTGACGAGTCAGCTCCGCCTTAGTGAGACGCCGTATGTGTCCACGAGGCCGTCGACGAGAACAGAATCGTCGATGTGGATGCCTACTACATCATCTATGACGACGTTTGAGCTCTGGTCCGGTTGCGTACCGGCCAGCATCACCGTTTGCTGATACCGGCACTCCAGGCTAACGGGAGACTCGGCGACTCGCGGTGGACGCACCAACCGCGACGCCGCAGGAGTCAGACCGACGGCTTGCATCTCGTCGAATCTCGGCTCTTCGATGGAAGCGGTGAGGTTCATCTGCTCCCTCAAGTCGGAGGTCGCTAGGTTGAAGACGAACTCACCTGTTTCCTCAGCGTTGAGTTGAGTGTCTTTTCTCGACCCCGTCTGGTCGGGTCGCCGCTGAGAAGGCGACTATCGGCGGCTCAGAGCTCACGAGATTGAAATAGCTGAAAGGGGCGAGGTTAACGACGCTGTCTTTACTGGTCGTGGAAATCCAGCCTATTGGCCGGGGCACCACGCAAGAGTTAAGCGGGCTGCGTGGCAATCCGTGGTTTTGTCGGTTCGCGTCATAGAACATTGGCGCTCCTTCACAAGACTCGTCGTTCGAGCTTCATTTCTAGCAGTGGAGCGTAACCCTACGAGGGTAGGTTCGTTCCCATCCATCGCGCCACTTGGGTCGTGCGAGCTACGACCGCAGCGTGGTCCGCATGCTGATGCGCACGATGCGATTTGTCCCTCGGGTTCTTTACGTCGAAGGGATAGCTGCGGCGACGAGTTGTCGGCCGAGGTTCTCCGCAAGGGCCTCTTCCCTATAGAGGCCCAGCGCTTCGAGTACAGGCTGGTCCTGAATGGAAAAGAGGATCGCGTCTTCGCTTCCGATATTCGCATGCTCGTGTAGCGACCAGGGAGGAATGGCTAAGATGTCACCCTTCTGCCAGTCGAACACCTCCCCGTCGATGATGGTTTGTCCTCGTCCCTGAGCCACCTGGTAGATCGCGCTGCCGGTGTGGCGGTGCGCCTTGAGGTGCTCCGCTGGGCGAATCAGCTGAATCCAGCAGGCCATTGTCGGTAGAACGTGGCCGCCGGTCTGGGGATGACGATACTCGAGCGCAACACCGTCGAAGGGATCACCCTCGTCGCTGCGAAGGTCGTTGAGAGCCGCCTTTGTCTGCTGCCAGCCGTAGACTAGAAGTGGCGACGATGCGGGCTTCTCCTTAACCCAAGTAGGAGCGAGGTGGACGTGACCGTGCAGCCTTCGCGATGAGTTCTCCGCCTTCGTAATCGGCATGCGCTGCTCATCGTAGGTCTGGAAGAACATCGCCTCCATCGACTTGACCAGCGGAATATCGAGGCCGTCCAGCCAGACGACGGCTTCGGAGCCCTCGTTGCCGTGATCATGCCAGGACCAGCTCGGAGTCAAGATCAGATCACCCGGCTCCATGGCGACGCGCTCGCCGTCGACCGCTGTGTAAGCTCCCTCGCCTTGCATGATGAAACGGATAGCGACCGGCGTATGTCGGTGGGCACGGGCAACCTCGCCTGGCAGCAGGATTTGTACAGCCGCGATCAGGTTGTTCGTTGTCGCCCAGCGCCCTTCGAGTCCTGGGTTGAATAGTTGGAGGGCGCGTCGTTCGTTGCCAAGAGGCACAACCTTACTAGATTCGCGCACGATTTGCTCTAGCACCGACCAGCGCCAGATGTGGGGCACCATCTTCGGAGTAGGGTGGGGCGTCATTTGGCTAGCAAGCTCCCAGAGCCCGTACATGTGGTTCTCGTGCATGACGGAGTGGAAAGAGTCGGAGTCGCGAGTCTGCGGATTGGAGGTCATGCGCATTTCTCCTTCAGGTTTCGGCCGTGGATTTCTGTTGAGGCTGGCTGTCTCTGGCGCCAGTAGCCGACAGTATAGGGCGGAGAAGGAAGCCTGCGGAGTTTCTCCAGAACGTGCTAAAGTGCAAAGTTCGCGTTCAGCCCCTGCATGTGGCACGATTTCGCTGAAGAAACTTGTTCGCTCGAAAGTCGTCGCGCCTATAGCTCTAGAACACGATCGGAGAAGGTGAGATATGTGCCACCCAGAGGTTCCTGCGGGTCAGGTTACACCTGAAGTTCAGCGCCAAGAAGCCGAGATCAAGCTCTCGAGCGGAGAAAGCCTGCCTGCCCTGATAAGCAGCCCCGAAGGGATAGAAGGCCCAGGCATTCTGCTCATTAACGACATCATGGGCCGCAGCCCCTTTTATGAGAGCTTGGCCGCCCGTCTGGCGACGGCCGGTTACCATGTGCTGCTTCCGGAGTTCTTTTTCCGTGAGGGCCCCTTGTCTGAGCGAAACTTCGAGCAAGCACGAGCGCGTCGCTCCCAGCTGAACGAGGAGCAGACGCTGACCGACTTGAACGCGGCCGTGAACTGGCTAAAAGCCCAACCCAACGTTAGTGGCGATCGCGTCGGAACGATTGGTTTTTGCATGGGCGGCACCTTTGTGCTCGATCTAGCCACCCGTCGGTCGGACTTGGCGGGTGTCTGCTTTTACGGCTTCCCAGCGGGGGGAGCCGGGTCCCGAGTCCACCCTCCAGCCCCATTGAGTCTGGTCGACCGCATGCACGGTCCGCTGATTGGATTCTGGGGCGATCAAGACAACGGTGTCGGAATGGACAACGTAGCTCAGCTAGCAAGCGGGCTGGCGAGCCGCAGTCTCGACTTCAAGCACACGGTATATCCCGGCCTAGGTCATGGCTTTATGGCTGCTTCTCAGCTGGATCCGAACCACGATGCATACGAAAAGGCTTGTGATGCCTGGACCCAAACCATTCAATTCTTCCGAGAGCACGTGCCACCGGCGGCTGTCGCCTGAAATGCTGACCGCGCTTAGGAGTCCAAGCCGGAAGATGGCCCGGTTGGAAGGGAAAGCATGCCCTTTCTAACTCGAGAACAGCGCGAGCTGGCCGATGAGATTGCGTCACTCTTAATCGAGCGCGGGCAAACGGTCTCCGTGGCGGAAGGGACGGCGGGCGGGCTCGTGTCCGCAGCACTTCTGTCGATCCCCGGAGCCTCTCGTTACTTCGCGGGAGGCGGCGTTCTTTATACCTTGAACTCCCGTGTTCAGCTTGCGGGTGCCGCCGCCGAGCTCTTCGAGGATTACCGCGGAACGACAGTAGAGATGGTAGCCGCCGTTGCTGAGGCTATGCGTGAACGCCTGGACGCGACCTGGTGCATTGCTGAATCTGGCCTTGCCGGGCCGACTAGTGGGCGCTCGGGTGCGCCGCCAGGCAGGACAACCTTGGCTGTTGCCGGGCCTGTGAGACGCACTGAGATCGTCGAGACAGGCCGGGCCGACCGCGAGGCGAACATGATTGATTTCACGACGCACAGCCTGCACTTCTTGCGAAACGCACTCGTTGAAGCCGGCGTCTAGGCGGTGCGCGGGTTGGCAGAGTGGCATACTCCAGTGGAGGTTGCGCACCGGGATCTGCTGAGGGCGTAGCTAGGCAGTCTGGAATGCGTCAGCTGACCGGCACGCCTCCGCGCTGGTTGCCTTCGACGATGACTCTGTTGTTCTCTTAGCTGAGGCGTGGGCTTCCTCAAAGAAGCCTGGCGACCTCCGTCAGGCACTCCGGATCGTCATTCTTGACCGAGTTCGCGCGCGGCGAGACCGGCGTGTCAATGAGAAGGTCGTCTGGCGCGGGCCTGAGGAGCCGTAGAAGAGACTCACGCTCACTACGCCACTCCTCGACCGCCTCCTCATCAAGGATCACAGGCATGCGGTCGTGTACGGGAGAGACCAGACCATTGGCGGCGGTCGTGATGATGGTGAACGTTCGCTCCCATTCTTCGGGACGCGGCTACCAGGACTCGTGAAGCCCAGCGAAGAGCATGAGCCGCCCGTTTGGCCTGTGATACCAAATAGGTCGGCGAGTCTCCTTCGCGCCTGTCCACTCGAAGAATCCGTCCGCTGGAATGACACATCGTCGGCGCTCGAAGGCATCCCTGAACGCTGGCAGCTTCGCCACGGTTTCGGCGCGAGCGTTGATCTGAGCGGCAGCCCGCTTTGCATCCTTCACCCAGGTATTAACCAGGCCCCACTTTGCCGGCAGCAGCTGCCGTTCCTCGAACCGGAGACGGAGGATGTGGTGAAGGTCGGTCGGCGCGATGTTATATCGAGCCTGGTACTCGGCTGGTATCTGTTCGATTGGGACACCCAACTCCTCTGAGAGGCGCTCCCGCTGCGAGTAGCTCAATGTGAAGCGACCACACATTTCGTCGCGAGTTTAGCAGGCGGCTCAATGCCATGGCTGACAATCATGCGGCACCGAGAGCTACTGAAGGCATAGCGCACCATCCCGGCAACGTGTCTCATCCTGCACAGATGGAATCTCGCGCCCGCATGAAGAGTAACCTCCGGTACTATGCGAGACGGCACCAACACAGGAGAAGCCGAGTAACTCAAGGAGGACAAGATGCCGGACGAACTCGACGACCTGAGACACAAGGTCGCTCTTTCTTGCCGCATTCTCGCGATGCTGGGCATGGTAAAGGCTTCCCTGGGCCATGTGAGTGCACGCATTCCGGGCACAGAGGAGATGTTTATCCGCTGCCGCGCACATGAGGACATTGGCTTGCCTTTCGTCAAAGACGAGGACATCCGCCGCGGACCTCTCACAACAGCCTCTGGAGGAGACATGGGGGACGGGTACCGTGCCGTCGGTGAGTCGCGATCCACGGCGAGTCGATGCGACTTCGTCCGGATGTGAACTGCGTAATACACGCTCATCCGCCGGGCGCGTTGATGATCGGACTTAGCGACACGGAGCTGAGGCCCATCCTGGGCGCCTACGACAGCGGGGCGAGCACCAAGCTTCTTTTGCGCGAAGGCTACGCGGTCTTGTGCGGGCGGCATATGACGACTTAGCGGTGTCGGTAACCTTGTCAGGCCAGTGGCTCCCGGGTTTCGATGAGGTCCTGAATGCTGTCCAGACACTTCTTCCAGCCTGCATGGTGACCAGGGTCAACTCTGATATGGACGTACAGGCAATGCTCGACGCAGAGGGCCAACTCGACTTGCGGAACCCTCTCAATGTGTTCATTGGCGGTCAGATTCTGGATCGCGGGCTCACGGTCGCTGGTGTCATTGGCTTCTACTACGGGCGTAGCCCTCAGCGTTTTCAGCAGGACACGGTGCTTCAGCATTGCAGGATGTACGGAGCAAGGCCGATTGCGGATCTTGGGGTAACGCGATTCTACACATCAGATCGGATCTATGCGGTTCTTAGACGGATTCATGAGTTTGACGCGGCATTACACGAAGCTTTCCTGGCTGGTGGTCAGGATGCCGGAGTCGTGTTTGTCACCCAGCACGGAGCTGGCCTGGTAGCCTGCTCTCCTAACAAACTGGCACTCTCAAGCATAGAGACAATGCGACCTGGAGGCCGCAACCTACCGATTGGCTTCGACATTGCCCGCGGTGCGACACCACGGCGCGCTGCAATTGACATCGATCGCGCACTTCGCGATGCAGGAGACGATGCGTCAAACAACGTGTTCGAAATCGAGGTCGCCGTGGCGGTCGATTTGATCCGTTCTGTGATTTCTGCTTATGAGTTCCAGGCAGGATACGATTGGGATAGTGACCTTCTGGCCGCGAAATTGCGGTATCTCTCCCTTAATCATGGCGACAGGATGTTATGCAGCGTCCGGCGCGACCGCGAAATATCCCGCCTTCGCGAGGGAGGTCGCCCGGCAAACGCACCTGACACCGCCCAGCGGGAGGGCGCCGTAGCGAGGGCTCAAGCGCCGAGGCAGCCGATCCTGTTCATGATTGAGCAAAGGGGTGGTGCGGAGTTGGGATGGAGAAACGGACCATTTTGGTGGCCAGTGATCTATTGGCCTCAAGATATGCGGACCGTCATCTTCTCCGAAGAGGTGGATGTGGGGCAGACAGCGCAGGATGACGAGGAAACCTAGCATCCCCGTCTACTCCGCCAAACTATTAGCTCGGCAGGTATTGAGCTTCTCTTCCTCGTCGCCGGGTGGATCTCCGCGCGTCAGCCGCCAATCAAGTTGACCACCTAAAGGTAGCGTCCTCCCCCTCTTATTCGTCCCGGGTCAGGAGTTGGACTTAGAAGGGGAGGCGTCGCACCACATGCGGCAGTCCGTCACGCCCAGGGCTATGGGCAGCATCGTGTCCACCACCGCCCAGATGATCCATGCCGGATCGTTCCCTTCCAGGTTGTCCGCTCCGTGGGCCAGAAGGGAAAACCAGTTGTGCATGAACAGAATCATGATCGCCGCCAGTTTCCGGCCCCTTCTTAAGCGGTAGCCAAGTAGCATTCCGCCATACGTGCCGCATGCGGTAAAAACTAGTAGCAGGATCAATGGTGGCAAATCGAAGAAAGCCATTGTGAGCCCGCCTGCACCAACAAGAAGGGGAAGCAGAATGAGGCCGAAAATTCCGAGCAACATATCAATGCTCGACAAGACGCCCCACGTGATTTTGTTGCATAGGAGAGAGTCTACGGCTGTGCACTGGGAGGGCTTGCGCCATACGGTGCTGCGTCTCACGGGCTCAGAGCCAGCGGACGGGATCGATCGTGCCCCCCCCCCCCCCCCCCCCCCCCCCGGCTCTGAGCGCGCTGGTGCGCCGCGGCTGAAGGCGATCTTCGCCGGCTACTGCCCACGCTGCTGCCGGGGAACGGTCTTTAATCCCGGCCTTGGCGGCCTACTGGGAATGATGAACGAGTCCTGCGCCGTTTGCGGTCTCGTTTATCTGCGGGAGGCAGGCTACTTCCTCGGGGCGATGTACATTAGCTACGGTCTCGGCGTTCTAACCGTGCTGTCGCTGGCGCTGGCGCTCGTTGTGCTGCTCGATGTGCCACTAGCGGTCGTCTTGACCATCGCAACCGTTCAGACGCTTGTCAGCGTGCCTTTACTCGTACGCTACTCCCGTGCCATCTGGCTGCATGTCGATCAAGTGATCGCCCCCGCTAGTCGCCGCCCATGAGGGGTGACCACGGCGAGGATCGCGGATGGCGGCAGCGCGGGCGTCATCGTCACGTCCACTGGCGATTGACGGGATATGGGACATGGACGAAAAGGGCTTAGGCCCGCCTGGAGCGTAGTTGTGCAGTGCGAAGCAAGGGCACTGTTCGAGCTAGGGAGCGGCCCTCTCTCCTTTGATCGCTGCGTTGATGGCTTCCACTATCCGACGCCCCCGCTTCTCGAAACCGAGACCAGCCATCACTTCGCCTAGCAGTTCGTCTTCAGTGTAAAGGCGCCCGTCCGACTTCACCCAGCGCACGACATCTCGCAAGGCGCGATTCGAATAGATCGGGCGCGTAGCCTTGAGAAGCATCGGGAGCCCTAGCCGGGCAGCGCGGGATGCTAGAGAGCGCGTACCGGGGAGGACGCCGCTGAATGGACCGGAACGATGGCGTTGGGATCGCTCTCGCGATAAAATGGAAACCGCTATGCCTCACCACCGGATTCGGAGAAAGCGAATACCGGTAGACGCCGCCCTCAGTCCCTTGTCAAAATGATTGGCGCGATGGCTGTGACAAGACAGCCACGTGGCGAGTGGGCTGCGGACCGGACGTACGGTTCTATTGTGATTCTCACGAAGGTCCACCCTGCGGTGGCGTGTTCATTGGCGACTTCGTGATCACACCGGATACGACCCGCGAAGAGTTAGTGGGCGTGTCCCGTTGTGGCGCTCACCGCATCTATTCTGCATCGGGGCGAGATGTCCATGACCTACGGTGCTGCGCTTGCGGGAAGTGGATCGGCGACACTCGGGATCCAGCGCCCGTCGCCGGCGCCAAGCTTTGTAAAGCTTGGCCAAAGATCAGCCTGCCCACCGTAACACCTCGTATTCCTCAACTTGGTTCTACCTCGTGGCCGTGAGACGCGAGCTGAACCGCGTCCTGTTGGTCTTGCTTGCCATCGGTACCTTGGGCGCGCTAGCTTGCTCCGGCGGCGATGACGACGCGGCCGCTGGCGCTCAGGCGACGCCGGCCACCCCAGCGCCAACCAGCACTCCTGAGATAGCACCGACTCAGGCACCCTCCGTCGGACCAACCGATACCTCGCGTGACCTGACCGGCTTCCCGTTCTCGACGGCCGACTTGCGTCAGGCAATCGAAACGGCGGGATCCTCCTTCGCTCCACTGACGAACATCGCCCCCATCTGTCCCCAGACGTCGGTGCCTGAGCAGGCCTTCTGGTCTGTCAACCTTACCGACGGCGACTCTGGGCCGATCCTGGTGCTCTGGGTCTATCCCAACTCTGAGACGCTCAAAGCCGATTGGCAGGCAGAACCGGGACAGGCGCCGCAGTCGCTTCTGCCCAACTGCGGCCTGCCGAGCGGGTTTGCTTATTGGAACGAAAACTTGGTAATGGTATTCGCGGCCTGGTTCAGCCTTGGCATCGAATCGGCGACCGGCCCCGATGAGCAGAGCCCCGGCCAACATCCAGCAGTGCAGGCCTTCCTCGAACTCAGCCCTTGAGCATTGCTAGCTAGATAAGATGGAGCCTGGAAGAACGTCACCAATGAATCTGTTCACACGCTATCGACGCTGGGCCGTGCGGTAGACCGCAAGGAACGACTAAGGTTCGCCGCCCCCCTACAGCTGCATCGCCGGACTGAAGGCAGCGTGCGCCTTTGCCGCCTGTTCTGAGTCGTAGGTCGCAGAATAACGACGGACCATCATCGGGCTCGAATGACCAAGCAAATACTGGACATCGAGCTCGCGGGCATTGACCCGAATCGCCCAGGTAGCAAAGGTGTGGCGGAAGCGGTGGGGGTTGACCTGGCTAACCCCAGCCCTCAGGCCGTGACGGGTGAACATCACGTTCATGTGATGATTGCGAAGCGGCCGGCCGTCGAAGGTCTGGAAGAGGTGGCCTTCGCTCCAGCCCCGAAAGTCGTCCAGGTAGGTTCTGAGGGCAGCGAGGGCTACTTCGCTTATCGCCGTCCAGCGCTGCTTACGTCCCTTGCCTTGAAGGACGCGCACACGGCCCTCGTCGAAGAGGACATCGCAAAGCTCAATCGACACGAGCTCGCTTGAACGCACGCCGGTATCTAGGAGGAAGAGGATCATCGCCCTCATGCGAGAGCCCACGTAGGTCTGGGGATTGCAGGCCGCTAGCAAGGTCGTTAGGTCGTCTTTTGAGAAGGGCTGGACGACCTTCTGCTCGCGCCTCACCATCGGCACCCGCATGAACGGGTTCTCCTCCACATAGTCCAGGCGCCGGCACCAGGAGAAGAACGCCTTGACCTCGCGCTGGCGGCGGTGCTGGGTACCGGCGCTCACGATGCCAACCCTCAATTACACAAGCATCGTAAGGCTAGCGGCTTAGGAAGGAAGCTATATGAGCGACGACGAAACCGAGGATACGGTGCAGAGAGTTCACCGTTCGGACGGGGACAATATTCGAGCGTTCTCACGTGCCGCTCAACAAGTGGATCTATGCGATGTACTTAGTGGTGACAGCGCGTAAGGGCGTCTCGTCACTCCAGCTTTCGAAGGAGATTGGGGTCACGCAGAAAACGGCATGGTTCATACTAGGACGCCTCCGCGAGGCGTGTGGCGACGACTCTGACATACTGCACGGAATTGTCGAAGTGGACGAGACCTACATCGGCGGCAAAGAAGCCAACAAGCACGCCTCGAAGAAGCTACACGCAGGACGCGGGTTCGTTGGAAAGCAACCCGTCCTCGGAATGCGCGAGCGTGGTGGAAGGTCCGTCGCCCAGCCAATCGCTAGCACAGATGGGGTCACTCTCCGCATCGCTATCGAGCAACACGTAGCGCCAGGAGCCACTGTCTACACGGACGAGCACGGCGGCTACAATGCCCCTGCGGGCTACTCGCGAGGCACGGTTAATCACGGCGCACGGGAGTACGTCGGCGCAGGCGACATTCACATCAATTCGGCGGAGTTCATGTGGGCGGTGCTCAAGCGTAGTATCTATGGCACATGGCATCAGGTCAGCGTCAAGCACCTGAGCCGCTACGTGAACGAGGCGACCTTCCGGCTCAATGAGGGTAATGTCCAGCAGCACACGCTGGACAGGCTCGCGGCATTCGCTGACAACGCCTTCAGTGTACGAATCACCTACGAGGAGTTGACAGCATGAGCGAGGCGCTAGACGCAATCACGGACAAGGTGTTGGGGTACCGGCCCGACGCCGATCCGCTCAAGGTAATCGCAGGGACACCAGACCATCCACTGGTTATTGGCGACATTGAGATACCCGCCTATGTACTTGAAGACGAGACACGGGTCTTGAGCCAGGGCGGGTTTCTACAGGCTATCGGGCGGTCACGGACGCCAAAGGCCGGAACCGGCGGAGGTGTCGACGACCTACCAGCATTCCTGAATGCGTCCAATCTTAAATCGCACCTGTCGCAGATACGAGCAGGGGTGTCGACAACTCCGATCCCATTCCAGATGCCTCACGGTCGCAAAGGGTACGGATACAAGGCCGAGCTACTCCCGGATGTCTGCTCAGTCTACCTTGAGGCAAGGGCAGCAGGAATGCTGCTGCCTTCCCAGCAACACATAGCCATCCGCGCCGAGATACTCCTACGCGGGCTTGCCACCATCGGGATTATCGGCCTTGTCGACGAGGCGACGGGATATGAGCGCATCCGAGGGGAGCGCGCACTCGCCAAAATCCTTGAGCGGTTCATCGCTGCCGAGCTTCAGCCGTGGACCCGCACGTTCCCCTACACCTTCTACGAACAGATATTCCGCCTCAAGGGTTGGGGTAGTGCTGAAGGGATGCCGCGTCCCTCCGTCATCGGGCACTACACGAACGATTTCGTCTACGACCGGATCGCCCCTGGGGTGTTAAATGAACTCCGCAGCCTCAATCCGGTGTTGCCGCAGGGGTGGCGTAGGAATCGTCATCATCAATGGTTCACGCCGGAGTTTGGCAATCCCAAACTCAAGGAGCACATTGAAGGCGTCACAGCACTAATGCGAGCAGCGGCGGGGTGGGACTCCTTCAAGCACAGCCTTGATCGCGCTTACCCAAAGCTAGACAGCACAATTCCGTTGGCGGAAGACGAGCATCGGGCGGCCCTCTAAGAATGGCAGCGCCCAACTTTGTCAACCGGACCGTGTGGGCAGTAAGGCGGCAGGAGCGGCTTTCAAGGATACCTGGCACCTCTCGGACTTGGACGTGGCCTGGATGGGGCTGATAGCTGACGAGCAGCCCGCCATCGCCAATCTATTGCACACGGCCAGCCTGACACATGGCAAGGGGATGCAGTCCTACTTGACCATGATGGCGGTGCGCTTGCTGGAGCTGCGCCGTGTGCTGAAGGACACCGGCTCGATCTATCTTCACTGTGATCCCACTGCCAGCCATTACCTCAAGATGCTCATGGATGGCATCTTTGGGCATGGCAACTTCGTGAATGAGGTCATCTGGGCTTACAGCGTGGGGGGTAAGAGTGCCAGGAGGTGGGGACAAAAACATGATTGCTTGCTGTTTTACACGAAGTCATCACAATACACTTTCAACGGCGATGCAGTCAGACATCCCGCGTCGAACGGACATAGACGCGCCTATAAACTACAGACAGAACAAGCACGTGCTCTACGGCCAACAGGAGGGGCGCTGTGCCGGCTGTGAAACGCTGTTCGAGTTTCGGCACTTCGGGGTTGACCACATGGTCCCGCGCTCACGCGGCGGGACGGACCACATCGAGAACTTGCAACTTCTGTGTGGGAGCTGCAACCGCATCAAGGGTGACCGCCCGCAGGAGTACCTCGCCGCGCAGCTCGCGAAGATGAAGCTTGCTTGGGCACAATAGGGAGTCAAGTATATAGTTCCCCTAAAAAAGGGGGGAAACTCAGGCCAAAGAGCACACATGTGCTACTGATGCTGCCGTTCGGGCTCTGGCGGCCACAATACGCGCGGGGGCCCTTCGACTTGCGAACATATGTCCGCATAACCATGATCACCAGTCGAGCCACGTAACGCGGGAATGGTCCTTCGCAGGTGGCTCGCGCCGGGTCACGAGGCGAATTGCTGTGATATGCGTCGACCGAGGGGTGCTACGCCGCGGGTTGCGAAACGCTACATTCTGACCAAAATGGCGAAGTCCCTACCAACTGTCGTCGCGAATACTGACGAGCGCTGGTTCTCCCACTTCAGGCGGACCGACAAGCTGGCCGAGTTTGATGAGGTCAACTTCTGGCGCCCCGCGGCTCAGGGCGAGTTTCGTGCTCTCAGTCCCGGCGAGCCACTCTTCTTCCGGCTCAAGGCGCCACATAACGCAATCGCAGGGTTCGGGTTCTTCGCGATCTCCTCTCGTATGCCGGTCCGGCTCGCCTGGGAGATATTCGCTGACGGGAACGGCGCCCGCACCCAGGCGGATTTCGAGCGGAGGATCCGCGAGTACCGACAGAGGTTCGCTAGCGCGGAGGATGCGCAGTTAAGTTGCCTCGTCCTTCGGGACGCGGTGTTTCTCCCGCAGAGCCATTGGCTCCCGTGGGGACTGAGGGAAGGCTGGAGCCCGAATATCGTGAATTACAAGACCTATGACCTCGTCACCGATGTCGGCCGAGCTCTCGACATGATCCTGCGCAGCACCCATCCGGACCCCGTGCCCGATCTTCAGCCGACCTTCGAGACGCTGGAGGAGGATGCGCGCCGCCGCGCCGCCGCGGTTCGCGTGGACCGAGCGGGTCAAGGAACGTTCCGCCTGCGGCTGCTTCGGGCATATGACGGCCAGTGCGCGGTCACGGGAGAGCACGCGGTCCCGGTTCTCGAGGCTGCCCATATATAGCTGTATCTTGGTCCGGCATCCAACCACCCTCAGAACGGGATCATGCTTCGGTCCGATCTCCATCGGCTCTACGACGCGGGCTATGTGACTGTGACGCCAGATCTGCGGCTGGAGGTGAGTCATCGACTGCGTGACGAGTTCAAGAACGGGAAGCACTACTACGAGATGGCTGGCCGCAGTGTGCACGTGCCCCTAAACCCGCAGCTCATTCCAAGCTCGCGGGCGCTTGAGTGGCACGCGGAGAACGTCTTTCGCTAAGGTGTGAGGGAACTGACGCTACTCGTGACCACAGTCGTTTCCCCCGCCTTGAGGTATACCACGGGGCCGTCGAGAGGCGCCGCTAACGAGAACGCGGCGCTGACGACGAGCCTCATCACTAACTTGGACCTGCCTGCCCTCCTATCTGCCTGATCCGGCCCTTATGGAGCTTAGGCCCTGGGCGCGTTCCTTATTCTTGCTCACCGACGATCACCGGTATGACAGCGCGCGGCGGCGGGAAGCCTTCCCCTTCCGACACATCCTGTACTGCGACTCGGTATAGCTAGCTATGGACTCCTTGAGATGTTCAGCAGCTTGGCTTGGCGTGAACTGCATCAACGGTCACCCGATAGAAGAATAGTGGGAGTCTTACGTCCGCACCAACAGTGCAGACTCGAACCTTTCTTGGAGCATGGCCATAAACCTAGGCTTTCTGTGAGGCATAGTCATCTTACCTTCACGACGTTATTGGCGATTGACACTAATAGTATAGTACACTATCATAAGGATGTGATCAGGAGCTATCGGGACAGAGACACCGAGGCTGTCGCCGAGCGGCGCCGTGTCAGCAAGGTCCCTTACGATGTTCAGCGTCGAGCGCAAAGGAAGCTGATGATGCTGAACAATGCCAGGACCATCAACGACTTGAGAGTGCCTCCGGGGAATCGCCTGGAGACGCTCTCGGGAGATAGAAGAGGTCAGCTCAGCACCCGCATCAACGACCAATGGCGCATCTGCTTCGTGTGGCGCGAAGGGAACGCCTATCAGGTCGAGATAGTGGACTATCACTGAGTAGGAGAGGCCATGAGGAATGTAAACGACATCGAAGAGAGGTTGCCTCCCATTCACCCTGGGGAGATTCTCAGCGAAGAGTTCCTGCTCCCGATGAACGTCACCCAGTATCGGCTTGCCAAGGCCATAGGCGTAGACCCACGCCGGATTCACTCTATCGTTCACGGGGAGCGGTCGATCACCGCGGAGACGGCACTGCTGTTCTCGCGCTTTTTCGGAAACTCCGCCGCGTTCTGGCTGGGGTTGCAGAGCCAGTATGACCTTGAGTTGACCGAGGACAACATGACTCAACGGCTGGACGCGGTGGCGGCACACATACCGGAATAGATCCCTTCAGGCAAGAGAAGCTAGGTCGTTGGCTGTTGCACAAGGTCTAGTTCGTTGTCATCCGACCAAAGACTGAACACGTTGACAGAAGAGTAGTATGCCGCGACAGACAGAACCGAACGCGAACAATGCCTTAGGCGACATTTTGCGGGGCATGATGCCGGGCTGCGATGTCCGCTCTGAGAACACCCAAACGTTCAGCGACCATCCGGGCCGCCATGCCGACGTGCTGGTGACCTGCCCCCCCGGATTAGGTCCAGGATTCCTAGAATCCGACTGGGGTTTTCGTTGGGTGGTGCCTTTTCGGGCGTTTTTCACCGGAAAACACGTAACCACACTTGCGTAAGTTTTAGATTCAGAAACTGTCCCCGATGCCCATTTCGGGGGTGCGTTGGCAATGTCACTGTCGCTCTCCATTGCCGGCCGGTCGATAATTTAACCAGAGGCGCTCGACCGCCTGTACTTCGTCCAAGTGACATCGCTTGTACTTCAATCCACTCCCACATGGGCATGGCTGGTTTCTGCTAGGACGGTTGCTGCCAATCCGGAGAACCTCGTTTTGGTACTCGTGTACGCGGCTATAGTGTCAGTTCGCAGGGGGTATTCTCTGTCGCAGACTTCGATGACGGCCTGGATTGCGCTGAACTCGACTGTGCGGTTGCTCCTCGAACTGTGCGCGCTCTTGGCCCTCATGTACTGGGGCATCCACACCGGCGACACTATGGCGGAAGGGATCGTCATAGGTGCCTTGGCTCCTGGCGCGGCCATCTTCGTCTGGTGGAAGCTGGTCGCGCCGAAGTCAGCGTCGCGGCTGACTGACACAGGCAGGTTTCTGGTCGAAATGGCAGTGTTCGGTCTGTCGGCTCTTGCCCTCGCCGCCGCCGGCCAGGCGCTCCTGGCCACCTCATTCGCAGTCGTCACCGTCCTCAACGCCAGCTTTCTCCTCGTCGCGCCCAAGAGCTGATCGCGTAAGTCCGCCGGTTCGCTCCCACGCCAAGGTGAGGACATCAAGGCCTTCCTGCGGGAATCCGCCGCTGAGATTCGAAACCAAGGCGGATCTGCAGACCTGGTGGTGATACTTGAGCCGGGAGGCGACGATGTCCGACGCCTCCTCAGGTACGAGCTTGGCGTCTACGCGCGTGGGCGTGGATGGTGGGACACGACTCGCACTCTCCGGGGAACGCCGGTTCAAGATGTGATGTTCTTGAATGGCCAGATCGATGGGCTCCCCGTGCTCCAGATCCGAGAGGCCTCAGTTGATCGGGCGCTAGTCTGCGTCCGGGACCTAGAGGATTACGAGCTCGTCCTGATGAACGCCTCAGAGGACAAGAGCGACTTCCTCGACCTCACCGTGGATCCTTTGAGCCTGGAGGATGCCGAGCGCCGCGTGCGAGAGTCGCCGAGCATTCGCGAAAGCATGTATGAGGGGGACCACCACGAGCCAGGCTCCTACCCATTCGAGGAGGCAGTGCTGCGGATGCAGCTGATGGCCAACTATCGGATCCTTGCGGCTGGCGAGGTTGCGTGAGCGCCACCGACCGAGGACCATCAGCGCGTGGCTCGCGCCTGCCGGTGAAGAAGAGGAAACGTAGGTCGGCGCTCGACGTCGATTGGTGAACCAGGGACACGTCCGGAGTTCCTTGCACGGGCCCAGAGCTTCGGATCCCCCAATCCGTGAGGCATCGGTCTCCAGATCACTCGAGACGGTTAATAGTGTCAGCTGGTTGGGGCCGGTGGTGGCGCGGAGGAAGGTCATTGTTCATTCCGTAGACTTTATCTGTAATAGTCTGTTGGGAATTCGCACTTCTCCATTATCCTGGATTGTGCTCAGAGTTGATTGCGCCACCGACTCCATCGCTGGAAACCAAATAACCGGCGTATCTTGCGTTCTGTTCTCTGAGACATAGCGTAGCGTCATTATCGCCTTTCCAGCCTCTTCTAGATCAATTGCTAAATCTCTGTCTTTCCCGCTGGCAGATTCTTGATACCGTTTGTTAGCGTACTCCTTGACTTCTTCCGGCAACGCTCTGAAGAGTTCTCCCAAGTCGTGGGATCTCCTCAGCGCCTCGGATTCCCTGTTGCTCTGTTGCAACACGCACTTCATCGATAGTTCGGCGGCGACGGAGTAGAGGATGCCCTCTGCGACAAACATACCAACGAACGCTAGCCCCAAACCCAGATCTATTCCAGCCGCGTTGGCTTTCTCAGTCGCGTGGTCGTAGACGCTTCGCGCCAATTCTGCGCTGGGCCTAATCACTTTGCCAGACTGAATCAGTCCAGCGACTAGGGCCGGAGTCGACGAATTGAATGTTTGGCCTTTCGTCTGGTTGATATCGTCATTTCGTTCCACTGCCAGCTGCATCGCCGGACTGAAGGCAGCGTGCGCCTTTGCCGCCTGTTCTGAGTCGTAGGTCGCAGAATAACGACGGACCATCATCGGGCTCGAATGACCAAGCAAATACTGGACATCGAGCTCGCGGGCATTGACCCGAATCGCCCAGGTAGCAAAGGTGTGGCGGAAGCGGTGGGGGTTGACCTGGCTAACCCCAGCCCTCAGGCCGTGACGGGTGAACATCACGTTCATGTGATGATTGCGAAGCGGCCGGCCGTCGAAGGTCTGGAAGAGGTGGCCTTCGCTCCAGCCCCGAAAGTCGTCCAGGTAGGTTCTGAGGGCAGCGAGGGCTACTTCGCTTATCGCCGTCCAGCGCTGCTTACGTCCCTTGCCTTGAAGGACGCGCACACGGCCCTCGTCGAAGAGGACATCGCAAAGCTCAATCGACACGAGCTCGCTTGAACGCACGCCGGTATCTAGGAGGAAGAGGATCATCGCCCTCATGCGAGAGCCCACGTAGGTCTGGGGATTGCAGGCCGCTAGCAAGGTCGTTAGGTCGTCTTTTGAGAAGGGCTGGACGACCTTCTGCTCGCGCCTCACCATCGGCACCCGCATGAACGGGTTCTCCTCCACATAGTCCATGCGCCGGCACCAGGAGAAGAACGCCTTGACCTCACGCTGTCTCCGGTGCTGGGTACCGGCGCTCACGATGCCAACCCTCAATTACACAAGCATCGTAAGGCTAGCGGCTTAGGAAGGAAGCTATATGAACGATAACGAAACCGAGACGGTTTGAGGACACGGATTTTAATACCTGGAGGAAAGAACATGACTGCGAAAATTCTTAACAACTTCTTTGACAACTTGACCGAGGGCGAAGCTCGCCAGCTTGTGAGCCATTTTAAAAAGCACAGTTTCGATGGCGATATTTTGACGACCGAGGGGCAAGCGCATCTCAAGAATTCCGAGATTCTAATCGAGCAGCCAAAGCGGGTGAAGTCCGCAGCCCAGCTTGAGCGTGAGGCAGCGCTAGATATTCTTATTGCAGCCGAGCGTGAGGCGAATGAGGCTTACGCTGTGGTTTTGAGGAAGTTGGGGAAAGTCCCATCTGTACCCGGAAGCGACGGCGGTTACGGAGTTGTCAATTCGGACACCCCAGCCGCTCGGGATCGCTACAATCGCGCGGTCGCGGCCCGCAATCTGATCCTGGATGAGGCTGCCGAGGCTCAGGAAGCGCAGCAAGCAGCGTCCGAGGCCGTCCGCGAAGCTGCCCGAACGCTGAACCAGGACGGGCCTCTACCAGCTCGGCAGAGGCGCAGGCTCCCGTCAATTTTGCGAAGGTAATTTAAGGAAGGACAGGACATTAAGATGACAACTTTAAGCAAAGATTTTCACGATGCCGTAATCGCCGAGAAGGTGCTAGAAGCCAAGCTCGCGCAGGGGCCGGACGCACAAGGCGTTTTCGATATCGTGATTGCCACGAAGCGCGATGGCGTCGGCGATCTAGTCGTTGACAAGGACGGCGATATCTATCGAGACGGTGCGATCGGCGTTCAGCGTGGCATCGAGATTGGCTGCAATCAGCACTCCGATTGCCAACTTCCACCGGCTGGATTCGCTGACACTGGCGAAGATGATCGAGTGGTCTTCGCACGCGGCCAGCTTAGCCTGGAAACTCAGCACGGGCAGGAGCAGTATTCACAATGGAGGGAACATCGAGAGACTCAAGAGTTTAGTTACCGATACATCGTGAATGAGCAGGCACCTGCGATGGTTGATGGCCGGAGAGTGAATGAGCTAATCAGGGTCACTCTTCTATCGATTGATCCTGTCGCACGTGGAGCCGGAGTTAACACTGGCATACGTTCACTCAAGAGTGACGATACGGACTGCAAGTGCGCTGGCACCTGTAGCTGCGGCGGTCATGCCGAAGATGGTGAGGACGTGAGGGCGCTGATTCAGGCCGAACGCAAGCGATTCGAGGAAGGACAGGCGCGGGAATCTATGGCCGCAATTCGGCGGGACTTCCGAGCGTCCATATCGTCGGCGTCAACCTCAAGCGTTAACAGGGCCGAACCGGAGCGTGGCCGGTATAAGTACGTCCAGGTAGAAACTCCGCCTAAAGCTCGGCGGGGGACAGCGTTCGGTGTTCTAAAAGCGATGGAAAAGTTTGCTCCAAACCCTAAACCGGAAATGATGCCCAACGTCTTTTACTTCCGGACGGCAGGCGAAGGTGAGGACGTTGCATTTGCATCCGAGACCGAAGTTTCGGGCATGCGGCGTAAGAGCGATTCATCGGCAGATGAAATCTGGATAGATGCCAACCTTACGGATGAGGCGGCGGCGAGTGTCGCGTATCACGAAGTCACACATGCGCTTAACCCAAAGATGAGTGAAAGCCAAGTTGCGATTGAGACCGGCTATTTTGAGGACTGGCTGGATAACCCCTACAACAGGCCTGACTTCGAACGCCTAGGCGCGAGCCTTGAGGCCGTTAGTAGGAGTACCTACTAGCCAAAAAACGCCCAGAACGCGCTTAGGTGGCGTCTGGGGTAGGAGTGGAAATAAAAAGGCCCCTTGAGATGGCGGCTTCGCATACTCAAGAGGCAGGAAAGACAGAACAATGGTAGCAAAACCCGCCGATGACATCAAACGCAAGCACTCTCATCAGACGGCTCGAATTAGTCAAGTCATTGGCAAAGACGGCCCGTCGATTGGCCGTACCACGCTCGAAGATCACATCGAATATATCTGCTCCGATTCGCTCAAAGAGCACCAGCGAGAGGCCCGCGAGCTACGCAGTAGCGGTGATGAGGACGGTTACAAGGCACTCAAAGACACAAGCCCAGCCGTTATATTCGCAGGGACGTATGAAAGCCGACGCCGCAAGATAGACCCTATCACGACGTCCGGTCTTGTCTTTTGCGAGTCGGACGGCTTCGAGACGATCAAAGAGGCCAGAGCCGAGCGCGAGCGGGTCAAGGAGTACACCTTCGTCGCTGCGGCTTACGTGTCACTGAGTGGTCACGGTGTCCACGTCGTCGTAGCGCTGGATGAGCCACCGCTAGGCTCTGGCAGCACTCAGAATCTACAGAATCAAGATGCTTGGCGCGTGGCTACTGTCGCGCTCAAGATCGACCCGGAGCGGATCGACCCTAGCGTCAAGAACATCAACCGGTTGAGCTTCGCGTGCCACGACGCCAACGCTTACATAGCCGACAAGGTGACGCCGCTCGCCTGGGCGCGTCCTCGCAACCGCAGGTCCCTAGACGCCATCACGCCGCCAGACGATTACAACTCGTGGCTAGGTTGGCTCGGCACGCTCAAGTCGGTTGGCTTCACACTGGCCGACGTTGACGCGTGGTCACGGCAAGGCGCGAGCTATCAAGACGGCGAGGTTGAAGAGCGCTGGGAAGGTCTGCCGACCGACGAAGTAGCAGACGCTCGAAACAAGCTCTGGGGATTCGCCGTCAACCTGACGAAGCCTGCATCTAGCAGGCTTAATTCGTTTAATTCGTTTAATTCGTCGGACGCACCAGTTGAAACCGAGTTTCCGGCTCAACCCGAAAAAGCCTTTGAAGGTCTGGCGGGCGAGCTAGTGCAGCGGTTGGATATGTTCACCGAAGCCGATCCGGTCGGTGTGCTGGCATCGATACTAGCTTTTGTCGGCAACGTTGTTGGCACAGGCCCTCACTGCATGGTCGGCGGAACGAAACATAGTCTGAAATTCTGGCCGGTTCTGGTGGGCGATACAGCGGTATCGCGAAAAGGCGACGGCTGGAAGATGACAGCTTTCGTGGCCGGTCTCTCTAGCCCTAGATGGAATGAGAGAGTGAGGCTCGGTGGGCTGTCGTCTGGTGAGGGCATGATCTGGGAAGTCCGGGATGAAATCACGAAGTGGATCAAAGGCAAGGAAGAGCTAGTTGATCCAGGTGTCTTGGATAAGAGACTGACGATTGTCGAAACCGAATTCGCCCGCGTGTTGCAGTCTATGGAACGACAGGGAAACACCCTATCGGCCATCGTTAGGCAAGCCTACGACGGCGAAGAGCTACGTACTCTGACGAAGAACACGCCTGCTAACTCGACAGGCGCTCACATCACGCTCATTGGACACATCACCCGCGAGGAATTGATCCGCAGTCTCTACGAAGTCGAAGTCAGTAACGGCTTTGCTAATCGATTCACTTTCCTTGCCGTGAAGCGGAGCAAGTTACTTCCTGAACCGGACGTACTCGAACCGGACGTTATCGGCGACTTGAGCCGCCTACTTACTAAGCGGTTGAATGCGGCGCGTAACGTCGGACTGATGCGGAGAACAAAGCAGGCAAAGCCGCGATGGGCAGAGATATACGCAGAGCTGGCCGAGCCACCGGACGGCATGGTCGGCTCGCTGGTGGCAAGAGCCGCGCCGCAGATCCTGTCCGACTGTCTGCTATCTACGCTCTGCTAGACGGTAAGGCGGCTATTCACAGCTGTGCATCTTGAGCGGGCTTATGACCTCTATCAGTACGCAGAGAGAAGCGCCCGCTACATCTTCGGGGAGACCTTCGGCGACCCAATAGCCGACACCATCGCCAGTGCCTTGCAGACGAACGGACGCCTTATCACGAACGGATATTTCCGCCCTCTTCGGTCGCAACGCGTCCTCAGCTCGGATAGCGTCGGCTCTTGCAGTCTGTTGCTTAGTAAGAGGGGTAAGGCGCATCACTCGAAGACCGATACTCGGAGGCACCAGGAAGACCTGTTGAAATGGTGGGTTTTGAGCTGAAGGTAGCTAACGAAATAAACGAATTAAACGAAATAAGTTAATTCGTTTTATTCGTTTAATTCGTAGAACGGTTTTAGTTTTCAAGTATTTTGGAGGGAAAGATGACGAAAGATAGGTTCTGGTATGACGCCGGTCTTATGACTGTCGAGCTACCGAACGGAAAGCTAGTTAAGCTACGAAGGGCCGCCACCGTTCGGAGATGACCTTGATGATGATCATCGTTCTCTATCGGGTGAGTGCTCTAGCCCAGCTTTGGTGGGAGGTGATGCTTGACTCATTGCCGGAGCGTCCAGACCGGAGAGACTACAAAGGCAAGGGGCGTCTAGGGGCGTATCGAGCGGCCATGAAGCGACACAACGCCCAGGAGCGGCTTTGTCTGCGTATCGGATACAAGCTACTTAAGATCCGTCGCGAGATGGCCGACGCGGTACGCTACCAATATGAGCATCCGACGTGGATTAGGCCCCGTAAGTACCGGCGGACAGAGCGACAAGCCGCTCTGATCGCACTCGCCGTTTATGGATCATTGGTGGCTGATGAGCTGGACAAGATGGAGCAGGTTGGCGAGATGAGATACATCCGGGCGAGCGTGAAGCCGGTGGGCTTTGACGATCTGCCTAGGCTCTATTGCCTAGCCGCCTAGGGGAGTACCGGAGGGTATGGACAGTCAAGGGCTATGGGGAGTAGGCAGGCCTCACAGGCAGAGGCCGGTTAGCCACTGCCCGACTCCCTTCGACAATCAAACAAAGCTCTTCAGTTTGAATGCTGTTAGAGGACAGAGACAGGGGCACACGTCAGCAACAAGGCAGCTTAGCCCTAGGAGGCTCTGAGGCATGGCTGACGCTGGCGAAACGGCTGCAACTGATTTGCTTTACAGCTTTGGCTAGAAAACGCTTGTATCGAAGTTACAAAGCGCACAGCGCGGTTTGAGTGCGGTATAGCTTGCTTGAGAGGTTTCAAAACATGCTCAAAACATGTGTTTATTGTTGAGTTTCTACGCTTTTTACGTAAGGAAAAGCAGAAAATAACGTTAAATGCAGAGTAAATAGGCCGTTTTTGAACAGGGGGTAGGAGGTCGAAAAGTTTTTTTATTCTCAGTGCCTACCGCGTTGACATACCCTTTTCGCTGGCATTTTAGATTAAATCATTCGATAACGATGAATAAGGAGTTCCCGAATGGATCGCATACGCTACACTCTGAGTTGCTTTCTGTAGTGAGACGACCATGGAATCATTAATACGGACGTGCAAGAAAAGTCCGGCCCCCACCCCCCCTTTGACAGCAACGCTGACAGCAACCACAGAATCCCACCACGAACAAAAGAAACCAGTGACGGGACGAACAGCGAACTAGGTCGAGTCTGTGGCGGACGGCTGAGGACACCTAAGGACAATCACGGCACCACGTGGGACGAATTCGATTCTCCCCCGTCTCCACCAACAAATAACTAGCTTTTGGAATCTGAAATCGGAGATTCGGGAGCTTTTCTAGTGTCATAGACAAACAGTTTTGACAACATCCAGAGACGCCACTAATTCATGCTTCAAAGATTCGATCCATTGCCGTTGCGGCCTCCTCTTGCATGCTTGGGAGCACGTGGGAGTAGATTCGCAAGGTTGTCGTGATATCCGCATGACCCAATAGCTCAGAGGCTCACTGTGGGCTCAGCTCGGGTTCGGCCATCAAGTCGAGCATATCTTGGGAGGTGAACCGGGTGGCGAAGTGCGTGTGGAGAGCGCAGATTGACCGTTTGCCAGGGAGGACGTACCTTTCAGGTGGCGGGAGGCATACCCGATGCCGCCAAGCCAGTTGATATGGGGAATGTCGGGGATAGGAATCACCACTAAGGGGGCTGTATGTACAACGGGATCAAAGTTCTTGACGTGCACGCACACGTCAGCGTGCCAACTGGGGCGAACGCAACGCTTGTGCAATTACTTGGATCAAACACTGCCAGAACTGGCACGGTATTAAAGGCAGGGAAGGGACTGCCCGCAAATTTCCGAATCACTGATGAGGACTTTCGCTGGGCCGCTGCAAACCATGTGAAGTACATCGACGACCGCCAACATTGATGTCCCAGTCATTGGCCCTCGCCCACTTAACCACATGGCTTGGATGCAAGATCATCTGCTGGAGAGTTGGTGCCGAGAGGTCAACGAGATGATCTACCAGCAGTGCACCTACTACCCTGATCGATTCCTTGGCGCATCGCAGCTACCATTCGTCTCAGAGTACAAAGACACCTCAAACGTGCTGCCTGAACTTCGTCGATGCATTGACGAGTACGGCTTCGTTCGCGACCTATGTCAACCCCGACCCAGGTGGCAAGCGTGAAACGCCAGGAATGCACGAAGACTACTGGTATCCGCTCTATGAAGAGTGCGAAGGACGCAACATCCCGATCATCGTCCATGCATCGAACGTCTTGGACCGTCGGCTGAGAAATATTCCTCAGAACTACCAGATGGCATTTTACGTCGAGCAGTTTTTCGCTACGCAGCTGCTCGGTCACGGAGACGTCTTCGATCGCTTTCCAAATATCAAGTTCATCATCTGTCACTGCGGTGGAGCACTCGACCGCTTTGTCCAGGGTGATCCACACCTACCGTCTCGGGATACGACGAAGAACCTCTTCTTCGATACCAATGCACCTGAGGTGAACTACCTCACTGCAGCGATTCGACAAAAAGGAGTCGACCAGATGTGCTTTGGTGTCGAGGCTCCAGGATCTAGTCGACACCCACGCCCAGAAAACGGTGTTCCAGGAGATGATCTTGTTCCTGTTATCGCCGCGTTTGATTGGCTCAGTGAAGAAGAGAAGATCAAGATCTTCCATCACAACCCTGCAAAAAGTCATTCCTCAGCTCGCACAGGTCTGAGAAGGACGCAGCCCCGTTGTCAGTTGCGACAACGGGGCTGCGCTCTGTTCCAGTGTCTCTGTTCCAGTGTCTCTGTTCCAGTGTCTCTGTCACAGCGTCGTGACGAATCACCCGTAAAGGCTCGCCGTTTGAATCGCTTGTCCGTTCGACTCGCTTTGGCTCTGTCGAAGACCCGCCCCACCGGATCCAGTGAGAAAATTGCGTGTCTTTGAATTAATTCCAGTTAATCCGAGTTCTTGCGAATTCCAAGGAATTACCAGAGAGTTAATCGGCTGGCAGACCAACGAACTCGCCGAGAAAGATGCTCGAAACGGGAGTAACTCAGATTCAAGACGGGGCCTTCTGGGGCCTCTCACCACCGTCCTACTTTTAATCCGTCGGTCCCAAGATGAGGATTCGGAGTTTCGGGTCAGCCTGGAGGTCAGGACTTCCTCCATCGCGTCGGCCAGCTGCCCTCTGCATGTCTTAGGTGCGTGCGGATTGGAAGATAGGTCCGGGGAATCGACCAAATGGCGAAGACTCTACTGGGTGTTCAGTGATTTATCAGGTTAGGTATCACTGCGCAAACGGGATTCTCGATTTCGTCCAATCCTTTCTAAGCCCCACACGATACGTGGGACGAAACGAAGAATTTGAAGCTAACCAAGGATCATATCCAATGGGTTTATCGGTTGTTGATTCCACATTTGCTTCGTTGGCGAATAGCACGTACGAAACGTGGCCCGGATGTACAGAGCTTTGATACCTGACGCCTTCGATCCTTGTGTCACGCCAAGTCAATTGGTCGCGGATGAACTCTGTTACCACCTGTGTCGGAACGTAATTGACGTGAACCCTATCATCCCTCTCGATGGGGCGAGATACCTCCTCTGCGATATGACGCAGGAAGGTGAGAGCTCTACGTGGGACGACTTCTGCGCTATCAGATATACCTTCGAATAAGCTAGGGATGGGCGGAATACCGGTCAGGTCGAGGACGGTTATCGGTCTAAGAGTCTCAAACATCCCCGTTGCGAACCTCCCCGGTCCCCGACGAGGTTTCCCTGAGGGCAGTTTCCTCGTCGTCACACGCGTAGAACATCGGAATACCGGCGGGGCTCATCCTGTTGGACTGAATCGCCCTCTCCGCTGGAGGTGACCCCCAGGTCTTGTCGGGTCTCAAGCGGTGGACCGTTACCTTCGAATCTCGCTCTTACCAGTTGACGGCCAGCCGGCAGCTCCTTGAACAGACCCATCTCCTGTGCATAGTAGAAAATGGTGCTGAGAACCTCCCTGGGGCTGTATACCTCTGGGTCATCGATCTCTCGGTCTTGACCAAGGAAAAAGAACCTCCGCTCGTGCATGATGATGCGGCAGAATCGCTCCCAGCTGTACCTAGACCACTCAGAGTCGTCCAGGCCGTAGGGGTTCCGCTTGCACCAGTCCTGGTCATAGTACTCGCCAAAGAGCGGCGGCAATAGCAGCTCCAGATTATCCTGGGGAAACTCCAATTCGAGTTCGTCGAGCGCGAGATCCTCAGCATCCCAATGTTGGCCGTAATACCCCCCTTCCGAACCTGTCCAGCCAAGTTCATTCACGGCGAGGGCGTATTCTTGAAGCAGACACTCGATGAAGTGCTCAGAGACATCATCGATAGACGCCGCTATCGGCACATCGTCTATCGCGGAACAAAACGAGCATTCATTGGCAGAGGCCTCACTCCTAATGAATGCAATCAGACCGTGATCCTCGAAGCAGTTGTCACATACGAACAATTCTTGCTTATACACTTCTGAACTCTCGACTGGTCCGCCCTAGTATGCATTCCATTGGTGCGCCGGACTTCACGCTGTGTCTCCAATGCAATGGTCTGTGGCAGCGGAAGACCGGGTGGGCGTTCGCCGCCGCCGCTTTGCGTCACACTGCGCACTGGCCGTAGAGAAATTTCCACCGCGTGAATCCCATCGCCCTTCGGTCCAGTCCCTAGTGGTCATTCGCACACTAAGGTGTGATAGTAAGTCTGTGACGAGCCGTGAGTTCATTGGGCGAGCTCGGAACTATGCTCACAAGACTAGACAAACCTCCCGTTTCGATCCTGCTCACGGCAAAGGCAGTCACGGCAGACTCTACGCGGCTCCCGGTTCACTAAAGACAGCGGGGCGACGCTAGAGTTCCGTCACTATGTGGGAATGCGGGAATAATGCACTCCCAAAATATGGACTTGACTCGTGTGCCTTATCTTACGAACTCCCTAAGTCGCCCAATTCAACGCACGTGATTCGGTGTGCGCACGGTTCGTCTTCATAAGCGTAGGGAGATATAATCGCGCCCATCCGGGTCATTGTCAGCTTTAACCTGATTACACTCCTCGCACAACAATTGCAAGTTAGTGAGTTCCGAGTGACTTCTGTCCGGTATGATGTGATCCACAGTTAGCTGGTCTATAGAGTACATGACCCCTATCGCACCTGTTGCACACTAGGCCTTGCTTGTATGCAAGCAAGGCCTTCGCTTGCTTTTGCTTGGGCATGTCCATCCAACTCTGTAACTGGCGATATGGCAGCTCATTGCCGCTGATTTTGTCGTTAGATCGCTTTTCAATATCATCAATTAGCTCGTCGACAGTGTGGTATTTGGAACCATCCAAAAGCTCACTGAACATCTCATCGAGTACTCTGGCAACCTCGATGACCTGTTCGCTAATGCCTCGGAGTGAGGCCAGAGCTTCTGTTTGAGGGCAGACTGTTCGAGCTTTGACTGGAGTCCGCGTCCAGGTGAAGGATCTTGCGTTTTCCACCGCAGTCTTCGCATTGCTCAACGGTAGTAGAGCTTCCGCGGTTAGTCTCGCTCCTGTCGAGTTCTATCCATTTATGAGTGGTTTGGACTTCGTGCATGGACTTTCCGTTCATGTATCGGGCCGTCTCCTCTTTGGGGCGGCTCGGCAGTCATACTACAGGAATCCCGAGTCCCCGGTGCGTCCGCCAGGCGCGGAGCCATGAGGCTTCCCTCGAGAGCGAATGAACAATCGAGCCGTTGCTCAAGGGTCTCCTGGCGTACTCGGTGGCGAGCTAGGTTAGATAGTTGAAGCGTGGTGGGCCCTCAGGGATTCGAACCCTGGACCGACGGATTAAAAGACCGTTGTCCTCAAGTGCTGAGTCGCTAATCAATTGTCACGCGAGCTGCTCGAGGTAGAGTCTCGCACGGGACGGCGGGCGCTGTCACGATCAGTTTCGCGCGCTTGACTTCATTTCGAACCGGAGTGAGTGATGTGGCACAGACTCAAGGGGGTTCCTCATGGCCAAGCTCGATGAATTGATACCGCTCTACCTCAAGGCCTGCGCAGTAGAAGGAAAGACTGATCGCACGCTCCAGGCCTACGACGAGACCATGCGACGGCTCCGCTCCGCCTGCTCCGTTCTGGCCATACCCGAGGAGATTGAAGCTTTCAGGGCCGCACATGTCTATCTGTTCATGAGCTGGATCAAGGACCGAGGCGTGTCTTCCAGCACCCAGCACCTCCATCAGCGCCAGGCGAAGGCGTTCTTCTCCTGGTGCAAGCGCATGGAATACGTGACCGAGAACCCGTTTATGCGAGTACCGATGGTCAGACGTGAGCTGAAGGTGGTGCAGCCCTTCCTGAAGGACGACATCATCCGCCTGATCGACGCGGCCAATCCTTCGACGTACGTCGGGGCGAGAATGCGGGCGATGATCTTCTTTCTCCTCGACACAGGTGTCCGGTCTAGCGAGCTCGTCTCGATCGAGCTCGAGGACGTGTTCTTCGACCAGCACCGGGTGCAAGTCATGCAGGGCAAAGGCCGAAAACAGCGCTGGACCGCAATAAGCGAGCCGGCGCTGGCAGTGCTGCGGTTGTATCTCGACGGCTTCAGGGGAAGGGAAGAAGGCTACTTGTTCCGGACCGTCGATGGACGCCCGCTGCGGCATCACCATATGAACGTCATGTTCAGCCGTCATGCCCTGAAGGCCGGCGTAAAGCAGGTCAACCCGCACCGGTTCAGGCATACGTTTGCGACCTGGGCGATTCGCGCAAACGCCCGCGAGCTCGACGTCCAGTACCTGCTCGGCCATTCGAGCCCGATGATGGTTCGTCGCTACTCGGCGACCTACAGCTCAGAGGAGGCGGCGGCGAACCACGCCGCCTTCAGTCCCGCCATACAGTTCCTCGCTGGCGAGTGACATGAGCGAAGCGTCAGCCTGGAGGTCACGGCGCCTCCATTGGCGCGATTACCTGGCGGTCTTTCTTACTCATCGCTAACGCTTTGACTCCTCGGCTACTGACTTAGCGAAGGATGGGTCCACGTCACCGGATGGCGTTTCGATGCTAAGGCTCTGGTCGCTGCTGAGACGAAGGTCGAGCATCTGCGCTCCTGAGCTAGCAAGGCGAGGTTTTGAAACCGTAGGGCCTGAGTCTTACCCCTCGCGACAGCCCTAGGCGCACGAAAAGCGAAGGCAGTTTATCGGAGCAGAACGGCGATAGGTCTGGTGCTCAGCCACCGAGAATTGGCGAGTCTGACGCGCCGTCATTACATGATAAGAACGAAGTGTGGTTGGTGGGCCCCCTGGGATTCGAACCCAGGACCGACAGATTAAAAGTCTGCTGCTCTACCGCTGAGCTAGAGGCCCACGAGACTATTCTAGATTCAGAATCAGCTTTCGGCCAGAGCCGACTGGTTGAAGTACAGCCCCAGGTACAGCCACGCGGCTTAAGCCTTCGGACCCAGGAGCGAATAGACTCTTTCTAGAGCAGCACGCTGCTGCTCTTTTACGACGTGCCCGTAGATGTTCGCCGTTGTGGTTATCGAAGCGTGCCCAAGCACCTCCATGAGCATCTGGAGGTCAGCTCCTTGGCTTCGGAGGTACATCCCCGCTGCGTGCCTCGCATCGTGGAAACGCTGCCGTGGTAGGCCAGTTTCTGAGAGGAGTTTTTGGAACTGATGCGTTAAGGATGTGCCTGATAGCGGTTCCCCACGTTCAGTACAGAATACGAGATCCCACTCCTCCCCTTTCCAATCTATCCCTGCCCACATTCGTTCTTGTTGCTGCCTTGCCCGATGCAGTCTCAGTCGATGTGCTAGGCCGGGCGTCAGCGGAAGCTCACGGCGGCTCCGAGCCGTTTTAGGAGGGTCAAGATGATAAGCTCGGTCCAAGAGCCGTCCCTCACGCCGCTCTAATCACGGGGGGCGATGCGATGGCCGACCCGACGGACCTCATAACCCGGCTGGTGCAGCGAATGGAATCGCATGGCCGCACGCTGCACAGATACGAGGCTCGCTATGACTGCTGCAAGCGGCTCATGCACGGCCTTGGCTTCTCTGGACCTGAAGACTGTGACTGCGGGCTCGACCCGCTGCTGGCGGAAGCCCACGAGTTCATCGAGACTGCCGAAGTTCGCGAGCCTCAGCTGGAGCAACTTGAGGGTTCAGACTACCTCTGAGAGAGCGCGGGTGGGGTGGTGAGGGGTGCCCGCTCTCTGTCTACGCCGCCCCTACTTCCAACCTAACGAAGGTCATTAGTCTTAAATAAGTAGTCTCTTATGAAACCTCTTAAATGCCTGCCAAGTGGAGTGATTAACGTCACAGACATGCTCTAGGACATCCAATATTCTCTTGGCGCTCAAGGAGGACGTGCATACTGGCGGCCATAGGCGTGATAGAAAGAGGTGCATAGGCGATACTTATTTCAACACATGCGACTGTTAAAAATAGCTCCTGAAAGGAAGTAACTTGCGTATTCTAATGGGACTGTTCGCCATGATGGTGCTCATGCTAGGAGCGTTTGTGGCATCTACGACCACGGCTGACGCCGCAATTCACGGAGTAACGCAATCTGACTGCGCCAGTTCCGCCACCACCGATGCATCAGCCGATGTCGAGAACCCGGCAGGTCAGATAGGGAACCCGTCTACCGATGAGGGGATGCCAAACGATGGCCTCGGCGACCCCAGCGACCCCCCATCTGGACGAGGTGCGGACCACCCGCACCTTCGGGCTCTGATTAACTCTGATGGTGCCGCCAGTTCTGGCGAAGGTGAAGAGAATTGTACCAACCCAGAGGACGACGACTAAGGCGTACCACTGGCCCCACGATGACGCGCCGTCGTACAGATTGATTCCGGTCTTCGCTCCCCGCCTTCGAGCTAAAAGGCTGACTAAGAAGTAGAGGCCGCCTCATTTCGAGGCGGCCTCTGCGCGCCACACAAGCAGCCAGCCAATTCCTTGACACCGAGAGTAGTAACCGTAGCGACCATCGACCGTCGTTGACACCTTTACCCAGCGGGAGGATATTGCGGTCAAAGACTCGCCCCCGCGTTAGTCGAAGGGCTGCCACATGCCCAGCGAGCGCATCCAGAAGCAGATCGACCAGCATCTAGATGCGGCCCAGGAGGCTGGGGCACGCCTCGACCGAGCCACGGCTAAAGAACACGCCGAGGCCGCCCTGTCCCTGGACGCTGAGAACGAGGACGCCAAAGTCCTCTTAGCTTCGGCAGAAGGCCGGGGCGCAGCATCCCTCCAGGGAGCCCCGGGCGAGCGAAGCGACTACCTAGCCCACGATAATACGCTCGACAGAGACTACTTGTTAATCGATCGCGGCAGAGCCTACGCGGGACTCTTTTTGCTTACAGCTACGCCAATCGCACTAGCCCTTGCTGTCGATGCGTACTTGGGTACACGTCGTGCGTAGCCAGCGTCCCTAAGCGAACGGGGGAACCTGTCAGCGTCGGCTAATCGGCCAACCGCGACTTTGCCATCTGTGAGTTCCAAGAGATGAAGATGCAGCCGTCTCTAGAGCGGGCGCTGCGGCACCGGGAGCTGCTGAAGGCTTGACACAGTTAGGCAGTCGGTCCGGTTTCAGATTCAAGACGGCAGCTGACGAGGCTTGCTGTGACCAGCTTTCATGATGGCGAGCTGGTTTGGGACCAAGAGGCCCCCGGTTCGAATCCGGGCACCCCGACCAAGAATCGAAGCTAGAGCGGTCGCGGCAGGTCGCCATTGACCGCGAACATTTTTGCAAACGCGATGGGCTAGTACAGATAGAGAAGGAGGGTACGCTGAAGCCGACGTTCATCAGCTGAAAGATCTGCGCGCAAAGCGCTTCTCAACTGCTGTGAACACCACGGCAGCGAGGATTACGCCCGCAACGAGGTCGATTGCATAGTGCTCGCCAAGATAGAGGAGAGCGAACGCCATTGAGAAGACGTAGATGATGCCGGAGAGCGCGAAGAAGGGCCCCCGCCGCGACGCTGCCATCGCGATCACCACGGTCACTGCCATGTGCAACGAAGGCATCGCCGCGACGGCGTTCGACCCAGCGATTGTTTCACCGCTCTCATAGGCACCGGGAGTAAGCTCATGGCTCAAGACCTTGGGTATACGGAGAACGCCGTCGAGATAGCCTTCCTCGGCGGCTAGCCAGGGCGGCGCCGTCGGAACCGCGAAGTACATGGCGAGCCCAATGAACAGGGTTGCGATAATCGCGACCGCGTAAACGCGGAACTGCTGTTGGTCCGTTCGCCAGAGGGCGAAGCCAGCCACGAGGGCCCAACCTGTCCGAAGGTGTAGAAGCTCTTCTGGAGCCAGGCGCTTCCAGTAGTACCAAAGATTCCCTCGCTCGCCGCGATTGGATATAAATACCCCACGGGTACGCCGGTAGAGTCTGCGAACGTACGGAGGGTTGCGAACAGCGCGATAGCGACAATGAAGACGCCCCAGAGTCGCAACGCGGTGGAGCGTCGCATCCCGAAGTACAAGCCTAGTAGCGCTGCCGCCAGCACTGCGCTAAATGCGACCTCAGGAACGAGGGGTCGCAAGAGGTTGATCGAGATGACGGCTGCGAACAAGGCCGCAACCTGGAGAATATTCAGAACGGCTCGGGCGGGACGAAATCGCTCCTCTACTGAGGCGCCGGGAATCTGACGAGCCTTGCGAGCCGCTCCCGCCCTAAGCGTTGCGCCGGCGATGAAGCTCGCCTTCTGATAGAGATTCAATGCTGTCGCTTCCCTCTAACTGATAATCGGGCGTTGTCGCACGGTGCATGAGTGCGAAGCCGGTTGAGCCTTCGCTTGATCCGAGCCCCTAGCCGCCAGCGGGCGACCTGGCGAGAGTCCCTTTGAGGGCTCACTATGGAGTCAATGCGACTCGCAGCGATCACTGCCTGGCTCCCTCACGAACGGGGCCCGTGAACGCCGTTCGGTCCTAGGGTGGCCGAGGGGTAGTCATTCATATGCCGCAAGCGGAGGAACTCGCCGCGGCAGAAGACGCACGAGGCTCCTGGCCTACTCCTTCAGCGTATAGAGGTCCGCGAACTCGACCCGGCCGGCGTATTCGTAGCTCTCGTCTAGTAGGCGTCGCAGCTCCGACGGGAAGACTCCTTCCCATTCGGGATCATCGCGGTGGGAGACGGAGTCGACGATTAACCTTGGCTTCGCCTGCCGCAAAGCCGTCAGCGACTCCGCCAACGTCGAGGGGTCCAGCCAGAACGACCGATCATAAATGAACTTGATAGCAGGCCTGCGGTCCGCGTAGAAGTACAGCTGACTCTCCCTGCCGAAATCGAATACGGTGTCGTCGGGGCCGGTCAGCTCCGCGATCCGAGCCCCAACCGCCGCGCTAACGTTCTGAGGCTCCGTATAGACAGGGTTGTTGAACCTGGCGGTGTGCCGGCCCTCTGGCGTCGATTGCAGGAATATGGGAGCGCTCGCGGCCAGTGCGAGCAAGACCGTGACACTGCCAGCAGCTACGGTCCATCGCGATGGCCTGCTGACTCGAAGCGCGTTAGATACAGTCGACGCGGACAAGAGCGCCAAGGGCGGTAACAGAGCAACGTAATACTGAGGCAGGGCGCGGCCGCTGACAGCGACTCCCGCTTAGGCGGCCACAAGAAAGATCAGAGGGATGCTCAGGTTGGGCGCGGCGCGGCCGCGCACCACGCCAACCAGTGTCGCGATCGTACCGGCGACCAGCGGAGCGGCAACGAATGACAGATACCTGAGACCCCTTAGCTCGTTGGCAAATCGCTCACCAATCGAAATCTCACCGCTATAGAGCTGGTTGTAGGTGACGTTGGCGTAGTAGAAGTCGTCGAGCGAGCTCGTCAGGAAGAAAGGCAGAAGCCAGACGGCCACTGCCGCTAGGCTGCCAACGAGGACAATCGCCGCGGACTTCAGAGCCCATCGGCGCTGGAACTGCGCGCGGCCGTCGAGGACGAGAATCGTCACTAGGCCTGCGAGACTGAGGACGCCCACCTGCTTCGTAGGCGCTGCCATGCCACCGAGGACGCCCGCGAGGAATAGCATGCGCCATGAACCTTCGCGCAACCCTTTGGTGAGCGCCACGAAGGACGCGACCATCGGCAAGAGCATGAAGACTTCCGTGTTGGCGCTGGCCTACAGTGACATGAAGGCGCTCGATAGGGCGAAGAGGGCGGCCGCGGTCAAGGCAATTCGCCGCGACCAGAGCAAGGCAGCTTGCTGGAAAACGAGTAGCGTGGTTGCCGACCAGGCGAGAGCCGCCATCAGCCGCGGCGCGATCACCGATTCGCCGAACAGCTCCAAGCTAAGGGCGTACGAGACGTAGATCAGCGGCGTTTGTGGTCAAAATAGTCGCGATAAGGGAGATCGCCTCGCGGGAGACCCTGGGCAATCGTCGCGTAAACGCCCTCGTCGCGGTCGAAGGGCTCAGTGAGAGACGGTGCGAGGAGGAGGATGGGCAGCAGCGTAATAGCCGGCAGAAGAAGTCGAGGAGCAAGCCCCGCCAGCGTCCAGCTAATCGCCCCGGTATTGAAACCGGTCTTGAGAAGTGGGCCCGCCATCAGTTAGTTATCGGCATCGAGGAATAGAAGGCCGCCGCGGATCGAAGGGCTCAGGTGAGAGGCTGTCGAGTACTTCGGCGACGCCACTCGCGATCGCACGAGATGAAGATGCAGCCGTCGCTGGAGCGGGCGCTGCGGCACCGGGAGTTGCTGAAGGCGAAGCTGGCGGCCCGACCCCGTACGTGCCCATGTGGGCAGGTCGAGCCCTCTCTACTGACTTATTACCGTATGGGGCGATGCAGGAGCTGGCGTGCGCGGTCAAAGTTCGCAGGCCGAGGCCCATCCACACGGGTCATTGACGCTCCGCCGAGTCGGGCAACAGAATCGTCTCACTAATGGTTCTGATTGTTGGCCTTAGAGGAGAGAGCGATGAAGGTTGGATTTCTTGGTCTGGGGACGATGGGTGGCGGAATGGCCCTCAACCTACGCAAAGCCGGCTACGAGATGGTTGTGCATGATATTCGTCGCGAGGCCGGAGAACGCCACATTGCAGCCGGCTGTGCGTGGGGCGATGGCACTCGCAAAACGGTTGAAGCGTGTGACGTCGTCCTTACATCGTTGCCCGGCCCAGTCGAGGTGGAGGCAGTCGCATTAGGTGCTGGCGGGCTGCTAACTGGGATGGCCCGTGGCACCGCCTGGTTCGATCTCTCAACCAACTCGCCAACCCTGATGCGGAGGCTCCACGCCCAATTTCAGACGGAGGGCATCGAAGTCCTGGATTCGCCGGTAAGCGGTGGGCCGGCAGGTGCGAACAGCGGGCGACTCGCGATTTGGGTCGGGGGCAACGAGCCCGTTTTTGACAAGTACAAACCGTTACTCAATGCCATCGGCGACCAGGTGAAGTACATCGGACCTATTGGAGCGGGAACGGTCGCGAAATTGGTCCACAACTGCGCTGGTTACGCGATTCAAACGGTGCTGGCGGAAGTGTTCACTCTGGGAGTAAAGGCCGGCGTCGACCCGCTTAGCCTCTGGGACGCCGTTCGACAGGGGGCGCAAGGCCGGCGACGAACGTTCGACCGCCTCGCGGACGAGTTCCTCCCGGGCAAGTTCGACCCACCATCCTTCGCCCTCCGGCTCGCGCACAAAGATGTGACCCTCGCGACGCAACTGGGCCACGAGCTTGATCTGCCGATGCGTCTATCCAACATGGCCCGCGAGGAGCTGACGGAGGCGATGAATCGAGGTTGGGGGGAACGCGACTCGCGTGTAGCGATGCTCTTGCAAGAAGAACGTGCCGGCGTCGAGATCAAGGTGCCAGTCGAAGACATCGACGAGGTCCGAAACCGAGCAGACTAACGCCCGCCGTCTTCCTAAACTAACCGGCCTGTACGCTGTGGCACCAGCTTCCAGCGAGCGAGCGGAAGAGGTTGTTAAACAGGTGAAACGACGCGAACTGCTGGCCTCGACGATCACCCCCGACGGGATGCGAATGACCCTGTCGTTGCACGATGGGGATTACTACATCGAAGTCAACGGCCAGGGATTGATGTCGACCCGAGCGCCGGGGTCGGAAAAAGCCCTGGCCGATCTCGCCGCGCGGGAACTGGCGGGCAACAGCCACCCGCGAGTGTTGATCGGTGGGTTGGGGCTGGGTTTCACCCTCGGAGCGGCCCTCGACCTGCTACCCCATGGGGCGATGGTGGTAGTGGTCGAGTTCTTCGAGACAATCGTCGACTGGAATCGCAAGTTCAGTTTTGAGTCGGCCACCGATCGGCTCGCCGATCCGCGAGTGAACGTGGAGGTTACCGACGTGGTCGACTATCTGCGCTACGTGAAGCGGCCCTTCGACGCGATCCTGCTCGACGTGGACAACGGCCCCGATGCTTGGTGTCTGGCATCGAACAACCGGCTTTACGATCGGCCCGGGCTGATCCGGATCCAGCGGGCGTTAAAACCGGGCGGTCTGCTCGCGGTCTGGTCGGCGGCGGGATCTTTGGCCTTCGAGAAGCGACTCGCCGAGGTCGGTTTCGCTGCGCGCAGCGAGATCGTGCGTTCACGCGAACGTAGGGGCGAACACCGCACGATCTTCCTGGGGCGGGTGGCGGAACGTTCGACCTAGGCCGGTAAGTTAATGCTGCTGCATCGTCATCGCGGAAAGATGGAGGCGGATGAGCCCGATACGGCTGCATCGCCGCCGCCGGCCCTACGCCCTTAGCAGCTCCCGGTGCCGCAGCGCCCGCGAAACGCGCGCCAACGGGCGAACTCGGTTTATGATTCGTCGTGTCCTTTGCACCCTGGGGGCTCACCGAGGAGAACCAGCTCGTGGTAACAAGATTGGACGCCGGTCGCGATGCTCGGGAAGGTGGTTCGTGAACGAGTTGCTGCTGCTCCAAGGCAAGATTGTCCTGGTCACCGGCGCGGGTAGCACCATCGGCCTGGGTCGGGCCATGACACTCGCCCTTGTCGGTGCTGGCGCCAGAGTCGCGATGATGGACATTGATAGGGCGTCGCTGGAGCAAAGTGCCTCGGATGCAAGGCGGGTCGGCGGGCCAGCCTGCGTTACTACAATCGTCGGCGACGTGTCGCAGGCAGACGATGCCGAACGGGCGGTACAGACGACGCTCGCGGACCTTGGTGCCCTCCACGTCCTGATCAACAACGCTGGCATCAACCCTCAGACCACAGAAGGTTCGGGCCCAGCATTCAGCAGGATCCGAACGGAAGACTGGTCCAGTACCACCCAGGTGAACATCAACGGCCCTTTCCACATGGCCCGCGCCGTAGTGGCGCCCATGCTGGACCAGGGATGGGGACGGATCATCGGCGTCACGACCAGCCTTGACACGATGTTCGGCGCCCCCTACGGCGTTTCCAAGGCGGCGCATGAAGCGTTCATCGCGGCCATCGCCCGCCAACTCGAAGGGACCGGCGTTACCGCAAACGTCGTGATCCCTGGACGAGCCGTCAATACGAATATGACGGCCGGGCGCGGCGACCCGACCACTCGCCTAGAGCCGGAGGTAATGCAGGGCCCGGTGGTCTGGCTGGCGTCCGCCGCGGCGGACGGCTTCAACGGCCGCAGGATTATCGCCGAGTTCTGGGACGAGGAACTGCCCATTGAGCCCCGCCTCGCGAAGGCGAGCGCTCCAGCAGCATGGCCACAGTTGGGACGCCAGGCGACGTCGAGCATCTAAGCCGGCGGAGGCGATGACTAATGTCGAAAAGTGAAGATACCCCCAGTAACCTCATTGTTTCTCTTCACGCCGGCTTCGAGGCTAAAGGCGAGTACGTCAACGCTTACCTTGCCCGACCTGTGAATGGCGGCGAGAGGCCGGGCGTCGTTCTCTTATCAGGCATGAACGGTCTCAACTGGACCCAGCGGGAGATAACTCGTGTCTATGCCCGAGCAGGCTTCGTTGCACTCTCACCGGACTTCATGGAGGGTCTCCTGCCTAATGGTCGCGTGGAAGCCCTTCACGCAAAGAACTCGCTAGACGTGGACCGAGCGGTCGGGCAAGTCGTAGCCGGCGCGGACTTCCTTCGGAGCCTCCCGTGGGTCGATTCTCAGGGGCACGTTGGCATCCTGGGGTTCTGCCTTGGCGGCGGCCTAGCACTCCTGGCAGCTGCGAGGACCGAGAAGTTCCAGGCAGGCATCATCTATCACCAGAGTCTCTTTCCTGACCCTCGCGAGTTGGAGAGCATAACGTGTCGGCTCCAGTGTCACTACGGCAGCGAGGACCAATCGTCGCCCAGAATGGAAGTGGACGCGTTCACCGGAGCTCTTGACGAATACGGCGTGCAGTACGAACTCCACTGGTACGAAGGCATGGGTCACAGCTTTGCTCAGATTACGCCAGACGCAAACGTACCGTCCGCTAGGCGCGACGCCACAAATCTCTCGCAGGAGCGCTGCTTCGAGTTTCTCCAACGTGAATTGAAGGCGACGAGCGATTTCGGCCCGGCGAGCGGACACGAGTCAGATGATGAGCCGGCTGCGGGCTCCGATCAGGCCTCCACTGAGTCCGCACCAACCGCGTAACGCACACTATGGCTTGATCGTGTCAGGTCATCGTCTACGCCTTCAACGGCTCACGGTGCCTTCGCGCCTGCTCCGGCTGGTGCTCTCGCTTGAAGCCTGGTCAGCGCTCGTTCGAGGGAAGTTGACTCTCTGTCGTTGACAGCGTGGTCGGGAGAAGCCTACCTTTTCAGGCGCCCACAAGAGGTGTGCAGAGCGTCAAAGAGCCTGAGAAAGAGGTCAGCGACTGTGGAGAATGCGGAGCGCGGTTGCTTCAGTTCGTTAGTCGTTCAGTATGGAGCGTTTACTCCCCGTTGGGAGCGTGGCGGCTAGGCAGAATGATTCGGCAGGGATTCCCCAAGGAACTACGCAAGCCGGCGGCGTTTCTTTTCTCAGGCGAACTCTCCGCATACGACCGCGAGGTCGTTACCCGCGTGGAAGACTTGCGGGCTGAGTTGCTTTCCCGGGGGACCGAAACGATTGAAGACTACTCTCAGGGATTGGCCGACGCGGGTGAACCCAGGAGGGGGTTGCAGACGCGTGCAAAGGATACACGGACGCTTGAGCACATCGCCAACGTTTCAAGCGTGACGCAACGCTGGGGAACTTTCCTCTATCTGTGTGCCGACGCGGTCGAGGCAAAGACCATTCTTGAACTCGGCACCTGTGCTGGCATCTCTGGCTGCTATCTCGCAGCGGCGCAGTCGTGCGAGAGGTTTGTCACGATCGAGGCATCCCCAGGCCCTGCCAAGCTCGCACAGTTGAACCTGTCTCGGATTAGCGATCACACCACCGTGACTAACGCACTCTTCGAGGAAGGATTGGATGAAATCCTTGGTGTTCCTGGCGACCGCTTCGACATGGTTTACGTCGACGGCCATCATGAGAAGATACCGACTCTCCGCTACTTTGAGCGCTTGCGCGAACACCTGAATCCCGGCGCTCTGGTCGTGTTTGATGACATCTACTGGTCGCGTGACATGTATGAAGCCTGGGAAATGCTGAGGAGCTGGCCCGGCTTCTCTCACACGCTGGATGCTGAAAGGTTCGGCCTCGGAGTCTGGTCGGATCAAGCAGATGCCATGCCGCGAATGTGGAGTCTCGCGATAAGTCGGTCTCTCAGGTTCATTAGGTGGTTCCTTCGTCCGCACACTGAGGCGACGCCATTTCTATCGATTGCCGCGACGTAGCTCTGCCAGGCCCGCGGGTTCGTCTCTATCGCCACCGACCAGCCGTCAGGAACGCCAGCGATGCGGGAGCGGAGGTCTCGGTAGCGACGCCAGAAGCGGCGCGCGAGCGCGAGCCTCAGCGGTAGGTCGGCCGCGACTTCGAGCAGCCCCAACGCTTCCAACCGAGAGGAGGCGCCGGGCTTCTCGATCAGCACCGGCAGACCCGCTTCGAGGAGCTCGCGCGCGACTGCCGGCTGAGTCTGGGGCGGCGTCAGGACGAGGGCGACGTCGAAAGACTCAGCGGCGCACGCTGCCGCGACGGAGGCGTAGTGGCCGGCGCCGAGCTGGTGAGCGAACGCCTCACGGCGCTCGGCCGCCGGGTCGACCACGGCGCTGACCCGAAAGCGCCTCTGGAGGCGCAGCGCCGGGCCGTAGTACCGCTCCGCGACGCGGCCACCGCCGCAGAGAAGGAGCCGCAGGCTCTGGTCGGTCACGTTACGCCGGCGTGGCTAGAGGGAGATCCCGACCGTCGCGCAGGCATAGCGTGCAAACTCCTCACTCCTCAGCCTAGGCGGCGGTGTTTCGTTGCCGGGGCCTGCCGTTAAGAAGAAGCCCGTCTGCAGGTGCTCGCCGTCGCGCCAGCCGCGCCGGGGCGCCCGGATCTCGCGGCCGTCGGGCAGCCGCAGCCGCTCGACGCTGAGACCAATGGCGGGCTTCACGACGAGGTCCGGAAGCAGGTCGATCCCCGCTCCGGGACCGTATGCATCTAGAGGCCGGACGATCTCGCTAACTGCGGCCTCGCCTGTTGCGGGTTGCAGCCCTATTAGCGTCGCCGAAAGCTCAACGAGATGGCCCTCCGCCGCCTCCCGATCGAGAGCGCCGTCACGCTCGCGGCCGAGGCGGTTGGCGCGGGCGTAGATATTCCCGTCCGGGGGCGGGAAGAAGCTCTTGCGCTCCTGCCAGCTCTGAGCGGAGCCCAGGTAGTGGCTGAACAGGCGGTCGCGTACCCGCGTCGGCAAGGCGGCAGAGATCGCCCGTCGTACGCCGCCTGGCAGGGCCCGGTTGAGGAGCCTTACGGGATCGAAGCTGCGCCTTACGGAGGCCGGGCTCGGCTCCAGGGCTGCCGCCAGCGGCTCGCTGAAGCGGTCGAAGTCAGGATTCTCGCCCATACCGTGGAGCGAGAACAAAACGAGCCGGTCTTCGGTCCGAAGCAGCGCCCGCAGACGCGGCAGGATGGCATCGATCGCCTGGGCGATCTGCTTGATGCCACCTTGCGCTTTGCCGGTGACGCGGTCGCCCCAGAAGTAGTGGCCGGCGCGGTGGGTCTCTGCGAACACGGCAAGGAAGAGGCGCCATTCGAACCGCGCCGCCAGCTCCTCGATGAGGCTAGCACGGTGCCCGACGCTCTCGACGATGCCCCTGAGCTCCCGGGCGAGGATCGCCGGCGACTTGGGGCCCAGGACGTCCGGCCGCAGAGACGAACGGGCGCGCGAGTTGAGCTCGCCGAGCAGGCCCTGCGGCGACGAGAAGCTCGGCGCGAGCTCGTCGTGCAGGCCCCAGCCGTGCGCTTCGATGACGCCGCCGCGTGTTGGCTTCGGATACTGAAACGGCAGGTCGAAAGCGATCGTCGGCACGCCCTGCTCGCCGAGCCGGTGCCAGAACGGCGTGTAGTCGCACCAGTCGGGCGCCGGACGGCGATAGGCCATCTTCTCCTGATCCCACTGCATGAAGTGGTAGATGCCATGCACGGAGGGCAGTTCTCCGGAGGCAAAGGTCGGCCAGGTGGCGCCCGGGAAGAGGTCGGCCACGGAGTCAATGTAGCCGTAGGCGCTTGCCTGCCTCAGTGCGGCGAGATTGGGCAGCGAGCCGTCGGCGCACCAGCGCTCGAGGAGTTCGGGCGGGAAGGCGTCCATGCCGACCATGAGCAGACGCGGCGCCTGGCTCTCACTCATTCAGTCTGACCTCCCGGGGTCGATAGGTGCGCACGGGCAACTCTGATCTTGTCGACCCCTTCGGTGGCATGACTAACGTAAAATCGCAGATCAGAGTCGTCTTGACTCGAGATCAGGACAGCCTTCGCAGACCCCAGCTTGAGGACACGATCAAGATGTCCTCCCGGCCGAAGGCTAACTTGATCCGACATTCCCCGTATCAACCGGCTTGGCCAAAGAGAGGCCTCCCGGCGCCTGAAAAGTACGCCCGCTTTGTTGGGTTGTCAATCTGCGCTCTCGACAAGCCGATCGCCACCTCTTCACCTCTTGAACGGCGGCGCGTGGCGGCTCGATCGGGCTGGAGAGCGACGCCGGTGGCTCGGCGTTTACGGTGCTGCTGCCCCAGCAAGGCCAGGCCGGCGCGTGTACCGTGGCTTGACCAGCATCGAGCCTGCCACGGCAAGCGTTGGCGAAATAAGAGGACGCGATCGCTTCAAGGAGACGATTGAGCCACCGCGTCGGCCAAATCCTCCTGGTCACGCAGCTGGGCATCGTAGATCTCCCGGTAGAGGCCGCCGCCGCCGATGAGCTCGTCGTGGCGGCCGCGCTCGACGATGCGTCCCTCATTGAGGACGAGGATCTGGTCGGCGTTGCGCACGGTGCGGATCCGGTGGGCGATGACGAAGGCGGTGCGGCCCTTCAGCAGCTCCGCAAGCGCCGCCTGGATCAGGTACTCGGTCTCCATGTCGACGCTCGAGGTTGAGTCGTCGAGGACGAGGATGCAGGGGTCGAGGAGCAGCGTCCGGGCGATGGCGACGCGCTGCTTCTGGCCGCCGGAGAGGGTGATGCCGCGCTCGCCCACCCAGGTATCGTAGCCCTCCGGCAAAGACATGACGAAGTCGTGGATGCGGGCGGCGCTCGCGGCCTCGATCACCGCCGCAGCCGCCGCATCCGGCCTGCCGTAGGCGATGTTGTCACGGATCGTCGCGCTGAAGAGGAAGACGTCCTGCATGACGATGCCGACGTTGGCACGGAGAGAGGCGAGGGTGAGGTCACGAACGTCGTGGCCATCGATCGTGACGCGGCCCTGCTGCACATCGTAGAAGCGGGGCAGGAGGCTGAGGACTGTGCTCTTGCCGCCGCCGACAGGTCCGAGGAGGGCGACGGTCTCGCCCGGCCTCACCTCGATGTCGATGCCCTGGACGACGGGCAGGTCCTTGCCGTAGCCGAAGCTCACGCCGTCGTACCGCACGTGGCCCTGGACGTCTCTCAGCTCCAGGGCGTCTGGCTTGTCGGTGACCGCGGACGCCGTATCGAGGAGCTCGAAGACGCGCTCCGCCGCGGCGGTGGTGCGGGCGGTGCTGCTCAGCATGTTGCCTACCTGGCGCACGGGTTGGTCCAGTAGCATCCGGAGCTGGGTGAAGGCGACGAGAGTGCCGATCGTAAGGTTCGCGTCGATGACGAGGCTGCCGCCGTAGACAAGGATGGCGACCTGGACGAGCTCGAGGCTCAACGGCAGTAGCGGCTGCCGAAAGGCGGCGATCCGGTTCTGCTCCAGGCTCCTCTCCCGCACGCCCCAGTTCGCGGCCTGGAACCGCTCGGACTGGCGCGCCTCGGCCGCAAATGCCTGGACGACGCGGATGCCGGCAAGGCTTTCTTGAAGGACGGCCGTGTAGGCGCCGATCTGCTGCTGGACGGCGAGGGCGATCGGCCGCAGCTTTTGGGTCGTCGTTATCGAGATGATCGTGATCGCGGGCGTGGTCAGGAGGATGAGAATGGCCAGCTGCCAGTTCAGGAAGACCATGATCGCCGCAATGAGTAGGACGTGGCCGAGCGTCAGGATGAGCTGAAGGAGGCCGGCGCTGAGCAGGGCGCGGCTGTTCTCAACGTCCGCCGTGACGCGCGACATCAGCTGGCCCGTCTCGGCCCGGTCGTGATAGGCGAAGCTCAGCGACTGGATGCGGTCGTTGAGACGATTGCGCTGCTCGAACGCGACCTGCTGCGACGTGTACTCGGTCAGGTACTGGCGGAAGTAGAGGAAGACGGCACGCAGGCCCTGGAAGAGGAGGATCAGGCCGGCAGCGAGGAGCAGCGCCGACTTGACGCGGCCGGTGACGCCCTCGTCGATGGCGTAGCGGATGACGACGGGGATGGCGATGGCGAGGGCAGCGCCGGCGAACATGCTGCCGTAGGCGAAGATCAGGACGCGCAGGTGCGGCCGCCAGAAACCGAGGAGGCACCAGAGGATCTTTGTCACGGCCGGCGCTCCCGGCGCCGCGCTGCCGTCGTTAGCTTCTCGTCGCGGCCAAGAGCGGTCATTGCGGGTCGGGTTCGGCGATTAGTGCGTAGAGGCGGCCGTAGTCGGCAAGTGAGCAGGCGTAGAACGCCTCAGCGTAGCCGCCGCCTTCGGCGACGTGGACCCAGCGAAAGGCATTGAGACCGCGGGTCGTCGAAATGTAGTCGAGTTGGCTGTTCTGGCTCTCGTACCGGCTCAAGGCCTCCCATTTAGTCTCGGCGACGGCGTTGATGTCGACGACGACGTTCGCGAACAGGGGCGTCTGGGTCTCGTAGGCCCAGCAGGCTGGCGCCGGGCCAGCGCCATAGAGCTGAGCCGCGGCCGCGAGGAAGAGACCGCTGGTCGCGAGGTGGTCGGGGGTGCTGGTCTGTCAAGAAAGGCAGGAGGACGATGTCGGGTCGCAGCCGTGCCAGCTCGTCTCGCAGGCGTCCGACGGCAGCGGCGTCGGCGTAAACCTCGCCGTCCCGCAGGTCGAGGAAGATTAGGCCCTCCACACCGAGGACTTCGGCCGCCGCCGCCGCCTCCCCCTTGCGCCTTTCGACCAGCCGCTCCTCGGTGCCCCGATCGCTGCGCCAGGAGCGGGCGGCGGCGGCGCCGCGGCGGCCGTCGCTGAGGAAAACGACGCTGACGACCGTGCCGGCGAGCGTCAGCTTGCGGACGAGGCCGCCGCAGCCGATCGTCTCGTCGTCCGGATGGGGCGCCAGCACCACGGCTCGGGCCGCCGCCGGCGCCTCGCTGACGACGCGCGGCAGATCGCCGTGGCGCCAGAGGTGGGCATAGAGACCCAGGGTCGCGCCGACGCCGCCGGGCGCCCGCGCGAACAGGCGCCTAGCAAGCCGCGAGGCGGCAGCGCGTCCGGCTCCCAACGGCCGGCTACTCACGGGCGCTGAACCGGCGCTGCCGCCTTGATCGGCGCCTGCGCCTCCCGGTACAGCGCCTCCATCGCGCCGGCGACTCGCTCGGGACTGAACTCGTGCTCCGCCGCCTCCCGGATCGCCTCGCGCTTCCGGGCGAGCTCGCTTTGGTCGAGGCGGCCGATCAGGTCGGCGATCGCCGCAGGCGCGTGGGAGACGACCTGGCCCGCATCGTGATGGCGGACGAAATCGCCGAAGCCGGCCTCCTCGCTGACGAGAACGGACAGGCCAAGCGCCAGGGCGTCGAGGACGGCCGTCGGCATGACGTCCCAGCGGGTCAGCGTGATGAAGGCGTCTGCCGCGGCGAGCAGGCGTCGCTTGTCGGCCCCGAATGCCGGTGGGCTCACCGTAACGGCGCCTCGTGCCGTCGGCGCGATGAGCGCCTCGACGACCGGGCCGGGCTCGCGCGGGCCGACTAGCATCAGATGGAGGCGGCTGCCCCCTGCCGCAGCGAGCGCCCGCCCGAAGCCTTGGATGAGGACGTTGAGCCCTTTGCCCCAGACGTCCAGACGGCCAGACGGCCGAGGAAGAGGAGCAGGAGGTCGGCTGGGGCGAGGCCAAGGCTTTGTCGGGCAGTGGCCCGCTCGTCAGAGGTAAGCGGCGGCTGGAGGTCGATCGGGTTCGGGATCACCGCCAGGCGCCGCGGCCGGCCGTATCGCTCCAGGGCAGCTCCCTCAATCGCGGCGATCGCGTGGACGGCTGCCGCTCCGGTCAGATATGCGCGGCCGAGCAGCAGCCGAAAGGCGAGGTTCCAGGCGCGGCGGTGATTGAGGTTCGCGGGCAGATAAGCGCCGTGGGGGGTGACCACGTAGGGTGCGCTGAGCCGACGCGCGGCGAGGCAATGGCGCGCGGCGGAGGAGTGGAAGTGGTAGACGTCGGCGGCGCCGGCCGGACCGCTGAAGAAGGCCTCAGCCTCGGCGCCGAGGTGCAACGGCAGTGCCGGCGTCCGCAACGCGACCTCACGAATGCCGTAATCGAGTCCGATCGATTCGGAGCTCGGCAGCGTCTTGGAGAGCGTTACCAGCGTTACGTTGTGGCCGCGGGCAGCGAGGCCCCTGGCGTAAGCGGAGACAGCGCGGACGCGTCCGTCCAGCGCCTCGGTCCCGTAGCCGAAGCCGACGTGGACTATGTCCATGCCGTCGCATTCCTCGCGGTCGGTCGCCGCGCCGGGTTTGGCCAAAGGGAGCGTGCTGGGCTGGTCGAGGCGCTCATGGTCGAGACGGGGATAGCTTACCGCCTCAGCAGCAGCCGGTCACGGCCCGGCGTCCGTTCTTCCCGCAAACCAATGAACTCCAGAAGGGCGTAGAACAGCGCGTCCGCCTGGTCTCGAAAGGCCAGGTAGAGGACGAGGGCAAAGAGCCCTACAGGCCATAAGCCGGGCGGGAAGCCCGGGCCCCAGGTCAGTATGCTTTCGACCAGCGTCAGGTGGACGAAAAGAAGAGCGGCCAACACGGGAAGGCTGCGTTGCTCCAGGTAGACCGCCATCGCCGGCGCAACGAGCACGAGCCATTTGAGGTCGAGGATCACTGCTTCCTCATCGACGACGCGTACCAGGGCGCGTTCGTTCGGTAGATAACGGTCTTCGCTCAACTGGTAGCAACTCGCCTTCTTCTTGTCGCGCGACGTGCGCGTTACCCGGATTTGTTCGTTTCCAGACCATACCGAGGCGTGGTCGAGGAATCGTTGAGAAGCGGGTAAGAGGAGCTTCCAGCGCTCCGGCCAAACCGTCGAGGCCGAAGCTCATATCGCCACGCTGCCCGAGGTCTGGCCGCCAGGAAGCCTGCCGTTGAGTGGATCGACTGGTGTCGAAATGGGTGAAATTCAGGTGCGCACGCGCCCACCGCCGGCTAACTAGCGCCGCTGGTCTACTTGAAGTCAACCGGTGGGCCCTAGACTCTGCCGCCGTAGGACTGCTGGAAGACCTCCCGAGGCATGCCTGTCATGAGTGGGAACAAGCGGACACCGACAGCTGGTGCCCAGATTAAACGAGCACACCGCGACGCCCATATATGGTGAGGCTTCGCAGCGATGACCTTGGGGTCACCGTGCTTCCGTCCAGGCCCGCTCGACAGCGAATGCCCCTCCGCGGATGCCACGGTGACCCCCTCCAGAACTACGAAGCGGAAGCGGCGCGGCCGACCCGCAGCCAGCGGACGCCGGGCGAATGCCTCGACCGGCCGCCCTCGGTGGGGGAGAGCATCCCACTTTGAGGCGCCTCCTGCTCGTCGCCCTCCTTGCCGCTGCCGTCGCGGCTCTTGCCCTCGCCGTCGGGCCCAGCCGGTCGGTCGAGACGCCGGCCGCCGGCACGGCGGCCGCCAGCTTGCCTCCTCTGCCGCCGGGCTGGCCGGAGACCCTGGAGCTCGGTCTCAACGCCGGCCTCGGCGGCGCCGCGGCCACGGCTGCCATGGCTCCCTTCCAGTTTCGCTATCAGTACCTCGCCGGCGGCGTCAACACGGGCGCCGGCTGGGCGAGCTGGAGCGATGACGGGCAGTTCGTGATCGAATACGCGCGCGAGTCGGATGCGAACGGGATGATGCCCGTGTTTACCTACTACATGATCCGCCACTCGATCCCGGGCAGCGGCCAGGGCGAGGCCGAGGGCGTCTTTAACAACCTTCAAGATGCGTCGACGATGAGCGCTTACTGGAGTGACCTTCGGCTCTTCTTCCAGCGCGCGGCCGCCTACGGCGATCCGGTCGTCCTTCACGTCGAACCCGACCTCTGGGGCTATCTGCAGCAGCGGACGCGCGATGATGACGCGAGTAGCGTGCCGACCCAGGTTGCCGCCACGGGGATCCCTGAGCTCGCCGGCCTGCCGGACGACGCCAGCGGCTTTGGCCAGGCCGTCGTCCGTCTGCGCGACGCTTACGCCCCGAACGTCCTCCTCGGCTACCACCTGAGCATCTGGGGCACGGGCGACGACATCGCCAATTCCGACCCGCCCGAAGCCAGGATAGACGCGCTCGCGAACCGTGCCGCCGACTTCTACAATTCGCTCGCTGCGGATTTCGACGTCGCCTTTGCCGAGTTCAGCGACCGCGACGCCGGCTTCAAGCAGTATGTGTACGACGACGGCGGCGCCTCCTGGTGGGACGCCGACGACTTCGCCCGCCACCGCATCTTCCTCACCGCCTTCAGCCAGGCGACGCAGAAGCGCATCGTCATGTGGCAGATTCCCTTCGGCAACACGAAGATGCGGGCGCTGGACAACACCCCGAACCACTACCAGGACAACCGCGTTGAATGGCTCCTGGACGACCCGGGCCGCGTCCACCTCCTCGAGTACGTCGACGCCGGCGTGATCGCCTTCCTCTTCGGCCGCGGCGCCGGCGGCACGACCTGCCCGTGCGACGCGAACGAGGATGGCGTCACGAATCCACCGCCGATCAACGGCAACGACGCGCGCTCCCTCAACGCCGACGATGACGGTGGCTTCTTTCGTCAGAAGACAGCCGCCTACTACGCCGCCGGCCGGCTCTCCCTGCTCGGCCCGCCGCCGTACGCCGTCGTCTGGCAGGCCGACGATACGCCGGAGGCGATCGACGCCGGCGGCAGCGCGACCGTGAGCCTGAGCTTCAGCAACGCCGGCGCGTTGACCTGGCCGGCCGGCGGTGCGCCGCCGGTGCGCCTCTCCTATCACTGGCTGCGCGGTGCCTGCCCCGGTGCTGAGGCCGCGGTCTGGTACGGCGGCCGTACGGCGCTGACCAGCGACGTCGCTCCCGGCGCTGAGGTCACCGATCTGGTCATGACGGTGGAGGCCCCAGCAACGGCGGGGAATTTCTGCCTCGAGCTCGACCTGGTGCGCGAGGGCGTCACCTGGTTCTCGTCGGTCGCCGCCGCGACATTAAAGCGAACGGTCAGCATTAACTAACGCGGGCCGCGCCCGTAATCGCGACCGCGCGCTATCGCCTCGGCCGCTGCTTCCGTCTATCATCGCGCTCGAAGGAGAAGCCAAGATGGAACAGGGACAGCTCGTCGTCGACACCCACGTCCACCCAATCTCGACCGACACGGTTCGTTATCCGCTGCGGTCCGGCAGCCGCGGGCCGGGCGGCGTCGCCGAGGGGCGCCGCGCCGGAGAGGGCGGCATGGTCGAGAAGGGGATGACGACCGAGCAGATGCTCGACGTCATGGAAGCGGCCGACGTCCGCAAGGCGGTGCTCGTCCAGAGCGCCAGCCTCTACGGCTTCGACAACGATTACATCGCCGACTCCGCCCAGGCCCACCCCGATCGCTGCATCGCCCTCTGCGCGATCGACGTCCTCGCCGACGATGCTCCCGACGTCCTCAGCCGCTGGGTGAACGAGCGTGGCATGCGCGGCATCCGCTTTACGGCGGCCGACTCCCTCGACGATCCGAAGACCTTCGGCGTCTGGGAGCGGGCGGGCGCGCTCGGCGTCCCGATGGACGTGCAGCTGAGGCTGCAGCACTTCGACAAGCTGCGAGAGGCGCTGGCGCGCTTCCGCGAGATCCCCGTCCTCATCGATCACGCCGGCAACGCCAACCGCCGCGCCGCGGACGGAACGCCGCCGCCGGCGGAGCCGCCGGAAGCGCTACTCTCGCTCGCCGCCTTCCCGAACCTCTACCTGAAGCTGACGACCCAGAACCTGGACGGCGTCCTCGAGACCGGCGCGCCGCCCGAGGCCTTCTTCGGCCCACTCCTCGCCCGGTTCGGCGCCGGGCGCCTGATGTGGGGCACGGACTTTCCCGCGACCGCGAACCAGCCCTACGGCGAGCGTCTCGCCCAGAGCAAGGCGGCGTTCGCCTTCATGTCGGCATCGGATCAGGCTCTGGTCATGGGCGGCACGGCGCTCGCGATCTGGCCCGAGCTCGGCGACTAGCGGTCCCTCTTCGATCCGGTTGCAGCCCTCGGAGGGCAAACGGGCGGATGCTACACTAGGGCCATTCAAGCGCCGCGTTCGCGAGCAACCAGGAGGAACAATGACTGCCCAGAAAGAAAGCGTCGTCACTGCGGAGCGCTTCGACCAGGGGATTAGCTGGGAGCAGTGGCTGGAGCAGATCGACCGCAACCAGGACAAGTTCATCTCTAACTATGAAGGCAGCAAGCCCGACCCGGCCGAGGTTTCCGCGATCAAGGCCCTGATGGCGAAGCCGGGCGGCCCGGCGAAGGTCCTCGCTCTCGGCGAAGCCTGGTGCCCCGACGTCTTCCGCGGCCTGCCGATGCTCGCGAAGCTCTGCGAGGCCACGGGCCTGGAGTTGAAGATCTTCTTCCGCGACCAGCATCTCGACATAATGAACGAGTTCCTCTACAAGGGTGAGTTCCAGTCGATCCCGACGATCGTCTTCTACACCGCCGACCTCAAGTACCTCGGCCACTGGATCGAGAAGGCGAAGAAGGCGCGGGACGAGGCGCCGGTCATGCAGGCGATCACGGCGAAGATGCGCAATCCGGACATCACGCCGGAGGAGCGCCAGCAGTACATGACCGAGTACGCAGCCTTCCAGGAAGGCCCGGTCTGGGGCGGCTGGCGCGACGCCGAGGTCACGGAGATGCGAGAGCTCTTCGAAGCGAAGGCCTAGGTCATAGATGCGAGTCTAATCTCGCTGGGGCTGCCGGGCGCCGCTTTCGTCGGTCGCGCCTGGTCGGCTGAGATGGACGCTCTCGTGCTTGTGATCCTATGGCGCGCTACGCAGCGTTAGTCGCCCCTTAGCACAGGAGTTGCCGTGGTCGGAACCTTCAAGCTAGGCCGCATCCTCGGCTTTCAGATCAACGTCCACTGGAGCTGGCTGTTCATCTTTGTCCTCGTCACGCTCTCATTCGCGGAGGGCTTCAAGGACCCCTATCCGGGCTGGGCGGACTCACGCCGCTGGGTGGTGGGCGCCGCCGTCGCGATGATCTTCTTCCTCTCGATCCTCCTGCACGAGATGTCTCACTCGGTCCTCGCCCGGCGCTACGGCATCCCCGTGTCGGGCATCACCCTCTTCGTCTTCGGCGGCGTCTCGAGCCTCGAGAGGGAGCCGACAACGCCCGCCAGGAGTTCTGGATCGCGCTCGGCGGGCCCCTGATGAGCATGTTCCTCGCTTTGGTGTTCGCCGGCGCCTACTTCGCCCTCCGGCCTCTGGATGAAGGCGCCAGCGACGTATCCCTTACGCTGGCGATAATCAACCTGGCGATCGGCATCTTCAACCTCGTCCCCGGCTTCCCCCTGGACGGCGGCCGAGTATTGCGCAGCGTCTACTGGGCGCGCAACCGCAACATCCTCGACGCGACCCGGATCGCCTCGAATGCCGGCCGTATGGTCGGCTTCCTGATCATGGCCATCGGCCTCGTCTCCCTCGCCTTTGGCTTCTGGATCCAGGGACTCTGGTTCCTCCTGATCGGCAACTTCCTTCGCAACGCCTCCACGACGAGCTACGAGCAGCTCTTCATGGATACCGTCCTCAAGGGAGTCCCGGCCAGCGCCGTCGCAAGGCAGGACTATGTCGCCGTGGCGCCGGACCTGACGATCGCGGGCCTCGTCGACGAGCACGTCCTCAACAGTCAGGGACGCTGCTTCCCGGTGATGGCAGGCGACGAGCTCCTGGGCCTCGTGACGATGACCGACCTGCGCAACTTCCCTCGCGATCAGTGGCCGGAGACGACCGTCTACCGGGCGATGCCCCCGCTGTCGAAGCTACGCACGGTCGGCCCCGGCGACGACCTGCCGCGCGTCCTTGCCCAGATGGCGACCGGCGACATCAACCAGGTGCCGCTCGTCGAAGGGCGGTTCCTCCGCGGCATGATCCACCGCAGCGACGTGCTCCACTACATCCAGGTTCGCCAGGAGATCGGCACCGGCGTTTCCACGGAATGATCCGCCGCTCTCGGCAATATCCGCCTAGTCTTTGTGTATAATCCGCGCGTGAGTATGCCTGCCTGCAGCCGTTGCGGTGCCGAGCGGTCCACGGAAGATAACTTCTGCCGTCGCTGCGGCCGGGAGCTGACCGTGGACCTGCCCGTCCTGCGGCAGGAGCGTCTGCCCGTCCGCGCCCAGGTCATACCGCCGTCGCTGGTCGGGAGCATCGCCGTTCTCGCCGTTGGCAGCAGCCTCGAGTGGCTGGCACGCCGCTTTGCCGGCACTGCGGCGCGGGCCGCTGGCCGTGCCCTCGTCAGCCCGATTCGGGCTAACGTTGGCCCGGCGAGAGAGCCCTCGGGGCCGGTTCCAGAGGAGATCGACGAGTTCCTCTACGTTCGTAAGGTGCGCCTCCGCCGCTAAACGCCACTACCCCGCTGTCCCCGTCGTCGCCGCTTGGCTAGGAGAGGGAAGGCAGCGTGCCTCCGAGGCCTTGGTCGCACTCGGCCGCGATCGGCTTGGCCTTTCTCCTGCTACTGCCGCTTGCAACGGCGCCGGTGCACGCCGACCAGTTCCTCGCGAACGGCGATTTTGAGGCTGGCAGCGACTCCTGGAGCCCGCGCCTTGGCTTTTCACCGAGCGCCTGTGAGGGCCGAAGCGGCGCCGCCGGTGGCGCCCTGGAGACGTCGGTAGATGAGCAGCACGCTTATATCCGTCAGACCGTACCGGGGCCTTTCGGGGACGGCGAGCACACGCTGAGCGGCTACGCGAAGCTTGGGTCCGGTGCGCTGGAAAGCTCTGGCGCCGAGTTGAGGTGGCTGGACGCTGGCGGCGACGAGAGCGCTCCATTTGTAGGCGCCTTCACTCCGGGCCCCGACTACGCCGCCTTCGAGATCGTCTCGAGCCCGCCAGCTGACGCGGCTCAGGTAACGGTCCGGGTTTCGATTACGGCGGCAGCCTCGGCGACCCTTTGCCTCGACGACCTGCGACTCGATGGGCCGTCGCCTCCGACGCCTACCGCAACCGCTACACAAACGCCGACCGCCACTGCTACGTATACACCGGCCGCGATAGCCTCGCCGACGCTCACCTCCATCTCGGTGCCCACAGAGACCCCGACCCTCATCCCGGCCGATACGGCCACGCCTGGCCCATCGTCGAGCGCGACGCTCCAGGCGTCGGCGACGCCGACCGCCACGGCGACGCCCACCCCGACGCAGGCGCCGACCGCATCGGCCACGGCGTTTGCGGCCGCCTTTGCCGAGAGCACGACATTCTTGAACGGCGGCTTTGAGGATGAGCTCGTCGGCTGGCGGAAGCAAGGCGGCGAGCTCCGGCTGACAGCGGCACCGGTCCACAGCGCCGCCGCCGCCGCCGCTTTCTTCAGCGAGACCGGGTCGACGAAGTGGGCTTACCAGACGGCCCAGGTCGACCCCGGCCTGAGCTACGAGTTCCAGGGCTACGTTCAGACCAGCGCCGGCGTCTCCGAGTCCTACCTCCGGATCTCCTGGTACGAGTCCAGCGATGGCGGCGGCCGGGCGATCGCCACCGTCGATTCCCTGACCAGGGTCGGCGGCGGCAGCGCGGGCTTTGCCCACCTCACGACCGGCGCCGACCGCCCGCCGGCCAGCGCCGCTTCCGCTCGTCTACGCGTCATGCTGGCGCCGCTCGCAGCTTCCGCTACCGTCGTCTATCTCGACGACTTCCGCTTCGGCGCCGCCGCGCTCGTGGCGAGCACTCCGACGGCGACGCCCACAGCAGCCGTGGCCAGCGCAACGGTTACGCTCGTGCCGCCGACCGCTGCGGCGCCGGCGATTCCAGCTCCAGAACCAGTTGGGCCGTCACTTCCTCCGGTAGCCGCTTCGGCGGCAGCGGTCGCTAACAGCGCGGTCGCCACCGTGACGCCAGCGCCGAGGGAACCGGCGCGCCTGGCGGCGCCGGGTCAGGGCGAGCGCGAAGGCAGCGGCCCCTCGCTGCTCCTGATCGGCGTCGTCGGCCTGCCGCTCTTCTTTGGCGGTCTCGGCGCCGCCTACTTCCTCGGCCACCGCTGGCGCCGGGTATAGCTGCCTTCCTCGTCCCCAGCTCAGCCCGTATAATCGAGCCCAGCTTTGAGGGAAGATCAGAAAGCCCCGCGAACGGCAGAAACCGCGCCGGCCAGGCAGGTGCCCGCGTCGATCATTGCGATTGACGGCCCCGTTGCCTCCGGTAAGACCGCCGTGGGCCTAAAGCTCGCTCGCCAGCTCGGCTACCGTCTCGTCGACACGGGCATGATCTACCGGGCGATCACCTGGCTCGCCCTCGACCAGGGCCTGGAGATCGAGGACGAAGCCGCCGTAACCACGCTCGCCGAGTCGGACCGGATCGCGCTCGGCAGCCTCGGCGAGCGCGACAGGACGACGGTCAGCGCCGACGGCCGCGACATCAGCGACGAGCTCCGCTCGCCGGCAGTCGACCGCAGCGTCTCCTACGTCTCGCGCATGGCCGCCGTCCGGCGGGCGACCGTCGAGCTTCAGCGCGCCTTCGCCCGCGAGGGCCGGATCATCATGCTCGGCCGCGATATCGGCAGCGTCGTCCTGCCGGACGCGCCCGTGAAGATCTACCTCGACGCGACGCCGGCCGAGCGCGCCCGGCGCCGACATCTAGAGCTCAGCGCCGCCGGCGTCGAACGGTCCCTGGCAGAGATCACGAGCGAGCTTGCCCAGCGCGACGAGATGGACCGCGAGCGCCACGTCTCGCCGCTGAAGCCGGCGGCCGACGCGATGATCCTCGACACGGACGGACTGTCCCTCGAAGAGGTGGTCGCGCGCGTCGGGGAAATCATCGGCATTCAGCCTTGAGGGCGATCGCCTACAGAGTGATCGTCACGTTCTGTCGCTACTTTGTCCTGCCGCTGTACGCGACCGTTGAGGTCGAAGGGCTGGAGAAGGTGCCGCGTCAGGGTCCGTTGATCCTCGTCTCCAACCATCTGAACGACGGCGACCCGGGCATTTTCAGCGTCGTCCTGCCGCGCCCGATAGCGTTTATGGCGAAGGCCGAGTTGTTCGGCTACCCGGTGATGAAGCAGTTTATGGACGTCTTCGGCTTCCCGGTGCGCCGCGACGAGGCCGATCTCTCCGCACTGCGTCGTGCCCAGGAGATCCTGCGCGAAGGCAGGGTGATCGGCCTCTTCCCGGAGGGGAGGCGCAGCGGCGCCGCGGCTCGTCTCATCGAGGCGCGGCCGGGAGCCGCCCTCATCGCGCTGCGCACGGGCGCGGCGGTCCTGCCTGTCGCCATCACCGGCAGCCAGCGTCTTGGCATGCCGGGCGTCTTCTTTCACCCCTTGCGGCGCGATCGTGTCCACGTCCGCATCGGCGACCCCTTCTTCCTGGCGAAGCCCGATCGCCTGAACAGCGAGGCGGCGGCGCGAGGCACGGAGACGATCATGGCCCGGATTGCTGCCCTGTTGCCGGCCGAGAATCGCGGCTATTATGGTGGCATGAACGGGAGCGAAGAGGGCACCGGCACGCCGGTCAGCTAGAGACATGAAAATCCTCCGGGCGAGCGAGATGGGCTTCTGCTTCGGCGTCCGCCGCGCCGTCGAGATGATGGAGGACGCTGTGCACGAGCGCGGCTCGCTCGTGAGCCTCGGCTCCGTCGTCCACAACCCCCAGGTCGTCGACAAGCTGCGCCGCGACGGCCTCGAGGTGATCACGGACCCGGCCCAGGCCGCCGAGAAGCCGGTCGCAATCACGGCCCACGGCGTTGGCCCCGATGTCGTCGAGAAGCTCGAAGCGAGCGGCGTCGAGATCATCGACACGACCTGCCCGATCGTCACCAGGTCGCAGCAGTGGGCAAAGCGGCTCGCGGAGGATGGCTTCGCCGTCGTCGTCTTCGGCGACCCGAACCACAAAGAGGTGCGTGGCGTCATCGGCTGGGCATCGAGCCAGGTCATGGTCTACGCCTCGGAGGAAGACCTGGGGCCGCTGCCGGACGACTTCCCCTCGCGGCTCGGCGTCCTTTCCCAGACCACGGAGACAGAGGCGCGCTTCGCCTCCTTCGTCAAGAAGCTCTTCGAGACGAATATCGACCGCATCTCGGAGCTCCGCGTCCTCAACACGCTCTGCCACGCCACTACTGCTCAGCAGGCGGCGACCATGCACCTCGCCGATGAGGTCACGCTGATGATCGTCGTCGGCGGCCGCGATAGCGCCAATACGCGTCATCTCGCGGCCGTCGCCCGCGGCTGCGGCGTCGAGACCTATCACGTCGAGGCGGCGGCGGAGATCGACGCCGCCTGGCTCGCCGACCACGAGCAAGTCGGCCTCACGGCAGGCGCCTCGACGCCCGACTTCGTCATCGACGAGGTCGCCAACCGTCTCGAGGCGATCGCGAGGGACCAGGCCTAACCGGCGATCCTTGCCGCGTCGGGGCGGCGAGGATGGTGCTATAGTTGCCGGTATTCGGAAGAAGATCGGAACGGGGGCTAGCCACGTAAAGCGCCAGGTCCTTCGCATCGGCGAAGGATGACGAGGTAGAGGCTGTTCGAAAAACTCGGCGGGGAGCCTCTCGGCGGCACAGTCGTTACGGCGGGACAAAATAGGTGCGCGAGCCCCTAACAAAGCCCTAGCCGGCGTGCACGCGAAGCCGATTCGCGTTCTTTCAGCTCTCTCTTCCTTCTTCGTGTAGCGCAGGCTTCAGCCGGAAGCAAGGCTGTGCCTGCTCGATCGGAGGGACCGCCGTGTGCGGAATCGTGGGCTACATTGGCGGCGAGCAGGCCGCGTCAATCGTCCTGGAGAGCCTCAGCAGGCTCGAGTATCGCGGCTACGATAGCGCCGGCATCGCCGTCGTCGATAACGAGGGCGGCATCCAGATCGCCAAGAGCGTCGGCAAGCTGTCGACCCTGACGAGCAGCCTCGCGGGCAACCTGCCCCAGGGCACGACCGGCATCGGCCATACGCGCTGGGCGACCCACGGCCGCGCCACGGAGGCCAACGCCCACCCTCACACCGACGTCGCCGGCGACATCGTCGTCATCCACAACGGTATCGTCGAGAACCACCGCGAGCTCCGCGCCGGCCTGATCGAGCGCGGCTGCAGCTTCTGCTCCGAGACCGACACCGAGGTCATACCCCACCTCATAGCTGAAGGCGTCGGGCAGGGTCTGGACCTCGAGGCGGCGACGCGCGGTGCGCTGGGCCAGCTCGAGGGCGCGGCGGCGATCGTCGCCCTGCGGCGGTCGGAGCCCGGCATCATCGTCGCGGCCCGGATCGCCAACGCCGGCGGCGTCGTCATCGCCTACGGCGCTGGCGCTATGTACGTGGCGAGCGACCTGCCGGCGGTCCTGCCCCACTCGCAGCGCGTCGTATTCCTTGAAGACGGAGAGGTCGCCCGCGTGACCGCGGCCGGCGCCAGCTACCGCCGTCTGAGCGGCGAGGCGGTTAAGAAGGAGCCGGAAAATCTACCCCTGGGGCCCTTCGTCGCCGGCAAGGGCGTCTACCGCCACTTCATGGCCAAGGAGATCGCCGAGCAGCCGGAGGCCGTGCTAGACACGCTGCGCGGCGTCGCCGAGTTCGACCCGCCGGCGATCAACCTCCCCGACCTTCACCTCAGCGACGCCGACCTCGCCGCCGTCCGGCGCGTCGTGCTCATCGGCATGGGGACCAGCTTCCACAGCGCCCTGATCGGCCGGAGCTTCGTCGAGCAGCTTGCCGGCCTACCGGCCGAGGCTGACAACGCCTCGGAGTACCGCTACCGCCGGCCCGTCATCGACGAGGCGACCCTCCTGATCGCGATCGCCCAGTCGGGCGAGACGGTGGACACGCTCGCGGCGATGTCGGAGGCGCGCCGGCGCGGCGCTAAAGTGGTAGCCATCTGCAACACGCCCGGCTCGCAGGCGACCCGTCTCGGGCACGGCACCGTCTTCACGCGCTGCGGGCCAGAGGTCGCCGTCGCCTCAACCAAGACCTACCTCGGCTCGCAGGCGGCGCTATATATCCTCGCCTGCCGTCTCGGCGAGAGCCGCGGCGTCCTCGCAGGGGAGGACCTCGCGGGCGCCCTCGAGGCGTTGGCCCGCCTGCCTGGCCTCGTCGGCGCGGCGCTGAAAACCGAGGCCGAGACGGATGCCGTCGCGCGGCGCTTTGGCGAGGCGGACGACTTCCTCTTCCTCGGCCGCGGCCTCCAGTACGCGACCGCGATGGAGGGCGCCTTGAAGCTCAAGGAGGTCAGCTACGTCCATGCCGAGGGCTACGCCGCCGGCGAGATGAAGCACGGTCCAATCGCCTTGATCGACGCTCACATGCCGGTCGTCGCCATCGCCGTGCAGGACGACCACTATGCCAAGATGCTCAGCAACATCGAGCAGGTCCGCGCGCGCGAGGGCAAGGTCATCGCCATAGCGACGGCGGGCGACGAGGCGATAACGGAGATGGCGGACGCCGTGATCTACGTCCCCGAGGCGCCGCCGCTGCTCACGCCGATGATCACGGCGGTGCCGCTGCAGTTCCTCGCCTACCACATGGCGCTGAGGCGCGGCCGTGATATCGACCAGCCGCGCAACCTGGCAAAGACCGTAACCGTAGAGTAGGCCCCGCGCCGGGCAGCAAATAGCGCAGCAGGGGCGCAAGATCGAGCCGGCGGGGCAATAGTTGACTCGATCGGCGGAGCGCTAACCTGCTGCGCCTCTCAAACTCTAACAGCTATTTAGTAAGAAGTCTACCCCCTTAACCCATCTCTTCAAAAAAACCGCCAGGCTGGCTGGTCGTATACTGCCGCTGAGCAGGCGCATGCAAATCCTTACCGTCTCCCAGGCCGTTGCTTACCTCCGCGAGCTCCTCGAGAGCGACCTCGTCCTCGGCGACGTCTGGGTAGCGGGCGAGGTCTCCGGTCCGCGCACGCAGCCCTCCGGCCACACCTACTTCGCGATCAAGGACGGCGGCGCTCAGCTGCGCGGCGTCCTCTTCCGGTCGGCGCAGGTACGGCAGCGACGCATCGTCGACTACCTGGCCCAAGGCGCGCAGGTCATCCTCCACGGCCGCCTGACGGTGTACGAGGCACGCGGCGAGCTCCAGATCGTCGTCGACTTCGTCCAGCCCGAGGGCGTCGGCCTCTCCCACGCCCAGTTCGAGCGCCTGCGGACGCAGCTGGAGGAGGAGGGCTTATTTGAGGCGGCGCGGAAGCGGCCCCTCCCTCGCTTCCCGGAGCGAGTCGGCGTCGTCACGTCGCCGGCCGGCGCCGTCTTCCACGACATCTGCAACGTCCTGCGTCGCCGCTGGCCGGTGGCGGAGGTGGTCCTCGCGCCGACGCCGGTGCAGGGGCCGGAGGCCGTCCCCGGCGTCCTGGCGGCGATCGAGGCGCTGAACGGCCTCGGCGACATCGACGTGATCATCGTCGCCCGCGGTGGCGGCGCGGCGGAGGAGCTCTGGGCGTTCAACGACGAGGCGGTCGCGCGCGCCGTCTTCGGCTCGTTGGTCCCCGTCGTCTCGGCCGTCGGCCACGAGACCGACTTCACGATCTGCGACTACGTCGCCGACCTGCGGGCGCCGACACCATCCGCGGCGGCCGAGATCGTCGCTCCCGACCTGCTCCAGATCGCGGCCGAGCTCGACGGCGCCGCGCGGCTCGCCCTGCGTCTCGTCGATGACGCGCTCGTCGGCCTGCGCTCGACGGTCGGCGGCGTTCTCGCTCGGGCCGGGCAGGCCGTCGTCGATCCGGATCGGCTCCGGCAGGGCCTCAAGGAGAGGGAGCGTCGCACCATCCTCGCCGTCGAGCGCCTCGAGCGGGAGCGGAGCGAGCGCCTGCGCCACAGCCGCGTCCAGCTCGCTGCCCTCGACCCACAGGCGACGCTCAACCGTGGCTACGCCGTCGTCCACAAGGGCGGTGAGGTCGTGAGTAGCATCGGCGCCGTGAGCCAGGGGGACGACCTGACGATCAAGGTCGCCGACGGCGGCTTTCCCGCCAGCGTGGCGGCATCAGGCCGGCGGCGTCGCGCCGCCAAGGCCGCGGCCCGACGAAACGGCGTCAGCGATTCAGGCGAGCGCGGCGTTCAGTCGACGCTGTTTCCCTAGCTGACGCCCGCCCCGCCTATCGTCCCAGCCTTTGGGCCAGCGCCGCCAGGAATGCCTCGACCTCGCTGACGCCGGCCAGAGTCGCGTCCGCCGCGTCCCGGACCTCGCCCCGCGTCTCGCTGTCGACGACGGCGATCGCGAGGCCCGGCTGGCCCGCCGTCCGCCGCGTCGCGATCGCGCGGAACACGGCCGTGTCCGAGAGGTCGTCGCCGAGGTAGACGATGCCCTTGAGCTGGTGGTCGCGGGCGAGGTTCGCCACCGCGTCGTCCTTGCCGGGCAGGGCCGCCGGCACGAGCTCGATCACCTGCTTGCCCTCGAGCAGGCGGCCGCCGGCGGCGGTCGCGATCGGCTCGAGCAGGGCGATTAGCGCCTGCCGGACCGTCTCGCCGTCGGCGCAGTTGCGGTAGTGGAGGGCGAAAGAGACGTCTTTCTCCTCGAGCGTGACGCAGGGATACGCCGCCAGCAGCTCGCGGGCGCTCTCTTTCGCGGCGCCGAGATCGCTCGCTGCGACTCTCGCTGCGCTCCCGGCGTCGAGGCCGTAGCTGCCGACGTAAGTCAGCCCCTCGCAGGCGACCATGCGGCGGGCGACTGCCTCCTCGCGGCCGGTGACGGCGGCGACGAGGTCGAGCAGGGGCAGGAGCGCGGCGAGGCTCTGACGCGCCTGCTCGGAGACGACGGCGTCCGAGGGCCGGGGGACGATGCGGCTGAGCGTGCCGTCTATGTCGCTGATCAGCGCCGCCGGCCGCGCCGCCAGGGCGCCGGCCGCCTGCTCGACGATCGCCTCGAGGCTCATCGGGGCGCGACGCCCAGGCGGCGCCCGTCCTCGCAACCTTGGTAGGAGGGGACCGACGCCTGTGCCCGCAAGAGATGCCGGCGAGGCATTTGTCCCCCTTCGGAGCCGGCTGGCCTAGCTGCGATGTCAGAGCCTGCAGCGGCCGTGGCGAGGCGATCCTAGCACGGCATGGTGCCAAGGCGGGCCGATCCCGCCTATAATCATGAGCTAGATGCCTCTCCTTCAGATCGTATCGACGCGGCCTCGAGCCGGCAAATCCACGGTCGCGGTTGCGCTCGCGCGGGGCCTGCAGCGCGCCGGCCTGCGCGTGAGCCTCGTCCGCGCCGGTGACGGCGCTGCGGCCGGCCAGGACGCCGCCAACTTCGCCGCGATCGATCTCGCAGGCTCCGCCAATGCCTCGACGGCCGTCGACAGCCCCGCCGACGAGATCGTCATCGTCGAGAGCGACGCCGGCGCCGAGATGCTCAGTGCGGCGGCGATCGTAGTTGTCAGAACGGAGGTTGGGGAGGCGGACGGCCACCTCGCCGCCAGCCTCGGCGACCGCCTGCTTGGCACGATCGCGACCGTCGTCGTACCGGACCGGGTCGAAAACGTCGCCCGCGACCTGACGAACGGCGGCCTGCGGCCGTTAACGCTCATGACCGAGGACCGCGGCCTCGCCGCGCCGAGCGTCGGCGAGATCGGCGACGCTCTCGGGGCGGAGCTGCTCTACGCGGGCGATAACGAGTCGGCGACGGTCGAGGACATCGTCATCGCCCCCGTGTTCGCTGACCCGGCTCAGCCCCACTTCCGGCGCTTCGCGGCGAAGGCCGTGCTCGCCCCCTTCAACAAGACCGACCTCCACCTCGCGGCGATCGAGACTGCGGCGACCTGTCTCGTGATTACGGGCGGCCGACAGCCCAGCCCCTACGTCCTCGACCGGGCCCAAGGCGAGGCGACGACCGTACTCCTCGCGCCTGACGAGACGCCGGCGACGCTCGCCGCGCTCGCCGGCGTCTGGAGCGTGAGCCGCTTCCGCGGCGAGGCGAAAGCGCAGCACGCCTTCGCTCACCTGGAAGGGCGCATCGACTTCACAGCGCTGGCCAAGCGGCTCGCCGACTAGCGACCCAGATCGGAGCTCGGCAATGCGCCCTCGACCGGAGAAGCCCCGTGTCCGGCTCGGCGCGGGCTTGACCGTGATGTCACCGGACGGAAAGCTGCTGCTCGTCCGGCAGGAGTACGACGGCAAGCGAACCTGGGGCATGATCGGCGGCGCTATGGAAGCCGGCGAATCGATCGAGGAGTGCGCCCTCCGCGAGGCGCACGAGGAAACGGGCCTCCACGTGCGCCTCCTGCGACTGACCGAGGTGACGCAGTTCTGGCGCGGCGACCACTTCGAGAGCGTCGGCTTCGTCTTTCTGGCAACGCCCGAGCCGTGGCCGCAGACGGTGCGCCTGCCAGCATACGACGGCGAAACGCGCCTCCTCGACTATCGCTGCTCTCGAAGGAGGAAGCGGCGGCACTGCCCGATTCGGAGCGTGAGCAGCACGAGCTGCTCTACAGCCGCTGGCCTCTAGAAGTCGAGGAGACGGTGGTGCGTACGCTTCGCGTCGCGGCCGACGAGCGCTATTAGCCCTGGCGGGCGACGGGCGGCTGCCGCTGGCTGGTTGTCGCCTCGTCGGCCGGCTGCACCGCCGGGCGGGCGGGCCGGGTCGCCGGTGGCCGCCGCGGTGGCTGGGCCGGCGTTTCGGTCGAGGTGCTTGCGGCCCTTTCTGCCGGCCTCGGCGGCGCCGGCGCGACGCGCTCCGTGGCGCAGTAAGGACAGGTCAGCCAGCTGGTGCGGATGGCGCGGCCGCAGTTGCGGCAGGGCTCACGCAGTGTCGTGCGGCAGTGGGGGCAGACGTGAAAGTCATCCTCGATTGGCCGGCGGCAATTCTGGCAGCTGTTCGCGGCGAGCTGGAGCTCGTGGAGGATCGCCTCGGCCTCGAGCGAGCGCTCGTATGCGTCGGCGATCGTCGCCTGGGGGCGAATGACGAGGTAGACGATCAGCCCCGGCAGGTTGAAGACGGCGACGAGGAGCACGGCGATCCACTGCGATCCCTCGTCGGCCGTGCGCGTGCGCACGTCGCGATAGACCCAGACGATGCCGCTGAGCCAGAGGACGAGGACGTAGGCGAGGAGGAGGAGGCCGCCGAGCTGGAGCGTCGATTCGAGGCTACCGCCGGGCCAGCCGATGAGGAATGCTGTCACAGCTTAGATTCTAGCATGCAGGGCGGCGACAGCCGTCCGGCTGGCTGGACCGCGGTCCGTCTTCAGATCAGGTTGGGCAGAACGTACGTACGTGCTAGAATCAGGGCGTAACCCCATGTCCATTCTCGAAGGCCTGAACCCGGAGCAGCACGCGGCCGTCACCCACGGTGAGGGGCCGCTTTTGATCCTCGCCGGGCCGGGGAGCGGCAAGACCCGCGTCATCGCCCACCGCATCGCCTATCTCATCGATGAGGGCGGCGTGGCGCCGGGACGGGTCATGGCCGTGACCTTCACGAACAAGGCGGCGCGCGAGCTGCGCGACAGGGTCGAGGCGCTGCTCGGCAGCCTCGCTCGTGGCATCACCCTCGGGACGTTTCACGCCGTCTGCGCCCGCATCCTCCGCGTCGACGGCGAGCAGATCGGCGTCCCTCGCGCCTTCGTGATCTACGACGACTCCGACCAGATGGCGTTGATCAAGCGCATAACGGCCGAGCTCAGCCTCGACCCGCGCCAGCACGCGCCGCGGGCGATCCTCTCCGTGATCTCGCGCGCGAAGAGCGAGCTGGCGACGCCTACCGCTTTCGCCGAGGGCGTGAGTAGCTACTTCGAGGAGGTCGTCGCCCGCGTCTTCAGCCGCTACGAGGCGCTCCTCGCCGAGAACGCCGCCCTCGACTTCGACGACATCCTCGTCAAGACGGTGACGCTCCTACGCGACGTCGAGGCGGTCCGCGACCGCTACCAGGAGCGCTACGAGCACGTCCTCGTCGACGAGTTCCAGGACACGAACATCGCTCAGTACGTCCTCGCTCGTCTCCTGGCGCCGCCGCCCGCCGCCAACATCTGCGTCGTCGGCGACCCGGACCAGTCGATCTACTCCTGGCGCTCCGCCGACATCCGCAACATCCTCAACTTCGAGCGCGATTATCCAAAGACGCGCGTCGTCCGCCTCGAGCAGAACTACCGCTCCACCCAGACCATCCTCGACGCCGCCCAGCGGATCATCGCCGCCAACCGCGAGCGCAAGGAGAAGAGCCTCTGGACCGAGAAGGGTCGCGGCGACCCGATCGTCGTCTATGAGGCCTATAACGAGGAGGAGGAAGCCGCCTTCGTCGCCGGCGAGGTGCGTCGCATGGCGCGCGAGGGCAGCCACCTCGGCGACGTTGCCGTCATGTACCGCACCAACGCCCAGTCTCGCGCCCTGGAGGAGCGATTCGTCGCCGAGCGTCTGCCCTACCGCCTCGTCGGCGGTACCCGCTTCTACGAGCGGCGCGAGATCAAGGACCTCCTCGCCTACCTGCGCCTCGTCCTCAACCCCTTCGACTCGATCAGCCTCGGCCGCGTCCTAAACGTCCCCTCGCGCCGGATCGGCGACCGGACGCAGCAGGAGCTCAGCGCCTGGGCCCAGTCGCTAGGGGTGCCGGCCTACACGGCCCTCCAGATGCTCGCCGGATCCGGCGAGGCCTCCCGCGACTCCGAAGCCCAGCCGCCGCGGCTGCTGTCGATCCTGGAGGCGCCGGTCGAGAGCCCGTTCGCGACGCCGGCGAAGGCGGCCCTCCTCGGCTTCCTCCCCCTCCTCAACGAGCTCATCGCCGAGGCGCCGGTGCTGACCGTCTCCCGCCTCCTGACCCTGGTCATCGAGCGGACGCGCTACCGCGACTACCTGACCGACCAGTTCCCGGTCGACGGCGACGAGCGCTGGGAGAACGTCCAGGAGCTGCGCAACGTCGCCGCCCAGTTCGAAGAGCTCGAGCCGGAGCAAGCCCTGATGCGTTTCATCGAGGACGTCGCCCTCATGTCGGACACCGACGAGTACGACGAGAAGATCGACGCCGTAACCCTGATCACGCTTCACGCCGCGAAAGGCCTCGAGTTCCCTGTCGTGATGATCGTCGGCATGGAGGAGGGCCTCCTGCCCCACATCCGCTCCTTCGACGACCCGGCCCAGATGGAGGAGGAGCGCCGCCTCTGCTACGTCGGCCTGACGCGGGCAAAGGAGCGCCTCTATCTCATCCGCGCCTTCCGTCGCGCCCTCATGGGCCAGGGCAGCCATAACCCGCCCTCACGCTTCCTCAAGGACCTGCCGCCGGAGCTTTTCCACCAGGCACAGCAGAACGTCGAGGGCGCCTACCGGCGGCCGACGGCGCGCCAGCGTCAGCCCGCCTGGTCCACCGCCGCCTCCGTCGCGTCAGGTCGCCCCGGCGAAGGTTCTCATGGGCCGCAGGCACATCCTAAGCGTTTTCAATCAGGCGAAGGCTCTCAGGTGCCCGAGGGACATCACGAGCGCGTCCAATCAGGTGAGCCGCAGCCGCGCGCCCTTGCCGCCCTATTCGCGGCCGGCGAGCACGTCCGCCACGCCCGCTTCGGCGAGGGGATCGTCGTCACGGCGGCGGCCACGGCCTCCGGCGCCGATCAGGAGGTCACGGTCGCCTTCAAGGGCGAGTTCGGCGTCAAGAAGCTTTTGCTCTCGTTCGCGCCGCTGGAGCGCCTCGACCACTAGCGTGGAGCAAGGGCTACCGCTCTAGATCGAGGCCGCTGGTTTAGCGATTGTCGAACCGAGAGGCGACCCATCATCCTGGCCGACGCCGTTATCCGTCCCTACGACCCCGCCGATCAGGTTCGCGTTGAATGGCTGTACGCGCGCGCACCGCCCGCCGGTCGCGTGTATGTCGGCCCAGCTTGGATCCCGACGGAGCTGGACGCCCCGACCTCGATCATCGGTGCCGTCTCCAGCCACCTCGGCCTCATCAGCGAGGTGATCGCGAGCCCGCAGCGTGACCGCGAGACCGCTTACGCCCGCCACATCGAGCAAATATCAGAGAACTACGAAGCCTTCTGGGTAGCGGTCGAGCCGATGCCCGATGGCGAAGCGGTCGTCGGCATGCTCGCCGTCGCTGCCATCGGGGCACAGTCTGGCGTGCCGGAGCCAGCCTTCATCGATCGATCGATAAGAGCCGATCGAGTTCACTGGCTGCTCGTTGCGCCCGAGCGGCAACGCCGCGGTATCGGCCGCAGGCTCGTCGATGCCGCGATCGCCTGGGCGCGCGCCAACGGCTACGAGGCCTTGCTCCTCGACACGACTACCGAGCAGCAGGCGGCGGTTGCCTTTTATGAGGCCCTCGACTTCAGCGAGGTCGGCCGCTCGACCGTCCGGCGCTGGGAGCTCGTTTGGTTCAAGCTGGCGCTGTAGCCCTCGTTGCGCTCGCGGCGCTGATCCCGTAGCGTGCTGCCGTGACCATCGAAGTTGCCGAGCTCGTCACCTGGATCGTCGTCGGCCTCGCCGCCGGCTGGCTCGCCCGCTCGATCATGCGCAGCCGCCGCGACCTCGTCGGCAACCTGCTCCTCGGCCTGATCGGCGCCTTCGTCGGCGGCGTCGTCTTCTCGCTCTTCGGCCTCGGCGGCGCCACGAACATTCTCGGCAGCATCCTCATCGCCACGAGCGGCGCGATCATCATCCTCGCAGTCGTCGGTCACTAGGTCACTAGCGTGACGGCAACGGCTATCGCGCTACTAATGCAGCCGAGAGCGTGAACGAGCAGCCTGGAATTCGTCTCGATAGTGATACGGCTCCGACGTAGCGGCGTTCGGTTGGTTGGTGAGCAAGGGCCAGTGCGCTTGACAAAAGTCTACATATGTAGATAATCCGGTCATGCCGCGACAGCCGAACTCTTCGCCCCAGTCGCTGAGCCTCTTGCGGGCCTTCCTCGCCGAGCCCCAAGCCTGGCACTACGGCTACAGCCTCAGCCTGGCCACTCACCTGAAGTCAGGGACGCTCTACCCGATGCTCATGCGACTCCAGTCGCAGGGCCTCTTGGAAGCGAGATGGGGCGAGAGCGATACGCCGGGACGGCCGCAGCGCCATCTCTACCGCCTCAGCCGCGCCGGCCTCGCCGCCGCCCGCGCCGCGATGCTCCAACCCCAGCGAGCGCGACCCTCGCGCACGCGACTGAAGCTCCGCGAACAGGGAGCGATGGAATGAGGCGTCTGGAAGAGCGCCTGCTGGATACGCTGTTCTTCGCGGCTTCGCTCTCGATCGGCGCTGAAGATCGTGGCTGGCTCGACGCCGTGCGCGCCGAGAGCGCCGTCCTGCCTGAGCGACGCGAGGCCTGGCTTTGGGCGGCCGGCGCCCTGCCGCTCCTCGCCCGCCTGCTCCTGCGTCGCCTCTTCTCCGACCTGCCGGTCATCCCGGTCGCGATCGCGGCCGGCGTAATCATGGCGGCCGTCGACCTGAGTTCGACCGAGCGCTGGCCGGCCGCGCTTCTCTCGCTTGCCTTCACGGCCGCGCTCTCCTTCGCCTACCCGCGCTGGGCCTGGCGATGGGCCTTCGCCGTCACGCTCGTCCTGCCGCTCGCGGTCGACACCGGCATCGAAGGCCCCTACGCAAACGAGCCTTTCGATTCTTACTACAAGGTGCCTCAGGCGCTCCTCATGGCGGGCGTCGGTGTCTGGCTGCGCTTCCGCTGGCAGAGGCGGCGGACCGCAGGCTGAGCGGACGCCGTCGCTTAATCATCCAGGACTTTTGCCGCTCCAGGCGGCCGGTGCGGTAGGCGGCACGTACGACCCTAGCTACCAACCTCCCGCTGGCTCTCAGCCGCCCTGACCGCGGGCTCGACTTTATCCGTCAAGTCGTAGGCCTCTAACGGCTTGCCGGCCGCGTCCAGCGCCTGAAACGTCGGGCCGAGACGCTCGATGCGCACACGTCCCTCTACGAAAGCCCGGACCGTCTCGACGACCAGCGGCAGCTCACGGGCGATGCCCCGGACGCGGATCGCTTGGAACAGCGGGTTCGTATCGCCCTCGGTGCGTAACTCCTCCAGCGGGCGGTTGCCATGAGTCGCCCACAACGGCTCGATATCGCCGCCGCGCAGGGAATAGCGCGAGTAAGTGATCGCCGGCCCGCGGTCAAGGTCGCCGTTCGCGAGGAACATCAGGACGCCGCTTTCCGTCGCGCCTTCGCCGATTAGCTGCCAGACCACGTCCTGCCACAGGCCGATGGGTCCACCGGGCAGCGCCGGGTGCAGGTTGAGCACCGGCCAGCGGTCGTAGAGGGACTCCGTAATGATCAGCAAGTAGCCCGCCATCACGCCCAGGTCGAAGTGGTGGGGAGCCAGTAGCTCGGCGACGCCGGCGTCGTACTGATGGCGCCAGGCGGGCAACGGCCCACCCTTGCGCGCGATCTTGCCGCCGACGGCACGCCGGAACTTCACGTCCGAAAGCGTGATCAGGGGGATGCCGGCACCACGGACAAGGTCGAAGAAAGCATCGCCGTTCTCGGAGTCGCCCGGCTCCTGGTTGGAGAACACGAAAGCGATTTCGGCGTCCAGGCCGCCATGAATGGCGTCGAGCGCGGCCGTCAGTAGCTTCGGTGACGTCTGACCGCGGCCGGTGGCGAACCAGCCGACGCGCAGCATTCTAACGACGCGCCGGCGCCCGCGGCGGCGAGGCGTAGGCCGGCCGCAGGCCGAGCCGCCAGCGGATCTTGGCGTAGGTGCTGATCCAGTGGACCATGGGCAGCGAGCGGCCGCCGACGATGCGGCCTCCGGGCAGGGTCTGGAGGAGCTCTGCCGGCGTCTCGAAGGCCTCCAGCTCGAGGCTGGCGCCGCCGAGCTCCCAGGGAGAGTGGGCGTCCGTGCCGAGAGTGAACGGTTTGCCGACGCCGCGGGCGAGCTCCCTGGCCCGCTCGTCGTGGCGGCTGAGGATGTTGCGGCAGTTGAAGCCCTCGATCGCGTCCACCTGCTCTTTGACTCGCTCCAGGGCGTCGGGCTTGAGCACGGAGCGGCGGAAGATGTCGTAGGGGTGCGGTATCACGGCGAGGCCGCCCTGCTCGTGGATGGCGCCGATCGTCTCCTCCGGCGAGAGGTCGCGCGGCACTAGCTCCTTGAGGAAGAGGCCGATGATCTCGCCCTCGGAGGTCTTGACCTCCTCACCGATGATCACCTTGAACGGGGCGAGCTTTTCGATGACGAAGGCGCCCTCGATCTCGTTGTGGTCGGTGACGGCGATGCAGTTGACGCCTTTGCGGACGCAGCGGTCGATGAACGCCTGCGGCCCGATGACGGAGTCGCGCGAGTAGTTGCTGTGGCTGTGAAAATCGGCGCGCAGCTTCACGCCTCCTCGCCTTCCTCGTCTTCTACGGCTTCGTCCTCGCCGTAGGACTCGCCGCCGTGGATCGATTCCTTGAGGCGGGTGATCCGCAGCTCGGCCCGGTCGAGGAGCTGCTGGCAGCGCTGGGCGAGACCTACCGCTTCCTCATAGGTCGTCAGGGAGTCGTCGAGGCTGAGGCCGCCCTGCTCGAGGCGGCCGACCTTCTCCTCGAGCTGCTGGTAGAGCTCCTCGAACGGCGGGCGCGACTTTGCTGCCATAGACAACTGGAGTGTAGCGCCTGCTAGTGCCGACGGCCATCGCCCGGCCTGCCCTGATGGGCCGATTCGCCGCTTCGCTTGTGACCGCGGTCACGGAGCCCCCGCGGCGCGCTGCTATCATACGTAGGTGATCACCGAGGGCTGGGTCGACTACCTCACAGGCCCGTTCGGCATCGTTTTTGCCTTCGCGGCGGGGGTTATCTCCTTCCTCTCGCCCTGCGTCCTGCCGCTCGTGCCGGCCTACATCGCCCACCTTACCGGCGTCAGCAGCGACCCGAGCTTCGCGCCGCGCCGGCGCGAGACGATGTCCCACGCCTTCGCCTTCGTCCTCGGCTTCGGCATCGTCTTTACCGTGATTGGCGCTTCCGTCGGCCTCCTGGGGAGCGTGATCAGCGACAACCTGCCGGCGCTGGAGCGGATCGCCGGCGTCTTCCTGGTCGTCCTCGGGCTCAACCTCATGGGCGTGATCCGGATCCCCTGGCTCTACCGCACCTACCAGATCGGCGACACGAGCACGCCGCAGCCCCAGCCCGTTCTCGCCGGCGCCGGTGCCGGCCCGGCCGGCGGTGGCGCCGCCACGACGGTCCTAGTAGCGACTCGCTCAACGGCGCTGAGCTATGCCCGCTCCGTCGGCTTCGGCAGCACCTTCGCGATCGCCTGGACGCCCTGCATCGGGCCCGTGCTCGGCGCGATTATCGCCCTCGCGGCCGCTTCGTCGACCGTGCACCAGGGGACGTACCTACTGCTCGCCTACTCGGCCGGCCTCGGCCTGCCCTTCCTCATCACCGGCTTTGCCCTGGCCAGCGTCACATCCGGCCTGCGGCGCTTCCGCAACCTCTTGCCGGTGCTCGAGGTCGGTGCCGGAGCGGTCGTCGTCGCCGTCGGCATCCTCATCTTCCTCAACGAGTTCACCTCATTGAACCAGTACTTCAACCTGATCCCGGAGCTCAACAGCGTCTAAACCCGCGGGCGACAGGAATCAACGCTGTTGCCCCCGGCCCGGACCGACCGTACTCTGACTCGAAAGAGAGGTAAAGCATGATCAGCGAGACCGTTCACGACGTCGTCTGCCACATGGACATCGATCCGGCCACGGCCGCCGCCAAGGTGGAGCACGAAGGCGAGACCTATTACTTCTGCGCGGTCGGCTGCGAGCGCGACTTCAGCGAGGACCCGGTAGCAATCCTCAAGGCCGAGGCGGAGCACGACCACAGCGCGCCGATGGATCACGGCACGCCCGCGGCGCCTGAGACGGCGAGCAGCCGGTCTTGGTGGCAGTTCTGGCGCTAGATCGCGCTCCCTAGCGCCTTAGTGGTCGTCTCTTGGCCAGTCGGGAAAGACGTGCGGGTCAGGCGCCGGCTCGATGCTGCCCTGGCCGCCTCCGGATCGCCCTTCGGCGAGGCGTAGCGCCGCGTCCGCCTTCGCCGTCTCGCCGTCCATCTCCAGATCCAGTGCCAGCGCGACGTGGCCGAGCTGGAGATGGATGGCGCGCAGCAGCTGCGAGGTCTTGATCTCGTTCAGGTGCTGACGGCAGGCGCGCAGGCCCTCGATCGCTTCATCGATCGCCTCGACCGCGGCCTTGGCTAGCCGCTTGTCGCCGCCGCTCGACCCTGGTGTCGCCATCGCCTCGATTCTAACGCTTCCTGCTGCTCGCCGGCAGAGGCGCCGGCCCGTCTGCCGTCGCGGCTGCCTCGGCGTCCTGCTCACTCCTGTCACCTCGACCGTGACCGCGCCTTCGTTCGGATACCGCTGCCGCTAGAATGGACGGGCCATGCAGGTTGCTCCCAGCGTCCGCGCCGTCCAGGTGCCCGATCCGAGCTCGTTGCATCCCGATTTCACGACGATCTACCTCGTCGGCCGGAGCCAGGTGCTGACGATCGATTCGGGTGAGGACCTCGAGCGTTATCGCTGGATGCTGCGCGGCTACCTCGCGGCAACGGAGAAGGCGGAGATCGCCCTTAGCGTCGTCACCCATCACCACGCCGACCACAGCGCCAACCTGCGCTGGCTCCACGACGAGTTCACCGCCGAGGTTTACGCCCTGGCAGGGAGCGAGGCGCTGCTCCGTGAGCGGCTGCCGCCGGCGGGCGTCCACCTCATCGAGGACGGCGCCGCGATCGAGGTCGCCGGCGGGCTCAGTGTGCAGGCGATCGCGACGCCCGGCCACAGCGCCGACTCCGTCTGCTACTACCTCGAGAGCGAGGGCGTGCTGCTCACCGGCGACACGATCCTCGGCTCGACGCCGACCATGGTTAGCGACCTCGGCGCCTACCTGGGGAGCCTCGAGCGGCTGCGCGCCCTGCCCAACCTGCGCGTCATCTGCCCCGGCCACGGCCCCGTGATCGAGTCGCCCGCGTCCTACATCGACGCTTACGTCGAGCACCGGCTGGAGCGGGAGCGCCAGATCCTCGCCCTGCTCGCCGAAGGCGGCGAGCGCACGAGCTGGCAGATCATGGAGCGCATCTACGCGGACACGGACCGGCGCTTGCGGCGCGCCGCCGACCTCAACGTTCGCAGTCACCTCGAAAAGCTCGAGAATGAGGGCCGCGTCCGCACCTTCGCCGGCCGCCGCCGGGAACGGGCGCCGGCGGAAGCCGCCGAGGCCATGGAGGAGGAGCACGCGCGTCAGGACGTGATCCGGCGGGCGGAGGCGTATCGCGAGGAGGATCGCCAACGCGCGCTTCTCCGCCAGGAGAGCCGCCGGCCGAGGAGTGGGAGGAGCCGCCGCGTTACGAGCTCGCCTGAAGGGCGGAGTCGTCCTCAGCGGCTCAGGAACAACCGCGATGGCGCCTTGACATTTCCTGCCGCCGCCAGCATAGTCACGTCGTCGAGATTCGCCTCGTTCTGAGTGGAGGCAAGAGATGACGACGGAACCGATCGCTTCGAGTCCGCCGCCGGCCGCCTACCCGGTGCGCCTGGAGATCGAGCGGCCCGAGAGCCAGTCGCGCCTGACTAACCTTCCTCTATTCATCGGCCTCATCATCCGCTTTTTCCTGGTCATCCCCCACCTGCTCATCCTGTCGGCTTTCTCCCTCCTCGCCGGCCTCCTCTACTTCATCGCCACCTTCGGCATCCTCTTCACGCGCAGCTATCCCCGCGGCATGTACGACCTCGTCGTCGGCTACATGCGCTGGAACGCAAACATGAACGCCTACCTCTCTAGCCTCTACGACAAATACCCGCCGTTCAATACGGAGGCCGCTTCCGGCTACCCGCTGCTTTTCGGGGTCGACTACCCGGAGCAATCATCGCGGCTGCTCAACTTCCCTCTCTTTGGCCTGCTAATCCGATACATCCTGCTCATCCCTCATTTCATCGTCCTGTTCTTCCTCGGGCTTGCCTCTTACATCGTCATCTTCATCGCCAGGTTCGCGATCCTCTTCAGCGGGTCGTTCCCGGCCGGCCTCCATACTTTCGTGGTCGGTGTCACGCGTTGGAACACCCGGATCAGCGCCTACACCTACGGCCTGACCGACCGGTACCCGCCCTTCAGCCTCGACTAAGGGCGCCTTCTTCGTCGCGCTGCGCCGCAGCCCGGCTCGTCCAGCCTCAGCCTGGCTTTCGCAGGCGCGGCAGCCTATGCGTCCAGGCTCAGCCTGGTAAGCTGGCTGGGTGAGAAGCGCCCACAATCCCGGGCTCCGCCTCAGCCTCGTCGGCGCCGCCGTCTTCCTCTTCGGGATCGTCTGTCTGATCTTCCTGCCAGCCGCGATCGCCGTGACCGCGATGCTGATCGGCGGCGTGGCGGCCTGGGGAGGCTTCATCTGGACTTTGCTGAGCTGGTACCTATCGGCACCGTCGCCGCCCAGCTCGCCCGACTGACCCGACCGGCGCCCGCCGCCGGCTAAAGGCCGCTGGCCATGCTCTATAATTCGGGCGCCGAGCCGCGTGGCTCGTACTCGAAACCAGGGAGGCGCGAATCGTGGCCGAGATCGACGGCGCTACCCTGATCGCGCGCTGCCTCAAGCGCCATGGCGTCGAGTACGCCTTCGGCATCGTCGGCATCCCGGTTCAGAACGTCGCCGAAGCGATGCTCCGCGAAGGGATCAGGTTCATCGGCATGCGCCACGAGCAGACGGCCGCCTACGCCGCCGGCGCCGTCGGCTACCTCACGGGGCGCCCCGGCGTCTGCCTCTCGGTCTCCGGCCCCGGCATGACGAACGCCCTCTCCGGCCTTGGCAACGCCCGCGTCAACTGCTGGCCGATGCTCCTCCTCAGCGGCGCCAACGATAGCTACCAGATGAGCATGGGCGCGTTTCAGGAGGCTCCGCAGCTCGAAGCGGCCAGGCCCTTCGTCAAGTACGCCGCCCGGCCGGAATCGGCGGCTCGCCTGCCTTACTTCATCGAGCAGGCGCTGCGTACCTCCTTCTACGGCCGCCCGGGGCCCGCCTACCTTGATCTCACGGCGGACGTGATCACCGCCAAAGTCGAAGAGGACGGGCTGCGCCTGCCGCCGCGCGTTGCCGAGCCGCCACGCTCATTCGCCGACCCGGCGAGCGTCGAGGCGGCGCTCGCGGCGCTGCGGAGCGCCGAGCAGCCCCTCGTGATCGTCGGCAAGGGCGCCGCCTACGCCCACGCCGAGGACGAGGTGCGCCGGTTCATCGAGGCGACGCAGCTCCCCTTCATTACCTCGCCCATGGGCAAGGGCATGCTGCCGGACGACCACCCGCTCTCCGTCGCCGCGGCGCGGAGCCAGGCCCTGCAGGGCGCGGACCTGATCTTCCTGATCGGCGCCCGCCTCAACTGGATCATGCACTTCGGCCTGCCGCCGCGCTTCCGCGAAGGGGTCCGCGTTATCCAGCTCGACATCGAGCCTGAGGAAGTCGGCATGAACGTCCCGACCGAGGTCGCTCTGGTTGGCGACGCGAAAGCCGTAACCGGCCAGCTCAACGCCGCTCTCGCCTCTAACCCCTGGCAGTACCCGCTGGAGACGACCTGGCGCACGGGCCTGGCGCAGAAGAGCGCTGCGAACGCCGCCTCGAACGAGGCCTCGATGAGCGATGATAGCGTGCCAATGGGCTACTACCGCGCCCTGCGCGAGATCCGAGACGCACTGCCGCGGGACGCGATGGTCGTCAGCGAGGGCGCGAGCACGATGGATATCGGCCGTCAGGTGTTGAACAACTATCTGCCGCGCCACCGCCTCGACGCCGGCACCTGGGGCACGATGGGCGTCGGCGCCGGCTTCGCGATCGCCGCCCAGGTCGTCAATCCGGGGCAGCGCGTCGTTGCCGTGGAAGGCGACTCCGCCTTCGGCTTCAGCGGCATGGAGGTGGAGGTCGCCTGCCGCCACAACCTGCCGATCGTCTTCATCGTCTTCAACAACGACGGCGTTTACGGCGGCCAGAGCGATCTCGGGCCCGAGCACCTGTCGCCCGGCGCCTTCGTGCCCAACGCCCGCTACGAGAAGGTGATCGAGGCCTTCGGCGGCCTGGGCTTCTACGTCGAGACGCCGGCGGAGCTCGCGGCGGCCCTCCGCCAGGCGCTCGACTCCGGCGGGCCGAGCCTCCTCAACGTCATCATCGGCGGCCCGAAGTCGCGCGGCAGCCGCCAGTTCGCCTGGAACGCGCGCGAGGCCGGGGTGGCGCCGCCCGCCGCCGGCGGCTGAGGCAGGGTCGCTCAGGCTCAGCCTGCCAGGATCGCCACGGCCCGCTCCAGTGTCAGGGCGCAGCGCCAGTCGCGTCGCGTCGCGATACCCATGACGTCGTAGGGATGGGCCGGTACGTCCGCCTCGATCAGGCACGGCTCCGGTCCCATCTCGCCCTCGACGCGCAGATAGAGGCGATGGCTGGCGCCCGCCTCGACCTCATCGACGATCTCGACGTCTAAAGTCGTGTCGAGGCCGCCGGCGTGGGGCCGGTCGCGGCGGAGCATGATCACGTGCTCGGGCCGGATGCAGAGGGCGGCGCTGTCGCCGGGGCGGAGGCCGGCGTCGGGCGCCGCCCGGGCCGTGAACCAGGGCGTCTTCAGGCCGACGAACGCCGCCGTCGACTCCACGACCTCGGCCGCGATGATGTTGCGCGCGTCGAGGAGCTCGGCGACGCGGACTGAGGCGGGCCGTCGAAAGACCGCCGCCTTGGCGCCGAACTGGAGCACCGCGCCGGCGTCGTAGACGGCGACCCGGTCGGCGAGGGCAAACGCTTCCTGAAGGTCGTGCGTGACGAAGACCGCCACCAGCCCCAGCTGACGCTGGAGGCGGCTGACCTCGCGGCGCAGCGCTGTGCGCACGGGGGCGTCGAGGGCGCTGAAGGGCTCGTCCAGGAGGAGGACGTGGGGCCGCGCTGCCAGAGCCCGCCCCAGGGCAACGCGCTGCTGCTGGCCGCCGGAGAGCGAGCGCGGCAGTCGCGACTCGAGACCCTCGAGCTCGAGCAGCGTCATCAGCTCGGCGACCCGATCGCGGCCGGCGGAGCGCGCCCAGCCCGAGAGCGCGAAGCCGATGTTCTCCGCCACGCTCAGGTGGGGGAATAGTGCGAGGTCCTGGACCACGTAGCCCACGTTGCGCGCCTGCGGCGGCAGATCGATCCCCCGGGCGGCGTCGAAGACGGTGCGCTCCGGCAGGTCGATGTGGCCCGCGTCCGGCCGCAGGAGGCCGGCAATCGCCCGCAGGGTCAGCGATTTGCCGGCACCGGAGGGCCCGAGGAGGACGACGAGCTCGTCCGTCGCCTCGAAGCGGGGGCGGAGATGGAAATCGCCGAGACGCAGCTCGAAGTCTACGCTGAGCATCTCAGAACCGCGGCCGCGCGGCGGTGCGAGCCACGAGCCGGAGGAGGACGAGAAGGATCGCGGCCGCGACGATCAGGATCACGGAGAGGGCGATCGCGAGGTCCGTGTTGCCGCCGCCGTCGAAGACGCCGAGGATCGCCAGCGGCAGCGTCCTCGTTCGCCCCGGGAAGCTGCCCGCGAACAGCAAAGTCGCGCCGAGCTCGCTCAGGGCGCGCGCCCAGCAGAGGATCGCGCCCGCGAGCAGAGATGGCCAGGAGAGCGGGACCATGATCCGCCAGAAGATGCGCAGCGGGCTGGCACCGAGCGTCGCGGCGACGCCTTCGTACCCGGGGCTGATGCTCTCGAAGCCGGCTTTCACGGTCCGGATGTAGTACGGCGCCGCGACGAAGACCTGGGCGAGGACCACGGCCGCGGTCGTGAAGGCGACCTCGATGCCGATCGCGTCGAGCCTGCCGCCGAGGACGCCGGTCCGGCCGAAGGCGACGAGGAGGGCGACGCCTGCCACCGTCGGTGGCAGGACGATCGGCAGGTCGACTAGCAGGTCGACGAGCGCCTTGCCGGGGAAGCTCCGGCGCGCGAGCAGGTAAGCGACCGGTGTGCCGAAGAGGATCGCCAGCAGCAGGGCGAGCGTGCTCGTGATCGCGCTGAGGCGCAGCGCATCGACGACGACCTTGGAGGTCAGGTTCGCCGCGAGCTCGCCGCTCTCCACCGCGCGCCAGCCGAGAGCAAGGATCGGCAGCGCCACGAAGGCGACGAAGATCAGGGCGAGCGGCGCAAGGGCAACCGACGCGTCGTTTGCCCGCCAGGGCCTCGACGGCGCCCTAGGAGAAGCCATGCTGCCTCATCACGGCTTGAGCTGGCGGCGAGAGGAGAAAATCGACGAAGGCGCGGGCGACGGCGGCGTTGGCCGCCTCGCGCGTCAGCGCCACGGCGTACTCGGCCCGGACGTTCAGCGCCGTCGGCACTTCGATCCAGGTAAGCCTCGGCGCGACGGCCGGCGTTACGTCGGAGCTATAGACGACGCCAGCGTCGGCCTCGCCGAGCTCGACCTTGGCGACGACCTGCTTGACGTTGCTCTCCAGCGAGACGACGTTGGCGAGGACGGCGTCGGTGAAGCCGGCGCCGAAGGCGGGGTCGGCCGCCAGCGCCGCGAGGAGCTGGCGCGTATAGGCGCCAGCCGGCACCGCTTCGTCCGCGATGACCAGCTTCAGGCCGTCGCGCTGGAGGTCGGCCAACGCTCCGATCGCCGCAGGGTTGGCGGCGGGCACGATGACGACGAGCCTGTTGCGGGCGAAGACGGCGTCGTCGGCCCGGACGCTGCCGCTCGCCTGCGCGCGCTCCATCTGCGCCTGGTCGGCGCTGGCGAAGACGTCGGCGCGGGCGCCGAGCTCCAGCTGTAGGCACAGGGTCGGGCTGCCGGCGAAGTTGAAGACGACCTCCGTCGCCGGGTGCAGCGCTTCGAAGCGGTTCGCGATCTCGCCAAACGCATCGGTCAGGGAGGCGGCGGCGAAGATGGTGATCCTGCCGCGCAACGACCCGTCCGCCGGCGTCTCTGCGGCGGAATCGCCGCCGCAGGCGAGCGCGAGAGCGGCGAGCAGCGCGGCGGTCAGGGCGAGAGGTCGGCGGGCGACGCTAAGCACCGCGCCGGCCGCTCTCGCGCTCGAGGTCGGCGAGACAGCGCTCGAGCCAGTCGCGCGTGAGCCGCGCCGCCGAGGTCTTCGAGCCGAGGACGATGGCGTCGAAGCCGCCCGCCTCCGCCGCCGCCAGCTCGCGGTCGACTGCGGTCGCGTACTCGCCGCAGACCTCGATCTGGGCCTCGATCAGGTCGCGGGCCAGGGTCGGGTCATCGCTCAGGGCGAAGTAGAGCTTGATCAGGAAGTCGAGGCGCACCTCACGCATGCGGCCGACCGGCCGGCTCAGCCAGCGCTGGAAGGTCGCGTCGCCTTCCTGCGTCGTCGCGTAGACCGCCTTCGGCGGGTACTCGCTACGGTCCCACTCGCCGTCGATCAGCTCGAGGCCGGAGAGCGACTTGAGAATCGCGTAGACCATCGCCGGCTCCACAGGGCAGACGCGCGCCAGCCCCTGCCGGCCGCCGAGCTGACGCTGGAGCTCGTAGCCGTAGGTCGGCCGCTGGCGGAGGAGGCCGAGCACGGCGTATTCCGCCGGGGTGAGGAAGGTCTTGGCGCGCGGCATTGCTCAAGCGATGATTGCTCAATCATTGAATATCGTCAAGCAAGCATCACGTAGCCTAAATCAGGCCCAAAGACTCTGGGCGGGCTCGAGTCCTTGGCGCGCACTCCCTTCGTTGGATGCGCAGAGGCCCGAAAGCCAGGCCTATTTCCCTGGTGGGAGTAGATTTGAGGTGCGGTGACGAAAGACAAGCCGTTGGGGGCTGAGGGAAGAATGGACTCGATTACAGGCAGTCAAGTGCTGGCGCTACTCCAAGGAATCTGTACTCTGATGGATGGGGATTCTATTCCGTACCTGGTTTACGGAAGCGTCGCTTATAGCTTGATTACTGACGATCAGGTTGAGTGGAACGATATCGATATCGTAGTCAGTGAATCAGACTTCGAACGGCTCGTTATCGCCCTTGGAAGCTCTAACCTGACTTGGTGCCCATTCAAACCCCACACAGCATTCATGCCAATTCCACCGTGTACCGGGCCGCTGATCAGCGGCCATTCGACGTCTCCCTCGACTCTCTCGAGCACTACTTCTTGAGGATTGGTATCGACCTGAGCCACTTTGAGCATGAGCTTGAAAGCGTGCGGATCGCCGGACGAAGCTCCTTGATCAAGATCTACGAGCAAGGCCTTGTAGGAGGCAACAAGGAGAAAGTGGACGAGTACAGGAGAAAGCTCGGTGTCCTTTCGAGCTTAGGGGACTGACGGCGGCCTGGCGCGTCTGAGCTAGGAGGGCGCGAGGACGGGTGCGGACTCGGCGGGACGACGGCGACGGCGGCGCCTCTTCTTCGGCGCGTCTGTCGCGTCTGTCGTAGACGCTGTCGTGGTCGCAACCGGTGCCGCTCTCGTGACCGGCGGCGCCGGCCGACGGCTGATCGTCTTCCCCGGCGGCGGTGCGGCCACGGCGGCGGGAGCCTTGACTCGTGGCAGCTTACGGCCGAGCTTGCGCTCGATCTCCTGCATCTTCGGCAGGTCGACGACCGTCATCAGCGTAATCGCCTGGCCGGAGTTGCCGATCCGGGCCGTACGACCGACGCGGTGGGTGAAGAGCTCCGCCGTCTCCGGCAGGTCGTAGTTGATTACGCGGCCGATGTTCAGCATGTCGAGGCCTCTGGCGGCGACGTTGGTCGCCAGCAGGACCGGCACCTGGCCGGAGCGGAAGCGGGCGACGATCCGGTCGCGGGCGACCTGGCCGAGGTTGCCCTGGAGGGCGGCGACCGGGAGGCCGAGACGGCCGAGGCGCCGCGCCAGGTTCTCGACGCCGTAGCGGGTGCGGCCGAAGACCAGGGTTGCGCCCTCGCTCTCCTCCGCCAGCAGCGCCAGCAGGATTGGGAACTTATCGCCGCTCCAGACCTCGATCACGGCGTGCTCGATCTCCGGCGGCGCTTCTTTGTCGTCGTCGACCTCGATGATCACCGGATCGCGGAGGTACTTCTTCGAAACGTTGTGGACCCAGTCCGGCGTCGTCGCCGAGAAGAGGGCGGTCTGGCGGCTTGGTGGCGTGGTGCCGAGGATCCGCTCGACGTCGCGGGCGAAGCCACGGTCGAGCATCTCGTCCGCCTCGTCGAGGACGACGACGCGCAGGGCGCCGGTCCGAAGCGTCCCGCGCGACAGGTGGTCCAGGATACGGCCGGGCGTCCCGACGACGATCTGAGCGCCCGCCGTCAAGGCGTCGATCTGGGGCTGGTAGCCGACGCCACCATAGATCACGGCGACCTCGATGCCGGCGGCGTGGGTGACGTCGTCGAGGACCAGGGCTACCTGCTGCGCCAGCTCTCGCGTCGGCGTCAGGACCAGGGCCTGGGTCTCGTGCAGCGCCGGGTCGCAGCGCTCGGCCAGCGGCAGGCCGAAGGCCAGCGTCTTGCCGGAGCCCGTGTGAGCCTGGCCGATGACGTCACGGCCGGCAAGGAGAACAGGTATCGCCTCCGCCTGGATGACGGTCGGCTCTTCGATGTTTGCTGCCTTCAGTGCTTCGTAGCTAGAAGGCCGCAGGTGAAAGTGGGAAAAAGACAAGGTAAGACATCCTCTCGGGCAGGTTTTTCTAAGCGCAGCGCCAGGGGCAGGCGACGAGAAGGCCAGCCCCTGGCGCGCGATTGAACGATGGGATAGAGGCAAATGGAGATATGCGGACGAGATAATCTAGGTTTCTTATGCCGCTAGTCTAGCACAATCGACTTAGCGCCGGCGACGGTTGCGGAAACGGAGGTCGGTGATGTCGTTCATCGCCCGCTGCCGGCAGAGCCAGATGAGGGCGCCGACCACCAGTGCGAGGTCGACGACGAAGAAGGCGAGGACGGCGATTACGGACATGACGTCCTCAATCTCAGGTTCGATCCCTGCGACCTCGCCTTCTGCCTCCTTGCAGGCGATAACTCGCTAGGGAAACGCCGCCGCGCCCGCGAACGTTTCACGCGCGCCACGCGCGAGACCGCTTGGTTGACAGAGCCGGGACGAGGCCGAATGATCCGCGGGTCGGCCCTGCCGCTTTTCCTGTCACTACACTTTCGCTACAGAGGAGCAACGGATGAAGATCGGCGTGACCTTCCCTCAGACCGAGATCGGCAGCGACCCGGCCGCCCTCCGCGACTACGCCCAGGCGGCCGAAGGCCTCGGCTTCAGTCACCTGCTAGCCTTCGACCACGTCCTCGGCGCCGAGCCCTCTAACCGGCCGGAGGGGTCGCGTCGCGTCTACACCCACGAGCACGCCTTTCACGAGCCGCTCGTTCTCTTCGCCTACCTCGCCGCCCTGACCAGCAGGATCGAGCTCGTGACCGGGATCATCATCCTGCCTCAGCGCCAGGCCGTGCTCGTCGCCAAGCAAGCGGCGGAGGTCGACCTGCTCACGGGCGGCCGCCTTCGCTTCGGCGTCGGCATCGGCTGGAACCCGGTGGAGTACGAGGCGCTGTCCGAGAGCTTCGGCAATCGCGGCCGCCGGATCGAGGAGCAGATCAGCGTCCTCAGGGCCCTGTGGACGCAAGAGGTCGTCGACTTCAAGGGACGCTGGCACCGGATCGACCGCGCCGGCCTCAACCCCATGCCGGTGCAGCGGCCGATCCCGATCTGGATGGGCGGCGGCGCCGAGCAGGTCATCAAGCGGGTCGCGCGCCTGGCGGACGGTTGGTTCCCCCAGTTCCCCCTCGAAAGCGGCCGCGCGATCCTCGATCACCTCCACGAGGAGATCGGCGCCGCCGGCCGTCAGCCCGCCGACGTCGGCATCGAAGGGCGCGTCAGCATCGGCAGCGGCACGCCGGACGATTGGGCCCGGACGGCCGAGAGCTGGCGGGCGCTCGGCGCCACGCACATCAGCGTCAACACCATGGGCGCCGGGCTCGACTCGCCCGCCGCCCACATCGAGGCGATCGGTCGCTTCAAGGCGGCCGTCGGCTAAAACGCCGCGGCGGCGGCCGGTGCGCTAAACTGGCTGAGAGTGAGGTGGGGCGTTGGGTAAAGAGCAGCTAGAAGCGCTGGCCCGGATCATCGCCGCGCAGCTGGCCGAAGGGCCGGGCAACGCCGTCGTCGGCACCTGGTCGATCCGCTACGACGATCAACGCAAAGTGCTCTACTTCGAGAAGTGCGAGGACGGCGTCTACTGCGAGGAGCGTCCCGCCGTTATCGACCTCGACGGCAGAGTGATCGACCGGGGCGGCCCGCTCCTGGTCGGAGAGAGCTAGCCGAGCCGTGGAGCAGAGAGAGCTCGTCGCCGCCCTCGAGCGGCTCGCCGGCACGCAGCGCGTCCTGATCTACGACGTCGAAGAAGCCGAGGCGCCGGAACGGCCCGACACGGCGACGCCCTTCGTCCACGGCTCCGCCGCCTGGTGGCGCTTCGTCGAGCGCCGGCGCGCCCTCGACGACGGCCAGGACCTCACGCTTCTGGTCTCCCTGCGCGGCCTGCGCAGCGACGAGCGGATGATCGTCGTCAACTGGGGCACTGCCTTCGCCAACGCCATCCTTCTGGTCGAGCCGCAGGACCCCTGGCTCGATCTGACGACGGCAGAGGGCCGCGAGCGGTTCGTCGCCGGGAGTGAGGCCGGCGATGCCGACGCGCTCGTGCGGGCCGCCTACGCCGACTGGGTCTACTGGCTCCGGGACGCCGAAGGCGAGCTCGAGAGCCACGCGGCGACCCTTACGCTGGAGCCGGACGCGACGCTCTGGCGCGCCCTAGCAGAGCGCCTGCCCCAGACCTTCCCGGCGCCCGTCTTCCTCTCCCAGCTCACGCTGCTGACGCTGCGGGAGGCCGAGCTCTTCACCGGCGGCCGCGAGGTAGCGCGAGCGATCGTTCCCTTCCTGACGCGCCTCGGCCTGCCGATCGTCTACGACGCCCGCCACGTGATCCAGGGCGTCCGCGAGCTCGTCAACGCCGGCCTCGCCTGGGTGCAGGACCCAGAGGACGAAGGCCGGGTCTACCGCGGGCCTGAAGAGCCGCTGCCGGTCGAGATCTCTGATGAGCAGCTCGCCTTCATGGTCCGCTAGGCGCGGAACCGACCCGAGCCATCGTTTCCCTTTGCGTTGCGCGGCCCTCAGGCCGGGAGACGGCGGTCGCGGATCAGCCGCGGCAGAAGGCCGCCGCTCGGCGCGAAGAGCAGCGCCACGAGGAAGAACGACGTCGCCGTGAGGACGATCGTGCCGCCGGCGGCGAGGTCGCTGTACCAGGATATGTAGAGTCCGGCGACGCCCGCCGTCGCGCCGAGCAGGGCGCTGAGCGCCATCATCCGGCCGATATCGTCGACCAGCAGGCGGGCCGTCGCCGCCGGCGTCACGAACATCGCCAGCACGAGGACGTTGCCGACCGCCTGCAGCGAGATGACGATCGTCAGCGTGATCAGCACGAGGAGGAGCGTATCGAGCCAGAAGACGGGCAACCCGAGGGCGAGGGCCATCTCGCGGTCGAAGGCGGCGAGCATGAGGGCCCGGCGCAGCGCCAGGGCGATGAGGAGGGCGCCGCCGCCGACGAGGAGGCTGAGGTAGATGTCGGTCGGCGTCACGGCGAGGACGTCGCCGAAGAGGAACGAGGTGAGGTTGCGCGTGTAGCCGGGCGAGGTGCTGATCAGGACGACACCGAGGGCGAGGGCGCCGGCGAAGACGACGCCGATCGCCGTGTCCTCGCGCAGACGTCGCGTCAGGGAGAGGCTGCTGATCGCGAGCGCCGTGAGGAGGCCGAAGGCGGCGCCGCCGAGGAGGGCGTTCGATTTCAGGAGGAAGGCGATGACGACGCCGGGAAAGACGGCGTGGGCGATCGCCTCGCCGACGAAGGCGAGCCCGCGGACGACGACATAGGTGCCGAGGAAGCCGGCGACGCTGCCCATGATCAGCACCTCGACGAGAGCGAGGCGCATGAAGCGGAACTCGAGCGGGTCGCTAAGCCAGTCCAGCACCGGTGGGCGCCTCCCCGGTCTCCGTCTCGTGGTGGTGGACGTCCTCCAGCACCTGGGCGTGGCCGGCCGAGGGCAGCGCTTCGACAAAGTGGAGGTGGGCGCCGTAGGCCTGCTGGAGCACGGCCGGCGTGAAGGTCTCGCTCACCGGACCGTAGGCGACGAGGCTCTGGTTGAGGATCAGGAGGCTGTCGCAGACGCAGGCCGCCATGTTGAGGTCGTGGGTCGCCATGACGATCGTCCGCCCCGCGGCGTGGAGGCCGCTGAGCAGCTCCACGAACAAGTCCTGGGTCTGGGAGTCGACGCCGGTCATCGGCTCGTCCAGGAGGATCAGCTCGCCTTGCTGGACGAGGGCGCGGGCGAAGAGCAGACGCTGCTGCTGGCCGAACGATAGCTCTCGCAAGGGAGCGTTGCGGCGGTCGGCCAGGCCCACCTGCTCCAGGGCCCAGGCGACGAGCTCGCGGTCTTCGCGGCTCGGCGACCGCAGCCAGCCTGCGTGACGCAGGCGCCCCATCATTACGGCGTCGGCGGCGCGGATCGGCAGGTCGAGGCCGAGGTGCTGGCGCTGAGGAAGGTAGGAGAAGAGGTCGCGCGCCTGCCCGGGCGGCCGGCCGAAGACCTCAACCCGGCCGGCGGCGAACGGCAGCAGGCCGAGAACGGCGCGGAGGAGCGTGCTCTTGCCCGAGCCGTTCGGCCCGAGGAGGCCGACGAAGGCGCCGGCGCCGATCTCACAGTCGATCTCGGCCAGAGCAAGGCGGTCGCCGAGGCGCACGGAGACGCCGCTGAGCCGGATCGCCGTCGATCCCGCCGCCCCCGTCCGGGTCGAGCTGCTCTGCCTGGCTTCGACAGTCGTCGCGTTTCCTCCCGTCAGTAGAGATACCTTATCTCAAAAAGGCTACGCCCGCCAGACAACCGCCGGGCCGATTCCGGCGTCGTCTATAATCATCGCGACCCGAGGAGGTGCCTTATCGAAGCGCGGTACGTCCGCGGCATGCCCAGCCAGGCCTGGCCGCCCGATCTAGCCAACGCGCTGGACGTGCTGAGAGAGGCGGCGGTCGAGGAGGCCGCCCTCCTCGCCGCGGGCTCGAACTACGTCTACCTCTTGCGGCTGCGCCATGTGAACGCCGGCGAGGGCTACGCCGTCTACAAGCCCCAGCGCGGCGAGGCGCCGCTCTCCGACTTCCCGGACGGTACCCTCTTCCAGCGCGAGGTCGCGTCATACGTAGTCAGCGAGGCGCTGGGTTGGCAGCTCGTGCCGCCGACGATCAGCCGCGCCGACGGCCTAGAGGGCGGCATCGGCGTGCTCCAGCTCTTCATCGAGCACGACCCGTCGCGCAACTTCTTTACGCTGCGCGAGGGCCGCGAGGCGGAGATGCAGCGCATCGCCCTCTACGATTGGCTGACGAACAACGCCGACCGGAAAGGCGGTCATTGCCTCCTCGCCCGCGACGGCCGCATCTGGTGCATCGACCAGGGCCTGACATTTCACGTCGACGAGAAGCTGCGCACCGTGATCTGGGACTTCCAGGGAGAGGCGGTGCCGGCCGAGCTTCTCGCGGACGTGAGCGCTTTCGGCGACCGCCTCCGGAGCGACGAGGGGCTGCGGGCCGAGCTCCTGGCGCTGATCTCGGCCGCCGAGCTGGCGAAGCTCGAAGAGCGGGTCGAGACGATCGGCCTCGTCGGCGTCTTTCCGCCGCCGCCCCAATACCGCCCCTACCCCTGGCCAATGGTCTAGACGCCTCGCCGACGCGAAGACGCCCTCGCTCAGGTCAGGGTCAGGATGATCACGCCGGCGACGACGAGCACGGCGCCGGCGATGACCTGAGAGGTCAGCCGCTCGACGCCGCGGAGGAAGATCGCCGCGAGGAGGAGCGTGAAGAGTGGGTTCGTGCTGACCACGGGCGCGACGAGGACGACCTCCGCCCGCTCGAGAGCGAGGAAGAGGCCGAGCACGCCGGTCGCCGAGAAGATGCCGGCGCCGGCGAAGAGGAGCGCGCCGCTCCTGAAGTCCGGCCGCGGCTCACCGAAGCTGCGGACCGCGAGCATCGAGAAGGCGAGCGTGCCGCAAGAGATCGAAACGGCGGCCCCGACCAGTGGCGGCGCCAGGTCGGTGACGCTGTGGCGGGTCAGCACCTGCGCCACGCCGTAGGCGATGGCGGCGCTGAGGGCGAAGCCGTAGCCGACGAGGGCGGTCCTGCCCGCTTTCTCCTCAGCCGCCGCGCGCATCTGCCCCTCGCGCCGCCGGCCGGCGGATCGTCACGTAGACGCCGGCGAGGATCAAACCGGTGCCGAGGAGCGTGCCGGCGCTGACGCTCTCGCCGGTGAAGGCGACGGCGATGATCATCGCGAAGAGCGGCGAGGAGGCGAGGATCGGCGTCGAACGGGTGACGCCGAGGTGGCTTATCGACATAAAGTTGAAGTAGCGGCCGATGGCGAAGTTGAGGACGCCGATGAGGCCGAAGAGGGCGATCGCCGAGAGGCTCAGCGTCCTCAAGTGGTCGAGCTGGAAGACGAGGACGAGCACGCCGATGAACAGGAGCCCGGCGATCAAGGAGATCAGCGTCCCGAGCGAGGTCGACACGTACTTAAGCCCGAGACGGACGAACACGGAGCTCAAGCCCCAGGAGAAGGCTGCGCCAAGGGCCAAGAGGATCGCGACCAGGGCTGCCTCCCTTGCGAATCGGTGGCTCGAGTTTCGCCTTTCCCAAGCGGCAAGGCAACCGAGGGACGGGGCCGCCGTACAATCTCTCCTGAGCTGACCGGCAGGGAAAGCGAGGAGGTGCGCGTGGCAACCTACGCCGACGTCGTGGCGACTACCCTTAACGATGCGGGCATCGAGTACGTCTTCGGCGTCCCCGGCAGCCTCAGCTCGGTCGAGCTGATCGAGGCGGCGGCGAAGGAGGGCATCCGCTACGTCCTCTGCAGCAACGAGTCGAGCGCCGCCATCATGGCCGGCACCTACGGCATCCTCACTAACCGCCCCGGCGTCGTCTCCACCGGCGTCGGCCCCGGCGCCGTCGCTGCGGTCCACGGCGTCGCCCACTGCTTCCTGGAGCGGGCGCCCTGCCTCGTCCTTACGGACCGCTACGCCGACGTCGACTTCCGCCGCCTCTCGCGCCAGCGCCTCGATCAGGGCCAGCTCTTCTGGCCCGTGACGAAGGCCACCTTCAAGCTCGCGACCGACCAGGCGGCGACGATCATGCGGCGGGCGATCGACCTGGCGCTGGACGGTCGCCCGGGCCCGGTCCACGTCGACCTCCCCTACGACGTCATGCTGACCGAGGCGCCGCCGGCCGCTTTCCCGGCGCGGCGCGCCCGTGAGCGCTTCGTTGCGCGTCTGGGCAGCGAGAGCGCCGGCATCGAGGCGGCGTCGCGAGCGATCGAGCAGGCGCGGCGGCCGTTAGTCATCGTCGGCCTGCAGGTCAACCGCGCCGGCGTCGCCGCCGAGGACGCATTCGTCGCCTTCGCCGAGAAGCTCGGCGCGCCGGTGTTCGCCTCGCTCGCAGCCAAGGGCACGCTGCCGGAGCAGCACCCGCTCGCGGTCGGCACCTTCCGCGGCGTCCCGTCCGAGCGCAGCTTGATCGACCAGGCCGATCTGCTCATCGTCGTCGGCTTCGACCCGGTCGAGATCTTCGCCCCCGGCGGCTGGCCCTATAGCCAGCCCGTCGTCCTGATCGACGCCCTGCCTCACCTCGAAGGCGTGATCGAGCCGGCGGTCGAGGTCGTCGCCGACCTCAGCGAGGGGCTCTGCCGCCTCGGCGGCGCCGTATCGCCGCGGGCCTGGAACCGCGAGGACCTCGACGCCTACCGCCAGGAGCGCCGCAGCTCGCTCGACCGCACGGGCAGCGGCCTGATGCCCGGCGCCGTCATCCGCATCGCCCGCAGCCGCCTGCCGGATGACGGCTTCATGACCGTCGACGCCGGCCAGCACAAAGTCCTCGCCAGCGACCTCTGGCAATCGCGGCGCCGGCGCGGCTTCCTCAGCTCCAGCGGCCTCGGGACGATGGCGGTCGCGCTGCCCGCCGCGATCGCAACGAAGCTGGTCGAGCCGGCGGCGCCGGTGCTCTGCCTGACGGGCGACGGCGGCTTCCTCATGCGCATCGGCGACCTGGAGACGGCAAAGCGCGAGGGCCTGGCGATCGTCGTCATCATCTTCAACGACGGCTGGCTGAACTTGATCAAGCTCCAGCAGGACCGGCGCGGCGTCCGCCGTCTCGCCAGCCAGTTCGGCGCGGCCGACTACGCCGCCATCGCTCGCGGCCTCGGCTTCGCGGCGACGACCGTCGACTCGGAGGCGGCGCTCGACGCCGCCCTCGCGACGGCGTTCGCCTCGGGTGAGCCCTGGCTAATCGACGCGCGGATCAACCCGGACGGCTACGTCTAGACGGCGTCAGCCCGCGCTCCGGGCCTAAGCCTCACCGGCGACGATTGGTGGCGCTATTTACGGCCGGCGAGCTGGCGGCCCTTGTCGAGCGCCGGGTAGCTGCGCGACGGCGCCGCCATGAGGAAGCGGTAGCCCTCGGCCAGGAGCCGCTCGACGTTGCTCTCGTCGACGTGCGGGTGGCCGACCGGGACGTTGAACTCCTTACAGGTCTTCACCACCTGGGCCATCGCCTCGACGACGGCCGGGTGGTCGTACTGGCGCGGGTGGCCGAGCTCCTGGCTCAGGTCGCCTTCACCGATCAGGATCACGCCGATGCCGGGCACGTTGCGAAGGATGTCCGGCAGCTGCTCGATGCCGTGGACGTCCTCCATCATCAGGATCGTCAGGACCTCGCCCTCCGGGTTCAGGGGCCAGACGTCCGCCTTCTTGTAGTAGTCCTGCTGGCCGAGGCCCCAGTAGCGCGCCGCCGACGTGGGCGCGTCGCCGCGGAGGCCGGCGGGCTCGTAGAGGGGCGTGCCGGGCAGGCTCGGATAACGGCAGGCCGCCACGGCGTTCTGCGCCTGCTCAACGCTGCTGATGTGGGGCCAGACGATGCCGTATACGCCGAGGTCCAGGGCCTGCTTCGCCAGCCACTGGTTCTGCTCGCCGCCGTTCGGTGGGATGCGGACGATCGGCGTCACGGCCGGGGCCAGGGAGCCCGCGTCGACGATCTGGCGCCGGTTCAGCATGTACTGGAGGCAGTCGCGCAGGGCGCCGATGTCCCAGGGGTTGTGCTCCATCTCGAAGATGATGCCGTCGTACTTGGACGCGCTCAGCCCGATCGCGGTCTGCACGTCTGGAGTGGCGAAGCAGGTGAACGCAACGCCATTCTGCTCCAGTGCGCGGACGACGCCGTTCAAGCGCGGGTTCTCGGCCATGATTCCTCCTAAAGATGCCTCTGTTTTGGCTGGCTGTAACTCTAAGTCGCGGTGCTTTCTGTGGCAAGGACGGGAGGCCGGGCGGTCATTGACAAGAAAAGAGGGCCGTTCGTAGCATTAGCGGGCTTTCGGCCTGAACCGGCTCGCGCCGACGCATCGCACACCCCCTCTTAGAGACAGCGAGGCCAGCATGATTATCGACTGCCACGGTCACTACACAACGGTGCCGGGCGAGATGGAGACCTACCGTCAGGCCCAGCTCGCCGCTCTTGAAGACGGAGGGCAGGTCCCGGTCAAGGGGACGGTGACGATCAGCGACGACCAGATCCGGGAGAGCCTCGAAGGGGCGCAGCTCAAGATGCAGCGCGAGCGCGGCACCGACCTGACCTTCTTCTCGCCGCGGGCCAGCGCAATGGCCCACCACCTGGGCAACGAGACCACCAGCCGCTTCTGGTCCGAGCACTGGAACGACCTGATCAAGCGCGTCTGCGACCTCTACCCGAACAACTTTGTCGGCGTCGGCATGCTGCCGCAGGCGCCCGGCGTCTCGCCGGCGAACTGCATCGCCGAGCTCGAGCGCTCCGTCAACGAGCTCGGCTTCATCGGCTGCAACCTCAGCCCCGACCCGTCCGGCGGCTACTGGACCGACCCGCCCCTAACGGACCGCTACTGGTACCCGCTCTACGAGAAAGTCGTCGAGCTCGAGGTGCCGGTCATGGTCCACGTCAGCGCTACGTGTAACCCGGCCGTCCACCACACCGGCGCCCACTACCTCAACGCCGACACGACCGCCTTCATGCAGTTCCTCACCTCGGACCTCTTCAAGGACTTCCCGACGCTGAAGTTCATCATCCCGCACGGCGGCGGCGCCGTGCCCTATCACTGGGGCCGTTACCGCGGCCTCGCCCAGGACCTCGGCCGGCCGCCGCTGAGCGAGCTGCTCCAGAACGTCTTCTTCGATACCTGCGTCTATCACCAGCCCGGCATCGACGTGCTTTTCAAGGTGATCCCGAAGGAGAACATCCTCTTCGCCTCCGAGATGGTCGGCGCCGTCCGCAGCATCGACCCGGAGACGGGCTTCTACTTCGACGACACGAAGCGCTTCGTCGAAGCGGTCGGCCTCGACGCCGCCGACCACCAGAAGGTCTTCGAGGACAACGCCCGCCGCGTCTTCCCCCGCTTCGGCCGCAAGTAAAGGCAAAGAAAAGGCCGGGCCAACGTGGCTCGGCCTTTCAATCTCCTCTTAGAGTTAGCGCGTGCGGTCTAGCGGCGCGCCTGGAGCCCGTGGTAGTTGAATTGGGTGCGGGCCTCCAGCAGGCTCATGCCCTTCTGGATCGAGCCGCGGATCGCGTCTTCGGCGTCCTCGATCTCCCGCGCCGCCACGACGACCTCGTCCAGCCGCTCCTGGGGGATGACGACGATGCCGTCGCCGTCGCCGGCGATGATGTCGCCGGGCACGACCGTGACCTCGCCGAGCGAGACCTTGGTGTTGTAGGCGTCGGCCATGACTCGGTCCTTGCCGGTGCGCATGTAGGTGCCGCGGCTGAAGATCGGGTAGTTGACCTCCAGGGCGCGGGCGGAGTCGCGGCAGACGCCGTTGATCACAGTGCCGCCGACCTTGCGGATCGAGCCCATGGTGGTGAGGATGTCGCCCCAAACCGTGCAGTCGAGCCGGCCGGCGTTGTCGATGACGACGATGTTGCCCTCTGGCACGTCGTCGATGTAGTCGCCGACGGAGCCGCCCTTCTGGTCCACGGGGATGTTGTGGACGGTGAATGCCGGCCCGCAGAGCGTGAAGTTGCGGTCGATCGGCTTGACGCCCAGGGCCTGGCCGGGGACGCCGAGCCTGTCCATGGCGTCGCTGAGGGCGCTGGTCCCGAGCTTGATGATCTCCGCGTAGTTCTGGTCCATGAATCCCTCTCTTTATCTGTGTAGAGAGGCGATCTCGCACCGACCGCCTCGTTAGCTGGGCGGAGCCTCCGCCGTAACGCAGTTACCGGCTGAGCATCGTCTCGTAGTCGCGGCCCATCACCTCGACGACCGAGTCGCCGGCGAGGACGGCCTCTTTCATCTTCGCCTCGCGCGCGGCGATCGTCTCGGCCGCCGCTATGATCTCCTCCGCCTGAGCGGCGGCGAGGAGGCAGACGCCGCTGCCGTCGGCGAGGACGTAGTCGCCCGGGCTCACGGCGATGCCGGCGATCTCGATCGGCTGGTTGAAGGCCTCTTCGACGATCCGGCCCCTGGCGGTCAGGGGCACGGGGGCGCGGGCGAAGACGGGGAACTCGAGCTCCCGTGCCTCGTCGACGTCGCGGGCGGCGCCGTCGACGATCGCGCCGGCCACGCCCTTCGTCTTCGCGGCGGCGCTGAGGATGCCGCCCCAGCCGGCCGCGTCGAGGCGTGCGTGCTGGATGACGATCACGTCGCCGGCAGCCGCGGCGGCGATCGCGCGGGTGCCGAGGTGGGTCGTGGTCGCGGCGTTTTCGGGCGTGCGGTCGACGAGCTTCATCGTCACGACCCGGCCGCCGATCTTCGCCGGTGGCGCCGTAGGCGCGATGCCGAGTGCGACGGTGGTGACGCCGAGGCGGTCAGACGCGTCGGAGACGGCGCAGGTGTCCAGCTTCAGCAGGCGTTGTACGAGATCATCCAAGGTGAGTGCCCCTGCCTGAGATTCGCCGGGGCGCGCCCGGTTGAGCAGATATTAGCCCCGTTGAAATCGATAAGACAAGCCAGCGCCCGGTTACGTCTGCTTGCTGCTGGCGGCCGTCAGCAGCGATACTGGGCCGAAATTCTTGGCGCAATGGGGGACGGACCAATGGCTGACAAAGAGATGATCCGGGGTCTGCTTGAGGGCGCGATCGACACGCATGTCCACGCTGGGCCGGACGTCCTGCCGCGCAAGTTCACCGATATCGACCTTGCCCGCCTCGCCCAGGAGCGCGGTTTCGGCGGCTTCGTCCTCAAGTCGCACCACGCCATAACCGCCGACCGCGCGACGCTGATCCGCGAGATGTTTCCCGGCGTCAAGGTCTACGGCGCTATTGCCCTGAACAACCCGATCGGCGGCCTCAACCCGACGGCCCTCGACGTCGCCGCCCGCCTCGGCGCCAAGGTCGCCTGGCTGCCGACGATGGACTCGGAGAACGAGCAGTCGAACGTCGCCGGCCAGCTCGACGAGACGAAGCTGCCCTACTGGATGAGCATCGCCCGCGAGCTGCGCGCCGCCGGCATCGCCGGCAAGTGGCTCAAGGTCACGGACGAGCACGGCAAGGTGACGCCGGAGACCCGCCAGTGCCTGGACGTGATCGCGAAGTACGAGATGGTCATGGCAACGGGCCACATCAGCCCGCCGGAGATGGAGCCCGTGATCAAGGCGGCGCGGGAAGCCGGCGTGAAGCGGATCATCATCACCCACCCCGAGTTCCCAACCACCCACCTCGACCTAGAAGATCAGAAGCTGCTGCAGCAATTTGACGTCTACTTCGAGCGTGTCTTCACCACGCCCCATACGAACAAGTGCACCTGGGAAGAGACCCTGCAGAACATCCGCAAGGTCGGCGTCAGCAGCACGATCGTCGCGACCGACCTCGGCCAGACGACGAACCCGGGCCTGCAAGAGGGCTTCGAGATCTTCATCGACAAGCTGCTGGATGAGGGCTTCACGGAGAGCGAGGTCCGGCAGGTGACCCGAGACAACGCCGCCGGCCTCCTGGAAGGCTGACCTCCGTTCGCGCCTCCCCTCCCGCGTTCCGACTTTAGCAAGGCGCTGCCGGGCAGATTCCCCCCTTGCCCCAGCGGCTTGTAGCATGACCGCATGAGTGACGCCCCGGCGCGAGCGCAGCAATTCAAGCTCGCGTCTCTCACGCTCGGCGTCTTCCTGCCGACCTTCATCTTCTCGATCGGCCAGGGCGCGATCATCCCGATCATCCCCCTCTTCGCCAAGGACCTCGGCGCCTCGCTCGCCCTCGCCAGCCTCGTCGTCGCCATGCGCGGCGTCGGCCAGATGCTCTCCGACCTGCCGAGCGGTCTCGCCGCCTCCCGTTTCGGCGACAAGCGGACGATGATCGGCGGCACCCTCCTCATGGGCGTCGTCGCTGTCGGCGCGGCGCTGAGCGGCTCGCCGGCGGTTCTCGGCGTGCTCGTCCTCCTGATGGGCGCCGGTTGGGCCGCCTGGCAGGTGGGCCGTCTCTCCTACGTTAGCGAGATGACGCCGATCGACCAGCGCGGCCGCGCCCTGGCGCTGGTCGGCGGCGCCAACCGCGCCGGCACCTTCGTCGGGCCGATCATCGGCGGCTTCCTCGGCAAGGCCTACGGCCTCGAGTCCGCCTTCTACGCCCAGGCCGTGTTGGCCCTGGTCGCCGCGCTGCTCATGCTCGTGGCGATCCGAAAATCATCCTTCGCGCCGGGGCACGACGGCCACGGCGCCGGCGGCCGCATGCTCGCGACGATCTCGGATCAGCGCGGCATCTTCCTCAGCGCCGGCGTGCCGATCATGGCACTGCAGGTCCTGCGCCAGGGCCGTCAGATCTTCCTGCCGCTCTGGGGCGACTCGATCGGCCTCGACGTCGCCCAGATCGGCCTCGTCTACGGCGCCTCGTCCTTCATCGATTCCTGGATGTTCTACCCCGTAGGTCACGTCATGGACCACTGGGGCCGGAAGTGGACGGCGGTGCCCTGCCTGCTCCTGCTTTCGCTGAGCCTCGTCCTCCTGCCTCTGACCACCGAGATCTACGCGTTCCTCCTGGTCGCGTTGCTCGCCGGATTTGGTAATGGTCTCGGGACGGGCATAGTCATGACTCTCGGCGCCGACTTCGCCCCCGAGGGTAGACGCGGGGAGTTTCTCGGCGTCTGGCGCTTCGTCGCCGACCTCGGGAGCGCCGGCGGGCCCCTCGCCGTGAGCTTCATCGTCGGCGTCGCCAGCCTCGGCGTCGCTTCCGTCGCGAGCGGCGGCTTCGGCCTTCTCGGCGCCGCCGCGCTCTGGCTATTCGTGCCGGAGACCTTGCGCCGGAACCGGCCGCACGTCATCCCGGCCACGGCACCGCCTGAGCCCGAGACATCGGAGGAGAAGCGGCTCTGAGCCGGCGGCTGCAGCGTCGGGTCAGGGCAAGCGGTTGAACCAGAGCAGGCCCAGGGCGCCGGCCGCCAGCGACAGGAGGAGCGCGACGCCCGTAACGACGACGGTGAGCTCCCGCTCCTCGTGCTCCGTCTCGCGCTGACGCGAGAGATCGTCGTAGACCGCCTGGAGCTCGGCCTCGTCGGCGGCGCTGAAGTAGAGGCCGCCCGTGAGGTCGGCGACGCGACGCAGCGTCTCCTCGTCGAGGCGGGTGAACACGCGGCGGCCGCGGATCTCCAGCGTCGTCCCCGCCGCCGTGCCGATGCCGACGGTGTAGACGCGGACGCCGGCCGCCACGGCCTCCTGGGCTACGTCGAGGGGTGAGGGACCGGTGTTACTCTGCCCGTCCGATAGCAGGACGATGCTCGCCGGCGGCGGCGCCGCGGTGGCGGCCGATGGCGTCGGCGTCACGCCGGGCAGGGGCGCCGTCCGGGCGCCGGGACGCTCGCCGTCGATGCCCTCGTAGATCGCGTCGAGGGCGACCTCGAGGCCGGCGCCGATGTTCGTGCCCCGCTGGGGCCGCAGTCGATCGATCGCGTCGAGAACGACCTCCCGGTCGCGGGTCGGCGGCGCGACGAGGGCGCCGAAGTCGGTGAACGAAACGATGCCGATCTTGACGCCGCTGGGCTGCTTCTCGACGAAGCTGCGAACGGCCTGGCGGGTCGCCTCCATGCGGTTCGGCGCCACGTCCTCGGCGAACATCGAGCCCGAGACGTCGATCGCGAGGATCAACGTCCCGGTATCGAGGAGGACGGGCACGGTTGCCCTCGGCCGCGCCAGGGCGAAGATCATCGCCGCGACGGCGATCAGATAGAGAGCGGCGGGTATGTGGCGGCGGATCCCCGGCCCTGGGCCGACGGCGGCCTGGACCAGGGAGACGCTGGCGTAGCGCAGGGCGTAGCGTTGCCGCCGGCGCTGCATCCAGACGTAGACGCCGGCGAGGGCCGGCACCAGGATCAGGCCAGCCAGCGCTTGCGGCCAGATGAACTCCATCTTCCTGCCCCTCCCCTTAGGTCCTCGCCCCGGCCGTGCCGAAGGCGAAGGCGCTTACGCGGCGGCGCCGCGCTTCCCGCCGCAGCAGGACGAAGCGGGCAACGTCGCGCACGAGGTCGCCGTCGGTCGAAAGGCCGAGGACGTCGATGCCGTGGCGGGCGAAAGTCGCCTCCAGCCGCTTGCGTCGCTCCTCGACGAGGGAGCGGAAGCGCGACTGGAGGCCGGTATCGTTCGTATCGACCGCGACCTGCTCGCCGGTCTCTGCGTCCTCGAGGATCAGAGGACCGACCGCCGGCAGGGTCTCCTCGCGGGGGTCGCGCAGCCAGACGGCGACGAGCTCGTGCCGCCTGGCGAGGCGGGCGAGCGGCGCTTCCCAGGCGCTGGCCGAGATGAAATCGGAGACGAGGAAGACGAGCGAGCGCCGCTTCAGGGTCGCCGCCGTCCGGTCGAGGACGCCGCCGAGGTCGGTGGCGCCGCGCGTTGTCTGGTGGCGTCGTCCGAGCTCGTGGATCAGGCGCAGCGACTGGTTTAGGCCGGTGCGCGGCGGTATGACCTCGTCGACGCCGGCCGAGAAGAGCAGCGCCCCGACGCGGTTGCCGCGACGGCTGAGCAGGCGCGAGATCACGGCGGCGAAGTCGCGGAGCAGGTCGCGCTTCTGGGCCTGCGCCGTGCCGAAGTCCACAGAGCCCGAGAGGTCGAGGATGAGCCAGGCGTTGATCTCCCGGTCCTCGATGTACTGGCGCACGTAGGGCCGGTCCATGCGAGCGGTGACGTTCCAGTCCATGTAACGGACGTCGTCCTCCGGCTGGTACTCGCGCACCTCGGCGAGGTCGAAGCCTTGGCCGGTGAACAAGGAGCGGTAGTCGCCCTGGAGGAGCCCGTCGAGGCGGCGGATGACCTGCCACTCCAGGCGCTTGAGTAGCGCCGCCGCGTCCGTGACGACGCCCGGCTCGGCGTTCCTGGTCGGCGACTCTGCAGCCATCGCTCAGGCGGTCTCCGCCCGCGGCCGCGACCAGGTCAGCGTGCCCGCCGCCGGCGCCTCGTCGGCCAGGGGCCGGTGCGGTCGCGGCACGGCGGCGATGAGCCGGTCGATGATCGCGTCCGCCGTCACGTGGTCTGCCAGGGCCTCGTAGGAGAGGACGAGGCGGTGACGGAGGACGTCCGGCGCCATCTCCAGGAGGTCGGAGGGGACGACGTAGTCGCGGCCGCGACTCAGTGCCAGGGCGCGGGAGCTGAGGATGAGGTTGATCGAGGCACGCGGGCTCGCGCCGAAGGAGACGTATCGCCCCACATCCTCGAGGCCGGCGGCGTCCGGCCGGCGGGTCGCGCCGACCAGCCGCACCACGTACTCCATGAGCTCCGGGTCGACGTAGACGGCGTCCGCCCGCGCCTGGAGCTTCAGCAGATCCTCGGTCGAGATCATCTGGCGCGGCTCCGGCAGACCCGCCGTCGTCCGCTGGACGATGACCAGCTCCTCTCGGTCGCTCGGGTAGTCGACCAGCACCTTGAGCATGAAGCGGTCGACCTGAGCCTCCGGCAGCGCGTAGGTGCCCTCGGTCTCGATTGGGTTCTGAGTCGCCAGCACGAGGAAGGGGTCGGGCACGCGGTGGGTCTCACGGCCGATCGTCACCTGGTGCTCCTGCATCACCTCCAGGAGGGCGGACTGAACCTTCGCCGGCGCCCGGTTGATCTCGTCGGCCAGGAGGAGGTTCGTGAAGACGGGGCCGAGGGCGGTCGTGAACTCGCCGGACCGCTGGTTGAAGATCCGCGTCCCGATCAGGTCGGCCGGCACGAGGTCGGGCGTGAACTGGATGCGGTTGAACTCGCCACCGACCACCTGGGCAACGCTGCGGATGGCGAGTGTCTTTGCCAGGCCCGGCACGCCCTCAACGAGGACGTGACCCCGCGCGAGAAGGGCGACGATGATCCGCTCGAGGAGCTTCTCCTGGCCGACGATGACCTTCTTGATCTCGAAGAGCATCTGCTCCAGGACGGGGCTCGGCACCGGCTCTTCAACGCTTGGCTGGCTGACCATGGGACTCCTCCGCGCTGGGATTCTGGGAGCGCTGTCTAGTCGAACGGCGCCAGGATGCCGCCGCCGGATTCGATCGGCACGGCGAAGCCGAGGCCGACGAAGACGCTGTCGCTGGTCGGGTTGATGATGCCGCTGACGATGCCGACCACCCGCCCGTTGCCGTCGACGAGCGGGCCGCCGGAGCTCCCCGGGTTCACAGCGGCGTCGAACTGGATCATGTCTTCGAGCACCTGCCCCGTCTTCTCGACGACGAAGGTCCGGCCGAGGGCGCTGACGACGCCGCGGCTGACGCTGCCCTCGAGCCCGAAGGGCGCCCCGATCGCGAGGACCGGATCGCCCTGGCGGATGCCGCCGCTGAGCACGGCCGGCTCGACTCCCGCCGGCAGGCGGCCGACGGCGACGACGGCGAGGTCGCGCTCCGGCACCTCCTGGCTGACCGTGCCGGTCGTCGTCGAGCCGTCGTGGAAGCGCACGGTCACCGACTCGGCGCCGGCGACGACGTGAAAGGCCGTCAGAATGCTGCCGTCGCGGTCGATGACGACGCCGCTGCCGACGTCGCGGCCGCGTCCGGGCCCGTCCGCTGTCTTGGTTATCGTGACCACCGAGGGCCGCAGCGCCGCGTAGATCGCCGGCTCGACCGGCGGCGCCGGCGTGATCGCGTCGATCCGCGCTTGGGCGACGCGAGCGATGTCCGTCTCCGAGAGCCGGCCCGCCGGCGGGCCGAGGCTCAGGTAGAGCAGCACCATCAGGACGCCGAGGACGCCGCCGCCGAGGGCGGTCAAGGGCAGGCCGAGTCGGTGCAGCCAGGCAACGCTAATCACTAGCTATCATCGTACCCTGCCGGCGCCGCCACGAAGGAAGAGGCCGGCGCTAAATGTTCATTAGCGGTCCGTTAACTGCCGGCGCGGCTTCGGCCTGCTCGGCGCCTGCCGGATCGCGGTAAAATCCTCGGAGAGCAATGGTCCGAGATCACGGCGCGAGGAAACAGCGGCCAACGGATGGCAGACGGCGGGACGTCCTGGGGACGGGCGACTGGGTCCGCGAGGTCCAGCGGCTGATCGAAGCCGACGCCACGGCGCTTCTCCAGAAGCAGAGCGAGCGCGGCCGCCTCGCCCTGCAGCGCCTGGCCCGCGCCCACGAGCTCCTGCGCGAGATCGACTCCCTGTTTCAGCTCACGACGCGGGCGGGTCACGGCCACTTCCACTACACGGCGCCGGCGGTGGCAAGCGCCTCACTCCCCGTCCGCCTCGACCTTCGCTGGCGCGGCTCGCCCCCGGAGCGCAGCCTGATCGTCAGCATCAGCGCCGAGCGCGGCCTCATCGAATGGTCCCTCGCCGCCGTTGAGCAGACGCCGGCGTTCAACCGGCGCGACGTCCTTGCCTGCGACGTCGATCAGATCAAGGACGCGATCCGGCGGCTCATCGACCACAGCCACTGGCAGGATGCCTGGGACGCCTGGGACGAGAGCCCGGCGCCGCTGATCCTGGGGAAAGAGCACGGCGTCGAGCCACCCGAGACGGAGCCGTCCGAGCCGGCGGGCTAGCCGTCGCTGCGGACGGCGTAGAGGCCGCAGCGACGGCAGATGACGACCCGCACGCCCTCCGGGTAGGCCTCGCGCTCGAGGTCGACGCCAACGACCTCGCCCCAGTCGTGCTCACAGCCGTCGTCCTCCGGGCTCGCCGCGGCCGCGTCCATCGGCTCGCAGTCGCAGGCCCAGTAAGCGCCGCACCGCGGGCAGAGAGGCGCCCCTTCCTGCGCTGCCATGCATCGAAGATAACGCTACGGGCTGCCCTGCCCAAGCCCTACCCGTAGCTTTCGGAGGAGGGCGGCGGGGGAGCGGCCGGCCGCGTATTGCGGTCAGCCAAGCAGAGCCCTACGCTCTCCAGCATGGCGCAGCTCCTCTATATCGCCGTCGCGCTCCTCATCGGGCTTGGCTCCGCCGTCCAGGTTGGCATGGTCGCCAACATCGGCCGGCTGCGCGGCCCCATGGAAGCGACCTGGATCTCCCTGCTCGCGACGATCGGCGGCGTCGGCCTGATCTTCGCCATCCGGTCGCTGCGCGCCGACCGTCCCGAGCTGCCGTCGCCCTTCGATAACCTCTTCGTCTTCGGCGCCATCGGTATCGGCGCCGGTATCGCCCTCGGGATCTCGCTGCGCGGCCTCAGCCCTTATCTCGCGATAACCGGGCTCTTCGGGTTCAGCTATCTCATGGCCGCTGGCATCCTCGTGCCGCGCATCGGCATCGCCCTCTTCGCCAGCGCGGTGACGGCTGGCACCCTGCTCGGCTCGGTCGGCCTCGACCATTTCGGCGCCTTCGGCTTTGACGTGCACCGGATCAGCTTCGTCAGGGTGATGGGAGTCCTGGCCCTGTTCGTCGGCGTGGCACTGGTTCGCAGCGGCCGCTAGAGCGGCGCCGCTCGCCTATCGTTTGCGGGCGACGACGATCATCCGGCGGGTCGTGATCGCGTAAGTCTCCGCCTCGAAGCCGCCGTAGACGGCGCCGAAGTCGAGGCCGGCGCCCGCCAGCAGACCGATGAGCTCCGTCAGCGTGTAGAGCCGGACGTGGTGGCCGGCCAGCTCCTTGCGGCCGCCGTCCGGCGCGATCGCCGTGAAGGTCACGTGGTTGCGGCTCGTGACCAGGTCGAGCTCGCGATGCTCCAGGTAGAGGGCGCCGTCGTCGCCGCTGTGCCAGTCGTTCTGGATGTAGTTGTCGACGACTCACTCCCGGTTCACGAGGTCGAGGAGCAGGCGCCCGCCCGGCTTCAGGGCGCGGGCAATTGCGTCCAGCGCTTTGCGGTCCTCGGCTTCGGTTTCCAAATAACCGAAGGAGGTGAACATGTTCACGATAGCGTCGAACTCGCCCTCGAAGGGGATGGCGCGCATGTCGGCGGCTACCGTCCGGAGGCTCACGCCGGCCGCCGCGGCTGCCCGGCCGGCGAGATCGATGTACTCCGGGCTCAGGTCCTGGGCCGTGACTTCGTGACCGCGGCCGGCGAAGAGGACGGCGTGGCGACCCTGGCCGCAGCAGAGGTCGAGCAGGGAGCTGGCCGGCGCCAGGCCGACAGCGCGCTCCGCGAAGGCGACCTCCCTCTCGGCCCGCTCCTGGGTGAACTGGCGGTCGTAGACGCGGAGGTAGTCGGCGTCGAAGAAGGTCTCGTACCAGGGAGCGCCGTCCGCCATCGATCCGCCTCTCCGCGTCGTTACGCCGCGATTCGCCTAAGCCTATCAGACCAGCCTGCCGCTAGCGGCGGGCGCGTCCTATACTAAGATGACTCTTCGAAAGCGGGGCCGGTCTTGCTCGATCTAAGAGGCAGGGGAGCGATTATCGTCGGCGCGCGCCGCGTCGGCGCCGTCGTCGCCGAGCGGCTCTCGGCGGACGGCGTCAACCTGGCGATCGTCTACCGCCGCTCCAAGGACGAAGCGCAGCAGCTCCTGGACCGGGTCCGGCCCCTCGCCGAGCGGTCCATCGTTCTCCAGGCCGACCTTGGCGTCGAGGCCGACGTCGCGCGGGCGGTGACGGAGGCGCGCGAGAGCCTGGGCGACCTCTCGATCTGCCTCAACCTCGCCGCCGACTACCCGCGAGCGCCCTTCGAGGACCTCGATGAGGCGGCCTGGGACCGCGGCATGGCGATTGCGAAGGGCAACTACCTCCTCGCCCTCCACGCCTCGCGGGCGATGCTATCGCGGCCGGGGCCGACTCGCGGCCACCTGATCTTCTTCGGCGACTGGGCCGCGGCCGAGACTCCTTACCGCGACTTCCTGCCCTACCTCACGGCCAAGGCCGCGATCCACTTCATGACCCGCGCCTTCGCCCTGGAGCTGGCGCCGCAGGGCATCCTCGTCAACGCGATCCTGCCGGGACCGACTGCGCGGCCGCCGGAGGTCAGCGAGGCCGAGTGGGCCGAGGCCCTCGCTCAGGCGCCTCTGCACCGCCCCTCGGCGGCGGACGAGATCAGTGAGCTGATCGCCACCCTCCTCAAGAGCGAGACGATTACCGGCGAGACGCTCCGGGTGGACTCCGGCCGCCATATCGTCGGCCCCGGCCTGCTCGAAGCGGCAACGTCCTAGCAAGGTGGTCGAAGTGCAGCGCTACGAGGTCACGAAGGTCATCGAGTTCTCCTACGGCCACCGCATCGTCGGGCACCAGGGCAAGTGTCGTCATCTCCACGGCCACAACGGCCTCCTGGAGATCGATGTCGCGACGGACGCCCTCGACCAGCTCGGCATGGTCGTCGACTTCGGCGACCTGAACGAGATCGTCCGCACCTGGGTGAACGAGAACCTCGACCACCGCATGATCCTCGCGAAGGACGACCCGTTGACGCCCGTCCTCGTCGAGCTCGGCGAGCCCATCTTTCTGATGGACGCGAGTCCGACGGCGGAGAACCTCGCCCGCCTGATCAGCGAGGCGGCGCGGGATAGGGGCCTGAACCTCAGCGAGGTCCGCCTCTGGGAGACCGCGACCAGCCGGGCGACCTACCGCAGCGACGCGGCGTGGAGCGAGTAGCGGTCCTCGCCTCGGGCGGCCTCGACAGCGCCGTCCTCATCGCCGACCTTGCCGAGAGCGCCGAGGTCTTTCCCGTCTACGTAGCTTGCGGCCTGATCTGGGAGGACACCGAGCGCGCCGCCCTCGACGCCTATCTCGCCGCCCTCGACCGGCCGAACCTGCGACCTCTAGTCAGCCTCTCGCTGCCGGTGGGGCCGCTCTACGGCGACCACTGGAGTACGACCGGCGTCGACGTGCCCGACGCGGCGTCGCTGGCGAACGCCGTCTACCTGCCGGGGCGTAACGTCTTGCTGATCGGTCTGGCCGCGGTCTGGTGCAGCACTCACGCCGTCCCGACGATCGCCATCGGCTCCCTGGACGAGAACCCGTTCCCGGATGCGACGCCCCGTTTCTTCGCCGATTACGCGACGCTTCTCAGCGCCGCCCTCGACTTCCCGCTGGCGATCGTCGCGCCCTATCGCGGCTTGCATAAGGACGAGCTGATCCGGCGCCACGCCGACCTGCCCCTCGGCCTCAGCCTCAGCTGCATGCAAGCGCAGGGCGGTCGCCACTGCGGCGCCTGCAACAAGTGCGCCGAGCGTCGCGACGCCTTCGCCGCCGCCGGCATTGCCGATCTCACCCGTTACGCCGTCTGATGGAGAGGGTCGGCGCGGCGCCGACCCTCTCGTCGTAGCGTCGGGAGCTGCGTCGGCGCCGACGCCTACCCTTCCTCGAGCATACCGACCTGGGCGCACCAGGCCTCCCATTCGCGGCCGCCGCCGGCGGCGGCCTGCGGTGGCTCCTGAGCCGGCGGACCGCCGGGTTGGCTGCGACGCAGCCGCATCTCGCCCTCGCTCAGGTAGCGCACCTTGCCGCCGCTGAGCAGGTGAGCGGTCGTCTGATTGCGGGCGTTGATATCCATGTAGATGCCGGTTCGTGTTACCTCCGGGATCGACCGGCCGACGAAGACGCAGCCGTGTCCGCGCATCAACGCCAGCGTGCCGCCGCCGAGCGTCTTCGCCAATGAGCGGCCCTGCGCCAGGTTCACGACCAGCATGTTCGTGTCGCCGAACTCCGCGGCGATGTCCCAAACGGGTACCGTCTCGCCGATCGCGCTGCCCAGATGCTGAATCGGCCGCAACGGCATGTCCGTCACACCGAAGGGGATGATCGAGGGCGTATGGCTGTGGCAGACGGCCTGGACCTCCGGCCGCGCCTCGTAGGCGGCGGCGTGGATGAAGCGCTCGCTGTAAGGCGCGCGCGTGTCGCCCCTCAGCGGCTCGCCCGCCAGGTTGAAGCTCATGAGGTCGGCCTCCGTCATCAGCTCCGGCGCCCTCGCCCGCCCCATGATGAACTCCTCCGGCCGCTCCGGGTCGCGAACGCTGAAGTGCCCGTAGGCGTCGAGGACCTGATGCTGCGCGAAGATCTGGTTGCCGGTGACCAGTTGCTGCCTTAGCGATGCCATGGGAGCCTCCTGTGCTCGTTGCTACCGTCCGAAGAGGGGCCTTCCAGAGCTCGAAAACCGGGAGCGCCGGCCGACTGCTCCTATAGTAAGCTGGCGGCTAAGTCGGGTCGGGTTCAGGGCAGGGCTTCGAGGCGGTGAATCAGGCTCCGAAGTCGAGGGCGGAGGCGGCCGAAGCCTAGCGTCGGCGAATCTAAGGTGGTACCCCTGGCAGGACTCGAACCTGCGACACGCGGTTTAGGAACCTGATTCGGGCTCCTCAGCCACTCTCAACGCGACCCAACAAGACACCTTCCGAAGCTAGCGACACCTTCCTCAGCGTAGGCAGGCGTAGCGAACGCATGGTCTATTCGTAGCAAAATTCGTAGCAAGAGGTCACCCCCGCATGGCCAACGGCGCAACACCAGATCCCTTCGACCAGCTGGTCGACGCCTGCCGCGAGACCCTCGCCTTCGTTGAACGCCGCGAGAAGCTAACCAACGAGGAGAGCGCCCGGCGCAAGAGCCAACGCGCCAAGGTCAATCGCGCCATCGCCGTCCTGACCGGCCTTGGTAGCGGCGGCACCGTGACCAGCCAGGACATCAACCGTTTCATCTGCAAGAAGTGCGGCAACCACCACCAATCCAAGGCTCACAAGGAAGCCTGCTTTGGCATCTGCTCGCGCTGTAAGGGGCAGATGGTATACGACGGCGATTCCCTAGATCCTGGGCGCTTCTGTACGAGCTGCGGCCATCGCCCGCGCCCGGTTCCTGAAGGCCTCGAGGTACTGCACGACGACGGGCGGAAGGTGCGCGAGTCATCGCACAACGGAGTGCCGGTGTGAGGCGGGTTAGCAATTATGGCGGGGCGGGCTAGGTTTGATGGGCGCTGGGCCCCCTATGGAGGACTAAGGAATGGACGCCAAGGTACAGGCTCTCGCCGGACTTGCCGCGAGCTGGCGGCCTCTTCATCTACCAGCAGAACCGCGGACCCGACTGGCCGGGCGAGAACATCCGCGTCCTGAACAACGACTTCACCTTCCTTGGTAGCCACAGCGAGGCGTCCGTCTTCCATCAGGGCGGCGTCCTGGGTGAGAACGAGTTCTTCACGCTCACCAACATCTTCTTTGACGGCAACACCTACTCCGGCGACGCGAGCAAGCACTGGCGCTGGTTGGGTGGCAAGACGTTCGCCGAGTGGCAGGCGTTGGGCCAAGACCCGACCGGCTCACTGGTCGCGCCCATCTTGCCGCCATCTACGGGTGACGGAGGGCTCAGATAATGCCAAGTCAGGCTCACGCCAATCTAAGGGCAACGCACAGCGAGCAGGAGTCCGACGACCTCTATAAGGGCGTCACGGATGAGTTCTCCGTCCACTTCCGCAAGCATGCAGAAGCGGTGCGCGCCGACCCCGCCGCAACACCTGACGAGAAGAGCATGGCCCGGCTCATCCCTCGCCTCCTAGACGATGTTGACGGCGACCTTATCCACGGACTGTTAGGACACTTCGCGCCCTAGATGGCCGACGTAACAGTCCGAGCTGACGGCAACAACCGTCACTACAACTACCGTCATCGCGACGTAGTTCAGCTTGCGGACAAGTTGACGGCGTACTCGTACGCCTACGACGGCACGTCCCACATGAGCTACAACAAGACCACCGATGGCGGTGCTAATTGGGGCTCCAAAGTCAACATCCAGAACGAGGACTTCGTCCGCCGCTTCGATGTCTGGTACGACAAGTGGACGCCTGGCGATACCGGCAACCTCATCCACATGGCGATCCTGGAGTCAGACACCGATGACGTTTGGTACATTAACCTTGACCCAGACGACTCGGATGCTCTCTCCACAAAGAAACAGGTTTTCGATGGAGCGACGGTCAACGGCTCCCAGAACCACCCTGCTGACTGTCCGACTATCTGGAAAGACAAGGCGGGGAACCTCCACATTGTCTTTCCAACTCAATAATGGTGGCGAGTCGGGGCACTATCGCTCTACGGATGGGGGCCTGAACTGGACGAGTAGGGCCGACCCAGTAGAAGCCTCCTCCAGCGACTGGTTCCTGGGCTATCCTGGCAACGAGGCTGACGACGCGGACGGCTACCTGATCTACTACGACGATTCTGCTGGCGCATTGTCGATGAAGGTTTACGACGACAGTGCTGATTCATGGGCAGAGACTTCTATCGACGCCTCGGTCAATGGACATAATAACCATCTTGGCTTCCACGGCACGATTGACGACAATGGCGACCTCTTTGTTGTCTATTGGAACGACCACGACGCGGCAACGGCCGACCTTGAGTGCGGCGTTTGGGATAGCGGCGGCTGGACAGCGAAAACAGATGTCGTTGGCAACTTCGATGACATAGAGGATTGCTGCGTCTTCTGCGACCGCAACACTGGCGATCTCTACGTGGCTTATAACGGCAGCGATGATGGTTCTGAGTCGGCTCACTCCACTGTCAAGTGCTACCACAAGATCAGTAACAACGGCGGCACCTCTTGGGGTACTCAGCAAGCAATGGGCGAGACGGGCGACGACAACCGCTCCGTCCGCTGCGACCTCGGCCCCCAGAGCGGCGAAGATGGCCTGTTTCTGCCGATTTGGTCGAACGATGACCTCAACGATAACTTCTGCAATGCGGGCAACGCCGTCGAGATCACGGGCTCCTCGGGTTTCTCTGGCGACATTGCCTCACTCATCGCAGAGGTAAAGGCTGCTCTCGTAGGCGCCCAGACCGACCCCGGCGTCCTCACATCGAAGATTGCCAGCATCAAGAGCGCCCTGGTAGGCGCGATGCTTCCAAAGGGCGATATTGATTCTACAGCCGCGCCCGTAAAGGCGTCACTGGTAGGTGCCAAGACCTACGCCGGCGTTCTCGACTCTACGGCCGCGCCGGTCAAGGACTCGCTCGTTGGTGCCCAGACTCACCCTGGCGCTCTCGCCTCAAAGGTTGCCAGCATCAAGAGCGCGTTCGTCGGCGCACAGACTGTTCCCGGCGTACTCGCCTCCACAGTCGCCTACGTGAAGACCGCCCTGGTCGGCTCACAGGCTGGCGGCCCTGAATTCACCGGCGTCCTCGGCTCCCTAATCGCGCCGGCCAAGGCGGCGCTCATCGGCGCTCAAACGGTTCCCGGTGTCTTGGGCTCTGTTGCCTCTTTCGAGTCAGATGGCAACGGTCGCCCTGTTCAGGTCGTCCTCACTGCTGACGCCGCGGCGAGTGCTGCCACGTTAACAATCAAGCCGGATCCCCCGACCTAGCAGATAACGACGTCCTGCTCTTCGGAGAGAACATCCGCATCCAGGTCGACGGCGCCTGTCTTGCTGGAGGCATCTCACTAGCCATCGACCCGGCTGCGGTTGGCCCTCTCAAGGCTGGGGACATCGGTAAGAAGCTCCAGGACCTCACCGGCTACACCATCGCAGGCGAGGTCCTCGCGAAGCGCGGCGACGCGACGGCGATCATCGAGTTCCCCAGCGGCGACGTGACGATACCGACGCAGAGCACGGTGGCGAACAGGGGCCGGCTCCAGGTCGCCTACGTGGCGGTGGATACGTCGAGCGAGAACCCGGGCAGCTATTACGGCACCATCTGGAAGACGGACCCGGGCACGACTCGCCCGCTCTGGGAAGGTGTCGTGAGGGTGACGGAGGCCGGCTTCCTCTGAGAGAGATCGTGTACTCGACCCGCCCGCCGACGCTTGGTCTCTTGGTTCTTGTCAGAGCGCTATCTGAGCCTGACCCGGACCCGAGGAACATGGTCGCGCTCCTGCTAGCTCGCACGGATCTCACGGAAGAAGAAGTGCTGGCCCTCGATATGGACGAGGTCGATGAGGTGCTCGTGAGGATCCGGAAGGGAGTTGAGCAAGCCCAGGTCTTGGCTCAGCTGGGCCACTCATGAACCATTCCACCAACTGCGTCTGCCAGAACTGCATGCGCTGGTTCAACACGGTGCGCTTCAGCGGCATCTGCAACAAGTGCGGCCAGCCTATCGACAAAATGCACGGCCTGGATGACAAGGGCCTAGTCCGCGACTGCCCCAGCAATAAGAAGGTGGCGTGATGCAGGCAACCCCTCACCGCATGAACAGTCGGGAGGACAAGAAGGCGCTGCTCTACGACGGGCACAACCGGAAGGCGGGAAGGACGGCCTTCTGGAAGGACCTGCGCCATCGCTTCTGGCGTCGTCTATCGCGCAGTTGGCTGCGGGAGATTCGGGATGCCTAAGCGCAACGCCGGCCTTGCCGCCTTTGAGTCGGCAGTTCTAGCTGCAGGAGTCTGGATTGAGGCGCGTGAGCCCGATGAAGAGTTCACGTTCTATCTCGTTCGTCAAAGACCGGATGGCCACGGCTTCAAGGTGCCGGTTGATGGTGGGGATGAAGCTCAGGCACGGAGCAAGGCCGCCTTAGTAATCAAGTCTCTGGGGCCGGATCGTGGGTAGGGTGGTCACCACGACGTGCGCTCGCTGCCGGCGTCTCCTCGAGACCGGGGCCCCACGCTACTACCTCCTCCGTGTCGAGGGGGGGGCGAGTCACGGTGGCCCTCCCAACGCCGCGAGGTCCTGTGCGGTGATTGCGGAGAGCAGGTCGAGAAGGCGATTCAGCAGATGAGGGAGGGGGCCCTCGCATGACCCGGCCCCCCTGGACCCGCGGACGTCCTCGCCGCGAGGTAGCTGGCTCCGGCTGGGAGCGTCAGCGGCTGCGCGACCGCATCTTCGAGTGAGACGGCGGCAGATGCAGGTGGGGGGGGTGGGGGTGGGTGGGTGGGTGGCCCAGGCGCTGGACCACGTCGTAGCCGTCACCGCAGGAGGAACAGACGACGACAGCAACCTCGTTGCGGCTTGCAAGCCCTGCAACGAGCGCCGACGCCGCGAACAGGCTCTCGCTGGCCGTCCGCAGCGCAAGCGCGAGCCCGAGCCGCATCCCGGCGCGCGGGTAGGGCCGGTCAAAAGTCTAGAGCGTCCTGACCTCGGCGGCGCTCGCGACCAATCTGACAACCTGCGTGCCGATTCTAGGTGTTTTGAAAATGCCTGACACTCCTCCCGTGCTCGGCACCGAAGCTCTCCGGCTCTGGGGCGAGGTCAACGCTGTCTACCAGCTGCGGCCCGACGAGCGGCGGCTCCTCGAGGACGCTTGTCGGGAGATCGACCTAATCGAGCAGATGCAGTCGGCGCTGCCGAAGGACAAGCGAAAGCTGACGACACGAGGCAGCATGGGCCAGGCCGTCTCGCACCCGCTTATCGGTGAGCTTCGCCAGCACCGGATGGCCCTGGCCGGACTGCTCAAGCAGATCAAGCTCACCGATGTCGAGCCGAGCAAGAACCGCGACGCGACTGAGACTGAGACTGCTGCGCGCGAAGCGGCGCATACGCGATGGGGACGGAGGGCCTGATGGCCAGGGCAGTCGCGACGCGCGACACGATGCGGGAGTACGAATCGCACGAGCGCATCATCGACGAATACCGGGAGGCGCTGGCGCGGAAGCCTGACGAGCGCGACTGGGCTTACGAGCCGGTAAAAATCGGCCCGACCTGGCAGCTGACCCCGAACGGCTACTGGCTACTGCCCGAGCGCACGCTTGGCTGGGACCAGTTCGGTTGGTGCGGGACATGGCTCCAGCACTCGACGGACGAGCCCTGGCGGTTCACGCTCGAGCAGGCCCGGTTCCTCCTATGGTGGGGAGCGCTCGACGAGGACGGCAACTTCATCTACCGCGACGGCGTCCTCCAGCGCCTCAAGGGATGGGGCAAGGATCCACTCGGCGCCTGCCTCTCCGCGCTGGAGCTCCTCGGCCCTTGCAGGTTTGAGGAGTTCGATCAAGGGGAAGTCGTTGCGGCCGACAATCAGCAGGCGTGGATTCAGACCTGTGCCGTCAGCCTAGAGCAGACCAAGAACACGATGCGGCTCCTTCCTGGGCTCTTCACGGATGAAGCAAAGGCGCGCTTCCAGCTCCAGATCGGCAAAGAGCAGGTCTACGCCCTCGGCGGGACGCGCTTCCTCCATGCTCATACGTCGTCGCCGACGACGATGGAGGGCAACCGCATCACCTTCGAGCTGCTCAATGAGACCTGGCGGTGGTACAAGGCGAACGATGGCCACGAGATGTGGAACACCATCCGGGGGCAACCTGACCAAGGCGTCCGACGCCGGCGCGCGGTCCCTCGCGATCACCAACGCCTACATCCCGGGCGAGGACTCTCTTGCCGAGCGACGGCGCGAGACATGGGAGAAGAGCAATGCCGGCAGCAGCTTGGCGAGCGGCATCCTCTACGACTCTCTCGAGGCGGCTCCAGAGGCACCATTGAGCGCCGAGGCGGCTCCGCTCGTGGTGCCGAGCATCCGCGGAGATGCGATCTGGCTGCAAACGAGCGCGATCGTCAAGGACATCCTCGACGAGGACACGCCGCCAAGCGAGTCGCGGCGAAAGTGGTACAACCAGATCACGGCGGCTGAGGACTCCTGGCTGACGCCTCAGCAGTGGGACCTCTGCGCTCAGGACGTGCAGCTAGAGTCCGGCGACCAGATCGTGGAGTTCTTCGACGGTTCCAAATCCAACGACGCCACCGGCCTCGCGGCATGTCGCATCTCGGACGGGGCCATCTTCTCCCGGGGCTGCTGGCAGCGGCCGCCGAATGCTCCCGGCTGGATGGTGCCGCGCGACCAAGTCGACAACGTCGTGAGGCTAGACTTCGAGCAGTACGACGTCCTCGCTCTCTTCTGCGACCCGGGCGCTGGCGAAGACGAGTCTGGCGAGCGCTACTGGGACGCCTACATCGACGGCTGGAGCCGCGGCTTCGGCGGCGATGGGCCCGACCCGGCGAGGCTCTGCCTCTGGGCAGCGGAGTCGGGGCCCACGCGCCATGGCACGATGTGGGATATGCGGAACACGGCGCGCGTCAAGCTCTTCACCGAAGCCTGCGAGCGGACGCTGACCGACGTCCAGGAGCGCAGCTTCATCCAGGATGGTAATTTGCTCCTGCGTCAGCATGTCTCGAACGCCCACCGGCGTCCTAACAACTTCGGCGTCTCGATCGCCAAGGAATCAACGATGTCGTCGAGAAAGATCGACCTGGCCGTCTGCATGATCGGGGCGCGGATGCTGATGCGAATGTACCTGGCGCTGCCAGAGAACAAGAAGCGGGAACGGTCGAGGGGCATCTCTCTCTTCATCCCAGGAGAGGCCAAGGCATGAAGCGAGCCCTGAGGTTGCTTACCAGGAAGAGCACGGCGCGCTGGTCGGCAGAGATCGCCGGCGTCGGGCTGCTTGCCGTCGCGGCCTGGTTAATTGCACCACCTCTGAGCTTCTTGGTCGGCGGCGCCTACCTGATTCTCGTAGCCAACCAAGGAGGCTCTTGATGCCAGCGATCGCAAAGGCATTCAACATCATCAAGCTCGCTAGTCCCTTCCCTGCGTTCAGTGGGGTCAACGGGCTCACGTCGCACGTCGGGGGAGAAGCGACGAAATCAGGCCAAGCGATCGACGAGGCCGGGTCTCTTCGCGTTGCGGCGATCTGGATCGCCAACACCGTCCTTGCCGACGAGATTTCGTCGCCCACCATGAAGATCGTTAAGAAGGACGACAGGGAACGACGGACGCTCGAGCCCTCCTCACTGAAGGCTTTTTGGGGAGACCCGAATCCGGACCAGACGCGAATGGGCCTGGATGCGACCGAGACGCTGAGCATGACGCTCTGGGGCACCTCCTACACCATGCTCGGCTGGACGAACGGCGGCGATCTTGAGGTCCGTTGGCCACTCGACCCGGCCGCCGTCAGTCTCGAGCGTCTCGAGGACATGGGCCTAAAGCTCAGCTCGACCGGCCAAGGCGAGCTCTTCAACCGGCCCGGGCAGCGGCCCGAGTTCTCCTACGTTCCGCTCTACACGCTGCCTGGCAAGCTCGAGCCTGTCTCTCCGGTACGGATGGCGGCGGAGATGGCCGGCCTGTCGCTGGCCTATGAGGAGACAGCGGCACGGCTGATGGGTCGTGGCCTCCAGCCCTCGGCTGTGCTGACGGCGGACGAGACCGTTGATGAGGAAACCGCCGAGCAGCTCTCGCGACGCTTGGAGCGGCTGCATGGCGGTAGCGGCCGCGCTGGCGGCGTCGCCGTCCTTGGCGGCAAAGACCTCAAGCTCGAGCGACTGTCGATGAGCATGGCGGATGCCGAGTTCGTTGCCCAGAACGAGCAGGTCTTCAAGGTCCTGCTGGCGATGTGGCGAGTGCCGCCGACGGTCGCCGGCATGGTCGACAAGCCCTCAACCTGGGGGACCGGCATCGCTGAGTTCTCGCCAGGGCTCGAGCGGTTCACCCTGCGGCCGATTGTCCAGCGTCGCCAAGCCGGCGCTGAGAAGTACATCACGAAGTGGGTCGATCCGGAGCTCCAGGTCCGTTACCGCTTCGACTCCTTGCTCTCCGCAGCGCCGAAGGAAAGGGCGGAGATTCAGCGGTCGCGGCTGATGCAAGGTTCAACGTCGATTGAGCGCATCCTTGCTCAGGAGGACGAGCCCCCATTCGGGGAAGGCGAGACGGTTTACTCCCAGCTCTCGCTCTCTACAGAAGGGGAACGGAAGCTGAGGATGCAGCGACAACACGCCGAGGCGATTGTGGCCCAGGCCAACGCTGTCGCTGCACTTGTGAACGCCGGCGTGTCGCAAGACCGAGCCTGGGAGATCTTCGGCGGCGATCCGGCGATGATCGAGGGCCTTACGGAGGAGTGATGGAGCTGCCGCAGAACTTGGCTGATCGCCTCGAAGCCTTCCTGAAGTCGGGCCAGACGGGCAACTTCGTCCTCGACATCAAAGACGGACGGATTGTTGGCTGGAAGGCGACAGCGACAGAGCACGGACACATTGACAAGCGTACTCTCGTAAGCAAATAATAAAGGTTGAACTAGGGAGACCAAAGGTCTCCGTCTTCGGGCGGACTACCGAGAGCCCCTAACGCGAATAGTGCGTTGGGGGCTTTTGTCTTGTCTGAGCTAGAGCGCAAAGCACTCCACCTAGACCTCAAGGCCGACGAGGAAGGCTCCTTCAAGGCCGTCTTCGCTACCCTTGGCGTCGTCGACCACGATGGCGACCGTCACGGTAGCCGGCGCGTTCAAGGACAGTGCCGAAGTCGTCATCGGCTCCTACGGCCACAACATGCGCGAGCTGCCGATCGGCAAGGGCCTGATCCGTGCCGCACAGTCGGAGGCAGCTGTCGAGGGCAAGTTCTTTCTCGACACCGACCGCGGTCGCCAGACCTACCAGACCGTCAAAAACCTCGGCTCCCTCCAGGAGTGGAGCTATGTCTTTGAGGTCACGAAGCATCACTCCGGCCAGTTCGAGGGTCGGAACGTCCGCTTCCTCGAGGGCCTCGATGTCTTCTCCGTCGACCCGGTGCTAGCTGGCGCCGGCATCGACACCCGTACCACTGCCATCAAGTCCAACGACTCGCGCACCTTCTCCGAGTTCGGCGAGGCGATCCTTGCTGACGTTCGCGAGTTCGGTGATCGAGTAAAGTCGCGCGCGGAGTTCCGCGCCAAGGAGGGCCGTGAGCTCTCTACTGCCGAGGTCGAGAGGCTAACAGGGATCGAGAGGCTAACAGGGATCGTTGATGCGTTGGAGACCAGCGCTGGCGACCTCAAGGCACTGCTCGTCGAGGCAGGCCACAAGCAGAACCCAGAACTAATCGCCCTCAAGCTGCGCTATCTCAAGCAGCAGTCTGAGGAGCTACGCGCCGCGCTCGGCGTGGCGTAGGAGGAAAGACATGCCGTTTGAGGTAACGATTGAACGAGACGCTGACATTGAGGCACTGAGCCCCGAGAAGGCGCGCAAGGCTGTCGCAGAGCGAAGCGAGGTCCTCGCTAAGGTCTTCGAGGAGGCGGGTGAGGACGTTGACCACACCCTCGTCAGGGTTGAGTCCTTCAAGTCCGGGTCGGACTTGGTCACATACATCCGCAAGATGAACGACGAGCTGTCAAAGATCGGCGTGCGCGTGCAGACCTTCGACACCCTGGCCGACGCTCGTGACAACGCCCAGAAGATGCTTGACGAGTCCCGCAGGACTCCGACCGAACCGCAGCGATTCGCCCCGAAGCCGGACGCCAAGAACGACAAAAAGGTCGAATACAAGAGCTTCGGCCAGTCCTTCCTCGAGAGTGACTTTTACAAGGCCGCGCTCGTGCACAGCAACGCGAAAGGCGAACTGAAGGAAGCTGACGCAGCCCGGTGGCTCATGGAGTCCAAGACTGCGTTTACCACGGCCGCCGGCTGGGCGCCTGAAAGCCTCCGCATCGGGCGCGTTGTGCTCGACCAGCAGCGACCCATCGAGATCACGGACGTCATCCCGTCCTTCCCAACTGGGCGCGACCTCGTAAAATTTATGGAAGAAACCACGTTTACGAATAATTCGGCTGAGCGTGCCGAGAACGCCGCTTACGCGGAAGGCGCGCTGGCCCTCACGGAGCAGTCCGATGAGGTCGAGTCGGTGGGTGTCAGCCTGTCGGTGACCGACGAGCAGCTCGAGGACGTCGAAGGCGTGGCAGCCTACCTGGACCAGCGCCTTGGCTTCATGGTCCGGCAGCGGCTCGACCCTCAGATCATCCAGGGCAACGGATCTACACCTAACCTGCTCGGGACTATGAACAAGGGCAGCATCCAGACGCAGGCAAAGGGCGCTGACTCTGTTCCTGATGCGGTCTACAATGCCATCACGCTCGTCAGGCACACCGGATTCGCTGAGCCAAGCGTCGTCCTCATGCACCCCAACGACTGGCAGACGGTCCGGCTGCTGACGACGGCAGACGGCGTCTACATCTGGGGTTCGCCAGCGTCGGCCGGCCCCGAGATGATTTGGGGCGTTCCGGTGATCGTCTCCTCGGCTCTTACCGAGAACACGGGAATCGTCGGTGACTACTCCCGGTTCTCCGGCCTCTTCCTCCGCCGCGGTCTCACCGTGGAAACGGGCTACGTCAACGATGACTTCCTCGATGGTCGCCAGACCATTAGGGCTGGTCTTCGGGTCGCGATGGTTCACTTCCGCGCTGCGGCGTTCTGCACGGTCACAGGTATCTAAGCCCGCCAAGATGAGGGGCCGGATGTCCGGCCCCTCATCCGAGAGGAGAGGGAATCATGTCCAAAATCGAAGGTTCGCTCGCCCGGGGCGGAGACGTCGAAGTACTCACTGCGGCGCGAACGCTAACGGCTGACGATAACGGCCTCACCGTGATAGCAGGCGCTGTCAATTTGAAAGTCACGCTTCCGGCGTCCGCTGTGGGCCTCCGCTTTGGCTTCGCGGTCAAGAGCGTTTCGGCGACCACGGGGATGCAGATAGACCCCGTCGCCGCAGACAAGATCATGGGCAACAGGATCACGTCTGCCGACGACAAGGATTTGGTCAACACCGCGGCGACAGACGCCGAGGGCGACTACTGCGAGCTCATCGCGGATGGCGTCGACGGCTGGATCGTCACGAGCCTTCGCGGCACGTGGGCAAGGGAAGCCTAATAGGGAAAGGAGGGCCTCGGCATGGCCCTAGAAATCAAGAACCTTCAGCGTCTCTCAGTAGGCGGCGTCTACGTTTCGCCCGAGCGCATCTGCCGGACGGCTGACGGAGAGCTGGTATCTGAGGACGACCCGCGCGCTGCCTTCCTCGTAGTCGGGAGGGGCGGTAGCCTCCCTCGCGCCGAAGCCGAGATGTACGGGCTAATCGGTCGGGAGGACGGTTCCGCTCCCAAGGCTCTGTCCTCGCTTAACGTCCAGGAGCTCAAGGAGCTTGCCCAGGCGCACAGCGTTGAGGTGCCAGACAGTCCGAAGAAGGCCATCCTCGAAGCGCTCCAGAAGGCGGGCGTCTCTCCGGCGACGCCGCTACCGGGCCTGGCCGAAGAGGATGAGTACTCCTCTGAGGGCGAGGAGTAACCGTCCTTGGCCCTCAGCGACCCCTACGCTACCGCCGCCAACTACCGGGCTCGTTACCCAGGCAACGGCGACGTTGCCCTTCTGGAGAGCGACCTCAAGGCGACATCGCGGCTCTTCGAGCGCAAGATGCGCCGGTTCTTCACGAAGGACACCGCCGCCGCGCCGATCGCCCGCCTCCTGCGCGGGACCGGCGAGTCGGTGCTTTGCCTTGACCAGGGCGGCTTCCCCGGCATCGCAACACAGACCGGCCTCGTCGTCACCGTCGACACCGACGACGATGGCAGCTTCGCCGACGAGACGGCGCTTGTGAACGGCGACCTCCTCATCCTCCCGCTAGATGCGGCCAACTACCCGGAGCCGCGGCCATGGACGGAGATCGAGCTTACGAGTCAGTCGGCGATCGGTAGCTTCCCCGAAGGCGTCAGGGTCCAGGTCACGGCCGAATGGGGCTGGCCAGCCGTGCCAGACGCTATCTTCATCGCTTGCATCGAGTTCACAGCGATGAGGCGTGGTGACTCCGCCTACTCGACGGGCCGCATCGATGATCTCGACCGGGTCGAGACGATCGTCCCGCAGGCGCGAGCCGCGCTCCGCGACCTCGTGCGCGATTACAGCCGGGGCCCGGTGGTCGCCTGATGGCCTCGATCACAATCTCGGTGCGCGGCCTGGCCGAGCTGGAGCGCAAGCTCGGCTGGCCCTTCCTAGCCGACCCGGGCCGCGTCAAAGCAATTGATAGCTTCGTGAAGCGGGGTGAGCGCCAGGGGAGAGGTCTCGGGGCGAAGCGGAACACGATCACGACAGAGAGGCACGGACTCGGCGCATCGTTGTCGTCGACCCTGAACTACCCGCGCCGGACGGGCAGCTTCCGCCAGCGAAAGATCATGGCGGCGTGGAACTCGATGAAGGGGCGCGTGATCAACGCTTGGAAGCGCGACATCGAGGCGAGGTGGTCGAGTTGAACGCTCTGCACCGCGCTTTGAGTCGCCTGGTCGAGCTAGAGGAGAGCCTGAGCGTTGACGTGGACGGCACAATCTGGAAGGTCAGCAAGGCTTACCCTTACCCGCCCTACGGTAACAAGGGCCTCGACACGCCCTGCGTCATACACACCTGGCGCTTCGAGCGGGAGCAGCGGAACCCAAACGCCTGGCGCCAGCGCTTCTACACGGTCCGGCTTCAGGTCATGATCGGTCGCTCGGGCGCCAACACAATGATGCTCGGCCAGGTGGCGGCAGCCTTCGACGAGCAGGCGATGGATACTCTCGACCGCAACATCCAGCTCGACGACCCGCAGCTCTTTACGAAGCTGCGCGGCGAGGAGTCGGTCGATCAGCCGGCCATCTACGACTTCAACCGCATCGGTTACGTCGGGCTCGAGTACCTGGTTGATCTCGTCGTAACGGAACCAACTCTGGTAGGAGCCTGACCATGTACCGATTCGTTGGCGAAAAGAAGGGCAAGGAGCCCCTGCCAGGCATCTCGCTCGAGTGCGAGAGCGACGAGGACTTCGAGCGCTACTGCACCGCGGCCGGCCAGAATCCAGCCGCGGTGAAGGCGTCCGGCCTCTATGAGCACGTCAAGCCCAAGAGCGAGGCGCCGACGCGCCCTTCAGTCGAGGGCCAGGAGGAAGAGTAGATGCCTTACACCGACGGCCTTGAGGCGCTCCAGTGGGCGCGAGAGGCGACGAAAGGAACCGACCTCGCGACGACGAGCAAGATGCTCGTCACGTCCTTCCAGCCGGTGCCGGAGGACGAGTTCTACCGCGGCCGCATCGTCCGCGGCCTCATGCAGCGGAACCGCGGCTTTGAAACGCCGGTCAAGCGCTGGACCTCATGGACGGCTGAGGGGCCGGTCAGCTATGAGCAGCTCCAGAACTGGCTAGGCGCGGCGATCCACGAGGACGCAATCCCGACCGGCGCATCGCCTTACGTCTGGACCCATACACGTAACCCAGCCGCGATTCCGACGCTCTCGGCCCTAACTTTCGAGCGCCTGATTACTGATGGCTCGACGCCAATTCAGCAGGCATGGCACTACGGTCTCGTCCAGCAGCTCGTCATCCGCTTCGTTGACGGCGAGCCGCTTACGTTCCGTGCCTCAGGCGTTGCGCGCCGGGTCCAGACGGAGACCCTCACGGCGGCGATCACACTGCCGACGCCGGAGATCCCGCCGGCCCCACTGGCGACGCTCTTTATAGACTCGACCTGGGCGAACCTTGGCACAACCCAGGTTTCAAGTCAGATCCTAGAATTCGAGCTCGAGATCAACACTGGCCAGAAGCCAATCTGGACCGCGGACGGTCGGACTGACCTCGACTACATCTTAGACGCAGTCGATCCCGACGAAGTCTCAGTCAACGCGCGGATTAAAGCCCTGGTCGGTGCCCAGACGGCGACCGAGAAGACGGCAGCTGAGGCCGCGACCTTGTGCGCAGTCCAGGTATCACTCGCCGGGAGCGGCGTCCGCGCCCTCGATCTAAAGATGCTTGGCGTCCATGAGAAGGCGAGCGTCTTTGAATTCGAGATGCAGGACGGGCAGAAGGCTGTTACCTACAACCTCCAGGAGTCGACGGACGGGACGAACCTCCTCGAGGCGGTTCTGACGAACCTCGTCGCTACCTACGACGCATAACTAGAGGGCTAGGCAGTGATCCCCGTCCTTCACTGCCCAGCCTGTGGCGAGGTTGTCATGGAGGCCCGATTCCAGGGCCAGGCCAAGACTCGTTGTCGTAATCGCCGCTGCGGGGTGCGGGTCCAGGTCGTTGGTAACGGCCGCGACATGCGGACCGGGATCGTTGACAGGCCTAAGAAGACGGTAGAGAATCGAAGCCAGTCTTAATTAGGCGTCCCTAGCGAGCCTGTCCAGAACGGGCCGACGCGAAACCGAGGGGTTTCCGTTGGCCCGTTTGGTATTAGAGACTCCAGTTCTCTCCAGATATCACCCTAGTGATCGTGCTGCTACTGACCCCGTAGCGACGAGACAACTCTCTCCCCATGCCGTAAAAGGGCTTTGTCGCGCGAATCTCCGCGACGATTTACTCGAAGGAGGCAGCCCATAATGGCCCTCGTAGATCCGACCAAAGCTATTCGTCTAGAAGTCCCCCACGAACCAGGCCAATGGGTCGAGGTTCGCCCCCTCATGGGCGCGGACATGGAGAGCCTCGACGTCGAGGCGGGGCGAATCAAGATTAGCTTCGCCCTCCTGGCCGAGATCGTCCTCGCCTGGAGTTACGACGAGCCTCCCTCGATCGACACTATCCGGCGCCTCGACACAGACACGATCCTTTGGCTCGACCGCGCGGCCCTGAAAGCCTCGGGGGTCCGCGACGACGATGAGGGAAAAGGCTCTCCCGCGAGCTCGCCCTCCGGTACTCCACCGCCGAGCCAGGACGGGGCGAGTATCCCCGAGCCCTCGCTTACTTCCTAGAGATGACCTGGCTCCGCGACCACGGCGCGATCGCTAACTACGCGGACTATCGCGCCCTCCCGCTGGGAGTCATCCTCGACGCCCGCCTCCTCATGAAGGCCGACCTCGACCTCGCCCGTGCCCAGGAGGCGCGCGCTCAAGGATCTCGCCGACATGGGTAACGAGGCTGCGCTCGTCCTCGCCGTCGAGGGTAAGAACAAAGTCGGCGGAATGTTCGGGAAGATCGGCGGCGAGGCGGGCGGTCTCGCTGGGAAGCTCAAGTCGCTAAAGCTCCCTGCCCTGGCGGCCGCCGGCGCCGTCGTCGGCCTGGGCGCCGCCGTGATCAAATTTGGCGGCGAGTTTAACGCCGCCTTTAAGACGATCGCGGTCGGGACCGGCGCGACCGGCGAAGCCCTCGACGCGCTAAAAGAGGATTTTAAGGCCGTATTCGCCGAGGTCCCCGTCGATATGCAAACGGCGGCGAAGGCGATCGCCGACTTTAACACCTTGACCGGGGCGTCGGGCGAACCACTCCAAAAGCTGGCGAAGCAAGCCCTTAACGCCGCGCGCGCCCTGGGCGAGGACGCCGGCCCGATTATCGACGGCGTCGGAAAGACTATGAACATTTTTGGATTGGACGCCGTCCAGGGCGGAGCCAATCTAGACATTTTCTTTAAGGTCGCCCAGGACTCCGGCGTCCCCCTCGGGAAGCTAACAAAGCAACTCCAGACCTTCGGCCCAATCCTGAAAAATACCGGCCTAAGCGCTGGGGAGTCGGCTAAATTCTTCGGCGACTTGAATAAAGCGGGCGTCGACGTTTCCCGCGTTATGCCCGCCCTAAACTCCTTTACGCGAAAGCTCGCGGCCGAGGGCGTCGAGGACCTAAAGGGCGGGCTTACGGACATGATGGAGATAATCCGCGACGCCCCGACGGACGTCGCGGCGCTCTCCCTGGCGACGGACGCCTTCGGCGCCGAGGGCGCGCAACGAATGACGAACGCGATCCGCGAGGGCGGCCTAGCGATAACCGCTCTCGGCGACGACTTCGACGCCGCCTCGGGCGTTATCAGTCGGACGGCGGCGGCGACGGAGGGCATGGGCGAAAAGTTTACTCGCCTAAAAAATAAGGCTCTCGTCGCCATCGAGCCCCTCATGACGAAGCTCTTTGACGGGATGCTGAAGGCGATGGACTGGCTGACGCCGAAGCTCGCGAAGTTCACCGAGGAGGACCTACCGAAGATCGGCAAGGCCCTAAAGCCAGTCGGCGAGGCCGTCCAGCTCTACATCGGTATCGCCAAGAAGGAGTTCGAGCTCCTCCTCCCCGTCATTCGGTTTGTGATCGACAACCTGAAGACTCAGATCGAGGGCTGGATCCAGACCTTCCGCGGCGTCGCCGAAGTCGTAACGAGCGTTGTCGCGCTCGTTAAGGCCATCTTTCACGGCGATTGGTCGACGGCCTGGGCCGAGATGAAAGACATAGCCTCGGGCTTCCTCGACATCATCGTCGGCCGCATCAAGTCGGCGTTCGGGAACATTCCTGAGATCATTCTTGGCTTTGCAGGCGATGCTTATAGGGCGGCCCGCTCCCTCGGCGCCAATATCTACCTCGGCGTAAAGGAGCAGATCGTCGACCTCGTTGCTGCGATCAAGGGCCTGCTCAACGGCATCATCGGCCACGTCGAGAGCGCGATAAACTCGGCGATCAGGGCCTACAACAAGGTCGCGAATCTACCCTTGAATCCCCTCCCGAGCCAGGACTCGATCAGCCTGCCGCGCCTCCATAGCGGGACGTCCTTCGTGCCCGAGACCGGGAACTACCTCCTCGAGAGGGGTGAGCGCGTCGTCTCCGCCCGCGAGAACGCCCGCGGCGCCGTGACGAACAACAACCAACGAAGCGCCGAGGTGCACGTCCACTTCGAGGGACCTGTCACCTTCGCGGCCGGCGACGACGAGGCCGAGGCGGCCGCCGCCGACGTCGGCTATGCGCTCGTGCGGGAGCTCCGCGCTAGGGGAGTCGCCTAATGTCGGGGACACCCCTCCGGCCGCTCAAGTTCGAAAACAGCGACGCGAGTCTTAGCTACACCTTCCAGACCCAGGACTTCGAGTGGGACGAGTCTGGGGACTTCAAACTCTCGTCTGTCCCAGTGGCCGGGATGAACGGGGCGTTTGATGCCCTGCAAAGCGCAATGGCGCCCGTCAGCCTCTTCCGCGAGATCGTCCGATTTCGAATCCTTGAAGCCTCGGCTGCCGCCGTAGATACCGAGACGGACGACCTAAAGTCGAAGCTACGCCGAATCGGCCGCGGCAAGCTCTACGTCGAACTGGCTGGCGGGGGGACCCGCTGGGCCTGGGCGCGGGCGCGCTCTCCGTCCGTCATCCTCTTTCGAACGACAGACGTCCAGATGCAACAAGCGCGCGTCGAGTTCCTTAGGGAGCCCGACTGGCACGGCGCCGCCGACGACTCCGCTCGCAATAACATCACGACCTCGCCTGACACTTTCACGATCACTAACAACGGCAACATCCCGACAGACATCGCCGTATTCCGCTTCCGTTCTGACGGCGCCTCCGGTGGCACCAACCTCAAGCTCGAGAATCTAACCAACCTCTACGAGTTCAGCACCACGCGCGACCTAACAGCCATCGACCACGAATGGAAGGTCGATTGCGGTAGGCGCTCGGTCGAGTTCTCTACCGACGACGGCGCGAGCTATGCTGACGATTTCAGCCTCTTTAGCCTGGGCGCGAATCAGGTCAACTTTATGCTGTTGGAGCCCGGCGCGAATAGCATGAGAGTAACCGGCGCCGGCGCGAGTGGCTTTGACCTGGAGTGGGCGTTCGACGCGCCCTTCGCCTAAATGGTCGCGCCGGATCTTGCCCGCCTTGACGCCTGGGTCTACAACGCCGCCGGCACGCGCCAGGGCGCTGGGCCGATCTTCAACATTCGCGGCCTAGAGCGAACCTTCGGCATCAACCGCATCGGCTCCTGGCAGTTCACGATGCCGGCGAGCGACCGGCGCGCTGCGCTCCTCGCGCAAGGCTATGAGCTGCGATTCCACCGGGAGGGCGACGGCGAGATATTCCGCGGCATTCTCGAGGGCCGCGAGTGGCAAGTGCAACCCGGCCGCGGTGGCGTGCTCGTCGTTACAAGCGCGAGCCCGGCGATCGAGCTCCTTTGGGATAATACCTACGACTCGATCGTCGCCGACGCCGACACGGTTGCGACCGTAATGACCGCCCTCCTTACCTCCGGCTGGACGCGCACGGCGACGGGCACCTACACCAACACGGTTTCGCACCCCTTCAAGAATGAAACGTTGTTCTCAGCCTATTTGAGGCTCGCCAATATCGCCAATGCCTACGTGCGCGAAAACGCCACGGTGCGCGATGTTGAGATCAAAAACACGTCGGCCGACTCGGGCATCGTCCTAATGAACGCCGACGCAATCCACCCGGCAATTAACGACAACACCAAGCTCGGCCTAATCTCTGGCATACGGCGCGCCCGCGAGGACGGTACCGGCATCTTTAACCGTGTTGTGCCGTTCGGCAAGACGGATGGCGGTTTATATTTCGACCTTGGCCTTTCCAACCGCGCAAGCCCCCATACGATTACGAGCAGGCCGGGCCCGCGCCCCGCTATCGAGAATTGGGCAACCTCGGACGAGGAGGTAAATATCTCGACGGCGACCCCGCATCATAGAGGTAGCTGTCGACGCCAAGGGCACAAGCCGCTTGTTATTGGCCTTCCTTGAATCCTCAAACATCAGAAGGGCTGTAATTAGGGGCGCGACCGCTAACGGCCAAGAAATGACGCAGCTATTTGAGGTCAGCGGCGCTTCCACACAGCTCAACGTTTTCTATTTGATAGCGCCGCGACAAGGCACTATTAACGTCGTGGCAACCGTCGTCTCGGCGCACCTCAGACTCACGGTGATCGCATTAAAGAATTGCGATCAGATTGCGCCTATCAGAGACAGCGGCTCCGACTTTGAAACCTCTAGAGCTGCAGCTCTAGAGGTTGCAGGGGTAACAAGTGATGACGACGATCTAGCTCTTGACTTCGGCACGGGCAGTAGTTGGCGTCGAGGCTGGACGCCGGACGCCGGCCAAACCGAGCAATTTGATCAAGCGACAACCCCGGGCGGTTCCGACCGCATTTTTGCGTCTACAAAAGCGGGATCAGATTCAGGCGTGACGATGGGATGGGATCGCGATTACGATACGCTGGGGCGCGGCGGTGAGGCGATCATGGCCGCTATGAGCATCAAGCCCGAGCTTACTTACTATATCGAGGACTCAACCTCGCAAACCGCATACGGCACGCGAGTAAAGATCTACCCCAAGGCGCGTTTAAGCCGATCGACGACGCTGGCGAGCAAGCGAGCGCCAACGCCCTCTATGATTTCGCCTCGTATTGGCTCACACAGCACAAGGACCCCATTACCTTATACGAGGCCGACCTCGCCTATCTGCCGGCGACGGGCTGGCTTCCCGGCGACTCGGTGCGCCTCCTTTACAACGGTGTCGCCGAAGACGCCGACGGCAAGCACACATGGCTCGCGATCGACTCGACCGAATCGATCATTGAGGCGACTGAGCTCTTTGACGATGCCGGCGCGCGGCGCTGGCGGCCCAAGCTCGCCAACGTCTTGCGGCATCCCGAAGACGACCGCAGCCTCATACGTGGGGTTATGGATCGCCTCGACGCCATCCAGGCGAATCAGGTCTAGCGATGCTCGACGGCATCAACCTCGACCTGGCCGTCCTCTTGCCGAACCTGATCGGCGTCGTCTTCGTGGCCGTCTTCGGCCTCGCAATCCGCACCGGCTGGCGCGAGTTCAAGAACGGCCGCTTTCTCCGCATGGAGGAGGCGCAGAAAGAACACAACAATCTGACCCGCTTGCTCATCCTCATCGTCAGCATCGGCGTCGGCCTCGCGGTCTGGGTCGCTCGCCAGCTCTATCAGGATCGCAGAAAGAAATGAGGAGGCTCCCCCGCCCATGAAGATCCTTAAGTACGTACACCGGACGACGACCGTTCACAAAGGGAGCGCGGGCGTGGCTATCAGGGTCGCCGCCTGATGACCGACGGCAGCGTCTTGGATCGCCTGGACGCCATCCAGGGCGAATCAGGTCTAAGAAGGCGGGCAACATGAGCAATTACTGGCGTGAGCTAGGGAGCGCGGTTATGGCGGCTCTTGTTGTGCTCGGCGCCGTCCTCTTCCTCCTCCTCGTTGGCGTAGCCCGATTAGGAGACGGGCCTCAACCGTCTTCTCTCACCTACCTATCACCGCTGGACGTCAAACAATCGGTTGTCGGTGCTGGGGAGCCGGTGACGATCACCTTTGAGCGTTGCAACGATGAGGCCGAAACGATACCCGTCGAGGGAACGACTTACTGGCGAAGCGACGAGCTCAACCTTTCCCTCGTTGCGGTAAGTGGGATCGGTGAGATACCGCCAGGCTGTAGCAAGGTCGTTTTCGATCTCCCGGCGCCCGAAAGGCCTGCCCGAGACTGGCACGTTGAAGGACTCGCCTGTAAGCGGGAAAACGGCTTTTGCGCCCCGTATGAATCCGAGACCTTCGAGGTGCGCGATGACCGCCGATGATCTGCAAACCTTTCTTGCGCTCGTCGGTCCGACGAGCGTCATGCTCCTCGGACTTTGGAGGCTTTATCACGCCGGGAGGACGCGGCTCCTAGGCGTGATCCGAACGGAAATAAAGAAGTGCTACGACAAAGTTGATACCACGAATGAAAAGCTCGACGCGGTTATCGGCCAATCGGAGGACCGAAGTAACGAAGTCCTCGATCTGCGCGATCGTTTAAGTCGTTTGGAAGGTCAAAGAAGGAGGCCATGAAGTTGCCCCGCTATATACGCTCCCATATCTAGAGAATCGCAACCTTTGCCGCAGTGATGTTCGTCGGCTTTCACGTCGTCGGCGAGACGAAGTTCGACACGCCGTTCGGCGGCATCTTCGCGCCGGACAGCGAGGCTCACGGCTTCTGTCCGGACGGATGGGATGCGGCCGGCGTCGTGGATGAGGTCCACCTTGCCTCGCTAACGTGCGAGCGCGACGACGTAACGATGATCCTCAACCCGGACGGAACGTTTAGCGTCGCCGGCACCGTAGCCGGCACCTTCTACGAGACAGCGCCGGAGGTTCCGGGATGGCTCGAATAGCCTTCGTCGCCGTCTACGCCGTCTTTTGCGTCTCTATAGTCATCGCCGCCGGTATCCTCGGAGCGAAGCTCGCCGGCGCGCATCACACCGGCGTCGAGTGTGGTCCTGGCGGGCCGGACCGTCTGCCTACCGTCGATGCACCTGAGTCGCTTCACTGAGGAGCTACGGACCACCGTCGGCTACTCCTACTGCCTCAACTCGCGAGCTAACGGCTTCCCTGGCTTCTCCGCCCAGGTCGACAACGTAACGGCGCGACAGGCGGACGCGCTCGGCATCGTAGCGGTCCGCGTCGCCGGCACCTACGAGACCCCAACAGAGGCGAAGGCGGTCGGCTGCGACCTACTCCATTCGATGCCTAACGTCCACGCCTGTACCGGCTGCGCGGCCTGGATTCTTTACCTGAACTGGCCGATCCTGATCGAGTACAAATGGCAAGTCGGCTGCTCGGATTGGGAGACGACGATCAGCCACGAGCTAGGCCACGCTCACGGCCTGCACGAACATTACGACGACATCAGCTTTACGTCCTATCGGCAGGGTAACGGCGTATGGGCGCACGGCTTCGAGCCGGGAACGGACCCAGGTACGCCGAGCGATACGCCTACGGTGATGGACGTCGGGACCGGGATTAAGTTCCTAACGCTCTACGACACCCGCTACATCTGCGAACTCAACGACCGGGATGGCCTGCTCTTTACCGGCTGCGGCCTCGAAGTCGAGACGGCGGCGCCGGCGAACCTCGAGCAAGACGTTTGCCGCGACGGTCGTGCGATCGCCGAGTTCCGCTGGGAACCGGCGACGCGAGCTGACGGCGGACCGCCCGACGTGGCCTGGCTCGACCTCTCGATCACCGATAACGCCTTCGCTGCCGGCACCTACTTCGGCGTCGCCCTCGCCCCCGGCCGCCGACAAACTGAGCGCGCCAGGGCCGCAGCTCGGCACCCTGCGGCCGAACACTGCGCACTTCTGGCGGGTGAACAGTCGCGTTGACGGCGTCTGGCACCCGTCTGCGACTGGGATCTTCGCCACACCGAGCTGCCCATGATCACGCTTGCCGTCTTCCTGCTCGGCGTTGCGTTCGGAATCGTGGCTAACGAATGGCTCTATGCCCGTTCCAGGGCGTACTAGGAGGTAGGAAATATGGACGGGAAGCTACGGGCTGCTGCGACGGTCGCAGTCATGTTGGGAATCGTCGTGGCGACTGTTGCGGCGACAGGCTATCAGATCGTTTTCCGGCCCGAGGCCGAGATCACGCTGTTGCTCGTCGGCGCGCTGGCGACGTCCTTCGGTGCCATCACGCAGCGGCTATTCGGTGGTGGTGGCTAAGACGACCTAGCGTCGGACCCGATCCCCGCCTGGAGGATCCGTTATCATAGGCGCAGATTGAGCCTGGCGATCAGGCTCTCTGTTGTGTTGATGTTGATCTCGGCAGAGAACGATACGTATACGACGGGCGGTGGCTTACCTCCAACCATCGGCAGGCTAATTTTCTGATTCGTCACCGTCACAGTCTCCCTTGCTTACTTTCCTATCCAGAGGCCGGCGTGCGAGTCCTTCGTTTCGGGGCCTCGTTTCGGGCGCCTCTGGAGGCCGCCGACCTATTCCTGGCCATCAGAACGAGTCTCTTCAGCGACTTGTTCATCTCACCGAGTTGCCCAGTCAGCTCCTCGATCACAGCCTCGTTGTCCTCAGCACCATCCAATCTCTGTCGCCGGGCCTCGGCTGTTGCTGCGTCTCGGATGAAGGCTGACACCGTCACGTCCCTCTGCTTCGCCGCCCCTAGTAGCTCCATGAGCTCCTTGGCGTCCAGGCGCAGCGAGAACACCGTCCTCGGGGTCTTCGATACACGCGCCTTGACCGGCACAAGGCCCTCAACGTCGCCTTTGCGCGACTCGTAGAACTCCGCGATCTCCCTGTCTCTCCGCTGCTCCTCCGTGAGCTCCTCTGTCTGCTCCTTGTTCATGCGCTCCTCTTCGGCCTCCTTGCCTGAAGGTTTCGTTCCTTCTAGTCCTCTTGGTGTAGTCGTCTCTCCTTTGCCGTGCTTGGCCAGCCCGTAATCGGCCGCCCTCGAAACTCGTTGATCTGTAGAATCACTACCGTCCAGAACCGCCCGCCTTCAGCAGGGCCGATCATCACGTGGCTGCCAGCTTCGTCCTCGCGGTTCTCGAAGAATCGGGGCGAGCCCACGAGAACGGACATTGCAATCTCAGGCGTCAGTCCGTGACGACCTGCGTGAGCGGTGTTGTATTCGTCCCAGTCCAGAGTCTCGAATACCCGCTCGTCCATGCCAGTATCGTACTACGAACGTAATACGAAGTCAAGGGTTGGGGGTTATCGCCGCGAGCGCCAAGAGCAGGAACTCCAGTTCGCCATCGAGCACCCACCCACCTATGCGGGGCCTGGCTATCTCGTGAATTCCGAAAGGACCCCTGGTAAGGCTTCGCCAATTCAAGAATACGTTGAAGGCGATCATGGCGAAGCCGAAGGAGACGAGCACGTAAATGTCGTCCCTGAATCGGTTGAAGGCGACACCCACGCCGGCGGCTATCAGGCCGGTCAAGGCCACGCTGACGGGTAGTGCTGCAAAAAAAGGCCAACCAAAGATGGGGACGGCCTCTGTACGCAGCTGTTCGTATGCGGGGTCTGAGGTGAGAATTGCCGTCCCGTAGGCGCCAATACCGAAAAAGCCGATATGACCCATAGAGAGGAGGCCGGAGAATCCCAGTACCAGATTCAGACTGACCGCCAATATCGCCCAGATAGCGAAGACTGTGGCCAGGGTGATGGCAAATCCGACGCCCTGCCACAGCATGAAGGCAGCAGCCCAGGTGATAACGATCAGGTTCGTCCATAGCTCCACGTTGCCCTTGGCGAACCGCGAGAGTCCCTGAGGGTCGCGGGCCAGTTTCTTGACATTCGTATAGACATTCGAGTTCGTCAGCATGGCCTATCTCCTCGGCAACAGGTCATTGGGCCAAAACGATAGGAAGAGGATAAGCAGCATAAAGGAGATGGCGTCCTTCCATTCGCCGGACAGATCCCAGATGCCGAACTGCTCGATAAGGCCCAGGCTGAAACCGCCAACGATGGCTCCGTTGAGGTTCCCCATGCCCCCGACTACGGATGCTATCCAGCCCTTCAACAGGAGCAGCAGACCCATCCTGGGCTGGATGGCCGTATCGTGGCCGCTCAGCAGGCCTGCCAGGGTGGCGTAGACCCCGCCGATGAAAAATACTACCGCGATGATGGTGGTGGTGTTTATACCCACTACTTTCGACACTTCTTCGTCGTCACCAATGGCCCGCACGGCCCTGCCGAAGGAGGTCTTCTTGAGTAGGAGCTGCAGGCTTCCGAATCCGACGAAGGCCACGCCGATGGTGAAGATGTTGAACCCCTTGATCTTGGCCCCGGCAATTGTCCATGGATCACTCCCGAAGGCTTCCGGAAGGGGACGTGGTGCGCTGGTAAAGACTATGGATGTAAAGGCAGTGATCGCCAGCTATACACCAAGCGAGGCGACGAGCATGACAAGAGGGGATCTGGCGCGGTCGCGCATGTACATATAAAGGCCTCTGTGAAGGGCCAGGCCAACGGCCCCCGCCATCAGACACGACACCATCCAGCTCAAGTAGAGGCTTGACCCAGGGGCGTTAGCCACAAAGAGGCCACAGTATGCTCCCAGGGCCGCCGTCGCAACCGCGGCGATGAGCAAGAATGGCACGAGACTGGCGTCTGCGAAGATGCGTCGGTAGCCTCGATAGAGGACCAAACCTGCGCCTACGGCCACCATTACAGCTATAGCAGGGCTGAGTATGAGGTTGATCTCCTCCGGATAGGTGAGAACAAGGCCCGTGTATACCCCGGCGGCGGCGGCGGTGAGACCTCCGAGGACGAAGAGCGCCATCTGGCTGAAGTTGAAGCGGGTTCGGAGTCGGGTGTGTAGGCTCAGATGAAGGACCCAGGCGACTACTCCGGCAATCACCGTGGCAAAGGCGACATTGACGTAAGGGCTGTTAACCTCGTATTGCCCGCCCAGGGTCTCGCCAGACATCAGGTAGAAAACGCCATAGGCGCCCAGGGCAGCGGCCGCGCCGTAGTACAGATCGAAGAACCAGACGGTGCTGTAGACGATGGTGAATCCAAGGGCAAGCAGGGCGTACACGGCACCGACGGATAGGCCATTGAAGGCGAACTGCAGGGATTGGTCAGGTGATTCCTGGATCTTCCAGACGATGTAAGCCGTAGCGGCGATGAGCAGCCCGGTTGCTAGGAGTTTGTTGTAGGGAAGAGGGGTTCTGGGTCCCGCCCGCTGGAGCAACTGACGCACCACTTTGCCCGTGAGGCTTGGTTCGTTGCCCGACTCGAGCTGCTCCGGCACGCGCGGCTTGACCTCAGGGTCCTAGGCACTCAATTGCAGAGCGCACATCACAATGACTAGACATTCCTTCCTTGGTACCCTCGTCCACTGGGACTATTACTCGCGGGCGGCTAAACTCCCTGTCTTGGTTGACGATTAGGTGAAGGTTGGCCAAGAGCGCCTGGGCCAACCTTCACAAACCTCGCGGTTATTCGGCAGGCCTATTCGGTCGGTGCAGTGCCCAATACCTTCCAGCCATTGTTCTCCGCCGACCTCTCGGCTAACGGCAGAATCTCAAGGACTACGTTACCCAGACCAACGACCTCGCCGTCTTCGTCGAAGCTGTAGTTATCTCCGATACCACCGCTCCAGGTGATCCCGTAAAGGCAGTCTCTGAAGCCGTCAGCATCTTGGTCGTCATTTGTCTGCATGAGGCACTCGGCCGCTATGTAGACGGTGTCGTAAGCCGAGGCGACGAACCAGGGTAAAGTGATGTATCCGTAACGCTCCCTGAACGTAGCAAGAACTTCCAGGCCCTTGTTGTTAGCAGGATCGATATCTGCCGAGATGACCTTTACGCCGGTAGCGGCATCGCCAGCAATCTCCAAGGCCGTCGCACCGGCTGTCACGGCCTCGCCGTATATGGGGCCCTCATAGCCCAACTCTCGAGCTTGCTTGACGATGGTGCCAGCGGTGAACTCCGACTGGGCAGCGATGTGGAGGGCGTCTGGGGCTTCGTTGAGTAGCTTGGTCAGCTGGGTCCTAAAGTCGGTAACGTCGGAGTTGTAGCGCTCCTCGCTCACCACTTGGCCGCCCCGCTTCTCGAATTGCGCAACGCTGGTCCGCCTCACTCCCTCGGCGTAGTCAGTTGCCTCGGTGATAGTAGCCAACCTGCGGATCCCGTCAGCCCAGAGCACATTGCCGGTATCGGTGCCCACCTGGATGTCGCTCATCGCTGTCCGGAAAATGTAGTCTCCAGCGTTAGCGATGTCCGGGTTGGTTGTCAGACCGGAGAAGATGACCACACCGTCATCCTCGGCCAGTGGCGCGGCGCCGAGCATCGCACCGCTGCATGAGGGTCCGAGGATGATCTTCACTCCGTCCACATCGGTCAACTTTTTGTAGGCGGTGACCGAGTCTTGAGCGTTGCACTTCGAGTCTTCGATGATGAGCTCCAGCATGTGCCCATTGACACCGCCGGCAGCGTTAATCTCTTCGACCGCCAACTGCTTGGCCTCAACGGCCACTCTGCCATAGGTCTCACCAATGCCGGTGACCGAGTCCATCACCCCTATTCTAAACGGGGCCTCTTCCCCCACCACTTTTTCATCAGAGCCACAAGCCATGGCCATCAGCGCTAGAGCCGCCAACAACCCTAACGAAACGATCCATTTCACTAAGCGAACGCGCATTATCTCCTCCTCCGCGATGAAGGCTCTGATGAATACTCTGTAGAACTATATGTTTTTATCACTTCATGATTGAGCCTTGCAACCCCCTGAGGCTCGGATGAACGGCCTCAATGCTGTATTGTTAATTGTCATTCGACAAAGGCATTACCACAGGAGGATAGACGTAGAGTCCTATGATCAAGAGCAAAGCATCGGTATGGACGCTCCTTTCTCTTGTAACGGCCGCCGCCGTCGCAGTCGTACTGTCAGCTTGTTCGCAGAGCTCAAGCGACGGAGCAGATAGGCTGCAACAGGTGAAGGACCGCGGCACGGTCATATGTGCCAGCCGCAACGACGTGCCCGGCTATGGTTTTCTCGACGCGGCCGGCAACAACCAGGGCTTTGACATCGATCTTTGCCGCGCGGTAGCCGCAGCGGTTCTGGGCGATGCCAATGCGATAGAGATCAGGTTGATTACGGCCACTGAGCGCGGGCCGACCATCCAGTCCGGTGAGGTGGATATGCTGGTGCGCACCGTCACTTGGACGACCTCCCGCGACGCGCAATGGGGCAACTATGCTCAAACGACGTTCTACGACGGTCAGGGGTTCTTGATCCGCAAAGACCTGGGTATCTCCAGTGCCTTAGAGCTAAGAGACGCCAGCATCTGCGTGACACTGGGAACAACCACCGAGTTGAATCTTCAGGACTTCTCTAACCAGAACGACTTGAATGTGCAGGTGCTGACTTTCGAAGGCACCGACGCGGTGGTCGCCGCCTACCAGAGTGGCCAGTGCGATGCCTTCACCAACGATCGCTCGCAGTTGGCTGCCATCAGCAGCGCTTTCGATGACCCAAGCGCCCACATCATTTTGCCCGAGACCATCTCGGAAGAGCCGCTGGGGCCAGTGGTCCCTCATGGCGATGACCAGTGGTTCGACGTGGTAAAGACCGTGATAGGCATGCTCATCTACGCCGAGGCCTACGACATCACTTCCGCTAACGTTCCAACCTCGGTCACAGGCGATACAAAAGTTGACCGTCTCTTCGGCCTCGAGGGCTCCTTCGGTCAAGACAGCCTGGGCATCAGCCAAACCGCGGCCCAAGACGTAATCCGCTCAGTCGGCAACTACGGCGAGATCTACGACCGCAACCTGGGTCCCGGTGGCATCAACTTGCCGCGAGCTGGCAGCCGTAACGCCCTTTGGACGGAGGGTGGCCAGATCTACGCCGCACCCCTACGCTAGGGCGGTGGCAGGCAGAGAGAGCTAAGAAGCCTCACCTAAAGAGGGCGGCCAGTCTACACTGGCCGCCCTCTTGTTATCCTGCTATCTTGTGCGCAGACGTACTCTCCGGTGATGCCTGAGGTTGATTGTGCCACGGGTACCTTTTCAGTGAGTCAACAATGGCCGCAATACCCCGGTGTTTAATCTACCAGGGCATCCCGATTTGGCGGCATGTTCGTGTCATCGAATGGGCCGCGCAGCTCGTTTCTGGCGTCCTGGTGGTGGCCCTAGTCGGCTGGTTCTTCGCCAACATCAGCAACGCCATAGGGGAGCGAGAGATTCCCTCTGGCTTCGATTTTTTGTCCCGCGCCTACCAGACTCCTATCGGGCATCATTTCCTGCCTTACGAATCCTCCGACAGCTTTCTTTACGCCTTTGTTGTCGCTGCCACCAACACCCTGACCGTCGCCATCGCCGGCATCATTCTGGCAACGGCGCTGGGGGCCCTGGTGGGTGTAGCCCGCATGTCCAGCAACTGGCTCGTTTCCAAGGCGGCGCTTGCCTACGTCGAGTTCTTCCGCAACGTGCCCTTGCTGGTGCAGCTGTTCTTCTGGTTCTATCTCATACTGTCGCTGCCGCCCGTCGAGGACGGATACGTTATTGCCCAGCAAGTGTACGTCAACAACGCCGGTCTATCACTGCCCTGGCCGACCGCCAACGGTTTTGACGCAGCGGTGACATGGCTGGGGCTGGCAATGGTGGCCGTTATAGCAGGCGTGGCCGTCTATGTCGGGTTGGGCCGCCGAGAAACCTCGACCGGTAAGGCTACCCACGCCGTGGTGATGGGCGGCAGCACCGCTATCGTCATCGCTGCCGCTAGCTGGCTTATCATCGCGGCGGTGGTCGGCGAAGCGCCCTTTGCCATCTCACAGCCGGCGCCACAGGGTACCTTCGGCCGCATCTCTGGTGGCTTCACGCTCCCGGGAGGGCTGATAGTGCTGCTTATCGGCCTGGTCGTATACACGTCGTCCTTTATCGCCGAAATCGTGCGAGCCGGCATCCAGTCGGTGAATCGCGGTCAGCCGGAAGCGGCCCGAGCACTGGGCTTGTCGCCGATGAAGGCCCTGCGCCACGTGACCTTCCCCCAGGCGATGCGGGTCATAGTGCCTCCGCTAATCAGCCAGCACCTGAACCTGACCAAGAACAGTAGCTTGGCGGGCGCCATCGGTTACTCAGACCTCACCAATGTGGCCAAGACAATGACGCAGACCGCTCCTGCGGTGTCTATCTTCTTACTGATCATGGTCGCCTACTTGGCGATGAGCCTGACCTTCTCTCTGATCGGCAACCTCTACAACCGACAGCTTCGCCTAAAGGGAAGTTAGGCGATGGCGATGAACCTCAACACAGCTCCAGCCTCAGAGTTGCCGCCGCGCTCAACCAGAGGCATGGCTGGCTGGATGCACGCCAATCTGTTCAGCAGCCGGTTCAACAGCATACTAACCGTCGCCTTCGGCGTCGCCCTGGCAGCGGCTCTATGGTTCGGCCTGCGCTGGATATTCCTGGCGGCCGACTGGACCCTAATCAGCACCTTGGGCGGTCGATTTATTATCGGCCAGTACAACGCCGAGTCCGCCTGCCCTGGCTCCAACTGCTTTTGGAGACCGCAGGCCGTCTTGCTGCTGTTTACGGTCCTGATGGGGATGGCGTGGGGAATCACCGGCCGCGGCGTCGTGAAACAAGTCGCAATCGCAACCGCCGCCGCCGCCGCGGCCTTCACCTTCTTGCCGTATAGCCTGGATCGGATGGGGCTGGACGTGCGCCTGCTTCTGGTAGCTAATCTGCCCGCGCTGGCGGTGGGATGGGGTTTGGCCCGCTACACGCCACTGGGCACGGCCCGCCGGACCGCAATCTTAGGCGGCAGCGCTTTTCTGCTGGCGCTGGTGCTGCTGCGGGGACTCCCGGGAGTGCCGGGACTCCAGCCGGTGTCGGTCATCTACTGGGGTGGCCTGATGCTGAACCTACTGCTGGCGGTGTCTGGCATCATGTTCAGCCTACCCATCGGTATCGCACTGGCGCTGGGGCGGCGCGGCCAGCTCCCAGTGGTTAAATTGCTGTGCGTGGCCTTCATCGAGATATTCCGGGGGGTACCGCTCATAACCCTTCTGTTCATGTCCCAGGTATTGGTGCCACTGGCCTTTCCAGAAAACTTCCCCCAGGACTCCCTGTTCCGCGCGGCCGTCGTCATTACCTTGTTTAGTGCGGCCTACATGGCCGAGAACATTCGCGGTGGACTCCAGGCGCTACATCCCGGACAGGTGGAGGCGGCGCGGGCACTGGGCCTACCGAGCTGGCAGACCACGCTGCTCATCTCCTTGCCCCAGGCCATTCGCAACGTCATACCCGCAATCGTGGGGCAGTTCATCTCGCTGTTTAAAGATACGAGCCTGGTCTACATAATCGGTATGCTGGACCTGGTGGCGATCGGTCGATCGTTCATCCAGGGCAACACGGAGTTTCTGGATAATGCCCTTGAATTGTTTGTCTTCCTGGCCCTAGTCTTTTGGGTCTTCACCTGTAGCATGTCGTACGTGAGCAGGGGGATCGAGAGGAATTTGGGCGTCGGCGAGCGATAGTCTCCGGCTCTGGATAGAGGACATAGCATTACGATGACTACAATCGAAGAACCAGCTGACATCGAAATCGAAGTCGAGGACATCATTGTCTGCCGGGACGTGCACAAGTGGTACGGCGATTTTCACGCCCTGCGCGGTATCACCACCACAATCAAAAGAGGCGAGGTCGTCGTTGCCTTCGGGCCTTCCGGATCTGGTAAGTCAACCTTCATCCGTACGATCAACAAGCTGGAGGAGCATCAGCGCGGCGACATCATAGTCAATGGTATCGAGCTAACCAACGACGTGCGCAACATCGATGCCATACGCCGCGATGTGGGGATGGTCTTCCAGTCGTTCAACCTCTTTCCACACCTCACGGTGATGAGTAACATCACGCTGGCACCGATCAAGGTGCGCAAGATGCCAGCCGCAAGGGCTAAGGACAACGCCCTAGAACTCTTGAAGCGCGTGGGTATAGCCGAGCAGTCTGATAAATATCCGAACGAGCTCTCCGGAGGGCAACAGCAGAGGGTGGCCATAGCTCGCGCCCTCGCCATGCAGCCGAATATCATGTTGTTCGACGAGCCGACCTCCGCCCTCGACCCGGAGATGATCAAAGAAGTGCTGGACGTCATGCGGGAGTTAGTCACCTCGGGTATGACGATGATCGTCGTATCGCACGAGATGGAGTTTGCCAGGCAAGTCGCAAACCGCATGATGATGTTCGACGCTGGCCTCATCGTTGAAGAAGGCCCACCTGAGCAGATCTTCGAAGCCCCAAAGAGCGACCGCACGAAACTGTTCCTCTCCCAGATACTCTGAACCTCACGACCGCCTATCACCCCTCAGGGTTGACCGCAAGTGACCTGCCCCCCAAGAACCGGATCGAGCACAGAGTTAGAGAATCTGTGCAGGTGCGGGAGAAGGGGGAGAGGAATGAGCAAGCGGAAGCGGTACGCAGCTGAGGAGATCATCGCCAAGCTGCGGGAGGCAGAGGTCCACCTCGCCCAGGGCGATACGGTGGGCCAGGCGGTGCGCAAGCTCGGGGTGAGTGAGCAGACCTACTACCTGTGCTACCAGAAAATGTCGTCCGCCCGAATGTCACGCGGCGAGACGCTCGTACTCGTGATGCAGCCCGCCCAGGATCGGCCGACCCACGACTTGGCCCTCGCTCCGGGGCGGTGACCGTGGCCGCCGGTCGTCCGGAGCCCACAGTTCGAGGGAGCCTGACCCGCTTTCCCGGACACCTAGCCTGAGGCGACGATGTCGCCCAGGGAGGAGTCCTGGATGCCCCGAGCCTACCCACCCGAGTTCCGCCGTCGTGCTGTCGAACTGGCCCGGCTGCGGGAGAAACCGATCGCGCGGATCGCTGCGGACCTGGGGATCGCCGGGTCGTGCCTGCACCGCTGGCTGCGGCAGGCCGATATCGACGAGGGCCACAGAGAGGGCCTGACGAGCGACGAGCGGGCGGAGCTGGTGCGGCTGCGCCGGGCCAACCGCACCCTGGAGATGGAGAACGAGATTCTGAAGCGCGCCGCCGCCCTCTTCGCGCGCGAGAACGTGCTCCCCAAATGAGATACCGGCTGGTCCGTGAGCTTGCCGCCGACGGGGTCGTCGTGGCGGTGGCCTGCCGGGTACTCGCGGTCTCGACAGCGGGCTACTACGAGTGGGGAGAGCGGGCGCCCTCGGCCCGCGCCGTCGCCGACCAGGCGCTGAGCGAGCAGATCGTGGAGATCCACGCCATGTCGCGAGGCAGCTACGGAGCGCCGCGGGTGCACGCCGAACTGCGGCTCGGGGCAGGGCGTCCGTTGCGGTCGCAAGCGGGTGGCACGGCTAATGCGGAGCGCAGGACTGCATGGAATCTACCGGCGGCGCGGGAGACACGCTCGCCCGGCGCCTGCCGTCCACGACGACCTGGTGCGCCGGCGCTTCGTGGCCGACGCGCCGGACCGGCTCTGGCTGACCGACATCACCGAGCACCCCACGCGGGAGGGGAAGGTCTATTGCGCCGCCGTGCTGGACGTCTACTCACGGCGGATCGTGGGCTGGTCCATTGCTGACCACCTGCGCACCGAGCTTGTGGTCGACGCTCTGGAGATGGCCCGCTGGCGGCGACAGCCGACCCGGGGCGAGACCGTGGTGCACTCCGACCGGGGATCGCAGTACACGTCGTGGGCCTTCGGGCACCGCCTCCGCACCGCCGGCCTGCTCGGCTCGATGGGCCGGGTCGCGTCGGCTGTCGACAACTCGATGATGGAGTCGTTCTTCGGGACGCTGCAGCTCGAGCTGCTCGACCGCCGCAGCTGGACGACCCGGGCCGAGCTCGCCTCCGCGATCTTCGAATGGATCGAGGGCTGGTATAACCCGCGCCGCCGTCACACCTCGATCGGCGATCTCAGCCCCGTGGAGTACGAAAGGAGGCCCGCCACCGCCGTGGAAGCGGCATGATGTCTACACGTGAACTGTCCGGAGAACCGGGTCAGGCTCCGAGCGCCTGGTGCGGTCGCACGTGGTTGTAGTGCGCGACGTACTCCCGCAGCACCAGTCGCAGGTGACGCTCATTCACGATGATCAGATGGTCGAGACATTCGCGCCTGAGCGTTCCCACCACACGCTCCGCGATGGCGTTCGCCTGCGGTGCCCGCACCGCAGTGAGGACCGTCTTGATCCCGATCGCTCGCGCCTTGCCAATGAAGGCACCGCCGTACGAGCGGTCGCGGTCCCGGATCAGATAGCGGGGCTGCTGCCCCCACGGCGTCGCCTCCAGCAACTGACGCCACAGCCACGGCGCTGTCGGATGTGCCGTCACGTTGAAATGCACGATGCGGCGGCGCGCGTGCGTGATGAAGAAGACGTACAGCGTCTTGAAGGTGAGCGTCTGCACGGTGAAGAAGTCCGCAGCACAGAGCTGCGGGCGGTGGTTGGCGAGGAAGCTTCGCCAGGACTGGGACGGCGGACGCCGCAGCGCCCTCAGCCGATAGCACCTCACCGTCTCCGCGCTCACCTCGTAGCCGAGCGCGAGTAGCTCGCCCTCGATGCGGACGGCGCACCAGCGCGGGTTCTCGGTTGCGATCCTCGCGATGAGCCCTTGCAGCTCTTTGCTGATACGCGGCCGGCCCGGGTGTCGGGCTCGGCTCTTCCACGTCCAGTACCCGCCGCCACGCCGTGCGGTGCCAGCGGATGACCGTCTCCGGCTGCACGATCACCAGGGTGGAACGCCAGCCGGGCCAATACCGGGAGAGCCACGATCAGAAGAGACGGTCGGCTGGCTTCGTTCGAGTGCGAGCGCGCTGACGGGTCAGCACGGCGAGCTGCTGCCGAAGGGCCAGGTTCTCGAGCATCAGGTCGTGCTTTGATCGCAGCGCGCTTCGAACCGCGTTCGTCAGTAACCCAAGGTACGTTCGCATGGCGGAGCCTCCTGCCCACGCAGGAGGGTAGCCTTCAGATGGACGCCCGCGGGGTCAACTCAACGCCAGGATGACGTTTTCTGGTAGCACAACCCCACGAGTCACCAGACGAGCGCGCGCTGGTCGCGCGGATGGTGGCACTCGCTTCCCGCTTCGGTCGCTACGGCTATCGGCGGGTGACGGCGCTGCTCAGGCAGGAGGGCTGGCGAGTGAACCATAAACGCCGGTCCACATCCGCTCGGACAACGGCACGAAGTCGTAGGACCAGACGTGGCTCTCCGGAGATGGTCGGACGACCGTCGACGGCACGGGCTGCTCCGATACCGTTGCCTCGGGAACCGCTTCGAGGCTCGGCGGCACGACGACGGCGGCTGCGACTTCGGATTCCACCAACCGGGGTGCTGCCGCGGTCCACGCCTTAAGGTCTTGAACAATTTCCCCATAGAAGCGCTCAACGCTGCCTACTTCGATCTCGACCCGATGCTTGAGCGCATGGCGGTGCTCGACTGCTGGAACTAGAGTGGCGCGCTGACCCTAGGCGCACGCCATATCCTCCGCGCGACACCGAGCAGTACCGTCGGCCGGGCGCCGAACTCCCGGCGCGATTCGGGTCAGGGAATGGATAGGTGGAACTCCGCAAGACGTCGGGCTTCAGTTGACGGTGTATGCTGACCTCGGTCGCGTCGGCGCTGCCGATCGGGGGCAATCGGATCACATCCGGCTCGTCGTGCGGCAGAACGATCCAGTTTCGCTCCCGCGCCCGCACCAACGAGTCGGGTCGCTACCTCTGCGTGCGTACACCGACCGCCCGCACGCCACACTGGTCCCGCTGAGATGCGCATGGCCAAGACAATCGGCTTGGAGCGTACAGCGCAGTGGTCGGAGATAGCAGCGCGGAGGCGGTGAGCCGCCGATGGCGACGGTCAGGAAGCGTCGCTGATCCCGTACATGATGAGGGCTGGGGGCGAGCCGCACCTCTAAAACGCGGCCATATGCGCGCGCTTGCCTCACCGGTCCCGCTTGGCCCACCCGTGACGGTTCTGCCTTCCCACCCCTAGGTTCTGGTCTCAGCCGACCCTGGAGCCCGGTCAGGACGACCATAAAGGGGATTCCGACCATTCCTCTCGTCATGATTGAACAGACATCCCGATGTTTGTCCAGTGGTGAGTAAAGGCATCCCGTTCCGGCTAGAGGTTGTCTTGAACGCCAAGGCGTCTTCGTCGAGCTAGACCGTCGTCCCGAGTCGTCGAGCCTCAGCCGCCGCGCCCGGCATCGGGAATTGCTGAAGCCTTGGCGATATTCGTTGAAAGTGTGCCTATCTAGCCGAAGCTGTGGACCCTCCCTCCCGCAGTCGACGCTACGGGCAGCGCCTCGAAGCGCTCGGCGATGACGTTGACGGAGCGTTCCTGGCGCTCGATGTGGCCATGGACGATGAGCGCCGGCGCCGACTCGATCAGGCGGCGGAACTTCGGTATCAGTCGCGGCGCCGTGATCACGTTTATGAGGCCGTCGTAATCCTCCAGTGTGTGGAAGACGAAGCCCTTCGCCGTCTCCGGCGACTGCCTCACAGCGACCAGGCCCGCAACCGTTACCCTTTGCCCGGCCTGCATATGATTCACTAAGCGGCTTGGCGTGATGCCCTCGTGTAATTGATCCGCGATCAGGTCCATCGACCTGCCACGCACCGCGATGCCGGTGAGCGTCAGATCCGTGACGATCTGCTCCTTGTCGCTTAGAACCCTGAGCGCCGGCAGCGTCTCTGCCTGTGAGACCGGCAGGGGCATCTGGGCATCGAGTGGCTGGTAGAACGTGCCCAGTTGCCAGAGAAGCTCGCGTTCGTGCAGGCCGGTCCAGGCAAAGGCGCCGACCTGGATCAGGTGCTCGATTGCCTCCCTGCCGAGATGGGTGCGGCGCCAGAAGTCCCACAAAGAGCGGTAGGGCCCTGCCTTGCCCTCTTCCTCCAGATGCTTCCAGGCAGCATCGCCGAGGCCCTTCACGTAGCGGTAGCCCAGGCGCACCGCGTCGCCGCTTTCCGTCTCCTCGATGTTGCACTCGACGCCGCTCTGATTCACGTCGAGGCCGAGAACAGCGATGTCATGGCGGCGGGCGTCGTTGGCGATGACCTCCGGGCTGTAGAAGCCCATCGGCTGCTCGTTGAGCAGGGCGCAGTAGAACTCGGCCGGGTAGTAACGCTTGAGCCAGGCGATGTGATACGCGGTCACGGCCATCGCCGCGGCGTGTGACTTCGGAAAGCCGAAGGAGGAGAAGGCGACGATCTTGTCGTAGATCGTCGCGGCCGTGCTCGCGTCGACGCCGTTGGCCGCGGCGCCGGCAAAGAACTCATCGCGCAGCGCCTCCATCGCCTCACGCGACCGCTTGCGGCTCATCGCCCGCCTCAGCTGCTCTGCCTTGCCGCTCGTGAAGCCGGCTATCGCCATCGCCGCCTGGATCACCTGCTCCTGGAAGACGAAGACCCCCTTCGTCTCCTTCAAAGCCGGTTCCAGCGACGGGTGGTCGTAGGTCACGGGCTCCTGGCCGAGGCAGCGGGCGATGTAGGGATGGACGGCGCCGCCCTGGATGGGCCCCGGCCGGATCAGCGCGACCTGAATGATCAAGTCTTCGATACGAGCAACCTTGATGCGCAGCAGCACCTGGATCTGGGCCCGGCTCTGGATCTGGACGATACCGAGCGTGTCGCCGCGCTGGATCATCGCGTAAACCTCGGGGTCCGTGAGGTCGATGTCCTTCGGCTTGATCAATCGGCCGTGGCGCTGCTCAACGTAGCGCAGGCCGCGCTCCAACTGATCGAGGCTCGGATAGCCGAGTAGGTCGAGCTTTATGAAGCCGGCGTCGGCGACCGAGTCCTTGTCCCACTGACAGATGAAGCGGTTCGGCATCGCCGTCGCCTCCACCGGCACCTGTTCGTCCATGCGGGTAGAAGAGATGATCACGCCGCCGGAGTGCTGGCTCAGGTGGCGGGGCATGCCGCGCAGCTCGTTGACCAGGCGCAGGAAGTCCTGCCAGATCGGGAACTTCATACGCGCCGCGAACTCCGGCATCGCCGCCAGCTCGTCCTCAAGCCCGCCGGCGAAGCGGCTGTGCATGCGCTTGGCGATCTTGTCGATCTGGCCCTCCGGCAGGCCCAGCGCTTTGCCCACGTCTCGTATTGCGCTGGCGGAGCGGTACTCGATGAAGTTGCAGACCATCGCCGCCCGCTCGGTGGTGTAGGTCTCAAAGATGTGGCGGAACATCTCGGCGCGGGCCTCGCGCCCGAAGTCGAGGTCGATGTCCGGCACGTCCGAATCGGGCCGCGCCTCGTTGAGGAAGCGCTCGACCGCGAGGTCGTACTTGATCGGGTCGATGCCGGAGAGTCCGAGCAAGAAGCAGACCAGGGATCCGACTGACGATCCGCGACCGCGCACCGGCATTTGGCGCTCGTGGGCAAAGCGCAGCAGGTCCCAGAGGCGCAGGAAGAAGCCGGCGCGCTTGCTCGACTTAATGAGGTCGAGCTCCTTGAGCATCCGGATCTCGACCTGCTCCGGCAGCGGTGAGCGGTAGTGCTCACGGGCCTTCTCGTAGCAGAGGTCGCGCAGGAACTCGTCGGCGCTGCGACCGTTGCCGGAGTCGTAGTCCGGGAACACGTAGCCGAGGTCGCGGGTGAGGTCGAAGCCCCGGCAGCGCTCCGCGATACGAGCCGTGTTCGTGATCGCCTCCGGCAAGTCGCTGAAGAGGCGCTCCATTTCTTGAGGTGGCTTGAGGTAGAACTCGGCGTTGGCGCGCAGATGGGGCCGCGCCTCCTCCAGGTTCGTATGGTGCCGTACCGCGACCAGCACGTCGTGCAGCCGGTGGCGTTCCTGGAGGTGGTAATGGACGTTGTTCGTGGCGACGATGCCGAGGCCAAGGTCTCGTGCCAGTGCGACGAGGCCCTCGTTGCGCGGTAGGTCCTCGTAGACCAGGTTCTCTTGCAGCTCGACGAAGTAGCCCTCGGAGCCGAAGACATCTCGATAGCGACTTGCGGCCTCGCCGGCGGCGCGTAGCTCGCCACGTTCCGCCAGTGCCGCCACTTCGCCTTTGCGGCAGCCTGAGAGGGCAATTAACCCCTCGGCGTGCTCTATCAGCCACTCGAAGCGGACCCGCGGCTCGCCCCGAGGCGAAGTGAGGTTGGCTCGCGTCAGCAGCCGCGAGAGGTTGGCGTAGCCGCGAGGCGTCTCGCAGAGCAGCGTCAGGTGCGCGCCGTCTGACAGCGTGACCTCCGCACCGATGACCGCCTGTACTTCCCATGCCTTCGCCGCCTGGGCGAACTGCATGGCGCCGGCGAGGCTGTCGTGGTCGGTCAGCGCCAGTGCCGTGTAACCCAACTCCCCGGCACGCAGCACCAGCTCGAGCGGCGTCGAGGCACCTTCGCGCAGCGAGAAGCAGGAGTGGCAATGCAGCTCTACGTAGGTCATCGGTACTCCTGCCGGAACCACTCGTCGCCGACGAGGTCGTGGTACAGGGTCAGCGGCGGACCATCTGCAGGCGCGAGGCAGTAGTAGTCGCGCCGCACCGGCTCGCCGCGCCACCAGTGCTGGTCGATCCGCCACGGTCGTCGCACCGAAGTCACGTCCTGCCAGGCGCTGCCGAGCTGCACGCGCAACGGCGTGCCGTCGGCGGCCGTTTCAACTTCGACCGAGCGCGGCGTTTTCAGCCGTCGGATTCGACGAGTATCTGCCGTTCCTCTGGTATGACCGACCATGGCTCCACATCCACACAACTGAACACCGGCGAGTAGCCGTAGCGCGTCTTGAGCTGGCGGATCGTCTCCTCCAACTGTCTCTGCAAGCGACCGCGTTCGCCTAACGAGAGTTGCTTGCCCGTCTCCCCCGTCAGCCCGCCCAGGCGCAGCGAGATGCTGCGGACCGCGTTGGTTGGTGGCGAGTTCAGTAGCGACGAGCGCAGCACGAAAGCCAAGCGTTCCGCGTCACTTACCGCCTCACGCATGACGAGCCGTCGCTCCCAGCCGCGGCCGGATTCAAGCTCGGCTTGCAGCCCCAGCTCTCTCGCCGCCCTGCCTCTCAGCGATGGCCGCAGGCGTGACAGTAGCTGCTTCGCCGCAGCAACCATCACGTCGATGCCGGCGACCGGCGCCTCGAAAGTGAGGGTCGCCTCGACTCGCTCCATCGCTGGCTGCGGCCGCAGCGGCGATTCGTCGACGCCGTTGGCGAGCTGCCACAGGCGCTTACCACCGAAGCCGAACTGGGACTGCAATTCCGGCACCGTTAGCTCTGCGACTCCGCCGATGGTCTCCAGGCCGAAGAGCCGCAGTCGGGAAATGACGTCGGCGTCGATTGGCAGCAGCCCGACATCGAGAGGTACGAGGAACTCGCCTTCGCTGCCGGCGGGGACGACAGTGCTCGCACCGGATGGAGAGCAAGTGGCCGCGGCGAAGGCGGCGAACTTGCCGTCCGCCAGGCCGACGCTGGCAGTGAGCCCGCTGGCGGCATGAACGGTTTCGACCAGGTGATCGGCCAGCGCGTCGTCGTCTCGGTAGTGCGAATCGAGGCCGCGCAGGTTAACGAATGCGCGGCCCAGCTCCTCGTCCTCGACCTCGGGACTGACTCCGCCCAGCGCCTCCAGGATTGACTCCCATTTGCTGCGGTAGAGAACGGGGTCTGGCGGTAGCACGACCGCGTCCGGACAGTTTGCGAGTGCCTGGCGGATCACCATACCGGGACGCACACCGTCGGCACCGGCGCTGAACGAGCAGTCGAGCACGCGCTTTGGCTGCTCAGCGTCGCCTACGATCAGAGGACGATGCGCAAGCGCCGGCTGGCGCTGCACCTCCACGACACACGGAAAACGAGAGATGGAAACGAAAGCGATCCGCACAAGCGTGCCCCATTGCTCCGGGCGGGGTCGGAGCAATGGCACTGTAGCATAAATGTTCTACAGGCGGCGCCTAGCTTACTAATCTTGCTACGCTTTCAGCGGCTCCCGGTGTCGCAGGGCCCGCTCCAGCGACGGCTGCAAAAGATTAGGCTCAGGGCGTCATCTCAGGGGGCCAGATCGAGGATCGCTGGCGCCGTTCGCTCCAGAATTTGCTCGACGTCATCAGCCGGCAGCTCCGATTCGCGGATGTAGGCGAAGGTTTGGGCGTAGCTTTCGTAGGAAAGCAAGACCGGGAAATCGCTGCCTGGCAGGATGTGCTCGGCCGTGAAGGCCTTCCAGGCACACACTAAAGCGGCCTGCGAGCCGTGGCCGACAGTATCATAGTAGAAGCGGCGTGCGGTTTCGCTAGGAGGCTCCGGCAAGTCACGTGACGTCATCGAGAACTGGTTGTCGAGTCGTTCCAGCAGCATGGGAATAATCCCACCGAAGCGGGGAATGATATAGGTGATGTTGGGAAACTGCGACGGCATCTTCTTCGCGATCAGGTGCAGGCCAATGACTGCGTCTTCCAGAGAGGTGCCGACCGATGCTCCCAAGCCGTAGTCGTTAATCATCGGCGAGCAGATGCCGTTGCCCCCGGAGGGATGATAGAAGATGACCCCTTTGCGGCGATTTACCTCTTCGTAGACTGGCAGGAACTCGCTTTCGGCCACGGAGCGGTCGAGGCAGTTGATATGCAGGTTGACGCCGATCACGCCCAATTCGTCGAAACCCCGTGACAGCTCTCTCAAAGAAGCGCCAACGTGGGGAAGCGGCAGGCTTGCGAAGGCCTTGAATTTGTCTGGGTAGCGGGCCGTCAACTCAGCATTGAGGTCGTTGCCGATGCGGGCAGCATCGACGGCAGCAGCTTCATCGAGGCCATAGGGTGCGCGTCCGGCAGCAGGCGAAAGCACCTGCATTCCGACGCCCGCTGCCTCCATCATCTCGAGCCGCTGCTCGATATGCGCATCTTCGTCTGTGTCAGGCTTTCCAGGGAAGCCCGATGGGGAACGTACTTCGGCGATGCGGCCAAGAGCCTCGTTGAAGCGCCGCGGGTGGAAGTGGGCGTGAGCGTCGACAATCATCTGATTCTCCTCGGATGGGCAACGAGACAAAGGCCAGAGTTGAGATTGCTTTAAGTGTTCCCGTCTTGTCCACTCCCATCGAAGTTGGGGGCATGAATCCGCAGGGATCTTCCATGTCTAATACGGAGCTAATGTGGTGACCCCTTAGGGATTCGACCTTGTCTCCTCTAGTCGCTGGCAGTCCCTGGGCGTCGCGACTAAATTCAGAAGTGGGCTCACAGGTCGACTCACCCTTCGCCTTAAGCAGCTCCTGGTGCCGCAGCGCCCTCGCCAGCGCGAATACTCGATGCCAGTTGGGACTACCGTGGCAGGACGCTAAGTAACCGTGGAGCCTTCGTCCTAGCATGGAACTCTTCCATCAGAAGGATCTTGCCTGGGTTCCGGTGGGGTCCTGGAAAGAATCCGGACTCTTCGGCCTAGGTCAAGCTCCCGAGAATGACCTAATTGGGGCACGGGCGAGCTTGGAAGATCCGCCCAACCAGCTTCGCGCAAATACTGTTCAAAACTCCGGAGACCAGGGTGAAATCTTCTGACATCGGCTATATCTGCTGAGTAGGCTTCGCCGTTAAAGAAACGAATTGCAGCGAGCAGCTCTTCGGCTTCCTCCTTCTTCTCCGGTTGTGCAACCTCGACATGACGACCGACCACCCTGAGCAAAGTCTCCGCCTCCTCCGCTTCGGTCAGTTCGTCACCCGCGATCTCAAGTGTTCGGCCTACGTACTCGGGCCGATTGGAAAACACAATTGCTGCTATCGCACCGATGTCTTCGACTGCGATGAGTTGCGTTCTCTTATCGTGGCGAATCCCCCAGCTCCTGAGTACACCGTTGGAGATTTCGGCTCGGTTCCATTGGAAGTTATTCATGAACGCCGCTGGGCGAAGAATCGTGTGCGGCAGGCCCAACTCCTTTAGGTACTGCTCGATGTTCCATTTGCTCTCGAAGTGCTTCTGACCCATCCCCCGGTGTGACGCGCCCACAGAAAATGCTGAACGTCTGAACTCTTAGCTGCGTCAGCGAGTAGCTTCCCTTGCGCGACTTTACCTTCAACCGACGTCGGGAAGCCGTAATTTTGAACGCTGAATGCGCCATAAGCGCCCTGTAGTGCGGTGTCCAGCGAAGCCCGGTCGTAAAGATCACCGTGTGCAAGTTCGGCGCCTTGCTTCTTTAGCGCCTGAGCCTTCTCGCTTTCGGGGTCCCTTACCAGTCTGCGAACTTCCCATCCATCTCGAATCAGATGCCTAGCCGCCGCCCCGCCCTGTTGCCCAGGAAGTAGTCTCTGTGCTGGTCCTCACGTAGCAAACCGTCTAGGACTTCGTCAATCTGCTCGCCACGGATGTGCCGGTACGGCTTTCGTAGCCTCGGTAACGAACCCCTGGCCACCACGAACGCCAGGATTAAGGTCAGGAAGACCGTTACGAAGAGGAAACCGCTCGTCGAAGTGTTGACATCTGCGTTCCCGTCGCGCAGCGAGTCATATGTGATCGCGTCGGTGATCCGCGTCGCGAGCACGAACTCTATTGCAGCCACACCAATGAGAAAGCCAAAGCCGGCAAGGACTTGGAATGCGTACACATCGAATTCGGTTCGCGTCCGCTTTAGCGTCTCGAGCAACGCAAGCCCGCACGACGGCTTCAGGCGGGAATAGAGCGGCCAACTTGAAGAGGAACCGCCTCTCCGTCTTGGAGTAGCTCTGGATAGCGTCGTCGAGTAGAAGCTTTGCTGGCATAGCTTGGGCCTAACAGCGGCGCCGGCTCTAATCCCCACCGACTACCGGGTCCGCTGCCAGGCCGTGCTACTGTAGCACGTATGTTCTCTATGGAGCTTGTTTGACTTGGCACTCGCAAGCGTTTGATCGGTCCCTGAGAATGACCAAGGGCTAGTACGTAATCATCCCGGCGCAACGACGTTTCTAGGTGTGAGCCGGAACGCGGAGAGTGCCCGGTGCTACCAAATCGTCATATCGCAAGCGCAAGGAGGCGACATGCATTTCCTTAGTAATTGGCTCTCGACCGAGTACGGCTGGAAAGGCGAACGTGGCCAGACCCTTGTCGAATACGGGCTGATCCTCGTCTTCGTCTCCGTCGCGCTCATCGGCACGCTAATCATTCTTGAAGGCAGCGTTTCAGGCTACTACCAGGAGATCAGTGAGGCCGTCGAGGCGGTCGTTTAACCCCTCGCCTCTAGGCCCCTGCTACGCCCTTCAGCAGCTCCCGGTGCCGCAGCGCCCGCTCCCGCGACGGCTCCGGTCCGCGTAGCAGGCCCCGGGTCTCAGTCACGGCTTCATACGGCCCGGCCTAGGCTGTGGGTCGCCCACCCCTGCTATGTAAACGGCGCCACGGTTCTCCCCGATACTGCTACTGCCACTGGCGGGTGTCGTCGCCTCCCGGTCTACGCCTTCAGCAGCTCTATGCCGCAGACTCTACTGACTTGATGAAATCCCTGATGACTGGAGCCAGCCGAATCTGAGTCTCGGCGAAAGCGTCGCCGCCCGCCGCCTCGAGCTGAGCTTGCTCCTCCTGAGTAATCAGGTCTGTGACCAATTGTGAACGGGGCAAGGCTCGCTGTAGCTGCTCCCCAGCTGAACGCGGGTGGACGCCGTCATCACCGTCGCGTCCTGGCAGGACGAAAGCAGGGACCTCTATGCGATTGAGCGCGTCTTCATCTGCTGATACCGCTAGAACCGGATTGTTGGCGGTCCTTAGGATGTAGTCCCGCCAGCGAATAATGACCGAAAGGACAGCTGAGGAGTCCATTGCAAGAAGGCGCTCGCGGCTACCAGGATTCTTGCTCAGTAGCTCAGAGAAGTAGGGTGTATCACTTAAGGCCGGCATGCCTCCGGACTTCAACGCTTGGCTGAACTCGCTATAGAACTCAGCACTCCCGTGCTCAGCCGCGACCCGGCCACCTGCCACTGTCCAGAGCAACAGACCCTTCACCGCCTCTAGGTGGCGCAGAGCTACGAGCAGCGAAACGCTGGCGCCCGCCGAAACTCCGCCGAAATACGCCGGCAGCATGTCTAAGTGCAGGGCGAGACCGTACAAGTCATCCGCCCAACTCTCCCATTCGGATGCTTCCCCATCGAATAGAACATCAGAGGAACCGCAGTTCCGCCGGTCATGGATTAGAACTCGATGACTCGCTGCCAACAGCTCCGCGAGGGGCCTTGTCCGTTCCAGCCCTCGCCTCCCACCCGGTGTGAGAACGACGGCCGGCCCATTGCCCATGACCTCGAAGTTCAAGGTCAAGCCGTTTACTATCGCACTGGGCATCTAAGACTCCGCCCTACGCCTTGAGCAGCTCACGGTGCCGCAGCGCCAGGTCTAGCGACGGTTTACTTCGTATCGCTTCCACTGCGCCGTCGTCGTAGCAAGCGGAACCGCTTAGCGGCCTCGCGGCGCTGCTCTGGCGCTAGGTTCGCCTCCTCGAGACCCGCCGGGTTTCGCGGAGTCCGCTTAATGGAGAGTGGACGGTAGCCTGCGAACCTCGTCCCCACCATCCCCGCCACCCTCATGAATCTCAACATGCCTCGCATCTTTGCCTCCCCGATCACCGGGCCGCTTCTGAAAGTAACTGGTAGCCAGTCTACGCCCTTGGCAGCCCTCGGTGCCGCAGCGCCCGCTCGAGCGAAGGCTGCATCTTTCCTGGAACATACGGGTGGCAGCCCGGTACGGGACTGCGCCTAGGCACGTAGGAACTGCCTGAAGTTAGCTGAGGAAGTAGCTGCGAAAGTCCTTTGCGAACTGGGCGAAGGAGCGGGCTGGATGGCCAGACAGCAGCTCCACATTCGCAGTTGTCTTATCCGCGGCCCAGTTCGCGGCGAAGCCCGCCATGAGCTCGCCGAACCCGTCTGCGATCCACTCGGAATAGCCCATGCCCATGAGCGATGCCTTGGCTGCTTCCGTGGGGACGGGCACATAAGTCACATCGTGTCCGAGTTCCTTCGCGAAGCTGGCGGCCATGTCGGAGACGGAGATGGCTTCCGGACCGGTGACGTCGTACGTTTTCCCTTCGTGACCGTCCGAGGTCAGCACGGATACCGCGCAGTCAGCGATGTCACGGATGTCGACCGCTGGCAGTCGGCCGTTACCTAAGTCCCAATAAAGCTGGCCCTGGGCCATGGTTGACTTCGCGGCCATGAGGTTCTGCATGAAGAATGGAGGTTGCAGGATCGTCCAAGGCAGGCCAGACGCCTGGGGTAGCGGTTGCCAGCGTCGATCTGGTCGATTATCCGGCTCGATGGGCCGAGCGCACCACCTACGACAACGTGAGGCGCTCCCGACAGCTTGGCCGCATCGACGAGGTTCTTCCGCTGCTGCTCGGCAGTGGGTCCATTCCACGTAACGAGGTAGATCTTTTCAGCGCCGTCGATGGCTCTGGATAGGCTGGATGGATCGTCGAGATCTCCCCGTACCACCTCGACGCCCTGCTCCCGCAATGACGACGCTTTACTCTCATCGCGAACCAGAGCGCGAACCTCGATGCCCCGCTCTCGAAACCCTGCGACGATCAGGGAGCCGGTGTTGCCGGTGGCGCCCGTGACAAGGATGCTCATGAAGTGGTCTCGCTCCCTAACTTGCTCGCACCGAGCACGCAGTGGATGGCTCGGCGCATCTTGTGGATGCTCGTCTTTGCCTCAGTCGCAGTGAGGAGCGGTAGCCAGCCGGCAGTCTCTACAAGATTGCCGAGTTCCTCGCAGCGGACACCGGGTGCCGCGAATACGAGCACGGTGTCACGACGCGAGTCGACGACCCAGCGCTCAAGGGTAGCCGCCGGCTGAGCGATAGCGGGAGAAGCGTTCGAAACGGAAGTAATCGTGGCCTTGGTTGCCATCCGTTAGGCACCGACTACGTGGCAATCTAAAGGAGGCTCGCTTCGTGGGTGCTCATGCTGTATGGCGGAGCTCATCACCGGCCTGCATCTGATCAATTAGGAGGTTGGAGGCCCCTTTAACAGATAGAGGTTTGTGGAACAAATATCCTTGAGCAAAATCACAACCCGCTGAAACAAGGCGCTCGAGCTGGTCATTTGACTCGACGCCCTCGGCGATAACTTTCATATCAAGTGTGTGGCCGACGTCGATCGCAGCCCTGATTACACCGAACGAGCGCTTATCCTCGATTTCGTCAACGAATGACTTGTCGATCTTTAGGTAGTCAGCGGGGTACTTCCTCAAGTAATTCAGTGAGGAGTAGGCGACACCGAAATCGTCTACAGAGATAGCGGCACCCACTTCACGAAGCTCGAGAATGTTGCTTAGCGTCGTAGCTTCGTCCATCGAAAGAGCGGTCTCGGTAATTTCTAGGTGGATCGATTCCGGCTGAACCGCGGTGGCCTTCAAGACCTCTTTGATCTCCGAGACGATTTCGGGGCGGGCGAACTCAAGAGCCGACAGGTTGATGCTCATGCTCAGGTCGCCTCCAAACAGGCGCTGCCAGTTCGACGCTTGTTCACAGGCGCGCTCGAGAACCCACTTGCCGATCTCCAGAATCCAGCCGTTCTCCTCTGCAATTGGAATGAAGACGTCTGGGCTGACTAACCCGAAAGAGGGGTGATTCCATCTGCACAGAGCTTCAAACCCTTCGACCTTTCCGGTCCTATGGTCCATCACTGGCTGGTAGACGAGGCTGAGTTGGTCTCTCTCGACTGCCAGCCTCAGCTCGTAATCCATTGAGAGCTGGCTAATCGTTGGAACGGGCTGATGTGGCTCGAATATCTGCGACCGATTCCTGCCCAGTGCCTTGGCCTGATACAAAGCGATGTCAGCTTTGCTCATCAACTCCTCAAGCGTAGGTCTGGGTATTGTTGCCATCACCAGGCCTGCGCTCGCGTTGACCCAAACCGGCTGGGAGGAAACGACAGTTCGGAAGTTTAATGCTTCGACGACCTCACGTCCGAGAAGCGCCATCTCCTCTTTGTTCGCTACTTCCATCAGGATTGCGAACTCATCCCCGCCCAACCGCGCAACGAGCATGTTTGAGCTCGCAAGGTCATTCAGTCGGGCCCCGACCTCCCTTAGGAGCTTGTCACCTGCAGCGTGGCCAAGGGTGTCATTGATGGTCTTGAATCGATCGAGGTCGAGGATGACAAGAGCAAGCGAGGCTCGATGTCGCCGTTTCCTGAGCTGCTCTGACAGCTGGCTGAGGAAGCGGGAGCGGTTCAGTAGGCCGGTCAGGGGATCATGGGTTGCCTGCCAAGCAACTCTCTTCAGCCGAAGCCGGCCGGCGTGCTTCTCCATGGGCAGGGCGGCAGCCAAAATGACAATGAAGCCTGCGAATGCAATCTCCTTCACATTCAAGTCTCTGGTAGCAAAGACCCAGGCGGCGGCCACAATGATGACCAGATAGTAGGTAACCAGGGCCAAACGGGGACCACATAGAGGCGCGAGAGGGCTCGATGGAGTCTAATGCGACTCCTCCCTCCTCACCGCTGTAACGACGTTCTCTCACATCGCTTTCCGGCCCTGCGTTCGGCATCTCGAGCAAAGGCAAAACCTTTCAACGACGGCATGGTGTGATGCCACCTCTTGATAGCGGCTAAAAATTACACTCCCCAAGCCGACACTTAAGCTAGAGCCGTCTCATGGTTGGCTCACGATATTCAGGGAGGCCAAGCCATCACCTCTGGCTTGCTCTAAGACAAGAATGCATCAGTCAGAAGAAGTTCGTCCTTCCGAAACGAGATCGCGCTCTGGTATGCGAGCGACCGCACTCTATTGGCTCTGCACCTTATCAGTGGCGGCCTGGTCCCTTTTTAGTGCTGATTTCGTTCCGAGCCTAGCTATCGCATTTTTTGCCCTTCTTGGCTTGATAGTCGCGAGAGTCCTTGACGATTCGGATCGGAAGTTGAACGAGGCAGTCACCGAAGATGCGCTGAAACAACAGTCCAGCCTTGACGAACTCACCGCAATGGCCAGTTGGGACGATCTCACTGGCCTCGCAAACAGAAGGGCCTTCAAGGAAGCGTTACAGGAATGCCTCTCGAAGCCAATCGCGGAGAACGAATTTACAGCTTTGTTCTTTATAGACCTTGACCGATTCAAGGCTATCAACGACACGTTGGGGCATGTGGTCGGTGACCGCTTCCTTACGGCGATTGCGTCTCGCCTCCAGAAACAAACCAGCGAGGAACATGTCCTGGCGAGATTCGGCGGCGATGAGTTTACTCTGCTAGTCAAGGCTGCAAGAAATAGCGACGAAGTCAGGGCTCTCGCTGAAAGCCTAATGGCCGTCTTTGAAGAGCCGGTTGAGATTAACGGCGTGGCTGTTCAGGCGAACGCTAGCATCGGCATCGCAGTGGCTTCAATGCCGCGGCCAACCGCGACCGACCTCCTTGCTTCTGCGGATGCCGCTCTCTATCACGCCAAGGACCAGGGTAAAGGTCAGTTCGTTATCTTCGAGCCGACCGTCCCAATACCATCAAGAGCCCCTTCACTGGAAGGAGACCTCCACCAGGCTCTAGCGAATAGGGAGTTGGTGCTGCATTTTCAGCCGGTCGTCGACCTATCTGAGTCGAGAATCGTCGGCCTAGAAGCTCTGCTTAGATGGCAACATCCCCGCTACGGTTTGCTCCAACCCGACGCTTTCCTCTCCCTCGCGGAGGAGACAGGGATTATAAGGGCGCTGGGGGACTGGGTAATCGAAAGCGCTTGCGAGCGAGCTCGTTACTTTCAGAGCTTATATGCGGATCAGCTGACCATCAGCATCAATCTCTCACCTCTTCAATTTCGCCAGCGAGATCTTCTCCCCCAGCTCCTCGATCTGGCAGACCGACCGGGGGTCGCATCTGAGCTTGTTCGGTTGGAGATCGGCGAGGAGATTCTGAGGCAAGACGATGGCGCGGCCGAGACTCTCGCTGAACTCCGTCGTATGGGGTTCAAGATCGCGATCGATAACTTCGGGCTTGGCTATTCGTCCTTCGGCTACCTGAAGCGCTTCGACGTCGATGCCATTAAACTCGACCGCTCTTTGTTGACCGACTTGAGTGATCCTCGCGCTGAAGCGCTGCTCAAGGGCACGATTCAATTAGCCCAAGGACTGGGCATACAAGTCGTTGCCGCAGGGGTAGAGACTGAAGAGCAACTGATTCAGCTTCGAAAGGCGGCCTGCGACCAAGCTCAAGGCTTCTTCCTGGGCGCGCCGATGACAGAGGTCGAGCTAAGCGACATGTTCGCTACCCGAGGGATGCACGTGACTACGACGTCCTCTGATAGGAAGCTTTCGTTCCCGTCGCCGTCTCGAACGACGGGTGACGCCTCGCCACGCACCGAACCCGATCACTTCCGACGGTCCGCTTGACTGACCTGCAAGAGGGGTAATTAATGTCTCGTCGATTGTTACGCCTCGGCCGCTTCGAACTGATTCGCACCGATGAATCGGCCCTGCAGCAATCGTCCAAACAACTCGCAAAGCCGGGGCTGCCCTCAATTTACGAAGCAGCAACCGGCTGGTACGCCCCCTGGTATTTCGGCCTTCGCCTGGAAGAGGAAATTGCCCGGTCTCGGCGCCACTCCTTAGACTTGGCCTTTATGGCACTAAGCTTCGATGACCTGGCGGGAGCAATCTCTCACGAGCGTTTGAGTCTGAATACGGAGCTGCGAAGACTCCTTCAGAGCGGGCTTCGGCAGACAGACATACCCGGGAGCCTGGACATGAACCACTTCACTGTAGGCCTTCCTCAGACAGGACCTGAAGAAGCGGATCTTGTAAGAGCACGGGTTGACGATGCGTTGGCATCGTATCAACCAACCATCAAACTCGTTTCGCTCGATGAAGACGCGACCGGAACGAGTCTTGTAGACCGCATCTTTACCAACTCAAGCTAGGGTTCGACCGCCGGAAGCGCCACAGCCTAATCGCTGGTAAAAGATTCGAAGGTCCCGTTACTTAGTCGCCGCCGCTGATTAAGGTCGCTAAAGCCGACGCTCGGCACAGGGAGCTGCTGAAGGCCCAACGTGGTTAGGAGTGCCTGCTACGTTGGATGCGCCCCCGAACCCTAACTTGTGGACAAAGGCTGGCTGCTGGCTGGCCGGGATTGAGCCCGATGCCGTCATCGGCCCATCGTCCTTCGAGAATGTGCCTCGGGCCGAACGTCCTAGGCTTTCGGCAGCTCCCGGGTGCCGCAGCGTCCGCTCCAGGGACGGCTGCATCTTCATCTCGCGGAACTCGCGGATGGCGAAGTCGAGGTGCTCGATCGCCTCGGCGCGCGTCCGGATAGTGGTCGAGGAGCAGCTCGGCGAGGTGGAAGCGCGTGACGACTGTTCTAGGACGGGCTCGCACCTGCTGGCTCACCGCAAACGGTTGGTCGAATGTCGAGCATCACACCAATCCCGTAGACCTAAAGAGGGCCTTACACAGGTCGATACTTTCTTAACGGCTAAATTGGTCGTGTGAGCTAGACGAGTTCTACGAAACGGCAAACTCGTTGAAATGCGGGGACGCAAAGGTATGAGCCCGAGCCCGGAGGAGGGTGGGTCGTCAGCCTTCCGAAGGAACTCCAAAACAGCCAGGGGTAGAATATAGGAGTTTATGAATGAACATCGACCCTGACCTCGTAAAGCGCCTCTTCACCGAGCATCCACAACACCGCAAGCGCCGAGCCCTTGCCTTGGCGATACCGGTCCTCACAGTAGTAGCCGGTCTGATGCTCTCTGGCTTCCTCGTCATGTCCGGGTCCCGAGCCGCCTTCACCGACACGACGGACAACACTGGTAACTCATTCTCAGCGGGTAACGTCGACCTCATCGACGATGACTCGGCGACGGTCACAACGTATCGAATATGAGCCCGGGAGACTCCACCATTAACTGCATCTTGGTGACGTACCAGGGCTCGATAGCCGACCCGGCGTCCGTCGAGCTTTACTCAAGCGGTTACACGGATTCCTCGGACCTCGCAAACTGGTTGAACGTCACTATCGAGGAGGGAACCGGCGGTTCCTTCGGTAGCTGCAGTGCTTTCGTGCTCGACAACACGATTGAGACCGGCGATGACCTCATCGCCTTCGACACCGCGCACACGGATTACACAACGGGCGCCGGAGTCTGGGACCCGTCGGGGACGCCGGAATCTAAGACCTACCGCTTCACCTTCGCGCTCGACGCCGCCACTCCCGACACGGAAGAGGGCGCTTCAGTTACTGCTCTCGGGTTCACCTGGGAAGTACGGAGCAACTAGGCGGCGCTTTGGGCATGGAAGCCCTGAGCCATGTTGCTCGACGTCAAGCGCGATAGAAGCACGGGACAGGCCATCCTCCTGTCCGAGGTAGCACGCTTCGTCGTGGGACTCTTAGCACTCTTCGCCGCGACGGTTTTCATCTCCCTCGCGGCGTGGGCGACCCTCTTTCCCGTCTTGCTGAATTGGGAACCGACTGTGGTTACGTCGGACTCGATGGCACCGACGATTCGCAGGGGAGACGTGGTCGCTGTGGATCCCGGGGTGGACAGCATCGGCAAGGGTACTGTCGTCCTTTTCGATGATCCTGCTAGTTCCGGCACGTTGCTCCATCGAGTGCGTAGCATCGACTCCGAAGGACGGCTTCTCACCAAAGGTGACGCCAACAGGCTGCCTGACTCCACGCCAGTGGATCCGGAGCAGGTCATTGGCTCGGCGAGACTGCTCGTCCCACTGGTTGGCATGCCGGTGACCTGGGCTCGGGAGGCTGATTGGCTCCCAGTTTCCGTTTTCGTCGGGGTCGCACTGGTGGTGCTTTGGTGTTCACGCTGGGCCCTGGAACCGGTCTATAACTCCTGGCCTGCGGCCGCCGTGCCTCGTCAGAGGCAGCGAATATCCTTTACGCGTCGCTGGATTCCGATACTGACTCTATTGATCGCTTTCGGAGCTCTGGCCACCTTCGTCAGCACATCCGTGGCAAATTTCAGCGGCCAAACTGCCAGCGGCGGCAACAGGTTCCGTGCAGCCGCCGATTTTGGAGGTGGCGGAGGTTCCTGCGGGGTAGCCAGCGTCTCCACCGGCACCACCATCGGTTCGACCCTGACGATTTCTCACACGACAGCGGCAGGTAGTGATCGCCTGATGGTCGTGGGCGTGTCGATCAACAACGATGACTTCGAGACGGTTCTAGGGATCACCTACAACGGAGCCGCGTTCACGTTTGTGGGCCAAGAAACCAATGCGGACGATGCACGGGTTGAGATATGGTACTTGGTCGCACCCGCCACTGGGACCCACGACGCCGTCATCACCTTCAGTGCAGACCTAACGAGGTTCGCCGTAGCAGGCGTCATCACGTTCACCGGCGTCGATCAAGCGACTCCGCTAGGAACATTCGCTAGTAACCAGGCGACGAGTGCTGGACCAGCGACTGTCACTGTTCCAGCCGCGTCTGGAGATTTGGTACTTGGTGTCTTCAGTGGTGAGACCTTCGATTCGGTTGCGGTCGATCCGCCGGCAGACGAGCAGTGGAACCTGTCTGAACCAGTTGGCGCGAGTTTTGAAGAATTTGGTGCTGGCGCGACGGACGCTGGCGCCAGCCCCAATGTCACCATAAGCTTCTCGCTTGGCAGTAACGACCACTGGGCTACCGGCGGCGTGGCGCTCAAGTGTCCTTAACGGAAGTTCTGCTCACCGAGTACGAAGCGAAGCCAGCTCCGCACTTGACTTGCATGCTGGACGCTGTGGTCCTTCGTGTGGTTCTGTCAGATCTCAGGCCCTCCGGGCAGAAGGGCAGGTCGGTTCAGGGCTGAGGTTGCTGGTTAGGCAGCCAACTCCGTCATCAAGGCTGACCATCTGCTGCTAGAACGCTCGGCGCTTGTCCGACGAAGAGACGTGTTCGCCTCGCAGTGGCCGAATCCGTAAGTAATGGTGCAACTCATCGAAGGCAATACAGAAACGGCTTGCTGACTCGAATCGGCCGAAGCCGAGCATTGGGTAGTAGCGCTGCTTAATCGGCCGATGGTTCTGTTCCATGCGGTTGTTCAGAACATCGGTATCTATGTTCCAAGCCGACCAAAACCATCGCGTTTCGCGACTCGTCCCGTCTAAGCAGATGAAGGACTAAGGTCCTAAGCCTGCCGAACAATCTAGAGGCGAACCGTCACCGGAAGGTGGCATCCAGCCCCCGGGAAGCCAGCTGGCAGGCCGGACCTCTCGGGAGTTTCTTTGAGCAGCGAAATGCCAACGGGCACGAGCCGAACGGCCAAGCCGCTCCAAGCAGCAGCTCGACATTCGCGCCGAATGGACAGTCGCAAGCTCGCGATCTGCCGCCTGGGACGAACTTTGGCGTCTCATCGTTAGTGCTGTTCTCGAGCCCCCGGCCCAGGAAGATGGCGCGAATCAGGAGACTTCCTGATGTCTCAAGCCTTCTTGCCCGGCTTCTCACCAGTGGCTAACCCCAGCCCCCAAACACGGGACACTACTACTACTAAGCAAAGATCGACAGTCCCAGAGGAAGCTCAGACTCCGAAGATCGACAGTCTCCCTGTCTGCCTATAACCTCAAAGTTCAAGGTCAAGCCATTTACGATCGCACTAGGCATCTTTGACTCCGTCCGACGCCTTCAGCAGCTCCCAGTGCCGCAGCGCTCGCTTCAGTGACGGCAGCTATCCGTGATTCAGCGACCGTGGCTGCGGATGAGCTATCTTTGCATCCGATGAAATGAACCGAATCGAAGTCTTGCAATCCGTCCTTCGCATGCTCTGGCTGGGACAGGGCCTAGTTGTCGTCGGCATCGTGTTCGTCCTACTGTTGGCCTCGCTACGGCCTGTGTCGCCCGATACCGTGTCTGCGGACGAGTACCCATTAATCAGCTCGGCAAGCTCCGCGCCCCGAGTCCTCGGCCAGATCTTCTTCGTCTGCTCAGATGAAGAGGCGGCTTGGGTTCGGGACGTAAGAGGAGCGTATACCACCGTGTACACGGTGATTGCAGACATCACTCCGCAAGAACTTGTCGAAACATTGAGGACGCGTGTGGCTCGCGGCCAGCTCGAAATCGCACGTGAAGACGACTGCGACTGAGCGCAGCTAGAGGTTGTAAACGGTTGGACTGAGCCACCGCCTTTGGCCCTACGCCTTCAGCAGCTCCCGCTGCCCCAGCGCCCTCTTCAGCGATGCGTGTAGTACCACCCAACCAGCACCGGGTCAGCGGGTGAAGCCTCCTCTAGCATCGTCGAACTCCTGAAAAATCTCCTTGAGCCGCACCGCGATCAGCCGAGGTACACGGCTCGCCTCTTTGAGAGCTTGCTCGATGTCATCCTCGCTGAACGCTTTGACGAGCTTCTCCCTAGTCGACGCTAGAACCAGCTTCACTTCCTCATCAAAGCGACCCGCGAGGATAGCGGTCGTGTCGTCGACGGCACTTTGACGCTCCAGACCCTCGATCAGGGCCTGAACAAGGTCTTCTTCGGTCTCGAACTGACGAAAGAATTCTTTGATGTACTCGGGAACGTCATCCCGACCCAGAAACTCGTTCACTGCACCCTCCAGCAGAAGCCTTCCTCTTAGTGATGGTTCCCAGACCGAACAACCTTCCCCTGGCTGCCACACCTGGCCCGATCGTACGCCACCGTCGGGCATCGTCCCATGACTTCTGCGAGGCCGCGGCGTCACTTATCCCGGGCCTGGAGCCAAGCCCGGGATAGAGCCCTAAGGGCGCCGAGTAGCAGCCCCAGTCCTTCAGGCCGTGGCTTCTACGCCTTCAGCAGCTCCCGGTGCCGCAGAGCCCGCTGAGCGATGTCCTTCATCTCACGGTATAAGCAAAGGCCGGGAGCCTTATCAGCCCCGGCCTTTTCGTTACTCGTTTGCCGCCCCGTAAGGGCTAGCCTCGCTCCGTCCAATGGCGGTACCGTCGCAATCCGGCCTCATTGGGCCGCTGCTTGCCTTATCGGCGGATACGAAGCCTGCCAGCCGGCCCTACTAGAACGCCCAGCAGGGCCCTACCTGTCAACCCGCCAAATCCCGAAACGGACGCGGATCACTATTCTTCATGTGATCCTCCTCCGTCAGGTACTGTCGTCGAGCCTCAACTCGACAGGCGATCTCCTCTAACCGCCGCCAGCATAAACCGGCTGTCAAGCACTTCTAGTAGGTTATTCCCGAAACCAGCGCCGGCCGGAACCGCAACAGAGGAAATGGGGTGAGCTGTGAGACGAGCCTGCGTGGAGGAAGGCGTAGGTGGAGCGCGGCCTTGAGCCGGGTGTCGATCGATCGCTAGAGTGACAGCGACGTTATGGTCAGAACACTCGAGACTGGAGGCTGAAATGGCGGAGCGAAGTGAGAGGAACCAAGCGGTAATCGATGAGTTTCGGGCCAATAGCGGCAAAGTCGGCGGGCGCTGGGAGGGCGGCCAACTCCTGCTCCTAACCACTACGGGCGCAAGGAGCGGAACGCGCCGCACAACACCCGTCGTTTACATGACAGACGGTGGCCGCTTGCTCGTGTTCGCCTCCCGCGGCGGCAGGCCGACCAGCCCAGACTGGTACCACAACCTGGTAGCCAACCCGACCGTGACGGTGGAAGTAGGCAATGAGAGGTACGAAGCGAAGGCAGCGGTTCTCAGCGGCGAAGAGCGTGACCGCCTATATGCGCTTCAGGCAGAGAAGGCTCCTGCGTTCGCCCAGTATCAGGCGAACACAACCCGCAAGATTCCTGTGGTTGCCCTCGAGAAAGCTACGTAGCCGACCAGCAGGGAAGGCTACCGAGCCGAATGCTTAGGCTCCGCGAGCTGAAGATGCAGCCGTCGCTCGAGCGAGTACTTGTGGCACCGGGAGCGAGTAGCCGACTGGGGCTATCCTCTTCGCGACCGTGGTGGCCTTGCTTTTCCTTAGGTCGGAGGGCCTGAGACCCCAGGAAACAGAACCCCGTCGATGTCGATCTTGTCGAGCCGGCGCTGCGAAGCGTCGCTGAGAGGAAATCCGAGCGTGCAATTCACGCCACCCGGGTTATCAAACTTAGGGTTCGTGGCCGGGTCGAACAAGCCCGCCGCTCTGGGCTTCAAAGTAATTACGCCGGAAGACTCGGAAACCTCTTGCGAATCTGGCTCTATCGGATTCAGCACCGGCACCTGGTTCGTGAGGAAGCAGTCCACCTGGGCAGGTACAATGTTAACGGTGTATTCGACGGTGACCGAGATCGTATAGAAGCAAATGAAGTCCTGGTCCGGCCCCTGGCTACAGCTCTCTACGTCGACGGTTGTTGCGCCGAACAGACCCAATTGACCCACCGGACCCGTGTCCTTCTTTTCGCAATCGCTCGCAGCGTCGAGGAAGTCGTCACCAGCTTTGACAAGGGAGAGCGGTGGTGCCAGGACAGAGAAGTCGTAGGCTGGATCTCCCCCGCCGTGAATGTTGGTCAGCGTTGGGTCTTCGCGGAGCTGCGTTATGTGGACGAGCTCGTGAATAATGCTGACAGCTAGTCCCGTGTCCTCTTGCTTCACAAGGAATTTGGAGGGGTCGTTAGGATCTGGGATATCTTTGTACCGATTGAAGTCGGATGTCGGACCGAGCTGCAGCGTGTTCCCATCAAGTGGCTGGCCTGAGGCGAACTCCTCATTTCGAGCAGTTCGCTCCAGGAGTTCCTCTATGCTGGCTTTTGTCGCTGTCCCGCGCGGACTGTCTGAGTATTTGATCGTGAAGTTGGAGTCTTCGAGGACGGCGAGCAGTTTCTTGCGCGTCGCTGTGGTGTTTGGATCGTTCGCCCAGCCCTCATTCTTCGCCAGGGCAAACTTGATATCTTTGTGCTCTGCGCTTTCCGAATGCTGACGGCGTTGCTCATCACCGCGCCGCCGGTGACCACGACAGCAAGTCCAACAAAACCAGCCATTCACACCGCCACATTCACGACGGTTGGACCCTAAAACGAGAATCTGTTGCCGGGATCCTTATCAAGGCAACCTCCGTGCTTCGCGAAGGGTACCACGTAGGCGAGGCGCTTCAGCACCGGGAGCTGCTGAGGCGTAGGACTGCGGTCAGATCCTAGAAGCGCTGCAGATCGGCGTCGTCGCCACCCGAGGCGTCTGAGCGAGAAAACTCTCACGGGCGAACCTGCCGTCGCGCCGTCTTGTAGCTGCCGCCGCGGCGTTCTCCGCTACCCTGCCAAGTGGCCCTTGCCTGCATCGGTCACTGCACTACGATGGTGCTAACATGAGCGACAGTGCCTCGTAGCCTGCGGGAGCTACCACCTAAGGCAAGCGCGTTCGAGAGTGCGAGCTGGCGATGTCCGATTCTTACAGAACCATTCAGGATGAGCAAGGAGTTAGCCTGACATGCAAAGAAGTTGGCGTTTAGGAATCTTTACGGTTGTAGCCGCATTTGGGCTCGTTCTTGCCGCCTGCGGCGGCGATGACGACGAAACCTCTGCCGTAGGCGACGGTACGCCACTGCCTCCCGTCGAAATCGGTGACGTCGACGTACTAGGGATCTGGGGGGCCGAAGAGCTAGAGAAGTTCGACGCCATGGTGAAGCCCTGGGATGACCTGTACACCGGAAACGTCACATTTACCGGAACTCGCGACATAACAGCGATCCTGACGACCCGCGTCGAGGGCGGCAACCCGCCCGACATCGCGATTCCGGCCGAGATCGGCCTCTTTCGGCAGTTCGCCAGCGAGGGAAAGCTCACGCCTCTCTCCGCCTGCCAGGGTCTCGAAGAGAAGGTTCAGGCCGAGTACCCAGCCAGCTTTATCGACCTTGCGACCGTGGATGGCGTCCTTTACGGCTTCTTCATGAAGGCTGACACGAAGGGCACTATCTGGTACAACCCCAAAGTCTTCGCGGCGAACGGCGTCGAGCCCCTGGGTGCCGACGCCAGCTTCGACGACCTGATCGCGCTCAGCCAGACGCTTCTGGACGCAGGCGTTACTCCATGGTCGGTTGGCGTGGAGAGCGGCGCCGCTTCCGGCTGGCCGGGCAGCGACTGGATCCAACAGATCGTCCTGAACGAGGCTGGCGGTGAGGTCTATGACGGCCTGATCGACGGATCCATCCCCTTCACCGACGAGCGGGTGAAAGCCGCCTGGGAGCAGTTTGGCCAAATAATCCACACGGACGGCTTCGTCGTCGGCGGCGCCACCGGGGCCAATGCGACCGGCTTCCAGGAGTCCGCTTTCCCGCCATTCGAGTCGCCGCCGGAGGCAGCAATGCTCTACCTCGGCGGCTTCGCCTCAGGCTTCATCGCCGACCAGTTCCCGGACGCCGTGGCCGGTGAGGACTATGACTTCTTCACCTTCCCGGGCGGTGGCATCACCGGCGCCGCCAACATCGCTTACGCCTTCAATGGCGACTCGGGGACCTGTAGCTTGATGAACCACCTGGCGAGCGGCGCATCCCAGCAGATCTGGGTCGACCTCGGTGGCTTCACCTCGGTCAGCGGCGAAGTCGACGCGGCCGGCTATCCGGACGACGTGTCACGCAACCAGGCCGCGCAGCTGTTGGAGGCCTCAGACTTCCGCTTTGACCTCGACGACGCGATCGGCGGCGCCGTTCAGACAGCCGTCTTCACGGCAGTAACCGAATACATCTCGGACGCGAGCTCGCTCGACGCGGTCCTCGCCGGTATCGAGGCTGCTCGGCAGTAACGCGGTGGGAGGGACGGGCGAATGCCCGTCCCTCCCACCGCTTCGTTAAGCTATAACGCAGCATGGTCGGCAGACGCTGGTGGGTCCCCTGGCTCTGGCTCGCGCCGGCGTTAATCCTCGTCGGCGTCTTCCTTCTTTACCCCAGCATCGATACGTTTCGTCGCAGCCTCCTGGACGAGCGATCGCAGGACTTCGTCGGGCTCGATAACTACCGCTTCATCATCGAGAACCCGCAGCCACTCGTCAGCAACACCCACGTCGCGCTCTGGAACAACTTCCTTTGGCTGTTCGTCTTCACGGCCCTGACCGTACCGTTCGGCCTGGTGCTCGCCGTGCTGACAGGCCGCGTGCGCTACGAGGCGCTGGCGAAGTCGGCGATCTTCATCCCGATGGCGATCTCGTTCGTAGCTGCCGCCGTTATCTGGCGCTTCATGTACGAGTTCAACGCAGACATCGGCACGGCGAACGCCGTCACGACGCAGCTCGGAGGAGAGCCGACGGCCTGGCTGCAGGACAAGCATTCCCCCCTGAGCTTCATAACGGACTCGGGGCCGGACACCCTGCCGGGGCCGCTGCAGCTGAACAACTTCGCCCTGATTATCGTCGGCACCTGGATGTGGACCGGCTTTGCGATGGTCGTGCTCTCCGCCGGTTTGAAGGGCATCTCGCGCGAGATCCTCGAGGCGGCGCGCGTGGACGGCGGCAACGAGTGGCAGATCTTCTGGCGGATCATCATCCCGATCCTGTCGCCGACGATCGTCGTCGTCGCTACCACGCTCGTCATCCAGGCCCTGAAGAAGTTTGACCTGGTCTGGGTGATGACCGGCGGCCGCTTCGATACGGACGTCGTCGCGACCCTCTTTTTCAAGGAAGCGTTCGTCATCCGCGACTTCGGCGTCGGCGCCGCGTTGGCGGTCGTCTTGCTCATGTGGGTGGTGCCGGTCATGGTAATAAGCATCCGGCGCTTTGAGTTCCAGGAGGAGATCCGCTAGTGGCGATGACGGACGACGTCGAGAGGCCGACGCTGGCTGCGGCGCCCGGCAGCCCCCGTCAGCGCAGGCGCTTGCGTCTCGAGCGCTTACCGCTGCACGTGGCAGTCATCGGTCTCGCGCTCCTCTGGAGCATCCCGACCATCGCACTGGTCGTCAGCTCCTTCCGGACGCCGGAGGAGATCGCCGGCTCCGGCTGGTGGAACGCGATCAAGACGCCTTTCGATTGGACCTTCGCTAACTACGACGCCGTCCTCAGCCAGCGAGGCTTGGCGAGGGCCTTCCTCAACAGCATCATCATCACCGTCCCCGCCTCTGCGATCACGATCCTGGTCGCGGCGTTTGCGGCGTACGCCTTCGCCTGGATGCGGTTCCCCGGCCGTAATCTCCTCCTGCTCGTGCTCGTCGGCCTCCTCGTCGTGCCGGTGCAGATGACGCTGATCCCCGTGCTGCGCCTTTATGTAGCCCTGAGCGTAGACGTGGAGATACCGCTGCTCGGCGGCAAACTCTTCGGGACCAGCAGCTATCCCGGCATCTGGCTCGCCCACGGTGCCTTCGGACTCCCTTTTGCCGTGTATCTCTTGCGCAACTTCTTCGGCGGCCTGCCGCGCGACCTCATCGAGGCGGCGCTGCTCGACGGCGCCAGCGACATGCAGGTCTTCTTCCGCATCGTCCTCCCCCTCTCCGTGCCGGCCCTGGCGGCCCTGGCGATCTTCGATTTTCTCTGGACCTGGAACGACCTGCTCGTTGCTCTGGTGTTCCTCGGCGACCCGAACCTGGCGCCGATGACGCTGCGGATCGCCAACCTCGTCAGCTCGTTTGGCGCCTCCTACCAGGTGCTCACGGCCGCCGCCTTCGTATCGATGGCGGTGCCGCTCGTCGTTTTCTTCGCCCTGCAACGCTACTTTGTCCAGGGAATCCTGGCGGGATCTGTAAAGGGCTAGGCGCAGATGGCAAGGATCAGCTTCGATAACGTCAGCAAGCTTTACGGGTCCGTCACGGCGCTGAATGAGTTGAGCCTCGATATCGAGAATGGCGAGTTCCTCGTGCTGGTCGGGCCGTCCGGCTGCGGCAAATCGACGGCGCTGCGCCTGCTTGCCGGCCTCGAGGAGGTCAGCGCCGGCCGGATCTCCATTGGCGACCGCACCGTGAACGACATCAACGCCAAGGACCGCGACCTGGCGATGGTCTTCCAGTCCTACGCGCTCTATCCGCACATGTCCGTCTACGACAACATCGCCTTCGGCTTGAAGCTCCGGAAGCTGCCGAAGGCGGAGATCGCCGAGCGAGTGAACGAGGCGGCGCGCATCCTCGGCATCGAGGAGCTCCTCAAGCGCAAGCCGCGCCAGCTCTCCGGCGGCCAGCGCCAGCGCGTCGCTCTCGGGCGGGCCATCGTCCGCCAGCCAGCCGCGTTCCTGCTGGATGAGCCGCTCTCTAACCTGGACGCGAAGCTGCGAGTTCAGACCCGCGCCGAGCTCGCCAAGCTGCACGAGCGCCTCGGGGCGACCTTCATCTACGTGACGCATGATCAGGTCGAGGCGATGACGATGGCTTCGCGCATCGCGGTCCTGGACGAGGGCGTTCTTCAGCAGACCGGCACCCCGGCGGAGCTGTATGCCAAGCCGCGCAACCTCTTTGTCGCCGGCTTCATCGGCAGCCCGGCAATGAACCTCATTCGCGCTCAGACAGAGAGGACGGAAGAGGGGTTCTACCTGTGCGCTGAGGCGCTCCGGCTGCGCCTATCGGCGGACACAGGAGCCGCCCTTGCGGCTTGGGGCGGCCCCGAGGTGATCTTCGGTATTCGTCCCGAAGATATCCACGACCCAAGATACCCACGGGCAGACGTCGAGCCCTCGAACCTCGAATGCAGTGTCGACGTAGTCGAAAAGATGGGCAGCGAGACGTACCTCCACCTCAGGGTCGGCTCGGCGCAGATCGTGGCACGGGTGGATCCGCGCTCGGAGGCAAAGGCGGGAGAGAGCTTCACGGCGGCCGTCGATCTGAAGAATCTCCACTTCTTCGACCCGGCTACCGAGCAGGCGATTTCAGTAACGAACGGCTGACGCGGAGCGTAGCCGAGCCCCGGAGCCAAAAGAGACGCTGGATCGATTCCGCAACCCGCGAGCTTCGCGAGATGAAGATGCAGCCGTCGCTGGAGCGTGTGCTGCGGCACCGGGGGCTGCTGAATGGTTCGTTACCCTGGAAGGGGATGGAGCGAACCGCCGGTGCCGAGCCCGCAAAGCGGCCGCTCCACCAGCTGCACGGGGTTGAGGAGAGTCGTTCCTAGGCGGCGACGAGCGGCCTCTCGATTGCCAAGGCGGCCAGCTCCGAGCGCAGCTTGAGACGGAAGGCTGCACTCAGCTCGATCTCAGGCTGGAAGCTTCGCAGCCTAGCTGCTAACGAGGCAGTGTCCAACCCTTGGGCTAGCGATGATTTCGTCATTTCTTCGGCTCTTCTCCCTCGGCTTTCGCGTCAGCCTCGAGGTTCGGACAAGACGTGGCGGAGCAACGCCTCCGGCGCGCCATCCCTGTCCGTAGAGTTTTGGGTCCGTCCGATCTCAAAACGCATCATCGGGGCCGACGTAACAGCTTGCGTTTGAAAGGCGATGCAGGCGCGCCGGCGACGTAACGAGGGCGCCTTCCGGATGGTCTGGATCAGGGAGATGGACGCGTCGGGTAAAGGATCCCGGTCAGGGCGCAACTCTCGTCGAGAGATTGTTTCGTAGTTCTTCTTTTTCAGCTCGACTCCGAGCTCTGAACATCAAGGCGAGCGAGGGGTGTCGCCTCTCCGTGGCGCCTTGCCTGCAGTGCCTCGTGCTCGTGCATCGTCTGGATCAGCTGCCGGTTTAGGAAGCCGGGCGCCGGTCGTGCCTTCGATGTCTCAAGAGCAAGGCCAAGGGCGCGCCGAGAAAGGTTCCAATCAGATCCAGAGCAGCATCTTCAATCGAAGCATCTCGGCTAGCAACGAACGACTGGTGAAACTCGTCACTCACGCCGTACAGGAACACTCCCGCCGCAACGAGGACAGCCGTCCTCAGGGAGCTGGCAGACACGGCCTGGAGCCCGGATGGGCGCGCCTTCGAAAAACGCGACGGCGATCGAACACTCTTCATTGCGTTTCACGTGCCGTCGATTGCTGACGCCGCGGACGAGACGAGCCGCCGATGACTCCGCTCGCCACGACCTGCGGCGGGTCGTACGGTGATCGTCGGCGTCACGCGGCGGGAGCAAGTGGAGCGAACGCTCACGCCCGCGGTCGGAGGCTGGCGGCGGACGAGCTCAAGGAGATCGACGAGATCCGGAGGCAATTTGAAAGGAGAGCAAAGCGATGAGCGATCTAACGGGCAGGGTAGCCCTCGTAACCGGCGGTGCCATGGGCTTGGGACGAGCGATCAGTTTGCGTCTCGCTTCGGACGGCGCGAAAATCGCGATCCTGGACAAGGAGCCGGGAGCCGAAGTGGCGAATTCGATCGTCGCCAAGGGTGGCGAGGCCGAGGCCTGGCAGGCCGACGTCACGGACGAAGATGAGATCGGACGCACCATAGAAGGCATCGCGAATCGATTCGGCAAGCTCGATGTCCTCGTCAATAACGCCGGTATCCTCTCGCCGCGAAAGGCCTGGCGAGACTGGACGCGCGCCGAGATCCAGCGCTACCTCGATATCAACTTTATGGGCTACTTTCTCGTGACCGAGGCTGCCTACGACCTTTTGAAGAAGAGCGAGCAGCCGCGCACCGTCAACGTGGCGTCGCGGACCTTCTTCATGGGCAACCCGGGGCAGCTCCCTTACGTGGCTTCGAAAGGCGCCGTCCAGGGCTTGACTTGGTGTCTCGCCCGCGAGCTCGGAGAGGAAGGGATCAATGTCAACGCGGTCATGCCCGGCATGGTGGCGACCGAGGGAACGCGCGCTCATAACGAGGAGGATGGCTTCGATCGCGTGATGAACAACCAGGCGATCAAGAAGCGGGTCGAGCCGGAGGATCTCGCGGACCTGGTTGCATTCGTGGCGAGCGACGACGCGAAGATGATCACGGGCCAGACGTTCATCTGCGACGGCGGTGGCTATCTCCACTAAGCCCTGCCGTCATCGCGTCGCCTAACTGACCCTGCTAGAATCGGGGCGATCAGCCATTAGCGCCAGGGGAACCCAAGGTGATGACGTCGGAACGATTCCGCCAGCCCACCTATCAAGTCCGCAAGAAGGTGCTCAAGCTCTTTGGCGGTAGCCTTGATGTCTACGGGCCAGATGGTTCGCTAGTTCTATTCGCCAGCCAGAAGGCGTTCAAGCTCAAGGAGGACATCCGCCTCTATAGCGACAAGGAGAAGGTGGAAGAGCTGCTCGTGATCAAGGCGCGCAGCATCATCGACTTCAGCGCTGCTTACGATGTCGAGGACCCAGCCAGCGGTCAGAAGCTCGGCGCCTTCAAGCGAAAGGGATGGAGCTCGCTCCTGCGGGATCAGTGGATCGTCATGGACGCCTCAGATCAGGAGGTCGGTTACTTAAAAGAGGACAGCGCCGTTATGGCGGCGCTGCGTCGGTTCATCAGCTTCATTTCGCAGACCTACCAGTGCGAGGTGAACGGCGCTTTTGCCTGTACTTATAAGCAGAACTTCAACCCCTTCGTATACAAGCTCAACATCAACTTCCCTGAGGTCTCCTCCGGCTTCGACAAGCGCATGGCGTTGGCCGGAGCGGTGCTGCTCTCGGCTATCGAGGGCAAGCAGAGCGGCAGCGGCTTCAATCTCGGGGGGCTAGGAAGGCTACGGCTAGCTCTCCGGCGCCTCCAAGCTGACAGGCTACGCGCCTGCAGCGGCTCCGCTGCCGCCGACCAACTGGGCGCGCAAGAGGCCGGCGGCATCCGCCGGGCGGCTCACGGCCGAGCCGGGCGTGCCGGCCTCTTCGGCGTCGGTCTCGATGGCGATCAGCGTAGGGCCTGGCTGCGCCAGCAGGCCGGGGAGCCGCTCGGCCAGCACGGCGGCGTCCGCTAGGCCCTGGGCGCTGCGGTAGCCCGCCGCCCGGGCCAGGGCGGGGAAGTCGACGCGCTCCGAGCCGGGGATCGGCTGATTGCCGGAGGTCTCATAGACGCGATTGACGAGGACGACGTGGTAAAGGTTCTGCGGCGCCGCCCCGCTGATCGTCGCCAGCACACCGAGCTGCATCAGCAGCGAGCCGTCACCGTCGATGACGATAACCCGGCGGTTGGGTTGGGCCAGCGCCAGGCCGAGGCCCAACGGTGCGGCCGCGCCCATGCAGCCAACCGCGTCGAGGTGCCTCTCGCTCGCGGCGGGAGTGCGATGCCAGTCGGCAACAGCGCGCATCGTCGCGACGGTAACGGCCTCACCCTTGGCAGCGGCGAGGATATCGAGAGCTTCAGCGCGCTTCATCTCCCACGGCTCCTAGGCTGTCGGTGCGCCGACGAGGACTACGACCGGGCCGCGCCGCTCTCGACTCGCCGCGAACCCCTTCGCGAGCAACGGGACGTCGGCGGGTCGATCGACGGCGAAGGTGGGCACGTCCATCGACGCCATGACGCCCTCGATCAGCCGCACGGCGCTGGCGCGGTTCTCGGCGGCCGGCCTCGTGACGTCGCGGGCGTACTGGCCGGTCAGCAGGCAGGTCGGGACGGCCATATCGATCGCTACGCCGCGGAGCGAGTTCATGGCGGCGAAGAGGCCGACGTTCTGGATCAGCACCAGCGGCTGGGCGCCGCCCATCCAGAGGCCGGCGTTGACGCAGATCGCCTCGTCCTCGGTCGAAAGGGTGACGAGCTCGATGTCCCGGTCGTTGCGCAGGGACGCCAGCAGCGACTTCTGATGCGTATCGGGGACGGTAAGGACGTGGGTCACGCCGAGCGCCTCGATCGCAGCGTGGAGCTGGCGGGCGGGTATCGACTCGGCCAGGGCCCTGTTCGTCATGCCGCCTCCAATGCTGACGAAAGGATTATAGAGCCCGGCTCGTCAACGGAGTGGGAGATGCGATGGCTTCAATAAGCCAGGCTGCGCGATGCGGCGATTCACGGCTATCAGATCGTCCAGCCGTTGCGCTTTTGACACGAGGCGTTGCGAGGCACGAGATTGACAGGCGACACGGAGGAGCTCGTCCGGGAGCATCTCGAGCCAGGGGACTCGACGAGCTGGCGGCCGGCGCCGCTCTAGACGTCCTCGCAGTAGGCGAAGGCGTTGCCGACCGGCGAGGCGAAAGCGTTGACGTAGTCGACGATCGTCGTCGGCCGGCCGTCGGTAACGCCGGCGGGCGTGATCCAGGCGCAGGTCTCGCGCGTGCCGCCCTGGGGGCCGCCGAAGCCGGGCATGCCGGTGACGCCGCGCCCCTGCTCGCCGATGAACTGGCTCGTGTCGCCTTCCGGAATGACGTAGCTGTCGAAGTGCTCCGCCATGCCGCGGGCGTTGCCGGCCTCGAGGAGGTCGAGGGTGCGGTGATCGAACTCCTCGTTCAGCCAGGCGCCGGGCTTGCCGGGCGTGTGCCAGAGCCCGCCGGAGCCGACGACGCCGACGCGCAGGTCGCCGGGGAACGCGTCGATTATCTCGCGGACGGCCCGGCCGAGCTGATAGCAGCGCCTGCCGGTCGGCTGCGGCGCGAAGTAGAGGTTCATCATCACGGGCACGATCGGCACGGTCCAGTCCGTCAGCTCCTCGGCGGTGCGGATGATGCCGCCGGCGAGGCCGCGGTCCGGCTTCGGCACATCCATGCAGAAGGCTGGGTCGAAGCCGCGCTGCATGAGGCCGGTAAGGACGGCGACGCCGAGCTCCGGGTGGCCCTTGAACCTGAAGCCGGGCTCGACGTGGCGTCCCATCTGGGGCTCGCCCTCGCCCCGCTGCCGCGGGCTTTTCTGGAACTCCTCGCCCACGTAGACCGCGAACGGCGGGTAGTTCGTGAAGTCAAAGCACTCGAGCTGGTCGTCGCTGAAGACGATTAGCACGCCGGGCTTGAGGTCGCTGATCTTCTCGCGCAGGACGCGAAAGCCTGCGTGGGTGCGCTCGGCCTTGGCGATGTTAGTCTCGTCGTCCTCGATCGGCACGTCGTCGCGGATCGGCCGCGTCAGCCGGCGCTCGCGCCAGAGCTCGCCGGGCATCGAAGTGGTGCCGCCGTGGGAGTGAAAGAAGCTACCGATCAGTTTCGCCACTGCTAATGGCCCTCCTCGACTTCCCAGACCTGATCTTCGACTGTACTTTCTGACCTCACACTGGGCTCACAGCGACCACTTGGCCGGCCGGCCGTCGATGCTGTAATCCCGCTACGTTGATCATAAACGCATTCCTCGAGCGCCAGCTACCCCGCCTCGGCCGGCTTGATCTGACGCCCGGTCTCGGGGCCGAATACGGCCATGAAAAGGGCACTGAGCACGAGCCAGGCCGCGACGCAGTAGAAGGCCACCGCGAACCCGAGAGTGGCGACGATCGCCCCGGCCGCCAACGGTCCGACGAAGGCGCCGAAGCTCTGAAACATCGACCAGATCCCGAGGAAGGCTCCCCGTCGATCCTCCGGCGCGAGGTCCATGGCGAAGGTCTGGGTCGCGCCCATGGTCATGCCCTGGGCGACGCCGAAGACGAGCGCCGCCTGGAGGATACCAGAGTGATCCGTGCTTAGGCCGAGCAGCGCGGCAGCCGTCGCGGCGAGCATCAGGCCCGGCACCAGGGAGCGCTTGCGGCCGAATCGGTCCATCAGCACGCCGTTGGGGAAGGAGACGAATAGGGTCACGACGCCCGCGACGCCGATCAGCGTGCCGATCTGGGCCGCGTCCAGACCGGCGGTCTCTCTCGCGTGGATCGGGAACAGCGTCTGAAAGATGCCCTGACCGATGAGGCTCACACCAAAGGTGGTCATCGCGAGGGCAAGGAAGGCTCGCGACCGGAAAACGGCGAGCCCGAGGCCGCGCTCAGCCGGCGGGCGGGCGTTCCTCTCCGCGGCCGCCGCCTTTCGTGACTCCTTTGGATTCGTCTCCTTGATGAAGAAGAGGACGACCAGCAAGACGAATCCCTTGGCCACCGCGTTGGCGGCGAAAGCATAGCGAAGTCCGAAGAGGCCGGCGATCGCCGCGGCGAGAAAGGGGCCCAGGATCATGCCCAGGCGGTTGGACGTGGCGCGGAGGGCAACCGCCCGGCCGCGGTTCTCGCGCGTGCTCAGGTCCGCGATGAGAATGGATGAGGTCGTCTGCCACATGGAGACGCCCACGGCGCCGATGAACTCCAGGACGAAGAACGCCTCGTAGCTGTTGACGAAGAGAACGCCTAACGATGTCAGGCCCCGAATGCCGGCACCGGCCATCGCCAGCGGCTTGCGCCCCCATCGATCCGTGAGAAAGCCGGTGATGGGCGCGGAAACCATGCGGGACAGCGCCAGGCTCGAGATGAGAAGCGTGACGAGCAGTACGGAGTCGCTGAGCGAGAAGGCGTAGAGCGGTCGCGCCAGGGTCTGCGCCCCGCTGCCGGTGCCCCAGATCATGTAGGCGGCGAAGAGCGGCAACCCGCGCCGACCGAAGACGCTCGGAGCCTGGCCGGCTAGGTTCGACTGCTCACTCGTCACGCTGCCGCGATCATGTCGCTGGCGCAGGGGGGTGTCAATTTAGGCGGCAGCGAGAGCCTCGCGCCTCATGGACATAAGGAATGGCCGCTGCCTCACATTTGTAATGTCACGGAGGCGTTCGTCGCCAGGCGGCGCGGCGTGACGGCGGCGTTTCTATTACGGCTGTTGCCTCAGTAAGCCGGGCACTGGTGCTGCATCTCGATCTCGCGATGCTCGCGAGACGACTGCATGATCCCGAGGACCACCTCCAGCGTCGCCATGCCCCAGCGGCCGTCGTGGCGGTTGGGCCGATTCTCGACGATCGCGTCGTAGATCTCGTCCAGCTCCGCCGTACGCTCGTCCGCGATGCCCGCGATGCCCGCGATGCCCGCGATGCCCGATGCGATGCCCGCGATGCCCGCGATAGCCCGCGATGCCCGCGATGCCCGCGATGCCCGCGATGCCCGCGATGCCGCCGTATGCCCGCGATGCCCGCGATGCCCGCGATGCCCGCGATGCCCGCGATCGCGACCTCCCGCTGCCCGCCGCCGTCGTAGATGTAGAGCCCGTTCGGCGACTGGCGGATGTCGCCGCCCTCACAGCTAACGAGGACGATGCCGAGGTCGGGCTGAAAGCCCCGCCAGCGCACCGTGCTCTCCGTCGCCGCCGCAACGCCCGCCTGGGGTGTCGATTCGTCGCGACCGCCGAAGCGCCGCTCGTTCTTCGCCTCCGTCTCGTCGGACGCTCCCGTGCGCAGCTCCTTGCGCAGCAGCCCGGCGTCGGCACCGATGCGCCGGCCGGCGCCGGCTAAAAGCTCCTGCGAGGAGAAATAGCCGTAGCCGTTGTGAATGAGGACGCCCGAATGGCCCTCCTCGAACTCGAGGAAGGCCGAGTAGTAGCCGGGCACGTCGCGGTTGCGCCCCTGGAACCACTGGCCCGTCGCGGCGCGGACGCTCTTGACGCGGCCACCGCCGAGGAGGCGGATCGTGTCGACCTGATGCGGGCCCTGGCGATAGGGCACGCCGCCGCCGGTCGCGATCTCCACTTCCTGGGGCATGCGCGGCCGGAACATCCAGTCGGTGTAGGAAAGGATGTTGATCGCGCCGACCTTGCCCAGCTCCTCGGAGCGAATGACGTCGCGCATCGCCTGATAGGCCGCCATCAGGCTGGCCGTGTGGCCACAGAGCAAGCGCACGCCGTTGGCCTCGATCGCGTCGACCATCCGCTGCGCCTCCGCCAGGCTCAACGCCATCGGCTTCTCGACGACGATGTTATTGCCGTGCTGCGCGGCGAGGACCGTGTGCTCGCAGTGGAACTGGTTCGGCGTCGAAATCCAGATCACCTCGACGTCCGCGTCGCCGCAGAGCTTCTCGACGCTGTCATAGCCGCGACCGCCGTAGCGCTCTTGAAAGGTCGCGAGCGCTTCCGGCCGCAGGTCCGCCGCCGCTATCAGCTGGACCTGCGGCGAGTGCTCCAAGGCCCTGACGACCTGGACGGCGCCGGCGCCGAGGCCGGCGATGCCGACCTTGAGCCTGCGCTGCGCTGCCCCGGCCCCGTTCTCAGCTCGCTCGAGAGACATAGGCGCACCTTCTTTCGCTCGCTCTTCCGGATCGAGCGCAAGGTTAGCGCAGGCGCGGCCAGGCTAACAACTGCCAGCGGGCGCGCCCGCCGCGGCTTGACGAATCCGCTATGCTCTGACCGATGACGGCCGGGGTGCCGGTGGCAGCAAGACCGGCGCGAACAAAGGAGCTACGCGATGCTTACCGAGCAAGAGAACGAGAGGCTGACTCAAGTCGGTCCGGGCACGCCGATGGGCAATCTCCTGCGCCGCTACTGGCACCCGGTCGCGACCCTGCCCGACATCGAGCGCGAGCAGGTGATGGGCGTCCGTATCCTCGGCGAGGATCTCGTTCTCTACAAGACCCGCAAGGGCGAGATGGGGCTGATCCAGCAGCGCTGCCCCCACCGCTCCACCGCTCCGCCTCCCTCGCCTACGGCATCCCGGCGGAAAGCGGCCTGCGCTCAGCGAATATCACGGCTGGGTCTACAGCCCAGAGGGCCGCTGCGTCGAGCAGCCGTTCGAGGAGATGGACCACGAGAACGCGAACTTCAAGGACAGGATCCGCGTCGATGCCTACCCGGTCGAGGTTTCAGGCGGTCTCATGATCCGCGTGCCGATCGACGACGCGAACACCTGGCACGTGAACATCGGCATGTCTCAGCCCGACGAGGACGAGGAGCCTTCGGTCACGGTGCGTGACCTGCCGTGGAGCCGTGACGGCGGCTTTATTCTCGACGAGGTACTGCCGCAGGACTTCATGGCCTGGATCACCCAGGGACGATTCGGCGTAGACGGCACCACGCCGCGCCAGCTCGAGCACCTCGGCGCCTCCGACCGCGGCATCATCCTCTACCGCAACGCCCTGAGCGCGGCCATAGACGCCGTCGCCCGCGGCGAAGACCCGCCCGGCCTCGTCTACGACGAAGCGACCAATGACTCCTTAGCCATTCGTGGCGAGCACGAGATGGGAGGATCCCTGCAGTCCTTCCGGCTACCCGGCCAGGCTGTTCGAGCTCAGACGTTCTGAGGGACCTCCGCCGACCTGGCGCTCTGACCAGCGAGGGGCTCGCTGTCGCCTGCTGCTCCGCTCCGACCGCCAAGACGTGCTCATCGACCCGGCGGCCCCGCGGCTTGGGCACTCGGTAAGAACGGCGGTCGGCCTAAGGTCTCTTCAAAGGGCGTATTCTGTGTCGGGACCAGGGAACGGCCGTCGCCTATCCGAGGAGACTCTTTGAGCGAAGCGCACGGGTCGGGTAGCGCTCGCGGTCTGAGGGCGAGCGTCAGTGCCCTGCAGCACCGCAACTACCGTCTGCTCTGGACCGGGAACACGATCTCGCTGACCGGCGACTGGATGGATCAGATCGCCTTCAGCTGGCTGGTTTACGACATGACCGGCTCGACCGTATACCTGGCGCTCGTCAACGTTTGCCGCGCCCTGCCAATTCTCGTCCTGACGCTCTTCGCAGGTGTCATCGCCGACCGGATGGAGCGGCGCAGGATGATCTTCCTGACCCAGGCGGTGATGATGCTCATCGCCCTGCTTTTATCGGCGCTTCTAACGACCGGCCTTCTGACGCTCTGGATGGTCTTCGCTATTGCTACCGCCCGCGGGATCACTAACACCTTCAACCAACCCGCCCGCCAGGCCCTGATCTCGGACCTAGTACCGAAGGATGACCTGCCCAGCGCCGTCGCACTCAACTCTTCGACCCATAACCTCTCCAAGGTCGTCGGCCCGGCGGTCTCCGGCGTCCTGATCGCGACGATCGGCGTCGCCGGCGCGTTCTACGTCAACACCGTCAGCATCGGCGTCGCACTCTACTGCATCGCGATCATGAGGGTGTCACCTGTAGAGGGGATGCGACGCGCGCCCGACAGCATGGTCGCCGACCTCGCCGCCGGCATGGCGTATTTGCGTGGGGAGAAGGCGCTCCGTACGCTCGTCATCCTCGCGCTGGTGCCGATGGTGCTCGGCCAACCCTACCAGACGATGCTGGCCGTCTTTGCGCGGGACGTCTTCGATGCCGGCAGCGTAGGGCTCGGCGTGCTGCAATCCACGGCGGCGATCGGCGCCCTCGCGGGTATCTTCGTCGTAGCGACGTCGCGCGGATCGACGCGCCTCAACTCCCAGATGGTGGTGGGGCTGATCGCTTACGGCCTGGCGCTCACGCTGTTTGCGATGTCGCCGACGATCTGGCTCGGCCTGCCGCTTCTGTTCGCCGTCGGGCTCGCGCAGCACACGTACCTGACTTCGAACAACACCCTGATCCAAATGAATGTCGCGCCGGAGTTTCGCGGTCGCGTGCTCAGCACGCTTCACCTGCAACGCGGCCTCGTGCCACTGGGAACGATGGTCGCCGGCGTATCGGCCTCGGCCGTTGGCCCCCAGTACGCCATCGGCGCGATGGCGCTCTCCCTGCTCATCATCGGAGCGATCGCCGCTCCTGTCGTCCTTCGAAGCGCGAAGAAGCTCGGAGCGCCGGCTAAGGAGAGCCACGGCGGTGATGCGGCGCTGACGGGACACAGGGGCAAAGATTAGGTCACGGCGCTTGTGGCGGCGCGGCGGCGCCCGGGCAGGGTGCGAGGAGCTAGCCGGTCAAGCTAATCGCTTGTCATAGACGTGGTAGAGCAGCCTGCCGGTGCCACCGATCGACTCGGCGAAGCGTCTTGACCTGACGTTCGTCTCGTTGACGGGGTAATAGAAGGCCTCTTTCAGACCCTGCTCTTCGTATCGTCTGTATAGCGTCGCTGCTAGCGCCTGAGCCACGCCCGAGCCTTTGAACTCAGGCAGCACGCCTATCCCGATAAGTCCGGCCCTCTTATATCGGCTTGCCTGCAGCATGAGCTTGATGATCTGGATCGGGCCGAGGCTCCCCTTGAAGGAGCGAAGAAGGGGCGTTAGGTCGCCGAGCCCGAGGCAAAAGCCAGCCGGCTTCTCGCTCACCTCTGCTATGAGCATCTGGCGCGGGTCGAGCACGGGTTTCATCGGGTCGAAGAACTCGTGGAACTCTGCGGCCGAGTAGGGATGAAACTCCCACTCCTCTTCGAAGGCCTCGTTCATCACGCCGCCGAAGGTCTCGATCTCCTGGTTCCACCTCTTCTTATTGATCGGCCGGACAATGACTTCGTCATTGGCGAGGGCGCGTTGCTGCAGAGCGCGATACTTCTCTGATCTGAAATCAACCCTATAGAACCAGAGCGGGTAGGTGTTCTGGTAACCGGAGCTTGCGAGGTAGCCCTCGTAATATGGGGGGTTCCAGGCCATGGGGGAAATCGGCTCCTCCTAGAATGAGTCTGTCAGGAGGCCTAGGCCGAGAACCGCGGCGCCGTTGCAAGGAGCGATGACCCGCGACACCCCTCGCTGCTTCAGCCATGCTTCGGCCTCGGTTAGCATCGCCTGCACGGCTGTCGCGCTGTCCGGAGCCGCGGCGAAGAAGCCGATGAAGCCGACAGCTTCCTGCTTCGCGGCTTGATAGCGCCGGTTGATCACAGCCGCGCATCTGGCGACGTTTTGCCCGCGGCTGCTGGCGACAAAGAGAGCCAAGTCGGCCTCGTCCAGGAAGGCCGACTTGCCGGCGAGACGCTTAGTGACATCCGAGTCGACATCTGAGACGAAAAGGCTGTGAGCGCCGACAAGCCTTCTCTCCAGTTGAACGAACTCGGTCAGGGCACGTGAGTCCGAGGAGGCAATCTGCCTTACCTGCTCTTCAGCTACCACAAGTTGCCTCCTGTATCTGGCGTAATCTCAGCTGGCCACGGTGCTGCGATCATGTTGCGGGCGAGAGAGGCTGTCAAACGAAGACGGGCGATCTATTCGCCTTCAGCAGCCCGGTTGCTGCAAGCCCGCTCCAGCTTCAATTCGCGGGCGGGCTGTCCCTGGATATTGAGGCCGTGCTGATAAGCGAAGCTCGCAGCCTCCGTGCGGTTCGTGCTACCGGTCTTGCCGAGTTTGCAGCTCGACGTTATGGGCAGTTTGCCTTCAGCGTTCCAGTGCCAATCGGGCCGCCCAGTCCGATGAAGTCGGCTTCATAGGAGATCTGTTTGCCGTCGATTACGATCTGCCCTTCGGCAGGCACGGCAGCCTCGCTGGCGTAGACAATCACCGTGTTGCTGTCGTCGTACCACACGCTTGCCGAGTGGGTTGCGCTGCCGGGATCCTCGACGATTTGAGGCGCCGACGCTGAAGGTGCGCGCCGCTTCTGGCGCTAGGTTCCGCGATACCGCCGGCGATGCCGGTGCCACCGCTGGCGTCGCCGCCGTCCGCCCGCTGCCATCGCCTGCGGTCGCTTGCGACCGCGGCTGCTCGCTGCCGTCACCGCCGCCGCCGCAGGCTAGTAACGAGACGCCGACACCGACGAGCGCAACCAGCGCTATCGCGGCTCCTCCAACTCTCGACTTGACCATTGCCATCCTCGTGGACTACCCCCACGAGGCTCGTTGCCGTGGAGCCCCTTGTCGGATAACTGAAGGGTGGCGGGTAAGAGAGGCCCTGTCTCGATTGAAGCAGGGCCTTAGCGGTCAGTCTGCCAAACTCCGAAACGGACGCGATCACGGCCCATGCGATTTGACCTCGACGACTCATCGGCCGGTAGCTCTAGGCCCGCGGCAGCTCCTCGTGCGGAAGTGCCCGCTCCGGCGACGGCCCTTGCCGGTGATCAGAGTCCCGTCGACGGTTCTTCGACACCTGGTCACGGCCGCCGAAGTGGCTGATGATTCTCGCGCAGAGCGCGAGTCTTCAGGCCGTTAGTCTGGCCGTTAAGCGATCAAACTGAATACCATTGGCAGCATGCTGCGATTAACCGAAGTCAAGCTGCCGATCGATCATGCCGAAGGCGCAATCAAGGCGGCGATCCTGAAGCGGTTAGGCGTACCGGCGGACGATCTGATTAGCTACCTGATCTCCAGGCGAAGCGTCGACGCGCGTAAGCCGCGAGCGATCTTGTTTACCTACACGTTGGATGTGACGCTGAGCGACGAGGCCGCGGCTCTCGGGCGATCGAAAAACGATCGGCATGTCGGGATCACGCCGGATAGCAGCTACCGCTTCGTCGCGCAGGCGCCGCCGAGCTCAGCCTCGCGCCCCGTGATCGTCGGCATGGGCCCGGCCGGCTTGTTCGCCGGCTTGATCCTCGCGCAGACGGGCTTTCGGCCACTGATCCTGGAGCGCGGCAAGGTCGTGCGCCAGCGCACCAAGGATACGTTCGGATTCTGGCGGCGAGGCGTGCTCGATGCCGAGTCCAACGCCCAGTTCGGCGAAGGCGGCGCCGGGACATTCTCTGACGGCAAGCTGTATAGCCAGATCAAGGACCCGCGGCATTACGGCAGAAAGGTCCTGGATGAGTTCGTCAAGGCCGGCGCGCCGGAGGAGATCTTGTACGCCAGTAAACCCCACATCGGCACGTTTCGCTTGGTGATCATAGTGGAGAAGATGCGCGCGGCGATCGAATCGCTGGGCGGTGAGATGCGCTTTGAGAGCCGCGTGGACGATATCGAGATCGTCGACGATCGAGTGCGAGGCGTGGTGCTTGCCGGTGGCGAGCGTATCGCCACCGATCATCTCGTGCTGGCGATCGGGCACAGTGCGCGCGACACGTTTCAGATGATCCATGAGCGCGGTGTCTACATCGAAGCCAAGCCTTTCTCCATCGGCTTTCGCATCGAGCACCCGCAATCGCTGATCGACCGCGGGCGCTACGGCAGCAATGCCGGCAATCCGTTGCTCGGTGCGGCCGACTACAAGCTGGTGCATCACGCCAGCAACGGACGCTCGGTGTATAGCTTCTGCATGTGTCCCGGCGGCACGGTGGTAGCCGCCGCTTCCGAGCCGGGCCGCGTCGTCACTAACGGCATGAGCCAGTACTCGCACGACGAGCGTAACGCCAACAGCGGCATCGTGGTCGGCATCTCGCCGGCGGACTACCGCGCCGATTCCAGCGATTCGTCCAGCCCGCTGGCTGGAACGCCAAGCCCGCTGGCTGGAATGGAAATGCAGCGGTATTGGGAATCACGCGCTTACGAGCTGGGTGGCAGTAATTATCAGGCTCCCGGACAGCTGGTAGGCGATTTTCTCGCCGGTAACCCCTCGGTGAGCTTCGGCACGGTGCTGCCGTCCTACACGCCGGGTGTCCATCTAACCGACCTCAGCACCGCCCTGCCGGAGTACGCCATCGCCGCCATACGCGAGGCGCTGCCCGCCTTCGCAAAGCAGATCGAAGGCTTTGACCTGCCGGATGCTGTGCTGACCGGCGTAGAGACGCGCACCTCCTCGCCGATCCGGATCAGGCGCAGGGACGACGACTTGCAGAGCATCAGCACCCGTGGTCTCTACCCAACCGGGGAGGGCGCGGGCTACGCCGGCGGCATCCTCTCGGCGGCGGTGGACGGCATCAAGGTCGCCGAAGCGGTTTCGCTGAGCATGATCGGTGCAATGCGCTAGGCGACTCGGCCGCATGTCCGCCGCGCCTGCGTCAGGGAGCCCGGAGTCTAAATAGGGCTGGATGGCCCCTTGAGAGTCTTGGCGCGGTAGGGCATACTGCGGGCAGCTCTGACGACTGACATAGAAATGTCGGGCTAGACGATCGCTCTTAAGCAAAGAGGAGGCATGAATATGGTAGATATGGTGAGTGTTCACACGCCACGCGGCGACCGGTTCCTGCGCTCGTTTATCGACGCCGACAAGGGGACGGTAAGCCGGGAGCTCTATGTCAACCCGGACGTCTATCAGCAGGAGCTGGAGCAGATCTTCTCGCGCTGCTGGCTCTTCATCGGCCACGAGAGCCTCGTGCCCAATCCTGGGGACTTCGTCACGTCCCGGATGGGCACGGAGGAGATTATCATCGTCCGCGACCGCAAGGACAAGCAGATTCGCGCCTTCCTCAACTCGTGCATGCACCGGGGTGAGAAGGTCTGCCGCTACGACCAGGGCAACGCTCTGGTCTTCACCTGCCCCTTCCACGCCTGGACCTACGACTCCGCCGGCCGCCTGGTCGGCGCCTCCGGCCAGAACCTGCCGAACTCCTATGCCGGCGCGCTCGACAAGGAGCAGTGGGGCCTGGTAGAGGTCGGCCAGTTCAAGAACTTCCACGGCACGCTGTGGGCGACCTGGGACAAGAAGGCGCCCTCCTTCGAGGACTACCTCGGGCCCTTCGCCGAGAGCGTCCGCTACATGGCTGAGGCTAACGACGGCACGGATGCCGGCCTCGAGGTGTTCACTCCCTTCCAGAAGTGGCGCCTGCCGACCAACTGGAAGATCCCGGCATTCACCTCGGCGCAGGATCCGGAGCACGCCGCGATGACCCACCGCTCCGTCAACGCCGCTGCCATCGGCCCGATGCGGACGCTGCAAGGCGGCGACCGCGGCAGGAGGCGGAATCGCGTCCCCTCCGAAACGTTTGTCGTGGGCGACCACAATCTCGGGCACGGCGGCAGCTGGACGGAGTTCAAGGCGCCCGGACTCGCTGAATACCGGGACGCCTGGTTCGAGCCCGGTGTCGACGACTACTTCCGGGCGGCGCACGAGAAAAAGATGGAGAAGTACAAGGACACGATCATGCCGCCCCACGGCCACGATGCCGGTCACTTCTGTGTCTGGCCGAACTTCATAATGGACAGCTGGCGCTGGCGCTACTGGCACCCCCAGGAGCCGGGCGTCGTCGAGCGCTGGAGCTTATTCGCTATCGACAAGGCGGCCCCGAAGATCGTGAAGGACGCCGTGCGCCACTACGCGATGCGCTACAACGGCCCCACGGGCGCCACTGAATCGGACGACATGGAGAACTGGAACTACGTCTATCCCGCGAGCCAGGGTGTGATGGCCCGGCGGTTCAACTACAACTTCTCCAACGGCCTCGGGCGCGGCGTCCAGCGAAACGACATCCCAGGCGCTCTCGTGTTCAACGACAGCCGCACCGAAGAGGCGCACCGCGCGCGCTTCAGCCGTTGGCTGGCCTTCATGGAAGCGAAGAGCTGGGACGACCTCTACCCGGTAAACAAAGAGGCGAATCACAGAATCTGGTAGACGAGGTGCCGCGTGGAAACGCCTAAGAAGTACGACCTGTCTGGAGTAGGCGGGGCCGAGACGTTCCGTGACCTGCCTGAGGGGTTGAGGATCAAGCTGACCAATGGGGCCATCGCCGAGATCATTGGGAACCCGCGTGACGGGGGAAACCTGATGGTCCGGATGCTGGAGCACCCCGACGACCCGTCCATGGTAGGTGAGGAGGAGATCGTCTTCTTCACAAACGTGGCGGAGGTCCTGTAAATCTCGATTCGCGCTCCGTTAGCGTGGCTCGCTTGCTTGAGGAAGGTGCGTGATGACTGAGCTCAGGAGTATTACGGAGGAGACGCTGGCGCGACTGGCGTTGCAGCTGGAGGTTCAGGACTTCCTCTTTAAGGAGGCTCGCCTCCTTGATGAGCGCAAGCTGGACGAGTGGATCGATCTCCTCGCTGAGGATATCCACTACTTTGCGCCGATCACCCGAAACATCAAGTTCAGTGACTGGGACCTGGAGTACTCCGACCCCGAGTCTGAGATCTCCTATTTCGACGAGGGGAAGGACATCCTCGAGGGTCGCGTGCGGCAGCTCAAGACGGGCGTCCACTGGGCGGAAGAGCCCGTATCGCGCTTCGACCACATCATCTCCAACGTGGAGATCGTCAGGGCGGAGGGTGACGAGGTTGAAGTCAACACCAAGTTCATCTGCTACCAGCAGCGCTTGCAAGACGAGGTGAACTGGTTCGTCGGCCGGCGCTACGACCTGCTGCGGCGCGATCCCGACACCGGCTTCAAGATCGTCAAGCGTAAGATCCTTCTCGCCCAAAACGTGCTCCTTGCCAAAGTAGTCAACACCTTCTTCTAGGCGAGAGCATGGCAGTGCGAATCGAATGGCGGAGCAAGGCGGAAGGCGACGACGCGCTCCTTGCTATCGAGGACGGAAGCAATACCGTCCTCGACGCACGCAAGGCCGACGTCGCCTTGCTGACTGACTTCCTCAATGACATGACCGCGACCGACTACAAGAAGGGCCGCGACGGCGGCGATGTCAGTCAACGCGACCCCCAGCAGTGGGGTGAGCTCGTGATCGCTCGGTCGGAGAGCGGCGACGTCCTGCACATTGACCCTCAGCGCTACTGGGAGGGCATCGCCTACTGGTTTCGAGCGCAAGGAATCGATCCTCACCCGTGGCAGGGGCGCGGCTAGACAGCGGCAGTCTCGCGCCGTAGCCCCTCGCCGTCAGCAACTCGCAATGTTGAAGAGGCGCTCTTGAGGCGGCTGTGCTTTCAATCGTGAAGCTTGTTGAGCTGTCTCGAAACGGTTAATCGGGCTTCGAGTCGATAGCCCTTGTTGCCCCGCCGCCGCCTTCGGCCGCGACGGCGAACCTCTCGTTCCGTCGGGGCGCATCTGAGCAGTCGAGGCGCCCCGGCCGCGTCGATCCTCTCGGCCTAGGCGTCGGGCGTGCGGATCTGCTCCACGGGATCGAGCACCGTAGTCTCGCCCGGCTGAGTGATCGAGATGTGGGCCATCGGGGAGCGCTCCGAGCCGCCGTGCCAGTGCTTTTCGTTCGCCGGCACCAAGACGACGTCGCCGGGCTCGACGACGTGCTCGGCGTCCTCCGTTGCGACGATGCCCCTGCCCTCGACGATCACCAGGCCTTGCTCGAAGCTGTGGCGATGCCAGGTCGTGCGGCCGCCGGCGCTGAACCTGACCAGTGTGAGCCGGAGACTGTCAGCCATCTTGTCGTCGACGTGCGTATGGGTATGGACTTCGCCGGTGAATATGTCGCGCAAGGCCCGCTCCGGCTTCGCTCCCTTGGCTTTCGATACGTGCATGAGACCTCCTGCCAGCTCAAGGCTCAGGGCATAGACGAAGGCGAGGATAGCAGACGCGCGGCAGGCGAAGGTCAGGATGCTCGACGAGATAGCCCCAACTCCGAACCTTCGCCGATCGAGAATGGCTCGTCCGTAGCGCTCACGCCGATGGAAACGGCGACGCCCATGTTCACGCTCCGGGCCCTCCGATCGCTATGGCGAGGGGAGGACTGACTATGTGGTTGAGGGCCGCGGCAGGCGCGAGGCGAGAGCGAACATCGCAAAGGAGAGGATGAAAGCGCAGACGAACATCACGAGGGCGGCGTCGTAGGAGCCGGTGGAGTCGAAGATCACGCCGGCGACGGTCGGGCTGATGATCTGGCCGATCGTCTCGACGACGACGATGGAGCCGAGGATCGTCGCGAAGTGGGAGAGGCCGAAGGCGCGCGTGATCAGCAGCGCCTCCATGAGCGGAGCGCCGCTGCTGCCGAAGACCCAGAGGCCGAGGTAGACACCGATGCCCAGGGTACTCGTGCCGATGAGCAGGGTGATCATGCTCAGGACCAGGCATGTAGTGAAGAGCATGCCGGCATACTCGATGCGGTGGAGGCGGTCCGACACGAAGCCGAAGCCGAGCCGGAAGAAGATGCCGAGGCCGGCGGCTACGGAGATGAAGAGGGCACCGACCTCGCGCGAGAAACCGTTCGACTCCCAGAAGGGGACCTGGTGCACGGTCCAGCCGAACATGCCGTAGAAGAGGAGCATGAGGCCGAAGGCGATCAGCCAGAACAACGGCAAGCGCACCGCCCGCGATAGCGGCACGCCGGACCGGTCGGGCCCGGGCCGGGTGCCTGGCAGGGGCATGCGGCCGTCGGCGTGGAGGCCGATGTCCTCGGGCGAGTTGCGCACGATGAAAGCGCCGATCGGCAGGAAGATCACGGCTGTGAGGATGCCGGAGAAGACGAAGGCGCCGTCCCAGCCCAGCGTATCGACGACGAGGCGCATCAGGGGCACGACGAGGAAGCCGCCGAGGGAGAAGCCGACGCCGAGGATGCTGAGGGCGATGCCGCGCCGGGCGACGAACCAGCGCGAGACCAGGGTCTGAAAGGGGATGAAGAACATCATCTGGCGGAAGACGGCGTTGATCGCGTTGAAGAGGTACCACTGCCAGAGCGTGTCGGTCGTGGCGAGGAGGAAATAGGTGACGCTGGCGAGCGCGGCGCCGACCAGGATCGCCGACCGGGGGCCGCGCACGTCGATCCAGCGGCCGACGAGGGGGCTGACGACGCCGCCCGTGAGCAGGGAGAAGGAGAAGCCGAGCGATACTTGACCGCGCGACCAGCCGAAGTCGTCCTCGAGCGGGCTGACGTAGAGACCGAAGGACCAGAAGGAGAAGCCGCTGCCGAAGGCCATCGCGACGACGGAGGCGGCGAGCAGCCACCAGCCGTAGTAGATCCCGCGGCGGCCCTCGGAGGACGTGTCGGCGGACGTGGTTTCTTCCAGGCTATCCTCGAAAGGCAGTAAACCTGCCCTAATGTAACGCCGGCGACTGCCCGGCGACAGGGCGGCGCTGCTGGCCGCCGCCGGAGGAGCCGTTCGGCCCCTCCGCTGATCGATGCACCTCTGCTACGATTGGCCCGGTCGTGGCCTCGTCTAGGTCGCCCGCCGGTTCGGCGCTATCGACGCTCGACGCGAGGAGCCTGAAATGAACAAGACCGAGAGTCGCCGCCGATCGCCTAAGCAGGGCAAGCTCTCCGCCGCGGAGCTCCACGGCCTCGACGCTTACTGGCGGGCCGCAAACTACCTCTCCGTCGGCCAGATCTACCTGATGCACAACCCGCTGCTGCGGGAGCCGCTGACGGTCGACCACGTCAAGCGCCGCTTGCTCGGCCACTGGGGCACGACGCCGGGCCTGAACTTCATCTACGTCCACCTGAACCGGGCGATCCGCGCCCGCGACCTGAGCATGATCTACGTGACGGGCCCAGGCCACGGCGGCCCGGCGATGGTCGCGAACACCTGGCTCGAGGGGAGCTACAGCGAGCTCTACCCGGACGTGAGCCGGGACGAGGAGGGCATGGAGAAGCTCTTCCGCCAGTTCTCCTTCCCCGGCGGCGTCCCTTCGCACGTGGCGCCGGAAACGCCGGGCTCGATCCACGAGGGCGGCGAGCTCGGCTACTCCGTAGCGCACGCCTACGGCGCCGCCTTCGACAACCCCGACCTCGTCGTCGCCTGCGTCGTCGGTGACGGCGAGGCGGAGACGGGGCCGCTGGCCACGGCCTGGCACTCGAACAAGTTCCTCAACCCGGCGACGGACGGGGCGGTGCTGCCGATCCTCCATCTCAACGGCTATAAGATCGCCAACCCGGCAATCCTCGCCCGCATCCCGAAGGCGGAGCTCGAGAGCCTCTTCGTCGGCTACGGTTACAAGCCCTACTTTGTCGAAGGCGACGATCCGGAGCTGATGCACTCGCAGATGGCGGCAACGCTGGACGCGGCCCTGGACGAGATCGCGGCGATCCAGGCGGACGCCCGCGGCGGCGCGCCGCGGCAGCACCACCGCTGGCCGCTGATCGTCCTGCGAACGCCGAAGGGTTGGACCGGCCCGAAGGAGGTCGACGGCCGCAAGGCGGAGGGGTCGTGGCGCTCGCATCAGGTGCCGCTGACGGCGCCGGCGACGAAGCCGGAGCACCTCCAGGCGCTCGAGCGCTGGCTCCAGAGCTACCGGCCGGCAGAACTCTTCGACGAGCGGGGGGCGCCCCGGGCCGAGCTGGCGGCGCTGGCACCGAAAGGGGAACGGCGCATGGGCGCCAACCCGCACGCGAACGGCGGCGTCCTCCTCAGGGCGCTGCGGCTGCCGGACTTCCGCGACTACGGTCTGGCGCTGCCCCAGCCCGGCGGCGTTGAAGGGGAAGCGACGCGCGTCCTCGGCCAGTACCTGCGCGACGTGATGGGGCTGAACGAGGCGCAGCGCAACTTCCGCGTCTTCGGCCCGGACGAGACCGCGTCCAACCGTCTCACGGCCCTCTTCGAGGTCACGGACCGCGCCTGGCTGGCGGAGACGCTACCGGACGACGACCACCTCGCCCCCGACGGTCGCGTGATGGAGATCCTCTCGGAGCACACCTGCCAGGGCTGGCTCGAGGGCTACCTCCTCACGGGCCGTCACGGCCTCTTCTCCTGCTACGAGGCCTTTATCCATATCGTCGACTCGATGTTCAACCAGCATGCGAAGTGGCTGAAGGTGACGAGCAAGGGCATCCCCTGGCGGCGGCCGATCGCCTCGCTGAACATCCTCCTCACCTCCCACGTCTGGCGCCAGGACCACAACGGCTTCTCCCACCAGGACCCGGGCTTCATCGACCACGTCATGAACAAGAAGGCGGACGTGATCCGCGTCTATCTGCCGCCGGACGCCAACACCCTCCTCTGCGTCGCCGACCAGTCCCTGCGCTCGCGCAACCTCGTGAACGTCATCGTCGCCGGCAAGCAGCCGGGGCCGCAGTGGCTGAGCATGGAGGCGGCGATCAAGCACTGCGAAGCCGGGATCGGCATCTTCGAGTGGGCGAGCAACGACGAGGGGGCGGAGCCGGACGTCGTCATGGCCTGCGCCGGCGACGTGCCCACTCTCGAGACACTGGCGGCGGTCGACCTGCTGCGGCACAACCTGCCTGACCTCAAGGTCCGCGTCGTCAACGTCGTCGACCTCACAACCCTGCAGCCCCAGGAGGAGCACCCGAACGGCCTCAGCGACCGCGACTTCGACTCGCTCTTCACCAAGGACAAGCCGGTGATCTTCGCCTACCACGGCTACCCCTGGCTGATCCATCGCCTCACGTACAGGCGGACCAACCACGAGAGCCTGCACGTGCGCGGCTACAAGGAGGAGGGCACGACGACGACGCCCTTCGACATGGTGGTGCTCAACGACCTCGACCGCTATCACCTGGTGACGGACGTCATCGACCGCGTGCCCAAGCTCGGCGCTCGCGCCGCCCATCTGAAGCAGGCGATGCGCGACCGGCTGATCGAGCACGGAGAGTACATCCGGTGCCACGGCGAGGACATGCCGAAGGTGCGGGACTGGCAGTGGCCGGGGCCGTAAGCCGCCGGCGAGGCGGCCGCCGCGTCCGGCGGGCGCGCTCTTGCGGCAGGGCCGAAGCCTTGGGGAGGCGTAGATGAGCGAAGCGGGCTCCGACGAAGGCAGGTACTGGCCGGTGCGGCGCTACGCCGAGCTCTACGAGCGCTCGCTCGCCGACCCGGAGGCGTTCTGGGTGGCGGAGGCGCGCCGCCTCGAGTGGTCCCGGACCTGGGACCGCGTGCTCGACTGGTCGCCGCCCTTCGCGAAGTGGTTCGTCGGCGGCGAGCTCAACGCGAGCTATATCTGCCTTGACCGTCACCTGAAAGGTCCGCGCAAGAACAAGGTCGCGATCTACTGGGAGGGCGAAGACGGCGCCAGGCGCGTCTACAGCTACGCGACTCTCCACCGCGAGGTCAACCGGGCCGCGGCCGGCCTGCGGCGTCTCGGCGTCGGCAAGGGCGACGCCGTTGCCCTCTACCTGCCGATGGTGCCGGAGCTGCCGATCTTCATGCTCGCCTGCGCCCGGATCGGCGCCGTCCACACGGTCGTCTTCTCCGGCTTCGGCAGCCACGCCCTCGCGGACCGGATCAACGACACGGGCGCGAAGGTCGTCGTTACCGCCGACGCCGGCCTGCGCCGCGGCCGCCCCGTCCACCTCAAGGCGCTGGTCGACGAGGCCCTGACGCTGACGCCGGCCGTGGAGCGGACGATCGTCGTTCGGCGGACAGGCAGCGAGGTGAGCATGGTCGCTGGCCGCGACGTCTGGCTGGAGGAGCTCCTCGGCGACGCTGAAGCTTTCGAGCCGCCGGTGGCGGTGGAGTCGAACCACCCCCTCTTCGTCCTCTACACCTCCGGCACGACCGGCAAGCCGAAGGGCATCGTCCACGGCACTGGCGGCTACCTGACCTTCAGCAGCGCCGTCTTCCAATGGGCCTTCGACCTCAAGGAGGAATCGGTCTACTGGTGCACGGCAGACGCCGGCTGGATTACCGGCCACAGCGCCATCGTCTACGGGCCGCTGGCCCAGGGCGCGACCGTCGTGATCTACGAGGGGGCTCCGGACTACCCGAGCCTCGACCGCTGGTGGCAGATCATCGAGCGCTACAGCGTCACCGCCCTCTACACGTCGCCGACGGCGATCCGCATGTTCATGCAGCACGGCGAGCCGGGGCCGGAGCGCCACGACCTGAGCAGCCTGGAGATGCTCGGCAGCGTTGGCGAGCCGATCAACCCAGAGGCCCGGCACTGGTATTTCGACAAGGTCGGTGGCGGCCGCTGCCCGATCGTCGACACCTGGTGGCAGACGGAGACCGGCGGCTTCATGATCGGCGGCGCGCCGGCGATCGAGCGGCTTCCGATGAAGCCGGGCGTGGCCGGGCTGCCGTATCCCGGGATCGACGTCGACATCCTCGACGAGAGCGGCGCCAGCGCCCCGGCAGGCGAGAAGGGGTTTCTCGTCATCAAGCAGCCCTGGCCGGGCATGCTCCTGGCCGTGCACGGTGACCCGGAGCGCTACCGGCAGGCCTACTGGGAGCGGTTCCCCGGCAGCTTCTATGCCGGCGACTACGCCGTGAAGGACAGCGATGGCTACGTCCGCGTCCTCGGCCGCGCCGACGAGGTGCTGAAGGTCGCCGGCCACCGGCTCGGCAGCATGGAGATCGAGAACGCGGCCGTCGCTCACGCGGCGGTGGCGGAGGCAGCGGCCGTCGCCGTCCCGGATCCGGTAAAGGGCGAAGGCATCGCCATCTTCGCCGTCCTCCTCGACGGCTACGAGGCCTCGGAGGCGCTCGAGCGCGAGCTAAGCGAGCAGGTGCGGGCGCAGGTGGGGCCGTTCGCGACGCCCCAGGCCGTCTACCTCGTGAGGGCGCTGCCGAAGACGCGCAGCGGCAAGATCATGCGTCGCGTCCTCCGGGCCGTGGCCAGCGACGAGCACATAGGAGACATAACGACATTGGAGGACGAGACCTCCGTGGACGAGGTCAAGCGCGCTTTCGAGGAGCTGAAGCGGCAGGGCTGACAGCGCGTCGTGGGCGCAGCTCGTGGAGAAGGTGGCCGTAGCTGCTGCCGGCGCCTCGAAGGGGCCGGCAGCGGAACCGGGGCGGCTCAGCCGCCGCGGTTCCGGCTCAGGGGACCGCGAGGTCCTGGTCTTTGTACTGGAGCTCGTAGAGGCTGAAGTAGGTGCCGCGCTGGGCGAGGAGGGCCGCGTGCGTCCCTTCCTCCACGAGGCGTCCGTGCTGGAGGACGATGATCCGGTCGACGTCGCGGATCGTGTTCAGGCGGTGGGCGATGATGATCGAGGTCCGGCCCTGCATGACCTGGCGGATGCTGCGCTGGATCGTCGCTTCGGTCTCCGGGTCGATGCTCGCCGTCGCCTCGTCCAGGACGATGACGACGCCGGGGTTGAAGGCTGTGACGCGGGCGAGGGCGATGAGCTGCTTCTGGCCGGTGGAGAGGTTGGCGCCCCGCTCCGCCAGGACGGAGGCGTAGGCGTCCGGCGTCCGGAGGATGAAGCTCTCGGCGCCGACGAGGCGGGCGGCGGCGTGCACCGCCTCGAGCGAGATCGACGCGTCCCGCATGCGGATGTTCTCCTCGATCGTGTCCGTGAAGACGAAGGGGTCCTGGAGGACGAGGCCGACCTGGCGCCGCAGCGAGCGCTGGCGCAGCCGCTTGATCGGCACGTCGTCGACGAGGATCTCGCCGCGCTGGATGTCGTAGAAGCGGTTGAGGAGGCTCATCAGCGTCGACTTGCCGGCGCCGGTGGCGCCGACGACCGCGAGCTTCTCGCCGGGCTGGATGACGAAGGAGACGTCGCGCAAGACCCAGTTCTCGGCGTCGTAGGCGAACCAGACGTTGCGGAACTCGATCTTGCCCTTGATCGCGGCCAGCTCGGCGGCGTCCTCGGCGTCGGTGATCTCCTCGGGCGAGTCGAGGACGCCGAAGATGCGCTCGGAGGAGGCCATCGCCTGCTGCATAGTCGTATAGCGCTGGGAGAGGTCGCGGATCGGCCAGTAGAAACGCTGCATGTACTGGAGGAAGGCGACGAGGGTACCGAGCGTGAGGCTGTCGTCGAGGACGCGGCCGCCGCCGTACCAGATGACAAGGCCGGTGGTGACGGCGTTGAACAGGACGACGACCGGCTCGAAGACCGCGTAGTAGAAGGTGACCTTGAGGTTGGCGGCGAGGAGGCCCTGGTTGCGGTCGTCGAAGTGGCCGAGGTTGCGCCTCTGGCGGTTGAAGAGCTGGACCACGGTCATGCCGGTGATGTTCTCGTTCAGGTAGGCGTTGATCCGCGAGAGCCAGCCGCGCTGCTCCCGGAAGCCCTGTCGCTGGGCAAAGGCGATGCGCTTGACGGCGTAGATCAGCGGCGGCAGCACCGCCAGCATGACGAGCGCGAGCTTGAAGTCGAGGACGAGGAGAACGCCGATGATCGCGAAGAGCATGAGGACGTTGACCAGCGTCTCGACCAGGCCCTCGGAAAGCGCCATCTCCAGCGTGGCGACGTCGTTGGTCAGGCGGGTCACGAGCCGGCCGACCGGGTTGCGGTCGAAGAAGGCGACGGCCATGCGTTGGAGGTGGCGGAAGAGCTGAAGGCGCAGGTCCATCATCGCCCGCTGGCCGACGTAGGTGATGATCACGGCCTGGGCGAATGAGAGGACGAAGGCGGCGAGGAGGAAGCCGACGAAAGCAAGGACGAGGCGGCCGAGGCGGTCGGAGCGCCCTTCGCTGATCTGGCCGTCGATCGCCTCGCGAACGATGAGCGGCCCGGCGATCTGGAGGAGCGCTACGAGAATGACGAGGACGAGCGTGACCAAGAGCAGCCCAAGGTAGGGCCGCAGATAGCCTCCCAGCCGCCCGGCGATGCGCGCGTCGTAGGCCTTGCCGAGGATCTCCTCGTCGTCGATGTAGTCCTGAGTCAGCTTCCGCTCCCTCGATCGCCGCTCGTCGCGGCCGCCTCCGGCTCCTCGTCGATCTGCTCCGTGAGCAGCTGGCGCTGGTAGAAGCCGGCGTAGACGCCCCCCTTCGCGAGCAGCTCGGCGTGGCTGCCGACCTCGGCGACGCGGCCGTCCTCGAGGGCGACGATGAAGTCGGCGGAGGCGAGCGTGGAGGTGCGGTGGGCGATAAGGATCGTCGTCCGCTCCTTCATGAAGGAGCGGAGACGAGAGAGGATCGCTTCCTCGGTGTGGGTATCGACGTGGGAGAGGGCGTCGTCGAGGACGATGATCGGCGGCGCCTTGAGCAGGGCGCGGGCGAGGGCGGTGCGCTGGCGCTGGCCGCCCGAGAGCGTAACGCCGCGCTCGCCGATCACGGTCTCGAGGTCGAAGGTGAGCTGCGGCAGGTCGTTGACGAGCTGCGAGGTCTCGACGGCGAAGGCGAGGTCGGCGTCGCTAGCGTCCTCGCGGCTCAGGGCGATGTTGTCGCGCAGGCTCTCTGAGAAGAGAAAGGACTCCTGGGGCACGAACCCGACGATATCGCGCAGCTGCTGAAGCGCCAGGTCGCGGACGTCGATGCCGTCGATGAGGACGGCGCCGGTCGTCGGGTCGTGGAGGCGCACGAGGAGGTTGGCGAGCGTGGTCTTGCCGGCGCCGGTGCCGCCGACGAGGGCGACAGTGGCGCCGGCCGGGATGCGGAGGCTGAGGTCCTGGAGGATCGTGCGGCCCTCATAAGCGAGGCTGACGTCGCGGAACTCGATCTCGCCGCGCGGGTTCTCGAGGTCGATCGGGACCGCGGGGTCCTTGATCACCGGCGTCGCGTCGAACACCGCCGCCACCCGGCGCATGGAAGCGACGCCTTGTTGGAACATGGTCACGGTCCAGCCGAGAGACATGAGCGGGTTCGCGAGGATCGCCAGGTAAGCGTTGAACTGGACGAACTCGCCGATCGTGAGACGCCCGGCGACGACGTCGCGGCCGCCGAACCAGAGGACGAGGGCGATGGAGGCGCCGGCGACCAGCGTCATCAGCGGCCAGAAGGCGCTCATGTAGATCGCCCAGGTCATGGTCCGGCGCATGAGCTCGCGGTTCTCGACGGCGAAGGCCTCGCTCTCGGAGTCCTCCTGGGCGTAGGCCTTGATCGCGCGCATGCCGGAGACGTTCTCCTGGACGCGGTTCGAGAGCTCGCCGAACTGGTCCTGCACCGCCGTATAGCGGCGCTCGACGGTGTCCTGGAAGCGGATCATGAGGAGGGCGATCGCCGGGAAATAGGCGAGGGAGATGAGGGCGAGGCGCGCGTCGATCGACAGCATGAAGACGAAGCCGATGATCATCATCGCCAGGGCGCGGCTGATCTCGACCGTTGCCGGTCCGGCGAGGTCGCGCACCCGCTGGAGATCGTTGGTGCAGCGGGCCATGATGTCGCCCGTGTGGGCCTTGATGTAGTAAGACTGGTCGAGCGCCATGAGGTGGGCGGCGAGGTCGTTGCGCATCTCGTACTCGACGCGCCGCGAGGTGCCGGAGATCAGGTAGCGCGAGGTGAGGCGGAGGACGGACTCGAAAGCGGCGATCGCGAGGATGATCGCCGCGAGCGCGACGAGGTGGGAGCGGGTCGTGCCTTCGTCAATGGCGTCGATCGCCTCGCGGATGAGGACGGGCGGGAGCATGACAACGATTGAGGCGCTGACCACGAGGAAGAGGCCGAGCAGATAGCGGCCTTTGAAGCGCGCCAGGTAGTGAACGAGTCGGGAGTGCAGCAAGTACCGTTTGCTCTGATTTCTAGACAGGCGTCAGCTGGGGTGCAGCGGAGAGAGCGGCGACGCCGTCCGAGGCTCGTAAAGAGCAATGTTACCCGAACGAAAGGGAATGCGGCAGCCCCGACGGGCGCGGGCGCCGCTCAATGCTCAGGCGACCTTGAAGCGTCGAGGGCCGCGCTAGCGCCGGTGCTTCCCCGGCCGCCACGCTGCCAGACTAGGGCCCGGGGACGAGCCCGGTGCACTCCTTCTCGGCGTAGTTCGGGATGTTCTCGAAGGCCTGATCCACCCTCGTTGTCGAAAGGGCCGCGCCCGCGGCCTCGAGCTGTGCCAGCTGCACCGGTGTCAAGGCAGCAAAGGCTAGCGGGTTGTTGACGAGGTCAATCTGGAGGCCACCTAGCGCGGACTCGTACTGGCCTACTGCCTCTGCAATGGCCTGGATGTCGTCCCCAAGCTCGCCCGGAAAATCGCCCTTCGCCGCCTCGATGATCTCCTGGGCGTTGCTGGTTCCGAGAACGAGCTGACTGACGCCGATGGACAGGTTTAGCAGAGCCTCGCATTCATTGCTGACGCCTGGGATGTTGCCCACGTCCGGGATCGAGGCGCCGGGCAGGCCTGCGCCTGCGCCGCCGGGCAAGACTGCGCCACCGGCGTCGCTGTCGGACTGGTTATCCTGACCGCCGCCAGCCTGGTTGATGCTCTCGGAATCCATTTGTTAGGCTCCCCTTTCGTTGCTGCTACGAGGGTACGCGAACGTCCTCGCTGTCTCAAGTCAGGGTCGCGGCCGCGGCGCGCTGCTTCCGCTAGACTGGGCTCCATGGAGAGCTACGTCAGCGTCGCCAAGGTGGAGCACTTCAGAGAGGGAAAGATCCGCCGATACTTCGTCGATGGCACTGAGATCGGCGTTGTCAGCTGGGGTGGGCGCTTCTACGCGTTCGGCAACCGGTGCCCGCACCGCGATTTCGAGCTGCACTTTGGCTACGTGGAGGGTGACTGCGTCCACTGTCCGATCCACTACGCGGATTTTGACCTGGCTTCGGGTCGCGCCATGGGAGGGCCGCCTGATATCGGCGATCTCCCGGTCTACCGCACGCGGGTAGAAGGCGACGACGTTCAGGTTAGCGTTTCGGAATAGACAGGGCCCCTGCCGGTGGCCGGGCCCAGGCCCGCTTGCGCAGAGGGCGCCGGCGACCCTGGGGGCGCCTCCCGCCCTGCGGCTCCTCTCCCTTGCTCTCGTCGCTATAGGCTTTGCCCTGCTAGGGCTGCCCTCGCTGCCGGCCGGCGCCATGCAGCCCTTCGAGGACGAGTTCGACAGCCACCTTCTTCAAGATGCGTGGGCCTGGGAGGACCCGGCCCATGGCTCCGACTACGGTCTCGGCGGCGCCCTCCGTATACTCGTCGCCGAGAATGCCGGCCAGGGGTCGACGCTGGCGGCAGCGCCGCGGCTGCTGAAGCGCCAGCAAGGCTTCGTCTGGACGATCGAGACCCAGCTGAGCTCTAACACGGGCGGCGCCGCCACGCTCACGGGCCTCACGGTATTCAAGGACGCCGCGAACTGGCTCGTCTGGGGCCAGAGGGGCAATGACTCGCTCGAGGCGCGGGGCATGATCAACGGCTCTCCCTCGGGCGCGATCGGCGTCATGGCGACGAAGTACCCCTTTCTGAGGATCAGGCGTGCGGGCGACTTCTACTTCTTCGACGCCAGCGGCGACGGCCAGAACTGGACCAACGCCAACGTCTCCGTCGATCGCGGCGGCTCTCTGGCAGGGGCCCGCATCGGCATTGCCGGCACGGACTGGAGCCGGGGCGGCCATGGCGGCTACGTCGCCAGCTACGAGTACTTCCGGGAGAGCGCCCTTTACCAGGCGCCTTCCTTCCTGGTCGGGTCGACGGTCAAGATCGCGCAGCAGACCGGCGCTGCTGCCCATACGGCCGCCGTCGACGTCTGCGGCACGGACTATGGCATATCGTTCGACTGGCTGGACCGGACCTTCGTTGCATTCGGCGAGACGCTCGGCTGTCAGAACCGGCATGTCGTGCGCTCCCAGACGCTGGCGTTTTCCTCCGACCGCGCGCTTCAGGACGGCCTCACGTTCGATGGCTGGGTAACGGACGCCAACGGCCGGGCCCGGGAGCTCTTCCCGGACGACACGCCGGCGGCCTCCGCGATTCCGACCGGCGCGATCGCGGTCGGCGACCGGGCCTATATCTTCTACATGCAGGTGACGAACTTCGGAGCGTCCAGCGTCTGGACCTGCGACAAGTCCTCGATCGCCTCCGCCGCCGCCGCGGACCCCCATAGCTGGACGGCGCATTCAGGTAGCGTGAGCTGGGCGCCGGGTGGCTTTAACCAGCTCGCCGTCCTGCGCGAGGGCTCGACGCTGTACGTCTTCGGGGTGCCCTGCGGCCGCTTCGGCTCCGTCAGCCTCATGAAGGTGGCGGAAGCGAGCGTCCTCGACAAGAGCGCCTACCGCTATTTCGCCGGCTTCGAGGCGGGCGAGCCGCGCTGGTCGGCGAGCGAGGCCGAGGCGGCTACGGTGGCGGGCGGGCCGGTGGGCGAGCTCTCGGTGAGCTTCAACAGCTACCTGGGTCGCTACGTCATGGCCTACCTCGACCCGAAGAAGGCGGCGATCGTCATCCGTGAGGCGCCGCTGCCCTGGGGGCCGTGGAGCGCGCCGACGCCGATCGCCAGCGCCGCCCAGTTCCCCCGCCTCTACGCGCCGTTCCTGAAGCCCGGCGCCGGCCACGGTGGTGGCGAGACGATCTACTACATGATGTCCCAGTTCGGCCCTTACAACGTCTTCTGGATGAAGACGACGCTGATTCGAGCGCCATGATCGGTCTGCGTTCGGTCTACGCCAGGAAGCTGGGAACAGTTATTACCACCCCTTGACAAGTTGGACGCGAAGCGCTGTGATCGAGGCGAGCAAAAGGCGGTCGCCTAGTTGTAGCCGCTAAACCTTGGAGATGCCCTGGCGGCGGAGTAGGCTCCGCGAGCAGCTGGCAAAACACTGGAGGAAAGCATGCATCCTTGGATGGAGCTCAAGCGACTCTGGGCCGGCTACCCCGGCGGCTACAAGTCCACGGCGCGAGGCCTCGACCCGGTCGGCCGGGCGCTTCCCTTCCGCCAGTCGGACGACCCTAACGACATCCGCACGAAGATCCCGGCCCTCGGCCACCGCGAGTACTGGTACCCGGCCCTGCCCGATAAGGACATCAAGAAGAACCCCCAGGTCCTCCGCATGCTCGGCCAGGACCTGGTCATGTTCCGGGGCAAGGACGGCGGCGTCAAGGCGCTGCTCGACGTCTGTCCCCACCGCGGCGCCTTCCTGTCGCTGGGCGACTGCTTCTATGAGGGGACGGTGAGCTGCCCCTACCACGGCGGGACCTACGACGGCGACGGCAACTGCGTCGCCTTCCTCACCGAGGGTCCCGATTCGAAGGCGGTGGGCGAGCTCAAGGCCTGGGCCTTCCCGACCGTGACGGCCAAGGGCATCGTCTTCGTCTGGATGGGCGAGGGCGAGCCGGTGGACCCGCGCGAGGACCTGCCGCCGGAGATGCTCGACGAGCCCCACACGCAGGTCCGCTGGGCCTCCCAGGTGTACCACTGCAACTGGATCCTCGTACTCGAGAACACGCTCGACGCCCACAACGCCTTCTATGTTCATCGCAACTGCTTCACGGTGCTGCGCAGCCGCCTCGGCGGCCGGCCGCGGACGCCGTTCGGCTACCGCACCAAGGTCGTCGGCAGCAGGACCGCTGACTACGGCGCCGGCGCCGGCATCGCGCCGTCCGAGCGCCACTACTTCGACGAGGAAGGTAAGATCCCCTACCAGATGTACTATCCGGGCGTAGACGGCGTTTGGCCGCTGCACCGTACCCGCCTGCTCTGGACCTGGATCTGGGAGCGCCGCGCGAATAACCGCCGCGACAGCACCCAGCGCTGGGGCGACGGTCGCCAGGACTCGAACCAGAACCAGGGGAGCCGGCAACGCGGCGAAGACGACTGGCAGGGCACACGCCTACCGAGCATCTCTGCCAAGGGCACGGGCGGCGCGACTAAGTACCGCAGCCACCGCTGGGCGGTGCCGGTCGACCGCGACATGACGCGCATCGTCTACGTGAACATCGAGCGCTACATGGAGAAGCAAAGCCTGGCGAACCGCATCTACCGCGGCTGCACCTGGCCGTACCGCAACTGGAGCCACAACTTCAACTTCCGCTGGGCGGACGTCGACGCCGAGCGCACCTCGCGCTACGAGGTGCCGGAGTATCTGACGCCGACGGACTCGACGGTTGTCGTTATTCGCAAGGTGCTCACCGAGTACGCCCGCGGCACCCACACTGCCGAGGAGCTGAAGGAGCTCGAGGCGAAGGGCGGCATCAAGGAGGAAGAGCTTGTGACGCAGCGTAACCTCGAGGTCGCCGAGACGGCCCAGACGCTGCACAGCGAGGAGATCAAGGAGGGCCTGGCGAAGACCCGTACCGAGGCCGACTGGAAAGCGCCGGAACCGACCAACTAGATCGGGGCTCTGATTTGCGACGAGCCCCGGCACTGCATTGGTGTCGGGGTTCTCCTTCTGGCCGGCGGCAGCGCTGTCGTTGGCCAATCGATGGGAGCGGTGAGCAGGAGCGGCACGGCGTTGCGGCCGTTCAGTCGCTAGTCACATCAAGACCGAGTAGGCCTATGGACGGTAGGGCAATAGCGGACGACGGGCTCAAGGCGCTGCGAGCCCTGCGCGGCAAGACGGAGCCGGGGATCGGCCGCGCCATCCAGACCGTCTCCGACTACCTCGGCCTCGGCCCGGCCACGCCGGTCGAGAACGCCTGCCGCGCCTTTTACGATGAGCAGCTGTTGATCAGGATCGACGTTCCCGACCCGGGCGACAGCTTCTACGCCGCCCTCAGCAGCTCGATCTCGCGCGCCGATCGCTCCTTCGAGCGCCTCGTCGATAAGGAGGAGTTCCGCAGGGAGATGACAGCGCTACGGCTCGAGCTCTTCGGCCTCACGCTTACGCACCGGGTCGGCTGGCGGCGGGAGGAGCTCTGCCTCAAGGAGATCGCCTGGACGAAGCGCTATCTCGAGGAGCGCGGCGAAGGGCGCACCTGGGCGGCGATGGCGGACTACAACAAGGCGATCGCGGAGGCCGGCTTCCGCCGCACCCTCCATAGCAGCATGCACGCCCGCCAGCTGATCCGCATGCGCGTGAGCTTGAACGAGAGCAAGGACGATAGCGTCGCCTCGGACTGCCTCCAGCACTACGTCAACCTCTTCAACAGCGAGGTCACCTGGCGCCGCGGCCGGGCGCTGACCGCCCTGATCCAGACCCTCGCCGACCGGCTCGATTTCCAGGTCAACGCGGAGGCCCAGATGCGCCTCCAATCCCTTCTCCACGTCTTCTACGACGAGGCGGCCCAGCGCCTCCGGGGCCTGCGGCTGGTCTGAGCGCCGTCGGCGTCACCTCGTAGCACGACTCGGCTCCGGTCTCGCGGCGATGCCCTACTAAGGCGGTTTTTGCTCCGAATCGGCGGTCGCTGCACCGGCCGGCGGCGGTGCCGGCTCCGGGTCGGGGGCGCGGTTCGGCCGGCCGATCGTCTCCTTGACCTTGACGCCGACGATCAGGGCGACGGCGAGCCCGGAGAAGCCGATGAAGCCGAAGGAGGCGGCGTAGCTGATCGCCGCGAGGGTGCTGAAGATCACCGGACCGGTCGCGTTGCCGAGCTGGCCGATGAGCCGCCAGATGCCGAAGAAGCGTCCCCGCGCCCGGACGGGCGAGAGGTCGGAGCCGAGCACCTGCATGTTGCCGGCGGTGATCCCCTGGCTGATATGGAGGGCGAAGTAGCCGATCAGGAAGACGCCGAAGCTGGCTTCAAAGACGGCGGTCGAGGCGAGGAACATGCCGGCGAAGAAGAGGCCGGTGAATCCCGGCACGATCGTCTTCTTGCGCCCCCAGCGGTCCATGATGTAGCCGGTCATGAATCCCAGCGGCAGGACGATGGCGCTGTGGGCGGCTGCCATCAAGCCGAGCGCCTGCGGCCCCTTGTCGTAGGCGAAGGCGGCGTAGAGGACGATGATGTGCTGGATACTGCCGCGCGTCAGGTTGGCGAAGAGCTGCGCGGCGAGGAAGAAGAGGACCTGGGGCTTCAAGAGCTCCGAGAAGACGTAGCTCCAGTCACCGCTCTGAGCCGCCGCGGTCCGCTGCTCCTTGGGCGGCGCCGTCTCCTTCACGAGCTTGAAGCTGGGCAGGAGGGCGATGAGCACGAGGGTGCCCTGGATGACGAAAGGGGCGCGGATGTCGATGCCCGCGGCGAAGCCGCCGATCGCGGGCGCGAAGAGCATGCCGAAGCGCTGTGTGCTCATCATCTAGGTGATGAGGTTGCCGCGCTGGTCGTCGCTGCCGGCGTCGGTGATGATCGCGAGGCGCGCCTGCATCCACATCTGCTCGGCGGCGCCGCCGATGAAGCGGTAAACCAGCAGCTCCTCGAAGCTGCCGGTGAAGGGCAGGAACGCCGTGAGAAAGGCGCTCGCGGCGGTAATGACGAGGCCGGCGAGGAGGACCGGCTTACGCCCGAGGCGGTCGAGGAAGTAGCCGACCGGCAGGGTCGCGGCGAAGGAGCCGTAGCCGTGGAGGATCAGGGCGAGGGAGGCGGTCGCGAAGGAGATGTCGAAGGACTTCGCGTAGACGGGCAGGACCGGCAGGACGATGCCGAGGCCGAGGGAGAGCATGATCCCCGGCAGGTAGAGCGAGAGGATGAGGTCCTTGTTGAGCGCCCCGGAGCCGCTCACCCGTCGCTTGTTGGCCATCCTCACCCCTAGCGGGAGTGCTCAAGGTGGGAGGGGCCAGATGCGCCGCTTGCTCGAGCTATCGCGGCCAAGAATACCTCAGTTCAGGCGTTGGCGACAGGCACGGGTCGCCGCCTGCGTGGGCTGGCAAGATCGACGGCTTTGGAGTCTAATCGGCGGTAAGGAGACGCGGCGACGCGTCTCGGGGCCCCGCGCTCGGCGCGGCGACGGCGCAAGAAAGGGAGCGAACGGATGATTATCGATACGCATGCTCACGTGACCGGCCCGATGGAGATGTACGAGTACTTCCGCGGCCTCGCCGGGACGTCCGGCGGCGGTGCCCGCGTCGGCAAGTTCGAGCTTACGGATGAGCGCCTGGAGGAGAGCCTGGCCGACCACCTCGCCGAGGTCGGCGGCGTCGGGACAGAGCTCCAGCTGATCTCGCCGCGGCCCTGGGCGGTGCCGACGGCCGACCGCCGCGAGGCGCTGGTCATGCAGATCAGCCAGCAGGTCAACGACATGGTCGCCCGCTGCGTGAAGCTCCACCCGGACCGCTTCGTCGGCCTCGGGGCGCTGCCGCAGCGGCCGGGCGTCAGCGTCGCGGCGAGCATCGAGGAGATGGTGCGCTGCGTCGAGGAGCTCGGCTTCGTCGGCTTCAAGATCAACCCGGATCCGGGCGAGGGCAGCGCCGAGACGCCGGGCCTCGGCGACGAGTACTGGTACCCGCTCTACGAGAAGATGGTGGCGCTGGACGTGCCGGGCCTGGTCCACGGCGGCCCCTTCCGGTTCTCGCGCGAGCCGGAGCTCGGCTACTTCATTACGGAGGAGAGCGTCGGCGCCTGGTCCCTGCTGCGCTCGCGCGTCTTCCGCGACTTCCCCGACCTCAAGATCATCATCGGCCACGGCGGCGGCTACATCCCCTACCAGGCCGGGCGGGGGCGCGCCTTCCGCCTCAACGAGATCCAGCGCGACCCGTCGATCGAGCCATTCGAGGTGTCGATGCGCCGCCTCTACTACGACACGGTGCTCTACGACCAGGCGAGCATCGAGCTCCTGATCAAGGTCGTCGGCGCCGACCGCTGCCTCTTCGGCACCGACAAGCCGGCGAACGGCTCGGTCATCGACCCGGCGACCGGCCGCTCGCTGAACGACATCAAGGCCTACATCGATGCGATCGACTGGCTGACCGACGCAGACAGGCAGGCGATCTACGACGGCAACGCGCGACAGGTCTACTCCCGCCTGCATTTGCCGTAGGCCCGAGGCGTCGGGCCGGCGTCGCTGAGAGCGGCCTCCCTTGAGGGCGGCTCGCGATCGCGCTTATACTCGCGCGAGGCCGCGGCCGGCGGCGTCGCGTTCGTCTAGCGCAGGGGAGGCTCCGATGGCAGAGACGGTACGACTGGGGATCATCGGCGCCGGCAGCTTCACGCGTGGCCGCACGCTGCCCAACTTCCTCAAGGTGCCGGGCGTCGAGCTCGTCGCGGTAGCGAACCGCAGCGTCGCCAGCGCGGCGAAGATCGCGAACGAGTTCGAGATCCCGGAGGCCCTCGACGACTGGCACCGGATCGTCGAGCGCGACGACATCGACGCCGTGTTCGTCGGCGCGCCGCCTTACGTGCATCCCGAGATCGTCGACGCGGCGATGGACGCCGGCAAGGACGTGCTCAGCCAGACGCGCATGGCGACGACGCTGGCCGACGCGCGGCGGATGCTGGCGAAGGCGAAGGCGACGGGGCGCAAGGGGTCGCTGGTGCGGCCGAGCCGCTACGTGACGGCGGGGCGCTACGTGAAGCACCTCCTCGGCGACGGCTACGTCGGCAACATCCGCCAGGTCTTCTGCTACCGGCTGATCCCCGACTACACGGACGCCTCGCTGCCCGTGGGCCGGCGCCAGCTGCCGGAGCTCTACGGCGTCCTCAACTGCCTCTACCTCGGCTACTGCTGGGACGTCCTCCGCAACTGGTTCGGCGACCCGAAGCGAGTCTTCGCCCAGGCCTTGAACTTCACGCCCCAGCGTCGCGCCGGTCCCGATGGCCCCATGGTCGCGGTCGGCGTGCCGGAGAGCGTCAGCGCGATCGCCGAGATGGAGAGCGGCGCCTCGGTCACCTCGGTGCAGAGCGGCCTCGCCCACTTCGGCGAGGACCGGGTCGAGATCTACGGCGACGAGGGCACGCTGGTCTACAAGGCGGACAGCGACACGCTGCTCGGCGGTCGCCGCGGCGACAAGGAGCTGGCGCCGCTCGACCTGCCGGCCGACTTCCGCGACGCCTGGACGGTGGAGAGCGACTTCATCCGCCTCGTCCGCGGCGAGATCGCGGAGCTCTTCCTCACGTTCGAGGACGGCGTCAAGAACATCGAGTACCTGACCGCCTGCCAGCGCTCGGCGGCCGAGGAGCGCTGGGTCGACCTGCCCCTGCCCTAGCCAGGGCGCCCCGCGCCTTCGCCGGGTCGTCTCGTCGACGGCAACGATGCCGTGGGTGGAGTAGGATCGGGCGCATGGAAGACCACGATCTGCTGGCACTTGAAGCCTCCGTGCTCTTCGTCATGTCCGACTCCGGCCGGGTCGTCTGCGAGAACAGCTCGGACAGGTCGGCGGCGCCCCGTCTCAGTCTTGCGGGCTGCGCCTCCCTCAACATCGTCCGCGTCCGCGACGACGTCGACGAGAAGACGTCGCAGGCGATCGAGAGTCTCGCCGCGACGGAGCCGGCCCTGCGTGAGCCGGAGAGCACGCCGGTACACATCGACGAGTACGTAGAGCTCCTGGCGGCCGAGGCGCCGGTCGAGGACTTCGGCTCGGGGCTGATCTGGACCTTCCCGGAACGACTTGCTTACGAGCACTCGGCGACACTCGTCGCCTCCGATACTGCCGAAGGCTATCGCCTTCTCGCCCGCCTAGCGGAGGAGGGAATGCCGGCGGCCCTCGTCGCGGCGGGTTTTGTCGACATCGGCGAGTTCTGGGCGCCCTGGTGCGTCGCGCTCGACGGCGACGAGATCGCCTCGATCGCCTTCGCCGCGCGCCTCGGGCCGGCGGCGGCCGAGACCGGCGTTTTCACCGTGCCGGCGTATCGAGGGCGCGGCTTCGGGGGCGGCAACGGCCGGCTGGGCGCGCCTGCCGGCGCTTCGCGAGCGGACGCTCTTCTACAGCACCTCCCGGGCGAACCTCTCCTCACAGCGAGTGACGCAACGCCTCGCCAGCTTCCAGATCACTTGACAGCCGTTGCCCTTCGCGCTCTGATGGTGCGGCGCCCGCACGGCGGCGCGGCTATTGTTTGACCGGAAGACGAGGAGGACGAAATGACGACGAGCAATACTCTGGAGCCGCTCGCCCGCGGTGGGCGACGCTTCGAGAATAAGATCTGCGTGGTCGCCGGCGGCGGCCAGGGCATCGGCAGCTCCACGGTGCGCCGCCTCGCGCAAGAGGGCGCCACGGTCGTGATCGGCGACTGGGTGGAGGAGTCGGCGAAGCGGATCCAGCAGGAGGTCGAGAGCGCCGGCGAGAAAGCGTCTGTTCACCAGGGCGACTACCGATCCTGGGAGGACTGTCAGGGCCTCATGGACTTCGCGATCAAGACCCACGGCCGCATCGACTCGCTCGTCGTCATCGTCGGCGGCTCGATCTGGGGGGCGCCTTACCAGTACAACACGCCGGAGCAGATCACCGAGACCGTGAACAAGAACCTCTGGCCGACGATGTGGTGCGTCCGCGCCGTGCTGCCTTACCTGATCGAGCAGCACGGCAAGAGCGAGGACGGCGTCGGCGGCAACATCGTCACCCTGGCGACGCACGCGCTCGTCGGCACGGACCGGGTGCCTTACGCGGCCTCGAAGGGCGGCCTCATCGGCCTCACGACCTCGCTCTCCAAAGAAGTCGGCATGTACGGCATCCGGATCAACTGCGTCGCCCCGTCGGCGAACGTTGGCCGTGAGCCGAGCGTGACACCGCGCAACTTCGGCGTGGAGCACATCGCCCGTAGCGAGGTGCCGGCGGAGGCGCGCCTGGAGCGGCCGCGCGACACGGAGGGCAACCGGGCGGAGCGGCCTCTTTCCGCCGGCCTCAAGCGGGACGCCCTGGTCCAGGAAGTAGCGGCGGCGATCGTCTTCATGGCCTCGGACGACGCCGGCTACATCAGCGGCCAGGTCATCTCCGTCGGCGGCGGCGAGACCTTCCCCTTCTAGCGCCGGCGCGGCCGCTTATGTTTAACCCAGGGCGGCGGCCGCGCTATAATGGCGCCCATGCCAGTTTACGAGTACCGCTGCAACGCCTGTAAGGCCCGCGTCTCGCTCTTCGTGCGCTCGATGAACGCGGGAGTAAGCGGCGCCTGCGACCGCTGCGGCAGCAACGACCTGCGCCGCCTCGTGTCGGCCTTTCGCGTCCTGCGCACGCCGAACGACGTGAACAACCTGAACCAGAAGGCGCTGCTCGACGGCGTCGATTACAGCGACCCTCATTCGATGGCGTCGTTCTTCCGCCGCATGGGCGACGAGTTCAACGACGAGCCGAACGAGCACATGGATGAGATCCTCGGCCGCCTCGACCACGGTGAGTCGGTCGAGAGTGCGCTGGAGCTCGATGATCCCCACGATCACGGCGCCGGACCCTCGAACGAAGGCGGCGACGCCTTCGTTTAGCGGTCAAGCCCGCTGCCGCGCACTCCTTGAGCTCGGCCCAGCCGTCGCACTCCGGGCGCCTTCAGCCGCGGGAGACGCTGCGCAGAGAACGCCAGCAACTGCGCCTTAGAAAAGGAAGAGAGAGCGATTGCTCGCCCTCTCTTCGAGAGACCTACGGGTGTCGCTAAGCGACCCTTACTTCACCTTCGCGAACGACGGGAAGACCTTCAACGGGTTCTTGTTGACGATCGCGAGCTTGTCGTCCTCTGACAGCATCTCCAGGGAGTCGAAGACCGGCAGGAGGTTGTCGGAGGTGGTGCCGACGCCCGCCTGGTTGGCGTTGTCGCTCGCCTGCCGTACAGCGCCGCCCGAGCCGGGTGCCTCGGTGCCGAGGCACGTCTGGCTCACGCCCCACTGCTTGATCGACAGAGAGAGGTAGTCGACGTCGTAAAGGCAGGTGTCGAAGAAGAGGTTCTTGCTGAGGTCCTTGCCCCGCGGGATCGCGTGGTGCGAGGAAGCAACGAACCGGTCGAGCGCGCCGCCGCCGTGGGCGATGCAGATGCGCAGGCCGGGGAACTTGTCGAAGAGGTCGCTGTAGGCGAGAACCCTCGTCGCCAGGAAGGTAGCGAGGACGAAGCCGACCTGGTAGTTCCCGGGGATGTGGCTGATGCGCGGGTCGAGGCAGTTGGTGCCGTGGATGAAGACCGGCACGTTCCACTCCTGGCACTTCTCGTAGACCGGGTGCCAGTAAGGCTTGTCCATGCCCGGGTTGGTGCCGCGGCCGTCCGTGTCAGGGCTGAGGTAGGTGCCGGTGAAGCCGTACTCCTTGACGTTCTTCTCGAACTCCGGCACGCAGTTGCTGAGGTCCGGGGCGTCCCCGATCTGCGGCAGCATAGAAGCGCCCATGAAGCGGCTGGGGAAGTTCTTGACCTGCTTGTGGATCGTGTCGTTGGTGAACTCGCACCAGCGGTTGAGGAGGTGCGGCGCCATCCAGCCCATCATCATGAAGGGGCGCGGGCCAAGGACCTGGATGTCGATGTTGCGCTCGTCCATGTAGCTGACGTGGCGCTGGTTCGCCTCCATGAAGGCTTCGTCGCTGAGCGGGTTGGGGCCGCCGCCGCGAGCTTCGGGAGCGCTGCCTGTGGCGCGCAAGGGGCTTTCGCCGACGTGACCGGACGAGAAGCCGCCCATGATCCAGTTTCGTGCCCCCGGAGGAGCCGAAACGTGGCCGTGGACGTCATATACTGGTGTGCCCTTAAACATCCTTTTTCCTTTCGGCTACTGTGATCCCTGATCGCAAGTCGATCGAGTTCCTAGATGCTCGCTGATCTCTTGAGTTGCTTCAACCCTCCCCTCGAGATCTTCCCTATCGAAGACTAAACACCCAAGCAGCCGATGGAGCGAAATCGGGCTCACTATTCCCTGGGGTGGATCTGGCCAGCGTTGGCTGGGTTACGAAATTCGGAAGGTGGTACCGGGACGCCGGCCTCGCGGGCCCGCGCCTGGTTCACCGGACTGTACTTGCCAGCGGAGCCGGTGCTGATCGTCCCCTCGCGCTGCGCTGCGCCGCCACGGAAGGCGCTGCCGAAGCTCCAGGTCGGGTCGTCCGACTCGTCGGGGATGTGGATCGAGACGTTGGCGGCCGGGTCGCGGAAGGTGTTCATCGGGTCGCCGCCGTCCTCGACCACCTTCATCTGCTGGTTGAGGAGACGGCGGTAGAGGATGAGGCCCTTGTCCGACTCGCCGAGGTGCTCGGTCCAGCGCGGCGTGACCCAGCCCTGCGACTGCCAGGCGAAGTTGTCCTGGCCGGAGTTGTTGTCCATGATGTCCCAGATCGGGGCGCCGTCGGCGTCGACGCCGGGCAGCGGTACTTTGTAGACCGGGATCTCCTCGGGACGCTGGTCGCTGTCTTTGTCGCGCTTGGCGTGGACGTTGTACCAGATGTAGAGGGTGTGGTTGTCGTCCATCGGCACCCGGATCTGGCTGACGCGCAGCATGTTCGGGAAGATGATTGGGTGGCCATGGCGCCAGTTGGCGTGGCTCTCGTCGTCGCCCTCGAGGACGCGGCGCTTGATGATGCCGTGCTCGAAGACGTCGAAGCCGATCTTCGTGTGGCGCTGGACGAGGGCGCCGCTGCGCCAGAACGACGGGTCGTCATGGTCGTGGCCGAGACGCTCGAGGACGTAGTTGCTGAAGTAGCGGTGGAGCCACTCGACGTGGACGGGGTCGAGCGAGTTCTCCATGATCTGGAGCCAGTTGCAGGGCAGGACGGCCCAGCCGATGCTGCGGACGCCTTCCTTGACGAAGGCCTCCCAGCGCGGCAACAGCGGCCGCGGCTCCGGGCCCAGCCAGGCGAAGAGGAGGCCGCCGAGCTCCTCCACCGGGTAGGAGGTGATCTCGATCCGCTCCTTGAACGTGGACTCGGGCGACTCCGCCGGCTGGTCAAGGCAGCTGCCCGCGGTGTCGAAGAGCCAGCCGTGGTAGGGGCAGCGCAGGCCTTCGGGCTCCGGGATGCCCCAGAGGAGGTTGACGTTGCGGTGAGGGCAGTACTCCTGGATGAGGCCGTAGTTGCCGGAGCGGTCCTTAAAGGCGACGAGGTGCTCGCCGAGGAGGGAGACGGAGCGCGTCGGGTGCTCGTTCATCTGGGCGACCGTCGCGAAGGGCTGCCAGTAGCGGCGGAGGAGCTCGCCCATCGACGTGCCGGGGCCGACCTCCGTGAAGCGCTGGTTCTGTTCCTTGGTTAGCATCCGTCGCTCCTCTTATACGCGGCCCGGACGCTCACGGCGAGCGTGACTCCGGTAATTCTACCATCGCCTGTCTAGTGCGCGTCGCAAGCTCGCGAAAGCTAGGTCAGCTTGACGGTCCGTCCCTCCGCCGATGACTGCTCCAGAGCGGCGAGGAGACGGTGGCGCTGGACGGCGAGGTCGAAGTCGGGGTCGACGGCGGCGCCGCCGCGTGAGCCGTCGGCGAAGCGCGTGTAGGCCTGGGCGACGTTGAAGGGCGCGCCCTTCGGCGTCCCCTCCGGCGCAACGGTGAGGTCGTCCGGCACGGGCAGCTCGGCCGCGCCTTCGCTGCCCTGGCGGCCCATGAGGCTGATCGGCTTTTCGGCGTAGTTGGCCTGGCCGGCGGCGGCGGTTATCGTCCCGTTGCGGCCGAAAACGTCGAGCCGCCAGCCGGTCTCGTTGCTGAAGGGGACGCTGGCGACGTGGACGGAGGCGAGGGCGCCGCCAGCGAGGACGCCGCTGAAGAGGATGTTGTCCGGTGAGGTCGCCTCGATCGTGGCGCCGGTGTCGCTGAGCCGCACCTGCTTGATCTGGGTCGCGACCTTGGCAGACACCTCGACGAACTCGCCGAGGCAGAAGCAGAGGGCGTCGATGTTGTGGCCGCCGGCGATCGTCATCGTGTTGGCGCCGTTGGCTCGGTCGGCCTGCCAGGCGCGGGCGGCGGGACGCTCGAGCGCGCCCTGGGTGATCATCGTCATGTGGCAGGCGCCTACATCGCCGACGTAGCCGTCGGCGATGAGGCGGCGCAGGTGGGTGAGGGCGGGGTCGCTGCGTGCCTGGAGCCCGACCATGGTGCGCACGCCGCGCTCGCGGGCGAGGTCGGCCATCTCCTGCGCCTCGCCGGTCGTGGCGCCGAGGGGCCACTCGCAGTAGACGTCCTTGCCGGCCCGAAGGGCGGCCATCGTGATCTCGTGGTGGTAGGGGACGCGCACGGCGACCGCGACGAGGTCGATCGCCGGCTCGGCGACCATGCGGTTAAAGTCGTGGAAGGCGAGCTCGGCGCCGAAGGCGGCGGCGGCGCGCGTCGCCGTGTCCTCGTGAGCGGTGCAGATCGCCTTGAGCTCGTACTCCGGCAGCCCCTTCAGCGCTGGGATGTGAGCCCTGGAGCCCCAGCTGCCCTCTGGGTTGGCGCCTACGAGGCCAACCCGAATCTTGTCCGGCACGTCATCCTCCTATCCGGTGCTAAAACGACGAAGATTCGCCGCTGGCTATCGAGGCTTCCCTCGAGCCAGCGCCGGACGGGGGCGTCAGCCGCGGGCCGATCGGTAAGCGGATCATGCTTGCGGCGCCGGGGGCTGTCAATCAAGCGGCCCCGGCCGGCCGGCGCTTCATGCCGCCTAGGGGCGCCGATGAGGCTGGTGCAGGTCGAAGACCGCTAGTCGAGGTTGCGGGCGCGCGGCGAGAGGATGATCGCGCCGAGCACGATCGTGATGAGAATTGCGGAGGAGACGCCGAGCGCCAGCTGGATGCCGAGGAAGTTGGCGACGAAGCCGACCACGAAGACCATGAAGGCCATGAGGCTGAACTCCAGCATGTAGATGCTCATTACTCGACCACGGTAGGTCGGCTCCGTGTACGACTGGAGGAGCACGCTGCCCAGCGACATGCGGCCCGACTGGCCGAAGCCGATGACAAGCATTATCGGCAGCGTGACCCAGTACCAGGTCGAGACCGAGAAGGCGATCAGGGCCGCGCCCATGACCAGGGCGCTGATCATGAGGATCAGGCCGCGCTTGCGGGAGGGCATGCTGGCGATCAGGAGCGAGCCGACCAGTGCGCCGACGCCGGTAGCGCTCATCAAGATGCCGAGCCGCCCCGGTCCGGCGTCGAGGACATCAGTCGCGAAGCCCGGCAGGAGCATCTGGTAGGGCTGCGAGAAGAGGACGATCGCCAGGTTCAACGACAGGACGAGCAAGACCACCCGCTGACCGCGTATGTAGCGCAGGCCGAGCACGATCTCCCGCAGACCGTCGCGTACGGCGCCCGGGATCGTCTGCTGGACGGTCGCTGCCGGCTTCTTGCCAGGGACCGGCCCCAGTGTGACGCCGCTCCAGAGGTAGAGGCTGGCGATCACGAGGTAGACCCAGCCGGGGCCGGTGATCGCGAGCATCAGGCCGCCGAAAGCGGGCGCGATCAGGCGCATGACGTTGACGGCCGCCGTGTTGAGGGCGATCGCGTTCATGAGGCGCTCGTCCTCGATGAACTCCGGGATCATCGACTGGCGCGAGGGCATGATGATCGCGTTGATACCACCCTGGGCAACCGCGCCGAGCAGGAGGTGCCAGAACTCGATCAGGCCGCCGATCATCAGCCCCGCGAGGGCGAAAGCCGTGGCCATGTTCAGCACCTGGCCTACTTGGACGGCGTGCTTCTTCATGACCTTGTCGGCGATGACGCCGCCGGGGAGGGAGAGGAGGAGGCCGGGGATCGCGTTGGCGAGGGAGACGAGGCCGAGCGCTGCATAGGAGCCGGTCAGGTTGAAGACCAGCCAGCCGCGCACGACCATCTGCATGTTCATGGCGGCGAACCAGCCGCACATCGAGTAGAAGTACCAGCGGAAGGCGCGGTCGCCGAGCGAGTCGAACGTCCTGAGGAACAGGCGGTGCTTTCGCGGCGGCAGCGGCGGCGATGCGACGGCAGTCGCGCCGTTCGTGGCCTCCGGGGTGGGGACGCCGGAGGCGAGGTTCGCGCCGTTCCCGTCAGCGACCTCCCGCTCCCGTAAGGCGGGTCGGTCCGGTCCAGGTGCCATTCAGCCTCGATTCACTATTCCTTCAAGCATAGCCGTCGTGCGGGGATCTGGCCATCCTCTCGACCTCAGGGGATGTCACCGCGACGGAGCGGTGGTCCTCGGCCGAGCTCGGAGCCACCGTCGCCGGTCGCGGTCGACCGCTCTCAACCCACGCCTGACCTGTCGATCGCAGCAGGCGCGGCGTGCGGCAGGGCAGCGCCATGAGCTGCCTCGCTTAGTTCGACGAGGCCGCCGTCAGCCAGGCGTCCGTGCTTACGCCAAGGAATCCCGCCACCTCAGGGTCGCGGCGCCTCTAGGCCAGCTCTAAGGCTCTGGCAGCTGTCAGGGAGACCAGATCCGGGTCTCCGGCTTGAAGGCGGCCCAGGCGAACCAGAAGTGGCTGCCGCTCACCACCGGCGTAAGCATCCTGCCGGCGAGCGGCCCGGCCGTGGCGCGGCCGAAGATGTCCCAGCGCGAGCCGGTCTCGTTGTCGAGGAAGGCGTCGCCGTCGGCACGGAAGGTGAGCCTCTCGCCGTCGATGACCGGCTCGAAGACGGCGGCGGTGCCGATGTCCTTCGAGTCGGCGATCGTGCTGCGGTCGAGGGCGGAGACGGTGCCGCGCTTGTAGAAGACGACGATGTCGGTGCCGCCGACGCTGTCGCTGGCGACGAGGCTCGCCTCGAGGCGGCTGAAGGGGTAGGCGGCGACCTCGCCGCCGAGCTCCACGGTCGTCAGCCGCTCCATGGCGGCGAGGCGCGAGTCCGTCTCGCCGTCGAAGAGGAAGGGCGAGGAGTCGATGTCGTCGTAGCCGACGTAGGGGTTGCGGCCGTACTCCCGCTGGAAGCCGGTGTCGCGCGAGAGGACGCGACCGTCGGGGAAGGCCGCGGCGAAGTCCGCCCAGGAGACGATCGACGAGGGCAGGAACTCGAGGCGCGAGCCGGTGAGCTCGCCGACGATCGCCTCGCCCGTGATCTGCTGCCACCAGGACTCGGTGCCGCGGTCGAACATCACGAGGTCGCTGTTGCGGAGGAAGCCGGAGACGCCGAATTCGAGCGTCTCCCCGGCGAGCGTCCGGTCAAAGGCGATGGCTGTGTTGCAGAGAGGGCAGAAGGTGATGAGCACCGGCCGCCCGGCGACTACGTCGTTGACGATCTCGTGCCAGGTGAGGATCTGTAAGGGGTAAGCGCGCGCCTCGCCGCCCTCCTCGAAGGCGACGACCGGCTCCCTGTCGTTGAGGAAGTCAACCGCGTCGACCGAGACAAAGACTGGGAGATCGATCGCCGGGATGCCGCCCTTGCTCGCCCCTTGGGTCAGCTCCTCCGGCGAAACCGAGGCTTTAGTGAAGTCCGTCTTCCAGCTGTTGCGGAGGAAAGAAGGAAAGCCGCCGGTGCTGTCCGGATCACTGGTCAAGGGCTCACCGAGACTGCCGGCGCAGGCGACGCCGAGGAAGAGGACGGCGAGCAGGAGGTTGCGGCGACGCAACATCGCTGATCAACTCGCTTTCGTCGCAGGCTCGCCGCCGACGCGCTCGAGAAGCGCCATCAGCTTCAGGCGCAGCGCGGCTCGCTCCGGCACGACGCCCTGACTGAAGACCTCGCCGCCGAGGAGGACGACCGGCGGGTGCCAGCCGCCCTTGCTCAGGGCGCTGAAGGCGTGGCGCAGCCAGGGCCGCGTGGCTACCGTCAGGCGGCCAGCCGGATCGATCTCTTGGAGAGCGCTGCGCACGGCCCGCACGGTCAGGTCGCACTCCTCGCACCACGAGGCGGGGACGCTCAGCGGGCCGAGCTGGCGCCCGGTGATGTAGTAGACGACGACATCTTCTTCTCTCATTGCATCACCAGCGTCGCATTCGGCCGGCCGGGGCGGCGGTGATCGGCGTCACTCAGGCTCGTAACCTCGCTGGGAGCGGGCCGCGCCGCCGATCAGCCGCTTGAGGGATAGGTCTCTTCTCGCCCGCCCCGATCGAGACGGTCAGGACGTTCTCGGCCGGCGTCAAAGGACAGGACCAGCGCTCGTTGTAGGCGCAGTACGGGTTATAGGCGTAGTTGAAGTTGAGGAGAAGGCGGCCGTCCGACGCCTCGTGGACGTCGAGATAGCGGCCGGCGCCGTAGGTCTCGCCGGCGGCGGCGGTCGCGTCCTTGAAGGGCAGAAAGATCTCGCCACCATCAGCGTCGCGGAAGACGGTCAGCTCCGCCGGCGCGCCCTCGACCTCGAAGCGGACCCGCGCCCAGCGCCGATAGACGGCGGCTTCGCCGGTCGAGAGGTCGAGCTCGACGTCCTCGGGCTGGTCGAAGGGGACGGGCTCGACGACGACGCGAAGAGACGGGTTCTCGTTGAAGTAAGGCAGGTCGGCGAAGGCGCGCTGCTGATCGGCCGTGAGGGGCGAGTCGTGGCCGTCGCGAAAGAAGGCGTCCTTCGCCTGGCGGAAGCCGGCCAGCTCGCCGTCGTCGTGGTCAGCCACTGTGCGCCGCCTCGGCGAGGCCGGCCTTGTTCTTGATCGTGATCCGCGAGCGCGACAGGTCGACGAGGCCCTGAGCGCGAAAGTCGCCGAGGGCGCGCGTCACGGTCTCGCGTGAGGCGCCGATCGTCTCGCCGATCTGCTGGTGGGATACGGACTTGATCTCGACGCCGTCGCCTGCGAGGCGCAGCAGGCTGGCGGCGAGGCGCTCGTGCACCGACTGAAACGCCTGGCGCTCGAGGTGCTCCTCGAGCTCGGCGTTTCGCGCCGCCAGCAGGTGGATTATGTTGAGGGCGACGCCGGGCTTCGAGGCGATCAGGTGCTCGACGTCGCTCCTGCTCATGACGCAGAGCATACAGTCGTCGAGAACCTCCGCCGTGCTATCGGCCATGCGCTGCGAGAGCATCGGCATCTCGCCGAAGACGGAGCCGGCCTCGAGGATCGCCGTGACGAGCTTGCGGCCGTCCTCGGCGACGCGATAGAGCTGGACGCGGCCCTTCTTCAGGATCAGGAGGACCTCGCCCTGTGACTCCGACGAGTAGAGGACGCGGCCCTTGCGGGCCGACGTCATCGTCGTCATGCGCTCGATCTCCTGCATGTCGCTGGACGTGAGGCCCTGGAAGATGTCCGCCTCGGAGAGCAGGTTGAGCTTGGCCTGGTGGGGGTCGAGGCCGAGGGGCGCTGTCGCGGCCGATCGGCGGCCGGGTCGCCTCAGCACGTTCGCGCCGCGCCTTGCGCAGGGTAAATCGTCGCGTTCATCTCCAATAAAGCCTAACGCCCGCGGCTAACGAGTTTGGTGACTGAGATCGCATTGAGCCTCGCGCGCGCAGGTTCCCTATCGAGGCCTGGCTGGCGAAGGCCTTCTGTCGTTGCAGACCAACTTTCGCGCTTCGTGATGTCGATCACCGGCGCCTTCTTACTGGCGGCCTAGCCTGCCTGTATACCCCCCAAGGGTATACAGCGGAGGTGATTAGGATGGCCGCACCGATCAAAGCCTGATTTGGCCTCGATGACAAAGAAAGAAGGAGTGACAATGTCACCAAAGCTTGCAACATTCAGTCTAACGCGGCCGACCGCTTCGGTGGCGGCCTACGTGGCGGAGCCCTGGCAGTTTAGAGTCGGCATCGCCATGGCCACAGGCGGGGCGATGCTGCTCATGGCCCTTTTCGTCCTCACGATCGTGATCGCGGGCTGGGTGTCGGACCTCAACGGCTCCGAGGCGGGCAACGTCTCGCTCCTCGGCCGCGTGAACACCTACGAGGCCTGGCTCCTGCCGGTCGCGGTCGGCGCGATCGCGCTGGCGAAATTTGGCATCGCCGTCATCCTCTACGGCATCGTCCGCCGCCTCTGGCTGCGCGTCGCTGCCGTGAAGGAATCGCTGCCGGCTCTGGTCGGCCGCGGCGGCGTGAAATAGGAGAGAAGTGATGGCAACAGCGACACACGGCATTCAGACGAAATACGGACCCGTCATCGTTCGGCCGGCGGGCACGGGCCAGACCCTCATTCACACGGTAGCGAACTGGCTCTGGCTGCCGATGCTGGTCATGGGCGCGATGGGCGTGGCCGTCGCGATCGGCCTCGGCATCGCCCAGGCGGACGCTGCCAAAGACCTCGGTGCCGGATTCAGCGCCGACCGCAAAGCGGACTTCGAGACGCTGAAGCCGCTGACGTCCGGGACGCTCTTCCTCGGCGAGGCGTTCATCCTCTCCAGCATCTCCTTCCTGCTCGCGACGATCCTCGGCGCCCTGCGCTGGGGCGGCGGCGAGGTGCAGGAGTCGGTGGCGGGGCCGGTCAAGACGCTGAAGATGCCCTCGTCGGCCTGGGCCTTCCTCGTCCTGATGATGATGGGAGTGATGGCGGAGGTGGTTGCCTTTGGCAGCCTCGTCTACGTGGCGATGCAGGCGCACGACGCCTGGATCGGCGCGACGGCCGCCGGCGCCCCCGGCAGCATCGCCGAGTTCAACCGCGCCGTCACCTGGGCGACCTGGGCCAACCCGCTGCGAGAAGTAGCGTAGCGCTGGGCCTTCTCCTCGTCGGCATCGGCTTCGCTCTTTACACGATTTCGAACGTCCTCGGCTTCCAGTTCACGCGCATTCGTGAGCTTATCACGGGCCGGGAAGAAGGAGGCGCCTGATGGCTGCTACGGCTACGACGATTCTGGGTACGAAGACGCTGCCGTACGTCGAGACCGATCGGGCCATGGGCCGCAACCTGGCCCAGACGGCCGGCCACTACCTGGCGCTGCCGATGATCGGCATGGGGCTAATGCTCGTCGCCACGGCGCTAATCATCGCAGTCGTGCGCGCCGACCTGTCGGTGAGCCTGCGCGGCGGCTTCGACGCCGGTGACAAGGCGGCGTTCGAGACCCTGGGCGCGCTGCTGCCTGGGTTCATGTTCCTCGGCTTCGCGATGCTCTTCGCGGGCATCAGCTTCAGCATCGCCCGCATCCTCGACGTCTTCCGTGTCGGCGGCGGTCAGGTGCAGGGCGCCGTCAGCCGCGGCTTCAAGACGCCGCTGATGCCGCCCACGGCCTGGATCTTCCTCATCGGCATGATGATGGCGATGATGATCCTCATCGCTGCCTTCGCCGGCCACGTCTACGCCGCCTTCCAGGCCCACGACGCCTGGATCGACGCGACGGGACCGGCGGGAGCCGTCCAGCACCTGGTCGGTCGCGCCGAGACCTGGGCGACCTGGCTCGAAGGCCTGCGGCGCTTCGGCGTCGGCCTCTACCTGACCTCGATCGGCTTCGGCCTGGCGACGATCATCCAGGTCATTCGCTTCCAGAACCTGCGCATCCAGGAGCTGGCGACGGAGACGCAGCGCGAAGGCTAGCGCCTAGCGAGCCGCGCTGAGCGGCGGGGAGGGGCCACGACGTTCTCGCGAGAGGACGCTGGCCCCTCCTCTTTTTGATCTGCTTACTTGCCGTCGGCGCTGCGGCCGACGAAGAGGCGCCGTCCGAGAGCGGCGCCGGCGACCGCGAGGACCGCCGCCTCTGCCCTGGTACCGCCCGGCTGGCCGCCGACGAAGGTCGCGGTCGGCGCCTCTTCCAGGGCCTCGAGCAGCAGCCAGGCGCCGAAGACGAGGCCGAGGCCGATCGCCGTCAGCAAGAGCGAGCCCGTCCGGGCCGGCGCCGTCCCCCTGATCAGGTTGAGGACAACGGCGGGCGCGGCAGCGATCGTGGCCGGAAAGAGGTGGTAGTTGAGGTCGTTGCGCGTCGTCAGGCCGATCCAGAAGGCGGTCATCAGGAGGGACGCGAGCAGCGCGACGCCGATTTCGACCGGGCTGATCCCGTCCTCTCCAGCCTTGTGGGCGCGGCGCTCCGTCATCTAACCGCCACCGGTCTCCTCGTGGTCGCGACCGCCGCCCTGCGCCGCTCTCTCACCGCTTCGGTCCGGGTTGCGCGTTCAAGCCTAGGTGACGACTGGTCGCTACTCCCCGGGCTTCGTCGGCCGCACGGCGTGGCCGCCGAACTCGTTGCGTAGGGCCGCGAGGAGGCGGGCGCCGAAGGGTGCGTCCTGGCGCGAGCGGAAGCGGGCCTGGAGGGCGGCGCTGATCACCGGCGCCGGCACCGCGAGGTCGATCGACTCCTGCACCGTCCAGCGGCCCTCGCCGGAATCGTCGACGTAGGCTTCGAGGCCGCTGAGCTGCGGGTCCTTCTCGAGGGCGGCGACGGTGAGGTCAAGCAGCCAGGAGCGCACGACGCTGCCGACCTGCCAGATCTCGGCGATCCGGCCCAGGTCGAGGTCGAACTCCGCCTTCGCCTGGAGGAGCTCGAAGCCCTCGGCGTAGGCCTGCATGAGGCCGTACTCGATGCCGTTATGCACCATCTTGACGTAGTGGCCGGCGCCGGCCGGGCCGACGTAGCCGTAGCCGGAATCGGCCGTCGGCGCCAGGGTCTGGAAGAGCGGCTCCAGGCGGCGGAAGGCCGCCTCGGGGCCGCCGACCATCAGGCTGTAGCCCTCGGTCAGGCCCCAGATGCCGCCGCTCGTGCCGGCGTCGAGGAAGTCGATGCCGTCCGCCGCGAGCGCGGCGGCGCGGCGTGCGCTGTCGCGGTAGTAGGAGTTGCCGCCGTCGATGATCGCATCGCCCGGCGAGAGGAGCGGCCTGAGGTCGTTGATGACGCCCTCGGTGGCCTCGCCGGCGGGCACCATGACCCAGACGGCGCGTGGCTGCGTCAGGCTCGCCACGAGCTCCTCAAACGAAGCTGTCGCCACGGCCCCTTCCGATTGCAGCGCGACCGCGACCGCCGGCGTCCGGTCGTAGACGACGATCCGATGGCCGCCGCCCAGCAGCCGCCGTGCCATGTTGTTGCCCATGCGGCCGAGGCCGATAAGACCTAGCTCCATTAGTCGTCCTCCTCAAGGCTTCTTAAGAGTCGCGCGTGAGTCGAAGCTCGTGCCGGCCGGGCCCTACGATACGGACCGCGGCGTCGCCGTCAGCTTCTTCTCGATCTGGCCCAGCAGCTGCGCGAAGTCGTTGCCGAAGGACGTGAGCCCCTCAGCGAGGAGCTCGCGGCCGAGCACATCGAGGTCGACGCCGGCCGCAGCCGCCTGGCGCCGGACCTCCGCTGCGTCGGCGATACCGGCTTCGATGCTGAGCTCGGGCCGGCCGTGGTCGAGGAAGGCGAGCAGCGTCGCCGCCGGCATCGTGTTCACCGTGTCGGCCGCGACGAGGTCGTCGACGTAAAGCGTATCGGAGTAAGCGGCGTTCTTCGTCCCGGTAGACGCCCAGAGGGGCCTCTGCAGCTGCGCCCCCGCCGCCGCCAGCGCCTGCCAGCGCGGCCCGGAGAAGATCTCCTGAAACCGCTGGTAGGCGAGCCGCGCATTCGCGACGGCGACCCGGCCGCGAAGCGGCGACGCCTCCGGCAGGAGCACGTCCGCCTTCGTGTCGACGCGCGAGACGAAGAAAGAGGCGACGCTTGCCACGCGCTCGATGCCAAGGCCGCGTTGTCGCCGCCGCTCCAGGCCGTCGATGTAAGCGAGGGCGACCTTCTCGTAGACCTCGATGGCGAAGAGGAGCGTGATGTTGACGTTGATCCCCTCCGCGATCAGGGTCGGCAGCGCCTCGATGCCTTGGGCCGTGCCCGGGACCTTGATCATGACGTTCGGCCGATCGAGGAGGCCGAACACGCGCCTTGCCTCCGCCACCATCGCCGCCGCCGAGCCTTCTTGAGCCTCGAAGGAGATGAAGCCGTCGCGCCCCGCGGCGCTTTCGTAGACCTCGCGCAGCGCGTCGGCCGCCGCTCGCAGGTCCTCGGAAGCAAGCACCAGGAAGGCCTCGTAAGGATCGGTGACGCCCTCGCCGCGAAGGGCGTCGAGCGCCGCGTCGTAGTCGTTGGCGCTGGTGATCGCCTTGAGGAAGATCGTCGGGTTCGAGGTCACGCCCCGGATCCAGCCCGACTCCACCATCCGGGCGAGCTCGCCGGACTCGAGCAGGCCCCGGCTGACGTAGTCGAGCCAGGCGCTCTGGCCGAGCGCGTGCAGGCGTTGCAAGTTGTTAGCGGCGTTCTCAGGAGCCACGCGGACCACCTCCAGTGCGGATCTCATTCAAGACTGCCTCGGCCCGGGCGGCGACGTTCGCGGCCGTGATGCCGAGCTCTTCGAGGACAACGGTGCCGGGGGCGGAGGCGCCGAAGCGGTCGACGCCGACGCTGGCGCCGGCGTCGCCGACGTAGCGACTCCAGCCGAAGGTCGCCGCCGCTTCGACGGAGACGCGCGCCCGGACGGCGGCGGGCAGGACGCTCTCTTTATAGGCCGCGTCCTGCTCCTCGAAGAGCTCCCAGGACGGCAGGCTCACGACTCGCGCCCCGATGCCCTTATCAGTGAGGAGGGCGTGGGCCGCTAGCGCGACCGAGACCTCTGAGCCGGTCGCGATGAGGATAACCTGGGGCGCGGCCGCGTCGGCGAGGACGTAGGCGCCGCGCACGACGCCTTTGGAGACGAGGGCGACGTCGTCGAGGACCGGCAGGCCCTGGCGTGTCAGGATCAGCGCCGACGGCCCCTTTCGCGTCAGGGCCTGGCGCCAGCAGGCGACCGTCTCGTTGGCGTCGGCGGGACGGAGGACGGTGAGGCCGGGGATCGCTCGCAGCGAGGCGAGGTGCTCGATCGGCTGGTGCGTCGGCCCATCCTCGCCGAGGCCGATGCTGTCGTGCGTGAACACGAAGATGCTGTGGGCCTGCATCAGGGCGGCGATACGGAGGGCGGGCCGCAGGTAGTCCGAGAAGACGAGGAAGGTCGCGCCGTAGGGTACGACGCCACCGTGGAGGGCGAGGCCGTTGACGGCAGCCGCCATCGCGTGCTCGCGGACGCCGAAGTGCATGTTGTGGCCGCACCACTCGTCTCTGGCGAAGTCGGCCTCGCCCTTGAGCGTCGTCTCCGTCGACGGCGCCAGGTCGGCGGAGCCGCCCATGAGGGTCGGAATGCCCTGGACGGCGGCGTTGAGCACTTTGCCGGAGGCGATGCGCGTCGCGACGGCGCCGCCCTCGCTCGCGAAGACGGGCAGCGCCGCGTCCCAGCCCTCCGGCAGCTTGCCGTCCATGACGGTCTGCCAGAGGCTCGCCTCCGCCGGAAAGGCGCGGGCGTAGGCGCCGAAGCGCTCCTCCCAGTCGGCCTCGAGGGCCTTGCCCCGGTCGAGGGCCTTGCGGAACTCGGCCAGCGCTGCCGGCGGGACGAGGAACGAGGCGTCCTCCGGCCAGCCCAGCGCTTGCTTCGTCAGCCGCACCTCATCGACGCCGAGAGCGCTGCCGTGGGCCGCGGCCGTGCCGGCCTTGTTTGGGCTGCCGAAGGCGATCACGGTCTTGGCGACGATCAGCGATGGCCGCGTCGTCTCCGCCTCGGCGAGCGCCAGCGCCCGCTCCACGGCCTCGAAGTCGTTGCCGTCCACGTGCTGAACCTGCCAGCCGTAAGCCTCAAAGCGCTTGCCCACGTCCTCGATGAAGGCGAGATCGGTGCTGCCCTCGATCGAGATATCGTTGTCGTCGTAGAGGTAGACAACCTTGCCGAGGCCGAGCGTGCCGGCGAGCGAGGCGGCCTCCGACGCGATGCCCTCCATGAGGTCGCCGTCGCTGATGATCGCGTAGACGTGGTGGTCGACGATCGTGTGGCCGGGGCGGTTGAAGTGACCGGCGAGGAAGCGCTCGGCGATCGCCATGCCGATGCCGGTCGCGAAGCCCTGGCCCAGCGGCCCCGTCGTCGCCTCGACGCCGGGAGTGTGGCCGTACTCCGGGTGGCCGGGCGTGCGGCTGCCCCACTGCCGGAGCGACTTGAGGTCGTCGAGGCTGAGGTCGTAGCCGCTGAGGTGGAGGAGGCTGTAGAGGAGCATCGAAGCATGGCCGGCCGACAGCAGGAAGCGGTCGCGGTCCGGCCACTCTGGGTTGGCCGGGTTATGGCGCAGGAAGCGCGTCCACAGCGCGTAGGCCATCGGTGCGGCGCCCATCGGCGCGCCTGGGTGGCCGTTGCCAGCCTTCTGGACGGCGTCCATGGCCAGCGTCCTTATCGTATTGATGCAGAGCGTATCGAGGTCGGTGGTCATTCTGGTTCCCTATCTAGCGTTGCGCCCTCATAGATTACCTCGACGAGCGGGCCGTCGCGGAACGGCTGCGGCGTTTCCTTGCCGGCGAAGGCGTAGGCGTCGGCAGGGATGCTGATGTCGCCGAGGAAGAGGCGGCCGACGTAGGCGCCGGCGCCGGCTAAGAAGAAGCCGCCTTTCGGCAGCGCCCCGCGGAGGCCGTAACCGATGACGGCATCAATCAAAACGTCCTTGCGGTCGAGCAAGGCGTCGTTGCGATCGAGCGCTTGCCCGTCCAATGTCTTCGGGCTCAGGCCGAGGCGCTGGAGGATGCCGAGCTGCTCCGCCGGCACGCCCGCGAACTCGGACGCGTCGGCCGTCAGCAGGACCTCGACCGCGGCGCCCCAGAGCAGGAGGCCGCGCGCCGCCACGAGGCCGCCGCCGCCGTTGTTGCCCCTGCCGGCGACGACGCCGACGCGGCGGCCGGCGCAGCTGCCGCCGAGAGAGCGGCGCGTGAGATCGGCGAGCCAGGCGCCGGCGTTCTCCATCATCCGGACGAGGCTGATGCCGTAGTCCTCGATCGCGGCGCGGTCGACCTCGACCATCTCGGCCCGCGTGACGGTGGGCACCCGCGACGCGGCGAGCACAGGCAGGCCGAGGTCCTCAGCCAGCCCTGCTCTTGGGAGGGGCGCGCTATCGTTCCTGGTCAATCCGTTCGCCTCCGTCGACTTCTTGATCCAGCCGGCGTCTCGCCGCCTTACTACCCAGTCTTCGCGAGTCCGCGGCGCCTCGCTGTGATCGGCGGCACGCTAATGCACCGTACGCTGCGGCGGCAGCGATTGTCACGCCCCTAGGGCTGCTCGCCGCCTGCGCCTCTTTTGCCTCTTTTGCCTCTTTTGCCTCTTTCGATCGAGTCTTTGAGCTTGCTCAGGTGGGCCCGCATGAACCGCGCCAGGACCCGCTTCACGTAGGCGATGCCGAGGAGCCAGCCGAGGATGGAGCCTTTGAGGCCGAAGGTGCTCTCGTAGCGCACGAGCGTGCCGCTGCCCGCCTCGATGAGGCTGATCCGGTCTCGTAGAAGGGCGAGCGGGCCCTCGAGGCCGAGAAAGCGCAGCTCCTCCGGCTCGCTCAGCGTCACGCGCTCGACGGTGCGGCGGGTCTTCTCGCCGCCGAGGAGGCCGCGGACCGTGCTGCGAAACTCGACGATAAGGGCGCCGGACGCCTCGCGCCTGAGGACAGTCGGCCCCTCCGTCGCGCCTTCGGCCGTGAACGAGGTCAGCCGCGCGTAGACCAGGGGTCGCGGCGCGTCGATCTGGACCTCGGCCGGCTCCATCCTGATCGGGACGATCCACAAGCTCACGGCCGACCTCGATTCGTTGCCGGGCCTCGCGGCTGCGGCTTGCTACTGGCTAGCCAGGCTGAGGCCCAACGACTGCCGGACGAACTCGTCCATCTGGCCGGCCGTGGCGAAGCCGGCGTGGATCTTCGTGATCACGCCGTCGGCGTCGATGAAGATGCTGGTCGGCATCGCCCGGACCCGGTAGCGGTCGATTACCTGGCGGCTCGGGTCTAGCCCGATCTCCGTGAACCTTAGATCGAGGTCGTCGACGAACTTGTTTGCCGGCTTGAAAGGCTCCCCGTTGTTCAGCGCGAAGACGACGAGCCCATCCGCTTCGTGCTCGTCCAGAAGCGCCTGGATGTCGGGCATCTCTACTTTGCAGGGGCCGCACCAGCTCGCCCAGAAGTTGAGGAATACCGCGCTGCCGCGGAAGTCGGAGAGGCGGACGCGCTCGCCCGTAAGGGTTGAGACCTCGAAGTCGGGCGCCAGCTTTCCCTCGCTGACGCCGACTTCCAACCCGACCGGATTAGGAGTCTGAATAGATGCGTCCGCCGCCCGGATCTCGAGGACCACGGTCTGGCCGGCGTCGCCTGTCAGCGCGATGTCCTCGTTCGGGCTCCGGAAGAGCACGCCGGCCTGCCAGAGCGCGAAGGAGGAGATGCCGACGATGGCGACCGCCCCGACCGCCCTGACGAGCCGGCTTTCGAGCGAGATAGTGGCAAAGAGCTTTCGTCCCTTAAACACTGGCCACGCTCCTTTGCATCTGGAGGAAGGGGATCCGCACGACGCCGGCGAGGTTCAGGCCGAGCACGATGAGGAGCGCGCCGGCGACGCGGTTGAAGACGCCATCGCTGAGGAAGGTGCCGATGACGCCGACAGAAGCGCCGAGGGCGACGAAGACGATGCCGAAGCCGAGGACAAAGGCGAGGGAGTGAGTGAAGGGCGCCCGGGTCGAATGGAGCTCGCCCGCCTCGTTCACCGAGGAGCCGGTGATGTACATGATATAGACGGGCACCATGGGCATGACGCAGGGCGAGGCGACGGAGACAACGCCGGCTACCAGCGCCACGATTATGCCGGTGAGGCCGAGGCTGGTGTTACCGCTAACCTGATCGACCTCGATGAAGGTGAAGACGCTGTTCAGGTTGATCAGCGAGTCCGTGAAGATCAGCAGGCCGATGACGATGATCAGGCCGCCGCTCACGAACGATATCCCTTCGAGGTAGGGATTCAGCAGCCGGAAGAAGCGGCGGGAGGTACCGAAGAATAACCCCATCGCCAGGAAGGGTATCGAGAAGCCGGCTGTGTAGGCCGACAGGAGGATCGTCGCCTCGAAGACGCCGCTCTGGGTCGAGGCGAGGCCGAGGATCGCGCCGAGCACCGGCCCGACGCAGGGCGTCCAGCCGAGCGCAAAGGCGGAGCCAACCGTAAACGAGCGAGCGTATCCCGGCCTGCCGGCGGCTATCGTCGCCATGATCCCAACCTCGATCCTGCCCCGCCGCCCTCGCTCTCAGGCTTAGCGGCGATGCGTTTCATGTACCCCTATGGGGTATGACCAGCGTCGGCCCAGTCGCAGCGTCGCTCTGTGATCACCCTCACAGGCGGGGGCATTTCCTGATAAGCCGACGGTATTTGCTCGCTATGATGACGTTTCTCGCCTTCCCGGCGACCCTCAGATGGCCTTCGCGCTCCGGCCAAGCCGGGGCATCGACGGAGCTCAGGTACGCGCGGCAGCCGCTCTCGAGCGGATCGTGTTGTCCAGGTCTTCGATCGCCGGGTTGCCGAGCGAGACGACCTGGTCGTCGAGCAGGTAGGTGGGCACGGCGAAGACCGCTTCCGGCAGGCCGTCGTCGCCCTCGCCGATGTCGACGACGGTCACGAGGAGGGCGGGAAAGCGCTTCCTGATCGCCGCTGCCGTCTCGCGCGCGAAGCTACAGCTCTCGCAGCCTGCCTCGACGAACACTTTGAGCTCCATAAGCGAACGATAGAGCTGGAAGGACTTGGCGGCAGTGACCAGCGTCACTATTCGAGACCGCCGCGGTAGGGCGGCCTTGGAGCGGCGCTTCCCAAGACAGGGCGTTCCGAGGCGGGCGGCGCCGTGCACCGGCAGAGGCCGCGGCCCGGCCACCGAGGCGGCGCTAGTTGCTCGTAGGCTCGCCGGCGCCGGCGTCTAGCTCGCGCATGAGGCGGTCGATGAGGTTCCGGTCCCCTGCTGCCCCAGCCTGCTCGACGACGCCCGTTGGGCGCGGCTGCGGGCTCTCGTCCTCCAGGGGGCCGAGGCCGGCGAGATGCTCGCGGCTGATGAGAAGGACGGCATCGTCGACGACCGGTAAGCGGTTCAAGTAGAGCGTCGCGCTCGTCAGGGGGAAAAACGGCGTCAGGCGGGCGCCGAGGGCGCCGATGTTCACCGGGCCGCTGAGGCTGAGGACGCCCTGGCCGTGAAACGGCGGCAGGACCAGCCCGACCGCGACGCTGGTGAAGTCGGGATGGGCGACTCCGAATCGCGCCCGTCTCTGGAGGGTAAGGTGCTCCTCGGACTCCATAGGTATCGCTGCGAGCACGTTTCGCTTCTCGACGGTGAGCTCGGGGTAGGTCTCGATCCGCGTCCCCTCCAGGGCCGTGATCGAGACATCGTGCAGAGGAAGTGTCGGGTCGGGCGTGTTCATGAGGTCGCTGACGCGGCGCGTCTCGTAGAGCGCGAGGGTTCCGCCGATTCGCATGTTTGCGACCACGAGCTCGATCTGGACGCCGGCCACTCTGACACCTCGCAGCGCCTGCTACCTGCTTACTTATTGACCGCGACCGGACGCAGGCGAGCGCTGAAGCTAGAGGCCGCTTCAATTAATTGACATAAGTGTGAGGAAGAGCGTGCCGGCCGCCTCGAGCCGCGATCGACACGCGGCGGTGGTTGGGGTGTCGCCTATGCCCACCTACTTCGGGCTCGAAGTCGATAGCGCGCTGGGGCGTCTCGCTCCCGGTGCGACTTACGCCGCAGGAGACCTGGCTCCCGAAGACGTCGCTGGCGCCGGTGGAGCGCGCGCGAGGCCGGTGTCAGGTCCTCGACCGGCCGCGTCGCTAATCAGCCGAGGGAAATGCCGACGCTGTGGTAACCGGTGGCGCCCGACGGGAACGGCTGCGCCCTGTCGGCTGTCTGAGTCTCGCCGGCTCCGTCCGTCGCGCGCGCCTGGAGGTCGACCGGCCCGCGTAAGCTATTGCTCAGCAGCCAGTCGAAACGCCAGAGCACCCAGGTGTAGGGGCCAAGGGGCGCCTTGAGCTGGGCCGGCTGCCAGCTAGAGCCGCCGTCGTCCGAGACCTCGACTTTGGCGATGCCGCGGTCACCGGAGAAAGCGATGCCTTCGACGACGCTGGGCGAGCCGTCGAGGCTCGATCCGGGGCCGGGCACATCGATGCGGACGGAGGTATTCATACGTGCCGTCTGACTCCAACCGCGCTGCTGCCAAAAGCCGAGGACCTCCTCGTCCATGACGACGATAACGGTGAGCCGTTTAGGGTGCTTCATGCCGTAAATGCCCGGTGCGAGGAGCCGGAGCGGAAAGCCGTGCTCGCGGGGTAGCGGCTCGCCGTTCATCTCGTAGGCGAGCATCACCTGCTCGCGCATCGCGAAGTCGAGCGGCAGGCTGTCGGTGTAGCCGTCGTCGCTGCGAAACAGCAGATGCGTGGCTCCAGGCTGAAGGCCGGCTTTGGTGAGGACGGAGCTTAGGGAGACGCCGCGCCAGAGAGCATTGCCGATCAGCTCGTCACCGAAGAAGTTGCTGATGCACTGCAGCGTCGTGTACTGGTCGCGAGCCGGGAGCGCCAGCAGCTGCTCGTAGGTGATCGCCAGGCGGTTATCGACCAGGCCGCTCACGTCGAGGGTCCAGCCGGAGCTACTGACCTGGGGGTCGATGAGGTTCTTCGAGATCGTGTAGAACTCCGCATTCGGCGTGACCGCGGGCGTCGGCTGGTCGCGGCGAGAGCGCTGAATGCCACCGCTTGCGGCATCGCGAATAACGTGGCCGATGACGACCAGCGCGAGGCCGCCCAGCGCCAGCCCAGGCAGGAGGCCGAGGACGCGGCGGCGCGAGCCGTCCGCAGCCGGCGTGTCGATAGCGACTGCAGCCAGAGCCGAAGCCGTGACCGTGATGGCGGCGAAAACGACGCAGGCCAGCGCGGTGACGGCAAGGTATTCGCCCCAGCCGGTGTCGCGAAGAGAGGCGTCGGTTAACGCGATGAGAACGCCCGAGGCTGCCAATAGGAGCGCAGCAGAGGCAAGCGCGGCCGGCAGAGCCTGCCGCGCGGCATCGGCGGGACTCGAACGGTGCGTACGGGCGAGACCCGTCCAGGCGGCGACAAAGAGAGCGACCTCGGCCACGAGGACGCTGAGGAAGAAGAGCGCCTTGCCGTACTTGCCGAAAACGCCGAGGAGGGTCGAGAAGTCACGTCCGGGCAGAACCTCGACCATCGCATCGAGGGAGAGCTCCGCGAGGAGGCGTGTCCCGAAGAGGTTGCGCGCGATGAGGGTAGCCGCGATGGCCACGAGGGCACCGACTACGGGCGGGTAAAGGTCGGCAAAGGGTGAGTGCTTCACGGCATGAGCTTCACGGCAAGAGATCGATGGCGGCGGGAGCGAAGCCCTGGCTGGTCACAGATCGATGGTAGCAGAGGGTTGGCCTGGCGTAGGTTCGGCAGGGAGCACGAGCGGGCGGCGTGCGACAGACCTCGCTTCATAAGCTGGCGATTTGGACCAGCTAGCCTGCCATAACAGCCCTGCCGATGCGCCACATGATCGGGCCGGAGCGGTCGAGACGCTAGTTCTGTCTGAGAGGTCAATGCCGACGACCTGGCCAGGCTTGGCGGTGTTAGGTACGGGACGCACGGTCCTACTTCTGCACGGCACGCTGCGGCGCGGTGGCTATCAAGCCTGGCCGCGGCGTTTGATAGGCTATCGTGATTGGCGGCTGCTCGGAATACGATCCGGAGGAGGACTGACAGTGACAGCTCAACGCTTCTGGACCCGCGGCGAGACGATCATGCATCGGCACGTAGAACACGGCGACGGCCTCGTATTCGGCTGGCCCCACGTCGTCGTCGAAGACACGCCGGAGCGCACCGTTCTCTACCAGCCCGAAGGCGCACCGTTCCTCTACTGGAGCCTGGACGAGCAACGCTTCCGGCCGCAGCTCACCGTGCGCATGTACGCCCTGCGCATTGTCTATCCGCATCGGCCGTACTACGTCAGCCTCTGGTTCGAGGGCGAAACCGGCATACCGCCCTGGTGGCAGCCGCACTTCGGCGGCGACTACGCCGGACGCCTCCGCGGCTGGAAGGTGGACCTCTGCTCGCCCCACAGGCGTACCGCGATCGGCTTCGACACCAGCGACGACGTTCTCGACTACATCATCCGCCCCGACTACTCCTGGTATATCAAGGACGACGAGGACCTTACCGGCTTCACATCTGCCGGGGTCTACACGGAGGCAGAAGCCGCCCGCATCCGCGAGGCATGTCGAGACGTCCTGCCGCTCATCAAAGCGCGCGAGTCACCCTTCGACTCCGAATGGGTAGACTGGCGCCCGGAAGCCGATCTCGCCCTCGGTGCCCTCCCCGTCGACTGGCAGCTTTACCCCGGCGCCGACATCCACACGACGACTCTTCACTATGAGCGCGGCGAGCCCGGTCACCCCTACGATGCCTATCGCGCCGCTAGCACGGTGCCACTCTGGTCCTGGCGAAAGCCCGAGGCGTCGGAACAAAGTGACTGAGACGCCGGATCGAGAGTCTTCAACGGCCGGCGGGATGCGGCGAGCCCAATGCGGCGATATCACGCGCGACTCTCCTGCGACCGACTATCTATACGTGGACATGTCGCACAGTGAGATGCTCGCGGCCGAACCGGCAGCGATTGCGGCCCATCCGTAATCAGCCTGGAGCCGCGAGGGCTCGATTAGGCGGGTCGCTCCCGGCCGGCGAGGTCCTCTCGTCCGGCCGACTGCCGAAACCACGGCTGAAAGCACCTGGGTGTTACCGTAGCTAGAGTCGCGAGCTAGACCCGCGGCCACGGAGGCTTCTTTTGTCGGCCATCCTCTCAATAAACAAGAGCGCTCTCGTAACCGTCGGCCTGGCGATCGTCGCGGTGATGATTGCCGCCGTCCTCCTCCTCTCTTCGAGTCGCGCCGACGAAGTCGAGCTCACGACGGCGGACCTCGTGCCCGCCGGCGCCGGCTTCTACGTTGCCCTGAACTCCCACCTCGACACCGGCGAATGGCTGAACGCTTTCAACCTCATCGAGCGGCTCGGCCAGGCGAACCCGCAGGGCGAGCTGCGCCGTTCGATCGAGGACCAGGGGGAGGTGGACTGGGATGCGGACATCGCGCCGCTGCTCGGAGGCAACGCCGCCGTCTATCTGAGCTCGTTCGACTTCGATACGCTGCAGCCGGGCGGCGCCTTGATCCTGCGGGCCAAGGATCCGGAGGCGGCACTCGACGCTCTCACGAGAAACGCGGCGGTGGAGATCGAAAGCGACGCGTACCTGGGCCAGGAGTATTTCGGCGACTCGGCAGGCGCCTTCAACGCCGCTATCCTCGGCGAGCACCTCGTCCTCGCCCTGGACGAGCAGACCCTGTTCGAAATCATCGATGTTTCGCAGGGCACCCGCGAATCCCTCTCTGCCGACCCGACTTTCAGGGCGCTGCGTGACGAGCTCTCGCGCAGCTTCCTCGCCTTCCTTTACGTCGACGGCGAATCAATTCTCGAGAGCAGCCTCGCCGACCCAGCCTTCCAATCAGCTTTCGACCAGGCGAACCTCGATCTGGTCGTCGCGCCGATGGCGGCGGTAATCAGCGCCAGCGGAGACGCCTTCACGTTCCAGGCCGCCTCCGTTGCGGAGCCGCGCGTCGTCTCGCCGATCCTTACGCCGCGTGTCTCGCGTTTCGCCGCCATGGTCCCGGCCGAGGCCGCCTTCTTCTTCTCTACGACCGGGCTGGCCGACGCGATCCGCGAGACGCTCTCGGCCAGCGAAACCGAGATCAACGAGGCTCTCGCCCTGTCCGGCTACGGCAACGTCGACGAGCTCTTCGCCGAGGCCGGCGCGGAGCTCGGCCTCAACTCGATCGACGACTTGATCGACCTGTTTGACGGTGAGACGGCTGCCGCCCTCTGGTTTGCGAACGACAGCGAGGACGAGGCGGAGGGGCTGCTCCTGACCGAAGTTCTCGATCCGCTGCGGGCGCGGGCGGTCATCGAAGCCGTGATTTCCACTTCCTATTCCTACTTCCTACGCGCGCGAGACGCGTGATGTCGGCGGCGTCGAGGTCCTGCTCTTCACGAACGAAGTCGGCGAAGAGGGCGCCTACGCCCTTGACGGCACGACGCTCCTCATCGGCACCGGCGGCGCCGTCGTCCAGACGCTCGCGGCCGAGGGCCCCTTCATGACCGATTCGGCCATATACCAGCGCACCGTGGCCGATCTGCCCAGCGCCCTCGGCTCCTACGCCTACTTCGATCTGGCGGCGCTCTTCCGGCTCGCCGAAGGCGGTCTCCCACCCGAGCTCGACGACGTTGAGCGGGCGTTGGACGGCCTGATCATCAACCTGGTGCAGGAGAACGGCATCAGCCGCGTCTCGGGCATCCTAAGCGTGGGCGAGTGATCGAGGGCTCTCGGCGGCGCGCTTGACCTACCTGGCTCGGGTCGCCGCCGGTCCGCTGGCCCTCGTCGGCTTTTTTCTCCACTGGACCAACGGGGCGGGAGTGCTCTCCGGCGAGTCCTACTCCGGCTACGACCTCGTGCGCCTGGCAGGGCTCCTGCAGCGCCTCGACCTGCCGGCCGACAAAGCCGCCACTCTGTACGTCGTTCGGGGCCTGCTGATCGTGCTGCCGATTGCCGCCGCCTGGCTAACTCTCCTCGCTCCGGCGCAGCGTCAGCACTGGGCCTACGCTACCGCGAGCGGCTACGTCGTCATCGCCGCGGCAGTGGTCGCCGGCGTCGGCTTTGGCCTGACCGGCGCCCTCGTGCCGGCCCCCGGCGTTGCGCTCCTGCTTGCCGCGGCCGTGGCGCTCCTCGCGCCCCACGTCCGGCATCGAGGCTGGCGGCGATCGGTCGTCTGAGCACGCCGCTGCCGGCAATGCAGCACGCGGATCGACACACCCACGAGCGGAACGTCGAGCGCGCCCCGGCGCCTTAGAGTGCGGTCTTCGCGCGGTCAGCCGCGGCGCTTGGTCGCTAGACCCACTCCGCCAGGCCCATGGCGCAGCCGTTTCCTGCCTCCGTCCTGTAGCAGGGGACGTAGTCGACGATCTTCGGCTCGAGGCCTGCGCCGGACATGGCGCCGGCCAGGGCGATCCAGTTCTTGATCTCGGAAGTACCGGCCCGGAAGCGGACGTCAGGGTAGTCCGTCAGCTTGGCGACGTCATCGCTCTGCAGGCCTTCGAGGATCCGCATGTCGAGGTCCTCTTCGATCACCGTGTGACTGAGGCCGCCGGAGGCGAGGACCGCGACGGTCTTGTCCTCGTCCCAGGCCTCGACCGCCTGCCGCAGGGCTTTGCCGAACTTGTAGCAGCGCATCGCCGTGGGGGCATTCGGCGGATAGTAGGTATTGACCATGATCGGCACGTTGATGATCGCCTTGTTGTTCATCGTGCGCCGGTAGAAGTAGTAGAAGGCGTGGCCGATGGTGCCGCCGCGCCGGCCTTCCGGCAGCTTGTTCGTGCGCGATACGTCGAACTCGTTCGCGGTCATGTACTCGATCAGGTGCTCGCCGAGGGCGGCGTCGGTCGGCTGGCTGATCCGTGACTTGGGCGCGTTGTCGATCGTCGCGTCACGGGCGTTGCCCTCGGAGGGCGCGTCCTCGACGCTGGAGCCGTTGAATATCGCCCAGGCCGGCATGTGATCGTCGAGAAAGGCCTCGTGCTGATCATCGCCAAGGATGATGCAAACGTCCGGCTTCACCTGCCCTAGCGTCTCGCCGAGGTGGGCAATCGCCTTTTGGCAGGCATCGAAGCGAGATTGGAACTTTTCGTCCGTGCACTCCTGATCGAAGTGATTCTCCGCCCGCAGCTCCACGAGCTCTTCGAAGGAGTAAGTCTTGCCGTTGTACCAATGCTGGGGCTGCGTCCGCGCCCGGTCGCCATAGGCCCGCCACTGCTCAGGCGGCATCGCCAGCTGAGGTCCATGAGAAGAAGCCATTCCGAGAACTAACCTTGCCAAGGTTCACACTCCTCTGTGACTGCATAGACTTAGATCGAGATTTGCGCTCAGCATACTCTCCCGCTAGCCGCCTGCGAAGATCGCAGCGGCGAACACCAGGCGTGGGGCGCCTTCAGGCGATCTGGCTACCGGCGTTGGCCGAAGGCTCGATCGCGACATTGATAGCTCCGGGTAGCCTGACCAAGTCACTGGTAGCCTGTACTGAATCAAGGGAGGTTCCATGGCCCGTTTGCTTATGGGTAGTCTGGTGGCTCTAGCGCTGCTCTCAGCGGCTTGTGGCGGCGACGGAGATGACCCGGCGCCCGGCGCCCCCTCCGGAGACGGCGGCGGTACGGGCAGCTCGGGCGGTGGGACTACGACAGCCGGCGGCTCAGGGGTGGGGACGATTACGGTGGGTGATAAGACCTGGGTAATCGTACCGAGCGGAAAGTGTCTCTTCGCTGCCGTCCCGGGATCACAGGTGACAGTCGTTGCGATCGCCGGTCACGCCGAGAACGACGAGTCCATAAAGATCGTCATCGGCTTTGATCCACGCGACGTCGGGCTCGCTATCGCCGTGCAAGGTACCGGCGGCGATCCGAGCTGGTTCGCAAATAACGAAACCTTCCCAACTGTTCAGGTCGGAGCGAGCTCTATCAGAGCCGAGGGGATGTTCTCGAACGTTAGCGACGGCCCAGGCACGGCCGCCGGCTCCTTCGAGGTTCGCTGCTAACGATGGCTGAGTAGCCGGCCAAGCGGTGGCAGCGACAGCAACGTGCTGCTCGCTATTGAGGCGGGCGACGGCGCTTCAGACGACGTGACCGATGTGGACGCAGTCGTCCGATTCGGCGCCTCGGCCGGATTCTTGAAACGCTCTTCGAGGGTCAATCGCTGCGGCGGCATCGCCCTAAGCTAGCCGTCATCTCCAACGGGCCAGAAAGTATAGGGGAGCCACCTTGCCGCCCCGTGGCGGGACCTCTTTCGAGTGGCGGCAGGTGGCTTCGTGAGTCAGTGTGCCGCTATCGACCAAGGCGCGGTATCGGGGATTCCCCTACGTAGAGGGGCCACCGCGCCGTCACGTTGTACCGCCCGACGACGAATGCCACCGCGAAGACTGCGGTGACCCCCTAGAATTATCGGTAGCAGCGGCCAGTCAGCAGCATCCGAAGCCAGGCCGAGGACTCAGCGAAGCAGAGACCTCCCGCAGGGAGTGATCCTCACGGCAATTCGATGGCGCTGACGCGGCCGGCTTTGCGACTGGGCTCGCGGATTCGACGGACACACGCCTCCGGCGGGGCATTCACCGAATACGTGCCGCATCCTTACCTACGTTGCGACCTCGAGGGTATCCTGGCCCCCGGCAACTGACTGGACGACGTGGCGGGATACGCTCCTCGCCCGTCGGTTATCAGCCCTGACGCAAGCCTTTAGCAGCCTCGCGGAGCTCGCGGATCGGGCTACATCGCGCTGCCGACTACTTCGCGCAGGTGTGCCCAGACACCGCCGTCGCCAGCGCCACGCGCCTCTATCTGATCGAGGCGTGATTGGATGTGGGGTGGCGGTCCGCCCGTGCCAACCGCCTGTGCGAGATCCAGCGGTATCGAAGGGTAGTCTGGGCCACCGGCGCACATCGCCAGGTAGTTGAGCCTAGCCTGGTGCTCGAGCTGGGCCATGCTCATCACGCATTGCTCGACTGAGCGGGTTGAGGTTGTAACGGCGCCGTGCCCAAGGAGCAGAACGATGGAGCCCTCACCGAGGAGCTGGGCTACCTGCTCGCCCTCCTCGTGGGTGGAGATGATTTTCGTCTGCCGCAGAAGGGGTAGGGGCTTTGCTACGAGGTTAGCACCCTCCTGGGCCATCGGCCGAAGGGGCTTGTCGAAAAGCGTCATAAGGACCGTGTAGTCCGGATGAACGTGCGTGACCGAAACAACGTCGGGCCGGGCCGCGTATATGCAGGAATGGATCTTTATCTCGTTGCACTGCCAGCAGTTAGGCGGGCCGTCGACGTAGTTACCGTCGAGGTCGCAGACCACCATATCCTCAGGGCGCATTCGAGAGATTACGTCGAGGCGGTAGCCCCGGCCTTTTACGACGAAGAGTCCCGGGTCGCCCGGGACGCGCATGCTCGTATGCCCGAGCGAGGTTCGAATTCCCGTTGCGAGTCCAAGCTCCGTCAGGACGCGGTTGCCTATGGCTGCCTCCATCTTGGCCGCCTCGAGTGATGTCCGATCTGCCATGATTTCCTCCCGCTTTGAATGATCGCCTTACTCGCGCCGAACGCCACGCTGGCGCGCCGCACGCGCTCCCTCGTTATGCTGCCGCAATTCTGTGGCGGGCCTCCGCGACCGCCTGTGGCGTCTCTCGGTTCTGACTAGCTAGCTCAGGTGGAAGAAGCGCATCGTGTTGAGGCAGGTCATCTGCCGCGCCTCGGCCGCCGGCACGTCCTTGAAGTTTTGCTTGATGACGCTCAGCGAGTTGGGATACTCGGACTCCTGGTGGGGGAAGTCCGAGCCCCAGATCAGGTTGTCGACGCCGAGCCAGTGACGCAGCTCCACGCCCGCGGGGTCGCGCTGGAAGCCCCAGAGGATGTGGCGGCGGATGTAGTCGCTCGGGTGGCCGTTCGGCAGACCCTCGAAGCCGAGGCGCTCCTGGGCCCAGTGAAGGTGGCGGTCGTAGCGCTCGTCCGCGACGGTCATGAAGGTCGGCACCCAGCCGATCTGGTTCTCCGCCATGAGGATGCGCAGCTCCGGCAGGCGGTCGAAGAGGCCGTCGACCATCATCTGGACCGCGTTGACGGCGCCACGCTGGGCGAAGCGGCCGATCTGCTGGGCGATGTCGGCCTGGCCGGCGGACCTGGGGTACTGAACCAGCGGCCCGTTACGGGAGCCGCTGCGGTCGAGGTCGACGTGGATCGTAAGCGGCATGTCGATGGCGATCGCTTCCCGCCAAAAGGCGTCGTCTTCGAGCGTCGGGTAGCCCTTGCCACTGGGGAAGGCGCTGAGCATCACACCCTTGAGCCCGAGCTTCGCGCAGCGGCTCAGCTCCTCGAGGGCATCTCCGACCCCAATCATCGGGATGACGCCGATCGGAAAGAGGCGCTCGGGCGCGTAGGCGGCGTACTCCTCGGCGATGAAGTCGTTGAAGGCGCGCACGACGGCCCGATAGGCGTCGTCGTCGACGATGGCGCGCCAGGCTCGCGGCCCGGCGCCGACGGCGGGGAAGATGATCTCGGCGTCGATACCATCGCGGTCGAGGCACTCGAGCCGGTCCTGGGCCGAGGCCGTGCCGGGCGTCGACTCGTAGCTCTGGCCGGTCGGCCCCCACTCGTCGCGCCCTTTGCCGCCGTAGAGGTCGAAGGCCATCTCCCGAATCGCCTGCCCTTCGACGAGAAAGCCGTCGGCGCCGTTCGCGAGACGGATCGTCCGCGGCGCCCGGTCGCGGTACTTTTCGGGCACCCGGTCCGTCCAGCGCCAGCTCGGCACTTCCATGTGCGTGTCACCAGAGATGTAGCGGTACTCGCGAGTCATCGACCCCTCCTTAACTCATTCGCCCTTGGCTCCGGGCCAGTTGTCTACGCCTTCAGTGCCTGATGCCTTATCGAGGGTAGGCGGTGCACCTCCGCCCTCTCGCTAACCCGTTCGCATCGCCGCCTGGCAGCTGCAATCGCAGCTCCAGCTTCGTCGAGGAGCAGGTCGGTCTGGCGCGCTGTACACGTTGACTGGTCACAGTGCGGCGATCATGTCGCCGGCGAGGAAGGCTGTCAATCCAACGCAGCGTGCGCCTGGCTGCGCCAAGAGTCCGATCCGTCCTGCTATGAGCCGCTGTCGTACCTCGTGCGCTCGGTGGGGCAGATGGAGCGTAGTGAGAAGCGGCAAGCTATGCAGGCATGCCCGAGGCAGTGTAAGTGAACTTGCAGACCGCCCGATTCGTCGGCGTCCGTCCTCAGTCGGCGTTTTGTGAGCTGTTCACGCTTTGCTCCTAGGCTTGTCGAGCCCCAAGAAGCAGGGAGGTTGTTCGTGGCGACCCCGAGGGGCTCTGGGGCCGCGAGTTCAAGCTGCTGCTGCCTTTCATCTGCCTTCATCTGGGAGCCTATGCACACGATCTCGTTATAATGTGAGCCCGATCCTGTAGGATGCCTCCATGCTCCAGGCGAAGCCGCCCCAACTCTGCCCACGCTGCCAGGGGAAGATGTTCCCCACCGGAGACGGCAGCGACTTTGCTTGTTTCAGTTGCGGGCACGTTGTCTATCCCGTCATTCCCGCGGCCTTGCTGCCTGATAAAGAGCGAAAGCCATCCCACGGTGGCGTGCGGTTGAGCTGAATCCTGGCGCACGAGAGAAGGCCCCGAAGGGCCTTTCTCCCGGCTGGCCCGTGTTTTTATTCGATAGCCACAGCCCCCGCCGCGGTCGTTGCCGTTAGCTCGGGGTCGTCCACAGGGTGTCCGTTCGGGCACTGGGTCGGCTCCTCGCCAGCGAAGACAAGGAACGACTCCATGCAGGCGTCGCACCACCAGCGCCCCTGACCTTCCGATACGTCCTCCTGGTTCTCCGTCGGCTGGATCATCTTGTGAGCGGCCTTGCTTTGCGAGCGCGGCTTCCGTGCCGACTCGGTGGTGCTGTTGCCGCTGTTCGCCCTCGTGCGCGGCCTTGCGGGCGGTGTCGAAGCCGCCGTTCCCTCCGGACTCCAGAAGCGCCAGCCGTTCGCCGCTGAGCCACCCATCACGGCGCTCGCCGCCGAGGAAGGGCTTTTGTAGCGCTTGCCGTCTTCCAAAACGAAGGCGAGCTTGCCGCCCTCGTCCCCCTCTACAGTGCAGACATAGCGGGACTTCTTGTATGTCGCCTCGAGGCGGGTTCCTGCCGGGAGATTCCGATCTTCGATTGCCATCTTCACACTCCTTTCTCAGTGCGACGGCATACATCACTCGCGTCCCAAACGAAGTCAACTTGACCGCTCAGCTTCTTTGCCCGTGTACGCCTCCCACCGTCGAACAGCGACGTCTGCGTAGCGCGGGTCGACCTCGAGCCCGAAGCAACGCCGCCCGAGCTGCTCGCAGGCGATCAGCGTGCTGCCGGAGCCGAGGAACCCGTCGAGGACGATGTCATCCGTGCGAGAGCTGTTCTTGACCATCGTCTCGACGAGGGCGACAGGCTTTGAGGTCGGATGGTCGGGTGAAGTCTTCGGCCGGGGAACCTCAAACACGGAGGAACAGTCGTTGCCGCCGTACCAGCCGCCGCTCCCTCTCCCTCGGCGCCCCTGTGCCGCCTTGTAGCCGAACAGGATCGGCTCGTGGCGGTAGTGGTAGTCGGAATGGCCGCAAAGGAGTGCAAGGACACACTAGACGACGACCGTAGGTCCTGGTTCTGCTGAAGATCAGCTTTACCATCCTATAGCCTCCCCACTTTGCCCCAGCTTCGGTCTTCCTGCCCCTCAAGCCGCCGCAAATACGTCGTCGTGACAGCCAGGCTTGAGTGATCCAGGAACCGGGACACTTCCTCGACCGTCTCGCCAGCGTCGCGGCGCAGCTTCGCAGCCGAGTGCCGGAAGATGTGCACACCGCCGGGCGGCAGACCAGCCGTCCTTAGGTAGCGCCGCAGGTTCGTGTAGAAGGTGCCACTCGTGATTCCGCGTCCAGCTCGCGTGTCGGGCCAGAGCGATTCGTCCGACCGCATCGTCGTTAGGTCCTTGCCCACGCACTCCAACCACAGCTGGATCGCTTCGTATGCCGGCCGTGGCAACTCGCGCCTCCCCGTTTTGCCGCCCTTGCCACGATAGCTGTAAAAGACCGTCGCGGCCTCGACGGAGATGCTGCCTGCCGTCATGCCCAGCACCTCTGCGCGGCGCCGGCCTGTGAGGTGAGCGTCAGGATGATGGCGCGGTCCCGCAGGCCGACAGATGTCGCGGGCATCACGTCCAGAAGTCTGTGAATCTGCTCGCCGCTCAGCCCTCGGGCCGCGCCCTGGGTTACCTTCGGCCGCTCCAGCGCGTCGCAGGGGTTGGATGCAACAACCTTCATTCTTATAAGGAAGCGATAGAAGCTGCTGAGGCAGGCGACGCGGGGGCCGCCAAGAAGGTGCTCTATCTGGAGGCGACCGATCACGACAGCGCTTGGCACCGTCGCCAAGAGAACGAATCGCCCGAGGTCAGCGCCGACCATCAACAGACGTCGTGGCAGACGGTCGATCCAGACACCGATGGGGAGGGCGAACATGAGGACGGGCGTGCTCGTCGCGGCCGCCAGCAGGCCCATTTCTTGTACAGAGGCGTCAAGATATACGAGAGCTGTGAGCGGGAGAGCTCCCATCAGCGAGCCGAAGCTAGAGATTGACCTAGCGATCCAAAGGCTTCGGAAGTCAGCGTTTCTCCAAAGAGGGTTGATCAAGAATGAACGCATCAGGGCACCTCGAGGAAATGAAAAAGCCACGGATTGTTGCCCGTGGCTCGGTGCTCTGGTGCGCGAACTTTACGCTACGCGATTTCCCTTGCTCGGCTGACAGGCAAATGCTTACTCATGCTCGAGGCGACCAACCAGACCGTTGACCCACCTTCCAAGGAGACCGTCTACGCGAGCCCTAGGGCTGCGTAATCCTTCCTCTCAACGCCGCAATCAGAGCATATGCAACCGGCTTCGTCAATCCGACCCACACGATTTACACATCGTGTCATAAGCGGCTCATGGCGGCTCTCGCTTGCCGTTGAGTGCTTACTAGCCTTCTCGCCTATTGATTCAAGCTGTCAGTGGCGGGGCGGGCAGTTTGCCGAGAACCTTTTCACACCAAGCCATAGATCGCAGCAAATGATAGTCCGCCTTGCGGGCGCCAACAAGCTGAAGCCCAAGGGGCAACCCTTCTGGCGACAGCCCGCCGCTTATCGAGATAGCGGGGAAGCCGAGGAAGCTCCAAGGTTGGAGGAGGATGGCATCTCCCGTCGATTCCAGGCCTCTGGGAGCGGGCCCGGGAGCCGTTGGCATTAGGAAGGCATCGTAGTTGTTGAAGATGGCCTGGATCCTCATAGCAAGCCAACTGCGCACACGTCTGGCCTGGAGATAATAGGTGGACGGGATCAGGTTGGCAGGCCGAACGGTGTTTGTTGCGGGATCTGGCGCCTCGGTGTAGGCGTGAAAAACGGAACTCTCACCGCCAAAAAGAGGGCGAAGCTTCCAGGCCAGATCGAAATCCTCCGGCAATAGGAGGTCGCTGACCTTTGCCCCCGCATCTCTCAGAGAAGAAGCGCCTGCTTCAACTGCATTCATTGCGACCGGCTCTGATCGTTCCGGGAAGAAGTTGCGGATTAGGCCGATGCGCGGAGGACTTACGGACCCGAGGTCCAAGTTCGCTGGAGGCGGCGGTTCGTTGTAGGTCGACGGATCGCGCGGATCCGGGCCTGCGATCACCGAAAGGACGAGAGCTAAGTCCTCCATGCTAAGGCCGACGATGCCTACGTGATCGAACGACCAGCTGAACGGGTAACAGCCGAAACGGCTAACCCGCCCGTAAGTAGGCTTGAGGGCGCTTACCCCACAGAAGGCAGCTGGACGAAGGTTGGATCCCATCGTCTGCTCACCGATCGCGAATGGAACCATGCGTGCTCCGACTGCCGCGGCCGAACCACTACTCGTCCCGCCCGGCGTATGGTCAGGATTCCAAGGGTTGCGAGTCGGCGGGATCTTGCTACCAACGACCATGTGCGTCTTGCCAATGATGATCGCGCCGGCCGCACGCAGGCGCGCAACGCAAGTGGCGTCCTCGGGTTCAGGAGGAATGTTCTCACCGCCGCGCATTCCAGTCGGCATACCCTTGACGTGGAATTCATCCTTTATGCCAACGGGGACGCCATGCAAAGGACCGCGCAACCTCCCCTCCTTGGCCTCCTCGGTTAGTACCTTCGCTTGGTCCCGAGCACCGGTCACGTCAAGTAGGCTCCATGCGCGCACAATGCCCTCAAGGGAGTGGATGCGGATAAGGGTGGCCTCGACGATCTCCTCAGGTGTCGACTGCCCGCGAGCGACGATTGAAGCAATTTCACCAGCACTGAGATTGTCCAGTGGGATTTCCTGGCTAGTAGTCATGTGGACTCCAGTTGTGATCGGCTAGAGGAGGAAAGGCTCGATCTCCTCCGGTAAGACGATCGTGCTCACGGTTGCCATTGCCTCTGCCAGGGGTTTCAGCTGCTGCTCGAGCTGTGGGGATGTCTCAACGGCCCATTCGAACTCGGCTTGTTTCGTTAGCCATTCCAGCGCTTCCTTTTCGGTAACGGCCGGGTAAAGGCGCATGGTTCCTCCCCTCCAGTTCTCCAGCGGCATCTTAACCAGATCGAGAGTGCGCCGTCGGAATCGGCAAGGTCGTAGGAAGTTATCAGCACAAGGCGATGGATTTAGAAGAAGGAGCAGCGCTCTTCACGCGGGAGGAGTGGACGCCATTACAATCGAGAACCAGCGTGTCCTGATTCGCGAACTGGAGAGGCGATTGCGTGTCCAGCAAGAGCGCCTCCTGGTGCTGGAGATGCTGGTGGGACACGAGAAGGTCGGCTTGTAGGCTGAGATTGAGAACCTGAGGCGGTCGCTACGGGACCGGACGGCCTGACACTATGGCTTCATCGTGGAGGACTGACCTTATGCGAGCCCGCCAGCGAAGGTTAATGCTGAAAGCGTGAGTAAGACCGGCACCAGCAGCCCCCGTCGCTCCAGCGCCCGCTCCAGCGCAGGCAGCATCCGGGGTAGCTTGATTCATTGCCAGCATCGGTACAGAGTGTGGGCCGCTGCCCTGTGGCACGTCCGGTATAGACGCCCGATTACCCTCGATATGAGGTCATGATGCTCCAATCACTTCGTACACCGACGGGTCGGATCATGGTCGGACTAGTTGCGTCCGCTGTCCTCATCGCACTGACCCTTCTGGTCGATACCGACATGCTGCCGATTCTGCCCGCTCTTCTCGTGGCGATATGGTTTCCACTCCTTCGTGTCGACGAGTTGAGGGCGCGGGCCGTGGGAAAGACTCGCTGGGCCATTTCTGGTCTACTGGTTGGTACCGCGGCGCTGGTCATCGCCATCTTCCTCGTGTTCTAAGGCTGAACTCCCTGCTCCAGATAGTTCAACACCGGCAACAGTCTGGTCGCGGCCAAGGTCCCGTCGGCGCAGTGCCCGCTCCAGCGACGGCTTAGCCGTCAAGCCTGGTTGCGGTAATGAGGTTCCGAGGCTTAACTGGGCACGTGGTGAGTACGTCGGGAACCCTGGGGACCGGGCAAGGCAGCCCTATCGAGGTCTTTCTAGTCGCGCTGAGACTCGGCCTGACTTCGTTTGGCGGGCCGGTTGCTCATCTCGGCTACTTTCAAAACGAGTACGTGGAGCGACGCCGCTGGCTAAGCCCGGAGGCGTACGCCGAGGTTATTGCACTTTCGCAAGCTCTCCCAGGCCCCGCGAGCAGCCAGGTCGGCATCTCGGTGGGGTTGTTGCGAGCAGGATACCTGGGCGGCCTTCTAGCCTGGTTGGGCTTCACGCTGCCCTCAGCGGCGGCCCTCGTCGCCTTCGGTTTCGGTGTAAGCGCCATCGGTTCTGTAGAGGATGAAGAGTGGCTCCACGGGCTCAAGCTGGCGGCGGTTGCCATCGTGGCGCTGGCGGTGTGGAGCATGGCGCGATCTCTCGCGGCAGACCGCGAGCGCGCCACGATCGCCATCCTGGCCGCAATCGTTGTGCTGAGCTGGGATGCAGCGGTTGCACAGGTGGTCGTGATCGCGGCTGGTGGCGTTATTGGATGGCATTTGTTTCGCACGTTGCCTCTATCTTCTGCGATCGAGGTGCGCGCGCCCATAGGGCGCAACGTCGCAATCGCGGCTTGGGTGGTGTTTCTGGTCCTGCTGGCCGGCCTGCCTGTCGTGGCTGCAGTGGGTGACCGCCAGGCTCTGAGCTTGTTCGACAGCTTCTATCGTTCCGGCTCGCTGGTGTTCGGCGGCGGACACGTCGTATTGCCCCTGCTCGATCGGGAAGTCGTCGATCCAGGCTGGGTAACGCAGGAGAACTTCCTGGCGGGCTACGGTGCCGCTCAGGCAGTGCCTGGCCCCCTCTTCACCTTCTCGGCCTACCTCGGGACTGTCATGGAACCGGAGCCCTCGGGGGTTGGCGGTGCTTCCTTGGCTCTAATCGCGATCTTTCTACCATCGTTCTTACTAATTGTGGGAGGCCTGCCGGTCTGGAGCCTGCTGCGCCGTCGTGTCACGTTCCAGGCAGCGCTGCGCGGCGTCAGCGCGGCAGTGGTCGGGCTGCTGGTGGCGGCGCTTTACGACCCAGTCTGGCGAAGCGCGGTCGTCGACGCTTCTGACTTCGCGATAGTCGTGTCTGCTTTCGGCCTGCTTGCGTTCTGGCGTACGCCGCCTTGGCTGGTCGTGTTGTTCGCCGCGGCGACGGCGGAAGCGGTAGCGGCCATATAGGGGCCAACGGGGCGCGGAGGTCGCCAGGCTCCTTTAGCAAGAAGGAGCCTCAGCACCGACATAGCGTTCTACGCCTTCAGCAGCTCCCGGTGCCGCAACGCCCGCCGGCGCTGGCGTCGACAGGACTCCGCTTGCGGGCTCGTTACGGAAGACGGGCATCTGCTTTGGCTTAATTCGTTGTCTTCAGGGGGGACGTTCCCAGATACAACTAACTCGCCCTGGAGCCCCCCGCCAAGCGGTCCTCCGCTCGGCTCGCTACTCCAAGGGCTTGCCCCAGACGATCCGCGATTGGACGGTAACCTTGATAACGGGACAGTCGCCGAGGTCCATTTCCTGGTACTGTCTGTCCGTACTTCCTAACCAAAAGACTCAGCGCGCCATCTCTTTCGTCTCCCGTCGATAGCAGTTCGGCGACGCCACGAAGCTGCACATACCGGAGCTGAGACCAATCCGAATGGTACTCGTCAACCAGAACCTGAACATGCGGATTCGACCCTACGTTGGCGACTCGTCTAAGCCTGGACAGGAGAACTCGCTTCGGTTTCGCATCCAAAGCCGAATACAGACTGCCGCGATCGAAGACGAAGCAGATCGGGACGACGTACGGACGACCATTCTGATCGACAGTAGCGAGACGCGCGACGGGCTGAGTCCTGAGATACGTTTCAAGAGTTGGGTCCTGCCGTTCCATCAGAATCATGCTACTCGACCAGGCACTCTGGCCTTGCGTCCGGCGCTCGCCAACTCACGTTGTTATGATTCTGACGCGTTCATAGCTGACTGTTGGCGGCGTATGGCTAGCTAGGCCAGCCCTCAGCGGCTTACCTTCAAGCGTTACCAGCTCTCTCAAAGGGGGTCTTGGATGAGAATTGGGATCATGATCGAGGGCCAGGAGGGGATCGGCTGGGAGCAATGGCGCGACATCGTTAGGTGGACTGAGGAACTGGGGTTCGAGTCTCTGTGGCGGTCCGATCACTTCTTCTCGCTGGGCGGCCCACGGGACCGGGACTCGCTCGAAACGATGGTATCCCTGGCCTATGCCGCGGAACACACAAGCCGCCTTAGCTTCGGACCTCTGGTCTGCTCCATGACTTTTCGCCATCCGGCACTGCTGGCGCGAATGGCCGCAGCGATCGACCAGCTCTCGGGCGGCCGCCTGATTCTGGGCATTGGCGCAGGCTGGAATGTCCCCGAACATGAGGCGTTCGGCATTGAGCTTCCATCAGTTCGTCTTCGTCTCGACGCGCTTGAAGAAGGCGCCCAGGTCATCAGGAGCCTGTTAGGGACTCAACCAGCGACCTTCGACGGAAAGCGCTATCGCCTCCGTGATGCCTTCATGAACCCAAAGCCGGCCCAGCCAAGTCTTCCCATCCTCATTGGCGGTGGCGGCGAGAAGCGCACCTTGCGAATCGTAGCGAAGCTGGCTGACGAGTGGAACTGTATCGCCCTTCCCCCGGATGATTATCGAAGAAAGGTGACCGTTCTCACGGCTCACTGCGAGCGCGTGGGTCGGGACCCTGCGACCATCGAGCGATCGATGATGTCCTCCTATTTGACGAGCAGGAACGATGCAGAGCTGGGTCGACTCGTAGAGGAACGCGATCAGAGGCTGGTCGCGCGAGGCCGGCCGACCGGACGTGGTGGAGCGTTGATCGGCCCGCCTTCTCAGATCGTCGAACAGATCAAGGCGCTGGAAGAGGAGGGCGTCAGTCGAATTATGATGCAGCACACGACGCCGCCTTCCCGCGAGACCTTGCAGTTGCTAGCCGAGGAGGTTCTGCCCAAGGTCTGAGGCGAGATGACGGGACGGAACTATTCGAGAGGAGGTGACACCGTGATCGGTCTCAACATCACAACGTCGGATGCGCGCTCTCTTACGCAGGCCGTGCAGGCCGCGGAAACCGCCGGAGTGCCCGCTGCTTGGATGACGATAGGTGGCGCCGGCGGTGCCGATGTGGCCGTCGCTTTGGGTGCCGCAGCCATGGTTACCGACAGCATCAAGATGGGGACGGCGATCATTCCCACCTGGCCGCGGCACCCCATCGTTCTAGCCCAGCAGGCCCTTGCCTTGGCATCGTTGGCGCCGGGACGCTTCCGCCTCGGAATCGGCCCCAGTCACCAAGCCGGCATGGAGCAGAACTTCGGTGCCGAATGGCGCACACCGCTGACCAACTTGCGCGAGTACCTCATCGTGATCGGTGAGCTACTACGCACCGGTGCCGTCGATTACCGAGGCAAGCATGTCGCCAAAGCGACGGCGAAGTTCGCTGCCCCAGTCGATGTCCCACTACTGGCGTCCGCACTGAGGCCAGCTTCCTTCCGCGCTTGCGGCGAGCTATCGGATGGCGCGATCAGCTGGGTGTGCCCCTGGGACTACCTGCGCGACGTAGCCTTACCCGCGCTCCGCGCCGGCGCCGCCGATGCGGGTCGGGCAGTGCCGCCACTGATAGCGCACGTGCCGATCTGCATCAGCGAGGATCGGGAGGCCGTCGAGATGGCCGTGAACGAGCAGATTGGGCGCTACACTCGCATCCCCTTCTATCAGGCAATGTTCGCTGAGGCGGGCTTCGAGGACGTTTCATCCGGGATGAACGATGCTCTGATGGAGGGCCTCGTTGTTCATGGCAGCGAGTCAGCAGTGGCTGAGCGCCTCGGTGTCATTCTCACCGAGGGCGCCGGGGAAATCATTGCCCATCCCATCGTTGTTGGCGAAGACCGCGGCGCTTACCAGGAGGCCGTTTACAGGGTCATCATTGAGGGCAACCGGCGTGGTGGCATGCCGCTCGGCTGATGCGCCCCGAAGTGACTAGTTACCTCTTGGGCAGTTCTCCTGGTGCCCTGGAGTAGCCGAGTCGACAAGGCGGTGGACGACGCCTACGTAGCAGGGCGAACCCTTATCCCGTCAAGGCGTGGGGTGACCTATCATCCCAGCGTAGTGTGATGAGCGAGAATTCCTCCTGGAAGATTTTCGTGACCTGCGTCGACCTCTCGGAGCGACTCTGTCGGCTGGCAACCTGCAGAAAGGCCCTGCCGCCGCGCCGCACCGCCTATTGTTCCGACAAGCATGCCAGCGAGTTCGAACGCAATCACGTTTGGTCTGCCGCCCGTCGGGCGGCCCGGCGTCGCTCCAGGTGGGCCTGTGAGCGCTGCGGTCTCAAGCCCTCGGAACTGCGCAAAGACCTGCGCGCTCGCAGCGCCTTCTCCCGCCACGAACTGCGTCTTGAGGTTAACCACATCCAACCCTTGGTTGGGGCTTACCGAGGCGTGACCTGTCTCAACCACCAGAGCAACCTAGAGGTGCTCTGTCATCGCTGCCACTTGGCGGTCACCGGCGAGCAGAGACGCCTCATCGTGGCGCCGCCCATTACGCCCTAGCAGCTCCCGGTGCCGCAGCGCCCGCTCCAGGGACTATCTAGCTCTACGGCAGCCGCACCGGCCTAGCCGACATCTCTTCTCACAGCAAATTCTTATCTCGCCTCCGCCAACAGCGAGTGGTACCCTTCGCGACACGTCGGCAGCCTTGCCCGCGCCAGTCTCGCGAGGCACCATTCAGGGAGGATGAGGCATGATCTTCGAAATCAGGACCTACTCGCTACGTATGGGAAGCGTTAACTAGGTCGAGCAGCGTTACGGGGAGGCTTACGAGTCCCGCAAGAAATACTCGCAGCTCGCCGGCTTCTTTCACACCGACGTCGGGCCTCTGAATCAGATCATCCATATCTGGCCTTACGCCGACCTCGCCGAGCGTAGCAGGGTCCGCGCCGAGGCCGCCAAGGACCCTAACTGGCCGCCAAAGATTCAGGACTGCATCCTCAATCAGCAAGTTGAAATCGTCATTCCCTTCGCATGCTCGCCCGATTGGAAGCCCGCGAACCAGGGCCCCTTGTACGAGCTGCGCCAGTACACTTTTCGCAGCGGCACGCTGCCTGACATCTCCAAGAATTGGGCCGACTCCGTGCCCGATCGCGTCAAGTTGTCGCCCCTCGTTCTCCTCGGCAGCGTCGAGTTCGGCCCCTCAGCTAGCAGCTTCATCCACATCTGGCCGTATACGAGCATGGCGGAGCGCAACGAGGTCAGGCGCAAGGCCTCCGAGGCTCGTTCTTGGCCGCCGGCGGGCGGTTGCGAGCACTACCTGACTCAGGCGAACAAGCTACTGCTGCCGTCCTTGTTCTCGCCCGCCCAGTAACGGGATGTGTCAGATATTGGGGCTCGGCGCTCCCGAAGTCTCTATCCGCACACCCAGTCATCGTCTGCGAAGGACCTGCTGAGCCCGCGCTGCGTCCTCTGGGGAGTCGTCCCAATGCTCGTGTAATGGCGACAAACGCTGCGGCTAAGCAGTGAACAAGGACGGGGAGAAACGGGCTACAAAAAGAAAAACGCCCGCGCTTGCGGACGTGCGATGTATTACGACCTAGAGAAGATAACACAGGTTGGGAGAATTGTCAACTGGCTATTGCCCGAGAAGGCAAGAAGCTTAGGGGAAGCTTTATGGTTGATGTGCTTGCACGGCGGCTTGAGAGTGCTGGCACGCATTAGCGGCTGCGCCTTCAACACCTCCCGGCGCGGGCGCCCGCTCTAACGATCGTTGCTTCTTCATCTCGCGGAACTCGTGGAGGGCACAAGTAGCTCGAATTGTTGTCCGGCTCAGGCGACCAGCGGGAGCGATGCGCCTCGGTCTGGGCAAAGAGGCGCTAGGATTGGGAGGAGCGACGGAGGCTGTCATGACTGAAGAGATGGGCGTTTTCGATGCGATTCACCACACGCGGGCGATGCGGCGGTTGAAGCCAGACCCTGTGCCAGAGGAATTGCTAATCAAGCTGATCGACGCCGCGAATCAGGCACCATCAGGCTCGAACCAACAAAACGCCCGCTGGATCGTCGTCCGCGACAGCGCACAGCGAGCGAAGCTGGCGGAGCTGAATAATGCGGCCGTGGAAGCATACATTGGACCAGGAAGTGGGCGACCGGCGGCGCTGCCGCATCAAGACGCCGACCGGCGGGCGCGCTTGCTGAAGGCAGTGGTTTGGCAAGCCGAGCACATGCACGAGATACCGGTCTTGATCATCGCCTGCCTGGAATTCGCCAGCCCGCCTCGAAGCCCGGGTGCCGGTGGGGGCAACATCTGGCCGGGGGTTCAGAACCTGTTGCTGGCGGCGCGAGCACTGGGATTGGGCGCGGCGCCGACCACACTTGGACTCTCCAATGGTCCGGCTGCGAAAGAGGTCCTGCGCCTTCCAGAGAACGTCGTACCGGTCTGTCTAATTCCTGTCGGCTACCCGAAGGGGAGATTTGGTCCAGTCACGCGGAAGCCAGTAGCGGAGATCATGCGCTGGGACACCTGGTCGTGAGCCGCCTGATGTCCAGGCCGTCGGGAACCACTGGCAGATCCTGGCCTCTGAGGAGAGAAGCGAAGACGCTCGAATCAACGATCATTTCTTCCTGTGATTAGCGATACCGGCCAAACAGAACGCGGTGCACTGATCCTTGCCGGCGGTGCTGAATTCCTCCCGGCGATGAGTGCGGCGGACCGTGCATGGCTCGCGCTTTTGACGCAGACCAATCCGCGGGTCGGCGTTCTCCCCACGGCGGCCGAGCAGCGACCAGACCTGGCGGCGAACAATGGTGTTAGGTACTTTCGCAGCCTGGGCGTAGAGGCTACGGCCCTCATGATTACCGAATCGAAACCTGCCGCCGATGACGGCATTCTCGATGATATTGACCACCTGGACGCGGCCTATATGGCTGGGGCAGCCCTATCCATCTCGCGCGAACGCTGGCCGGTTCTCCTGCCTGGCGCGCTTTGGAGGCGGCGTGGCGCCACGGGATGGCGCTCGGCGGTTCCAGCGCGGGCGCCATGGTGCTCTGCCAAGCGATATTTGTCCAGAACAGGTGGAATGAGGAGCTTGGCCTCGTACCGGGGACGGTTGTTCGTCCGCACTTCAATCGGCTCGACGACAGCGGTCTAGAGAAAGCCCGATCGGCTATTGCGGAGCGGGGAATGATCGGCCTCGGCATCGACGAGCACACGGCTCTCATCTGGTCCGGAGGCGCCTGGCGCTCAGCCGGTCCGGGCCGAATCGTCATCTTCACCGCTAAAGACATGACAACGTACCGTGACGGCGAGACAATCGCCGGCTTGCCCACACCCAGTTGACTGAGAGTCGTCGTGGCCACCGCAGCGGACACGATGTGTGAGTCGTGACGCGCTGAACGGCCATTGACGTCAACCAGTCTCGCGGCCGACGACGGCAAAGAGAGGGTCAGTGTGGACGTCGCCCCCGGCTACGCGGGCCCGCAGTTCGGTGTCGTCAGGAATGCCTATGAACGTCCGAGCTGGGCTCAAGTCGTAGGCGCTGGCCGGCTCGAAGCCACCAGCTTCCTTCATGTAATACGCAACGAGTGAGGCATGGCCGTCGTCGTCGAGGCTTCGCCAGATCAGGACGGCCTTGGTCGGGAAGCACCGGTTCGAAAAGGTGACGACCAGAGGTGACGCGGGCTTGAGCACGCGAGCGACCTCGGCAAAGACTGCTATGGGCTGGGTAAGGTACTGGACGGAAACGCAGATAGCGACGCCATCGAAGGCAGCGTCTGGAAACGGCAACTGTGGGTCGAGGTTCAGGTCATGAACCACGAAGTCCGTCAGCGCCTCGTTCGCTCGCAGCTCGGCTTCACTCATGCCTAGGCCAGTCAGTTGATTCACCGGCATGTCCTGCGGGAAGTGCGAAACCCAACTGCTCATCAGGTCTAGGTAGTTGCCGCCGGAAGGCAAGAAACGCCGGTAGGCCTCCGTTACGCCGGCTACGGCGAACTCATCGATGTGATACACGAGGCGAGGCTCCTCGTAGAACTGGGAATCCTTGCCCTCGTCTTCGCGATCAAAGGCGTCTGGCGGAAGAGCTGATGACATGGAGCCCTGCGCAAGCCTATGTATTTCGCGTTCTCACTTCGTACTTATTGGCGTGTGCGATCGTAGAAATTCGCGCACTCTCTTGAACGCGGCCTCGTAGGCTGCGCCTTCGCGCCACTCCGGGATGAATTCGGCATTGGGAGACAGGTCAGCAATTTCCTGAGCGACCGCGAAAGGATGGTTCTCGTCGTTACCGGCAAGCACAAGCAGGGGCTTATCGCAGGAGCGAACGAATTCTTTTGAGACGCTAAAAACGAAGCTGGTGGAGTAGAGGTTCTTCTCGTAGGCTCCTAGCACCTCGTCTGTCGCCTCCGGGTGGTCTATGAGCTGGTCTCGCCAGCGCTGGAAGCCAGTGTTGACCTCTCGGAAGCTGGTGGTTCCCATCGGCTGCTGCAACACGGCGGCGGTGAAGCGCAAGGGTTGCGCTTGAAGGAGTCTCAACGCGAACGGCACGCCTATGCACATCCCCATCAGGTGCGCTTGCCCGATACCGAGTTCGTCTAGCAGGGCAACGTGGTCAGCCTCGAACGTATGCCAACCATCCGCGTCCGTTATCGGAGCTTTGGATCGACCGGCGTTGCGCTGATCCATAGCAATGACCCGGTATTCGGATGCGAGCTCGACGGTCGGGTCCCAGCGCGACCTGTGCCAAGCATCGATACTCGACTGCCAGGAGCCGGGGGCGAAGACCATGATCGGAAAGCCGGAGCCGAATTCTTCGTAGTAGATGGAGGCTTCACCGCGGTGAAATGTCGGCATACTTGAACTCCTTTATGAGGTTACGCGTTCAGCGGCTACAGGTATTGCAGCGCCCGCTCTAGCTCGGCCCAGTCGCCAACAAGTCGTCAACACCCGTGGCCCTGCTTAAGGCTGCGCTGACCTCCGGCTCCGCGGCCACCCGCCGTAGCACCTGAAGAAGAACGCTCTCCGGATCGTCAGTTCCCAACGTCGGTAGACCGACACGTCGCACCTCGAGGGAGAGGTCTTTCTTAAGGACAATGTCGCTGGGCTGCGGAGATACCTTCAGCCTCTTCCGGTCTGCCACCTGTAACAGGTCCCGATAGCGGACGAGGGCCTGCAGCGTGGCCTCTTTCGTTAATAAAGGCGGAGCCCCTTCGGCCGAAACGCCACGCGCGACCCAATACAGAAAGAGTCCATCTGGCTGATTCGCCCAGCCCTCCGAGGAGCGAAGCACGAGGCGGTCGGTTTGGAGAAGCTGCTCGGCGCCCAGGGGTACTAGCGCCGAGTTAGCTGCAACGGCCTCACGTAGTTGGAGGCCGAGAGAAGGCCCGCCGAAGTGTAATTCGACGATCGCCTTCTCCCCGGTTCGTTCGTGATCACAGAGCCACGCCCAGGGTCGTTCGGGGTCCGCGGGCCCCTTCCTCCAGGGGCCAAACCGCTTCGGCTCCCTTTTCTCGTTAACCATCGCTAAGTCAGCGCTCTATTGGCCAGGCGTCAACTCTGGTTCGAATCGCTGGCTTCACTGTCGGCTCCATCAGTCTCCTCACGGTTACTGCCAAGCACGCCTGGGAGGTTCCGGATGGACCCGATTACGTCGATGCCGGTCAGGGACTCTATGACCTCGGGGATCTGGGAGATGATATTGGTCACGTCCCGGGTCACCCTGCTTGCTCCCGTCCCTGCCCCATCGCCGCCGCCGTTGCTGATAATCGAGATTCGGTCTGTCTTGCTCAGAGGCTGAGCTATCGCGGCGGCGACAGCGGGCATCGACTCGACAAGCCGTTCGACGAGGGCCGCCTGGCCATACTCCTTCCAGGCTTCCGCCTTCTGGCGCATTGCATCGGCCTCCGCTAGGCCTTTGGCTCGCACCGCGTCGGCTTCGGCGTCTCCGCGCAGGCGAATAGTTTCGGCGGTCGCTTCCGCCTCCATCAGGACACTGGCTTTTTCACCTGTAGAGATCGTTTCGAGTCGATAACGCTCCGCCTCCGCTGGCTTTCGGACGGTCGCCTCGAGTTCACGTTCCCTGCGAAGGACTTCCTGATCCTGAACCTGGATCTGCCGCTGGCGCTCGACGACCTCGATTTGTATCTCCTCGGTCCGGATCTGTTGCTTTGTCTTCGTCGCCTGTAGCTCGTAAGCCAACTCCGCTTCCGCGTTTCGTGCGTTGACCTGCTGATCAAAGCCGGCTCGGCTCACGTTGAATTCGCGCGCCGACTCAGCGATGCCAGTTTCTGCGATGTAGCGTGCCGCCTCGGCTTCCTGCTTGGCCTGCGCTGAACGGATGGCTGAGTCCCGCTCTGCTTCAGCCAGACCAATCGTCGCGTCGCGCTTCACTTCCGAGGTTCTCTTAACGCCAAGGGCGTCGAGGTATCCCTCATCATCCTGAATATTCCGAATCGTGAAGCTGACGATTTCCATCCCCATATTCGCCAAGTCCGTAGAAGCCACTTCACGCACCTGTTTGGCGAATGCATCTCGGTCCTGGTAAATGGACTCGACGCTCATCGTACCGAGCATGGCGCGTTGGTGACCTTCCATCGTCTGCAAAGCGATGCTGGCGATTTGGCTTTGTGGCTTACCAAGGAACTGCTGTGCCGCTACCCTGATAGCCTCTTCGCTGCGAGCGAACTTCACCTGAGCGATGCCGTCCACTGAAACAGGCACGCCCTCTTTCGTGTAGACGCGCGGAGTTCCCACATCGAGTGTCATCACTTCAAGTGAGAGAATCTGAGCGCGATTAACGAACGGTAGGACGAGGGCTCGTCCTCCGACAATAACTCGCGGCTCCTTACCCCCTCCCGAAATGATCAGCGCCTGGTTCGGACCGGTGGTATGGATTCCTGCCATCTTGATGCCCCTCTCGACTAATCCGCTACCGTGACGCGGGCTTGAAGATCTTGCCCAAGTGACCGAGTTTGCTCACGATGGCTCGAGTAGGCCCTCGCTTCCGTCTTCCAGACCGAGCGCCTCTTTCGGTAGAGGGTGGACCGACCTTCAAGACGTTTGCGTAGACCCCTACCACTTGGATTGGGTCACCCTTAGCAATGCTCGACCCATGGTCTGTTGTCGCCTCCCACTCATTTCCCGCGACTTGTACACGACCGGTCGGCGCAAGGTCAGATAGAGCCAGGCCAAGCTGGTCTACGAGCGCGGCCGCTCCAACATCAACCTCGGCGGGGGCCGCCAACGAAGTCACCTTCAACAGGTTCGCATAAACGCCTACCACTCTGACGCCCTCGTCAGCGCGGATTAGCGAGCCGGCGTTCGTCGACGCCACCCACTCCTGACCTGCGACGCGAACGTGGCCCGCTGGCCCCAGATCTGAGAGCGCAACCCCCTCCTGACCCATGAGAGTTGCGCTTTCGTCGAGGGAGCCCGTGGGCTTCGACAGGTAAACAAGCGAGAACACAAGACCTGCCGCCATTGCCACCACTACCCCAATGAACCAGGGGCTGACCTGAGTGCCTGGCTCAGAGATGTCTGGACCGCCGGAGAAGTTGCCAAACAGGAAGAAAAGGCCAACCGCAAAGCTGACGAGGCCAGAAATCCCGAAGATGCCCACTCCGGGCGCTTGCATCTCGAGAAAGAATAGCAGAACCGCGAGGGCTATTAGTCCCAGGGCAACCCAATTCAGAGGCAGCTGGCCAGCGCCCAGAAAGCCAAGAGCCAGCATGATGACGCCAACAAATCCTGGTCCAATGCTCCCCGGCGTGTACAGCTCTATCAGAACGGCCAAGCTGCCAATGGATATCAGTAGTCCGGCAATGCTCGGGTTCGCGAGAATGGCAAGGAACTGCTCCAGAAGGTTCTTGTTGATCTCGAGAATCGGTGCATCCTGTGTTCGGACGACGACGCTACCAAGGGTCGTTTCTGCCGTCAGGCCATCAAGCAGGGACAGAAGCTCGCCGCGGTCCCGCGCGATAAGGTCGATCACATCCTTCTCGAGCGCCTCATTGGCCGTGTAGGAGCGGGCAAGCGTCACCGTCTCCTCGAGGGCTATGCTAGAGCGCCCACGCAGATCGGCGATGCTACGGATGAAAGCACGCGTATCTTCGTTAATCTTCTTGGCTAGAGTGGACGGGATATCCTCGCCGGTCGAAGAAATCGGGGACGCGGCGCCTATATTCGTTCCGGGGGCCATTACCGCAAAGTTAGCTGCGGCGGTTATGAAGGTTCCGGCAGAGCCGGCCCGCGCTCCTTGGGGCGCGACGTAAACCGCCACCGGTATCTCGGAGTTTAGGAGCGTCTCCACCATCGACCGTGTGGCGCTAAGCTGGCCGCCAGGCGTGTCGAGTTCGATCAAGATTAAGCGCGCTTCGTCTTCGGTTGCCTTGTTCACTGCTCGCGAGAGGTAGCGATCGGTACTCTCGTCGATGACGCCGTCAATCGTGATTAGTCCGACATAGTCGGAAGCGGCTGCAGCAGAACGTAGGTGTAGCGCTGAACCAGAAAGGAAGCCTAAGAACAGGAGGCAAGCGAGATAAGGCCTAGCTCGACGGGAAAGCCTGGCTTCACCTCTTCGAATTCGGACATGAGGCACTGATTTCGTAGCTTCCCAGCACGACTCTGGCAGCGGTTTGCCGTCGCCAGTAGCTTCACTAGGGCTGCTACCTCCCTCCCTCCGGTGTCTTGCGGAGCCAATGTGTCGAAGGATGCGTCCATCACCTTCAGGTCGGCAGGCTCCATCTAGCGCATCCGCGTCTCGCGGCCCGAGAGATTGATTTTCGCAAGTATGTACCGGGATTAAGGCAACGGGCAATTCAGTCGGATTGTTCGTAAATCCGCGGACGGCGTTTCCCCAGCCTGATGTCACGACGACGTATGAGGCGGACGGACGAGTCCCCTTTGACAGCAACCCTGACAGCAACCTCGGCAGACGAACCCGAATGTCACCGGCCAGCACTGGCCATTGAGCCCCCCAAAGGAGTCGTGAATGGACGACAGAGGACGCCAATAACCGCTGCTCTACGGACTTAAAATCCGCCGACCGCAGCTCATCTTCTAGAGTTCGATTGAACCACCACCCGGTCGACGTTCTCGACGCATACGGCGGCTTGGGTGAGCGCGAATCTGCTTGATGGCGAAACGTCTAGAAGTCCACGCCGAGCGTTAAGCGGTCTCCACCAGCTTCTCTCGCTCGAATGTAGGCCTCGACTTGCTTTGACCAGAGGACCGAGCGACGCATCCCGCATCGCGGATGACACCGAAACGTATCACGATGTCCTCCTGCCCCGCTCCTATCGACCTTGACCGTGACGTAGGGCCGTGACTTTCGGCCGAGGTTAATCGGCACGCAGTCGGCATAGTCTGGAGCGGTGGGATCTGGACCGAGGTTCACGGCAACCATTATCACGCCGCGACGCGGAGACCCGACTTGGTCGGATGTTCGAGCTTCCCAGTCCAGGTAGGTCTCGATTTCAGGGTCTCGCGGTAGAGGTCGGCCGACAGTCATGCGTCTTCCGCATTTGCAGTAGAGCCAGAACTCAAAGCTGGCCTGACAGTCTCGATCCCAGATTTCCCAGCGCTTGTCCACTGAAAGCCTTGTAACTCGAATGTTCTAAAGGTATCATATTGGAAAGCTTAGGTGCTCCGCTCTATCGGGAGGTCCTCGCCGACTGTGGCGTCCGAGTTCTGTCTAACTCAGAGCCGACAGTAGGTGGTGGTGCCAACGCCTTCTTCATGGAAGGAATTTCGGACCTTAACGCTGCTTACTACTCCGTCTTGCTGTCGGAGAACGTCTCCCGAGGCATGTCCACGCGGGCCCAAAAGGGACTGATTCTTGGGGACGTGCCTTTTGGGTATCGACACCAGGGGCCACAGGAGCCTCCCGAGCTAATCCAGGACGAGGCTGACGCCGTAAGGCGCTGCTTCGAGGACTACGCCGTAGGCAACCGGTCGATGAGTGAAATCGCCGACGGCCTCACATAGCCGGCTTCCGACCGCGCTCAAAGCGAGGGCGCTCAGTTTTCTCGAAGGCGACAGTCCGAGGGATGCTCGAGAACGCTACCTATGTCGGCGATGTCATCGTCATGGCGAGATCATCGGCCGCGGCCGGCACGACGCGATCATCGATCGTGAGCTATGGGATCGTGTTCAAGTGGTTCGCAACGATCGCGCACGCCGTCCCCAGGTTCACGGAGCCCGTCCTGCTAGGCCTTACTTGCTTTCGGGAGTCGCTCGCTGCGCTGACTGCGGTTCGCCCCTATGGGTGAACACGATTAGCGGTGGTCGTTATCACTACTACCGCTGCTCTTCCCGCAGCCGCGGCGATGATTGTCCTTCACGGAAGGGCAGTCAGCGCTTCGAGTGGCCCGAGGAGCAGGTGAGCCTGCTCTTCGGGGGATTAGAGCTGCCAGATGCCTGGCAGGACCGGGTCGCGGACTTGGTGGAACAGGACTCGCGTTCAGTCGACCGCAAGGTCGAACGCCGACGCTGGGAGCAGCGCATCGCCCGTGTACGTCAGGGACTGATCGACGGTCTCCTTGATACGGCAACGACGAAGAAGGCGATCACCGAAGCCGAGGCTGCCTTGGCCAAGCTGAGCGAGACGCCGCATGCCTCGATAGCGGCGGGGAGCATGCTCACTGACATCGGGGAACTCTGGCCGCATATGACAGACGAGGAGCGGCACCAGCTGGTGAGGCTGATCCTCAATGAGGCCGTGGTTGATCTTAAAACGGGGGAGGTCGTGCGATTGCTGCCTAAGATCAGCTTCGCCCCCCTATTCCACATTCTGGCAGAACAGGAGGCGGGCTGATCAGTTTTTGCGGCTGGCGACCCCGAGGGGATTCGAACCCCCGATCTCCACCGTGACAGGGTGGCATGTTTGACCGCTACACCACGGGGCCTTGCAATACGATTCTAGATTTGCAGCCCTGCACTGTCAATTTCGGCCTCAGCTGCCGGTCAGCTCCGGCGGCAGGTCCCGGCCCTCTGCTGCGGCGCCGCGACTGAACTCCGCCTCCGTCTCTTCGCTCGAGAGGCCGAGGAGGGAGCGGAGCACCTCGCGCGTGTGCTCGCCGATGCTCGGCGGCCCGCCTTGGATCGCGGCACCGGTGCGCGACAGCTTCAGGGGCGAGGCCGCGACCTTCAGCCGGTTGCCGCGGGTGCTTTCGATATCGACCAGCATCTCGCGGGCGGCGACCTGAGGAAGCGCTGCCGCCTCCGGAATGGTGTTCAAGGGGCCGCAGGGAATGCCGACGGGCTCGAATTCGCTCAGCCAGGCCGCCGTCGGGCGCAGGCGCAGGCCTGCGCTGATGATTGGCTCCAGCTCGCCGTGGTTACGTGTGCGCAGGCCGGGCGTCGCGAAGCGGGGGTCGTCGATCACGTCGGGCCTGCCGATGAGGGCGCAGAACACCTCCCAGGCGTTCTCGAGGCCGAAGCCGAGGGCGATGACGATGAAGCCGTCGGCGGTCGGGAAGGCCTGGAACGGCGTCGATACCGGGTGGCGAGTGCCGAGGGGGCGCGGCGGCTCGCCCGTGGCGAAGTAGCGGCCGAAGGCGTTCTCGAGGACGGCGATCTGGCAGTCGAGCATCGCCACGTCGATCATCTGGCCACGGCCGCTGCGCTCGCGCTCGTGCACGGCGGCGAGGACGCCGATCGCCGTGAAGAGGCCGGCGCTGATGTCGGCGAGAGAGAGGCCGGGACGCACGGGCCCGCCGCCGTCCTCACCTGTGATGCTGAGGACGCCGCCGATCCCCTGGACGACGATGTCCAGGGCCGGCTTCAGCCGGTCGGGGCCGGTCTGGCCAAAGCCAGACGTCGCGGCGTAGATCAGGCGCGGGTTCCTCGCCGCCAGCGTTTCGTAGCCGAGGTCGAGCGCCGCCATGGTGCCGGGGGTGAAGTTCTCCATCACGACGTCAACCTTCTCGACGAGGCGGAGGAAGAGGTCGCGGCCCTCCGGGCGCTTGAGGTCGATGACGGCGCTCTTCTTGCCGCGGTTGATGCTGAAGAAGTAGGTGCTCTCGCCGTTGAGGTGGGGCCCCGTCGTGCGGGCGACGTCGCCGTAGGGCGGCCGCTCGACTTTGATCACCTCGGCGCCGAGGTCGCAGAGGACCATGCTGGCGTAGGGGCCGGAGAGCACCCAGGTGAGGTCGAGGATCTTCAGGTCTGCCAACGGTCCCGGCATTTCTACCTCCTCAGGACGATTTCGGGCGATGCGATCTTGCGCCGGTGCAGGGCTGAGTGCGGCCCAGATTAGACTCAGGCTACAACACGCCGGCCGCCGCCCGAACTCCTATCGGGTCAGCCTAGAGGTCCCGAAGGGACCCCTTCGTCTTCGGCGGGCGGCCAGGCGACGGCGTAGGCGTCCAGGCCGTCGAGGGACAAGGCGGGACCGGGTGAGATGCGCCGCCGCAGCCAGAGGTGCACGCCGAGGTCGGAGCCCTCGCGCCAGCCGCCGCGGATCAAGCCGGCGAAGCTGAACTCGCGGTTGGGATGCTGGTCGAGGAGCTGAGCGAGCGTCGCCGCTACCTCTTTGGCGACGTAGCCGACGACGCGTCCATCGATGGCAGACTGGATCGCGTTCTCGTCATGCGGGTTCGTCGGCTCGCGGCGAAGGCTGACCGCGACCGGGACGAGCCAGCCTCCCGGCCGCGCCTTGCCCGCCGATCGCTCGAGCTCGGCCTGGTAATGCGCTTCGCCGCGAATCAGGTTGAGCGGGCTCTCGCTCCACTTACGCCAGGCGCCGGCTTCGCGCCAGTCACTCGGAACGTTCGGCTCGAAGAGGCCGTCCTTGGCGCCGGCGAAGAATCGCATAACTGCCTCCCCAGGCTCAGCTCATCAAGACGAGCTTGCAGCGCGAAGCAAGTTCTGGCCCGTTCATTGGAAACGAGAGCGAGGGGCGAGCCGGGTCGGTATTCTCGATGACCGCATCCGCGAGCTCGTGCGGCCTGGCCTCGTCAAGATAGAGCTGTTCCCCAGGCGTGTAGCGAAGCCGATACCGCTCCTCGACCTCTTCGGTCGACGCCATCCAAGCTTGGTCTCTAGCTACGCCGCGCCGGGCGGCTTCAGCAGGGTCGCAGGCGACGAGGACTCGGTAATCCCACAGGTCGTTCAGTCCCGGCCTGAGGAGAAAGACGCCGTCAGTGATAAACACCGCGTCGGGCGCTGCCTCCTCAGCTAGCTGGTCAAGCGGCCTATCGCTCCTCGGATCGAAGACGGCTTTGACGTACCGGAGGTTACCTCCTGGCCCAAGCGGCAGGAGCAGGAGTTCTCGCAGGCTTGGGTGATCGAACGTGTCGAAATAGTAGCCTTCTGGCGATAAGACCCCTCGGACGTACCGTTCGGCGCGCGGCCGATGAAAGTCGTCCACCGATGCGCGAATCACGGGTCGGCCGAAGCGCTCGATTATTGGCGCCAGGTGTTCGGAGAGAGTGCTCTTGCCGGCACCCGAGATGCCGTCAATCGCCACACGAACGGGATGTGAGCACTCGACGGCGACGATCGACCTTGCAAGTTGCTCTGTGATGTCCACGCGCGCTACAGGTTCTCGATCGGCACGGGCTCGACCGGGTCGGCGAGCGAGAAGCCGAAGACGCGGCTGTAGAAGTAGAGCTCGCCGTCAAGGGCGCGCTTGATGTTCTCGGCCTTGCGAAAGCCGTGCTGCTCGCCCTCGAAGGCGACGTAGGCGACAGGCACGCCCTTTGACCGCAGGGCGGCGACCATCGCCTCTGCCTGGTTCGGCGGCACGATCTTATCCTCGAGGCCCTGGAAGAAGATCACCGGGCAGGTAAGGCGGTCGACGGCGCTGATCGGCGAGCGCTCGACGTAGAGGTCGCGCCGCTCCGGGTAGGGGCCGACGAGGCGGTCCAGGTAGCGTGACTCGAACTTATGGGTGTCGCGCGCCAGGGCCTCGAGGTCGGCGACGCCGTAGTGGCTCGCGCCCGCCTTGAAGCCGTCGCCGAAGGCGAGGGCGCAGAGGGTCGTGAAGCCGCCGGCGCTGCCACCCGTGATCGCGAGGCGGTCGCCGTCGACGCGGCCCGCGCGGGCGAGATAGAGGGCGCCGTTGAGGCAGTCGTCGACGTCGACCCGGCCCCAGCGGCCGTCGAGGCGCGCCCGGTAGGCGCGGCCGTAGCCGGTGCTGCCGCCGTAGTTGACGTCGAGCACGGCGACGCCGCGGCTGGTCCAGTACTGCACGCGCAGGGAGAGCGTGGCGGCGGCGGCGCTTGTCGGGCCGCCGTGGCTCAGGACGAGGAGCGGCGGCCGCTCCTTGGCAGGCGCGACGAAGTCGCCGTTGCGCGGCGGGTAGAAGAAGGCGTGCGCCGTGAGGCCGTCCTCGGTTGGGAACTCGATCGCCTCCGGCTGCGAGAGGTAGGCGGCCTCGACGCTCGCATCGCTGGCGCGGCGCAGGAGCTCGGTCGCGCCGGTCGCGAGGTCGAGGCCGACGACGCCGCTCGGGCTCGTCGGCGCGCCGCCGACGAAGTAGGCGCGGCTGTTGCCGACCCGGACGCCGCGGATCTCCGAATAAGGCTGGTCGATCGCGGCGAGGTGCTTCGTCGCCGGGTCGAGCGAGGCGAGCTGCCAGCGGCCGTCCTGGTAGAAGCTGCAGACGACGCGGCCTTCGTCAGCGCAGTCGTGAGTCTCATAGCCGGCGAAGGTCCACTGGGGCCGGCCAAACTCCGCCGCCATGCTCATGAGGGGCTCGACGGCACCGCGCCAGCGATAGAGGTTCCACCAGCCGCTGCGGTCGGAGACGAAGTGGAGGGTGCCGTCCGGCGACCATTCAGGCTGAAAGATCGACTCCTCCCGGCCGCCGGCGATGACGATCTGACCGCCGGGCAGATCGCCGTCCTTGTCGAGGCCGGCGAGCCAGAGCTCGCAGCCGTCCCAGGGCATGTTGGGGTGGTCCCAGCTCAGCCAGGCGAGGAAGGCGCCGTCCGGGCTCAGTCGCGGCGCGGCGTAGAAGTCGTCGCCCTCGATGAGGACGGTCTCGGCGCCGGTCTCGAGGTCGACGGCGACGATCGTGTTGACGGCCTCGCGCTCGGCGTCGGAGTGGTCCTCGCGGACGCAGATCAGGCGGCGGCCGGCGCGGTCGATCTCGAAGTCGGCGTAACGCATCCCTTCGAGGCTCGTGAGCGGCTCTGGCGCACCACCGATGGGGACGCGATAGAGGCGCTGGTCGCTGAAGTTGGCGAAGTAGAGGACGCCGCCTGCGACGGCGAAGTCGCCGCCGCCGTACTCGTGGACACGGGTGCGGGCGTTGAACGGCGGCGGCGTCACGTCCTCTATGCCGCCGTCCGGCCGCCGCCTGACGATGACGCTGCGTCCGCCCTCCGTCGGCCGGCCCTCAGTCCAGTAAACGTCGTGGCCGTCGAGGACGATCTGGCCGAGGCTGATACTGCCCGTGACGATCAGGTCTGCTGTGATCGGCGACTTCCAGGAGCCGTACGGCGCTTCGCGTGGCCTCGTCATCGCTGCCTCCTCCGTTGCCGCTAAGCCTAGCGGGTCGGGCGCGACGGCGGAATAGCGGCCGTCACAGCGCCGCGTCGAGAGGCGACCGGAGAGGGTAGGCTGCTGCCTAACTCGACATAAGCGAGGCGATAGAGGGGCGAAGCCCGCGAGCCTTCTCTTTAAGGGCCGCCTCTGGCATCATGGGACAAACCCGGCCGCGCGCCGGCAGGGAGGCGTGACGTGCAGAGCTCTCGAGCGACCACTCTTGCAGACGCGATCTTTCCCCGGTTCGGGAGCGACGAGCGCGCCCTCGCCCTCGCTCGCGACTTCGCGCTGATGGTGGGCTTCGCGGCGCTGGTCGCTCTCGTGGCTCAGATCCAGGTGCGACTGCCCTGGACGACGGTACCGATCACGGGCTCGACCTTCGGCGTGCTCGTCGCTGGCGGTGCCCTCGGCGCCTGGCGTGGCGCCGGCGCAATGGTGCTCTACATGGTCGCAGGCATGTTCCTTCTGCCCGTGTTCACGCCGCCTGGGTCGTCCACTTCCGGGACGTGGGACCTTCACTTCATCCTGCCCTGGCGCGGCAATGAGGCGCTGATCTGGAACATCTCGACCGGCGGCTACATCGTTGGCTTCATTCTCGCGGCGGCGCTCGTCGGCTTTCTAGCGGAACGACGCTGGGACCGCGGCCCCTGGGTTCAAGTCAGCATGCTCATGGGCAGCGTGGCTCTCTACGTGCCCGGCCTCCTCTGGCTCGGCTACCTGATCGGCACCGACTGGCTGCCGTCCGGCAGCAGCACGCCGATTAGCGAGGTGATCAGCGGCTCCGGCACGCTGGACAAGACCCTCAAGGGCGGTCTCTACCCCTTCATCGTCGGCGACCTGATGAAGCTGATGCTGGCCGCGATAGTCCTGCCGAGCGCCTGGCTCCTCACCAACAGGCTCGGCCGGCGCCGCTAAGCGCGTTGCTCGCCCCTGCCTAACGAAACGTCCGTAACAGGAGGCTCGCGGCGAGAGTATGACTCGCGAAGCGAGCGACAGGCTCGGCCGACACCGCTAAGAGCGTTGCTCGCGCCTGCCTGACGAAACGTCCGTAACAGGAGGCTCGCGGCCGGTGCACGACTCGCGAAGCGAGCGACGGGCGCGGCCGCACTAGGCGCGCTGGCTCAATCTTTGCTTACGAGGCGTTTGTGATTGAAGGCTCGCGGCGAGAGTATGACTCGCGAAGCGAGCTAGCTGCCGCTGTTCGGGAGCGTCTTTGCGTAGCGCTTCTTGAAGCGCTCGACGCGGCCGGCGGTGTCGACGATCCGCTGCTCGCCCGTGAAGAAAGGGTGGCAGCGGCTACAGATGTCGAGGTGGACGTTCTCCTTGGTCGAGCGCGTCTTCCAGGTATTGCCGCAGGCGCAGGTAACCGTGGCGTCGCCGTACTGAGGGTGGATGTTTGCCTTCATGGTCGCTTTCTCTAGCTCGCTATCGCTTCGATATTCCTTTAGCTCGCCATCGCTTCGTAGACGCTGACCTGCTTGCGGCGGCCCTTCGCGTAGGGCTCGAACTTCACCTTGCCCTCGATCAGCGAGTAGATCGTGTAGTCGCGGCCGAGGCCGACGTTCTCGCCGGGGTGGAAGCGGGTGCCGCGCTGGCGGATGAGGATCGTCCCCGGCACAACGACCTGACCGTCGTAGCGCTTGACGCCCAGCCGCTTCGAGTTGCTATCGCGGCCGTTCTTGGTGCTGCTGCCGGCTTTCTTGTGGGCCATTGTCTATCCCTGCTCTGTCTTCGGCTCTGCGGCCGCCCTACGTCGCCGCGGCGTCGCTGCCGGCGCTTCCGCCGCTGCTGCCGGCGTCTCGACGGCCGTGTCGGGGGTCTCGATCGCGGCCTCCGGCGACGGCGTGGCGGCTCGGGTCCGGCGGCGCGGCGCGGCCGCTGCCGGTGCGGCGCCGATGCGGACCTCCTTGACGGCCAGTGTCGTGAAGGCCTGGCGGTGGCCGCGCTTGCGGCGATAGCGGGTCTTGGCCTTGAACTTGAAGTTGATCACCTTTTTGCCGCGGCCGTGGCCGACGACGTCGGCGACGACGACAGCATCGGCGACGGTCGGGTCGCCGACCATTATCGATTCGCCATCGGCGACCAGGAGGACGTCGCGGATCTCGATCTGGCTGCCGGGCTCGGCGTCCAGTGTCGCGACCCGCACGACGGTGCCGTCTTGAACGCGATATTGCTTGCCGCCGGTGCGGATGACAGCGTTAATGCTGAGCCTCCTATGGGGTTCCTCTCGACTCTACCGAGCGGCGCCGGTCTTTGTCAACTTCGCGGCGACTCAGGGGCCGGTGGCGGCGCGGCGCGAAGCGGCGGCGGCAGGATATCGATCCGGTCGCCGGGCCGGAAGATCAGGCGCTCCGTGGTGCTCTGGTAGACTACGGCTCGTTTGTGGCCCATGACCTGCCAGGCGCTCTCCGTCCAGACGATCGCCGTGTCCTCGTCGACGCCGACTGCCATCTGGCCGGCGGCGAGGCCGCCGACGGTGCGCTCGACCATCTCCGGCCGGCGCGCCTCCATGCGGTCGAAGTGGGCCATCGCGCGCACCGGCGCCGCCAGGCCGAGGCCGGTCGGCGGCTGCGGGCCCTCGATGGTCGCGTCGGGAAGGTCCTGGTTGAGGACGCCGAGGCCGCCGCTCGAGCCGGCGACGGCGGCGCCGCGGCGGTTCGCCGCCTCGAGGGCCTGCCAGGCGCGCGTGCCAACGAAGGCCTGCGCCAGGTAAGCGGCGCGGCCGCCCGAGAACCAGACGATGCCCGCCTCGACGATCCGGTCGGCGTGCTCCGCCACGTCCGCCTCTGCCCGGTCGCGGATCCGCACCGCCTCGGCGCTGACGCCCTGGCGCTGGAAGTGAGCCATGCCCATCTCCTCCCAGCGGGTCATGACGTCGTCGCCCTCCGGGGCGCAGGCGGTGGCGATGAGGAGGACGGAGCGGCCTTCGAGGCGCTTGACCAGGTAGCGGTCGACGATCTCCATGGTCGGCGTGTACTCGCCGGAGCCGGCGAGTACGAGAGGTCCGAGGTCCGTAGCTGCTGCCATTGCGCTCCCGCCTTTCCTTTCGCTGACCTTACCGCCGGCCGGACGCGCCCGCAACGGTGGCCTTCGCTGGGCTGCGCAGCCTGCTCAGCAGCCGCCGGACTCGCAGATCCGGCCGAGGGCGACGATCAGGACGCCGAGCAGGGCGATGGCGCCGAACTCGCCGACGACGGCGCCGCGCAGGTCGCGGTTGAGGTGGTGCTGGACGAGGCCGCTGGCCAGATAGAAGCAGAGGAGGAGGAGGACGCCCGCGAGGTAGCTCTCGAGGGGGAGGAAGTAGAGGGCCCAGCGCACCTCGGCGATCATCAGGCCGACGGCGCCGGCAAAGATCAGGGCGCGCAGCGGGTCCGCTTCCGCCTCGCGGAGGATCTCGACGGCGAGCAGGAGGCTGACGAGGCCCACGGCAAACGCGGCCGGCAGGAGCGACACGTCGAAGGTGTAGACGACGGCGTAGAAGGCGAAGGCGGTGAGGTAGGTGCCGAGGTTGAGGATGAAGCGGGCGAGCGGATACATGACGCCGGTCTCGTCGATTGACAGGTCCTCGGCGTAGAGGACGGCGGCCATGAGCAGGGCAACGATCGCCGCGCTCGGCACGATCCAGTAGCCGTGGACCGCGTCCTCCAGGAAGAGGCCGCCGCCGAGGGCGAGGAGGGTTGGCAGGAAGAGAAGGGGCGCCGTCCAGGCGGCGTCCTGCTGACGGGCGGCCTGCGGGTGCTCGCGCAGGATGCCGTCTGTGCCGAGGGCAACGAGGGCGGTTACGACGAGGAGGATCCAGGGCTTCGTCGGCTCGACGGCGAGGAAGAGGACGAGGCCGATGCTGTATACGGCGACGAGCAGCGGCACGCGCGAAGCGCCGACGGCGGCAGCGTTGCCGTCGGCGCGCGGTAAGGCCTCAAAGGGCTCTTCAGCCTGCATCTCTGCGTCTTCTTCGATTGTCGCCAAAACGAGACGTGATCCGGGCGGGCTTGCCGGCGGGGAGGTAGGTGTGACGGGACTCGCCGATTGTACTCAGGCGGCGTCCGGACGGCAAGCGGCGGCGCGACGAGGCCTCTCCTCCAGCACGCAGGCCGGTCGAGCGGTCCGAAGTCGTGAGCGCTAGTCAGTGCGGGTTCGACACGATCAAGGGCGGCAGGTCCGGCATCGCCAGGGCCGCGATCAGGCGGCGGCTCACCTGGGGCAGGACGGGCTCGAGCGGCAGGCTCTCGAGCGGCAGCCAGCGAACGCCGGTCTGATACGCGTCCGGCCTATCCGGCAGGCGCGCTACGTCGGCGGCGTCGAGGGGCGAGCAGAGGAAGAAGAAACGCAGCTGGTTCCACGGCACGTCTTAGTCGGCGATCCGGTTTGTGTCGCGCGACGCGATCGACTCGACGATCAAGAGAAGGCGATCGACGCGCACGTCGAGGCAAGCCTCCTCCCGCACCTCGCGCCGGACTGCTTCTTCGAGCGTTTCGCCCGGCTCTACGCCACCGCCGGGAAACTTGAAGTGGACGCCGCTCTCATCGTCGAACTCGACGAGCAGCGTCCCGGCCGTCCTCGACGATGAGCGCGCTGGCGGCGACCCGCATCCCTGATTCCACGCGAGGCTCCTTTCGCTGCTGACGGCGACGGCAGGGACGCTCCGGCCGGCCGGCGCCGACGTCTCCTCAACCTGGCGCGTGAGGAGGTAGAGGGCGAGCGTCACGAGGGCGACGGCGGCGACGCCGGCGAAAAGCAGCAGGACGAATCGCTTGCCGCTCATGAGGCCGTCACCTTCGCACCCGCCGCAGCCGCGATCGCGTCCAGGGCGCGGACGAGGCCCTCGCGCCAACCATCGCCGAGGGCAGCGCGCTCGAGGCGCAGCTGATGGGCGCTCACCGTCGCGCCGTTGCGCAGGCGGCGCGCCAGCCCCTCGCGGTCGAGCTCGCGGCCGGGCAGTAGGCGGATGACGAACTGGCTCTCCTCCATCTGGACGGCGCCGACCCCGGCCGCGGTCGCGAGCAGGCGGAAGCGGACGACCCAGAGGAGGTTGCGGGCCGGCGGCGGCAGCGCGCCGAAGCGGTCGCCGAGCTCGGACTCGATCGCGTCGACCTCCGCGCCCGCCGTCACCGCCGAGAGGCGCTGGTAGACCGCGAGGCGCAGGTTGAGGTCGGGGATGAACGTGTCCGGCAGGTAGGCGGTGAGCGGCAGGTCGAGGAGGACGGCGGGCCGCGACGACACGGGCGGCGGCGGCGTCTCGCCGCGCTGCTCGGCCTTGAGGCGCTCCACGGCCTCACCGAGAAGCTTTACATAAAGCTCGAAGCCGACGGCGGCCATGTTGCCGCTCTGCTCGGCGCCGAGGAGGTTACCGGCGCCGCGGATCTCGAGGTCGCGCAGGGCGATCTGGAAGCCGGCGCCGAGCTCCGTCGCCTCGAAGATCGCCTGGAGGCGGCGTTGGGCCGTCTCCGAGATCGCGTGGCTGCGGTCGTAGAGCAGGTAGGCGTAGGCGCGGACGGCGCTGCGGCCGACGCGGCCCCGGAGCTGGTAGAGCTGGGCGAGACCGAGACGGTCCGCCTGGTTGATGATGATCGTGTTCGCGTTGGGGATGTCGAGGCCGGACTCGATGATCGTCGTGCAGACGAGGATGTCGATCTCGCCGCGCGCGAAGGCGAGCATCGTCCGCTCCAGCTGGTCTTCGTGCATCTGGCCGTGGCCGACGCCGATCTCCGCTTCGGGCACGAGGTTGCGCAGGCGGGCGACGATCATCTCGATGTTGAAGACGCGGTTGTGGACGAAGAAGACTTGGCCGCCGCGCTCGATCTCGCGGACGATCGCCTCGCGGATGATCTCGTCGTCCGACTCGAAGACGTAGGTGCGGATCGGTGTGCGGTCCTCGGGCGGCGTCTGCATGTTCGACATGTCGCGGATGCCGATCAGCGACATGTGGAGGGTGCGCGGGATCGGCGTCGCCGAGAGCGTGAGGACGTCGACCTCGTGACGCATCTGCTTCAGGCGCTCTTTATGGCCGACGCCGAAGCGCTGCTCCTCGTCGATGACGAGGAGGCCGAGCTTCTTGAACTCGATGTCCTTCTGGAGGATGCGGTGGGTGCCGATGAGGATGTCGACGCTGCCGTCGGCGACGTCGTGCACGACCAACCGCTGCTCCCGGTCGCTGAGGAAGCGCGACAGCATCTCGACTCGTGCCGGCAGGCTGGCGAGGCGCTCCTTGAAGGTGTTGTAGTGCTGCTGGGCGAGGACCGTCGTCGGCACGAGGACGGCGACCTGGAAGCCGTCCATCACCGCCTTGAAAGCGGCGCGGACGGCGATCTCCGTCTTGCCGAAGCCGACGTCGCCGGAGATCAGCCGGTCCATCGGCCGCGGTGCCTCCATGTCGCCCTTGGTCTCGCCGATCGCGGCGAGCTGGTCTGGCGTCTCAATGTAAGGGAACGATGCCTCCAGCTCCTGCTGCCAGGGCGTATCCGGCGAGAAGGCGTGGCCCTGGAGGAGCTGGCGGGCGGCGTAGAGCTCGAGCAGCTCCCTGGCGACGTCGGCGACGGCGCGCCGCACCCGGTCCCGTGCCCGCGACCACTCGCCGCTGCCGAGGCGCGTGAGTCCAGGCCGGTGGTCGCCGGGGCCGACGTAGCGGGCGATGCGGTCGGACTGCTCCACCGGCACGAAGAGGCGGTCACCCTGGGCGTAGGCGAGCTCGAAGAACTCGCGCGCCACCCCCTCGACATCGCGCAGGACGAGGCCGCTGAAGCGGGCGATGCCGTGCTCGACGTGGACGACGTAGTCGCCGGGGTTGAGGTCGGCGACCAGGGCGGAGCGGTCGGCGGCCGGCGGTCGCAAGGCGCGGCGCTGCTTGACGAAGCCGAAGACCTCGTGGTCGCTGAGGAGGGAGAGGCCGGCGCCGTCGCGCAGGGCCCAGCCCTGGCGGAGAGACCCCTTGATCAGCTGAACGAGCCCCGGCGCGGCTTCGAGAGGCTCCTCCTCTCCCGCCTGGCGCAGGGGCACGCCCTCCTCCGCGAGCAGGCTGGCGAGGCGCGCCGCCTGCTGCGATACGACCACCACCGCCTCGCCGCCGCGGACGGCCGCGTTGAGGTCGTGGGCGAGCACGCGGACGCGGCCGCCGTAGCCCGGCGCCGGCACGAAGGGCGGCCGCAGGGCGCCGCTCTCCTCGCCGGCGAAGCGCGAGAGGGCAAAGGTGCGTCGGCCGGCGAGCGCTGCTTGCACCTCGCCCCAGTTCGCCTGCGCCGGCGGCAGCCCGGCCGGCAGGCGGCCCGTCGTCTCGCGCTCGATCCGGATCGTCGCCGTCTCCGCCACGTACTCGTCCAGGGCGCGGCTCAGGTCGGCGGGTTCGTCGAGGATCACGGTCGCCTCGGGCGGCAGGTGGTCGGCGAGGGAGAAGGGCGAGAGCAGCGCCGGCAGGAAGGACGGCTCCAGCGGCAGGCCGCCGCCGGCGAGGGTCTCGAGCTGGCCGCGCAGCGCCTCCGTCGTCTCAGCGTCGCAGCGGCCGAAGTCGAGGCTTTCGAGCAGCCGCGCCGCCACCGCGGCGTCGGGGCTGAACTCGCTGGCGGTGCCGAGGCGTAGCGAATCGACCCGCTCTCGCGATAGCTGCGTCTCGGCGTCGAAGCTGCGGATGCTCTCGACGCTCGGGCCGAGGAACTCGAGCCGCAGCGGCGCCGCCACCTGCAAGGGGAAGAGGTCGACGATGCCGCCGCGGCGCGCCGCCTGGCCGGGCGCCTCGACCAGTGAGACGATCGCGTAGCCGTCGGCCTGGAGGCGCGCGAGCAGCGCCTCCGGCTCGAGCCGCTGGCCGACGGCGATCGCCGCCAGGCGGCTCCGCGCCGCCGCCGGCGAGAGCGTCCTCTGGGCGACGGCCTCGACGGCGGCGACGACGACCGGTCGATCATCGCCGCCCTCGGCGGCGATGATCTCGAGCCGGGCACGGAGGTTCCAGGGGTCATCGGCGGCGCGCTCGTAGGGCAGGACGTCGCGCTGGGGAAAGAGGCGCAGGCGTGCCGCCGACGCGGGGCCGAGCCAGCTGCCGAGCTCCTCGACCAGGTCGGGCGTGCGCGCCGCCTTTGCCACGACGACGATGACGGGCGCGGTCGCGTCCCGGGCGAGCGCCGCGATCAGCGCCGGCCGGGCCGCGTCGCCGGCGCTGATCGTCAGAGGCGCGTTGTCAGCCGCCGGCCCCGGTGCCGCAAGGCTGCGCTCGACGTTCAGGAGCAGGCCGGATAGGTCCATGGCGGCTCCCAATTACCCAGACACGCAAATACAGCCCTCACCCGGTGTGGGGGCCTGCTGCTTATTGTAGCGTCTCCGCCGCCGGCTAGCGTCTCCGCCGCCCGCCGTCAGGCCGAGTTGAAGAGGTTCATCGCCCGCTCCCAGCCGTCTTCCGTCACCGCCTCGACGGCGTCGCAGGCCTGCTCGACCGCGGCCTCAAGCGCCTCGCGGCCCGCCCGCGGCGGCTGCGCGAGGACGTAACGCATGACCGCCTCCGGGTCCCAGGACGGGACGCCGTTGAGCAGCGGCCGGCCGATGCCGACGCGGACGCGGCCGAAGTCGCCGCCGCCGGTCGCCTCGATGATCGACTTGAGGCCGTTGTGGCCGCCGGCGCCGCCGCCGGGGCGCAGGCGGATCCGCCCCTCCGGCAGGTCGAGCTCGTCGTAGATGACGATGAGCTGCGAAAGCTGCAGGCCATGGCTCTTGAGCAGCGGCGCGACGGCGCGGCCGCTGCCGTTGACGAAGGTCCGCGGCCGTACGAGGAGGACGTCGGCGGCGCCGATCTTGCCCTCGCCGCTGCTCGTGAGGCGGGAGGAGCGCAGCTGGACGGCGTGGCGGTGGGCGAGGCGGTTGATGCAGGCGAAGCCGACGTTGTGGCGCTGGCCCGCGTGCTCCGCGCCCGGGTTGCCGAGTCCGACGATCAGGTAATCGGTCAAGGGCGGCGCCGCGGGCGCAGGCTGAGGCGGCCGCCACCGGCTGAGAGCTCCGCTTCCAGGCTGCGGCGGAGCTCAGCGAGGGCGGCGTCGAGGTTGTCGGCGCTGATCTCCGGGAAAGTGCGCGTCAGCCGTTCCAGGGCGTCGCTGCTGGGCGCCGGCTCCGCCAGGAGGCCGCGGAGGAAGGCAATGACCTCGTCGTCGAGGACGAGGGCGAGGCCGGCGAGGTCGCTCGCCTGAACGACGCGGATGAAGCGGTCGACGTTCTCGCCTTCGTGCTGGACGGGGCCGGCGAGGATCCGGGCGACGACGCGGCGGCTGAGGCGCGCCTGCTGGCGGGCGAGGCCGCGCTCGACGGCGCTGATGGCGCGCCGGCCCTCGGCCGTCGGCGCCTGATCGCCGAGACGGAAGCCACAGGCCGGGCAGAGCGGCGCGCTCTCAAGCGCTTCGGTCAGGGTTGCGGAGTCGATCGGGCAGGCGAAGCGCCGGTCGAGCTCGTGCAGCTCCGCGAGCGCCGCCGCCGCCACCGGCGGCCCGAGGCGGCGGAGACGGTTCAGCCGCTCAAGGGCGGCCGCCACGGGGCCGGCTTCCTCCAGGCGCTCCGCTATTGTTGCGAGGAGGCCGTTGAACCTGGCGTGCTCGCGGCTGAAAGTCGCGCCATAGCTGCGCTTCCAGATCGCCGCCGTGCTCGGCAGCCAGCCGCGGCCGTCCTCCTGGCGCCAGAGGTCGGCGAAGCTCGCCGTCCCGGCGAGCGCGTCGCGGTCGGTCAGCAGGTCGGCGAGGGCGGCGGGCACGACGGCGGCGACGACGTACTCCCTCGTCGTCAGGAGGTCGACGGTGCTGGCCGGGTCACGGGTCAGGCAGCGGGCGGCGTAGATCGCCTCCCGAAAGCGCTCGGCGCTGCCGAAGGCCTCCGGCGCGACCTCGAGGGCCGGGTCGGTCTCCGGCGCGGCGGCGATGCGCCCGAGGTCGTCGAGGCCGAAGGCGCCCGCGACGGCCGGGTCGAAGCGGCCGGCGACGCCTCGTGCCCGCTCGACCAGGCGCTCGAGGACGAGCAGCGGCCCCGCGTCCCGGGCCGCGAGCTCGGCGCCCGCGAGGGATTCGTAGAGAGCATCGCGAAAGCTGCGTCGTCCGGAATCGTGATCGGCGGCCACGGCGCCAATGATACGGGAACGGCCTCCGGCGCTGGAAGCCTAGCGGGCGGAGGAGAGGGAGCGGAGGCGGCCGACCGCGTCGGGCAGGATGCGCAGCAGGGCCTCGGCCTCGGCCGCCGTATTCGCGGCCGAGAGGGTGAGGCGGAGGCCGCCGACGGCCTCGCTCATGCTCAGGCCCATCGCCAGGAGGACGTGCGACGGCTCCCAGGTGGAGGAGCCGCAGGCGGCGCCGGCGCTGGCGGCGATACCGGCCTTGTCGAGGGCGGCGACGAGCCGGTCGCCGCGGACGCCGCGGAAGCTGACGTTGAGGTTGTTCGCCAGGCGCTCCGTCGGGTGGCCGTTGAGGCTGGCGTCCGGTATCGAGGCGAGGATCGCCTCGATGAGGTCGTCGCGCAGCCGGGCGCAGTGCTCGACGAAGGCGGCGCGGCCCGCCTCGGCGAGGTCCAGGGCGGCGGCGAGACCGACGAGGCCGGCGACGTTCTCCGTGCCGGCGCGGCGCTGACGCTCCTGGCCGCCGCCGGAGATCTGGGAGACGAACGGCGTCCCGCGGCGCAGGAAGAGCACGCCGGTGCCCTTGGGCCCGCCGAACTTGTGGCCCGAGAGGCTGAGGAGGTCGACGCCGAGGGCATCGACGTCGATCGGCAGGGAGCCGGGCGCCTGGATCGCGTCCGTGTGAAAGGCGATGCGGCGGCGCAGGGTGCGGCCGCGCGCTGCGACGAGCGCCGCCGTCTCGGCCACGGGCTCGATCGTGCCGACCTCGTTGTTCGCGAGCATGACGGAGACGAGCACGGTGCGCTCGGTCAGGGCGCGGCCGACGTCCTCCGGGTCGACGCGGCCGGAGCGGTCGACCGGCACGTACGTAACCTCGAAGCCGAACTGCTCGAGGTAGTCGCAGGTGTGGAGGACGGCGTGGTGCTCGACCTCGGTCGTGACGATGTGGTTGCCGGCGCCGGCCTTCCTCTGGGCGAAGGCGACGCCCTTGAGGGCGGTGTTGATCGACTCGGTGCCGCCGCTCGTGAAGATCAGGTCGGAGGGCCGGCAGTGGAGCACAGCCGCCACCGCCTTGCGGGCGTCGTCGATCGCCTGCTGGGCCTGCCGCGCCGGCCCGTAGGCGGCGGAAGGGTTACCGAAGCGCTCCGTGAGGTATGGAAGCATCGCCTCGAGCGCCTTGGGATGGAGCGGCGTTGTCGCGGCGTTATCGAAGTAGATCATCTCTAAAGAGTACTTGAGAGGACTTGCGAAAGAGTACTTGCGTAAGGGGGAGTCATGTCCTGAAGATACCCCCATGGAGTATCGGTGTCAATCTGCCGCCGACGCTCAGGCTTAGCGATTGAGTCAAGACGGCGCCCGGGCGCGAGCGAGAAGGGCCTGCGTCGTCTCGTAGGCGCGACGGGCGGCCTCGTCCAGGGGCAGCGCCGCCTGCGCCTCCGACATCACCTCGACGGCGAAGGGGGCGCGGACGCCGATCTCGTCCAGGAGGCGGACGAAGCCAACGAGGTCGAAGGCGCCCTCGCCGGGCAGGCGGCGGCGGTGGCGGCCGTCCTCCCGCAAGGGGCCGACCGGCTCGGCGTCGGCGTCGTTGAGCTGGACGCCGATCACGTTTTCGGCGCCGATCGCCCGGATCGCCTCCGTGTCGCAGGCGCCGCGGAAATGATGCCAGCTATCGATGAGGACGCCGCCGTTCGGCCGGCCGGCGCCGCGGACGATCGCCGCCGCTACCCTGGCGTCGGGGATGCCGGACCAGGGCGTGAAGGCGAGGGCGATGAGGACGCCGTGGGCCGCGGCGCGGTCGCAGAGGGCGCCGAAGCGCTCGACGACTCGCGCCAGCGGCGGCAGCCCCGCGACCTCCTGGCCGACGTGGATCTGGCGGCCGCCGAGCGCGTCGGCGGCGTCGAGGAGCACCTCCTCGAGGTGGCGGGCCTTGGCCCGCTCGGCGGCGTCGTCCGAGGCCCAGCCGTAGACCATCTCCATCTCGACGACGCTGACGCCGTGCTCGGTAAGAATGGCGCGTATGGCGGCGCCGCTGAGGCCGGCGGCGCGGCAGGCCTCGTAGTCGTCGAAGCGCAGGCCGATGCCCGTGAAGCCGGCGCGAGCCGCCGCCGCGACGCGGGCCGCGAAGGGGAAGCGCGGCGGCGCCGGCGGGATCACGCCGGCGAGCGTCCAGTGGCTGGCGACGAGGCCATCGAAGGGCGGCTCGCTCATCGCCGATCCTTTCTCACCACCAGCTTCAGGCCCGACCAGGTGTCGTCGACGGCGCAGACCTTGACGTCCACGAGGCCGAGCGGCAGCGCTACTTCTCGCACCGTATCCTCCGTGACTTCGGAGGCCACGCCCGACGCCTTCTTCGGCCAGGACACCCAGATCATGCCGCCCGCGACGATCTCCCGCAGGCATACGGGCAGCCGGCTTTCGAGCTCGCCGCGGGCGGTCGTAAACAGATGCCAGAGGTCGACGTCCGCCGCGAAGTCGGCCGAGATCGCGACGCCGTCCGGGATCGGCGCGAGGAGGCGCTCGTAGCGGGCGGTGCGTTTTGCGTCTTGAGCTTGAACCCGGGCTTCAGGCCCAGCTTCCGCGCCAGCGGCGTCCCCGAGTAGCCAGCCATCTCGCGCCTCCGTCATCGTTACGACGGATCAGAGTCTAACCGAGGGAGGCCGCTTCGACGATCGCTGCCGCCTAGTCCGCCGGCGTGTAGCCCTCCACGAGGACCATCCTGCTCTTCGCCGCCGCGTGACGGAGGTCTTGATCGCGCCGTACTCGGGTGAGCTGAGCCAGGCCTCCGCCCGCTCGGCGCTCTCGAACTCCAGCACGACGAGGCGGGCCGGCTCCCAGCCGCCCTCGAGTGATTTGACCGGACCGCCGCGCACGAGAAACCTGCCACCGTAGGCGGCGATCGTCGCCGGCGTCTGGCGGCGATACTCCTCGTACGGCGCCGGGTCGACGACATCGTCTCGACGATCACGTATGCCGGCATCGCTTTACTTCCTTTCCATACGCCGAAGTTGGCGGCGCGCTCGCGTTTTCTGTTGCTCAGGGAGGCGTCCGTCTGCTAAACCGAGGTGTTCGAGGTGTTATTGATATCAAGGAGGATAGCGCTATGCCGACGAGTGAGGAGATCAAGGCCAACCAGGCGACGATCTGGAGTCATGCGAGCCCGGCTTGGGTCGAGTGGGACGCTACCTGGGAGCGCTTCCCTGGGCCCGTGAACGAGTGGCTCTGCGCCGCGGCCGACCTGAAGCCAGGCATGAACGTCCTCGACTTGGCGTCGGGCGTCGGCCAGCCCGCCGTCGCCGTCGCCGCGCGCGTGGCGCCGGGCGGCAAGGTCACCGCGACCGATATCGCCCCCGGGATGGTCGATATGCTCCGGCAGCGCATCGAGCGCGACGGCATCGCCAATCTCGAGGCCGTCCTGATGGACATGGAGAAGCTCGAGTTTCCGGACGAGAGCTTTGACGCCGTGACCGCCCGCTGGGCTTTCATGTTCGCGCCGGACACCGTCGGCGCGATGGCCGCGGCGCGGCGTGTCCTCAAGCCGGGCGGCCGCCTCACGACGGCGCCGCCAGCGACCGGCGACGCCGGCCTCGCGGCTTCCGACCCGGCGGCGCCCTACGTGATGGCGACTCTGCTGAGCCTCGGCCTCGTCGCCGGCGCAGCGGCAGCGGGACGGCTCGCGCTGGGACACTCTCGCCAGGCGTAGCCGGGCAGGCTGCCGGGGACAGCCGCGTAGCCCAACTGCGCGCCGGCCGCGAGGCTTCGCGAGGCGACGTGTAGCTAAAGGCGTGTTTCGCTCGCTCTAAATCCTGCGCGTCATCAGTCAGGCGGCTCCGTCGGGCGATTCATGAGAAAGGTCGCCGCGTCCTCAAAATAGGCGCGTATCTGAGCGCGCGCGGGCTCGGTGATCATCACGGAGTCGATTGCGGCGAGCATGTGGCCGACCCAGGCGTCCCGCTCCCTCTGGCCGATCGCGAAGGGAAGATGGCGGGCCCGGAGCCGCGGGTGGCCCCGGCTCAGGGAGTAATTCGGCGGCCCACCGAAATACTGGGCCAGGAAGAGAGCGAGCCGGTCCTTCGGGCCGTCCAGGGACTCGTCAACGAACAGGGGCCGGAGCAAGGGATCACGGTCCACGCGATCGTAGAAGTCGCCTACGAGCGCCTTGAAGGTCTCAAAGCCGCCGACCTGGGCGTAGATGGTCTGCGATCCGTCTTCCACCAACGTCAGGATAACCTAGCAACTGGCGACCCAGGCTTAACGCCACCTATGCCGCCGGCGCTGGGACAAACCAAAGAACGAAGCTAGCCAAGCTTCGGCGACGCTTGCGCGGCGAGGACGGCGGGGGCGAGCTCCGCCGCGACCTTCATCGCGGCGACCTGCCCTCGGGCCTCGGCGATCCAGCGCCCGGCGATGTCGAAGGCGGTGCCGTGGTCGACGGAGGTCCGGATCACCGGGTAGCCGAGCGTGCAGCTCACGGTGCCGTAAAAGTCCACGGTCTTCGCCGCAACGTGCCCCTGGTCGTGGTAGAGAGAGAGGACGGCGTCATATCTGCCCTGCCGGCACTGGTAGAACACCGCATCGGCAGGGATGGGGCCGACCACGTCGATGCCAAGTGAGCGGGCGCGCTCGATCGCCGGCTTGAGGATCTCGTTCTCCTCATGGCCCAGGAGACCGTTCTCGCCGGCGTGCGGGTTCAGGGCCGCGAGAGCCAGCCGCGGAGACTCTAGGCCAAGCTGCGGGCTCAGCCGCCTTACCTCCACCAAGGCGTTAACGACCGCAGCCTCGTCGATCCGGGTGATCGTTTCGACGAGCGAGCGGTGGCGGGTGAGGAAGAAGATCCGTAGCTGCTCCAGCAGGAACACGGTGAAGACGCGATCTTCCGGCGTTCCAAAGAGCGAGGCGATCATCTCCGTGTGGCCCGGGAAGCGGGAGCCGCCGGCCTTTATCGCCTCCTTGTTGATCGGTGCCGTGACCACTCCCTGCACGGCACCGTCGCGGGCGAGGGCGCAGGCGGTTTCGACGTATTCCACCGCGGCCTTGCCGAAGACCCCGTCTACGACGCCGAACTCGTGATCCTTCAGGTTAGCGAGGTCGAGGATCTCGAGAGTGCCGGGCTCGCCCGTGACCTCGCCGGGGCCGGCCACCGACCGGAGCGCCAGGTCCAGCCGGCAACCGGCGACGACGGCTTCCATGACACGCCCATCGCCGATTACGAGCGGCCGCATCGCTGCGTGCGATCCCGTCACGGCGAGCGCCTTGGCGACGATCTCCGGCCCGATCCCGGCCGGGTCGCCGATCGTCAGGGCAAGGACGGGTTTCGTATCGCTCATCGCCGGCCACCTCCTCGATACGGTGCGGTCACCGGTGCTGAGTCACCGGCAGTTGCCGCAAGCGTAGCAATCCACATGCTAGACGCCCGCTGGCTCCTGGTTCTTCAGGCCGATGGTGGCGGTGATGCAAGGCTCGCTGCCCAGCGCGATTGTCGTATGGCCCCTGCCGGTCGTGTCCTCGATCAGGCGGGCGTCGCCGGGGCCGAAAACCTTCGTCGAGCCGTCCTCGAAGCCGATCTCAAGCCGGCCCGAAACGATGATCACGAACTGGCGTTGCGGCGCCGTGTGCCAGTCTTGCAGGACTCCCGGCTCGCGCGCGCCAAAGCGGATATTGGTGACGTCGATCCCTTTCGTCCACTCGGAGACTTCGGCGAGGTCAATCTCCTGCCAGCGGGCGATTCCGTCTGCGTCCGTATACATGCGGTATGTACCCATTTATTGCTCCTGGAGCCAAATTTGAATCTAGACACGGCCTATTTTACCTTCTGCCAGCCCCTTTTGCTAACCGTTTGAGACCTGTCGTTTCCGAAGGATGCCCTCTACGGCATCCGCAGCGGCAACCTGATCAGCGGCCGACAGCCGCGTATAAAGGCCGAGCGTCATATCTGGCGACTCATGGCCGAGTCGGGCCTGAGCAACTGCAACATGGGCACCAGTCCGGGCCAGGAGCGCAGCGTGAGCGTGGCGCAGGCGGTGGAAGTGGAGTGCCGAAAGGTCGGCGCCGTCCCTTACCTTGCGCCAGTAGACGTGGAAGAGTGAGGAGCCCCAGGCGCGCCCCCTAGCGTTTGTGAAGACAAGGCCCGTGTCCGGCCAGCCTGGGCCGGCCAGTAGCCGAACCTCCGTCTGGTGACGGCGCTGCGCAGCAAGTGTCGCAAGGGCGTCAGCACCTAGAGCAATCGCTCTAACGCCACGTTGAGTCTTCGCCTGTGAGATTCGGAGAAGGCCCCCTCGTTGTCTATGTCGGCCCACTTCAACGCAGCGAGTTCGCCCCATCGCATCCCGGTCAAGACAGCTAGGGAAACGAACGGCCCCAAGCTGCTCGCGCTGGCTACTTCGAGCAAGCGGACGATCTCTTCCACGCTGAGGGGCTCGCTCTGCTCCCTCTGAGCTCGCGGCAGCCGATGAGCTACAGAGTTGCAAGGGTTTCGCAGGATTAACCCGTCATCCACGGCCTGAGCAGATGCCGATTTCAGAGTAGAAACGTATAGCCGCAGCGTAGTTGGCCCAAGCCCCTTAGCGCTAAGGCCGTTTAGCCACTCCTGAATGTTGCTCGACTCGATTTCGGCGAAGCGAAGAGGGAAGAGCGGTGTCATGTGACGATAAAGTGAGCGGTATTGCTTTACCGTCTTCGGCTGCTTGTTCGCGAGCTTCAGGGGAAGCCACTCCTACTCGAGGAAGTCGCCGATGGTGCGTCGTCCTGAAGAGATGGCGCCACCGAGAGAGGCGCCACGAACTCGATTGCGTATCCGTCCGGGTCGCTCACAGAGAAGACTCGACCCCACGGCTGGTCCTGCGGTTCCCCATGTGGCTCGATGCCGTGCGCCCGCAACTCTGCAATGAAAGCGTCCGCGTCCGGGACGCCAAAGTGCAATTCGATGCCTACTCCGCGCTCCTTGCCCTCCAGCCCCGGCTCGAAGTCCTTGTGCAGGAGAAAGAAGACTTCGCCCACGGCAGCCCCTATGGCGTTGGATGAGGTTTCTGCGTCGAAGGGGAGCCCGAGCGCATCTCTATAGAACCGCACAGACCGGTCGACGTCCGCGACCTGGAGAGTGATGGTCGTGAACCGCTCTATGCCGGTGGAGGGTGAGATAGACATAGCCAACTCCTCTGTTCAGGTCTACGCCTTCAGCAGCTCCCGGTGCCGCAGCGCCATGGTTTACGCCTTCAGTAGCTCCCGGTGTCGCAGTGCCCGCTCTAGCGACGGAGCTCTGCGAGGCAACTTGAAGCATACAGGAGCCCGAGGGGCACTTGTCACTAGGGGATTAGCACGTAGCCAGCCGCTATCAGCACTGTGCCAACCCCAAAGCCTAGCAAAATGCCGCTCGCCGTTGGGGCGTTGAGCTGTTTACCTGATTGCCGCTCACGTTGCCCCGCAAGCGAAGCCAGTAGAACGACCGTGAGGCCCAGACCAACAAGGACGAAGCCACCGACGGTCGCCACTCAAAGTTCCTCTAATATTCGGCGTCGCGCCGTCATTTTAGGGGCTTGCTACGCCTTCAACAACTCCCGGTGCCGCAGCGCCCGCTCTAACGACGGCTGCATCTTCCGCGTTGCCCACTAAACTAGCTCAGCTATGAACAGAGTCTTCTGGTCTCTCAGGCACTCCGGTTTCCGCATTCTCTGGACTGCCATGGTCATTGCGGGAATTTCGCAGTGGGCCATGATGGTCGGCAGGGCTTGGCTGGTCTTCGAGCTATCCGGCTCGGCCTTTGCCGTCGCCCTCGTCACGTTCTCGGGATTCGTGGGCACCTTCATCATGGTTCCGTTCGGGGGGATTCTCGCCGACCGACGAGATCGGAGAGCCCTCATTCTCATGAGCATGGCTGCGCCCATGGTCCTCAACCTGCTTCTGGCCGCTCTCACCTTCGCCGGTTCGGTCGAGGTCTGGCAGATCATTGGCCTCTCTCTGTTTGCGAGTTTTGCTCGTTCTTTGGGGTTGCCCGCCGGTCGTGCTCTTACGCCCAGCCTTGTTCCACCCGAGGACCTCCTGAACGCCGTGTCGCTCAGGAATGCAGCGATGCGGGGACCGAGGGTCTTCGGCCCGCTTCTAGCTGCCCCGCTGCTCGCTAGCGTGGGTGCGGAAGGCGTCTTCGTCTGCTCCGGCGCTCTCTATGGTGTCGCTGCCGTCAGTCTCCTCAGATTGCCCAAGGGGGAGTCTGTGAGACCAGTTGGCTCTTCCTCTAGCATCTCGAGTGATTTTGGGGAGGGCGTCACTTACGTCACAAGGGTGTCGCCCGTAAACCTAATCGTCGGTGTTGTTGCGACCCACTGCGCCATGACGATGTCCTTCGATTCACTGCTGCCGAGCCTAGCGAACGACGATCTCAGCGGCGGCGCCACCCTCTTCAGCTACCTGTTCATGGCGGTGGGCGCAGGAGGACTATTTGCTACCCTTGCCGTCGCTTCCATCCGCACTTCGAAAACGAGGGGAGCTACCTTCTTCGTAGCAGCTCTCTTGAGCGGACTCTCGCTGATCGTCCTGGCCCTCTTGCCGACGGTTGAAGCTGCGCTAATTGGGCTAGCTCTCGCGGGGGGAAGCCAGGCCGCTTTCATGTCCCTGTCTGAGGTTCTGCTCCTGGAGTCAGTACCGGATCGGCTCAGAGGGCGTGTTATGAGCGTATACACCATGAACAACGCCGGGTTGATGGCGGTGTTCGCTCTCCTTAACGGCTACCTCGCGGACCTATGGGACGTTCGAGGAATGTTCTTTTTACTCGGCTTAGCATTCGTAGCCTTCACTCTTGCGACCTTCTCCTTGAGCGGAAGGCTACGGCTCATCTACGGTTCTGGGACATTGGCCAAAGACCAAGCTGTACCAGCTTGAGCGCTTTCCAGCGTAATAGTGGCTACGTCTTCAGCAGCTCCTGGTGCCGCCGCGCCCGCTCCAGTGACGGCTGCATCTTCATCTCGCGGCGGGACCAGTCCGCCTAGGGCGCTCCAAAGTGGCTATAGCTGTTAATAACGATTACGCATCGCAAATCGTCTTTTGCGAGAACCACTGAGACGGCAGTCGGTCTAGGTTGCATGAATACGTCGTACGAGGACCTTAGAAGAGCGGCCAGGTAGGCGGCGATGGTGACGCCATGAGAGACAACGACGACTCTTTCGCCGGGGTGCAGCGAGACTACTTTATCCATGGCCGAAACAAATCGATTGCGCATGCTCTCCCCGTCCTCTATGTACGGTGCATACGCATCGAAAGTCCGCTCTTGACGGAAGCGTTCTATACCCGCTGCGAACGCGGCCTCGCCAAGAACCTCCGGCAAGGTCTTTCCCTGAGGAACGTAAGATTGGAAATCTCGAAGCTCGTCGTCGATCGTCACCTTCAATCTATGGTGCGCGGCGATAGCTCCTGCAGTCTCCCGTGTCCGCTGGGCTGGACTGGAGTAAACGGCGTGAATCTGCTTCTCTGCTAAGAAGGTCGCTAGTACCTCCGCTTGCTCCCTGCCCATTTCTGTAAGCGAAGCGCTAACTCGGGGATTAGTCTGTGCGTGACGCACGAGAAGAATCTCAGTCGCCCCTTCCTCACCCAGACGTAAGAATGCTCCTTCCACGATGGCGTTGGGCCGTGGCACGTCCGCTGCTGCGAGCTCTGAGAGCCGTTTCGTGTCTAACGAGGGAGGGTGTCCGATATCACTCATCTATCGCCTCGGACCACTAGTTACGCCTTCAGCAGCTCCCGGTGGCGCAGCACCCGCTCTAGAGACGGCCGAGGCCTCTAGCAGCTCCTCAGGCTCCACCCGCAGCGCATGAGCGAGTGCGTGAGCTCAACACGTGAGGCTAGCCCTTCGGGCGTGAGGTCGGCAGCATCGTTCACCACCTCAGAAATCGTGAAGCGAGAGGCCACACTGGCGGTCGAGCCAGATGCCGATATGAACGATCTCGCCTCGTCGCCGGCGCCGTCGAAGCTTCTCTGCCTGCCTAGACAGCCTTGATCTCTTCGATGAGGTCATCGAAGCCGTCGAAATAGTTGCGCTGGACATTGGCCTTGGCCAGGTTGCCAAGCGGCATCAAGTCGCCGCCGTAACCGCCAGCGCGATCATAGGCCTCCTTGCCAGAGACAGGGAAACCGAGCTTTTCCCCAACGAGGCAGGTATTCCAGCACTGGATCTCCTCCCAATCTTGATGGGTGAAGGAGCCACGAGCTCGCGCGTCAGCCAATCGCTTGCGCCACTCGACAAGTCGCCCAGGAATAATATCCGGCTCCTCAACGATTCTCGGTGCGTGCTTCAATACTTCCGTCGTCATTTCGCTTGCTCCTGGCAGATATAGCCCTGCCTGGCTACTAGATCCTGCTCAGTTAAGGAGCCTGCCTCAAACCTGGGCTTTCGTACGCTTACTAGCGGCTCAAACGGCTCAGCACGCGAGGCGTAACGCATCGCGCCGCAGTTGATACAACAGTGATCGCGCTCGTCTTGATAGTCGGGGAACATCGCGCCGCCGCACCTCTCGCACGGAGCCTGAGCCAGCTTCAGAGTGTTAGTCACCACCAACACCCCTTGAACGAGTGTCGCGTAGACGATTGCGACCAGGGGGAGCTGCAAGGCGGGGAGCAGCTAAACATAGGATTACATCTAAGTAACGCTCGGCGGGCCTTTTTGGTTAACCCTGACTTACGCCTTCAGCAGCTCCCTGTGCTGCAGCGCCCGCTCTAACGAGGGTTGCGTAGATGACGGTCGGCGCTACCGTGAAATGGCTTCGAGAACTCGCTTACAGTCATCTATCGGCCAGCCGAATGCGCGGCTAAGCTCGATTGCTTTGGTGCCGCCCATCGCGGCTACATAGCAGCGCACACTGGCTAGCCGGCCGGCTTCACCACCACCCCCAACTTGGAAGACCCGAGACGTTAGCTCCAAAACAACGCTGGGCCAACCACTGCCGATTTGCTCAGTCCCGTAATGAGTGACCATGAGGCTACGACCCAATTCGGTTTGCGCGCCACCGAAGCGACTGGCCAGCTTTCCCACCATGCCGGTGGTCTGCCGCAACGTGGCTGTAGCCGTGGGGCCGTTGACCAAAATGATCTCAGCAACCTCACGCGCAAGCGAGCTCAGTTCCAGCGTTGCGAAGTCGTTAGCTTGACCAGCGCCCGGATAGAGCTCGTCCAGCAGTTCGGTGCTGAGGAAGGTTGGCTGTCCGAAGAGGTAGCGCCCAAACCACAGACTTCCCGACTTCGGGAGGCCATCCTTCCAACTCCAGATGCGCTGGATGTCCGGACCCCATCGATTGGCTCCCGCGTTCCGGTTACTAGCTACCTCGCTGAGGGAGGGTAGGCCTGACCTCGGGAAGAGGAGCGCAAAACCGAGATCGGTCACGAACTGCACGGCCATCTCAGGCGTGGTTACTTGAGGCTTCTCTAGCCACTGCTGCCACGGCCGTTCCGCAGTCATGCAGGGAAGTTTAGACGACAGAAAGCCGCGGTTGGCGCCGCGCCCGCTCCAGCGATGACTACACGGCCTATGGCGCCTCCGGCGTCAACCGCCACGGCTTCATGCGGCCCGGCCTAGGCTGTGCTAGCCCACCCCTGCCATGTAAGCGGCGCCACGGTTCACCCCGATACTGCTACGGCCACTGGCGGACGGCGCCGCCCTTACGCCTTCAGCAGCTCCCGGTGCCGCAGTGCCTGCTCAAGCGACGGCTGCGTCTTCATCTCCTGGAACTTGCGGATGGCGAAGCCGAGGTTGGCCGATTAGCCGACCCTGACAGGTTCCCCCGTTCGCTCACGAACCCTGGCTACGCACGACGTGTAACGGCGGAACCTTCTGCGTATGGGTCTCGTAGGGCTCTTGCCGCTCGACTCGCAGTGTGTCGGCCTGGCGCCACTGCTCCGTCATCAACTCTCCACCGAGCGGATGCGTGAGCTTGATGTTCTTGAGGACGGTCGCGACAACAGCGGGTTCGTCGACCGCACCTACTCGAGGCGATACGACGATGCTCACTCGTGGCAAGCCCCCTTGCTCCTCCTCGACCAACTGGTAGTCGCCGGGTCCGCCGCCGAATGCCGTCGGCAGAACTTCTTCGACGAGCTGGTAGAGACGGCTGCCCATAAAAGTGATGCCTTCGCTCGTCAGTTTCTCGTAGCTGCGGATGCCGCTGAGGTGGGTTCCGAAGCCAAGCTCCTCCAAAAAGCAACCGCAATCGCGGTGCGAAACATCGGCGTAGTCGCCGGTCTCAAGGTTGAGGGCGAATCTCGAGGCGTTTGTGGGACGGACAGCCGTTACTACGAGGCCCGGGACGATTGCCCCGGAAGTTGTGACCTTCTCACGTTGGATCAAGGCAAGACTGTTAGCGGCGAGATGAACCTCGTCTAACTCAGCCGGGTTTCCGCAAGGTTGGCCCGGGCTCGCACCTACCATGGAGTAATAAACCCGCGCCGTCGCTCCCACGCTCCTCAGCACCTGTGCTTTGCCTGGCGTATACGGCTCGCCATGGAGGAGAAAGAGGGTGCCGGCGATGTCGATGCCATGCTCCTTAGCGAGGAGGCAGGCGCGAGTTGCGAGACTCGCGGGGCAATCGAGCAGGGCTGGTGAGCCCTCCTCAACCTTTTTCGCCAACCATTTCACGACTGGTAGGGGGGTTCTCCCGCGACGCGTACTCCAATCGAGGGACCGGGCGTCCGTAAAGCCGTACCGCAAACAGCGTGTAGCTGTTGAAGATCGTAGACCGTAAGCTCTCAGACGTCCCACGGAAGGTGTTCGTTGAGAAGTGCTTCTCCCGGAAGATTCCTACCTTGGCTAGGCCCAGGTCCATGCTCGGCGTTTGGGCATCCCATGCCGCCAAGGGGCGGTCGTCTCTTACCGCAACATATGCGAGAAAGTGACGAATAGCCCGCGTACTCATGGTGTGGAAATCCCACTGGAGGTTCACCGCATCGCCAGTTGAGCCGCTGGTTCTAATCTCACCGACTGACGGATTGGTCTGCCTAGCAGAATCGGCGACGGTGGTCTTGAACTCCAGTGCTCCGCGCTTCACCGCCTCTCTTCCCTTGAATTCCTCCTGGGTCAAGTACACGCCGGCATCGTAGAGTCGCAAACGCGCCTTCAAGCCCAGCCTCGTGACAAGGCGACGGACCTCCTCAAGCTCGATTCCAGCATGTTCGAGGAGTTTGAAGTACCGGCTTCAACTGCTCCAACGACTCAAGAAAGGACTGGCTGCGGGTGCAAGTTGTTGCTCGACTCCGGCACGAGCCTGGTCCACGGTTATTTGCCACGCAGATAGCTACGGAGGCCGATCGTAACGGTAGTTCGACCTCTGCCATCATTGCCAGGGATAGCTCGGCGATTTTCGCTGTCGACCCGTCAAATATTACCTCGCGGTATTGGCCTTTTCAGCAGCGTGCCGGCGCCCGAGATTAGGTAATGGCGAGGCCACGAACCGGACGCGGAAGAAACCGGGCCAGGCTCGTCATAGAACCTGAACGGCTTACGTAAGATTCGTAACCCCTTGAGGGCGCCCCGCTGCTAGTCTCGCTCGAGCGGGCCAGTCGATGGAGTGACGTTTCAAAGGGTGCTCATGCGTACGCGAGCCGAATACCACGCCCGACCCTAGCCTTGATGACCCTGATTGACGCTGCCAACATAGCTGAGCGTGTCCTTGAGAACCGTCTCGCGCCTTTAGGGCTGAGCTGCCCGCAGCAGCAGCTCCTCGAACGGCTCCTCGCCGCGAAGGGTCCCTTAACAGCATCAATGCTTGCATCCCTTCTGCTTCACGAAACGCATACCGTGAGCGGGCTTCTCAACCGACTCGAGGCTCGGGGGCTAATCACTCGAGCCGAATCCAAAGAAGATCGACGCACCGTCTTCGTCAGCTTGACGCCGGCCGGCCGCGAGGCTGCTGCCAAAGGTCGCAGGGTTGTCCAGAAGGCGCTTAGGGAGCTCGGTGCTGACCTCGGCGGCCGATACGCTGAAGATGTCCTGGACGCGCGGTTACTCTGATGCGCTACATAGGCTTCAAAGTGGCAGGCATCCGCATGGATATGCGCAGAGAAGCGCTAAGGCGGAGCAAAGGACTTCCGCCGCTTGCCACCCAAAACTTTTCCTACGCCACGTCGTTTCGTTCAGCTCTTGGCATTGCCGGGGGACAACTACTTCGCGAAGACCCGAAAGTCGGCCGGCCAGGTGAGCACGTCATCCAGGTCGCTCAGGCGCCAGGGCCGAAGCAAGAGTCGTTCTGTGCGTAGCTCTGTCGGTTCCATGGCCCTTAGTCTAGATACGCTGATCAGCTGGAAGTATCCGAGTTAGGCGCCCCTGAACTTCGGTTAGAGAGGACACGACCATGTCGGCAGCCGATAAATCGAGGCCGCTTGTTAGGGCGTTAGGAACGGCTACACAGAAGATATTCGCTGCTTTCGCGGCAGCGACCCCATTTGGCGAGTCCTCGAACGCGACCGCCTCATGGGCAGAAAGGTGGAGTTCACCGAGTACCTCAATGTAGAGGTCCGGGGCTGGCTTCGGCCTGAGTCGACCTCCCGTGCATTGGATGCTATCGAAGCTCTCTGCGAGTCCGAAGCGACCAAGATGCCCAAGAACCCATGACTCGTCGCTGCTAGAAGCGATCCCAACGCTGAGACCAGAATCGCGTGCTTCTTTTAAAATCGCCTCAAACCCGTCAAGAACCGGAAGAGCCTCTGATAGCTGGCTTTCACGAGCTCGCCGCTTAGTCCTGATGGCGTCCCGGTCGACAGCCTTTCCTAGCAGCTCCTCCAAGAACGAGTAGGGATCGAAGCCGCCCCGAGTCCCGATTGCCGAAGACCAGGTTTCGAGCGTGAGAACCTGACCATATGACTCATAGATTTCGCTCCAGCTTTGAAAGTCTGGCGACTCTGTGTCGAGAATAAGGCCATCGAAATCGAAGATGACACCGTTGAGCATTCTGCGGAGGATGATACCAGGGACTATTCGGGGGAACGGGGCGAGATCGTGGATAGGCCAGTTCGCCATTTAGCTCGCGACCGGTCTGTTACTCTCGTGCCGTGACGAAGCCACCGTTCCCAGTTCGTGCATGTGAGCCTCAAGACGCCAAGGCGATTATCGACGTCTGGCGCTCAATCTACGGCGACGAGGCGGAAGCGCACGGCTCTCTCGCAGACATTGAGCGTTACTTCGCGAGCGGTGGTGCGTACGTTTCAGTAGATCGGAACTACGCGAGGCACGATGCCGCAGGTGTGATAGGAACGGCGATTCCCCCGTCCGTATCTCCGCCAAAGTGATTCGGGTCTACAAAAGGACGGTCAACCTGTGGCCCCGGAACCGGCTCAGGCCCAGGTGGTGCAGGTCGCGGTGGCGCTGGAGGCGCTACGTTCGCCAGCGCTGGGTTGCCTTGTGTCGCAGCCTTCGTGGCCCTACTTACCGTGCCGAAGAGCCCACCGAAGGGGTTGAACGGCCGTGCCGGCGGCGTTGCGGGCGCCACCTCTGGCTTCTGAGCCAGCGTTAGTCCAGCACCCGCACCATAGGCGCTAGGCGACGGCCCCTGCCGCTGCGGTGGCTGAGGAGCCAAGCCCCGATTAGCCCTGGCCATCACGGCGCCGAAGATCCCGCCGAAGGGATTAGTTGCGCCGAGCTCCTTGTCTTCGGGGGTTAGGAACTCGTCCTCGTCTGGCACGATTCGGAAGGGGAAGGCCATCAGGCCGCCGCCTCAGCACCAAAGGAAAGGCCGCTGAGCGGTCGGAACAGGCCAGCCCCAACCGTCTCTGCTACGCCTTTTGCTATTGCGTTGGTTAGCAAGAACCGCGTCAGGTCGCTCTGCCAAAGCTGGCGCGGGACGCTGATAGCTTCGTTTTCTGCGCTAGAACGCGGCTCCTGCGCCCACTTGCTGGGCGTCCGTATACATGCGATATGTACCCAATGTGTCCTCCTGGCGGACAATCTACTCCGGATTCAAGTAGGTAGCGAGGCCATGGACCGAGCCAGGCTTCCCATGTGCGCACCGTTCATGGGCAGATCGCACGGTTTGTCCGCGCGGGGAGTGGCTGAAGGCTGAATGGAGGGCCGCAGGATGGAGTTCATTCGCGTCTACACAGGTGACGATGGCGAGGTTCATTTCGAAGCCATCGACGCTGTCAACGATGCGCCGTGGTCAGAGGGATTCTCCGTCTTGAGCTGCAACGTTCGAGAGATGGCGGTTGGGACGGTGATGGACTGGCACCCGGCCCCACGCCGTCAACTGGTCGTCCACCTCGCGGGGCAGCTCGAGATCGGGCTGCGTGATGGCACGACGCATGTCTTCGGCCCAGGTTCGGCACGGCTCATGGACGACGTCACCGGACCGGGGCACCTGACGCGCGTAGTAGGCGCAGAGCCCGTGGTTCAGGCGATCATGCCACTAACGGCGTAGCCCGCGATCCAAAAAGAGCGCTGTACCACGGCTGTCAGAAGAGCGAGCGCTATCTCAGAGTTGCTCCAGGCTTAAGGGCTTAGGCAGGCGCTATTCCGGCGTCGTGCTCGCATCGAGCGACCGGCTATAATCACCCCGTAGATCCAGGCGCGGGCGGGGGTAGCTCAGCTGGTAGAGCTCCTGCCTTCCAAGCAGGTTGTCGCGGGTTCGAGTCCCGTCCCCCGCTCCAACCACCCACACGTCTAATCAAGGGCTGGCATTCGGGTCCAAGCGTCTGGGGCGCTCAGCGGTGCCTGCCGCCAGGCTGCGGGCCGAGCGGCCGAACCACGTTTGGGCGCTGGACTTCCAGTTCGACCAGACCGCGGACGGGCGGGTCCTGAAGCTGCTCAACATCGTCGACGAGCACACGCGGGAGGCGCTCGCGATCGTGGCCGCCAGGAGCATCACCGCCGACGCCACGGCCTCAATGCTCGAGGGGATCGTCGCCCGGCGCGGGACGGCGCCTGCGTACATCCGTTGCGACAACGGGCCCGAGCTCACGGCCAACGCCCTGCGCGACTGGTGCCGGTTCTCCGGCACAGGCAGCAGCTACATCGAGCCCGGCGCGCCGTGGGAGAACCCATACGTCGAGTCGTTCAACGGCCGGTTGCGCGACGAGTTCCTGGCCGTCGAGCAGTTCGACAGCCTGCTCGAGGCGCAGGTGCTGCTCGAGGACTGGCGGATCGAGTACAACACGAAGCGCCCGCACAGCAGCCGTGCCGGTCAGCGCGCCGCCCGATGGGCTCTCGTTCTTCGTGCGCGTCACCGACTCCAACGGGCTCTCGATGCTCGTGCCCGTCAGAGTGGACATCATCAATTGACCTCCAGTCGCTGGCTTTGGTATGCTAGCGCGCAGGAGGGCACATGATGCTGCGGCTGGCTGCGATCGCTCTGGTGCTACTGCTGGCAGGCTTCCTCGCTCTCGCGCCGACCGCGCAGGCCCAGGACGATCCCTACGGTGACGGCCTCACTCGTGGCGAACTTGGCGAGTGGTTCCGCGAGAACTCACCCGGCGAGACTGAGCTTCGGACCGCCATACTGGGCTGGATCGATCCATGCAAGGAAGACGGCTGCTGGCTCACCCGGGGCAAGGTGTTTCTGGCGATGAGCCAGGTGGACGACGATGACGCCGGCGCCGAGTCTTCCATCGGCAAGTTCCACAGCACCGATACTCCTAGCGGTTCGCACGTCACCGGGGAGACGTTGCAGGGCTGGATCAACGAGTGGCGGGCATTCCACAGGGCCGAACATGCAGCGGCACTGGCTGCACTGCCGCCAGCGGCGCCGCCCACGCCTGAGCCGACACCGCCCCCTGTGCCGACGCCGTGGTGGGAGGAGACGACCCCGGCGCCACACTCCGTGGAGACATTCGAGGTGCAGCCGTGGTGGTGCGATGGCAACCGCTGCTATTTCACCCCCGGGCCGCTGGTCACGTGCCACGTTATGAGCGACGGCTTCATCGAGTGCGAGCAGTGAACCCGGGAGGCCCCGATGCCTGAACCGTTCTCCGAACAGAACGTCCTTCACTCCTGGGAGCTTCAGTTCTGCCAGCGCATCGTGCCGCTCCTCGCAGCGCTCGGGGTCCAGCGACTCCACGCGAACAAGATGGGCCGCATTGATCGCACCGCCGAGCTGCCTCACACGTGGGCGCCCGGCTGGCGTGAAGGCAAAAACGACCATCGCCCGAGCGTCTCGCCGCGTGACATTCGGGCGGACGACATTTTCTGGTAGCACACCCGTCATCAGCTCTATCCGCTCGGTCAGGGCCGCCAGATACCCGAAGGTCGGGAACGGCTCCGGCTACTCCTGCTCGTAGGTATACGGGCCTTCCCAGCCGTCGGGCCGATCCGGATCGGCCCCGAGGACGTACTCGCCCATGGCCCGGCGTGCGTAGCCGGCCGCCTCAGCCGCTTGCGCGTAATCACGCAGGATGGCGGGGTCGTGGGGCGGCAAAACCTCATGCGGCCCACCGATACTCATGATGCAAACCTCCTAGCACCGGCTTGCTGTCGACTCGCTGGCTCGGCATCCGCTGCACCGGCTTGCGTCCCTCCGGAGAGTCGAGCGCCAATGACCGATGCGGCCGCATCGCGTTGTAGTGCTGGACGTACTCACCAAGCACCCGCCTCAGATGCCGTTCGTTGACGGCGATGACGTGATCGAGGCACTCGCGCCGGAGCGTCCCGATCACCCGCTCGGCGATGGCGTTGGCGTTCGGCGCGCGCACCGGAGTCAGAATCGTCTCGATCCCGATCCGTCGAGCGCCTGCGATGAAGTCCCCGCCATAGCTACGGTCGCGGTCTCGGATGAGGAACCCTGGCTGCTGACCCCAGGCGGTCGCCTCGATCATCTGCCTCCAGATCCAGGGCGCGATCGGGTGCTCCGTGACGTTCCAGTGCCGGATGCGGCGCCGGCCGTGGTCGATCACGACGAACACGTAGAGCGTGCGGAAGGTGAGGGTCTGCACCGTGAACAGGTCAGCAGCCCAGATGCTGGACGCGTGGTTGCGCAGAAACGTGCGCCACGACTGACTCGGCGGTCGCCGGAGCGCCTGCTGACGGTAGCGGCTCACGGTGCGAGCGCTCACGTCGAAGCCAAGCGCACGCAGCTCACCAACGATGCGGACGGCGCCCCACCGTGGATTCTCAGTGGCGATGCGCAGGATCAGCCGCTGCCACTCGGCGGGAATGTGGGGACGCCCAGGTCCGCGACGACTCTTCCAGCGCCAGTAGGCGCGCCAAGCAGAACGATGCCACCGCACAACCGTGTCCGGCTCGACCATCACGAGCGTGCCTCGCCAGCCGGACCAACCGCGTGCCAGTAGTGACCAGAATCGGCGGTCGTGGCGACGGAGCCGCGGTCGACGACGGCCCCGGGTGTAGACGGCGAGCTGATGCCGCAGCGCTAAGTTCTCGAGGACGAGATCTCGGCGGGCGCGGACCGAAGCGAAGAGTGCTGCGACAAGCAGACGGAGGTAGAGCACAGACGAGCCTCTCGTGGCTCGCCGATACTCTGCTATCTCAGGACAGAGCTGCACCTATCAGGTTTTGCCGTCCCACGGGGCCTACGCCCGCCCGTACCGCTCCAACGCCGAACGTCTGCACCAGCTCCCGCGCTGGCTCTACCGCTACAATGCTCGCCGACCGCACGGCGGCATCGGCGGGGTTGCCCCCGCCTCGCGCCTGTAAACAACGTTCGTGGGATCTACAGCTAGGCGCAGACGCCGGGCGGCGCGACTATGCCGCTTCCCGGGGGTTCTCTCAAGGCGGCGCGGTCGTGACCCGGCGAGCAAGCCTCAGATGAGCGACTCGTCGTCCACAAGCGAGGCGGCGACTGTGGGATCGTCGGCGCTCAGCGCGATCGTCGCGTGACCGCCGTGACGGTTGAGGATGTGCATGCTCTGGATATTCACGCCGGCGTCACGGAACCGTGCTGAGAGCCGCGCGAGCGCTCCCGGTTCGTCGGGCAGCCGCACGATCAGCGCATCGTCCGCGACGGCCCGGTAGCCCGCGTGTGCCAGCGCGACCAGTGCGCCGTCATCGTCGTCGGTGGTGATGATGATCGTGCCGTGATCGCCGACGCCTTCTGTATCGAGCGACCGCAGGTTAATGCCTCGCGCGGCCAGCGCCTCGGTAATTCCGGCAATCACGCCGACCTCGTTCTTCGTGCCGATGATGATTCGCTGCATGGCGTCCCTTCCCCAGGGGCGGTGGCCGCGACGGGCGAGTCAGGCGGACTGCGTCACGGACTGGGCCCGCAGGCAGTCCGCGGCAAGTTGGTCGATCGCCTCGCGGGTGACATGCGGCATCGTGATCACGTGCGCGATGTCATCGAGGGGAATCAGTTGCCACTTATCCACGACCTCCGGTGGCGGTCGCGGGATCACGACCGTCACCGAGTTCTTGTTGCGCCATGCGGGCATGCCGAGGCTGTTGAAACGCTCGACCGCGTACGCGGCGACGGAGAGCATCCCGGCGACGAGATCACGGAACCCCTCCTCGCCGTAGCGCTCGAAGGCGAGCCATAGCATCAGCGGGGCGAACCCGTTGCGCGAGCCTGACAGCGTGGTGTCCATCACACCGAGGAACTCGATCGACCTGGCGATCCGCGTCACGTGGTTCTTACGGGCCAGCGCGACCCCGCAGGGCAGCGGCGCGCCGATCAACTTGTGGCCGCTGATCGACATGCTGTCGAAGCCGTCGGCGAAAGTGTGCGGCTGCGGGTCGTCTGTGAACGGCAGGATCATCCCGCTGAGTGCGGCGTCGCCGTGGATATAGTGCTGTGTGATCGCGAGGTCGTCGAAGATGCGGCGCACGCGGGCGACGTCGTCGACCGCGCCCTTCATCGTCGTGCCGATGTTGGCCATGAAGATGACGGGCACATCGCGGTTGATGCGGATCGTCTCGTAGAGGTCGTCGTAGTCGACCTCACCGTTGGGCTGGCTCTTGATCATGATGTTGCGTGCCTTCAGCACGCGTGTGATTTTCAGCACGCTGTAGTGGGTGTCCTCGGAGAAGTAGACGATCCCGTCCGGGAACAGCTCGCGACCGAGGTACAGGCCGTACATGTTTCCCTCGGTGCCGCCGTTGGTGACGTACCCCCACGCCTCATCGTGCGGAAGGCGCAGCAGACTTGCGAAGCGCAGGATCACATCGCGTTCGATATCGTGGGTGTTGGTGCCGAAGCTACTGCCGTGGAACGGATCGCCCACGTTGTTCACGGAGTAGTTCAGGAACGGTAGCAGTGCCGAGTAGTCGAAGTTCTGGTTGGTGGGGTAGCCGAGAAGGCGCTCCGCCAGCACATCAAATTTCGACGCCATCTCGTCCAGACGCGCTTGTGTACTGGCCGGTACCTCGTTCATGGCGAGGCCTCCCGCGGTTCCATGCCGACGGCTCGCGCCGTCTCTCCGCATCAGGTTATCGCGGGCGGCGGCCAGTTGGCTAGATTGGATCGCCGCTGGTGCCGTGGCGAGGAACCTCCATTGCTTGATGAAGGCGCGACACCCCCCGGCATGCTCTTCGGTATGAAGTACTCTCCCAACAGACGTGACGCTATCTTGTTCCCAAACTCTCTCTCCAAGTGCCGCGTTCCGTCATCGTTTTGTCCCACCAGCGTGTAGCCGGCATCGAGCAAGCGCCGTACCGCCTCCACGGCCGGTGTGTTCAGGTGCCACTGCGTTCGGAAGGGAGTGATGGCCGTATGGCGTGCATCCAGCCTGTTCTTGACGTCCACGTCCCAGCGCTACGCGGCAGAGCATAGCGAGCTTTGCAGGGTATAGGGATGTGTGCTGGTCTTGGACCGATCACTTGATCTGGATCGTGAGCGATCGTACTAACAGGGTGCTGAAAAAGAGGCGGTGGGCCGGTAGGATACGGCCGGCGGCGGGGGTCTAGCCTGGAGGCTGCCCCATGCGCGGTGACGCCGAGCGTCAGACGAACATGCTGCTCGCGGTCACGCCGGACTCGTTGGTGCCGGCCGACCACCCGATCCGCCGCATCAAGCCGATCGTCGACGCGGCGCAGGTAGTGACCGAGCCGGCGTGGGGAGATCGTGTCGTACTCCCCCGCCGCCGCGCGCGCCGCGTCCGTGGCGCTAGGCAGCGACATCGGGAAGAGGCGGCAGACCAGCTTGATCGCCAGCAGCTCCAGGAGGGCGCGCGTAGGCGCCTGACGCGCCGCGGCGGCCGTGAGGAGGCCGTCGATCCGTCGCGCCTGCGCGGGGGTGAACACCGACACGGCCGCGGCCCCGTTCGCTCGGAGATCATCCGGGCGCAGCGCCGGGCAGCCAGTCCGCCTCCCGCAGTCGAACGGAGGAGTTGGCGATGAGGGCAGCCGCGACGATCGCGCCTCGGCGCGCGCGGTCGCTGGCGTAGACCTCGAACCCCTGCGCCTTGGCGGCCAGCGCCACCGCCCCGCCCCCACACATCGGGTCGCAGAAGGAGGCCCCGGGCCACTCCGCCGGAGGAAGCTCTGCCGCGAGGTCGGCCAGGATCAGGGGCACCAGCCGGCGCTTGCCGCCGGGGTAAGGTGGGAGGGCGTCGAAGAGACGGGACGTTCGCATGGGCCGAGCATCGACCGTGCGCACCGTGCGCCGCTCCAGGTAGTTGGCTTCGTCAGCCTCCGGTCTAGCGCTCATCTTGCCTCACGGTCCCCACACAGGCCGCGCACGTCAGTGCTGACGGTCCACTCGTCGCAGCGCGCGCACCGTACGAGAGGCGGGATGGCGAGTAGGTAGCGGGCCTCGTTGATGAAGAACACTGCCCTGTTGTTCAGATCCAGGACCTGCCCGATGGTCGTGCTCATCCATGAGCACATTGCATGATCATGGTGCCTCCTTTGCTTCGCCCTCGGCTTCCTCGGCTGTGAGCTCCGCCAGTGTGCGGGCGTGCTGCTCCTCGGCTGCGAGCTCGGCGAGCGTGCGGGCCTGCTGCTCGGCAGGCCGGACGAACTCGAACGTGACCTTGCGGCCGCCCGTGACATCCATGCCGCCCGAGTGCTCCATCTTGACGTTGTCGCGGTACAGGGTCGGTCGGTGGGCCTTGAGCAGAAACATGAGCAGTGAGTCCGAGTAGACGTTCTCTTCCCCCACGACCTTGCCGGCGTAGTAGATGTCGCGCTTGATGCCCGTGGCGCGGCGGCGGGCCTCGCCATCGAGCAGATCCACGGCCTCCTCGAGCGCCTCGTTCCATAGGCGCCTGAACGTCTTGTTCCGGTTACGTGCCTTGTAAACCTCCTGGCGGCTCACCCCGGCCCCGCGGGCCGCGAGCGTGACGTTGCCCGTGGCCCTGAGCCGCTCTATGAACGCACCCCGCCAGGCTGAAATCGCCGTCACGTTTGGGTGTCACCATCTGTCACCATGTGCACCAGCCTGATCAGATACTGCTGGGCGTCCCCGATGGTCGCGTGCGTGCTGATCCCGCTGGCGAGATGCATCACCCAACGCAAGTCTCCCCCGCGACTTGACGCCCGCCCGCCCGCGAGCGTGCATGTCCCCATGCCCGCCCCCGACCACCCTCTCGGAGCTGATCGCCCTCTATCTCGCCCGCTGCCGGATCGAGGGCCTCTCGCCACGCACCCAGCGCGCCTACAGCGAGACGCTGGCCCGGTTCCAGCGCAGCGTCGCCGCGCAGGGGGCGCCCGATGCGGCCGCGGCCGTCGAGACCGCGACCGTGATCCGCTACTGCGAGACCTTTCAGGGCCGCCGGCCCGCCACCCGCCATCGCTACTTCCGCGAGGTGCGCTGCTTCTTCAACTGGTGCGTGGCCGCCGGCTTCCTCGACCACACGCCGTTCCGCGGCCTGCGCAACGTCCGCCTCCCGTCCGAGGTCGTACAGCCCTTCCGCCCCGCCGAGCTCGCGCGCCTGGTGGCGGCGTGCGATCCCGCCACCGCCGTCGGGCGGCGCGATCCCGCCGTGGTGCTCCTCTTCCTCGACACCGGCATCCGCTGCGCCGAGCTGAGCGCGCTCGACCTGACCGACTGCGACCTCCCCCGCCGCCGCCTGCTGATTCGCCACGGCAAGGGCAACAAGCAACGCGTCGTCCCCTTCGCCCGCCGCTGCCGGGCCGCGCTCGAGGCCTACCTCGCCGTCCGCGGGCCGACGCCGGGCCCGCTCGTGTGGGCCGTCACCGGGCCCGGCCGGCTGCGGCCCGGCGTGCGGCTCCAGCCCAACGGCCTCAAGCAGCTGCTCCGCCGCCGCGGACGCGTCGCCCACGTGCCCCGCTGCCACGCCCACCGCTTTCGCCATACCTTCGCGACCTGGGCCATCCAGCAGGACGCCCGCGAACTCGACGTCCAGCACTTGCTCGGCCACGCCGGCCCCGAGATGGTGCGCCGCTACACCGCCAGCTACCGCGCCGAGGACGCGCCGGCCTCGACTCATGGGGCGATGGCGACTCGGCTCGTCGCCAGCGAGATCGACTTGACTGCGGGCCCGACCAGAGCGTCCATGCTGAGCATGGATCCACAGGAGCGCGAGCTCGACGCGTTGATCGGACTCTATTTGCTGCGCTGCGAGGCCGAGGGTAAGTCGCCCGAGACGCAGCGCGCCTACCGCGAGTCGCTCCAGCGGTTCTGCCGCTTCGTGCACCTCGTCAACGGTCCGCGCGACGTGCACGAGCTGACGCCCCGGCTCATCTACCACTTCCTCGCCAGCTTCGCGCACCTCAGCCTCGAGACCCGCCATCGCTACTTTCGCGAGGTACGTTGCTTCTTCAACTGGTTGATCGAGACCGACCGCCTCACTACCAGCCCGTTCCGCGGCATCCGCAACGTCCGATTGCCGCAGCGTATCGTGGCGCCCTTTACCCGGGCCGAGATCGGCGTGCTGCTCGCTGCCTGTCCGCCCACGCCGGTCGGTCGTCGTGACCGCGCGATCATCCTGGTGCTGCTCGACACCGGCATCAGGTGCTCGGAGCTGGCGCAACTACGTCTGGGAGACTTCGACGCCACAACGCAGCGCATTCGCGTGCGGCACGGCAAGGCCAACAAGCAGCGAGTGGTGGCCTTCGCCGAGCGTTGCGCGGCGGCCGTGGAACTCTACTTCGAGGAGCGGGGCCGCCTACCCGGGCCCCTCTTCGTCGCAGCGAGCGGCGGCAGCGGCCGGTTGACGGCATCAGCGACCGGACTCAGACCGAACGGCATCAAGCAGATGCTGCGCCGACTGGGCCGGCGGGCCGGCGTCCACAAGGTCCATGCGCATCGCTTTCGGCACACCTTCGCAACCTGGGCGATCGAACACGACGCCCGCGAGCTCGACGTGCAGTACCTGCTCGGTCATGCCTCGCCTGACATGGTGCGCCGCTACAGCTCCACCTATCGCAGCGCGCAGGCGGCGCACCGACATGCGCAGTTCTCCCCCGCAGACCAGATGCTGTAAGGGCGAACCCACCGCTGCGTAATCGCCCACAGCCTGCGTTTCCCCTGCAGTTTCCCTGCAGTTTTTGACCCCGTCATCAGCGACACGCGGCCCGTGACCCGGGTCTTCCCAAGCAGGTTGTCGCGGGTTCGAGTCCCGTCCCCCGCTCCAAAAACGTACGAGACCGACGCAGCGGCAGCTGCTGAAGGCGTAGCCAGTAGTCGTCTTGACAAAGAGTTGCCGGCGGATATATTCGGGGCCGGGTAGTATCGACGCGAAGACGGTTCGTGGCGAGCGAGGCTCTCTGAGAAGCCCTTGCAGCCTGACCGGCGGCCCCAGCGTCGTGGATATTCGCGGGGCATTCACGACATCGAGACGATTTCGCGCACTGGAGGGCGGCATGAGTTCGCGACGGGCCGAGACGCCGCGGCTGGCAGCTGCAGAAGCCGCCCGCCTGCGAGCGATGCTCGCCGCGATACCGCTTTCGGACGAGCCCTTCGGCGGCGCCAAGACCACCGAGCCGGCGACGCTCGTGGCGCTGGTGTACTACCACGGGCTCTGGGAGCGCAGTTGGGAAGCGTGGCAGGCGGGCGAGATTGCCAGCCCCCTGCCGCACGATCATGCGTATCATTCTTCCTTCCGGCGGCGAATATATCGCTCTCGGCTCACCAGCCGTCCTCGTCGCCCGCCTGATGACCCTGACCGAAGCGGAGCGATAACGGCCTTGGTCGCCCGGCTAACTACAGCCCGGCCTGCGCCTCGAGCGGCCCCGCCCACGCCGTCGTTTGACAGTCTCCCTCGCTGGCGAGATGATCGCGGCACCGTAAGCAGCGAGCATATCCGGATCGGCTTTGACGGAAGGAAAGGTGCCATATGATACAAGACGTAAAGATACCGGCCGCAAGCATTGGTCACCCTGTCTATCAGAAATGGATGGAGTCCCGCGGCATCCCTATCCAGCGCGGCCACTTCGTCAGCGACCCGATGGCGGTCGAGCTCGGTTGGTGGGCGGAGCGTGAGTGCAACGCCAGCTTCATCCAGCTCGAGGGCCAGCAGGGGGTCAGCGAGGCGCGGATCACCGAGATCCCGCCCGGCGGCACCTTGCCGCCGATGAAGATGGCGGTGAGCGAAGTGGTGTACGTGCTGGATGGGCAAGGTCTCGCCTCCGTATGGTCGGGCAACGGGCCGAAGAAGACGTTTGAGTGGGGGAAGTCCAGCCTGTTCAGTCTGCCGCGCCACTGCTGGCAGCAGCTCTCGAACGCCCGCGGCGACCGTCCCGCCCGCCTCCTCAACTACAACTACCTCCCCGTAGCGATGTCCAGCGTGCCCGAGCCCAGCGTCCTCTTCGACAACCCTTACGAGCAGCCTGAGCTGCTCTACGGCAAAGAGGGGGAGGAGTTCTACTCCGAGGCCAAGATGGTCACCACCGACGCGGGCGGCGGCCGCCGCGGACAGGACGTCTACTGGAGCGCCAACTTCATCCCCGACATGAGCGCCTGGGACAAGCTGGTCCCGTTTTACGGCCGCGGCGCCGGCGGGACCGTCGTCCGCATCCGCTTCCCGGACACGGAGCTCGCCTGTCATATGTCGGTCTTCGACCCGCAGCGTTACAAGAAGGGCCACAGGCACGGCCCCGGCCGTGTCATCGTCATTCCGAAGGGCGTCGGCTACTCCGTCCTCTGGCCGGGAGACAACCTGGAGTGGCGAGCGGTCGAGGGTGCCGACAAAGTCGTCTGCCCCTGGAGCGAGGGAACGATCTTCGTGCCGCCGCAGAACTGGTACCACCAGCACTTCAACACCGGCAGCGGCGAAGCACGTTATCTCGCTCTCGGTCCGCTGCCTCAGTTTGGCGGCGGCGCTTACCACCACCAGATCGAGTACCCCTACGAGGACCCCTGGATCCTGGACCGGTTCCAGAACGAGCTCTCGAAGAGTGGTCTCTCCCACGTCATGCCGAAAGAATGCTACGAGGACCCCAGCTTCGAGTGGGAGTACGGAGACGATAGCTCATAGGCGGTTACGGCCCGGCATCTTCCTGACCAATCTTGCGAGAAGGAGTTCGTAGCCATGTTGGAGCAAACGACGTTGGAAGCGCGGGAGTCGCGGAAAGCGGTAACCCAGGAACGCGCCGGCGCCAACCGAAGACACCTCCCCTATGACGAGTGGATGAAGTCGACCGGCTTGCCGGTCCATACGGGGCACTTCGTCGCGGACCCGCGCGCCCTCGAAGTCGGCCCCTGGCCCGAAAGAGGGATCAACGCGGCCTTCATCCAGCTGATGGGCATGGAGGGCGTCTGCGAGGCGCGGGTTACGGAGATACCGCCCGGCGGGACATCGGAGCCCCTGAAGCTGGGCTTCAGCGAGATCGTCTACGTAGTAGACGGGCAAGGCTTGACGACGGTATGGGCGGCCGACGGGCCCAAGAAGACCTTCGAATGGCAGAAATCGAGCCTGTTTATCCTGCCGCGCAACTGCTGGCACCAGTTCAGCAACGCTCGCGGCGACAGACCGGCCCGCCTCCTGCACTACAACCATTTCCCTCTCGCTCTCTCGGCGATTCCGGATCTCAGGTTCTACTTCAACGGGCCGATGGAGGAGCCAAATCTCCTCTATCCACAAGACGGCGAGGATTTCTACGCCGAGGCCAAGATGGTTACGCGCGAGGTTCCCGGCGGTCGCCGCGGCGAGGGCGTTTCCTGGACGGCCCACTTCATCCCGGACATGAGCGCCTGGGATAACTTCATCCCGATGTGGGACCGCGGCGCCGGCGGCTACACGATCGGCATCCAGTTCCCCGGCGTCGACATGAACTGCCACATGTCGGTGTTCGACCCGCAGCTCTACAAGAAGGCGCACAAGCACGGCCCCGGCCGCGTCATCGTCATCCCCAAGGGCGAGGGATACTCCGTGCTCACGCCCGGCCCCGGCGTGCCCGGCGAGCGAGCGGTCTGCCCGTGGCAGGAGGGGAGCCTGTTCGTCCCGCCGGACAACTGGTATCACCAGCACTTCAACCTCGGCAGCGAGCCGGCTCGCTACTTGGCATTGCACGCGTTGCCTCAGTTCAGCGGCAACCCCTACCGGCACCAGATCGAGTACAACTTCGAAGACCCGTGGGTCCGCGGGTACTTCGAGGGCGAGCTCGCCAAGCGTGGGCTCAAGACCAAGATGCCGCAGGAGTGCTACGAAAAGCCGAATTACCAGTGGAACTACGGTGAGGACGCCAGCTAGCAGAGCTGCGGTGGAGCAGAAGAGGGCCTCGCAGCCGCGGTACCCCTTAGCCTGACGCTTGTTTGGGCGATCGGGTTGCGAAAGGCCTGCTCTCTCCCTAGACGCGATGCTGGAAGCGTGAGCTGCGAAAGGCGTCGCGCAGGCTAGCGGCCGATCGTCTGCGAAGGCTGTAAGCCGTAAAGGCGCACTGGTGGCAGCCGGCAGAGCCGAGGCGCGGCGCTTCAGTCCGGGACGGGGTCGAGCCAGACGAGGAGCAGGCCGCCGCTCTGTGGCGCGTCGGCGAGCGCGACGCCGACGGCGTCGCCCGCCGTAAGCGTCGCCACTTCCACGCCGAAGTCGCTGCCAAACACCGTCTGCGCCTCGATCGTGCCGCCGTCGTCGGTAGTCAGCCGGACGAAGTTCGGGCTCGCCGCGGCGAAGCGCGCGAGGATTTGGACGCGCGGCGCCCATAGCACGACGGACGCCCGGGCGTCGGTGCGCACCTCGAAGGTCGCGTTTCCGAGCGCGAGCTCGACGCGGAAGCCGTCGACGAGCGCCTCCGTGCAGAAACGGCCGGCCCGGTTGAGCTCGAGGCAGCCGTTTCGCCAGGTCACGGCCTCGACCGAGCGCAGGGTTATCGCCGACCGGTCGCCGACCGGACCGAGCCAGATCGCGAGGGCATCGATAGCGGCTCGCGCTGCCGCATCGCCGTCTCCGACCGGCTCGGGAGTCGCCGTGGGTGTTGTAGTAGGCGTCGGCGCCAGCGTCGCGATCGGGCTCGGCGTCGGACTCGCGTCACCGCTATCGCTGCCTTTGCACGAGACGCCCGCGAGCAGGCAGGCGATCAGAAAAGCCAGCGGTGCTCTGAGCATGAGCCGTGATCGTGAGTCCCTTGGCACTGCCGGCATTCTAAGCCCATCCTTGCCAGCCATCGACCTGGCTCACTTCGGCTCGAGCAGATCGCTCGGCTCGCAGGCCACCGCTTTGAAGCGAGCTACGACATCGGGAGCTGCTGAAGATGTCGGAAGGCAGCAGCGCTCGTTGCCCGCTACGTAGAAACACACACTCGGTCCCGCTTCTAGCTTTCCTCTGGTTGCGAAGTTTGCGTAGTTGCTCGGACGCCAGGCTTAGCATTCGCGCCTTACGCTTCCAACGTTGAATCGCCGCCACGCGGTGGCCAGGCGCCGGCCAGAAGTCTGCAAGAGGAGAAAAAGGATGAAAGCACCACTGTCTATATCGAGGGCCAGACGAACGCTTCTCTTCTGGAACCGCCCTGATCGGGACCCGCTGCTCAAGATCCTCCACATGTCTTATCGCGACTACCGTTACGTTCTTGGCAGCGTGAAGAACGGCCGGTACTTCGCGCCAATCTGGCGCCTCTGGCGCCTCTCTTGCGCGCTCCCGAGCCTGAACAGTCCAGGGGCTACGATCAGCGATTCGGTCGATCCTGACGGCGCTGGCGGCTAGCTGCTTTCCGTCTCGCTGTCGGATGACTTCTGCGCGGCATATACGATCTTTGGCTGGCGAGACCCGAGCCTTCTGGCCGGGCTGCAGCCGACGGTCGAGACGAGCGCCTGTATCCTGGAGACCTACCGGGGGAACCTGGTCAGGCTGCTGCCCGGTATCGAGGTACTCTATCGGGACTCTCTGGCGGACGTCCTGAACGGGGCCCAGTTTGGCGTCTTTCGCCTCCCGAGTGGCTCCTCCTACGAGGTCACGCGGGGCGAAGAGGAGACATGGCACCGGGAGGACTCCATCAGAGGCTTCCTGGCGTTCCGTCACGGCGACCTCGCCTTCGTCGTCGGCGCTCAGGTTGGCCTGTTTGGCTCGAATCTCGATGCGGAAGCGGACCCGAGGAGAGATGGCAAGGCCTGAAAGCCACGGTTCTCCAGCTCGCGACGAGTCTCGAGATCGGGGCGACCAATCGAACCAGCGAGGAGTCACTTAGCTCCCGTACGTGAAATGCAGCGTCGCTGACGCCGGCATCCGAGCACGGAGGCGAAGGGACCTACAATGCTCTTGCTCGGGGTCACCTTAGCGTTCCACTTTCGACGGAGGGCCACCTCAGGCGGGGCGGTCGGCGTGGAGCTAATGACAGTTGAGCAAGAACCGTCGCTTAGGCCTCGCCGGCGCAATCGTCGGCCTGCTCTTCGGCGCGTATGTCGTCATCGCGTTCCTGATCGCTCGCGGCGTCACCCAGGCCGAACGGGAGGCGCTGGAGGGTGAGCCATCCGACCTGGGGCTGGTATTCGAGGAGGTCAGCTTCCCTTCCAAGCAAGTCGACATAATGTTGGATGGCTGGTACATTCCGGCAGCCTGCGACGGGCCGACGGTCGTCTTCATCCATGGCCTCGGGAGCACGCGGACCGGCGACCACGCCCTGGAGATTGCGGCGGTGCTGAACCGCGCCGGCTTGAGCACGCTCCTCTTCGATCTGCGGGCCCACGGCCGGTCGCAAGGCAGGCGGGTGTCCGGCGGCTATTTCGAACGCAGCGATCTCTTGGGAGCGTTCGACTTCCTCGCGGGGCGAGGTAAGAGTCCCGGAGAGGTCGGCCTGCTCGGCCATTCGATGGGAGCCGCTATCGCGCTGATGACGGCTGCCGAGGAGCCTGGCTTCGCGGCTGTCGTGGCCGATAGCCCTTACGCGAACGCGCTCGACCTCGTGGCACAAGAGACCGCCCGTAAGACGCCCTTCCCGGAATGGCTCGTCCCGATCTTCGTGCCGGCCACCGAGCTCATTGCGAGCGAAGCCTACGGGATCGAGCTCGATGAGCTCCGGCCAGAAGAGTCCGCGAGCAAGCTCCGCTATCCAATCCTCGTCATTCACGGCCTCGCGGACGAGCGCATAGATGTGGACCACGGCCGACGCGTTCACGCACGCTCCCCCGCCGGCAGCGAGATATGGCTCGTGCCCGAAGCCGGCCACGTCGACGCCTATGACGCCCAGCCCGAGGAATATGTCCGGCGTCTCGCTTCTTACTATTTGGAGATGCTGAGCCACGACGAGTCTTGCCCGTCAGAGGCTGCGCCTAGGCGGTCGAGCGAGGCCTGTAGCAGGGCAGCCATCGCTGCCTCGAGCGGCGAGCCCGTGCTATAAGGAGGGGCGATGAAGCGGCGGCAGAGTCAGACGCTGGAGCCCAATCGGATCGAGCGCGGCGTCCAGATTGGTGCCGGCGCTCTCGGCCTGATCGTCGCCGGCCTCGTTTCCTACCGGGTGGGCGTCGGCAGCGGCGTCGATGTTGGCGTCGCGACATTCGTCCTCAGCTGGACCCTTGTCGCCTTCTTCGTCCTCCTGGCGCGCCTGGTAACGCAGCGCCTCCTGTCAGAGAGGACGGTCGATATGCCGCCTGAAGGTGCGTCGGCGGCCGAGCCCGCGTCTCCGGCTGCCGCTAGCAGGTCGCGCCGCAGCCGGAAACGAGGCCGTCGTTGAGCACTGGTCTATCCGCGCTCGCAATGGGCGTCGTCCGAACCTGAGGTAGCAATGCAGCCTATGCCGAACGCCGGGACCTTCAAGCACACGCTCGTGATCGGCTTCACCCAGACCCGGCAGTGGTACGAAGCAGGTGGTGCCTTCGCGGCGCGCGGCGGCTCCTGGGCGCTTCTCTGGGCGAATGGCGGTGGCGTCGATCGGTGGCGAGAGCCTGACTTCGAGGGCTGGACAGAGACCGCCGTAACCGCGGACCCGTCGAGCGGCCATGAGCCCGACCGAGTGCTGCTCACGATCAGCGGACCCTATGGAGATGACCGGGCGGGCTGGGCCGCTGCGATCGGCGAAACGATCGTCGTCATCCGGGCGAAATACGCCTCGGTCCACCAGATTGTCCTCCAGCCGATCGTTGGCGGGCCGGCAAATGCTCCCTGTCCCAACTCCGGTGGCAGCGGCAACGTCCGGGCGTCGTCGCTCCATCCGATCATCGACGAGGCCATCGCGATGGTGGCCGGCGGCGACGTGGTCGCGGGCTATTCCCCGGAGGTCCGGAGCTGCGGCGACTATGCGAACGAGACCGGCCATCTTACGCCGGACGGAGCGGCGGCCGTGGGCCGCGCGATCGCCGCCTACTACGGCGCGGTCCCAGAGTAAGACGGCCGGAGCTGACGGCGGGCACCGACCGAAGCGTGTCAGCCTCCACTGCCTCGGAGGCCTGGGCTACCGGCGTCGCGTCATTCGCCGCTGCCGCCCTCGCTCGTGTGCGGCACCCGCCGGCCGCTCGAGTCCTCGAAGTGAATCGTGAACCGTCGGAGGAGGCGGAAATCGAGCTCCGCCGTTCGCCACGTGGCGGTCGCCTGAGCCGGCAGCGGGTCGGTGCCCAGACGCCCCCTGTGGGTCGCCCAGACCGTCCCGCCCGTGTCGACCCAGGTTACGACGATCTCGATGCCACTGAGGGGCGCATGGGCGAGGCTCCGCACCGACCCTTCGCAGATCACGACCCCGCTCCGCCGCGACGATTCGCAGGCCGTGTCCAGGAGGGCGATCTCCGGCGGACCGAGGATCAGCTGTCGCTGCTCCGGCAGCACGCTGCCGAGCTCGTCCTTGAAGAGCAGCGACAAAGCCAGGAAGCCTACGACGATCGCGGCGATGATTGCGGCAGGCACGTAGAGCAGAGCCGACAAGGACGGCCTAGCCCTGAAGCTCGCGACAGGCGATCGGGGCGTCGTTCATGCGATCAGCTTACGATACCTATCCCTCGCCGGCTTTGGCCGCTGCGAGCTTCGCGACCGGGGAGATGGCGCCTTCGCCGGATCGGGCGCCGTGGCGCCGGCAGCGGTGGCGCCATGGCAAGCCGTTGATCTGCTGCGCCTCCCTTGACATGCCTGCTACGGTGTACCCGTGTTTTTCGTTCTGCTCGATTCGCTAAGAGGACGGTCCTGAGATGCTGAACGTAACCGAGAGCGCCGCCGCCACGCTAAGCGAGGCGCTAAAAGAAGTCGGTCAGGGCGATGCCGACGTCATGCGACTCATCCGCACCAACGACAATCTCACCCTCGAGGTCGGCACCGGCCAGGAGTCCGACCAGCTCGTCGAGTACGCGGAGCGGACCGTCCTCGCGATCGCGTCGGCCGTATCGGAGGAGCTGGACGGAAGCACCCTCGACACGCTGGAGTCGCCCGAGGGCACGCAGCTCGTCCTCAAGGAGCCGGAGGAGTCACCCCAGCTGGAGAGCTGACGATCGGGTTCCTCACGAAGGCGCAAAAACCGATTCGCAATCGCTTACCGGTAGTTTCGACAGACCTCTCCTTCAGCCGACCGTCATCACAGGGTGCGAAAGGCATCCCCGCCTTGCCGCGAGCGGCGTTGCCCTGAGCCTGCCCGGCCCGCGTTTAGCCGCTATCTGGGCCACGACCGACGCGCCTACGCTTGGCCCTTTGCGTCGCCGGCGCAGTAGAATGATGCCGGCCGCGAAGCACGGCCAATGCTGAAGCTAGCCTCGAAAGAAGGAGCAGCACATGGCCTGGCGCGAGAGCTTTGATATCCCTCCGGTTATGCACAACGCGCCGATCCCGATGGTGACGCGGGTCGGCAACATGGTCTTCACCTCCGGTGTTATGGGCTCCGACCCGCACACGGGCGAGATGCCGGAAGCGGTGGAGGACCAGGCGAAGAACTGCTTCCGAAACCTCGAGAAGGCGCTCGCCAAGGCGGGCGCGAAGACGAGCGACGTCGGCCGCGTCACCGTCCTCCTCAAGAGCGGCGCCAGCCGCCAGCTCGTCAACGTTCCCTGGCTGGAGATGTTCCCGGACGAGCACAGCCGGCCGGCGCGGCACGCAACGATCGTCGAGAGCCTGAACTTCGGCATCCAGATCGAGGCGATCGCCTGCGTCGAGGGCGCCTGAGCCCGTCGCTGCTCGAGTCAGCGATGACGGCCGCGCGCTGCGCTGGTCTGGAGGCGAAGGTGAGACCCTGGCTGCTGCTTAGCATTGGTGCCGTCCTGCTGATCGTCGCCTGCGGCGGCGGCTCCGATGCCGCGCCCACGTCCACGGCCACGACTGCGTCGCCGCCGGCCGCCACGCCCACGCCTGCTGCCGGCCCTTCGCTGGCGAATACGCCAGTCGCCGCTGCCCTCAGCGTCATCTACAAGGTTGAGGGCGGCCGCAGCGTGACGCCGGCGGCGGCGGAGCTGCCGGTGCCGTCCGGCAGCGTCGAGGCGCGCTGGTACCAGGCGGACGGCCGGTTCGTCGTCTTCTACGCCGGCCTGGCGCTGGCCGAGGCGGGCCCGCTCTGTCCCGGCAACTCGATCCAGACGGCGACCGGCTTCCTCCACATCACGAACGGGCCGACCGGCGCCGGCGCCTGCACCGGCGTCCAGAACCCGGCCGCCGCCGATGAGGGCGTCCGGCTCTGCGGCGGCAGCGTCTTCTATGTCACCCGGATCCCAGTCGACGCCGAGGGTACGCTCTACGGGACCATAGAGAGGTTCCTCGCGGACGGCACGATCATCGGCCTGACGAGCAGGGTGGCGGCGGATCGCGATCGCACGCCGGCGATCGACCTCAGCGGCTGTGAGGCCGTGGCGAGTTAGGCGTCCCCACCGTCGCCGCCAAGGCCGCTAGAGCGACTCGGCTAGCTCCCAGACGCCGGTCTGCCAGTCCAGCTCCCCTGTGGCGGCGCGCCGGTTGAACTCCTCGCCTACCTGCTCCTGGTAAGCGTGCATCGCGGCGTGGGAGTCCCACTGCTCGACGATCAGCATCCGGCCCGCGTCGGCTTCACCGCGATAGAGTTCCGAGGAGCGGCGGCCGGGAGCCGGCATACTCCTCAGCCAGTCGATCGCGGCCTTGAACTTCGGCCAGTCAACCGGTCCCACTTCCATCGTCACGAGAACCGCCATCTTCGTACCTCCTTAGCTCATGAACCGATTGTCGCCTCTGGACCGCGCTTCAGCCTACGAGACGGGCAGCTGATCGCCGCCGGCGCGCGCCTCCATGCCGAAGGCGTTGTTGATCGCGGAGATGTACTGGTACTGGCCGATCGTCGCCGTTAGCTCGACGAGCCAGCGGACGCCGTGTCGCTCGCGCAGGGCGTCGAAGACCGCCTGGTCGACCTTGTTCTGGCGCAGCAGCTGGCGCGTATAGGTGATGACGTCGCGCTCATCCGGCGCGAGGCCGCTCAACTCGCCGCCGCTCCGCATCGCGTCGATCGCCGCCTCGCGCATCCCCGCCTTGCGCGCCGTCTCCACGTGGCCGCCCCACTCGTAGGCCGCGTCCTTCTCACGGCAGACCGAGAGCACCGCCAGCTCGCGCTCGACCATGGTCAGCGTCGATTCGAGCCGGACGTGGGCGCCGGTCTTGCAGACCATCTCCGCGAGGCCGGGGCTGTACATGAGGATGCCGAAGGGCCCGCCGACCCGCCCGAGCACGCCGACGATCTCGTCGTATTCGACGTGGCGCTCGGCCGGTATCTGGTCCTTCTCCGTGATCAGGTCAATTCGGGGCATCTGCTCCTCCTCTTTCTTCCTGGCTAGCGCGACGGCGCTGGCGCGACGGCATTATGCCACAGGCTGCACCTGTCCCTCCCGGACGCCGGCTGCTGTAACCTGAGGGCGTGAGCGAGCCGGTAAACCTGGCGGAGTACGAGGCGGCGGCCCAGGAGCGTCTGCCGGCCCTCGCCTTCGACTACGTGGCGAGCGGCGCCGATGACGAGCGTACCCTCGGGCGCAACCGGAGCGGCTTCGACCGTTACCTTTTGCGGCCGCGGGCCCTCGCCGGCGTCGAGGCGCCGCGGCTGGCGACCACGGTCCTCGGCACGCCGGTAGCGCTGCCAGTGCTGCTGGCGCCGACCGCCTTCCACTGCCTCATGCACCCCGAGGGCGAGCTCGCCAGCGTCCGGGCCGCCGGCGCCGCCGGCACGCTGATGGTCGCGAGCACGCTCGCGACCCGCGACCTCGAGTCGATCGCCGCCGCCGCGACCGGCCCGCTCTGGTTCCAGCTCTACGTCTACCGCGACCGCCTCATGACGGAGCGCCTGGTGCGGCGCGCCGAGGCGGCCGGCTACGCGGCACTATGCCTGACCGCGGACACGCCGGTCCTCGGTCGCCGCGAGCGCGACGTCCGCAACAGCTTCGCCCTGCCGGACGGCCTCGGCCTCGCCAACTTCGCCGACCCGGAGCTCGCGAGCTTGCCGGCGGACGGCGGCTCCTCGCTCGCGTCTTACATGGCAACGGCCTTCGACCCGAGCCTGAGCTGGCGCGACATCGCCTGGCTGCGCTCCCTGACGGCGCTGCCGGTCATCGTCAAGGGCGTCATGGACGCGGCGGACGCCCGGCTCGCGGTCGAGCACGGCGCCGACGCCGTCATCGTCTCGAATCACGGCGGCCGCCAGCTCGACAGCGCCCCCGGGACCATAGAGGTGCTAGCGGAGGTCGTCGAGGGCGTCGCCGGCCGCTGCGAGGTCTACCTCGACGGCGGCGTCCGCCGCGGCACCGACGTCGTCAAGGCGCTCGCCCTCGGCGCCCGGGCGGTGCTCATCGGCCGCCCTTACCTCTGGGGCCTCGCCGTCGATGGCGAGGCCGGTGCGCGCCGCGTCCTGGCGCTGCTGGAGGCGGAGCTCACCACTGCCCTCATGCTCTGCGGCTGCGCGGACGTCGCCGCCGTTAGCGTGAAGACGGTAATCGAAGTGCCGTAGGACTTCGGTTGGTACCGAAGCGCCGTAAGGCTTCGGTCGGTGAGCCAGGCCCCGTAATGCTTCGGGATCGCTCCGTCACTCGCATGGCCCGCCGGGCTACTGGCGAGCTGCCTCGATGAAGGTCCGCAGCAAGGCGATATGCTGGTCGATCGACGTGAAGCCCGACTGGTTCAGCGAGATCGCGAAGTGGCTGGCGCCGGCGCTCTGCCACTCGTCCCGGCTCTTGAGCCAGCCGTCGGGCGTGCCCTTGACGATGCTCAGGCGGCCCTTGATCTCGATGCTCGCCGGGTCGCGGCCGGCCTCGCGGACGTAAGTAGCGAACGGCTCGATCACGGCGCCGATCTCGCCGTCGCGGCCGAAGGGCGGGATCCAGCCGTCGGCGAGGCGGGCGATGCGGCGCACGGCCGCCTCGGCGCTGCCGCCCATCCAGATCGGGATCGGCCGTCGCGAGGGCAGGGGGTTGATGCCGAGGCCCTCGATCTGGTGCCAGCGGCCGTGAAAGCTCACCTGCTCCTCGGTCCAGAGGGCCCGCAGCACGGCGATCTGCTCCTCCACGCGCCGGCCGCGCGTGTGGTAGTCTTCGTTGAGGGCCGCGAACTCGCCCTCGTCGTGACCGAGGCCGATGCCGAGGTGGACGCGGCCGCCGCTGAGGACGTCGAGCTCGGCTACCTGCTTGGCGACGAGCGCCGTCTGGCGCTGGGGCGTGATCACGATCGAGGTGCCGAGTTCGACCCGCTTCGTGCAGGCGGCGAGGTAGCCGAGGAGGACGAACGGCTCCCGGTTGACCGCGCCCGGGCTGCGGCTGAAGACGGTATCGGAGCCGGTGAGGAAGTCGTAGCCAAGGTCCTCCACGGCCTGGGCGAAGTCGCGCGTCGCGATCGGTTCGGCGAGGACGGCATCCTGGGGGAAGCTGGTGCCGTATTTCACGACCCGCGCCTCCCGCCCCGCGCCCGCTGCCGGCGCTGACCTCCCAGAGCCACTTACGTGTCCAGGAGGGACGGGTGGTAGACGTCCTCGATCGTCGCCGGCTCCTTGAGGAGGCCCTGCTCGGAGAGGCCCCGGATCGCCCGCTCCAGCGTCGGCCGCATCGCCCGGATGCCGAGCGGGTAGGGGTCGGCGCCGAAGAGCTCCGGCCCGAGGCCGGTGCCCTCGTCGGCCTTCGCCTCGGCGCCGGCGCGCTCGTAGGCGACGGCCTTCGAGCGCTGGAGCGCCTCGAAGAAGGCGGTCGCGACCCAGGGATGCTCCTTTAGGACGCGGTTCTGGACGATGAAGTGGTGGTTGGGCTGGTGGAAGCCGGTCTTGTGGAAGAACTGGCCGATGACCTCCTTGCCGCGGTCCGGTAGCAAGCGCTTGAGCTGGGGGCTCTCCGCCGCCTTCGGCCCCGGCACGGGCGCGGCGTCGAGCTCGCCGCTTGCGAGCATCGCGACCGGGTCCTGGTCCGGCTTGAGGAAGTTCAGCCTGACGCCGACCGGCGGGTCGTCGTCGAGGCCGAGTTCGAGGCCGTGGCTGTCGCCCCGCTGGCGCATGTTGAACCAGGTGATGTCGCTGGCGTCGATCCCGTAGAGGTCCTTGAGGACGATGCGGAACCAGAGCGCGTAGGTCATCTCGAAGTCGGGGATGCCTACTCGCTTCCCCTTGAGGTCGGCGAGGCTCTTGATCCCGGAGGCTTCGTTCGCGTAGATCCCGACCCAGCCGTGGCCGCGGGCGAGGAAGCCGGGGATGCCGCTCCAGTCCCACTTGCCGCCGGCGAGCTTTTGGCGACGCTCGCGGGCGATGAAGGTCTCGGAGATCGACATCTCGGAGAGGTCGAGCTGGTCGAAGTGGAGGTTGTCATAATATAAGTTGTTGACAGTGCGGAACTCGAGCTCGATGTTCTCCGGCTTCACGGTGCCGTCGATCAGTGGCGCCATGCGCGCGTTGGTTCCGTTGCAGGCCATCGTCAGCTTCAGCAAGTGAGCACCCCACCTCTAGTGAATCATCGCCGGCTGGTCTGGCCGTTGCCACGGCGGGTCTGAGGACGTGGCGATACTAGCAGACGCGGCGTCGCCTGGGGAGGTGAGCTCGGCCTCGATCAGCCAGAGGCAACGACATCCCCGGGACGGGGAACCGCGAGCGCCGCCGCGGGCGCCTTGACGCTGGCGCGGCGGCCGCGCCAGAATCGAGCCCGGAGATGGCGATGAACCCGCACGGCTTCGATCTCAGAGACGCGCTGAAGAACTTTCACAGCGGTGTGACGATCGTGACCGCCGCGGACGCCGAGGGCGTGCCCTTCGGCTGCACCGTCTCATCCTTCGCGTCGCTGTCGCTCGAGCCGCCGCTCGTCCTCGTCTGCCTCGGCCGCGAGGTACGCAGCCTGGAGCCGATCCGAGCGCGGCAGGCCTACGCGGTCCACATCCTCGACCGGACCCAGGCCGAGCTCGCCCGTCGGTTCGCGGCCGATACGGAGACGAAGTTCGAAGGCCTCGCCTTCCGGCCGAACGAGGACGGCGTCCCCATTCTCGAGGAGTGCCGCTTACGCCTGGAATGTCGCGTCGAGACGGAGTACGAAGGCGGCGACCACGTCATCGTCGTTGGGCGGGTGCGGGCCGTCGGCCTCGTCGAGCGCTTCGAGCCTCTGATCTTCGGCAACCGCGCCTTTGCAACCCTTGGGCCGGTGGCCGAATAGGCACGACAAATCGCCGCACTGCTGCAGCCTGGTCTTCTACGGCGACGAGCTGCTTTGCTAGCAGGGGCCGGCGACGGCCGAGCCTAGCGCCGGCCCCTGGCTGCTACTCCTTGCCGATCGCGGTCTTCGCGACGACCTTGACGCCGTGGATCGTGCCCTCGACGGTGCGGCGCACGCGCCGTGCTGCCGTTTCGCTGATCTGGCCCGCGGCCTCGATTGCCCCGGTCGCGGCCGCTGCAGCCGCTTCCTCGGCGGAGACGCCGACGTCCTTCGCCGCCTCGATCGCGCCCTCGATGGCGCCGACGGCTGCGGTGGTGATGTCGGAGCCGATCTCGGAGGCCTCGGTGACGGCGCCGCTCGCCGTCTGCTGGACAGCGGCCATCGCCTCGCCGCCGACCTCTTTGCTTCCACGGAGCGCACCGATGACGGCGCCCTTGGTGACGGAGCCGACCTTGCCGCCAACCTTGGCGGCCGAGGTCACGGCGGTCTCGACGCTGTCGGCGGCGGTCTCCGCCGCCTGGTTACCGACGTCGCCGACGGTCTCGATCGCGCCCTTGACGGCGCCTACTGCGAGACCCGCTACGGCGCCGCCGGTCGCGCCGGCGCCCTTGACGGCGGACTGTGCGGTTTCCGCCACCGTCTCTATCGTCGCTTGGGCGATCTCGCCCGTCCCTCGGATGAGGCCGATGATTCCATCCTTGACTCTGTTACCAACTTCCTTCTCATCCGCCATGGCAGTGTGCTCCTTTCAGATTTTGCAGTTAAAGGATCATAGCACTTTCGTCAATAGCATGTCGGCTCGGGCACGAAAAGGCTAGGCCGCGGCCGTCCGGCCGCCTGCAAAGAGGGATGTTCTGGCTGATCTAGCGCAGGAGGTCGCGGGTGTTCGACTCCGGGTCGGCCAGCTCCGCCTCGTGGCCGCGGAGGTCGATCTTGCGCCGAATCAGCTGGCGATAGGCGGCGAAGTCCCGCGGCTGCGTGTTGATCGCGAAGTAGGCGGTCAGCACCCCTTCCTTGAGGTAGAAGACCGTGAACGGGCCTTCGCCGGGACGGCCGCGCACCAGGACCTGGTCGCGCTCGCTCTCGTCGCCGGCGAACTCGATCCGGAGGTCGTAGATGTCGGACCAGACGTAGCTGAGGAAGTCGTAGGAGGCGTCGCCGCCGGCCATGTTCTGGGCGGCGACCTGGCCGGCGTACTCGGCGTGGCCCCAGTGCTCCACCCGCCGCCGCTTGGCGAAGACGGTGTCGTAGTAGTTGATCACGTCGCCGGCGGCGTAGATGTCCGGGTCCGAGGTCCGCAGGTGCTCGTCGACGACGATGCCGTTATCGACCGCGAGGCCGGCCTCCTGGGCGAGCTCGACGTTTGGGACGATGCCGATGCCGATGCAGATGAAGTCGCACTCGATCGTCTGGCCGGACTTCGTCACCACCGACCGGACCCGGTCGTCGCCCTTGATCTCGGCTACCATCTCGCTCGTGAGAAAGGAGATGCCCTGGTCGGCGCAGTGGCCCTGGAAGAAGCCGGCCAGCGTCTCGTCGCAGAAGCGGGCCCAGATGTGAGGCAGCGCTTCGATGACGGTAACGGTCACGCCGCGCTGGCTCAGGGAGGCGGCCGATTCTATGCCGATGAAGCCGCCGCCGATGATCACGGCCCGACTCCCCGGCGTCGCGTCCTTGGAGATCGCGATCGCGTCGGCGGCGTCGCGCAGATAGTGGACGCCGGCGAGGTCGGCGCCGGGGATCGGCAGGCGGATCGGCCGGCCGCCGGTCGCGATCAGCGCCTTCTCATAGGTTACGGTCTCGCCGTCCGCGAGCGTAACCGTCTTCGCCGCCGGGTCCAGCCGCTCTACGCGCGTCCCGAGCGCCAGGTCGATGCTCTGCTCCGCCAGCTTCGCCGCCGACTCGTAAACGACCTCTTCCGGCGTCCGCTCGCCGCGAAGGATCTCTTTCGAGAGCGGCGGCCGGTCGTAGGGCGGCAGGTCCTCTTCGCTGACGATGAGGATCGAGCCGTCCGGGTCGTTGCGCCGCAGCATCTTCGCGGCGTGAAAGGAGGCGAGACCGCCGCCAATGAGGAGATACTTGACCTGTTTCATGTCGCCTCGCTTGTGTCCGCCAGTGGAGTCTCCATGCTAGCTGCGGCCCTCTCTGCGAGCAAGGCGAAGCAGGGCGGTGCCGGCTCGGGCCAGAGCGCCTACGACATAACGCCGACTCGACCGCGCCGCCAGCGGCGTCGATCACATCAAAGAGAACCTATCAAATCAAAGAGACCAATTGGAGGTTGAACCCGAGATGGTCATGAACAGCCTGCGTGATCACAGAAGCGCCCTTTTGGCCGTGGCCGCGATGATCCTTGCCGCCGCGCTCGCGGGCCTTTCCCTCGACCTCGCCTGGCAGGCCGCCGCGGCCGCCGCGATAGCCGTCACCCTCACCCTCGCCGTCGCCTTCGCCGCCGGCTACCGCTACGCGACCCGCTCGCGGCTCGGCGGCCTCAGCGAGGGATTCTGGCGCGAGCAGCGCGAGCGCGCCCGCCGCCTCAGCATCCACGCCGACGTCCCCTGGCTATTCAACCGCTGGTACTTCGACTTCCGCCTCAGCGAGGAGATCGAGCGCGGCCGCCGCTACGACTTTCAGCTCGCCGTCCTCCTCATCCGCCTCGAGGGTAGTCCGGCGGCCCTCGAGATGCTCGGCGCCAAGCTCGTCCAGGACCTCTCGGTCGGCCTGCGCCCCTTCGACATCCCGGCGTGCCTCTCCGATAGCGAGTACGTCGTCTGCATGATCCAGTGCGACCAGGCCGGCGCCGAGGCGGCGGCGCGGCGGCTGGACATCGAGCACGAGTTCGAGGCGAGGGTCGCCGTGGCGGTCTTTCCCGAGGAGGAGCCGAGCCGGACGCGCTCTACCGCGTCGCCGAGCAGCGGCTGGCAGCGGCAGTGGTCGCTGCCGCTGCCTAGTCGACTACAGCACAAAGCCCTCCACGAAGCGCTCTTAGATTGGCCGCCGCGCCGTCGGAGCCGTTCGCGAGGCTGGTCCGTCTTGACGGCCCGTCGGCGAACGGTGAGAATGTGCAGTGCTCACGCCGAAATGAGCGGTGGCGCCTCGCGAAAAGGTCTATAATCGCGAAAGAATTTACTTTAGAGACTAAAGCGAGTCGGAAGGCTATAAAAGGAGATTCTTCACGATGGCCAAACTGGTTGGAGCCTACAACACCGCCCACAGCCCCTTCTGCTACATGCCGCCTGAGCGCTGGAACGACGTACGGGCGAGCCGCTCGCTGCGCGAGGACGTCCCGATGGACGACCTGGAGGAGAACAAGTCGAAGGCGGCTCGAATCCAGAATGGCTTCGCGACCCTGCGGCAGAAGGTCAAGGAAGCCAACCCCGACGTCATCGTCATCTACGGCGACGACCAGCTCGAGTGCTTCGACTTCAACAACTTCCCCGGCATGGCGGTCTACGTCGGTGAGGAGTTCGAAGGGTCGCTATCCGCTCGCGACGGTCAGTTCGGCCAGGGCGGCGAGCGCCCCGCGGCGCCCAAGGCGAAGGTCAAGGGCCACCCGGAGCTCGGCGTCGGCCTCCTGACCGGCCTCATGGAGCGTGGCTTCGACCCGGCCTTCTGCATGGACATGCCGAAGCCGGAGCGCGGCATCGGTCACGCCTTCCTGCGGCCGGCTGAGTCCTTCGACATTCTCGACAAGCCGATCGTGCCGATCCTCCTCAACTGTTACTACGCGCCCCAGCCGACGGCGGAGCGTTGCTACCAGCTCGGCAAGGCCGTGCGCGAGATCATCGAGGCCCACCCCAGCGACCTCCGGGTCGCCGTCGTCGGCTCCGGTGGCCTCTGGCACACGCCGGGCGCGAAAGAGGCCTGGCTGGACGAAGAGTTCGACCAGGGCCTCCTGCGCTTCATGGAGGCGGGCGACGCCCGCGGCATGGCCGAGCAGTTCGACAGCTACCACATCCCCGACGGCGACATTAGCCAGTTCGTCGGCGAGCGCGGCCGCGGTGCGACCGGCATGCCCGGCTTCGGCGGCCCTCAGGGCGGCACCCGCGAGAGCTGCAACTGGATCGCGGCCGCCGCGACGGTTGACGGCAGTCGTGCCACCGTCGTCGACTACGTCCCGGTCTACTCCTCGCCGGTCGGCGCCGGCTTCGCCTACTGGGACAAGATCTAAACCGGACGCGCCGCCCCGTGCGGGGTGGTCGCAAGCGCAGTAAAGCGAAGGAGCCCGCTAATCGGCGGGCTCCTTCGCTTTGCGTAAGGCTTCCGGTTGCGGCCAATCGCCCGTGCGCCGATCAGACCGCTTCCGCCTCCCTCGGCGCTACCTCACCCAGCTGCTGCAGGTGCTGGCGCGCCATGAGCAGAGCGGTTACGCCCTCGCCGGTGGCGTTGGCGAGCTGCTTCGTGCTGCCCATGCGCACGTCGCCGGCGGCGAAGACGCCCGGCAGCGACGACTGGTGCGTATCGTCGGTGACGACGAAGCCCCAGCGGTCGAGCTCTACGGCGCCCTTGAGGAAGGCCGTGTTCGGCGTCAGGCCGATGAAGATGAAGGCGCCCTGGGCCGGCAGCTCCTCCGTCGCCCCCGTCCCCCGGTCCCGGACCAGGATTGAGCGCAGCTTGCCCTCACCTCGGAACTCGAGCACCTCCGTGTTCGTGCGGATGTCGAATTTCGGGTGGGCGCGGATCTTCTCCTGAAGCAGCGCGCTCGCCTTGAGCTCCGGCGTGAACTCCACCAGGTGGACGCGGTCCGTGAACTGCGTGAGGAAGAGGCCCTCCTCGACGCCGGAGTTGCCGCCGCCGACGACCACCAGGTCCTGCGAGCCCTTGTAGAAGGGCCCGTCGCAGGTCGCGCAGAAGTGAATGCCGGCGCCGATCAGCTCCTCCTCACCCGGGACGTCCAGGCGGCGGTAGGTCGAGCCGGTAGCGATGATCACGGCGCGGCTGCAGTATTCGTCGCGGCTCGTCGTCCGGACGCCGATCAGGTCGCCGTCACGCCCGATCGATTCGACGGCGACGGCGGAGAGGAGCTCGACGCCGTAGCGGCGCGCCTGGTCGATGATCCGCCCCGCCAGCTGGCCGCCGCCGACACCGTCCGGGAAGCCGGGGTAGTTGTCGATCCGCTCCGTGACGCCGGCCTGGCCGCCGAGGGCGCTCTTCTCGATCACGAGGCAGTCGATGCCCTCGCGGGCGCCATAGATCGCGGCCGTGAGGCCGGCCGGCCCGCCGCCGAGGATGATCAGGTCGTAGAAGGTCCGGTTCGCCCGGAGCTCGAGGCCGAGCTTCTGGGCGAGCTCGTCGTCGGCCGGCTCCGTGAGGAAGCTGCCGTCGACGAAGACGATGGTCGGGATGATCTGCTTGCCGCCGTTCTTCTCCTTCACGAGCGCGGCTCCTGCCGGGTCGCGGTCGATATCGACCCAGTTGTAAGGCACGCGCAGCTCCGAGAGGAACTTCTTCGAGCGACGGCAATCAGGGCACCAAGGCGCCCCGAAGATCGTGATTTCTGGAGCCATCGGTAGTCCTCTCCTCGCTTTGGCGCTCGGCCGACGCCGGGTTGTAGCTTCCCGACAGCCTATTCTGCCATACTCCGGGCAGCAGCCCCTGACGCCCTTTCAGGTTCGCGGCCGCCAGCCGCAGGGAATGTGATGTCGATCACAGGACGCCGGCAGCGGCTCCGGGCCACCGTAACGCGGCGACCGGGGCCGCGTTTTCCTGAGAAGAAGGACCCCTAGACAGTAATCGTTGAGGCCACGCCTCGGAGCTGGGCGCCGTGAGGCCGCCCGATGTGGTCACCAGAAGCTCCGACGCCGTCCCGCCGGGACAGGCCAGTGGTGAAACCGCCAACCAAGGATGGTGCGGGTTTGCTACTGATCGACGAAGCCAGGATCACCCCAGGAACCCAACCGAGGCGCCACGGCGAGCGCCGCCGCCCGCCCGCTTCGCGGTTAGCCCGCCTCCCTATCGCCCTCGCGGCAGCGGTGCTAGCGCAGGCGGTGCTCTCGGGCCCTGCCGCCGCGCGGAGCGCCGACGCGTACCTCATGTGCGGCTGGCAGGTCGAGCCGCGTCCCCAGAGCGTCAGCGTCGACCCCGACCTCGCAGCGGCGGGCCTCAGCCAGGCCGACGTCCGCGCTGCCTTTGAGGGCTGGAACCGACTCTTCGAGCGCCACCATGGCTTCCCGATCTTCGTCGTCCACTACGGCGACTGGTGGGAGGCAGACGTCCTCCTCACGGCGCACGGCTGGGACCGGACCTGGGTCCAGGGCGCCTGCGACCCGGCCTACGTCCGGCGCGGCAGCAATCAAAGCATCGTCTTCGTCGGTGCCAGGGATGCCTGGCGCAACCGCGAGCTGCTGGCCCACGAGCTCGGGCACGCCCTCGGCCTCGCCGACCACGCTACGGCCGCGCAGGTCACGGCGGGCCACGTCGGCGTCAAGCCCTGCGGCGACTACGTCGGCGTGATGTCGTACTGCGCCGGACCCCAGACCTGGTTTCTCGATCGCGATGCCGCCGGCACCGGCCTTGTGCTCGATGGCCAGCTCGTCCGGGACTTCTGGCGTCCCTGAAGAGGACGATTCGCCTAGATCCTGATGGACTGCGCGCGCGGCCTATGCGCCCGATTGCGGTGCCTCAGGAGGGGGCGCCGCTTCGGCGAGAGCCCGCCCGACTATGCGAATACTCTCGGTCGACGGCGACCCCTCCGTGCCTTATGTAACGCGACAGGCTGGAGAAGGTTAACCGGCAGGTTCGCCTAACGGCGTACCCGCCGGCCGAGCCCGGGAAAGGCGGCGCCGGCCTTTTGCAGGTCGGCGTATCCGGCGACAAAGAAACGGGCCCCGGACATCTCTGCCTGGGGCCCGTTGCCAGCGTTGTAGCTCGAGCTAGCTCTTCGAGGTCGGTGCGCCGCCCCACTCCGTCTCGGAGCGGGTCTTCTCCAGGCCCTCGTTGATCTCCTGCGCGTGCAGGGTCTGGGCCGCTTCCATGATCTCGAGGTTGCGCTGAGTGACCAGCTCTTCTTCCCGGATGCCGCCCTTCGCCTCGAGCTCCTTCAACTCCTCGGCCGTGTGCATGCCGCGCGCGTACTCCGTAAGCACCTTGCGGATGACGACGACGGTCGAGTCGGTCGGCGTCAGGTACTCCGGAACCTCGTAGCGGCAGGTGCGCTCGGCGTCGACGTCGGCCCAGCGGAAGTTGAAGTTGTGGCTCCAGTTCCGGTAGGGCCAGGTGGCACCCTTGTAGAGCCGCGTCGTCAGGCTCGGTGGCTCCAGGTAGCGCTCGATGTTCACGTAGACGATGCGGGTCATGTCGCGGTCGACCGGCACCGCCCAGCGGTGGCTGCGGTACTTCGAAGCGCCGCCCGTGCCCTTGGCGGAGATGCTCGGCAGGCGCGTGCCCTGCCAGTTGTCGTCCGACCGCGAGGTGCTCTGGTTCGGGTCGCGGCGGCCGTCGCCCCAGCGCTGAGTGCTGTCGCGGCGGTTGTTCGCCCGGCGGCTCCAGATCCAGGTCCAGAGCAGGCGGGTGCGGTGCAGCGGCCAGACGCCGTCTACGCCCGGGTAGTACATCTGGTAGGGGATCTTGCCGTCCTCGTCGTAGTAGTAGCGCTCGGTCGGCGCGATGCCGGTGCCGGCGTTGTAGTTAGCCGTGACGCCGCCGACGACCTTAGTCCGGTAGCCCAGCGGCGTCCGCGGCCGGCCGCCGAGGCGGCTGCGCAGCACCGTGAAGCAGTTGCGGTGGACGTAGAAGGCGTTGTGGGCGTCGTTCGTGTTCTCGAGGACGAGGATCCAGTTGCAGTGGTACACCTGGGTCGCCCAGCGGACCTGCGTGTACGGCTCGTCCAGCATCTCCGGCGGCAGGTCCTCGCGCGGGTCCACCGGCTCGCCCTCGCCCATCCAGACGAAGACGATGCCCTTAGCCGTCACGGTCGGGAAGGCCCAGGCCTTGAGCTCGCCCACCGCCTTCGAATCGGGACCCTCGGTGAGGAAGGCGACGCAGTTGCCGTCGCCGTCGTAGGTCCCGCCGTGGTAGGGGCAGCTCACCGTCCCCTCATAGAAGCAGTCGCCCAGCGACAGGAAGGCGCCGCGGTGAGGGACAGACGTCGAGCAGCGCCTTGACGCCGCCGTCCTTGCCCCGGAACATGACCAGGTCCTGGCCGAGCATGCGGAGGACCTGGGGGTTCTTCTTGATGTCCTTATCGGGCAGGGCCGGGTACCAGTACTCGCGGTGGCCGAGGGCCGGGATCTTCGTGCGGATGTCGTTAGGGTCGTCCGACTGGCGGAAGGGAAGCGCCCGGCCGACCGGGTCGAGGCCTCGCGCCGTGGACTTGTAGCCGCCGGGGTAGCCGGCCCAGAGTCGCTTGAGCTCCATCCAAGGATGCATACTTTTCCTCCAGTATTCAGACGCTAACTAGTTCGTTAACTAGCACGGACAATCAAAGCGCGAAACCGGCGATCTGTCAAGGGACCCCGGCTCGCACGAGGCAGCGTCAGGAGGCCGGCCGCCGCCCGCCGACTGCTCCCTGGCGGGTCGCTTCATTTCGAATCGAAAGCCCTCTATAATCGGGGCCTCTGGACGCGCATTCGGCGCGCGCCGAATCGGCGTAAGGAAGATAGAGGCTGGCCACGGAATCATTCAAGGCTACGCCGGCTTCGATCGGCGAGGAAGCCGGCGATCGAGCCGCACTCTCGCCGGCCGTGGCGGCGCTGTTCGCCAGCATCGCCGCGCTCGGCCCCGGCGCCGAAGTCAAGGGCGGCCGCGGCCCGGCCTGGCTCCTGACCTACGCGCTGACGATCCGCCGCCGCCGCCGCTTCATGAAGCTCTACGGCTGGTCCGTGCCGACGCCGGCGGCGATCGGCGCAATCGCCGCCTTCCTCGGCGATCGCCAGCTGCTCGAGGTCGGTGCCGGCAACGGCCTCTGGGCCCACCTCCTCAATGCCTACGGCGTCGCCGTAACCGCGACCGACGACCTCAGCTGGGCGGCGCCGAACGGGCCCCAGGCCGGCAAGCAGGCGCCGCCTCCCAGCGGCTTCGCGGTCGACGCCGGCCGGTTCTACCCGGTCGAGCGCCGCGACGCGCTCGACGCCGTGAAGAAGTACGCCGATCACCAGGCGCTCCTCGTCTGCTGGCCCTCCTACGGCAAGGCGTTCGCGGCCGAGGCCCTCGCCGCCTTCCGCGGCGACCGCATCGTCTACGTAGGCGACCCGAGCTGCACCGGCGATGCGGACTTTCACGACCGCCTGCTCCGGCTCTGGCTGCGCAAGGAGGTCGTCGCCGTGCCGACCTGGCCGACGATCCATGATGCCGTCCACCTTTACGAGCGCAAGGAGCAGCGCTGGGCGCCGCGCAGCGCAGACAGGCCGCCGAACCCCCATATGCTGCCGCCCAGCTAGCGCGGCGGCCTCAGCCATCGATAAGCAGAGCCGCGCGAGCGCGAACTAGCGACAGAAAGAGGTAACGACGATGACAAGCACGACATCGACTCTGACGCTGAAGACGGCGATCGGCCCTTACGGCCACTTCGAAGCGCTGAAAGACGGCAGCCTCAAGCCCGATGGCGTCGCGCTCGACCACGTCGAGGTCGCGCCGATCATCGGCGCCTTCCGGCGCATGTGCCGCAACCTCGAGTTCGACGTCAGCGAGATGGCGATCACCACCTACCTCACGGCCCGCGCCTACGGCCTGCCCTTCACGGCGATCCCGGTCTTCCCGGTGCGCGCCTTTCACCACGGCGCCTTCGTCGCCAACAGCAAGGCCGGCGTCGAGAAGCCGAAGGACCTCGAAGGCAAGAAGGCCGGCCTCCGCGCCTACACGGTGACGACCGGCGTCTGGGCTCGCGGCATCCTCGCCGCCGAGTACGGCGTCGACCTCGACAAAGTCACCTGGGTCCTCGCCGACGAGGAGCACGTCGATGCCTTCCACAAGGACGCGCCGTCCAACGTCGTCTACCAGCACGGCGCCGAGTTGCTAAAGATGCTCGAAGCGGGCGAGCTCGCCGCCGGCGTCGGCCTCGGCCGCAGCGAGTCCGCCGACCTGGGACCGCTGATCGCCGACGCCGGCGACGCCGCCAAGGCGTCTTACGCCAAGACCGGCGTCTACCCGATCAACCACATGGTCGTCGTCAAGGACTCGCTGCTCAGCGAGAACCCCGGGCTGGCGCCTGCCCTCTTCGAAGCGTTCAAGGCGGCGAAGGAGAAGTGGCTCGCGACCGCCTCGGACGAGGACAAGGCCCGCGGCGGCGGCGCGATCGTCGGCGGCGATCCCTTCCCTTACGGCGTCGAGGCCAACCGCAAGGCGCTGGAGACGATCATCGGGTACGCGCACGACCAGCACATCCTGCCGGCGCGCTTCGCCGTCGACGAGATCTTCGCCGCCGGCACGGTCGGACTCAGCTAGCGCTGTCGCCGCAGGTGAGGGCTTCGGCCTACAACCTTCGCCGTCGCCGACGGCGAAGCTCCGGCTTACAATATCCGGAGCCGGAGGCCATCGCCTGAGCTTGCCGTTAGCAGCGCCGCCCTCGCGAAGCTTGCCAAAGCCGCTGATCGCCTGTGTGGCGGCGCTTTGCTGTTTCATCCTCGCCTGCGGCGGCTCAGCAGAGCCGCCGCCGACCTCGACGGCTACGGCTACCGTAGCGCCGCCCACGGCAACGCCGACGCCCGCGCCTACCCCGACACCGACGCCGCCGCAGCGGCCGCAGGCGAGCGCTTTCCCGCCGGCGCTGCGCGAAGAGGCCGAGGCGATCTTCGCGGCGGTCGCGGCGTTACGCGGCACGCCGTCCCGCGGCGAGGTCGACATGTTCCTCCTCAGCCGCGACCAGGCGCGCGCCTACTACGGCGGCGAGGACAACGCGGGCGCGGCCATCGGCGGCGCAGCACCCCTCCGTCCCCTTGACCCCCAGGACGAGCTCTACAGGCTCCTGGGCCTCGTGCCGGCGCGGGAGGAGAGGTCCGACGGCCAGCCGTCGCAGGACAGGGACCTCCGCCAGCAGTCGGTCGATAACCTGGTCGCCCAGATCACCGGCTTCTACTCGCCCGACCTCGAGGCCTTCTACATGCTAGAGACGATCATCGGCGGCGTCTCCGGCGGCTCGGCCCGCGCGACGATGGCGCACGAGTTCACCCACGCCCTCCAGGACCAGTACCACGATCTCAATGCTCTCGCAGCGGCACGCGCCGACGACTGGGACGCCTTCCGCGCCCTCCAGGACGTCGTCGAGGGCGACGCCATCGCCAGCGAGAGCGCCTACCTCGGCTTCACGCTGCGCTCCACTTATCGCCTGCCGGTCTGCTTCCGGATCCCGGCGCCGGCCCGCGCCGGCGTCCCCTTCGGTGTCGAGCGGGAGCTCGACACCTGGTACGAGGACGGCCCCTGCTTCATCGAGGCGGTGACGCCGCTCTTGGCAAACGGCGTCGCCGACGTCTGGGCGGCGCTGCCGACGACGACCGAGCAGATCCTCCACCCGGAGAAGTACCTCGCCGGCGAGGGCGCGCTGCCCGTGAGCCTGCCGCCGCTAACGCCGGCCCTCGGCGCCGGCTGGCGCTCGCTTTTGGGGAGCAGCTTCGGCGAGTTCTCGCTCCAGAACCTCCTCCTCCTCGGCCTAGCGGCCGACCGGGTACTTGTCCAACGGGCGGCGGCGGGCTGGGGCGGCGACGCCTGGGAGCTCTATACGCGCGGCGACGACCGCCTCCTCGCCTACGCCGTCGAGTGGGACGACGCGGGCGAGGCGCGCGAGTTCTGGGCGGCCTTCGTCGCCTCGTTAAGCGCGCGGTCGCCGGTGGCGCGGCCGGCGCCCGACGCGCTCATGGTCGAGATCGGCGGCGTCGTCTGGCGGGCGGCCCTCGTCGGCGCGAGAGTCGACCTCGTTGTATCGACGGACGCAGCGGCGGCCATGGACGCAGCGGCGGCGATCGGCCTGCCGTAGGTGAGGGAGGCTCGAACCGGAGACCGGAAGGCGTTACCCTAGGGCCATGGCCAAGACAGAATCCTTCGACATCAGCACGGGCGTAGACCTCCAGGAGGTCGACAACGCCGTCAACCAGGCGCGCAAGGAGATCGCCAGCCGCTTCGACTTCAAGAACGTCCTCGTCCAGATCGACTTCGACCGCACCGCCGCCAAGCTCAGCGTCCACACTGCCGACGAGTTCAAGCTCGAGGCGTTGTGGCAGGCGCTGAGCCAGCGCCTCGTCGCGCGCAGCGTGCCGCTGAAGAACGTCCAGCGCGGCGCCATCGAGAAGGCGGCCGGCAGCACGGTGCGTCAGGAGGTCGCAATCACCCAGTCAATCGATAACGAAACCGCGCGGCGCATCGTGAAATTCCTCAAGGACGGCAAGTACAAGAAAGTGCAGTCGTCGATCCAGGGCGACGAGGTGCGCGTGTCGGCGCCGAGCCGCGACGAGCTCCAGGCCGTGATCGGCGACCTCAAGGGCGAGGACTGGGGCATCGAGCTGAAGTTCGGCAACTACCGCTAGCGCAGCACGCCCTCGCGGCCTCGATCTAAGGCCGGCCTAAAGGCTGGCTGCTTCCGGGATCACCTCGGCGCCGAAGCGCTCGATCTGGGCCAACGTCTGCTGAGGCGGGAAGCTGACGACGAACGTGTCCACGCCCGCCGCCCTAAAGGCCTCCACGCTCTCGATGATCTCCGCGACCGTGCCGATGAGGCCGCTGGCTTCCTGGCCGCTGCGCGCGCCCGATGTCTGGCGGGCCCCGCGAGCGCGGAACTCGGCCGCGTCCGCCGCGTCCTTCGCCACGTAGGCAGCGGCGCCGTTGAGCAGTCGCCGGATCGAGTGCGGGTCGCGGCCGGCCTTGACGGCGGCGGCGTCGATCGCCGCATTGAGCTCGCGCAGCTCCTCGGCGCTGCCCCAGCCGCCGTTCTTAACGAAGCCGTCCGCAAAGCGGCCCACCTGGCGTAGCGAGCGCGGCATGCGGGCGCCGATCCAGATCGGGATCGGCCGCTGCACCGGCTTCGGGTCGCCGACGGCGTCCTCGACTTTGGCGACGCGGCCCGTGTAGCTGAAGCGCTCGTTCGCCCAGAGGCCGCGCATGATCGTCACGGCGTCCTCAAGGTCGGTCAGCCGCTCGCCCGGCGCGGCAAGAGGCACGCCGATGCTGTCGTAGAGGGCCCGATTCGCCTCACCGCCGGCGCCGAGACAGAGGTCGAGCCGCCCCTTCGAGATGATGTCGAAGGTCGCCGCCTCCTTCGCGAGGACGGCGGGGAAGCGGTAGGGCAGGTTCAGGGTCGTGTGAAAGAAGCGGATCCGCTCCGTCCGGGCCGCGACGGCGGTCGCGAGGGTCCAGCCGTCGAGTACCGGGTCGTGGGGCCGGTCGCTGAAGCTGACGCCGCTGAAGCCCGCCGCCTCCGCCGCCTGGGCGATCTGCAGCGCCTGCTCAAAGCTCTGGTTGCCCGCCCGCGTCGCGAAGGTCAGCGGCAGCCGGCCCGTGGGAGCTCCGTTGGTCATCCTGCTCTCCTTCTATAGGAAAAGGGCTCAATCGAGCGAGGGTCGCCGGCCGCTCCCGGTCACCGCCGGCGCGGCCGCTTCTTCAGTAATGGCGGACGGTGATGCCGCCGGAGCGGTTGTTGAAGGGCTTCACGTCGCGCAGCGCCTGGGGGTCTTCGCCGTCGACGACGAAGGTGTTTACATAAGGCCCGCTTGGCGACCGCGGGCTCGAGTCGATCGTCACGCGCAGCTCGAGGCGCGGCGGGTCGATCGCGGCGACGTCGGCGAGCCAGCCCGTCGTCGCGTACTCGGCGTAGCGGCGTTGGGCCGGGTCGTAGAAGGCCATCTTGAAGAGAGTCGCTGGCGGCAGGTCGGCAGGGCCCGCCTCCAGTCGCCCGATCACCAGACGGTCCATGTCGCCGGCGCCGAGCGTGGCGACGGGGCCGTGGCTCCGCTCCCAATAACCGGCGTAGCCTTGAAAATCGACGGCCGCGTCGCGCTCGTGGACCTTGTCGCGGCCGCTCGTCAGCTCCAGCTGCGCCTCGAAGTCGGCGCGGGCGCCGCCGTTCGTCACCTCGAGGTACATGCCGTCCTCCTTCGCGACTCGGACCCTCGCGAGGGGCGCCGGCCTGCGGCTCGGGAGGTGGGGGCGGCCCAGCAGTCGCCTGCCGGCCAGTCCGAAGACGGCGAGAGCGAAGCCGAGGAGGAAGCTGACCATGTCGATGCTCTCCATTCGGGAGCGCCGCCGCCGCTCCGAGGCCGATTATAGACCGCGTAGCCGGGCGTTGACAGTGCCGGACGGCCTCGTACGGCAGGGACGCTGTTCAATCGCCCTGATGCGCTCTTCCTGGTAACAGTGCTCGAAGCTCCGGAGTCGCGCCGGCCTTACTCGATGGCGCTAGGGCTGCGCCCCTTCCGGCGATTCATTTAGCGTCTAGCAGGTTCAGCGTTTTCAATGCGGCGGCGATCGGCGCCGCGAGGCCGAAGTCGAGCCTCCAGGCGTCCACGGATAGGACCCGATAGCCAGCTTGGCCGCTCGGCTCGTCTGAGGCCATGCGCTCGGCCTCCGCGCGCGACGTTGCGACTACGGCGAGGCCGCCACCCCAGACCCCGGGTGGCAGCGGCGCGGCCGCCGGCACGGGACCGCAGCTCATGAGCCTTGCCGACATCTCGTTCTCTCGCAGCCAGACAAAGTGGGCGTTCGAGGTCCGCGTATCCTCCGGCGGCCGGGGCTTGTCGGTAGGCGCCAGGTGGATGAGAAAGAGCTCGACGTTCGCGGCACGCGCCGTGAGCGCTTCGAGAGAGAGGTTGGTCGTGCCTGCGTCCGGCTCAAAGGAGTCGCCGCGGGCGACCGCGCGCTCGGACATCGCCCGGCCCACGTAGCAGGCGACGGCTTCGTTCATCGTGTGAGCTCGAATACTGTTCAGGTGGCGGCCCGCCCGGTGAAATGGCTCGCCTTCGGCGATCCTCAGCGCTTCTTCAGGGGAGGCAGCGGCAACGATCGCGAGGTCACGGCTCGGCCCTGCCGGCTCGAAGTTCACCGGTCCGGCGCCGTAGAGCAGCCCTTCAGCCTCGAGCTTAAACAGGTAAGCGTAATGGTCGCGCAGGAGCTGCGGCGCGCCGGCGGCTGCACCGGCAACAGGCAGCATGTTCTATGATGTAGAGTCGGGCGCGTGCCGCCCTTGCTCGCACCTGCTCGCTCGGCAGCTGCGAGAGAGGCACTTCCGTCGTGACGGGATTCGGAGTCGTCGTCATCAGACCCTCCAACCGAATCGTCCCTGCTTGATCTCTCGGAGAGCCTTAAATCTGAGCGATAGGGCTTGCAACGGAGAGATGATGGTCGGGGCGACTGGATTCGAACCAGCGACCTCTTGAACCCCATTCAATAATCCGAATGCAGCTTAGCACGGCCGCTTTAGCTTCGGCCCGCCGATGCAGCTTAGCAAGGAGTTTTGTGCTGAACTCGAAATCAGTAGAGGACTTGATCCGATTTACGCCTTCAGCAGTTCCCGGTGCCGCCGCGCCCGCTCCAGCGACGGCCGCATCTTCATCTCCTGAGAGTCACTCGCTTGAGATGCCGGTAATCACCGGGCTCTGACGGAGGCATATACTGACGCCATTCGTTTGACTCGGCAAGTGAAGCAGAACCAATGAGCGGCACGCAGAAGCAAACTCGGTGGAACTTCCCGCCTGCCCTTCGTCATGCGACTTTTCGCCTCTACTACGGAGGCTTAGTATTCTCTAGCTTCGGTAATAACTTCACCCAGCTTGCTATTACCTGGCAGATGTACGAGATGACCGGCTCCGCGCTACAGCTCGGACTGCTCGGCCTCTCACGTGCCTTCACCTCAATACCTGTCCTGTTGTTTGGGGGACTGCTGGCGGACGCGATCGACCGCCGGCGGCTGATGATGGCAACCCAGGCCGGACAACTCGGCGTGACCGTGATGCTTTTATCTCTGAGTGCAACTGGACAGCTTTCGCCTGGAATCTTCTACGTCGCAGCGATGCTGGGTGGCCTGTTTACGTCTTTGGAAAACCCATCACGGCAGGCGATCATTCCGAACATGGTCCCTCAAAACGTCCTCGCCAACGCCATGGCACTAAACGCGACCCAACGCAGCGTTTCGCAGATCGCAGGTCCGGCCATCGCTGGTATCCTGCTGGCCTTCGTCGGCCCGACAGCGAATTACGCCGTGACTACGGTGTCGTGGCTAACCATGATCGCCGTCCTCACGATCCTCAAGCCGGTGCCTCAGACGCGCGCCGGACTCCGCTCAATTTCGATGCGCTCAATTGGCGAAGGGTTCAGCTATGTCTGGAACCATCGAATCCTGCTCTCGATGATGTTGCTGGATTTTAGTCAGAACTTTCTCGGCGCAGTTCGAGCCCTGCTGCCGATTTACGCGCTTGTCATCCTGGATGTGGGACCTGAGGGTTTTGGCCTCCTTTCCGCGGCCTCCGCACTGGGAACGATAACCGGCGGTGTTCTAATGAGTATGGTCGGTCACATCAGACAAGCTGGGCTCGGCGTCCTAATCGGCGTAGCGATCTTTGGTGTTTGCACTGTCCTATTCGCTTTCAACGGCGTCTTCTGGATTGCGCTCCTCCTCCTCGCAGGACAGGGTTTTGGTGACGTTGTTAGTCATGTTTTCCGAGGAACCATCCTCCAACTCAACATTCCGGACCGCCTGCGAGGCAGGGTGACATCGGTCAACCAGGTGTTCACTACGGGTGGTGGGCCGCTGGGCAATTTCCGGGCCGGGGCAATGGCTGCTTGGCTTGGCCCCGAGATTGCTGTCCTCGCTGGCGGGGTCTCCGTTCTTGCGATCGTGTTCCTGATCGGCCTAGGAGTGCCGATGGTCAGGCGTTACACACTGGAGCCCGACGCAGTCGTCGCTCAGGAGGACCAGCCCGCAAATGGGTCGCCGCCTACAAATCCAAGATCAGCCGCTCTGCCACGCTAACGCGGAACAGAACTCGAACAGTGCGCAGTCTTTTGGAGCGCATAGCCTGAGGTAGGACGCAGGTAGGACGTAGGACGTAGATGGTGGGAAACTCAAGAAGCTCCAAGCACTATCGCCCGATTGTGTTACCCATGCGCCTTCAGCAGCTCCCGGTGCAGCAGCGTCCGCTCTACGGACGGCTGCGTTGCTCAAAACTTCCACCGTTAGCACCCTGCCTGTGAATGAAATCCAGTACCACCTCCGCGCATTCGTCGGGTCGAACAGCAGCCAGGTGATAGGAGTCACCCGACAGCACCGTCAGTTCAGAGCGCTGGATTCTTTCCTGCCACTCTCGCACCACTTGTAGCGGCCGCACCGGCGCCGTTAATTGTTAGGTCACCTGTGATGTCCAGGTCACCGGTCGCATCCTCGCCCGCGCCTGCCAGGTTCAGCGTATAAGTGCCGGCTGGTAGCTCGACCGTGTCCGCACCGAATGCCGCGTTAGCGGCGCCGATCGCCTCTCGCAGCGAGCAGTCGGCGTCACAAACACCGTCGTTCGTATCGGCTCCCTTGGTGACAGTGAGGGTCGCCGCCTCAACGGGCTGTCCGCCGGTGGCCAAGAACAAGCCTACGGTCGTCGTCAGAATCGCCATCGCGACAAACGGGAAGGCCCGAGAGTGCGGTCTATGTGACATCAGACTCATGCATTCCTTTGTGCCGCGAAAGGCTGATGTGCCGCGAAAGGCTGACGAAGTGCTGGCCGGCCCGGAACAAGCGGAAGTTCCAAGCTCCCTGGGATATGCCTGCTAGTCCAATCAAACAGGCGGAGGTAACCCGCTGAGGTTCGTAGAATTGTAATGGCGCCCCGGGCCAGAGAAGTTGATTTTCAGTCGGGTACATGTTCATTTGAGTGCAGGAGGTCATGCGGAGCCCGAACCGCGTGGGCCGTGCCAACAGTGCGGATAGGGATCTTCCGACAAACAGGCTGCCTGACCCGAAGCTTCAAAGCCCTGGGATTGGATGCTGCTTAGCAGAAAATGCGCCGGCTAAGAAACGTCGTCAAGTGCTGAAATTAGCTTAAGGGGGAGTTGATGGTCGGGGCGACTGGATTCGAACCAGCGACCTCTTGAACCCCATTCAAGTGCGCTACCAGACTGCGCTACGCCCCGGCCGGAACCCGCCTAGTCTAGCAAAACCCCCGGGTCGAAGCGAGGCGCGGGCGCTGGACGCAAGAGCGCCGGGGTGGTATCTAGAGGGCGAGGAGAGGCCTGATGAGCATCTGGTGCCCCGGCTCCAGCGAGCGCGTCTACCTGGCGGTGCAGACCGCGCACTGCCCGTCGTGCAAGAAGATCGTTGCCTTGACGCGTCAGGGCCACATCAAGCCCCACGTCGCCAGCAAGATCGACGTCAAGGCTCCGAAGTAAAGGCTGCCGCTTCGTTTTGGCTCGTGGACGAGGCCCGGCGCAGGGCCTGACGTCGCGCTCCCGCGTCGGCGCCTGGCTCTTGCCCATCGTTCGCGAAGGGAAGGCTGGGGAATGAAGCGACAGCTGCGCGAGCTCACCGTCAGCCTCGGTGCGATAGCGATCCGGTCCATGGAGCGATTCATTGCCTGGGGCTCCCGGGTCGGCAACCCGACCTTCTTCGAGAACGAGCTCTTTCCCTGGGCCAGGGCCCTCGAGGAAGGCGCGCCGGCGATCCGCCGCGAGCTCGACGCCGTCCTCCGCGACCTGGACCAGGTGCCGAACTTCCAGGACATCTCGACCGACCAGAAGCACCTCTCGAGCGACGACGACTGGAAGACCTACTTCTTCTACGCCTTCGGCTTCCGCGCCGACCGCGGCTGCGAGCAATGCCCCGAGACCGCGCGCCTGATCGAGTCCGTTCCCGGGATGCAGACTGCCTTCTTCTCGATCCTCGCGCCAGGCAAGCACCTGCCCGACCACCGCGGCACCTTCAAGGGCGTTATCCGCTTCCACCTCGGCCTCCTCGTGCCGGAGCCGAAGGAGGAGTGCCGCATCCGTGTCGGCGAGGACGTCCGTCACTGGGAGGAAGGCAAGAGCCTGATCTTCGACGACACCTACCGGCACGAGGTCTGGAACGACACGGCCGGCACCCGCGTCGTCCTCTTCATGGATGTCGTGCGGCCGCTCAAGTTCCCCGCCAACCTCTTCAACGGCTTCGTCATCGGCCTCATTCGGCGCTCGCCCTTCGTCAAGGACGGCATCGCCAACTACCGCGCCTGGGAGGCGAAGCTGGACAAAGTCTAGTCCGGCGCCGGTGCCAGCGGCTGCCGCAGCTCCCGCTGGCGCAGCCCCACGAGCAGCGTGAAGAAGACGACGGCGCAGCCGCCGAAGGCGACGGCGACCGGCGCGCCCCAGGCCTCGGCGATGAGGCCCGCCTGGAGGCCGCCCAGCGGCATCAAGCTCCACTGGAGGCCGTAGACCGCCGTCACGCGTCCCCGGTAGGCGTCATCGACGCGGAGCTGGAGCAGCGTCATCGCGCTCGTCATGTAAAGCGACCGCACGAGGCCGATCGCCACGAGCAGCGCCAGCGAGACCGCGAGCCAGCTCGAGAGGCTGAAGAGTATGAGGAGGACGCCGAAGAGGACGGCGCCGCCGAGGATCAGCAGCCCCTTGCGCGAGAACTCGCCGAGGGCCGCCACGATCATCGTCCCGGCCAGGGCGCCAATGCCGATCGCGGTGAACAGGAGGCCGAAGCCCTGGGCGCCGACCGCGAGCTCCTCCTTGGCGAAGACCGGCAAGAGGACGATGAATGAGAGGCCGAAGAAGGCGTTGAGGAAGGCGAGCGAGATCAGGGCGGTGAAGAGGGAGCTGCGGCGGATATAAGCGAGGCCGGCGACGAGGTCGGTGCCGATGCCCCGCCGGCCCGCCGTCGGGCCCGTTCGTGCCGCCGGCGGGCTGACCTTCACGAAGAGCAGCGCGACCATGAAGCCGACGAAGCCGAAGGCGGCGACGTAGAACATCACGGAGACGCTGGCGAATGCGATGAGGAGGCCGGCGATGCTGGGGCCGATGATCGCGCTCGCCTGGTAGACGGCGGAGGTGAGCGCGACGGCGTTGCTCAGGTCCTTGCGATCGACGAGCTGCGGCACGAGCGCGGCGCGCGACGGCTGGTCGAAGGCCTGGAAGGCGCCGAAGACGAAGGCGATGGCGGCGATCTGCCAGATCTGGACGACGTCCACGGCGACGAGCGTCGCCAGGGTGAGCGTGCAGCTCAGGGCGCCGACCTGGGCGATCATCAGCAGGCGGCGTCGCTCTACCCGGTCGGCGATGACGCCGCCGAGGACCGAGAAGAGGATGCCGGCGCCGGCCTGCGAGCCGCTGACGATCCCGAGGCTGAGCTCCGAGCCCGTCCTCTCGAAGACGAAGAAGGCGATGCCGACGGTCTGGATCTGCCAGCCGATGATCGATGAGAGGAAGCCGAGCCAGTAGATGCGGTAGTTGCGGTTGCGCAGCGCGCTTACGACCTGGAGGGCGCGGCCGTCGCGACCCGACTTCGTTATCGGGCTCTGCATGGACGGGATTATATCAGCGCCCCGCGGCTCGGGTGCTTCAGTCCGGCCTGCTTGCTACACTCGCCTGAGGCGCAGCCTTCAGCCGGCGCGGATTGTGGATCGGGGACGCGATGGTCAGCCGCCTGCGGGGACGGGTTTTCTACGGCTGGTGGATGGTCGCGTCCGGCTTCGGCATCCAGTTCCTCGTCGCCGCCCTCCTGAACCAGTCCTACGGCGCCTATGTCGTGCTGCTCCAGCGAGACTTCGGCTGGAGCAAGACGGCGCTCTCCGGCGCTTACTCCCTCCAGCAGGTTGAGATGGGCGTCCTCGGGCCGATCCAGGGCTGGATCATCGACCGCTTCGGTCCGCGGGCCGTCATGCAGATCGGCGTCGTGATCTTTGGCGTCGGCTTCATGGCCCTGAGCCAGATCCAGTCCCTGGGCATGTTCTACGCAGCGATCTTCTTCCTGGCGATCGGCGCCAGCCTCACCGGCTTCTTTCCCCTGACCGTCGCGATCGTCAACTGGTTCGAGAAGCGGCGGGCGCGGGCCCTGTCGATCATGTCCCTCGGCTTCGCCTTCGGCGGCGTCACGGTGCCGATCATCGCCTTCTTGCTCGAGATGATCGGCTGGCGCTGGACGGCGTTCTCCTCCGGCGTCCTGATCATCGTCGCCGGCCTGCCGCTTACCCAGGTGATCCGCCGCCGGCCGGAGGAGTACGGCGAGGTCATGGACGGCATCGCCGCCAGTCCGGAAGCGGCCGAGGCGGACGCGGTGGGGCAGACGGCGCCGGCCGCATCCACGCGCGATTTCACGGCCCGCGAGGCGATCCGGACGCCCGCCTTCTGGCTGATCTCCCTCGGCCACGGCTCCGCCTTGCTCGTCGTCTCCGCCGTCCTGGTCCACCTCCTCGCCCACCTCACGGAGAACCTCGGCTACTCGCTCGGCACGGCGGCGCTGGTCGTCTCGCTGCTGACCACGGTCCAGGTCGTCGGCATGATCGTCGGCGCCGTGATCGGCGACCGCTACGACAAGCGCCTGATCGCGGCGAGCTGCATGGTCATGCACGCCGTCGCCCTGCTTCTCGTCGCCTACGCAACGACGCTTCTGATCGTGATCGTCTTTGCCGTCCTCCACGGCCTCGCCTGGGGCATCCGCGGCCCGCTGATGCAGGCGATGCGCGCCGACTACTTCGGCCGCAGCTCATTCGGCGTGATCATGGGCTTCTCGACGACGATCATCATGCTCGGCCAGGTCGCCGGACCGCTGGTCGCCGGCATCCTCGCCGACGCGACCGGCAGCTACGAGGCCGGCTTCACCGTCCTCGCCGTGATCGCGGGCTTCGCCTCGATCTTCTTCCTCCTCGCCCGCCGGCCGCGCCCTCCAGACAGAAGTACGGACCTGTCACCAGCCGGTGAGCCCGAGACCGCCGCCGTTGTCTGAAGCGGAAGCTCCGGCCACGCCGTGGGGCGTCCGTTGCGCCAGGGTCTAGACTGAACCGGAGATGAGCCGTTCGCCCCGGCTGGAGATCGAGTACTGCACCCAGTGTCGCTGGCTGCTGCGCGCGGCCTGGACCGCCGAGGAGCTCCTGACCACCTTCGTCGACGAGCTCGCGGAGGTTGCCCTCGTGCCCGGCAAAGGCGGCGTCTTCGAAGTGCGCCTCGACGGCGAGACGCTCTGGTCGCGGGCCGGCGCCGGCCGCTTCCCGGAGCTGCCGGAGCTCAAGCAGCTCGTCCGTGACCGCGTGGCGCCCGAGCGCGGCCTCGGCCACAGCGACGCTGAATAGCGCGTAGGCGCCCGGCAGAAGGGCGGCGAATCCGCCGGCCGATCGCGGGCGTACTCCTGAGTATGCGCAACCTCAACCGCCTTCCGCTCTTCCTGACCGGCATCGGCCTCCTCGCGGCGGTGGTTCTCGCCGCCTGCGGCGGCAGCGACGATGACTCCGCCGCCGCCGACCCGTCGCCGACGGCGATCGCGACCTTCGCGCCGAGCCCGACGACCGCGCCCAACCCGACCGCCGCGCCGAGCGCTACGGGCGACGTGAGTGCCGACCCGGCCGCCGGCGGTCTCGATCATCGACTTCGGCTACTCGCCCTCGCGCCTCGCGGCGAGCGCCGGCAGCGAGCTGACTCTGAACGTCACCAACACGGGCAACGTCGATCACACCTTCACGATCACGGGCCTCACCGATAGCGGCGATCTGGCCAGCGGCGGCAACTTCCAGGCGACCTTCACGCCGACGGAAGCGGGCACGCTCGTCTTCTTCTGCACGATCCACGGCGAGGCCGCCATGAGCGGCGACCTCGTGGTCACGGCGGCCGGCGGCGCTAACTAGCGCTTCGGCGGCTGTACCGGTGCCTGGGTCAACCGGGCTATAATTCAGCCCTATGCTGTTTCGCTACTCGGACTGGGACGGCAAGCAGTCCATCGAGCCCCTCGATCCGGACGCCGTGCTCGATCTCCTCTCCCAGGACATGCTCGAGGACGGTGACCTCAGGCGGGCGCTGCAGCGCCTCCTCGCCCGCGGCGTCCGCCGGCCGGAGGGCCCCCGCTCGCCCGGCATGCGCGACCTCGTGGACCGGCTGCGCCAGCGTCGCGAGCAGCAGATGAGCCATTACGACCTCGGCTCCCTCATGGACGAGATCGGCGAGGAGCTGCAAGACGTCGTCGACCAGGAGCGCGCCGGCATCGAGCGCCTGCGCAAGTCCAGCGGCGCCGACCCGGCCGCCGACGCCGACATGCGCGAGATGGCCGAGCAGCTAGCGCGGCGCAAGCTCGACGCCCTCGACTCGCTGCCCGACGACACCGCCGGCCAGATCAAGCACCTCAGCGACTACGAGTTCATCGACCCCGACGCCCGCCAGGCCTTCCAGGACCTCGTTAACAACCTGCGCCAGAAGATGCTCGGCGACCAGTTCCGCAACATGCAGCAGGGCCTCGAGAGCCTCTCACAGGAGGACCTCGGCCCGATGCGCGAGATGGTCCAGGCCCTGAACGAGCTCCTGGCGAAGCACGTGCGCGGCGGCGCCACGGAGCAGGATTTCCGCGACTTCATGGACCGCTTCGGCTCCTTCTTCCCGCCCGAGATCGACAGCATCGAAGCCCTCGTCGACTACCTCGAGCGCCAGGCGGAGCAGATGGCCTCGCTGCTCAAAAGCATGCCGGAGGAGATGCGGCGCCAGCTCCAGGAGACGATGCAGGCCCTGCTCCAGGACGACCACCTCCAGTGGGACCTGATGCAGATGAGCGACCTGATCGAGCAGATCACCGGCCGGCCGCTGGGCCGAGCCTACTCCTTCTCCGGCAACACGCCCGCCGGCCTCGACGAGGCGATGGACGTCATGCGCGGCCTCAACGAGGCCAACGAGCTCGAGCGCCAGCTGCGCGAGGCGATGGGCGACCTTAACTTCGACGGCGTCGACCGCGACCTCATGCGCAAGATCATGGGCGACGAGGACGTGGCCGCCCTCGAGGAGATCGAGCGGATCGCCAGGCTCCTGGAGGAGTCCGGCCTCGCCCGCCGCGAGGGCGACGACCTGGAGCTGACGCCGCGCGGCATGCGGCGGATCGGCGAGCGGGCGCTGCGCGACCTCTTCGCGGAGCTGCGCCAGGACCGCGTCGGTCAGCACGACGTCAACAGCCGCGGCGCCAGCAGCGAGCAGGTCCACGACACTAAGCCCTGGGAGTTCGGCGATCCCTTCCTCGTCGATATCGGCGCCAGCATCAGCAACGCCGTCCGCCGCGCCGGACCGGGCGTGCCGGTGCAGATCGAGCCCGGCGACCTCGAGGTCCATCGCCGCGAAGCCCTGATCAGCTCGGCGACAGTCATCGCTATGGACATGAGCCGCTCCATGTTCAGCAACGGCGCCTTCATCGAGGCGAAGCGGATCGCCCTCGCCCTGAACACGCTGATCAAGTCACGCTTCCCGCGCGACTACCTCGATCTCGTCGTCTTCTCCTACTACGCGACCCAGCTCGCGCCGGAGCGCCTGCTGCAGTCGGACTGGGTCGACTGGAGCGGCACGAACATCGGCGCCGCCCTCACCAAGTCGCGCCAGCTGCTCGGCAAGCGCAAGTCGGCGAACCGCCAGATCATCCTGATCACGGACTGGCGGCCGCGGCCGACCTGGGGCCCCTACGGCGATGAGGGCACGATCGAGGCGATGCTCAAAGAGGTGAAGCGCTGCACCCAGGCCGGGATCAGGATCGACACCTTCATGATGGACAGCGACCCGAGCTCCATGGCCCTCGCCCAGTCGATGATGCGGATCAACAAGGGCCGCGTCTTCTTCGGCGCCCCCGGCAAGGTCGGCCGCTACGTCCTCGTCGACTACCTGCGGAACAAGCGCAAGCAGATCTAGGCGCCGCGACCGCCCGGCCGGCGCCATCGCCCTCCTGAAGCGTCGCTAGGCGCGGCTGAGGCGCTCGATCTCCGCGCCGACCGTTGCCCGCGAGGCCTGGACGAGGCTCAGGTTGCCGATCACCTCGAGGTCAGGCCGTAGCAGCCAGGCCCGCTCGACGCCCGCCACGACCAGCGCGCCCGGCCGCGACACCGGGTGGCCGTGGCCGTAGTCGACGCGGAGGAAGCTGCCGCGCAGCCGCTCGGCGGCCTGGTCGGCGGCGAAAGCCTCCGGCAGGCTCGACGCCGGTGCGTCTGCTTCCGGCGCCATCAGGCCGAGGCTCTCGACGCCCGGCGGCCAGCGAAAGCCGCTGACCAATCGAGCCGGCACCGACGCCCCCGCGGCCGCCTCGACCGCGAGGCCGACTTTGAAAAACGCCAGCGCCCGGTCGACGACGGTCGCCAGCGAGGCCTCCTCCGCGAGCGCGTAGGCCGGCGCTTCGCCGAGGCGCTGGCGGATGATCCGGCCCTCGTGGAAGTGAAAGTCCTCGCTCTCCTCGGCGCCCGCCAGCGTCCGCGAGATACGGAGCGTGAGCTCCGGCTCGGCCACGGCCGCCGCCAGCCGCTCCAGCGTCGGCGCGAGGCGCAGACTGCCCGCCGCCGCCACCAACAGGTCGCGCTCGGCGAGGGACTGGCCGCCGGCGCTGATCCGGGCGCGCGCCGCCTCGGCGCTGGCCGGCGCCTGGCGCTGGCCGATGAGCATCCGCAGCGCCAGTTCCCAGTCGCCGAGCTGGGCGACGGCGGCCGCCGCCTCGTCGACCGTCAGCCCGATCTCGCGCCCGTCGCTGTCGTCCTCAGCCATAGCCCGCCTAGCCTAACAGCGCCTGCGGCGGGCGCGCCACGACGGCCGCTGATAAGCCAAGCCTCCCAGAACGGGTGGGCTAGAATAAGTCAGACATGCCAAACTTCAACGTTGTTTCCCAGCTAAAGGTCGTCTACCAAGGGAGCCTCACGGGCGAGGGACTAGCTCACAGTACAATTACCTGCAATCTCAGTGAAAGCGACGGCAGACTCACGGTCCCAAAGCAAGGTTTCCGGATCGCGGTCAGGAGTCTCAACTTCGAAAACGTAAGAAATCCCAGGCCTACAGTAAGCGGGATTGCTAGGGTTCTGGTCGAGGAGTGGCAACTCTCCACTGAAGTTCCCTTAGCTCTGGGACGAGAACCTGGCGGCCATTACGAAGGCGACTTCCTGCTTGATGATGTGCCGAATGCGTTGCGTCAACAGTACGAGCAGCAGGTAGGCGGCGACCAACCAGACCACTCAGGTGACCTCACCACAACGGTGGAGGTTGAAACACATGTGTTCAGTGCGGGACGCTCCCTCCCAGCAGCGTTCGCGTTAGTCGAGGCGAAAGGGCACATTGACGAGGCAAAGGCACTCATTGAGAAATACATCAATGCTGCCGAGCCGGACCTGTTCGGCCTTCGCGTACTCGAAGCTCTGCTCCGCGAGGTCGATAGCTTGGGTGACCAGCTCGACGGCATCCTCTCTGCTGGGGTCGTCCCCCTGAGGCTGACCGCGCCATCGCCGTCGTCGACTGGATTTCCCGAGCGATTGTTGTCAAACAAGGGCTAAGCGACCTGGCCGAGGTTCTAAAGCCAGTTATCGACCTCTTTGATTAGGGGCCGCTGACCTGTGGTGGAGGCGGTTGGCTGCCAACCTCTTGTGTCGCCCGGACTCATCCCCTACCGTTCTCTCGGGCATAAGCCTCGGCCGCCCCGTACGCAACGATCGCAAGCGCACCAAGGAGAAGTCATGGCATCCGTAACGATTCGCAATCTTGCTTAGCGCGTCTTACTTACACGGCGAAGATACCGCTGACGACTGTTGCTTGACCGACTGGCCGCAAGCCCCCTAACAGCAGAAGAGGGTAGTAGCCGAAAGGCTACTACCCTCTTCCTTTGGGAGTAATATACGATTCTCCCCAGGCGCTCTAGGCTTGAGGCTTCAGCGACTTCTTTTGCGCAGGGCGCACTAACGCCTTAACGACGTTCTCGAATGAGTCCGGTATCCGTTCAGATGCGGGCTTGGGCGGGCCTTGTCGGATGCAGTCATCTTAGCCTCCAGCCTTTTGGCTGATGAGGTTCCCGTAATCGTCTACCGTAATCACCTCGCGCTTCTCGCCGCCGGTTATAGCGAGAAAGGCCCAGACGATCCACCACAGTCCTATAGTGAGGAGGCCAACAAAGAAGTGCAGCAGGTGGTTGACGCGCCTCCCTTTGACGAGGACGGCCATCGTGTCAGTCTGTGATTCGATGCGCTTACCGAGGGAGACCTCTGTAGCAACGCGCTGAGCAAGGATGGCCTTGCGCTCTTCGTTCGTCTTGATCGTTGCTGCCATAGTCTCGGCTCCTTGTCTCGCCCTTGAGGGGGGCGGCGCTTTTGGCCACTTGCTCGCGTAGGGTAGCACGGCTTCGGCAACATCGATATCCGGGGCTGCTCACTCAGGGGATTGCACTAGGCCGTCAGGTCATACCTACGCTACGCGCTGCTCAGCCTTGACTTGGCGGTGTTTTCGCGTAGAGTTGCCATAGAAACCGTGTCAACTGACAACAAAATACGACTATATGTCAAAATGCTACTAACGGCGGAGCAACCAAGCCATGGCAGCTACGTTTGACACCTATCGCGCGGTGGAGAGGCTAGCGAGCGCTGGCGTCCCGCCCGGCCAAGCCGCTGCCCACATTGGGGTCATCAGAGATACAACCAAGGACCTAGTGACACGAGACATCCTTAAAGGGGATCTGGGGGAGTTTAAGGGAGAGCTCTACCGTGTCTTATGGTTTCAAGGCGTAGGGATCATCGCAGCGAACGCAGCAATTGTCACGGCGGTTGTCACGCTGGCAGGCTAGGAGAATCAAGACGGTACCGACAAGCCCGAACGGGGGGACCCTGCCACAGGCCTTTCTTGATGAATTACAGCAAGCTTGTAAGAGTATAGGCGTTGGTTCCGAGGAAACCCTGACCTCCCTCCGAGCACTAATTGGGGACAGCGAGTGCTTGGATTACATGATTTGGGCTGGGCCGGGTTGGAACGACCCCAATCTACTCATCGATATTTATGTACTTTCTGACTTAGTACTATATAACTACGCGCTTAAAATGCATGAAGAGTCAGCGGCTGTTGCTGCGTTCCTTGACTCGGTCATAAGTGTTGCACTTCACAACGTATTAGATACAACTAGCCCATGGGTTGTATCTTTGTACTGCACAAGTGCCGTGAGTTTCACCATATTTGGTACCGCTGATCTAAAGGGTCGGTTAACCAAGTTTATGCGTGAAATTATAGAAAGAAGAGAGGCGATCAAGTCCTGATACCGTAGCCGCTTCCCTCCATGACCTTGCTCCCTTGCTGATAGTCTTCGAGGAGCCGCGCGTGACGCGCATAGGTTCGATATTGGCTCGTGATAGGATAGAGCTTGTTAGCTGGTTGGATAAGATGAAAGGGGTATCCCGCGTGCCGACGGTGAAGTTTCGAGCGTGTAGTCAAGGACATGTGGCCTACAACGACACCGCTAAGCGTTGTCCCGATTGCGGAAACGAAGTAATTAGCCATTGCACCAAGGGGCACGATTTCCAGAAGGACACCGATGCCGAGGGGCTGCCGAGCTTCTGTGAGGAGTGCGGTGAGCAGCTTCCATGGACCCCTGACGGTCGCTGGCAGCAGGCCTTCGACCCGCTCCTGACGCCCGGGGCGCGAAACTACTGGAAGTCGCACAACTTCACCGAGCTCAACGACGCGGCCGTCGATCAGATGATCGAGTACGCCGGCAAGCTACCGTCGCCGCATTGCGAGATCTTTATCGCAAGCCTCGGTGGCGCGACGAGCCGAGTCGCGCCGGACGCGACGGCTTACCCACACCGCGAGGCCCAGTTCGTCCTCAATGTCCACGGCCGCTGGGAGGACGCGGCGCAAGACGCGGCCGGCGTCGCCTGGGCGCGCGACTTCTTCGACGCGACAGCGCCTTACGCGACCGGCGGCGTCTACGTGAACTTCATGCCGGAGGACGAGACGAGCGCTATGCATCAGATGCTTTGCAGTTGTAGGCGATAATCGAGCCTAGAGATGTCCAGTCAGGTTCTCAGCTTCTCTACGATGTGGGCGCAGCAGGAGCGCTTCGCCGACCTGGCCCGCTTTCGCCGCCTCGTCGCGTCTTTTGGCTACACCGGCATCGAGGTCAGCCACTCGACCGAGGCGGCCGGCCTCGATCTCCTCGCCGGCGCCGGCGAGCTGCCTCTGACCAGCCTCCACGCGCCGACGCCGCGGCGTAAGCTCGCCGACGGCCGCGTCAACGGCGACGCCAACCTCGCCTCGACCGATGAGGCGGAGCGCCGCCTTGCCATTACGGAAACCGCGCGCACGATCGACTTCGCCGCCGCCGCCGGCCTAGCTTACGTCGTCATTCACCTCGGCGGTGTCGGCAATCACATGACGGAGGGGGAGCGCAGCCTCCGCCGCCTCGTCGAGGCCGGCGAGGGCGAGGGCAAGCTCGCCGCGGAGACCCGCGCCGAGCTGCACAGGCAGCGCGCCGCCGCGGTCGACGCTCATCTCGAGGCCGCCCGCCGCTCCCTGCGCGAGCTCGTCGCCCAGGCTGCGCCGGGCGGCGTCGCCCTCGGGCTCGAGAGCCGGCTCCACTACCACGAGATCCCCCACCCGGACGAGGCGCTCGACCTCCTCGCCGACTACGCGAACGAGGTCGCCGGCTACTGGCACGACGTCGGCCACTGCGAGGTCCAGGCCCGCCTCGGCCTCATCGACCGCGGCGCCTGGTTCCCGAAGCTCACGCAGCGGACGATCGGCAGCCACCTCCACGACGTCGACGGCATCCTCGACCACCGCGCCCCCGGCAACGGCGACGTCGACTGGTCCTACATCGCCGCCGGACTGCCCAAGGACGCCCTGCGCGTCTTCGAGATCAACCAGGGCCAGCCTGACGACCAGGTCGCGGCCGCGATCGACTACTTGCGCCGCCGAGGCGTGGTCGAGTAGCGCTCCGGTTAGTAGGAGCGGGCGAAGATCGACCGGCGGGTCGCCGGCCGGCCGTCGCGGACGCAGACGCCGCTGCCGCCGGGCTGGTCGAGGGGCAGACAGCGGGAGGTGGCGCCGGTCGCCGCCTGAATCGCCTGCTCGCAGTCCGGCTCCTCGCACCACCAGGCGGAGGCAAAGCCGCGCTCCACCGCTTCGGTAAGCTCCGCGAAGGACTCGGTCTCGACGGTCCGCTCGTCTCGGAAGCGGAGGGCACGCTCGTACATGGCGCTCTGGATGTTGTCTAGCAGCGCGGCGACGGCCGCCGTGGCGCCGGCGCGGGGGACCGTCTGCTTGCCGTCCCGTCCGGGGACGTCGCGTCGCGCCAGCACCAGCTGCTCCTCGGCGATATCGCGCGGCCCGAGCTCGACCCGGACGGGGACGCCGCGCATCTCCCAGTCGTTGAACTTGAAGCCGGGCGAGTGGCCCTCGCGGCGGTCGATCCAGACGCGGTGGTCGCCGAGCTCCGCCGCGAGGCGGTCCGCCTCGGTCAGGACGAGGGCGCGCTCCTCGGCGCTGCGGTAGATCGGGACGATGACGACCTGGTAGGTGGCGAGCCGTGGCGGCAGCACGAGCCCCTGGTCGTCGCCGTGGGCCATGACGATCGCGCCGATGAATCGGGTCGTTAGGCCCCACGACGTAGTCCAGCAGTGCTGGAGCTTGTTCTCCGCGTCCAGGTACTTGATATCGAACGCCGCCGCGAAGTTCTGGCCGAAATAGTGCGAGGTGGCCGATTGCAGCGCCTTGCCGTCGCCCATCATCGCCTCGATGCTGAACGAGCGCTTGGCGCCGGCGAACTTCTCGCTGGCGCTCTTCTCGCCCGGGATCACGGGGATGGCCGCCTCGTTGACGGCGAAGTCGGTGTAGACGTCTAGCATGCGCCGCGTCTCCGCCTCCGCCTCCGCCGCGGTCGCGTGGGCCGTGTGGCCCTCCTGCCAGAAGAACTCCGTCGTGCGCAGGAAGAGCTTCGTCCGCTTCTCCCAGCGCACGGCGCTGTTCCAGAGGTTGATCAAGAGCGGCAGGTCCTGGTAGGACTGCACCCACTTCGCGTACATGTGGCCGATCAGCGCCTCGGAGGTCGGCCGCACGACGAGCGGCTCGGCCAGCTCCTCACCGCCGGCCTGGGTCACGACGGCCAGCTCCGGCGAGAAGCCTTCGACGTGTTCTTTCTCCTTCTCGAGGAAGGAGGCGGGAATGAACATCGGAAAGCCGGCGTTGACGTGCCCCGTCGCCTTGAAGCGCCGGTCGAGCGCCGCCTGAATGTTCTCCCAGATCGCCCAGCCGTAAGGCCGCACCACCATGCTGCCGCGGACCGGCGCGTAGTCCGCCAGCTCTGCCTTCAAGACCAGCTGGTTGTACCACTCGTTGAAGTCCTCGGAGCGCGTCGGAAACGGCCTCGTGGTCAAGCAAAACCTCCTCTGAAGGCCTCGAGCCCAGTTCGAATGAACGCGTCGAGCCCAGCTCGCTCGGTCGAGCCCGGCTCGCTTCGAATGAACGGGCCGAGCCCGTCTTGAAGGGCATTGTAAGCACTCACGGCCCGGCTGTGAAACCAACGGGCCCGCGTATTGTGTGGGCCGCCTGGGTCGAGGGCGCGCCCGTAGCCGCCGCGATTGCAGGGCAAAGAGCACGGGCGTATACTCTAGAAGTCATGGTTTGCGTTTGAGAAAGTGGGTTCGGCCCACTTTTTTGTTAGGCTTCGCTAAGGAGAGAATACGTTGGCCACCGCCGTCCGCGCCACGCCCAGCGGCAAGAACGACTTCCTCACCGCGATCAGTCAGCTGGCCGTCGAGAAGAACCTGCCTAAAGAGGTAGTCTTCGAGGCCGTAGAGTTGGCCCTCGCCTCTGCTTACAAGAAGGACTCCCTCGCCAACGCCAACCTCGTCGTCAAGATCGATGGCGAAACCGGTGGCGCCCGCGTCTTCGCCCAGCACGCCGTCGTCGTCGAGGTAGAGGACGCGGACGTCGAGATGACCCTCGAAGACGCGAAGAAGGTCGCGCCGAACACCTACGTAGGCGACGTCGTCAGCACCGAGGTCTTCCCCCAGAACGCCGGCCGGATCGCCGCCCAGACCGCGAAGCAGGTCGTCCTCCAGCGCCTGCGCGAGGCGGAGCGCGAGGTCGTCTTCGAGGAGTACTCCGGCAAGGAAGGCGACATAATCTCGGGCGTCGTCCACCGGCTGGAAGCGCGTCACGTCTACATCGACCTTGGCAAGGCCGAGGCCGTGCTGCCGCCATCGGAGCAGGTGCGGATCGAGCACTACCGCCCCGGCCAGCGCCTCAAGGTCTACCTGCTGGAGGTGCACAAGGCGAACCGGGGGCCTCAGGTCTCGGTCTCGCGCACCCACAAGAACCTCCTGCGGCGGCTCTTTGAGCTCGAGGTGCCGGAGATCTTCCGCGGAACCGTCGAGATCAAAGCGATCGCCCGCGAGCCCGGCTTCCGCAGCAAGGTCGCCGTCTACACGCGCCAGGATGGCATCGACCCGGTCGGCGCCTGCGTCGGCCTGCGCGGCATCCGCATCCAGAACATCGTCAACGAGCTCAACGGTGAGCGCATCGACGTCGTCCAATGGGACCCCGACCCGGAGCTCTTCGTCCAGAATGCGCTGAGCCCGGCTCAGGTGCACAGCGTCCAGATCCTCTCGGACGGCGCCACGGCGGAGGTCGTCGTCGTCGACCGCCAGCTCTCGCTCGCGATCGGCAAGGAGGGTCAGAACGCCCGTCTCGCCGCCAAACTGACGGGCCTGCGGATCGACATCAAGAGCCTCAGCGCCGTCGAGGACGAGGAGGCGGCCGAGCCGACCTCGCAGATGATCGCCGAGCCCGAGGTCGAGCGCGAGACGCCGATCTGGGCCGAGGTCGCCGCTCAGGCGGAGGTCGAGGCGGTAGCAGCGGCAGCGCAAGCAGAAGCCGCGCCGGCCGCGCCAGCAGCGCCAGCAGAAGCCGGTGAGACGGCGGCGGCACCTGCCGCGGCACCGGCAGCGCCGCCGGACGCAGGTGGGCGCGCCGCCGGCATCCGCTTCGCCGATGAGGTTCTGCCGGCGGCGCCGCCGGCAGATACGAAAGACCGGCGCCGGACGCGTCGTGTCACTCCCGTGCGTGAGACCGAGGAGCAGGCGCGTGCCCGCCGCACCGCGGCCGCCCGTCGCGGTGGCGGCCGCCGCCTGCTCGAGGAGGAGATCGAGGAGGAGCTCGAAGCGGTCGTCGACGACGACGAGGACTTCGGCTTCCTCGCCGGCGAGACCGAAGACTAGATGAGATGATGACGACGCCGAAGGCACCGCCGCAGCGCACCTGCGTTGCCTGCCGCTCGACGGCCGGCAAGCGGGAGTTCGTGCGCGTCGTTCGCACGGCCGACGGCGTCGAGGTCGACCTGACCGGCAAGAAGGCGGGCCGCGGTGCCTACCTCTGCCGCGAGGTCGCCTGCTGGGAGACCGCCCTGAGCAAGGGCCGTCTCGACGCGGCCTTGCGGACGAAGCTCTCGTCCGGGGACCGCCGGCGCCTGGCCGAGTTCGCCGCGGCGCTGCGAGAGAGCGTCGCCGTCTAGCGGCAGTCGGGCCGGCCCATGAGGCAGAGAAGGACGCCGCCGTTTGAGCGGGTGTCAGTGAACGAGAGTGAGACGAGGGGATTTTGGTAACCGATAGCAAGATCGTAGAACTGCCACGGACGCTGACCGTCAAAGAGCTCGGCGACCTGCTCCATACCTCAGCCGTCGAGATCATCAAGGAGCTGATGAAGAACGGCGTCATGGCGAGCATCAACCAGGCGATCGACTACGACACGGCCGCGATCATCGCCACTGACTTCGGCTACGAGCCGCACGAGGCCGCTACGATCGAGAGGGCGGAGGTGCCGGTCGAGCGCGCCGTTGAGGCTTTCGTGGCGCCCGAGGAGGAGGACCCGGCTCTGCTCCAGAAGCGGCCGCCGATCGTCACGATCCTCGGCCACGTCGACCACGGCAAGACGAGCCTCCTCGACGTGATCCGCGAGGCCAACGTCGCCGACAAAGAAGCCGGCGGCATCACTCAGCACATCGGCGCTTACCAGGTCGACGTGGCGGGCGAGAAGATCACCTTCCTCGACACCCCTGGCCACGAAGCCTTCACGGCCATGCGCGCCCGTGGCGCCCAGGTGACCGACATCGCCGTCCTCGTCGTCGCCGCCGACGACGGCGTCATGCCCCAGACGATCGAGGCGATCAACCACGCGAAGGCAGCCGGCGTGCCGCTGATCGTCGCCGTCAACAAGATCGACCTCGAGGGCGCCGACCGCGACCGCGTGCTTCAGCAGCTCACCCAGTACGATGTCGTCGTCGAGCAATACGGCGGCGATACGCCCGCCGTGCCGGTCTCGGCCCGAACGAAGGAGGGCATCCAGGACCTGCTGGAGAACATCGCCCTCGTCGCCGAGATCAGGGACCTCAAGGCCAACCCGGACCGCGGCGCCGCCGGCGCCGTCATCGAGGCGGAGCTGACCACAACTCGCGGGCCCGTCACCACCCTCCTCGTCCAGCGCGGCACCCTCCATAGCGGCGACGTCCTGATCGCCGGCGACGCCACCGGCAGGATCAAGGCGATGTTCGACGAGCACGGCAAGGCCGTTGCCGCCGCCGGGCCCTCGCGGCCGGTGACCGTCCTCGGCCTCCACCAGGTGCCGCTCGCCGGCGACACCTTCGTCGCCGTCAAGGACGAGAAGACGGCGCGAGCCGATGTCGAGGAGCGCCTCCGCGCCCGCGACGCCGCCCGCGCCCGCGAGTCTCACTCCGTCAACCTCGATACGCTCTACGGCGAGATCAGCAGCGGCAAGGTCAAAGAGCTGAACATCATCCTCAAGACCGACGTCCAAGGCTCGATCGACCCGATCCGCAACTCGCTCGAGCGCCTCAGCAACGAAGAGGTGCGCGTAAAGATCATTCACTCCGGCTCCGGCGCCATCACCGAGTCGGATGTCATGCTCGCCGTCGCCTCGCGCGGGATCATCGTCGGATTCAACGCCAAACCCGACCCCGGCGCCAAGCGCCTGGGCGAGGCCGAGAAGGTGGAGGTCCGCCAGTACAGCATTATCTACAAGCTGATCGAGGACCTCGATCTAGCCCTCAAGGGCATGCTCGACCCCGTCTACAACGACGTCGTCGACGGCAACGCCGAGGTGCGGCAGATCTTCCGCGTCCGGAAGCTCGGCAACATCGCCGGCTGCTACGTCCGCGACGGCAAGCTGGAGCGCGCCGGCCTCGTGCACGTGATGCGCGGCGGCGAGCAGATCGCCGACACGCGCTGCGCCGGCCTCAAGCGCTTCCAGGAGGACGTCCGCGAGGTCCAGAGCGGCTACGAGTGCGGCGTCTCTCTCGATGGCTTCGACGAGCTGCAGGAAGGCGACGTCCTCGAGTTCTATCACCGCGAGCGGGCGAACTAGCGCGGCCGCCTCACGCCGCCGCCGTGCCATAATGGCGGCAGGCGGTCGAGAGGAGGCAGCGATATGTCCCGCAGGACCGAGCGCGTGTCCGAGCTCCTCCGCGAGGAGCTGGGACAGATCCTTCTCCACGAAGTCTCAGACCCGCGCCTCGGCGGCCTGATCTCGATCACCCAGATCGACCTATCTCCCGATCTCCTCAGCGCCAAGGTGTCGGTCAGTGTCATGGCGCCGCCGCCGGAGCAGGCGGACGCGATCCGCGCCCTCAACGCTGCCGCCGCCTTCTTCCACCGCTCGCTGAAGCCGCGGCTCGACCTGAGACGCGTGCCCTTCCTTACTTTTCACCTCGACAGCTCGATCGCCGAAGGGGCGGAGATGCTCGCCCACATCGACGCGGCGATCCGCGGCGAAGGCGGTGCTCGAAGCGAAGGCTGAGCAGTGGTGGCTGCCTGTCGACGAGGCCAGGTCGAGTCGCCGCCGTTCTCTCCCGCCTCGACGGGCGCTGCTTCCGGATCAGGAACGGCTGTGACGCCGCCGGAGGCGTCGAGTTGCGACAAGCCTGCGTTCGGTAAAGCGGCAGCCCCCGCCGTCATGCAATGACCGGCATCCTCAACGTCGACAAGCCGGCCGGCTGGACGTCGTTCGACGTCGTTGCCTTCCTGCGCCGCCAGAGCGGCGTCCGCCGCGTCGGCCACGCCGGCACCCTCGACCCGGCGGCGACCGGCGTGCTGCCGGTCTGCTTCGGCCAGGCGACGCGCGTCGTCGAGTATCTCGTCGATGCCTCCAAGGCCTACGAGGCCGTGGTCCGCCTCGGCGTCGTCACCGATACCTACGACGCCGACGGCACCGTGCAGAGCGAGACCGACGCCAGCGGCGTCGGCCTCGCGGCGATCGAGGCGGCCCTCGCGGCCTTCCGGGGCGAGATCGAGCAGCGACCGCCGGCCTTCAGCGCCCTGAAGCGCGAGGGCGTCCCCCTCTACAAGCTCGCCCGCGCCGGCCGGCCGGCCGAGACGGTAGCGCGCCGCGTGACCATCCATAGCCTTGACATAACATCGTACCGGCCGCCGCTGCTCGGGCTCAGTGTCGAGTGCAGCAAGGGGACCTACATCCGCAGCATCGCCCACGACCTCGGCGCCAGGATCGGCGTCGGCGGCTCCCTCGCCGGCCTCGTCCGCAGCCGCGTCGGCTCCTTCGATCTCGCTGCCGCCGTCGCGATCGAGACGCTGCGGCCGGAGCTGGCGGACGGCAGCTGGCGGCAGCGCCTCTACGCCCCGGACGAGGTCCTGCTCGACTGGCAGGCGGCGATCCTCGGCGAGGCGAGCGAGGCGCGCCTGCGCCAGGGTCAGGCACTGCGACTCGAAGCGGTGCCGGGCGCAGCGGGCGCTGAGCGCTGCCGCGCCTACGGCCGCGAGGGCGACTTCCTCGCCGTGCTTCGCTACGCCGGCGACTCCGCCTGGAAGCCGGAGAAGGTCTTCGCGACGCCGTCGGCCGACGGCGTCAGCGCCTAGGCGCTCTCGCTACGTGCTGGGCGTTTCTGCCCTGGCCAGCCGTGTTGCTATACTGAGTAGAGAATCGACCCGCAAGGTAGAGAACGCATGTCCTTTCGAAACTCACGGCCGCAGTCCCGTCGCAACCGCCGCCAGAGCGGCGGCCCGGTCCAGGTAGACAGCACCAAAGTCGAGCTGCCCGGGCCCCTGCGGCTCATGACGAACCGGACGGTCCTTATCGTGCTGGGAACGGTCATGGCCGCCGGCCTCCTGATCGGCCTCCTCCCGGGCCTCATCGGGCTCAACAGCGGCATCCACAGTGGTGGTGGTGGCGGTAGCGGCGGGCCTCCGCAGGCGAACGAGCTCCCCGACGCCCCCGGCCACGAGGCGATCGCGGACGCCCCCGCCGGCACGCCTGAGGGAGAGACGCCGCCGCCCGCGGCGACGCCGGCCCAGACCGTGAAACGCTTTGATACGGCGCCTGCCCTGACGATTGACCCGACGAAGCGCTATGTCGCGACGATCGAAACCGACCAGGGCGCGATCGAGCTCGAGCTCTTCGCCGACGAGGCGCCCGAGACCGTGAATAGCTTCGTCTTCCTCGCCAGCGAGGGCTATTACGACGCCAACCCCGTGATCCTCGGCGTCAACAGCGACGGCTCGCCCTTCACTGCCGCTCTCGGCGACCCGACCGGCACCGGCAACCTCCGCCCCGGCTACACGACGCCGCGCGAAGCCAACAGCCTCCCCTTCGTTACGGGCGCGGTCGGCATGGGCGACAGCCAGACCTCGGAGAACGACGGCCGCTTCTGGATCTCCTTCGCCGACGCCCCGTCGTTGAACGGCAAGTACACGATCTTCGGCCAGGTCGTCACCGGCATCGACCTCCTCGAGACGCTCGCCCAGGGCGGCGCCCGGATCGTCTCCGTCACCGTTACCGAAAGCTAGCAGGCGGATGGCCGGCGGCAGTCAGAAGCGGCGCTCCGTCGATCAGTCTCAGGCCCCGGAAGGCCACCCCAGCGAAGGTTCTCGTGAGCCGGAGGCGAGCCCTGAGCGTCTTCAATCAGTCAAAGGTTCTCGTGAGCCGGAGTCCCGCCCTGAGCCTGTCGAAGGGGCGGGCCCTGAGCGATAAAGTCAATGGATAGTCGCGCGATCCGAGACCTGTTCACGAGCTTTTGGGAGGAGCGCGGCCATCGAGCTATCCCGTCGTCATCGCTGATCCCGCCGCCGGATGAGCGCTCCCTCCTCTTCACGACGGCCGGCATGTTGCAGATGAAGCCCTACTTCATGGGCCTGGCGCCGCCGCCGGCCGCCCGCCTCACGACGGTCCAGAAATGCTTCCGAGCCAACGACATCGAGCTGGTCGGCGACCGCAGTCACTGCACCTTTTTCGAGATGCTGGGCAACTTCAGCGTCGGCGACTACTTCAAGGCCGAGGTGATCCCCTGGGCCTGGGAGCTCCTGACGACGGCGCCGCCCAAGGGCCTCGGCCTCTCGAAGGAGCGCATCTGGCCGACGATCTTCCTCGAGGACGAGGAGGCCTTCGAGCTGTGGCGGAAGTTCGTGCCGGCCGAGCGCATCGTCCGCTACGGCGAGGATAAGAACTACTGGTTCATGGGCCCCGTTGGGCCCTGCGGCCCGAACAGCGAGATCTTCTACGACTTCGGCGCCGACCAGGGCTGCCTTCGGTCCGACTGCCATCCGAACTGCGACCAGCCGCTGCCCAACGCCGGCGGCACCTGCGATCGCTATATCGAGATCTGGAACCTCGTCTTCATGACCCTCTTTCAGGCGGAGGACGGCTCGCGGCGGCCGTTGCCCCAGCGCAACGTCGATACAGGCGGCGGCTTCGAGCGCTGGCCGATGGCGTACATGTTCGAGCACGGCGTCGACTGGCAGGGCAACGCCAAGACCTGGGACCGTCCGCCGACGATCTACGACTCCGACCTCTTCCAGCCGCTCCTCGCCTCAATTGAGAAAGCGTCAGGGCTAATCTACAGCGACTTCGCCGACCCATCGATCATCGACTACGCGCAGTTCCGTGCGATGCGGATCCTGGCGGAACATACTCGCGCGGCAACGTTCCTTATTGGGGATGGTGTAATGCCGTCCAACGAAGATCGAGGATACGTGCTGCGCAGATTGATTCGGCGTGCCGTCTATTTCGGACGGTCAATCTCAGTCAGCCTAGAAAGTATAACCAGAAGCGTAATCGAACTAATGAAAAGCGAGTATCCCTCGCTTGGAGAACAGGCACCGCTTATCCTCCGTACCCTGTCGAAGGAAGAAGAGCAATTTCGAGAAACCATCCAACGAGGTTCGGTAGAACTGGACGGTACGCTCGCTACCCTCGTTTCGCAGGCTGACGGCAGGGTAGTTTCAGGGGAACGAATCTTCTACTTGCATGACACCTATGGATTTCCGATGGAGCTCACTCGCGAAATCGCGGAAGGACGAGGCTTTGACGTCAATAAAGCGGGCTTCGAGGCGCTGATGGCGGAGCAGCGAGAGCGTTCTCGTGCCGCGACGCGCTTCGAGGGCGGCGGCGAGCGCCTCCAGACCTACGCCAAGCTCGCGCTGCCGCCAACCGCCTTCCTCGGCTACGAGACGACGCACGCCCCCACGACCGTCGTCGCCATCGTCATCGACGGCACGGAGGTCGTGCGCTCCGTCGATCAGTCGGCGCCGCTATCTCACCCAAGCGAAGGTTCTCGTGAGCCGCAGGCGAGCCCTGAGCGACTTCAATCAATCGAGATCGTCCTGAGCGAGACGCCGTTTTATGCCGAAGGCGGCGGCCAGGTCGGCGACCGGGGCGAGATCGTCTGGCCCGGCGGCAGATTCGTCGTCGAAGACACGCGCGCCGTCGGCGAGGGCGTCGTCGTCGCCCACGTCGGCCACATCGCGGCCGGCGGTCTCAGCGTCGGCGACGCGGTCGAGGCCATAGTCGACGGCGAGCGCCGGCGCGACACGATGCGCAATCATACTGCTACCCACCTCCTTCACGCCGCCCTGCGCCAGGTGCTCGGCGAGCACGTCCGCCAGGCCGGCTCTTTGGTAACGCCGGACCGCCTGCGCTTCGACTTCAGCCATATGGAGGCGTTGACGCCGGCCGAGCTCGGCCGCGTCGAGGCGCTGGCGAACCAGGCGGTGCGCGAGGACATCCCGGTCCACGTCGCCGTGCAGAGCTACGAGGAGGCGCTCGAGAGCGGCGCCCTCGCCTTCTTCGGCGACAAGTACGCCGACACGGTGCGCGTCGTCGAGGTCTGCGACCCGGCGGCGGAGCGCTGCTTCAGCAAGGAGCTCTGCGGCGGCACCCACGTTCACGCCTCCGGCGAGGTCGGCGCGATCATCGTGGCGGGCGAGAGCTCGATCGGCGCCGGCCTGCGCCGGATCGAGGCCCTGACCGGCCGCGCCGCCGCCGAGCGCATTCGCGAACGCGAAGACGACTGGGCCCGCCTCGCTGCCGGCTTACAAGTCACGCCCGAGGAGGCCGAGGTGCGGGTCGCGGCGCTGCGCGAGGAGCGGGACGACCTGCGCAAGCGGCTCCAGGCGACCGAGCGGCGCCTCGCCCAGAGCCTCGTCGACTCGGCCCGTGGCGCTGCCGCCACCGGTGTCGAGGAGCGCTACGGCGATACGTACGTAGTCGTCGAGCGGATCGCCGAGGCACCGAGCGTCGACTTCCTCCGCGACCTCGGCGACGGCTACCGGACGCGCCACGAAAGCGTCGTCATCCTCCTGGGCGCCGTGATCGACGAGAAGCCCGCCTTCCTGGCGATGGCGACGCCGGATGTCGCCAAGCGCTGCTCCGCCGGCGACATCGTCCGCGCCGCCTCGCAAGTCGCGGACGGCGGCGGCGGCGGCCGCCCCGAGCTCGCTCAGGGCGGTGGCACCGACGTGACGAAGCTCGACGCCGCCCTCGCGGCCGGCCGGCGCCTGATCGAGGCGAAGCTCGGCGAATCGGCCTGAGTGCCGCCGTGACGGGAGGCCGCGCGCTTGAATGCTGATAACGGCCGCCTCCTCGGGCTCGACGCTGGCGACCGGCGCATCGGCCTCGCCGTCTCCGACCCGGCGCGCAGCTTCGCCCTGCCCCTGCGCAGCGTCGAGCGCGACGGACGCGGCGGCGAGCTCGACGCGATCGAGGCCGTCGTGCGCGAGGAGGAAGTCGCCGAGCTCGTCGTCGGCCTGCCGCTCTCGCTCAGCGGCGAGGCGGGGCCCCAGGCTGAGAGCGCCAGCGCCTTCGCCCGCGCGCTCGAGGCCAGACTGGGCCTGCCCGTCCACCTCTGGGACGAGCGCCTCTCGACCCAGGAAGCGCAGCGTCTCGTGACCGACGGCCGCGACGAACGCGACCGCGGCCGTCGCGGGCGCTCTCGCGGCCCCAGCGCCGACCTCGACGCTCTCGCCGCTTCGATCATCCTCCAGGCCTATATCGACAGCCTCAGAGCGGCGGCGAGGTGAGGCAGGGCGGCGGCTCGCCGAGCCCCCTCTTACCCGGCCTCGCCGCCGTGCTCGCCATCGTCGTGGCGGCCTGGGTCATCGCAACCTCGCCCGGCTCGGTCTCGAAGACCGGCGTCGGCCTGCCCGCCGCGAACGGCGAGAGCGTCATCCTCCAGGTCGAGGCGGGCGACTCCGCCCGCGCGATCGGTGACCGCCTCGCCGCCGCCGGCGTGATCGACGCCGCCGGCTCCTTCGAGCTCCTCGCGAGCCTCACGGGCGGCGATCGCCATCTCGAGGCGGGCGAGTACGAGTTCGAGGCCGGCACCAGCCTCCTCGACGTCGTGACGCGGATCCGCGGCGGCCTCACGGCGGCGCTCGTCGTGACGATCCCCGAGGGCTTGCGCCTCGAGGAGGTTGCGGCTCGCCTCGAGCGGGCCGGCGTCGTCGGGGCGGGCGAGTTCCTCGCGGCCGCGAACGCCCTTGCCAGCGCCGGCGCCTTCCCGGACCCCGACCTCTTCGCCGACCGGCCGGCCGCCGCGACGATCGAAGGTTATCTCTACCCCGCGACCTTCAGCTTCCAGCGCAGCGTCACGGCGACGGAGGTCGTGCTTGCGATGGTCGAAGCGCTCGGCGAGCGCCTCGACCCGGCCCTGCGCGAGGCGGCGCGTACCCAGGGCCACGGCCTCCACGAGGTGCTCGTCCTCGCCTCGATCGTCGAGCGTGAAGCCGTCCTCGCGGCGGAGCGGCCCCTGATCGCGAGCGTCTTCCTCAACCGCCTGCGCGACGGCATGCCCCTGCAGGCCGATCCGACGGTGCAGTACGCGATCACGGCCCGGCCCGGCAGCGTCGAGGAGTTCGGCTTTTGGAAGCGCGGCCTCAGCCTTCAGGACCTCCAGTACGAATCGACCTATAATACGTACACGCGGGGCGGCCTGCCGCCGGGGCCGATCGCCAACCCGGGCATCGACTCGATCGTCGCGGTGATCCGGCCGGCAACGACGCGCTATCGCTTCTTCGTCGCCCGTAACGACGGCAGCCATGCCTTCGCCGAGACCTTTGAGGAGCACCAGCGCAACGTCGCGATATTTCAGCGCTAGAGGTCGCCGGACTTCCGCTAGAAGGGGCGTGGCCTTGAAGCAAGAGCAAGAGCAAGAGCGAGAGCAAATGCAGCTCGGCGTAATCGGCCACCCGGTCGGCCACTCGATCTCACCGGCGATCTTCACGGCCGCCTTCGCGGCGCTGGGCATCGACGCGAGCTACGAGGCCTGGAGCACGCTGCCCGAGGCCCTGCCGGCGGCGATCGCCCGCCTGCGCGAGCCAACGATGCTCGGCATGAACGTCACGGTGCCCCACAAGAGCGCCGTCCTCCCCCTGCTCGACGCCGTCGACCCGACGGCGACGACGATCGGCGCCGTGAACTGCATCTCGAAGGAGGACGACGGCCGCCTCGTCGGCCACAACACGGACCACTCCGGCTTCCTCCAGTCGCTGGAGGAGGCCGGCTGCCGGCCGGCGGGCCTCCGCGTCGTCCTCATCGGCAACGGCGGCGCCGCCCGCGCCGTCGCCTACGCGCTGATCGAGGCAGGCGTAGCCTCGGTGGCCGTCGCCGGGCGCTCGCGCGAGAACGTCGACGCTTTCATCGCCTCCCTCGATAGCCGCGGCATCCCGGTCGAAGCGATCACCCTCCACGATGATCTCGAGGCCGCCTGCGCCGCCGCCGGCCTGATCGTCAACTGCACCACCGTCGGCATGCGCCGCACAGAGACCGAGGGCCTGTCGCCCCTGCCGGAGGACCTGATCCCGGCCGGCGCCTGGGCCTACGACCTGATCTACAACCCGGCGGAGACCGCCTTCCTGCGCCAGGCGCGAGAGGCGGGCGGCCGGCCGATCAGCGGCCTCGAGATGCTCGTCCTCCAGGCGGCGGCGGCGGTGCGGATCTGGACCGGCCGCGAGCCGCCGGTCGACATCATGCGAAACGCCGCCCGTGCGGCCCTGGCGGCGATGGAGTAAGCCATGGAGTGGGGTATCCTGATCATCCTCCTCATCGTCCTGTTCATCGCCTACGCCATCGTCCAGGAGACCCGGGCGCAGATGCACTGGCGCGGCCTCGTCGCCGCCGGTGACGTCGACGCGATCCGCCAGCTCCTCGATGCGGAGGTTGAGCGCTGGCACACGGAGCGGGTGCCGCGCGGCACGCCGGCCCTCCTCTGGCACGGCGTCCAGACGGCGGTAATCGTCGACGTCGACGCGACCGGCACGCGCCTGAGCTGCAGCGCCGAGGGTGAGTCCGCCCTCGTCGACGGCCGCCGCGTCGAGACCAGCAGCCCCCTGGCCGAGGGGATGAAGATCACGATGAAGCTGGCCGAGATGGCCCTTTACGACGTGCCGAACCTGAAGCTCGACCGCGTCCAGATCGACGTATACACTTCCTTTCGCGGCGAGGGCGGTCGGGCGGACGCGCTCTGCATCCTCAGCACCCGCATCGACAGGAGCCTGGTCGAGCACATCGATTGGGAGGAGACCGCGGCGCCGGACTTCATCGAGCTAACGGCCGGGCGCTTCGCGGCCGCGGACGACGGCAGGCTAACGGCGATCGAGCCCCTGCCCTGGCAGGACGAGGCGATGAGGAGGGCCTGAGGCATGCACTTTCGTTTCCTTACGGCCGGTGAGTCGCACGGCAAGGGCCTCCTCGTCATCGTCGAGGGCGTGCCCGCCGGCCTCGCGATCAGCGAAGACTACATCGCCGGCCACCTGCGCCGCCGCCAGGCGGGCTACGGCCGCGGCCAGCGTCAGCAGATCGAGACCGACCGCGCCGAGATCGTCAGCGGCGTCCGCCACGGCCTCACGCTCGGCGGCCCGATCGGCATGCGGATCGAGAACCGCGACTACCAGAACGCCGGCTGGAGCAAGCGCATGGCCGTCGAGCCGATCGACGAGGCGGTCGAGCGCCTGACGGCGCTGCGCCCCGGCCACGCCGACCTCGCCGGCGCCGTGAAGTACGGCCTCGACGACGTCCGGCCCGTCCTCGAGCGCGCCAGCGCCCGCGAGACCACGGCGCGAGTCGCCGCCGCCGCGGTCGGCCGCCGCTTCCTCGAGGAGCTCGGCCTGACGATCAACAGCCACACCATAGCCGTCGGCGAGATCGAGGCGCGACCGCCGGAGCCGCCGGACTGGGCCCAGGTCGAGGCCTCGCCGGTGCGCTGCGCCGACGCTTCGGTCGAGGCCCAGATCATGGCCCGGATCGACGCCGCTCGCGAAGGCCTCGACACGGTTGGTGGCATCTTCGAGGTGCGCGCCACCGGCGTGCCGATCGGCCTCGGCAGCTTCGTCCAGTGGGACCGCAAGCTCGACGGCCGCCTCGCCCAGGCAGTCATGAGCATGCAGGCCGTCAAGGGCGTCGAGATTGGCGGCGGCTTTACGGCGGCGCGCCTGCCCGGCTCCGAGGTCCAGGACGTGATCCTGCCGCGGGCCGAGTGGGGGCCGGAGCGTCCCTGGCGTCACGCCTCGAACCGGGCCGGCGGCCTCGAAGGCGGCGTCACCAACGGCGAGGCGGTCGTCATCCGCGGCGCCCTGAAGCCGATCTCGACCCTGCCGCGGCCTTTGCCGACCGCCGACCTGATCACGGCCGAGCTCACGCCCGCCTTCTACGAGCGGGCCGACGTCTGCGTCGTGCCGGCCGCCGGCGTCATCGGCGAGGCGATGGTCGCCCTCACCCTCGCGGACGCGGTGCTGGAGAAGTTCGGCGGCGACCACCTGCGCGAGACGCTGCGCAACTTCGAGGCCTACCGGGAGACGATCGGCCCGCGCGGCGACCAGCCGTCCGCCTTCGGATGACGCCACCGCTGCGCATCACCCTCACCGGCTTCTCCGGCAGCGGCAAGTCGACGGTCGCCAGGCTCGTCGCGGAGCGCCTCGGCTGGCAGGCCGTCGACAGCGATAACCTGATCGAGGCGGCGGCGGGCCGAAGCGTGCGCGAGATCTTCGAGAGCGATGGCGAGGCGGCCTTCCGGGCCAGCGAGACGGCGATCTTCGAGGCCCTGCGCCCGCGGCAGCAGATCGTCGTCGCTGCCGGCGGCGGCGGCGGCCTCGACGAGTCGACGCGACGCGCCATCGTCGAGGCCGGCATTGTCATCTGCCTCGACGCCGCTGTCGAGACCGTGGTTGAGCGTCTCGCCGATGCCACCACGGCCGAGCGGCCGCTGCTCGCCAGCCTCGATCCGGCCGCCCGGATCCGGCGCCTCAAGGCCCGCCGCGCCGCCGTCTACGCCCTCGCCGACGCCGTGATCAGCACGGATTACCTCTCGCCCGCTGAGGTAGCGGACGAGGTCGTGCGCTTCTACGAGCGCTACGGCGAGCGCGCCTTTGAGAGGTCGGGTCGCGCCGCCGCCCTGACTCAGTCGCCGCCCTGGCTGCCCCAGATCACGGATGCGCCCGGCGCGACTACGTTTGTCCGCACGACCGGTGGCGAGTACCCCGCCTACGTCGCCTGGGGCGCCCTCGAGCGCCTCGGCCAGCACACGAAGCGGGCGACCGGTGCCCGTCGCGCCTTTTTGATCAGCGACGCCAACGTCCTCTCGACCTGGGGCGAGACGGCCGTCGCCAGCCTGCGTGGCCAGGGTCTGGAGACTGCGGCCTTTACCCTGCCGCCCGGCGACGCCAGCAAGAGCCTCGCCGAGGCCGGCCGCGCCTATGACTGGCTCGCGTCGCAGCGGGCCGAGCGCCGCGACGTCATCGTCGCCCTCGGCGGCGGCGTCGTCGGCGACTTCGCCGGCTTCGTCGCCGGGACTTATCTGCGCGGCCTGGCCTACGTCCAGGCGCCGACCAGCCTCCTGGCGATGGTCGACGCGGCGATCGGCGGCAAGACGGCGCTGAACCAGGCCGGCGCCAAGAACATCGTCGGCCTCTTCAACCAGCCGAAAGCGGTGGTCGCCGACGTTGCCACCCTGAAGACGCTGCCGCACCGCGCCCTCGTCGAGGGCCTTGCCGAAGCGATAAAGCACGCACTGATCCGCGACGCGGACCTCCTCGACCTCCTAGAAGCACGCCTCGACGACCTCCTCGGCCTCGATCCGGAGCTGACGACCGCGGTCATCGGCCGCAACGTCCGGATCAAGGGCGAGGTCGTTGGCGAGGACGAGCGCGAGACGGGCGGCGTCCGCGAGCTCCTCAACTACGGCCATACGCTCGGCCACGCCTTCGAGGCGGCGGGCGGCTACGAAGCCCTGCTCCACGGCGAGGCCGTGAGCATCGGCATGGTAGCGGCGGCGGCGATCGGCGCGCGCATCGGCCTGACGCCGCCGGCCCTGGTCGAGCGCCAGAACCGCCTGATCGAGCGCGCCGGCCTGCCGCTGCGGCCGCCACCCGGCCTCGACCGGGCGCGGATCGTCGCCGCCCTCGCCCTCGACAAGAAGGTCGTCGCCGGCGGCCAGCGCTGGGTCTTGCTCGAGGGCGTAGGCCGCCCCGTCGTCCGCGACGACGTTCCCACCGCCGTCGTCGAGTCCGTCCTCGACGAGCTGCTGTCCTAGATTAGACGCAAGTGGAGGTCGCGAAGAGCACCCGTTACCAGGCGATCATTGGTCGTTTTGGCGAGTACTTTATCTGCAACTGGCTATCTCGCTCGGGGTTCGAGGTAACGCTTGTGGATCATACCGGCATCGATATCGTCGCCTTCAACCCGTCTACCCGTGAACGACTTGGCAGCACGGTCAAGTCGCGAACGCGCAACGCCGGTACTGAGCGCGACCACCTGAATCTCTTTCTCGCCAGAGATCGTGAAAAGGTCACCGATGCATGCAAAGCGTTCGCATGTGAACCATGGATAGCCGTGTACGTCGAGACGGCTACTTATGCGGATGTGTTCCTCCTGAGCCTCGAACATTACGACTCTGTCTATCGAGGTAAGAGGGCAACCAAAGTATACATCTGGTCTATGAGGCTGGGCCGCCTTGAACAGTACAAATGAGATCCTATGGTAAGACATTTGCATATCGATTTCACGCAGACCAACTGGTGGAGCGCAGTAGCTTCGCGGCGAGGTTCTGGCGGCTTCTGATCGCTTAAAGCTACTCCCTGACGGCAGGCCCGAGCATGATCGCGTCTGCCTCGGCGCCGGCGTCGAGGCCGGTCAGATCCTCGGGACAGACGACAAGCGCGTTCGCCAGCGCCATCGAGGTGAGGATGCCGGAGCTCTGCGGCCCCGTGAGCGAGGCGTAGAAGCGGCCGTCGCGCTCGCGGACGATGGCGCGGGCGTAGAAGCGGCGCGGGTCCGTGTTGACCAGCCGCTCTTCGAGGGTCACGCGCAGGGCCGGCCGCTGCCAGCCCTGCTTCGCCATCATCTGGAAGATCGCCGCCCGGCCGAAGAGCTCGAACGTCACCATCGCGCTCACCGGGTTGCCCGGCAGACCGATGTGGGGGATGCGCCGGCCGCCCGCCGCCGGGAAGACGCCGAAGGCGAGCGGCTTGCCGGGGCGCATCCGCACCGTCCAGAAGTCGACCTCGCCCTCGCGGACGAGCACGTCCTTGACCACGTCGTAGTCGCCGCGGGAGACGCCGGCCGAGGTGACGATCAGGTCGGCGTCGAGAGCGGCGTGGATCTTCGCCGTCAGGTCCTCGACCGTGTCGCGGGCGATCCCGAGGCGCTTCGGTATGCCCCCCGCCTCCGTCACGAGGGCGGCGATGCTGGCGGCGTTGCTGTCGTAGATGTGGCCCGCTTCGTAGGGCTGGCCGGCGTCGAGGAGCTCGTCGCCGGTTGAGAGGATGGCGACGACCGGCCGCCGGTAGACAGAGACCTTCGCCTTGCCGAGGGACGCGAGCACGCCGAGCTGAGCCGCGCCGAGCTCGGTGCCGGCCGTCAGGACGAGGCTGCCCTCGGTCACATCCTCGCCGGCGTCACGGACGTTGGCGCCCGTCGTCGCCGCCTTCAGGACGCCGACGGCGTCGCGGCCCTTGGCGAAGGCGCCGAAGGCGCGGCCTGGCGGCTCGTCCGTCTCCTCGAAGGGGACGATGGCGTCGGCGCCGCGCGGCAGCGGCGCGCCGGTCATGATCCGCACCGCCTCGCCGGGGCCGACCGTGCCCGGGTAGATATAGCCGGCGGCGACCTCGCCGATGACGCGCAGGCGCACCGGCGCCGCCTCCGAGGCAGCCGCGGTGTCGGCGCCACGCACGGCGTAGCCGTCCATCGCCGTGTTGTCCAGGGGCGGGATCGTCAGTGGCGAGACGACGTCTTCGGCGAGCACCTGGCCGCCGGCCTCGGCCAGGGCCTTCGTCTCCGCAGGCAGGCGCTCGACGACCGCGAGAATGCGCGCCCGCGCCTCCTCGATGCTGATCATGGCCTCGACATTCATGGCGGCGCCCGCGTCGGCGCTCTCTAGCTCAGCCGGACCGCGAGGCAGGTGGTCGTGCGCTGCACGCCTTCGATGCGCTGGATGCCGTCCGTGATGAAGTTGCCCAGCTTGTCCAGGTCGTCCGCCTCCATCTGAACGATGACGTCGTAGGGGCCGGTCACGGTATCGACGCTGGCGACTTTCGCGTCCGTGTGCTTCAAGGCGAGGACCGCCTCGCCGACGCCTTTCGACCGGCCAACCTCCGCCTCTATGAGGACGTAGCCGCGAATTGCCATGCTGGGGCCTCCTTCTTGGAACCTGGGTGAGGTCATCATATCGGGGCCAATTCGGCTGTCAACTCGCTACAGAAGCGCCGCCGGATAGCCGTGACTATACTGAGGGCCGTATTATTCGAGATCGAATTGCTGGCTCGGAGGCCGGATTGCTACGCCGCAAGCGCTTCTGGCTCGGGCTGATCATCAGCCTGACCTTCCTGACCGTCTTTCTCATCCGAACCGACTTCGGCGAGATCTACGATGCCTTCAAAGTCGCCGACTACCGCCTGGCGCTTGCGGCCGTCCCCCTCTATTTCGCCGGCTTCTGGCTACGCTCGCTGCGCTGGCGCCTGCTCTTGCGGCCGGTCGGCGACGTCTCGACCGCCCGCCTCTACCCCGTCGTCCTCATCGGCCTCATGACCAACAACGTCGTGCCCGGCCGCGTCGGCGAGCTCGTCCGCGCCTATCTCGTCGGCCAGCGCGAGTCGCTGAGCAAGTCGGCCGCCCTCGGGACGGTGGCCGCCGACCGCGTTTTCGACGGCCTCACGCTCGTGGCGATCCTCGCCGCCGTGACCGCCTTTTCCGGTGCCGGCGCCGCCGTCCAGGGCATCGGCGCCCTCACGGCGCTTGCCTTCGCAGGCGGCACCGCCGTCCTCGTGGCACTCGCCTTCTCGCCGGCACGGGCGCGTCACCTCGTGCTCGCCCTCGCCGCCTTGATGCCTGACCGCGTCACCGCGAAGGTCGAGCAGCTGATCGACGCCTTTTTGTCAGGCCTCGTCGCGATCCGCAGCCCCATGGTCATGCTCCAGGCGGCGCTGCTCTCCCTCGCCTCCTGGCTGGTCGAGGCCGCGATGTACTGGCTCGTCGGCCTCGCCTTCGACCTCGATGTCGGCTTCCACGTCTATCTCCTCATCGCCGCCGCCGCAAACCTGGCGCTGACTATTCTCCCCTCGCCGGGCGGCATCGGCCCCTTCGAGCTGGCGACGCAGAGAGTGCTCGCCTTTTTCAGCGTCGGCAGCGCCGCCGCCTCCGCCTACGCCATCGTCCTCCATATCCTTCTGCTCGGGCCGGTGATCATCGTCGGCTTTAGCCTCCTCTGGCTCGCCCGGCTCTCGCTCAACGACATCCTCGGCATCTCGCGGCCGCCGCCGGTGGAGCCTTTGCCGCTGACCGAGGGGGTGCTCGAATGAGGGTCGCGATCGTCGGCGGCGGCGTCGCCGGCCTCACGGCCGCCTACCGGCTCATGCAAGACGGCCACGAGGTCGGCCTCTTCGAGGCGTCCCCCGCGCTCGGCGGCCTCGTCCGGACCTTCGATGCCGGCGGCGAGCCTTTAGAGTGCTTCTACCACCACATCTTCACGACCGATACGACGATCATCGACCTCATAAACGAGCTCGGCTTCGGCGACGATCTCGTCTGGAACGACTCGAACGTCGGCTTCTTCCACGGCGGCCGGATCTGGGACTTCGTCACGCCGATGGACCTGCTGCGCTTCAAGCCCCTGCCCCTGATCGACCGTGTTCGCCTCGGCCTCGTCGGCCTCTACCTGCGCCGCCAGAAGGAGTGGCACCGCTTCGAGGAGGTGACGGCCTGGGAGTGGCTGCGCCGCAATGTCGGCCAGCGCGGCCTCGACGTGATCTGGGGGCCGCTCCTGCGGGGCAAGTTCGCCGACCAGGCGGAAGAAGTAGCGATGGCCTGGCTCTGGAGCAAGATCCACCTCCGCTTCGCCTCCCGCGGCGCCGGCCCCCAGCAGAAGGAGAAGCTCGGCTATCTGAACGGCAGCTTCGGCGTCTACATCCGCGAGCTCGAGCGCCGCGTCCGCGACGGCGGCGTCCAGGTCGAGACCTCGCAGCCGGTCGCGAAGGTCGAGACCAGGGACGGCCGCGCCAGCGGCCTGCGCCTCAGCGACGGCCGCGAGTGGCCGGCCGACGCCGTGGTCGCCTGCGTGCCGTCGGAGCGCTTCCTGCCGCTGGCGCCGGACTTAGGCGCCGAGTACGAGCGTCGCGTGACGGCGGCGCGCTGGCAGTGGGCCCTGTGCTACGTCCTCGCGCTGAAGGAATCGCTCTCGCCGATCTACTGGCTCAACATCAGCGACGAGGAGACGCCGTTCATCGCCCTGATCGAGCACACGAACCTCATCGACAAAGAACGTTACGGCGGCCTCAACCTCGTCTACCTCTCGAACTACCTGACGCCGAACCACCCCTGGTTCAGCCTCTCCGACGCGGAGCTCGACGACCTCTATCTGCCCCACCTCGAGAAGCTCAACCCGCGCTTCAATCGCGACTGGATCGTCGACCGCTGGGTCTTCAAGGGCCCCAACGCCCAGCCGGTGATCCGCCGCCACTACCGCGACGACCTGCCCGACCACCGCACGCCCGTGCCCGGCCTCTACCTCGCGAACATGCAGCAGATCTACCCCGAGGACCGCGGCCAGAACTACTCGATCCGCATGGGCGACGCCGTCGCCCGCATGGCGATCGAGGACTGGGGGCGCTCGGCGCCCGTCATCGCTACGGACTAGGGCGCGGCGCCCCCGGCTCGTGGCCGCCGTCGCTTTACCGTCTCTTACGCCGCACCTATAGTGGATTCGTGACCAGCTTTCGCGGCAGCGGCGATGTTAACGAGGCCACTCTCGAAGTCACGGCCCTGCTCGAAGGCCTCGCTCCCGGCGAGGGCGACCTCCTCGAGGCCCTGCACCGCGTCCAGCACCGCTACGGCTACGTCCCCGCCGCGGCGATCGGCGCCGTTTCGCGCCAGCTGCGCCTGCCGGAGGCGCGGGTCTTCGGCTCCCTGACCTTCTACTCCGAGTTCCGACTCACGCCGCCGCCCGAGACCCTCGTCTCCTGGTGCAGCGGCCCCGCCTGCTATATCAAAGGCGGCGAGAACGTCCGCCTCGTCCTCGAGCGCCTCCTCGGCTGCGCCATGGGCGAGAGCAGCGCCGACAACCGCCTCGGGCTCCATCTCGGCCAGTGCAACGGCACCTGCGACAACGCCCCCCAGGTCTGGGTCGATGGCGAGGTCGTCGGTCCCCTGACGGCGGCGACGACGGTCGAGCTCGCGCGCCGGCTGAAGAGCGCCACGAGCGGCGATGCCTAGCTACGCCGACCTCGTCGCCGCGGCAGAACCGGCCCGTCTTCGCCTCGAGGCACGCGACCGTCCCCGGCTCGCCGTCGCCCTCGACACCTCGACCATCGCCGTCGGCGCCCGCGAGACGCTCGCCGCCCTGCGCGGCGTCGTGGCCGCTCGCGGCCACGACGCCGACGTCGTCACGGTCGGTGGCAACGGCCTCTCCTTCGCCGGCCCCACGGTCGAGCTCGCGCTGCCCCTTTCGGCAGGCTCAGGGCAGGCTCCCGGCGCCCGCGTCCTCTATCAGCACGTCGAGGCCGATAGCGCCGCCGCCTTCGTCGCGGCCGTCCTCGAGCGCGGTGAGCTGGCCAACATCTGGCTCCTCGGCGCTCTCAGCGGCGCTGACGACCTCCGGCGGATGCACGACCACCCCTGGTGGGCGATCCAGGAGCGGCGCCTGATGCAGGACATGGGCCTGATCGACCCCGAGAGCATCGACGACGCGATCGCCCGCGGCGCCTACGCCGGCCTCGAGCGCGCCCTCGGCATGACGCCGGAGGAGGTCATCGCCGAGGCGTCGGGCTCGCGCCTGCGCGGACGCAGCGGCTCCGACTTCCCCACCGGTCGCAAGTGGGAGTTCCTCCGTACCTCGACGACGACGCCGAAGGCGATGGTCTGCAACGCCGACGAGGGCGACCCGGGCGCCTGGGTGAACCGCATGACCCTTGAGAGCGACCCCCACGCGCTGATCGAGGGCATGGCGATCGGCGGCTGGGCCACCGGCGCCGAGCGCGGCTATGTCTACATCCGGGACGAGTACCCGCTCGCCGTCGAGCGCATGGAGAAGGCAGTCGAGCAGGCACGCGAGCGCGGCGTCATCGGCGAGGGCGTCCTCGGCCGCGACTTCGCCTTCGACCTCAAGGTCGTGCGCGGTGCCGGTAGCTACGTCTGCGGCGAGGAGTCCGGCCTCATCGCCTCGATCGAGGACGCGCGCGGCATGCCGAAGCTGCGACCGCCCTTCCCGGCCGCCGCCGGTGTCTTCGGTCAGGGCAGTAACGTCAACAACGTCGAGAGCTATCACTCCGTCGCCTGGCTGATGCGCAACAGCCTCGAGCGCTACCTTGAGATCGACACCGGCCGCAACGCCGGCACGATGATCTTCAGCCTCTCCGGCCACGTCCAGCGCGCCGGCTGCTTCGAGCTGCCGATGCAGACAACCGTCCGCGAGGCTTTTGAGATTTGCGGCGGCGGCCCGCCCGACGGCAGGCGCTTCAAGGCACTCCAGCCCGGCGGACCGCTGAACGCGATCGTTCCCGAGTTCGTCCTCCATCTGCCGCTCGAGCCCGAGGCCTTCAAAGAAAACGGCATGGCGGCGATGGGCGGCGGCGGCCTCGTCTTCCTCGACGATAGCGCTTGCGTCGTCGACCTCTGCGCCCAGTTCGAGTGGTTCCTCGAGGACGAGTCCTGCGGCCGCTGCACCACCTGCCACGGCGGCACCCAGCGCCTGGTCGAGATCCTGCGCCGCATCCAGCGCGGCGGCGGCCGCGAGTCCGACGCCGGCAAGCTCCGCCTCCTTGCAGCCACCCTGCGCTACTCGAACTGCATCCACGGCCAGGCGGCGCCGACCGTCGTCGTCAACGCCCTCGACTGGTTTACCGAAGAGCTCAACGAGCACATCTACGGCCGCCGTTGCCCGACGCGGGTCTGCAAGGGCCTGATCCGCTATGAGGTCGCCGGCCAGGATGGCGACCTCGCGAAGGCGGCCGACTACTGCCCAACGGCGGCGATCAGCCTCACGGACGGCGCCTACTCGATCGACGACGCCCTCTGCGTCCGCTGCGACGCCTGCCGCGAGATCGCGCCGGCCGCCGTCCGGATCGTCGACCGCTTCGAGGCCGGCCTCGGGCCGGCGCCGGAGCCCGTCTCCGTCCAGCCGGCGGAGCGCTGAACGGCCGATGGCGTCGCCGCCCGTCGACGCCGCGGCCCTCGCCGTCCTCAGCGCCACGCCGGCGCTGCTGCGGCGGATGGGCAACACGCGCCTCTTCTACTTCGACGTCTGACCGCTGTCTGCCGCCTGGACCATCGCTTCACGTTAGATGCTCGCACTCGCCGCACTGCTCCTCGCGTCAACGCGCCGTGTCGCCGGCAACCTATAATCCGACGCGTGTACGAGGTGTCAGGGTAGCGATGGCGCTTAGGTGCCGGAATGCGGGACGGAGGTTCGCGCCGACTCCAAGTACTCCTCTCGGTGCGATGTCGAGTTCGATGTCCCCTGGGATGACGACGTGAGCGGCCAATGGGGCTTCATAGGCGCTTCTCTCGGAGAACATCGCGAGACAGTTGCGGGCCTGTTGGCCTGGCTTGGTTGGGGTCTCCTTGGTGCAGAGACCGTCGGTTTCGCCATCCTCGTTCTGCTCGCTCTCGTCTCCGGCTCCACCCCCGACTCCGACGCGACCCTGGTCGGCTGGGGCTTTGGAGCGCTCACGGGGCACTTGGTCTTGCGCCCGCTCTACCACCGAATTCGAGGGTGACTTCAGTAGCCTCGGCGAGGCGCCCGAGCTCATCGCCGTCCAGCCCGCCGAGTGCTGGGTTTCGGGCGTCTGACCGCTGACGGCCGCCGGCCGATCGCTTAGACTAGGGCAGATGTTCGCACTCGCCGCGCCCGGCCGATGACGACGACGCCGATCCGCCGCCAGTACCTCGATATCAAGCGCCGTTTTCCCCAGGCGATCGTCTTCTTCCGCCTCGGCGACTTCTACGAAACCTTCGACGACGACGCCAAGCTCGTCGCACGGGAGCTCGACATAACGCTGACCTCGAAGCCGATGGGCAAGAACCTCCGCGTCCCCCTCGCCGGCGTGCCCCATCACGCCCTCCAGGCCAACCTCCGCAAGCTCGTCGGTTGCGGCTTCAAGGTCGCGATCTGCGAGCAGACCGAGGACCCGAAGCAGGCGAAGGGCCTCGTCCGGCGCGAGGTCGTCCGGGTCGTGACGCCCGGCACTGTCGTCGAGGAGGCGCTCCTCAGCGCCGCGACCAACAACTACCTCGCCGCGCTGGCGCCGCCGCGGGCGGAAGGGCAGGGCATCGCATACGTTGACATAACAACGGGGGAGTTCGGGGCGGCCACGGTCGCCGCGGGCGAGCTCGCTCGCGAGGTCATCCGCCTCGCGCCGGCCGAGGTTCTCGTCGCGCCGAACCAAGACCTGCCGCCGCCCTTCGACGAGCACCGCACCGAGCTCGACCCGCGCTTCTTCGCGGTCGGGGAGGGCGACCGCCTGCTGCGGGAGCATTTCGGCGTCACCTCGCTCGACGGCTTCGGCCTGCGCGGCCAGGAGAGCGCCGCCGCCGCCGCCGGCGCCGTGCTCGCATACCTAGGCGAGAACCAGCGCGCCGCCCTCGCCAGCGTGCGCGACCTGCGCGTCTTCAGCCCTGCCCGCCTCCTCGTCCTCGACGCGAATGCCCGCCGCCACCTCGAGCTCTTCACCTCGCTGCGCGACGGCTCGCGCCAGGGCTCGCTCATCGACGTGATCGACGCCACCCGGACGGCGATGGGCGGCCGCCTCCTCGGCCGCTGGCTCGGCCAGCCCTTGATAGACGTTGCCGCGATCAACGAGCGCCTCGATCGCGTCGAGGCCTTCGTCGCCGACGGCATGCGCCGCGCCAACGTTCGCGACCTCCTGCGCGACCTGCCGGACATCGAGCGGATCGTCGGCCGCGTCGTCGCCGGCTCGGCAGCGCCGCGCGACCTCGCCGGCCTCCGGCGCGGCCTCGCCGTCTACCCGCGGCTTCTCGCCGCCGCCGACGCGCCTACCGAGGGCGCCGCCTTCGCTGTGGCGCGAGAGGGCGCCGCCTTGCTAGAGGCCGCGATCGACGCCGACCCGGCACCGACCCTCGGCGAGGGCGGCGTCATCCGCGCCGGCTTCTCGGAGGAGCTCGACGCGGCGCGCGACCTCGCCGGCGACGCCCGGCACGCCCTGGCGGCGCTGGAAGCGGGGGAGCGCGAGCGCAGCGGCATCCGCAGCCTGCGCGTCGCCTTTAACCGCGTCTTCGGCTACTACATCGAGGTCAGCAACGCCAACCGCGACCTCGCCCCGGCCGACTACGAGCGCCGCCAAACGCTGGTCGGCGCCGAGCGCTACGTGACGCCCCAGCTCAAGGAGCTCGAGGAGCGGATCCTCGGCGCCCGCGGCACCGTTGCAGACTTAGAAGTCGCGCTCTTCCAGCGGGTTTGCGCCCAGCTCGCGGCAGCCGACCGCGGCCTCAGCGCCGTCGCCACGGCGGTGGCGGAGCTCGACGTCTTTAGCGCCCTCGCGGAGACGGCGGCGAGTAATGACTACGTCCGGCCCGAGGTCGACGACGGCGAGGCGGTGATCATCCGCGACGGCCGCCACCCGGTCGTCGAGCGCGGCATCGGCGAGGGCCACTTCGTGCCGAACGACGTTGCCCTCGACACGAGCGACTGCCAGATCGTCCTCGTCACCGGCCCCAACATGGCCGGCAAGTCGACCTATCTGCGCCAGGTGGCGCTGATCGCCCTTCTCGCCCAGGTCGGCAGCTTCGTGCCGGCCGCCGCGGCCCGCATCGGCGTCGTCGACCGCATCTTCACGCGGATCGGCGCTCAGGACGACCTCAGCCGCGGTGAGTCGACCTTCATGGTCGAGATGATCGAGACCGCCGCCATCCTCCGCAACGCCACGCGCCGCTCCCTCGTCGTCTTCGACGAGGTCGGCCGCGGCACCAGCACCTACGACGGCCTCGCCATCGCCCGCGCCGTCGTCGAGCATCTCCACGCCCGGCCGGAGCGCGCCGCAAAGACCCTCTTCGCCACCCACTATCACGAAATGACCCGCCTCGCCGATCTGCTGCTGCGCCTGCGCAACTTCAGCGTCGCCGTCACCGAGCAGGAGGGACGCGTCGTCTTCCTCTATCGCATCCTCCCCGGCGGCGCCGACCGCAGCTACGGCATCCACGTGGCGGAGCTCGCCGGCATGCCGGCGTCCGTAATCGAGCGGGCGCGGGAGGTGCTGGGAGCGCTGGAGGAGGAGGACAGGGCGGCGCCGAACGCCGGCTACCTGCCGGCGAGCGAGGCGCTAAAGCAGCTTCCCCTGGTAGGCAGCTCCTCCGGCCTCGACCAGGCGCTGGCCGACCTCGACCCCGACGAGATGGCGCCGATCCAGGCCCTCACGCGCCTTTACGAGCTTCGCGCCCGCGCTCGCCGCGAGAGCTAGGCGCCGAGCTGCTCCTCCTCCTCGACGAGCCGGAGGTGATCGCCGGCGCGGGTTTTCGAGCCGTCGATCGCGCCGACCAGCAGCTCCAGGGCGTAATGAGCGCGCGGCGGCGCCCGAACCAGCTTGAAAGGCGTCACGCCCGGCGCCGACTTGAGGACCTTGCCGCGGCGATCCATGAAGACGATGTCGATCGGAAACTGCATGAAGAGGGTGTGGAGGGAGGAGCAGCGCTTGAAGAGCAGGCCTTGGCCGGCGGCGAAGTAGTCGCGCCCGAGGCGGCCGCGGACCGGCTTCGTCGCTGTCGACGCTACTTCAATCGCCTCGCCGAGGATGGTCCCCTGCTTGCGTTGTGGTCTATCATTCCGCCCTATTCTCGCGTGACGAGCTGCTCATATAGCGTAATGCCAGCCGGGCCCAGGATGACGATGAAAAGGGTTGGAAAAATGCAGAGAACCAGCGGGAAGACCATCTTCACGGGGGCCTTTTGGGCTGCCTGCTCCGCCAGCTGTCGCCGCCGTGTGCGCATCGTCTCCGCCTGGACGCGGAGGACGGCAGCGATGCTCGTCCCCATCGATTCCGCCTGGACGATGGCGTTGATGAACGAAATCAAGTCGCGGACGCCGGTCCTGGCACCCATCTCGTGCAGCGCATCGCGCCACAGCTTGCCGAGCGAGATCTCCCGCAGCGTGATGGTGAGCTCCTCGGCGAAGGGCCCTTCCACCTTCTCGGCGACCTTGGCGAGGGCTGCGTCGAGGCCAAGGCCGGCCTCGGCGCAGGTCGTGATCAGGTCGAACGCATCCGGCAAGCTCTTCAAGATCTGCTTCTGTCGGTGCTTGACCTGGTTCTCGAGCCAAATTCGAGGCAGCAGGAGGCCGAAGCCGCCGACCCCGAGTGGAATAAGCAAACCCTTGCCCGCCAGGCCGCCAGAGGAGAGGGCTATTGTTAAGCCAAAGGCCAGCGCGCCTCTACCAGAAAGGTCGCGAAGAGGAAGCCCGTGGTTGTTACCGGCTGTCCCGCCTGGACCAGCCGGTGGTCGACGTAGTGGAGCCAACGGGTCGGGAGGAGGGATGCCAGCTTGCGGCCGACTGCCTGACCCATGGGGCCGAAGACTCGCGCGCCCAAAGGCTCTACTCCGGAGCCGGTTTCATAAGCGCTGACACCGCCCTCGCCTCTGATCGATGACATTCGGGCCGCCATGGGGCTCTCCTCCCGCCAGAGCAGGCCGAGGACGAGAGTGGCGACAGCGAGGAAGACGACGATGACGGCTATGGGTATCAGCATTTCTAGACCTCGATCGCGAGAATGCGCTTGATCAAGAGGATGCCGAAGAGTTCCAACATCCCCGCCATGACCAGCATCACGTTGCCTACGGTCTCTTCGAACAGGATTGCTATGTAGCTCGGGTTGATCAGAGAAAACAGACCTATCATGGCGACGGGCAGGCCGCCAATCACCCAGCCGGTCAGCATCTGCTGGCTCGTCATCGTTTTGATCTCGCCGCGGATCCGCACCCGCTCTCGAAGCGTGTGGGAGACGTTCTCGAGGATCTCGGCCAGGTTGCCGCCGGTGCCCTGCTGGATCAGCATCGCCGTGATGACGATGTCGAGATCATCGCTGCCATTGCGTGCCGCGAGGCTCTTCAAGGCATCCTCTGTTGAGGAACCGACGTTAATATCGTAGAGCGTACGGCGGAACTCGGTCGATATCGGATGGTCGAGCTCTCGGGCAACCATGTCCATGCTCTGCATTAGGCCGAAGCCGGACTTCAGCGAGTTCGCGAGCATGGTCAGGGCCTCCGCAAGCTGCTCGTTTAGCATGTTGAGTCGACGTGCTTGGGCAAAGCCCACGTAGTACATCGGCAGCAGCGAGCCGGCCGCGAGCGCCAGGGCGATAACGGCGAGGCCAACGGGCGTCGTGCCAAGGAGGAGCAGCGGCGCCAGGGTAAGCATGAGGCCGACGAAGATCCGCAGGGCGACAAACTCCGTAACCGTGAGCTTAATGTCGGCACGCTCGAGGCGGGAAGCCATGTTCGCCGTCCAGGCATGGCCTTCGAGGAGCGAACGGATAATCGGCGTGTCGCCGGTCCTTCCCGGCCGCAGTGCCTCGTGCTCGGCCATCGACGGCTCGAGTTCGGAGGTCTCGGCCAATATACTGCCGAGGCGGCGATCGAGGTCTGAGCGCGGCGACGCCGTCGACCGGTGCAAAGCGAGGAGGCCGACGACGATCGCCGCCATCACGGTCAGTGCAGTGGCTAGAGCGAGAATATCCATCTCAGGCTGCTACCCCGGAGAAGAGGCCTGGCGCGACGTGGATGCCGAGACTCTCGAATTTCTCCGCGAACCGGGGCCGGATGCCCGTGGAACGGAAGTGGCCCTTGACCCTTCCCTCCGGATCGAGGCCGGTCTGGTCGAACTGGAAGATATCTTGCACCGTAACCACTTCGCCCTCCATTCCTGAGACTTCGCTGACATTGGTTAGCTTGCGGGTGCCGTCTGACATGCGGGCGATCTGGACTACAACGTGGATCGCGGATGCGATCTGCTCCCTGATCGCTCGCGAAGGCAAGTCCAGGTTAGCCATGAGGATCATGTTCTCGATCCGGGCAATCGCGTCACGCGGCGTGTTCGCGTGGACCGTGCTGATCGAACCTTCATGGCCCGTGTTCATCGCCTGCATCATGTCGAAGGCCTCGGGGCCGCGGACCTCACCGACGACGATGCGGTCCGGCCGCATACGCAGCGAGTTACGGACCAGCTCGCGCTGAGTCACCTCGCCGCGCCCCTCCAGGCTGGCAGGGCGCGCTTCCAGCGTCACCACGTGGGCCTGCTGGAGGCGAAGCTCCGTCGGGTCTTCGATCGTGACGATTCGCTCCGTGTCCGGGATGTAGCCGGAGAGGGCGTTGAGGAGCGTGGTCTCACCGGAGCCGGTGCCACCAGAGATGATTGTATTGAGGCGTGCCTGGACACAGGCTCGGAGAAAGTCCGCCAGCTCCTGGGTAAAGGAGCCGACACCGATCAGGTCTTCCGTCGTCATCTTGTCGGCGCGGAACTTTCGAATCGTGATCGTCGGGCTCTTCGGCGCCACTGGCGGGACGATGATGTTGACACGCGAGCCGTCCGGCAGGCGGGCGTCGACCATCGGCGATGACTCATCGACACGCCGGCCGAGGGGAGCGAGGATGCGCTCGACGATCCGGATGATATGGGTGGCGTCGCGGAAGCGGATCGGGCTCAGGTAGAGACGGCCGTCCTTCTCGAAGTAGACCGTCTCCGGGCTGTTGACCATGATTTCGGAGACCGTCTCGTCGTGGAGGAGGGGCTCGATCGGGCCGAAGCCGAGGATCTCGTCGCAGACCGCGGCGATGAGCTCGTCGCGGCTGAAGCCGACGACGCCGGGCATCTCGGCGGCCACGACGGCGCGGGCGGCGCTTTCGACCACCTCGCGTGCTTTCTGACCTTCGCCGCCGTCGATCTTCGACGGGTCAAGCTCCTCGATCAGGCGCTGGTGGAGGCGGAACTTCAGTTCGTTGAACGCCTCACTCGATTGCAAGAGCGGGTTTCGCGTCGCCTGCCCTCGAGCAGAAGGCGGGGTAAAAGGTGGCCGGCGCTGGCCCATCGAGTCGTTCACGGAAGGTTCCTCCTCAAGGCTACTCTCTCGATTGGTCTTCTATCGGTTCAGGACGCGATCGAGGAAGCCTCGACGCTCTCGCCTCAGACCGGCCAGGCTAAAGGCAATGTCCGTGATCGCCCGCGAAGCGCGCGCGTACGGCTTCGCCAGGATGATCGGCTGGCCCAGCTGGTTGCTGCTGCTCACGGCGACGTCGTGCGGGATCCGCCAGTAGACTTCGTACTCGAGCACGCGCTCCACGTCTTCAGGCCGCAGGCTGTTCGACGAGGTCGAGTGGTTGATGATCAGCTTGACCTTGTCCTCCGGCACGGACGCCGCCCGCAGCATCTCCAGCGCCAGCGCCGTGTCCTTGATGCTGGCAATGTCCATGCTCGTAACCAGCAGGATGATGTGGGCCGCCTCCAGCGCCGTTGCCACGAGCTCGTTGAAGGCGCCGGGCGTATCGACGATCACGTAGTCGCGCGTCTGCGACAGGAGGTCGATGACCTTGCCGATGTGCTGGCGGTGGAGGGCGCCCCACTCCGACGGGTGGAGCGGCGCCGGCAGGATCTCCACACCGCTGCTGTGGCGGACGAGGTAGTCGCTTATCGATTCCCGGTCCACCGTATCGATGTTGCGGCCGACGTCGGCGATGCTGAACTCGACCACGACGTCCATCATGATCGCGACGTCGCCGAAACGGGTGTCCATGTCGACGATCGCCACGGAGCTGTCCGTGTTCTTCTGCAAGGCGGCAGCGAGGTTCGTGGAGATCGTCGTCTTGCCGATCCCGCCCTTGGCGCCGAAGACCGTGATCACGGTGCCGCGCGCCGCCGTCGAGGCGGTATCGCCGGTCAGGCGGGTGCGGCGTCGCTCCTCCTGCTCAAGAACGCTGTAGATCGCCCGCGCCAGCTCCTCCGGCCGCGGCGGCTTGACCAGGTAGTCGCGAGCGCCCGAGACCATCGCCCGTCGTACCGACACGGCGTCGGAGAGGCTCGAATAGACGATGATCGGCGTGTTCGGCAGAGCGTCGGCCAGCGAGCTCATCGCCTGGGCGGCGCGGGCAACCGGCTCTTCCATCGCCAGGACGATTACGTCCGGGTCCTTTTCCTTCGCCATGCTCACGGCGTCGATACCGTAGCCGGCTTCGCCCGAGACCGTGAAGTGACTCAGGGAGAGAGCGCGGTTGGTATCCGCCCGGCTATTGACGTCCGGTCGACGACGACGACTTCAAGATTCTTCGGCAAGGGCTTACTCCTATCCTTCGGGTCAGCCGCTACTAGCGCAGGAACGGGTTCTCGAGGTTCGCTGGGAAGAGGTCGGGCTCGATCTGGTAGTCGATGGCCGGCTCGTCAGACTCGCCGAAGGGCCGGACGGAGAGACGGATGCGGCCGTTGCTCTCGGCCAGGTAGACGGTCTGCACCTGGTCCGGCGTCAGCGCCAGCGTTACGGTCGCGGCCTCCGGGTTCGCCGGCTCCTCGGTGTTGCGCACGCGCTGTCTGCCCGTGGTCGGCGTCGCCTCGGGGACGATATCGACGATCCCCTGCTCGACAGCCAGCACCTCGACGTTCTGGAAGAGCGTGTGGACGAAGTAGGAGTCCGCGGTTTCGCGGTCGTTCGGGTCGGCGCTCGACTGAAACTCGATGTCGTAGACCACGATGACGTCGACGTAGTCGCCCGGCAGGACGAGGCCGCCGGCGTTGACTACCTGGCTAACCGAGATCGCAAAGCCGTGCTGGCCTTGCGGCACGATGAAGGAGAGTGAGCGGTTCGTCGCTCCCATCGCCGAGCCGAGCGGGACGAGCTTGCTCGGCAGCACCTGCTCGTTGGCCGAGATCTGGAAGCGGGTTCGCTGGCCGACAACCGCCGCCGTATCCGTGTAAGAGAGCTCGCTCTTCACGTCCTCCGGCACCAGGCGCACTTCGAGCATGGACTGAGTGATCGTCGTCCGGGCGGGGATGTTCTCCTTCGCCACCACCACGGGCGTTCCCGGGATGGTCGCGGGGCCCGTGGACTCGCCGCACGAGAAGGCGACGTAAATCAAAACGGCCCCGATCAGTCCGAGGACGAAGGCAGGCATGATGAAGCGGCGATTGGTTCGCCCTGGATTGATCGCGGTTGCTTGTCGGCTCATTTCTCCCGTCCTCCGTTGGTCAGTCAAACTGATTTGCGGAGAAGCATCCCTTCTCCATACTGATCTTCGGCAGTTATATGCGCGGCATTACAGGCCCTCGTCCATCCCGCCTGGCAATATTGGATTCGTTCCGAAAAAAGGAGACGCCCGGCAGGCCGGGCGTCTCTAGCGCTGCGCTTGTCGGGGTTAACTGAGTGCCGCGACGACGTCGTTGAAGAGGTCGGTTACGCTGCCCTCCAGGGTAATGAGAACACCGGCGAGTACAACGCTCATGAGAGCGAGGATCAGCCCGTACTCGACCAGCGTCTGGCCTCCCTCGAACGCTTCCTGGCGGAGCGAGCCGAGGCGGAGGGTCAGGCTGGTGATGAAGATGTTAATCAGCTGCAATGGAATCTCCTGGTTTCCTTCGGCGCCCATCTCTGGCGGGGACACCCGAATCGATTAGGCATCCTTTCCTGGGCTCGGCGCACGTACGGCTCCGGCAAGCCCTTCTATCTCGCTCTTTCTCTTGGAAAAGGAGGCGCCCCGGCTTGCCGGGGCGCCTCCAGAGCTGCGCAAGTCGGGATTAGCTGAGGGCCGCGACGACGTCGTTGAAGACGCCGGTAACGCTGTCTTCCAGGGTGATGAGAACACCGGCGAGTACGACGCTCATGAGGGCGAGGATCAGCCCGTACTCGACCAGCGTCTGTCCTTCCTCGTGCGCTTCCTGGCGAAGAGAGGTGAGCCGGACAGTCAGGTTCGTGATGAAAGAGTTAATCAGCTGCAATGGAATCTCCTTGTTTGCTTCGGCGCCCCCATCTCTGGCGGGGACACTCGAATCGATAGGGCATCCTGTCCTGGGCCTGACGCACGTGCGGCTTCGGCAATCCTTTGCCTTCGCCTAGCCTATGAATCCCTGATGGGACGGCTCTGCGGTCTCTAGGCGACACCTCCATCTCTTCGGGACCGGCCCCTTGGTCGAGCCCCAAACCGTCGTCTTAATTTCTGGTCCCAGACTATTAGTCAGCTGCGATCAGCCTTGTCTGAAGGGTTTTCCCTTAGGGAGAAAAAGACTCTTCAAGATTCGTAGGGACGGCAAGCGTTCGTGCGGCCGGACGCCGCTCGAAAACCTGGGCCGCCATGCCGTCGTGGACGAGGCGGAAGTCGGCCGCGCCGGCGAGCGAGTTGCGCAGCGCGGCACAGCAATCCCGCTCGCGATCGGTGACTTTGCTGTCGACACCGGTTTTGGTTAGCCGGTCGTCCTGCTTCGGCACGTAGACGTGCGTAAAGGTAAGCCCGTAGCGGCTGCCCCAATCCTCCAGACAGGAAGCGGTGCCGTCAGCGCAGGCCTGGAGGTCGAAGTAGCGAGCGTGGCTTTCCGCCAGGCCTTTGCGGCCGCCGGGCCATTCTCTGCCCTGCAGGGTCGCTTCGTTTACGCGGTCGGCAAGCGCCGGGAACCACTCGGAGCGGGCGTCGGTCCAGGGGCTCTGGGTGCTGCCGGAGATGACCAGGAACCTGCTCTCCGGCGCCGTGTGCCCGCGGACCCAGGCCATCGTCTCGCGCTCGCCCGGCGACAGCGCGATCAACGGCGTCGCATCCTCCCTCATGGAGCCGATCGCCGAGATCACGCCGTAGAGAGCGATGATCATCAGGGTGCCGCTCACCACCCGCATACGAAACCGGGGCTCGGTGCCGCTGGTCGCCCGCCAGTGCGCCAGAGCCCTCTCCATCTGCGGCAGCAGGACCTGAAAGAAGCCGACGGCGGCCAGCATCGCCAGCGGCACCATGCTGAGCGTCCAGGCCTTGCGCGGATCGAGGATGAACATGAGGCAGAGCCAGGCCGGCAGCAGGTAACGTCTGTCGCCGATGCTCGCGATGATGCCGAGCAGGCCGAGGGCGGCGATCAGGGGGAAGAAGGGCTCCACCGTAAAGTCGAAGAGGAGGAGCGCCAGCGGGCTGAGGACGGAGCGGCCGCCCGTCTGAATGGCGGAGATGAAGGGCCCAAGCCCGTGCTCCCCGAGGACCGTCACCAGCCAGGGCGCCACCAGGATCGCGGCGCCGAGCGCGGCGAGACCCGTGAAGGCGAGGGAGCGCCGGGAGCGGCCGAAGGCGAGGAAAAAGGCGGCGCCGGAGAAGGTCGCGAACCAGCCCATCTCCGGGTGGGAGAGCAGCGCCAGGGCCCAGACAGCGGCGAGCGCGGCCGCCCTCAAGGCCGTTGGCCGTTCGTATAGCCGGTAGGCCTGGTTGATCGCGAGGATCGCGAAGAGGAAGCCGAAGGACCGCGTCAGGCCGCCACCGGCGATCTCCCAGTCGAAGGCCCGCGGCGCCAGCGCGAAGAAGAGGGTCGCGACCGCGGCCCATTCCCGGTCGCCCAGGACAGCGCGGGCAAGGGGATAGAAGGTGACGATCGTTAGCGTGCTGACGATGAGGGGGAGAAACCGGAATACGTCGATCAGGGACCAGCCACCGAGGTCGACGAGCACGGCGGCAACGTAAAAGGAAAACGGCGGGTAGACGTAAGGTATGTCGCCGCCGTTATAGGAGGTCTCGGCCGGCAGTGCGTAACCGGCCGCGCGCAGGTCCTCCACCATCGCGTAGAACATGCCGCCGTCGTTGAGGGGAAACCCCTGGCCGAGCGCCGTGACGTGAAGGAAGCGGACGAGGAAGCCCAGCCCGATGCCGATCGCGGCGATGACGAGATAGGCGCGCTCAGCCCGCCGCAGCCGGCTCAGGTAGGCGCCGATCCGGCTCGTGGTCCCTTGGGCGCCCAGGCCCGTACTCAGCCTCCCTGCCGACGAGGTGGTCGCCATGCGGGAAAGCTAGGCGGCTCTGAAGGAGCTTTCGCCCTTTCCCTCGGCTCCGAGATCGAGGAGGCGCAGCTTCATCTGGCGCTGAAAGACCTCGGATGGCACGACGTTGGCGGGCAGCGGCTTGATCTGCTCCGTGAGGAGCTCGAGCTTGAGGAACTTCTGGTCGTTGAGTGTTTTCTTCTCGGTCACTTTCTCTCCATCCTTGGCAAAAATTGCAAGGGCTCGTTCTTAATGTCGGCAGCCAGCGGCGACTCCTGTGGCTCAGTCATGATTTTCCGCAGATTTCCCAGGGCTCGGTGCTGGATCACACGCACCGCGGGCACGCTCTTGCCGATCACCGCAGCGACCTCGCGATAGTCCATCTCCTCGACGAAGCGCAGCATGATTACCTGGCGCTGCTCGTCCCGCAGGCGCAGCACCGCCTCGCGGACCCGGCGCTCGTCGGTCGCCTGGTCCAGCGCCTCCTCCGGGTTGCGGTGGGTCTTTTGGTCGACGTAAGTCTCCTCCAAGGCGCTGTGATCGCGCCGCGACCGGAGGTAGCTCACCGTCAGGTTGTGGGCGATGCGCAGTAGCCAGGCGAGGAAAGGCGCGCCCCTCTCCTTGTAGCGCTCGATCGCCTCCCAGGCCTTGAGGAAGGTCTGAGCCGTCAGATCCTCGGCCTCGGCAGCGTTGTTCACCATGTAGTAGACGTGGCGGTAGACGCGCACCACGTGGCGGTCGTAGAGGTCGGCGAAGGCCGCGGCCTGATGACGGATCGCTTGCTCCACGAGCAGGCGCCCCTCTTCGCGTTCGAGGCGCTGCTTGGCCTTGGCCGGATCTTCCGGCTCCGTCCGTGCCTGTGGCGACGGCAGTGCGGTCATTTGGATAGAGACTCCATTCCAAAGAAGGATCGGCAGCGAGGCCGGCACCCTAAAGGCCTAATCGGACTGGACCGGCAGCTGGCTGGAATCATCGCCCCCGAGGCTGGGCCAGAGATCGTGCAGCGCCATGCCGTGCTCCTGAGGAGAGCCTATCGGCGCCTCCGCGGAGGCATCTTCGAGCTCGGGCTTCACGTCGGCTTCGAAGAGGACGCGGTGCCGTCCGAGCTGGATCTCTTCGCCGCTATCGAGGAATTGCCAGCCGCTCGTTACGCCCTCCGTCGCCATGGCGCTGAGCGTAGTTAGCTTGTGGTAGACCAGGCGGCCGCGGTTAATCCAGATCCGCGCCTCCTCGGCGGCTATGGTCTGCGTCTCGTCCGGGATGACCACGTCGCAGGTCCGGCCGGAGCCGAGCGTCAGCGGCGCTGAGCCGATCGGGTATTCGCGGATCCCCTCGAGGCTGCCGCCGCTAATCGCACTCTCGTCCATGACCACCACCCTGCCAAGAACCTCGTCGACCGCCGCCACCGGCGCCGGCGGTTCCGGGTTCCAGTCCGCCGCTTGGCCGGCCTGAGGCTCGCTGCCACGGCTCGCCCACGGACGCACCCGGTCGGCAAAGTCGCTGCGCGGCCGGTTGCGAGCGCGGCGGCGAAGGATGAGGAAGATCGCGCCGAGGAGGCTTACGATGGCCGCCACCGCGGCGAGCGGCCCCACCGGCAGGCTCAGGGAGCCGCCGGGTATAGCCGGGACCACGAAAGCCACTTGCGCCTCGCCCTGACGGCCGCTGGCGTCGGTCGCCTTGACCTCCAGGACGTGGTTGCCGCCGGCAAGGACTAGCGGATCGATCTCGTAGCCAAACGGCTCGCCGGCCGCCGTATGGACGACCTCGCTGTCGATGCTGTACTCAACGCTGACCCAGGCGTCGCCGCTCTGCGACGGTGCCACCGTGACGCTGCTCTCGAGGCTTTGGCCGGAGGTTACGCCGGCGATCGTCAGGTCGAGGCGTGGTGGCAGGGCGCCGGCAAGGGCGTCCAGCGACCGCGTCACCGTCGTCGAGTTGGCGCCGAGGCTGACGGTGATCGCCAGATCGCCGGGCACGGTGCGGTCTACGGAGGCGGGAACGTCGATCGTGACGGTGTACTGGCTGCGGATCGCGACTGCCAGGTCCGTGTAAGCCTGACGCAAGGCCGCGGGAGTCGGTGCGTCCAGGAAGCGGCCGTTGCTCGCTTCCGTCAGCTCGGTCAAATACTGGCGGTCGATGCCGGCGCCGAGGCCGATCGAGATGATGCCGATGCCTGCTTCGCGGGCGGCGGCGATCGATGCCGCCCGCTGATCGAGCCCGACGGTCGCCGTGCCATCGCTAAGAAGGATAATCAGCTTCCGCGCCTCGGGCGCCGTCGCTGCCTTCTCCGTCGCCTCGATGACGGCAGAGTAGAGCGCCGTGTTGCCCAGCGGCGTGAGCTTACTCATCGCTTCGGCAAGGCTCGAATGGCTGGTCGTGTAGTCTTGCAGAAGCGTGACTTTCGTATCGAAGGCGAGAAGAGCGATGCTGTCGCTGCTATCCGTGTTGTCGACGAAATCGAGGAGGGCGCGCCGCGCCTGGTTGATCGGCTCGCCCTGCATGCTGCCGCTGACGTCGACAAGGAGAAGCAGGCTGGCCGGCACTCGGTTGGCGCGGCCGCTGCGGGCGCTGACAATTGGCAGCGAGACCTTATCGAGGGCGGCCTTGAAGTTCGCGCCAGTAAGGTCGGTAATCGGCTTGCCGTTCTCGTCGTAGACGCCGATGCTGGCGATGATCTGGCCGGGCGTCTCGTCGATCGCCGCGATCTCGACCTGGATCGGGTCGTCCGCGTATGCCTGCCCCACGAGCAGCAGCGCCAGAAAAGCGGCAGCGATAGTCAAACGCCTCAAATGCCAGTCCTCCTAGGATCTTGTCGGCAGAGTCGCGGCAACTATTCAGGCCGCTCTGCCGTCATGGCATTTCATGCCCGGCGGGCGCTCTACGGTACGAGGGACTGGATGTCGGCGATGATCCCGTCGTAAGTGAGGTCCACGCCCTGTTCGAGGAAAAGGAGGCTGGCGACGAGCGCCACTGCCATGAAGGTCAGGATCGTCCCGTACTCGACCAGGGTCTGGCCGGCCTCGCCCTCGCATTGGCTCAACTCGTCAGTTTCGTCGTCTGTTTTGTTTTTGCTTCGAATAGCTATCACCGGTGCATCTCCCGTTTCATCTCGCCTCTCCTCGTCGACCGTCGCGAGCCGGGCCTACCGACTGTTTCTTGCAAATCGAGCCGAGAGGGCTTGACTTAACGCAAAGCGTTATGGCACCATCGGCTGGCCTTCGCTGCTTGATCAGGTCCTATCCTGAGAGTCGGCAGAGAGGGTCGGTTCCTTGAGGCCCCGCTAGGCGACTCGACGAACCGGGCACGTGACACGGATTCCCACCAGTCCCTCCTTAATCCGGGGCGGGACGTGATGATGCACCGGGGCCGGACCGGAGGACGAGACACAGGAGGCGGGGCCTGGGTCGCGACCTCCGGCCCCCGGACCCGTCTAACTCTCCCCTATACTTCTCACTAAATAGTTACGAGCGAGCTGTAAGCGCTCGTCTTGCCGTGGTTTACCACTAACGCCCCGCCCGCAAAATGCCGATCATCGCTCTAAGGGTGCTGCCTTTGCCCGACCCTCTTGAAAGGAGCTTCGATGGAGGCTATTGCCAGCCGGGATTCGCAGGCCGCGGCGGAGGGCGAGCACGAGCTGCCGCTCCGTCCCCAGCCGACCAGCGTCGAAGAGACGGGCATCAGCTTCGGTCAGCTGATCGATCTCTGCCTGAAGACGATCTATCACGACGGCAGGCCCTCCGCCCGCCAGATCAGCGAAGAGATGGCGCTGCCCTTCAACGTCGTCGATGTGATCCTTGCCTTTCTGAAGCGGGAAAAATACATCGAGACCGTCGGGTCGGTGGGCATCGGCGAGCAGCAGTACCAGTACGCGCTCACCGACAAGGGTGGTGAGAAAGCTGCCGAGACCCTCGAGCGCAATCAGTATGTCGGCCCGACTCCCATTCCCTTCGAGGAGCACGTCGAGGTCGTGAAGCTCCAATCGGTCCGTAAGCAGCGCGTCAACGCCGCCGTCGTCGATGAGGCTCTGGCGGGCCTCATCCTCACACCGACCACCCGTAGCCTCGTCGGGCCCGCCGTCAACTCCGGCCGCTCCTTGCTGCTCTACGGCGACCCGGGAAACGGCAAGAGCTCGATCGCCAAAGGCATCGGCCGCATGCTCCGGGGCGATATCCTAATTCCCCTACGCTGTCGACGTCGCCGGCCGGACGATCCGCGTGTTCGATCCGCGCGTCCATGAGGAAGTGGCCGCCGCCAAAGAAGAGCGGCGCAACGGTCAGCAGGGCTCTCTTGCACCGAAGATAGAGCGTCGCCGCGACCAGCGCTGGGTGGTAGCCCGCCGCCCGTTGATCATGACCGGCGGCGAGCTCACGCTCGCCGACCTCGACCTGAAGTACTCACCCGAGTCGAAGTTCTACATCGCGCCGCTTCAGATGAAAGCGAACTGCGGCGTCCTCGTAATCGACGACTTCGGCCGCCAGCTCGTTCAGCCCAAGGAGCTGCTCAACCGCTGGATCGTGCCGATGGAGAACCGGGTCGACTACCTGGCGCTGCTCAGCGGCGAGACGATAGAGCTGCCCTTCGAGAGCCTGCTCGTCTTCTCGACCAACATCCCGCCCCAGAAGCTCGGCGACGAGGCCCTCTTCCGCCGCATCCGCCACAAGATCGAGGTAGGCGACCCGGACGAGCGGGCCTTCCTCGAGATCATGCGGCTCGCCTGCGAGAGCAACGCCATCGAGTACTCGACCGAAGGCGGCAGATACCTCATCGACCGCTACTACCGGCCCACGGGCCGCAACTTCCGCGGCGTCCACCCGCGCGACCTCATCGACCTCGTCGTCGACATCAGTAGCTTCCAGGGGCTGCGCCCCGCGTTCAGCCGGGAATGGATCGACCTCGCCTGCGCTTCCTACTTCATCGATGATCACGATCAGGCGAACGAGCCGACCGCGATCCGGCAGGCCAGCTAAGCGGCGCAACCAGACCGACGCGAGAAGCGCCCGCCTTCGGGCCCGTCAGCCTTCATGGCGGCGGGCCCTTTTGGCGTCCAACGCCCGGCAACCTGACGGCGAAGTACTGCATGCCGTCGGCGCCGGGGCCATCCCGATACGGACGAGGTCACGAGGCTCGGGCTGAGGGGGTAGGCGCGGTGTGGCCGGCTGGCGAGCAAGGCTCGCGGTTGGCCAGCGGGCCTCGTTTGGTCTGCTAGCGTCCGGCGAAGACGACGGCGAAGTACTTCATGCCGTCAGCGCCCAGGGCCATGCCGACACCGACGAGGTTGAAGTTCGGGTCGCGGAGGTTGGCGCGGTGGGGTGGGCTGTTGAGGAAGCCCGTCATCGCCACGCCCGCTGATTGGGCCGTGGCGTAGTTGTTGCGAGCGATGTTCTCGCCCGCGGTCGCGAAGACAAAGCCGTAGCTCGCCATCAGGCTGAACGCCGTCTCGCCGCTCGGGGAGGTGTGGGCGAAGTAGCCCCGGCGCGCCATGTCGGCGGCGCGGGCGCGCGTGACCTGGACCAGCGTCACGTCCAGCGCCAGGGCGGGCGCGCCCGCCCTGGCGCTGGACGTTGTGAAGGGTGAAGAGCTCCTGCTCAGACGAGTTGAGCGCGACCGCCGCTGGCGTCGCGGTTGGCGGCAGGGGCGTTGCGGTTGGCGGCACCGGCGATGGCGTCGGCGGTAGCGGCGTCGGCGTGGCGGCGACGGCAGGCGCGGTCGCGGTAGGTGGCACCGCTGTCGGCGTCGGCGTCGCGGTCGCTGTCGGAGTCGCGATCGTGACGGTCGGCGACGGCTCGTTATCGACCGGCGCCGCTGGCGGCAAGCCGACGCTTCGTGTCGCCGTCGCCATGGGCGACGCGGTCGCCGCTGCTCCAAGGGTCGGGCTTGATGGGGCCTGCGGGGCCGGCGAGCCGCCGCTGGCCCAGTGCGTGAAGATCAGGCTGGCGACGATGGCGATGAGGCCGGCGGCCGCGAGGACAAATCCGGTTTGACGGAGTGGCAGCGTGGAGGGCCTCCCTCGGCTGACGCCGGTATGGGTTTACGGCCGCACTCCTTGCTTCACCGCATGTTGTCCTTGTGATAGTCGTCAGGCGAGGGCGCCTTCTTTACCGTTGCCTTGACCTGGAGAGTCGCGCATCGCTAGCCTCCCTCCCGGAGGGACGCATGGATATCGCGGGCGTCGATGGCTGTCGCGCCGGCTGGCTGGTCGTAACCGCGGCCGTCGAGGGGCGCCTCGTCTTGAGAGAGGAGCCACGCATCGTTGCCGACTTCGATGCCCTGCTGGCGCTCACCGGCGCCTGCGCCGCCGTCGCCGTCGATATGCCGATCGGCTTAAGCGCGGACGGGCCGCGCCGCGCCGACTACGAAGCGCGCCGTCTCCTCGGCCGGCTGCGAGCGAGCAGCGTCTTCCCGGCGCCGGTCCGCGGCATCCTCGACGCGACGGCATACCGCGCCGCCTGCGAAGCGTCCTTCGCCGCCTGCGGCAAGCGGCTCTCGCAGCAGACCTTTAACATCCTCGCCAAGGTCGGCGAGGCCGACGCCGCGATGACGCCGGCGCTCCAGGCGCGGGTCGTCGAGGGCCACCCCGAGGTCAGCTTCCAGGCTCTCAACCTGGGCCGGCCGATGATACACAGCAAGAAGGGGGCCGCCGGTCGGGCCGAGCGGCGGGCGCTACTCGAGCGGGCGTTCGACGACCCGCTGCCGGCCACGGCGCCGGCCGGCGCCGCCCTCGACGACCTCTACGACGCGCTTGTCCTGGCCTGGACGGCGGCGCGCCTCGCCCGCGGCGCTGCCGCGCGCCTGCCCGCCGCGCCGGAGCGCGACGGCCGCGGCCTGCACATGGAGATCGTCTACTGACTACTTGCGGCTGAAGCGCCGCGCCAGCTCCTCCGCCGAGAGGTGGAGCATCGTCGGCCGGCCGCGGGGGCAGGTCTGGGGCGTCTCGCAGGCCTCGAGCTGCTCGATCAGCTCCCGCATCTCCGTAGCGGTCAGCGTCTGGCCGGCGCGGACGGCGGCGTGGCAGGCGAGCGAGGCGGCGACCCGCTGGCCCGTATCGACCGGGTTGTCTTCGCGCGTGATCAGGTCGAGGAGCTCGGCGAAGGCGCGTCCCGGCTCCTCGCGCCGCAGCGACGGAGGCGCGGTGCGCAGGAGATAGCCGCCGGGCCCGAAGGGCTCGATTTCGAAGCCCTGGTCGCGCAGGGCGGCGGCGTGCAGCGTCACCAGCGCCTGCTGGGCTGGCGTCAGCTCCAGGGCCACGGGCGCGAGCAGCGCCTGCGCCGGCTTGGTGGTCGCGCGCTCCCCGGCGAGGAAGCGCTCGTAGAAGACGCGCTCGTGGGCCGCGTGCTGGTCGATCAGGTAGAGCCCCGCCGGCCCTTCCGCGATCATATAGGTCGTGCCGGCCTGCCCCAGGGCCCGGAGGATCGGCACGCCGTCTGCCGGCGCGGGGCCGCTGCCCGCATCCGTCGCGAGCGCCGGCTGGATCGCCGGCCGCGGCAAGGGCTGCAGCTCGGTTAGCGTCGGTCCTACTGCCGGGCCGAAGGGCTCGCTCGCCGGCGCCGAGCGCGGCCAGGCGGCAAGCGGTGCGGCACCAGGCGGGCCGAGCCCGGCGGGGACGCGACGCAGCGGCCGTTGGACGAGCGAGAAGACGGCGCGCTCGTTGCGCAGGCGCACCTCCGCCTTCGCCGGGTGGATGTTGACGTCGACCTCGCTCGGCGGCAGGCGCAGGTCGACGATCGCGAGCGGGAGGCGGCCCGTCGGCAGGAGGCCGCTATACGCCTCCTCGACCGCGTAGCTCAGGGAGCGGCTGCGCACCCAGCGGCGGTTGATGAAGACCGTGATGTAGGAGCGGTTGGCGCGCGAGACCTGGGGTGGCGCCAGCAGAGCCGCGATCGCCTCACCATCGCCGACCTCCTCGCTCACCTCGATCATCAGCGCCGCCGTCGCCGCGCCGTAGACGCCGGCGGCGGCCTCGCGGCGGCTGCCGCTGCCGCTCGTCTTGAAGGTCTCGCGGCCGTCGAGGCTGAGCGAGAAGGCGACCTCCGGGTAGGCGAGAGCGTAGTGGCTGACGACGCCGCTCACCTGGCCCGCCTCCGCCGCCGTCGAGCGCAGGAACTTGAGCCGCGCCGGCTGCTGCCGGAAGAGGGCGCGGACGCTCAGCGACGTGCCCGGCGGCGCGCCGCTCGCCCCTTGCGAGAGGAGCTCGCCGTCGCGAAGGAGGAGCCGGGTCGCGATCTCGGCGTCCGGCCAGCGCGATACCGCTTCGACCTCGGCGACGGCGGCGACGGGGGGCAGGACGCGAATCGGCGTCGGTGCTCGTATTCTAGCGCTGCTAGTGGGTAGATGACCCACTACTTCTAGCGCCGATAACCGGTCCACGACCCGCCAGCCAGGCGTCCTCTCGGTTGCCAAGAGAGGCGCCGGACGGCTATCGTTGTCATCCCATGCCCCGCCTTTTCCTGATTTCGGCGCTCTGCCTCATCCTCCTCTCCGTCCTCGCCCACGGCGGCCGCCCGGCCCGCCTCGACTTCGATGCCGGCGCCGCTGCCGCGGACGAGGTCCTCGTGCGCCTGCGCCCGGCGGCGATGGCGCTCTCCGACGCCGTCTTGAGCGAGCGCCTCGGCGCCGGTGTCAGCGCCCGCCTGCCGGAGCTCGCGACCCTGCGCCTGCGGCTGTCGCCCGACGAGACGCTCGCCGCCGCCGTCGACCGCATCGGCCACCTGCCGCTGGTCGAGCGCGCCGAGCCGAACTACCGCCTCCACGGCGCCGCGATCCCCAACGACCCCGTCTTCTCGGCCCAGAGCGCCTACCTCGCCCTGATCGAGGCGCCCGCGGCCTGGGACATCGAGGCGGGGGACGCCGCCGTCCTCGTCGCCGTCCTCGATTCGGGCATCGACCTCCCCCCCGACCCCGACCTCGAGGGCAAGGTCTGGACCAACGCCTCGAGACGGATAACGGCCTCGACGACGACCGTAACGGCTGTATCGACGACCGCCACGGCTGCAGCTTCCTGACGAGCGGCCCCGAGAACGAGGCGTGCGGCGAGCGCCCGGCCGCCGTCGTCGACGACGACAACGGCCACGGGACGTTCACGGCCGGGATCATCGCCGCCAGCGCCAACAACGCCATCGGCATGACCGGCGCCGCGCCCGGCGTCACGATCGTGCCGGTGAAGATCCTCGACTGCCTTGGCGCCGGCACCGCGGCCGACGCCGCCGAGGGCCTCCTCTACGCCGCCCGCGTCGGCGCCCGCGTCGCCAACATCAGCTTCAGCGCCGACGGCGACTCCTTCACGCTGGCGAGCGCGATCCGTGAGGCCTACGAGCGCCAGGGCATGGTCATCGTCGCCGCCACCGGCAACGAGGGGGCGAGCCGGGTCAACTTCCCGGCCCGCCTGGCGGAGACCATCGCCGTCGCCTCCTCCGGCACTACGGCGGACGCCGCGGGCCGCTCCCCATTCAGCAACTGGGGGCCGGAGGTTACGGTCGCGGCGCCGGGCCTGAACATCATCGGCCCCGTGCCGGCGGCATTTTGCGGCCAGGGCGGGCTCTGCCTGCCGGACCAGCCCTACGCCGTCGCCAGCGGCACCTCTTTCGCGGCACCCCTGGTGACCTCTCTCGCCGCCCTCCTCGTCTCCCATAACGCCAACCTGAGCCCCGAGAGTGTGCGGCGCCTGATCGTCGAGACGGCGGCGCCGCCGCCCGATCGCGATACGCCCGGCTGGGCCGGCGCCGGCCGGATCAGGATGCGGGTCGCACTTGCCCAGCCCCGCTTCTTTCTCGGCGTCGCCGGCGTCGCCCGCGACTAGGCCGTCGGCCGCCTCTTAAGGTGGGCTCATACGCCCGCTTAGTGGCGGCATAGAAGCCCGATCACTCTGGACTAAGCGCGGCGGCCGTGCTTACGATCTGAATATGACAACCGAGACGAAGGACGAAGACCCAAAGCAATCCCAGCTCATCCTCGAGAACTGGCGCAACGAGCGCGACAGCGCCGACCTCTACAGCTTTCTCGCCGTTCGCGAAGGCGACCCGGACCGTGCTCAGCTCCTCAACGAGATGGCGGCGGCCGAGATCCGCCACGCCCACGTCATGGAGCGCGGCCTGCGCGACCTCAGCGTAGCGATACCGGCGCACAAGCTCAGCTTTCAGACCCGCTTCCTCAAGCTCCTCGCGCGCACCTTCGGGCCGCGTCTCGTCTACCCCTTGCTCCACGGTGGCGAGATCAGCAGCAGCGCCGACTATGCGACGCAGGGCGTCGAGACGGCGGCCCTGGCGCCGGAGGAGCGTAGCCACGCCCGCACGTTGGGCCAGATCGTCCAGCAGACGAGCGGCCACGCCGAGCGCTGGCACCGCTCCGGCGGCGGCGGCGTTCTGCGCGCGTCCGTCTTCGGCGTCAACGACGGCCTCGTCTCCAACCTCAGCCTCATTATGGGCTTCGCCGGCGCCAGCGCCGACGCGAAGTTCGTCCTCCTCGCCGGCCTCTCCGGTCTCCTCGCCGGCGCCTCCTCGATGGCGGCGGGCGAGTACGTGTCGATGAAGGCCCAGCGCGAGCTCTTCGAGCGCCAGATCGCCCTCGAGCGGGCCGAGCTCGCCGTGACGCCGGGCGAGGAGCGCGAGGAGCTCTCCCAGATCTATCGCGCCAAGGGCCTGTCGAAGGCCGATGCCGACCAGATCGCCGGCCACCTGCTCGATGACCCCGAGGTGGCGCTAGACTCCCTCGTCCGCGAGGAGCTCGGCCTCGACCCCGGCGAGCTCGGCTCGCCCGAGATCGCCGCCTTCGGCTCTTTCATCGCCTTCGGCCTCGGCGCCCTGATCCCGGTGCTGCCGTTCTTCTTCGGCGCCTCGACGCCGCTGGTCGTGCTGAGCATCGCCCTCAGCGGTGCCGCGCTCATCGGCGTCGGCGTCATTTTGTCCCTGTTTACCGGTAGAGGCGTGCTCTTCAGTGGCGGCCGCCAGCTCCTGATCGGCGCCGTTGCCGCCTCGGTCACGTTCGGGCTCGGCAGCTTGATCGGCGCCTCGACCGGCGTCTGAGGCTAGCTCAGGGCTTGAGGAAGCTCAGGCCGGCACTTAGGTTCTTAGCCGGCGATGCTCAGGCTGGGACCGTAAGTTCTTGGCCGGCGACGAAGACGCTCAGGCCGGGACCGTCAGCTCCTGGCCGACGATGAGGAAGTTGGCGTTGTAGATCCCGTTGAGCCCGATCAGCGTGTCGATGCTCGTCCCGAAGCGCACGGCGATCGCCGAAAGCGTGTCGCCCGGCTGGACGGTGTAGCGCTGTGTCGGGCTCGGCTCCGTGGCCGTGGCGCGGACGGCAGCTGGCCCGCCGCCGGGCAGCGTCAGCACCTGGCCTACGTAGAGATAGTTCACGTCCGTGATGCCGCTGGCGGCGGCCAGGTCGGCCATGTTCACGCCGTGAGCCAAGGCGATTGAGAACAACGTGTCGCCCGACTCGACCACGTAGGTCGCCGGCGTCACTACCGCTGGAGGGCGCGGCGGCCGGTCGCGCAGCAGGCCGAATATGCCGGCGTCGGTGACGCCGTAGCGCCAGACGGAGACGGCCTCGCCGCCGTTGCTGTCGGCGGCGTCCAGGAAGCGCCGCCACTCGTCGGTCTCGGGCGTCGCGCCCTGGCCGACGTAGGAGATCGGCAGGCCGAAGCCGCTCAGCGTCCTCTGGGAGATGTCTACGAGGAACTCCGGCGTCACGCCGGCGGCGCCTACCGGGAAGCCGCTCTCGTTGTAGCGCCGATGGTTGGCGGAGTTGTCGAAGGTGCGCCAGTAGAGCTGGGGCGCGATCGCGTCCGCGAAGGCGGCGAAGTCGGCCAGCGGCAGCCGGTCGAGGATCCAGGGCCGCGGGTCGATCGACAGGACGACGTTCGCCTGCGGCTGGAGGCGCCGTAGCTCGGCGCCGAAAGCGCGCGCGTCGGCCGCGGAGCCTTGCCAGAAGCCGGCGTGGGGCTCGATGTCGAGATAGAGGCTGCGCGCTCCGGCGCCGATCACTTCGGCCGCCATGCGCGCTTCCCTGACCGGGTTGTCACCGCGCACCACGCACCAGGCGTGGAAGGGGACGCCGCCGCCTTCGAAATAGTCGGCGAGGACTTTTGTCTGAGCCGGACCGCTGACCGCGTAGGGGGAGGGGTCGAACTCATTCATCCAGTCGAGGCCGTCGTGGGTCTTGAGGACGAGGCCGAGGTTGTGCTGCCGCAGGCGGGCGCCGATGAAGTGAGGCTCGTCGTCGGTCGAGAACTGCCATACCCAGACGAGATGGCTCGCGGCCGCGGCCGCTCTCGAGGCCGGGAGGCGTGGCGGCGCGATGCCGGCGCCTGCTTGGCCCGCCGCTGCCGCATGTCCGGGCCTGCCGGCGAGCGCCAGGCCTGTGGCTCCGAGGCCGAGGGAGGCCGTCAGGAAGCCGCGGCGGCTCAGGAAGCGGCTAGCTGGGCGGGATGCTCGGTCGTCTTGCACGATGGCCTATGTTACATAAACATAGAGCAGGTCTCAAGTAGGGCGCCCCCGGCACCTGCCTGCACTACTCTTAGAGGGCGCCGTGTCCGGCGCTCTAGCCGGCGCGCTTTGCTCGCCGCCGCGAGACCTCGTCCTGGACCGTTTCCTCGCTGCTGGCGCCCGTCTTGCGGCGCTGAGCATCTTCCACGCTGACCCGCAGCGCCTCCATCAGGTCGACCGGCCGGGTCGCCGCCGCCGCTGCCGGCGTCGCGATCTCCTGGCCCTCCGCCCTGCGCTTGATGATGTCGAGCAGCGCCTCGCGGTAGTCGTCCTTGTAGCTCGGGAAGTCGAAGTCGCCGCTGAGCATGTCGACGAGCGACTTCGCCATGCCGAGCTCCTTCTCCGTGACCTCGATCTCCTCGCCGGGGGCGGCGAGATCGCTCGGCGAGCGGATCTCGTCCGCGTAGAACATCGTCTCCAGGGCGACGGTGTTCTCGTAGAGGCGCAGCGTGCAGAGCTGCTCCTTCTGGCGCAGCGTCACCTTGGCGATCGCGACCCGTCCTGTCTCCCGCAGCGCCGCCATGAGCAGCGCGAACGGCTTCAGGCCGAGCTCCTCCGGCTCGAGGAAGTAAGTCTTCTGGTAGAGGATCGGGTCGATCTCGCCGAGGGAGACGAAGTCCGTGATCTCGATCGTGTGGGTCGTGTTGACCGGCACCTTCTCGAAGTCCGCCTCGTCCATGATCACGTACTGGCCCGTCCCGACCTCGTAGCCCTTGATGATCTCGTCCCGCGTCACCTCGATCTCCTCCTCGGAGCAGAAGGTCCGCTGGCGGATGCGGGCGTGATCGGCTGCGTGGAGCATGTTGAAGTGGACGTCCTTCTCCTCCGTCGCCGAGTAGAGGCGGACCGGGATCGAGACCATGCCGAAGCTGACGGCGCCTTTCCAGAGTGGCCTGGGCATCGCGTTACCTCCTGAGCCGGGCGGCGTCTGTCCGCGCCGGGGCATTTTATTGTAAGCCACCGCTACCAGATCTGTCAGGCAGGCGCAGCCTGAGCCGCGTGAGTCAGTTGGCGTTGATCAGCAGGACGGCCGCAACGAGGATTGTACGGACGTCCTCGCGAGTGAGTTCGACCTGCCGCAATGAAAGCATGAAGACGTTGGCATCTGTGTCCTCCAAGAACGCGGCAAGGTAGCCATCGGTCGTCTCGACCTCGTGCCGCATGCCCACGTCTGAGGAGCCTGTCTATAAAAGCCAACTCAGGACGAAAGCGATAGTCGACACGGTCGTCGCGACTTTGTGGGCGCGGAACCCGCGCCCAGTCGTTGTGAGTATTGCAACCTCCGGCGATCGCAGAAACCTCTTGCGGACTCGAATCTCGGCGACGGCCTGCCCGGCTGAGTTCATCACCGTGTGCGCCGCGCGAAGGTCGTGTGGCGAGAGCTTCGACGCGCTCACCGTCGTTGGATAGCCAGAGGGTGGTCCTCCCAGTGAATCGGGAGCGCTCCCTCTCCACGCTGGATCGCTCGCCCGCGTCACCCGCAATCGAGTAGCTGATCCTGGACCAGAAGGAGCCTCGGCGATAGCGAAGTTTGTGGCCATGAGGAATTGTCGGTCCTGCTTGGTCTTGGAATAACCTCTAGTTTCCAGGCTACGGAACGAACCGTCCTAGCTCAGCCCGCCCTCGATCAGCGCTCGCAGGTCGGCCTTGCGCGCTAGTATGTCGGCCCAGAGGTCGCCCTTCGCCGCGAGTCGCGCCGGCAGCGTCCTCAGGTTCAGGCTCGTCGGGTCCAGCGTCTCGAGCTCGGACCAGGTGATCGGCGTCGAGACGCCGGCCCAGGGCGTCGGCCGCAGCGAGTACTGCGCCGCGAGGGTCTTGCCGCGCGTGTTCTGGTTCGCGTCGAAGAAGACCTTGCCGCGGCGCTTCGTCGTGTCCCACTCCAGCGTCACGTCCTGCGGCCGCTGCTGGGCGAGGACGCGGCCGAACGTCTGGCTGATGGCGCGGATCGCGCCGTAGTCGTAGTGGCGCAGGACCGGCACGTAGACGTGGAGACCCGTCTTGCCCGAGGTCTTGAGGAAGGAGGAGAGGCGCATGCCGTCGAGCAGCTCCTTCAGCGCCAGCGCTACCGCGACCGTCTTCTGCCAGCCGCGGGCGTTGTACTCCGGCTCGGCGCCGGCGCCCTCGCGGCCGGAGTAGACGTAGGGGTCGAGGTCGAAGATCAGGTAGTCCGGGTAGCTCAGCACCGAGGCGTCGATCGTCTCCTCGGAGCCGGACGCCGCCAGCGGACGGCCGCTAGCGTCCGGCTCCGGGTCGACGCGCGACATCCAGGCGTGCAGCTCGAGGTCGGCGATCTGGGCCAGCCAGACCAGGGTTGCCAGGTTGTTGCACATGACGTAGATGCCGTCGGCGTCGTTGCTCGAAGACCAGATCTTGGCGGTCTCGACGAAGCTCGGCAACGGCTGGCCGTAGTGCTTCTGGTAGAACAGCGACCCCTCGATGCCGTTCGGGTAGCGCGTCAGGGTCAGCGGCCGGTCCTTCAGGTGCGGCAGCAGGTAGGGCGCAACCTTTACATAATACGTGACAAGGTCGCGCTTCGTCAGGGGCGGCGCCTCTCCGTAGGCCGGCCAGAAGACCTTGCCGAGGTTGGTCAGCCGGATCGAGGCGCCGGCCACGTCGACGACGAAGGCCTCCTTCGGGTTCTCGAGCGCGCTTAGCAGCCACACGGTCGCGTCCGTCTCGGCTGGAGCCGCCTCTGACGCCGCCCCGCCGGCCGCGCTCGTCGCCGCGCTCGTCGCCGCCTCGCGCCGGACGTTCTCCGGCTCGATGTCGTCGCGCAGGCCGAGGAAGACCGGCGCCCGCAGACGACCGTCCTCGGTCCACTCCGCGAACTTCACCTCCACCACGAGCTCCGGCCGCAGCCAGCTGGTCTCGATCTCGACCGGGTCGGCGAATGGCGACTCCGCCGCCGCCAGCGCCGCCAGGCGCTCACGCAGCTGCGCCAGCTCGCGGTCGTCGAAGCCGCCGCCGACGTTGCCGGCGTAGCGCAGCTTGCCGTCCTCGTAGTAGCCGACTGCGAGAGCGCCGAAGCTCGCGCGCCGGCCACCCTCGCCTTGCGTGAAGCCGCCGACGACGAGCTCCTGGCGCTGGACCGTCTTCACTTTTAGCCAGGCGCGGCTGCGGCGGCCCGCCTCGTAGCGCGAGTCGGTCCGCTTGCCGATCACGCCCTCGAGCCCGAGCGCCCGGGCGCTCGCCTCTAGGTCGCGGCCGTGCTCCTCGATCGGGCTCACGAGACGAACCGTGTCGCTCTGGCCCAGCCGCCGCGCTAAGATCGCCTTGCGCTCGCCCAGCGGCAGGGCGCGCAGGTCGAAGCCGTCGGCGTACAAAACGTCGAAGACGAAGAAGACGATCGGCGTCTCCCGCTCTGCCCGCGCGACGTCGGCGGCGCGGCTGAGGTTGATCCGGGGCTGGAGGAGCTGGAAGCGCGGCACGCCATTGAGGTCGAGAGCGCAGACCTCGCCGTCGAGGACGAGCGAGCCGCCGCCGGCCTTGAGCGCTTCGGTTAGCCCCGGATAAGCCTTCGTCACGTCGACGCCGCGGCGGCTGCGCAGCTCGACTTCGCCTTCGTTAACGTAGGCGAGGATGCGGACGCCGTCGAGCTTCGGCTCCCAGAGCCAGCCGGGCTTATCGAAGGCCGCGTCTACGAGGGTAGCGAGCATCGGCCGTTCTGTGGACGCTGCCGGGAAGGGCGCCGCCTTCGCCTGCGCGTGAGGCGGCCGGTCGCCGCCCGCCGGGCCGGGTAGGCGGCCCTCCTTGAGGTCGACGATTGTCAGGCCGCAGCGCACCGACCGGTCTTCGGCGAGCACATCCCGCTCGCTGGCAAACTCGTCCCTGTGCTTGATCAGGAGCCAGCTGTCCGGCGTGTAATTCGTCTTTACGAGCGCGAAGGAGCCGCGCAGCTTGCTGCCGCGCAGCGTGAACGAGACCTTACCCGCCTCGATCGCCTCGCGCAGGCGCCGGCTCCCTGCATCTTTGTCGCCCCAGGAGTAGACGCCGCCCTCGTCCGGCGTGAAGACGCCCTCGTCCCAGACGATCACCTGGCCGGCGCCGTACTCCCCCTTCGGGATCACACCCTCGAAGGTCCGGTACTCGTAGGGATGGTCCTCGACCATCACCGCCATGCGCTTCTCGCGCGGGTCGAGCGACGGCCCCTTCAGCAGCGGCCACGACTTCAGGACGCCGTCGATCTCGAGGCGGAAGTCCCAGTGCATGCGCCGCGCCGCGTGCTGCTGGACGATGAAGACGAGGTCCGGCGCCGCGGCGTCCGGCTCGCCCGGCGCTGGCTCCGGCGTCTTGGCGAAGTCGCGCTTGCGGTCGTAGGCATCGAGGGCGGTCACCGCTCGATCGTAGGCGGACGATCCGCGGATCGCAAACCGCGGCGCGAAAGCCCGCGTTGCTCCTGCCGAAGCCGTCCCCTACCCTGGGAGGCGTGCTTTTCTTCGGCCACATCGCCACGAGCCTCCTCCTCGCCGACGCGACGCAGTCGGACCGCGCCGCCGCCGTCGTCGGCAACCTCGCGCCCGACGTCATCGACAAGACCGGCGCCTGGGTCCTCCGCGTCATGCCAGCCGCCCGCTGGATCGCCCACGGCCTCCCCTTCTTCGCCCTCGCCAGCCTCCTTGCCTTCTTCGTCCTCGACAGCCGCCGCTGGCGCGGCTTCGTCCTCGGCTACGGCGGTCACTTAGTCTGCGACCTCTGGGCCGGCGGCCGCGTCCCCTGGCTCGCCCCCTTCCAGAAGCCGCAGCCGAAGCGGCGGCGCAACAAGCGCGGCCTCCTCTTCTACCTCCTGCCCGAGTTCCTCGGCCTGCCCCTCATTTGGCTGCGCCTGCGGCCCGACCCGCTCGACGCGACGCCTGACCCGGCTGCCACGGGCCGCTGAAGCGGTCCGGCCGGCAGACCTTGCAGGCGCGATAGCCCGCCGCCAGCGCCGCCGCCTCATCGGCGAACCGGACCCGGTTCTGCGGCTTCGTCCGCCGCCCCGGCGGGCAGTTCTCGCGACAGAAGATGCGGGTCGTCCGGCAGCCGTTGAGCATCGCTGGACCTAGACGGCCGCCGCCTTGCGCGCCGTCAGGACCTCGGAGGGCCAGCGATCGCTGCCGCCGACGTAGCGGCGCTCGCCGGCGACGAAGCCGGCGGCGGCGACGGCGGCTTCGAGGGCGACGGGCCGGGCGCCGCCGAACGCCGCCGGGTCGCGCCGGTAGCGCCGCGCCCAGTCGTCGCTGACGGCGCCGTCGGCGCCCTCACCCGCCGTCAGGTTCACGAGCACGAGGCGGCCGCCCGGACGCAGGACGCGACCGAGCTCGCCGAGGACCGGCGCGACCAGGCCCGCCGGCAGGACCTCCAGCGTATAGCTGCTGACGAGGCAATCGAAGGCGGCGTCGGCGAACGGCAGGCAGCTCGCGTCGCCGCGAACGAGGGGTGGCGCAGCCAACCCCGCCTCCGCCGCCAGCCGCCACCGCGCAACGTCGAGCATGCCGGCGGCGAGCTCGAGCCCGAGCGCGCCCTCGCGGCCGCTCCGCCGCACGACGCGGCTGAAGAGCCAGCCCGTGCCGGCCGCGACCTCGAGGAACCGCTCGCCCGGCCGGCGGTCGAGAGCGGCGATCGCGGCCAGCTTCGCCGCCTCCTGGAAGGGCTGAGCGATCTGGTCGTAGAACGCCGCCGTGGCGCTGTAGGTCGCCGCCAGCTCCTGGCGGCCCAGCTCCCTTCCGGCTTCAGCCTCGCTCAAGGTCGCCGCCTCCCGTTTCGAGCCAAAATCGCATATAGTGACAATAACGTAAAGGTCATAGTTTCTCGGCGTCTCTTAAGGCGTCGAGCCCAGGCCGGACCCGAGAGCAAGCGATGGCGGACCCGGAAGATCGAGCGACTCAAGCCGGTGCCCGGGAACCGGAAGGCGACCTCGGTCCCGGCGTTATCGACCCCGGCCTCGACACGGAGGACGACACCGTCGTCCTCGCCACGCAGGCGGCCGCGCCGGTGGCGACGGAGATAGAGCCTGACGCGGCCGCCGAGCCGTCGCCCGGGACAGGCCGCCGTGGCGGTCGCGGCGGCAGGGGCGGCAGGCCGGGCTTCCTGACGCGCGACCTCACCGAGGGCAGCGTCCCCCGTAACCTCTGGTCGATCTCCTGGCCCCAATCGGTCGAGTCCCTCCTCAACGCCAGCGACCAGCTCCTCGACCTGCTCTGGGCCGGCCGGCTCGGCGCTACCTCCATCGCCGGCCTCGGCGTCGGCCAGACCTACATCCAGGTCGGCATGACCGGCCGCATGGGCTTCGACATGGCGATGCGGGCCATGGTCTCCCGCGCCGTCGGCGCCCGCGATCTCGCCCTGGCCGGCCACGTTGCCCTCCAGGCCTTCACCCTCAGCGGCGTCTTCGGCATCCTCATGGCCCTCATCGGCGTCTTCCTCACGGAGCCGCTCCTGCGCGTCGTCGGCGTGCCGGAGAGCGTCGTCCAGGCCGGCGCCGACTACATGCGCGTCCAGTTCATCGGTTCCAGTGCCAACGCCTTCCGGATGATGTCGGCCACCGCCCTTCAGGCCTCCGGCGACGTCATGACGCCGATGCGCTCGACCATGGTAGTGCGCGTCTTTCACGTCATCCTCAGCCCCAACCTCGTCTTCGGCTGGCTCTTCTTCCCGGAGCTCGGCCTCGTGGGCGCGGCGCTGGCCAACGTCATCGGTCAGGGCATCGGCGCCGTGATCAACTTCCGCGTCCTCTTCGGCGGCGGCTCCCGCCTTCACCTCACGCTCAAGGGCTACCGTCCTGACTTCCCCCTGATCTGGCGGCTGATCAAGACCGGCGCGCCCGCCTCCATAACCTCGGCCGAGCGCTCCTTTGCCAACCTCTTCCTCCTCGGCATCGTCTCGCCCTACGGCGCTACGACGCTCGCCGCCTTCTCGCTGACCCGGCGCCTGGAGCAGCAGGTCATGATGGCGGCGCGCGGCTTCGGCCAGGGCGCCGGCATCCTCGTCGGCCAGAACCTCGGCGCCGGCAAGCCGGAGCGGGCCCGCAAGACCCTGGCCTGGGGCGTGCTCATCGTTTTCTTCATCAATCTCGCCATGGCGGCCGTCTTCATGCTCTTCCCGGAGCAGCTGGTCCGGATCTTCAATAGCGACCGCGAGTTCGTCAACACGGCGGTCACCTGGGTCCGGATCGCCTCGATCGGCTACGTGTTCCTCGGCGTCGGCCAGGTCTACATGCAGTCCTACAACACCGCCGGCGACACCCTCGTGCCGATGCTCGTGACCCTGGTCTCGGTCTGGCTGATCCAGCAGCCGCTTGCCCTGATCCTGCCCGGCCTCGGCGTCGGCGAGCTCGGCATCGCCTGGGCGGTCGTCGCCGCCGTCTTCGTCCGCCTCTTGATCTACGGCCCTTACTACTTCAGCGAACGCTGGCTGCGCATCCGTTTTTGACAACGCCGCGCCCTCGGAGACCAAAAGGCCTTGCCCTGCGCTCAGGGCGCGTCCTTCGCGGCGCGGTAAATCTTCTCCGCCGTGAGCGGCAGGTCGCGGATCCGCACGCCGATCGCGTCTGCGACCGCGTTGGCGATCGCCGGCGCCACGGGGGCGATCGGGCTCTCGCCGATCCCCTTGATCTGGTAGGGCCCCACGCCGCTCTCGGACTCAAGGAGCACCGTCTCGAGCGGCGGCAAGTCGCGGATCGTCGGGATCTTGTAGTCGCCGAAGGAGAGGTCGGTCACGCGGCCCTCCTCTACCCGCAGCTCCTCCATCGTCGCGTAGCCCAGGCCCTGCAAGAAGCCGCCGTTGATCTGGCCCTGATGGCCCACCGGGTTGAGGATGCGGCCGACGTCGTGCGCCGTCGTGAAGCGGCGCAGCTCGATCGCGCCCGTCTCCGGGTCGACGGCGACCTCCGCGACCTGGGCCGTAAAGCTCGTCAGGTGAGGCCGCGCCCGCTCGTCGACGTGGGCCCGGCCGGTGACTGGCTCGCCCGTCCGGCCCAGGAGGTCGGTCCAGAGGATCGCTTCCTCCTGGTCCGTGCGCCGGACCTCGGCGCCGCGCAGGATCAGCGCATCTTCCGGCCAGCCGAGTTGCTCCGCGGTCCGGTGGAAGAGGGCCCGCTTCGCATCCTGGGCCGCCTCGTAGGAGACGATCGTGTTGACCCGGCTCGCGCGCATGCCGCCGATACCGGAGTCGAAGTCGACGGCGTCCGTGTTCCAGACCTCGATCGCGACCCGCTCCGGCGTTACCTGTAACTCCTCAGAGACGACCTGGCACAGCGTCGTGTAAGTGCCGGAGCCCTGGTCGAAGATCGGCGTTCCCAAAGTTATCGAGCCGTCCGCCTTGAGTGTCACCGCCGCCGAGCCCTCGCCGCCGCCGGGGCCGCGGTCGCCGATCGCGACGCCGCGGCCGACGAAGGCGGGCTTCGGGTCGTCGTAGCCCGCCGCCTGAGCCGCCCGGCGCAGCGTCTCCTGGCCGTGGAGGTCGTTGAGCCGCTCGCCGAGGGCGGTCTCCTGGCCCTCGCTGACCAGGTTCTGGAGCCGGAACGCCACCGGGTCGATCGCGAGGCGGCGGGCGATCTCGTCGACGTGCGACTCGATCGCGAAGACACCCTGGGGCTCGCCCGGGGCGCGCATGTGGCCGCCCGGCACCGTGTTCGTGTAGACATGGGTCGACTCGATGCGCGTGTTCGCAACCATGTACGGGCCCACGGCCTGGTTGGCGCCGCCGATCACGCCACGTGGCTTGAAGCCGGCGTAGGCGCCGCAGTTGACGAAGAACTCTACCTGGTGGGCCGTGAGGCTGCCGTCGCGCTTGACGCCCGTCTTGAGGCGGATCACGGTCGCGTGACGCGGGTTCGCTGCCATGAACTCCTCGAGGTACTCGCTGATCATGCGGACGGGGCGGCCGGTCGCCTTCGCCAGGTAGTAGGCGATTGGCAGGTCGGCCGGCGTCGCCTTGCCGCCGAAGTCGCCGCCGATGTAGCTGTGGTTGACGACGATCGCCGACTGGGGGATGCCGACCGCCGCGGCCAGCGCCTCGCGCAGGTTAAAGGGCGCCTTGCTGCAGGCCCAGACCTGGACCCGCTCGCCCTCGAAGGAGACGAGGACGTTGTGGGGCTCGAGGTAGGCCTGATGAACGCGCGGCGTCGTGTAGGTGTTCTCGACGACGATGTCGGCCGCCGCGAAGCCGGCATCGAGGTCGCCGCGCTCCGTCTTCGTGAAGGCGTAGGCGTTGGACGGGGCCTCCTGGGCGCTGCCGCCGGCGTAGCTCGCGAACTCCGGGTGGAGGATCGGCGCCCCGGCCGCCAGCGCCTCGAAGGGGTCGAAGACGGCGGCCAGCTCCTCGTACTCGATCTCGATCAGGGCGAGCGCCTGCTTGGCGATGTCCTCGTCGTCCGCCGCGACGGCCGCGACCCGCTCGCCGAAGAAGCGCACCCGCTCCCGCGCCAGCACCGGCACGTCCTTGATGATCCGGCCGTAGAGGCCGCCGTCGACGTCGGCGCCGGTCAGCACCGCGTGGACGCCGGGCAGCCGCCGCGCCGCCGTCGTGTCGATGCGAACGATGCGGGCGTGCGGGTTAGGGGCTGTGCAGCGTCTTGCCCCAGAGAGTCCCCGGCAACGAGACGTCGGCCGTGTAGAGCGCCCGGCCGCTGACCTTATCGACGCCGTCCACGCGCGGCGTCGGCTTGCCGATGACCTGGAATGCGACCACGTTGCGCCTCCTCCACCGGCCCCTCGCCGGGCTATGCCGCTGCTTCGCGGCAATCGTAGCTTCTGGCCAGGAGGCGGGCAACCGCGCGGAACCGCCGTGGCGAAAGCGAAGGGTTCTCATGCGAAGCGCAGCGGAGCATCCTGAGCGTTTCCAATCAATCAGAAGGTTCTCATGCGAAGCGCAGCGGAGCATCCTGAGCGTTTTCAATCAATCAAGGTGTAGACTAGCCGCCGCGGGCGTCGTCTGCCCGCCCGGAGCTGCGATGCGGATCACCGTCCACGGCGGCAACAGGGAGATCGGCGGCAACAAGATCCTCGTCGAGACCGAGACGGGCGGCGTCTTCCTCGACTTCGGCAAGAGCTTCGCCACAGAGGACCGCTACTTCGAGGTGCCGTGGAACCCGCCCTTCCACACCCCCAGCCTCCTCAGCGTCGGCGCCCTGCCGGACATCGCCGGCCTTTACCGCCACGACCCCGGCGACCATCGCCACGCCGTCCTCGTCTCCCACCCCCACCTCGATCACATCGGCTACGTGCCCCTCCTCGCTCCCGGCACGCCGATCATCACCGGCGTCGACACGAAGAACCTCCTCGACATCCGCCACGAGTCGGGCCAGGGCGCCTGGGACGCCGAGGTAAGTCACCTCGACTGGCGCTTGATCCGCACCGACGACTCGATCGAGCTGCCCGAGGCCGATATCCGCGTCTGGCCGGTCCACGTCGACCACTCCGTCCCCGCCTCCTACGGCTTCATCATCGAAGCCGGCGGCAGCCGTATCGCCTACACCGGCGACATCCGCCTCCACGGCGCCCGCCCCGACCTCACGGACGACTTCCTCGCCGCCCTGCGCGAGAAGCCGGTCGACGTCCTCCTCTGCGAGGGCACGCGCGTCCGGCCGCCGGATGGCGATCCGGACATGAAGTTCATCGCCGACATGGCCGCCGTCTTCCGCGTCCGCATGGGTGAGGAGGCGCCGTGCGCCGTCTACGAGACCTGCGCCACCGAGACGGACGTGCGCGACAACCTCGAGCGGACGATGAAGCAGTCGCCCGGCCTCGTCCTCATCGAGGTCTCGCCCCTGGACATCGACCGTATGCGCTCCGTCTGGCGGGCGGCCCTATCGGCCCGCCGTCGCGTCGTCCTGCCCTCCCGCCAGGCCTACCTGCTCCAGCAGGCGAGTCAGCGCACCGCCATCGGCCAGCTGCCGCCCCTCTACGGCTCTGTCCTCCTCCTCGCCCAGCGTCATATGGCGAAGCGCGACCGCGGGCCCGACGACCCCGAGGGCGCCGAAGTCTTCACCAAGGGCCGCGCCCGCTGGGAGCAGCAGCTCGTCGAAGACTGGCAGGCGAACGGCGGCGACGTCTTCTGGGGCCTCGAGGGCCGGGCCGAGCTGCGCAACAGCCCGGAGCGCTACGTCGTCTGCTCGCCGCAGTGCGTCGGCATCCTCAGCGAGCTCGTCTACCGGGCGGCGCCCTGCCCAATCACCTACGTCCTCTCCAAGAGCGAGGCCTTCACGGAGGAGATGCTGATCTCCTTCGACCGTCTCCTCCACTGGCTGCGCCTCTACGGCAGCGACGAGTACCGGGTCATCCACGTCTCCGGCCACGCCTCGCCGGAGGACCTCCAGAGCGTCGTCGCGGCGGCGAACCCCGGCGTCCTCGTGCCCATTCACACCCGCTTCCCGGAGCTGATGAGCGGCTGGCACGACCGCGTCGCGATCCCGGCGCCGGACGGCGTCACGCTCACCTGAGGCGGCGGTGAGCTGGCTCGCCCGCGAGCGCCGGCCGGAGCCAGAGCTCATGGATGCTGGCGCCGAGGTCGAGGCCTACGCTTCCGCCGCCGCCGAGACCTACCTGCGGCGCCTCGACCAGGGCTTCGTCGACCACGTCGGCCGCCTCCTTGGCCCCGCCAGCAACGGCGAAGGCCGCGTCGCGCTCGATATCGGCTGCGGCCCCGGCGCGATCCCGATCATGGTCGCGCGGCGCTGGCCGGCGCTGAGCATCGTTGCCATCGACGCCGCGGCGCCGATGATCGAGCGGGCGCGATCGGACGGTGAGGCGGCCGGCGTCGCCGTCCGCTTCGAGGTCGCGCGGCTCGGGCCCGGCGGCGCCGGCGGCCTCGACTTTCCGGCGGCGAGCTTCGACCTCGTGACCTGCAACTCGGTCCTCCACCACCTCGCCGACCCGTCCGGCGCCCTCGCCGAGATCGCCCGCGTCGCGAAGCCAGCCGCCGCCGTCCTCCTGCGCGACCTGCGCCGGCCTGGCGCCATCGCCTACCGCCTCCACGTCCGTCTTTTCGGCCGGCATTACGGCGGCGAGATGGGCCATCTCTTCGAGGCCTCGGTCGGCGCCGCCTACACGCGGCCGGAGCTCGAGGCGCTCCTGGCGCGGTCGCCGCTCGCCGGCCGCAGCCGTGTATTTGGGCGAGGGCTCACGCACATCGGCGTCGAGCGGCCGGCCCTCGAGCGGTCGTGAGTCTATTTGAGGCTTCGGTTAGGTCGCTTCTGAATTCGGCCCCTGGCCGTTCGCCTCGCGCCGGTCTTTGGCCGGGAGCAGGCGGTTGCCGAGGCGCCGGAGGCTGTGCCAGGCGCTCTCGCTGACGATCTCGACGTTGTAGGAGCACTCCTCGAAGCCGGCGGCGTGGACCGGCTGGCCGTAAGGGAAGCCGCGGCAGGCGCTCGGCCGGCGCTCATAGTCGTTGCAGAAGCCCACGCCGTTCTCGTCGAGGACGAAGCGGGTGCAGCGGTACTGGTGGGTCTCGTCCGGGCTGGAGCCATCCGCGACCTGGCCCGTTGGCTCGAGGACCGAGAGCCACTCGACGAAGCGCTCGTGCTCCTCGATCCACTCGGGCGAGGGGTCCGCGACCTGCGAGCGGGCGTTCAGGTAGTCGACCAGCTTCAGGGGGCTCGGCAGCCAGAGGCGCGTGCAGCAGGCGCCGCAGCGGTTGCATTCGATCCGCTCGAACTCGGCCTGGGTTGCCTTCGGACGCTTCTTAGTGGCCAGGATGCAGCTCCATACGAAGCCATTATGCCGGATCGGCCGGGGGCGCGGGCATGAATGGGCTCGAGTATGAAGAAGCGGGGCCGGAGATTCCGGCCCCGCTTCGGCAATCGTGCGGTGCTACCGCGCTGGAGCCTAGGCCTTGAAGCGGGGGAAGACCTTCTTCGCCACGTCTTCGAAGACGTTCTTGCGGTCCTGGTCGGTGAGCCAATCGATGCTCTCGATCAGCGGCTTCGTGTCGTCGAGCATCTTGCCGGTCTTCGGCCAGCGCCAGGTGCCGGTGCCCGGGTTCTCGGTGCCGAACATGCAGCGGTCCGTGCCGACGATCTTGAAGAGGAGCTCCAGCGACTCCACGTTGTAGAGGCCGGTGTCGAAGTAGAACTTCTTCAGCTCCACGTCGAAGTCGAGGTCCATCATGCGGCCGAAGTTCGAGCGCCAGCGGCCGATCTGGTAGGGAATCGAGCCGCCGCCGTGGGCGACGATGATCTTCAGGTCCGGGAAGGTCTTGAAGACCTGGTTCTCTACCATTTGGAGGATGCAGGAGGTCTCCGTGGTGATGAAGTAGTTCTGGTAGTAATCCCAGGGGTTCTTCGTCGTCGCCGAGTGGATCAGCGCCGGCACGTCCAACTCCACCATCTTCTCGTAGAGCGGGAACCAGCTCTCGTCGCCCATGCCGGGGTACTCAGCCGTGCCCTCGGTCGGGTCCGGGTTGATCAGCAGGCCGATCATGCCCAGGTCCTTGACGCAGCGCTCCAGCTCCGGCAGCGAGGCCGTGAGCGGCTCGTAGGGGCTCTGCGGTATGGAGGCGACGCCGCGGTAGCGGTTGGGCGCGATCTTCACTGTGAGGGCGTTGACGTCGTTCGCGGCCTGGCAGTAGTAGTGGACGATCTTCGTCGGCTTCTCCGAGTGCATCATCTGGAACGGCCGCGGCGACAGGAATTGGATGTCGGTGCCGACGTCGTCCATGATCGTCTTGACGTGGTTCTCTACCGCCGGCCGCAGCTGCTCCTCGTTCTGCTTGAAGCCGCCGCGAGCCAGGGCCCGCGAGGCGGTCAGACCCGCTTTGTAGTTTCCGAGGGCGCCACCATTCGTATGGGCGTGGGCATCGATGATCACTGACGAATGTCTCCTGTCTTGCGTCCCTAGACGGGCGTGATCGCGTCGCTCCGGATAACCGCCGCGCTGCTGCTCGCCTAAGGGACTGGTCCGACGCCGGGGTCTGCTCTGGCGAATATTCTTACTGCAAGGCCGGAGTGTCAATGGCCGCCGCCACGCGATCGCGTATCATGGCCGCCAGACCCTTACCCCGTAGCGCGGCCCCGACGGCAGCTCACCTGACCCAAGGAGACGATCTCATGACCTCTGCAGATCCCACCGGCCTCCACGACTGGCACTCCGACGCCTACGTCCAGGAGTGGATCGGCGCCCAGTCTGACGACGAGCGCCGCCTCCTCCTCCAGCGTCTCGTCGACCTCATCCCCTTCGACCCCGACGGCGAGCTCAGCGTCCTCGACGTCGGCGGCGGCTACGGCGCCCTCTCGCGCGTCGTCCTCGACACCTTTCCTCACGCCCGCGTCGTCCTCCACGACTACTCGGAGCCGATGCTGGATGAGGCGCGCGGCCGTCTCGGCAGCTACAGCGACGCCGTCTCCTACTTCCGCGGCGACCTCATGACCTCAGCCTGGACCCAGGACCTCAAGGGCCCCTTCCAGGCGGTCGTATCGTCGATAGCCATCCACAACGTCCGCTACCCGGAGCGGATCAAGGCGGTCTACAGCGAGATCGCGCCGCTGGTCGCGCCCGGCGGCTGCTTCCTCAACTTCGACCAGGTGACGGCGCCCGGCCGCCAGGTCGCCGGCGCGGAGCGCCACGCTGGGATGATGGCCCGCCGCCGCCAAGCTCAGAAGGAGACCGGCGAGTGGCCGAGCCTCGCCTCCATCGAGGCGGAAGTGGCCGCCCGTCAGGCGGCGCGCCGTCGTGACGGCGGCAGCGGTCGTGATCGCGAGATCGAGTCGGACGAGCCGGCGACGATCGCCAACCAGGTGCGCTGGCTGCGCGAGGGCGGCTTCGACGAGGCCGAGTGCTTCTGGCGCGACGGTCGCCGCGTCATCGTCGGCGGTTTTAAGGCCGCCCAGGCCTAGAGTGGCTTCGACGAGGCCGAGTGCTTCTGGCGCGACGGCCGCCGCGTCATCGTCCGCCGTCTCGAAGGCCGGCTAGCCGTCGACCGCCGTCTCTAGCCCTTCTGTGCCTTCGCCTGGGCCAGCGCCTTCGCCCGCCACATCGGCCAGGCGCGGACGTAGTCCTGCGGCGGCACCAGGGCCGCTACCTCGGTCTCGTTGAGGTAGGTGACCTCGCCGCCCGGCCCGGCGATCGCCATCGCCTGGTGCTGCATCTGGGCGCTCATCTCCAGATAGACGCTGCGGCCGACGGCGCGGGGCAGGTTCTCGCCGACAACGACGGAGCCGTGGCCGCGCATCAGCGCCGCCGGCTTGTCGGCGAGGACGCCGGCGAGCGCTACCCCCAGCACCGGCGTCCGGATCAGGAGGTCGCCGCCGCGGTCGAAGTCGCGGATCTCGAAGACCGGCACGCCCTCGCCGACGAAGGCCGCCATGTGGAAGAGGGCCCGCATCGGGACCTTCGTTACGCTGAAGGGGATGACGGAGGGCGAGTGGTTGTGGACCACAGCCATGACGTCCGGCCGGGCTTTATAGGCCTCGCCGTGGATGAAGCGCTCGAGCACCGAGGCGCGGTCGCGCCCGTCGATCGGGTTGCTGTCGAGGTCGTACTCCATGATGTCGTCCTCGACGACGATCTCGGGCGCGACCGAGCGGGCGAGGAAGTAGCGGTTCGGGTCGCGCTCCGATCGCACGCTCACGTGGCCGTAGGCATCGATGTTGCGGAACTCGGCCAGCGTCCGGTAGGCGGCGACTAGATCCTCTGCTTGGCTCATCTCACGTCCTCCTCTGTGCTCCGATCGACCCTCGTCTCGGCCGGCTCGGGGCCCGATCCTACCGCATTTCCGGCCCGCGAGCTTAGAGGGGCGCCGGCTCGACGACCGGCAGAACGCGGACCGTGGCGACTCGCATCCCATCCTTCGCCACTACCTCCAGCACGCGACCGTCGAGCTCGACCCGGTTGCCGACCTCCGGGATCCGGCCGAAGAGCGCCATCACGACGCCGCCGAGCGTGTCCGCCTTCACCTTCAGAGCCGGGTCGAGGGCGATGCCGGCGACCTCCTCCACCTCCTCGATCCGCATGAGGCCGTCTAGGACGAAGGCGCCGCTCTCGTCCGTCGGGAGCGCGGCCGGTAGGGGCGCGCTCGCCTGGGGCTCGTCCTCGATCCGGCCGACGAGGCTGCCGATGATGTCGCGCGTCGTCACGACGCCGGCCGTGCCGCCGAACTCCTCGATGACCACGGCGAGATGGCGGCGCGTGCTCCGCATCTCCTCCAGCATGGCGTCCGCCCGCTTGCTCTCCGGCACGGTAAGCACGGGCCGCAGCAGGCCTGTCATCGAGAAGGCCTCCGCCGGCCCGGCCATCGCCTTCAAGAGGTCGCGGATGTGGACGACGCCGATGATGTCGTCGAGCGAGTCCGTGTAGACCAGCAGCCGGGTGTGGCTCGCCGTCTGGGCTTTGCTGATCAGCTCCTCGATGCCGATCGAGGCCGGGATCGCCTCCAGCTCCGTCCGCGGCGTCATCAGTGAAGCGGCGGAGACGTCCGAGAACTCGAAAGCCCGGCTCGCGAGGCGCGCCTCCGAGGCTTCCACCAGCCCTGCCTCGCGGCTGCTGTTGACGAGGCCGCGCAGCTCCTCGACGCTGTGGGCCACCTCCTCGCCCCACACGGCGTGCATGCCGAAGAGGCCGAGGGATGCCCTTGGTAAGAGCGGTGAGGAGCGCTATCGGCCAGCGCAGCAGCTTGTAGAGGACGAGCATGATCGGCGAGACAAAGAGCGTCGTCGCCTCCGTCCGCTGCAGGGCGAGCCCCTTCGCCGCCTGCTCGCCGGCGACGATGTGAAGGGTCGTAATCAGGATGAAGGTGATCGCGATTGAGACCGTGTGAGCCAGGGCGGGCGCGAACGTGTCGGCCAGCTTCTCGATCGGCGGCTCGATGAGGCTGGCGATCGCCGGCTCGCCGATCCAGCCCAGCGCCAGGGAGGCGACCGTGATGCCGACCTGGCAGGTCGCGAGGTAGGCATCGAGGTGGTCCACGACCTGCTTTGCCGCCGCCGCCGCCATGCTGCCGTGGTTCGCCGCCTCCTCCAGCCGCGAGCGGCGCACCGCGACGATGGCGAACTCCGTCGCTACGAAGAAGCCGTTGATAAAGACGAGGAGGATGACCAGGAGGATGCCGATCAGTGGCGTGAGGTCCATACGGCGGGCATCTTGACGATTTCTTGCCTTGCAGTCCAGCGCCGCCGCCGGCCGCCGCCTTGACATGGGTTCGATTTCGCGCTCTGATCAGGCCGCATCACTCAAGAAGTAAACGGAGCCCTACGCGCCCATCCGGGCCGTTTTTCACCCCGTCCCGCTTAGTGTTCGCGCCGGACGGCCGGCGTCAGGAGGAGCAAATGACCGCGTCAACCTTCAAAGCCCTCGACCCGCTCGCCCGTGGCGCCCGGCGCTTCGAAAACAAAGTCGTCGTCGTCGCCGGCGCCGGCCAGGGTATCGGCCTCAGCACCGTTCGCCGCCTCGCCACGGAAGGCGCCACCGTCGTGATCGGCGACTGGGCCGAGGACATCGCCCAGAAGGCGAAGGCTGAGGTCGAGAGCATCGGCGAGAAGGCCGCCGTTCACCAGGGCGACTACCGCTCCTGGGAGGGTTGCGAGAGCCTTATGGAGTTCTCGCACAAGACCTACGGTCGCATCGACTCCCTGATCGTCATCGTCGGCGGCACCGTCTGGAGCTCCCCCTACCAGTTCAATACACCGGAGCAGATCATCGAGACGGTCAACAAGAACCTCTGGCCGACCATGTGGTGCACGCGCGCCGCGCTGCCCTACATGATCGAGCAGCACAAGCAGAGCGAGGACGGCGTCGGCGGCAACATGGTCACGCTCGCCACCCACGCCCTCGTCGGCCTCAACCGGGTGCCCTACGCCGCCTCGAAGGGCGGCCTCATCGGCCTCACGACCTCCCTCTCCAAGGAGGTCGGCATGTACGGCATACGCATCAACTGCGTCGCGCCCTCCGCCAACAGCGGCAAGGAGCAGACCTACCGGCGCGACTACAAGCTCGAACACGTCGAGCGCAGCGAGGTGCCGGCCGAGGCGCGGCTCCAGAACCCGACCGATGCCGAGGGCAACCGGGCGGAGCGGCCCCTCTCGGGCGGCCTCAAGCGCGACGCCGTTGTCCAGGAGGTCGTCGCCGCCATCACCTTCATGGCCTCGGACGACTCCGGCTACATCAGCGGCCAGGTGCTCTCGGTCGGCGGCGGTGAGACCTTCCCCTTCTAGGCGAGCGGTCGCGCCGAAAGCGCCGATCTTTGACTCTTGGATCTTTAGGGACCCGGCCGGCAGCTCCGGCCGGGTCCTTTGCCGAGCTTAGCGACGCCTTCGCGCCGCCGCGAGCCGGTCGTTCAGCCAAGGCCGTAAGCTAAAGCCGCGAGAGGCCTGGGAGGAAACATGAAAGCTGCCGTCGTTCACCAGCCCGGCGGGCCGGAGGCGCTCCAGTACGAGGACGTCGCCGACCCGGTGCCCGGCCCGGACGAGATCCTGATCGAGAACCGCGCCGCCGGCATCAACTTCTCCGACACCGGCCGCCGCCGCAACGCCGGCCCGGACGAGCTGCCGCTGATCCTCGGCAGCGAGGCCGCCGGCGCCATACTCGCCGTCGGCACCAACGTCGACGCTGCCGACTTCAAAGTCGGCGACTACGTTGCCTGTCAGGGCGCGAGCGGCGGCTACGCCGAGCGGGTGATCTGCCGCGTGCGCGACGCCGCCGCCGGTGGCGGCAGCCGCGCCCAGGGCGGCCGCGTCACGCCGGTCCCGGCCGAGGTCAAGCCGGAGGACGCCGTCGCCGCCATGCTCCAGGCCCTCACCGCTCACGCCATGGCCTTCGGCGCCTACAACGTCAAAGCCGGCGACCGGGTGCTGATCCAGGCCGGCGCCGGTGGTGTCGGTCTCATGCTCACCCAGATGGCAAGGATCGCCGGCGCCTTCGTCTTCGCGACCGTCGGCGACGACGCCAAGGTCGCCTTCGCCCGCGAGGCCGGGGCGGACGAGGTGATCAACTACACGAAGGAGGACTTCGAGGAGCGCGTCATGCAGGCGACCGGCGGCGACGGCGTCAATGCCGTCTTCGACGCCGTCGGCGAGCCGACCTTCCTGAAAGGGGCGCGCTGCCTGGCACCGCTGGGCACCATCGTCTCCTACGGCGCCGCCGGCGGCCCGGTCGCGCCCTTCCGTCTCTCCGAGATCGGCAGCGGCCGCTACGTCGTCTCCACGCGGATGAGCGTCCACACACCGACGCGCGCCGCCTGGCGCGAGCGGGCCGCGACCGTCCTCGACTGGGTGAAGACGGGCAAGCTGCGCACGCGGACGACGGCCTACCCCCTCGCCCGCGCCGCCGACGCCCACCGCGACCTCGAAGAGCGCCGCTCGGTCGGCAAGCTCATCCTCGTCCCGTAACATACTGCCGCCGCGGCCATGGCGAAGCCAGCCGCCCCCCTTTTGCAGGTCAAAGCGAAGGTTCTTATGGGCCAGCAGGCCCATCCTGAGCGTTTTGATCAATCGAACGCCCGGCCCGAGCCCAGCTCGAGGCAGCGGGTCAGGGGCCGACGAAGACGACTGCGAAGTATTTGAAGCGGCCGGCGACCGCCGCGGCGATGCCGACGCGCGAGAAGTCAGCGCTGAGGATGTTGTCGCGGTGGCCGCCGCTGCGCAGGAACCCATCCATCGCGATCGCGACGCTGTCGGCGTCCGGGTAGGTGTTGCGGGCGATGTTCTCCGCCGCCGCCTGCAGGCTCACGCCGGCGTCCGCGAGCAGCGTGAAGGCGGTGTCGCCGTTCGACGACGTATGCGAGAGGCGGCGGCTGCGCGCCATATCCACCGCCCGCAGCCGCGCGACGCTCGTCAGGCTCGGGTCGAGAGCCAGCGCCTCTCGGCCTGCAGCCACTCGCGCGGTGTTGTGGGCGGCCAGCATCTCCGCCTCGAAGGACGCCAGGCGCGCGTTCACGGGCGCGAGCGTCGCCGGCGGCCTTGGCATCGCGGTCGGTGGCGGTGTCGCCGTAGGTAGCGGCGTTGCGGTGGTAGCTGGGCTGGGCGTTGGGATCGGCTCGCGTGGTGCCGCCGTGGGGCTGACCGGCGGCCGCGCCGTCGCCGTGGCGATCACCATCGTCGGGCTCGCCGTCGGCGTCGCGGACTCCGTCGGCACCGGCGCCGCCGGAGTGGTGGCAGACAGGCGGGACGTCGTCGCGGAGAGGACGTTGTCCGTACGCTTGTCAGGGCCGGAGCGGCCGAGCGGGCTCGCCAGCGCCAGCGTGACGAGGAGAAGGAGAGTGAGGCCGCCGGCGAGGCCGAGACGGCGACGGCGCTTGCGGCGGGCCGTCTCGCGCGCGTTAGCTTCTGCCGCGGGTTCAGAGCTCATCTGCCGCGGCGATCATACACCGCCGTTAGGCCAAGGCTCGAGATTACCGCCGGCGAGAGCGCCTACTGGACGATTCAGTGAGCCTAGGCCGAACGACGCTCCATTCTGAATCAAATCGAGTACACGGCTCTCGAATCGCGCCGTAGGCAAGCTGAGCAATCCTGGTCGCGCGGGCCGCCGCTCGGGGCGCGCGCCGGCCCGGTCAGACCGCCTCGACCTCTTGAACGGCCGGCGGTGGCCGGCCGGGGTCATCTTTAAAGACGTCGACGCGTAGCCAGCGTCCCCAGAAGAAATAGGGAACGTAGAAGAAGAGCCGCGCGAACATCGAGATGCTGATCGCCCAGGCGATGCCGTACTGGCCCATGCCCAGCTCCTGCGAGAAGAGGTAGGCAAGCGGCTGCTGGATGCCCCACATCGTGATCAGGGTTACGAGCATCGGGAACAGCGTATCGCCCGCCGTCATGAACGACTGCATCGCCACCTGGCCGACGCCCATCGCGATGTAGGCGAACGCCTGGATCCGCACCCAGGTCGACGCGACTTCGATGAACTCCTGGTCGCGCGAGAAGATCGAGAGCAGCAGCTCCGGGAAGAAGAAAACGAAGAGGCTGAACACCGACTTCGCCACCACGACGTAGCCGGTCGCCCAGAGCACGGTCTTGCGCGCCCGCTCCGGCTTGCCGGCGCCGAGGTTCTGGCCGACGATGATACCGCTCGCCTGGCCGACGCCCTGGCTGCCGAGGTTGGCAAACATCTGTACCCGCCGCGTCAGGGTGAAGCCGGCGAGCGCCGTGTCGCCGAAGGGCGTCACCAGCGGCACGAGGATCAGCTGCGCCATCGAGCGCTCCGCCCCGTTTACCGCCGCCGGCACGGCGATCTTGAGGATCTGCCTGATCATCGCCGGGTCGAAGCGATAGTTGGCGAGGCGTAGGTGGATCTTCGATTGGTCGCTGAAAAGCGCCCGCCCGTTGATCACGAGGCCGATGCCGTTAGCGAAGAGGGTCGCAAGCGCCGCGCCCGCGAGGCCGATCTCCGGGACGAAGAAGAAGCCGAAGACCAAGGCAGGGCTGAGGAGGATCTTCACCGCGCGCGCTACCAGCGTCGCCCGCATCGGCGTCATCACGTCGCCGGAAGCGGCGAGCGCATGGCCCGAGAGCTGCTGCAGGCCGATGACGCCCTGGCCGAGGAACTGGATCCGCATGTAAGGCGCCGCCTGCGCGATCACCGCGTCCGAGACGCCGAGGATCTGGAGCATCGGCACCGTGAAGACGACGCCGATCGTCGCGATGATCACGAAAAAGACCATCGTCACCGTGGCGCACTGGAAGACGACGTGCTCGGCCAGGGCCGTGTCGCCGCGGCCGATGGCGCGGGAGACCATCGCCCGCTGCGCCGTATCGATGCCCTGGCGCGAGGTCCAGGCCATCTGCGTGTACTGCTGGGCAACGCCGATGCCGGCGATGGCGCGCGTGCCGAGGAAGCCGGCCCAGACCAGGTCCATCATCTGGTCGATGACGCGCATAACGCCCTCGACCGCCTGCGGCCAGGCGATGGAGTAGAGGTTGCGTGGGATGCTGCCGGAGGTCAGGTCGCGGTCGCGCCAGCGGCGGCCACCACGGCCACCGCGCCGGCCGCCGCCTCCGCCAGGGCCGCGCGGCCTCTCAGCCACTTCGAGGCCGCCCTCGGACGGCGGCGAGTCAGCGGCTTCCGGCACCGGCGGCGATCACGATCTCGTATTCAGGGTATGGATCTATATGGCACCTTCCACCTAACGTTAAGGGTATGCCACCGCGACGTCAATGGGCACAAGGCGCCGGCCACGGCCCGCTTCTCACCAGCGCGAGGGGCGTCAGCCCGGCGGTTCGCTATCTGAGGCGCGTTGCGAGGCCCGGCGCTCGGGTTGCCCTGCGGCTGCCTACTCCGGGTTGCTCTTTAGCCAGTCGATCCACTCGGCGATGCCGCGCTCGATGTCGTAAGCCGGCTCGTAGCCGACGTCCCGGTGGATTAGAGTCGGGTCCATTGGCCGGCTGCCGCGCTCGCCGCCACCGGGGAGCAGCGGGATCTCGGCCTTCGGATAGACCTTCTTGACCGCGGCCGCGAAGTCGCCGTTGGTCACCGGCCTGCCGCCGCCGATGTTGTAGGCGCGGCTCGGCAGATTGCGCGCCCGCGTCAGCAGCGCGATCGCCCGGCCGCAGTCCTTCACGTAGGTCGCGTCGATCTCGTCCTTCTCACGCGGCGGGCCGCCGAGGACGCCCTCGAAGCTCGCCGGGACTCCAGCCATCGCCGCCCGGATCATCTTTAGATTTGCGCGGTTCTCTCGCTGGTAGAGCGGGCCGTAGACGCCGCCGATCCGGAGGAAGACGACGTCCAGGCCGGTGCGGTCGGCGTAGTGGTTGCCGAGGATCTCCTCTGCCTTCTTGAAGGCCTCCGTCTCGTTGCCGGAGGTCATCGGCAGCGGGATGTCCTCGCGCAGCGGCCCCTCGCCGACGCTGCTGTAGACGGCGATCGAGCTCGCGTGCGAGACGCGCTCGACGCCGCAGATCCGCGCCGCCTCCAGCACGTGGAGGAGGCCCTCCGTCTTGACGCGGTAGTCCTCGCCCGGCGACAGCGTCCCGCGACGCGGCACGAAGAGGTCGCTGATCGCCGTGACGTCGTGCTTGCGGATCACGTCGACGAGGCTGTAGGGGCTGTTAAGGTCCACTGGCTCGATGAAGACGCGCTTGTCTAGCTCCTCCGCGAGGAATGACGGCAGTCGCGAGGAGCGATAGCGCGTCAGGACGACGCTCTCGCCCTGGTCTAGTGCCGCCCGCGCCGTGTGCAGGCCGATGAAGCCGAGACCACCCGTAATCAGGAGCACGCTGCCGGACCTCCTCGTATGTTGCTTCGGATAGGGAGTGTGGCCACTGCTTGACCGCGTTCCTCAGTCTAGCCGGGCGCCTGCCTCTGTCAAGGCAACGGCGAAGCGCGGCGCCACGGCGCGAGCCGCTCTCACGCCGTCAGCATCCGGTAGAGCGCCGGCAGGCGCGAGGGCAGGAGCTCGATGTCGCTGAGGACCTCGTAGGCGAGGTCGCCGCACATCTCGCCGAGGTACTCGTGCCCCTCCTTGTCCACCGTCAGCGCGAAGGGCGTGATGCTCTTCTCCTTCGCCTCCATCAGGGCGCGGTGGGTGTCGTGGACGGCGTAGTCCTTGTCCTCAGGATCGGGGCCGTAGCCGACGTCCTGGGGCCGGCCGTCCGAGACGAGGAAGAGGATGCGCGATCGGGCGTCGACCTTGAGGAGCTTCTGGATCGTATGGCGGATCGCCGCGCCCATCCGGGTCGAGTCGAGCGGCGCCAGCCGGTCGATCCGGCGCCGGATCGAGTCGCCGAAGCTCTCGTTGAAGTCCTTGATCACGTAGTACTCGACGTTATCGCGGCCGTCGCCGGAGAAGCCGTAGATGCCGTAGCGGTCGCCGATCGTCTCCAGGGCCCGCGTCAGCAGGACGAGGCTCTCCTTCTCGAGGTCGATGATCCGCTTGCGCGAGGGCGGGTGCTTGACGATGCGCGCGTCGGTCGAGGACGAGAGGTCGATCAGGAAAGCGACGGCGACCTCGCGCTCGACTTTATTGCGGCGCCAGTAGATCTTCTCGTTCTCGCCGTGGCCGGCGCGACGCTGGACGACGAACTCGATCGCCGCGTCGAGGTCGATGTCCTCGCCGGACTCGAGGCGCTTCAGCTTGCGGAACGTCTCCGGCTTCAGGAGCTCGAACTGGCGCTGGGTCTCCTTCACGAGACCCGCGTGCTCCGCCAGCGTATCGTCGAAGAAGCCGCTCTCGCCCTCCTCCATGCGGCGCTCCCGTACGGCGCACCAGCGAGGCCGGTAGTCCTCGGCGTGGTAGTCCCACTCCGGGTAGTAGGCCGTCTTGACGCCCGAGGGCAGCAGGCGGTCCGCCGCCGGCGCCGTCGCCCCGTCCTCGTCGCTCGCCTGCGGGTCCTCTTTCGTCGCTGCCGCCTTCGTCAGGTTCTCGAGCAGGGCGCTTAACTCGGACGGCTCCACGTCCGCCGGCAGGTCGACTTCGACGCTCTTCTCGAGCAGCGCCTTGATCTCCTCGATCTCGCCCGGCGTCAGCTCCTCCTCCGCCTCGCGCAGCTTCGTCAGGAGCTGGACCAGCTCCGGCTTGAAGTCGCCGTGAAAGTTCACCTGGTCGGCGCTCTGGTACGCCACCTCGGTGCCGGGCATGTCGGGGCTGCGGCGCAGGTTCATCCCCTCCTCCTCCATCTCCTCGATGCTCGCCGAGTCGATGTAGCTGCCGTCGCCGGGCGGCAGGTTCGGCACCTGCGCGGCGAGGTCGTAGAGGAGGAGCGTCGCCTCGGCCGCGTCCTCGACGATCGCGGCCGGATCGCGCATCGACTCGAGCACGGCCAGCGCCTGCGAGAGCAGCGGCGCCAGGTCCTCAGGCCAGGCGTCGCTCGTCTCGCCGCCGAGGCTGGCGCGCACGAGGTTCTCGACGAAGGCCTGGCGCAGCGGCAGGAAGTAGGTGTTCGGCCGCCGGCCGAGCTCGATCTCCTGTAGCCGGCGCCCCATGCCCCGAATGCCGCTATAGGCGGCGCCGATCCGGCTGTCGACCCGCAGGTCCTCGACCGTCTTGAAGAGGTCGGCGGCGAGCTGGCGGTCCTCGAAGAGGTCGAAGAAGCGCTCCATGTCGGTGAGCCAGGTCTCGCGCGTCACGAGGCCCTCGCGCCGCCTCTCGCTCTCGACGTCCTCGCGGCGGCTCGGCAGCACGTTGCCTGCGCGGCGGAAGTCGAAGTCGAAGCTGCCGAACTCGAGGCGGCCGATCTGGTTCGTCGCGTAGACCTTCAAGGCGGCGAAGTTCTCCTGCTTGTCGGCGAACTCCTCCATGTGGTCCGGCAGGTAGATCGCCGTTCCCTCCGTCGAGGCGCCGCCCTCGCTGGCCCAGCGATGCCCTTGTCCTCGAGGGCGCTGATCGGCTGGACGCTGATCCTGGCGCCGGTAAGCGCCTTGCCGTAGAGGCGGAGGACGTCGGACACGTAGGCGAGGTCGACGCGGGCGGTCAGCGTCCGGATCATCTCCTGGGCCCGGCCCGACTCTAGGCGGAAGAAGGCGTCGCCGCCGGCGCCCGTGTCCCGGAACGTCTCGACGCCGGCGGCGTGCCAGACCTCGATCTCCTCCAGCCCGAGGCGCTCGGTGAGGACGGGCCCGTTCTTGATCAGCGCCATCGCCGCCGAGGCGGAGTAAGAGAGGAGCTCGGTTGCCATCTCGATCAGGCGGCCGTGAAAGGCGCTGCTCACCCCACTCAGGGCGGTCGAGGCCTCGGCGAAGAGCCGGAACGACCCCCGCCCGAGCCGCCGCGTCGCGCGCGCCGCGAAGTCGAGATAAGGCAGACGCTGGAAGGGCTCGACCGCATCGAGAAGCTCCGGCGTGCGCCGGAAGCAGGCGCTCGAGTCGGGCCAGGATGCTTCGCCGATCGACGCCGCCAGGTCGATGAAGGCGCCGCGCTCCTCCGGCGCCAGCCGCGCGAGCGTCTCCGGCAGGGCCGCCATGCAGAGCCTGGCCTGGTCGGGTGAGCGGCCGGCGACGACCTCGAGGACGCGCCCGAGCCGGACGACGTCCGTGAACGCCAGGTGGTCCAGCAGCAGCGGGCTGAGGCCGAAGAGCTCGCTCGCGATCGTCACCGACTTCGCCGTGCCGCGGTGGAGCCGGTGCGCGAGGCGGGCCCACTGCGTGACCTCGCCGTCGCCGAGCCGCGGCAGCACCGCCGGGCTCGCCTCGAAATAGGCCTTGCTGATCGGCAGCGAGAAGCCGGCGATCTCGACGCCCGCCTCTACCCAGGGTCGCAGGAGCGCCGGCGGCACGCTATCGGGCAGGCGGGCGGCCGCAGCCTGGAACGCCTCATCGAGAGCGGCGGCGACGGGCTGGAGGAGGCCCTCCAGGTCCTTGAGCCGCGCCTGGTCCAACGTCATTCCTCTGTCTTACCTCGTTGCGATCGCCACCGCCGGCCTGGAGCCGCGGGTTCCTTCAGGTTGCCCTTGGGCATTCTATCAGGCTAGCTTCGGCGCCGGCCCGTCCAGCAGGGCGTTACTGAACATAATAACGCATGGCCGCGATTCTCCGCCGCGACGCCCCCTGTTCAGCGGCCGCCGCCTGAGCGAGAATAGCGCGGGTTCCCAGCGCAAGGAGGTAGCTGCCATGATACGCAATCAGATCCGCCTCGACCGCCTCGAACGCGTCGACTTCGCCGCCGGCACCGCCTTCGGCGATACGGGCGCCTACGAGCGCCTGGTCGGCAAGGTCCACTTCGCCATCGACCCGGCGGCGCCCGGCCTGCCCGCCATCGTCGACCTCGACCTCGCGCCGCGCAACGCCGCCGGCCTCGTCGAGTTCGCCGCCGACCTCGACATCCTCAAGCCGGTCGACCTCGGCCGCGGCAACCGCCGCCTCTTCTACGAGTTCTCCAATCGCGGCGGCCGCGGCGCCATGCGCTTCAACGACGGCGGCGGCGCCGACCTGACGAAGGCTTCCTACGCCGGCAACGGCTTCCTCATGCGCCAGGGCTACACCGTCGTCTGGTCCGGCTGGCAGGGCGACCTCGTCTCCGGCGGCGGCAACATCGTCGCCTACCTGCCGGAGGCGCGCGAGGGCGGCGAGCCGCTGCGCGGCCGCGTCCGCCAGGAGTTCATCGCTGACACGGCCGGCGTCCTCTCGCTGCCGGTCAGCGGCGGCGCCAACGTTGAGTGCTACCCGGTGCGCGACCGCGCCGGCGCCACGCTGACCCGGCGCGAGCACGAGCAGGACCCGCGTCTGCCCGTCGCCGCCTCCGAGTGGGAGCTGGCGCGCGCCGCCCAGACGAACGGCAGCGTCGAGCTGACGCCGTCGGCCGTCGACCTCTACGTCAAAGGCGGCTTCCAGCCCGGCTGGATCTACGAGCTGATCTACGACACAGAGGGCTCGCGCGTCATGAACCTCGGCTTCGCCGGCGTCCGCGACCTCCTCGCCTTCCTCCACCACGACGCCGTCGACGCCGACGGCCAGCCAAACCCGCTCGCCGGCGCCTTCGACAAGGTCTACGGCTACGGGCAATCGCTCAGCGGCCGCGCCGTCCGCGAGTTCATCTACGAGGGCTGGAACGAGGACGAGGCCGGTCGCCCCGTCTTCGACGCCGTCCAGACCCATACGGCCAGCGGCCGCGTCTTCACCAACCAGCGCTTCGCCCAGGTCGGGCGCTACCCGCGCCAGCACGAGGAGCACGACTGGCCGGCGGAGCGCTACCCCTTCACCTTCGTCGCCGTCCCCGACCCCTTCACCGAGAAAGTCGACGCCGTGCTCAAGCGGCCGGCTACCGATCCCCTCGTCATGCACACCCACACCAGCACCGAGTACTGGGAGCGCCACGTCTCCCTCAACCACACGGACTGTCGCGACGGCAGCGACGTCGAGGCGCCGGCGACGACGCGCATGTACTGGCTCACGGGCGAGCCCCACGGCGCCGGGCCCGGCGCCCGGTTGATCAGCCAGGCTGCGCCCAACACCACCTCGCCCGGCCCCGCCTTTCGCGCCTGCCTCGTCCTCATGGACCGCTGGGCCACGGCGGGCGTGCCGCCGCCCGCTACCGTCCTGCCGACCCGCGCCGCCGCCAACCTCGTCGCGCCGGAGGACGCCCTCGCCCGCTTCCCGAAGATCCCCGGCGTAGCGCTGCCGGCGGGCCCCAGCCGCCTTCCCCTCTACGACTACGGCGCCGACTTCGACCGCGGCATCGTCGACCGCCAGCCGCCGCTGCCCGTCGCCGGCAGCGATTATCCGATTCAAGTCCCTCAGGTAGACACCGACGGCAACGAGCTCGGCGGCCTGCGCTATCCCGACATCGAGGTGCCGCTCGGCACCTATACCGGCTGGGCCGTGCGCGCCGCCGGCTTCGGCGAGGGCGACCTCGTGTCGAACGCCGGCAGCTTCATCCCCTTCGCCCGCACGCGGGCGAAGCGCGCGTCCGCCGCCGACCCGCGCCCTTCGATCGAGGAGCGCTACGCCAGCCACGCCGCCTACGTCGCGGCCGTGAGCGCCGCCGCCGCCGGCCTCGTGGCGCGCGAGCTCATGCTGGCGGAGGACGCCGAGCGCTTCGTCGAAGCAGCCCAGCGCCGCAACCCGCTTGACTCGGCCGGGGCGCTCGGCCCCCTGCTCAGCGGCGGCGGCTAAGCCGCCGCGTCCTTACCTCGCGCTAATTAGTAAGCTCTGGAGGTTTAGCCGTGACCCTGATCATCAACAACACCGACGTCGAACAGGTGCTGACGATGGAGGCGACGATGGCCGTCCTCGAGGAGGCCTACTCCGACTTCGCCCGCGGCGAGGCCGTCTGCCGGCCCCGCATCGACATCCGCATCCCTACAAGCGACCCGGCCAAGTTCTACCAGTTCGGCACCATGGAGGGCGGCTCCACCCGCGGCTACTTCGCGATCCGGATGAAGTCCGACGTCATCTGGTACGACGAGTACGGCGGCACCCGCACCCAGGAGAAGTACTGCGTCGAGCCCGGCCTCTTCTGCGGCCTCGTCTGGCTCTTCAGCATCGAGAACGGCGAGCCCCTGGCGATCATCAACGAAGGCTATCTCCAGCACATGCGCGTCGGCGCCGACTCCGGCATCGGCACCCGCTACATGGCGAAGGAGGACGCCGCCGTCGTCGGCATGATCGGCTCCGGCGGCATGGCTCGCTCCCACATCGAGGCCCTGCTCATCGCCCGCCCATCGATCAGGCGCATCCAGGTCTTTAGCCCGACGAAGGAGCACCGCGACGCCTACGTGAAGGAGGTGCGCGAGCGCTTCGAGATCGAAGCCGTCGCCGTCGACACGGCCGAGGAGGCCCACCGCGGCGCCGACATCGTCGCCGGCTGCACCGACGCCGTCGTGCCCGTGATCTTCGGCCGCCACCTCGAGCCAGGCGCCCACGTCACCTGCATCGGCGGCCACCTCGACGACGACACCTACGACCGCATCGACGTGGCCCTGCGCCTCGGCAGCGCGCCGGCGCCGCTCGGTCTGGCCGACCTCGGCCTCGACGACGAGCTCATCGCCTACGCCGCTCGGCCCGCCTACTTCCAGCAGAGCGAGCGCGGCGGCGGCCGCTCCCACGGCGTCGTCCTCGAGGAGCGCGCCGCCTTCCTCAAGGACCTCCTCGACGGTAGCAAGTCCGGCCGCAGCGACGACCAGCAGATCACCTACTCCGCCCGCGGCAACCTGCAGGGGCTCCAGTTCTACGCCGTCGCCGGCGCAGTCTACGAGGCCTGCAAGGCGCGCGGCCTCGGCCGGGAGCTGCCCACGGAGTGGCTCCTCCAGGACATCCGCGACTAGACCTAGCGGCCGGCGCACGTCGCCGCGAGCGCAGGTGGCAGAGCTGGGTAGCCCTGGTTGGCGATGCCGTAGATCACGAGCGCGAGGAGCGGCGTGGCAAATGGCGGCGAGTGACCGGCGGCGGTTGCTTTTCCTCGCAAAGTCCCGTACGATGTACCAGTACACATCGCCTAGTCTTCTGACGGAGAACGGGGGACCCAAAATCCCTGGGGTGAGGTCCATATTTGGACAGGGCGACCTTTCGGCCCTAACCCGACAGCTAACCTCGTAGGCGTACGAAGGGCGTTTCCATGGGGAAACGTTTTTTTTTTGTTGCCTGGCAGCCTCGCAGATTCGGAGGCAAAGGAGGTTGGTTTTGGATAGTTGGTTTCATTTACAGGAGAGCCTGCAGGACACGTCTGCCGCGCTCGAAACGGAGCGCGGCCACGAGCCGAGCGCCGTCGAGTGGCAGCACCTCGAGGTTCTCGAGGCACTCGAGGCGGAGCAGCGGCCCTGGGGCCACCGCGTCGTCACGACCCTCAGTCGCCTGCGTGGGCCGCTCGACGGCGCCGACCCAGCGCCGGCGGCCCTCGCCGTCACGACGGGCGCGGTCGAGGCCGTGCAGCCCGACGAAAACGCGGCCTGACGCCGCGCCTGCCGTAAGCTAGTCGGCGATCCGGGCCATCTAGGCCCGGATCGCTTGCTCTTCGCCCAGCTCGGAGTTGCGCTGCGCGTAGGTCATTCGGTAAAGATTCGCGTAGACGCCGCCCGCCGCCAGCAGCTCGTCGTGGTCGCCGATCTCGACGATACGGCCCTGCGCCATCACGACGATCCGGTCCGCCTCGCGGATCGTCGACAGCCGGTGGGCGATGACGAACGAGGTGCGGTCCTTGAGCAGCTCCCGCAGCGCCCGCTGGATGATCACCTCGGTCTGCGTGTCCACGTAAGCCGTCGCCTCGTCCAGCACGAGGATGCGCGGCTCGGCGATGATCGCCCGCGCGAAGCTGATCAGCTGCCGCTGCCCCAATGATAGGTTCTGGCCGCGCTGGTGAAGGAGCGTGTCGTAGCCGCTCTCGAGGCGGACGATGAACTCGTGCGCGCCCACGGCCGTCGCCGCACGCTCGATCTCCGCCTGCGTTGCCTCCGGCCGGCCATAGGCGATGTTGGCGCCGACGCTACCCGTGAACAGATAGGGCTGCTGGAGGACCACACCCATGTGGCGCGTCAGGGAGCGGCGCTTGATGTCGCGGATGTCGCGGCCGTCGATCCGGATCGCGCCCGCCGTAACGTCGTAGCCGCGGCTGACGAGCGAGGTGATCGTCGTCTTGCCCGCCCCGGTCTCGCCGACGAAGGCGATCGTCTCGCCCGGCCGCACGTGGAGGTCGACGTCCTCGAGCACCGGCACGCCCTCGACGTAGTGGAAGTCGACATGGTCGAAGTCGACGCGCCCCTCGACGCTCGCGAGGTCGACCGCGTCCGGCTTGTCGACGATCCGCGCCTCCGTATCGATCACCTGGAAGATGCGCTCGCCGCCGGCCATCGCCCGCTGGAACATCGTGTACTGCATGACTAGGTCGCGGATCGGGTCGAAGAAGCGGGTGACGTAGACCGTGAAGGCGGTGAGGACGGCGAAGAGGTTGGCCACGTCGACGACGCCTGCGTTGATCGCCCGCAGCCCGCCGACGATCAGCACCGCCGAGGTCGCGATCGCGACCGACACCTCGAGCACCGGCATCACGGCCGAGCTGAGGAAGGCGGCCCAGTTGTTGGAGTTGCGGTTCTCCCGGTTGAGGACGTCGAAGATGCGCGCGTTCTCGTCCTCGCGCGACATCGACTGCACCGCCCGCACGCCGGCGAGGCCCTCCGCCAGGTTGCCGTAGAGGGCGCTGATCGTGATCCGGGTCCGCATGAAGGCCATGCGGGCAAACCGCGCCCAGAGCACCATGACCAGCACCAGCAGCGGCACGATGGCGAAGGTGACCAGCGCCAGCTGCCAGTCCGCGAGAACGAGGACGACGATGACGATGTTGATGCCGACGACGTTCGAGAACGAGGTCAGCGAACCGGTGGTCATCAGGTCCTGCACGACCTGCACGTCGCTCGTCAGGCGGCTGATGATCCGGCCGACCTCCATCTCGTCGAAGAAGCTCAGCGAAAGCTCCTGGACGTGGTCGTACATCTGCGATTGGAGCTTGCGGAGGATCCGGGTGCCGAACCAGGCCGTCCAGAGCTGCTGGAGGATCTGGCTCACGGTCTGGACCACGGCGGCGGCCACCATCGCGAACGAGAACCAGAAGACCATCGTCGTATCGCCCTCGATCGCCGCCTTGACGATGAGGCCGATGAACAGCGGTTGGATGTACTGGGCGATCGAGGTCAGGATCATGCCGATCAGTGAGCCGATCGCGTAGGCCTTCCACTCCTTGATATAGGGGAGCAGGCGCCGGATCACCTCGGCGTCGTAGACCTTGCCGAGGTAGTCCTCGTCCCAGCCGTCCTTGTTGCGCTGGGGCGGCATCCCGCCCGGCCCGCCGATGCCTTGGCTCCAGCCGCCGGCGCCAGCGATGCCACCGGACATCATGAGCCGGCCTCCGCTCCGCTTGCGCCGCCCGCTTCGGACTCAACAGCCGCGTCGATCTCGCGGCCCAGCGCCTCTTCCTGGTCTTTGAGCTCCAGCTCGTAGATGCGGCGGTAGAGGCCGGCGCGCTCGATCAGCTCCGCGTGCGCCCCGCGCTCGACAATGCGGCCGTCCTCGAGGACGACGATCTCGTCCGCGCCCATGATCGTCCGCAGCCGCTGGGCGATGACGAAGGTTGTCCGCCCCTTCATGAGGGCCGCCAGCGCCTGCTGGATCAGGAACTCGGTATGCATGTCGACGCTCGCCGTCGAGTCGTCGAGGATCAGGATGCGCGGGTCCATGAGCAGCGTCCGCGCGATCGCGATCCGCTGCTTCTGGCCGCCGGATAGCGTGACACCGCGCTCGCCCACCCATTCGTCGTAGCCGCCGGGCATCGTCATGATGAAGTCGTGGATCCGGGCCGCCTTCGCGGCGGCAATGATCTCCTCCTGGTTGGCCGTCGGCCGGGCGTAGGCGATGTTCTCGCGGACGGAGCCGACGAAGAGGAAGACGTCCTGCTGGACGATGCCGATCGCCCGTCGCAGCGAGGTCAGCGTCAGGTCGCGGACGTCCTGGCCGTCGATCAATATCCGCCCGGCGGTCACGTCGTAAAAGCGCGGGATCAGGTTGACGATCGTCGATTTGCCGCTGCCCGGCGGCCCGAGCAGCGCGATCACCTTGCCGGGCGCGATGTCGAGGTCGACGTCGTGCAGCACCGGGCTGACGCTGTCGTAGCCGAAGCCCACGCCCTCGAACCCGACCCGGCCCTCGCAGTCCGTCAGGTCGACGGCGTCCGTCTTCACTTTCACGGCAGTGCGCGCGTCCAGGAGCTCGAAGATCCGCTCCGAGGAGGAGACGGCGCGCATGATCCAGTTGATCGAGAAGCCGAGCTGGCGGATCGGCAGCTGAAGCAGGCTGAGCCAGAGGGCGAAGGTGAGAAGCTCCGCCGCCGTCAGCTGACCCTGGGTGATCTGCCAGGCGCCGAAGCCCATGCTGATCGCGATCTGCAACGACCCGAGCCCGACGATCAGCGGCTGGTTGATCGCCGAGACCTTCGCCGCCTCGTAGTTATAGTCGGCCGACTGCTGCGAGACGGCCGCGAAGCGCTCGCTCTCGAGGTCTTCGCGGCTGAACGCCTTCACCACCCGGATGCCGGAGAGCGCCTCCTCCGCCGTGCGCGTGATCTCCGCGATCACCTCCTGGACCTTCGTCCACAGCGGCCGCACCCTGACCGAGAGGACGTAGGAGCGCCAGGCCATGAACGGCAGCGTTACCAGGCTGACCAGCGCCAGCTGCCAGTTGAGCCAGAACATGCCGCCGGCCGCGATCAGCAGCATCACGAGGATGTAGAGCAGGCGGAGCAGGCCCATCGCCGGGAACATGCGCACGCTTTCTACGTCCTGGGTAATGCGTGACATAACGTGCCCGGTCTGGATGCTGTCGTGGTAGGCGTAGCTCAGCGACTGGAGGTTGTCGAAGAGGGCGTTGCGGATGTCGTAAGAGGCGTCCTGGCCGACCTTCTGGGCGAGGTACTGCTGGCCGAAGCCGGCGAGGCCGCGGCCGACCGCGAAGAGGATGATCCCAACGCAGCCGAAGAGGAGCAGCTTCGAGTCGCCGTCGATGCCGACGATCCTGTCGCCCTCGTACTGAGGGTTGAGGCCGTACTCGACGGCGTAGTTGACCAGCAGGGGGCTGAGCATGCCGAAGGCGCCCGCCGCGAACACCGAGAACGCCGCGAGCGAAAGCTGGCCCCTGTAGGGCCCGTAGAAGGCAGAGAGACGGATGAGATGGCGCATATGAGAGGGTTAGAACCCGCTAAGGATGCCCTACTCTAACGTAAACGTCAATTGGCTGAGGCCGCTGATCGATTGTCGTCGCCGGCTGCGGTCGCGTAGCCCGCCGCATGCTGGTTCGCGCTAGAATAGGGCGACGTTGGTCGTATCCAGATCGGCCCGCACGTAGCCGGCCGTAGCCAGAAGAAGGAGAAAAGCCATGGCCCTGATTCAGGTCGGCGAGCTCGCGCCGGACTTCGAGACCGTGAACGAGAAGAACGAGAAAGTCCGCCTCAGCGACTTCCGCGGCAAGCGCGTCGTCCTCTACTTCTACCCAAAGGACGACACCCGCGGCTGCACGATTCAGGCCTGCGGCTTCCGCGACACCTACCCCCAGGTCGAGGAGCGAAACGCCGTCGTCCTCGGCGTCAGCCCCGACGGCGTCGAGTCCCACGAGGCCTTCGTCACGAAGCTCGACCTGCCCTTCTCCCTCCTCGTCGACGAGGACCGCAAGATCTGCGAGAGCTACGGCGTCTGGCAGGAGCGCGAGCGCGACGGCCAGAAGTCGATGGGCGTCGCCCGCAGCCACTTCGTCATCGACGAGCAGGGCAAGGTGATCGACCTCCAGTACAGCGTCTCGCCGGACGATAGCCCCCTCCTCTCGATCAAGAGCCTCTAAGAGGGCGCTTCCGGCACCGCTACTATTGGAAGGAGCCAGCGCGGGCGAGTTGCTCGCTGCCGTCTGTTTGCCGGCCTTGCGTTTGACGGGTGTGTCGTTCCCTAAGGGGCGCTTGAGCTCAGCCCGGTCTGGGCGAACCGCCGAAGGCGCACGCGACACGGGCTCCGCGTCAGCAACGCAAGGAGACTGCGATGAAATGCCTGCGAATCTTCGCCGACGGGCGTGGCGAGTCCCACTTCGACGAGGTCGACATTCCCCTTTCGGAAGTCAACTTCGCCCCGCCGGCGGCGCCGCTCCAGATGTCCGAGCGCCTCGAAGCCAGGAACCTGATCTTTGCGACGCTCCCCCAGGGATGGTACGGCGACTGGCATCCCACGCCGGCGCGCCAGTACTTCGTCCTGCCCACCGGCTCTTTAGAGGCCGAGGTCTCGGACGGCGAGGTTCGCCGGGTGACGCCGGGAGCGGCCGTCCTCGTCGAGGACACGTCGGGTAAGGGCCACGTCACCCGCGTCTTGGGCGATACCGAGGCTCGCGGCGTCTTTATCCAGATCCCCTAGATCGATCGCTACCGCCGCCGGCCCACGTCGCGCCGCGCAGTACTGAGCATGGCGAAACTACTTGGCCTCGTGCCGGCTCTCCGGCAGGCTCGAATGCCGAACAAAAACGCATCGTGTGCTATGGCAGGCAAGGCAAAGAATCGGCCCCTTCCGGAGCCTAGCAAGACGGCCCGCCTCGCAGGTCGGCCTGAGCGGCGGCGAGCGCGCCTCAGGCTTGGGACACTCGGGCCTGGCCATATCAGTCCGTGTGGCCCTTTAGAGGCCAGCTCGACCGTCCTAGCATGCTGGAGTGGCCACCGGTCGTCGCTGCACGCGCGTGCTCCTGCTCGACGTTCACGAAGAGGTGCGAGGCCTCCTGCGTGACCGTCTCGCCGCGCACGCCGACTTCGAGGTAATCTCCGCAACCGGCGATCCGGACGAGGCCGTCGAGCTCTCGACGACGCTGCAGCCGCATCTCCTGCTCGTCGACATCCGCCAGCTCGAGAACGGGCCCGCCTACTGTCAGTCGCTGCGCCAGGCCGCACCGCGCTCCCTGCTCGTGATCCTCTCCTCCTTCTTGCACGCCTGGGAGCGCCCCCTGTACGAGAGCCTCGGCGTCAGCGCCTTCCTCACTAAAGACGGCGGCTTCGCGGCGCTCCTGGCAGCGCTGCAGCGGCTCGCCGCTTCCCGCCTCGACGACGCGCGTTAGGGCTGCCGCCAGAGACCGCCGCTGATCCTCCCCGGGGTGGCCGCGGCCGCCGCTATGCGAGCGACGCCGCCATGGCCGTAAGATGCTACAGTTGGCTGCCGGCGCGCGCATGCCGGGCGGACAACGAGGAGCTGTAACGAGCCATGACGCAAGACGGCCTCAGGGTCATGATCGTCGACGACCACGAGGTCGTGCGTGAGGGGCTGCGGGCGCTTCTCAACCGCCGCCCAGGCATGTCTGTGGTGGCGGAGGCGGGCAGCGTCGCCCAGGCGATCGCCCTCGCGATCGAAGAGGAGCCGCAGGTGGTCGTGATCGACATCCGCCTGCCGGACGGGAGCGGCGTCGAGGCCTGTCGCGAGATCCGCTCGCGGCTGCCGGCGACGCGCACGATCATGCTCACGTCCTACGCCGACGACGAGGCGATCATCACCTCGATCCTCGCCGGCGCCTCGGCCTATCTCCTGAAGCAGACGCGCGGCCAGCAGCTCGCGGAGGCGATCGAGGCCGTGGCCCGCGGCGAGTCGCTGCTCGACCCGGAGGTGACCCGCCGGGTGCTCGATCAGGTGCGCGACATGGCCGGTAAGGGATCGGAGAAGAAGCCGACCCGCCTGACCGAGAACGAGAACAAGATCCTCAAACTGATCGCCGAGGGTAAGACGAACCGGGAGATCGCCGCCGAGATCTACCTCAGCGAAAAGACGGTCAAGAACTACGTTTCGAGCATCCTCAGCAAGCTCAACCTGCGCCGGCGCTCGGAGGCGGCGGCCTATATCGCTACGCAGGAACCGAGGCCCGGCTAGCCCAGCTCAGGTGCCGCCGGCGGCAGCGTCAGGCGGAGGAGCGCCCCGGCGCCGGGCTTCGTCTTGATCTCGAGCGTCGCCCCGACAGAGCCGGCGCGGCTGCGCATGTTGCGGATGCCGCGGTGACGCTCGGGCAGGGCGGCGTCGGCGTCGAAGCCGCGGCCGTCGTCGCGCAGCTCGAGGCAGAGGCAGCCGTCCCGCATCTCGGCCGTGAGGCTGACGAGCGTCGCCTTCGAGTGCTTCTGGATGTTGCTCAGCGCTTCGTGGGCGATGTAGTAAACGGCGCTCGCGCCCGCGGGGGAGATCGCCGGCAGCTCCGTCACCGTCTCGGTCTGCGAGTTCTGCTGGAACTCGCGCGCCAGGTCGGCGAGAGCGGTTGCGAGGTTGCCGCTGAAGTAACGCGGCCGCAGGTCGAAGATGTAGCTGCGGATATCGCGGATCACCTGGTAGAGCTGCTCCATCGATAGCTCGACGGCGCCCCGGGCCTCGACCTGGCTCGCGTCGAGGTCCTCGAGCGCGAGCTCGAGGGTGAGGCCGGCAAAGTAGACGTCCTGCATGATGCCGTCGTGGAGGTCCATACCGATGCGCTGGCGCTCGCGCTCCGTCTCCAGTTCGAGGGCGAGGGCGCTGCGCTCCTGCTCGAGCTCGAGACGGTCCGAGACGTCGCGGACGACGGCGCTGACGAAGCGGCCCTGAGGCACCGCGACCGGACTGAGGCTGATTCTCGACCGGGAACTCGCTGCCGTCCTTGCGGCGCCCCAGGAGGCTGAGGCCGAGGCCCATGGGCCGGGCGCGGGCGCTCGCGCTCGTACTGCTGGCGGTGGCCGAGATGGCCCTGGCGCAGTCGCTCCGGGACGAGCTTCTCGACCGTCTCGCCGATGAGCTCGCGGCCCTCGTAGCCGAAGAGTTCCTCGATCTTGCGGTTGAGGCGGACGACCAGCCCGGCGGAATCGACGATGAGAAAGCCGTCCGGCGCCGAGTCGATGAGGACGCTCAACGGCAGGTCTGTCTCGGAGATGGTCAAACGGTCCTTCTCAAGCAGGCGTTCCTCGGGCAATTGACGCAGTAAGCATAGTTGCTATACACCCTTGTCGCCGAAGACTGCAAGCTTACCGCCGGGACGCCGCCGCTCCGTTTTGGCGGCTTCTTGCACTGGCTCTCATCTACCGCCGCTCTCTTTGAGCGCTTCGCGTGACGGCTGAGATATCGGCCGCGTGCAGTTCCTGGAGCCGGGGGAGGCTATCGTCCTTCGAGCGCCGTCAGGACAGCGACGATTTGCTCCTCCAACGGCAGGGTGGTATCGACCGTCAGTCGCTGCGAGGCCGCCGTCTCGTCCGGCGGCTCGTAGCGCGCCTTCTGCGCCAGGTAAACCTCCCAGCGCCCCTCGGACGCTGACCAGCCGTCGTCGCGCCGCCCTCTCTGCCGCTCCGCGACGACCGCGTCGGGCGCGCTGCACTCGACCACCAGGAGCTTCCGGCCGCTTTCACGCGCCAGGCGGAGGACCGGCTCTCGCTGCCGTCGCTCGATGTAGGTCCCATCCAGGACGACGGCCCGGGCCGCGCGCAACGCGGTCGCTGCCTTCCGCGCGAGCTCTCCGTAGACCTGCTCTCGCGCCTCTGGCGTGTATATACCGTCGTCGACCGCCTCGGCCCTGCCCCTCATCTCAAACAGCTCTCGCCTTCGTACGTCGGTCGAGAGGATCACGGCGCCGAGGCGAGCCGCGATGGCGCCGGCCAGCACGCTCTTGCCACTGCCGCTCGCACCCATGACCAGGATCACGCCCGCTCGCCGCCGCCGCCGCGTGTACGACTCCGCCAGGCGGAAGTAGGCCTGGGCTCGCTTTCTCGCCGCGCTCCTCTGGCCCGCCGTCACCTCGGCGTCCTCCGCGAGCATGCTCTCGACCCGCCCCCGGACCGTGGCCCGGTAGCATTTGTAGAAGTCGAGGAGCAGCGGCAGCTCTCGGTCGCCGATCGCGGCCGCGTAGAGGCCGGCGAAGGCGTCCGAAAGCGCCTGCCGCCCCCGATAGTCGAGGTCCATCGCCAGGAAGGCCGCGTCGAGACCGGTGTCCGAGTAGCGGAAGGCGTCGTTGAACTCGATGCAGTCGAAGAAGCAGACGCCGTCCGTCAGCTCGGCGTCGAAGCAGACGGCGTCGCTGCGCAGGTCGCCATGACAGGCGCGGATCCAACCTTCGTCCTCGCGGCGACGGAGCAGCGCCGACTCCCGCTCGAGGAACGAGGTCGCGTACGCCTGGATCCGTTGCCAGCGCCGTTCGCCCAGCGTCCGCCCGACGAAGCGCCGCATGTCGTTGAGCGCCGCGCGCCAGTTTCGCGCCAGTGTCTCGCTGCCGCCCGTGCCTTGAATCGCCGGGCCGCGCTCCGCCCGAGCGTGGAGGTCCGCCAACTTCGCCGCCACCCGGCCGACCATCCGCAGGTCGACGGCGTCGCGCGCGAGGAGGCTGTCCATCATCCCCGCCGCCGGCAGCCGTCGCATCTCGACGGCGTAGTCGACGACCTCGCCCTCGCCGCCGAGACGGTAGGCGCCGTCCTGCTTCGTGACCGGCCAGACGCCGAGGTAGACGCCGGCGCAGGCCCGCTGGTTCAGCCGTACCTCCTCCTCGCAGAAGTGGCGCCGCTTCTCGAGCGTCGTGAAGTCGAGGAAGCCGAGGTCGACTGCCTTCTTCAGCTTGAAGACGCGGGCCTCCGTCAGGAAGACATAGGAGACGTGCGTCTGCACGAGCTCGATCGCTCCGACCGCGAAAGGATAGGCAGCCGGCCGCAGCAGGGCATCTACGTGCGGCGGCAGTCCTCTCGACGCCAACGCCTATGCCTCGCCAGGGAGCCTTGAAGAATGAGTCACGGCTTCAGGTCGTTCCTTGCTCTCGCCTTCTCGAGGCGATCGATTATATGCAGGCCCGATTGCCGACCGTGCGCCTAGCCGGCCACGAGCGTCCTTGCCGCGGTCTCCGGCGCGACCGTGTTGATCCGTACACCGGACCCGAGCTCGAATCCGGCCGTGAGGCTGAGACGCGGTACGAGCTGCACGTACCAGTGGAGCGCCGCGTCGGTCAGCCAGGGCTTCGGCGCCGTGCGAACGATCAAGTTGAAGGGCGGCTCGTCAAGAGTCAGATCGAGCTTTGTCAGGAGGGATTGGAGACTCGTCGCGAGGCCGCGCTCGGTGGCCGGCGAAGCCGCCGTGAGCGCCGCCCTGTGCTCCAGGGGTACGAGAAGCGTCTCATAGGGCGCTGCGGCGGCGAAGGGCGCGTAGGCGACGAAGCCGTCTTCCTCGAAGATCAGCCGCCGTCCGTCCTTTCGCTCCGCCGCGACCAGATCGCAGAGCAGGCAGCGGACGTCGTCGCGACGGACGACAACTTCGCGAGCATCTTCGCCGGCGTCGAGGAGGGACGCGTCGTCTTCGACAACGTTCGCCTCGTCACCTTTTTCCTCATCTCCTCCGGCGTCGGCGAGGTCATGGCGGTCCTGGCGAGCATCTTCTTCGGCTTCGAGATCCCCTTCTTGCCCGCCCAGCTCCTCTGGCTCAACCTCGTGACGAACGGCATCCAGGACGTTGCCCTCGCCTTCGAGCCCGGCGAGAAGGACGTGCTGAAGCGCAAGCCGCGCCCTCTGCGGGAGGGCATCATCTCGCCCCTCCTCTGGGAGCGCACCCTGATAATCGGCACGGTTCTCGCCCTGGGCACGCTCTTCCTCTTCTTGATCGAGCTCGACGGCGAGGATACGGTCGAGCGCGCCAGGACCGTCGCCCTGACGACGATGGTCCTCTTCCAGCTCTTCCACGTCGGCAACTGCCGCTCCGAGAGCCGCTCCGCCTTTGCCAAGAGCCCGCTGATCAACCCGTTCCTTCTCCTCGGCTCGCTGGGCTCTCTGTCACTCCACGTCGGCGCGATGTACTTCGGCCCGGCTCAGGACGTCCTCCACCTCGAGGCGCTGAACCTCGGGACCTGGGGAGCGATGATCGGCGTCGCCTCAAGCGTCATCGTCGTGAACGAGCTGCACAAGCTCATTCGCCGGCCGGCCTGACCCCGCCCCGGTCGCGACAGCCAAGCCCGGGCCGAGCCGGCGGCCCAGTCCAGAGGCCATAGAGCCGCGGATCAGGAGTTTGGCGAATCAGGCCAGTCGGCTCTTAAATCTCCCGTCCTGAGGACTGCAGAATAAACGCCAGGTTAGATTCTGCGGCGGATCTGGAGGCGAATTGATGAAGCCCTTCCTGCTCCTCGCCGGCGTGCTTGCCTGGGTGGCCGTCGCCCTGCTCGCCATCGGCATGGTCGAATGGGACGAGCCCGTCTGGGGCTTCTCCCCAATCCTCCTCGCCGTCCTCGTCGCCTGGGCGATCGGCGAGTGCGTCACGAACGTCATCTGGGGAGTGGGGCGGAGGGAGCGATGATCGAGCGCCTGTTCCGCAGCCGTCAGCTCGAGGACCCAGGCTGGTTCCGCTTTCTCAGCGGCAACGTTGTAATGGCGCCGATCTGGACACTCGCCCGCCTCTACGTCGGCTGGCAGTGGCTCCAGGCCGGCTGGCACAAGGTCACCGGCGACGGCTGGCTCAACCAGGACGGCGCCGCACTTCGCGGTTTCTGGGAGCGGATCGTCATCGTGCCGGACGAGGGCAGGCCGGCGATCACCTTCGGCTGGTATCGCGACTTCGTCCAGTACATGCTCGACCACGACTGGTACACCTGGTTCGCCTGGATCATCGCTCTCGGCGAGGTAGTGACCGGCATCGCCCTCCTGATCGGGGCGCTCACGGGCCTCGCGGCCCTCGCCGGCGCCACGATGAACTTCAACTTCATGCTCGCCGGCACGGCCAGCACCAACCCCGTGCTCTTCCTCCTCGCGATCCTCCTTCTCTTCGCCTGGAAAGTAGCCGGCCACATCGGCGTCGACCGCTGGCTGCTCCCGGCCCTCGGCACGCCCTGGCAGCCGGGCTCGGTCCTCACGCCGTCCATCTTGAAAGGATCCGAGCCATCGGCCGGAGACGCGGCGCCGCCGCCCGGTCCGGGCTGAGCCAGCCGCGCTTGGCCGTTCGCGAGCTCCTGAAGATGAGGCTGCAGCCCTCGCAGAGCGGCGCTGCGACAGCGGGCGCTGCTGAAGTCCACTCGGGCGTCTTTGGCGTGGGCCGGGCTGCCGACGAGAGGTCTTACTCCTCCTTCGCTCGAGGCGAGACCGTCGCGTGGAAGCCGAAACAGTGGACTCGACCGACGGGGAAAGAGCTAGAGAAGATCGGAGCTAGAGCCTGAACCAGGAATCGTATCCACCGCCGCCGCGCGGTGTCCGAGCCTATATCAGGGGCGGCGCCAGCAGGTGTATGAGCAGCCGTCGGGCGTCTTCAAGGTCGAGGAGCTGATCAGTAGCTCCTCGGCATGCCGAGGACGTTCTGCCCCAGAAAGGCCAGCGTAAGGTTGTTGCTCACGGGCGCCGTCATGTAGAGGCGAGTCTCACGGAACTTGCGCTCGACGTCGTATTCGCGAGCGAAGCCGTAGCCCCCGTATGTATCCATGCAGGCATTGGCGGCCTGCCACGCCGCCTGGCTCGCGAGCAGCTTCGCCATGTTGGCCTCGGCGCCGCAGCTCAACTCCTGGTCGAAAAGCCAGGCCGCCTTGGCGCCGATCAAAGATCCAGCCTGGATCGCGGCGTAAGCCTGGGCGATGGGGAACTGGACGCCCTGGTTCGCGCCGATCGGCCGGCCGAAGACGGCGCGCTCGGTCGCGCGCTGCGAGGCGTGATCGGTGAACCAAAGGCCATCGCCGACGCACTCCGCCGCGATGAGGATGCGCTCGGCGTTCCAGCTGTCTATGACGTGGCGAAAGCCCTCTCCTTCCTTGCCGATGAGGTTCTCAGCCGGCACCTCGAGGTCGCGGATAACGAGATGGCTCGTGTGGTTGTTGAACATGACCTCGATCGGCGCGACTTCTATTTGGCCTCGCGTGACCGCTTCGCGCAGGTCGACAAGGAAGACGCTGATACCACGCGTCTTGTCGGCGAGGTCGTCGTAGGGCGTCGTTCGCGCGAGAAGGAGCATCAAGTCGGACTCGGCGACGCGGGAGATGAAGACCTTCTCGCCGTTGACCACGTAGCGATCGCCCTCGTGGCGTGCGAATGTCTTCAAGCGCGTCGTCTCGAGGCCGGCATCCGGTTCCGTGACGCCAAACGCCTGGAGCCGCAGCGTACCGGCGGCGATGCCGGGCAAGTAGCGGCGCTTCTGCTCCTCGTTGCCGTGCCGTAGGAGGGTGCCCATGATGTACATCTGGGCGTGGGCGGTGCCGGCGTTGCCGCCCACATGGTTCACCTCTTCGAGGATTGCGGCGGCGTCAGAGATGCCGAGACCGAGGCCGCCGTACTCGACCGGAATCAGCGCAGCGAGCCATCGGGCCTTTGTCATCGCTTCGATGAACCGCTCGGGATAAGAGTCGTCGCGGTCGAGCTCGCGCCAATAGGCGTCGGCGAACTCCCTGCAGAGATCCCGCACCTGCTCCCGGATAGACTGCTGCTGCTCGCTGACGGAGAAGTCCATGCTGCAGCGCTCAGGCGCCCGGCGCCGGCTTGGGGAAGAGGCCTACCACCGGCGAGTGCTGCCGCTTCCAGACGAGGATGCTGCGGCGAAACTCGATTACGAGGTCGCCGTGCTGGTTAAATCCACGCGTCAGTACGCTCACGATGCCTTGCTCCGGCCGTGATTTCGATTCACGGACGGCGAGCACCTCCGTCTCGGAGTAGAGTGTGTCGCCTGCGAAAACGGGGTGAGGCAAGCGCGCCTCCTCCCAACCGAGGTTGACGCCGTTCTCGCTGACGTCCGGCGAGCTCATGCCCATCACTACCGAGAGTGTGAGCAGGCTGTTCACGAGGCAGCCGCCGAAGCCCGACCGCTCGCCGTAGTCGCGATTGAAGTGAATCTGGTTGGTGTTGTTCGTGAGGAGCGTGAACTGAATGTTGTCTGCCTCCGTCACGGTCCGGCCGAAGCGGCAGCGATAGAGATCGCCCACCTCGAAGTCCTCCAAGAAGCGTCCTTCCCAGCCAATCTTGAGCATCTGCAGCCCTCCTAAACGCGTCTCTTTGTCACGCCTGATCTCAAAGTACGCCGGCGTGCGTCGGACGACTAGACCATCGGCCAGAACGGCGCCATGCGCCGCCGCCGATCGATCGTGCCTGCTGCCCTGGCGCTCCTGCCGATCGACTACGGGCACGGCGTCGATGCTTACAATGAGACATCTTTGCAGGGAGAGAAGCCCATGACTCGCAGAAACTCGGCCGTCGAGAGTATGGTTCCGGGCGGCAGCTACACCGCGACGATTCGCGCCGAGTACTCGAACCGACCGGGCATGCTCGGTCGCGTAGCTTCCGTCATCGGTGAGGCTGGCGGCGACATCAGCTCGATCGACCTGGTCGAAGCTAACCGCGACCATATGGTGCGTGACATCACCGTGGGCGCGATCGACTCCAGGCACGCCCGCAGGATCATCGCCGCCCTGAGAAAGGTCGATGGCGTGACAGTTCGCAGCGCCTCCGATCGCGTCTTCCTCACTCACCTTGGCGGCAAGATCGAAGTTCATAACAAGGTACCGGTCACGACGCGCCGAGACCTGTCTACGGTCTACACACCCGGCGTGGCTCGCGTCTGCAATGCCATCGCGACCGAACCGGAGGTTGCCTGGACGTTGACAACGAAGAAGAACACCGTCGCGATCGTCACAGATGGCACCGCGGTGCTTGGCCTTGGTGACCTGGGACCGATGGCCTCGCTGCCCGTCATGGAAGGCAAGGGCGATGCTCTTCAAGGAGTTCGCCGGCGTCGACGCCTGGCCGCTCTGCCTCAATACCAAGGACCCGGAGGAGATCATCGCGATCGTAAAGGCCGTTGCGCCTGGATTCGGCGCGATCAATCTCGAGGACATCTCCGCACCGCGCTGCTTTGAGGTAGAAGAGCGGCTGCGCGCCGAGCTCGACATCCCGGTCTTCCACGACGATCAGCACGGCACCGCCGTTGTCGTTCTTGCCGCGCTCCTGAATGCCCTACGAATAGTTGGCAAGAGCATCGAGGACATCCGCGTCTGCATCTCCGGCGTCGGCGCAGCGGGCACGGCCTGTGCGCGAATCCTCAAGGCTTCCGGCGTACGCAGCATTGTGGGGGTCGATGTTAACGGCATCGTTTACCCAGGCCGGCCTGGTGGCATGAACCCGATCCTCGAACGTTTCGCCGGGGAGTTCAATCCAGACGGGGGCGCGGGCAGCATTCACGACGCGATTGTCGGCACCGACGTTTTCATCGGCGTCTCAGCACCAAACCTCATCGGTGCCGAGGATGTCCGCAGGATGAACGAAGACCCGATCGTCTTCGCGCTGGCCAACCCGGACCCGGAGTGCAGCCCCGAGGAGATCGAAGGTATCGCTCGCGTAATCGCAACCGGCCGTTCCGACTATCCGAACCAGATCAATAACGTCCTCTGGTTCCCCGGGCTCTTCCGTGGCGCCCTGGACGCTCGCGCGTCGGAGGTGAACGAACCCATGAAGCTCGCTGCTGCTAACGCAATCGCCAACATCGTCACTAAAAACGAGCTGTCCGCGGAATACATCATCCCCAGTGTGTTCAATCGCAATGTCGTTCGGGCAGTCGCTCGCGATGTCTCGCAGGCAGCCCAGGCTACGGGGGTAGCGCGTCGCAGCCGTCGGCGTCCGTCGGTCTTCCTGTAGTCTCGCTTCGGCGCCGTTCGTATGCGGGGCTCATGTATCGCTACGTGTAAGTGGCGCGTACTCGCCTGTTGATCTGAAGATAGGCGGCGAAGGAAGCGGCTAGAGGATGGCGGGCGGAAACCCTCATGCTCTTCTCGAGATCTGGCGCCGTCTCCAGCGAAGCATGGTCTCGGCCGCACCCGGATAGCGAAGGGTCCGCACCTCGGTTAGGCGACGGTCTCGTTTCTCCTAGAGTGTCGCGCTACTAGACTCAGGCAATGGCGTCTGATGCCACTGGGGACCTAGCCGACCAGGGACTGCCGGCAGACGAGGGGCGCCGCGCTACCCTGATCATCGCACTGGCGGCAGGCGTTACGGGGATGTCGTTCAGCGTCTGGTACCCCTTCTTGCCCCTGTACGCGCTGGAGCTGGGCGCCAAGAGCGATGCCGACGCCGTGGCATGGGTGGCGTTGGCGATCACGATGCAGGGCGTAGCGCGGCTGGCGTCCAGCGCAATCTGGGGCGTCCTGTCCGACCGCTGGGGCCGCAAGGTCATGCTGCTGCGGGCGCTCTACCTGGCGAGCATCACGTTCATGTTCGCCGCGGCGGCCCAGGCGCCCTGGCACCTGGCGATAGCGACGGCGTGTCAGGGATTGTTCTCCGGGTTCATTCCAGCTTCGGTTGCACTCGTCAGCGTGCTGGTGCCGGATCGCCGGCTCAATCGAAGCCTGAGTATCCTCACGGGCGCGCAGCACCTCGGCACGACGACGGGTCCTGCTGTCGGGGCCGTGCTGGCATTGCTGTTTGATTTCAGGACGACGATCATCGTCGCTTCCGTGGTGCCGCTGTTTACGGCGACCATGGTGCTGCTCTGGGTGCCGCGCGATCGGGTGGCGCGGCGCCAGACCGAAGACGGCCGGAAGCGGGAGATCGAGCCCTTCAAGGCGACGCCGCAGTTCATTCTCGGTGTCTGCGCGCTCTTCAGCGTCTACGCCATGAACGAGCTGGTCCGGCTTTCGACACCCATCGCCCTGAGGGCGCTCAACGGTGGCGCTGACGCCGCCGGCGAGGCAGGCATAACCTTTACGCTCGGCGGGCTCGTGAGCGCGATCGGCGTGCTGTTCCTGGCGCCGATCGTGTTCCGGCCGGGCCGCATTCGTCACGCCTTTGGAGCGGCGTGCACCTTTGCGGCGGCCGGATTTGTCGTCCTCGCGGTCAGCCAATCCTTCATGATCTACCTTGTCGGCTTTCTCATGGTCGCGCTCGTCGTCGCGTCGCTGGTGCCGGCGATCAACGCCCACATCGCCAGCAACGTGACGCGCTCGCGTCGAGGAACCGGCTTCGGCATTGCTGCTACTGCCCAGGCGTTGTCATTCGGCATCGGGCCCGCGGGGGCAGCGGTTTTCGCGGCGATCTCGCTCGATCTCGGGTTCACGGTCGTCGCGGCGCTTTTCCTCTCCCTGGGTCTCGTGATGTTCAGCGCGCTGCGGGAGCAGGAGGCGGCGCTGCGCTGAGCGCGGCCGCTCTCGATCAGGCGATCTTGCGCTGAGTCGCCTCCACGCTTTCGAAGGCGAGCTGGCCGGACGCCTTCAGCAAGCTACGGGTGCCGCAGCGCCCGCGCGAGTGCGGGCTGCATCGGCTCGACGACCTCGTCGCGTCGTCGTCAGCTCCAGCTGCTCGACTGCCCTTCTCCGCGTCCGCCCCCTGGTGCGGAGACATGGCTGGGCTGGACGATGACCTTGACCCGCTCTTGTCGTCGGGGGTAGTCACGGCCGCTGTACTTCTGCGAGAGCTTGTTGATGTGCTGCCACGCCTCGTCGCCGCCCGAAATCTCAATGACGCGGCCGCGGATCTGCATGTAGCGATGGGGCTGGTCACGGTCTATGACGCAGAGCGAGACCCGTCGGTCTCGTCCTAGATTTCGTTCCTTTTGGCTCCCGAGGGGCGTGTTGATCAGCACGTTCTCGCCGTCATGGTCGACCCAAACCATGGTGGACTGAGGTGAGCCGTCTTTCATGAGCGTTACAAAGATTGCCAGGTTGGGCTTGTCAATGAAGTGCTGCACTTCTTCGGATAGTGTTGCCACTGGATACCTCCGGTTCTGCGAGCCAAGGAAGGCGCTCGTCGCCGCTAAGCCTACGCCTTCAGCAGCTCGCCCTGCCTCAGTATCACCACGACGGTAAGGCGGAAAGGTGCGATCCTGACTGCACGAACCGAATGAGCAGCCCGGAGTTACCGCCGAACAAGGAGAGGCAAATGCTAGCGCAGATCCGCATCTATACGATCAACCGGGGAGAACTGGACAGCTTCCTGAAGCATTTCGAGGAGGAGGTCATGCCCCTCCATGAGACGGCTCAATGGCCCATTGTCTCCACCTGGGTCAACCGGCCTCAGAACGAGTTCATCTGGATCCGGACTTACGAGAACGCGGCTGACCTGGAGGCAAAAACGAAGGCCATGCAGGCTGCCCGCGCCGCCGCGAACGTCGAGTTGGGCGGTAATGTCGCAAAGATGGAAATTCGCGAGGTGGAGCTCGGGCCTTCCGCGTAGGCACGCGGCCGGCGAGACGCCGAGGGTCCAGCGATTCATGTCCGCCACGGCCTCGCGGAGGGCGAAGTTGGACTGCGCGACGGCCTCGGGGCGCTCGTCGGGGTAGTGGTCAAGGAGCAGCTAGCTTAGCCGGCAGCAAGGCGCCTCGCCTTTCAGCGTATGGCAATGCGCTCTTTTGTTGACCTTACCGAGGACTCCCGTCTCTGAATCGTCGTGGGATCCGCGGCCCTTCGTCTCCGAATCGCCGTTGGAGACGATGGAATCTCCGATCGACGGCTTGCTCATCGCGGTCGTCGTCTACGATAGTCTCGATTATCGCGGCCTCGAGAATGTCTCCATCAGGCCTGATTGCCGGACGACGACGATTCCTTTAGCGAAATCACCGCTCTCCCCTGGTTGACCAACTTCCACGACAGAGGGCGCTGAGGCGATAGCCTGCTCGCCGTCCTGGTCATTCGTGCCGACCTCCAAGATCGTGACCCCGATGACGGACTCGCTGCTCCTGATTTCCTTCTCAATACTGCCGGCGTCTCGGTCCTGGCCCTGAACGGGTCGATCGTTATCCTGTGCCGCGCCCGTAGCGAGCAAACTTAACGCCGCTGCCGTGCCGATGCCCAGCGCAACAGACAGGAAGCCGGCGATTCTTATTCTCATTCTTACCTCCCTGACGTCGTCACCTGTGAAAACGAGACAGGCACCGCTCTAAGGAATGACAGCTTTCTAAGAACCATGTCAAACTGAGCCTACGCCTTCAGCAGTTACCGGTGCCGCAGCGCCCGCGGTACACTGCGAACGAAGGCAAGCGACATGGTCGCTGTGGAGGCTACGTGATGTCCAACTTCATCGGCGTAGGGGAGGCCGTTCCCCAACTCGTGCTGCCGGACCTCGAAGGCGAGCCGGTTCCCCTCTCGACATTCCTGAGACGAAAGCTTCTCGTGTTCATGTGGGCATCGTGGTGAGCGTGTAGAGGTCAACTGCCAGTTTGGCAGAGGTTCGTTCAAGACAGAGGTAGTGCCGACTTTTCATTCGTGTCTGTCGCGATAGACACCCAGGGGGCCCAGCTGCCAAGGCGCTTCGCCGAGCCGACTTTTGAGACGTTCCCGACGCTTCTGGACGCGGACAACGTCCTGGGCAACACCTTCGGCTTCAAAGCGATACCCAACGGTATACTCGTAAGCCCAGACGGCAAGGTCGATGCTCTCAAGGCAGGTAGATTCGACATTCGTCGGCCCGAGACCGTGGATGTAGTAGAGAGGTGGCTGACGGCCTCGGCCATGAGCCAGCCCGAAGAGCCGCAGCACCTGGAGTGGTCGGACGAGGCCCTGCGCCTCTTTCGAGAGGCCGGAGCTGCGGTTCGTCTAGGCAACAAGGAAACGGCTATTAGCATGCTGAAGCAAGCCTATCCGCTGGAGCCGGATAACCTCATCATTCGGAAGCAGCTCTGGGCAATCGAGCACCCGGAGAAGTTCTACGAAGGTGACGTTGACTACGGCTGGCAGCGGGAGCAGCTAGAGAGCGGCAAGTAACGGGCAGTACGCAGGGTTGAGTCCGCATTGCCATCAGATTGGGCATCGACTCTGACGAGAATCTCCGTCTGAATCGGCTTTTCAGATTCAGGCGGGAAGTAGTTCTTGGTAGAGACGAAGAGAATCGAACTCCCGCAACTCCAAGCCAATCCAATAATCGGTCCGCACCCGATCCGGGTTTACCGGGGCGCGTTTGCCGTGGGCTGGGCAGCCTAGCGAAGGTCTCCTCCCGCCGGGGTCGCCGTCCGCCATGGCTCCTTCATCAGACACAGGGCAGGTTCTCCTTGCCCTATATGCGGAGGCCACGTTGGTTTGTCGCAAGGGCACGGCATCAGGTGCGCCGGTTTCACCGTGCAGTCGTCGCCTACTGCGCCCGTGAAGCGCGGTCGGGCAGAGCAAACGCGACATAACGATACAACGGCCTGCTTACAGGCCTCTGCGGCCTTGAGCATGATTCTAGCCGCGGGCCGTAATGACTGCTCCTCCGTGTTCGAGACCCCGCGCCCGAAGGCTTCGCCTGATCATCCAACCTTCAAGCCGGTTGCCCTGGTCGAGGCGATGCTAAAGAACAGCTCTCGCACTGATGAAATCGTGCTCGATGGCTTCCTCGGTTCGGGCACACGCTCATCGCTGCGGAGCGCCTGGGCCGGCAGTGTTACGGCCTCGAGCTCGACCCGCGCTCCGTGACAGGCCAGAAGGCGGTAGGGCTGTGAAGCTACCGCTCGTGCTCGCAGGACCAATAGGCGCCGCAAATCTGGCAAAGCCCCGGTCGCCGGCGCGGAGGCGGCGCCGGTGTATTAGTCGCCGGCTCTGGGGCAGCCGGCGCTGGCGTGATGACGACCCAAGGATCGTCGGTCGCCGGCTGGGTAAGCGGTTCGGGATCCTGCTCGTCGAGTTCGTCCTCGAACTTCATGGTGCAAGGATAATCCGAACCCACACTATGACGAGATGATGTCACTTGGAGACCCCTCCCCATACCGGAAGTAGTCGATGGTAGTGAGCCGCAGCCGCAAAGCCAGCCACTGGTCGGGCCGCCGGTCGAGGAGCTCGAGGAGCCAGCCGTCGGCGCTGTCGATGCCGTACTTGAAGAGCTCGACTTGCTGACAGTTGACGGTTATCAGCCCGTCCGACCGCGTGACGTACCGATCCGTTGACTCCTGGCATCCGCAGCTCTCTGCTATCGTACAGTCCTTGAGTCTTGAAACAGGCCGGATCTCGAAGGAGCTGACAGAATGACGAGCGACTACCCCGAGCCCGTGCTGCCGACCTGCGAGATCCGCGACGTCCTCAAGGGCCAGCGCGCGCTCGTGACGGGCGCCAACTCCGGCATCGGCAAGGCCGTCGCCATCGCCCTCGGCCAGGCCGGCGCGGACGTCGCCGTCAACTTCAACAGCCGGCCGGAGCAGGCGGAAGCGGTCGTGCAGGAGATCAAGGGCTGCGGCCACGAGGCCTTCGCCTACCAGGCAGACGTGAGCAAAGAGGAGCAGGTCGAGGCGATGTTCCGGCGGACGATCGACGAGTTCGGCACGATCGACATCCTCGTCAACAACGCCGGCCTCCAGAAGGACGCGCCCTTCGACGAGATGACGCTTGCCGACTGGCAGCCGGTCCTCAACGTCAATCTGACGGGCCAGTTCCTCTGCGCCCGCGAAGCCGTGCGCGAGCTCAAGCGCCGCGGCGTGCGGGGAGTGTCGGCGGCGGCGGGAAAGATCATCTCGATGAGCTCCGTCCACGAGCTGATCCCCTGGGCAGGCCACGTCAACTACGCGGCCTCCAAGGGCGGCGTAATGATGATGGCGAAGAGCCTCGCCCAGGAGGTCGCTCCTTACCGGATCCGGGTCAACAGCATCGCCCCGGGAGCGATCCAGACGCCGATCAACATGGAGGCCTGGGAGACGGAAACGGCACGGAAAGAGCTCCTCAAGCTGATCCCCTACAACCGCATCGGCCTGCCGGAGGACATCGGCCGGGCGGCGGTATGGCTCGCCTCGGACGAGTCCGACTACGTCCACGGGATCACCCTTTTCGTAGATGGCGGCATGACCCTGTTCCCCGGCTTCGCGACGGGAGGTTAGCAGGTGCCCACTCGCGGAACGCGGAAGGGACCTGGCGGCGACCTGCGGTCGCGCTATCGGCCGATCGAGGACTACGGCATCATCGGCGACCTCCACACAGTCGCCCTGGTCGGCGCTGACGGCTCGATCGACTGGTGCTGCATGCCCCACTTCGACTCGCCGAGCACCTTCGCCTCGATCCTCGACGCGGATGAGGGCGGCTATTTCAAGATCGCGCCGATTGAGGCCGCCGTCCACAAGCAGATGTACGTGCCGGATACGAACATCCTCCTAACCCGGTTCCTCAGCCCCGGCGGCGTCGGCGAGTGCCTCGACTTCATGCCGATCGACGGCGACCCCGCCACGATGAAGCACAACCACGACCTCGTTCGCCAGGTGAAGGTGATCCGGGGCAGCGTCCGCTTCAAGGTCGAGTGCTTCCCGGCCTTCGACTACGGTCGGGCCCGGCACACGCTATCACTCGAGGCGGGCGGCGCACTCTTCCTCGCCTCAGGCAAGCAGCTTGGCCTCTCGTCGCCAATCGAGCTTCATCCCAACGAAAATGGCGTCGAAGCGGAGTTCACGCTGCACGGCGGCGATAGCGTTACCTTCCTCCTGCGCCAGGCGGAAGCCGAAAGCAGCCGGCCGGCGCTCGAGCCGGGCTTCGACGCCGAGCGCGCCTACGCCGAAACGGCGCAATACTGGCGCCGCTGGGCGGCGGGCATCAGCTATCGCGGCCGCTGGCGCGAGATGGTCGAGCGCTCCGCCCTGACGCTGAAGCTCCTGACCTTCGCACCGACGGGGGCGATGGTCGCGGCAGCGACGACGAGCCTGCCCGAGGAGCTCGGCGGCAGCCGTAACTGGGACTATCGCTACACCTGGATCAGGGACGCCGCCTTCACGGTCTACGGCTTTATCCGCCTCGGGCTGACGAGCGAGGCGGACCAATTCATCCGCTGGATCGAGGCGCGCGCCCACGAGACGGACGCCGGCGGCGCTCTCCAGATCATGTACGGCATCCAGGGCGAGCACGACCTGCCGGAGGTGGAGCTCGGTCACCTCGAGGGCTACATGGGGTCGGCGCCGGTGCGCATCGGCAACGAGGCGTCGACGCAGCTTCAGCTCGACATCTACGGCGAGCTCATGGACGCGGTCTACCTCTCGAACAAGTACGGACAACCGATCTCCTACGACTTCTGGCAGCAGCTCCGCGGCCTGCTGGACTACGTGTCTAACAACTGGCAGCGAAAGGACGAGGGCATCTGGGAGATACGCGGCGGCCGCCACCACATGGTCTACTCGAAGCTGATGTGCTGGCTCGCGCTCGACCGCGGCGTACGCCTCGCTGACAAGCGGAGCTTCCCGGGGCCGCGCGGCCGCTGGCTCGCGGACCGCGACGCTATCTACGAGCAGATCATGGCCAAGGGCTGGAACGAGTCGAAGCAGAGCTTCGTCCAGCACTACGACACGGACGCCCTCGACGCCAGCAACCTGATCATGCCGCTGACCTTCTTCATCTCGCCCACCGACCCGCGCATGATCGCGACTCTCGACGCGACGATGAAGACGCTCGTCTCCGACAGCCTCGTCAACCGCTACGAGACCGGCGCCGAGTCCGTCGACGGCCTCGCCGGCGACGAGGGGAGCTTCAACATGTGCACCTTCTGGCTCGTGGAGGCGCTGACGCGCTGCGGCCGCAAGGAGGAGGCGCGCCTGATCTTCGAGAAAATGCTCAGCTACGCCAACCACCTCGGCCTCTACGCCGAGGAGGTCGGACAGAGCGGCGAGGCGTTGGGCAACTTCCCCCAGGCCTTCACCCACATGGGCCTGATCAGCGCCGCCTTCAACCTCGACCGCGCCCTCGGCCACTGAATCGCGGCCGGCGGTCCTGCTGCTCCGCACTCCTCCCGCGGCCACGCTAAGCCCTTTAGAAGGCCGGCGAACCTGGGGAGCGCCATCTAAGTGCCCGATCATGTCGCCGGCGAGGCTATGGTATCAATCTGGAATGACGCAACGTGACACAATCGCAGGATCGTGCACGGGACGAAAGAGCCGCTCCCTCGAGCGGCTCCAAGTTTGGAGTTGGTGGAGACGGGGGAGAATCGAACTCCCCGTCCAGAAGAAAGAGCGTCACGGATCTACTACAAGCTTAGCTGGGCTACTAATCTCGCCGGTCAGACGCCGCGCCAGCAGGCTCGGGACCGGCCCTCCGATAGGCTTGAGCGTCGCTAATCGGTGTCTACGACGCAGCACCCCGACATTGCGGCGCTGGCTCCTCACCCATCGGGGTGAGATGAGGGCCAACGTCGTCGCCTAGTTAGGCGGCGAAGGCGAGTTCTTTTTCGCCAGTTACAGTTGTGCCACCTGATTAACGAGGTTGATGGCGCCTCGGCCTGCAATCCGGGTCCACCGTTCCCTGTCGAAACCTGTCGTCCCCGTACTTAGCATTATAGCAGCCCGTAAGCAGGCGCGGCGGCAGGGGAGTGACGTTACATAACGTTATCAGCAACGCCGATCCGTCTCTTGCCGCCGAAGTGCCTGAGGGCGACGATTTGCTAGACTCGCACCCCATGGACGACTTCGCCATCAGCCTCGTCGGCGACGACGACGCCATGAGGGAAGTGCTTTACATAAGGCGCCTCGTCTTCATCGAGGAGCAGCACGTCCCCGAAGCGCTCGAGATCGACGACCACGACGGCAGCCCCGCCCAGGTAACCAGCGCCCTCCACGTCATCGGCCGCCTCGCGGGCCGGCCGATCGCCACCGGCCGCCTCCTCCTCGACGCCGCCGCCGGCGAGCGCGCCCACCTCGGCCGCGTCGCCGTCCTGCCTGGGTACCGCGGCCACGGCTACGGCGCCCGAATCATGGCCTTCCTCCACGCGCTCGCACGGGAACGCGGCTTCAGCGGCATCGCCCTCGCCGCCCAGCTCCAGGCCCTCGGCTTCTACGAGCGCCTCGGCTACCGCGTCTCCGGCGACGTCTTCCTCGACGCCGGCATCGAGCACCGCATCGCCGAGATCGACCTCTGAGCGACCGTTGGCGGCGTCTGCTAGAATGGCCCCGCCCTTATGAGACACCGCTCCCCAAGCACTGCCGCGGCCCCTGAGCCGAGAGCCCGCCGGGCGCCTGCCGCCGGAGCGTCCGCGTGAGCGAGGCCGAGCCCGAATCGACGCCGCTGCGCCACGACCCGCTCGCCGCCCTGCGCCAGCCCAGCTTCCTCCTCTACACACTCAGCCGCTTCTTCTACGGCACCGGTCTCACGCTGCTTCAGATGCTCCTCCTCTGGCAAGTCTACGAGATATCGGAGCAGCCTCTCTACCTCGCGCTGCTGGGGCTGGCAAGGCTGATCCCCTCCCTGATCTTCGCCCTCGTCGGCGGCGCCGCCGCCGATACGTTCAACCGGCGCAACATCGTCATGCTCGCCCAGACCGTGCCTCTGGCCAGCGCGCTCGTCCTCGCCCTCGCGACGAGCAACGACTGGGTGACGCTGCCGATGATCTACGCCGCCGTCGCCTTCATCGGCGTCGGCGCGGCCTTCGAGGGGCCGGCGCGCGTCGCCCTGCTGCCGGCGATCGTCCACCAGGAGACCTTCGCCAACGCCGTCACCGTCAGCTCCACCGTCCAGTCCTTCTCCTTCGTCACCGGGCCTGCCCTCGGCGGCATCCTGATCGCCACGATCGGCGTCGGCAGCACTTACGGCGTCTTCGCCGCGCTCGCCCTCGCGTCGATCGTCAGCATGAGTTTGGTGCGCTATCGCCAGCCGGAAGGCAGCGTCGGCGGCATCAGCGTCGAGGCGATCCGCGACGGCATCCGCTTCGTCCGCAGCCATCAGGTGCTGCTCGGCGCGATGGCGCTCGACATGTTCGCCGTGATCTTCGGCGGCGTAAAGGCGCTGCTGCCGATCTACGCGACCGACATCCTTGAGGTCGGGCCGAGCGGCTTCGGCTACCTCAACGCTTCCTTCGAGGCTGGCGCCTTTCTCATGTCTTTCATCCTCGTGATGCGGCCGCCGGTCCAGCGCACCGGCCGGGCCCTGATCTGGACCATCGTCTTCTTCGGCATCGGCACGATCGTCTTCGCGCTCTCGCGCAACTTCTACCTCTCGCTCGCCGTCTACTCGCTGATCGGCGCCTCCGACATGGTCAGCGTCGTCATGCGCAGCACGACGATTCAGCTCGCGACGCCGGACTACCTGCGCGGCCGCGTCAGCGCCGTCAACCAGGTCTTCATCCAGTCGTCGAACCAGATGAACGCCGTTGAGTCCGGGCTCGTTGCCTCCGTGACCAGCGCCACCTTCGCCGTCGTCACCGGCGGCTTCGGCACGCTCGCCACCGTCGGCGCCATCGCCTGGCGGCTGCCCCAGCTCTACGCCTACCGCATCCCGCGCTCGCGCTCCGAGATGCCGGCCGAGCAGGAGACGCCGCCCGCCGCGTCGGCCGAGCTCGATGACGCGAGCGCAGCCGAGCCACCGGCGGACCGGCCGGGGGAATAATTTACATAACGTAGCTTCCTGACGGGAAGTTGTGGGCGTAATTACTCGCTGGCGCGGGTGCGCTGACGCAGCGCCCGCTCGACCTCGCGCGCCGCGTCGCTCTTCGCGATCGCCTCGCGCTTGTCGTACTGTCTGCGGCCGCGAGCGAGGCCCAGCTCGAGCTTCGCAAGGCCGTCCTTGAGGTAGAGGCGCAGCGGCACCAGCGTCAGGCCGCGCTGGTCGACGCGGCTCGCGAGCTCGCGGATCTGCTTGCGATGGAGGAGGAGGCGCCGCGGCCGCCGCGGCTCGTGGCCGAACTGGGCCGCCGGGGCGTACTGGCCGATGTGGGCGCCCTGGAGCCAGAGCTCGCCGTGCTCGGGGCGCGCGTAGGCCTCCTGGAGGCTGACCTTGCCTTCGCGGATCGACTTGATCTCGCTGCCCACGAGGGCGATGCCGGCCTCGACTCGCTCGAGGATCTCGTAGTCGTGGCTGGCGCGCCGGTTGACGGCGACGTTCTTCTCGGCCACGGGGGCGACGCTCGCTGCCGCCGCTAGGGCGCGCGCAGCTGGCCCTGGAGAATGTCGATCGCACGGTGGAGCTGTGCGTCCCGCCGCAGGTCGATGTCCTCGTCCGTCAGCAGCACCTCGACGTCCGGCCGCACCCCGACCTTGTCGATCAGCGTGCCCGACGGTGTCAGCCACTGGGCGATCGTCACGAAGAGGGCGCCGCCGTCGCGCAGCTGGCGCGGGCTGTTGACGGTGCCCTTGCCGAAGCTCGTCTCACCCACCACCGTAGCGCGGCCGTTCTCCTGGAGAGCCGCCGCCAGTACCTCGGAGGCGCTGGCGCTGAAGCGGTCCTGGAGGATGACGACCGGCAGGTCGGCCGCGACCTGGCCGGCGCGGGCGACGTAATTCGTCTCGCGGCCGCTGGCGTCTCGCTGGATCAGCATCGTGCCGTCGTCGAGGAAGAGGTCGATCGAGCTCACGGTCGCGTTGAGGCTGCCACCGGGATTGCCGCGCACGTCCAGGATCAGGCCCTTGGCGCCCGCCGCGATCACCTCCCGCAAGGCGGCCTCGAGCTCTGCCGCCGTATCGGGTGTAAAGGAGCGTATATAGACATAACCAAGGCCGGTCACGTCGGCACCGCTGGCGTCGCGCAGGGTGCCGCCCGGCGGGATAATCGTCACGCTCTCCGTCTGCACCCGCGCGCGCGTCAGCGTGTAGTCCTCGATCGTGTCGTCAACGTGGCGGATCGAGATCGTCACCTCGCTGCCGCGCGGGCCGCGGACGCGCAGCGTCACGCGCTCCAGCGCCCAGCCCTTCGTCAGCTCACCCTCGACGGCGACGATGACGTCGCCGCTCACGAGACCGGCCCGGTCGGCCGGCGTGTCCTTGATCGGCGCGACGATTACCGTCTCGTTGTTCTGAAGAGCGATGTTGGCGCCGATCCCTTCGTAGCTGCCGGTGAGGGTCGTATCGAGCTCGTAGCTCGTGCGGTCGATGTAGAAGGTCCCAGAATCGTTGAGGATGTTGAGGAGGCCCTGGATCGCCCCCTCGTAGAGTGTTTGATCGTCGAGATTGTCCAGTTTGACATAATCTTTACCGAGGATGTCACGGATATCGTTGAGGACGGAGAAGTCGAACTCACCGGGCGCCGTCGTGACTGACGACGCTTCCTCCGAGGCGGTCGACTGGCCGACGACGAAAGCGCCGGCCGCGATGACGACCGCCGTCAGGGCCGCGGCGGCGATCTGGAGCGCTCGCGCCCTGCGGCCCTTGCCGCTGCCGCCGGCTTCGCTCACGCCGCCGAGATCATCGCTGCTCATAAAAAAAGTCTAGCACGCTGCTTCGCGGCCCGACAATTGGCCCGGGGCCGCTGGTGCCTCCCGGACCGGCGCCTCTCGACCCCTCAATATGCTCATATGTAGTGTTTTTCTATCTAGCTCTATACATAACATATATAGTGCGAAGATAAGCAAACGCTGCTGCCAGGCCTTTTCCGACCTGATACGAAAGGGCCTCAGGCGTCCGGGAAGGAGACGAGCGACGTCGTGCTCTGGATGCCGGCGATGCCACGAATGTGGCCGCTGAGGATCGGCGGCACGTCGACGAGGCTCGGCGCGTCGATCTCGACGATGATGTCGTAAGGCCCCATCACCTCGTGGACTTCCACCACGCCCTCCACGCTCTGCAGCGCTTCGAAGACGCGCTTCGTCTCTCCGGGGTCGGTAACAACCAGCACGTAAGCTTTGACGGTCACGGTTCTGATCCTCCTCGTCGCCCCGAATCTACAGTGCGCCGCCGCGGCGGTCAATCGGCCACAACGTCCCGATCGCCGCTTCCGCCAGGGGCGCCAGAGGGAAGACGCCAAGGGCGCCAGAGGAAAGAATGGTGTAGAATTGCCCTGACGCATGGCTGAATTGGGCATCCGTGCGCGTTCGTGCGTTCAATCATCCGGCCCGGCCGGCCGGGGTTCGTAGACCAAGGGGAGTTTGTGGCAGCCGAAGCCGACCCGCTCAAAGGCACCTTCGAGACCGACCCGATAAGCGCCCTCGGGCTGTCGGCGCCGGTCTCGATCGGCAGCGACGCCACGGTCGGCGCCGCTCTTCGCGCCGTGCAGACCCGCGGCCAAGGCTACGTCCTCGTCGTCGAGGACGGCCGGCCCCGCGGCCTCATGAGCGAGCGCGAGGTCCTAATGAAGGTCGTCGCGCGTGACGTTAAGTACGATAGCAACGTTATGGATTTCGTCTCGCCTATCAATCACACCCTGACGCCGCGCGACCCGCTCGCTGCCGCCGTCAAGCTCATGCTGCACGACGCCGCCGAGACGATTCCCGTCGTCGACGGCACCGGAAAAGCAGTCGCCGTCCTCCGGACGCTCGACATCATTCATTTCCTCGCGGAGGCTTTTCCCGGCCAGATCCTCAACCTGCCGCCGCGGCCTCACCAGGAGATGTCCACCTTGGAGGGTGGCTAAATGACAACCGCATCGCGACCCACGGAGCTACCCGAGGTAATCGACCTCGACCGCGTCACCATCCGCTTCGCCGGCGACTCCGGCGACGGCATGCAGATCACCGGCACCCAGTTCACGCGCACCTCCGCCGTCTTCGGCAACGACATCAGCACGGTGCCCGACATCCCGGCCGAGATCCGCGCCCCCCAGGGCTCCCTGCCCGGCGTCAGCGCCTTCCAGGTGAGCTTCTCCAGCTACGATATCTACACGCCCGGCGACACGCCCGACGTCCTCGTCGCCATGAACCCGGCCGCCCTCAAGGTCCACCTCGCCGACCTGCCGCGCGGCGGCCTGATCATCGTCAACGAGGACGAGTTCACGCCCGCCAACCTCAAGAAGGCCGGCTACGAGGCCAACCCGCTCGAGGACGACAGCCTCAGCGCCTACACCGTCTCCAAGGTGCCGATCGGTACTCTGAACGCCCGCGCTCTCAGCGACCTCGGCCTCAGCGCCAAGGACGTCGACCGATCGAAGAACATGTTTGCTCTCGGCATCATGTTCTGGCTCTACAGCCGGCCCCTCGAGACGACGATCAAGTTCAACGAGGAGTACTACGGCCGCCGCAACCCCAAGGTCGCCGAGGCCAACATCACGACGCTGAAGGCCGGCTACTACTACGGCGAGAACACGGAGATGTTCGCCCAGCACTACCACGTGCCGAAGGCGAAGCTCGCGCCCGGCCTCTACCGCAACATCACCGGCGGCGAGGCCACCGCCCTCGGCTTCCTCACGGCCAGCAAGCTCGCCGACCGCCCCCTCTTCTACGGCAGCTACCCGATCACGCCCGCGAGCGACATCCTCCACGAGCTCGCCTCTTACAAGCGCTTCGGCGTACGCACCTTCCAGGCCGAGGACGAGATCGCCGCCATCGGCGCCGCCATCGGCGCCGCCTTCGGCGGCGCTCTCGGCATGACCGGCACCAGCGGCCCCGGCATCGCCCTCAAGAGCGAGGCGATGGGCCTCGCGATCATGGTCGAGCTGCCGCTCGTGATCATCGACGTCCAGCGCTCCGGCCCCAGCACCGGCATTCCGACCAAGACGGAGCAGGGCGACCTCCTCCAGTGCATGTTCGGCCGCAACAGCGCCGCTCCCCTCGCGATCGTCGCCCCCGCCACCTCCTCGGACTGCTTCGAGATGGCGATCGAGGCCTGGCGAATCGCCGTCAAGTACCGCACGCCCGTCATCTACCTCTCCGACCTCTACCTCGGCGTCGGCTCCGAGCCCTGGCTGATCCCGGACACCGAGGGCCTGCCGAAGATCGAGGCCAACTTCGCGACCGACCCCGCGACCTTCCAGGCCTACGAGCGCGACCCCGAGACCCTCGCCCGCCCCTGGGCCGTCCCCGGCACGCCCGGTCTCGAGCACCGCATCGGCGGCCTCGAGAAGCAGAACATCACCGGCAACGTCAACTACCAGCCCGAGAACCACGACCTCATGACCAGGCTGCGGGCCGAGAAGATCCAACGCATCGCCAACGACATACCCGAGCTCGAGGTCTTCGGCGACGAAGCCGGCGGCGACCTCCTCGTCCTCAGCTGGGGCAGCACCTTCGGCGTCAACCGCACCGCCGTACAGCGCGCCCGCGCCCAGGGCAAGAGCGTCTCCCAGGCTCACCTTCGTTATGTAAATCCCTTCCCCCGCAACCTCGGCGATATTCTTCACCGTTTCAAGAAGGTCCTCATCCCCGAGAACAACCTCGGCCAGCTCAGCCTCCTCGTCCGGGGCGAGTTCCTGATCGACGCCGTCGGCCTCAACCGCGTCACCGGCCGTCCCTTCACAATCGGCGAGGTCGAAGCGAAGATCCTCGAGATGGTCGACTAGGAGGAGCCAAGAGCCGCCGATCGCGCCGCGCCCGGCGGAGCGTTCCAGGAAGCTAGGAGTCAGTCATGGTTAGCACGAACGCCGCCCGCGACGCCGAGATCGAGGTCCTCAGCCGCAAGGACTTCACCTCCGACCAGGAGGTCCGCTGGTGCCCCGGCTGCGGCGACTACTCGATCCTCACCCAGACGCAGCGCCTGATGCCGGAGCTCGGCATCCCGCGCGAGAACGTCGTCTTCATCTCCGGCATCGGCTGCTCCAGCCGTTTGCCGTACTACATGAACACCTATGGCTTCCACAGCATCCACGGCCGCGCTCCCACCATCGCCACGGGCCTCAAGGCGACCCGTCCCGAGCTCAGCGTCTGGGTGATCACCGGCGACGGCGACGCCCTCAGCATCGGCGGCAACCACATCATCCACACGCTGCGGCGCAACATCGATCTCCAGATCATCCTCCACAACAACGAGATCTACGGCCTCACCAAGGGCCAGTACTCGCCCGCCTCCCCCCTCGGCAAGGTCACGAAGTCATCGCCCCTCGGCGCGATCGACTGGCCTTTGCGGCCGCTCGCCCTCGCCCTCGGCGCCGAGGCCACCTTCGTCGCCCGCTCCCTCGACGTCGATCCCCACCACCTGGTCGAGACCCTGCGCCAGTCCTACGAGCACAAGGGCGCCTCCTTCGTCGAGATCTACCAGAACTGCAACATCTACAACGACGGCGCCTTCGAGGACTTCACCGCCAAGGAGGTCCGCGCCGACCGCATCCTCTACCTCCAAAACGGCGAGCCGATGATCTTCGGCAAGGCCGAGGACAAGGGCATTCGCCTCAAGGGCCTCAAGCCCGAGGTCGTCGAGCTCGGCAAGGACGGCATCACGGAGAAGGACCTCCTCGTCCACGACGAGACACTCGAGGAGCCGACGATCGCCTTCATGCTCAGCCGCATGGAGTACCCGGATTACCCCGTGCCGGTCGGCGTCATTCGCGCCGTAAAGCGCCCCACCTACGACGACCTCCTCGGCGAGCAGATCGAAGGCGCGATCACGAGTCAGGGCGCCGGCGACCTCGATAAGCTCCTGCGTGAAGGCGACACCTGGGTCGTCGATTGATCTGCCCCGCTTGCGGTGCCGCCAACATCGAAGGGGCCGAGGGCTGCACCCAGTGCGGCCGTGACCTCGGCGGCCTCGACCTCCTCGACGACGACTCCCCCGCCTTCATCCGCGAGCCGCTCGCGGCGCTCTCCGGCCGTCCGGCGGCCACCGTCGGCGCCGGCGACCCCGTCGGCCTCGCCGTGCGGCGCATGCAGGACGCCGACACCGGCTGCATCCTCGTCCGTGACGGCGACCGCCTCGCCGGCATCCTCACCAGCTGGGACATCCTCCACAAGGTCGCCGGCCCCAACGAGGACCTCAACGCCGTGACCTGCCGCCAGGTGATGACCGCCGACCCCGTCCTCTTCAACGCCGACGACAGCGTCGCCCTCGCGATCAACCGCATGGCCATCGGTGCCTTCCGTCACGTCCCCGTCGCCGGCGGCGGCGAGTACCGCATGCTGGACGTCAGCGACGTCTTCCGCTTCATCTCCCCCCACCTGGTCTGAGGGCCGCTTTACCGCCCAGCTGTTCGCAGCCTCCTCTCACGCGTCCCACGAAGAGCGGTAAGTCTGCCAGCATGACCGCCCTGGCCAGTAGTCTCATGCAATATTCCAGCGCGGAGCGCGTTGGAACAACGTGGAAACGTCTCGCCGGATTGCTCGGGCGTTTAGACCATTCGGCACAGTACCCGCTCGCCACATGTAAGCACGATCGCTCCTCCAGGTCTGAGGCACCCAGGGTCAGTTTCACGAGCATCTCGGCGAAAAATGATAAGATCGCAAGGTAAGCTGGTGAAGGAGGCCCATAGTGGCGCAGAGACACCAAGACGAGCCCGTTGAAGAGCCGAATCCCGAAGACCAGTTCGAGGTTCCCGATGACACCGCCGCCTTCTACTGCGACAGCCTTCACCTGAACACCGGCGTATGGGGGACGACACTATACCTAGGGGAGACTCGGCCCGGCCAAAAGCCTCTCCTTCATGCGAGAGTCAAGGTGAGCCCCCAGATGCTAAAGGCAATCAATCTTATTGCTGGCAAGCACATCAGAGACTACGTAGAAAATGTCGGCCCCGTCTCATTGCCGAACTCCCTCGTTCGCCAGTGGGGTTTGGAGGAGGAGATCCAATGACAAGGCCCCAGTTTGAACCGCAGGTTACGCCGCGGAGCAGCGGAACGCATCCCGTTCCAAGCATCTTAGGCACGTCATCGATACCCGTGGCTCGCACTGACTTGGGGGCATGGCCAATAACGAGTAGTGCGGGCGACCACGAGGCATTGCTGCTAGAGGCCCTCTCGCAGATTCCGCAGCCCATGAGCCCAGAGGAGGTCGCTAGGCTCCGGACAGACTTCCCCCCCATCGCCGCCTCGGATGATCCTGCGACCTTCGAGTACTTCCCGGACTAGAGCCTAACTCCAACCGTAGATGCCCTATCCCAACTATCCCGTTGACAGCGGGAGCCACACTCGAAAAATCGCGTGGGGCGATGTCTACTGGTACCACTTCGGCACGCCGGTCTCGAATCAGTTCACCATCGGCGGGGCACGGCCATGTGTTGTCTTGTCGAATGTAACGACGCTCGTCGAAGGAACCGTCGTTGTCTGCCCCATCACGGGCAAAGAGCACGAGCGGCCCGGATACTCCTATCACGTCCCGCTGCTCCAGTCCGAGTGTTCGGCCCTCGAAAAGGATTCATTGGTGAAGGTCGATCAGGTCTTCTGCATCCACAAGGAAGACTTGATCGATGAGCACTATATCGCAACGCTCCCAAAACCTTTGATGAAGAGAATTTACTTTCAGCTAGCGAACGCGATGAACTTCCTGGCAGCCCTCAAATAAGAAGACGCCACCCCGCGGATATCTCTTATGTCAAGCACTGCCCTCGTCGCTCCTAACGAGGCCTGCCCGCTTGCCTGCGAGCGAGCCTACTCTCCCGGTTCGATGTCCTCGAAGTGGGTGAGGAGCTTGAAGCGGCGGTAGCGGTCGATAACCTCGTCCTTGGTCAGCTTCTCCAGCCGCCGCGTCCCGAAGTCCTCGACGCAGAACGAGCCAAGAGCGCTGCCGAAGACGATCGCCCGCCGCAGGCCCTCATCGTCCAGCGCCTGTCCCTGCGCCAGGTAGCCGAGGAAGCCACCCGCGAAGGTATCGCCGGCGCCCGTCGGATCGAAGACCGTCTCCAGCGGGTAGGCCGGCGCCACGAAGACGTGCTCCTCGTTGAAGAGGAGGACGCCGTTCTCGCCCCGCTTGATCACCAGCAGCCACGGCCCCATCGCCTGGATCGCCCGCGCCGCCTTCATCAGGTTGAACTCCCCCGCCAGCTCGCGCGCCTCGCTGTCGTTGATCAGGACGATGTCGACCCGCTTCAGGACGGCGCGCAGCTCCGCCGGCGTCGTCTCGATCCAGAGGTTCATCGTGTCGATCGCCACCAGGCGGCGCGACTCCACCTGCTCCAGGACCTGGAGCTGGATGCTCGGGTGGATGTTGCCGAGGAAGAGGATGTCGGTCTGGCGGTAGCTCGGCGGCAGCTTCGGCTGGAAGGTCTCGAAGACGTTGAGCTCCGTGAACAGCGTCTCGCGGCTGTTGAGGTCATAGCTGTACTCGCCGCCCCAGCGAAACGTCTTCCCCGGCGCCCGCTCGAGGCCGCCGAGGTCGATCTGCTTGCCGGCGAAGACCGCCAGCTCGCGCTCGCCGAAGTCCTCGCCGACCACCGCCACGACGTTGACCTCCGTGAACTGCGACGCCGCCAGCGAAAAGTAAGTCGCCGAGCCGCCGACGATCGCCTCGGCGCGGCCAAACGGCGTCTGCACCGTATCGAACGCGACAGAGCCGACGACGACTATCGACATGTTTTTTTGCTCCTCTCAATCGCCGCGACCAGCCACGGTCGCACTGGCGCCGGTCTCGCGCCCGCTATTTCGCATTGTAGCCTCAGAGCCACTTATGCTCCCGGTACCAGGCCAGCGTCTGCGCCATGCCGGCGACAACGTCGAGAGTCGGCTGCCAGCCGAGCTCGGCTTCGATCCGCTCGTAGTCGCAGACCCAGTAGCGCTGGCGCATGCTCTCGACCTCCTCCGGGCTCAGCGGCAGCGGCCGCCGCACGAGCTTCGCAACGAGGCCGACGCCAAAGCCGGCGAGGCGATAGAGGAAGGGCGGCGTGCTCAGCAGGCGCGGCTGCCGGCCGAGCGCCACGCCGAAGGCCTCGACCAGGTCGCGCCAGGTGTGCGGTGCCCCGTCGGCGATCGTGTAGACGCTGCCGTTTGGGCCTTCGGCCAGGGCCGACTGGGCGATCGCCGCCGCCGCGTCCCGGACGTGGACCGTCGAGAGCTGGTGCCCGCCGGCGCCGTAGAGCGGCAGGACGCCGAGCTTCGCCAGGCGGTACAGAGGCATCAAGGCGTGGTCGCGGGGGCCGTAGACGATCGGCGGCCGGACGACGGCGACGCTCATCTCGCCTTGCTCGGCGAGGACCGCGTACTCGCCGGCGAGCTTCGAGCGGCCGTAGGAGCTGATCGGCCGCGGCAGCGCCGGCTGGCCGCGGTCGCCGTCCGGGCTCGGGCCCTGGGCGGCGAGGCTCGATACGTAGACGAAGCGGCGGACGCCGGCGCTGCGCGCCGCCCATACGAGGGCGGCGGTCCCCAGGGCGTTCACCGCCTGGTACTCCGCCTCCGTCAGCGCCGACGTGAGGCCGCCGAGGTGAACGACGGCGTCCACGCCGGCCGTCGCCCGCGCCAAAGCGTCGCGATCGCGCAGGTCGCCGTCGGCGCGCTCGAACGTGAGGCCGGCGAGGAAATCGAGCTTGCTCAACCGCCGCAGCAGGAGGCGCAGCGTATGGCCCTCGGCCGCCAGGCGCTCCGCCACGTGCGAGCCGACGAAGCCACTGGCGCCGGTCACGAGGAGGTGCAACTCAGAGCGCTTTCTCGTAGATCCGGTAGCGCTTGTAGACGTAGGCGTTCCAGTAAGGCATCAGCGTGTTGAGGCGGGCGTTGTTCTCCAGCACCCAGGACTCCTCACACCATTTGTAGCGCCGCTTCTTTGCTGCCAAGTAGAGCTCGTGCAGGAGGAGGAACGGCAGGCCGTAGAACTCTCGCGTGCGGAACTTCGGCTTGACGCCGAAGAGGAAGATCCGCCCCGTCTCGGTGCCGCGCAGCTTCAGGCGCCAGAGCAGCTTGACCGCCTTGACGGGGTCGATGAAGCCGTCGAAGTCGCGCGTCGCCTCGTAGAGGTTCGGCGAGCCGACGACCGTGCCCGCCGGCTCGCCGTTGACCTCCGCGATTAGGACGATGCTCGGGTCGGCGATCAAGCGCAGGCTGCCCGCCAGCCTCCGCGCCTCTCGCGGCGTCACGGCAACGTAGCCCCAGTTCTCCTTCCAGGACTCGTTGTAGATGTCGAGGAGGAGTCTGACCTCCTTGTGGAGGTGGAGGCGGCTCATCTGTCGCAGGCGCAGTCCGGGCACGGCTCGCGTCCGCTCGATCGCCTCCATCATCCGCGCCGGCGGGTCGCCGATCCCCCAGCGATAGGCGAGGAGGTCCATCGCCTTCGCGTAGCCCGCCGCCTCCAAGAGGCCGCCATAGTAAGGCAGGGCGTGGGTCATCGCGATCATCGGCGGCTGGTCGAAGCCCTCGACGAGGAGGCCCGCCTCCTCCGTGATGCTGAAGTTGAAGGGGCCGCGGATCGTGTCGAGGTCGCGCCCCCGCAGCCACGCCTCGGCCGCGGCGAGGAGCGACCTCGCCACCTCTTCGTCCGCCACCGCCTCGAAGAAGCCGAAGAAGCCGGTGCGCTCGCCGTGCTGGGCGTTGTGACGCGGGTCGACCTGGGCGCTGATCCGGCCGACGACCTCGCCGTCGCGGCGGGCGAGGAAGAGCTGTGCCTCACCCTCCTCGAAGAAGGGGTTGCGCTTCTTCGAGATGACGTCGCGCTGAAGGATGAGGAGGTTCGGCACCCAGGCCGGATCGTCCTTGTAGAGGCGCCAGGGCAGGCGGAGGAAGGCCTCCCCCTCCTTCTTTGAGGCGACGGCGACGATCTCGACGCTCATGCTCCGGCCGCGCTCCGCGGCAACGGCAGCTTTTGCGCCCAGAGGCAGGTCTCCCGATCGAAACGGAGGCGGACGCCCTCACAGTAAGCGCAAGCGGGACCCCAGGCTTCGTAATCTAAATCCGGTAGCACTCCAACCACTCCCAGCTCGATCATGCCGCCGTGCGAGATCAGGAGCGCTCTGCCGCCGTCAGGCAACGACCTCGCGATCGAGCGTAGCAGCGCCGCGTGAGCCTGGGCCGCGACCGCGGCCTTACCGCCGCGACGAGCGGCACGGGCGAAGGCGCCGAAGCCCTCACGCGAGTCCATCTCGTCGTCGACGAGCAAAAGCGAGCCCAGCGTGGGGGGCTGTCCGTCGACGGCATAGCCCATAACGATCGCCGTTTCGACGGCGCGGGTGATCTCACTGGTGTAGACGCAGTCGAATTGGCCGAGGCCGGTGCCGACGCGGCGCGCCAGATCGACACCAGCCTGGGTGAGGTGCTCTCCGGGCTGAAGCCGCATGCTATGGCGGTAATGCTCGATCACTCTCACGGAGCCCGCGTTGCAGACTAACGCGTGTCTGGCTCAGGCGATGACGCCGTAGCGCCGGCCGAGCTCGCCCATGAGCGCCACGGCCCCATTCAGCTGCTCCGGAGTGTGGGTCGCCATGGCGCTCGTCCGGAGTATGCCGGCGCCGCGCGGCACCGCCGGGAAGATCACCGCGTTGGCGTAGACGCCCTCGGCGAGCAGCTCCTTCCAGAAGCCGACCATCTTGCGCTCGTCACCGATGACGATCGGCACGACCGGCGTCTGGCTCTCGCCGATGTCGAAGCCGGCTTCTGCCAGCCCGTCCCGCAGGAGCCGGCCGTTCTGATGCAGGCGCTCGACCAGCTCCGGCTCGTCGATCAGCACCTCGAGCGCTGTCGTCGCCGCGACGACCGAGGACGGCGCCATGCTGGCGCTGAAGAGGCCCGGCCGCGCGAAGTGGCGGATCCAGTCGATGACGTCGGCCCCGCCGGCGACGAAGCCGCCGATCGAGGCCAGCGACTTCGAGAAGGTGCCGACGATCAGGTCGACCTGGGCGTCGAGGCCGAAGTGGCTCGCCGTGCCGCGGCCGCCTTCGCCGATGACGCCGATCGCGTGGGCGTCGTCGACCATGATCCGGGCCCCGTGGCGCCCGCAGGCGGCCGTGATCTCCGGCAGCGGCGCGATGTCGCCGCCCATGCTGTAGACGCCGTCGACGACGACCATCGCCGCCTTATCCGCCGTCACGCGGCCGAGGATCTGGTCCAGGTGCTCGATATCGTTGTGGCGGAAGCGGAAGGCCTCGCCGTCCGAGAGGCTGCAGCCGTCGTAGATGCTGGCGTGGTCGCCTTTGTCGATGACGACGGCGGCGCGGCGGTTTACGAGCGCCGAGATCGCGCCGAGGTTCGCCTGATAGCCGGTCGTGAAGGTGAGGCAGGCCTCGCGGCCGAGGAAGCTGGCGATCAGCTCCTCCAGGCGCTCGTGGAGCAGCGTCGAGCCGTTGAGGAGCCGCGACCCGGTCAACGACGTCCCGTAGCGCTCCACGGCGTCGCGCGCCGCCGCGATCACGCGCGGGTGGCGCGTGAGGCCGAGGTAGTTGTTCGACCCGAGCATCAGCGCACGCTTGCCGTCGATTACGACTTCGGTGCCTTCGTTTGAGTCGAGCGGCTTGTAGAAGGGGTAGAGGCCGAAGGCGCGTGCCTGGCGCGCGAGCGTGAAGGCGCGCGCCTTGTCGAACACGTCGCGGCTGTCGGCGTCGTCGTAGCCGTCCTGGGAGAGGGCGTCGATCGATACGGAGGACGGGATCTCGTCTTCGGCTAGAGGTCTCGTTTCGGAGGCCAGATGCGTGGTCCTTTCCTCAAGGCGGTTCTTCGGAGGGAGCCATCCGGCTTTGCCGGTCGCCGATCGCTAACCAACTAGCATGTACCACTCCCCGCGTCGCCTTGTCAACCGCGGCGTCGCTCACGGCGCCGTCGCCGGGGAGGGCGCGCTGAAGCGGTCGCCGCGAATCGCGAGTCAGCGGCGGTCGCGCGTGTGGAGGTAGTTTGTCGTCAGCCAGAAGCCGCCGGTGATCAGGAAGAGGTTGAGAACCGCCATCTCCTGAGGGTCGCGGACGTGCAGCGAAGCCATGATCACGCCGGTCATCAGGACCATCATCATCAGCACCCGGCGCAGCATCTGCTCGTCCTCGTAGGAGCCGCGCATCCCAACCGATGTCGCCAGGACGAACCAGAGTCCCACGTAGCCGGAGACGAAGCTGTGGAGCATCGCGTCGGGCTCCTGCAGCACGTAGGCCGCCGCGAAAGCACTGAAGGTTCCGACGGCGAACCAGACAGTGCCGAAGCCCAGAACCAGGCCACGTGGCAAGAGACGCTGCAGCATGCCGGGCGCGCTGTGGATCAGCCCCCACCAGAAGTAGGTAAGGGCGGCGAGCAGCGCGATCAGGACGATGTGGTAGAACATCGAGACGCTCCCTGCCTCGCTAGCCGGGCTCCCTGCCGCAAGCCTTCGCCGGCGGCGACCGCTCCCGTCATTTTAACCGCCGCCCGCGCGGCGAAAACCGCCGTGGAGGGTCAGCGAGGTTATGTTAAAGTAGGTTTATCGAGGCGAAAGAGGCGTAGGCAGGTAGGATGGCAGCCACGGACGTGCCCACCGCCGCCGACATCGTCGCCCGCGGCGGCGACGTTATCTCGCCCGAGCGCGCGAAGCTAATCGAGGGCGCTTACCAGTTCGCCGCCGCCTGCCACGAAGGCCAGGCGCGCGATTCTGGCGAGCCCTACATCACCCATCCGATCGCCGCCGCCCTCACGGTCGCCGACCTCAACCTCGACGGCGCCACGATCGCCGCCGCCCTCCTCCACGATGTCGTCGAGGACTGCGGCGTATCGAACGAGGACGTCGCCAGCCGATTCGGCGATGACGTCGCCCGCCTCGTCGACGGCGTCACCAAGCTCAGCCGCCTCAACCTCCTCCTCCCGGACGACACCACCTGGGACGAGGCGATCCAGGCGGACAACCTCCGCAAGATGTTCCTCGCCATGGCGGAGGACATCCGCGTCGTGATCATCAAGCTCGCCGACCGCCTCCACAACATGCGCACCCTCGGCGCCCTGCCGCGCCCGAAGCAGCTGCGCATCGCCCGCGAGACCATGGACATCTACGCTCCCCTCGCCAACCGCCTCGGCCTCGGCCAGATCGCCCGCGAGCTCGAGGACCTCTCCTTCCGTTATGTCGAGCCACAGGTGTTCGCGACGATCTCGGGGCTCGTCGCCGCCAGCAGCGAGAGCCGCGAGCGCTACGTCGCCCAGGTCGAGAAGCTCCTTCAGTACGAGCTCAAGAGCCAGGGCGTCGAGGCCGAGCTCTCCGGCCGGGCGAAGCACACCTTCAGCATCCACCAGAAGATGCAGAAGTACGCCGAGATGGGCAAGTCCTTCAACGACATCTACGACCTCATGGCGATCCGCGTCCTCGTCGCCAGCGTCGGCGACTGCTATCACGCCCTCGGCGTCGTCCACGGCCTCTTCCGCCCCCTGCCCGGCCTCTTCGACGACTACATCGCCAACCCGCGCGAGAACGTCTATCAGTCCCTCCACACCACGGTCATGGGCCCCGGCGCCCGCCCGCTCGAGGTCCAGATCCGCACCTCCGAGATGCACCATACCGCCGAGTACGGCGTCGCCGCCCACTGGCGCTACAAAGAAGGCGGCCGCCACGATCAGGCCTTCGAGGAGCGGATTACCTGGCTGCGCCAGCTCCTCGAGTGGCAGCGCGAGACCGCCGAGGCCGAGGAGTTCGTCGAGTACATCAAGACTGACCTCTTCCGCGACCAGGTCTTCGTCTTCTCACCAAAAGGCGAGGTCAAAGACCTCCCAGCGGACTCAACGCCGATCGACTTCGCCTTCCGCATCCACACGGACATCGGCTTTCACTGCGTCGGCGCCCGCGTCAACGGCCGCCTCGTCCCCCTGACCCACAAGCTCCAGAACGGCGACGTCGTCGAGATCGTCACCAGCCGCTCCTCCCGCGGTCCCTCGCGGGACTGGCTCAACGCCAACCTCGGCTACGTCCGCACCGGCAACGCCCGCTCCAAGATCCGCCAGTGGTTCAAGCGCCAGGAGCGGGACGAGAACGTCGCCCGCGGCAAAGAGATGCTCGACCGCGAGCTCCGTCGTCTCGGCGTCACCGCCGCCGAGATCCTGTCCGAGCTGCGCCGCTGGTTCCACTTCGAGGCCGATGAGGACCTCTACGCCGCCATCGGCTTCGGCGGCGTCGGCCTCGGCCAGATCAGCGGCCGGATCGCCAACCACCTGCGTCGCGACGAGGTCGAGCAGGCGGCCCAGGCCCTGCCGGCCGTCGCGCCGAAGCCGCCCGTCTACACATCGTCGATCCGCGTCCTCGGCACCGGCGACGTCCTCACCCAGATCGCCCGCTGCTGCAACCCCGTCCCCGGCGACGAGATCATCGGCTACGTCACCCGCGCCCGCGGCGTCACCGTCCACCGCACCGACTGCCACAACGTCATTCACAGCGACGAGCGCGAGCGCCTCGTCCACGTCGAGTGGGGCCAGATGGGCCAGCTCTTCCCCATCGCCGTGCGCATCGAGGCCTACGACCGCGTCGGCCTCCTGCGCGACGTCAGCACGATCGCCGCCGAGGAGAAGGTCAACCTTACCGCCGTCCGCACTCAAGAGGGCCCCGATCACACCACCAACGTCTTCGTCACCCTCGAAACCAGCGGCGTCGAGCAGCTCTCCCGCCTCTTCGCGAAGATCGAGGGCGTCCGCGGCGTCTTCGCCGTCTCGCGCGAGACCGACGCCATCGCTCGCGAGAGCGCCTGACGCCGTCCGGCAGACGCGCATGACCTCACCGGAGCTGACCATTGAGCTCGTCGCCCACATGGGTGCCGGCGACCGCCGGCTCTGGTCCGCCGATCAGGACACGCGACCTCTGAGCGAGCTCGGTCGCCGTCAGGCGCAACGTCTCTGCGAGGCGCTCGCGGCCGAGCCCTTCGATGCGTTGTACAGCAGCGCTGCCCTTCGGGCTCGCCAGAGCATCGAGCCCCTGGCACAGCGCTTCGGTTTGCCCATCTCGCTCCTAGGCGGCCTCCACGAGACCGACGACTGGCTGCCGCCGACGCCCTGGCGCCAGGAGCGCTTTCCCGCCAACGACCCTCTCGGCGGCGCCTACGCTGCCGGCCTCGCCATGGAGGCATTGGCTACGATCCAGGCCCGTCACACTTCCGGCCGCGTGGCCGCCTGCACCCACGGAGAGGTGCTGCCGTCGTTGATCGTCTACCTAATCGGCCGCTACGCGCTCGATCTGCGGGCGCCGCAAGCGACCCGCGGCGGCTGGTACACGCTCACCTTCGGCGACAGGAACCCGCGCGTCGAGCATCACGCCGTCTTACCTGACTTCCCGCTGTAGTCGCCGCGTATAATGTCCCCGCCCGTACCAGCGGGTGTGCAGAGGGCAGCCGCCCTCTGCTGGGGTGTGGGGTGTCCCCACGTTCCCTTAATCTATGGGCGGAGCGGACCGATAGGGACGCGAAGCCCCGGCAGGGCTATTCAGGGCTACTAGAAAGGCCACCGCAATGGAATACAGGAACCTCGGCAACTCCGGCCTCCAGGTCTCCGTCGTCGGCCTCGGCTGCAACAACTTCGGCGGCCGCGTCGATGCCGCCGGCACCGCCACCGTCATCAACAAGTGCCTCGACATGGGCATCACCTTCTTCGACACCGCCGACGTCTACGGCGGCCGCGGCGCCTCCGAGGAGTTCATGGCGCCCGTGCTCAAGGCGCACCGCCACGACGTCGTCATCGCCACGAAGTCCGTGCAATCGATGGGCGAAGGCCCCTACTGGGCCGGCGCCTCCCGCCGCTACCTCATGGACGCCCTCGACGCCTGCCTCCGCCGCCTCGACACCGACTACATCGACCTCTACCAGATGCACCGCTTCGACTCGCGCACGCCGATCGAGGAGACCCTCCGCGCCCTCGACGACATGATCACCTCCGGCAAGGTGCGGTACATCGGCTCCAGCAACTACACCGGCTGGCAGGTCGTCGAGGCCGACTGGGTCGCGCAGACCGGCCACATGAACCGCTTCATCAGCGCCCAGAACCAGTACAACCTCCTCGACCGCGACGTCGAGAAGGAGCTCGCGCCCGCCTGCCAGAAGTACGGCATCGGCATCCTCCCCTTCTACCCCCTCGCCGCCGGCTTCCTCACCGGCAAGTACCGCCCCGGCGAGCCTGCACCGGAAGGCGCCCGCCTCGCGGGTAGCTCTGCCATGGCCGGCCGCATCCTCAGCGAGAAGAACTACGACTCGCTGATGAAGCTTGAGGGCTTCGCCCAGGAGCGCGGCCACTCGATGGTCGAGCTCGCCGTGAGCTGGCTCGCGAACCAGCCGTTCGTCGGCAGCGTCATCGCCGGCGCTACGAAGCCGGAGCAGGTCGAGGAGAACGCAAAGGCGGCGGACTGGAAGCTCTCCGCCGACGAGATGAGCGAGATCGACACGATTCTCGGCGTCGCGGCGGCCGGCGGCCGCTCGCGCTAGCCAAGAGACGCCGACGCCGCCTTAGTATGGACGCGAACCGGCGTATTAGTGGCCAGCCGGCCCCGTCGCTTGCCAGCCGTCGGCGTTACGAGACTGAGACGTGACCCCGCTCGCGTACGCGAGCGGCCAGCCGGTGCCCGTTGCGGGCTAGGCGTCGCCGTTAGGAGATTGAGGCGCGACCGAGGCCTTCTCCTCGCGCTCCCCCAGCGATGTCTGGCCGTCCGCGGCCGCTGCCGCCCGGCTCGCCCGCGGGCTCGGTCGCGCGCTCTCGCCGGCGCCGTCGCCCGTCATCTGGACGCGCCCGTCGAGGATCGCCCCCTCCTGGACGGAGAGGAGCTTCGTGATCACCTCGCCGCTGACGCGGCTGCGCGGCAGGAGCTCCACGCGCTGCTCGCAGCGGATCTCGCCCCGGAAAGTCCCCCAGACCACGACGTAGGTAGCGCGGACTTTCGCGTCGATCTGGGCGCCGTCGGCGATGTGGACCGTGCCCTTCGCCTGAATCTCGCCCGAGAATGTGCCGTCGACGCGGACGCTCTCGTCGACGTTGAGCGTCCCCTTCCATTTCGCGCCGGTCGCGATCACGTTCGAGCATTTCTCCGGCGGCGTCGGCCCCGCCTGGCCCGTCGGCGCGACTGGCGCCACCGGACGCGGCTCGCGGCTGAAGGCAGTCGGCGGCTCCGCCTCCGGGATCCGGGCCGCGACCTGGCTCGCGTCGCCCAGGAAGGTCGTGTCGGACTTCGGCCGGCGGTCTGGCGTCTCTGGCTGGGCCTTGGCGTCCGATTTGCCTGATCTCGTGCTGCCACCTAGGAAGCTCATACAGGTACTCCTTTCCGGGCCTCGCGGGCCAGGGCAGCGCAGGCGGGGGCCTGCGGCTGAGGGGAGGTTCATTGCCCTCAGCGCCATGATAACGGTTTATCCAGTGCTTCGCTCAGCCCTCGCTCGCGACCGAGAGATGGCAGGCGTCGTTGATGCTGACGAGCACGGCACGAGAGGCGCGGTCTCCCGCCGTTTCCGCCACCTCGACCAGGTTGAGCGAGCAGTTGTCGATCGAGAACGGCATCGGCCGCCGGTAAGGCAGTCCGAGGACGCTCTGACAGAAGAGCGCTATCGGCCCGGCGTGCGTGACGACGGCGACGCTCTCGCCCGGATGCGCCTCGACGATCTGCCAGATCGCCGACGTCACACGCCGGTAGAAGACGTCGCGGCCCTCCTCGCCCGGGTAGACCCGCTCGCCGGCGCTCACGCTCGTGCCGAAGCGCTGGCGCAGGTCGGCGTAAGTCTCGCCCGCCATCTCGCCGAAGTGGTACTCGCTGAGGTCCGGCAGCACCACCGGCTCCCTGCCGAGGCGCGCCGCCGCGACCTCTGCCGTCGCCAGCGCCCGCAGCAGGCTGCTCGAATAGACGTGAGCCGTTTCTTCCGCCGCCAGGCGCTCGGCCGTTAGAGAGGCCTGGCGCCGCCCCAGGTCTGTGAGGTCGTAATCCTCATGGCCCTGGAGGCGGTTCTCGGAGTTGCCGACCGATTCACCGTGGCGGACGAGGATCAGGCGCACCGCTAGGCCTCCGCCGCCGGCGTCAGCGCGACCTCGACGAAGTTGCTCAGCATGCGCGCCGTCGCCCCCCAGATCAGGTGCTCGCCGTAACGAAACGCGTCCAAATAGACGACCTCCCCCTCGCGCTGGCGCGGCACGCGCGTCCGGTTCGCCGGGTCGAGGAGGTGGCGCAGCGGCACCTCGATCACAGCCGCGACCTCGGCCGCTTGCGGCTGCCAGGCGTACGCCGCCGCCGCCGCGATCGTGCCGACATATGCCGTGACGTGGAAGCGGCTGACCATGACCATGTCGTCCAGCCGGCCGATCACCTCGACGTCCGCAGGCCGCAGGCCGATCTCCTCGTCGCTCTCCCGCAGCGCCGTCGCGACGAGGTCCCGGTCGACGGCCTCGAGCGAGCCGCCGGGGAAAGATATCTCCCCCTTGTGGCTCTTGACCGCCTCCGTTCGCTTCGTCAGGACCACGTGCAGCTCCCCGCGCTGCGCGTAGAGCGGCAGCAGGACGGCTGCCTGGGGCCGCTCGCCGGCCGCCACCTGGCGCGGCTCGTAGGCGGCGAGACGGCGCTTGATCTCGTCGAGCATGCCATTATTTTATGCTACGCGGTGCTCGCGTGGCCGCGCGCGATTATGCTACGCCGCCCTCGCGCAGCCGCGCACTCGATTATGTACGCCGGCTCGCGGGGCCGCGCACGCGATCACGCTACGGCACGCCCGCATAGCCGCGCTCGCGAGCGCTGGGCAGGTTGCCAGGAAGGCGTTTTATCCCTTAGCGTAGCTTCAAATGGCCGCGCCCAACGCCCCGAAACGCTTTCGCGCCCCCCGCGGCGTCGCCGACCTCCTGCCCGAGGAGCAGCCGATCTGGCGCTTCGTCCGCGAGACCGCGGTCCGGGTCGCCGAGAGCTACGGCTACGGCGAGATCCAGACGCCCGTCTTCGAGCACGCCGGCGTCTTCCTCCGACCCGGCTCCGAGGGCACCGATGTCGTCGACAAGGAGGTCTACCGCTTCGATGACCGCGGCGGCGACGCGCTCGTGCTGCGGCCGGAGGGCACGGCCGCCGTCTGCCGCGCCTTCCTCGAGCACGGCATGGGCTCGCGGCCGCAGCCGGTCCGCCTCTTCTACCTGATCGACAGCTTTCGCTACGACCGGCCCCAAGCCGGCCGCTCCCGCGTCTTCCACCAGTTCGGCGTCGAGGCGATCGGCGACGGCGACCCGGCGATCGACGCCGAGGTCATCGACCTCCAGCGCAGCTTCTACGAAGCCCTCGGCCTCGGCGACCTCACGCTCCTCCTCAACAGCATCGGCGACCCCGTCTGCCGCCCCGCCTATCTAGAGGAGCTGCGCGCCTACTACGCCGACAAGCGCGACCAGATCTGCGGCGACTGCCGCCGTCGCTACGAGATCAACCCGCTGCGCTTGCTCGACTGCAAGAACGAGCCCTGCCAGCCCTTCAAGCCGGACGCACCGAAGATCGCCGATCATCTCTGCGAAGCCTGCGCCGACCACTTCAGCGCCGTACGCCGTTACTTAGACGACCTCGATATCGCCTATCAGATCGAGCCGACACTGGTCCGCGGCCTCGACTATTACAGCCGCACGACGTTCGAGTTTCAGCCGCGCGAGGAGGGCTCGCAGAGCACGATCGGCGGCGGCGGCCGCTACGATGGCCTCATCGAGCAGCTCGGCGGCCCGGCGACGCCCGGCATCGGCTTTGGCAGCGGCCTCGAGCGGATCATCCTCAACCTCAAGCGCCAGGAGGGAGGCCCGCCGCCGCCCGCCGGCCCCGACGTCTACCTCGCCGTCGCCAACGAGGAGGCACAGGGACGCGCGTTGCGCTTCGCCCGCGTCCTCCGTAATGCCCGCCTCAGCGTCGTCGCAGGTAGTGCGGGCCGTAGCCTCCGCGCCCAGATGCGTCAGGCCAATGCGCTCGGTAGCCGTTACGCCCTCGTCCTAGGCGGCGAGGAGCTCGCGAATGACACGCTGACCCTCCGCGACCTGCGCGACGCCCACCAGGAGACCCTGCCCTGGGCTGAAGCCCTCGCGCGCCTCAGCGCAACGGTCTAGCCCCGACACTCCGTCATTGCCGAGGGCGCAGCCCGCAGCAATCTCGCGCCCTTACGAGGCGCAACGCCAGCCCCTTCACTCCACCGATACCTCTTGCGCACACGCGGTAGCCCTGCGCCGCCACGCAGTGGCCGCTCCCAGATGCGGCAGGCCGACGCCCTAGGCGGCCGCTACGCCGTCGTCCTCGGCCGCGAGGAGCTCGCCGCCGGCACCCCTCTCACCCTGCGCGACCTGCGCGACGCCCACCAGGAGACCCTGCCCCTACCCGAGGCGCTGCAGCGCCTCACCGCGACGCTCTAGCCCAACCCTCTGTCATTGCGAGGGCGCAGCCCGAAGCAATCTCACGTCCTCACGAAGCGCATCGCCAGCCCATTCACGCCACCGACACCTCTTGCGCACACGCGGTGGCCCTGCGCCGCCACGCAGTGGCCGCCTACCATTTTGCCTCGCTCACATGTGCTAAAGTGATGCTATGATGGACATCAACGACAAGCTGCGCGCCCTCGAAGAGCGCTACGAGAGCCTCGCCGTCGACATGGGCGCGCCCGAGGTGATCGCCGACTACCAGCGCCTCCAGACCCTGGCGAAGGAGCGATCCTCGCTCGAAGAGGTCGTGTCACTCTCCCGCGCCGTGCGCGAGACCGAGGCCGAGATCGCCGAAGCCAGAACCCTCAGCGAAGACGCCGACGCCGAGCTCGTGCGCCTCGCGACCGAGGAGCTTGACCGCCTCGAGCCGGAGCACGAGCGCCTCGCAGCCTCGCTGCGCAGCGCCCTCTTGCCTGCCGACCCCCACGACGAGCGCGACGTGATCGTCGAGATCCGCGCCGGCACCGGCGGCGAGGAGGCGTCGCTCTTCGCCGGCGAGCTCCAGCGCATGTACGCGCGCTACGCCGAGACCCGTCGCTGGCAGGTCGAGGTGCTTTCGGCCAGTGAGAGTGAGCGTGGCGGCTTCAAGGAGATCGTCTTCGAGGTGCGCGGCCGCGGCGCCTACTCGCGCCTCAAGTACGAGAGTGGCGGCCACCGCGTCCAGCGCGTCCCCTTAACGGAGGCCCAGGGCCGGATCCACACCAGCACTGCCACCGTCGCCGTCCTGCCCGCGGTCGATGAGATCGAGCTCGCGATCGACGAGAAGGACCTGCGCGTCGACATCTATCACTCGGGCAGCGCCGGTGGCCAGAACGTCAACAAGGTCGCGAGCGCCGTCCGGATCACCCACGTGCCGACCGGTATCGTCGCCCAGTGCCAGGACGAGCGCTCCCAGCTCAAGAACCGCGTCAAGGCGATGGCCGTCCTCCGCGCCCGCCTCCTCGCCGTCAAGGAGGCGGAGCAGGCGGCCCAGATCAGTGACAGCCGCCGCTCCCAGGTCGGCAGCGGCGAGCGGGCGGAGAAGGTCCGCACCTACAACTTCCCCCAGGACCGGGTCACCGACCACCGCGTCAGCTACAGCCGCCACAACCTGCCGTCCTTCCTCGACGGCGACATCGACGAGCTCGTGGACGCCGTCGCCACCGCCGACCAGGCGCAGCGCCTCGAAGACTCCCTCGTCGGCTGACCCGTCCGCCGGTGCGGGATCAGCGATTTCGAAAGGCCGTTCCTTGAGAGTGCTGGTCATCCCCTTCGACCGTCGGAGCCAGCGGCCGGCCTACCGCCATCTCGACCTCGAGACGGGCGAGCATCATTGGCTGCTCGCCGCGCTCGACGGCGCCAGCCAGCGCGGCCTCTGCGTCATTGAGCTGCATCCGATCCGCCAGGACGGCGACACGCTCCTCGCCTGGGCGGACGTCGTGCCTCAAACGGATCAGCCGCCGGCCGAGGCCAGCATGGCCGCCATTTACGCTCTTGCGGCGGAGCAGCGCGGCGCGATCGATGACGAGACCTGGACGCGCGACATCGCCGCTCTTCTCGAAGAGGCCTACTTAGAGACGGACGACCCTTACGCCCAGTCCGGCAAGGGAGGCAGCGCTGCCGACTGGGAGGTCGGCCGGTGCGTGATCGCAGAGGCGATCGACAGCCCCGGTACCTTCCTCGACACCTGCTGCGCCAACGGCCTGCTCATGGAGACGCTGGCGGAGTGGGCTCCCGTCGAGCCGTTTGGCCTCGACATCTCCGAGAGGCTCGTCGAGCTTGCCCGTCGCAGGCTGCCCCAGTGGCAGGACCGGATCTGGGTCGGCGACGCCCGGACCTGGACACCGCCGCGTCGGTTCGATTACGTCTACGTCCTGCCCGATATCACGCGGCCCCAGCTCCAACGCGAGATGGTCCGCCACCTGACGGCAGCGGCGGTGGCGCCGGGCGGCAGACTGATCGCCGGCCATTACCTGTCCGCGGCCAACGACGACCTCGATGTCGTGCCTCTCTGGGAGCGTCTTCGGTCCTGGGGTTTTGCCGTCGGCGGCCAGGCGGTGCGGGCGCGGACGGAGGCCGAAAACGGGCCCCGGACCGAGATCGCCTGGGTCCAGTGCTGAGCCGATGACGCTCGCCGAAGCCCTCGCTGCCGCCCGCCGCCGCCTCCGCGCCGCCGCGATCGAGGAGGCCGACCTCGAGGCCGAGGTGCTCCTCCGCCACGCCCTCGGCCTCGGCTCCGACCGCGCCGCCCTGTTTCGGCGCCTCGACGAGGTCGCCGACCCGGCTGCTATCGCCAGCTTCGACACCTTCGTCGAGCGCCGCCTCGCCCACGAGCCCAGCGCCTATATCACCGGCCGGCGCGAGTTCTACGGCCGCGAGTTCGAGGTCAACGACGCCGTCCTCATCCCCCGCCCCGAGACCGAGACTCTCGTCGAGGTCGCGATCGAGATCGCGTCCGTCGTCCCGGCGACCTCCACCGTCCCGTTATCACACCCAAGCGAAGGTCCTCGTGAGCCGGAGGCGAACCCTGAGCATTTTCAATCAATCAAGGGCTCGCGTGAGCCGGAGCTGCGTCCTGAGCGTTTTCAATCAATCGAGGGATCTTATGAGCCAAAGGGTCACCCTGAGCGCATGCAATCAATCCTCGACGTCGGCACCGGCAGCGGCTGCATCGCCGTCTCGCTGGCCCTGGCGCTGCCCGCAGCCCGCGTCTACGCGAGCGACAGCGCCGCCGCCGCGCTCGCCGTCGCCCGGCGCAACGCCGCCCGTCACGGCGTCGCCGAGCGCATCACGTTCCTCGAGGCCGATCTCCTCGACTTCGACCGCCGCGACGCCGACCGCAGGGACGCCCCGTTATCCCACCCAAGCGAAGGTTCTCGTGAGCCGCAGGCGAACCCTGAGCGTTTTCAATCAATCCAAGGTTCTCGTGAGCCAAAGGCTCATCCTGAGCGCTTTCAATCAGTCGACCTGATCGTCGCCAACTTACCTTATGTTAAGACGAGCGACTGGCTCGCCCTGCCACCTGAGCTGCGCGACCACGAGCCGCGCGCCGCCCTCGACGGCGGGCCGGACGGCCTCGCGCCGATCCGCCGGCTCCTCACGGCGGCCGCCGCTCATCTCCATCCCGGCGGCGCCCTCTGCCTCGAGTTCGGCGACGGCCAGGCGGATGCCGTCATCGCCCTGGCGCGCGGCGCCTTTCCAGACGCCTCGATCAGCGCCCGCTCCGACCTCGCCGGCCGGCCCCGCGTGCTGGTGGTCGCAGGTCCCTACGGCACTTGACGAGACTGGTCGTTTAACGATAATGACTAGCGACAAGGCGGTCAGTCTGAACCCATTTCACCCGTAGGCGCTTATTCCTGGAGATGCAGACACCGCGTCTGAAGCAGGCAAGTGCGCGCTGATCCCGACCCGATGTCCCTATCTTGATCGCCTTGACAGAGTCAATCTAAATTGAGCCCGGTTCCGAATTGCCTTGCGCCGCATTCAGCAAGTAGCCAGAAGGAGAAGCGAAATGCCCACGTCGAACCAAGACTGGTGGCCGAATCAGCTGAAACTGGAGGTTCTCCGCCAGAACTCTCCCCTGTCCGATCCCATGGGCGAGGATTTCAACTACGCCGAGGAGTTCAAGACACTCGACCTGGATGCCCTGGCGAAGGACATCGATCAGATGATGACGACGTCGCAGGACTGGTGGCCGGCCGACTACGGCCACTACGGGCCGCTCTTCATCCGCATGGCGTGGCACAGCGCGGGCACCTACCGCATCAGCGACGGCCGCGGTGGCGGCGGCTCCGGCTACCAGCGCTTTGCGCCCCTCAACAGCTGGCCCGACAACGCCAGCCTCGACAAGGCGCGCCGGTTGCTCTGGCCGGTCAAGCAGAAGTACGGCCGCAAGATATCGTGGGCCGACCTGATGATCTTTGCCGGCAACCGTGCCCTGGAGTCGATGGGATTCAAGACCTTCGGCTTCGCCGGCGGACGCGCGGACGTGTGGGAGGCCGACGAGACGTACTGGGGGCCTGAGAGCACGTGGCTTGACGACGAGCGCCACAACGCCGACGGGGAGCTCCAGGGACCGGTCGGCGCCGACCACATGGGCCTGATCTACGTGAACCCGGAGGGGCCGAACGGCAACCCGGACCCGCTCGCATCCGTGAACTACATTCGTGAGACGTTTCGCCGCATGGCGATGAACGACGAGGAGACCGTCGCCCTCATCGCCGGTGGCCACACCTTCGGCAAGGCGCACGGCGCTGCGCCGGATAGCAACGTCGGTCCCGAGCCTGAGGGTGCCAAGCTGGAGGAGCAGGGCTTCGGCTGGAACAACGGCTTTGGCAGCGGCAGTGGTGACGACACGATCACCAGCGGCTTCGAGGGCGCCTGGACCACCAACCCAGTGAAGTGGGACAACAACTTCTTCGAGAACCTGCACAACCAAGAGTGGGAGGTGACCAAGAGTCCTGCCGGTAAGTCGCAGTATGCCCCCAAGAATGCAGCTGCAGCGGCCGCCGTGGCCGATGCTCACGACCCGTCGAAGAGTCACGCCACCTTCATGCTCACGACAGACCTCTCGCTGAAGGTGGGCTCGATCTATGCGCCGATCGCGAAGCGCTTCCTCGAGAACCCGGCCGAGTTCGCGGACGCCTTCGCCAGGGCGTGGTACAAGCTGACCCACCGCGACATGGGTCCCCGCTCGCGCTATATCGGCGCGCTGGTTCCGGCGGAGCCGCAGCTGTGGCAGGACCCCGTCCCCGCCGTCGATCATGAGCTGATCGGAGCGCCGGAAATCGCTGCTCTCAAGGCCAAGATCCTCGCGTCGGGACTCTCCGTTTCCCAGCTGGTTTCGACCGCCTGGGCGTCGGCGGCATCGTTCCGCGGCACCGACAAGCGCGGTGGGGCGAACGGAGCGCGCGTCCGCCTCGCGCCGCAGAAGGACTGGGAGGTGAACAGCCCGGTCGCGCTGGGGAAGGTGCTGCAGACCCTTGAGCAGGTCCAGACGGAGTTCAACGGCTCCCAGACCGGCGGCAAGCGAGTCTCCCTCGCTGACCTGATCGTCCTGGGCGGCTGCGCAGGCGTCGAGCAGGCCGCGAAGAACGCCGGCCAGGAAATGCAAGTGCCGTTCACGCCGGGGCGCACGGACGCGTCGCAGGAGTGGACGGACGTGGAGTCGTTCTCAGTGCTCGAGCCGGCCGCAGACGGGTTCCGCAATTACGTCCGCCCAGGCCTTCAAGGGCCTTCGGAGGAGCAGCTCGTGGAACGGGCGTACATGCTGACGCTGACCGCTCCCGAGACGACGGTGCTCCTCGGCGGCTTGCGCGTCCTGAACGCAAACGTCGGCCAGTCCGACCGCGGCGTCTTCACGAAACGGGCCGGGACGCTGACCAACGACTTCTTCGCGAACCTGCTCGACATGAGCACCGAGTGGAAGGCGGCCTCGCCTGCCGAGGACGTTTTCGAGGGCCGCGATCGCGCGACGGGCGAGCTCAAGTGGACCGGCAGCAGGGTCGACCTCGTCTTCGGTTCGAACTCCGAGCTGCGAGCGATCGCGGAAGTCTACGCCTGTGACGACTCGCAGCAGAAGTTCGTGCGTGACTTCGTCGCTGCCTGGGACAAGGTGATGAACCTCGATCGCTTCGACCTTGCCTGATCTCAGCGAGGTGCTTTCAACGGTCGTCTCCCTTGCGTCCGCCAAGCCGAGGTAGTTACAGCCAGCGATTGCGTCTCCGTCATTCAAGAGGGGCCGGCATGCCGGCCCCTCTTCTTATGTCTAGTTAATTTAGTTAGATGTCTAGCTAGCGCCCGGTCGATCCGTGGCCGCCGCTATCGCGCTCGGAGGCGCTCAGCGCCGCGACCTCTACCACGTCCAGCGCCGCCGTAACGCCGATCACGAGCTGCGCGATCCGGTCGCCGTCCTCGATTTTATAGTCCCGGCGCGACCCGAACGTGTGCATCGAGACGAATACCTCGCCCCGGTAGTCGGCGTCTAGCGTGCCGAAGACCACGTCGACGCCGGCGCGCCCGAGCCCCGAGCGCGGCCGTACCTGGAGGTCGTAGCCCGCCGGCGCCTCGACCGCGATCCCGGTCGGCACCAGCGTCACGTCCGGCCCGAGCTCGATCGGCGCCGCGAGGCAGGCGTAGAGGTCGAGGCCGGTGGCGCTCGCCGTCGCCCGCAGCGGCAGGCGCGCGCCCGCTCGCAGTAGCTGGACCTTCAGGACATCGGTCACGTCTAGACGCTAGCGGCTCGCGGGCCAAAGAAAAAGCCCCCTGACGGGGGCTCTTCGGTCGCTCGATCAGCGGCTAGGCTTCGACCGCCGCCGGCTCCGCCGCGCCTTTGCTCTCGGCCGCTGCTTCCTCCGCCGGCCAGACCAGCTTCTTCTGCATCTCCCGCGGCGGGTCGATGTAGATCGCGCTCCAGCCGCAGGACTCCTCGCAGAGTCGGCAGCCCGTGCAGCGCCGCTCGATTACGTTCGCCACGCCGAAGAAGTCGCCGACCTGCTCGCCGCTGAGGTCGAGCTCGAGGGCGTCGAAGGGGCAGACCGAGATGCAGAGCTCGCAGCCCGAGCCGATACAGTTGTCCTCGATCACGATCGCGACCGGCCAGTCGCGGCGCGGGAAGGTCCGGGAGACGTCGCCGAGCTCGTCGAGGATCGACTCCGGCGGACAGACGACGCCGCAGGCGCCGCAGTCGATACAGAGGTCGGGGTCGATCTCGTGGATCTGGTTGCGCGTGCCGGTGATCGCTTCGGTCGGGCAGCGCTTCGTGCAGGCCGTACAGCCGATGCACGTCTCGATGATCTTGTAAGCCACGGCTATCTCCTCGGTCTACGTGGACGACCCTGAACGAGTATAGGCAAGCGATCAGCCAGCCGCAACGGCGTCGCGCCGCTCAGTCGCCGGCTGATCCATCAGCGGCCCCAGCTCCACCAGCAGACAGACGACGACAACAACAACCGCCGCGGCGGAATTCGCCACACGAATGGCCAAGAAGGACGGATACGTCCAGATGATCGAGTCGAGCCCAATAAGGATCCAGATAAGGACGCCATTCCCGATTATCTCGCCGAGGATCACTCCCCAGCGAAGACCGTGCTTCCCGACCGAACGTAAGCGCGACCGGGCTAGGCCCGTCCGCCATAGAGCAAGCGCCGCCAAAGCGTACCAAGTCGCATGAATTCCAGAAGGCAATACGAGCAAAACGATCACAGACATATCGCCATACTCGTCGCCGTGCCTGTCAACGAGCCTGTCATCAAGCCCCCAAGCCCAAGCAGAGAATGCCCCCACAGGAGCCACGCGCTCTGTACCAAGACGAGGAGGGCGGCGCCGCGCCGGACCGATTCCACGGTCCTTGGTGACAGCACGCCTACTATCCCTGCCCGTCCGAAATTGCCGCCGAAGCTTCGATCCGCGGCAGCAGCTCCGCGTCGATCTCCCGCAGACGCCGCGCCCCCAGCACCACGGCCCGCTGCCGCACCGCCTCAGCGCCCACCACCAGCGCCGCGAGATCGAGGCCCATGAACGACCCCGGGTACGCTTCGAGCTTGCCGATGCCCTCCGCCAGCAGCTTCACCGTCCCCGGGTACTCGTCGCGCGTCAGGTGAACGAAGGCCGCCGCGACCTGGATCAGCCCCTGGTAGAAGGCGCGCAGCTCGCGCCGCGCCTCCAGCCAGACCGCCTCCCAGGCCTCGTGCGCCTCGAAGAAGCGCCCCGCATTGAACAGCTCGACGCCGAGGGCCAGCAGCTCCGCCGCCGTCAGCCCATCGAGGTCGTCCTCGGTGATCATCGCTGCTATTGTAGGCAGCGGTCGTCGGCTAGCGCGGCAGCCCCCTGCCGCCACGCTAGTGGCCCGCCGCCTTTCGCCACATGAAATCGTCAGCCTCGGTCACCGCTGCTGTCTCCACTTCGCCACCAGCGGACAAGGAGGTCTGGGATGGCCACATAAGCCAACGCGGACAGCAACACTAACGGGATTAACAGGACGAGGCTCAGTGCAAAGGCATCTGGCGCCCATGAACTCCACAGGTTGAGCCAGACGTCGAAGACCAGCGCCACGCTGCCCTGCAGCGCGGTCATGATCGCGACTCTGGTCTTGAACTCTGAGTATCCGCGGCGAGTCGCCAGCTTGATCGTGAAGCGTATCGCGGCCAGCGTGGTGATCATGCCCGCCACAAGAAGAACGATGAACTCGCTGTCGCTTGCCATCTGCCTATATTCTCGGTAGTTCGCTGCTATCTTACGAGCACAAACACGCGTCGTGAGGCTGCTGGAAGGACAAGAGAATGCGTGACGTAGCCCTCAGAGCCCTCGATACTGCCCGCCTGCGCGGCGCCGCCTACGCCGACGTCCGCATCGTCCACCACCGCTCCGAGACCGTCGCCGTCCGCAACCGCAACGTCGAGGGCCTCGTCCAGGACGAGAGCCTCGGCTTCGGCGTCCGCGTCCTTGTCGACGGCTACTGGGGCTTCGCCGGCTCCAACAACCTCACAACCGCCGAGGCCGACCGCATCGCCGCCGAGGCCGTGAAGATCGCCCGCGCCTCCGCCATCGTCGCCGGCCGCAAGGCCGACCTCGGCCCGCCCGTGCGCCCGATCGGCCGCTACGTCACCCCCGTCCTCAAAGACCCCTTCGCCGTACCCATCGAGGCGAAGATCGCCCTCCTCCTGCGCACCAACGAGGCGATGCTCGCCGTCCCCGCCGTCGTCAAGGCCGAGTTGACCACCTACTGCCAGCGCGAGACCAAGACCTTCGCCTCGAGCGAGGGCGCTTATGTCGAGCAGGACCTCCACGAGACCGGCTGCGGCATCGAGGCCACCGCCGTCGACGAGGGCGAGGTCCAGAACCGCTCCTACCCCAACAGCGTCGGCCGCCATCAAGGCACCGAGGGCTGGGAGTTCGTCGAGCGCTGGGACCTCGCCGCCAACGCCCCCCGCGTCGCCGAAGAAGCGGCCGCGTTGCTTACGGCGACGCCCTGCCCGGCCGGCGTCACGACCGTCATCCTCGACGGCTCCCAGGTCGCCCTCCAGATCCACGAGAGCTGCAGCCACGCCGTCGAGCTCGACCGCGTCCTCGGCAGTGAGGCCGCCTTCGCCGGCACCAGCTTCCTCACTACCGACAAGCTCGGCGCCTTCCGCTACGGCTCCGATATCGTCAACCTCACCGCCGACGCAACGATCCCCGGCGGCCTCGGCAGCTTCGCCTACGATGACGAGGGCGTCCCCGCCCAGCGCACGCCCCTCGTCCGCGACGGCATGTTCGTGGGTTACCTGACCTCGCGCGAGACAGCAGCGGCTCTCGGCGCCTCGTTAGCTCACCCAAGCGAAGGTTCGAAGGTCATGCGCCAGAGGGGCATCCTGAGCGTCTTCAATCAATCCAAGGTTCTCGTGCGCCGCAGGCGCATCCTGAGCGTGAGCGTTTTCAATCAATCGCGGGCCCCGACGTCGACTCAGCCCTTCTTCAGGGGCAGAGCAATGGGACTATGCGCGCCTCCGGCTGGAATCGCATCCCGATCATCCGCATGACCAACGTCAGCCTCGAGCCCGGCGACTGGAGCCTCGACGCCCTCATCGCCGACACGAAGGACGGCCTCTACATGGAGACGAACCGCTCCTGGTCGATCGACGACCGCCGCCTCAACTTCGAGTTCGGCACCGACCTCGCGCGCGAGGTCAAGAACGGCAAGCTCGGCGACCTCGTCAAGAACGCGACCTACACCGGCATCACGCCCCGCTTCTGGGGCAGCTGCGACGCCATCGTCAACCGCGACGGCTGGACCGTCTGGGGCACGCCGAACTGCGGCAAAGGCCAGCCGGAGCAGGAGGCCCACACCGGCCACGGCGCGAGCCCAGCTCGTTTTAGAGACGTCCAGGTCGGGGTCATGCAGTAGGATCGCGACGTCGAGAGCCCTGTGACGACGACTTCTCTATCGAATGGGGAGGCAAAATTGGAAATCTATGATCGGCTTCACGCAGAAGTCAGCGGAGCGGTTCTTCGACGCATTGACGAAGAACCGCATCCAGCGTATCATCGACGTCCGCCTGAACAACTCCTCTCAGCTGGCTGCCTTCAGCAAGCAGGACGACCTTGCGTTCTTCCTGAGGCAGCTCGGTGACATCGACTACATGCACCTTCCCTCCCTCGCGCCAAACGCAGAGCTGATCAAAGCGTATAGAGGCGAGCGCATCCCCTGGCCCGATTTCGAGCGCGGCTTTCTGAAGCTGCTTCAGGAGCGCCGCGTAGAGGAGACGCTCGACAAAGACATCTTCGCCGGCCGCGCAGTGCTGCTATGTTCGGAGCTGACGCCGGAGAAATGCCACCGCAGGCTCGTAGTCGAGTACCTCAACGCCAAGTGGGGCGACCTCCAGCCGGTGCACCTCTAGGAGATGACGGCAGACAGGCTCAACGACCTCGGCCAACCGATCGGCGAGCCTCTCCCAGGTTGGGTGCCTCCACCGTTCCCGCCGCGAGAGTCGATCGTGGGTCGTTTCTGTCGACTCGAGCCCCTGGACGTAGGTCGCCACGCTGAGTCGCTTTTTGCCGCGTACTCGCTCGACATAGAGAGTCGCAACCGGACTTACTTGCCCTACGGTCCGTTCAAGACGCTCGCTGATTTTCGAGACTGGATCGGCACGTCATGCTCAGGCGACGACCCCTTCTTTCTCGCAATCGTCGACCCAACAAGCGCTCTGGCCCTCGGCGTAACGAGCTTCTGCCGGATCGACCCGGACAGCGGTTCGATTGAGGTTGGTCACATCCACTACTCGGAGCCGCTCAAGCGGAGTCCGATCGCGACCGAAGCGATGTTCCTCATGATGAGCAAGGCGTTCGAGCTCGGCTACCGCCGGTATGAGTGGAAGTGCGACGCCTTGAACGCCAGCTCGCGCGCCGCCGCCCAGCGCCTCGGCTTCTCCCACGAAGGAGTATTTCGTCAGGCAAAGGTTTACAAAGGGCACAGTCGCGACACGGCTTGGTACTCAATCACGGATGCCGAGTGGCCGGCGCTACAGAAGGCTTTCCTAACCTGGTTGGATCCGGACAACTTCGATTCAAATGGGGGGCAGCGGAGCCATTTGTCGGAACTCACAAGTCCACTACTGAGGCAGGCGGACTGACGTGGACGGCAGCCCTGCAGGGGAGGGCGAGGCGTGCGCGTTCTGAGCCTGTCGAAGGGTCCCTCGCAAACATCTCTTTTCTTCGGGCGGAGCAGCGCGCCAGCGATGCGCAGCGCCACTTCCCCCTCCGCCCTCGCCCGCCGACGCGCTACGATCACCTCGATGACCACTCTTTCCGCCGCGCGGCAGCCCTGCGCTGTCACGCAGTGACCGGCAGCCCCGCGTCGTCACGCAGTGACCGATCTAATCAAGGCGCGGCCTCGAAACTGTCCCTCTCCAGACTTGACGGCGCGGCATTTACGCTTTTTTCAATCAAACAATCAAGCGTCGCTAACAACCACAGGTACGGAAGGAGGCGACGGTTTGGCTGCCGCGACCAGGCACAACGTCGCCACCAGATACCCGATCGTGAACGGGATGAACGCCGCCATATAGCTCCCCGTCAGGTCAAACGCCACCCCCGCCACGATCGGCCCGATCGCGTTCAGCGTCAGCTGAAACGGCGCCGCCGTCCCCCGGATCGCCCCCAGCGCCTCGCGGCCGAAGTAGTCCGCGAAGACGATCTGGCTGCTCGTCACCATCAGCCCGAAGGTCACGCCGTAAGTCGCCGCGAAGACGAAGCCCATCGCCACGCTATCGACGCTCATCAGCACCACCATCCCGCCCGACGCGCCCACCAGCCCAACGACCATCGTCTTGCGCGCCCCGAGCCGGCTGTCCAGCACGCCCTCGAGCAGCGACCCCATGCCCGCGAACACGGCGCTCACGCTGATCACCAGCGCCGCCGCCTGCGGCTCCAGTCCCTTGTCGACCAGGTGGGGGATCTGGTGGAGGTTCACGGCACCGCCGCCCCAGTTCTGGAGGCTCACCGCCGCCGTCACCAGCCAGAAGGCGCGCGTCCGTATCGCCTGAGCCCGCGTCCAGCTCACCTCCTGCCGTCGCAGCGCTGCCGCACTCCCGCCAAGGCCTCCCTCGACCGCGATGTCGCCGTCCGGCAGCAGGCCGAAGCGCTCCGGGCGCGGGTGCAGCCAGCGCAGCGCCGGCAGGATGCCCAGCGTTACGACCATCATCGCCAGCGCGTAAGCGGCCGTCCGCCAGCCGGAGGCGTCGATGATCAGCTGCACGCCGATCGGCAGGACGGCGAAGCCGGCCCGGTTGCCGAGCGTCATGACGCCGATCGCGTAGCCGCGGCGGCGGACGAACCACTTGCTCACCGTCACGCTCGTCGACAGGGCAAGGATCCCGGAAGCGAGGCCGCGGCCGACGGAGTAGATGATGAAGAATTGCCACTCGGCCTGCATGTTGGCCAGCGCCACCAGCGCGATCGCCATCGCCAGGGCGCCACCGGCCACGAAGGTCTTGCCACCGTAGCGGTCGATCAGCGGCCCGGAGAGGGGCGCCATCAATGCGCCGACAAGGGAGCCGAGCGTTACGGCGGCCGATATCTCCGTGCGGCTCCAGCCGAACTCGCGCTCGAACTCGGGGATGAAGACGCCGAGAATCGGGTTGAAGAAGGCGACCTGGGTGAACGATGCGAGAGCGGCGACGGCGACGACCGTCCAGCCGAGAAAGAAGCGGGGGCGACGGCCGAGTGCGGTCACTGGCAGCAGTCTAGCATCCGTCCCGCGTTACGAGGCCGGCGCTTAGCCGCCCCTTCCTGGTAAGAGGCACAGATCGTATGCTGCCGCTATGGAGGCCTCCGATGGCCTTGCTCGGTGAGCAAGAGCTCCAGCACGTCGCCCAGGGCGCCCTGGCCGCATCCGAGGCGGACCAGACAGAAGTGCTGATCCAGAGTGGCACCGCGGCCCTGACTCGCTTCGCGAATAGCTACATTCACCAGAACGTCGAGGAGAGCGACCTCAACATCCGCGCCCGCGCCGTGATCGGCAAGCGGATCGGCGTCGCAGCGACGGACGTCGTCACCGCCGAGGGCGTGAGAGAGGTCATCCAGCGCGCGTCGAGCCTCGCCCGCCTTCAGGAGGAGAACCGCGACTTCGTCTCGCTGCCCGGCCCGAAGCCGCAGGCGACCGTCGATGCCTATCTCGAGCCCACGGCGGCTTTTGGCCCGGTGGAGCGGGCCGCTGTCGTCAAAGAGATATGTGAGGCGGCGGGGCGTGCGCACCTCGTCGCCGCCGGCGCTTTCCGCGCCACGTGCTCGGAGACCGCGGTCGCGAACAGCCTCAGTGTCTGGGCTACCACCGCGAGACCACCGCCGATGCCAACACGGTCGTCATGGGCGTGACCGCTAGCGGTCACGCCGAGCGCCTGACTCTCGACGCCGGCGAGATCGATGGCACCGCCCTCGCCGCCGAGGCGATCGACAAGTGCAAGCGCGGCGCGGACCCGCAGGACCTCGCCCCGGGCGTCTACGACGTGATCCTTGAGGAGTACGCGGTAACGGACTTGATGGACTACTTCGCCTTTCTCTCATTTGGAGCCCAGGCTTTCACGGAGAAGCGCAGCTTCATGTCCGGCCGCCTCGGCGAGCTGGTCATGGGCGAGAACATATCGATCTGGGACGATGGCCGCTCGCCGGCCGGCATTCCCGCCCCTTTCGACGGCGAAGGCGTCCCTCGCGAGCGGCTGGATCTCATCGCGGCGGGCGTCGCGAAAGACGTCGCCTGGGACAGCTGCTACGGCACCGTGGCCGGGCACGCATCGACCGGCCATGCCTTGCCGGCCGGCGACACCTTCGGCCCGCTGACCAGCAACCTCTTCTTGGCTCCAGGCACGGCGACGAAGGCGGCGATGCTGGCATCGACTGAGAGGGGCATATGGGTTAGCCGCTTCTGGTACACTCGTCCCGTCCACCCATTAACGGTCGTCATGACCGGCATGACGCGGGACGGCACCTTCTTTATTGAAAACGGGAGGATCGTCCGGCCCGTGAAGAACCTGCCCTTCACCCAGAGCTATCTTGAAGCGATGAACCGGGTAGAGCTGATCGGTCGCGACACCATGCTCCTGCCCTCTTTCACCGGCACCTGTCGCGTTCCAGCCTTGAAGATCCGCGGCTGGGACTTCACCGGCGCGACGGAGTTTTAGCTTCCATGCCGGAACGGCTCTTTACACTCACGGAGGCGGATGCACTCTTGCCGGCGATCCGCCGGATGCTCGGCGAAGCCCAGACGCTTCGGCAAGCCGTTTCCGAGCGGAGCGCGAGGCTGGAGGGCATGATCGCCGCACCGACCGGGAACGGCCACCAGGCCGCGAGCGAGACGGCAGCGCGCCAGGCGTTCGAGACGGCGGCGGCGGCGCTGCAGCAGATCCTCGATCAGTTCGCGGCGATGGGTGTCGAGCTCAAGGGCATCGACGAAGGCCTGGTCGACTTTCGCTCCGAGCGCGAAGGCTGCGTCGTCTACCTCTGCTGGCGGCTCGGTGAGGAGTCGATCGCCTATTGGCATGAGCTCGATACCGGCTTCGATGGCAGACAGCCCCTGTGAGCCGCCATCTCAGGCCTCGCTCTCTACCTCGCTGCCGCCGGCTGTAAGACTCAGGCACAACCGCTCAGAGTTACGGGCCGGATGCCGGCCACGGCTTGGCAGCGCGGCAGGATTGGTAGCGGCCTAGTCGACGATGCCCATCGCCTCGCGGTAAGCCTGGCGCACGGCCTCGGGCTGGCCGGCCTGAAAGACGAACTCGCGGCCGACGGTCCCGGCCTGAAAACCGCCCGGCGGCACCTGGCCGCGGCCGAAGGTGCCCTGCGGGCCATCGCCCGTGCCGCGGGTGCGCTCACCGATGCGGAGACGGTCCCGTCCGACGATCGGTAAGCCCACGGACTCATTGAGCGCGGCGTCACGGATCAGTTCCTTGGGCTCACCCCCGTCCGCAACGACCTCGGCTTGCTCGATCATCTTTCTGCGCATCATGATCACGCCGCGGTCGCTCTCGCCGAGGTGCTCGTTCCAGCGATCGCTGATCGTGTTCTGGCCTACCCAGGCTACGAAGTCCTGGTTCATGACATGAGAGTTGATCCAGCGGCCGCTCTCCGCGTCCTTGATCGGCGAGTTCTAGTAAGGTATTCGCTCCTGCTTGAAGGGCCGCTTCTCAGGCGGGACGGCGTTATAGAACCAGCCGACGCTGAGCATGTTCTCGTCGTCCACCGGGACGCGCCACTCGAAGTGCTCACCCGTGAAGAGGGCATTCGGCCAGAGACAGACGCGCCCGACCGTCCAGAGCTCGTCCTCCTCCGTCGGGCCCTCCATGACACGACGATAACGAAACCCATATTCGAACTCGTCGAAGCCGATCTTGAGGTGGGTCGGCGGCCGCGGGCTCTCCGTATCGCCGCGGAGGCTGCGTGACCAGTTCGTGTGCAGCCACTCGAAGTGCACCGGGTCGATCGAGTTCTCCTGGCCCTGAAACCAGTTGCACGGCACCTCGGAGAAGACGACCTGGACGAAGCCAGCCTCCCAGGTGAAGGGTTCCCAGGGTCGGCACCAGCGGCGCCGGCGCGGGGCCGAGGTAGGCCCAGAGGAGACCGGCCTTCGCCTCGACGGCGTAGGCCTTGATCTTGATCCTTTCCTTGAAGTTCGCCTCGGCGTGGGCTGTCTCCTCGAAGGGCTGGTCGAGGCAGTTGCCCTTCTCGTCGTAGAGCCAGCCGTGGTAGTTGCAGCGCAGGCCGCAGTCCTCTACGAAGCCGTAGGAGAGGTCGGCGCGGCGATGGGGGCAGTGGGCGTCGATCAGGCCATAGGTGCCCGCGCCGTCTTTGTAGAGGACGAGGTCCTCGCCCATGAGCCGGACCGGCTTCGTTGGCCGGTCGTCCATCTCGGTCACGGCAGCGAAAGGCATCCAGTAGCGGCGCATGAGCTCGCCGAGTGGCGTGCCGGCGCCGACCTGGGTCAGGAGGCGGTTCTCGTCTTCGCTGAGCGTCTGGTGGGCTCCTTTGGCTTGCTCGCAGGCATGCTATCAGAGCAGGCAGCGGCTCTCAACCGGCCGCTAAAACCCCAGGTTCTTGAGGAAGGCCTCGCTGTTCGGCTCGCGGCCGAGGAAGGAGCGCACGAGCTCGTCCCCGTCGACGGCGCCGCCGCGCTCGAGGACCATGCGGCGGTACTCGAGGCCGAGGGCCGGGCTCAGCGGTCCGCCCGCCTCGAAGCGCGTGAACATGTCGTCGGCGAAGACCTCGGACCACTTGTAGCCGTAGTAGCCCGCGTCGTAGCCGAAGAGGTGGCCGAAGCCGGATTGCCAGTGGGTGTCCGGCGGCGCCGCGAAGCCCATGATCGGGTGGAGCTCGCGGGCGATCGACGTCGTGTCTTTCGTGGCGCCGCTGTGATAGGCGAAGTCGAGGTTCGCGAAGTAGAGCTGCCGCATCGTGAAGAGGCCGGAGTCGAGGTTCTTGGCCGCGATCATCGCGTCGAGAAGCTCCTTCGGCAATGGCTCGCCCGTGTCGACGTGGCGGGAGAAGCCTGACAGGATCGCCGGCTGCCAGACCCAGTGCTCGAGCATCTGCGAGGGCGCCTCGACGAAGTCGCGCTCGGTGCGCGTGCCGCAGAAGCGCAGACGCCGCGTCCTGGTCAGCGTCTGGTGGAGGATGTGGCCGAACTCGTGGAAGAGGGTCTCGACCTCAGAGTGGCGCAGGAGCGAGGGAGCATTTGCGGTTGGCTTCGTGAAGTTGGCGACGATGGCGCTCACGGGCATCTGGTAGACGCCGTCGTCGCCCTGGCGGCCGCCGACGAGGTCGAAGGCGGCGGCGTGGCCGTACTTGTTCGGCCGCGGGAAGAGATCCATGTAGAAATAGGCGATCTCGCGCTCGTCCCCGGCGTCGCGGATCCGGTAGAGGTTGACGTCCGGGTGCCAGGCCTGCGCCGGCTCCACCGCCTCGAAACGGACGCCGAGGAGGGTCTGCATCGTGCTGAAGAGGCCCTCGAGGACGGCGTCGAGGGGGAAGTAGCGGGCGACGGCGAAGTCGTCGACGGCGAAGCCGGTCTTCAGGCGGTAGTTGTGGTAGAAGCGCCAGTCCCAGAGCTCGAGGTCGGCGACCGGGTCGCGGGTGTGCTCGCGCTTCGACTCGCGCATGGCGGCGATATCGCTATCACGCTTGGGCTCGACTTTGGCACCGAGGTCGTCGAGGAAGGAGCGGACGGCGGACGGCGTCTTGGCCATGAGGAGCTCGATGCCGTAGGTGGCCCAGGAGTCGTAGCCGAGGAGGTGGGCGATCTCGTCGCGGACGGCGATCGCCTCTTCGAGGAGGGTGACGTTGTCGAGGCCGCCCTTGCGGTAGCTCTTGACCATGAGTTCGCGGCGGCGCTCCTCGGACTCGGCGTTGTCGAGGAAGGGGTACATCTCCGGGTAGTCGAGCGAGACGCGGTATAGGGTCTCGCCGTCGCGCTCCTCTGTCTTGAGGCCGTCGACGTAGGCGTCAGGCAGGCCGGCGAGCTCGTCGCGGCGGACGTAGATAGCGTCGTCATAGGCGTCGATGTTGCGCTGGAAGGCTACGCTGAGCTCTACGAGGCGCTGCTTCAGGGCCTGGACGCGGGCGCGCTGCGCCGCCGGCAGCTCGAAGCCGTCGCGGCGGTAGTCACGCAGGGTCCAGTCGAGGAGGCGCTTCGACTCGCCGGTCAGGGTCTCGGCGTCCGGCGTGGCGGCGTAGGCGCGGACGGCGGCGTAGAGATCCTCGCGGAAGCCGAGGTCGACCTCGTATTTCTCGAGGACTTCGCGGAGAGTGTCAGCGGCGGCGCGGACGGCGGCGTCTTCGGCGACATAGGACATGAAGCCGTAGCGGCCCTGGGCGCGCTCGACGAGGTCGTGGACGTCCTCGAGGCGGAGGAGGGTGTTGGCGAAGCTGCGGTCGGCGTCCGGGAGGGCAACGACGGCGGCGACGATGGCGTCGGCCCCGGCGATAGCGTCGCGCTGGGCCGCCTCGACCGCGGCGGGCGTGGGGACCGTGAAGTCGATCACGTGGGGGCCTAGCGCCCCGCGCAGGGGGCTACCGCGCTTGGCCGCGAGGCGCTTGATTGGGGGTTAGCGCCCCGCGCAGAGGCTACCGCGCTTGAGCACGTGACCCTTGATTGCTTGATTGATAAAAGCGTAAATGCCGGCGCTGGCGCTGACGGCGAAGCTGGGCCTGAGGGCGTTTGCGGCGCTGCCTTGATTGAACCCGGCATCGAGGCGCGTGGGGCGGTGGCGATGGGATGGGAGTCGAGGCGCTTGATCACGTTTCGATGGTAGCAGGTCGGCGGGCGAGGGCGGAGGGGGAGACGGCAGCGGTGGCGGCCTTCGCGAGGGATATGGCGTAGCCGACAATTACTCGGAGGATACTAAGAACCGTGCAAAACACAATGGCCGCGACACGCGCACTCCCAGGCGAACGACCAACTCACCGTCGCCGATTCGCGGGCCATATCCTCGAGAGCTTCTTGTTCACAGTGACCCTGGGATTCGGGTGGCTGATCTGGTTCGCTTTCCTGGCTCCCAATGGACAGACGCCGGCGAAGGCGCTGCTCAAGCTCTACGTCTACGACTTCGAAACCGGCGAGACACCGCCGGCGCGTCGGATGTGGGGTCGAGAAGTCGGCGTCAAGTACATCCTGCCCGCACTCACAGGGTTCCTGGCTCTGTTGCTGCCAAGTCCCTTAGGGGGCCTCATGCTTCTCGTTCTCCAGGTCGAAGGATTTGCCTTCGTAATCGTCCTTTTCAACAAGGATCGTCGCGCCTTCTGGGACTATCAGGTCGGCACGGTGGTGCGACATGTGCCAGAGGATGAGAAACTGCCAGCACCAGAGGAGCCAGAGGCGATTCGCGATCGCTTGAGCCACGTCGAGCTGCTGCACAAGCAGGGCTGGGTGACCGACGAGGAGCTGGCGGTGAAGCGTAAGGAGATCCTCGCCGGGCAGTGACGGTGTGAAATTTAATGGCCGTGGGCGTAGGCCCCGGCGTAGCCGAGGGCTGATAACAGGTCGTCTTCGCGGGCCTGCATGAGGGTCGCGTCGGCCGCCTCCTCGTGGTCGTAGGCGAGGAGGTGCAACAAGCCGTGGACGACGAGGTGGGCGACGGCGCCGGCGAGGGGATGGCCGGCGGCCGCCGCCTGCGCCTCGGCGACGGGCAGGCAGACGATGACCTCGCCGAGGGTGGGCGGCGCGTCGGGGGGGTCGACGAAGGCGAAAGCGGAGGGGGAACCGGAGGGCCCTTCGACCCTTCGACCAAGCTCAGGGCTGGCTGGCTCAGGGTGCCTTTCGTCTCGTTCTCCAGGCTTGAGGCTGGCAGGCGCGGATTGACTCGGGGGCTCGTGGGCGGCGAAGGAGAGGACGTCGGTGGGCTCGTCGCGACCGCGGTAGAGGCGGTTGAGGCGCTGCACCGTCGGCGCGTCGGCGAGGACGACCTCGACCTCGACGGCGAGCGCGACGCCCTCTACGCCGAGGACGTGGCGGGCGACGCGGCGCAGCTCGGCGGCGGGGACGCGGCCGCGGCGGACGCCGGCGCTGCGGACGGGGACGCTTCGAGCGGGCACGACCTATTCTGTCACGCCGGAAGCGTCGGCGAGGTGATTGATGAGGCGTATTCGTGAAGGGCTAGATTCTTCGCTGCGCTCAGAATGACAAGGTACGGCGCTCAGAATGACAGTGCAGAGCCCGCCAGAATAGCGTGTCAACGGGAGGCGGCATTGCCCACGGAGTCGCCGAAGACGGCGGCGGCGTCGCGGGCGGCGTCGAGGAGGGGCGAGGGCAGGAGGCCGACGCCGAGGACGCCGACGGCAGCGACGGCGAGGGCGAGCTTGAGGCCGGGGGCGGTCGCGATGGGCTCGTCGCTCGGAGGCTCGCGCAGGAACATGATCCCGGCAACGCGCAGGTAGTAGAAGGCGGAGACGACGCTGTTGAGCACGGCGACGACGACGAGCCAGACGAGGTCGCTATCGACGGCGGCGTCGAAGATGTAGAGCTTGGCGACGAAGCCGGCGGTGGGCGGGAGGCCGGTGAGGGAGACGAGGGCGAGCGCGAGGGCGGCGGCGAGCAACGGGGCGCGGCGGGCGAGCCCGGCGTAGGCATCGATGGCGCTCGAGCCGCCGCGGTCGGCGACGGCGATGACGACGATGAAGGCGGCGAGGTTGGTGAAGGCGTAGGCGGCGATGAAGAAGAGGACGGCGCTGGCGCCGAGGCCGAGGCCGCCGGCGCCGCCGACCGCGGCGAGGCCGACCATGAAGTAGCCGGCCTGGGCGATCGAGCTGTAGCCGAGCAGGCGCTTGATGTCGGTCTGGAGGAGAGCGAGGAGGTTGCCGAAGGTCATCGAGAGGGCGGCGACGACAGCGAAGACGTCGGACCAGTCGCCGCGCACGGTCGCGTCCGGCAAGCCCTCGAAGAAGATGCGCATGACGACGGCGAAGGCGGCCGCTTTGCTCGCGACGCTGAGGAAGGCGGCAACCGGCGCCGGCGCTCCCTCGTAGACGTCCGGCGCCCACATCTGGAAGGGGACGACGGCCATCTTGAAGCCGAGGCCGCCGATCAGAAAGACGACGGCGAGGATCAGCCCTTCGCCCATTGCGTCGCCGCGCTCGGCGATGACGCTGGCGATGCTCGGCTCGCCGGCGGGCGCGACGAGGCGGGTGGTGCCGGTGAGGCCGAAGAGGAAGGTCATGCCGTAGAGGATGACGGCGGAGGCGACGGCGCCGAGGAGGAGGTACTTGACGCCGGCCTCGGTCGAGCGGTCGTCCTTGCGCAGGGCGGCGAGGATGTACTGGCTGATGCTCGTCAGCTCGAGGGCGACGAAGATCAGGATCAGGTCGCGGCTCGTCGCGAGGAGGAGCATGCTCGCGGTCGCGAAGAGTAGGAGGGCGTAGTACTCGGGCTCGTACTCGCCGAAGCGCCGGGCGTAGGACTCGGAGGCGAGGATCACGGCGGCGGCGGCGGCGGCGAAGAGGAAGTAGAAGAAGAGGCTGAAGTCGTCGAGGACGACGGAGTCGGCGAAGGCGAAGCCGGCGACGTCGCGGGCGAGGAGGCTGAGGGCCCAGAGCGCGGCGCCGGCCGGGCCGAGGAGGGCGAAGAGGACGAGGGCGCGGCCACGCGGCGCCGGCAGCGGCCGCCCCGCCGGCAGGAAGCCCCAGACGATGATCAGGGCGGCGGCGACGGCGAGGACGAGGACGGGGCCGATGCGGTCGAGGTCGTCGAGCATGGCCTAGAGACCGAGCGTGCGCTCGACGCCGTTCTCGAGGACGTCGACTACGGTGGCCGGATGGATGCCGACGGCGATGATCGCCGCGATCAGCGCTGCCATGCTCACCTGCTCCCACCACTCGGTGGTGTCGGTTAGATCGCTCCACTTAGGGGCGGGCGGGCCGAAGAGGATGCGCTGCAGCGTCCAGAGGATGTAGCCGGCGGCGAGGAGGATGCCGATCACGGCGACGATCGTCGCGGCCGGGAAGCGGTCGAAGCTGCCGAGGAAGACGAGGAGCTCGGCAACGAAGCCTGACATCGTCGGCAGGCCAAGAGCGGCGAAGCCGGCGATCGTGAAGACGGTAGCGGCGATCGGCATGACGTGTGCAAGGCCGCGCAGATCACCGATCTCGCGCGTATGGGTGCGCTCGTAGACGAGCCCGACCATGACGAAGAGGAGGGCGGTGATCGTGCCGTGGGTGAACATCTGGAGGGCGGCGCCGGTGAGGGCGACCCGGCCGGCGCCATCGAGGGCGGCGCCGGCCGAGACGCCGAGGAGGACGTAGCCCATGTGGCTGACGCTGGAGTAGGCGATGAGGCGCTTGAGGTCGGTCTGGCGCATCGTCAGCACGGCGCCGTAGATCACGCTCAACGCCGCGAGAGCCGCTAGATAGACGTCGAATTCGGCAAACTGCTCCGGCAGGATGCCGAGGAGGATGCGGATCAGGCCGTAGCCGCCCATCTTCAAGAGGACGCCGGCGAGGATGACGCTCACGGCGGTCGGCGCCTCGGTGTGGGCGTCGGGCAGCCAGGTATGAAGCGGCACCACGGGCAGCTTTACGGCGAAGGCGGCGAGGATCAGGAGGAAGACGGCCTGCAAGGGCAAAGCGGCGCCGGCGATCTCGATCTCGGCGAGCGCGACCATGTCGAAGGTGCCGGCGGCGAAGCCGAGCACGAGAAAGCCGACGAGCATCAGGGCGCTGCCGCTGAGCGTGAAGAGGAGGAATTTCATCGCCGCGTACTCTTTGCGCCCCGTGCCCCAGATCGAGATCAGGAAGAACATCGGCACGAGCTCGAGCTCCCAGAAGAGGAAGAAGAGGATCAGGTCTTGGGCGGCGAAGACGCCGACCACGGCGGTCTCGAGGGCGAGGAGCCAGGCGAAGTACTCGCGCGGCCGCAGCGCCACCTTCCACGACACGAGGGCGGCGACGACGAAGAGGAGGCCCGTGAGGAGGATCAGCGTTGCGCTGAGGCCGTCGACGCCGACGAGGTACTGGACGTCGAAGCTCGGCACGTCGATCCAGGCGCGGCGCTCGACGAACTGAAGGGCGGTCTCGTCCTGCTCGAAGCGGGCGAAGAGGACGAGCGCGGCGGCGAACTCCGCCAGGCTGAAGGCGAGGGCGACGGCGCCGCTGCGCCCGGCGAAGCGTCCGGGCAGCAGGAGGACGACGGCGGCGCCGGCGACCGGCAGGAAGATCAGGAGGCTAAGCAAGGACGCAGTCCTCTGATTGTTTGAAAACGCTCAGGGTTCGCCTCCGGCTCACGAGAACCTTCGCTTGGGTGAGATAACGAGCCGTCTTTGAGGTCGCAGGCGAGGAGGTCGGCCTCGACGAAGGCGAAGCGCTCGGCGACGACCTGGCTGGCGCTCATAACGGGCTGAAGGCGAGAACGAGGATCGCGGCGAGGGCGAGGCCTGCAAAAGCGAAGGCGCCGTAGGCCTGGAACTGGCCCGTCTGGAGATGGCGCAGGACGCCGGCGGCGCGGCGCGTGCCGCTGCCGAGGCCATTGGCGGCGCCGTCGACGATGCGGCGGTCGAAAGCGGCGAGGAGGCCGCCGCCGACCTCGTAGAAGAGGAAGCGGACGATGACGCGCTCGTAGAGGAAGTCGAAGTAGAGCTTGCTCTCGAGGGCGCTATGCACCGGCCGGAAGAGACGCTTGAGGGCGGCGGCCGGGACGACCTGGGCCGAGTAGATCAGGTAGGCGAGGGCGATGCCGGCCAGGGGGAAGGCGGTGGAGGCGAGGGCGACACCGAGGCGGAACTTCGTCGCTTCGACCTCGAGATCGGCCGGCAGGGCGCCGAGGAGGAGGTGCTCGAGGTCGCCGCCGACGTTGGCGAAGCCGATGAGGGCGGCAGGCACGGCGAGGACGATGAGGGGAATCGTCATCAGCCAGGGCGACTCGTGCGGCGCCGCGGCGTGGCCGCCGTCTTCGGCTGCTTCGCCGCCGCGATAGGCGCCGCCGAAGGTCAGGAAGATCGCGCGGAACATGTAGAAGGCGGTGAGGCCGGCGGCGGCGAGGGCGATCGCGAAGAGGTACTTCTCGTGGGCCCAGGCGTCGCTGAGAATCTCGTCCTTGCTCCAGAAGCCGGCGAGCGGGAAGAGGCCCGCGAGGCTCAAGGCACCGACCACGAAAGTCGCGAAGGTGATCGGCATGGCGCCACGAAGGCCGCCCATGAGGCGCATGTCGAAGGTGTTCGTGGCGTGGCTGACGGAGCCGGCGCCGAGGAAGAGCAGGGCCTTGAAGAAGGCGTGCGTCAGGAGATGGAAGATCGCCGCGACGTAGGCGCCGATGCCGAGCGCCAGCATCATGTAGCCGAGCTGGCTGATCGTCGAGTAGGCGAGGACGCGCTTGATGTCGCTCTGGACGAGGGCGATTAAGGCGGCGCTGAGCGCCGTTAAACCGCCGATCGCGGCGACGACGGCCATCGCGTCCGGCGAGGCGACGAAGACGGGGAAGAGGCGGGCGACGAGGTAGACGCCGGCCGCGACCATGGTCGCGGCGTGGATCAGGGCGGAGACGGGGGTCGGGCCTTCCATCGCGTCCGGCAGCCAGACATGGAACGGCACCTGGGCCGACTTGCCGGCAGCGCCAGCGAAGACGCCGAGGGCGAAGAGCGTCAGCGTCGTCCCCCCGAAGGCGCCGCCGAGGGCGAGGGCCTGGACCGCGCCGACGTCGAAGTCCTGCGCCTTCGTGAAGATGAGGATGATCGCGAGGAGGAAGCCGAGGTCGCCGAGGCGGGTGACGAGGAAGGCCTTCTTCGCGGCGGCGGCGGCGGCGGGCCGGTGGAACCAGAAGCCGATCAGCAGGTAGGAAGACACGCCGACCATCTCCCAGAAGACGTAGATGATCACGAGGCTATCGAAGAGGATGAGGCCGAGCATCGAGGTCGTGAAGAGCGACATGAAGGCGAAATAGCGCCAGCGGCCGGCGTCGCCGGCCATGTAGCCCTGCGAGTAGACCTGGACGAGGAAGGAGACTGCGGTGACGACGACGAGCATGATCGCGCTGAGGCCGTCGAGGTTGAGGCTGACGACGATGCGGACGTCGCCGACGGCGAGCCACTCCTCCCGCGAGAAGGGCAGGCGAACGCCGTCCGCCGCAAGGGCGCTATCGAGGGCCCAGAGGGAGAGGAGGAAGGCGGCGCCGATCGCCGCCGCCGCGACCTGGCCGGCGAGGCGGCCTTGATCGCGCGGCAGCGTGAGGATCAGGAAGAGCGAGGCGAGGGGCAGACCGAGGATCGCCCAGACGCCGGCCTCCGGTATGGTGCCGAGCACTAGACCTTCCTCATGATCTCGACGGCGACGTGGGTCTTCGAGTCGGGGACCCAGATCTCGCGCGCCTGATCGAGGGAGTGGGCGCCGCTCAAGGGCGGCACGATCCGGACGGCGACGCCCTCGGCGTCGTAGAGGCCCTTCCAGACGCCGGCGATGTGGCCGTTCTCGACGGTTATGAGCTTAGTCCACACGCGCGCTCACCATTTCAGGGAATCGAGGCGGTCGACGTCGATCGAGCCGCGCAGGCGGTAGACGGAGACGGCGAGCGCGAGGGCGACCGCGGCCTCGGCGGCGGCGACGGTGATGACGAAGACGGCGAAGACGTGGCCGTCGATCGGCCGTGGCGACTCGACGAAGCGGGCGAAGCCGATGAGGTTGAGGTTGACGGCGTTGAGCATGAGCTCGACACCCATGAGGATGCCGACGGCGTTGCGGCGCGAGAGGGCGACGTAGAGGCCGACGCTGAACAGGAGAGCGCCGACGACGAGGACGTGCTCGAGCTCGATCATGGGCGATCTTCCCGGCCGGGGCCGGCCTCGCCGGGGCGAACGAGGACGATCGCGCCGATGATCGCGACGACGAGGAGGACGGAGGCGATCTCGAAGGGGAGGACAAAGGGGTCGAGGAGGGCGTTGCCGATCGCCCTGGCGGTGGTCGGGAAGCGGTCGTCGTCGGCCGTCGTCGCCCACGGCGTTTTGAGGGCGGCGAAGACGATGACGACGCCGACGAGGCCAGCGACAATGCTCACCGGCGCTCGATAGGAAATCGTTGCGTTGTCGCGGGCGGCGCGCGGCGTCAGGAGGATCGCGAAGAGCATGAGGACGGCGATGGCGCCGGCGTAGACCAGGACCTGGACGACGGCAACGAAGTCGGCGGAGAGCGTGAGGTAGAGGCCGGCGACGCCGATGAAGGAGAGGATGAGGAATAGCACGGCGTGAACGAGGTCGCGGACGGAGGCGACCATGACAGCGCTGCCGAGTGTGAGGGCGGCGAGAGCCCAGAAGGCAACGACGACGGCGGTGCTATCCATTTTTAAAATGCTCAGGATGACAGGGGGTACAGGGGGCAGCGCCCCCTGACAGGGGGTATGGGGGGTGTCCCCCCATACCCCTAATTTTCCAGAGCGGAGCAGACCCCTGGGATGCGTAGCGCGGCGCGCTGCTTGCGCTTACGCCGGCGTCGTCCCGGGCGCGGCCAGCGCCGGTACCGAGACCTCGGCAACGAGGCGGACCGATATGACTCGCACGCCTGCGAATGGCTGGATTCTTCGCTGCGCTCAGAACGACAGAGTGGCCGCTCAGATTGACGGGGGGTACAGGGGGCGCTGCCCCCTGACGGGGGGTATGGGGGGTGCCCCCCCCAAGGTTAATTTTCCAGAGCGGAGCAGACCCCTGGGATGCGTAGCGCGGCGCGCTGCTTGCGCTCACGACGGCGTCGTCCCGGGCGCGGCCAGCGCCGGCACCGAGACCTCACTGACGAGGCGGGCGCGGCGCGGCAGGCGGTAGAGATGAGCCGTGAGCAGCCGCAGGAAGGCGGCGAAGAGGACGACGGCGAGGACGAGGTTGACGACGGCGAAGGCAGCGAGAGCCCAGTTCGAGAGCTCGAGCTCCTTCCAAACCAGGACCTCGGTCGCGACGACGACGAGGTTGACGAGGGCGAGCGGGATGAGGAGCTTCCAGGCGAAGGCCATGAGCTGATCGATCCGGAAGCGGGGCAGGGTGCCGCGCAGCCAGATCAGGCCGAGATAGAAGAAGTAGACCTTGGCGATGAAGATGATCCAGGGCGGGACGTAGGCGTCGACGCCGAAGAGCCACCAGCCGCCGAAGAAGAGGCTGGCCATGACGCCGGCGACGGCGAGAGCGTTGACGAGCTCGACGGCGTAGAAGAGGCCGAACTTCATGCCGGAGTACTCGGTGTGGAAGCCGGCGATGATCTCGGACTCGGCCTCGGCGATGTCGGCCGGGGTGCGGTTGAGCTCCGCCGTGGCGGCGACAGCATAGATGAGGACGGGCAGCGGCAGGAGGAAGGCGAGCCAGACGTTGTGAGCCTGCTGCCACTCGACGATCGCGGCGATGCTCATGCTGCCGGTGAAGAGGACGGGCCCGAGGAGCGCGAGGACGAGGGGGATCTCGTAGCTGATCGCCATGGCGATGACGCGCATGGCGCCGAGGAGGGCGTACTTATTGTTCGAGGCCCAGCCGGCCATGAAGATCGCTAGCGCCGTCACCGAGGAGAGGGCGAGGAGGTAGAGGACGCCGACGTTGAGGTCGGCGTAGACCATGTCCGGCGCCCAGGCGAAGACGGCGAAGCTGAGCATGGCGGGGATGAAGACGAGGATCGGCGGCAGGCCGAAGAGGCGGCTATCGCTGGCCCGCGGCTGGAGGACCTCCTTCTGGATCAGCTTGATCGCGTCGGCGACGGGCTGGAGGAGGCCGAAAGGGCCGACGCGGTTGGGGCCGCGGCGCACCTGTATGCGGCCGATGATCCGCCGCTCGAGCCAGACGTTGACGAGGGCGCCGAGGCCGACGAAGACGAGAATGGCGACGGAGCCGATGACGGCGCTGACGACGTAGACGACCTCGCCGGAGGTCTCCCCGGCGAGCCAGTCGTAGAGCTCGCGCAGGGGGTTGGCGAGGCTGCGGAGGTCGTACCAGGCGTCGAGGAGGCTCACGGGCGACCTCGCCGGCGACCGGCAGCCGGACGCTGCGCATCCCTGAGGGTCTGCTCCGCGGGAGACTCAAAAAGGAGAAATGGGGGGACACCCCCCACACCCCCCGTCAGGGGGCTGCGCCCCCTGTGCCCTCGGAGGAGAGAAAGCGCAGCAAAGCTGCCATCAGAGGCGTCTTGTCCCAAGAACGGTAGCGGCGTACGTGCAGCGAAGCTGGTCAACGGACGGCTTGGCCCACGGCCCTCGGCGGGACGCTGCGCATCCCTGACGGTCTGCTTCGCGGGAGGTTCAAGGGGAAACCTTGGGGGGACACCCCCATGCCCCCCGCAGGGAACGTGGCTCCCTGCACTCTCGGAGTAGAGAGGGAACAATAATTCGACCGCCCCGGCTACGTGTCCCTAACGGCTTCGTCTGCCCGATCGAGATACCTTCCCGCAGGCGCGGCAGCGGGGCAAGTGCAGCGGAGCTGCCGGAGCTGCCACCAGAGGCGTCGTCCGCGAGGAGCGGCAGCAGAGCAGGTCCAGCGGAGCTGGTCATCGGTCGATTTCGCCTACGTTGATGTCGATGCTGCCGAGGGTGACGACGGCGTCGGAGACGGAGAGGCCGACGACCATGTCCTTCAGGGCGGTGAGGTTGATGTAGGAGGGCGAGCGGACGTGGAAGCGGTACGGCGCCGAGGAGCCGTCGCTGACGAGGTAGAAGCCGAGCTCGCCCTTCGGCGACTCGATGCGGACGTAGGCGCTGCCGGGATCGGGGCGCAGGGCGAGGGGGACGGGGACGCTGACGGGACCGCCGGGGAGCGCGGCGAGGGCTTGCTTGATGATCCGGAGGCTCTCGCGCACCTCGGCGAGGCGGACGATGAAGCGGTCAAAGCAGTCGCCGTTGTGGCCGACGGGGATGTCGAAGTCGAAGCGCTCGTAGAGGGAGTAGGGGTCGGCTTTGCGGACGTCCCAGGCGATGCCGGCGCCGCGCAGGAGGGGGCCGCTGGCGCCGGCGTTGATCGCGACGTCGGGCTTGAGGACGCCGATGTCGCGGGAGCGGGCAAGGAGGATCTCGTTGTCGAGGAGGAGGTCCTCGTACTCGCCGATCCGGTCCGGCAGCTCGTCGACGAGGGCGTTTACGGCGGGGTACCACTCGTCGGGGACGTCGAAGGCGACGCCGCCGATCCGCATGTAGTTCGTCGTGAGGCGGGCGCCGCAGGTCATCTCGAAGAGGTCGAGGATCTTCTCGCGCTCGCGGAACATGTACATGAGCGGCGTCTGCCAGGCACCGCAGTCGTTGGCGAAGGTGCCGTTGGCCATGGCATGGGAGGCGATGCGCTGGAGCTCGGCGAAGATCACGCGCAGGTAGGAGCCGCGCTCCGGGACCGCGATGCCGGCGAGCTTCTCGGCGGCGAGGCAGTAGGCGAGGTTGCCGGTCATGGCGGCGAGGTAGTCCATGCGGTCGGTGAAGGGGATGTTCTGGGTAAACGTGCGCTCCTCGGCGAGCTTCTCCATGCTGCGATGGAGGTAGCCGAGGACCATCTCGGCGTCGATGATCCGCTCGCCATCGAGGGTGACGCGCATGCGGAAGACGCCGTGGGTTGAGGGGTGCTGGGGGCCGATGTTGACGACGTAGGGCGGCGTATGGAGGTCGGTCATGCGACGGCCCCCTCCAGCGGAGCATCCCTGTCGGTCTGCTCCGCCCTGAGAAGACAAGAAATCTCTGGGGGGAGGCCCCCCATGCCCCCCGGCAGGCCCTGCGGCCTGCACCAGCTAATCCTAAGAGGCCGGATCACGGCTCTGTCGCCTGAGGCTCATCGCCGCCGCGGTCGGCGGGGATCTCTGCCGCCTGAGGCTCGTCGTCGCTGGCGGCGGCAACTTCCGTTGCCGCGGGCGGCGCCGGCTGGTCGAGGCGGGGGACGGCGGGCGCGTCCGGCTTCAGGGTCGCGTCGAGGGCGGGGTAGCCGCGCTGGCCCTCGGGGAACTCGAAGGGGAAGCGCTGGAGGCCCGGCTTGACGCCGCCGGGCAGGGTGAGGAAGTCCTTGCGCAGGGGGTGGCCGGGGAAGCCCTCCCAGAGGAAGACGCGCTTGAGGCCGGGGTGGTCGCCGAAGGCGATGCCCATGAGGTCAAAGGCTTCGCGCTCCTGGAGGTTGGCGCTGAGCCAGACGCCTGCCACGGAGGGGATGAGAGGCTGGCTGTGGTCGGCGCGCACCTTCAGAGTCAGCGTGTGGTTGAAGTGAAGGGACGAGAGGAGGTAGACGACCTCGAAGTAGTCGAGCCAGTCGACGGCGGTGAGGCAGTTGAGGTACTTGCAATCGAGGACGGCGTCGTCGCGCAGGAAGAGGGCGGCCGCCGCGACGCGGGCGGCGTCGATCGTGACCGCTTCGGCGTCGGCCGCGAGCACGGCGCCGGGGAGGGCGGTGCTGAGGCGCTGGGCGACGTTTAAGCCGGAGATGTTGACCGTCATTGCCAGTCGAGGGCCTGCTTGCGCCAGGCGTACATGTAGCCGATGACGAGGATGCCGACGAAGGTCAGGGCTTCGACGAAGCCGACGATGAGGACGTCGCCGAAGGCCACGGCCCAGGAGTAGAGGAAGACGACCTCGACGTCGAAGAGGACGAAGAGGAGGGCGATGAGGTAGTAGCGGAAGTTGAACTGCACCCAGCTATCGCCCTCGGTCTCGACGCCGCACTCGTAGGTGTCGAGCTTGATCGGGTCGGGCGCGTCGGGTCGGAGGCGGACCTTGCGGAGGGCGGCGGAGACGAGGAGGGGGAGGGAGGGGAAGAGGATCGCGAACCCGAGAAGGATGCCGGTGCGTCCAAACTCGTCTAGCATGGGGCCCTCTGCGCGCGTTTGTGAATTCTCTCGCTAATGCCGCCAATATAGCAGCTATGGTGGCAAGAGCATAGGCTGAAAGCGGCGCTTTTCGACCCTGGCGCCCAGTTTGACAGGCAGGCGACTTTCGTTATGATCACCCCCGAAGGTTCGAGCGACTATGTCTGACGCCGCGACCGCGCCGACCGCCGCCATCTTCAGCCTCGGCTGCACGCTGGACGCCGCCGTGCGGGCCGCGAGCGAGCCGCAACCGAGCAGCCGGATTACCGCCGCCGCGTCGTCGATGCGGACCGCGTGGCGCTGGGCGCCGAGGTGATGAACCGATGAACGTCTTCAACCGTATCCTCATGATCCTTCTCAGCCTCGCCCTGATCGGCGGCGCCGCCAGCGTCATCGTCCTCGCCTGGGCGATCCCGGAGGATTCGATCGAGGGCCTCCGCGACGCCGTCGACTGGCTCGACCGCCACAACGACGACCTCGAGAAGGCCCTGCTGACCGGCGTCGCCTCGCTGATCGGCCTGCTGGCGCTGATCCTCCTCTTCACGGAGCTGCTGCCCCAGTCGGGCGCCGACGTGAAGCTGACGGGCGTCGAGGGTGGCGGCGCCGTCCTGACGACGAACGCGATCGGCCTGCGGATCGAGGAGGCGGTGCGGGCCGTGCCGCACATCGCCCAGGTGCGGGCGGCGGTGCGGAAGAAGGGCAGGGGCGTCAAAGTAGCGCTCGACCTCCACGTCGAGCCGGAGGCGAACCTGGCGACGGTGACGGACGCCGCCTGCGACGCGGCGCGAGACGTGCTCGCGAACCGGGTCCACGTCGACCTGATGGAGCCGCCGCGAGCGCGCATCCACTACCGCGAGCTGCGCCAGGAGCGGGCGACACGGGCGCGCGCCGCCCAGGCGGCGGCAGCAGCGCCGGCGGTGGCCGCGCCGGCTCTCGCCGCGGAGCCAGAGGCCGCGTCTGAGGAAGCCGCTACGGAGGATCAGACGGCGGTCGAGGGCGGAAGCGAAGCCGCGGCGGCGCCGGCCGCGAGCGAGACGGCGGCCGCGGACGGGGTGGAAGGATCGGAGGAGCAAAAACCGGCATGAAGCAGCTGCCAAGCCTCACGACAGAGCGGCTGCCGGCCGTGATCGAGAGCATCCTCTTCGTGGCGGAGGAGCCGGTGGCGCTGGCGACCCTGGCGAAGGCGCTGCGGCGGCCGCGCCAAGAGATCGAGGCCGCGCTCGCGAGCCTCGACGAGCGCTTCGCCGACGCGGGCCTGCGGCTGCAGCGGACCGGCGACGTCGTCCAGGCGGTCTCGGCGCCGGAATACGGCCCTTATGTCGAGCGCTTCCTCGGCCTCGAGAGCAGGCAGCGCCTCTCGGGCGCGGCGCTAGAGTCGCTGGCGATCATCGCCTACAAGCAGCCGCTGACCCGCGCGGGCGTCGAGGCGGTCCGGGGCGTGAACTCGGACGGTCCGATCGCCTCGCTGGCGGCGCGGGGGCTGATCGAGGAGGTGGCGCGGGCGCCGGGGCCGGGCCGGCCGGCGCTCTTCGGCACGACGCTGAAGTTCCTCGAGCACTTCGGCCTCCAGGGCCCGGCGCAGCTGCCGCCGCTGCCCGGCTCCAACGGCGACGCCGCCTTCCAGTGAACCTGGCCGTCTGCCGACTGACGCTAAGGCTGCCGGAGAACGGCTCGCTGAAGGGCAAGCGCCGGGTCCTGAAGTCGATCGAGCAGCGCCTCCACAACCGCTTCAACGTCTCCGTGGCCGAGGTAGACCACAACGAGGCCTGGCAGATCGCCGGCATCGCGATCTGCTGCGTCGCGAACGAGGCGGCGCACGCCCGCGAGGTGGTGGAGAAGGCAGCGGCCGCCGTGGCGGCGGAGCGCCTCGACCTCGAGATCATCGACGAGGAGACGGAGCTGATCGGCGTCTAGTTCGGCGCCGCGCCCCTGCTCACGACGAGGGTGACGGCGCTGCCGGGACCGGCGTCGGCGCCGGCGTCCGGCGCCTGGCTGATGACGATGCCGGCCGGTACCTCGGCGCTCGGGACCTCGATGATCACGTAGTGCACCTGGTTGTCCTGGAGGACGGCGACGGCGCTGGGCACGTCCGCCGCGACGAAGTCCGGCAGCCGGCCGGGCCGGATCGGGCCGATCGGCTTGCCCTGGGCGGGGCCATCGACGGTGACGGCGCCGCCGGGCAGGTCGGGCGCCAGCGGCGAGGCCGCCCCGGCCGTGGTGCCGTTGACCTGGAGGCCGGAGTCGGCGATGGCGCCGGGCCCGTCGCCGCTGCGCAGGAGGAGGAGGCCGGCGGCGAGGAGGAAAAGTAAGCCGAGGCCGGCAACGACCCAGTTGACGCTGATCAGCTGGGCCGGCGGCCGGGCGACGGCGGGCAGCGGCGCGATATCGACGGTGAGGCTGCCGTTGGGGAAGATGCGGACGAGCTCGTCCGGGTTGAGGCCGAGGTAGCGCGAGTAGGTGCGGAGGAAGCCGCGGGCGTAAACCGGCGCCGGAAAGGGCGAGAAGTCCTCGGACTCGAGCGCTTCGAGATAGCGCTTGGAAACGTGGGTATCGCGCTCGACCTCTTCGAGCGTGATGCCGCGGGCTCGCCGGGCGCGTGAGAGTGTGTTACCGAGCTCTGCCATATATTGTTCGCGGGGTGCTTCAATATTGGCGCCCCGACGGGTGGCAGTCAACCGGCGGGGTATGGCCGGCGTATGATAGACGCGTCAGGAAGACGGGCGGCCGCCCTCGCTTTGCGGGGGAGGAAAGTCCGAGCTCCACCGGGCAGGGTGCTGGGTAACTCCCAGGCGTGGCGACGCGACGGAAAGTGCCACAGAGACAGACCGCCGGATTCGACAGGCTTGCCTGAAGAGCTCGGTAAGGGTGAAACGGTGCGGTAAGAGCGCACCAGCGGTCGGGTGACCGGCCGGCTGGGCAAACCCCACCCGGAGCAAGACCGAATAGGAGGGCTTCAGGGACGCCCGGCCTGCCCTCGGGTTGGTCGCTTGAGGCCCTGAGCAATCAGGGTCCTAGATGGATGGTCGCCGCCCCGATTCGTCGGGGTACAGAACTCGGCTTATAGTCTGCCTGACACTGAGAAGGCCCGAATCTCTTCGCCCAGCCCGCTTCGGAGGATCCGAGACGCGGTTGGAGGAAGGGATTCGGGCCTTCTCTACGTCTCCGCCGGCCGAGCCCGGCCGTTCGACCGCTACTCCGGATAGATAGTCGCGGCGCTTCGAGACGCCCTGAGAAGTCCTCTCAGGCGGCCCTGACCCTCTCCTCGCCGCGGTCTTGCTGGAGGCTTGTCCGAGACTTGATGAAGGGTCGCAGCGCTTCGGCGGGCATCGGCCGGGCAAACATGAAGCCCTGGGCGCGGTCGCAGTCGAGGGCGAGCAGGCTCCGGAGCTGCGCCGGCGTCTCGACTCCCTCGGCGACGACGTCCATGCCGAGGCCGTGGGCGAGGGTAACGATGCTCGCCACGATCACCTTGTCGGCCTGCCCCAGCGCGATCTCGGTGACGAAGGAGCGGTCGATCTTCAGCGTGTCGATCGGGAACTCGCGCAGATAACCGAGGGAGGAATAGCCGGCCCCGAAGTCATCGATGGCGATATGGACGCCTATCGCCCTGAGCGTGTGGAGGGTCTCGATCGTCGAGTCGTGGTTCTCCATCAGGGCGGTCTCGACGATCTCGAGCTTCAAGCGCCCGGGCTCGAGGCCGGTCTCGGCGAGAACCGCCCGCAGCTCGCCGATCAGCTCACGCCGGCGAAACTCGAGCGGCGAGAGGTTGACGCTGACCCGCAAGGGGTCGCCGTCCGACGTGATCGCGGGCCAGCGCATCGCTTCCTCGCACGCCTGCCGCAGCACCCACTTGCCGATCGATGAGAGGATCCCAAGGTCCTCCGCCTCGGGGATGAAGTCACCGGGCAGGAGCAGGCCGCGGCTCGGGTTCTGCCAGCGGACCAGCGCCTCGAAGCCGACCACCTCGCCGTCGGAGAGCCGGACCTCGGGCTGATAGTAGACACGCAGCTCGTCCCGCTCGACGGCCGTGCGAAGCTCCGTGTCGAGCTCGAGCCTCTCTACCGTCAGGTTCTTGGCGCCGGGCTCGAAAAGCTGATAGCGTGCTCGGCCGGCCGCCTTCGCCTCGTAGAGGGCGACGTCGGCCCGTCTGACGAGCTCGTCGGGCGTGATCTGGCCGGTGCCGCTGAGGGCGATGCCGATGCTCGTGCCGGCGAAGACTTCGTGACCTTCGATGAGAAACGGCGTTTCGAGAGCGGCGAGTATGCGCCGCGCCGCCGTCTCGGCGGCCCGCTCCGATACGAGGCCTTCGAGGAGCACCGTGAACTCGTCGCTGCCGAGACGAGCGAAGGTCTCGCCCGCCCTGATCTGGCGCTGGATGCGGCGGCCGACCTCGATGATCAGGCGGTCGCCGGCCGCGTGGCCCATCGTGTCGTTGAAGACTTTGAAGCGGTCGAGGTCGAGGAACATAACCGCGGCCTGGCGGTTCTGGCGCTTGGCCCGCGCCAGGGCGAGGGCGAGCTGGTCCATGAAGTAGCCCCGGTTCGGCAGGCCCGTGAGGCTGTCCGTGAAGGCGAGGTTCTCCACGTCGCTGATGCTGCGCTCTCTGACCAGCCGGGCGAGGAAGAAGATCGCGGGCAGCGCGCCGAGGATCAGGGCGAGCAGAGCGCCGTGCTGAACCGTCTCGGCGAGCGAGGGGGCGCCTTTCCAGGCAAGCAACAGCAGCAGCCAGTAGGCCAGCGCCGCGACGAGACTGGCGAAGAACAGCACGCGGGTCTTGCGTGTCACCTAGGATTGTCGACAAAGGCCGGCTCGATCAGAAGTTTGGCTGATTTATCGAACTCTCCGGCCGGCAGCTTGATTGACCGCCGCTATCTATAATCGGCCTTGATGGACGCGCCTTCACGACCTGGCGACGGTGGCTCTCCGAGGCGGCGCCTGCGGCGGTTCCTCGATGAGGCTTATCGGCGGGCCGACCACGTCCTCGACCGCGGCCAGCACCACGCCTTTCGCCTTCTCTGGGCCTTTCTGCCGGAGCCGAAGATCGGTCGCGATCCGCACGTCCAGCAGCTGATCGCCTCGCGCTTTTTCTCGGAAGCGGGCCAGCAGGCGCTCACCTATGGCGTGCTGATCGCCGTGGTCCGCGACGGCGGCAGCGCTCTTGACGCCGCCCTTGTCGGCATCGCCGGGCTGATCGCCCCGGCTTTGCTCGGGATGTACGGCGGCGCCGTCGCCGACGCGCTGCCGAAGCGCATCGCCCTGGCGCTCGCTTACAACCTCCAGGCCGGCCTCTGCCTGCTGGTCGTCTTCTTCCTCGGCACGGACCTGCTGCCGGTGCTGCTCCTGATCTTCGGGGTCAGCGCCATCGGCCAGGTGTCGGGGCCGGCGGAGTCTTCGGTCCTGCCGTTCGTCGCCTCGAAGGACGAGCTCGCCAGCGCCGCCGCGATGATCGACCTCGCGTCGTCCGTTGGGACGGCGGTGGGGACGGCGCTGCTGGCACCGGTCCTCGTGCTCGCCTTCGGGGTGGAGCCGGTGATCTACGTCGCCGCCGCGCTCCTCTTCCTCGCCGCCAGCCGCGCCTTCGACCTGCCGCTCTGGCGCAAGCCGCGAGCGGTCGACTGGCGCAAGCCCGACCTGAAGGTCCGATCGACGCTGCTCTGGCTGATCCGGCAGCAGGCCGTGATCACGATGATCCTCCTGGCCGTGCTGGCCGCCTCGGCCGCGATCGTCCTTCAGACGCTGGGGCCGCGCTACGTGCAGTCGGCACTCGGCGCCGACCCGACGCAGTCGGTCTATGTCTTTGGCCCGACCGCCGGCGGCCTCCTCGTCGCGCTGCTCTCGGCGCCGGCGATGATCAGGCGGCTGGGTGAGCGCCGGCCGGCGATCCTCGGCTTCTTGCTGGTCTCGACCTCGCTCGTCCTCATGGGCCTCGTGGCGACGATCAGCGACGTCATCGACCCGGTCAACCCGATCCGGGTGCTCGACCTCTTCGGCGCCGACCTGGGCGAGCGCCTGCGGACGGCGGCGCTTCTCGCCCTGCCGCTCGGCTACGGCCTCGCGCTCAGCAAGATCTCGGTCCAGACCTATATCAACCGCAGGCTGCCGGTTGCCTATCAGAGCCGGGCGTTCGCGCTCCAGAACTCGCTGAAGCACGGCCTCGCGATCGTCCCTTTGCTGGTCCTCGGCGGCGCCGCGACGACTTTTGGCGTCGAGAGGGTGCTCGTCATCTCGCCGTTCGCCCTGCTCGGGCTTGCCGCGGTCCTCGTATACCTGAGCTACCGGTTCGGCGGCGAGGAGTTCAGCGGCACACTGGACGTGCTGAGCACGTTCTGGCAGGAGGACGACCTCGAGATCGTGCCGCCGGCCGAGGGCTGAGCTGCAACGCGTTGGGTTGAGCCGATCAGGAGCCGGGGAGCTCGACGATCTCGATGACGCCCCAGCGGCCGACCTCGCTCTGCCAGAGCCAGCCGTCGGCGGGCGCGTGCCAGAAGATGTCGACCCAGGTGTTGGCGAGGAGGCCGCGGTCCTCGCAGGTGTAGATGCGGCCGGTGGGGTCGCCCTCGATGACGAACCGGGTGCCGATCTGGAGGTTCCAGCTACAGGCGGCGGCGCCTTCGTAGACGATGCGGCCGTTGGCCATGGCGCCGCAGAAGCCCTGGTCGGCGCAGTCGTAGAAGGTGATGTTGACGTTGACGATCCGGCCCTTGCTGACGTGGACGGTCTCGGCGGCGAGGAGGGGCTGGCCGGAGCGGGCCGGCTGCTGCTCCGGACGGGCGCGTTCTGACGAGGCCGTTTGCGGCGGTAGCGATGCGGCCTTCAGGATCGTAGGGGCCTCGGGCGGCGGTATTGGCGTGCTGAACCAGGGGCCGCCGTCGACGGCGGTGCTGAAGCTGCCGGCGCCGGGCAGCGGCGGCCGCGCCTGCATGACGGCGAGCACGCCGACCGTGACCGCGAGGCCGAGGGCCATGGTCGAGACGCCGAGGCTGAAGAGGAAGTAATGCTTGAGGCCGCGCCGCCGGCTCTCGGCGGCAGCAGGGCGCGCTCCTGGGCCCTTATGCTGGGCTCCCGTCCCGGCCGCCGCGCGGGCTTGCCACGCGGGGCGATTGCGTCCTGCTATTCGCTTTAGCTCAGTCATAAAAAGGAGACGGCTCGAAGCCGGCATTCCAGACAAATAGACTATCGGTCCGCAAGGGGCAGTCCTTTAATTTGCGAACCTGCTCGGCGGCACGGCCGGCGCGGCGTGGGCTTAACCTGGGCTTAGAATGACGCCGTGGACTGGACGAAGCTGGTGCCGGACTCGGAGCTCCTCGGCCAGGCCGCGGCGGTGGCGGGCGGCGTCAGCCACGACTCACGCCTCGTTGAGCCGGGCGGCGTCTTCGTCGCCGTGCCGGGGTTGCAGACGGACGGCCACGACCACATCGCGGCGGCGCTGGCGGCGGGGGCGGCGCTCGTCGTCGTCCAGCGCGACCGGGAGGCGCTGTGGCGGCGCTTCGCTGCCGCGACGCCGCTCCTCGTCGTGCCGGACAGCCGCGCCACGCTGGGGGCGGTGGCGGCGGCGGTCTACGGCGAGCCGTCGCGGCGCCTGCGCCTGGTCGGCGTGACGGGCACGGACGGCAAGACGACGACGAGCCATCTGATCGGCCACGTGCTGGATGCGCTGGGCTACGGCTGCGGCTACTTGAGCAGCGCCGGCTTCGACCTCGGCGGCGGCTTCGAGGCGAACGCGAGCCATATGACGACGCTCGAGGCGTCGTCGATCCAGGCGAAGCTGGCGGCGGCGCTGGCGGCGGGACGGCGGACGATGGTCGTCGAGGCGTCGTCGGAAGGGCTGGCTCAAAGCCGGCTGCGGGGCTGCGAGGTCGACGTCGCCGTCTTTACGAACCTGACGCGCGACCACCTCGACTTCCACGGCACCATGAGTGCGTACCTGGCGGCGAAGGGGCTGCTCTTCGAGATGCTCGACGCCCCGACGGCGAAGCGCTTCCCGCGCGTCGCGGTGCTGAACGCGGACGACGCGGCTTCGGTTTACCTGAGGGAGCGCAGCAAAGCGCCGGCCCTGACCTACGCCATCGACAGCGACGCCGACCTGCGGGCGGCGGACGTAGTCGGCGAGGACGGCGGCCTCGCCTTTCGAGTGCGGTTCGGCGGTGAGGTCGTGGCGGCGCGGCTGCCGCTGGTCGGCCGCTTCAACGTCGCCAACGGGCTGGCGGCGGTCGGCGTCGCGCTGAGCCAGGGTTCGGCGCTGGCCGACGCGGCGGCGGCGCTGGCGAGCTTCCCGGGCGTGCCGGGGCGGCTGGAGTCGATCGACTGCGGCCAGCCGTTTCGGGTCATCGTCGACATCGCCTCGACGCCGGCGGCGCTAGAGAGCGTGCTGGTGGCGCTGCGGCCGCTGACGGCGGGGCGCCTCTCGGTCGTATTCGGCGCGGCGGGCGGCCGGGACGCGGCGCGACGCTTCGGCTTGGGCGAAGTAGCGGGGCGGCTGGCGGACCGGGCGGTCGTGACGAACGAGGACCCGCGCGACGAGGCGCCGGAAGCGATCTTCGCGGCGATCGAGGCGGGGCTGGCGGGGGCGGGGCGACAGCGGGGGGTCGACTACTACGTCGAAGCGGAGCGCGAGAAGGCGATGCAGCTCGCTTTCAAGGAAGCGCGGGCGGGGGACACGGTGCTGCTGGCGGGCAAGGCGACGGAGACGACGATGGTCTTCGCGGGCGGCGAAGCGCGGCCCTGGGACGAGCGGGCGGTCGCGCGGGCGCTGCTGGGGGAACTCTAGACGTCCGCGGCGGGCGGCGGCTCTTCGGGAGCAGGCGTCGGTGAGGTGAGGTAGTCGGGCAAGACCGTGGTGTCGTCAGTGTGGGCGCTGTCGATCTGCGCGTGGGTGAGGCCTTCCGCGGCGGTGAGGTTCGCCCCTTTCAGGTGGGCATCGCTCAGGTGCGACCCGTCCAGGTGGGCATTGAGCAGCCCCGCCCCTTCCAGGTGGGCACCGCGCAGGTCCGCCCCTTCCAGGTGGGCACCATGCAGGTCCGCTCCTTCCAGGTGGGCAGCGACCAAGTTCGCCCGTTCCAGGTGGGCACCTCGTAGGGTAAGCCCGTTTCAGGTGGGCACCGCGCAGGTCCGCCCCTTCCAGGTGGGCATTGCTCAGGTCCGCCCGACGCAGATCAGTCGCATCGAGGTCAAGCCGCCGCTCCTCGCCATGGCCGTGCCAGCGAGAGCGCCGGCCGATGACCGTGAGGGCGGCTTGCACGTCGGTGGTCGGGCGATGATCAGCGTCCGCGGCCGCCGCTTCGTTCCAGGGCGAGCGCTCGCGGACGAAGGCGGTTAGTACCTCCATGACGGGGCCGTGGTCGCGGGCGGAGTCGCGGGCGATGCGCTCGAGGGCGTAGATGCCGCCTAGCCTGATCTCGACACGGTCGTCGTTGCCGAGCTGCTCGATTGCGCGGGTGAAGCGCTCCGTGATCTGGCCCTCGCGGGCGGTGAGGAGGGTGCGCCAGGTTGCGATGACGCCAAGGAGGAAGATCGAGCCGCCGACGAAGCCGCCGAGGATCTGGGCGTTGGTCTCGCGAACGTCGTTGCGGACGCGGACTCGCTGCTCAGGGTCGGCGAAGGAGCGCGCCTCGTCGTTGGGCACGTCGATCACGACGTAGTAGCCACCGTAGAGAGCCAGCGCGAGGCAGAGGGTGCCGAGGACGGCGAGTATCCCGCTGCGATGGCGGCCAGCCAAGGTGCGACCTCGCTTGAAGAGGTCAAGGAGGGGTAGTAGGAGCCGCATGAAGCGAGCTTTCACGAGGCGATGGTAGCAGAGGCGGGACGGCGCCTCCGTAACGCGGCGGCGTTGTAAGATCGACGCTACTTACGAATAACGCGCGCCAGACGCCCGTAGGGGGCCTGCGAGGAGCTCGACATGAACGACAACGAATACCAGAGCCTCGTCGAGCGCGACATTGCGCACCTGATCCACCCCCAGTTCAGCCAGGCGGAGCAGCGCAAGGCGATCGTCTTCGTCAAGGGCGAGGGGGCGGTGCTCACGGACGCTCGCGGCCGCGAGTACATCGACGGCCTCTCGTCGCTGTGGAACGTCGCGGTCGGCCACGGGCGCAAGGAGCTCGCCGACGCGGCGGCGAAGCAGATGGGCGAGCTCGCCTTCGCCAACGGCTACTCGGGCTACGGCAACCTGCCGGCGATCGAGCTGGCGGAGAAGCTCTGCGCCCTGAGCTACCCGAGCATGGACGCGGTCTTCTTCGCGAATAGCGGCTCGGAGGCCAACGAGGTCGCGTTCAAGATGGCGCGCTACCACTGGTTCCTCCAGGGCAAGACGGAGAAGGTCAAGGTCATCGCCCGCCGCCAGGCCTATCACGGCGGCACGCTGGCGACGACGGCGGCGACGGGGCTGGCGCCGTTCTGGCGTGGCTTCGGGCCGCTGGACCCGACCTTCATCCGCGCCGGGACGAACTACTGCTACCACTGCGAATGGGACAAGACCTACCCGGGCTGCGACCTGGACTGCGCCGTGGCGATCGAGGACACGATCATCCGCGAGGGCGCCGATACGGTCGCGGCGGTGATCGCGGAGCCGGTGCACGGCGCCGGCGGCGTGATCCCGCCGGTGCCGGAGTACTTCCCGAAGCTGCGCGAGATCTGCGACCGCCACAACGTCCTCCTGATCGCGGACGAGGTGATCACGGGCTTCGGGCGCACGGGGCGCTGGTTCGCGCTGCGTCACTGGGACGTGGAACCGGACATCATGACCTTCGCCAAGGCGGTGACGAGCGCCTATGTGCCGCTCTCGGGAGCGATCGTGTCGAAGGCGCTGCACGAGGCGCTCCTCGCCGTCGAGGCGGGGCAGCGCTTCATGCACGGCTTCACGAACGCGGGCCACCCGACGGCCTGCGCGGTCGGCCTGCGCAACCTCCAGATCATGGAGGAGGAGGGCCTGGTCGAGAACGCGTCGGCGCTCGGAGAGCGGCTCCAGGCGGGCCTGCGGACGCTGCTCGCCGAGGACGGCGTCGGCGAGGTACGCGGCCTGGGGCTGATCGCGGGCATCGAGATCGTCGAGGACGAGGAGAAGCACCGGCCGTTCAGCATCGACCTCGGCGTGGGGGCGCGGCTGGTGGCGGCGTGCAAGGAGCGGGGGCTGATCAGCCGCAACCTCGGCGACACGTACTTGCTGGCGCCGCCGCTGGTGACGACGCCGGAGCAGATCGACCGCATCGTCGCGATCGTCGGCGAGTCGGTGCGCGAGGTCGTGGGGTGGGCGCGCCGCCAGAAGGCGGAAATTTAAGTGTAAAGCCTATGGGTTCTGAATCAGCCAGTTGCGGCCCTCTTCAGTGATCTCCCAAATACCGTGGCGTGAAGCCGAGCTGATGAGACCTTCTTGCCGCATCTTAAGTCGCTCCCATTCGCCATGATGCCGATAGCGGATTTTCCCTGACGACGTGTCTTCGTGATCCCCTTTTGTCAGGAGCATCTTCGACGGTAAGCGGTCGAGGATATCACCAGTCCGCCCTCTCCCCCCGATTTCGACGAGAATCTGGAGGATCGGTTTCCTGTACTCACCCTGAGGAGTAAAGCCTCCCACCGTTGCAGTGTTGGTCATCACCCTTGCCGATGTACTCCTTTGATCGCTGCGAACTCTAATCTCCAATTCGAGAAGCCTCCTAAGGACATCGTTTGCGGTATCAACGAGCGGCGTCGCCTTCTTTTGAAGAGCCGCAAAGACTTCGCTGTCCACTGTAATCGTCGGCATGTGGCGTTTATCTCCTGAAAAGCGGTACGGTTCCTTTATAACTAGGAACCATTAAACCGTGTTATGACTGGCCTGTCAATTACTAGAGGAGGTCCCAGAGAACGGGAGGCTGCTACTTCAAGTTGAGCCGGCGGAAGACGGCGCGGATCGCCTCCTCAACAGAGGGGCGGGGAGTCCAGCTGCGGGTTGAAACCCGCAGCTTCAGATGTGCCTTAGAGGATGCTGCATCTGAGCTCTGATGTACCTACGAACCGCGGGGGTTTCGGAGGGAGGGACCTCGCGCGCGCCGTAGCATTTTTGTCAAAAGGAGTTGCTCCCGAGGTCTAGGCGCAGCTCGGGGTACGAGAGGAAGATGCTCCGAGCACTGGCGCCTTTGAGCTGGTGCATGGCGCCGGCCAGCCTTTGCTCTTCCGTCAACGAAAGGAGCAGGTGGACGTGGTCGACGGCGAGCTCCATCTCCACGATGCTGATTCCAGTTCGCTTCGCTACCGTCTTGAGGAGCATCTTGACCGACTCGCCGACCTCCCCTTCGAGGGCGCCTGCGCGGTGCTTTGTGCTGAACCAAACGTGAAACGTCTTCATTGTCCGTAGCTGCGAGATTCATCCCGCTGGATGTCCCCAGTGCCCCGCTCCAAGGAGGTGCCTGAGGGATAAATCCCTCAGCTTTCCGATGATCTACGCCGGGTTGAGGCGGCGGAAGACGGCGCGGATCGCCTCCTCGACGGTGGCGGGCGCGTCGGCGGCGTCGACCTGGACGACGAGGCGCTCCGCCTCGGCGCGGGCGTAGCCGAGGGCGACGAGGGCGTCGACGGCGTCCCTCGTGACCTCACTCGGCTCGCTCACTTTCTTCGGCTCGGAAGCGGCGAAACCCTCGTCGGCGAGGAGGGCCTCCTCCGTGAGCTTGCCGCGCAGCTGGGCGACGATCGTCTCGGCCGTGCGCTTGCCGATCGAGGGCAGGCTGGCGAGCTGGGCCGTGTCGCCGGCCTCGATCCAGCGGGCGATGGTCGAGACGCTGAAGATCAGCGCCTTCGCCGCCGTGGTCGGGCCGACGTTGGGCACGGTGACGAGTTTCTCGAAGAAGGCGCGCTCGACCTCGCGCTGGAAGCCGATGAGGCGCGGCGTCGGCGCGTTCGCCGTGACGAAGTAGAAGGTCTCGAGCTCGATCGGGGCGCCGAGGGGCTCGTCCTCGAGGGCGCGCCAGACGAAGGCGGGGAGCTCGACCTCGTACCAGACGCCGGCAACGTCGATCTCGACGCTGGAGGCGGTCTCGTTCTTGCGGGCGAGGTTGCCGCGCAGGTGGGAGATCATTGATTAAAGCGCTCAGGATGAGCCTTTCGGCTCACGAGAACCTTCGCTTGGGTGAAATAACGGCGGCTTTTGCCTGGCTCACGAGAACCCCCGATTGATTGAAAACGCTCAGGGCTCGCCTTCGGCTCACGAGAACCTTCCGATTGATTGAAAACGCTCAGGGCTCGCCTTCGGCTCACGAGAACCTTCGCTTGGGTGAGCTAACGACGGCGTCCGCCGCGATCTTGCCTGCCTTGCGGTGGCCGAGGTGGCAGAGGGCGACGGCGAGGGCGTCGGCGGCGTCGGCTGGCTCGGGGACGGCGTCGAGATTGAGGAGGAGACGGACCATGGCCTGGACCTGGGCCTTGTCGCTGCGGCCGTAGCCGGCGACGGCGGCCTTGACGGCGGTGGGGCTATAGAGAGCAACGTCGCGGCCGGCGGCGGCGGCAGCGAGCAGAGCGGCGGCGCGCGCCTGGCCGATGCCGAGCGCGGCGGCGGGGGCGAGGACACCGACAAAGGGGTCCTCGACCGCGACCTCGTGGGGGCCGTGCGCCTCGATCAGGCCGGCGATGGCGGCGTGGATGAAGAGGAGGCGGACGGCGATCGGGTCGCGCACACGCGGGCGGATGACGCCGGTGGCGATGAACTCGGGCTTGGGGCCGCCGCGGACGACGCCCCAGCCGCAGATCCGGAGGCCGGGGTCGATGCCGAGGACGAGGGGCCGGTCGGCGGTTGCGGCAGCGGCGAGGCTTGCCATGGTCCTCGGACGCTCAGCCGCCAAAGGCGGCGATTACCGCGTCCGGGAAGTCGGCGTTGGAGTAGACGCGCTGGACGTCGTCGAGGTCTTCGAGGCGGTCGAGGAGCTTTAGGGTCTGGATGGCCTCCTCTTCGCCCAAGGGGACGGTGGTGCTGGGGACTTTCTCGACCTCGCTCGCGGCCGGCTCGTAGCCGGCGTCGACGAGCGCTTTGCGCACCGCCTCGAGCTCCTCGGGCTTCGTAAAGATCGTCACGGCATCGTCGTCGACGCTGAAGTCCTCGGCACCGGCGTCGATCGCGACGAGGGCGGCTGCTTCCGGATCTACCTTGGCGTTCCGGTTGAGGCTGATGACGCCGCGCGCGCTGAAGACCCAGGCGACGGAGCCGGTCTCGCCGATCCGGCCGCCACCCCGGCTGAAGGCGACGCGGATGTCGGAGACGGTGCGGTTGCGGTTGTCGGTCACGGCCTCGACGAGGATGGCGGCGGCGCCGGGGGCGTAGCCTTCGTAGACGACATCGTCGAGCTGGCTGGCGTCGCTCTCGCCGACCGCCTTCTTGATCGCGCGATCGATGATGTCGAAGGGCATGTTGCTCTCGCGGGCTTTTAGCAGGGCGAGCCGGAGGCGGGCGTTGCCGGCGGGGTCGGGGCCGCCGCCGGTGCGGGCGGCGACTGTGATCTCGCGGCCGAGCTTGGTGAAGAGGGCGCCGCGGCGGCCGTCATCGATCGCCTTCTGGCGCTTGATCTGCTTCCACTTCGAGTGTCCGGCCATCGTTGCCGGCATTGTAGCACCTGTGTTCGTACGAGGCGCCTTCCGATCGAAGCTCGCGACGCCGGCCCGAGACGGCGCCTAGTCCGCGCCGAGGACGACGTTGTCGATCAGCCGGGTGGCACCGATGCGCACGGCGAGGGAGACGAGGGCGGCGCCCTGGATCCGGTCTAGCTCCGCCAACGTCTCGGGGTCGGCGACGGAGATGTAGTCGATCTCGGCCAGCGGCTCGGCGTCGATGACCTCGCGCAGGCGCCTGCGGTAGGCCTCGGCGTCACGGGCGCCGCGCGTCCAGATCTCGCGCGCGAGATTCAGGGCCTGCCAGAGGACGGGCGCCGCCTCGCGCTCGACGGGCAAGAGGCGGACGTTGCGGCTGCTGATGGCGAGGCCCCTGGCGTCGCGCACGGTCGGCAGGGCGACGACCTCGACTTCGAGGTCGAGGTCGCGGACGAGGCGGCGGACGACGGCGACCTGCTGTGCGTCCTTCTGACCGAAGTAGGCGCAGTCGGGCCGGACGATCTGGAGGAGCTTGAGGACGACGGTGGCAACGCCGCGGAAGTGGCCGGGGCGGAATTTGCCCTCCAGCGGCTCGGCGACGGCGCCGACGTCTACCGTCGTCTCGAAGCCGGGCGGGTAGATCGCCGCCGCTTCCGGCAGGAAGACGTAATCGACGCCGGCCGCACCCAAGAGCTCGAGGTCACGCTCCACGTCCCGTGGGTAGGTGTGAAAATCCTCGTTGGGGCCGAACTGGCTCGGGTTGACGAAGATGCTGACGAAGAGGCAGTCGTCGGCGGCGCGCGCGGCCTCGACGAGCGCGATGTGGCCCTCGTGGAGGTAGCCCATGGTGGGCACGAGGCCGACGCTGCCGGCGACGGGGCGGCGCGCTTCGCGCACGGCGGCGATCGTCGTCAGCACTTGCATGGAGCCCGCCTCAGCTCTGGGCCGCGCTCGGCGGCGGCGCCTCCGGGCTCGCGGCAGCGAGGTCGGCGAGGAGGGCCTTGTCCGTGCGAAAGCTCTCCTTGGTCGTCGGGAAGGCGCCGGCGCGGACGTCGGCGGCGTAGAGCTCGATCGCACCCCGCACGGCCTCGCCGACCTTGGCGTACTCCTTGACGTGACGGGGGATGTGGCGCGGCAGGAACGTCGTCGCGTAGCTGAGGAGGTCGTGCCAGACCTGGACCTGGCCGTCGCAGCCGGCGCCGGCGCCGATGCCGATCGTCGGGATCCGCAGGCGGCCGCTGATCAGCGCCGCTAGCTGGGCGGGGATCGTCTCGAGGACGAGGGCGAAGGCGCCGGCTGCCTCGAGGGCAACGGCGTCTGCCAGGAGCCGCGCGGCGGCCTCCGGCGTGCGGCCCTGGACCTTGTAGCCGCTGAGCTGGTTGATCGACTGGGGTGTGAGGCCGATGTGGCCGACGACGGGGATGCCGACCTCGACGAGACGGCGGACGGTCGCGGCCATGGGGACGCCGCCCTCGAGCTTCACGGCCTGGCAGCCGGTCTCCTGGAGGAGGCGGCCGGCGCTGCGCAGGGCGTCCTCGACCGAGGTCTGGTAGCTCATGAAAGGCAGGTCGGCGACGACGAGGGGCCGCTCGCAGCCGCGGACGACGGCGGCGGTGTGGTGGACCATGTCGGCGAGGGTCACGGGCAGGGTGCTGTCGTAGCCGAGGACTACCATGCCGAGGCTGTCGCCGACGAGGATTATGTCAACACCTGCCTCCTCCGCCAGGCGGGCGGAGGGAAAATCGTAGGCCGTAAGCATGACGACCTTCTCGCCGCGCTCCTTGATCGCTTCGATATCGGCTACGGTCAGACGGGGCATGGCGCTCTCCTTCCTCCGCCGGGCGGGCGAAGGGCAAATCGTAAGCCCTGAGCATGACGACCTCTCTCGCCGCGTCGTAAGCCCTTGACGACCCTCTTTGACGGCTTCGATATCGGCTACGGTCAGACGGGGCATGGCGCTCTCCTTCCTCCGCCGGGCGGGCGAAGGGCAAATCTCCTTCCTCTCGCCGCGTTTCTTTGAGGCGGGCTACGGTCAGACGGGGCATGGCGCTCTCCTTCCTCCGCCGGGCGGGCGAAGGGCAAATCGTAAGCCCTGAGCATGACGACCCTCTCGCCGCGTTTCTTTGACGGCTTCGATATCGGCTACGGTCAGACGGGGCATGGCGCTCTCCTTCCTAGTGAGCCGGGGCAGCGATCTCGCCGGCGAGGCGGCTGATCGCATTGCGCTCGTCGACGTAGACGAGGCGGGGCCTCGCCGCGCGCGCTTCCGCCTCGCCAAGCTGCGCGTAGGCGAGGATGATCACGCGGTCGCCGGCGCCGACGAGGTGGGCGGCGGCGCCGTTGACGCAGACGACGCCGCTGCCGGCTTCGGCCTCGATCGCGTAAGTCGTAAGGCGGGCGCCGTTGCTCAGGTCGAGCAGGTCCACCTGCTCGAAGGGGAGGATGTTCGCCGCTTCGAGCAGGGCGGCGTCGACCGTGATGCTGCCCTCGTAGTCGAGGTTGGCCTCGGTGACCGTGGCGCGGTGGATCTTGCCGCGGAGCATCGTTCTCATAGCTGAGTTTTCGTCCTCTCGAGACTCGGAGGCTGGGCTGATAGGAGGTCGCCTAAGGCCTTCGCGGCTGCGGGCGTGAGGCCGCCGCCTTCCGCCGCGAGCGGCAGCGTCTCTCGGCCGAGGCAGCGGTAGGCGTCGAGCAGCGCCGGCGTCGCGGCGGCGAGGGCTTCGATATGGCGCTCCACCGTGGCGGCGTCGCCGCGGGCGATCGGGCCGGTGAGGGCGGCGGCGAGGCCCTGACGCTCGGCGTTGGCGAGGGCGCCGCGTATTAGTGGCAAAAGAGCGCTGACCGCGAGCTCGCGGTCGAAGCCCAGATATAGCCAGAGATCGCTCGCCAGCTTGAGCAGGGTGAGGATGTAGTTGCCGGCAAAGACGCCGGCGGCGTGGTAGAGGGCCTTGTCGGCGCTGCGAATCGCGAGCGGCGTGCCGCCGAGGTCGGCGACGAGGGCGTTGAGGCGCTCCGCCAGCGGGCCTTCCGCCTCGACGGTGAAGGAGGCGCCGCGCAGGCTCCGGCGGGCGGCCTCGACGTCGGCGAAGGCGAGGAGGGGGTGGAGCGACGCGGTCGCGGCGCCGGCGGCAGCGGCGGCGGCGAGGGCGTCGCGGCTCTCGCTGCCGCTCGTGTGGACGACGGCGGCGCCGGCGCGCCAGCGGTGCCGCGAAGCGACGGCACGAATGGCGGCGTCGGGCGTGGTGACGAAGACGATATCGGCGCGGTCGACGACGCCCTGAGGGTCGGCGGGAGAGTCGCAGCCGTCGATCTGGGCCGCGAGGGCGCGGGCGGCGTCGAGCCTGCTGCTGGCGACGGCGACGACGGCGTAGCCCGCGTCCGCCAGAGCGAGCGCGAGGGCGCTGCCGACCTTGCCGGCGCCGATGAAGCCGAGAGCCGGTCTCGCCTCTGTCATCAAGAAGCCTTTCTCGCAAGCATCAAAAAAACCCCTTCGGCCGAGGCCGAAAGGGCACAGGAGACGTTGGTCGCCGCTATGTCCTGTCTCGGTCTCAGTCGGATCCGAGCAGGCGTTATGTCTGCTTTCGCCTAAGCTGACTGCCTCGCGGTCAGTCGCGCCTTTTATTTTAGCAGCAACCGCTTGTTTTTCAAGCGCGGCAGGGATTGCGCGTGCTCTGGTCTAGCCAGGCCACGGCATCCAGTCTTCGGTTGATCCCCTACAATGGCGCCGCTAAGTGCGCTCTCATGATCAATGGAGCCATCACCAGCACACAGGAATCGGAGGTTCGATGCGGCTAGCGAAGCTTGTACCCGAGCTCCACTGCTCCGACATCGAAGCGAGCCTCCGGTTTTAAACGCAGGTTCTCGGCTTCTCCATACTGTTCTCGCGCCCTGAGGAGCGTTTTGCTTATCTCGAACGCGAAGATGCCCAGGTCATGATCGAGCAACCTGTCGACCGCACTTTCGTCGCCGGCGAGCTGGAGCGTCCCTATGGCCGGGGTATGAGCCTCCAGATCGAAGTGTCGCAAGTCGCTGAGCTTTACGCGGCCGTTCAGCTTGCCGGGGCGCCGATCCAGCTATCGATCGAGGAGAAGTGGTATCGCGCGAACGAAAGACTCCTGGGGAATCGTCAGTTTGTTGTGATGGATCCGGATGGTTACCTGCTGCGCTTCTTCGAGGATCTGGGCGAAAGGCCAATCCTCTACTAAGCCAGTCCCACAGACCTCGCTGGAACCTTTCAGTCGCGGCAGGCGGCGAAGGCGAGGGTGCTTAGCCGGGAGCGCCAGAGCAGGCCCTGGGCCTGGTCGCGAAAGCCGGTGGTGAGGAAGGCGAAGGCGAGGCGGCGCTCGCGGTCGGCGTAGACGACCTGGCCGCCGCGGCCCATGTGGCCGAAGACGCGCAGGCCGCCGCCACCGAATCCGCCGAGCTGCCAGCCCGTGCCCCAGCGCATCGGCAGGCGCATCGACTGGTCGATCTCGCCGGCGCGGTTGGTCGGCGCCGTCGTCCCATCGAGGCCGGCTTCGCTGACGAGGTGGACGCCGTCGAGGCTGCCGCCGCAGGCGAGGGCGGCGAAGACGCGGCCGAGGTCGCGGGCGGTGGCGATCGCGCCGGCCGCCGGCAGGACGGCGCGGTGGACGGCGGCGAGGTTGAAGGGGCTGTCGTCGCCGTCCGGGCTCTCGATGCGGGCGACGCGCGCCTCGAGAGCCCGGACGGCGGGCAGGCCGAGGTAGATGTCGTGGAGGCCGAGGCGGCCGAAGACCTCGTCGGCGAGGAAGCGGCCGCAGTCGCGGCCGTCGATCCGCAGGAGGAGCTCGTTTACGACGTGGCCGAAGGTCATCTCGTGGTAGCCGTTCTTCGCCCCCGGCGGCCAGACGACCGGCGCCTCCTCGGCGGCGCGGCGGATTGCCTCGCGGTCGCCCCAGAGCGCCGGCACGAGCCAGCGGGGGCCGTGGGGGAAGCCGGCGCGGTGGCTGAGGACCTGACGGATCGTCACCTGGGTTTTCTCAGGAATGCTATCGGCGAAAGATGGCCAATAGCGGACGACGGGCTCGTCGAAGTGGAGCTGGAAGCGCTCGTAGAGGATGAGCATGGCGAGGGCGGCGAGGCCTTTGCTGGCGCTGAAGATCACGAAGAGCGAGTCGGGCCTGAGCGGCGCCGGGTTCTTGCCACCGCTCTCGCCGCCGCCGAGGTCGAGGACGCGGCGGCCGTCGCGAAAGACGGCGAGCTGGGCGCCGCCGAAGAGCTCCTGGCCATCGACTGCTGCGCTGAAGTCGGCAGCGATAGCGTCTAGCTTGTCGGGATCGATGCCGACGGCGGCTGGGTCGACCTCGGGGTCGCGGCGCCAGGCGGGCACGGCTAGCGCCCGAAGCTGGTGTCGGCGCCGACCAGGTCGGCGAGGACGAGGTCCGCGCCGGCGGCCGCGAGCTCGGCGGCGGTGGCGGCGCCGGTGCTGACGCCGACGGCGACGGCACCGTTGGCGCGGGCGGCGCGGACGTCGTGGGGCGTGTCGCCGATGACGAAGGTCGTCGCGTGGCGGCCGAAGCGGCGGTTGGCGGCGGCGATGCCCGCCGCGACGAGGCGGGCGCGGTCCTCGGCGCGATCACCGAAGCCGCCGCCGGCGCCGAAGTAGCCGTCGATGCCGAAGTGGCGCAGCTTCATGGCGGCGGAGGCGCGGAAGTTGCCGGTGCCGAGGCACAGCGTCGCGTGGGTGTCGGTGGATAGGGCGTCGAGGAAGGGGACGACACCGGGCAGCACCGTGCCGGCGTGGGCCGCGAGGCTGCCGGGAAGGCGGCGAAAGTAAGCACGCTTGAAGCGGCGCAGGTGGTCGCCAAAGGCGCCGTCCCCCGGACCGGCCGCGACGAGGGCGTCGCGGAGGATCGCCCGGTCGGAGCGGCCGGAGAACTCGACGGCGGCGAAGCCGTCGGCGACGCCCCAGAGGGCGCTGAACGCCGCGCGCATGGCGCCGCTGCCGGCGCCGCCCGTGCTGATCAGGGTGCCGTCGATGTCGAAGAGGTAGAGGCGGCGGGTCATTGCATGACGGCGCGGGGCTGCCGCTGTGCTAGGCGACGTCCACTGAGATGCGAGGCGGGTCATTGCATGACGGCGCGGGGCTGCCGCTCTGCTAGGCGACGTCCACTGAGATGCGGGGCGGTAGAAGGCCTACGGCACTTGGAGATGAACGGTCTTACCGAGTCACAGAAAGAGCCACGCCGCGAAGGCACGTAGAGCAGCTGCTACTTTTCGGTCGCGTAGCCGGACTTGACCCAGGCGTCGGTGCCGCCTTCGACGTTGAAGAGGCCGCTGAAGCCGGCGGCGGCAGCGAACTCGCAGGCGAGGGCGCTGCGCTGGCCGACCTGGCAGATGAAGACGAGCTCGCGGTCGCTCGCGATCTCGGCCTTGCGGGCGAGGATCGACATGTGGGGGATGTTGAGGGCGCCGGGCACGTGGCCGCCGGCGTACTCGCCGGCCGTGCGGACGTCGACGACCTGGACGTTGCCGGCGTCGATCTTCGCCTTGGCTTCGGCGGCGCTGATCCGAGTGAAGGGCTCGAGGGGTGGATTCGTCGTCATCGGCTGTCGCGCTCCTATCTAGGCAGGCACTGCGTGCCGGCGCAGGCTGCCGCTTTGCGAAGGCTGCGTCGGGCTCCGCCAGTATATCAAGGCGGCGCCTAATGCCAACACGCCGGCCGGAGGCCGAGCCTTCGCGCCGCCTGCCTCAGTGCGCCTCCCGCACCTCCGGCATGCGGAAGAGGGTGGTGCCGAGGGCGAGGGCGAGGAGGCCGAGGGCGACGAAGAGGAAACGGACGTCGACGCCGGAGGAGGCGAGGGTGCCGACGGCCAGGAAGCTGAAGGGGCGGACGCCGAGCGTGAACGTGTAATAGGTCGCGGAGACGCGGCCGCGCTCCTCGTCGGTGGTGGCGCCCTGGATCATCGTCGTCTGGGCGACGGCGAGCGAGCCGAGGGCGGCGCCGGCGGCGGCCATCGCGATCACGGGCGGCCACAGCGTCGGCGGCCAGGATGCAGCGCAGATCACGGCACCGAGGATCAGCACGGCCCTGATCACGAGGCGGCCGAGGCCGATGCGACGGGCGATCGCGGGCGCGGCAAGGGAGCCGCCGATCAGGCCGGTGACGAGGCCGGCAACGAGGAGGGCAAAGTAGTCCGCCTCCTCGCCTTTGACGTCGCGGACGAAGAGGGGGAGAAGGAGCTGGATCGGCGCGATGACGAGGTTGAGGCTGAAGCCGAGGAAGACGGTGACCTGGAGGAGGCGGGAGCGGGCGATGGTGCGGAGGCCATCGCCGGCTTGCTGTCCGACGCGCTCCAGGGAATGAATCCAGCCGTTCGACTGCTCCAGGCCACGCAGCGGCTGGCGCCAGGAGATGAAGTAGAGGGTAACGGCGGAGATGAAGAAGGTGACGCCGTCGGCGAACATGAGGGCCTGGGGGCTGGTCAAGGCGACGAGGAGCCCGCCGACGGGCGGCGCGATCAGGAAGCCGATGTGGCGCGAGACCTCCATGAGGGAGTTGGCCGGACGCAGGTTCTCTTTGCTGACGAGGTTGGGCATAAGGGCGGTGCGAGCAGGGTTGAAGAAGTTGGCGAGCGAGCCCTCGAGGAAGATGACGGCGTAGATGTGCTCGACGGTGAGAAAGTCGCGGTCGAAGAGGTAGATGGCGCCGACGGAGAGGAAGGCGAGACCGCGGATCAGGTCGACGGTGACGAGGGTGAGGCGGCGGTCCCAGCGGTCGACGAAGACGCCGCCGATGAGGCCGAAAAGGAGGATGGGCAGGAACTGGAAGAAGTAGGCGAAGCCGAGCTGGAAGGCGGAGCCGGTGAGCTCGAGGACGAGCCAGGGCAGGGCGAGCTGGACGAGGCCGTTGCCGACCTCGGAGCCGAGCTGGCCGACGAAGAGGAGGGAGAAGTTGCGGTTGGCGATGACGTCGCGAAAGCTGGGGCCGGGGTTGGGAATGCCGACGTGGAGCGTGTCCTCCGGCGTGGTCATTGCCGGTCGGCGATCCGGCGCGACGGCCGGCGCCCGTCTCTTTTCAGGCGGCGGATGCGTGACGGCATGGCGGCATTATAACGACGGCTCGTTTTAGGGTCTCACGCCGCGCTGGGGCGGCCGGCGAGAGGCAAACCGAAGCGGGATCAGTTGAGTCGCAAGTACCGCCGCCCCGGGCGAGAAGCGGCCGCGTCGGCGCTGCCGGACTCGCCTACTCCGCGCGCAGGTCGTAGCGGGGCAGGGCGGCGAGCGCCGCCTCGATGATCGCCTGCTCGCGGGCGGTGACGATCGTGTGCTTGAACTGGCAGGTGCCGAGGTCGCGGACGGCGTCAAGGCCGACGGCGCCGCGGAGGTCGGAGCGGTAGAAGGTCACGCCGGTGAGCTTGGCGCCGGTGAGGTCGGCGCTGCCGAGGTTGAGGCGGAGCATGAAGGCGCCGGTGAGGTCGGCGTCCGTCAGGCGGCCGCCGCTGATGTTCGCTTCGTAGAGGTCGGTGCCGATCATCGTCGCGCCGCTGAAGTCGGCCTCCATTAGGCGGGCGCCGATGAAGTTGGTGCCGCTGACGTTGGCGCCTTCGAACTTGGCGCCGCTGAGGTCGGCGCGGCGGAACTCGGCGTCGCGCAGGTCGGCGCCCCGAAAGTCGGCGCCGGCGAGGCGGGCGCCCATGAAGAAGAGGCCGGGGGCGCGCAGGGCGCGCCAGTCGACGCCGTTGGCGACGATCGGCGTCTCGCGCAGGTCCTGGCCGCGCAGGTACTCGTCCAGGGCCGCGAACTCGGGGTCGGCGGCGAGGTCGCCCTGGCCGGCGTTGATCCGGGTCGAGGCGAAGTCGCGCTCGCCGGCGAGCAGACGGCGCAGGAGCTCGTTGGCAGTGATCTCGGTAAGGACGTTCGTCATCATGAAGGGCCTCCTGAATCTAGTGGCGCAATGATAGCAGGCCGCGTCAGAGCCTCGGCCGACCGAAGGCCCTCGAGGTCGGGCGCCGCCTCGCGCTCGGCGAGCAGGCGGCTCACCTCCGCCACGGGGACGCTGCCGGGCTCGCTACCGGAGCGGCCGAGGCGGTGGGCGAGGAGCTGAAAGAGCTCGTTGACTGGCGTCGGGATGCCGTGGAGGCGGCCGAGGAGGGCGACCTCGCCGTTGAGGTAGTCGGCCTCGACCGAGCCGGCGCCGCGGGCGAGGCTCTGCCAGGTCGAGCCGCCGCCGGAAGGCCGGCGCTGCCCCCGCCGACGCTCCGGGTCGGGGTCGAAGCGGGCGGCATCGCGGATATTGAAGTCGGCAACGGAGATGGGGTTTACGGCGGCGGCGGCGAAGCAGGCGTCGAGCTCCGCGCGCAGGCGCTCGCTGAGGTCGCGGGCCTCGCCACGGCTGCCGCAAACGGCTTCGACGGCGTTGGCTATGTTGACGCGCAGCTTCGTGTACTTCCAGGGCATGATCGCGGCGACGGCGCGGCAGGCGAAGCCGGCGGCCTCGAAGTCGGCGGCGATGGCGGCGCTGAGGTCGTCGACGCCGTCCGGGTAGCGGCCGAGGTCGAAGATGCCGTGGCGGGGCCCGGCGTCGACCTCGACGACGCCGGGCTCGATGAAGGTCGCAGGCATGAGGACGAGCATGCCGTAGACGCGGGCGAAGCGACGCAGGGCGGCGCGCTCGTTCTCGACGCCGTTCTGGCAGCAGACGACCGGCGGGCCGTCGCCGGCGACTAGGCGGAGGTCGTCGAGCGCCGCCGCCGTGTCCTGCGACTTCACGGTCAGGAGGACGACGTCGTCCTCGCGAAAGGCGATCTCGGCCGGGCCGCCGACCGCCGGCAGGGCCAGCGTGAAGCTCTCGGCCGGCGTGACGAGGCGAAGGCCGTCGCGCTGGATCGCCGCCAACTGGGCGCCGCGAGCGACGAGCAGCACGTCGAAGCCCGCCTTGAACAAACGGGCGCCTACCGCGCCGCCGACGGCGCCGGCCCCGTAGATTATGTAACGCATGCTCCCCCCTCTCGAGCGCTCCGGCCGAGTGTAGGCGAGCGCCGCCGCGGGGAGAAGCTTAGCGGGCCGTTATCGCACCGGTTTCAGCTCGAAGACCCACTCAAGGCCGTCTTCCTCGTCGATCTGGCTGCCAACGCGCTCGAAGCCGAGGCTCGCGGCCAGCCGCAGCGAGGGCTCGTTCTCGGGCGAGACGCTCACGACGAAGACCTCGACGCCGCGCCTGATCTGAGCCCAGCCGATCATCGCCATCGCGGCCTCGGAGGCGTAGCCCTGGCGCCGGTGCTCCTCGAAGACGGTATAGCCGAGCTCGGCACGGCCGCGCTCGTCCGACGGGCCGTGGAAGTTGATGAAGCCGACCAGCGCTCGATCGAGGCGCCTGACCATGCCGCGCAGCAGCCAGTCGGCGCCATCGGGATCGTCGCCCATCTGATCGAGCCGCATCGCGAGCCGGCGCCGGGCCTCCTCGTCGGGCCACGCGGGTGGCAGCGAGGCATCGAGGGCCCGCCCGGCGATCGCCGTCCGACCGGCGAGAGACGCCCGGATGAAGCGCGGCGACATCCACCGCAAGCTCAGCCGCTGGGACTCGAGGCGGTACGGCCGCGGGCCGCTTGTTAGCCATACGGCCATTCTAGGCGTCGCTAGCCAGTAGCGGCACTCCTTGACGGCCGATCGCCCGGAGGGTGCTACAGTCCCTCTCGTAACACGGCTGACGAGCGATCAAGATCAATATCCGAAAGGACAAAAGATGGACCTGCAACTACAAGGCAAGCGGGCGTTGGTGACCGGCGGCAGCCGCGGCATCGGCAAGGCGACGGCGCGCGTCCTGGCCCAGGAGGGCTGCGACGTGGCGATCTGCGCCCGCAGCGAGGGTCCGCTGCAAGACGCGGCGGCGGCGCTGGCCCAGGAGACGGGCCGCAAGGTGGTCGGCATCGTCTGCGACACGCTGGAGCCGCAGTCGATCAAGCAGTTCGTCGCGCGGGCGGCGACCGAGCTCGGCGGCGTCGACATCCTCGTCAACAACGCCGCTCGCATGGGCGGCACGCCGGGCACGGTGGAGACGGTGGCGGACGAGGACATCCTCCGCGACTTCGAGGAGAAGGTGGTCGGCTACCTGCGCTGCGCCCGCGAGGCGATACCGCACATGAAGAGGGCGGGCTGGGGCCGGATCATCAACATGAGCGGCGGCGCCGGCCGCTCGCCGGGCCAGGGTGTGAGCGCCGGCATCCGCAACATCGGCTCTGTCAACCTGACGAAGTCGATGGCGAACGCGCTCGGCCCGGCCGGGATCAATGTCAACGCGGTCTACCCGGGCGGCACCGTGACCGAGATGACCTTCGAGCGCAACCAGGAGCGGGCCCAGCGCGAGGGCATGACCGTCGAGGCGCTGATGAGCCAGCAGGCGGAGGCGACGCTGATCCGGCACCTGATCACGGCCGAGGACCTCGCCAACGTCGTCGCCTTCCTCTGCTCGCCGCTGTCGATCGGCATCACGGGCGAGGCGATCGCCGTCAACGGCGGCAGCAGCGCCGACGCCCACTATTAGGGCACTGCGTGGGCACTGCGTGCCGGCTAAGGGCTATTGCCTGGTTACTGGACCATGGAAGCAAAACTTGTGCTGGAGGCGCAATTGGAAGCAAGTCATGAGCTACCTACCCGGAACAATGCGCTCGTTTTCGCAAAAAGAACGCTGAAGAATCTGGATTATATAGAGAAGGCTTCGAAAAGGGGGAGGGGCGTTCACCCAATAACCCAAGCTGGTTGTTCACTCCTAGGCATGATCGTCTTTCCAAGAGAGCGGAATCTCGACGCCACCGTTAGCAGCAAGCAGTTAAGCGATCTGGGTTCAGAAGGCTGGCCAAGTTGGCAGTATTCGCAAGCGCCCAGTGACACACTAGGTGACTTAGTACGACATCTCCGCAACGCAGTTGCTCACGGCCACATCGTGTTCTCGTCAGATAGCTCATCGGCAGATGATGTCTACGTGGAGGCTTCAGATTACAAACGCAATACGCAGGTACCAATCTGGCACGCCAGCATATTAGCCAGTGACCTTCGCCTATTCTGTATTAAATACATTGAATTGCTTGAAGGCGCTATTGAATAGGGCCACAGCTGGAACTTTGTCCGGCAAATCTAAAGCGCGACGCCAACATAGAATTCGCTAGTTTTCAGGCGGTGACTCCAGGCTGCCGCCGCGAAGGCCGCGGGCCGCGTTGATCGCCCCCTCGAAGGCGGCCATGTCGATCTCGAAGGGCGCCGTCTCGGGTAGGCCGCTCTCCAAGAACTCGCGGATCGCCTCCATCGCGGCGCGGCGGCAGACGGCCTCGATGTCGGAGCCGACGAAGCCATCCGAAACGGCGGCGAGGCGGTCCAAATCGACGGCGGCGGCGAGGGGCTTGCCCGCCGTGTGGATAGCGAAGATGCTTTGCCGCGCCTGCTGGTCCGGCACCGGCAGGTCGATGCGGACCTCGAAGCGGCCGGCACGGAGGAGGGCGGCGTCGAGGAGCTCGGGCCGGTTCGTGGCGGCGAGAACGACGACGCCGCGCAGCTCCTCGATGCCGTCGATTTCGGCGAGGAGCTGGGCGACGACCCGCTCGCTGACGGCGCTGCCTTCATCGCCACCGCGCCGGCCGGCGATCGCCTCGATCTCGTCGAAGAAGACGATGCAGGGGCTCGATAGGCGGGCGATCTTGAAGACCTCGCGCACCATGCGCTCGGACTCGCCCACCCACTTCGAGAGGATCTCGGGGCCTTTGACGGAGATGAAGTTGACGCCGCACTCGCTGGCGACGGCCTTGGCGAGGAGAGTCTTGCCGGTACCTGTCGGGCCGGCGAGGAGGACACCCTTCGGCGGCGTGGTCGCGGCACGGGCGAAGAGGTCGGCATGGATCAGGGGCCACTCGATGATCTGCTTCAGGGTCGCCTTTGCCGCATCGAGGCCGCCGACCTGCTCCCAGCGGACGTCGGGGATCTCGGTGTAGACCTCGCGCAGGGCGGAGGGCTCGACCTCGGCGAGGGCGACGAGGAAGTCGCTCATCGTCACTTCGAGGCGCGATAGGAGCTCGGACGGTATGTACTCGGCCTCGAGCGGTATCTCGGCCGAGACGCCGCGCAGGGTCACCATGGCGGCTTCGCGGCAGAGGGCAGCGAGGTCGGCACCGACGAAGCCGTGCGTGACTTCGGCGAGGCGGTCGAGGGAGACGTCGGCGGCGAGGGGCATGCCGCGGCTATGGACGTCGAGCACCTCACGGCGGCCGGAGCGCTCCGGCACGCCGATGTTGATCTCGCGGTCGAAGCGGCCGGGACGGCGCAGGGCCGGGTCGATGAGCTGGGGCGCGTTCGTGGCGCCGATGATCGCGACCTGGCCGCGCGCCTTGAGGCCGTCCATGAGGGAGAGGAGCTGGGCGACGACCCGCTTCTCGACCTGCTGCTGACTGCCCATCTCCTCGCGCTTCGGGGCGACGGCGTCGATCTCGTCGATGAAGAGGATCGAGGGGGCGTGCTCCTGGGCCTCCTCGAAGATCTTGCGCAGGCGTTCCTCGGACTCGCCGTAGTACTTGCCCATGACCTCGGGGCCGCCGATGTGGGTGAAGTAGGCAGAGGTCTCGTTGGCGAGGGCCTTCGCCACGAGCGTCTTGCCGCAGCCGGGCGGCCCGTAGAGGAGGACGCCCTTCGGCGGCTCGATGCCGAGGCGCTCGAAGAGCTCCGGGTAGCGCAGGGGCAGCTCGATCATCTCGCGGATGCGCTGGACCTGGCGGCGGAGGCCGCCGATATCCTCGTAGGTGACGCCGGTCGCCTCGCGGCCGGGCTGCGAGACGCTCTCGCCCTTGATCTTGATCGAGGTGGCGGCGCCGATGAGGACGGGGCCGGCCGGGTTCGTCTCGAGGACGGAGAACTCGCGGTTGGCGCCGCCGATGAAGCTGGCGCGGACCTTGTCGTCGACGCCGACCGGCAGGCCGTCGAGGACGCTGGCGACGTGGCGCAGGTCGGAGCGGCCGCCGGCGGCCGCCTCGCCGAGGGGGACGAGGACGACGGTGCTGGCGGCGGAACAGGCGACCTTCGCGATCTCGACCCGCTCGCCGAGGCCGGCCTGGGCGTTCTCGCGGAGGATGCCGTCCATCTGGACCTGGCCGCGGCCGCGGTCCTCGGCGTAGGCGGGCAGGGCCCTGGCGACGCTGCTCCCCTTGCCGAGGACGCGCACCGTGTCGCCGGCGCCGAGGCCGAGGGCATCGAGGTCGGCGGGGTCGAGGCGGACGAGGCCACGGCCGACGTCGCGGTTGAGGCCTTCGGCGACGCGGAGGGTTAGCGGTTCCAAGTGGGCTACCGCGGCGTCAGTGGGTCATGTTCGTCGGCAGGTCATCGTTGACCTCGAAGTAGTCGCGGTGCGGCTGCCACCAGACGTGGTCGAGGGCCGACTCGGCTTTGTCGACCTCGCCCTCCATCTCCCAGTCGATGGCGAGGGCGATGTAGGAGAGGTTGGACTCGGCCAGGCGCAGGGCCTCGGCGGCGCGGCGCTCGGCGACGTGGTCCCTGCACCAGCGCAGCGCCTCGATCGCGTCGTCGAGGCCGCGGGAGATGCCGGCGGTTACCTGCCTCACGGGTTGACCTGTCATCGCGCTTCGCGTCCTTTATCGTATCGCGCTTCGCTCTTTTATCGCGCTTCACTTTCTTACGAACATAGGCCGGCCTCCTCGGCGAAGGGCCCAGCGTCATTATCTCGGATTCGGGCCCGGATTACACCTCGGCCCCGGCGGCTCAGGCCTTCGGGAGGCCGAGCTTCTCGGCGAGGCCGATGCGCACGAGCTTGCCGGTGGGGCCCTTGGGGATGTCGGCGACGATCAGGATCGTCTTTGGGACCTTGAAGTCGGCGAGGAGGCGGGCGGCGTGCTCTCGCAGCTCCTTCTCGTCCGCCGTAGCGCCCTCGCGGAGGATGACGGCGGCCGCGACCTCATCGCCGAGACGGGCGTGCGGCACGGCGAAGGCGACGGCCTGGGCAACGGCGGCGTGCTGGAGGAGGACCTCGTCGACCTCGCGCGGGCTGATCTTCTCGCCGCCGCGGTTGATGATCTCCTTGAGGCGGCCGGTGAGAAAGAGGTAGCCGTCGCCGTCCTGATAGCCCTGGTCGCCGGTGCGGAACCAGCCGCTCGTGAAGGAGGCGGCGTTGGCCTCCGGGTTGCTCTCGTAGCCGGCGGTGACGTTGCCGCCTTTGATCACGACCTCGCCTGTGGCGCCGCTAGCGAGGAGGCGGCCGTCGTCGTCCATGATCGCGACCTCGACGCCGGCGCCGAGGCCGACCGAGCCCGGCTTGCGCTGGGCCGGCGGCAGCGGGTTCGTCGCCATCTGGTGCGAGGCCTCGGTCATGCCGTAAGCCTCGATCACGGGCGCGCCGAAGGTCTCCTCGAGCTGGGCCATGACGACGGGCGGCAGGGCGGCGGACGAAGAGCGGATCAGGCGGAGCTTGCGGCGGGCGATGACGTCCGCCTGGCGGCCGGCGCGGCTGAGGACGAGCTGGTGCATGGTCGGCACGGCGGTGTACCAGGTCGGCTCGGTCTCGTCGACCGAGGCGAAGAAGCGAAAGGCATCGAAGCCGGGGGCGCAGGCCACCGAAGCGCCGGCTTTCAACGATGCGAGGAGGGCGCCGATCAGGCCGTGGATGTGGAAGAGCGGCATGACGTTGAGGCAGCGGTCGGCGGCCGTGAGCGAGAGGGAGGCGGCGATGTTCGCGGCCGACACGGTAACGTTGCGCTGGCTCAGGGGGACGATCTTCGGCCGCGCCGTCGTGCCGGAGGTATGGAGGACGAGGGCGGTGGCGTCCGGCGTGGCGTAGACCGGCGCCTGGGGCTCGACGGCGCGGCCGTCGACGAGGAGGGTGAGGCTGCCGGGCGCGCCGGCGAGGGCGAGGCGGACCGTGTCGTGGGCGGCGGCGGCGTGGGCGGCGGCGGCGTCGTCCGGCAGAGTGAGCAGCGCCTTCGCCCTGAGGTCCTCGAGGTAGAAGCGGAACTCGTCCTCGCGGTAGACGGGGTTCAGGGGCGCAGCCGTGGCGCAGGCGGCGACGGCGAGGAAGGCGATCGCCGCCTCGGCGCCGTTGGGCAGGACGATGGCGACGCGGTCGTCGCCGCCGATGCCGAGGGCGGCGAGCTGGCCGGCGAGATGCTCGACCTGGCGGCGCAGCTCGGCGTAGCTCAGGGCCGGCCCCGCCGGCGCGAGGACGGCCGGCGCATCCGCCTCGCCGCTTTGCAGCAGCTCCGCGATCGTGTTGCTCATTTTCGCTCCTTCCAGCAGGCGGCGGCGTGATTGGGGAGATGATAGCAGGCGTGGCGGCGCCGATTGACAGGGCGCGGCGGGCGGCCGGATGATCGGCCAGATCAGAGGAGAAAGGCGGCAGGCATGACAGGGGAGCAAACGGGCGCGGCGGCAAGCGGCGCGGTTTTCGACGTGCCGCGACGGGGGCCGGCCTTCGGCAAGCGCTTCGCCGTCGCCAGCGACCATCCGCTGGTCTCGAGCACGGCGCTCGGCGTCCTCCAGCGCGGCGGCAACGCCGCCGACGCGACGATCGCAGCCGCGGCCCTGAACGTGGTGCTGAAACCGGACCGCACCCACCTCGGCGGCGACGCCTTCGCGCTGGTCTGGCGCAAGCGCACGGGCGAGGTCGACTGCCTCAACGCCGGCGGCCGGGCACCGCTGCGGGCAACGCTGGACGGCTTCGAGGCCGGCATTCCGACACTGGGGCCGCGGGCCTGTACCGTCCCGGGGCTGGTCGACGCCTGGCTGGAGCTGCACGGGCGCTACGCGACCCTGCCCCTCGACAGCTTGCTGAAGCCGGCGATCGACCAGGCGGCGGTGGGCTTCCCGGTCTCGCAGCACCTCTCGCGCCGCATGGATGAGATCGCCGATAGCAAGGCGCCCGAGGAAGAGGCGCTGCGCCGCGCTTTCCTCGCCGACGGCCGCTGGCCTTACGCGCCGGGCGAGCGGCTGCGCCAGCCGGAGCTCGCGGCGGTGCTCGCCCGGCTCGTCCAGGACGGGCGCGAGGGCTTCTACGGCGGCGAGACGGCGGCGGCGCTGACCGGCGGGATTGCGGCCTTCGGCGGCCTGATCGACGCGGCCGACTTCGAGAAGCCAGCGGCGGAGTGGTACGAGCCGCTTATGTCAACTTTCAACGACTGCACGGTCTACGAGCAGGCGCTGCCCTCGCAGGGGATCATCCTCCTCGAAGCGCTGAACATCAGCGAGCGCTTCCCGCTGGCCGAATGGGGCATGGAGGATGCGCGCGCGACCCACGTCCTGGTCGAGGCGACCAAGCTCGCCTTCGCCGACGTGCGCCGCTACGTCGCCGACCCGGAGGTCGAGGAGGTGCCGCTGGCGGCGCTCCTCTCGAAGGAGCACGCGGAGCGGCGGGCGCAGGCGATCGACCTCGACCGCGCGGGGGCGCCGGGGCCGGCGACGCTGCCGTCGGACACGACCTCGTTCGTCGTCGCCGACGAGGACATGGTCGTCTGCTTCATCCAGAGCGTGTTCGCGCCCTGGGGCAGCCGCTTCGTCGTGCCGGGGACGGGGATCCTCATGAACAACCGCCTCAGCGGCTTCAGCACGGACCCGGCGAGCCCGAACCGGCTCGCGCCGGGCAAGCGGACGCGCCACACGCTGAACACCTTCCTCGCCCTCCGCGACGGCAAGCTCGTGGTCGGCGGCGGCACGCCCGGGCGCGACGCCCAGGTCCAGACGAACCTCCAGACGATCGTCGGCCTCCTCTGCTGGGGGCTCGACCTCCAGGCAGCGATCGACGCGCCGCGCTGGACGCTCGAGGGCAGCCGGCTCGCGCTCGAGCGCCGCTTCCCGGCGCCGCTCCAAGCCGGTCTGGCGGCACGCGGCCACGAGATAGAGGAGACCGGCGCCTGGTCGGCGACCTGCCGCAGCCAGGTCATAGGGGAGCTGGCAGACGGCGGCTGGGCGGCGGCATCCGACCTGCGCGGCGAAGGCGTCGCCCTGGCCATTTAGGCGGCCGCGCGATGCTGGGGGAGGTCGAGGTTCTGGTCGTAGGGCCGCGTCGCCTGGCGGCGGTGCGGCGGCAGGCGACGCTGGCGGAGCTGCCGGCGACGGTCGCGGCGGCGCTGGCGACGGTCCACTCCGTCCTCGATGAGAAGCCGATCGCGAGGGGCCGCGACGTCGTCCTCTACCACGACCAGGCCTTCAACCTCGATATCGGCGTCGAGGTCGCTGCGGCGCTGCCGGCCGACGTGTCCGACCTGGACGTAAACGCGGCAGAGACGCCCGGCGGCCGCGTCGCGACGGTCGCCCACTGGGGCCCTTACGAGGAGCTGACGCTGGCCCACACGGCGATCGCCCGCCAGTGCTTCGCGGCGGGGCTCAGGGTCGCCGGACCGAGCTGGGAGGTCTTCGGCGACGAGGCCGCCGGCCCCGAGGGCCGCCGGACGGACGTTTTCTACTTGGTGCGCTGATCAGGGCGTCGCCGGGCTGATTAGCACGAACCAGGGGGCTTTGGCTCCGGCGATGGAGCTGCTCCTGCTGTCGGAAGGCATCGCTCAGGATGAGGTGAGCAGCTGTAAGTGGCGCCCGGCAGCGGCGCCGGCTGATTCCCCGCCGGATTCCACCAGCTCCGCTGCCAGGCGTTGCTACTATAGCACGCCTGTTCGCATCTTTCCAGTGACTAGCGTCGGCGATCGATTGACAGCCTCCGTCGCCGGCGACATGATCGCGGCACCGCGACGCGTGACCAGGCTCGTCCTGGTTGGCCTCAGGCGAGCGGTACCACGAGAGAAAGGGAGGCAAAAAATGCGGGGCATGTTCAGGCTGATGATGGTAGCGGGGATGGCGGCGTCGACCTATGCAGGCTACCGAACGGTCTCCCATAACCGGACGCGGCGCAACCCGGCGGGTCTCGAGGAAGCGAACCTGACGTCAGAGGAGCGCCGCGAGGCCGCCGGGCGGTCCGGCTTGCTCAGACGGCTGCGTGGCCGGCGCGAGACGAAGTGACGCGCAGACGGCAGCCCAGCGCCGCTCGAAGCTGAGGGCAGGGGCATGCCGCTGAATCCTCAGGTCGCGCGTTATCTCCAGGCTCAGGCAGCCCTGGGACCGCCGCTCAGGACCGCACCGGCGATGAGGCAGCGGCGCAGCGCCCAGTCGCTGATGGGCATCGAGGACCGAACGATCGACTCCGGCGACGGCGGCATTGCCCTCCGCATCTACTCTCCACCGGGGCTGCGTCCTCTGCCGGTCCTGGTCTACTACCACGGCGGCGGCTGGGTTACCGGCGACCTCGATGGCAGCGACTTCCAGTGTCGGCTCCTGTCGCGCTGGGCGGAGTGCATCGTCGTTCACGTCAACTACCGGCACGCTCCCGAGCACCCCTTCCCCGCCGCCCTGGACGACGCCTACGCGGGCGCCTGCTGGGTGGAGGACGACGCGCCGGCCCTGGCGGCAGACCCGGCGCGGATCGCCGTGGGCGGCGATAGCGCCGGCGGCAACCTCGCGGCAGCCGTCGCTCTCCTCGCTCGAGAGCGCGATGCGCCTCAGCTCGCCTTTCAATACCTCGCCTACCCCGTGATCGACGCCGCCATGTGCCTACCCTCCTCCGCCGAGAACGGGGCGGGCTACGGCCTGACCTCAGAGACGATGGCCTGGTACTGGGACCAGTACGTCCCCCGAGAGGCGGACCGCGCTAATCCGCTCGCCTCGCCGCTGCGGGCGTCCGACCTGGGCGGGCTGCCGCCCGCGCTGGTGCTGACGGCGGAGTTCGACCCGTTGCGCGATGAAGGCGAGGCCTACGCACGGCGCTTGACGGAGGCTGGCGTGGCGGTGGAGCAGAAGCGCTACGACGGCCTCGCTCACGGCTTCCTCGGCCAGACGGCAGACGTCGATGCGGCCAAGGTGGCAATGACTGAGCTGGTAGCCGCGCTGAGGCGGGCTTTCGCGCCGGCGCAGCCTTCCTGAGCGAAGGTTCTCGTAAGCCGCAGGCGAGCCCTGAGCGTTTTTCAATCAATCCAAGGTTCTCATGCGCCGTAGGCCCATCCCGAGTGTCTTCAATCAATCCAAAGGCCTCATGCGCCGTAGGCGCATCCTGAGCGTTTTCCGATCGATACAAAGGCGCTGCGGCAGTGGGAGCTGCCGCAGGCTTGGGGCCGCCCGGCTGCTTGACGGCTCCCGGCGCCGCCGACGGCTGACGGCTGCCGGTGCCGGGCAGGAGACGGCAGCGCCGACAGGCCTGAAGACGGTCGTCCGGCTGAGAACCGTAATGTCGCAGGGTTTCCGGCCGTTATTCTTTCAAACGGATCGTCCTTTTCCGATCAAGGGGGAGCGGTTGCTAGAGTTCTTGAGGAGTCGGGTCTTCGGGAGAACGGCGCCGGACGAGAACGCGAAGCTCGAGGACTACCTCGCCGAGATCAGGAGGCGGCTCAGGGCGAGCCGGCCCGACGACGAGCCGGATCCGCCGAGCCTCGTCGAGCTGTTCCAGTCTCTTGGGGAAGAGGACCAGTGGCATGCCCCAGGTAGCAGGCTCGACGACGGCGTCGCATACCACGCCTCGCAGGGACTGCCCGCTTCGGGAAGCTAGAGCAGGACGCGAGACGAGAGCCCATCATTCCCCCTACCGAGGAGCGAATGAGGCGTGACGGCTCCCGGGCTGTCGCTCTGTGCGAGCCCGACTCTCGGGTGGCGACGGGGCTACTTCCGGCCGCCTCCCGCTAGACCGGCCCAACGACGAAGTCGTCAGGCTGGCGGATCGTCGCTGTTATGCCGATCTTAGTAGAATGGGCCTCTTTTCCAAACGCTCACCGCATGAAGTCACGGCTGCTCGCCTCAAATACCTGAAGGAGAGCATCGCGCTCGGCCGAACGCCGTCGGGTGAGCCCCGGCCCTTGAGCGAGCTGGTCGCGCTCAGCGGCGAAGGCCTCCCATCGCCGCCGGCTGCGACAACGGCCCCACCCGACCCGCAGTAGCCGATCTCTCGCCTCACACGACGAGCATCGCGCCGGCGCGCCGTTTGGTTCTAGCTGAGCGCGTATTTCTGCTCGAGGCCGTCGAAGTAAGGCTTGTTCACGAGGCGCTGCCGCTCGGCAAAAGTAGCGACGTCGTCGAGGACGCCTTCGATCGAGCCGGTGCTCTGGATGTGGCCCAGCACCCGCTGCATGCCGGCCATCGCCGCCTGAAGGGCAGCGTTCGCGTAGAGGACCATCGCGTAGCCCATGCCCGCGAGCTCCTCGCGGCCGAGGATCGGCGTGTTGCCGCCATAGACGAGGTTGAGGAGAAAGGGCGCGTCCGCCGACGGGGGGATGCGGCGGATCTCGTCGAGCGAGCGCGGCCCCTCGACGAAGAGGCAGTCGGCGCCCACTTCGAACGCCAGGCTTACCCGCTCGATCGCATCCTCGAAGCCCGTGCAAGCGATAGCGTCGGTACGCGCCATGATCAGCGTGTCCGGGCTGCGGCGGGCGTCGACGGCGGCGCTGATCTTCGCGACGAACTCCTCGGTCTCGACGACCTCCTTGCCGTCGAAGTGGCCGCAGCGCTTCGGGAACACCTGGTCCTCGATCTGGATGCAGTCAGCGCCGGCGCGCTCGAGGACGCGGACGGCGTAGCCCACGTTCACGGCGTTGCCGAAGCCGGTGTCCGCGTCGACGATCAGCGGCAGGCTGACGGCCTCCCGGATCGCCGACACGTGCTCGACGAGCTGTGACAGGCTCACGAAGCTGAGGTCCGGCAGGCCAAGGAACGTGTTCGTCACGCCGGCGCCGGTGACGTAGGCGGCCTCGAAGCCCAGGTCCTCGGCGATCCGCGACGCGAGGGCGTTCGGGCAGCCGGGCAGCAGGAGCCCGTCGCGCCGCGACAGACGTTCTCGGAGATTGCTGCCCAGGTTGTCCGTCATGTCGCTCCGTCGTTTCGCTGAACGCTGCGCCGAGGCGCGCGCCGGCTTCGAAAGGAGCCGGCCCGCGCAGATTCTAGCACCGCGGCCTCCGGGCTACCTTTAGCGCCGGCGTAGTACCGTAGCGCCGGCGCTTGATTGACAGCCTTCCCCGCCGGCCAGATGATCGCGGCAGCATGACCAGCGACCGCCTTCATTCCGTCGCTCAGATAGCGCCCTGGAGGCGCGAGGCGCTCATACGTGGCGCTATCCGAAGCGTCGGCGAATGGCCAACGGCTAGCGATAGCTCCCCTTTTCCGGTACGACGACCTCGCGGCGGACCCATGGCGAGGCTAGCTTCCGTCAACGTCGGCCTGCCGCGCGAAGTCACCTGGCAAGGCAAGGCCGTGACCACCGCGATATTCAAGGCGCCGGTAGAAGGCTCCGTGGCGCTTCGGCGCCATCACCTGGAGGGCGACCGCCAGGTCGAGCTTTCCGTCCACGGTGGCGCCACGAAAGCGGTCTACGTCTATCCGGCCCGCCACTATGACTACTGGCGGGCCGAGCTCGGCGAGGCTGAGCTCGCCTGGGGCAGCTTCGGTGAGAACTTTACCGTCGAGGGAGTCGACGAGGAGACCGTCTCTATCGGCGATCAGTTCCGCGTCGGCAGCGCCCGCGTCGTCGTCACCGAGCCCCGCATGCCCTGCTATAAGCTCGCGGTCCGCTTCGACCGGGCGGACATGGTGAAGCGCTTTCTAAAGAGCCAGCGCAGTGGCTTCTACCTCGGCGTCGTCGACGAGGGCGTCGTCGAGGTAGGCGATCAGCTCGAGCGGGTGGCCGAGCACGCCGATCGGCTCCGCGTCGCCGATGTGACACGCCTCTAAACGACCGAGAGGACGAACCCGGCTCTCTTGCGCAGGGCGATCGGCGTTGCCGCCCTGCCGGAGGGCTGGCGAGACTACTTCGCGCATCAGCTCGAGAGGCTTCGGGGCCGCGACGGCGGGCCGGCGCTCTGAGCTGCGGGCCGTCGCGACCAGGAGCGCCCCGTGGTCGCGGCGTCAGGCGATGTCGGCGAGCGACTCGACCGGCAGCTGGCTTCGCCAGGCCGCGAAGCCGCCTTCGAGGGCGGTCGCCGAGAAGCCTGACGCAATGAGCTGCTGGCCGCACGGGCGCTCGTCGCCTCGGACGGTCAGGTGCAGTAGGTGACGATCGATCGCTGCTTGTCCTGGTTCAGCGCCCACTCCCCGATCTCATCCGGCAGTACCCGGACGCCGCCGGCAATGCGAGCGCCATCCCGCATGTAAGTAAAGCGGGAGCGCACGTCCAGGAGCAGCGGTGGCGACTCGGTTTGGAGCTGTCGGCTGAGCTCCTCGACGCTGACGCGGGCAGTGGCGGCCTCGCCCGGCGTGAAGAGGCCGGGCGCCGTGCCCTCGCGCTCCTCGGAGAACGTCTCGGCTGCTGCTTTCTTGCTGTACCAGGAGATCAGCGGTGCCGCCGTGCCACCGTGGATGATCACGGAGGCGAACACTACGATGCCCACGGTAGAGAGAAGGAGCTCGGCCTCGGGGACGCCGGCTTGCACGGCGAGCAGGGCGAGTAGAAGGGAGTTGAGGCCGCGCGGCCCGAACCAGCCGACGAGCGCGTGCGCCTCCCAGCTCATCCGCGTCCGCGAGAGGACGACGCCGAGGGACGCCGGGGCGGATGACGAAGATGACGAGCGCCGTGAGGACGAGCGCCGCCGCGATGTCGACGGAGCCGGCGAGGTCGGAGAGAACGGCGCCAAAGAGGACGAAGGAGAGGAGCATCGCCATCTCGGCGGTCGTCTCGCCGTACTCGAGGAAACAGTCGCACATCGTCTGGTTGAGGACGACGACGGCGAGCCCCGCGGCGAAGGCGGCGAGGAAGCCGTCGCCGCCGGCGGCCGCCGCCGCGGCGTAGGCCGCGAGCACGAGGCCGAGGCCGTAGAGGGCCTGGTGCTCGCGGCGGATCGGCCACTTGTCGTCGACGCGCGCCATCAGCCAGGAGCCGCCGCCGCCGATCGCGAAGCCGATCGCCGGCCCGAGAAGGAGGAGGCGCGCGAGGAAATCGACCCAGCCGCCGACGCCGCCGGTCTCCGACCCGGCGACGGCGATGAGGATGAGGACGACGGGCAGGACGACGGGGTCGTTCATCCCCGCCTCGATCTTGAGGATCTGACGGACGCTGCGTGGCAGGCGCTGGTCGCGCACGATATCGCGCAGGACCACGGGGTCCGTGGAGGCGAGGACGGCGCCACCGATGAAAGCGGCGATCCAGCCGAAGCCGACGATCAGGGCGAGCGGCACGGCGCCGAGCGCGATGATCAGGACGGTGCCTGGCCCGAGGATCAGCGCCGGGATCAGCCAGCGACGTCCCAGCTCCTCGACCTGAAGCTGCACCGCGTCGAGAAAGAGGACGAGGGCGAGGGTCAGGGTCGCTACGACCTCGAGAGTCTCATCGTCCGGCTCCATCTCGATGACGCCGAAGCCGCGGCCGCTCAGGGCGACACCGAGGATGAGGAAGATCAGCGGGAAGGACAGCGGCGATCTCTCGATCAGCCCCGAGATCAACGCCGTCACCATCAGGACGACGGCGACCAGGGAGAAGGCGAGGATCAGGTCAAACAAACACCGGCTCCTTGCACGCGGGCGCCGAGGATGGGGACGACTGCTTCACCGAGGCTCTCCTGATCACGCCGCCGGAGGGAGGTGGCCGTTTCAGCAGGTCGCGGCATTCGCAAGAGGGGCACGACGACGCGGCTGGGCATGATCGGCCTCGGTCGCACATCGCGCCGCGCTTCGGGGGGTTTGCAAGGAGCCGCGACGGTAGTGGTACCCGCCCGCGTTAGCTATCCTGATGCGGCAGCCTCTGGGTAGCTGCCGTCCAGTGTGCGTGGGTGATCTCGGTCAGGTTATCGACGATGTCCTCGCTGCATAAGCGCTGCAGCTCAGCGCGTAGGGCCAGCGACCGGTCCGATCTGGCTAGCTTGTTTGCAGCAGCGTCCGTCTCCCAGACGGAGACGCGGCCAAGCGGCGTCTTGCTCGCGCCACCCTCACCGAAGTCGAAGCTCATGATCAGGCCGGGCTCGTCCGCGAAGAGGTGGTCGATCTGCTTGAGCAGGTCGCGTGCTCTCTCCTCCATGCCGGGAAGCGGTCGTAAGATCGTCAGTCGCAAATAAGGCATCTCGTCCTCCATGCTTGCCAAGGTCGATGAACGCTGCCACTCCGCTCTGTCGGGCTCGATAATAGGCGGCGTTGGCCATGCAAGTACAGCGAGGCAGCTGCTCGCGGGCGTGAGTCAGCGTTTGTAAGATTGGCCCAGCCGGTCTATATTGCCCGCGCAGCCAAATCACCAAGCGACCCAAGCACGAGCAAGGAGTCAGTGAGGATGCCGATCGAGATCCTGGACACGCACGAGTTCGCCCACCGCACCAAACGCCGTACGGTAGTCCTCAACACGAAGAAGTTCCACGCCTGGGTTCACTACTACACGCCGGACCAGTCGGACGAGATGCACTGCCACAACGAGGACCAGACCTTCTACGTGGTCGAAGGGGAGCTGACGATGCGCTTCCCGGACGGCAGCGCGTCTGTCCTAACGCCGGGGATGATGGCGACGATCACGGGTGGCTCCTTCTACCGGCTTCACAATACGGGCAGCGAGCCGCTGGTGATGATCGGCAATCGCTCCGGCGCCCAGAACGGCGTCGTAAAGATCGACTACGAGACCCGCCAGCCGATCGCCGAGTTCTCGCGACGGATGGCCGAGATGGAGGCGCCTACCTCGGGCTAAGGGCACGCAGTGCCCGTCTGCTTTGCCGACGCCTTATCTCCACAGACGCGACGATAGCAACGCGGAGAGCTTGCTGGCACGCAGTGCCCGCCTGATCGTCGGCTTCGCCGGCACCTGCACCCTCCACAGACGCCGCGGTAACAATGCGGAGCGTCTGCCGGCACGCAGTGCCCGCCTAACGTCTGCTTTGTCGGCGTCGCACCCTCTCCACACGCAACGTTAGCAACGCGGAGAGTGTGCCGGCATGCAATGCCGGAGGCGAGGGTTTCTCCCGATACCGGGGGTTAGGGACGACCCTTAGGATCGCCACGTAGACTGAAAGGAGTCAGCAACGTGGAGATCCTCGTCGTCATCGTCGCTTTCTGGTTAGTCATCCTTGGCGTTTACGGCGCTCTGCCGTTCCTCAGGGGGCGCGGCTTCGGCGCCGCCGAGCGGCCGCGTGTCAGAGTCGAGCGCCGGCCGACGCCGCTGCGCCAGGGGGGGCCGCGCTCCCCTGACCTTCGCGTCTCAGCCGGACGAGCTGCCAGCATCCACCGGCGCCCTCTCGTCGCGCGGGCCCCAGGTTGCCGGCCTCTTTTCAGAGGTCGACCTGCTCCGGGCTCAGGTCCAGCAGCTGCGGTCGGAGATCGGCGGCCAGGCGGGCTTCGGCACCTGGGGCGAGAAGCAGCGGACGCGGTCGCACCCGACGGGCGTATCGGCACAGCTGCCGACCGACCTGCGGCGCCACGTCCAGGAGGTGCGAAACACGCGCCGCTACATGTCGCTATAGACCGACAGTTTTAGAACAAAATCTCGCATTCTCGCCCGGATCAGCCTTGACCGGGCGTTTCTGCGTTGTATTCTGAAGCGAATGGCGCCGGCATTAGTCGAGCCGCTTAAGCTTTATAGCAGAACATAACGAAATGCCCCGCGTTCTCAAGCTCGACCAGCGCCCGCCGGCCTACGACTCCGTAGGCGAGGCCTCTTACGGCCCGGAGCCGGAGGGCGAGATCGAGGACGACGTCGAGATGGCGGAGTGGCGGCCGGTGCGGCCGCCGACGCCGGCAACGACGACCGCGTTCGTCTTCGTGGATGGCGTCGAGCGGCGCGACCGGCGGATCGCCGCCGAGGGCGACGGCATGCCGGTGCCCGGCCTGCTCGCGTCCTTCGGCGCCGGCGCCGTGGTGACGGGCGAAACGCCGGCGATCCGCCACGCGACGATCGAGCGGCGGCTGATCCTCGCCGACGGCGCCCGCAGCGGCTGCCTGCGCCTTGAGGGCGGCGGCGACAGCGTCGAGTACCTGCCGGCCCACAGCGCCGGGAGCGACGCGGAGGGGCTGGAGGCGACTCTGCGCAGCCTGCGGGCGGCGCTCGAGGTCGAAACGGTGCGGCGGGCGCAGGCGGACGCGGACGCGCTCGTGGTCATCGACGGGCGGCTGCCGCCGGACCTCGACCCTTCCGTCGTCGGGCTGATCAAGACGCCGCAGGTGCTGCCGAGCGTCGTAACGAAGCACTTCGAGCTGCTGCGCGGCCTCGCGGCCGGCGAGCGCTCGCCGGTCTTCCGCCGACGCCGCTCCGACCGCGTCTTCTACTCCTGGTTCGTCTGCCTGCGGACGCCGGCGTCCTATGACCTCGCGCTCTCGGGCCTGGCGCTGCTGGAGATGGACGCGCCCCGCGAGACGGCGCTGCACACGGCCGACCTGACGGCAGCGCGCCTGCCGGCGTACGCCTCGGCGCCGTTTCAGGACGACCGGGCGCCCCAGAACCTGCGGCCCGTGGGCGTGCTGGAGCGCGAGCTGCGCCACCGCCTCGGCGACCCAGAGCTGATCCAGCGGCTGCTGGTGCGCACCTTCGCCAAGGAGCCGACGTGGGAGCGCTAGAGGCCTTCGACGGGCAGAGCCGGCCGGTCGGCCACGTCATCGGCACGGAGGACGCCTTCGCGCTCGAGTTCTGGGTCTGGGTCGACCCGGCGCGCTATCTGCAGCTCGACGACGTCGTCAGCGTGCCGCTGACGCTGCCGGACGGCAAGACGCTCTGGGTCCACGGCGTCGTCGATAAAGTCCGCTCACGCTTCGAGGGCGCGCGCTTCGACTCGGACGCGGCCGCGTCCGCCGAGGGGCTGCTGCCGGTGAACGTCGCGAACGCGGCCCACATCGCGGTGACGCGGGTGGAGCCGGAGATCTTCGTCGCGCCCTTCGCCGGCCGCGAGGCGCTGAAGAGCGAGGGCGCCCAGCGCGACGAGGCGCTCTACTTCGACAAGATGCGCCGCGACGGCAGCGACTTCCCCCTCGGCTTCGCGCGCGACGGCGGGCTGATGTACGGCAACATCGAGTTCCTCGACGGCCGGCGCGGCGCCCACATGAACATCTCCGGGATCAGCGGCGTCGCGACGAAGACGAGCTACGCGCTCTTCCTCCTCTACGCCCTCTTCCACGGCGGCAGGCTCGGCAGCGACGCGGCCAACACGAAGGCGATCGTCTTCAACGTCAAGGGCGAGGACCTGCTCTGGCTCGACAAGCCGAACCGTAACCTGGACGACGACGCCCGCGACCGCTACGCCAGCGCCGGCCTGCCGGTGGGGCCGTTCCAGAGCGTCGGCGTCTGGGCGCCGGTCCAGAAGGGCGTCGATACGCTGCTGCCGGCCTCCGACTCGCGCCAGGAGGGGGTCACGGCCTACGCCTGGTCGCTGGCCGAGTTCTGCCGCGAGCGCTTCCTGCGCTTCCTCTTCGCGGAGGCGGACAGCGAGACGAGCCAGCTCTCCTTCGTCATCCGCCAGGTCGAGGACTGGCTGGCGGATGAGCGGGCGATCGGCCGGCCGGACGCTCGCGGCTTCCTGACGACGGCGGACGGCGCCCGCGTGACCAGCTTCCACGACCTCGCCGACCTGCTCGAGGAGCGGATCGACAGCATCGCGCCGCGGGCGGCGGAGGTCACGCGCGGCGCCTTCATCCGCCGCCTCTTCGACGCCGTGGGCACGGCGGGGCACCTGATGCGGCCGATCCCGCCGGCCGAGGAGGAGAAGCACCGGATCAGCGTCCTCGACGGCGAGGACGGGACGAACAAGCAGGTGACGGTGATCGACATCAACGGCCTGCCGGACCGGGCGAAGCGCTTCGTCGTCGGCGTCGTCGTCCGGCGCCTGGTCGAGCAGAAGGAGAAGCTCGGCGGCAGCCGGCCGCTGGTCTTCCTCGTGCTGGACGAGCTCAACAAGTACGCGCCGCGCGAGGGCTGGAGCCCGATCAAGGAAGTCGTGCTCGACATCGCCGAGCGGGGCCGGAGCTTGGGACTGATCCTGATCGGGGCGCAGCAGACGGCGAGCGAGATCGAGCGGCGGGTGACGGCGAACGCGTCGTTCCGGGTAGCGGGCCGCCTCGACACGGCGGAGGCGGCGCGGGACGAGTACGGCTTCCTCACGGACACGGCGAAGGCGCGCGCCTCGATCCTGAAGCCGGGCTCGCTCTTCGTGCGCCAGCCGGAGATCCCGGTGCCACTGCTGGTCCAGTTCCCCTTCCCGGCCTGGGCGACGCGCAAGGACGAGGTCGCCGACGAGCCCGAGGCGGGCTCGGGGCTGAGGCGGGGCCGCTAGTGCGCGTCCTCCACACCGGCGACTGGCACCTCGGCCGCCAGATCCGCGGCCTCTCGCGCCAGGCCGAGTTCGAGAGCGTCCTGGACGAGATCGCCGCGATCGCGACGGCGGAGGCGGTCGACGTCTTCGTCGTGGCGGGCGACATCTTCGATACGTTCTCGCCGCCGACGGATGCGGAGAGGCTGCTCTACGAGACGCTGACGCGACTGCTGCGCGAGGGCGTGCAGGTGGTGCTGGTCGCCGGCAACCACGACCACGCCGGCCGCATGGACGCCCTCGCCGGCATACTGAAGCTCGCCGGCATCCACTGCGTCGGCTCCGTGCCGGCGGAGGTGGGTGAGCCGATCCGCCTGCGTTCGCGGGACGGCGAGACGGCGCTGACCGTGATCGCGCTGCCCTGGGTGCCGGAGCGCTTCACCTTCGACATCGAGAGCCTCGCCGGCCCAATCGAGGCGCCGATCCAGCAGTACGCCGCCAAGCTGGAGCAGGCGCTGCGCCACTTCTGGCAGCCGGCGGCGCGCGAGCCGCTCAACCTCTTCGTCGGCCACATGCTCGTCGACGGCGCCGTCGTCAGCGAGAACGGCGGCGAGCGGCGCCTCCACATCGGCCAGAGCTTCGCCGTGCCGGCCCAGGCGCTGCCGCCGGCCCAGTACGTCGCACTCGGCCACGTCCACCGCCACCAGCGGCTCGGCGCCGCGTCGCCCGCCTACTACTCGGGCTCGATCCTCCAGCTAGACTTCGGCGAGGCGGGCCAGGAGAAGTACGTAAACCTCGTCGACCTGCAGCCGAACCTGCCGGCGGAGGTACGCAAGATCGCGCTCCGGTCGGGACGGCGGCTCCGCTCCGAGAGCCTGCGCCTGGATGAGATCGACGCGGCGGCGGCGCGCTTCGGCGACGACTACCTGCGGGTCACGGTCGAGCTCGAGGCGCCGCTGAGCTCGCTATATCAGCAGGTGCGGGAGCGCCTGCCCAACGCCGTCGAGGTGACGCCGCGCTATCCGGAGCAGCAGGAGCTGCCGGTCGCCTCGGAGCAGCAGAGCGGCCTTTCGCCGGAGGAGCTCTTCGGCCGCTACTATCGCCAGCGCTACGGCATCGAGGTGACCGCCGAGCTGGTCAAGGCTTTCAGCGAGCTGCACGCGGAGGCGCTGGCGAATGCGGCCCCTTAACCTCAAGAGAGCTCAACTGCCGGTTGAAACCGGCAGCTTCGAGGTTGCCGACTCAGCTCCCACGTCGCGGATGAGGTCAGCCTGAGATGCGTCCTCTCGAGCTAAAGCTCCAGGGTTTCACCTGCTTCAGCGACCCGGTCGAGATCGACTTCCGCGACATGGACGTCTTCGCGATCACGGGTCCGACCGGGTCGGGGAAGACGACGATCGTCGACGCGATCTGCTACGCCCTCTACGGCCGCGTGCCGCGCCAGGAGGGCACGTCTAACCTGATCTCGCACGACCGGGACGCGATGAGCGTGACGCTGGCCTTCGACGCCGGCGGCCAAAGCTTCCGCGTCCACCGCGGCATCAGCCGCGGGGCGAAGAGCGGCCGCCGGGGGCCCTCGCCGGTGCAGCTCGAGGTCTGCAGCGACGGCGAGTGGCAGCCGCTTGCCGGCCGGGTGCGCTCGCTGGACGAGGAGATCAACCGGATCGTCGGCCTCGACTTCAAGGGCTTCACGGCCTGCGTCCTCCTGCCCCAAGGCCGCTTCCAGGAGTTCCTCGCCGGCGACAAGCGCGACCGGCGCGAGGTGCTGAAGGAGCTCCTCGACAGCGGCATCTACGAACAGGTGATGGCGGCGGCGAACGCCCGCGCCGCCCGGCTCCAGAACGATGCGGCGAGCCTGAGCCGGCGGCTTCAAGAAGACTACGCCGGCGCGACGCCGGAGGCGCTGGCAGCCTGTCGCGAGGCGCTGGCGGCGAAGCAGCCGTTGCTCGAGGCGGCCCGGTCGGAGCGCGACGCTCTAATCGAGGCCGTGAGCCTCGCGAAGGAGGCGGCGGACGCCGGGACGCGGGCGGCGGACTACGCCGGCCGGGGCGAGAAGACGCTGGAGGAGCTCACGGCGGCTCAAGCGCTGGCGGCAGGGGGCCAGGAGCGGCTCGCGACGCTACGGCAGGCCGTCGGCGAGGCGGGCGAGGCGCTGCGCGGCACCGTATACGACCGCGAAGGCCACGCCGACCTGCGCCTCGCCCTGGCGCGAGCGGAGCAGCGCGACGGCGGCCGTCGCGACCTGGCGGAGGCAACGGAGCGAGCGAATGACGAGTCGGTGCTGGCGGCAGCGACCGTGGCGGCGGATGCGGCCGGCGAGCGCCTGCGGGCCACCGAAGCCAGTGCAGCTGCGGCGAAGGCCAACCTGGATGAAGCGCAGCGACGCGACGTCGCGGCCCACCTGAGGCAGGGCCTGCGGCCGGGCGACACATGCCCGGTCTGCGGCGAGACGGTGAGCGAGATCGCCGCGGCGGCGGCCGTCGACCTGGCGGCGGCGGCGGCGAGCGGCGGCAGCGGCGAGCGGGAGCAGAAGGCGGCGGCGGCCGCCGTCGAAGCGGCAGCGCGGGAGCTGATCGGCGAGCAGCAGCGCCTCGCCCAGTGGCGCGAGCGCGTCGAGGGGCTGACGCAAGCGCTGGCGGCCGGCGAGGCCGACGTGGTAGCGCTGCTGCCGGCCGGCCACGCGACGACGGTCGCGGCGATCGGGGCGAGCCTAACGGCGGCGACGGTGGCGGCGCAGCGCTTCGAGGCGCTCTCGCAGCAGGTAGCGGCGCTGCGCGAGGAGCTGGACGCGCTGACGCCACAGGTCGCGAGCAGCGACCAGGAGATCGCCCGCCTCGAGGCGGCGGCGGTGCAGCTCGAGCGCGAGGCGACGGCGGCGGCGGCAGCGGCGGCAGCGACGGCGGCGAAGCTATTAGCCGTGGCGCAGCCCTGGCGCTGGCAGGAGGCGATCGACGCGGTCGCGGAGCGGCAGGACCCGCGCCGCCTCCTCAACGAGCGCGGCCGCGAGCGCCAGGCGGCGGTCGAGAGCCTCAACGCCGAGCTCGCATCGCTGAACTCGGCGGCGGAGCGCCTGGCAGTGGCGATCGAGCGGGCGGCGGCGCTACGCGAGGAGCTGGTAGGCCTTAAGAAAGACGGCGAGCTCTATCACGAGCTCGGCCGATTACTGCGCGCCGACGCCTTTCAGGCGTTCGTCATCGAGGAAGCGATGGCGGTGCTGGCGGCGGGGGCGAGCGAGCACTTGCAGACGCTGTACCCGCGCTTCGCCCTGACGGTGGGGGACGGCGAGTTCGAGGTGATCGACCACTGGCAGGCCGATCAGGCGCGGCCGGCGCGGACGCTGAGCGGCGGCGAGACCTTCGCGGTCTCCTTGGCCCTGGCGCTTTCCCTAGCCGAGCGGATGCCGGAGCTGCGCAACACCGCCGCGGCGAGCCTCGAGAGCCTCTTCCTCGACGAGGGCTTCGGGACGCTGGACGGCGAGACGCTGGAGACGGTGATCGGCGCCCTCGAGGGGCTGCGCTCGCAGGAGCGGCTCGTCGGCCTGATCACCCACGTGCCGGAGCTGGCGAAGCGGATCGAGTGCCGGATCGAGGTGACGAAATCGCCGGCGGGCAGCAGCCTCAGCGTCGTCAGCGCCTAGGCGGGACCAAGCCGGCCAGCCGGCCGCCCGCCAAGCCCTCAGAACGAGGCCAAGCTTGTGCTAAGCGGGCGCCTCGCGCGGTACGATCAGGGCGATGCTGGCCGTGAAGCCGTGGAGGAAGGGCTTGCCGCCGATCGGGCCGATCTCGCCGTTGCAGAAGAGGCCGGCGACGGGCACGGGCCCGAGCTGCTCGATCATGGCGAGGGCGTCGTGGTCGGGCGCGCCGAAGAGGCCGACGCCGCGGCCGTTGCAAGCGCAGAGCAGCGCGCCGACCGGCTGGCGGCCGCCGAGGGCGTCCCGGGCCTCGCCGAGGAGCGCGACCAGGTCCTCGTCGGCGGCGGCGGGGTCGCGGAGCTGGAACTGGATCGTCTGGCCGACGCGCGGCTCGGCGCCGACGAGGATCGTGCCCTGGCGATCGTCGATGCCCATGAGGCTGCGGATGAGGAAGTCGCCGCGGCCGAAGTCGTCGCGGTACTCGTCCATCGCGAGGCCGACGAGGAGGTTGCTGCGGGCGCGGGCCTGGGTCTCCTGCGGCAGCGCCTCGAAGGTCTCCATGAGGACGTCGCGGGCGGGGCGCATGCCGATCGTCTCGACGACGTTCTCCGTCGCGCCGGTGATCGTCCAGGCCTCGCCGATCGGGACGCAGCCCTGCGAGACGACGGTGCGGACGTCGTAAGGCCCGCCGATGGCGAGCGCGACGGCGCCCTCCGCGATCACCTCGCCGTCAAGAAAGAGCTCGGTGCGGCGCCGGCGCGGGTCGCCGGAGGCGAGGCCGCCGACAAGGGGGGCGCTCGGGTAGGCGTGGCTGAGGGCCACGAGGAGGCGCTCCGGGTCCAGCGTGTAGGGGTCGGCGAAGAGGAGCCAGGCGTTGAGGTCGCCGATCGCCGCCCGCTCGAGGCACATGGCCGCCGTGGCGTCGTCCTCGATGTCGGCCTGGCGCAGGCGCAGCGCCTTCAGGTCGGCGCCGGGGAGCGAGAAGGCGATCAGGGAGAGGGCGGGCTCGCCCTCGATCTCGCGGCCGGGCCCGATGACCCCCTGGCCGGAGCAGCCGACGAGGAGACGGGCGCCCGTGCGGCCCTGCACGTCGGCGAGGAGCTCGGGGTAGGACGCAGCGTATTCGTCGCTGGCGAAGAGGAGGACGAGGTCGACCGGCGTGCCGTCGCGGAGCATCGGCAGGCGCTCGGCGACGGCGTCGAGGGCGCTGCGCCAGTCCGCCGCGGCGGCGGCCGCAGCCTCCGCCCTCATGACCACACCCTGATATCAGCGTCCATGCCCGCGATCATAGGCGATCGGCGAGCGCTCCGGAAGGCGACGGCTGCGTCCTGTATGATCGATAAAGCGCGAGCCTCAAGAGAGTCGAGGGCCTAAGACGTGACGCGAAAGATCGATATCGACCCGGTGGCCGAGACGCTGGAGCTCCTTCCCTACGGCCTCTACATCGTCGGCTCGCGCGGCAGCGACAACGTCAACGCCATGATGGCGGACTGGCTGATGCAGGTGTCGTTCGCGCCGCGCCTGGTCGCCTGCGCCCTGGAGCGAAACAGCACGACGCTGCGCAACCTGCGCGAGACCGGCGTCTTCAGCGTCAACCTCCTCAGCGCCACCGACCGCGAGCTGGCGATCCGCTTCTGCCAGCCGCGCGACGCGGCGAAGATCGAGGGCCGCTCCGAGGCGGCGAGCGCCGTCGTCTACGACAAGCTCAGCGGCATCGAGCACGCGGCGGGCCCGCTGACGGCCTGCCCGGTCCTCGACGCGGCCCTCGCCTACCTCGAGTGCGAGGTCGATCAGCTCGTCGAGGCGGGCGACCACACGCTGGCGATCGGCCGCGTCCTGGCCGGCGCCGTCCTCAAGGAGGGTGAGCCCCTAACCCAGCGCCTCCTCGGCTGGTCTTACGCTGGCTAGCTAGCGTAAGGGCATGGGCTCCGTGCGCCTTTAGCGGCCGCGGTGCGCGGTTGAGCCGTTAGGTGACGCTACGATTTCTGCCTGGGAGAGGGAGCGCAACCTGCTGCCTGAGAGTCGAGAGATTTCATGAGGGTGACTGCGTCACGGCGCGGGGCTGCCGCGCGCCTAAAGCAAGGCAGTCGGAGGTACGAAGGGTATGCCCTGGTGTCGAGCCGGGTGCTACGGGTCGAGGTTCTCGAGGCGGCCGCTGCCGAGATTTAGGCGGCGGTAGTAGCAGTCGCGCGGCTCGCCGGCGCTGTTCTTCGTGTGGCAGATGCCGCCGCCGCGGGGGCGGACGCGGTAGAGCAGCGAGTTCTGCTCGCAGTTCACCCGCACCTCGACCAGATCGAAGCTCTCCCCCGAGGTCTTGCCCTTCTCCCAGAGCTCGTTGCGTGAGGTGCTCCAGAAGACGGCGGCGCCGGTGGCGATCGCTGCCGTGAGGGCGGCCTGGTTCACGTAGGCTACGAGGATCACCTCGCCGCTATCGACGTCCTGGACGGCGCAGGGGATAACGTCGGCGGCGGTGGCGGCGGTGCGGGCGATCTTGCCGAAGTCGAGGGCGAGAGTGCTGCCCTCCTCCAGCTCGTTGCTGCTGGTCACGCGAAGTCTCCCTTTGGAATCGAGCTAGAGGCGCACCGCTAGGCCCTGCGCCGCCATATAGGCCTTGACGTCGCGGATCCTGTAGGTACCGAAGTGAAAGATGCTGGCGGCGAGGACGGCGTCCGCCTTGCCCTCCGTGACCGCGTCCACGAGGTGCTGCGGCTCGCCGGCGCCGCCGGAGGCGATCACCGGCACCTCGACGGCCTCGGCGATCGCCCGTGTCAGGGGGATGTCGTAGCCGTCGAGGCGGCCGTCCGTGTTCATGCTCGTGACGAGGAGCTCGCCGGCACCGAGGGCGACGACCTGCTTCGCCCAGTCGACGGCGTCGAGGCCGGTAGGCTGGCGGCCGCCGTGGGTAAAGACCTCCCAGCGCCCTTCGCCGGCGGCGCGGGCGTCGATCGCGACGACGATGCACTGGGAGCCGAAGCGCTCGGCGCAGCGCCCGATCAGGTGGGGGTCGGCGACGGCGGCGCTGTTGAGCGAGACCTTATCGGCGCCGAGCTCGAGGAGGAGGCGGGCGTCGGTGTCGCTGCGAACGCCGCCGCCGACCGTGAAGGGGATGAAGACGCGCTCGGCGGTGCGCTCGACCATCTCGTAGGTGGTGCGGCGGTCATCGGATGACGCCGTTATGTCCAGAAAGACGAGCTCGTCCGCGCCCTCGGCGTCGTAGAGCGGCGCCAGCTCTACCGGGTCGCCGGCGTCGCGCAGCTCGACGAAGGAGACGCCCTTGACCACGCGGCCTTGGTCGACGTCGAAGCAGGGGATGACGCGTTTCGTTAGCATGATCGGCTCTATGACAGTATAGCCAGGCCGCGCGCTAGGGAGCGTTTTCGAGGGCGGCGAGGGCGGCGGCGAGGTCGAGGCGGCCCTCATAGAGGGCGCGACCGGCGATGACGGCGCCGAGGCCAGTAACGGCGGCGGCGGCAAGGACGTGGGCGAGGGAGGCGATGCCGCCGGCGAGGATCACTTCGGCAGCGGCGTCACGAATGTCGAGGTCGGCGATTAGAGAGCGGACGCCGTCGAGATCGGGTCCTTCCAAAGTCCCGTCGCGGCCGATGTCGGTGTAGCTGATCGCGGCGGCGCCGGCGGCGGCCATGCGCCTCGCGAAGCCGAGGACGGGCTCGCCGGAGTCGTCCTCCCAGCCGCGGACGGCGATGCGGCCCTCGCGGGCGTCGGCGGCGACGGCGACGCGGCCCGGGTAAAGGCCGCAGGCCCTCTCCACGAGGTCGGGGTCGGCGACGGCGGCGGTGCCGAGGAAGACGCGGTCGACGCCGGCGGCGAGCCAGCGCTCGATCGTCTCGAGGTCGCGGACGCCGCCACCGAGCTGAACAGGAACGTCGACGGCGGCGACGATCGCGCTCACGGCGGCGGCGTTCGCCTGCTCGCCGCTACGGGCGCCGTCTAGGTCGACGACGTGGAGGCGACGGGCACCCTGCGCCTGCCAGTGAAGCGCCATGGCGGCCGGATCGTCGCCGTAGGCGGTCTCGCGGGCGTAGTCGCCCTGGTAGAGGCGGACGTAGCGGCCGCCGCGCAGGTCGATGGCGGGGATGAGCCCGAGCCGGCTCAGGAATCGTCCTGCTGGCGGCGGAGCTCGTCCTGGATCATCTTCTCCTCCGTCTCGCGGCTCCAGACGAGCGGGAAGACGAAGGTGTTCGCGGCCTGAAAGACGATGATCGCGCCCCAGATCGCGGCGAACCAGAGGACGAAGCCGGAGACGCCGCCGCCGGTCACGAGGTCGATGAAGAGGATGGCGCCGACCACCGCGGCATAGGTAGCGAGGTGGCGGTAGAGGCTGAGGCGGGTGCGGACGCGGCGCCGCGCCTTCTCGTAGGCGTCGTCCTGCTCGGGGGCGGTCATGCGCCGGCCCCGGCGGCCCGGCGAGGCCCGGTTGGCGCGCCGGCGGCGCTATCGCGAGGCGCGGTGCACACGCCGGCGGCGCTAGAAGGTAAGGAAGGGAAGCTCGATCCGGATGCCCTCTTCCGGCGCGTCGTCATCGGGTCTCGAAGCCATATGGCCATGCCAGTCCTCGGCGTCATTATAGACTGGGCGATGCCGCTGGCTAGCGGCTGAAACATAGACCCAGCCGCTGCTCGCTAGCGGCGGAAGGCGTGCGCGAGGAAGTTGGCGTAGAAGCGCAGGCCGGGAGCGCCGCTCTTCTCGGGGTGGAACTGGGTCGCGACCAGGTTGTCGCGGGCGAGGACGCTGGCGAAGGTGACGCCGTAGTCGGTCTCGCCGATGACGACATCTTTGTCCTCGGGGTCGGGATAGTAGCTGTGGACGAAGTAGAAGAAGGCGCCGTCCTCGATGCCGTCGAAGACGGGGTGGGGCTGGCGCTGCCGCACCTGGTTCCAGCCCATGTGCGGGACTTTCAAGCCGCCGGGCAGGCGGCGGACGCGGCCGGCGATCAGGTCGAGGCATTGGTGCTCGCCGCCCTCTTCGCTGACGCTGAGCAGGGCCTGCTGGCCCATGCAGACGCCGAGGAAGGGGCGGCCGCTGCCGACGTAGGCGCGGATCGGCTCGACGAGGCCACCCTGGTTGAGGTTGCGCATGGTGTCGGCGGCGGCGCCGACGCCGGGGAGGATCAGCGCCTCGGCCGCCTCGATCGCGCGCGCCTCGCGGGTGACGAGGGGCTCGTAGCCCTGGTCGGCGACGGCGCGGGCGACGCTGCGCAGGTTGCCAGCGCCGTAGTCGATGATGACGACTTGCTTCACGTGGTCATTCTACCTCCCGCGGGCTGGTCGGCTTCGCGTCCCTCTCGGTCCGCTCCGCCTGCGAGAAGTGAAATTAGGTTCTTTTGAGGGGACACCCCTCGTGCTCCCCAGCAGGAGGCTGAGCCTCCTGCACCGCCGCTACGGATCGGAGGCACTCAGAAGCGCCGGCAGGTCGCGCAGGGCGGCGATACGAGGAGGCTCGTCCGTCGGCGCCTCGGATATGAGGACGACCCGGGCGCCGGCGGCGCGAGCGGCGAGCAGGGACTCGGCCGTGTCGTCGAGGACGAGGCAGGCCGTGGGGTCGACGCCGGCGTCGGCGAAGAGGCGGGCATAGAAGCGGACGTGGCCCTTCGGCGTGTTGACCAGGTCGGGCCCGTAGAGGCGCGCGAAGAGGTCGGCGACGTCGAGGGCGCCCAGAATGAGGGCCAGCTCGTGCGAAGCCGTGCCGGAGGAGGTGAAGAGCGTGAAGTCGGCGGCGAGGGCGCGGATCGCCTCGACGGCGCCGCGGTAGTCGGCGCGGACGCGCGGCGCGATATAGGCGTTGGCGGCCGCGACGAGGGCGAGGCGGGCCGCCTCGTCCGGCGGCAGCTCGACGCCTATCTCTGCCGCCATCGAGCCGGGCCAGTCGAGGCCGTAGAGCTCGAGCTCGCGGCGGTAGTCGGAGCGCGCGTCGTCCCAGGCGGCGACGCGCCGTGTAAAGCGCTCGAAGACGGGAGCGAAGCTGCGACGGTTAGCCTCGGACCAGACGGACGCCTCGCCGCCGAGGTGGGGCGCAAAGAACTCGCCGACGAGGCGGCGCCACTGCGGCTCGCGCCGGGCGTTGTCGTTGATCGTGCCGCCGTCGTCGAGGAAGACGTAGCGGAGGGTCAAGGCGGGCCTCGTTTCGGGCTGCAGCGGCGGATGCGGCCTGAATTATACTCAAGCCATGGTCGCAAGCGGCGATGAGCGCGATGTCCAGGCGGCGAAGGCACGCGTCGAGGAGCTGCGCTCCCAGATCGCCTACCACGACTACCGCTACCACGTCCTCGACAGCCCCGAGATCGCCGACGCGGCGTACGACGCGCTCATGCGGGAGCTGCGGGCCCTGGAGGAGGCGCGGCCGCAGCTGATCACGCCGGACTCGCCGACCCAGCGCGTCAGCGGCGAGCCGTTGGCGGCGTTCGGCGTCGTCGAGCACCGCCAGCCGCTCCTCAGCCTCGGCAACGCCTTCAGCGAGGCTGAGCTGCGCGCCTGGCACCGGCGCGTGGCGGCGCTGGCGGAGCGGGCGGACTTCGCCCTGGTCTGCGAGCCGAAGATGGACGGCTTGGCAGTCGCGCTGGTCTACGAGAACGGCGCCTTCGTCCAGGGAGCAACCCGCGGCGACGGTGCCCGCGGCGAGAACATCACACAGAACCTGCGGACGATCCGCAGCATCCCCCTGTCGGTAAGCAAAGAAGCGCCGCGTCGCTTCGAAGTCCGCGGCGAGGTCTACATGACGAAGCCGGGCTTCGAGCGCCTGAACGAGGCGCGGGGCCGCGAGAACGAGGCGCGGCGGGCGCGCGGCGTCGCGGAGCTGCCGCTCTACGCCAGCCCGCGCAACTCGGCGGCGGGCTCGCTGCGCCAGCTCGACGCCGCCGTGACGGCGACGCGGCCGCTCGATATCTTCGTCTACCAGCTCGGCTGGGCCGAGGGCGAGATGGCGACGAGCTGGCAGACGCCGACCTCGCACTCCGAGGCGCTGAGGTCGCTGAGCAGCCTCGGATTTCGCGTCAACCCCCTCGTCGAGCGGGTCGACGACATCGACGCCGCCGTCGCCTACGTGAAGAGCTGGGAGACGCGCCGCGAGGCGCTCGACTACGAGATCGACGGCCTCGCGATCAAGGTCGACGACCTGGCGCTGCAGCGGGCGCTCGGCGTCGTCGGCCGCGAGCCGCGCTGGGCGCTGGCCTATAAGTTCCCGCCGACCCAGGCGACGACGAAGCTCCTCGACATCGCCGTGAACGTCGGCCGCACCGGCAGCCAGAACCCGTTCGCCGTCCTGGAGCCGGTGGTCGTGTCGCACGCGACGGTGAAGCTGGCGACTCTCCACAACGAGGACGACATCCGCCGCAAGGACATCCGGATCGGCGATACGGTCATCGTCCAGCGGGCGGGCGAGGTGATCCCCCAGGTCGTCGGGCCGGTAACGAGCTTGCGCACGGGCCGCGAGCGCGTCTTCGCGATGCCGCCGCGCTGCCCGTCCTGCGACACGCCGGTCGTGCGGCCGGAGGGCGAGGCGATGAGCTACTGCCCGAACCGGGTCTGCCCGGCCCAGATCTTCCGCCTCCTGACCCACTTCGCCGGCCGGGGGGCGATGGACATCGAGGGGCTGGGCGAGTCGCTGGCGGAGCAGCTCCTCGAAAGCGGCCTCGTCACGGACCTCGCGGACCTCTACAGCCTCGACCTGGCGGGCCTTCTGACGCTGGAGCGGTTGGGGGAGAAGAGCGCGACGAAGCTCCTCGCCAATATCGCGGCGAGCAAGCGCCGGCCCCTGGCGCGCCTCCTCTTCGGCCTCGGCCTGCGCCAGGTCGGCGACGAGACGGCGGCGCTGCTCGCGGGCCACTTCGGCAGCATCGAGGCTCTGGCCGGGGCAACGCCGGAGGAGCTGGCGGCGGTGGCGACGATCGGTCCGAAGACGGCGGCGAGCGTTCACGCCTATTTTCAGGACGAGCAGAACCGAGAATTGATCAGGAAGCTGCGCGCGGCCGGGGTTCAGCTGGCGGCGGCGGCGCCGGCGGCGCGCGAAGGGCCGCTGCAGGGCCTGACTTTTGTGGTTACGGGTAGCCTATCGAGCTGGACTCGGAACGAGATCGAAGGGCTGATCAAGCGCCTCGGCGGCGCCGTCGGGGCGAGCGTGACGAAGAAGACGGCCTACGTCGTCGCCGGCGAGAGCCCGGGCTCGAAGCTGGCGAAGGCGGCGGAGTACGGCGTCGCGGTGCTGAGTGAGGAGGGCTTCGAGCAGCTCCTCGCGGCGAAGGGGGCGAGCCGGAAAGCCTAGGCGAGACCTCTTGACATAGGGCTTTGACCGTGGGCTTTGCCTCGGTTATACTCGTTCGCGGCCATCCACAGGGTCAATCCGAAGGCAGGGGTGGGCATGGCCTTCAATCCGATCAGTTCTTTTCTCGGTCTCTTCTCACACGATGTCGGGATCGACCTTGGCACGGCCAACACGCTGGTGATGGTCAAGGGCCGTGGCATCGTCATAGACGAGCCCAGCGTCGTCGCGATCGACAAGCTCTCGAAGAAGGTGCTGGCGATCGGCGCCGAGGCGAAGCGGATGGTCGGCCGAACGCCGGCCAACATCATCGCCGTGCGGCCGCTGAAAGACGGCGTGATCTCCGACTTCCACGTGACGGAGCGCATGCTCCACTACTTCATCTGCGCCGTGCACGAGCGCTACGGCTTCGGCATTCCCCGGCCCCGGGTTGTCATCGGCATCCCGAGCGGCGTCACGGAGGTCGAGAAGCGGGCCGTGCACGACGCCGCCCTGAACGCGGGCGCCCGCGAGGCTTACCTGGTCGAGGAGCCGATGGCAACGGCGATCGGCGCCGGGCTCCAGATCATGGACCCGGCCGGCTGCATGGTCGTCGACATCGGCGGCGGCACGACCGAGGTGGCGGTAATCGCCCTTGGCGGCATCGTCGAGAGCCACTCGGTGCGGACGGCCGGCGACGAGATGGACCAGGAGATCATCGCTTACGCCCGCCAGGTCCATAACATGGTGATCGGCGAGCGCACGGCGGAGGAGATCAAGATCACGGCCGGCTCTGCCTTCCCCCTCGACGAGGAGGAGACGGTGGAGATCCGGGGCCGCGACCTGGCGACCGGCCTGCCGAAGGCGGTTGAGGTGAGCACGGTAGAGATCCGCGACGCCCTCTCGGGGCCGGTGAACGCGATCGTCGAGTCGGTGCGGCTGGCGATCGAAGTAACGCCGCCGGAGCTGGTCGCGGACCTGATGTTCAAGGGCATCTGCCTCGCCGGGGGCGGCGCCCTGCTGCGCGGCCTCGACCGGCGCCTCCAGCAGGAGACGAAGTTCCCGGTGTACGTGGCGGAGGACCCCCTGACCTGCGTGGTGCGGGGCACGGGCGAGGTCCTGGAAGAGGCGCGGATGCTCGCCAAGGTGCACGCGGCGCTGGCGGTGCGAAAGGCGCCGCGGTAGCCCGGCTACTGGCACATTGGCGCCGCCCCTGCGGACCGAAGTCGCCGGACTCAGGCAGGCAGCACACTCCGAAAATCACTCCGGCCCAGATCATCATCAGCCGAGAAAGAGGTTAGTCTCCTGACTGCAAGGAGCGCAGCCTGGTTTGCCGGCGTCATGGGGACGGGGTTCATCCTCCTGGCGCTCTCCGGCATCGGCGTGACGCGGCCGGTGGAGGACGCATCCTACGTCCTGATCGGCCCACTGGAGTCCGGCCTGCGCGTCGTCGCCCAGCCGCTGGCCGATATCGCGACGAACTACACGGACATTCGCGACCTGACGCGCGAGAACGAAGCGTTACGCACGGAGAACGAGCGTCTGAGCAGCGAGATCGCGCGGCTGCGCGAGGAGGCGACGCGCCAGGAGCAGCTCGAGCGCCTCCTGGAGGTCAAGGAGGCGCTCTCGGCCGAGGAGCTCCTCGGCGCGGAGATCCTGGCGCGCGACCCGAGCAACCTGCGCGAGCTCATCGCGATCAACCGCGGCAGCGACGACGGCATCCGGACCGGCATGGCGGTCGTGACCGAGGGCACGACCCTGGTCGGGACGGTGACGCGCGTCGAGTCAAGCCACGCCTGGGTGGCGCTGGTGACGGACGTCGACAGCGCCGTGAGCGCCTTGATCCTGGAGTCGCGCGACCAGGGCGTCGTCTCGGGCGGCTACAACCGGCGCCTGGCGATGGAGTTCGTCAGCCAGGACGCGACCGTGAAGGAAGGCGACACGGTCGTCACCTCCGGCCTCGGCGGCACCTATCCGGCGGGCCTCGTGATCGGCCGGGTGACGGGCGTGAGCGGCGACCGCCAGGCCGTTTTCCGGCGCGTCACGGTAGAGCCGCTCGCCAGCCTCTCGCGGGTCGAGACCGTGCTCGTGATCACGAGCTTCGGGGCGCTGGAACTGACGGCGCCGTGAGTTTTTACATCGGCGTGCCGCTGATCATCGTTGCGGCCCTGAGCGAGGCTGCCGTCCTGCCGCTGTTTCGGGTCTCGGGGCTGCAGCCGAACCTGGTCCTCACGCTCCTCGTCGCCTGGCTCATGGTGCGCGGCTCCGGGGAGGCGTTCGTCTTGATCGCGATCGGTGGCGGCGTCCTCGGCCTCGTCGACGGCGCACCGCTGGGAACGGCGCTCCTTGCTTTGGCGCCGCTGCTGCTGCTCGAGGACCTGCGGGGGGCGCGGCTCGTCGAGGGCGAGCCGATCCTCACCGTCGTCTTCACGCTGGCGGCGACCGGCGCCTATCATCTCGTTTACCTGCTCGTCTTCACGGCCCAGGGCCAGGCGGGGAGCTGGGCGGCAGCGGCGACGGAGGTCATCCTGCCGACGGCCTTCCTTAACGTCGTCCTCTTCCTGCCGATCTACGGCCTGCTCTGGGCGGCGAGCGGCGGCCGCCGGCGCCGGACGGCGTACGCTTAGCGATGCCGTATTCGACCGGACGTAAGCCCTGGCGCTCCGAGCCGCCGACGGAGCTGCGGGACGACTCGGCCGCGGCGAGGCAGAAGGTTTTCTACTTCGGCTTGCTGGTCCTGATTCTCTTCGGCATCCTCACCGTGCAGCTGGCGCGGCTCCAGCTGATCAAGGGCGAGACCTTTAGCCTGAGGGCGGAGACGAACCGCCTGCGCCAGGTCGCCGTGGAACCGTCGCGAGGGCTGATCTTCGACCGCAACGGCGTGCCGCTGGTCGAGAACCGGCCCAGCTTCGCCGCGGCCGTGGTCGCGGCCGACATCCCGGCGGAGCGCGAGGCCGAGATCACGCTCGCCTTGCAGGAGCTCACCGGCGTACCGGCCGGCGAGACGGAGCAGCTGATCGCGGCACGGCGCAGCTCGAACGATCCCTTCACCCCCCAGGTCGTGAAGGCGAAGCTGCCGGAGGCGGCGGCCTTTGCCCTGCGCGAGCGCCTGGCGTCGCTGCCGGGCGTGCGGGTGATTGTCGAGCCGCGACGCGAGTACGTCCATGGGGCGCTGCTCTCGCACGTCCTCGGCTTCGTCGGCCTGATCGACCCGGAGGAGTACGCCCGCCTCGCGCCGCTCGACTACGGCATCAGCGATTTCGTCGGCAAGACGGGGGTCGAGCTCGCCTACGAGTCGATCCTCCGCGGCGTGCCGGGCGAGCGCGAGGTGGAGGTGGACGCGTCGGGACGCGAGCTGCGCACCCTCAAGGAGACGGCGGCGGAGCCGGGGCGCAGCGTCGTCCTCTCGGTGGACGTGGCGCTGCAGCGGGAGGTAACCGAGGTGCTGGCGGCGGCGATGGGCGATTCGCGCAACGCCGCCGCGGTCGTGATCGACGTCCATACGGGCGAGGTCCTCTCGCTCGTCTCGCTGCCGACCTTCGACAACAACGTCTTCACCTCCGGGCTGGAGGAGGCGGAGCTCGAGCGGCTCCTCAGCGACCCGGCGAAGCCGCTCCTGAACCACGCGATCAGCGAGACGTTCCCGCCGGGCAGCACGTTCAAGCAGGTCACGGGCCTGGCGGCGCTCCAGGAAGGCGTGGCCCAGCCGGGCACGGTGATATTCAGCCCCGGCGTCATCTACGTCGAGAACGAGTTTAACCCGGAGATCCGCTACCCGTTCCGCGACTGGGCGCCGCTCGGCAGCCTCGACTTCTACGGCGGCGTCGCGATGTCCTCCGACGTCTACTTCTACTACCTGGCGGGAGGCTACGCCGAGAACGGCCGCCAGCTCTTCGAGGGCCTCGGCGCGACGAAGCTCGCTGACTGGGCTCGGCGCTTCGGCCTCGGCAGCGCCACCGGCGTCGACCTGCCGGGCGAGGCCGCGGGCAACGTGCCGGACCCGACCTGGAAGGAAGCGACGATCGGCGAGGTCTGGACGATCGGCGACACCTACAACTTCGGCATCGGCCAGGGCTACCTGACGACGACGCCGCTCCAGATGGTGCTGGTGTCGGCGGCGATCGCCAACGGCGGCCAGGTGCTGACGCCGCGCGTGGTCAGCGAGCTGCGATCGGCGGACGGCAGCGCCACCCCCCTTCAGCCGGGGCCGACCAGCAGCCTGGGCATCGACGCGCGCAACCTCGACACGATGCGCGAGGGGATGCGGCGGGCGGTGGCGGGGGGGACGGCGAAGACGGCCGCGGTTAACGGCGTCGAGATCGCCGGCAAGACGGGCACGGCCGAGTTCGGTGCCCAGCGTGAAGACGGGACTTCGCTGGAGCACGGCTGGTTCACGGGTTACGCGCCCTTCGACGACCCGGAGATCGCCGTGGTGGTCTTCCTGGAGCAGGGCAACGGCGCCCTGACGGCAGCGCCGGTCGCGGCGCGGATCTTCGAGTATTACTTCAGTCTCTCCGGCTTTGCCGGCGGCGGGACGCCGTGATCGGCCTCTCGGGCTTCGCCGGCGGCGGGATGCCATGATCAGCTGGCGCGGCACGGCGCCGTTCGATTACATCCTCCTCACGGCGAGCGTCGCGCTCGTCGGTTACGGCCTCCTCCTGATCTACAGCGGCACGCTGACGCAGACGGGCGGCACCGGCGCGGTGCTGACCGGCCCGGTGGGGCGCCAGCTGCTGTTCGCCGGCGCCGGCCTCGTCGTCTGCCTCTTCGTGGCGCGGGCGGACTATCGCTTCCTCGCCCAGGGATCGACCGGCCTCTACATCGGCCTGATCGCGGCCCTGATCTTCGTCTTGACGATCGGCACTCAGATCTACGGGTCGCGCCGCTGGATTGACATCGGCGGCACCCAGATCCAGCCCTCGGAGATCGGCAAGCTGATCGTCATCCTCATCCTCGCGAAGTACCTCTCCGACAAGGGCGAGTCGATCCGCGACCTGCGCGTCTTTCTGACCTCGCTTATGATCGCCGGCCTGCCGGCGCTGCTCGTCTTCGCGGAGCCCGACCTCGGCTCGGCGGCGATCTTCCTCCTGATCTGGCTCGGCATGGTGGCGATGGCCGGTGCCAACTTCCGCCACGTCCTCGGGACGATCGGCATGGTCATGGCGGCGGCACCGTTCGCCTTGATCGCGGTGGTGACGGACTACCAGCGGGAGCGCGTCAGCCTCTTCCTCGACCCGGCGCGCGACTCGCTTGGGTCGGGGTTCAACATCCAGCAAGCCGAGATCAGCGTCGGCTCGGGCGGCCTCTTCGGCAAGGGGCTGACGCACGGCAGCCAGACGCAGCTCGACTATCTGCGGACCCAGACGACGGACTATATCTTCAGCGTGCTGGGCGAGGAGCTCGGCTTCATCGGCGCGATGATCCTCTTCGCGCTGTTCATCCTCGTCCTCATGCGCGGCCTGCGGGCGGCGTCGATCTCGCGGGACTGCTTCGGCCAGCTGGTCGCCGTGGGGATCGTGATCTTCATCCTCTTCCAGGCGTTCATCAACATCGGCGTGAACATCCGCCTCTTCCCGGTCACGGGCATCCCGCTGCCCTTCATCAGCCAGGGAGGGAGCTCGCTGATCACGGTATTTATCGCGATCGGGCTGCTGGAGAGCGTGATCGTGCGCCACCGCCAGGTCGTCTTATGACAAGTAGGCCTCGCCCCTGACGGCTCGCCAGCCTTCGCGACGATTCGCGCCTAAAAAACTGCCCCGCAAATGCGGGGCAGTTCGGTATTCGACCTTGGCCGACGGGCGTCAGGAGCTGGCGGCGAGCTCCGGCGACTCCTGCTTCGTGAGGACGATCTCGCCGCCCTCGGCGTCGAGGAGGACGGTGTCGCCGGGACCGAAGCGGCCATCAAGCAGCGCCTCCGAGAGGCGGTCCTCGACCTCGTTCTGGATGACGCGGCGTAGGGGCCGGGCACCAAAGACGGGGTCGTAGCCCTTCTCGCCGAGCCAGTCGCGCACGGCTTCGGTAGTCTCCATGCTGATGCCCTTGAGCATCAGGTTGGTCGAGACCTCGGCCATGAGGAGGTCGACGATCGTCCGGATGTGCTCCTTGGCGAGGCTGTGGAAGACGATCTGGGCGTCGATCCGGTTGAGGAACTCGGGCTTGAAGACGCGCTTGAGCTCGTCCATGACCTTGTCGCTCATGCGGCGGTGCTGCTGCTCCGCGGTCTTCGCCTCCTCCGTCTGAATCGAGAAGCCGAGGCCGCCCTCGCGCCGGATCAGGTCGGAGCCGACGTTGGAGGTCATGATGATGATCGTGTTCCGGAAGTCCACCTTGCGGCCCTTGGCGTCCGTGAGGCTGCCATCGTCGAACATCTGGAGGAGCATGTTGAAGACGTCCGGGTGGGCCTTCTCAATCTCGTCGAGGAGGATTAGGCAGTAGGACTTGCGGCGGACCGTGTCCGTGAGCTGGCCGCCGTCGTCGTAGCCGACGTACCCGGGCGGCGCGCCGACGAGCCGGGAGACGTTGTGCTTCTCCATGAACTCGGACATGTCGAGGCGGATCATCGAGTCCTGGCTGCCGAACATGAACTCGGAGAGGATGCGCGGCAGGTAGGTCTTGCCGACACCGGTGGGGCCGAGGAAGAGGAAGACGCCGATCGGGCGCTTCGGGTCCTTGAGGCCGGCGCGGGAGCGGCGGACCGCCTTGCTGATCGCGGTTATCGACTCGTCCTGGCCGACGACCTTGGCCCGCAGCGCTTCCTCCATGTGGACGAGGCGCTCGGATTCTTCGCTGGCGATGCGGGTTACCGGGATGCCGGTCCACATGGCGACGACTTCGGCGATGTCTTCCTCGCCGACGACGGGCTGAGCGCCGCCGGTCTCTTCGACGACGCCTTGCTCCATCTTCCCGATCCGCTCTTGGAGCTTGAGCTCGCGGTCGCGGAGCTCGGCGGCGAACTCGTACTGCTGCGAGCCGATCGCCTGGTCCTTCTCTTTGCGAAGGCTCTCGAGGCCGCGCACCGCTTCCTGGAGGGAAGGCGGCGTCGACGACTTGCGGATGCGGACGTGAGAGGCGGCCTCGTCGACGAGGTCGATCGCCTTGTCGGGCAGGAAGCGGTCGGAGACGTAGCGAGCGGCGAACTCGGCCGCGGCCTTGAGCGCCTCGTCCGTGATCGTCAGCTTGTGATGCTCCTCGTAGCGCTCCCGGACGCCCTTGAGGATCTCGATCGACTCCTCGACGCTCGGCTCCTCGACGATGATCGGCTGGAGGCGGCGCTCGAGGGCGGCATCGCGCTCGATGTGCTTGCGGTAGTCGTCGAGCGTGGTAGCGCCGACGCACTGGAGCTCGCCGCGGGCGAGCGAGGGCTTGAGGATGTTGGCGGCATCGACGGCGCCCTCTGCGGCGCCGGCGCCGACGAGCATGTGCATCTCATCGATGAAGAGGACGCAGTTGCCGGAGTTCTTGATCTCCTCGATGACCTTCTTCAGGCGCTCCTCGAACTCGCCGCGGTACTTGGTGCCGGCGACGAGGGAGCCGATGTCGAGGGTGAGGAGGCGCTTGCCCTGCAAGGTCTCGGGGACGTCGCCGGCGACGATGCGGTGGGCGAGGCCTTCGACGATCGCCGTCTTGCCGACGCCGGGCTCGCCGATCAGGATCGGGTTGTTCTTGGTGCGGCGCGAGAGGATCTGGATCAGGCGCTCGATCTCGCGGCTGCGGCCGATGACCGGGTCGAGCTTGCCGGCGCGCGAGGCGGCGGTAAGGTCGATGCCGAGCTGGTCGACGGTGGGCGTGCGCGTGCTCTGGCGAGCGCCGCTGGCGGCGGTCTGAGGCGTGCTCTGGGAAAGGATGCGAGCGGTCTCGGTGCGGACGCGCTCCAGGCTGACGCCGAGGGACTCGAGGACGCCGAAGGCGATGCCCTCGCCTTCGCGGACGAGGCCGAGAAGGAGGTGCTCGGTGCCGATATAGCTGTGGTTCAGGCGCCGCGCCTCTTCGACGGCGAGCTCGATGACCTTCTTCGCGCGCGGCGTAAGACCGATCTCGCCGCTGACCGACTTCTCGCCGCGGCCGATGATGAACTCGACGGCAGAGCGGACCTTGTTCAGCTCGATGCCAAGATTGTTGAGGACCTTGGCGGCAACGCCGTCACCCACCCGGACGAGGCCGAGAAGGAGGTGCTCCGTACCTATGTAATTGTGGTTAAACCGCTGTGCTTCCTCTTGAGCGAGGGTAAGGACTCTGCGCGCTCTCTCAGTGAATTTGTCGAATCTGTCTGCCATATCGCCTGCCTAGCCCCTTTTCCTGCAGCCAGCGTAGCATAGGAAAGTAGGCTAGTCCAACCTGGGGCAGACCCGAATATTACGTTTCTGTTTCCTCTGCGGCGGGCAGATCAGCGGTGAACTCTTCGATGTTCAGGCCAGCGAAAGCGGCCGCCATCTGAGTCTGCGGCGGCTCTTCCGGCGCCTTCGTTTCCTTGGCCGGCTCCGCTTCCTTCGGCGGCGCCGGAGTGGCGGGGCCGCTTGCCTCGCCGCTCGCTGCCGGCGTGCTCACGGGCGCCAGGTCGGGCTCGGTCGCGGCACCGTTGCCGACGGCGGCGATCGCCTGGGCCTCTCGCACGAGGTCGCTGACCTCGTCCTGGAGGGAGGCGCTGATCTCTTCGGGCACGGACAGGACTTCGCCGTCGACGGCGAAGGTGAAGCCCATCTCCTCGCCCTGGTCGCGGGCCTGCTTCAGGGAGAGGCCGAGGCGGTGGCGGTCACGCTCGATGCGAATGATCTTCAGCGGCAGGATGTCGCCTTCGCGGACGACCTCCTGGGCATGAGCGATGCGCCGGTCTACGAGCTCGGATACGTGGATCAGGCCCTCGACGGGGCCATCGATGCGGGCGAAGGCGCCGAAGGTTGCGAGCTTGGTGACGACGCCGGGCACTACCTCGCCGACCTGGTAGCGGTCGACGATGCCGTCCCAGTGGGCCGGCTGGGCCCGCCGGATGCTGAGGGCAATCTTCTTCTTCTCGGAGTCGACCTTCATTACAAAGGTATCTACCTCGTCGCCGACCCTGAAGAGCTCTTCGGGGGCCTTGGCGCGGTCCCAGGAGATCTCGGAGAGGTGGACGAGGCCGTCGGCGCCGCCGAGGTCGACGAAGATGCCGAAGCTGCGGATGGAGCTGACGCGGCCTTTGCGCACCTCGCCCTCTTCGAGCTCTTCGAGGAGGCGCTCCTTCTGCTGCGAGCGCCACTCTTGCAGGGCGCCGCGCTCAGAGAGGATGACGCGGTTGCGCCGCCGGTTGAGCTCGATGACTTTGAGGCGAAGTGACTGGCCGACGGCCTGGGCGAGGCTGCTGTTGGACTCGTCCGCGCGGTCGGGCCGGAGGCTTACGAGCTGGGAGAGGGGGACGAAGGAGGCTACGCCCTCGATGTTGACGAGGAGCCCGCCCTTGTTGAAGCCGCTGACCTCGCCCTCGAAGCTCTCGCCGTCGTCGAAGCGCTGCTGCAGGGTGCGCCAGCCGCGCTCGCCGTGAGCGCGGTCGAGGGAGAGGAGGACGTCGCCTTCGGATGTTTCCGGCTGGACTACGTAGGCGACGACTTTCTCGCCGAGCTCCACCTGCTTGAGGGGTTCGGCGCCGAGCGAGTGCATCTCGCCGGCGGGGATCACGCCCTCCGATTTGGCGCCGATATCGACGATGACGCCGTCGCGGTTGACGGCGATGATCGTGCCTTCGACGACTTCGCCACGTCTCAGTGAGCGGAACTGGCGGCCTTCCTCCTGATCGAGGAGGGCGCCCATGTCCATCATTGACTCGTCTTGTTCGTCTCCGCCGCCACCACCCCTCAGCTCCCCTTCAATTTCGGGGTTCTCTGCCAAGTCTCTTTCCCTCCGACGATCGCTGGCCTTCAGGCGGCACAGAATCGAGGCATTGTATCACGTGTGTCCAAGAGAGGGAACGGCGGGCCGGCGGCGGCGCCGCTGTGGCCGGGGTTTCGGGCACAAAGGGGGCCCCTCGGGTTGGCGAGGGGCCCTCATGAGTACCGGCGGCGGCCTATTTTCCACAGAGGCTTGCGCCCCCAGTATCGTCAGCGCTGCGGCGTTTCACTTCCGTGTTCGGGATGGGAACGGGTGGGGCCACCGCGCTCTGGCCACCGGTGTCGATATTCTAATAGGAGGTCGCGTGAAGAGCAAGGCGGTGCGAGGGTGAGCTGGTGGCGGCGGTTCCTGGTCTGGCGGCGAACTCGGCGATCGGAGAACGAAGAACGGTTCTTCGCCTGGATGGCGTGGACGGACGCTCGAGTTTCATTTCTGGATCGCCTGCAGGGAATCATCATCCGCCCTCCGGTTCTCAATACCGGCGAGCGCCGTATCCTGCGAAGCCCAGCGTCTCTTTCGAAGGAGCCGCTTGCGATGTTCCGTTCGCGAGTCGGCATGCTTTGGCTAACGGATCAACGCCTGATTTTCCGGACGGATCGTGCTAGCACGCTCTTGTCCCGTCTTCCGCTCTTTTCGCGTCTTTGGCTCTGGTCGCAGAACACAACGACACTTGATTTGGCCCGCGATGACATTGCGGCGACGATAGGCCGCCCACACCTGCGATTCCTCTACCCGCCTGGTTCCCTCTACAAAGTTTTCGAGATCAGGGACAGGCAGGGCCGAACGTTCCTCCTGAAAGCGGCGCAGATACCGCGGTGGCTGACGGAACTGCAGCCCCTCCGGGCCGAGGACGGACAGGATCACGAAGGAGCCTCAGGTTGAGGCCCCTTCGTCGTTAGCTTGGTGGCGGGAGAGGGATTCGAACCCCCGACCTTCGGGTTATGAGCCCGACGAGCTACCGCTGCTCCATCCCGCGACGTTACCGAACATTTCGAGCTGGTTTCGCGCCCCTTATGGGCTCTTTGATTGTACGCGCGTCTTAATGTAGGTCAAGCCCTCGGCCATTAGTACGGCTTAGCTGAGGACATTGCTGCCCTTACACCTGCCGCCTATCAAACGGGTGGTCTACCCGTGGCCTTACTCCTTTCGGATGGGAGATCTCATCTTGAGGGGGGCTTCGCACTTAGATGCTTTCAGCGCTTATCCCTGCCGGACTTGGCTACCCAGCAATGCTTCTGGCGAAACAACTGGTACACCAGCGGTCCGTCCATCCCGGTCCTCTCGTACTAGGGACAGCTCCTCTCAAATCTCCTACGCCCACACCGGATAGAGGCCGAACTGTCTCACGACGTTCTGAACCCAGCTCGCGTGCCGCTTTAACCGGCGAACAGCCGGACCCTTGGGACCTGCTCCAGCCCCAGGATGCGACGAGCCGACATCGAGGTGCCAAACCTTGCCGTCGCTGTGAACGCTTGGGCAAGATAAGCCTGTTATCCCCGGGGTAACTTATATCCGTTAAGCCACGGCCCTTCCACTCGGTACCGTAGGATCACTTTGCCCGACTTTCGTCCCTGCTCGGCTTGTTGGCCTCGCAGTCAAGCTCCCTTATGCCAATGCGCGCAACGGGTGATTTCCATCCACCCTGAGGGAACCTTTGGACGCCTCCGTTACTTTTTGGGAGGCGGCCGCCCCAGTCAAACTGCCCGCCAGCCACTGTCCCTCTGCTTGATCAGAGGTTAGAAGGTAAACCGAAGAAGAGTGGTATTTCAACGTTGGCTCCCCCGAACCCAGAAGCCCGGGTTCACAGCCTCCCACCTATCCTACGCATCTCTGGTCCACCCCCAGTGGCAAGTTGCAGTAAAGCTCCACGGGGTCTATTTGTCCTGGTGCGGGTAACCCGCATCTTCACGGGTACTTCAATTTCGCCGGGTCCCTCGTTGAGACAGCGCCCAGATCGTTACGCCATTCGTGCGGGTCGGAACTTACCCGACAAGGAATTTCGCTACCTTAGGACCGTTATAGTTACGGCCGCCGTTCACTGGGGCTTCGGTTCAGGCCGTGAAGCCCTCCCCTTAACCTTCCAGCACTGGGCAGGCGTCAGCCCCTATATATCCCCTTACGGGTTGGCAGAGACCTGTGTTTTTGGTAAACAGTCGCCTGGGCCGGCTCTCTGCGGCCCCCGGCCGCTCCCCGCGCGAAGCGGTTCACAGTCAGGGGCGCTCCTTATCCCGAAGTTACGGAGCTATTTTGCCGAGTTCCTTAACGAGGGTTATCCCGATCACCTAAGGGTACTTACCCCCGCCCACCAGAGTCGGTTTGCGGTACGGGCACCGATGGTGCTAGTAACGAGGCTTTTCTTGCCAGCGTAGACTCAACGGACTCGCTTTGACTGACGTCTCCACTTGCCCCGACCCCTCCGCTTAACCTGAGGAGGGATTTGCCTCTCCTCAGACGCCTACGGGTCAGGGACGCACCATGTCCAATGGGCACGATCCGCCTATCTTCCTGGGTCACCCCTTTACCTTAAAACGCCCCTTCGGTGGTGCTGGAATACTAACCAGCTGTCCATCGCTTACGGCTTTCGCCCTCAGCTTAGGCCCGACTAACCCTACGCGGATTAACCTTCCGTAGGAAACCTTGGGCATACGGTGGACCGATTTCTCGTCGGTCTTGCGCTACTCATACCGGCATTCGCACTTCCGAACGCTCCAGTGGGGTTCACACCTCCACCTTCACTGCTGATCGGAACGCTCCCCTACCCCTCCCGACCTAAGTCGGAAAGCCATGGCTTCGGTAGCAGGCTTGAGCCCCGCTGAATTGTCGGCGCAGAATCACTCGACCAGTGAGCTATTACGCACTCTTTAAATGGTGGCTGCTTCTGAGCCAACATCCTGGTTGTTTTAGCAACTCCACATCCTTTAACACTTAGCCTGCATTTGGGGACCTTAGCCGATGGTCTGGGTTGTTTCCCTTTCGACTACGAACGTTAGTGCCCGCAGTCTCACTCCCGGGTTTGCAACCTTGGCATTCGCGGTTTGGTTGGGTTTGGTAAGCGGTAAGCCCCCTAGCCCATCCAGAGCCCTACCTCCAAGGCCCATCACCCGAGGCTGCCCCTAAAGGCATTTCGGGGAGAACCAGCTATCTCCTAGTTCGATTGGCATTTCACCTCTACCCACAGCTCATCCGGTAGACTCGAAAATCTAATCGGTTCGCGCCTTCACCCCGAGATTATCGGGGCTTCACACTGGCCATGGGTAGCTCACTAGGTTTCGGGTCTACTCCGCGCAACTAAATCGCCCTATTAAGACTCGCTTTCGCTCCGGCTCCGCAAGTCACCTTGCTTAGCCTTGCTGCACAGAGTAAGTCGCCGGCTCATTCTTCAATAGGCACGCCGTCATTCCGATTGCTCGGAACTTCGACTGCTTGTAGGCACGCGGTTTCAGATCTATTTCACTCCCCTCCCGGGGTGCTTTTCACCTTTCCCTCACGGTACTAGTTCACTATCGGTCGTCATGGGTATTTAGCCTTGGAGAGTGGTCTCCCCAGTTTCCCACGGGATTTCTCGTGTCCCGCAGTACTCAAGGACTCCAGCAGAAGTCGTCTTCCCTTTCGGCTACGGGTCTCTCACCCTCTATGGTGGTCCGTTCCAGGAGCCTTCGCCTAGGGAGGCGTTTTGTAACTTCTTGGCATTAAAGCCAGCCGGGCCTTACAACCCCAGTGGTCCGTAGATCGCTGGTTTGGGCTTTTCCCCTTTCGCTCGCCGCTACTAGGGGAATAATCTCTTTTCCTCGGGGTACTAAGATGTTTCAGTTCCCCCGGTTCCCTCCGCCGGACTTATGTGTTAGGTCCGGGGTGACCCGCTTTCAGCGGGCCGGGTTCCCCCATTCGGGTATCTCCGGCTAAGTTTGCTAGGCAACAAACCGGAGCTTATCGCAGCCTTGCTACGCCCTTCTTCGGCCCATGACGCCAAGGCATCCCCCGCGCGCCCTTAGTAGCTTGACCTACATTAAGGCCCACATACAATCAAAATAAATTGAAGTACCAGCTCGTTATGTTCGGTTGTTAGGGTTCGCAAGCTTGCGGCGGACCTGGGTCTGAGCTATCTCCGACTTTGGCCGTTTGTGGTGCCGCTTGCTCGTTCGGCGGAAGCCGCCGACCGCGGGAGGTTTGCCTTTGCAGGCCTCCTCCGGTCGTCCGTCCTCTGTCTTTGCTGGCGTTCTGGCAAGAACATCGGCCTGATCTTCAGGCCGATGAGGTCGGTTCTGGTATCAGGTGTTCTCTAGGGGTTTCTTGCTCGCCGTCGGGTCATTCAGACTCCTTCGGGTTACTGTATGCCTTTTGGCGTTTGGCCGCAAGGCTTGTGGGTCTTGTTTGGTGGAGCCGAGGAGACTCGAACTCCTGACCCCCTCCGTGCAAGGGAGGTGCTCTCCCAACTGAGCTACGGCCCCTTTTTTTGACCTCACAACGAGCGTTGTTACGCCTACTACTCCCGCCTAAGTCTCCACCCTCTTTGACTACCGTGCGAGGGCTTTCCCTCCGTAAACGTTTTCGTAGGTCTACCACATCCTTCGAGCTGACTTAGTTGCCGTCGGGACGATCACGCCCGACTTGGCAATTTGCCCTGCTTCTAGCTTGCACACGGCGTCGGGTCGGTGGTGGGCCATGGTGGACTCGAACCACCGACCTCGGTCTTATCAGGACCGCGCTCTAACCAGCTGAGCTAATGGCCCCGGGCCTGGCGAGTGCCGACGCGCGGCTGTAGCTTGCGTCAAGGTGCGCGCACCTTGACGACTGAACGGCGGAGGGAAGCTCTGACCCTCGAGTCTGGGGTCGCCCTGTTGGAGTCGGGCTCGACTCTGACGACGCCTCTTGCGAGGTGCCGACCGACCTAGAATTCGTTGGGTTCCGCGACGCCACTCTGGCGCTTTGGAGCCCGACGTTCTCCCTAGAAAGGAGGTGATCCAGCCGCAGCTTCCGCTACGGCTACCTTGTTACGACTTCGCTCCAGTTACCAATCCCACCTTCGGCGCCTGCCTCCTTGCGGTTAGCTCAGCGACTTCAGGTGTTACCGACTTCCATAGCGTGACGGGCGGTGTGTACAAGGCCCGGGAACGTATTCACCGCCGTGTGCTGACCGGCGGTTACTAGCAACTCCGACTTCATGCAGGCGGGTTTCAGCCTGCAATCTGAACTGAGGACGGCTTTGAGGATTAGCTCCGGATCACTCCTTCGCGACCTGTTGTACCGCCCATTGTAGCGTGCGAGTGGCCCAGGACGTAAGGGCCGTGCTGACTTGACGTCATCCCCGCCTTCCTCCCCGCTTTACGGGGCAGTCTCGCCAGAGAATATAACTGGCAACAGGGGTTGCGCTCGTTGCGGGACTTAACCCAACACCTCACGGCACGAGCTGACGACAGCCATGCAGCACCTGTGCTAGCTCCCCGAAGGGTCCCTCATCTTTCGAATCAGTACTACTAGCATGTCAAGCCCTGGTAAGGTTCTTCGCGTTGCGACGAATTAAACCGCACGCTCCGCTGCTTGTGCGGGCCCCCGTCAATTCCTTTGAGTTTTAGCCTTGCGGCCGTACTCCCCAGGCGGGACACTTATTGCGTTAGCTTCGGCACGGAGGGGGTCGATACCCCCCACACCTAGTGTCCATCGTTTACGGCGTGGACTACCCGGGTATCTAATCCGGTTCGCTCCCCACGCTTTCGCGTCTCAGCGTCAGGTAGGGCCCAGAGAGCCGCCTTCGCCACTGGTGTTCCTCTCGATATCTACGCATATCACCACTACACCGAGAATTCCACTCTCCTCTACCCACCTCAAGTCCGCCAGTATCCAAGGACCTCTCCCAGTTGAGCCGGGAGCTTTCACCCTAGACTTAACGAACCGCCTGCACGCCCTTTACGCCCAGTAAATCCGGACAACGCTTGCCACCTACGTATTACCGCGGCTGCTGGCACGTAGTTAGCCGTGGCTTATTCGCAAGGTACCGTCATCATCTTCCCCTGCAAAAGGGCTTTACGACCCTAAGGCCTTCATCGCCCACGCGGCGTTGCTGGGTCAGGCTTTCGCCCATTCCCAAGATTCCTAGCTGCTGCCTCCCGTAGGAGTCGGGGCCGTATCTCAGTCCCCGTGTGGCTGTCCGTCCTCTCAGACCAGCTACCGATCGTCGCCTTGGTAGGCCGTTACCCCACCAACTAGCTAATCGGCCGCAAGCCCCTCCGGAAGCGACCTAAGCCTTTAATGACTCCCCCGCAGGGGGACCATCATATGCGGTATTAGCTCACCTTTCGATGGGTTATTCCCCACTTCCGGGCAGGTTACTCACGTGTTACTCACCCGTCCGCCACTGACCACCGAAGTGGTCCGTTCGACTTGCATGCCTGAAGCACGCCGCCAGCGTTTATCCTGAGCCAGGATCAAACTCTCCATTAAAGAAACTTTGAAACTCGCTGAGAATCTGCGACTCGCTAAACACGAGTCCGGATTTCATTTGTTACGGGTTACCCGTGCTTCCTTCCGCTATTCAGTTGTCAAGGTGCTGCCTTCTCAGGCGCGTCCGCGAGCGTAGCATACAAATGCCGCACCGTCAATTTGACCAGCGCAGCTTTCAGCTTGGTTGTTAAGGCGCTCGCAGATTACTCCCGAAACAATAGCAACGGCGGCGCTGACTGTCAAGGCGCGGTGATCGCGAGCGAGACGCCTTGCTCTTGCCCGCGATGGCGCCTTCGCGCTACGTTAGGCCTGCTTTCGAGAGGAGCGGCTGGCTTGCAAAATCTGAAATACGCACGAGCGCGAGACATCGATGAGGCGGCGCGGCTCCTGGCGGAGGGCGGGCCGACGGCGCGCGTCCTCGCCGGCGGCACGGACGTGATCGTCCAGGCGCGGGAGCGCAAGCGCCAGGTCGGCCTTTTCGTCGACATCAAGAAGATCGCGGCGGTGCAGGAGTTGCGCTACGACGCCGCAGCCGGCCTCACCGTGGGGGCAGCGACGCCCTGCTACCGGATCTACGAGGACGACGTGGTGCAGCGCCTCTACCCGGCGCTGGTCGAGGCGACGAGCGTCGTCGGCGGCACCGCGATCCAGGGCCGGGCGAGCCTCGGCGGCAACCTCTGCAACTCCTCGCCGGCGGCCGATACGGTGCCGGCGATGATCGCCCTCGATGCGGACGTGAGCATCGCCGGGCCGGGCGGCGGCCGGCGGACGGTGGCGGCGGCGGACTTCTGCACGGGGCCGGGCCAAAACGTCCTCGCCCAAGGCGAGTTCGTCGTCTCGATCCTGTTCCCGCCGCCGGCGGCGGGAAGCGGCGCTGCCTGGGAGCGCTTCATCCCGCGCAACGAGATGGACATCGCCGTGGCCAACGCGGCCTCTTATTTACTTATCGAGGGCGGCAGCGTGAGCGCGGCCCGGATCGCGATCGGTGCCGTCGCGCCGACGGCCTTGCTCCTCGACGACGCGGCCGCTGCCCTCGTGGGAAAGCCGTTATCGGATGAGACGATCGCGGCGGCAGCAGTGGCGGCAAAGACGGCGGCGCGGCCGATCGACGACATGCGCGGCTCGATCAAGCAGCGGCGGCACCTTGCCGGCGTCCTCGTCGAGCGGACGCTGTGCCTCGCGGCCGAGCGGGCGGAAGGGGGACGGCCTTGAGCGACCGAATCGTGATAACGGCGACGATCAACGGCGAGGCCACGGAGTTCCTCGCCGACGAGCGCGACAGCCTCCTCGAGGCGCTGCGCGAGCGCCTCGGCCTCACCGGCGTTAAGGAAGGCTGCAACAACGGCAACTGCGGCGCCTGCGCCATCACCCTCGACGGCCGCCTCGTGAACTCCTGCTGCGTCATGGCGGCGGAGGTGGAAGGTGCCGCGGTCATGACCGTGGAGGGCATCGCCCCGGACGGGCTGCACCCGCTGCAGCAGGTCTTTCTCGAGGACGCAGCCCTCCAGTGCGGCATCTGCACGCCGGGCTTCCTCGTCGCGGCCAAGGCGCTGCTCGACCGGAACGCCAGCCCGACCGAGCACGAGGTGCGGTTCTGGCTGGCAGGCAACCTCTGCCGCTGCACCGGCTACGATAAGATCGTCACAGCCGTCCTCAGAGCCGCGGCGACGATGCGGGGCGCGCCCGCCTGAATTGAGATGGGCGCCGGAGCGATACGCTATATACGATAGCGATATACGATGTAGAAGTGGCAGAGGTGCAGATCCCGCTGGCGCTCCAACCTTTTAGCGGCGGTCGTGCGAGCGTCGCGGCCGCCGGCCGGACGCTGCGACAAGTATTCGACCGCCTCGAGCTGGAGTGCCCCGGCATCCGGGAGCAGCTCGTGGCAGACGACGACGTGCGGCCGGGCCTCGCGATCGTCGTCGACGACGAGATCACGCAGCAGGGCCTCGCCCAGGGCGTCGCCGAGGACTCGAACATCCTCATCCTGCCGGCCCTCGGTGGCGGGTCATTGCATGACAGCGGGGGTGCCACGCGCTCGGTGATGAGACGGGACGGGTCATTGCATGACGGCGAAGGTGCCACGCCCTCGTGGATGCAACGGGACGCGTCGCTGCATGGCGGCGGGCGTACCACGCCCTCGATGATGCGACGCGGCGGGTCATTGCATGACGGCGGGAGGGCCATGCGCTCGGTGACGCGACGGACCCACGTGCTGCGCCTCGACGAAGAAATCGCGCGCTCGTGGGCAAAACGGGACTGCTCGCTACGCGACAAGGAGGGAACCACGCAGTCGTGGCTGCAGCGCGGCAGCCCGAGGGCGGTCGATGGCCGCCGGCGGCGGGACGTGCCCTGATGCCGGCGCCGCGCTGCCTCTGGTGCACGGACCCGCCCTTCGAAGACGTTGCGGTCCTGCGCTGGCGCGGCGAGGAGAAGGAGCGCCTGACGGTCCCACTCTGCCGCAAGCACCTCGAGCGCCTGCGCAAGGCGGGCGAGCGCGGCCGCGAGACGAAGGGCTGGACCTTCAAAGTCGGCTGGTGGTGACGCCAGCGCTGTAACGCTATCGCTCGCCTGACGTTCTTACTTCTGACTGCAGGAAGCGGTCATGGACAGGCCATCCGATTGGTCGACCAATCGGATGGCTTCGATCCGACACCCTAATTTGGTTGCCAACGGGTGGCGGGGAGCTAAATGGCAAAACCGACCGGCCTGCCGCCAGAAATGGCGGCAGGTTTTTTGTGCCGCCGAGTCGCCAGCGAAGCGCGCTGGCGCCATGCCAGGGTCGCAGACCGGTTGTCGCCGACGTCGCCTTGCCGCGCTCGAACCTAAGCCATATCCTCGATCTACTGGATTCGCTTCGAGTTGAGACCGGGGGTGGAGTATGTGCCGGAGCATCAAGACGCTACGTCGCAAAGAGGAGCCGGCGACGCCGGAGGAGATCGAGGCGGCTGCACTCCAGTTCGTGCGCAAGGTCAGCGGCTATCGCCGGCCGGCGCAGCGTAACGAGGCGGCCTTCAACCTCGCCGTGAGCGAGATCAGCCTCGCCTCCGGGCGGTTGCTCGAAGCGCTGCAGGTGCCGGCGCGAGCCGGCTAGGCGGCGGGAGCCGGCGGGGCGGCGCGAGCCGGTCAAAATGATGACGGCGGCAGAGCGACGGTTGAGCCGTCGGCAGCTGCTCAGCCGCTCCTTGCGCCTCGCCGGGGCCCTGCCGGCCGGCGCGATCCTCGCGGCCTGCGGCGGTGGCGACGGCGACGAGGTGGCCCCGGTAGCTACGGCGGCGGGAACCAGCACCAGCCCGAGACGGCCGACGCCGACGGCCACGCCCCTACCGCCGATCATCGCTGCGGGCGAAGAGCGGCGCCTCCTCCTCGCGGGCAGCGATTACGAGACGCCGCTCTACGTCTTCGGCAGCGGCCAGCCCGGCGCCGTGCTCATGGTGCTCGGCGGCGTCCACGGCAACGAGCCGGGCGGCTGGCAGGCGGCGGAGGGACTGGTGACAGCGGCGCCCCGTCCGGCGAGCGGCGGCCTGATCGTCGTGCCGCGGGCGAACCGGCTGGCGACCGAGTCTTTCGTCCGGACGACGGAGGCGCTGGGCGACCTCAACCGCCTCTACCCCGGCGACCCGCAAGGACTGCCGATGGCGCGCATGGCCTTCGCGATCGTCGAGACGATGCGCGAGCTCGGCGTAACGACGGTCGTCGATATGCACGAGTCGTGGGCGTTCTACAGGGACCGGCCCCAGAGCGGCACCGCCTTCCTCGGCCAGACGGTCTCGAGCTCCACGGAGCCGGGGACCAGCCTCGGGCGCGACGTCGTCGCGGCGGTGAACGGCCGCGTTCAAGCGGCGCACGAGGAGCTCTTCTTCCGCGAGCGGCAGTCGCGCTCGACGACGCCGCCCGCGAGCGGGCCCGACTCTGATGACAACGACGATAGCGGCGTGACGCGCTCGGGACGGAGCCGGTCGAGCCTCGGGCTGCCGGCGCACCTGCCGGGGGTGGCGGCGCTGCTCGTGGAGATGGGCCAGCAGCAGGCCCTCGAGCGGCGGGTCGCCCTCCACCTCGACGTCGTCGAAGAGGTCGGGCGCCGGATCGGCACCCTGGCCTAGATCGGCTGCTCCTGGACGCCGCTGCCGATATGCTGAGACGCCTCGACCGCCTGCGTCGAGCCGAATACCCTCGACAAGACTGAAGCTACCCCCTCCGAACCAGTTTTCAGAGCGCCAATTCTAGGAAGACCGCATCCGGCACCGGATTAACGTAATAGGGTGACGCTTCCTTGAAGCCGAGCGCCCGATAGAGGTTGGAGGCGGCTTCCATTCTTTCGAGCGTGTCGAGGCACAGAGTCTTGAACCCTAGCCCTCGCGCCTCCTCGATAGCTCGGACGCACAGGAGCCGACCTATCCCTTGACGCCTCCAATCAGGGAGCACATACATCCGCTTCAGCTCACATCTATCGCTGGCGAGATCGTGCACACCCGCGATCCCCACCACGTCCTCAACTGAAGCGAGGAGGGCTACGCCACGTCCATTCTGACCGTAACGAATCGGGAGCTCATCGAGTTCCTTGCTTACGTCCTGAAACTCAACCGAGAAATCCAAAGCGCGCAGGTACTTACGGACAAGAGTGCCGAAAGCAAAATAGTCTGCGGCGGTCGTTGCCCGGCTAATCGTAACGCCTGACGCGGCGAGTTCGGGGGTCTCCATCTCATCTCCGGCGACTACGCCCTTACATACCCAGAGGCGCTTAAGCTCTCAATTCCCCGGCTATAATACGCTCGCAATGGTGACCTCAACGGCGCAGGGGCTGGTGGCGGACCTGCGGGGCCAGGGCTTCAAGATGACCTCGCCGCGGATCCGCGTGATCGAGCGGGTGGCGGGCCGCGCCGACAACTTCACGGCGGAGGAGCTGGCGGCCGAGCTCGCTGAAGTCGGGCGGGCAACCGTTTACCGGACGCTGAAGCTGCTGCTCGACCAGGCCCTGATTTGCCGCGTCATCCTCGGCGACGGCTCCGTCTGCTATCGCGCGAGTAACGAGGCTCACCACCACCACCTGGTCTGCGTCGGCTGTGGCGCGACCGAGGACGTCCACCTCGAGGACGTCGAGAAGATGCTGATGCGGGTGCGCAGCGCCACCGAGTACGAGCTGGTCGGCCACCGGCTCGAGGTCTACGGCTACTGCCCGAACTGCAAGCGGGGTAGCGTCTAGCCCTTTAACGGCGACGCCCTCTGAGCTAGCATCTCAGTTGGAGCTGAGATGAAGTATCAAATCGCGTCGCTGCTCACCCTTGGCATCGTCCTCGGGGCCGCCTGCAGCGGCAGCGAGGACGATGGGCGAATCGCGGTAGTCGCGACGACGACCCAGATCGGCGACTTCGCCCGCAACGTCGGCGGCGACCGGATCGCGCTCTCCGTCCTCCTCGAGCCGAACCAGGACGCCCACAACTTCGCGCCCCGGCCGAGCCAGATCCGCCGCCTCGCCGCCGCCGACCTCGTCCTGACCAACGGCCTCGGACTCGACGCCTTCGTCGACAAGGCGGTCGGCGGCGGCGATAGCGTCGTCGTCCTGACGGCGGGAATCGCCCTGCGCGACGGCAGCGACGGCGAGGAGAGCTTCGACCCGCACGTCTGGCTCGACGTCGCGAACGCGAAGCGGATGGTCGCGAGCCTGCGCGACGCCCTCGTCACGGCGGACGCGGCCAACGCCGCGGGTTACCGCGAGCGCGCGGCCGCTTACCTGACGCGGCTGGAGGCACTCGACGCCGAGGTTCGTAGCGAGATCGAGACGATACCGGCCGCCTGCCGCAAGATCGTCACGAACCACGACGTCTTCGGCTACTACGCGGCGGCTTACGGCCTCACGGTCGTCGGCTCGATCATCCCGAGCACGTCGAGCGAGGCGCGCGCCTCGGCGGCGGACGTCGCCGCGATCGCCGACCGGATCCGGGCTGAAATGGTACCGGCGATCTTCGCCGAGACGTCGATCAACCCGTCGCTCGTGCGTCAGGTCGGCCACGAGGCGGATGTGGCGGTGATCGATGACCTCTACGGCGACTCGTTGGGGCCGGCGGGGAGCGAGGGCGAGACCTACGTCGCCATGATGGCGGCGAACACGGCGAAGATCGCCGCGGCGCTGCGTGACTGTGGCGCCTAGCGCTCTTCACGCTTCGGATACAATCAAGGCGATGGCGTTTTACCCGATCTTCGTCGAGATGAAAGGGCGGTCCTGCCTCGTGATCGGCGGCGGCGGTGTCGCCGAGGGCAAGGTGCGCGGCCTGCTGGCGGCAGCCGCGGCCCTGACCGTCGTCGCGCCTGCACTGACGCCGGCGCTGGCCGCGCTCGCCGCGGCCGGCGAGATCGCCTGGCAGGAGCGCGACTACCGGCCCGGCGACCTCGAGGGCTACGCGGCCTGCTTCGTCGCCACGGATGACGGCGGCGTCAACGCCGCCGTCGCCGCCGAGGGCAGGCAGCGCGGCGTCTGGGTGAACGCGGCCGACGACCCGGCGAACTGCGACTTCATCCTGCCGTCCGTGATCCGCCAGGGCGAAGTCGTCGTCGCCGCCTCGACCGGCGGCGCGAGTCCGGCGCTGGCGCGACGGCTGCGGGAGGAGCTGACGGACTTCCTCAGCGCCGATTTCGCGCCGCTGGCGGAGCTCCTGGCGGCGGTGCGCGGCGAGCTCAAGGAGCGCCGGATCAGCGTCGACGCCGACGTCTGGCAGCGGGCGATTGACCCGCGCTTCCGGGCCCTCGTGGCGCAGCGGCGGCCTGATGAAGCGCGCGCTTACCTGATCGAGGCGCTCGGCGTGACGGCGGCGTTCGAGACACGGGCCTAGATGGCACCGCAGCGGCTCGTGATCGGCACGCGCGGCAGCGCCCTGGCGCTGCGCCAGACGGCGATCGTCGCGGCGGCGCTGCAGGAGCTGCGACCGGGGCTCGAGATCGAGACGCGGCCTCTGCAGACGGAGGGCGACGAGCGGCCCGACGTATCGCTGGAGGCGATCGGCGGCGAGGGCGTCTTCGTCAAGGCGATCGAGCGGGCTCTGCTGGCCAGCAGCATCGACCTCGCAGTCCACAGCCTCAAGGACATGCCGGCGACGCTGCCGGACGGCCTGACGATCGGCGCCGTGCCGGCGCGCGGCGACATACGCGACGCCCTCGTCGGCCACGGCGGCGCGACGATCGCCGACCTGCCGCAGGCGGCGCGGGTCGGCACCGACAGCCGGCGGCGCGCCGTCCAGCTCGTGGCGCTGCGGCCGGACCTGCAGCCTGTGAGCGTGCGCGGCAACGTCGAGACGCGGCTGGCCAAGGCGGAGACGGGCGCCCTCGACGCCGTCGTGCTGGCCGCGGCCGGCCTCGAGCGGCTCGGCTTGCTAGCGCGTGCTACGCAGGTCTTCGAGCCCGACGAGATGCTACCGGCCGTGGGCCAGGGTGCCCTCGCGGTCGAGACGCGGGCAGGCGACACCGAGATCAACGATCTGCTCCAAGGCATCGACGACAATACGACCTGGGCGGCGGTGACGGCGGAACGCGCCTACCTGCGCCGGCTCGGCGCCGGCTGCCGCCTGCCGGTCGCCGCCTACGGGACGGTCGAGGCGGGTCAGCTGACGCTGCGGGCGCTGCTGGCGGACGACGACGGCCGCTGCTATCGAAGCGAGATGACTGGCGTGCCGGCGGCGGCCGAGGCGATCGGCGAAGCGCTGGCGGCGGCGCTCCAGGCGAAGGCGGGCGTCGAGATGGGACCGTGAGCGGCTTCGTCTCGCTGGTCGGCGCCGGGCCGGGCGACCCCGGCCTGCTGACGCTGGCGGGGCGGGACCGGCTGGCGGCGGCGGCGGTCATCGTCTACGACCGCCTGGTCAACGAGGAGCTGCTGCGCCACGCCGGGCCGGCGGCGGAGCTGATCTACGCCGGCAAGTCGCCGTCGGGGCACGTGATGACCCAGGAGGAGATCAACGACCTCCTGGTCGCTAAAGGCCGCGAGGGCAAGCGGGTAGTGCGGCTGAAGGGCGGCGACCCCTTCGTCTTCGGCCGCGGCGGCGAGGAGGCGCTGGCGCTGGCGGCGGCAGGCGTGCCCTTCGAGGTCGTGCCGGGCGTGACGGCGGCGATCGCCGCGCCGGCCTACGCCGGCGTGCCGGTGACCCACCGCGGCCTCGCCTCGTCGTTCGCGGTCGTCACCGGCCACGAGGACGACGCGAAGGCGGCGAGCAGCGTCGACTGGGCCGGACTCGCTACGTCTGTCGACACGATCGTCGTCCTCATGGGCGGCGCCGCCCTCGCGGGCGTGGCAAAAGCGCTGATCGCCGGCGGCAGGGCGCCGGAGATGGCGGCCGTGAGCGTCGAGTGGGGCACGCTGACGCGGCAGCGCAGCGTCGCGGCGCCCCTGGCGCGGATCGCGGCGGCGGTTAAGGAAGCCGGCCTCGGCACGCCACTTCTAAGCGTGATCGGCGACGTCGCGACGCTGCACGACCAGATCGGCTGGTTCGAGAGCCGGCCGCTCTTCGGCAAGCGGGTGCTGGTGACGCGCACGCGCGAGCAGGCGAGCGACCTCGCCGACGGGCTGCGCCGCGAGGGCGCGATACCGGTCGAGCTGCCGACGCTGGCGCTGGTGCCGGTCGCCGCCGACGCGGAGCTCGAGGCGATGAGCGGCGCCCTCGCGGCTGGGAGCTACGACTGGTGCCTGCTGACGAGCGCCAACGCGGTCGAATGCCTCCTCGCCTACTTCGAGCGCGGCGGCCGCGACGTGCGCGCCTTCGGCCCTACCCGGCTCGCGGCGCTGGGCAGCGCCACGGCGGCGGCGCTGACGCGCAACGGCCTGCGGGCGGCGCTGGTGCCGGCCGAGTTCAGCTCGTCCGGGCTGCTGGCGGCGTTCGGGCCCGAGGACGTCGCCGGCAAGCGCGTCCTCCTGCCGCGGGCGGCGGACGGCGAGCCGTCGCTGGTCGCGGGCCTGCGAGAGCGCGGCGCCGCGGTCGACGAGGTCGTCCTCTACGCCTCGCGGCCGCCGGAAGCGGCCGACCCTGAGGCGCTGCGCCTGATCCGCGCGGGCCAGATCGATATCGCGACCTTCGCGTCGTCGTCGTCGGTGCGCAACCTGGCGGCGCTCCTCGGCGAGGACTTTCGACGCCTGAGCGCGGCAACGATCGCCTGCATCGGGCCGGTGACGGCGCGGACGGCGCGCGAGCACGGCCTCGAGGTCGCGGTCGAGCCGGCGGAGCACACGATCGCGGCCCTGGTCGAGGCGCTGGCGGCCCGCTTCGAGACGAGGCCGGCGTCGTGAGCGGTCAGATCGCGGCGCTGGCGCTGTGCGTCTTCCAGCGCGAGGACGGGGCGCTGCTCGTGGCCTACGGCTACGACACCGTAAAGGAGCAGGCCTTCTACCGGCCGCTCGGTGGCCACATCGAGTTCGGCGAGCGGGCGGAGGCGGCGGCGCGGCGCGAGATCATGGAGGAGCTGGGCGCGGCGGTGGACGGGCTGCGGCTGCTGGGCGTGGTCGAGAACCTGTTCACGTTCCTCGGCGAGCCGGGGCACGAGATCGTCTGGATTTTTGAAGCGCGCCTCGTAGACGAGGCGCTATATGCGCAGGAGGTCATCATCGCGGACGAGGGCGGCTCGCCCTTTGAGGCGCGCTGGGTGGCGCTGGCGGACTTCGTAGCGGGCAAGGCGCCGCTCTACCCGGACGGCCTGCTCGAGCTGCTGACGCGAGATAGCTGATGGCTGATTACACGATCAATCTCAACGCAGAGATAGACCAAGCCCATGCGGCGGTCATCAAATCACTTGAGCATGGTGCGCGCTTCGCCGTCATTGGAGACCAGTTCGCCCGGCTTCCTGCGAACGTTGAGTTGCCCGCGCCGATTCCAGTTCTTCAGATCGGTAGTCCGGACGAGGCGCCGGCCTTTGTGCGCGATTCATTCTCCTCAATGGCATCTTCGCTGGCGGTAATTTCGATGGTTTCGAGCTTCGAGTCCTATCTGTCGCAACTGATGCTCCTCAAGCTCTTCGCAGAGAAGATTGCACAATCTGGAAAGGCCACAAGTGAAGAGTTCAACCGCCTCCGTTGGGTTGTCGCCCAGGAGATGCGCGGACGACCTACGGTAATCCTGGCCAAGCTGATTCTGGCCCCATCTAAGAATATCGCTGCTGCTGCAGAATGGCTTGACGCAATCTACAGCGTACGAGTCTGTCTAACTCATCGTGAAGGACTCGTCGGCATCCAGGATGTAGACAGTAGCCAGAGTTTCACGGCCAGATGGCGGAAAGCTGAGTTTTATGCAGGAGACCGACGAATCAGCGAACTACCTTTGATCGCATACGGTGGCGAGACCATCAGGGTAACGTTCAGTGATGAGATTCGGACTTGGAAACTTGGGGACGGAATCGTAGTCGATCCGCAAGACTGCGTACACATGAACTTTGCACTCTCGAGCCTAGCAGGCTGGGTCAAAGGGGATCTGCTTGCTGGGATCGTCAAAGTGCTCGAAGATGCTAAGCATTCCCAATGACTACAACGACTCGGCTGCCGGCCGCCTTCCAGCGCTTCCGCCGCCTGCGCGGCAACCCGGCCCTGCGCCGCCTCGTCGCCGAGACGCGGCTGGACGCGCGCGACTTCGTCTACCCGCTCTTCGTAACGCACGGGTGCGGCGTCCGCAAGGAGATCGAGTCGCTGCCGGGGCAGTACCAGCTATCGCTAGACCAGCTCGCGGCCGAGGCGCGGGAGCTGCGCGGCCTCGGCATCGGCGCCGTGCTCCTCTTCGGCCTGCCGGCGGCGAAGGACGCGCTCGGCAGCGAGGCCTACGCCGCCGACGGCATCGTCCAGGCGGCGGTGCGGACGCTGAAGGACGCCGACCCAGAGCTCTGCGTGATCTGCGACGTCTGCCTCTGCGAGTACACGGACCACGGCCACTGCGGCATCGTCTCGCCGGCGGGCGAGGTCGAGAACGACACGACGCTGGCGCTGCTCGCCCAGATCGCGGTCAGCCAGGCGGAGGCGGGCGCCGACGTCGTGGCGCCGAGCGACATGATGGACGGCCACACGGCGGCGATCCGGGCGGCGCTCGACGCGGCGGGCCGCCCGACGACGCCGGTCATGGCCTACGCGGCGAAGTACGCATCGGCGTTCTACGGGCCCTTCCGGGTCGCGGCGGCGAGCACGCCCCAGTTCGGCGACCGCCGCGGCTACCAGATGGACCCGCCGAACGGGCGCGAGGCGCTGCGCGAGATCGAGGCGGAGGTGGCGGAGGGCGCCGACATCGTCATGGTGAAGCCGGCGCTCGCCTACCTCGACGTTCTGGCGGCGGCGCGGCAGCGCTTCGACCTGCCGCTGGCGGCTTATAACGTCTCGGGCGAGTACGCGATGGTCAAGGCGGCAGCGGCGAACGGCTGGCTCGACGGCCAGGGCGCCGCGCTCGAGGTCCTGACGGCGATCAAGCGCGCCGGCGCCGACATCCTCATCACCTACCACGCCAAGGAAGCGGCCCGCTGGGTCGCTAGCGCGACGGCATAGCCCTGCCGCTGCTCCGGGTACGCCTTGATAGCCTGGGCCTAGTCGAAGTCGATCAGGCCCGTCACGGCGAGGATCACGGCGGCGGTGTTGTAGACGGCGTGCAGGGGGCCACGGCGGTGACATTCTCACCCCTACCACGCCAAGGAAGCGGCCCGCTGGGTCGCTAGCGCGACGGCATAGCGCTGCCGCTGCTCCGGGTACGCCTTGATAGCCTGGGCCTAGTCGAAGTCGATCAGGCCCGTCACGGCGAGGATCACGGCGGCGGTGTTGTAGACGGCGTGCAGGGCCACGGCGGCGACATACCAGTTACGCGTCGATTTCGGCAGGCGGGCGCGGCCCGCCGCCCAATCGACGAGGGCCCGGCTGAGGCCGAGGCCGAAGAGGAAGCTCGCGACGAAGTGGAGCGCCGGCGTGACCGTGAAGCGAAAGAGGACGAAGTCGCTGCCGCCCTCGGGGTAGTAGATCGTTATGTACACTAGGCTCTCGATCAGACCGAAGCTGAGGCCGGAGATGCCGGCGAGGACCGCCGTGTGGAGGCGGCCGCGCAGCGCTTGCGGCCAGCGGATGAGGAGGATGTAGATGCCGGCGGGCTTCAACGCCTCCTCGATGATCGGCGCGCCGATGAAGATGAGAAGGCCGGCCTGGAACTCCTGGACGAAGGCGCCGACGATGCCGAGGCCGCCGCCGACGATCGCGAGGAAGAGGGCGAGGAGGTCGTAGCGCAGACGGCGGGCGACGACGACAGGCGAGGAGCCGACGATCGGCTCGCTCGTGACGCTGGCGGCGGCGGTAGGGGGCCCGTTCATCCTTGGATTATCGGCGAAGCCAGTCGCGCCGCCTAGGCGGCGGTGCCGTGCCCGCAAGCGCCGGCCGTGTCAAGATGGAACTGGTGCCTGCCACGATTAAGCTCAAGCTCCGGTCGCGCCCACCGCGCAGCCGTCTGCGGCGATTCGTCAGCGCGGGCAGCATGCTGGCGCGGGTCTACGCCGGCTACAAGCGGATCGGCTTTCTGGCAAATCGGCGCGGCGAGGCCTGGGGCGAGGCGGCGCGGCGGCGTCACCACGCCTGGAGCGCCCAGCGCTTCTACGACACGGCGGTACGCAACCAGGGGCTGCTGATCAAGACGTCGCAGTTCCTCAGCAGCCGGCCGGATGTCGTCCCGAACGAGTACGTCGACGTCCTCTCGCAGCTCCAGGACGAGGTGCCGCCGGAGCCGTTCGCCGTGATCGAGCGGGAGGTCGTGCGCGAGCTGGGGAGGCCGCTCGCGGCCGTGTTCAGCGACTTCGAAGAGGCGCCGGTCGCGGCGGCGTCCCTGGCCCAGGTGCACCGCGCCGTGCTCAAAGACGGCCGCGTCGCGGCTGTAAAGGTCCAGTATTCGGGGATCGAGGCGCTCGTCGCGAGCGACCTTGCGAACATCGCCCGCTTCTGCCAGATCCTTAACCGCCTCGACCGCACGCTCGACTTCCGCTTCCTCGGCGAGGAGATGGGGCGGATGATCCCGAAGGAGCTCGACTTCCTCAACGAAGGGCGCAACGCCGAGGCGATCGGCGCGAACTTCGCCGCCGTCGAGGATGTTGTCGTGCCACGGATCTACTGGGAGCACACGACGCGGCGGGTGCTGACGATGGAGTTCGTCGAGGGCGTGAAGATCACCGACGTCGCCGCGATCGAGGCGCTCGGGGTCGAGACGGCGGACGTGGCGAAGATCCTCCTGGTCGCCTTCAGCGAGATGCTGATCGAGCACGGGCTCTTCCACGCCGACCCCCACCCGGGCAACTTGATGGTCGCGCCGGGGCCGAAGCTGGTGCTGGTCGACTTCGGCCAGGTGAAGGACGTGACGCCCCAGTTCCGGGCCGTCTTCGGCCAGATGACGCGGGCCCTGGCCGGCGCCGACGATACGGCCCTGGGGCGCTCGTTCCGCGACCTGGGCTTCCGGATGAAGCTGGACACGGCCGATGGCTACGAGGACCTCGGCAACGCCTACGTCGGCCACATCGCGAAGCGGATGCGGGCGAGCGAGGCGGGCTGGGTGGACGAGGACATGTTCCGCGACTCCTACCGCGAGATCTTGCGGGTGCTGCGGGCGAACCCGCTGATCCAGGTGCCGCCGGACCTCCTCTTCGTCGGGCGGGTGATGGGGCTGCTCAACGGCCTCAGCCTGACGCTGCGCTCGCGGACGAACCTGCTGGTGGAGATGTCGCGGCTGCTCGACGCGCACGAGGGCGGCGCCCCGGTCGCGCGCGAAGGGACGCGGCGGCTCCTGGAGCCGTGAGGACCCAGGCTGTCCTTGCCAGTTCCGGTCGTTGCCCGGCACGGCGTTTGCGTCTTTAATAACGTCATGGAGCTGAAGCCGTACCGCGATTTCATGATTCAACTGGCACAGGAGAGCGGCGACTTCATCCTCCCGTACTTCACCAACCATAGCGTCGTCGTTGAGGTGAAGTCCGACGATACCCCCGTTACAATCGCGGATCGCGGCGCCGAAGAGCTACTACGCGAGCTTATTCACCGCCGCTATCCTTCGCACGGCATCATCGGCGAGGAATACGGCAGCGATAACCCGGACGCGGAGTTCGTCTGGACGCTGGACCCGATCGACGGGACGTTGGCCTTCATCACGGCAGTGCCGCTCTTCGGCACCTTGATCGCCTTGATACACGATGGTCAGCCGGTGCTTGGATGTATCCAACAGCCTGTATTGAAGCAGTTGCTCCTCGGAGATAACAAGGAGACCACGCTCAATGGCCGCCGCGTACGCGTGCGCGATACGGCGATTCTCTCCCAGGCAACGCTGCTAACGAGCGAGACCACGCTGCAGGAGCAGTACCCCTACGGGAAGGCCTTTGAGGCACTAGCACGGCAGTGCCGGCTAGTGCGCACATGGGGCGATTGCTACGGCTACCTGCTACTCGCGACCGGTTGAGCCGACGTCATGTGCGATCCGGGTTCCAGCCTCGAAGACATAGCGCCGCTTGTACCGGTAGTCCGTGGTGCCGGCGGTGTGATTACGGACTGGCAGGGACGCGACCCTCTGAGGGCGGATTCGATGCTTGCCGCCACGCCCAGTCTTCACGCGCAGGTTATTCGCGCTTTGAATCCCTAGTAGAGGTCGGTGCGGTAGCCGACGTGGGTGGGCTGGAAGCCGAGGCGCTCGTAGAAGCGATGAGCGGCCTCGCGGAGCACATTGCTCGTGAGGCTGGCTTTGTAGCAGCCGGCGGCACGGGCCCTGTCGACGGCCTCAGCGACGAGGCGCTCGCCGTGGCCTTTGCCGCGCTCGCCAGCGTCGACGACGACGTTCTCGAGGATGGCGTAGGGGCGGGCGCGGCGGGAGAGATTGGGCACGACGATCGGGCTGAGCGTGCCAACGAGGCGGCCATCGGCCTCGGCGACGAGCAGGGTCTGGTGTGGGTCGGCGAGGATCTCCCGCAGGACGACGCCGTAGACGGCGGGCAGGGGCGGGCCAAGCTCCTCACGGGGCGCGTCGAGGGAGAGCTGAGCCAGGAGCTCTCCGAGGCGCGGCAGATCGGCCTCGGCGGCTTCGCGGACCGAAACGGACATGGCGATGGGAGCGCGGGTTAGACCTCGACGGCGACGGGGAGGATCATCGGCCGGCGGTGGGTCTCGTTGTAGAGGAACTTGGCGGCGGCCTCGCGGACGTTCTGGTTGACGATCGACCACTCGGCGACGTGGTCGGCACCGCCAAGCGAGGAGACGACGACGTCGCGCAGGCGGTCCTGGAGGTCGCCGGTGAGCTCGACGCCGGTGACGCCGCGGGAGACGACGTCCGGCGGGCCGACGGTCTTGCCGGTCTGCTTATCAATCGTGAGGATGACGACGACCATGCCGTCGGTGGCGAGGTGCTTACGGTCGCGGAGGACGATGTGGTCCACGTCGCCGACGCCGAGGCCATCGACGTAGACGTAGTCGGCGGGGATGTGGTCGACGACCTCGGCCGAGTCGGCGTCGACCTCGAGGACGTCGCCGTCAATGAGGACCTTCGTGTTCTCCTCCGGCATGCCGACGCTCTGCGCCAGGCGGGCGTGGAGGACCATGTGGCGGTACTCGCCGTGGACCGGGACGAAGAACTTCGGCCGCACCAGGGTCTGGACGATCTTCAGCTCCTCCTGGGCGGCGTGGCCGCGGACGTGGACGTCGGCGACGCGGTTGTAGAGGACGTGGGCGCCGAGGCGGAAGAGGTTGTCGACGGTGCGGTAGACGAGGGCTTCGTTGCCGGGGATCGGCGTCGCCGAGAGGACGACCGTGTCGCCGGCGACGACCTGGACGTGCTGGTGGTCGCCGTTGGCCATGCGGGTGAGAGCGGAGGTGGGCTCGCCCTGGCTGCCGGTGGTGATCACGGCGACCTCCTCCGGCGGCGCGCTGCGGAGCTCGTTGACGGTGAGGCTGAGCTCGCGCGGGAAGTCGATGTAGCCGCGATCGCGAGCCATCTCGACGTTGTTCATCATGCTGCGGCCGGTGACGAAGACGCGGCGACCACTGAGGGCGGCGGCGTCTATGACCTGCTGGACGCGGGCGATGAGGGAGGCGAAGGTGGCGACGATCACGCGGCCGGGCGACGTGGTCATGATCTGGTTCAGGGCGTCGCCGACGACGCGCTCCGAGAGGGTGTAGCCGGGCACCTCCGCGTAGGTGGAGTCGGCGAGGAGGAGGAGGACGCCCTCGCTGCCGAGCTGGGCGAGGCGGGCGAGGTCGGTGATCTGGCCCATGACGGGCGTGTGGTCGAGCTTGAAGTCGCCGGTGTGGACGACCATGCCGACCGGCGTGCGGACGGCGTAGCCGACGGCGTCGGGGATGCTGTGGGCGACGCTGAAGGCCTCGACGCGGAAGACGCCGGCGTGAACCGACTCGCCCGGTAGGATCGTCCTGACCTCGGTGTCGGCGAGACGGTGCTCCTTGAGCTTGACGCCGATGAGGCCGCCGGCAAGGGGCGTGCAGTAGATCGGCGCCTGGATGCGTCGCAGGACGTAGGGCAGGCCGCCGGTGTGGTCCTCGTGGCCGTGGGTGATGAAGATGGCGCGGAGCTTGTGCTGGTTCGCCTCGACGTAGCTGACGTCGGGTATGACGAGGTCGACGCCGAGCATCTCCTCCTGGGGGAACATGAGGCCAGCGTCGATGGCGATCATGTCGTCCTCGTACTCGATGAGGAGCATGTTCTTGCCGATCTCGCCGAGGCCGCCGAGGGGGATGATCCGAAGCTTGCCGGTATCTGCCATTAGAGAAGCGGTATCTGGGACGCTTCCGGCTCCGCGGCGGCGGGCGGGCGTCATGGTCGCCTGAAACTCGCGCTCGGCGAGCGCGACGTACTCGGGGATCTTGCGGAAGTCGTCCTCGATCGTCTTGCGGAGGCTGCCCTGGTGGAGCGCGGCGGCAGGGTGGTACATGGGCACGACCCAGAGGCTGCCGAGCTTGCGCCCCTGGCCGTGGACGCGGCCGATCGGCGTGCCGGGCAGGAAGCGGGCGAGCGAGTAGCGGCCGAGCGTGACGATGACTTTGGGCCGGATGAGCTCAATCTGGCGGCTGAGCCAGTCCGAGCAGGCGCCGATCTCCTCCGGCAAGGGGTCGCGGTTGCCGGGCGGCCGGCACTTGACCACGTTGGCGATGAAGACCTCGGTGCGCTTGAGGCCGATGCTCGTGAGGAGCTGCTCGAGGAACTGGCCGGCGGCGCCGACGAAGGGCCGGCCCTGCTGGTCCTCGTAGTAGCCGGGCGCCTCGCCGATGAACATGATCGAGGCGTCTACCGGGCCTTCGCCGGGGACGGCCTGCGTGCGGCCGGCGGCGAGGGCGCAGGCGTTGCAGGAGCGGACGAGGGCGCCGACCTCGCCGAGGCCGCTGCGCCGCTCGTCGAGGTCAAGCACGGCGCAAAGGGAAAGAGGCGCCGTGGCGCCCCTTCGGATCTACTGCGATGGCTGGCAAAGTGCCGATATCACTGCCTCTTGCTGATGATGGGGGAATCCTAGCAGCAAGCCAAAGGCAGGTCAATGCCAAAGGGCGTAACCGCTTTCCTAATTAGGGCCTAGGGGCGGGCCGTCGGCGGGATGATCGGCTTCTTCTCGACCAGCTTGGCGAGGCCGATGCCGACGAAGTAAAGGACGATCATCGGCAGCGCGAGCAGCGTCTGGGTGATCGGGTCGACGGAGGGCGTGACGACCGCCGCGAGGACGAAGGCGCCGAGGATCGCGAAGCGCCACCAGCGCAGGAGCTGGCGTGAGCTGACGACGCCGACTTTGGCGAGGCCCATGACGAAGAGCGGCGTCTCGAAGACGAGGCCGGTGACGAGCATGAGCCGGGTGGCGAAGTCGACGTAGCTCTTGACGGAGATGAACGGGGTCGCGACGTCGCTGGGCGGGTCGAGGAGGAAGCCGAGGGCCGGCGGCATCTCGACGTAGTAGGCGAAGGCGACGCCGGCAACGAACATGAGGCTGGCGAAGATGACGATGGGGTAGGTCCAGCGCCGCTCCGTCTTGGTCAGGCCGGGGCCGACGAAGGCGAGAGTCTGGTAGAGGAACACCGGCATGGCGAAGGTGATGCCGATCATCAGGGAGACGCGGAAGAAGGTGGTCCAGAACTCCAGCGGCTGGGTGAAGATCAGGGTGAAGTCGTCGACGCTGTTCTCGGCCGGCTTTTGCAGCCATTCGAGGGCCCAGGTCGTGAGCGGGTAGAAGCCGGCGATCGTCGCGACGACGAGGGCGCCAGCGCAGATCATCAGGCGGCGGCGCAGCTCGTCGAGGTGGCCGATGATCGTCAGGTTTTTGCCGTCGTCGCGACGGCGCGGGCTCGCTGCCTCGGTTGCCATCCCCGCTCGCTACTCCGACGAGCGGCGCCGGCCGGAGCGCTCCGGCACGTACCAGGGTTTCTCGGCGTCGTCCGCCTCGGCGGCGTCGCTGCCGCCTTCGGCCGCCGGCGCCGCTTCCGCTGCCGCTTCCTCGTCGGCCGCTGCCGCCTGCTCGGCCGGAGAGCGGCTCGTGGCGTCGAGGGCGAGGACCTTCGGCCGCGCGCCGCCATCGTCGACGCGGGTCGCCGCCTCGACGTCGGCGGCGACCTCGTTGAGCTCCTTGGTGACCTCGTTCGTCTTGATGCCGACGACGTTGGCGATCTCTTTCCAGTCGTCGCGCGTGGTGCCGGCTTCCTTCTCGATCTCCGAGACGACCTCGCTGAAGTCGCGCGTAAGGTGCTGGCCGTAGGCCCGCGCCTGGCGGATCCAGCGGGCCATGTCGGCGGCGAGCTCCGGCAGCCGGTCGGGACCGACGACGAGAATAGCGAGGAGGAAGATCACCAGCAGCTCTGGTATGCCGATGCCCAACATCTGCATTGGTTGCTATCTCCAGCCGACCACGGCGTTAGCCTGATCGATTCTTCGGGACGGCCGGTCGACGCCCGTCAAAGCGACCGCTCTATGAGTATACGACGCAGGCAGCGACGCGGCTTCGCGTGATCGCGGTCCGAGAGAGGCGGCTGGAAGTAAGGAGTGCGTCCTGGAGACGGGTCAGTCTTCGACGCCGAGGTCTCTCAGGTAGTCGACTGCGTCCTGCACGGTGACGATCTTCTCGGCATCCTCGTCCGTGATCTCGAGCGCCTTGCCGTCTTTGCTGAACTCCTCTTCGAGGGACATGATCAGCTCGACGAGGTCGAGTGAATCTGCATTGAGGTCGTCGACGAAGGAGGCTGCGGGCAGGACCTGGTCCTCCTCGGCGCCGAGCTGGTCAACGACGATCTTCCGAACGCGCTCGAAAACAGTGGCCAATCCTCACCCTCCCCTTACCGCGGTCCGGTCGCTTCTATTGACCGAGCCGAGGACGCCATTGACGAATTTTCCGGAGCTCTCGCTGCCGTACTTCTTGGCCAGGTCCACCGCCTCGTTGATGGCGACGCTGACCGGTGTCAGATTATCCAGCATGAATTCTCTTATCGCAATACGGAGGATGTTGCGGTCGACGGCCGCGAGGCGGTCGCTGGGCCAGGTGGGGGCGGTGCGCTCGATGACGGCGTCGATCTCACGGCTGTGGTCGAGGACGCCGTGGAGGAGAGCGCGAGCGAAGTCGGCGACCGGCGCCGAGAGGCGGTACTCGTCGATCATGCGCTCGAGCGCCGACCGTGGCTCGTGGCCGCCGATCTCCATCTCGTAGAGGGCCTGAATGGCAAGCTCGCGAGCGCGACGTCTTGGCGCAGCCATGACCTAGGTGAGGCCGCCGTCGATGGCGATGACCTGGCCGGTCAGGTAGGAGGCTTCATCCGAGGCGAGGAAGACGACGGTAGGCGCGACCTCCTCGGGCGAGGCGTGGCGGCCCATCGGGATGCGCTTGAGGAGCTCGTCCCACTGCTTCTCGTTCAGGGCCTCGGTCATGCCGGTCTTGACGAGGCCGGGAGCGATGGCGTTGGCGGTGATGCCGCGGCTGGCGACCTCCCGCGCGACGGAGCGCGTGAAGCCGATCTGGCCCGCCTTCGCGGCGGAATAGTTGGCCTGGCCGGCGTTGCCGACGAGGCCGTCAACGCTGGTGATGTTGATGATCCGTCCGGAGCGCTGGCGCAGCATCGGCCGCACGGCGGCGCGGGTCCAGATGAAGGTGCTGCGGAGGTTGGTCTCGATGACGCTGTCCCACTCCTCCTCCGACATGCGGACGAGGAGGTTGTCGGCGGTGCGGCCGGCGTTGTTGACGAGGATGTCGATCCGCTCGAAGCGCTCGATCGCGGCGTCGACGGCCCGCTGGGCGACCTCGGCCGTGCTCGCGTCGCCCTTGACGAGGAGGACTTCGCGGCCGAGCCCGCGGAGCTCGCCCGCCGTCTGCTCGGCGGCCGCGTCGTTCTGGAGGTAGTTGAGGACCAGGTTGGCGCCGGCGTCGGCGAGGGCGAGGGCGATGGCACGGCCGATCCCGCGGCTGCCGCCGGTGATGATCGCTACGCGGCCCTCGAGATTGAACAAGACTGCGCCTAGGCCGAGGTCTTGACGGCGCTTTCGGCCGCGGCGATCTCGGCCATGCTGCTGAGGTTGAGGAGCGCTGCCCCGGGGACGAGCCGGCGGACGAGGCCGGTGAGGACGCGGCCGGGCCCGATCTCGATGAAGCTGCTGACGCCGGACGCGGCCATGAAGGCCACGGACTCGTGCCAGCGAACGGGCTCGACGACCTGGCGCTCGAGCTCGGCGCGCAGGCCGGCGACGCTCTCGACCGGCGCCGCCGTGAGGTTGGCGACGACGGGCAGGCCGGGCAGGGCGAGGGGCGTCGCTTCGATCGCGCCGGCGAGGGCGTCGGCGGCGGTCTGCATGAGGTGGCTGTGAAAGGCGCCGCTCACGGCGAGCTCGATCGCGCGGCCGCCCCGCTCCTTCGCGAAGGCGACTGCCCTGGCGACGGCCGGCGTCGTGCCGCCGACGACGGTCTGGGTCGGCAGGTTGCGGTTGCAGACGTCGGCGCCGGTCTCGGCGCAGATCGCCGCCACGGCCGCCTCGTCGAGGCCGAGGATCGCCGCCATCGTGCCGGGATTCGCCTCGCTCGCCGCGGCCATGAGGCGGGCCCGCTCCTGAACGAGACGGGCGCCGTCCGCGAGCGTCAGGGCGCCCGCGGCGACGAGGGCGCAGTACTCGCCAACGCTGTGGCCGGCCATGAAGCCCGGCCGCTGCCTGAGGCGGCCGCTCTCGAGCGCGGCGGCGAGATAGGCGAGGCTGGTGCTGAACAGGGCAGGCTGGGCGAAGCTTGTCTGGTTCAGCCGCTCGTCGGGGCCGTTGAAGCAGACCTGGCTGAGCTCGTAGCCGAGGGCGGAGTCGACCTGATCGTATACGGCGCGGGCGGCGGGCGCGGCGCGCCAGAGGTCGGCGCCCATACCCGTCTCCTGGGAGCCCTGGCCGGGGAAGAGCCAGGCGACGCTGGCGTCGACCGCCTCCGGCAGGGCGAAGAGGGGACTATTCGTCAACGCTGGCGCCCTGGACCTCTACGGCCTCACGGCCCTTGTAGTTCCCGCAGACGGGACAGGCGTGGTGAGGGCGGCGCATGGTCTGGCACTGGGGACACTTCGTCAGGCCGACGATCTTCAGCGCGAGGTGGCTGCGGCGTTTCCCCTGACGTGCTTTGGGATAGCGTTTCTTTGGCAGTGGTGGCACTTGTTATCAGTCCTTCCGTTCCGCGAGCACACCGCGAAGGGCGGCGAGGCCGGCCCAGCGGTCGTTCTCGGCGCCGCTCTCGCAGCCGCAATCGCCGAGGTTGAGGCCTTTGCCGCAGCGAGGGCAGAGGCCCCGGCAGTCGGGCCGGCAGAGAGGCTTCATCACGAGTGAGACCTCGCGATACTGCCTCACGGCCTCGGTCAGGTCAAGCACGTACTGCGGATCAAGGGTGAAGGCTTCCGGATCGAGCGCCGCCGTCAGGTCCTCGTCCTCGGGGCCGAGAACCGCCTGAAACTCCTCCTCGAAGCTCAGCGACACGGTCTCCTCCAGAGGGGCGAGGCAGCGGCTGCAGGTCTCCGGCTCGACGAGGCTCAGGTGAGCGCGGACCAGAACGCCGGCAGCGGTCCGCAGGAGGTCGGCCGTGCCGGCAACGTGCTCGGCAGCGCGGCCCTCGATATCGATGATGCCGTCGACTTCGACCGTTCGGGCGGAGCCTATGCCTTCCTGGACGAGGCCGAAGACGTTGAATTGCATTTGTCTCACCGGTACAAGGATAGATTCTCTCGATTTGCCGGTCAAACCAACCGATGCCTTGTTCAGACTCGCGCGAGCGGCCTATAATCCGGTCGACAAGCCGCTCCCCTGCCCTCGACAAAGCCGCTCAGCAGAACCGCCGTCCCGATGAGGGCCCCACTTAAGATGACAAGCGCCGGCGACCTCTTAGCTCTTCAGGAGATCGACCTGAACCGCGACTCGCGGCGCGCGCTGATCGCCGACATCGACTACCGCCTCGTCGAAACCGAGGAGCTGATCGCGGCTCGGGAGCTGGTCCAGACGCGCGAGAGCGAACTCGCGAGCTTGCAGCGCCGCCAGCGCGAGCTGGAGGCGGGGCTCACGGACATGGACGCGAAGGTCCAGCCCCTGGAGACGAAGCTCTACAGCGGCTCCGTGCGCAATCCGAAGGAGCTCAGCGCCCTCCAGCACGAGGTTGAAGGGCTGAAAGCGAAGCGCGGCGAGCTCGACGAAGAGGGCCTGCTGAACATCGACGCGGTCGAGGCGGCGCTGAAGGCAGCGGAGACGGCGCGCGCCGACCTGACCCGAGTCGAGGCGGCCTGGCAGGCGGACCAGGGTCAGCTGATGGTTGACCGGACGCAGGCGGAGCACGAGAGAGCCTCCCTGGACGAGGAGCGCCAGCGGCGTATCGCCGGCATGGACGCCGGCGCCCTGGGCGTCTACGAGAGCCTGAGGACGCAGAAGCAGGGCAAGGCCGTGGCCGTGATCAGCCGGGGCGCCTGCCAGGGCTGCCGGATCAGCCTGCCGACCAATGTCGCGCAGCGGGCGCGCGGCGGCACCGTCCTGGTCCAGTGCCCGAGCTGCGAGCGAATCCTCGCGAACTGATGCGGGCGATCGGCTACTTTCGCGGCGCCGGCGGCGGCCGAAGCGGCGACGCCATCGCCCACCAGAACCGCGCCTTCCTCGACTACTGCGAGGCCGAAGGCTACGAGGTAGCCGCCACGTTTTCCGAAGACCCCAGCGACGGCACGACCGCCTTCGGCGAGCTCCTGAGCTACCTGAAGCGGCCGGAGAAGGGCTTCGTCATCGTCGTAGCGGAGTCGCCGGAGACGCTGGCGGCCGAGCCCGCCGCGGCGGCGACGCGCTGCCTCCAGGTCGAGGGCCTCGGCGGCAAGCTGAGCTTCGTCACCGACCGGGGCGGCGACGCGCTCGGCGCCATCCTCGGCCGCTTCAAGGCGGCGGACGAAAGCGTCGGCGAGAAGGTGCGGACGGCGCTGCGCCGCAAGGCGGTGCGGGGCGAGGTCCTGGGCCGGCCGCCCTACGGCTACAAGGTCGGCGCTCGCAACCGCCTCGAAGTCGTCGAGGACGAGGCGGTGGTCGTGCGCTACATCTTCCGCCTCTATCTTCAAGAAGGCCTCGGCATCCGCCTGATCGCGCGGCGACTGAACGAAGAGGGGCTGCGCACCCGTCGCGACCGGCCCTGGAGCATGGTCAGCATCCGCGACTTGCTGCGCAACCGCGCTTACCTCGGCACCTATCAGCGCCTCGGTGTGCGGGTACCAGGCACCCACCCGGCGCTGGTCTCCCCGGACGACTTCCGTCGCGTCCAGGAGCGCCTGCGCGAGCGGCGGACGAACTACTCGCCGCGCAGCGTGAGCCCCTTCCTCCTCTCCGGCCTCGCCACCTGCGGCCACTGCGGCAACCGGATGATCGGCGTCAGCCGCCGTCAGGCCTGGCGGCGGCAGCGAGACGGCAGCGAGCAGGCGGCCTCTTACCGCTACTACCAGTGCGAGTCGCGCACCAACCAGGGGACCTGCTCCTACAACACGCAGCGAGCGGAGGACCTGGAGGAGAAGGTGCGCGAGCAGCTGGCGACGATCGACCCGAAGCAGCTGGCGACGGCGGGCGACGATTCGGCGATGATCAAGGAGTGGCAGGCGGAGGTGCGGCGGCTGCACGAGCGCCAGGTCCAGATCAATCGTAAGCTGGGGCATAGCCTGGCAGCGGCGGCGAAAGAGGAGATCAGCCGCGACGACCTGCGCTCGCAGGGCCTGCCGCTGGCGGAGGAGCGAATGAGGGCGGACGAGGAGCTGCAGGACGCCGAGTGGCGCGCGGGGCACTACGCCTCCGCGGCGGAGCGCCGCCGCACGTGCAACGCCGCCCTCGACATGCTGGTCTCCGGCTGGGAGACGCTCTCGATAGCGGAGCGGCAGCTGCTGCTGCGCGAGCTCGTGGACCGCGTGGTCGTGACCGACGCGGACGCGCAGGTGGCCCTGAAGCCATGACGGAGAACCTGACGGAGGAGACGGTTGCGGCGCCGGAGCCCGCGACCTGGCTGGTCTACAGCGACGGCGCCTCCCGCGGCAACCCGGGCCGGGCTTCGATCGGCGCCGTGGTCATCGACCCGCAGGGGACCGAGCGCCAGCGCGTCTCGGAGACGATCGGCATGACGACGAACAACATCGCCGAGTACCGCGCCCTGGTCGCGGGCCTGGAGGCGGCGCTGGCCCTGGGCGCCCGCCAGGTTGAGGCGCGGCTCGACTCGCAGCTGGTCGTCCGCCAGGCCGTCGGCCGCTACCGGGTGAAGAACCCGGGCCTCGTGCCTTATCACAACCGCATCCTGGCGCTGCGCTCGCTCTTCGACGAGCTCGCTTTCAAGCATGTGCCGCGCGAGGAGAACAAGCTCGCGGACTCGCTCGCGAACCTGGCGCTGGACACACCGGACTCGCAGTGAGCCTGGCCGCGATCATCCTCGCGGCGGGCGAGTCGACGCGCATGGGCCGCCCGAAGCCGCTCCTGCCCTGGGGCGACGACACGCTCGTCGAGTGGCAGGTCGAGCAGCTGGTCGCGGCGGGCGCGACGGAGGTCGTCGTCGTCCTCGGCCACGAGGCGGATGCGATCGGCCGCCGCCTCGCCGACGCCCCGGCCCGCTGCGTCGTCAACGCCGCCTACCGCGAGGGGCGCGCCTCTTCGCTGCGCTGCGGCGCGGCGGCCCTGACGGCGCCGGTGGTGGAGGCGGTGCTCATCCTCGGCGTCGACCAGCCGCGGCCGGCATGGCTGACGCGGCTCCTGATCGAGCGTTGGCGGCTGCCGGGCGGCGCCGCGGTCGTCCAGCCGCGCCTCGGCGAGCACAAAAGCCATCCGGTGCTGGTCAACGGGCCTTTGCTGGCCGAGCTCGCCGCCGTCCGGGAGGAGGACCTCGGCCTGCGGGCCGTGCTCGAGCGCCACGCCGGCGAGACGGCGATCGTCGCGGTCGAGCGTCCCGAGCTCGACGTCGACCTCAACACGCCGGCAGACTATGAAGCGGCGCTCGCCGCCTTCGAAAGGGGCGACTGGGAGGCGGTCGTTCTAAGATAGACGCAACGGCAGCGGCGCGAGCTCGGACGGCGGTGGAGACATGGCAGCGAAGAGAGAACCCCTCGATCTAACCTTCCTCGGCTCCGGCAACGCCTTCGCGCCGGCGGGGCGCGCCTTCAGCTCCTTCCTCGTCAACGGGCGCTATCTCTTCGACTGCGGGCCGACCGTCCTCCAGCAGCTCCACAAGGCCGGGCTCTCCTCGGACGTCATCGACCTCGTGCTGATCAGCCATTTCCACGCCGACCACTATTTCGGCCTGCCCTTCCTCTTCCTCGAAGGCTGGCAGCAGGAGCGGACGCGCGACCTCTGGATCGCCGGCCCGCCGGGGATCGAGGCGCGCTGCGAGCAGCTGATGGCGCTCGCCTACCCGAGCCTGCCGAAACGGACGGCCTTTCGGCGTTATGTCGAGATCGGCGACGGCGTCGCGGCGACGGCGGCGGGGCTCAGCTTCCGGACGACGGGCGTATCGCACGTGCCGGACCTCGAGTGCTTCGCCTATCGCGTCGATCTCAACGGTCGCACGCTGGTCTACTCCGGCGACACGACGCTCTGCGCCGGCATCCTCGAAGCGGTCGAGGGGGCGGAGGTCATCGTCATCGAGTGCTCCTGCGCCGGCGAGGGGGTGCACCTGAGCCCGGCGGGGGTCGTGGCGATCGCGGAGCGGGCGCCGGCAGCGAAGGTGGTGGTCACCCACCTCGACGGCCACGACCACCCCAACGGCTTCGAGGGACTCATCGTCGCCTCGGACTTGGCGCGCTTCCAGTTCTAGTAGGCTGAGCCTGCACGCATGGGCTTCCGCTCACAAATACGAGGCCAAGCTGCATATCCGGTCGTAGAGGCCGTTTCATTTAGGAAGCGGACTCTGTATAATCGTCTGGGGAGGTAAGGGCGTGTACGGCACTGGGCTGGCCAAAGGGCTGATGGTTACGCTGCGGCATTTCTTCCGGCCGCCCGTGACGGTCCAGTTCCCGGAGGAGGTGCGGCCGCTCCCGGCACGCGCCCGCACGAACCTCCTCTGGTTCGACGAGCTCTGCACCGGCTGCAGCACCTGCGCCCAGGCCTGCCCCGACGGCTGCATCCTCGTCGCGACGGAGCCGCGGCCGGACGGCGGCCTCGACAAGGTCCGCTACGAGATCGACTTCCGGATCTGCATGTACTGCGGCCTCTGCACCGAGGCCTGCCCCTTCGAGGCGATCCAGCCGGGTGGCAGCTTCCGCGACGCGGTCTACTTCTTCGACGACATGTATCAGGACAAGTACGAGCTGACGCGGCTGGCGCACGAGCACCTGCGCCAGAGCGACTTCACCTATCCGAACGGCACAAAGGCGCCGCAGTCGATCGTCGATTTCATCAACGCTGAGGCGGCCGGGATCGAGACGCCGCCGCCGGGCGGCAGCCACGCCCAGATCGCCAGCCAGCCCGCCCCGCGCCCGGCCGAGGGGCCGCGGCCGCAAGCGACGAACCGTGGCTAAGATCAGCCTCGACGGCGTCGAGATCGACGCCGCCGCCGGCGCGCCGCTGGTCGAGGTCATCAAGCAGCAGGGGACCTTCATCTCCAACCTCTGCTACATCGACGGGCTGCCGCCCTACGCCGGCTGCCGTACCTGCCTGGTCGAGATCGAGGGGGCGCGCGGCCTCCAGCTCTCCTGCTCCAGCCGGGTGGCCGAGGGCATGGTGGTGCGCACGGACACGGCCGTTGTCAAGGACGCGCGCCAGGCAGTGCTCTCGATCATCAACGCCAACCACTCTGACCGCTGCCTGACCTGCCACCGGCGCGTCCATTGCCAGCCGGGCGACATCTGCCTGCGCGACGACACGGTAACGCACCGCTGCCTCACCTGCGCCAAGAACTACCGCTGCGAGCTCCAGACGACGAACGAGATGCTGGAGATGGCGAACTACGAGCCCTGGCTGGGCGAAGAGCGCACCTACTACGAGAGCGAGCAGCCGGAGCCCGACCGGGCCAACCCCTTCCTTGAGTTCGACCCCCAGATGTGCATTATCTGCACGCAGTGCGTCCGGGCCTGCGACGAGATCCGCCACACAGGCGCGATCACACTCGCCGGTCGCGGCGAATCGACCCGCATCGCCTTCGGCGCCGGCGGCCCCGTCCACGAGTCGGCCTGCGACTTCTGCGGCGCCTGCATCGACGTCTGCCCCACCGCCACACTCCTCGAGAAGCCGAACAAATGGATCGCGAAGACCGAGGAGTGGGTCTCGACGACCTGCAACTCCTGCAGCGTCGGCTGCACGCTGAGCATGGGCGTGCGCAACGGCAGGGTGGTCATGGTCAAGCCGGACCCGCTGAACCCGGTGAGCTGGGACCAGATCTGCGTCCGCGGCCGCTTTCACTACGACGCGGTCAAGCCGCGCGAGCGGCTCACGCGCCATCAGGTCCGCGACGGCGACGCGCTAAAGCCCGCGACTTTCGAAGCCGCGATCGACGCGGCGGCGACGCGGCTGGCGGCCGTGATCGACGCGCACGGGCCCTCGGCCGTCGGCCTGCTGGTCGGGCCCTGGGCGACGAACGAGGAGGCGTTTCTCGCTCAACGGCTGGCGCGAGGCCTGATCGGCACCGAGAATGTCGATTCGACGGCGGCGCCGGCCGCCGACGCCGTCGAGGAGGCGCTGAACGGCGCCTTCGGCACGGCGGCGCTCGCGGCCGACCTCAGCGAGCTCAAGACGGCGACTACGGTCGTCGTCATCGCCGACGACCTCGAGTCGAGCCACAACGTCGCCGCCCTGCGCGTCAAGGACGCGGTCGTCGGCAGCGCCGCCCGCTTGATCGTCCTGAGCAGCCGCTACGGCGAGGTCTGCGACTTCATCGAGCCGCCACCGGCGGGCTCGATTATGCCGTCCCCGCAGAGGGTCGCCGGCGGCGACCGCAGCGGCGTCTGGCTGCGGCCGCGGCCCGGCGGCGAGGCCGCCGCCGTCGCCGAGCTCGGCCGGCTGCTGGCGGCGCTGTTGCCGTCGCCGCCGGCGGGAGCGGGCGGCCTGCGCGCGGACGAGGCGGCAGGCGTCGACGCGGCCGATCTGGCGAAGGCGGCGGTGATCCTCCGAGACGCCGCCGCGTCGGCGGACGGCCTCGCCATCGTCTACGCGCCGAACCCGGCCTTCCCGGACCAGGCACGCGAGACGGCAAAGGCGGCGGCCAACCTCGCGATCCTCTGCCGCGGCGACGCTGCCGCGAAATCGCTGCACGTGCTGCCGTCGGAGGCTAACCAAAGCGGCGTCCGCGATATGGGCATCCGGCCGGGTGGCGGCGGTAAGAGCCTCGCGGCGATGCTGGCCGGCGGCGTCCAAGGGCTCGTCGTCGTGGGCGATAATCCTATAATGCAGGCGCGCGACAGCGACCGCGTCGGGCAGAGCCTCGCCGGCCTCGAAGCGCTGGTCGTGATCGACTCGCTGCTTACGGCGACGGGCGCGCTGGCGGACGTGGTGCTCGCCGACCTGCCGGCCTACGGCAAGGCCGGCAGCTTCACGAGCGCCGACCGCCGCCTCCTCCGCCTCGACCGCGCCGAGGGAGCGACGGGCGACCAGCGCGACTGCCTCGAGACGCTCGCCGCCCTGGCGACAGCTCTCGGCCCGCGCCTCGGGCGGGAGGCGGCCCTGCCGGAGGGGAACGCCGCCGCCGTGCTGAGCGCGATCAGCGCTGCCGTCCCCGGCTACGAGCAAGCCGCGACAGGCTCATCCAGCGAGACGCGCATCCTCGCAAGCCCGCCGCTGCAGGCGCGGCTCCAGCCGGTCGAGCCGCCACCGGCGCCCCAAACGCCGATGGCGCCGGGGCACTTCGTGCTGACGACGGGCCGGACCCTCTACACGAGCCTGGAGGGCGCGGCGCTGCGCTCGGACGAGGCGGACAAGCTCCACCGGGAGGAGTTCCTCGAGCTGAACCCGGCCGACGCGGCCGCGCTCGGCATCGGCCAGAACCGGCCCGTGATCGTCGCGAACGGCGACCGCGAGCTCACCCTGTCGGCGGCGCTCACGGACGCGGTTGCGCCCGGCTCCGTCTTCCTGCCGCTCTACTTTCAAGGCGGCATCGTCCAGCGCTTGCTGCCGGCTGGGGAGGGAGCGGCGCCAGTCGTAACGGTCCGGCCCGGCTGACCGGGACCCGCGAAGCGGGCGCTCTCCGGCCGAATTACGAGGGCTCTGCTAGAATCTCCCCATGGATCAGAACGAAGGCGTGGCGGACCCAACCAGGCCGGTCGAGGTCGCGCTCGCCCGGGACAAGCTCGAGGCGACGGTTTGGGCCGGCCAGCTCGAGCGGGCGGGCATGCCCGTGAGCTTCCAACGCCGCGGCGGCCTCCTGCGGGCGATCCTCTTTCTCGGCCGCGTCCCGATAGCCGTCCAGGTAGCGCCGCAGGACCACGACCGCGCCCTCGAGCTCTTGAGAACGCTGCGGTTTATCGAGTAGCGATGCGCGTTCCCCTCTTCCCTCTCGACCTCGTCCTCTTCCCGGGACAGACGCTCCCCCTGCACGTGTTCGAGACGCGCTACAAGCAGATGCTCCAGCGCTCGCTCAAGGACCGCATCCCCTTCGGCATCGTCGCGGTCCGGGACCGCAGCCGTAGCAGCCGGGGCACACCGCACTCGGTCGGCACGCTCGCCGTCGTCACGAAGGTGGAGGAGATGGAGGAGGGCCGCTGCCCGATCCCGGCGCCGCACCGCGGCAACTGTTACCAGATCGTCTGTCGCGGCACGGAGCGCTTCCGGGTAACGTCGCTCGACCGCCGCGAGGCGGAGTACCTGATGGGCGACATCGAGCTCTACCCGGACGAGGAGGACCCGCCGCCGGCGCTGGCGATGGTCGGCCAGAGAGTGGCGATGCTCTTCGACGAGTACTACCGCCAGGTGATCGCGATCATGGGTGGCTGGCAGCGGCCGACGGAGCAGGGAACGCGCACTCTTCTGCTCGACGTCGGCGCCCTCCTCGCGAGCCAGGCGCGACTGGCCGAGAGCGACGACGAGCGCGCGCGCGCGATCCCGGTGCCGGTCCTGCCCGAGGAGCCGGCGATCATGTCGAACGTGGTCGCGGCCGAGCTCAACGTGGCGACGGACCAGAAGCAGGAGCTCCTCGAGACGCCTTCGGCGCTGGCTCGCCTGCAACGCGAGGCGGAGATCCTGGCCGAAGAGATGCCTCAGCTAGAGGAGCGGCTGGAGATCCAGCACCGCCGCCGCTACGGCGCCTTCGGCATGACTAGCTAGCTGGCTGGCTCGCCAGCTTGGGCTGCGCGGCTGGCTGGAGTCCTTCGTAGCCAGAGCTGGCGGTCCGGCACGACCGCCGTTAAGCGCCTTCGACATGACCGGCGAACAAGTGGGCTTGGGCTGCGCGACAGGCTAGAGGTTTCGCGTGGCCAGGCGGGCGGTCTAACACGACCGTCGCACATCACCCTTCGGCCTGACTGGCTCGCCAGCTTGGGCTGCGCGACAGGCTGGAGGTTTCGCGTCGCCGGAGCCGGCGGTCCAGCACGGCCGCCGTTGATCGCCTGCGACATGACTAGCTGGCGCGCCAGTTCACGGCCGCACGGACGGCAGGCCGGCGAGCGGCGTCGCCGCTAGTACGGCCCGCACGATCGCGCGCTCGACCGCCCGGGAGGCGAAGGCCTCAATCGCGCGCAGGCGGGAGCGGTCCGGCGGGCCGGCACCGCCGGTCGCGAGCGCGAAGGAGACGTCGCCGTCACTCAGCGTGTGAACGGGGCGGATCGCGCGCGCAAAGCCGTCGTGGCCGAGAGTCGCGAGACGGTTCGCCTGTTCTTTGCTGAGGCGGGCGTCGGTCGCGACGACGGCGAGGGTGGTGCTCTCCGGCCTCGTGGCGGCGGCGCCATCGCGCAGGACGGCGAGCGTATCGACGAAGCTGCCGTCGGCGCCGCGAGGGGCGGCGATGACGGAGCCGTCGCTGCTGTCGACGATCTCGCCGCCGGCGTTAACGGCGGCGATCGCCGCGACGACGAAGCCTCCGAGATCCTCGGAGGCGCTGCCGATGCCGCCTTTGAAGGCGTGGTCGAGGCCGAGCGCCTTCGCGACCGTCGCACCGGTGCCGGCGCCGACGCATCCCGCCGCCACGGGCCCGTCCGTCGCGGAGGCAGCGGCGGCATAGCCGGAGGCGGCGTCGGGGCGCACGTCGCTGCGGCCGAGGTTGAGGTCGAAGAGGTTGGCGCCGACGACGATTGGCACGCGGGCGCCGCCGAAGCCGAGGCCGATGCCCCTCTCCTCGCACCAGTGCATGACGCCGCCGGCGGCATCGAGGCCGAAGGCGCTGCCGCCGGTCAGGAGCACGCCGTGTACCGCGTCGACGAGCATGCCGGGGCGCAGGAGGTCGGTCTCGCGCGTGCCGGGGGCGCCGCCGCGGACGTCGACGCCGCCGACGGCGCCGCCCTCGCAGAGGATGACGGTGCAGCCGGTCGCGGCCGCGGCGTCGGTCCAGTGGCCGACTCTGATGCCGGCGACGTCCGTGATCGCGTCGTGGCGCGGCGCCGCGCTCAAGCGTCGCTCCCGTTCGCCGGCAAGGGCGGGCCCGGCTCCTCCCACCACTCGGCGTCCTCGCAGACGACGTCGATGCGGGCGCTGCCGACCGCGAGGCTGACGCGCAGGGCGTTCGAGCGCGGCCGGAAGAGGCGCCGGAAGGGGATGAAGAAGTCGAGGATGCCGCTGCCGCGCGGGGCGCCGACGCCGCCGAGGCGAATGGCGCTGCCGGGCGCCGGGTCGGCCGTCGCCTCGGAGCGCTCGACGCCGCGGAAGCGCAGGTAGACGCGGGCGCCGTCGGCCTGGCGTCGCGCCTCGACGAGGAGGAGGCGGCCCTCCTCCTCGCGGGAGGAGTCGTAGGTGCAGCCTTCGAGGGCGTTCTCGACGATGCGGCGCAGGCGCCCCCGCTGGTCGGTGAAGGCTAGCGCTGGCACGTTGGGCAGAAGTGGGTGCTGTGGCCGCCGAGCTTCGTGCGCTCGATCGGCGTGGCGCAGACGTAGCAGGGCTTGCCGGTGCGGCGGAAGACTTTGACGTGGGCCTGCATGCTGCCGGCGCCGCCGGAGGCGTCGATGTAGTCGCGGAAGCTAGCGCCGCGGCTCTCGACGCCGGCGAGGAGGACGTCGCGCACGGCGGTGTGGAGGCGGGCGACCTCGGCATCGGTCAGCGTCGCGCCGTGGCGGCGGGGGTCGATGGCGGCGGCGAAGCAGGCCTCGTCGGCGTAGATGTTACCGATGCCGGCGACGCGGCGCTGGTCGAGGATGATCGACTTGACCGGCGCCTTGCGGCCGGCGAGGGCGGCGGCGAGTGCCGCCTCGGTGAAGCCCTCGCTCAAAGGCTCGGGGCCGAGGCCGGTCGTGACCTCCTCGAGGTCGTCGACGAGCCAGAGGCCGCCAAACTTGCGCAGGTCGGCGAAGCGGAGCTCGGAGCCGTCGTCGAGAGCGAGCACGGCGCGCAGGTAGCGGTCGGGCGGCGCTTCGGCGGCTCGGTGGAGGAGGGCGCCGGTCATGCGCAGGTGGACGACGAGCATGGCGCCGGTATCGAGGTTGAGGGCGAGGTACTTGCCGCGGCGCGAGACGCCGTCGATGCGGGCACCGACGATGCCTTCGCGGAACGACGCCTCGTCGGTGCCCTTGATCACGGGCACGGGCTTGCCGGAGTCGGGCGCGATCGTCACGGCGGTGATGCTGCGGCCGAGGATGCGGCCCTCGAGGTCGCGGCGTATCGTCTCTACTTCCGGCAGCTCAGGCATGGCGTCTCGACATGATAACGCGCTGCGGTGCTGCCGACGGCCGCCACGTCGCACGCCCTGCGGGCGGCTCGCGGCTGAGCCTATATGAAGATTGCGAGGGGACACCCCCCCCCTCGCGCTCCCGTCAGGGCTGGCGCTCTGCGCCCAACCCTGAGCGCCAGGACCGGTCGAGGGCGGCGGTAGCGTCCTTCATATCTGATTCGTCAGATCTGTGGTGCTGATCCACTGATCCATTCTCAAAAAGTCGTTCGCAGCAGTATTCGCCGTGAGCGCCTCTTCGAAAGTAGCGAGATGTCCATGATGCAGGATCTTGTTTCGCACTGCATTGATATCTTGCTTTAGAGCTTCCAGGAAGCCTGTGTGATTACTCCACTGAAACCTAGCATCCGAAAAGTAGTGGCCTAGCTTCCTTCCGAGTGTCAGGCGGCGATAATCACTGATTTGACTTGCGGGTGTACCTCTCACTTCAAGAAAAGAGCACCTCTTCCGTGAGTCGGATCTCGACAGCGGCGGCATTGTTGATTACCGATATCGAGTAATCCTCACGCTCCAGAGAAACGAATGAATGAGTATGAAACAACTCATCGAGCGGTAGTGGTGCGCCTCCGAGCAGATCCTGGAATTTCTTGGTTTCCTGATCGTTTAGCGGAATTGAGAAGAAGCTAGGCGATGGCCATCTATCGCGGACGCTTTCGCCGTCGACGAGGATTTCGGCGTTTAGCTGGAGATACGCTGTGCCTAGTACGGATATGAGCCCGGAGTTCTGCCAATCGGTGGTAGCAGCCTGATAGGACGTTATGACTCGGTTCGAGATCTTCAGGCAGTCTTGAATAGCGAACTGGTTAACGACGTCATTTCCAGCACTTGGTGACTCAATCTGAATCACAAGTAGCGTCTGAGGCCAGTGCCAGTCCGCGTCTGTCAACCGGGGCGGCTCCCAAGTCTCAAACTCGATCCGGACCCGCCTAGAAACAAGTTGAGCATCATGCGGCGGGTCGCAGAGTTTCTCTTAAGGAGCCTCAAACACCCCTTCGGCCCTGAGGAAGAACGGAAGAGGTACCTTTACCTCAATCTCATGGCGCTCTTCGAGGCTCATGACAAAGCAGGCCTGCCCTCAGTCCGTATCGGCCCAGTTTTTGCCGACCTTCACGTCTACTTTGAGGGGGACGTCGAGGTCGAGGGAGGCGGGCATGACGCGGAGGACGAGCTCGCGCAGGCGGTCGAGCTCTGATGACGGGCCTTCGAAGATCAGCTCGTCGTGCACCTGCAGGAGCATCTTTGTCTCGAAGCCGGCCTCTGCCAGCTCGGCGTCGACGCGGATCATCGCGATCTTGATGATGTCGGAGGCGGTGCCCTGGATCGGCATGTTAATCGCGACCCGCTCCGCCGCCATGCGGACGTTGAAGTTGGTCGCGTGGATGTCGGGGATGTAGCGGCGGCGGCCGGCCAGGGTCTCGGCGTAGCCGTCGCGGCGCGTCTCGGCGACGACCTCGTCGCGCCAGCGCTTCACGGCCTCGTACTTCTCGAAGTAGCGCTTGATGAAGGCGCCGGCCTCCTCGCGGCTGATCCCCTCGCGCTGGGCGAGGCCGAAGTCGGTGAGCCCGTAGAGGACGCCGAAGTTGAATACCTTGGCGCGGCTGCGCATCTCCCGCGTCACGTCCTCGATGGCGACGCTGAAGACCTGCGAGGCTGTGGCGGCGTGGATGTCCTCGTCGTTGTCGAAGGCCTCGAGCAGGCGGGGGTCTTTCGAGATGTGGGCGAGGATGCGCAGCTCGATCTGGGAGTAGTCGGCCGAGAGCAGGTAGGGGTCGGCGCCGACGTCGCGGGTGACGAAGGCGCGGCGCACCTGACCGCCGAGCTCGCTGCGCACGGGGATGTTCTGGAGGTTCGGGTTGTTCGAGGAGAGGCGGCCGGTGGCGGCGACGGCCTGATCGAAGGTGGTGTGGATGCGGCCGTCGCGCTGGTCGACGGCGCCGGGCAGCGTGTCGATGTAGGTCGAGCGCAGCTTCGTCAGCTGGCGCCACTCGAGGATAGTATTGATGACCGGGTGGACGCCGCGCAGGCCCTCGATCGCCTGGGCGTCGGTGGTGTAGCCCTGCTTCGTCTTGCGCGTCTTCGGCAGGCCGAGCTCGTCGAAGAGGACCTGGGAGAGCTGGAGCGGCGAGCCGAGGTTGAAGTCGTGGCCAACGTCGCTATAGGCCTTGGCTTCGAGATAGGACACCTGGTCGTTGAGGCCGATCGACATCTCGCGCAGCACGGCGACGTCGAGGGCGACGCCGACCGCCTCCATGCGGACGAGGACGGAAACGAGCGGCATCTCGATGGCGTCGTAGAGCTCCCACATGCCCTGGTCACGCAGCTCGGCTTCCAAAGACGCGCGCAGGCGGAGCGCGTAGTCGACGTTCTCGCAGGCGTACGTCTGGGCGTCCTCGATCCGCGTCTGGTCGACCGATAGCTGCTTGACGCCGTTCTTGCCGAGGAGGTCGGTGATCTCCTTCATCTCGTAGCCGAGGCGGCGCGAGACGAGCCATTTCAGGCTCAAGGAGCCGGCGCCGGCCCGAAATGTATCGCCGAGGGCGCCCTCGCCGAGGACGTAGGCGGCGAGGAGGGTGTCGAAGGCGTAGCCATGGAGGTCGAAGCCGCGGCCGACGAGGAGGGCGAGGTCGAACTTGCCGTTGTGGGCGACCTTCTCGACCGCGGCGTCGGCGAAGAGGGGCGCGAGGCGCTGGAGGACGGTATCGAGCAGGAGCTGCGGCGGGCCGCCGAGGGCGGGCTGGTGTCCTACGGGGACGTAAAAAGCCTCGCCGGGCGCGACGGCGAAGGCGAGGCCGGCGACGTGAGCGTGGGCCGGGCTGATGCTACCGGCGCCCTCGATGTCGAAAGCGAAGCGGCCGGCGGCGGTGAGGCGCTCGCCGAGGGCGTCGAGCTCCGCCTCGCTCGTTACGAGCGAGTATGAGGTTTCGACCAGTGGGGCAGGAACGGCCGGGGCGGCGAAGTCGGCCTCGGCCGGCGGCAGGCGGGGCACGAGGGTGCGGAACTCAAGGTCGCGCAGGAGGTCGAGGACGCGCTGGCGGTCGTAGCGGCCGACGCGCGCGTCTTCCAGGTCGAGGACGACATCCGGGACGTCGGTGCGGATCGTCGCCATCTCCTTGGCGTGACCGACCTGGGCCTGGTTGGCGCGCAGCGATTCGCGCAGCTTGTCCGGCTTCACCTCATCGAGTCGGGCGTAGATGCCTTCGACGCTTTCGAATTGCGTGAGGAGCTTGGTCGCGGTCGTGTCGCCGATGCCGGGCACGCCGGGGATGTTGTCGGAGCTATCGCCGCGCAGGCCTTTGAAGTCAATTATGCGCGGCGGCTCGAAGCCGTAGCGCTCGCGCGCCGCGACGGCGTCGTAGATCACCTTGTCGCGCTGGTAAGGCCGCAGCATGTAGACGGATACGGCGGGCCCGATGAGCTGGATCAGGTCGCTATCGAGCGTCACGAGGTAGGTCTCGGCGCCGGCGGCGGCGGCCTGGAGTGAGAGGGTGCCCATGACGTCGTCCGCCTCGAAGCCCTCGGCGCTGAAGACGGGGATGTTGAAGGCCTCCATCATCTCCAGGCAGCGGCCGATCTGGCCGCCGATGTCCCAGGCGACCTGCACGGGCTCCAGCGCCTGCTCGAGGCCGTTGCGCGCCGTGTCGGGCAGGCCGGCCGCGGCGGCGGCTTCGAGGAGGCTGCTGCGGATCTGGTCGCGGCCCTCCGCCGCCGCGACAACGCCGGCGATCGCCGCCTTGGCGCCGTCCTCGATTTCGGGCACGACGGCGAGGGAGCGCAGCACCTGGGCTCTGAGGTTCTCGAAGCGGCTCGCCTTGTAGGTCGCGTCGCGGACGTGACGAAAGGTCGGGCCGGGGAGGTCCATGGCGACGACGAGGTGCGTGGGCTTGAGGTCGTCGATCACGGAGAGCAGGGTGTTGGTGAAGCCGAAGACGCCGCTCGTGTTCTCGCCCGTCTTGCGCGCGACCAGAGGCGCGCCCTTGAGGGCGTAGTAGGCGCGGTGGATGATGCCGTGGCCATCGAAGACGGCGAGTAAGGGGGAGCTCACGCGGCGATTATAGCGTCAAGCGGCGACGGCGGCCCGACCGCGCGACGCCCTTCGCGGCCGGCCGGGCCGCTGTACTAAGAGGCGGGCAGACCGCTATCATCGCCGCGTGCTTCGACGCCGAGAGCTCCCCGCGGTGCCTCTCTATCTGGTCCTCTCGGGCGGCTACGCCTTCTTCTTCACGATCGTCGTCAGCGTCAGCCTGATCTTCCAGACCCAGGAGGCGGACTTAAACCCGCTCCAGCTCGTCCTCGTGGGCACCGTCCTCGAGGCGACGATCTTTCTCGGGGAGGTGCCGACGGGCATCCTCGCCGACGTCTACAGCCGGTGGCTCCTCGATCATCGTCGGCGTCTTCCTCGTCGGCGGCGGCCTGATGATCAGCGCCGTACCGCAGTTCGAGACGATCCTCCTCGCCCAGGTCGTGTGGGGCACGGGCTACACGTTCGTCAGCGGCGCCCGCCAGGCCTGGATCGCCGACGAGGTGGGCGTCGCGAGCACGGGGCCCCTCTACCTGCGCAGCGCCCAGCTCGACCAGGTGATGCGGCTGATCGCGCTGCCAATCGGCATCGGCCTCGGGACGGCGCAGCTCAACCTGCCGATCATCGTCGGCGGCGGCCTCTTCCTGGTCTTCGGGGCGTTCCTGGCGCTGACGATGCCGGAGAGCAGCTTTCAACGCCAGCCGGCGGCGGGACGCGGCTCCTTCTAGGCCCTCTCGGGCACGTTCCTGGCCGGCGCCGGCCTCGTGAAGCGGTCGCCGCTGCTCCTCACCGTCTTCGCGATCACCTTCTTTTGCGGGATGGCGAGCGAGGGCTTCGACCGGCTCTGGGTGGCGCACTTCATCGACAACCTCGGCTTCCCGGCGGTCGGCGACCTCAATCCCGTCATCTGGTTCGGCGTCGTGAGGATGGGCTCGATGGTCCTGAGCATCGTCGCGGTCGGGTTCCTCCGCCGGCGCGTGGACACGAACAGCCACCGCGTTGTAGCGCGCGGCCTCTTCCTGATCAACGCCTTACAGGCGGGCGCCTTGATCCTCTTCGCGGCGGGCGGCGACTTCCTCATCGGCCTGATCGCCTACTGGACCATCGTCTCGGTGAGCTGGGCCTACGACCCTTTGCAGCTGGCCTGGCTCAACCAGAACACCCACTCCAGCGTGCGGGCGACGGTGATCTCGATGAACAGCCAGACGAACTCGTTCGGTCAGATCGCCGGCGGGCCGATGCTGGGAGCGCTCGGCAACTTCGTCTCGCTGCGGGCGTCGCTGTACGCTGCCGGCGCCGTTCTCCTGCCGGCCCTCCTCCTCTACACGCGCGCCTTTCATCAGGGAGCGCCGCCGGCGCCGCGCCCGACCGATGCGGGCGATGCAGACGACGCCTGACCAGGTTTGCCGCCCCCCGGCCGCCATGCAAGAATTGAGCGGTCACTATGACCTCCCTTCTCAGCGTTATCCCGATGGTGGCGCGACGAGTCGCCACGAATGCGCCGCTCCTCGTCGCCATCACGGTCGGCGCTGTGCTCGCTGCCGCGCTTATGTCGACTACGTCGATCTACACGAACGCGATCCGCGACCTCGGCCTCTCCTTCGCGCTGCGCGAGGCCGGCGCCGACGACACGAACATCCTGATCCGCACCGCCGCCGCCGGCTCGGAGGAAGCGACCCAGCGTAAGAACCGCCAGTTCATCGAGTCCGCCGTCGACGGCGCGATCGGCGCCATCGTCGCCGGCCAGACCAGCGCCGCCCGCAGCGCGACCTTCTTCCCGACGGCGCCGGGAGCGCCGGTCGCCGAGGACGAGGGAAGGCCGCGGGCCCACTTCCAGTTCTTCAGCGGCCTCGAGGCACAGGTCGAGATCGGCGAGGGCCGCCTGCCGCGGCCGGCGGCGTTCGATGGCACGACGGCGCCGGACTTGGAAGTCGCGGTGGGCGGCGCCGCGGCGCGCGCGACCGGCCTGCGCCTGGGCGACCGCTTCGACCTCCACCCGTTCTGGCTTCCGGAGGCGGCGCCGGTGCATGTCACGATCGTCGGCATACTCGAGCCCGTTGACGAGACGGGGCCTTACTGGCTCGGCCTGCGGGACGTGTTCCTCTTCGAGACACCGGGCTGGGCGACGTTCCCCTTCTTCGTGCCGGAGGCGACCTTCTTCGAAGCGATCGCCGCCTATCTGCCGACGATGTCGAGCGACTTCTGGCAGCTCGTCTACTTGGATACGAGCCGGATCAGCCCCGCCAACGCCGAGAGCGTCCGCCTCTCCGTCCAGGGCCTGAGCCGGCAGATCGAGAGCAACGTCCTCCGCACCTCGGCGCGCACGGAGCTGCCCCGGACGCTCGCGACCTACGACGAGAAGCTCTTCTTCACGCGGATCCCGCTGCTCGTGCTCGTCCTCCAGATCGCGGCGATCGTCCTCTACTACCTGTTCATGGTCGCGACGATGCTGGTCGAGCGCCAGGCGGGCGAGATCGCCCTCCTCAAGAGCCGCGGCGCCACGACGAGGCAGATCATGCAGGTCTACCTGGTCGAGGGGCTGACGATCGCGGCGATCGGCCTCGCGCTGGGGCCGCCGCTGGCCGCGGGCGTGATCAGCCTCCTCGGCCAGACGCCGCCCTTCGCCGATCTCAGCGGCGGCGCCAACCTCAGCGTCAGCCTCTCCGGGACGGCCTACCTGTGGGCGGCGAGCGGCGCCGTCCTGGCGCTGGCAGCGCTCCTCTGGCCCGCCTACCAGGCAACGAAGCGGACCATGGTCCAGCAGAAGGTGGCGTCCGTGCGGCCCCAGAAGCAGCCGTTCATCACGCGCTACTACGTCGACGTCGTCGTGGTCGAGGCAGCCGCGCTGCTCCTTCTCTATCAGCTCGACCGCCAGGGCGGCCTCGTCACGGAGCGCCTCTTCGGTGAGCGGGCGGTAGACCCGATCCTCCTGACGACGCCGGCGCTCTTCATCCTCGCCGCGGGCTACCTCTTCCTGAGGCTCTTTCCGCTGGTCCTCGGCGGCCTGGCCACGATCCTGGCGCGGGTGCAGGGCACGGCCGTCCTCATCGGCATGTGGCAGCTCGTGCGCAACCCGTCGCACTACTCGAGGCTCGTCCTGCTGCTGATGCTGGCGACGGCCGTCGGCACCTTCGCCGCGAGCTTCGGCGCGACAGTGAGCCGCAGCTACCGCGACCGGGCCGAGTACGAGGCCGGGGCGCCGATCCGCCTCGCGTCGCTCCGCAGCCTCGACGCGGCCGGCCCCGCCGACCTCGCGGCGACCGTGGCAAGCGAGCTCGGCGCCGAGAGCGTGAGCCCGGTAGCCCGGCTCACCGGCAGCGCCGAGCGGCTGAACTTCGATATCATCGGCGTCGACCCGGCGAGCCTGGGCGACGTCGCCTACTTTCGGGGTGACTTCGCCTCCGGGTCGCTCTCCAGCATCCTCGGCAAGCTTGCCGAGGATGAGACGCCGGCGGCGGCGGGCATCGCCCTGCCGGCGGACGCGCGCTGGCTCGGCGTCTGGCTGAACCCCGTCGACCTCAACGGCCGCAGCGGCCTCGCGGCGAAGCTGCGCGACGCGACCGGGCGCTATTTCATCGTCGACCTCGGGCCGACGGAAGGGGCGGAGCTGGCGCCGGGCTGGAGCTTCCTGATCGGCGACCTGAGCGCGCCCCGGCGGAGCTTCGCCAACCTCGAGTTCGCCACCAGCCCGCCGCAGGCGCCCTTGGCGCTGGAGTCGCTCGCCGTCCGCTTCATCAGCCGCGTCTCCCTCGGCGGCGGTACGATCCAGGTCGACGACCTCCAGACGAGCGCGACGCCCGGGATCGTCGGCAGCGGCGCCGCGGAGCGGCTGCTTCACGACCCGGAGCGGCGCAGCTTGCCCTTTCCGGCAGGAACGCTCATCGAGGACTACGGGACGGACGGCGCCTGGGAGGCGGTGCAAGGGCTGACGCTGGACCTCGCGGACGAGGTCAGGACGATCGCCACGCCGGCGGGCACAGCGGCCGAGCTCAGCTGGCGGCCGGTGCGGGGCCGGCCCCAAACCCACGGCCTATGGCCGCGGGCGGCGGAGCGGCCCGTGGCGGTGCTGGCGAGCCGGCGGTTCCTCGCGAGCCCGCTGGCCGGCGGCAGCGGGCTCGCGGTGGGCGATACGACGACGGCCTTCATCGGCGGCAGCTACATCGAGCTCGAGATCGCCGGCAGCTTCGACCTTTTCCCGACGCTGGCCGACACGCGCTCGGCGCCGGCGCTGGTCGCCAACCTCGACCGGCTCGTGGCGGCGATCAACCGCAGCCCGCGCGCGCCGATCTTCTACGCCGACGAGGCCTGGTTGACGGCCGGCGCCGAGACGGAGGCGCTGGCCCGCAGCGCCGTGGCCACGGGCGCGATCCAGGCGCAGGTCGTGAGCTTCGAGGCGATCAAGCAGGCCCAGGACGAGGACCCGCTGGTCGCCGCCGGCTGGGAGGGCATTCTCTTCATCAGCTTCGCGGCGATCCTCCTCCTCAGCGCGATCGGCTTCTTGATCTACTCCTACCTCACGGCGCAGCGGCGGACGCTCGAGTTCGCCGTCCTGCGGACCATGGGCTTCTCGCGCCGCCAGATCGCCTCCGTCGTCGGCTTCGAGCAGGCTTTCGTCATCGGCCTCGGCATGGCGGCGGGCACCGTTTTTGGCCTCTACCTGGGCCGGCTGATGATCCGCTACATGGGGCTGACGGAGACGGGCGACGAGGCGCTGCCGCCGCTGGTCCTGGAGGTTAGTTGGCTGACCGTGGGCGCGGCCTGGCTGGTCCTTGGACTCGCCTTTCTTGTTACGATCGGAATCGTCGTGCTACTTTACTGGCGCCTGGCACTGCACCGCGTGCTGCGAATCGGCGAGACCTAGGGGAGCAGATGACGACGAACCTCGGCCGGCCGGCGGACCCGGCGACAGCACCCGACCAGTACTACATCCTCTGCGAAGACCTTTTCAAGATCTTCAAGCAGAACGAGATCGAGGTCGTCGCCCTGCGGGGTCTCGACCTGCGCGTGCGGCGGGGCGAGCTGATCGCGATCGTCGGCGCCTCCGGCTCCGGCAAGACGACGCTGCTCAACATCCTCGCCGGCCTCGACACGCCGAGCGCCGGCCAAGCGAGCGTCGGCGACCGCAGCCTGCTGACGATGACGGCGGCGGACCTCGTCGATTACCGCCGCCGCGAAGTCGGCTTCGTCTGGCAGCAGACGGCGCGCAACCTCTTGCCCTATCTCACGGCCGTCCAGAACGTCGAGCTGCCGATGATCCTCGATGGCGTGGAGCCGGGCCCGGCGCGGACGCGCTCACGGGAGCTGCTGGCGGCCCTGGGGCTTTCGCACCGCCTCGACGCCAGGCCGGACCGCCTCTCCGGCGGCGAGCAGCAGCGGGTAGCGATCGGAGTGGCGCTGGCGAACGACCCGCCCCTGCTCCTGGCGGACGAGCCGACGGGCGAGCTCGACTCCCAGACGGCGAGCGAGATCTTCGACCTCATGGGCTCCCTGAGCCGCGACCTCGGCGTGACGATCGTCATCGTCACGCACGACCCGGCGATCGCCAATCAAGTCGAGCGCGTCGTGGCGATCCGCGACGGCAGGATCAGCACCGAGAGCTTCCGCCGCATCTCGTTCGAGGGTCGCCAGGCTTATGTCTATCATGACGAGTACGCGGTGGTCGACCGCACGGGCCGGCTTCAGATACCGAAGGAGTACCTGGAGCGCCTGGACGTGAAGGAGCGCGCCCGCCTGCGGATCGAGAGTGACCGCATCGAGGTCTATCCCGAGGGCGCCAGGCCGGAAGGGGGCGACGCTTGACGGCCGCGGCGGGCTTCGTCCAGGCCGAGTCCGTTAGCCGCGCCTTCGAGGTCGGCGACGGGACGATCTACGCCCTGCGAGACGTCAGCTTCAGCGTCGAGCGCGGCGACTTCGTTGCCGTGATCGGCCGCTCCGGCTCGGGCAAGACGACGCTGCTCAACATGGTCGCCGGCCTCGACAAGCCGACGAGCGGCCGCGTCCTCATCGACGGCCAGGACGTCTCGGCGATGAGCGAGGCGGAGCTGACGGAGCTGCGGCGCCACAAGCTCGGCTTCGTCTTCCAGTCCTTCGGACTGCTGCCGCTGCTCTCGGCCTACGAGAACGTCGAGCTGGCGCTGCGGATCGCCGGCGCCGGCATCCGCGAGCGCGTACGGCGCACGAACGAGCTCCTGGAGCTCGTCGGCCTGACGCGGCGGGCCCAGCACCGGCCCTACGAGCTGTCGGGCGGCGAGCAGCAACGGGTCGCGATCGCGCGCGCCCTCGCCAACAAGCCGGCGCTGATCCTCGCCGACGAGCCGACCGGCGAGCTCGACTCGACGACGGCGGAGGCGATCTTCCAGCTCCTCCTCGACGTCATCGAGCGCGAGAACGTCACGATCATCACGACGACCCACGACCGCCTCGTGATGGAGAAGGCGCAGCGCGTCATCGAGCTCGCCGACGGCGTCCTCCAGACGGGCACGACGACCTTTGAGCGGGACCGGCGCGAGGCGATCGCGGTGCCGTTCACGCCGACGACGACGACCGAGGAGGTGCCGCCACCGCCGCGGGCACCAGCACCGCCGCCGCCACGAGCGCCGGCGGCGGAGGCGGAGGGCGAGGGACGCGACCGCTGGTCGCGGCCGGGGATCACGCGGCCGATCTACCAGCCGCCGGGCCCGACGGACGAGCCGCTGTGAGTGAGGCGGTCGTCCACCTAGATTTGATCTGCATCGTCTCGGAGCCGGTGCCGGGCCCGCCGGACGCGCCTCTTTGAGCGAGACGATCGTCCATCTGGACCTGATCGCCATCGCCTCGGAGGTGGCGCCGGACGCGCGTCGGGAGCTGACGGACGCGGCGGGCGGGCTTCTCGCCCTGCCGGGCGTCCTCGGCGGCGGCGCTATCGAGGGCGAGGCGGGCTCGGACTTCGACCTCGCCCTCTACTACGCGCTCGCTGACTACGCGGCGCTGGAGCCGTTCGGCACCGACCCGCGCTACGCCCGCTTCCTCCAGGGCAGCGTCGGGCCCCTGCTGGGGACGTTCGCGGGCGCCGACGTGCGCCTCGAAGGCTCCCTGCCGCCGCCGTCTGCCTACGCCGCCTGCCTGACGCTTGCCGCCGGCGCGGAGACCTACGACTGGGACGTGCGGCAGCGGCTCGCCGACTGGGCCGGCGACCGGGGCGCGGCGGCCGCGGCGATCGGCCTGGCGGCGGGCGAGCGCCAGCGCTACCGGGGCCTGGCGATCGTCTTCGCCGACGCGGCGATCGAGGGCGGCCGGCCGGCGCCGGACGGCTTCGAGATCGCCTGGATCGCCGGCAGGGCACGCAGCCTTAGTTGAGCCGCCGCGGCCGCTCCGTTCGCGGGCGACGGCCCGGCTGGGCCTTCGTCCTCGTACTCTTCGCAGGCGTGGCAATCGTCGCCGGCCTGCCGTACGCGATCGCGAGCCGGGACGCGCAGCGGCCGCCGCCCGAGCCGCGGCCGGCCTACCTGACGCTGCCGCAGGGCCTGAGCCTCGCCGATCTCGAATCGGCGCGGGTCGAGGAGATCGTCGACGGCGACACGATCGAGGTGAGCCTCGGGGGGCAGACGGTGCGCGTGCGCTACTACGGCATCGATACGCCGGAGCGCGGCCAGCGCTGCTACCGCGAAGCCAAGGACCGCAACGAATCGCTCCTCGGCGATACGGTCCTCCTGCTGCCGGACGCGCGCGACCGCGACGACGGCGGCCGCAGCCTGCGCTACGTCTTCCTCGAGGACGGCCTCTCCCTGGACGCGACGCTGGTGGCAGAGGGGTTCGCAGAAGCCTGGCGGGCCGATGGCCGCTACCGGACGGCGATCCTCGACCTCGAGGCGGAGGCTAAGGCGGCGGGACGCGGCTGCCTGTGGAAGTAAGCGCCTGATCGCCTAAGGGAGCTGCTCGAGTTCGAAGATCAGGCCGCGGTCGTTGTCGTAGCGCAGGAGCGGCCGCGAGGGCGTGTCGGCGAACCAGGCGACCTGGTCGGCGTTGCCGGTTTTAACCTCTAAGCGCCAGGCGTCGAAGCGGCCGGCCGGGACCTCGACGCTTTCCTTGCCCGTGACGGCGAGGCTGACCCTCTGGCGATCGCGCCGGTTCGTGATGATCGTGATGTAAGACGCCTCGTAGCCGGGCGCGAAGGGCAGCGTCCGCCAGAGGAAGAGGGAGCTGTCGTTGTCGTAGGCGTGCTCGGGGACGCTGAGGCCGCTCTGCTTGTCGCCGTTCTTGATCAGGGCGCCGGCCTCGCTATAGGAGACCTCGACGAGCTCGCTGTCGTCGGCGGTGACGATCTCGCGGCGAGAGGAGATGGGCTTGAGGCTGCGGCTATCGACGACGACGCCGATCGCATCCGTGCTGCCGCTCTCGCCGCTGAAGCTCTGGCTCAGGCTGGCGCTACCGCCCGCCACCGCGACGCTGAGGACACCGCGGCCGACGACATCGCCCCGCTTGTTCTTCAGGAGGTAGCTGAGGCGCTCGGCGTCGGGCCAGGGCGGGCTGCCGGCGACGTCCGAGGTCGGCGGCCCGGCGGCGCTGCCGCAGGCCGCGATGAAGATGACGGCGCCGACGAGGAGGAGTGCGAGCGGTCTCAAGCTAGTAACGCGGCCACCTCGCGGACGTTCTCGAGGACGTACTCCACGTCCTCGCGCTCGATGCCGTGGTGGGTGACCATCCGCAGGCGGGCGCCGCTGCCGCTGCTGAGCACGCCGCGGTCGCGGAGGCCCTTGGCGAGGGCGGCGCCGTCGATGCCTTCAGCCTCGAAGAAGACGAGGTTGGTCTGGACGAGGGCGGGGTCGATGGCGATGCCGGCGATCGCTGCGAGGCCGTCGGCGAGGAGACGGGCGTTGGCGTGGTCGTCGGCGAGGCAGTCGACCATCTCATCGAGGCCGACGATGCCGGCGGCGGCGATGATCCCGACCTGGCGCATGGCGCCGCCGACGGTGCGGCGGACGCGGCGCGCGCGCTCGATGAAGTCGGCGCTGCCGCAGATCAGGGAGCCGATCGGGCAGGAGAGCCCTTTCGATAGGCAGAAGCTGACCGAGTCGGCGTCCTGGGCAAGGGCGGCGGCGGTGGTCTCGAGGGCGACGGCGGCGTTGAAGATGCGGGCGCCATCGATGTGGAGGGCGGCGCCGGCGCCGTGGGCGATGGCGGCGAGCTCGGCCGCGTAGCTCGCAGGCAGGGCGGCGCCGTTGCAGATGTTGTGCGTGTTCTCCATAAAGATGGCGGCGGTGCGCGGCCCGTAAGTCTGGGGCGCGCGGACGAGGCGGCGGACCTCGGCCGGCTCCATGCGGCCGCGCTCGTCGTTGGCGGCGGGCCGGAGCTGGACGCCGGCGAGGCCGGCGGCGCCGCCGACCTCGACCTGGAGGACGTGAGCCTGGCTGCCGACGATCGCCTCGTCGCCGCGGCTGCAGTAGCTCAGCAGCGACACGAGGTTGGCCATGGTGCCGCTGGGGACGAAGAGGGCAACTTCCTTGCCGAGGCGCTTGGCTGCGATCGCCTCGAGCCGCTTCACGGTCGGGTCGTCGCCGAGGACGTCGTCACCGACCTCGGCGCTGGCCATCGCCGCGCGCATGGCGGGCGTCGGCTTCGTGACGGTATCGCTGCGCAGGTCGACGACGCGGCCCTGGGCGCCGTTTTCGCTCATGAGGCGGACATGCCGCGCAGGGTGCGGTAAGGCTCCTCGCCACGCACCGCCCGCAGCTCCTCGCTGCGCTCCTCCCAGCGGAGCTCGGAGATGACGGCCTGGCAGGTGCTCTCGGCGGCGCCGAGCGAGCGGAGACGCTCCTCGATCGCGCCCCAGACGCCGGCGTCGACGAAGGTGCGGATGCTGCGGGGCCAGTGAAAGGCGACGAGGCGGTCCGGCGCCGGGAAGCGGGGCCGCAGGCGGCGCAGCTCGCGGAAGCGCTCCTCGGAGCTGCGGGCCCGGTCGACGACCTGGACGAGCGGCGGCTCGTCGCTCGATGAGCGCGTGTCAACCAGCAGCCGCCGCTCGAAGACTACAAACATGACGATGAAGACTTCCGCGGTGTTGACGACGTTGAGGACTTCCGAGAGGTCGACGCCTAGATCATCTTCCACGACACAAATCTTAGGCCGCGGCTTGCGCCTGGCGCAATTCCCAGGCCGGCGCCGTTAATGAGGGCAGGCGCGGCGTGGGTCAGACGCCCTCTTCCTCGCCGTCGCCATCGTCAACCTCGGCCGCGTCCTCTTCGATGCCGAGGAGGGCGCGGCGGGCACGGTCGTAGCGCACCTTGGCGCGGCTTTCGCGGTTGAGGAGGCCCTTGAGGCGCACGGGGTCGAGGCGGTTGTCGGCGAGGAAGACGTCATGGAGGTCCGTAAGCTGCTTTTGCCAGGCCGCGTAGGCCTCGCTGTAGGCGGTGCGCTGGTCTTCGCTGGTCATGCCTCAGTATAGGCGCCGTTTCAGGGAATCGCCTGAGGGTCCGGTGAGGCTCGCCGAATGCGGACGATCCAGCCCTAGGGTAAATTGGAGCAATGGTCGTAACGCAGATCGACATACGTGAAGCTGCACGAGCTTTAGGGCTCCGCGATAAGGCACTCTGTGTCCATTCTTCTCTCAGCTCCTTCGGCTGGGTCGAGGGCGGCGCCACTGCGATACTCGACGCTCTCTTAGGCGAAGGCTGCACGGTCATGGTGCCTGCACACTTCTACGAAGGCGCGATCGCGCCGCCTGTGCACCTTCGGCCTCCTCGTAACGGCTTCGATTATGTGGCTTGGGATACGAAGCATCCAGGCGAGAAGTTGCCTGGCGATGCCTTTGTATACACACCCGAGTCCAATGAAATAAGCAGTCAATGGATGGGCGCCCTGCCGACTGCCGTGTTGCAGCGACCGGGCCGCGTGCGCGGAAATCACCCGATGGGCTCATTCGCAGCGATTGGACCTCTCGCTAGAGTCCACGTGGAGGGTCAGACGCCCGAGGACGATTTTGCCCCGATTCGGACGCTCGCCGCCCTCGGCGGCTTCGCAGTGCTGATGGGTGTGGGCTTAAAGAGTTTGACGCTGCTTCACTATGCGGAAGTCCGAGCGGGTCGAAACATGTTCATGCGCTGGGCCAATGGTCCAGAGGGAATTCCCATCCCGATATTCGGAGGCGGCTGTTCGAGAGGTTTCAACAAGCTAGAACTGGCGCTCGATCACCTTACTCGCGAGGCCGTGGTCGGAAGTAGCCGCTGGCTGGTACTGCCTGCGGAGCAGACAATCGCGTCTGCCGCCGCCGCAATCCGGGATCAGCCGGAGATTACGCATTGTGGCTCGCTAGACTGTCTCGAATGTAACGACGCGGTCTTGGGCGGTCCGATCTTGGCTACGCTGACGAACTGGAATCAGGACGAAACGGACACCTCGACCCGGTAGCCCTCTGGAAGAAGAGACCCACGGCTTCAAGCAGGCCCAAGGGCCTCAGCGGACGACGAGGACGGAGGCGTGGCAGTGGCGCACGAGCTTTTCCGCCGTGCTGCCGAGGAGGTAGTGGCGCGCCGGGGAGGGCTTGCGCGAGCCGACGATGACGAGGCCGGTGCCGTGCTCCTTGGCCACGTCATCGAGCGCGGTGGAGGCTGGGCCGCTGCGCACCTCGCTGTGGACGCGCCGCCCCTTGGCGCCGAGCTGCTCGGCGAGGGCGCGCAGCGAGCGCTCCGCCCGCTGGTGCTGACGCTCGTTGACTTTGTGCGCCTCTTCCAGCGCCCGCTTGCGGTAGGCCACTGGCGTGCCGGCGGGGAGGGCGAAGGGCTCCAGGACGGTGCAGAGGACGATCTCGGTGCCGGCAGGCGGGTCGAGAGGAGCTCGAGGAAGCGGACGGCCCGGCGGGCGGCGGGCGAGCCGTCGTAGCCGAGGACGATGCGGCCGCCGAGCTCGACGCCGGGGCGCGCGACGAGCAAGCTCTGGGTGGCATTCTGGACTACGCCCTGGGTAACGCTGCCGAGGAGGACGAGGCCGAGGCTCAAGTGGCCCTTGGCGCCCATGACGATGAGGTCGGCGCGGCTGCTGCGCGCCACCCGGAGGACAGTCTCGATCGGGTTGCCCCAGCGCGAGACGACCTCGATGACGCGCGTCCCCGGGTCGAGGGCGGTGACGCTGCGCTCGGCGGCGGCGTGGCTCTCGGCGAGCGCTTTCCTGCGAGCGGAAGGCGTCGCCTTGGCGAGAAATGCCGGGTCGGGGCGGGCGCCGCTGAGGAGCGCGTGCGGCGCCACGGCGAGGACCGTTAGATCGTCCGCCGCGGGCAGGATCAGATCTCGAAGGAAGGGGATGGCGCCGTGGGCGTTGGCGCTGCCGTCGGTCGCCCAGAGGACGCGAAGCTTGCGGTCTACCATCATCGAACCTCCGATTTGCAGCATATCCTAAGGCGCGTGCCGACTCCATGCCGCCGCAACGGGCCGAATGGCAGTTGCCCGCAGGGGGCATTCGTAAGAGGATAGGCGAGGCATTCAGAAGGAGACCGCACGATGGCTAGCTTGACCGCTCTCATACCGCTGGACGGCACGAATCTCTCGGAGTCCGCCTTCGAGTTGCTGCCCTTTCTCAAGACGCTCGGCTTCGACTCTGTTCAGCTGGTCAGCGTCTGGGAGGCCGCCTGGGAGGAGAAAGAGGCAGGGAGCCACGATGAGCGCGAGCTCGGGGAGGTTGCCGAAAAGGGTCGCTCCTACCTCGAGGCTTACCTGAGCGAGCAGGCCGAGAAGGTGCGAAGCCTCGGCTTCGCGGTCGCTACGAGCGTGCGCATCGGCCAGCCAGCGGAGGAGACGGCCGCCGCCGCCGAGGAGGCTCACGCCGACCTGATCCTGATCGCGACTCACGGCCGCACCGGCAGCGCCCGCTGGCGCCTGGGGAGCGTTGCCGACAAGATCGTCCGCCACGCGGCGTTTCCGACGCTGGTCATCGGCCCGAACGTCGAGGTGTCGCTGGCGCCCTTCAAGCTGGACCGGATCCTCATTCCGCTCGACGGCTCCGCCCTCTCGGAGGAGGTGCTCTCGCTCTCGACCTTCATCGCCGACCGGACCGGCGCCGGCCTCGACCTCGTGCGCTCCGTGTCGCTGGCACCGGTGGCCTACGACGAGTCGATGGGCATCTACCCGGGCGACATGATCACGGCGATGGAGGACGCGGCCCGCGCCTACCTGGAGCGCAAGCGGGGTGAGCTCGGCGAGAAGCGGGACGTGAAGACGTCGCTCCTGATCGGCGCTCCGGGCGAGCAGCTGCTGCTTTTTCTGAAGGAGAACCCGGCCGGGCTCGTGGTCATGGCCTCGCACGGGCGCGGCGGCTTCGTTCGGGCGGCGCTGGGCAGCGTCACGGACCGGGTCCTCCACGGCCCCTCGCCGGTGCTCGTGATCCGGCCCGAGGACGAGGTCAAGGGCGGGCTGGCGGCGGCGGCGCTGGCGAAAGCCTAGTAGACCCGCCCGCCGGCCTTACGGCGCCGCCGCGCTGGAGCCACCTCGACTACACGAGGCCCAAACGAGAACGCTGAGAACGGCCGCGCGCTTGTTCGCGCAAAACGCTTCGTGTACCATATGTTCGTACTCTAAATGTTTTTAGGCATAGCATTTTTTTCGTAGCGCGGCGATGGACGTAGAGCTCGGGCGGCTTTTGCGCCGCGCTTCGCGCTCGGCGGCGCGCCAGTACCGCTTGCGGGTCGCCGAGCTGAGCCTGACGCAGCGCCAGGCCGGCGCCGTCCTCGCCCTGGTGGAGACGCCGGGGCAGCCGCTCAACGGCCTCGCGGAGACGCTCGGGGCGGACCAGGCCACGGCCTCGGCGCTCGTGGACCGGCTGCTCGCGGCCGGTCTCGCCCGGCGCGAGACGGACCCGGACGACCGCCGCCGAGCCCGCCTCTACCCGACCGCGAGGGCCTCCGAGCTGGCCGCGACGCTGGCCGCGGCGCGGTCGGCGACGGAGTTGCTGATCCGCTCGACGCTGGGCTCTCGCGACAGCGCCGAGCTGGCGCGCCTCCTCGAGCGCCTTAGCGATGGCCTCAGCGCCGAGCCGGCAGCGGCGCGGCGGGAGCGCCGGGCGTGAGGCTCATCCTCTGGCGGCTGCTCGGCTACTGGAAGCCGCACTGGCCCGCCGTCCTGATCGCCTACGGCAGCCTCTTCGTCAGCACTGGCTTCGCGCTCGCCAGCCCCGTGGTCGTGCGCTACGCGATCGACTCCGGCGTCGGCGCCGGCAACAAGTCGGCGCTGCTGGTCGCCGCCGGCCTGATTTTGGTATTGCAGGCGGGGCGTGGCTTCTTCGCCTACTTCCAAACCTACCTCAGCGAGTACCTCTCGCAGCACGTCGCCTTCGACCTGCGAAACAGCCTCTACAACCGGATCCAGTCGCTGAGCTTCGCCTTCCACGACACGGCCCAGACCGGGCAGCTGATGTCGCGAGCGACGGCGGACGTGGAGAACACGCGCATGTTCCTCAGCACCGGCCTCCTGCGCCTGACGATGACGGTAGGCCAGTTCATCGTCGTCTCCATAATCATGATCAGCCTCAACTGGCAGCTCGCGCTCCTCATCCTCCTGACGATGCCCGTGGTCAGCGCGATCTCGTTCTCGACGACCCAGAAGCTGCGGCCGATCGCCCTCGCGATGCAGCAGCAGATGGGCGCCTACACGGCTGTCCTTCAGGAGAGCCTCGCCGGCATCCGCGTCGTCAAGGCGTTCACGGCCGAGGACCGCGAGTTCGAGAAGTTCCGCGTCGCGAACTGGGCCGTGCGCGAGAAGAGCCTGGAGCAGAACCAGATCGCCTCGTTTCGCCAGCCGATGCTCGTCTTCAGCCTCGAGCTGCTGAACGTCGGCATCCTCGTCTACGGCGGCAGCCTCGTCATCGGCGCCGACCTGACGATCGGCACCCTCTTCGCCTTCACCCAGTTCCGCATGCTCCTCGCTCAGCCGGTGCGCCAGGTGGGCAACATGCTCACCAGCGCCTCGCGGGCCGCCGCCGCCGGCGAGCGGATCTTCGAGATCCTCGACACGACCTCCGCCGTGGCCGACAAGCCGGACGCGGCCGAGCCGAAGGACGTCCGGGGCGGCGTGCGCTACGAGAGCGTGAGCTTCGGTTACGGCAAGGACTTCCCGGTCATCCAGGCGATCGATATCGACGCCCGGGCGGGCGAGACCGTCGCCCTCTTGGGACCGATTGGCAGCGGCAAGAGCACCGTCCTCAGCCTCCTGCCCCGCTTCTACGACGTCGGCGAAGGCCGCATCACGATCGACGGCCAGGACGTCCGTGACCTCACGCTCGCCTCCCTGCGCGCCAACGTCGGCATCGTCATGCAGGACGTCTTCCTCTTCAGCGCGACGATCCGCGACAACATCGCCTACGGACGGCCGGAGTCAGACGACACGGCGATTATCGAAGCGGCGAAGATCGCCCGCATCCACGACTTCATCATGTCGCTGCCCCAGGGCTACGAGACCTGGGTGGGCGAGCGCGGCATCACCCTCTCCGGCGGCCAGAAGCAGCGCGTCGCCATCGCCCGGACGCTGCTCCTCGACCCCCGCATCCTCGTCCTCGACGACTCGACCTCGAGCGTCGACATGGAGACCGAGTACCTGATCCAGCAGGCGCTGACGGCGCTCCTCAACGGCCGCACCGCCTTCGTCATCGCCCACCGCATCCGCACGGTGCGCAACGCCGACCAGATCCTCGTGCTCCAGGAAGGGCGCATCGTCGAGCGCGGCCGCCACGACGACCTCGTCGGCCGCGGCGGCCTCTACCAGGAGATCTACGACGCCCAGCTGCGCGACCAGGAGGAGCTGGCCGGCGCCTCCGAGACCGGCCCCGCGACCAGGGAGGCGACGCCTTGACCTGGGACGGCGGCTGGAGCGGGCGCGACTGGGGCGGCGGCGGCGGACGCGGTGGTGGCGGCCGCGGCGGCCCCGGGCGAGACGGCCACGGCAGCCGCGGCAGCCTCGCGGCGAGCGACGAGGACCTCGGCAAGGCCTTCGACTGGCGGATCATGCGCCGCCTCTTCGCTTACATGGTGCCATTCAAGCGGCGCGCTTCCTTCGGCGTGGCGGCGATGCTCCTGCTCCAGGCGACCCACATCGCCCAGCCGCTGCTCGAGGGCTGGGCGATCGACCGCATCGTCGCCGGCGACCAGGGCGGCCTCTTCCGGGTAGGCGGCATCTACGGTGTGACGATCTTCCTGAGCTGGATGGCCCAGTACCAGCAGGTCTACCAGATGACCTGGGTCGGCCAGCACGTCCTCTACCAGGTCGCCTCCGACATGTTCAACCACATTGTCCGCCTCTCGCCGAGCTTCTTCGACGGCAACGAGACGGGCCGGATCATGTCCCGCGTCCAGAGCGACGTGAACCTCCTGCGCCAGCTCCTCGGCAGCGGCATCGTCGTCGCCCTCGGCAACCTCCTCCTCCTCTTCGGGATCATCGCGACGATGTTCGTCGTCAACTGGCGCCTGGCGGCGATCACGGCGACGGTCATGCCCCTCTTCGCGATCACGCTCTTCGTCTGGCAGAAGTTCGCCCGCCGCCGCTTCCGCCGCGCCCGCGCGACGATCTCCGAGGTCAACGCCAGCCTCCAGGAGAACGTGAGCGGCGTGCGCGTGATCCAGAGCCTGGGCCGGGAGCAGCGCAACTCCCAGGAATTCTCGGAGACGAATACGGCGAACCTGGAAGCGAACCTCGGCGCCAGCCGCCTCTCGGCCGCGACCCAGCCGATCGTCGAGATCACCTCAGCCCTCGCCCTCGCGCTCGTCGTCTTCTTCGGCGGCTCGATGGTCATCGACGGCGATCTCTCGATCGGCCTCCTCTTCGCCTTCACGCGCTACGTGAACCGCCTCTTCGACCCGCTGCGCCAGCTGACGCAGGAGTACAACCAGCTCCAGCGCGCAACAGTCGCGGCGGAGCGAATCTTCGAGCTCCTCGACACAGAGCGGGAGATCAAGGACGCGCCGGACGCGATCGAGCTTTCGGCCGTCGCCGGCCGGGTGACCTACGACCACGTGAGCTTCGGCTATGGGCCGGAGGTAGAGGTGCTGCACGACTTCAGCCTCGACGTGCAGCCGGGCGAGCGCGTCGCCTTCGTCGGCCAGACGGGCGCCGGCAAGAGCACGCTCGTCAGCCTCCTCCTGCGCTTCTACGAGGTCAGCGGCGGCGCCGTCCGGGTCGACGGCCACGACATCCGCGACGTGACGCTCGAGTCGCTGCGCCACCAGACCGGCGTCGTCTTGCAGGAGCCGGTGCTGTTTGCCGGGACGGTCGCGGACAACATCCGCTTCGGCCGGCCCCAGGCGACCGACGCGGAGGTGCAGCGAGCGGCCGAGGCGGTCGGCGCCGACGAGATCATCGGCCGCATGGCGCACGGGCTCGAGACGCCGGTGCACGAGCGCGGCGTCGGCCTCAGCATCGGCGAGCGCCAGCTCATCGCCTTCGCCCGCGCCCTGATCGCGCAGCCGCGGATCCTCATCCTCGACGAGGCGACGGCGAACCTCGACACGCGGACGGAGTCGATCGTCCAGCGCGGCATCCGCGAGCTGACCCAGGGCCGCACGGCGCTGATCATCGCCCACCGCCTCTCGACGATCCGCGATGCCGACCGGATCGTCGTCCTCGAGCAGGGCCGGATCGTCGAGGAGGGCAACCACGAGGCCCTGATCGAGAAGCGGGGCGTCTACTACCGCCTCTACTCCCTCGCCTTTCAGCAGGCCGGGGCCGGCGAAGCGAGCGCCGCCGCGACGGCGCTCGGCGGCGAGACACCAGCCGCGGGCGGGCCGGCGGCTGGGTAGTGGATCATTTGACGCAGATGACGGTGCGTAGGCTAGGTTCCCTGGCTAGAGCCGTGTCGATCATTACGGCAGCGGTTGCTCTGCTGCGTCTCTACCTGATCGTAACCGGCCACGATTCCCTAATTTGGCTGACAGTCGTCTTCCTCTTACTCATGGCAGCAACCATCGTCCTGGTGCTGGTTCACCGCTCCGCGTTAAAGCGGGCTCATTCAAACTGACCCACTACCGGCGGCGGCGGCGAATTGACGCCGCTCGGATTCGGATGCTATAGTCAGCGACGCTAAATGTGACAGATCTATATATCTCCAGAGGCCGCCGGACATAGCTCGAGAACTTCGGGTCAACGACCGTATTCGGGCACGGGAAGTCCTCGTCATCGGGGCGGACGGCGAGCGCCTCGGGGCGCTATCACTGCCGGACGCGCTGGAGCGCGCAAGCGAGGCCGACCTCGACCTCGTAGAGGTTGCGCCGCAGGCGGTGCCGCCGGTCTGCCGGCTCCTCGACTACGGCAAGTTCAAGTACGAGCAGGCGAAGAAGGAGCGCGAGACCCGCAAGAGCCAGCACGCGTCGGTCTTGCGCGAGATCCGGATGCGGCCGAAGATTGACGCGCACGACCTTCAGATGAAGGCAAAGAATGCGGAGAAGTTCCTGAAGGGCGGCGACAAGGTCAAGGTTACGGTGATGTTCCGCGGCCGCGAGCTTGCCCATCCGGAGATCGGCAGGGCGCTGCTCGGGCAGGTAGCGGAGCAGCTGAAAGAGGTTTCCGTGATCGAGCGGCCGGCGAACATGGAGGGGCGCTTCCTTTCGACAATCCTGGCGCCGGGCCACGCGAAAGAGGCGAAGGAGACGGAAGCAGCCACCGCGGGCGGCGAGGCCTGATATGCCGAAGCTCAAGACACATAAGGGTGCCCAGCGGCGCTTTTACATAACCGGCACCGGGAAGGTGATGCACCGCAAGGGCAGCCGCAGCCACCTCCGCCTGGTGAAGCCGCGGCGAGCGAAGCGCGTGCTCACCGGCAAGATGATGGCCTCGGCGCCGATGCAGAAGCGCGTACACCGCCTCCTGCCTTACGCCTAGCAAAGAGATCGACGGCGGCCGGCGCTGCGGCGGCCGGAGCCAGTCGAACGAGGAGTTGAGATGAGTCGGGTAAAGCGCGGCGTAACGGCTCGCAGGCGACACAAGAAGATCATTGACCTGGCGAGCGGCCACAAGGGCCAGCGCCACCGTCTCTTCCGTCGCGCCAACGAATCGGTCCTTCACGCCCTTGACTACTCGACGCGGGACCGGCTCGACCGTAAGGGCCAGTTCCGGCGCCTCTGGATCACGCGGATCAACGCGGCGGTTCGGAGCCACGGCATCTCTTACAGCCAGTTCATCCACGGCCTCAACCGCGCCGGCGTGACTTTGGACCGCAAGGTAATGGCCGACCTCGCCGTGCGCGACGCGAACGCCTTCGGGGCGCTGGCGGCGAAGGCGAAGGCCGCCCTGGCCTAGGCCGAGACCAAGCGCTACGAGCAATGCCAGGCTTCGGCCTGGCATTTTTGCTGCCGCAGCGGTCGAATGAGCACCGAGGCAGACGGAGGATCAGGCGATGCCAATCGAGCTATCAAAGCGAGACCTTGCCCTGGTCCTGGTCGGGCTGCGCCTCTGGCAGGCCTACATGGAAGTAGAGCTGCCGGACGAGTACGAGGCCTTCTTCGACGGCGCCGAGCCGCCGACGGCGGCCGAGCTCGACGCGCTCTGTAAGCGGCTCGCGAGCTCCTAGACCGCTTCTTACCCAGATCAGCGCTGCCACTGAGCGCGACGACCGCTGCCGGGGCTCGCGAGCTCTAGACCGTTGCGTTGACGATCAGGCGCTGCCGCGGAGCTCAACGCCGAGCTCACGCTCGAGCCTGCCGACGAGGTCGCGGCGGGCAGCGGTCACCTCGGCCTCGGTGAGGGTGCGGTCGGCCGCCTGGAAGCTCACCGCGTAGGCGAGCGAGCGCTTGCCGGCCGGCAGTGGCGGCCCTTCGTAGACGTCGAAGAGGCGCGCTTCGGCGACGAGGTCGCCGGCGGCGATCGTCGCGGCGACGCGGGCGGCGGGCAGCGCGGCGTCGGCGAGCAGCGCGAGATCCTGGATGACGGCCGGGAAGCGGCTGATTGGCGAGTGCTTCTGCTCCTGCAGGGCCGGCAGCAGGCGGGCGACGTCGAGCTCGCAGAGGAAGACGTCGCCGGCGAGGTCGAAGCCGGCGGCGACCTGGGGGTGGACCTGGCCGAGGGCGCCGACCTGGTCGTCGCCGGCCCAGATCGTCGCCGTGCTACCGCGCAGGAGGCCGTAGTCTTCGCCGGCGCGGAACTCGACCGCAAGGCCGCAGCGCTCGAAGGCGTCCTCGATCATGCCCTTCGCGTCGAAGAAGTCGACGGCGTCTTCCAGCGGGTTGCCCCATCGGCCGACCCGGAGGCCGGCGATGACGGCGACGACCGTCTCACGCTCGTCCGGCAGGTCGTCCGGGTTGGAGACGTAGGTGCGGGCGCACTCGAAGAGGGCGACGCCGCCCCGCTCCCGGCGCAGGTTGGCGGCGGCGGCGGCGAGGACGCTGGCGCGCAGGGAGCTGCGCATGACGACCTGCTCGCTGCTCATCGGGTTCGCGAGGCGGACGGGCGGGTGGACCTCGAGGGCGCCGGGCGGGGTCACTGCCGCCAGGGTCTCGACCGTGGTCAAGGGGTAGCTGATCATCTCCTGGAAACCGGCGGCGGCGGCGGCGTCGCGCAGGCGCTCGCGCAGGCTACGGACGGGATCGGCGACGGGGGCCGGCAGGGCGCCGGCGAGCGCCGCCGCCTCGATCCGGTCGTAGCCCGAGACCCGCGCCAGCTCCTCGACGATGTCGTCGGGCAGGTTGGCGTCGGTGCGCCAGAACGGCACGCGGACGACGTAGCGGTCGGGCGGTACCCAGCGGCAGCCGAAGCCGAGGCTGGTGAGGGCGCCGCGGACCTGGGTCGTTGAGGGGTCGGTGCCGAGGATCTGCTCGACGCGCTTGCGGGTGACGACGACGCGCGTGTCCTGGCGCTTCGTCGGGTAGGCGTCGACGAGGCCCTTGGCGGCGCGGCCGCCGGTGAGCTCGACGAGGAGCTTCATCGCCCGCCGGGCGGCGGCGGCGGCGAGTTCGGGATGGAGGCCCTTCTCGAAGCGAATCGATGCCTCGCTGCGCAGGGGGAGGCCGGTGCTGGTGGCGCGGATGCTGACGGGCTCGAAGTTGGCGGCCTCGAGGAGGACGGTCGTCGTCGCGTCGCCGACCTCGGCCTCGCTGCCGCCCATGACGCCGGCGATCGCCACCGGCTTGCTGGCGTCGGCGATGACGAGCATCGCCGGCGTCAGGGCGCGGTCGACGTCGTCCAGGGTGCGCAGGCGCTCGCCGTCGCGGGCGCGGCGGACGACGATGCGGCCGCCGGCGAGCTTGCGGAAATCGAAGGCGTGCAGGGGCTGGCCGGTCTCGAGCATGACGTAGTTTGTTATGTCTACTACATTGTTGATCGGCCGCATGCCGGCGGAGCGTAGGCGCTCCTGCAGCCAGGCCGGCGAGGGGCCGACCTTGACCCGCTCGACGATGCCGGCGAGATAGCGGGGGCAGAGGTCCTTGTCCTCAATCGTCACGGAGGTGCGCTGAGCGGCGGGCGTCGCCGCCGTCTCCGCGTAGGTGCGCTCCGGCTCCGCGACTTTCGCCTGCGTCTGGGCGGCGACCTCCCAGGCGACACCGAGGATCGAGAGGAGGTCGGGGCGGTTGGGCGTGATCTCGAGGTCGAAGATCGTGTCGCCGAAATAGGAGGCGAGCGGCGCGCCGAGGGGGGCGTCATCCGGCAGTACGAGGATCGACTCGTGGTCCTCGGAGATGTCGAGCTCCTTCTCGGAGAGGACCATGCCGGCGGACTCGACGCCGCGGATGCGGGCGGGCTTGAGCACGGACCAATCGCCGCTGTAGCCGTCGCGCAGGCGGGCGCCGACGGCGGCGAACGCGATCTTCTGGCCGACGGCGACGTTGGGCGCGCCGCAGACCACGGTGGGCTGCTCGGGGCCGCCGGCCTCCAGCGTCACGAGCCGCAGGCGGTCGGCGTTGGGATGGGGGGCGACGGCGAGCACCGCCGCGACGCTGACGTTGTCCCAGCCCTCGCCGCGGCTGATTATGCGTTCTACCTTGAGGCCGGCCAGCGTCAGCCGCTCAGCCAGCTCCTGCGGCGGCAGGCTGAGGGGGACGTAGTCGGCGAGCCATTTCAGCGATACGAGCATCGATTACCTTCCGGAGCGAACGGCCCGCGGCGCGGGCGCGCTCCGCCTTCCTCAGAACTGGCGCAGAAAGCGGAGGTCGTTGGCGTAGAAGTAGCGGATATCGTCGATGCTGTGGCGGAGCATGGCGATGCGCTCGACGCCGAAGCCGGCGGCAAATCCCGTATAGCGGTCGGCGTCGTAGCCGACGTTCTCGAGGATCTCGCGGTGGACCATGCCGGCGCCGCCGATCTCGAGCCAGCCCTCGTTCGCGCAGGAGCGGCAGCCGGTGCCGTGGCAGAGGCCGCACTCGATCGCGATCTCGGCGCCGGGCTCGACGAAGGGGAAGTAGTCGCAGCGGAAGCGGACGCCGCGGTCGGCGCCGAAGAGGGCGCGGGCGAACTGCGTGAGGGTGCCCTTGAGGTGGCGCATCGACATGCCCTCGTCCACGGCGAGGAGCTCGACCTGGTGGATCATCCACTCGTGGGTGGCATCGGTCGCCTCGTTGCGGTAGACGCGGCCGGGGACGGCGATCCGCACCGGCGGCTCGTTCTGCTCCATGAAGCGGATCTGGTTCGGCGAGGTCTGGGTACGCAGGAGCATCGGCCGCTTGCCGTCGCGATGGTAGTCGACCCAGAACGTGTCCTGCGTGTCGCGGGCGGGGTGGTGGGCGGGGATGCGGAGGGCGTCGAAGTTGTAGTACTCCCACTCGACCTCGGGGCCTTCGATGACCTGGAAGCCCATCTCGCCGAGGGCGGCGAGCATGTCGCGCAGGGTCTGGGTGATCGGGTGGAGGCGGCCGACGCTGCCTCGGCGGCCGGGCAGGCTGACGTCGATCGCGCCGGACTCGAGCGCGGCGACAGCGCCGGCCGCGATCTCGCTCTCGCGGCCGGCGAGCGCCTCCTCGAGGTCGCGCTTGAGGGCGTTGGCCTGGGCGCCAACGACCTTGCGCTCGGGGACCGTGAGCTCCGTGAGGCCGCGCAGGACCTGGGTCAGTGCGCCTTGACGCCCGAGGTAGGCGAGGCGCCAGGCGTCCAGGGCCGGGGCGTCCGGCGCGGCGGCGAGGTCGGCCCGAGCACGGAGCTCGAGGTCGTCAAGGTCTGGCAAGAGCGGTACCTCGCTCGCTTCGGCGGGGGAACGGAGTCTGTGACGCGGCGCGCCTTGGCCATTATGGCCAGGCAGCCCGAGCCGGTCAACGCGCCCCGAAGCTAGCGAAAGAGGTCGTCGAGCAGGCGGGCGGGGACGATCTGGACCTGGCCGCGGCCGCCGTCGCTGAAAACGAAGCCGCCGTTCGCCAAAGCGGCGACACCGAGCGGCCAGGCACCGGCCTCGGGCTGCCACGTCCCGAGAGCGGTGCCGTCGGCGGCGAGGAGGCGCAGGGAGCCGGTCTCGGGCTCGCTCGCGAGGATGCGGCCGTCGGCGAGGACGGCAAGATAGGGCTTCGCGGCGACGTCCTGGCTCCTCCAGCCCATCGCGAAGGCAACGGGCGCCTCGAAGCCGGCGTCGAAGCGCTGAATGCGGCCGTTCCAGGTATCGGCGACCAGGAAGCGCCCCTGAGCGTCGCGGGCGAGGCCGACGGGCTCGGCGAACTGGCTCAGGGCAGTGCCGCCGTCGCCAAAGGCGCCGAGCGGCGAGCCGTCGCGGCTGAAGTGGACGAGGCGCTTATTGCCGGTGTCGGTCACCCAGAGGCTGCCGTCGGCGGCGAAGACGATGTCGCGGGGGCCGAAGAGGTCGAGCGGCCCGACCTCGGGCCCGGCCGCGGGCCGCCCCCAGGTGGCGACGAGCTCGAGGGCGGGAGAGAGCTTGACGATGCGGTGGTTCCAGGTATCGGCAATATAGACGAAGCCGCCCTCATCGACGGCGACGGACCAGGGCTCGCTCAGCGCCGTGGCGCCGCCGATGCTCCGGCCGGCGGCGGTGAGAAAGCGACCCGCCGCGTCGAACTTCTGGACGCGGCCGTTACGCGTGTCGGCGACCCAGATGCTGCCCTCGCCGTCGACGAAGAGGCCGGCCGGCTGCTGGAGCTCGCCCTCGCCGCCGCCGGGTCGGCCGATGACGATGCGGCCGTCGGCGAGGGTCTGCGGCCCGGTCGCCGGCGGCGCCGGCGCCCGGGCGGCGTCGAAGTCGGCGAGGTCGGTTGGGAAGAAGGCGACGGCGTCCGTGGAGCCGGAGGTCGCGTTGCTGAGCGGCCGGCGGTTGATGAAGAAGTCGCCGAGGCCGCGCAGGCCGTCCGCGCTCGTCAGCGTGGAGGCGGTGCTGGCGAGAGTCAGGTTGCGATAAGTCTCGGCGAACCACCAGCGGTGCTTGTAGGGCGACAGGTCGTAGCCGGAGGGGTCGACGCTCGCGAGATGGGAGCCGGAGATCAGGAGGACGGCACCGGTCGGCGGCTCGTAGTCGGGACCGTCCACCGAGATGAAGCTCACGGAGTTGTACTCGCGCAGGTACCAGGCCCAGGGCCAGGCGAAGCCGTCGGCGTTATCGACGACGATCGGCAGGTTAGAGCCAAGGCCGCTCTCCGCCGCGAGCGTGTCGATCCGGTCACGCAGGGCCGGGATGTCGGGCGCGGTCTGGGTGTAGACGAGGAGCTCGGTCGGCGTGTCGTCGTTTGTGAAGGAGGCGGTGACGCCGGCGCGCACGGTGAGCGCGAAGAGGGCGGCGACGGCGATCGTCAGGCCGACGCGGCCGAACTCCTGGCCGCCGCGGAACGCCGAAGCGAGGAGCCAGGCGAAGAGGCCGGCGAGCAGAGCCCAGCCGAGGAGGGGCAGGAGCGTGCCGGCGCCCTCGACGAGGAGGAGGACGGCGAGGCTGGTGAGCGCGGCGGTCGCCGCGGCGGCGAGCCAGCGCCGCTCCCGGAACTCGAGCGCGTCGAGGGCGCCGGCGAGCGCTACGGCGGCGACGAGGGCGAGGGGCAGCGCGATGTGGGACTCGAGCCAGGGCATCTTCTCGCCGGCGAGCGTCAGGCCGATGAAGATGCCGGCGGTCCAGAAGAGGAGCCAGCGGCGGAAGGAGTCGCCGCGCAGGGCGAGCCAGAGGGCGCCGCCGAGCGCGAGGACGAGGGGGAGGAACTCGTAGAGGGGCGTTAGGAGGGCGTAGTAGTAGACGGGCTGGCTGCCGCGTCGGACGTCCTGCTGGTCAAGCCAGTAGTCGAGCGAGCCCCAGATGCCGGAGAAGAAGCCGCCCTCCGCCTGCCAGAAGGCGCCGGTCCAGGGCGGCGGCTGGTTCGTGAAGAAGGTGGTGAAGAGGAGGATGAAGGGGACGAAGAAGGCGGCGGCGGCAATCAGCCAGACCTTCGGCCGCCAGAGCAGGCCGACGTAGGCGCCGGCGGCGAGGAGGGCGATCAGCGCCATGTGGACGACGGAGAGCGAGAGCTCGAGGTGGACGGGAGAGTCGAGCGCGAAGATGGTGCGTGGCAGCGTCGCGGCGTCTGAAAGATAGCCGTCGCTGCCGACGAAGGCCGCGAGCTGCGGCAGGGTCAGCGTGCCGAGGATGATGAGGACGTCGCCGACCGGCGGCAGGCGGTCGCGGCCGAAGGGGCGCCGCCCGAGCAGGGGCCAGGCGGCGGCGATCAGCCAGGCGAAGGGCATGAGGGCGAGGCTGCGAAGGTGGGTGCGCCAGGAGACGGTCTCGTCTTTGCCACCGCGGGCGAGCGCCACAGCGAGCATGAGGTTGATGAAGACGAGGATGATCGCCGCCGTGATGAAGGCGACCTCCTTCGTCGCGAAACTTAGGGCGAGAAGGGCGGCGAGGCTATAGAGATAAAGCAGCCGCTGCTCCTCCAGATAGCGCCAGATGCAGATCACGATGGCGAAGGTCCAGACCAGCATGAAGAGCTCGTTGCGGTCGAAGCGGCTGAAGTAAAGGATCGTCGGCGAGAAGGCGAGGAGGACGGCGGCGATGATCACAGCCTTGATGCCGATCTGGCGGCGCAAGAGGTAGGGCATGCCGACGAGGGCGGTGCCGAAGAGGGCAGCCGGGATGCGGGCGGAGAAATCGCTGGCGCCGAAGAGGAAGAAGACGAGGGCGCCGACGTGGAAGAGAAAGGGGCCGTGCATCAGCGGGTCGTGGCGGTAGCCGTCACCCTCCGAGAAGTTGTAGGTGAACTGGGCGTGGAGGCTCTCGTCGTGGTGAAGGGCCTTGGCGCCCAGATCCCAAAAGCGCAGCACGGCGGCGACGGCCATGATTGCGCCGACGGCGAGGACCTCGCGGTGGGCGAGGACCCAGTCGATAACGCGCACCTTCGCCACGGCGTAGGAGCGCTGCGTCCCGAGGGCGAGCTCAGCCACGCTCGTCGCCCCTCACGGCGCCGACGCCTCCTGAGGCGCCGCTAGCTTCGGGACGCGGTAGACCGTCGTCTCGCCGGAACGGAAGGCGACGGGGAGCGCGCTGAACTTGGCGAGGCCCTCGGCCGGGTACTTGCCACGCTCGAGGCTGCCGACGAAGACGTAGGCCACGTCATATTCTCGCAGAATCGTCAGTGCTTCGGCCAGCGCGCCGGTCGTGAAGGTGCGGTCGACGTCGCTCTCGCGGCGGGCGAGGAGGTCGCCACTACGGCCCCACTGGACCTCGTGGCCGGCCCAGCCAATGACGGTCGGGATGCCAGAGCGGGAGGACACGCGCGCCGCCGCCGAGTACTGGCCGCCGGTAGCCTCGACGAGGATCTCGCCCTGGCCGGCGCGCCGGCGCAGCCAGTCGAGGGCGGCGAAGTCGTCGCCGGCGCCGTCGCGGGTGAAGGCGAGGCCGTCCAGCGTCCGGTCGGACCGCGCGAGGCCGTCGGTGCGCGAGAGCGTCGCCCCGAGCGGGTAGAGCAGCGCCGCGGCGAGGATGAGCACCACGACGCCCACCCAGGCGCCGCGCAGGAGCTCGGCGCCGCCACGGGCGCGCGACGTCGCCGGCCGGACCAGCGCGAGGAGGCCGTAAGCGCCGCTGACGCCGAGGAGGAGCCAGGCCTGGTAGCTGAGCTTGAAGACCGTGTTCAGGCGCGAGCCGAAGACATCCTGGATGAAGAAGAGCTCGGCGCCGAGGATCAAGAGGAAGGCGGTCGCCGTGGCGGCGAGGACGGGGACGAGCGCCGGCTCGTCCGCTGCCGGCGCCTCGAGGGCGCGCCATAGGGCAAGCGCCGTCACCGCGAAGGCGGCGGCGAAGAAGGCGGCCGTGAGCCAGTTGGCACCGCGGTCGGCGAAGGCGGCGTCGACCGCGCCGGCGCCGTCGTTGACGACGATGACCAGCAGCCAGAGGGCGAAGAGGAGGAGCGGTAGGACGAAGGCGGCGGCGAGCCGCCCCGGGGCCCGCGCTGCCCGATCGGCGCCGAGGCGGAGGAGCGGCAGTGGCAGTGCGAGCGCGACGAGCGGCGCCCAGAAGAGGACGGAGTGCAGGGGCTTCGTCGCCTCGTCGGTGACGGCGGCGAGGCCGGCGGCCTGGTTCGAGAAGCCGAGGTAGAAGGGCAGGTAAGCGAGGAGGGCGAGGAGGAGGAGCGGCAGCGTGAAGGCGGCGGTCGCGGCCAGGGCCCTGACTACCGCCCGCGTCGCCTCGTGGCCGGGGCCGCCGAGCGTGCCGGTCGCGTTGCGGGCGAGCGCGAGGAGGACGATGAGGAAGCCGAAGGTCGGCAGGTCCCAGGTATTGAGGAAGCTCAGGCCGCCGACGAAGACGGCAAAGAGGAGAAGCAGCAGCGGCTGACGGCGCCAGAAGCCGAGGTCGAGCCGGGCAGGGCTGCGCCAGAGCGCGAGGCCGAGGGCGGCACCCGTGAGGACATAGGGGATCGACATGACGTGGGGGTGGAGGTCGCCGAGGAGGAAGCTGAAGAAGGGGAACTCGGTGATCGAGTTCGCGTCCGGGGAGATCCGGGTCGCCCGCCACCACCACCAGAAGCTCGACTCCTCGTCCGGGTAGGCGATGCAGCCGCCGAGGCCGCTGAGGATGCAGCTGCCGCTCTGGCGCGCGCCTTCGATATTGGCGATGTCGAGGGATTGGATCAGGCCGCCGCTGTAGCCGTTGGCGACGGCGAACTCGAAAGCGCCCTCGAGGTTGCCGAGGAGGACGACAAAGACCGCGGCGGCGCCGCCGGTGACGAGGGCAGCTCGGAAGGTCGCGCGTCGCGCCAGGCTCGCGAGGTCGAAGCCGAGGCCGAAGGCGGCGGCGGCGGCGAGGGCGGCCGCGCCGACGACGCCGAGGTTGAAGGCGATGGCGGTCGGAGCCGCTGCGAGCTTGGCGACCATCGCCTGGAGGACGTAGCCGAAGTAGTAGTAGCTGACGTCGAAGCCGGCGAGCCAGGCGTCCCCGGGCGGGTAGTAGGCGCTGCGGCTGGCGGCGTTGAGGAGCATGAAGTCCATCGGCTTCTCGGTGCCGGCGATTTCGGGGATGAAGGAGCGGAGATGGCCGCCGCCGAAGAGGGCGAGCGTGAAGACGACCTCGACGGCGACGATCAGGCCGAGGCGCCCCCGGAGGGCGGCGGCGAGGGCGGCGCCCTGGCGCTTGATCAGGATCAGGTCGACGGCGACGAGGCAGAGGAGGACGAGGACGACGCTGCCGGGGCGGTTGGGGAGGACGTGGAGGGAGAGCGCCAGCCAGAAGACGTAGCCGCAGAGGAGGAGGCCGAGCGGCTTGGCGAAGGCGTAGCCGGCGCCGGGCAGGCGCCGAAAGACGACGAGCGCGATCGGCAGGGCGATGAGGCCGACGCCTTCGAGGACGAGCCACCAGGCGAAAGTCTCGACGATCATCGCGAGCGAGGGCCGACCGGCGGCTCTCCGATCCGGGCCATCAGCGGCGCACTAGGCACGATCTCGGCGGGCGGCGGCAAGTCGACTACTCGAACAGGGCATCGACGAAGGCCTCCGGGTCGAAGGGGCTGAGGTCGTCCTCGCCCTCGCCGGTGCCGACGAAGCGGACCGGCAGGCCGAGGTCGTCGGCGATGGCGAAGACGATGCCGCCCTTCGCCGTCCCGTCCAGCTTCGTGAGGGCGATGGCCGTTACGTCGACCGCCTCGGCGAAGGCCTTGGCCTGGATGAGGGCGTTCTGGCCCGTCGTGGCGTCGAGGACGAGGAGCACCTCGTGGGGCGCGGTCGGGTCCTTGCGCTCGATGACGCGGCGGACCTTGCGCAGCTCCTCCATGAGGTTGAACTTCGTGTGGAGGCGGCCGGCCGTGTCGATGATCGCCACGGCGGCGTCGCGGCTCTGGGCGGCGCCGATCGCGTCGAAGGCGACGGCGCTGGGGTCGGCGCCCTCGCGGTGGGCGACGACCTGGGCACCGACGCGGTCGGCCCAGGTCTTGAGCTGGTCGATGGCGGCGGCGCGAAACGTATCGCCGGCGGCGACGACGACCCGCTCGCCTTCCTGGCCGTAGAGATGGGCGAGCTTGGCGATGCTCGTCGTCTTGCCGCTACCGTTGACGCCGACGACGAGGATCACGCCCGGCTGCGGCGGCGGAGCGCCGTCGTCGTTCCAGAGACGGCCCCGCGGCGGCACGGCGGCGAGGAGCGCGACGAGCGCCTCCTTGAGGAGGCGGCGCACGTCGTGGGCGTCGCGCAGGTGCTCCTTCTCGACGCGCTCCTTGACCTGGTCAAGGATCTTCTCGGCCGTCTTGAGGCCGACGTCGGCGCCGAGGAGCACCTCCTCGAGCTCGAGCCAGAGCTCCTCGTCAATGGTGCCGCGATCGAGGATGCCGGCGACGCGGCCGAACCAGCCGCGGCGGGTGCGCGCCGCCGCGGCCTCGGACTTCGCCTCGGCCCTGACCTTCTCCTCTGCGATCTGCTCCGGGTCTTCTGCCTCTTTGGGACGGCGGCGGAAAAGGGGCACGCTTACTCCTCTAGCGACGGGTGGGACGGCTACCAGGCAGCCGTAGCGATCATAGCAGGAGGGCGGCTCGGCTCAGCTCTGAGGGCGGTCACCGAGGCGCAGCGAGAGCACCTTCGAGGTGCTGTCGGCGCCCATGGAGATGCCGTAGATGTCGCCGGCAGCCTCGATCGTCCGCGGGTTGTGGGTGACGACGATGAACTGGGTCTTCTCGGCGAGCTCGCGCAGGGCATCGACGAAGCGGTCGACGTTCGCCTCGTCCAGGGCGGCGTCGACCTCGTCGAGGACGCAGATTGGCGACGGGTTGGCCTCGAGGAGGGAGAGGAGGAGTGCGAGGGCCGTCAGGGCGCGCTCGCCGCCGGAGAGCATGGCGAGGGTGTTGACGCGCTTGCCGGGCGGCTGGGCGCTGATGTCGATGCCGGTGTTGGCGTAATCGTCGGGCTGGGTGAGGACGAGCGCCGCCTTGCCGCCGTCGAAGAAGGCCTCGAAGTAGCGCTGGAACTCGCGGTCGACGACGGCGAAGGTCGTCTTCAGCCGCTCGCGGATGTTGGTCTCGAGCTCGCCCGTGGCCGAGAGAAGGGTGACCTCGGAGCCCTGGAGGTCCTCGACCTGGCCGCTGAGGAATTCGTAACGCTCCTTGCTCTCGTCGTAGTCCGTCGGCGCCTGCTCGTTGACCGGGCCGAGGCCGCGGATCTCGCGCCGCAGGTCGGCGATGCGCGAGCGCACGGCCTCGGTGTCGACGGCGGCGCCGCCGCGGACCGGCGGCAGGCCGCCTTGCGTATCGCCGGGGCCGGCACTTAGGGGCAGGACACTGTCGCCCTCCGCCTGAAAGCCCTCGCCGGCCAGGTGCTCGCTGAGGGCGTCGCTCTCCTCGCTGCGCAGCTTGACGGCGGCCTCAGCCTCGAGCTGGCTGCGCTCGCTGGCGAGGAGGCGGCCGTGGGCGGCGGCGAGCTGCTCGCGCATGCTCCGCTCGCGGCTCACGAGGTGACTGAACTCACCCTCGGCGGGCTCCATCTCGGCGCTGAGGGCGGCGAGCTCCTGACCGGCGGCTTCGAGCTCGGCCGTGGCGGCGGCGCCGGATTCCTCTCTGGCCTTGATCTCGGCCTCGAGCAGGCGGGCCTGCTCCTCCCGCCCCTCGATCTGGGCCTCGGCGCGGGCGATCGCCGCCTCTAGCGTCTCCGCCTGGTGCTGGCTCGCCCGCGCCTCGCCCTCGAGCTCCGCCTCGGCGGCGGCGGCTTCGGTGAGCGCGTCGATGGCGGCGGCGCGGCGGGCGGTTAGAGTCGTCAGGGCCTCGCGCTCCTGCTCGAGCGCCTCGGCGACGCGGGCCGCTTCGGCGGCGCCGGCTTCGGCATCGCGCCGCAGCGCCTCGCGCTCAGCACCGCCGTCGCGCCGGCTCTCGCCTTGGCGCAGCTCCTGCCAGAGGATGCGTGCCTCGCTGCGCAGGAGGATGAGGCGGCCGCGGTTCTCGATCAGGCTGTTCTGGGCGACGGCCCGCTCCTCTCGCAGCGCCTGGAGGCGGCGCTCGGCCGTCGCGAGGGCGGCAGCGGCGCCTTCGTAGGAGTCACTCTCGCGCTGGAGACGGGCACCGGCCTCCTCCAAGCTGGCCTCGACGACCTCGATCTCCGCCGGGAGCTCGTCGAGCTCGCGCTGGCGGCTGAAGGACTCGGTTGCCGCCTGTGACTGACCGCCGCTGATCGCGCCGCTGGGCCGGAGGAGGACGCCGTCCATGGTGACGACGGCGCCGAGGCCACGGCGCAGGACTTGCTGCGCAAGGGCGACCGTCTCGACGACGATCGTCCGACCGAGGAGAGCGTCGACGAGGGGCCGGAAGCGGTTCTCGCAGCGCACGAGGCGGGCGGCGACGCCGACGACGCCGCGCTCACGCAGGATGTTCAGTGGCGGCGTCGCTCGCAGGAGGTCCAGCGGGTAGATCACGACGCGGCCGGCCTGGCGCTCCTCGAGCATCTCGAGGGCGGCGAGGGCGGCGCCGGCGTCCTGGAAGATGAGGGCTTCGAGGTTCTCGGCGAGGGCGGCCTCGATCGCCCGCTCGAGGCCGGGGGGCACGCGCACGACGTCGCGGACGAGGCCGAGGAGGCCCTCTACGGCGTGACGCGGTCCCTGGTCCTCGGACGCCTCGCCGAGGAGGAAGCTGGGGCCGGCGTCGAGGCCGGCGGCTGTGCGCTGGAGGCGGAGGAGGAGCTCGTGCCGCGCTTTGAGCTGGGCGAGCCTGGCGGCGAGGTCGCCGGTCTCCGCTTCGAGCCGCTGGGCGGCGGCGCGGCTGCTCTCGCTCATCACGGCGAGGCCGCTGCGCTCCTGCTCGAGCTCGCCGGCCTCGGCCGCTAGCGCTCGCTGGCCGGCCTCGATCTGGCGGAAGTCGCGGCCGATCGTGACGAGACCGGCGAGGATCTCGCGCTTCTGCGCCTCGCGGCGCAGCCCCTCGCCCTGGGCGCGGCCGTCCTCGTCGCCGAGGCGGAGGAGGGCGGCTTCGGCCTCGGCGACGGCCCGCTGGGCCCGCTCGATGCCGTACTCGCCCTCGGCGATGCGGCGGCGGAGGCTGCCCTGCTCCTGGTCGAGGACGCCGAGCTCCTGGCGACGGCTGGCGATGATCCCCTTGCCGCCCTCGATCTCGGGCAGGATGCTCCGCTCGCGCTCGCGCAGAGCGGCGATCGAGCGCTGGAGGTCGACCCGCTCGCTGCGCAGCAACTGGGCCTCCTCATCGAGCTCGCCACGGCGACGCGTCTGGGCCGCGAGCCGCTCCTCGTCAAAGGCGAGGCGCTGCTCGAGGGCGTGGGTGCGGTCGTCGAGGTCGCGACGGCGGTCGCGACGGGCCTCGAGCTCCCGCTCCTGCTCCTCGATGGCGGCGTTGAGGGCCGTGAGGCCGTCCTCGCAGGCTTTGGACTCCTGCTGAACCGCTCGCTGATCTTGAGTGCGCTGGTCGAGGTTGGCGCGGGCGGCGGTCAGCGCCTCCTGGGCGTCGAGCCAGAGCTGGCCGTAGAGGGCGCGCAGCGTGTCGGCGAGCTCGACGGCGAGCTCGCCGTGGCGGGCGGCGTGCTGGGCCTGGCGCTCTAGCTGGCGCAGGCGGGGCGCGATCTCCTCGATCAGGAGGTTGACGCGCTCGAGGTTTTCGCGCGTGGCCGCGAGACGGTCTCGCGCCTCGTCCAGGCGGCTGCGAAGAAGACGGACGTCGGCGGCTTCTTCGAGGAGGCGGCGGCGCTCCTCGGGCCGCATGAGCAAGACCTCCTCGACGAGGCCCTGGCCCATGAAGGCGTAGCTGTTCTGGCCGACCTGGGCGCGGGCGAAGAGGTCGACGATGTCGCGGAGGCGGACCTTGCTCTTGTTGATCAGGTACTCGCTCTCGCCGCTGCGGTAGGCGCGGCGGCTGACGACGACCTCGCTGTAGTCGACCGGCAGCCAGGACTCGGCGTTGTCGAGCGTGATCGAGACCTCGGCCATGCCGACGGCCGCTTTCTGGCTGGAGCCGGAGAAGATCACGTCCTCGAGGCGGCGGGCGCGGACGTTGCGGGAGGTCTGCTCGCCGAGGACCCAGCGGATCGACTCGGCGACGTTGCTCTTGCCGGAGCCGTTGGGCCCGACGACGGCGGTGATGCCGGGCCCGAACTCGAAGGCGGTGCGGCTTTGGAAGCTCTTGAAGCCCTGGAGCTCGAGGCGTTTGAGGTACACGGCTAGGCCTTCTCCTCGGCGTCGGCTTCGGCGGACCAGCCCGCGAGGGCCTCGGCGGCAGCGGTGCGCTCCGCCTCCTGCTTGCTGGGGCCAACGCCGCTGGCGAGCACCCTTCCCTGGATCGAGACCTCGACCGTGAAGACCTTGCGGTGCTCCGGGCCCTCGGAGAGGATCGTGCGGTAGCTCGGCGCCCGCTGCCAGCGCGCCTGGACGAGCTCCTGGAGACGGGACTTGGGGTCGATCGGCGTCGGCCGGCCGCGGAGGTCGATCTCCTTGCCAATCGCGGCGAGGATGAAGCGGCGGGCGGAGACGAGGCCGCGGTCGATGACTATGGCGCCGACGACCGCCTCGAAGAGGCTGGCGAGGTTGGCGGCGCGCTCGCGGCCGCCGGCCGCCTCCTCGCCGCGGCCGAGGAGGAAGAAAGCACCGAGGCCGAGCTGGCCGGCGAAGGCTGCGAGGGTGTCGCGGCGGACCAGGTAACCCCGCCACTCCGTCAGCTCGCCCTCGTCGCACTGGGGGCAGTCGCGGAAGAGGCGCTCGGCGACGACGTAGCCGAGTACGGCATCGCCGAGAAACTCGAGCCGCTCGTTGGACTCGAGCTCTCGAGCCGGGTTCTCGTTGAGGTAGGAGCGGTGGACGAAGGCTCTCTCGAGGAGCTCGCCGCTGCGAAAGCTGAGGCCGAGCTTGGCTTCGACTTCCTGGGCTGGGAACATCTAACTGACCGCCGGCCGCGCTCGCAGCCCCAGGCAGCAACGGCCACGCGAATGGGCGGTGGCCGAGATCGGGACTCTCCTCGGGGCTGGACGGGTCAGCCTGCAGCCTCCTTCAGCGGACGAGTCGTCGTGATGGCGCCGGCTACGCGACGCCTCTGAGCCAGGTCGATCATAGGCAGCGGCCCTTTGAAGTGTCAAGGAACAATGATACTATTCGCTTATTCAGTAGAACAGATAAGAGATGGCCAGCGAAGAGTTGATCGACCACCTGCAAGGGCGTCTCTCGCCGGCGGCGGCGCGGGCGCTGACGCTTTGCGAGGAGCTCTGCCGCGAAGGTGGCTTCGCCCTCTTCCTCGTCGGCGGCGCCCTGCGCGACCTCCTCCAGGGACGCGATCACGTCGACCTCGACCTGGCGCTGGAGGGCGAGGCAGCGCCGATCGCCACGGCGCTGGCCGCGGCCCTCAATGGCCGCGCCGTCCTCCACCGCCGCTTCGGCACGGCCGCCGTCTCCGGCAGCGGCTTTCACCTCGATCTGGCGGCGACGCGGCGCGAGCATTACACCCTTCCCGGCGCCCTACCGACGGTCGAGCGGGCAGACCTGCGCCAGGACCTCGCCCGCCGCGACTTCAGCCTCAACGCGCTGGCGCTGCGCCTCACCGATCCGGCGGGCGAGCTTGTCGACCTCTTCGGCGGCCGCGCCGACCTCGAGGCGGGACTCGTGCGCGTCCTCCACGAGACGAGCTTCCAGGACGACGCGACCCGGACACTACGAGCCGTCCGCTACGCCGCCCGCCTCGGCTTCCGGCTGGAGGAGACGACCGAGACCTGGCTGCGACGCGACCTCTCCTTCCTCGACGCGATCAGTGGCCCTCGCCTGCGCCGCGAGCTCTCTCTTCTGCTCGAGGAGGAATCGGCCGTGACCGGCGCCGCCCTCGCCGCCTACCTCGGCATCCTCGAGGCGATCCACCTCCGCCTCCGCTTCCACGCCGAGAGCGCCGACGCCTGGCGGGCGGCGCTCGCCGGGCCCCGGCTCGCGCCCCGGGACGAGCTCGGCTTCTGCCTCCTCAGCGACGCGCAGGACGAGGCGGACGTCGCCTCGCTGGTCGAGCGCCTCCACCTGAGAGGACGGATCGAGCGGGCGCTGAGCGACCTCGTGCGCCTGCATGGCCTTTCCGCTAAGCTGACGAGGCCGGCGGCACCTTCGGCGGCAGTAGAGCTCCTCGATGGCAAGGCGGCGGCGGCCGTCTGGGCGCTCGCCGTCCTCGACCAGAACGGAGCGGGGGAGACCTGCCGCATGTACCTTGAGACCTGGCGACGGATCCACCCTTCGCTGGCCGGCGCCGACCTCCTGGCGCTCGGCTACGCGCCCGGCGCCGGGCTCGGCGAGGCGCTGCGGGCCCTGCGCCGCGCCCGCCTCGACGGCGAGGCGTCGACGCGGGCGGAGGAGGTCGCTTACCTGCGCGAGCGGCGGAGCGGCCGATGAGCCGGCGCGGCCGGCCCCAGAAGCCGCTGGCAGAGTGGAACTTTCGCACCTTCCCGGTGCTCTTTGCCTTCGCGCTCGGTGCCCTGCTCGCGACGCTCCTCTATCCGGTCGCGCTGATCGTCTTCATCCTCTCGCTGTTCGGTGTCTCCTTCGGCGTCGCCCACATGCTCAGCCGCTGGCTCCGCGAGCGCACGGTCAGGCAGCGGGAGGCCCAGGCAGACGAGGCGGAGCGCGAGCGCCGCGCCCTGGCGACGCGGGCGGCCCGAGAGCGTGAGGCGGAGGGAGCGGCGCCGGAGCGGCGGCGAAGGCGGCGGCGGGGCTAGGGGCTACGGCTACTCCTCACGCTCTTTCGTCAGCCTGGCCCTGGCGAAGGGTCTTGGCAAGAACGCGGCGTCCTCTCAGTTGGCCAGATTCTTCGCTGCGCTCAGAATGACTAGAGGCTCGCTCAAGCTGACGCAGACTGTCTAACCCTCCTTAGGCCGCGCCGAAGCGTTGGAGGACGGCGGCGATGTGCTGCGTGCCGAGACGAAAGTCTTCGCGGCGGATGTGCTCGTCCGGGGCGTGGTCGCGGCCGCCGACGTAGTTGATCCCGGCCATGACGCTCGCGAGGCCGAGGCCGTGGACGAAGTGGTACATCGGTCCGGTGGCGGGCATGTTCGGCACGACGAAGGCCTCGCGGCCGTAGACGTCGCGCGCCGCCGCCTGCGCGACGCCGACGAAGGCATCGTCGATCGGCGTGCGCGCTGCCCGCTCGGTCGAGAACTGGCGGATGACGACGTCCTCGCAATCGTGGCTGTCGAGGTGGCGGCGCAGCTTGCGGAGGATGTCCTCCGGGTCCTGGTCGACGACGAGGCGGAAGTCGAGCTTCGCGCCGGCGCGCGCCGGCAGGATCGTCTTCGCGCCCGGCCCCTGATAGCCGGCGGTGAGGCCGTCGATCGTGCAGGTCGGCTCGAAGATGTGGCGGCGGCGGTACTCGACGCCCTGGACGCCGAGCACGGCGCTATCGAGGCCGAGGTTGGCGAGAGTCTCCGGCGCCTCGTCCGGCAGGATGCGCAGGGTAGCGAGCTCCTCCTCGTTCGGCGACTGGACGTCGTCGTAGAAGCCGTCGATGAGGATCTGCTCGTCCGGGCTCTTTATGCTCGCCAGGGCCCAGGCAAGGCGCCAGGCCGGGTTCGGCACGACGGTGGCGTAGGAGGAGTGGACGTCGCGGTTTGGGCCCTGGAACTCGAGCTCGACGTAGAGGAGGCCCTTGACGCCGAGCATGAGGCTGGGGCTGCCATCCCAGAAGGCGTAGCCGCCCTCCCAGACGCAGGCGTCGGCTCGGAGGAGGGCGTGGTGCTGGCGGATGAAGGGCGCGATCTGGGGGCTGCCGATCTCCTCGTCGCCTTCGATGCAGAACTTGACGTTGCAGGGCAGGCCGCCACCGGCGTCCTTCAGCGCCCGCACCGCGAGGAGGCGGGAGATGACGTTGCCCTTGTTGTCGGAGACGCCGCGGCCGTAGAGGCGGTCGTCGCGCCAGGCCGGCTCGAAGGGGGGCGTCGTCCACTCGTCCAGGGGGTCGGGCGGCTGGACGTCGTAGTGGTTGTAGAAGAGGAGGGTCTGGGGGCCGCGTCCCGCCTGCTCGGCGTAGACGACCGGGAAGCCGCCCGCCGGCTTTTCGAGGACGCGGGTCGTGAAGCCCTCGCGCTCGAGGAGGGCGACCGTGTGGCGCGCCGTCTCCGCGATCGAGAGGCCCTGGGCGCTCACGGTCGGCAGCTTGCAGTAGTCGATCAGGTCGGCGAGGGCAGCGTCGAGGCCGGCGTCGATCTGGCGGAAGACCTCGTCCATAGGGCGTTCGGCTGCTCCCGCGCTCACGATATCGCCTCTTCGAGCATCGCCTCTCGGAAGCGCGCGAGAAGCTCGGGTGACGCGCCCGAGGCGAGGAGATGAGCCTCGGCGCCGCCCCTCGTCTCGAGCCAGTCCAGCATCGCCTGGAGCCAGGCTCCCTCCGGCGGCTCCACGGCGAGGCCGGAGGCCGGTACGGGAACATCGCTTTCGCGCCAGAGGGCCAGTGCCCGCCTGAGGCCGGCGCTGGAGAGCATGTAGTCCTCGAGGACGTCCGCGTCGCTAACGCCGAGGAGCTTGAGGAGGACCGCAGCTTGGAGACCGGTGCGGTCTTTGCCCGTCTGGCAGTGGAACAGGCACGCCGCTTCCTGACCGGCGATGAACTCAATCGCCTGGACATACAGCGGCCCGTTACGCTCGGTCAACAGGAGCGCCACCCTCTCTGTCGGCGTTTCCGGAGGCAGGGACCGCGAAGTCAGGACCGGGATCACAGTCCGGCAGGTCGGCGGCTCTCCCAGGGAGCCCGAACCGGCGGATCTCTCCGCGCGAAAGTCAATCACGGCGCCGATATTGAGCTCAGAGCGAGCCCGCCGGACGTCGGCTTCGCTCATCCACTGCGGCGACATGCTGCGATAAAGACGGCGCCAGCGCACGCGCTTGCCACCGAGACCGGCGTAACCGCCCAGGTCGCGGAAGTTGAAGCAGCGCTCGAACTCGATCTCTCGCCCTAACACCTGACCTCCTTCGCTTAGGCCTCTGGAGGAGCGGCCCGCCCGTCGCGGCAGAGCCAGACGCCGGCCTTCGCCGCCGATGTTAACCCAACCAGGGGCCAGGGCGCTTGCACGCCGAGCAGCGGGCGGTAGCCGAGGCGGAGCCAGAAGTAGAGGGCGAGGCCGCGGCCGTCCGGCACCGGCGCGTAAACGGTCTCGACGGCGTGGCGCTCGCGCAGGCGGCGCTCGATCGCGAGAGCGGCCTCGGCGCCGAGGCCGCGGAAGCGCCGCCCCGGCGCGATCGCGATGAAGGAAAGGCTGGCGGCGCCGGCGACGGGCTGGTCGAGCTGGACGACGGCGGCGCCAATCGCCTCGTCGGCTTCGGTGGCGATGAGGAGGCCGTGGCCGGCGGCAAAGGCGGCGTCGAGGTCGGCCGGGCGCCACTCCGGCGCGAGCGCCGCTTCGAGCCAGGGCGCGAGCCGGTCGCTTAGGGCGCCGTGAACGGGCGAAAGGCGCAGGCGCGGCGTCTCGAGAACTTCGTCCGGGGCGAGGCGGGCGGTCACGCGAGCCAGGCCTCGATGGCGCCGCCGACCTCGCGCGAAGGGAGCTCCTGGAGGGTGCAGTGGGGGATCGAGCGCAGGAAGGCGTCGCCGTAACGGCGGCTGCGAACGCGCCGGTCGAGGACGAGGAGGACGCCGAGGTCGGTCTTCGTGCGGATGAGGCGGCCGAAGCCCTGGCGGAAGCGGAGAACGGCCTGGGGCAGGGCGTATTCGTCGAAGGGCTCGTCGTAGAGGGCGGAGCGGGCCTGGTGGACCGGGTCCGTGGGCACGGCGAAGGGCAGGCGGACGATCGCGAGCAGCGAGAGCGCCTCGCCGGCAATGTCAACGCCCTCCCAGAAGGAGGCGGTGCCGAGGATGACGGTGCGCTGATTCTCGCGCAGGGCGCTCAAGAGCTGGCGGGGCGAGCCGTCGGCGCCGTGGCCGAGGACGAGGATGCCCTCGCTCTCGAGCTGGGGCTTGATCACGCGGTAGATGGCGTTCAGCGAGCCGTAAGAGGTGAAGAGGACGAGCGCCCGTCCCTGGCTGGCGCGACAGGCGTCGATCAGGAGGGCGCCGGTCTCGGCGACGAAGTCGGGGTCGTTCGGCTCCGGCAGGTCCGTGGGCAGCGTGATCAGGGTCGAGCGCGGGAAATCGAAGGGCGAGCCGAGGAGGAGCTCGTCGGCGTCGTCGAGGCCGATGCGCTCGCGGAGGAAATCGAACCGGCCCTCGGTGCTCAGCGTCGCGCTCGTGAGGACGACGCTCTCCTTCGCCGCGAAGAGCTGCTCGCGCAGGAGGTCCGCCACCGCCAGCGGTGCCGTGGCGACGCCGACCTCGCCCGTGCTGCGGGAGCGCTCGAGCCAGCAGATCAGGCTCGGGTCCTCGGTCGTGAGGGCGCCCCGCAGGCCTTGATCGAAGGCGGCGCCGGCCTGCCAGAGGTCGGCGACCTCGGCGGCGAGCGCGTCCTGGTGGACGAGGCCCTGATCGCCCGCCTCGAGGAGGGATCGGAGGTCGTCGAGCAAGGAGGTGAGGTCGGATAGCGAGGCGCCGAGGTTCTCGGCCGCGATCTCGACGTCGGACCAGATCGGCTGGACGCGGACGGCGCGCGTGATCAGGAGGCGGTCGCCGCCGTCCCCATCCTGGCCGCCGTCGCGAAGAACGGCCGCGAGGAGGCGGAAGGGGTCGCCGAGATGGCCGCGGACGCGGCTGGCGGCGGTGGCGAGGGCGGAGCCGAGGCCGGCGAGGTAGCTGCCGGGCGCCAGGATCGCCGCCGTGCCGCGCATCGCCTCGCCAAGCGTGCCGACGATGCCGGCGCGGTCGCTGCCGCGGCGGCCGACACGGTCGAGGAAGTCGGCGATGTCGCCCTCGCTCGCCCGGAAGGCGAAGCGCGCCGTCGCCTCGTCCTCGAGGTTGTGGGCCTCGTCGATGACGAGGTGCGAGTAGGGCGGCAGGACATGGCCGCCGGTGGCGAGGTCCGAGAGCAGTAGAGCGTGGTTGACGACGAGGACGTGGGCGGCCTCGGCGCGGCGGCGGGCGCGGTAGAGGAAGCAGGTGCCCTGCTTGACGAAGGGGCAGGCGGTCTGGAGGCAGGCCGTGTTCTCGGCGGCGAGGCGCGACCAGGCCAGGTCGTAGCTGTTGTGGAGGTTGAGCTCGGCGCGGTCGCCGGTCTGGGTCGTCTGGAGCCAGACGAGGAGGCGGGCGTGGAGCATCGCGTCCTCTTTGGTCGGCGGCGGCTGGTGACGGGCGGCGGTCCAGCGCTGGAGACAGAGGTAGTTGCGGCGGCCCTTGAGGGCGGCGACGCGCAGCGGCCCCTCCTCAGAGTCGGCGAGGAGGGACTCGACGACCGGCAGGTCCTTGCCGGTGAGCTGCTCCTGAAGGCCGATGGTATCGGTCGAGATCACGACCCGCTCCTGATTTCGGCGGGCGTGGAGGGCGGCCGGCAGGAGGTAGGCGAGCGACTTGCCGATGCCGGTGCCTGCCTCGACGACGAGGTGGCGGCTGTCAGTAAAGGCCGTGGCGACGGCCGCCGCCATCGCGTCCTGCTCCGGCCGCTGCTCGAAGCCGGCGATGTACTGCGTCAGGCGGCCGGCGTCGTCGAGCAGCGCCTGGGTCTCGGCGGCGGCGACGGGGCGCCGGACGGCGCCGGGGCTCAGCGCCTTCGCCATCTCGTCGGGCGGGGCGAGGAGGTCGGCCGTGAGGCCGGCGTCACCCTCACGCACCGGCGTCTCGGTCAGAAGCTCGCCCAGGAGGGCAGCGAGCGACCAGTCGGCGGCGGCGGCGTAGCGCTCCATCTCCCAGAGCATGGAGCCCGGCAGGGAGCCGAGGCGGCCGCGTAAAGCGAGAAAGACGCTGCGGGCCGCGTCCGCGTCGGCGCGGGCGCGGTGGCGCAGGGGGAAATCGACGGCGAGGCGCTCGGCGACGCCGCGCAGGCTGTAGTCGGCGAGGCCGGGCAGGAGGAGCTGGGCGAGCTCGAACGTATCGAAGACGGGCCCGGTGGCGTGGACGCCGGCCCGGTCGAGGAAGGCGATGTCGAAGTTGACGCTGTGGCCGACGACCGGGCTATCGCCGAGGAAGTCGCGCAGCTCGGCGGCGATGGCGCTGAAGCGAGGCGCCGTCTCGAGGTCAGCGGCCCGGATGCCGGTGAGACGCTCGATCTGGTAGGAGGGATGGCGGTCCGGCCGCACGAGCGAGTTGCACTCGCCCAGAATGCCCTCGAGGTCGAAGGCGATGGCGGATACCTCGATCAGCTCGTGCTCTTCGGGGTTGAGGCCGGTGGTCTCGGTGTCGAGGGCGACGTAGCGGCGGCGGGCGGTCATCCTGGGCTCCCAGTCGAACAGATGGGCGAAAACTCCCTCGAATTCTAGCACGCAGCGGCGGCCCGATCAGGAATCGAAGCTGCTCCACTCCGCCAGGTAGGGCATGAGCCAGCCGAAGATCGCGACGAAGACGGCGTAGGCCGCGACGACGTAAGTGCGCAGGCGGCGCGAGACGATCGCGACGGGGGCGAGGAGCGCGAGGGCCGAGGCGGCGACGAAGAGGCTGAAAGGACCGTTGAGGCTGCCGGCCGCGGCGTCGCCGCTCGCCATCGCGAGGAGGAGGAGCCCGAGGACGATGCCGATGCCGGTGAGGAAGAGCATGAGGCCGCCGTGGATGAGGAGCGCAAAGGCGATCGCCGAGGTGCCGGCGGGCAGGAGCCTGCCGAGGAGCTCGCTCGCCGCGCGCAGACGGAGCAGGGCGAACGCGAGCGGCGGCGTCGAGAGCAAGGCGAGCACGTAGCCGCTGACGAAGCCGGCGAAGACCTCCGCCACGCCTAGCTCTCGCTGACCGCGAGCGCCGCCTCGCGGCCGAGGCTGCGGCAGGCGAGGGCGCGCACGCCCCAGGCCACTCGCAGCTCGTGGAGCAGGGGGCCGGGAACGGCGGCGAGCGGCGCCGGCGTGAAGAAGCCGGGGCCGCTGCCGAGCGCGTGGACGGCGAGGCCGGCTTCGCGACAGAGCTCGATCGCGGCGGCGAGCGGCGGCGCGACTGCGGCTAGATGTCCGTCGAAGACGTTGACGAGGTCGGTCTCGGCCAGAGGCAGGCCGCGACGGAAGGCCTCGGCGGCAACGTGGCCGCGACGGCCGTCGCTGAAGTCGGCGGGCGTGAGGGCGGCGTACATGCGCCGCGTCTTGTCGTCGGTCTCGAGGTCGCCGAGAAAGAGGGTGAGGTCGCGCGGCGCCTGGTCGGGCAGCGGCTCGACGCGCTCGCCGCGGCCGCTGAGCAGGGCGGCACCGCCCTCGAGAAAGAAGGGGACGTCGGAGCCGACGTCGGCGGCCGCCGCGAGGAGGGCCTCGCGGGGCAGCGCCAGCCCCCAAAAGCGGTCGAGGCCGCGGAGCGTGGCGGCGGCGTCGCTGCTGCCGCCGCCGAGGCCCATGCCGGCCTGGATCCGCTTCTCGAGGACGATGCGCGCCGTGAGCGCCGGTCTGGCGGCCGCCTCGGTAAGGGCCTGCGCCGCTTTGAAGGCGAGGTTGCGCGGCCCCTCCAGCGGGACGCCGCGGACGGCCTCGCCGGCGATCGCCAGCTCTAGCGAGTCGCTGGGCTCGATCCGGATGCGGTCCGCTAGCTCGATCGTCTGGATGAGGGAGATGATCTCGTGGTAGCCGTCACCACGGCGGCCGAGGGCCTCGAGCGTGAGGTTGACCTTCGCCGGCGCGAGGAGCGTGAGCGCCATCTCAGCTCAGCCGGGCGGCCAGGCGTCGCCAGGCGGCGATATCGAGGTCCTGGGGGCGAGCGGTGGCGGCGAGGCCGGCGGCTTCGATATCGCCGCGCAGCGCCGCTGGCGAGCGCCCCCAGCCGAGGGCGAGCGAGTTGGTGAGCTGCTTGCGCGGGGCACTGAAGCCGGCGCGGACGACGGCGAAGAAGTGATCGCGCTCGCCGACGGCCACGAGAGGCGTAGGCCGCCGGTCAATGCGGAGGATGCTCGAAGTGACCTTCGGCGGCGGCTGAAAGGCCCGCGCCGGGACCTCGAAGAGGCAGCGGGCCTCGGCGTAGACCTGGACGGAGACTGCGAGGAGGCCGAGACGGCCGGGCGGCGCCGCGATCGCCGTCGCCACCTCGCGCTGGAGCATGACCGTCGCGCGAAGCGGCGGCCGCTCCGCCTCGAGGAAGTGGCGCAGGACGGCGGCGCCGATGTTGAAGGGGAGGTTGCCGAGGAGGATGTATTCGGTCCCGGGCGGCAGGTCGGCCGCGGCGAGGAGCGCGGCCGGCGAGCGGGAGAGGACATCGGCTTCGACCAGGCTGACGTTGGGCCAGGCCGGCAGGCGGTCGCGCAGGCGGCGGCAGAGCGCCGGGTCGACCTCGACGGCGACGACGCGGCCCGCGGCCCGCTGGAGGTGCTCGGTGAGGGCGCCGGCGCCGGGCCCGACCTCGAGGACGACGTCTGCGGGGCCGACCGCCGCCTCCGCGACGATCCGCGCGAGAATCTCCTGGTCGTTGAGGAAATGCTGGCCGAGGGCTTTCTTCGCCGCGATCGCCGGCGGGCCGGTAGCACGGCCGGGCCGGCGGCCGGCCGCAGCCGGGCGGTCAGGGCGCGAGGATGTAGACGTCGGCCCAACCCGTGGCCCAGTCGACTTCGACGCCGTCCGGGTAGCCGAGGTCGACCATGTTGCCTTTGATGCCGCCACCCGTATCGGCGGCGACCGCTAAGCCGTAGCCGGGAATGTACATGCGCGTGCCCAGCGGTATCACCGTCGGGTCGACGGCGACGAGGCCGCGGGCGAGAGGGACGCCGGAATAGGTGATGCCGTAGGCGGGGTGGGTCGCCGCCTTGCCGGAGCTGGCGGCGTTGTACCAGGTGACCCAAGCGTGGATGGTCGAGGCGACGTTGAGGTTTTCGACGTCCTGCCCGGTAGCGCGGGTGGTGGAGGCGGCGTAGTAGATGACGGTATCGATGATCGGCGGGTCCATCCACTCGCGGAGGACGGTCTTCTCGGTCTCGACCCCGTCCTCGATGACGATGCGGTACTCGCGGAAACGGACACCGTCGCTGCCCTGGACGCGGCGGGCGTCGGAGCCGCTGAGGCCCTCGTCCGGCCGGAAGACGGTCTTGCTCGCTACAGGGTCTCGCTCGACGAAGACGCGGCCGGCGCCGCGGACGAGGCGGGCCGACATGCCGTGGGCTACGGCGGCGGCGAGCGATGGCTCGACCCGATCCTCGGGTCCGAGATCGAGGCCGGCTTCCGCGAGGGCGTCGCTGAGCAGGGGCAGATGCGTGTAGATGACGCGGGTGCTGTCGCCGGTGCGGAGATTTATCGCCTTGGCGTGCTTGATCTCGACCTCCATGCCGGCTACGACCGGCGACGAGGGCGAGGGGTAAACCTCGTCGGCGGGGCCAAGGCGGATGCCGGCGTCGCCGAGGGCCGCGGCGAGTGTCGGCCGGCTCGACTTGATCGAGATCGGCAGGCCGTCCTCGACGACGGTGATCGGGACGGCGCGCGCGACCGTAAGGATGATCCGTACCGGGTCGGCGGCGACGACGGTCGCCGGATCGACGCCCCGCTCCGGCCCGAGGGCGGAGATCAGGCCGCCGGGCAGAGCGCTGGCCGGCGTGGCGGCGATGCCGTTGTAGAAGACCGTGTCGTAGGCGTTGACTTCGACGCCGAGCTCGTCGAGCAGCGTCTGGACGCTGGTGGCGCGCGTCCGCCAGGCGATCGTGCGGCCGTCGACCTCGACGATCGCCGGCACGGCGCGCTCGACCCAGAGCTCGCCGCCGGACTGGATAAGGACGTCGCCGGCCTCGCGGCGGATGCCGGCGAGCTCCAGGAGGGCGGCGGGCTCCTGCTCCCGGCTGAGGACCGTGATGCTCTCGCCGTCGGCGCGGATCGTCAAGCGCTCCGCCGGAAAGACGACGAAACTGAGGAGAGCGACGAGTCCGATGCTGAAGATCAGGGCGAAGCGCAGGCGGGCCCGAGAGGAAGCGAGCGGGCTGATATGGGCGCTTTCCCGGCGAGGGCGATGTCTAGCTTCTGGACGTGGGCGCGCGTAGGCGTCTTCCGTGTAGGCGTCTTTCAGGGTATAAGCCAAACAGCCTCCTCCTTGAGGCCAGGGGACGCCCGGCGTCCCAATGCGTTTATAGCCGTGCACCCGCTGTCGATCCGGATCCCGGGCTTGCCGCCACCCGCTAGCTCAGGTCAGGTGATCCCACGGCGCCCGGAGAAATCTACTTACCGCTGCTTCCTTCCGGACCTGACGGGGTTCACAGCTCTCCGCCGCGCGGGACCCAACCCTCAACACCGCGTTGCTTTGGCAGTCTCCAGCACCAAGACCTCGAGCGGGAATTCGACCCCGCTATAGCGGATTGCGGGTACAGGGCACCGCTGGCTCCCCGTCTAGCACGACCGCCGGGATCGTAGCACACAGGGGCGTCGGCCGGTCAAGAAAGGCCTGGCAGCGGGCTCAGGTGAGCGCCTCCGGGTTGACGGAGGCTGGCGGCCGCTCGCCCCGAAAGAAGGCGAGCAGGTTGGCGACGGCGAGGTCGGCCATTCGCTCGCGGGTCTCGACCGTGGCGCTGCCGACGTGGGGCGCCACGACGACGTTTCCCAGGGCGAGCAGCGGGTCGTCGGCAGCCAGCGGCTCCTCGGCGAAGACGTCGAAGGCGGCGCCGCCGATCCGGCCCCGGGCCAGGGCCTGCGTGAGCGCCTCCTGGTCGACGACGGCGCCGCGGGCGGTGTTGACGAGCACGGCCGTCGCTTTCATGAGGGTGAGCTCGCGGGCGCCAATCAGGCCGCGGGTCGCCGGTGTCAGAGGTACGTGAAGGCTGACGTAGTCCGACTGACGCAGGAGGTCGTCGAGATCGAGGCGTTCGATGCCCAGCGCTGCCGCCGTTTCCGCCTGCGGCCGTCGCGACGTATAGAGGACGCGCATGCCGAAGCCGCGGCCACGGCGGGCGACGGCGAGGCCGATGGCGCCGAGGCCGACGATGCCGAGCGTGGCGCCGTGAACGTCGCGGCCGAGGAGGTAGGCGGGACGCCAGGCCGGCCAGCGTCCCTCGCGCACGGCCGCCGACGCCTCCGGCAGGCGACGCGCCTGGGCGAGGAGCAGGGCGAACGTGAGGTCGGCGACGGTCTCCGTGAGGACGCCGGGCGTGTTGGTGACGAGGACGCGGCGCGCCGTTGCCGCCGCCATATCGACGTTGTCGTAGCCGACGGCGAGGAGGGCGACGACGCGCAGGCGGGGCGCCGCCGCCAGCAGCCCGGCGTCGATCTGGTCGGGAAGCATCGCGAGGAGGCCATCGGCGGCGGCGACGCGCTCGCGGAGCGCCGCCGGCGAGGGCGGGTCGGCCTCGGGCCAGACCTCGACCGCGTGCTCGGCAGTGAGACGGCTGAGGGCGTCGCCCGGGAGCGCGCGCGTGACGAAGATCCGGGCCACGGGTCAGGCGTCTCCGACTTCCAAATGGCTCCGTAGCCAGGCGTCGAGGGCGGCGGCGGCGGCGATCACGGCCTCCTCGTGGCAGACGATGCCCCAGAGGCCGGCGCCGGCGACGCCGATCTGCTCGGCGCCGAGGTAGGCGGCGAGGCGGCGGTTCTGCTCCGGCGGCCGGCAGGCGTCCTCCTCGCCGTAGAGGACGAGAGCAGGGCAGCGAATCGCGCCCGGTGCCACCGAGATGCCGCGCAGGACCTGGCGACAGGCGAAGCCGCTCTCCTGGGCGCCCTTGAGGTTGAGCAGGGCGCGGTCGACCTCGGCGTCGCCGAGGTCGAAGAGGGCGGCGCGCGAGGCCTCGCGGTCGTCGGGATAGAGGCCGTCCTGCTCCGGGCCGAAGGGCCCAGGCGGTACCTGCCGCACCAATTCCGGCGACGCCCGGCCGGCGACTTCGAGCGGCGGCGGCGGTGACAGGAGGACGAGCGCCGGCGTCTCTTGATGAGCAGCGGCGTAGAGCATCGCGAGGAGGCCGCCTATGCCCCAGCCCGCCACTACCGGCTGCTGCTGGCGAGCGGCGGCGACCTGGGGCACGACCGACTCGAGGTCGTGGAGGTAGTCGTCGATGGTGACGCTTGTGAAGTCCGCCGGCAGGCTGCGACCGTGGCCGCGCAGGTCGATGACGATCGCCTCCCAGCCGAGTCGCTCGAGCTGCTCGCGCCAGGTGTCCCAGATCCAGGCGCCGGTCAGGGCGCCGTGCACGAAGAGCAGCGGAGGGCGGGCCATCAGGCGCGATTGTACACGCCGACGCAGCCGTGGACGCGGGCGCCGGCGGCTGGCCCAAGCCTCCTTCGGCCTTCCTTACTTAGCGTAGCTTCCGGGGGCTACACCGCGGCGCCGGAATCGGCTAAGCTATGAGGACGCCATCGCTCGGGGAGGTGAAGGTAAGCGCCGTCGAGCTGAATGCAGGTATGGCGGACGCCCCTCCAGCTTGTTGACACCATCTATGCCCTATGCTACTTTTCTCGCCGCTGGCTACGCCCGGGCAGTCTGGGTGTTAGGCCTGTTTAGCGGTGACGTTCTGAGGTTCGGCGGGCCGCTAGCTCAATTGGCAGAGCAGGTGACTCTTAATCACCCGGTTCCCGGTTCGACTCCGGGGCGGCTCACCAGCGATAGACGGGGCGGCTGCGACGGTCGCGGAGGGGAAGTGTCGGAATTGGCAGACGAGCATGACTTAGGATCATGTGCCGCGAGGCGTGGGAGTTCGAGTCTCCTCTTCCCCACCACGCGAGCGGTGTCCTTTGCGATGAATGCCGGGGCCGGGCTTTAGACTAAGAACGCTTCCGGCGAAGGATGTCGTCGGATGAAGGGGGCGGAATGTCGACGTTGCTGGAGGTGAAGGATCTCAGAACCTACTTCAACACGGAAGAGGGGGTCGTCAAAGCCGTCGACGGCGTAACCTTCGACGTCCAGGAGGGCGAGACTCTCGCCCTCGTGGGTGAGAGTGGCTGCGGCAAGAGCGTCAGCGCGCTCTCGGTCCTGCGGCTGATACCGATCCCGCCCGGACGCATCGTCTCCGGAGAGGTGATCTTCGAGGGCGAGGACCTGCTGACGATGGGCGAAGGCGAAATTCGTCACATCCGGGGTAACCGGATCGCGATGGTCTTCCAGGAGCCGATGACCTCGCTCAACCCCGTCTTGACGATTGGCAAACAGATGACGGAGGCGCTCGAGCTCCACCTGAAGCTCGACAAGGAGGCGGCCACCGCCCGCGCCGTCCAGTTGCTGGAGATGGTAGGCGTCGCCGACGCGGACCGACGCGTCAGCGACTATCCGCACCAGTTCTCCGGCGGCATGCGCCAGCGCGTCATGATCGCCATGGCTATGTCCTGCAACCCGCGGCTCCTGATCGCGGACGAGCCGACGACGGCCCTGGACGTGACAATCCAGGCACAGGTCCTGGAGGTCATGCAGCGCCTAAGCCGCGAGTTCGGCACGGCGGTGATTATCATCACCCACAACCTGGGCGTCGTCGCCCGTTACGCCGACCGCGTCAACGTGATGTACGCCGGCAAGATTATCGAGAAGGCCAGCGCAGAGGTCGTCTACGCCGACCCGCGCCACCCTTACACGCTGGGGCTGCTGAACTCCGTCCCGCGCCTCGACCAGATCTTGCAGGAGAAGCTGGTGCCGATTGAGGGCCAGCCGCCCGACCTGGGCCACCTGCCGCCGGGCTGCGCCTTCTACCCGCGCTGCACTTATAGAATCGACAAGTGCCGCGAGGAGTTCCCACCGTTGCAACTCGTTGCCGAGAACCACTACGCGGCTTGCTGGGTAGACGTAACGCAGGGGAGGTCGACCGAGAATGGCGACTGAAGCGCCCAACGACGCGATGCAGACCGCCCACGCCGCCGACCAGGGCGAGGTCCTGATCGAAGTAAAGGATCTGAAGATCCACTTCCCAGTGACGGCCGGCTTCGTCATATCGCGGACGGTTGCCGTGAACAAGGCCGTCGACGGCGTCACCTTCGACATCAAGCGCGGCGAGACGCTGGGCCTAGTGGGGGAGAGCGGCTGCGGCAAGTCGACTACCGGTCGCGGCCTGCTCCAGCTTTACAAGCCGACCGAAGGCCATGTCCTCTTCGACGGCCAGGACCTGAACGAACTCAAGGGCAACGACCTGCGCCTGATGCGACGGCGCATGCAGATGATCTTCCAGGACCCCTATGCGTCGCTGAACCCGCGTATGTCGGTGCGAGACATCGTCGGCGAGCCACTGATCATCCACGGAATCGGCTCGGCGGCCCAGCGGCGCGAGCGCGTCGCGGACCTGATGCGGATCGTCGGCCTGAACCCGTTCTACGCGACCCGCTTCCCACACGAGTTCTCGGGCGGCCAGCGCCAGCGCATCGGCGTCGCCCGCGCCCTGGCCGTCGACCCGGACTTCATCGTCGCGGACGAGCCAGTCTCCGCCCTCGACGTCTCGATCCAGGCCCAGGTAATCAACCTGCTGGAGGAGCTCCAGGAGCAGTTCGGCCTCACGTTCCTCTTCATCGCCCACGACCTCGCCGTCGTGCGCCACATCAGCGACCGGGTGGGCGTCATGTATCTCGGCAAGTTGATGGAGCTGGCGGACCGCAACGAGATCTACGAGAACCCGCTCCATCCCTACACCAAGGCCCTGCTCTCCGCCGTGCCGATCCCGGACCCGGTCATGGAGCGCAAGCGAGAGCGAATCATCCTGACCGGCGATGTTCCCAGTTCGCTGCGACCACCACGCGGCTGCGTGTTCCACACGCGCTGCCCGATCGCGATCGACGAATGTCGCCAGGAGATCCCTGAGTGGCGGGAGATCAGTCCCAACCACTGGGTCGCCTGCCACCGGGTGTAGCGGCTTGATTCCACTCAATCGGTCGGCAGGAGGCTCTCTCCGGCGATCTGAAGGCGCACGCGTGTGAACGCCAACGAAGTCCAATCCTTCGAGCCCTTCGCCGAAGAGCTAGCCTATATAAAGCTGAACGTTCAGATGGTCGATCGGCTCCTGGCGCGGCTCAAGGGCCGCTCGAGCGTCCGCCTGATTGACCTTGCTGCCGGCACGGGGCTGATGACCTCGATCGCCTATGACCGGGCGCGAGCGGCCGGCATCGACCTGGAGTCGACGCTGCTCGACTTCGACCTGGCGGCGCTCTTCGTCGCACGCCAGGAGATCGGCGCCAAGGGGTCGCTCCTCCTCTTCGCCTCCGCCGACCAGCTGCCCCTCAAGAAGGCCTTTGACCTGGCGATCTTCGCCAACGGCCTCCACCTCCTCGACGACGAGGCGAAAAAGAGCGCCCTGGCGGAGACGCGACGCGTCCTCCACCCCGACGGCCTCCTGGCCGTGAACACGACCTTCTACGAGGGCGCTTATCCCGAGGAGAGCAAGCCGTTCTACGGCCGCTGGATGCGCCGCGCCATCGCCGAGATCAACCGGCGCTTGCCGGGCCGGGAGAAGTCGGAGAAGGTCCAGGCGATGGCGTGGCTGCCGGCCTCCGGCTACCGCGAGCTGCTCCAGGGCGCCGGCTTCAAGATCGTCGAGATGCGGGAGCGGCGCGTGCGCCTGAGCCAGGCGGCGGTGCGGGCGATCAGCTCCTACAAGGAGTTTGCCAAGGGCGCCTTGCACGCGACGGACGAGGACGCCGACGAGGCCTCGCGCGCCCTGCAGGTGACGGTGCAGCAGACCTTCCGCGACCTGAAGATGAAGTACCTTATGCGCAACTGGCTCGAGATCGTCGCGGTCAAGGCCTAAGGGCCATCGACCCGGGCTCGCGCCTTCCCGCACTCGCGTAGATGCGGCAGTCCTGACTCACCCGACCCGTGCCCGAGCTCCTTACGATCCGCCGTTGGACGCTCAGGCCGGGCGCGGACGAGGCCGCCGTAATCCATCTCGTCGAGGATTCAATCCTGCCGGCCTATCGGCGATGTCCTGGCTTCGTCGGGCTCGGCCTCCTGCGGATCGAGGGCTCGACCTCGTATTTCGCGACGACCCGTTGCCAGAGCCGCGACGCCTTCGATGAGTGGGCCGGCCCGGCCGGCGCTCCGTGGCGCGAGGCGTACGCATCGACGCTGGAGCAGTGGGACGCGCTTCTCGCCTTCGAGGAGGGCTGGGAGACCGACGTCGCCCTGGAATCAGGCCTGCGCGCTACTCCCTTCAACGTCCTCAAGGACGGGCCGGCCGAGGAGCAGAGCTGACGGGAACGGGCCGCGTGCTACGATGGCTCTGTCTTGGACATAAGCCGCATCCGCAACTTCTCGATAATCGCCCACATCGACCACGGCAAGTCCACCCTTGCTGACCGGCTCCTGGAGCAGACCGGCACGATCACGGGCCGTGGTGGGACGGCGCAGCTTCTCGACAGCATGGAGCTGGAGCGGGAGAAGGGCGTCACGATCAAGGCGAAGGCGGTGCGCATGAGCCACCGCGCCGCCGACGGCCACGAGTACGAGCTCAACCTGATCGACACGCCGGGCCACGTCGACTTCGCTTACGAGGTCTCGCGGGCGCTGGTCGCCTGCGAAGGGGCGCTGCTTATCGTCGACGCGGCCCAGGGTGTCCAGGCTCAGACGCTGGCCAACCTCTACGCCGCCCTCGAGAACGACCTGACGATCATCCCGGTGCTGAACAAGATCGACCTGCCGAACGCGGAGCCGGAGCGGGTCGCGGCGGAGCTGTCGCGGATCGTCGGCTTCCGCCTCGACGAGATGATCTACGCCTCGGCCAAAGAGGGGCTGGGCACGGAGGCGATCCTCGAGGCGATCGTCGAGCGCATCCCGGCGCCGAAGGGCGAACCGAAGGCGCCGCTGCGGGCGCTGATCTTCGATTCGAAGTACGACTCCTTCAAGGGCGTCGTCGCTTACGTGAGGGTGGTGGACGGCCGGGTCGGGCCGGGCGAGGTCCTGCGCCTGATGGCGAGCGACCGCCGGGTCGAGCCGGTCGAGGTCGGCGTCTTCAGGCCGGAGCTCGCAGCGGTCGCCGCGCTCGAGTGCGGCGAGGTCGGTTACGTAGCCACGGGCCTTAAGAGCATCCGCGAGGCGCAGGTGGGCGATACGCTGACTGAGGACGCGCGGCCGGCAACGGCGGCGCTCGCGGGCTACCGGCCGGCGAAGCCGATGGTCTTCGCGGGCCTCTACCCGGCGGAGGCGACCGACTATACCCTGCTGCGCGACGCCCTGGAGAAGCTGCGCCTCAGCGACGCCTCGCTGACCTTCGAGCCGGAGTCGAGCGTCGCACTCGGCTTCGGCTATCGCTGCGGCTTCCTCGGCCTCTTCCACATGGAGATCGTGCGCGAGCGCCTGGAGCGGGAGTACGACCTGACGCTGATCTTCACGGCGCCGAGCGTCGAGTACCTGGTCACGCGCACCGACGGCAGCGAGATCGTCCTCGACAACCCGGCGGAGCTGCCGTCGCCGAACGAGATCGCGGAGATGCGCGAGCCCTGGGTCGACGTATCGATCGTCGTGCCGGACCGCTTCGTCGGCGCCGGCATGGAGCTGACGACGGCGCGGCGCGGTGCTTACAAGCGCATGGAGTACCTGACGACGGCGACGGAGACTGGGGTAGGCGAAGCGCGGGTGCTGCTCGAGTACCACGTGCCGCTCTCCGAGATCCTGACGGACTACTACGACCAGCTGAAGTCGCGGACGCAGGGCTACGCGAGCCTGGACTACACTCTGTCCGGCTACGAGCCGGCGCGACTGGTGAAGCTGGACGTGCTGGTCAACGGCCAGGCAGTGGACGCGCTGACGATCATCATCCACCCCGAAGACGCGCAGTCGAAAGGACGCGACCTGGTGGAGAAACTGCGGCGGCTAATCCCGCGTCAGCTCTTCGACGTTCCGATCCAGGCGGCGGTCGGGAGCAAGATCATCGCCCGCGAGACGATCAAGGCGATGCGCAAGAACGTCCTCGCGAAGTGCTACGGCGGCGACGTGAGCCGCAAGCGCAAGCTCCTGGAGAAGCAGGCGGAGGGCAAGAAGCGGATGCGTCGCGTCGGCCAGGTGGAGATCCCCCAAGAGGCCTTCATGGCCGTCCTCAGCCTCGATCGCTAGGCAGGGCAGGCTGAGCCTGCACGCATAGGCGGCCGCTCTACGTCGGTAGGCAGGGCCAGGCGGGCTGAGCCTGCACGCATAAAGCCTGCCGCTCTACGTCGGTAGGCAGGGCCAGGCGGGCTGAGCCTGCACGCATAAAGCCTGCCGCTCTACGTCGGTAGGCAGGGCCAGGCGGGCTGAGCCTGCACGCATAGGCTGCCGCTTAGGCGCGGGCAGTTCGGGCAACACTCGAAGCGCGCTTCAAGAGCGCGACCTTAGCTAGACCGAGGGAACGACTTCCTCGATGCGCCACTCCGGCAGCGACAGCACGACGTAGGACGGCGAGCCGAGGCGTTGCCAGAGCGGCAGCGGCTCGACGCCGGTACGAGCGGCGACGAGCAGGACGATCACGGTGCGATGGGCGACGACGAAGAGATCGCCGTCGCTCCCTTCGAGGGCACCGTCGACGGCGGCGCTGAAGCGTGCCGTTGCCTGATTTGCCGTCTCGTCGCCGAAGACGAGCTCGTCGGGGCGGGCGAAGAGCTGAGCTACGAGGCCGTCGATGCCGCCCTGGACGAAGCCGGCGCGGCGGCGCTCGTGCTCGTGGAGGCCATCGAGGGTCTCGAAGGTCCAGCCGAGGTGGACGCAAAGGGCCGCGACCGTCTCATTCGCCTTCGGCTCACGGCTCGCAAAGACAGAGCCGGGCCCGTAGTCACGCAGCGCTTCGGCGAGGGGTAGGCAGAGCTCGCGGCCTTCGTCCGTCAGCCGACATTCGGGCACGGGCACATCCTCCCGGACCTCCGGGACCGAGTGGCGCACGAGTATCAGCCTGCGAGAGCTCACGTTACGGTTGATTCAGGTCCACCGATCCCGTCCTTCACCACCAGGTCTACGGCCTTAGCGGCGGCAGCAGTTTGCCGCCATGCAATGGCTAGACGGTGATCTCTTCGCCGCCGTCGATGCCGATGACGTTGCCGGTCATCCAGTGGAGGCGCTCGTCCGTGAAGGCGGCGATCGCGCCGGCGACGTCCTCGGGCCGGGTGGCGCGGCCGCTCGGGTTGCGCTCATTGGCGTGCTCCAGCAAGGCGACGCCCTCCGGGATGCGGCGCAGGGCGGGCGTGTCGGTGACGCCGGCGCGGATCGCGTTCGCCGTGACGCCGAGGGGCGCGAGCTCGTAGGCGAGCTGGCGGATGTGGGCCTCGAGGGCGGCCTTGGCGGCAGAGACGGCGCCGTAGCTGCGGATGACACGCGTCGCGCCGGAGCTGGTCATGGCGAAGACGCGGCTGCCGCGGCGAAAGAGGCCGGTGCGGGCGAGGTCCTGGCTCCAGTAGATCAGGCTGTTGGCCATGACGTCGAGCGTCATCTCCAGCTGACGCTGGCTCAGCCCCTCTTTCTCGGTCGCGGCGATCACGGGCATGAGGGCGCCGAAGGCGAGGGAGTGGAGGAGGACGCCAACGGAGGCGCCGTCTGAGTCCGCTCTCGCCTTCATCGCGGCGACGGCTTCGCCCCGCTTCGCGGCGTCGGCGGCGTTCATGTTGAAGAAAACGGCCTCGCGGCCCTGGGCCCGAACCCCGTCCTGGACGGCCTGGGCGGCGGGCAACGTCGACCGCAGGTCGAGGTGGACGCCGAAGATGTCGAAGCCGGCGCGTGCGAGCTCGACGGCGGTGGCGCCGCCGAAGCCGCTGGAAGCGCCGAGGATCACGGCCCAGCCGCGCGAAGGGGCGCCTGGGCCGCCCTGCTTAGCAGCCGAGGATCTAGCGCCTGGTTCCGTGGTCATGCCTGCCTCCCGTCAGGAGCTCTCGGCCCCTTCGCTGGCGGGCGCGGTCAGCGCCCCTTCGGTCGTGACGATGCGGCGGCAGAGCTCGCTCACGCGCTCCTTATCGCCTTCGAGATGGGCACGGACGGCCTCGAAGAGCTGCGTGGTCTCGACGACGCAGTAGCGCATGCTCTCGGCCGCGACGCGCAGGGAGTTCTCGTACTGCTGCGGCCGCTCCGCCGGCGGCAACCCGCGGTGGCCGTTGACGACGATCAGGCCCCGAACGGGCCGGCCGTCGGCCGCGATCTTGGCTTCGAGGCGCTGGCGCAGGCGGTAGTGCGGCTCCATGCCGACGGCGTCCTCGCCGGCCTGGGTCTCGAGATAGACGATCTCGCCGTTGTATGTGAGCGCGGCGGGCTCGTCCACGGGGCTGAAGGTCTTGAAGCCGAGGAGGACGAGGATGTCGCGCACGGGCAGCTCGAGGCCGTACTTGCCCTCCTGCCAGAGGAGGCGCCGGAAGCGGTCGATGCCGCGGTAATCGTTCCTGGCGCCGTCGAGCTCCGCCTCGACCTCGTCGAAGCGCGCCTCGGCCGTCAGGACCTGCTTCTGGGCGTCGGCGATGCCGGGCAGCGGGTAGTCGTCGAGCCACTCCGGCGGCTCTGACTCTGCGGCGATGAGGAGGGTGTTGCGGATGGCGGTGACTATCGCACCGGCGAGCGCCTGGCGCTCCTGGTTCGAGAGGCGCTCCGGCATCGCCGGCAGGAAGATGATGCGGCCGCCGCCGACCGCGAGGTCGATTGCGACGGCTGCGGCACCAGGGCTGCGGCCGATCACCTTGCCGTGGGAGGCGAGCCCGGCAGCGCCCTCTGAGAAGATGGCACGGTACTGGACGCCGGCGTGGAAGCGCTCGAGGAGGTTGGCGAAGGGATGCTCGTAGTCCGTGGGCGAGACGTGGGTGCCGGCGGCCGCCTTGACCTGGCCCGGACCGTAATCGAGGCCGGCGGGGGCGGGAAGCCAGTAGTAGCGGTGACAGCCGCTGAAGCCTGCGACGCGGCTGTGGCCGACGTCCGGGTAGCCGAAGCAGACGACGAGGCCGCCCCGCGCCAGCAGACGCTCGGTCTCGTCGCGGCGGCGGCGCAGGAGGTCGGTGAGGCCGACGCCGTTCGGCGTCGTCGGGCCGTCCTCTACGGGCTCGTCCGTGAAGGTCACGTAGCCGGCGCCCTCGTTGACGACGCGCTCGATCAGCGTCGAGACGGCGACGGCCGGGTCGACGACGATCGCGTCGTAGTCGAAGAAAGAGAGGGCGCTGGCCCAGTCGTAGTTGTCGACCTGAGAGTCCGGTAGAGCGTAGCCGAGCGAGAGGACGCGCACTTAATCAGCTTTGGGAACGGGCCTGGGAAGCGACCGGCTCCAAACCGTCCGTGGCATCGAGGTCGAGGCCCCGGAGGAAGTCGCGCAGCTGAGGGGCAATCTCTGGGCGACGCAGCCCCATGGCGACCGACGCCGTGAGGAAGGAGAGCGGCCGTCCCGTGTCGTAGCGAGTGCCATCGAAGCGGTAGGCGTACATGCCTTCCTCGTCGGCGAGGCGCTGGAGGGCGTCCGTGATCTGAATCTCGCCGCCGTAGCCGGGCTCGGTCCGCTCGATCGCGTCGAAGACGGCGGCGGTGAGCAGGTAGCGGCCGACGATCGCGAGGCGGCTGGGGGCGGTGCCGAGGGGCGGCTTCTCGACGAGGCGGCGCAGGCGGCTGACGCGCTCGTCGACCGGGTCGCCGTCGACGATGCCGTAGCTCGGTGTCTCCGCTTCAGGTACCTCTTCAACGGCGACAACGCTGCCCTTGTGGCGCTCGAAGCACTCGATCATCTGCGCCGTCGCGGGCCTTTGGCCGACGATGACGTCGTCTGGAAGGATCAGCACAAAAGGCTCCTGGCCGACGAGGTGACGCGCGGTCATGACGGCGTCGCCGATGCCCTTCATCTCGCCCTGGCGCACGTAGGCGAAGTCCGCCATTCGCGAGATCGCCCGCATCTCCTCCGCCTTCGCCTCGTCACCCTTCGCGACGAGGAGCTCCTCGATGTCGCGGGAGCGGTCGAAGTAGTCCTCCACGGCGCGCTTGCCGTGCGAGGTGACGATGATCACCTGGTCGATGCCGGAGTTGACGGCTTCTTGGACGGCGTAGTGGATGATCGGCCGGTCGACCAGCGGCAGCATCTCTTTGGGCTGCGATTTCGTCGCGGGCAGAAAGCGGGTGCCGTAGCCGGCGGCGAGGATTACAGCCTTCGTAACCTGGGTCATTCACGCCTCGACAGATTGAGTTAGTACCGCATTCTAGCACGGCGTCGGAGCGGGGCTGCAGGCAGCCGCAGCGCCCGTTTGCTATCGAGTTCGAGTGCTGTATGATTCGCGGTGGCCCCGGCCAGCCCCGCGTCTACCAATCGCTCGAAGGAGAAGAGATGAACCCATTCGTCAGCACCGCACTCAGGCTCATCGACAGGGTATCGCCACCGGCGGCCGTTTCGGCCCACTGCGACGTCCCCTGCGGCATCTACGACCCGCACGCCGCCCAGATCGCGGCCCTGACCGTCCTGCGGATGGACCAGCTGATCGCCGGCCTGGCGCGCCCGGCGCCGGACGCACCCCCGGCCGAGGCGGCGGCGGCGATGAACTCGCTCAGCCGCTACATCCGGACGAAGGAGGACCACGCCGAGCTCTGCAAGAAGGAGATCGACATCCTCTGGCACGACTACTTCCGGCCCGAGCACGTTGAGAAGTTCCCGGACCTCCACACGACGGTCTGGAACGCGAACAAGCTCGCCTCGCGTAACAAGCAGAACGCGGACGTGAAGGCGGCCGAGGAGCTTCTAACCGCGGTGCAGCGGATCGCCGAGATCTTCTGGGAGACGAAAGGCGTGGCGACGCGCCGCGGCGGCTCGAACCAGACGGTCGGCGGCGAGCTCGTCTACGTAGCGGGCTGAGCCCGCGCACATAGGCTGCCGCGCGCGCTTTTGGCGCGATGGTTTACGACGGGGGCTGGGTATACGCCTGGCCTCCTTCGTTTTGATCAGAGCCTGACCTGAGGAGGGCGGGAACCGGAATGCGCGGCCTCTTCGCCCTGGGCCTGGTCCTGCCGATGCTGCTGACCGGGCTGGCCCGCCGTCACGTCGTCGAGGGACGGAGCATGCTGCCGAGCTTCGCGCCGGGCGGCCGCGTGGTGGCCGAGCGGCTGACCTACTTGATGCGGCGGCCACGGGTCCGCGACGCCATCGTCCTGCGGCAGCCGGGCGGCGGTGGGCGCCTCGACTTGAAACGGATCGCGGCAATGCCGGCGGCGCGGGCGATCGAGCACGGCGATAGCCCCCACCTGGCGCCCGACGAGGTGTTCGTCACGGGCGACAACCTGGAGGAGAGCACGGACAGCCGCCAGCTAGGGCCGATCAAACGCCGCGACATCGTCGGCCGCGTCTGGTTCAAATACTAAGGCCACTGCGGCCACTGCGTGGCAGACAGGGCTACCGGTCTTAGCAGACTGCAACGGCCTGCCGCTCGCACGATGCGGCCTTCGTGAGACCTTACTGCGTCTGACTGAAGTACTAGCTACACGACGTCAGACTATGCTTCGACAAGCTCAGCATGCCTTGCGAGGTGCTTTGGCGCCTTCTGACTTGTATCACTGGACTTCCCAGAGCGCTGCCGCCTGAGCCGTAGTCTCACGCGGCAGCTTTTGCCGTCTGCTAAGACCTAGGAGAAGTAGCAGCGGCCTTCGGGGCGTTGATCTAAGGGCGTCTCGCAGCGCCAGTCTGCGGTTGCGAGCTGCTCCGGCGTGTAAGCGCGGTGGCAGTAGGCGCAGCCGACGGGGCGGTTGGCCTGGGCGCCGCTGAAGGGCGCGAAGAGAGACTCGAGCTCGAGGCGGATCGGGTCACCGTCCGGCAGGAACTGGCTGAAGTCGCCCGTCGGCTCGTCGCGCTGAGGCCCGCCTGGGTTGTGGGAGCCCTTGATCTTCTCCTGGAGGAGCATGAGGCCGGTGAGGAGGGACTCCGGCCGCGGCGGGCAGCCGGGGACGTAGACGTCGACCGGGATGATGAGGTTGACGCCGGGGAGGGTGCTATAGCCGAAGGCGAAGGGCCCGCCCATCGTCGCGCAGCCACCGAAGGCGATGACCCACTTCGGCTCCGGCATCTGGAGGTAGACGCGGCGCACGGCTGGCGCCATTTTCCAGGTGACGGTGCCGGCGACGATCATCAGGTCGGCCTGGCGGGGCGAGGCGCGGAAGACCTCGGCGCCGAAGCGGGCGATGTCGTAGCGGGAGGTGGCGGTAGCGATCATCTCGATGGCGCAGCAGGCGAGGCCGAACATCGCCGGCCAGAGGGATGAGCGGCGGGCCCAGTTGAGGAGGTTATCGACGGAGCCGAGGAGGAGGTTCTGCTCGAGGTCCTCCTCGACGCTAGTCGAGACCTGGATCAGGGGGAGGTTGTTGTCGTCGCTGTGCAGGACCACGGCTCGATCTTAAACCCGCCGCGAAGTCCAGAGCAACGTGAGGCGCATATCTTGCGAGCAGCGCCGTCCGACGCGCTGCGCAGCCTGCGCACTCCGCGCTTGTCTGCTCCGCCTGCACTAGGTGGACAAATGGACCTTTCGAGGGGACACCCCTCGTGCTCCCCGGCAGGAGGCTAGCCGCCTCCTGCACCGCCGCCACGAGGCCCGTGGCGGGCGAAGCGGGGGTCGACGGGGGCACCGTCGAAGGGGCGCTCGAAGTAGCGCTGGATGATATGGCGATCGCCCTCGAAGGCGAGGTCCGGCAGCTCGTCCGCGGGCGAGAACCAGCGCACGAGGTCCGTCTCGTGGTCGTCCCCTTTCGGAGTGCCCGCGATTACCTTTGCCAACAGAACCGTCGCGAGGGTATGCGTAGTCGTGTCGAAAAAGTTGGAGGTGACGGTGAGGATCGACTCGATCTCGACGTCGAGGCCGGTCTCTTCCCTGACTTCCCGGATACCGGCGGTGATGAAGTCCTCGTCCCACTCGACGACGCCTCCGGGGAGGCACCACTTGCCGCCCCAACGAGACGGAGGGCGACGGCGGCAGAGCAAGAAGCGATCGCCATCGACGACAAGCACGACAGCGCCGGGCGTGGGGTTTCGAAAGTGGACATAGCGGCAGCTTGAACAGCGCAGCCTCGACCGACCGGCGACGGTTTCGAGCGCCAGTCGCGAGCCGCAGGCTGGGCAGAACTTGAACGCTTCGCTGTTACCGTCGCTCAGTGGCGTGTACTCACTGAAGACCTGCTCAGGTTCCACGCAACCGCCTCCTAGACGGCTGTTCCTTGAGGGGCGAGGGTGCGCAGCTTCTCGACGACCGGCGGCAGCGTATCGAGGAGGCGGTCGATCTCGGCGCGGGTGTTGTCCTTGCCGAGGGTGAGGCGGAGGCTGCCGCGGGCGAGGTCGGCGCCCATGCCCATGGCCGTGAGGACGTGCGAGGGCTCGAGGGAGCCGGTGGTGCAGGCGGAGCCGGAGCTCGCGGCGATGCCGCTGAGGTCGAGCTGGATGAGCACAGCCTCGCCCTCGACGCGCTCGAGGCAGCAGCTGAAGCTATTCGGCAGGCGCAGCGCCGGGTCGCTCGGGCCGGTGAGGCGGACGCCGTCGAGGCGTCGCGGCAGCTGCTCGCTAAGGTAATTACGCAGGCCGCTGAGGTGGGCGTTGCGGGCGGCGCGCTCCTCCTGAGCGATGATCAACGCCGCCGCGAGGCCGACGGCGCCGGCGACGTCCTCCGTGCCGGCGCGGCGGTTGCGCTCCTGAGTGCCGCCGAGGAGCTGGCCGACGAACGGCGTTCGCGGCCTAATGTAGAGGGCGCCGACGCCCTTGGGACCGTAGAGCTTGTGGGCGGCGATCGAGAGGAGGTCGACGCCGAGGCGCTCGACGTCGAGGTCGAGGGCGCCGGCCGCCTGGACGGCGTCGGTGTGGAAGGCGATGTGGCGGTCGCGCTCCTTGACGACCCGGACGAGCGCCGCGATCGGCTCGATCGTGCCGACCTCGTTGTTCGCGTACATGATCGAGACGAGGGTCGTGTCGGGCCGGAGGGCGGCGGCGAGGTCGGCGGACCGGACGAAGCCCTCGCCGTCGACGGGCAGGTAGGTCGCTTCGAAGCCCTCGCGCTCGAGCTGCTCGACGGCGTGAAGGACGGCGTGGTGCTCGACGGCGGCGGTGACGATGTGGCGGCCGCGGCGCTGCGCCGCGAAGGCGACGCCGCGGATCGCGGCGTTATCGCTCTCGCTGCCGCCGCCCGTGAAGACGATGTCGTTCGGGCGGGCGCCGAGGGCGCTTGCGACGCTTCGGCGGGCGCCGTCGAGCGTCTTGCGCGCCTCCCGGCCCTCGAAGTAGATGCTGGAGGCGTTGCCCCACTGCGAGCGGAGGACGGGCAGCATCGCATCGAGGACGCGGCGGTCGAGCGGCGTCGTCGCGGCGTGGTCGAGGTAGACGCGCTCCCGGCTCTCCATGACGCTTCGAGGTTATGCCGGGGTGGGGAGGCCGTCAAACGGGGCGCAGGCTGCAGAAGGTCGCTTGCAGCTTTGTGCCTGTCCTGTATACTAAGCGAAAGCTTTGCTAACTAACTTCCAGGCTGAGGAGTAAAACATGGTCATCGAGCAGGGAATCATAACTGTAACCGAGAAGGCTGCCGAGAAGGCAAAGGCAATCCTGATTGAGCGCGGCATCGAGGACGGCGCCCTGCGCGTCTTCGTCGTCGGCGGCGGCTGCTCCGGCTACCAGTACGGCATGGCGATCGCTCACGGCAAGGAAGAGGGCGACCTGGCGATCGAGGCCAGCGGCGTGACGATCCTCGTCGACGAGGAGAGCCTGCCGCTGCTCGAGGGCGCCGAGGTCGACTACGTCGAGGACCTGATGAAGAGCGGCTTCACGATCTTCAACCCGAACGCGACCAAGAGCTGCGCCTGCGGCTCCAGCTTCCAGACGGCGGACGGCTCCGGCGAAGCGAAGTCCTGCTGCTAGCCGGCTAAGTCGCCGGCATAGGCGACACCTGATAGTGCACGAAGAAAGCGTCCCGCAACGGGCGCTTTCTTTTTCTTCTGAGGGAGGGTGCGATGGCTTACTGGATTGTCGTGGGGTCGGCAGAGAACTTCGAGATCGCCCGCGAGCGCGGCTTCGACATGTTCGGCTTCAAGAGCACGCGCCGCCGCGAGTCGGCGACGATGCAGCCGGGCGACAAGCTGATCTTCTACCTGACCGGCGTTATGAAGTTCGGCGGCGTCGCCGACGTGACTTCTGAGGTCTACGAGGACCGCACGCCCGTGTTCAAGAGCGAGAGGAAGGCGGCCGAGGAGTATCCCTTCCGCTGCAAGACGGCGCCGGACCGGATCCTCGCGCCGGCGCAGTGGCTGGACGTGAAGGAGTACGCGACGCGGCTAGAGCTGACCCAGAAGCGGGGTGAGCACTGGCGCCTCGCCTTCCAGGGCAACCTCCACAAGATCAGCGACGCCGACTACGAGACGATCTCGGCCGACGTGAGCGAGGCGAGTCGCAAGGTGACGGCGGCGCCTTAGAGCCCGTCAGCGCGCCAGACGGCGTTCTACGCCTAGAGGTCGGCCAGCGGTAGCCACTGCCGCCACGCGGTGGCCGACCTTGCGGCGGCGCTCTACCGATACTTATCCTGGGATCGAGGCCAGTCGAGCGCGGCTGCGCCCAATAGACGACCCCCTGGCTTGGGATAACGTGATCAGACCGCTCCCCGTCGTCCTCCTCGCCGCGCTTCTCCTTGCCTGCGGCGGCGAGGCGGCGCCGCCGCCCCCTCCGAGTACGTCGACACCGGGAGCTACGGACGACTTCCGCGTCGGCCGGCCGCAACGCCGGGCCGCGATCGGCGACGTCGAGGGGGCGTTCCGGCGCTACGAAGCAACGCGCTCAGAGCTGATCGCGCTCTTTCAAGCCCAGCCCTGGTTCCAGGACGGCCTGACCAGGGACAAGTCCCTCTCCGTCGAGCGCAGCCTCGCCTTCGTCGCCCGCCTCGACGGCCCCCGCACTGCTTATGTGAATAACGAGACGGTGCGCCGGAAGCTCGACCGCTACGAGCAGGTGCCGGTCGCTACCGGTGCGGTCGAACTCCTCCTGATCTACGAGCCGGGCCAGGCGGTCGACCGCGAGGTCGAGGTCCTGACACGGGTCATACCCGTCCTCGAGGCGCTGGTCGGCGTCGAGTACCCGGAGCGGGTCATGACCGTGGTCAACGGCGCCTTTGAGATCAACGACTTCAACGACGGCCAGTTCATCCGCATCGCCCGCTGCTGCCTCGATTCTCCTTTCATCCTCGCCCACGAGCTCGCCCACACCTACTGGTCGATGGGGCCCTCCTGGCACAACGAGGGGATGGCGGACATCTACGCCGTGCTCGCCCTCGAGCGCCTGAACGAGGCGCCGCCGCCGGGCTGGCGGCAGACCACCGCCGACCTCGACGCCTACTACGAGTCGCGCCGCTCGCGCGTCGACTCGGGGCGCTTCCCGGACCTGACGCTGGCGCAGCGCTTCGCCACGGATGGCCTCTACGAGGCAGCGGACGTCTTCCTCCTCGACATCCGCCGCCAGATCGGCGCGGCGGCCTTCGCGACCGCGGCGCGCGAGATCTACCTCGCCTCCGACTTCGGCCGCCACGGGCTACGCGAGAAGCGGATCGAGGACCTTTACTTAGAGCAGGCGCCGCCGGACGGCCGCGACGCGGTAATGGCGCTGTTCAACCGCGCCGTCTGGGGTGACGACGGCGAGCGCTACCGGGAGCTGAGCGAGTTCGATTCGCCCTAGGCGGCGCGATGCCAGTCAGAGCCGCTGGACGGCGGCGTGGAGCTTTTGCGCCTGATAGAGGTGCTCGAGGTCGTGCTGGTGGAGCTCCCGGGCGATCTCCTCTACGGAGACGCGGCCACGATAGGGATGGATGCCGCAGCGCTGCCAGTCGCCGGCTGCGAGCTCGCGCAGGATCCAGACGGTCTCCTCGCGCGCGTCCGCGTACTCGGCGAGGAGGAGGCTCAGCGAGTCCTCGCGGTAGTCGCGCTCGAAGAGCAGGACGTCGATCGCCTCGTAGGGCAGGTGGGGCTCGCGCCCGTGAGCGGCGAGGTCGATCTGACACTGGTAGAGCACCTCGGCGTCGCGGACGTGGGCAGCGACCTCTTTGAGAGACCACTCACCGACGGCGGGCCGGTAGCGCAGCGCCTGCTCGCTGACGCCGCCGAACTGGCCAAGCAGCTCGCCGGCCGACTCGCGCACGGCCTTTAGCAGCCAGCGGCGCGATCTGGCCTCCGCTTCGTATACCACGAGACGATTTTAGACCCTGGCGGCAGCGCTGCCTACGCTGAGAAGGCTCAGCCAGTCCTCGCGCTGGCGGGCGTCAGCGCGGTGGACCAGGGCGCGGCGGCCGGGGTGGTAGAAGGCCACGAGCTGGCGATCGAGCCAGGCGACGGGCCGGGCGCAGTCGACGCTAAGACTGAGCCCGTGGCGCTCGATCCGGCCGAGAGCGGCCAGGGCGACGCCGCCGAGCGCGACGACGACCGCCGGATCGACGGCCGCGAGCTGGGCGCGGAGGAAGGCCGAGCAGCGCTTCAGGTCGGCGGCGCGGGGGCGGCGATTGCGGCCGCGGCCGTCGACGGGGTTGCAGAGGACGGCGTTGGTGACGAAGACCTCGTCGCGGCGGAGGCCGACGTGGGCGAGGAGGGCCGCGAAGCGCCGGCCGGACTCGTCGCCGAGAAAGGGCACGCCGCTGCGGCCGGCCCCGAGCCGACCGGGAGCCTCGCCGACGAAGAGATAGCGCGCCGGGGACGGCCCGTTGGCGGGTCCGAGGACGTGGCTGAAGCGCATCTCCGGACAGGCCTCGCAAGCCCGGACGCGGGCGGCGAGCGCGACGAGACGGGGGCTAGCTCGAGACGACACCGAGGTCGGCGCAGCTAACGCCTGCCTGGGCGGCGCTGATCCGGTTGCCGTCCGGGTCGGCGAACTCGAGGACGACGCCGCCGGGGATGTCGTGAAAGTCCTGGGCGATGGTCGCGCCGGCGGCGACGAGCGCCTGCCTGGTCGCCTTGACGTCGTCGACCGCGAAGCCGGGGAGCCAGCCGGGCCGCGGGTCGCGCGGCTCGGAGCGGCTGCCGTGGAGGCCGAGGACGGCGCCGTTGCCGATGTCGAACTGGCTCCAGCCGGCGCTCTCCATCTGCAAGGGCAGGCCGAGGACGTCCCGATAGAAGGGCACCGACCTGTCCATGTCGCCGACGTAGACGATCAGCGTCGTGAGCTGCTTGAGCATGGTTACCTCCTCGGCCCGGCGGCCGCGGCTATCAAGGCTTTGGCGGGCATAGATGCGGTCAGTCTAGCGCTCGCCGCCAAGGAGCGCGCGGCCTCAGGCGAAAGATTAGGGAAAACCCGGCTTCACATCCGGTAATCGCTACCGATTATTAAGCACGGAAGGGTAACGCGGGCCCCTCGATGCGGCCCCGCTCAGAGGACGACATCGCTATCGTGGGCAGAATATTGCCTCGCGCCCCTTCCGAACCCCACCCTCACCCCGACTGCCGCCGACGCCCGCCGAATCGCCGCGGACCGCCGCCGTGCTGTGCCAGAGGGGCGCTGCGGTTATAGTGAGCCTAGTGTGGCGACGAGAACGGCGAAGATGAGCGTCCGGCCGGTTTGAGCGTCGAGGCACTGCCCTACACGCTGCTCCTGCTCCTGGGCCAGTTCACGGCCGGCACGGCCGGCGCCGTGGTCCTCGTGCAGCTGCGCGGCACCTACGAGCCGGCCTTTGTCCGCATCTGCGCCTGGATCGTCGCCGGCAGCGCCGCGCTAACCCTGCTGGCGGCGATGACGATCGACCCGCGCGACGAGATCGGCGGCTACGCGCTCCGTGACGGCCTCTTGGACCCGATCGCCGCCGTCTCCCTGGCGCTCCTCCTCTTCTCTTGCGCTTATGTCTACTTCATCCGCAGGGAGGACAGCGAGTTCCTCGCCGTGGCCACGGGCGCGACGAGCCTCGGCCTCGGCGTCGTGCTTTTGATCATGCTGGCGTCGCTGGTAGACGGACCGGCCTGGAGCTTCGCGGGGCCGCTCCTGACGCTGATCGCCGGCGGCCTCTCGCTGGGCCTGATTACGGTCGCGATGATCTGGGGCCACTGGTACCTGGTCAAGCCCCAGACGCCGCCGGAGCCGCTGAACTATCTCATCGTTCTCGTCATGGCCGTCCTCGCCTTCGAGATCTTCGCGACGGCCCTGAACGCGATCGTGCCGGTCGGCCAGCCGTTCGAATCGGACGCCCTGCTCGCCGTCGGCCTGCCGGAGAATCCGGGCTTCTGGCTGCGGGTCGGCGTCGGCCTCGTCTTCCCGGCCGTCCTCGCCTTCATGGCCTACCGCTCGAGCCGCGAGCAGTCGATGATGTCGGCTACGGGCCTGCTCTACATCGCCGTCGGGGCCGTTCTGGCGGGGGAAGCGCTCGGGCGCGGCCTCCTCTTCGTGACCGGCGCGGCGGTATAGAGCGCCGGCGGAACCCTCGGGAGGGCATATGCGGATCTTCCTCATCGGCCAGGCTGCCTTCGGGCAGGACGTCTTTACGCGGTTACGGGAGGCGGGCGAGGAGATCGTCGCGGTGGCGGCGCCGGCCCAGTCGCTGAGCGGCCGCGCCGACCGCCTCTGGGCCGCCGCAGACGCTGCCGGTGTGCCGGCATTTGAGCTCGGAGGTCTGGACAATGCAACGACCCAGGCGGCCGTCGCCAGCCTGGCGCCGCAGCTGGGCGTGATGGCCTTCCTCAGCGAGCTGATCCCGACGGCGGTGCTCGACCTGCCCGAGCACGGCACGATCCAGTACCACCCGTCGCTCCTGCCGCGCCACCGTGGCCGCAGCTCGATTAACTGGGCGATTATCGAGGGCGACCGGACGACGGGCGTCTCGATCTTCTGGCCGGACGAAGGCCTGGACACGGGGCCGCTGCTCCTCCAGCGCGAGGTCGAGATCGGCGACGACGACACGACGGGCAGCATCTACTACGACAAGCTCTACCCGCTCGGCCTCGATATGTTCGTTGAGGCAGTCGCGCTCGTCGCCGCCGGCGGCGCGCCGCGGACGGCCCAGGATGCGAGCAAGGCGACCTACGAAAGGCCCTGCACGGAGCACCTGGTGCGGGTCGACTGGCGCCGGCCGGCGGTGGCGGTCTACGACCTGATCCGCGGCGCCGACCCGAGCCCGGCCGCCTGGACGCGCCACGCCGGCCGCAAGCTGCGGCTCCTGGACGCGCGCTTGCGACCGCCGGTAGACGCCGGCGCCGGTGTCATCGCCTCGCTGGGCGACGAGGGCATGCTGGTCGGCGGCAGCGGCGGCGCCCTGCTAATACGCAAGCTCCAGGGCGAAGAGGGCGCCGCGGCGGCGGCAGCGGCGTTCGCGGCCGCGAACGGCCTCGCGGTCGGCGAGCGCTTCTTAAACCCGGTGAAACCTTAGCGCCAGGCGCGAGTCGAGTTCTAGGTCGCCGGACGATAGTTGCTGAAGTCCCAGACGTTGCCCTCAGAGTCCCGCGCCGCGTAGGAGCGGGCGCCGTAGTCCGTGTCCATCGGCGGGTGGAGGATCTCGGCGCCGGCCGCCTTCGCGCGCGTAGTGACCGTCGACGTCCTCGGCGTAGACGGCGATGCCGAAGCGGGCGGCGTCAACCGCCTCGTGCCCTTCGGCCACGTTGACCTCGCCGAGATAGACGACGCCGCCGCCGAACTTGAGCTCGGCGTGGACGAGGCGGCCTTCGTCGTCCTTCACCGCCATGACCTCGTTGAAGCCGAAGGCCCCCTCGAGGAAGTCGAGCGCCGCCTGGCCCTTCTCGTAGCGCAAAGCGGGGACGATGTCGGGCGGCGGTTGGTTCGGATCAGCGATCACGCACCTCCAGTCATGCTGCCCTGGTCGGCTCGACTATGAGTTAGCCGGCGAGCCCGAGCTGCTCCATTAAGCCGAGCCGATCGAAGACCTCCCACTCCTCGGCGACCTTACCGTCCTGGATGCGAACGATGTTGATAGTCACCATTTCGGCCGACTTGCCGGTCGCCGGTGCGCCCATGAACTCGCCCGTGTTGGTGCCGTGGGCGACAACGCGGCAGACGGCGCGGTCGCCCTCGGCGATCACCTCCTCGACGTGGATATGGAGGTCGGGGAAGGCGGTCCGATACATGGTGGTCAGGTCTTTTATCGTCTGGACACCCGTTATGTCGCCGTCGGCGCCGTGATAGACGAGGTCAGCGGCGTATAGCTCGTCCGCGAGCGCCAGGTTGCCCTTGCCGGCGACCTCCTCCCAGCCTCTTCGCACCAGCTTCTTGTTGTCTTCCAGGGTCATCGCGATCTCCTTTCGGCTCTAGTCTCCCAGCAGCTGCGTTGTTTCGGCGGCGGCTCGCATCGCCCGCGCCGAGGCCTCGATCAGGCGGGCCTGCTCGCCCCTGGCCCGGAAGAGGAGGCCGGTTGCCTCGGCGAGGAGCTTGCCGCTCTCGTCGCGCAGCTCGGCGATCACGTCGAGCGTGCGGCCGCGGTCGCGCTCGATGCGACCGCGGACGACGAGCGGCCTGGCGGTGGGGACGATGTCCCGGAAGCGCAGCTCGAGCTTGCCGGTCAGGGCCCAGACGCCGTTGCCGTAGGTCGCCCAGCCCATCGCCTCGTCGAGCAGGGTGGAGACGATGCCGCCGTGGATGTAGCCGGGGTAGCCCTGGTGCTCGGGCTGCGCCTCGAAGCCGGCGACGGCCCAGCCGTCCTCCATGCGGAAGTGGAGGTGGAGGCCGATCGGGTTGAGGTCGCCGCAGGCATAGCAGAAGCGAGCGACGAGGTCGGTGGTCGAGCGCGGGTCCTCGGGCTCAATCTTCATCGGCCGGGAGCAGCGACCACCGCGGTGCCGGTGATCAGCTGCTCCTCCCTCTCGTTCAGACACTCGACGGCGTAGCGGAAACTGCCGCCCTCGTCGTCGTCGATGGCCCGGGCGCGGGCCGTGAGCCTGTCGCCGGGCCGGGCCGGGGCGCGGAAGCGGACCTCGAGCTTGCCGCTCGTGAGCCAGTCGCGGCCGAAGGCGGCGGTCATCATCTCGGCAATCAAGGCGAGGACGAGCATGCCGTGGGCGATCGTGCCGCCCATGGGCGTCGTCGCGGCGAAGGCTGCGTCGATGTGGATCGGGTTGAAGTCGCCGCTGGCGCTGGCGTAGCGGTCGATCATCGTCTGGCTCAGGGCCCGCGTCAGCGGGACAACCGCGGGCGCGCTCACGGCTCGATCGGTGAGAGGACGGTCGCGACGGCGGTCACGGCCGCCTCGCCGTCAACGAAGAGGCGCGAGTCGAGCACGGAGAAGACCCAGCCGGCGCGCTGCGAGCGCTTCGCCAGGGTGGTCTGACAGAGGACATCGGCGCCGACCGGGACGGGGCGCATGAACTCGAGCGACTCGTTGGCGTGGAGGCTGCCGGGAGGCAGGGACGCTTCCTGGAGGAGGGCGCCGAGACAGAGGGCGGCGGCGGCGAGGGGCGGGACGAGGCCGGCTTCGGCGTAGAACGCTTGCTCGTCGCCGACGGCCTCGCAGTAAGCGCGCACGGCGGCCGCGGGCAGGGTAACGGTGATCGGTGGAAAGGCGTGACCGGCCGCGAGGTCGACGAGGGATGCGCCCACGCCTAAGCCTCGGCTCTACGGAGAGGAAAGCGGCCTCGGGGGCGAGGCGCGCCGTTGCATGGTCTCACGCGGGCAGTTTACTACAGGCGTTTGGGAGGCTGGAGGGCGCCTTAGCGCGCCGCTTGCTGGGGCGGCACCGGCAGGAGGATGACCTCGTCGCCGGGGCTGGAGCTGAGGGTTTCGCCGGTGGGAGTCTGCTGCTCGAGCGTCACCCAGATCCGACTCATCCTGCCCGGCACCTCGGCCGGCAGCTTCACGAGGAGCTGGGCCGTGCCGTCCGTGCGCGGCAAGAACGTGCCGACGCCGATGGTCTCGTCACCCAGCGTCACCCAGAGCTCGTAGACCAGAGAGAAGGAGGTAGAGGGCAGGTCCTGGCAGGTAAGGGCACCGACCTCCTGTGTCCGGCTCCAGACGTAGCTGCAGCCGGCCTCGGGCGCGAGCTGGGTACCCTCGAGCTCCGTGGGAATGAGGTCGGGGTCGAGGGCGAGGACGAGGAACGTGGCCTGCTCCTCCAGCGTCGTGACCAGCCGCTCCTGCTGGCTCCGCGCCGATATGAGGTCGCCCCGGAGCTGGAGGAGGGCGCTACGCTGCTCGGCGTCGAGCTCGGAGAGCTCGGCGAGCTGGCGGTTGTCCTCGCGCAGGTCCCGAACCTCGGAGGAGAGGATGACGGCCCAGGTGATGCCGCCGACGGCGAAGGCGACGAGCACGGCCGCGGCGGCGCCGGCCCACCAGCGCAGCGCCACCAGGGAGCGGGGGAGGAAGGCGGGCCGGGCGGCGCCGATGCCGACCATGATCCGCTCTTTGAGCCGGGCGGGCGCCCGGTAGAGGGGTACGGACATGGCAAGGTGGTCGACCGTCGTGCGGTAGGCGTCCACCTGGCGGGCACACTCGTCGCAGCCTGCGAGGTGAGCCTCGAGGCTGCGCGCGTCCTGGGGCTCGAGCGCACCGAGCACGAACGCCTCCACGCCTTCTCTTACCTCGTCACATCCCACTCTAAGTAGCTCCCATCTACTCGATCAGAATGAGCCGGAGCTTCTGGAGGCCGAGACGGATCCGTGTCTTCACGGTGCCAAGGGGCTGGTCCAGCCGCTTCGCGATCTCTTGCTGCGTGTAACCGCCGAAGTAGGCTAGCTGGATCGCCAGGCGCTGGTCCTTCGGCAGGGTGGCGAGGGCGCGGCCGACGACGATCCGGTTGTCGGCGCGAGCTGCCAGGTCGCCGCCCTCGGTTGCGGGGACGGCGGCGAGCGTCTCCTCGCCGGTGGGGCTGGGCGGCGACTCGTGGCGGAGGCGGCGGCCGCGGCTGCGCCGCTCGTCGATGCTGCGGTTGCGGGCGACGCTGAGGAGCCAGGTGAGGAACTTGCCGCGGCCGGCATCGAAGAGGGCGGGGCGTCGCCAGAGGCGAAGGAACACCTCCTGCGAGAGGTCCTCCGCAAGCTGCACGTCGCCTAACATCCTCAGACAGACTGAGTACACGATGTCTCCGTACCGGTCGTATAGCGCTTCCAAGGCCTGGGCGTCGCGCTTCTCGATCGCGAGGACGAGTACATCATCCGCCGCATCGGCGTAATCAAGAGAGCGGTCGTCCACGGGAGCGTCTCTGCTTATGTCTACGCTCCGAGAAGCGGCGTGGATTCCCAGTGGGTCGTTGGCAGATTGGTCTCGGGCCATTCTCCCTATTCCTCTTACCATCTTAGCGCACCGAGCCGACGGCCGGACAAACGCCACTATGGCGGCTCTACCCAGGCCGCTATGGCGGCTTTTTACTTAAATGATGCCCCGCTGGCGCAGGCCGGCGAGCGCTTCTGCGCTGTAGCCGAGGCCCGCGAGGATGGCGTCCGTATCCTCGCCCAGCGCCGGCACGCGGGCCGGCGGCTCGTCGACGCCATCGATGTCGAAGGGAGCCTTGAAGACATCGGCCTCGCCGCCCGGCACGCCGACGCGCAGCAGCCGGTCACGGGCGATCACCTGGGGATGGCGCAGGACGTCGGCGACGTCGTTCATGCGGCTGTAGGCGAGGGAGGCTTGCTCGAGGCGCTCTTCCGCCTCGCTCAGGCTGAAGCCGGCGAGGGCCTCCTCGATCAGAGGCTCGAGCTGGTCGCGGTTCTTGAGGCGCAGCTCATTGCTGCGGAAGCGCGCGTCGGCCGCCAGCGGCTCGCGGTCGAGCACCTCCAGGCAGAGCCGGCGCCACTCGCGCTCGTTTTGGATCGCGAGCATGACCTGGCGGCCGCCGGCGACCCGGTAGGGGCCGTAGGGGACGATGCTGGCGTGCCGCGGGCCGGAGGGGATCGGCGGGTCGCCGTGGACGGCCTTCAAAGCGAGGGGGCTCATCCACTCGAGGATCGAATCGAGGAGGCTGACCCGGATCGTGGCGCCCTCGCCGGTCTCGCCGCGGCGGTAGAGGGCCGCGAGGACGGAGGAGAGGAGGTACATGCCGGCGGAGAGGTCGACGATGGAGACGCCGGCCTTGGCCGGCTGGTCGGGGGTGCCGGTGACGGAGAGGACGCCGGCCTCTGCCTGAAGGAGGAGGTCGTAGGCCTTGCGGTCGCGGTAGGGGCCCTTGTCACCGTAGCCGGTAAGGGAGGCGACGATGAGGCGGGGGTTGGCAGCGCGGAGGGCGTCGGCGCCGAGGCCGAGGCGCTCGAAGGCGCCGGGGGCGAAGTTTTGGATGACGACGTCGGCGGCGGCGATGAGGCGGCCGGCGATCTCGATGCCCTCGGCCTGCTTCAGATCGAGGGTCAGGCTCCGCTTGCCGCGGTTGAGCCAAGTAAACCAGGTGGACATGCCGTGAATGTCGCTGTCGTAAGCGCGGGCGAAGTCGCCCTCGGGCGGACGCTCGACCTTGATGACGCTGGCGCCGAGATCGTGGAGATGACGGCTACAGAAGGGGGCGGCTACCGCCTGCTCGAAGCTGACAACGCTGATCCCGTCGAGAGGGCTCGTGCTCAAGACTGCCGCGGCTCTGGAGGCATGACCTCGGGATCTTACGCAGTCGGCGACGGGCGGGCAATCACGCGGGCAATGACCTCGAGGCCAGTCTCGACCCTAAAGCTTTACGGCGCCGGTTGCCTATCAAGTCCGCCGACGGCTTACCGAGAATAGAGGCGACGAAGTAGTTCATGTCTTAGTTCGAGGAGGAAAGCGCGTATGGCTCTCACAAACAAGTGGCTACGATTCGGGCGGTCTTCTTGGTCGCCACCGCGGCGTTCACCTGGGGCGTAGGCTCCGCTCTCGCGGATCACTGCGGCGGCCCCAGCTTGCCGTCATGTGACGAGGAAGACGCCGACTCCGAGGCAGCGCCTGGCCTGCCGGTGCCTGAGACCACGGCCCCGTCAGCAGAGGCGCCGCTGCCGCCGCAGGCGCCGCTCGACGGCGTTGACGCCGGCGCTGTCGACCAGCTGCCGTCCGCGGGTAGCGGTGGTTACCTGGACGCCGGCAACGAGCTCGGCCAGGTGCTGCTCCTGCTCATGGGTGTCTTCGCCACCGTGCTCGGCTCCGGGGCGATCGTCTGGTCACACAGCCGCAACCGCTAGTCGCCAGCAAGAAAACGGCAGAGCAAGGATGCGAGACCGGGGACAGCTTTCCGGAGCGAGAAATCGATTCGGAAGGCTGTCCTCTCTCTCTTCAAATTGAGGCGATAGCGTGACTTTGAGAAACAACGGCGCCTTCCTGAAGGCCGTGAGCCGGAGCAGCCAGGAGCCTAAGCCCATGCTCTCGATCGTCGTGCCGACCTTTAACGAGCGCGACAACGTCGCGCAAGTCGTAGAGCGAATCGGCGCCGCCTTATCGGAGGCCGCCGTCGAGGTCATCTTCGTCGATGACAGCGACGACGATACGCCGGCGATCATCGACGGCCTCGCGGCCCGGTTCCCGATTTCGCTCCTCCACCGCGAGCCGGACCAACGCTCGGGCGGCCTCGGCACCGCTCTGGCGATGGGGCTGGAGCACGCGGCCGGGCGCTACATCTGCGTCCTGGACGGCGACCTTCAGCATCCACCGGAGAAGCTACCGGAGCTCCTTGCAGCCGCCCAGGGATCAGACGCGGACGTTGTAGTCGGAAGCCGGTACAGGCCGGGCGGCAGCGCCCGCACGCTACCCTGGTCGCGCAAGGTCATCTCGGTCGCCTCGAAGTGGATCTCGAAAATCCTCTTCCACGAGAAGCTCTGGCAGACGAGCGACCCCGGCAGCGGTTTCTTCCTGATCAGCCGGCGGGTCCTGAGAGGGGTCCATCTGCGGCCGATCGGCTACAAGATGCTCACCGAGGTGCTGATGCGCGGCCGCTGGTCTCGCCTCGTCGAAGTGCCTTACGAGTTCCAGAACCGCGAGGCCGGCACGAGCAAAGCCACGCTCCGCCAAGGGGCCCTGTACGCGCAGCACACCGTGCGGCTCTTCCGGGAGGTGGCGGACGCCGCTCGCTTCTGGAAGTTCCTCATGGTCGGCGCCTCCGGCGTCGGCGTGAACCTCGGCGTGCTCTGGCTCGTGGCCGTCGCGGCAGGAGGGCCCGCCTGGCTCGGCTGGGCCGCGGGCGTCGAGGCCTCGATCGTGACGAATTTCCTTCTAAACCGCAGCATCACCTGGCGTGACCGGGCGGAGAGCGGCAGCAAGGCGGTGGCGGAAGGCGCCCGTTATCACGTCGCTTCCCTGGCAGGCGTCGCTGCTAACGCTCTCGGCTTCGCCGCTCTGACCGCCATCGGCCTGCCGCTCTTACTGGCCGGCACGGTTGGCATCGGCGCCGGCGTCGCGACCAACTTCCTCGGCGCCCGGGCCTGGGTCTTCAAGCCGCGCTCAGCGCAGCCGGCGCTGCGGCTCGTCGAGCGCGGCGAGCCGCAGCGGGCGGCGAAAAGCCGGCAGCGGTGCCCGAGAAGAGGGCGGCCTAGATGGCGCTGAGCATTCCCTTCATCTCAAGGGCACAGATCGCCGCGGTCGGCAACGAGCCGCCTTCGCCATCGATAACGCCGGCGTGGCAGTGGCAGGCGTTGATCCTCCGATTCGGCTTCCTCAGCACGGGCAGCCTCATGCTGTTCTGGGCTTCACATGTCTGGGAGCGAGGCCAGGTCGGAACGCATCACGAAGTAGTCGCAATGACGCTATCGCTGTACGTTCTCGCCTTCCTCCTGCTCGGGATGGCCGTGCTCAATGTCAGCCGACTAGCGAGGTACGTAGCAATTATCCCAGTGGCGGCGCTGATCGGCCTGGCGTTCAACTTCTACGTCACGATCGAGATCTCCATTCCCTCTTACGGCACGGATACGCTCGCTCTCTCTCACGTGGCGGCTGAGACGCTGCTTGCCGGCGATAACCCGTTCTCGGTTCAGAGCCAGGACACGGTGATCGCCGCCTCGGAGAGATTCGGCCTGCCCGCGACGTTTGTCACGCCGACGACGGACGGTGAGTCGATCGATCGGCTCCTTTCCTGGCCGGCCGGCCATTTCCTGCCCTTTGTGCCGGCGCTAAAGCCCGGCATAACCGACCTACGCTAGGTCGTGGGCTTCGTCGAAGTCCTTACCTTCCTCCTGCTCTGGTGGAAGGCGCCATCGGCGCTTCGGCCCCTGACGTTCATCCCGATCTTGATCGACCCAAACCTGGGCCTGAACTACCCGGCCGGCGGCGTCACGGACTTCATCTGGGTCCTTCCCCTCGTGGGCACCGCGCTCTCTCTGAAGGAGCGACGCTATGTCCTGGCTGCCTTGCTCTTCGGCGTCGCCGCCGCCACCAAACAGCAGCCGTGGATACTGGCGCCCTTCCTCGCGATCTGGGTCTGGCACGACTTCGAGGCATTGCCCATACCAGCACGGCTGGCGGCGGTCGCGAAGTTCGCCGTTGTCAGCGCGATCGGCTTCCTCGCCGTCAACCTGCCGTTCATCGTATGGGATCCCGGAAGCTGGCTGGCCAGCGTTCTGCTGCCGGCCCGCGACCAACTGATCCCCTTCGGGTCCGGCATCTCGATGCTCACCCAGGTAGGCATCGCCCAGCTGCCGAAGCACTTCTATACGCTCGCCTCGTTCGGCGTCTGGGCGATCCTGGTGCTAGCCTACGCCATCCACTTCCGCGCCCTGAGGCTCGCGATTTGGCTGTTCCCTGCCATCGTCCTCTGGTTCGGCTATAGAAGTCTCCAGAACTATTTCATCTTCTGGACGCCGCTGCTTTTAGTGGCCCTCTTTTTCTGGTGGGAGGAAGCGAACAAGGAGAAGGAACCGAGTGATACGTAAGCTCGCTATCCCAGCCGCAACTGCCGTCCTCCTCCTGCTGCTTGGCATGGTCATTATCTTCGATCCGAAGGGCCATTTGGACGTTACGTTGGAAGTTGTAAGCGTCGCCGATCCGTACGAGCTCGACGTCGTCACAAAGATCGATCTGAGATTAGAGAACAACACCAGCTACACGATCGAGCCGCGCTTTACCGTACAGTGGGCCACGTATCCGGTGTATTGGCGCATAGTCTCCGGCCCAAGCGAGCTCGCAGCGAAGGAAGGTGCGAATTATGAGATTGAAACGCCGGCGGCGAGCGCCATTCCACCAAAAGGCGCCGTCTTCGTCGTGCGGGTGAACGACAGCGCCAGCATCGTAAACACGGCTTCCGATCCTGTCCCACCGAGAAAGAGTGAGGCCTTGCTCGTCAACCCACGATTCGAACTCTGGAACAAATCGTACAGCGGCCGGGAGAGCGTGCTTAACCCGTACGGCTGGCAGGTCTACGACCGCCTTGGCGACGACGACGCAGGGGCCGTGACGGAAGCGGAGCCAGACCAGGGAGCCCTCCTCAAGCTGGCACAGGGCGGTGCGGAAGACCCCTTCATCTGGGCCCAGACCGGGCTAATTCAGGTGGTGCCGTTCCCCTTGGGCAGCCTTGATGTCAGAGCCAAGGCTGCCTCCCCTTACGAGACTACAAACGCGGGCTGGCCGACGGCTGCCTTCGGCGTCGAGTTCTCGGACGGCACGAACCCGCTGGTCTGGGTCGTCTTCCAGCCCGGCGATGCAGAGGACGCTTCCTACGAGCTGCCGAACGGCCACTACATCGAGGTCGTAAGCGTGCCGAAGGACGAGTGGACGACGCGGACGGTCGATCTATCGGCGATCTACGAGAAGCTGGGCTGGGAGACGCCAGACACGGTCCTGATCAACCTCTTCGTCGCCGCGGCGAGCGACGAGCGACGCCAGCTCAGCGGCTACTTCGGCGAGGTCCGGCCCACCTACAAGATCACGCCGAGCACCGCCAGCCGCTAGGCCATCCTTCGGCTACGAACCCGGAGCGGAGCACGCCGGCCCCTGCCCCAACGATCCTTGCGGCGACGGCTCGTCGCACCGTACCGACCGCGTCCCGGCGAGATAACGGCTCGCTACTCACCAGCCTTGACGTTTCGTGCTATATTAGTCATCTGTCTTAGCGTCTGAACTCGTCGAGCGACGGCGAGGCGAATCGAGCATTGCCCCTATGGAAAACGCCCCGTTCGAGAACTACATGGACCTGGTGGAGGCGGCCAGGATCCTCGGCATCCACCCGCAGAGCCTGCGGCGCCTGATCAAGCAGAAGAAGGTGCCGGCCGTGATCTTCGCGGGCAAGTACCTGATCGAGCGGGACAAGCTCGAGATGTTCAAGTCGAACTACGACCCGCGCCCCGGCCGTAAGCCGTTTCGCCGCCTGCTTTAGACCCTCGCGCCGCCAGCTAAAAAAGAAGGCCCCGGCCGTGAATGGCCGGAGCCTCCTCGTAACTCCGGCGGGCCTAGATCGGCGGCTCGATGCTTACCGAGCCGCTGTTGATGTCGTAGAGGTTCAGATCGAGGCTCATCGCCATCGCCTGGCCGCTTTCGTCCTTGCCGGCGAACGCAACCGTCAGCTTCACGGGGATGTTGCCCTCGGCAAGCCAGACGTCGAAGCTCAGCTCCGAGATCTCGTCGAGCTCGGCCGCGTCGCCGCCGAACTGATCGGCGAGAGCGGCGAGCGCCTCCAGATCGAAGGAGTAGCGGACGGCGTCGACGCCGTTGACGCTCTCCTCGCTTACCGTCGCGCCGCTGAGGATCTCCTGCGGCACGAAGTCCTCGAAAAGGGCCGCCGGCGAGTCGAGCGCGCCGAGGCCGCCGAAGCCGTCGAAGAGGTCGGCGGCGGGCGCGGCCTGCCAGGTCCCGTCGAGGTTGGACCAGGACTGGTCGCCGATCTGGACGAAGCCCATCGTCTCACCGCCGAGGAGCAGGTTTATCGCCGTGCGATCGGGTGCGACGTAGGCGCCCTCCGCCTCGATATCGCTAAAGAGAGCGAGGAAGGCGGCGGCGAACTCAGCGCCGAAGGGGTCGTCGGCTCCGCCCTGGCTCGCGAGGTCGCCGAGGTCCAGCTGTAGGCTGAAGTCGAAGCGAAAGCTGGTCAGCTCTTCGAGGGTCTTCGCCGATTGGGCGAGATCGACGAACTGGGCCGGTAGGGCGCCGCCGCCGCCCGTCGTGGTGGCGGCGTCGGACGGCCCGTCGCCGCCACCACCGCAGGCTACTGCTAGAGTGAGCAATGGACCGGCGACAAACAGGGCCGGGGCGCGAAGTATTTTCATAAGCTACCTCCTCTTCTAGTCCTTGTCGGCAGATGAGGCGGCCGCCCGAAGGGGCCTCGACCGGCTGACCTTAGGTCGGCCGGTCCTCGAGGTACTCGAGCGAGCGGCGGTACCACTCCTCGCTTATCAGGCCGCTGGACATGAGGTAGTTGAGAATGACCTCCAGCGTTAGCGCCGAGCGCAGGTTGATGCCGAGCTCGCGGCGCAGGCGCTCGCGGGCGCCCTGCTGGCGATCGATGAGGACGAAGGCGTCCTTGACGACGAGGCCCGCCTGCCGCAGACGCTGGGCAGTCTCGACGATGCTGCCGCCACCGGTGACGAGGTCGTCCATGATGATCGCCTGCTGGCCGGCTTCGTAGACGCCCTCGAGCTCGGTCGATTTGCCGGCGGCGACCGGGTGGAGGTAGATCATCGGCACTTTGTCTGTAAGCGAGAACGCGGTCGCGATGTGAAGGCCGCCGAGGGGGACGCCGGCGACGAGGTCGAAGCGCTCCATTTGGGGGTGGCGCATCGACTGGAGGGCGACGATCTCTTCGTAGATGACGTGGGCGGCGCGCGCGAGCGCCGTCGGGTGGCCGATGAGCTTGCGCACGTTGAGGTAGATCGGCGAGCGGACAGTGGTGCGGCCGAGCGTGAACTCGCCGAACTCGACGGCGCCGAGGCGCCAGAGCGTTTCCGCCAGCCAGAGGTTGCTGCTATCCGCGAACACCATGTTCATAATAAGGCCGGAGGCCGCTATTGGCCTCCGGCGCTGGGTCGAAATATACGGCCTCCGCGTCCGGATGAAATCTCCGGGCTTTCGGCTGGCAATACGCAGCCATGACTTAGAGCGGCGGAAGGCCGGTTCGGGATGCCCTATCGGCCCGACAGGGCGGTGCTAGTCGACCTGCCAAACGCCCCAACGGATTCTGTCCGTCATGTCACCTTCCTCAGAGATCGATCTGAGCTCCGGAGGCTCAAGGCAGGTTAGCACCCCGCCTCGCCCTGTCAATACGACGATTGCCATTTCCTATGATGGGTGGCCCCCTGCCCGGCGGGCGGCGGCAACGACGGCCCGGAAATATTTCTCGACACCTCTTGCGCCTGGGACGATCGTCCGGCAAAATGCCTTTAGCACTCACGAGGCTAGAGTGCTAATCAAGTTTACTCTGCAAAATGCGTAGAGGAGGAAGGCGAAGCATGGCCAAACAGCTGCTCTTCGACCAGGACGCCCGGGCTGCGATGAAGAACGGGATCGACGCGCTTGCCGAAGCGGTCAAGATCACACTCGGTCCCAAAGGACGCAATGTCGTCCTCGACAAGAAGTTCGGCGCGCCGACGATCACCAACGACGGCGTAACGATCGCGAAGGAAATCGATCTAGAAGACCCATTCCCAAACATCGGCGCCCAGCTGGCGAAAGAGATCGCCTCGAAGACGAACGACATCGCCGGGGACGGCACGACGACGGCGACGGTCCTCGGCCAGTCGATCGTCGCCGAGGGCCTGAAGAACGTCACCGCCGGCGCCAACCCGATGGCCCTGAAGCGGGGCGTCGAGAAGGCGACCGAGCAGGTCATCGAGAGGCTGCGGGCGATCGCCACGCCGGTCACCGAGCGCGAGCAGATGGCCCAGGTAGCAGCGATCTCGGCGAACAACGACGAGGCCGTCGGTGAGCTCATCGGCGAGGTGATGGAGAAGGTCGGCAAGGACGGCGTGATCACGGTCGAGGAGTCGAAGGGCATCCGCACCGAGGTCGAGTACGTCGAGGGCATGCAGTTCGACCGCGGCTATATCTCGCCGTACTTCGTCACGAACTCGGACAAGATGGAGGCGGAGCTCGAGGAGCCCTTCATCCTGATTACGGACAAGAAGATCTCGGCCGTGGCCGACATCCTTCCCCTCCTCGAGAAGGTCCTCAAGGTCACGAAGAACCTCCTGCTCGTCGCCGAGGACGTCGACGGCGAGGCGCTGGCGACGCTGGCAGTGAACAAGCTGCGCGGCACCGTGAACGTCATCGCCGTGAAGGCGCCGGGCTTCGGCGACCGGCGCAAGGAGAACCTCGGCGACCTCGCCGCCCTCACCGGCGGCCAGCTGATCAGCAGCGAGCTCGGGCGCAGTCTCGAGACGACGGAGATCGAGGACCTCGGCCGCGCCCGCCGCGTGGTAGTGGCCAAGGACGACACGACGATTATCGAAGGCCGCGGCGAGCGCGCCGACATGGACTCTCGCATCGGCCAGATCAAGGCCCAGCTGGAGACGGTAACCTCCGACTGGGACCGCGAGAAGCTCCAGGAGCGCCTCGGCAAGCTCGCCGGCAGCGTCGCCGTGATCAAGGTAGGCGGCGCCACCGAGGTAGAGCAGCGGGAGCGCAAGCACCGCGTCGAGGACGCCGTTAGCGCGACGCGGGCCGCCGTCGAAGAGGGCATCGTGCCCGGCGGCGGTGTCGCCCTGATCAACGCCCTCACCGCGCTCGACAGCATCGAGCTCGAAGGTGACGAGCGCACCGGCGTGACGATCCTGCGCCGCGCCCTGGAAGAGCCGATGCGCCGCATCGCGATCAACGCCGGCCAGGACGGCTCGGTCATCGTCCAGGAAGTGAAGACGCTGCCCGTCGGTCAGGGCTACGACGCGGCCCGCGACGACTTCGGCCCGATGATCGAGAAGGGCATCATCGACCCGCTCAAGGTCACGCGCTCGGCGCTCGAGAACGCCGTGAGCATCGCCGGCATGGTCCTGACGACGAACTGCCTGGTGACGGACCTCCCGGAGAAGGGTGGCGGCGGCGCTCCCGCCGGCGCACCGCCGATGTACTAGGAGCCTACGGCCGGCCTTTTCGAAAGGGCGGCCCTCGTGGAGCCTTAAAGGAGGAGGGGTACGCGATCTGCGTACCCCTCCCTATAATCCCGAACGGTTTAGTCAGTCGACCCAGCCGATTGCGCTGCAGTGAACACCGTAATTGAAAGCATCTGGCCGCTCACCCCATTCCTCGACGCGGCGAGCATCGCGTCTACCTCTTCCTGCGTAACCCAGCCCTCTGCTATAGCGGTACGGCTGCTTCCTCGAAACACGGTTTGGAAGCCCTTGGAGCCTCTCCGGGTTGCCTCCAGCGACCCAGATGCGGCTATCGTGGCCGAGGCCTCGCTGCGCGCAAATCCGGCGGCGACGAGGTGCTCTCGGTGATGATGGCCAACATCCGGGTCGCCACCGTTGTGGCGGCGAACGCGGAGATGTATCTCAGGAGCCCGGTCACGCAGGGGTTCCGACGGAGAACTGACACCGCCCACCAAGTCTCGCACTCCCGCGAATCCGCCTGGACGTAGCACTCGCCGCATTTCGGACAGGGCCGCTACTGGGTCAGAAAATGCTGCAAGACCGAATTGGCAAAGCAGACGTCGAACGAGGCATCCGGGAAAGGCACAGTGTAGAGTATCGAAGAGGTTAGCAACCTCGAAGCGCACGACCTCGGCGAGGCCAACAGTTATCGAGCCGGGCTCGCAGCCCACGTCGAGGAGACCATACCGGGTTGGAGATGAGGGAGGAGGAAGGCCGCGTCTTCGCCGACGCTCTCGCACGCTCGATCACATCGACCTGAACATCGATGCCTACGACTTCGCCCGGCTCCACGACCTCGGCGAGGCCAACAGTTATCGAGCCGGGCTCGCAGCCCATAGAAGCAGTGAAGCAATTCGGGGACGACGACAAGGCCGAAGCCTGGTTCATACCGGGTTGGAGATGAGGGAGGAGGAAGGCCGCGTCTTCGCCGCCCGTTCGCTGCGCGAGCCGTGCTTCAAAAGCGAGGTGATCCCGTTGGCCGTAACTCTCACTGCCGGCACCTTTTGACCGCGAGACGAATCAGGTCGTGCTTCAGCCATCTTTGCCCCTTTTTAAGCTAACGCAGCATCTTCAACAGGCTGCGGCTGCGAATTGCGGACGACTCCAGCAATATCGGGTTGCCTTACGAGATTGTCAAACGAGTGCCAACCTGTACTTCGCAAATTCGAGCAGCAGCCAGGTAAGTCATCCGGCGAGCAGAGGAGGCTGGAAAGAGATTCAATGACTACGCCCGTTTGGACCAGACTCAAGCCTTTCTGGATGAACTTGCCTTAGAAACGGGAATTCCCGTTTCTAACCTTGTGCAGATTATCAGAGGACGGGGGGACAGGCTTGGCGGCAACGGTGCGGCGGCGGCCGCGCCAGCGGCTCCGACCGGTGTGCTCGTGGCCTGAACCTGGTTGCTGTACTAGAGGATAATGGGGTGGTCTTGCCTGACAGGATGATGCCAGACATATCGACGGGGCGCATGTTCTCAGACTTCCTTCGGCAGAAGGGGATCGACCCCGACAGCTTCCCACACTACGAGCACGAGTTTACTGATGGGTCTGGGAGGCCAACCGTTCGAGCGCGGCTGTATCCAGTAGAATACTTGGCAGACTTCCGCGAATACTTCAACGAGGTCTGGCTTCCAGAGAAGTCCAAGGAGTACTTCAAAGAGAGGTTCCCCAAGGTGCTACCATTCCTGCCTCGGATTACGCTACTGCCATCCCCATGAATCTACTCTAGGAGTGAACTGTTATGGGTGAGAAGAAGGAACGCAAGCTGCTTCCCGTAGGCCGGCCGATCAAGTACCAGCTGCCAGCCGAGCCCATAGATGCATCACCAGAGGAAGTCGCTAGGGTCGTACTTCAGGCCAAGCCGAAGAAGGTCTATCGCTTCGAAGAAGAGGCCAAACTGAAGGGCCTAAAGCCGTCCCGCTAGGCAAAATGAACGATCCTGATCAGCCTGATCCAATTCTGGTTGATCCTAACGTTCCTGTTGTCGCGTGGACCATCGTAGCATCACTTGGCATAACTCTTGCCCGAATTGCTCCACGGAGTACAGTTGACCCGATTCTAGGCCAGGCTCTGCGGGATGTAGGGGGCAATCTTTCTGAGCATCAACGGATGCGGATTTGGCGTCTGTGTCAGACTCTTCTGGATCATGCATATCAGTCATCGCCTGCCTCGCTGTAGGTACAATTCGATATAATTCCCCTTGCTTTAGGGCTTGGCGGCAACGGTGCGGCGGCGCCGAGCGGCTCCGACCGGTGTGCTCGTGGCGCGGCGGCGCCGGCATCGGCCCCAGGGGCCGGACGACCGGCTCGAGGACGCTGACGTAGAGGGCGAGGCGGGCGCCGAGCGCCGCGGCGAAGCGCTCGTCCAGCGGCAGGAGCGGCAAGGTCTCGTGGACGCGGGTCCAGGACTCGGTCCACTCCTCGACCTCGACGGCGGGGCCGAGGGCGGGCGAGACGAGGGGCATCGCCTCGGCGACGACGGCGACGCGGCGCCGGTTCTCCTCCTGCGGCCCCTCGAAGTGAAGGCCGAGCTCGACGAGGCCGGCGGCGGGCCGCAGCCAGACCTCGTAGTGCTGGTTACGGTCGCCGAAGTAGAGCTGCGCCATCGATGCGCGCTGACGCAGCTCCGGCGTCTCGCCACCAAGGTCGGCGGTTGCCGCCTCGGTCACGAGCTCCAGGAAGCGACGCGATCGCAGTGCCATCGCTTCCAGGATAGGCGGCAGACGCCTGCCGCCGCAATTGGCGGCTTGCGCCGCCGCTAACGCAATCGACGCGGCGAGCCGCCGCTGTCAGTGTTAAGATTGCGACGGAGCTCCAGAAGGAGGCATTATGGAAGCACTGGTAATCGTCCTTATCATCGTCGTCCCGCTCGTCCTGATCGGGATGATGCTCGTCGGCGTCTACAACGGCCTCGTCCGCGGCCGGCTGCACGTACGGGAGGCCTGGTCCGGCATCGACGTGCAGCTGAAGCGGCGCTCGAGCCTGATCCCGAACCTCGTGGAGACGGTGCGCGGCTACGCTGCCCATGAGCGCGACACGCTGGATAGCGTGACCAGGGCCCGCGCCGCCCTCGACAACGCGGGCACGGCGCCGGCCGCCGCCCAGGCGAACAACATGCTGACCCAGACGCTGCGCTCCCTCTTCGCCGTCTCCGAGGCTTACCCGGACCTGAAGGCGAACACGAACTTCCTCCAGCTCCAGGCCGACCTCACGGACACGGAGGAGAAGATCGCCTACGCGCGCCAGTTCTATAACCGCAACGTCCTCTCCTACAACGGCCGCGTCCACACCTTCCCGACGCTGGTCATGGCGAACATGTTCGGCTTCGGGCCGGAGGAGTTCTTCGAGGCCGAAGAGGAAGCGCGCGAGGACGTGCAGGTGAGCTTCGACACGCCGGCCGCCGCAGCGCCGCCGCCGCCCGCAACGCCGCCGACGGAGCCGCCGAGCAGCAGCTAGCGCTCGGCCTTAGAGCGATGGCACCGCGCCGCGTTCATATCACCGGTGGCCCGGGCAGCGGCAAGACGACGATGGGCGGGCGTCTGAGCGCGATGCTCGGTGCTCCCGTCAACGACCTCGACGGCCTCGTCCTGGCCACCGTAGCCCGCCTCCCACAGCCGGACGACGCTGCTCGTTGCCTCGATCTCGTTGCTGAAGAAGTCTCGGCTCTCGCGGCGGCAGACGCCTGGGTCAGCGAAGGCGGCTACCTGGGCTGGACTCAGCCCTTCCTGGAGAGGGCGGACCTCATCGTCTGGATGGGGGTGCCCTGGCGCGTCGCGTCCCGGCGCATTCTCCTGCGCCACGTCCGCGCCGAGCTGGCTAGGGACAATCGCTTCCCTGGTTGGGGCAACCTCTTTCGCTTCTGGCTCTGGAGCGCACGGTACTATCACAATCGCAACCAGCCTGGGCTCAACGACTACGGCACTCCGAACACGATCGCGACGCTGGGTGAGGCACTGATGCAGTTCGAGGACAGAGTCGTGCGCTGCGAGAGTCGGGCGAACCCAGAGACGATTATCGAGCTCGTCGAACCTGGAAGGGCTGGCACGGCATGAGCGAGGCGTTCGAGCAGCCAGTCCTGATCTACGACCGCATCGCCGCCAACCGGCGCCGGACCTTCCTGCTCATGATCCTCTTCTTTATCGTCGTCGCCGGCGCCTCGACCGCGGTCGGCATCGTCGCCGGCCTGCCGCCGGGCCTGTCGCCGATCGTCATCCCCTTCGTCCTCGCCTTCGCCGCCTTCAGCTACTTCGGCTCCGACCGGGTGGCGCTGCGCGTCAGCGGCGCCCGCGACCCGATCAGCCAGGAGGAGGAGCGCGACCTCTACCGCACAGTCGAGAACCTCTGCATCGGCGCCGGCCTGCCGCTGCCGAAGATCTACGTCATCGAGGACGGCTCGATGAACGCCTTCGCGACCGGCCGCGACCCGGACCACGCCTCGGTCGCGATCACGCGCGGTCTCCTCGACAAGCTGGACCGGCGCGAGCTCGAGGGCGTGCTCGCCCACGAGCTCTCCCACATCGGCAACCGCGATACGCTGCTGATGACGACGACCGTCGTCCTCGTCGGCCTCCTGGCGCTGCTGGCGGACCTGGCGTTCCGCATGACCTGGTACGGCGCCGGCAGGCGGCGCTCCTACAGCGGCAGGAACAGCAAAGGCGCGGGGCTCCTCCTCGTCGTCGCGCTCGGGGCGGCGATCCTGGCGCCGATCGCGGCCCGGATCATCTCCTTCGCGATCTCGCGCCAGCGCGAGTACCTCGCAGACGCCTCCGGCGCCCTGCTGACGCGCTACCCGGAGGGCCTGGCGAGCGCCCTGGAGAAGATCAGCGGCGACGCGGACCCGCTGGATGCGGCGACGAAGGCGACGGAGCATATGTACTTCGTCAGCCCACTCTCGGCGCACAAAAGCAGCCTGAACAACATGTTCGCCTCCCACCCGCCGATCGAGGAGCGGATCAAGCTCCTGAGAGCAATGTAGTCACTGCGTGACGGGTCACTGCGTGACGGCAGGGGTTGGCGGCTTCCCCTTGAGTACCCTGGTGCCCGCTACGCGGTCGTGGATGGGCGATCGGGTAGCTACTGTCGTATCGCCCCTCTAGCGAAGAGCGCCGACGTCGGATCGTCAGCTAGCGGGCTCGGCGAACATGACGCAGATGCCGCCGGGGTCGAGCACGGCGAACTCCTTCATACCGTAGGGTTTGAGGGAGAGGGGCCCCGTTGGGGTGCATGGCGGCTGCCGGGAACGCGTCATAGAGCGCCGCCACGTCGCGAACGTTGACGCGGCACTCCGAGCCGTTTCGTTTCGGGTCGAGGCCGGCGACGGCGCTGAAGTGGAGCTCGACGCCGTCGCGCTCGAGGATCGCGTAGTCGCCGTCATCGTAGCGAACCGCAAAGTCGAGGCGGCCAAAGAAGCCGACGCTCGCCGTCAGGTCGCCGGTTAGCAGGATTGGGATCGCGGCTTGGAGATTGGATGTTAGGTCCCTGGTCATGGCTCCTCCGCGTGGCCGCCTGGGTTAAGGGCTAAGGCTCGACGACGAGGCCGGCGCCGGTGCGCACCTCGCCGACGACGGCGGCGGCGTAGCCATCGGCGACCAGGCGCTCGACGAGGGGAGCCGCCGCGACCGGGTCGACGGCCATGAGCAAGCCGCCCGAGGTTTGCGGGTCGTAGAGGAGGGGCTCGAGCGCGGCCGGGACGGAGGCGGCGAAGTGGACGCGCGGGCCGAGGTCGTTGCGGTTGCGGTCGACGCCGCCGAAGTCGACGCCGACGCGGGCGTGGTCCAGGGCGCCGGGCAGCAGCGGCAGCGCGCTCGCCCGCAGCGCGATCTGAACGCCGCTGTGGTCGGCGACCTCGAGGGCGTGGCCGACGATCGCGAAGCCGGTGACGTCGGTGAGGGCGTGGGCGCCGGCCTCGCGGGCGAGGTGGGCGGCGTGGCGGTTGAGCTGGAGCATGCTGGCGACGGCGGCGTCGAGGTGAGCCGGGTCGGCGATGTCGCGCTTCGCCGCCGTGAGGATGATGCCGGTGCCGAGCGCCTTCGTCAGGACGATGGCGTCGCCGGGCCGGGCGCCGGCTTTCGAGAAAATGCGCTGGGGATGGACGAGGCCCATGACCGAGAGGCCGTACTTCGGCTCGGCGTCGATCAGCGTGTGGCCGCCGGCGATGACGGCGCCGGCGTCGGCGACCTTGTCGGCGCCGCCGCGGAAGATGTTGCTGATCATCGCCGGCGGCAGGTCCTCGGGGAAGCCGGCGATGTTCAGGGCGAGCACGACCTCACCGCCCATGGCATAGACGTCGCTCATGGCGTTGGCGGCGGCGATGGCGCCGAAGGTCCAGGGGTCGTCGACGACCGGCGGGAAGAAGTCGAGCGTCTGGACGACCGCGGTCTCGGCGTCGATCTCGTAGACGGCTGCGTCGTCCGAGAGGCCGACGAGAAGACGCGGGTGCTCTTCGGGGCGGAACCGCTCAGTCAGGGGGCGCAGAACCTGCGCCAGCAGGCCGGGGCCGGCCTTGCCGGCTCAACCAGCGCAAGACGCCAGCGAGGTCAGGCGGACCTGGTCTCGGGTCATCGGTGCTCCTTTCGCGCGAGGTGGATCGATCATGCTTCCCCCGGCGCTATCTGGCAAACTGGGACCGGAGGAACGATGGCAAAACGCGCAAGCCTTGGTCCGGATGCGGTCGTCGAGCGGCTCAAGGCCTTCTACGGCGAGCCGGAGTGGCGGCCGCACGGCGACCCGATGAGCGAGCTGGTGCTGACGCTGCTCTCGCAGAACACGTCGGACGCGAACTCGGGCCGCGCCTTCTCGCGGCTGCTCCAGCGCTTCGCCGACTGGGAGGCGGTGCTGGCAGCGCCGGTCGCGGCGATCGAGGAGGCGATCCGTCCCGGTGGCCTGGCGCCGACGAAAGCGCCGCGCCTGAAGGCGATGCTGGCCGAGATCAAGGCGCGCCGCGGCGGCTTCGACCTCGACTTTCTCAGGGAGGCACCGCTGGTGGAGGCGCGAAAATGGCTGCGGTCGCTGCCGGCGGTCGGTCCGAAGACGGCGGCCTGCGTGCTCCTCTTCGGCCTCGGCCGGCCGGGGCTGCCGGTCGACACGCACGTCCACCGCGTCGCCGGCCGCCTCGGCCTCGTGCCGGCGAAGCTGCCGCCGGCGAAGGCTCAGGACGCGCTCGAGGTCCTCGTGCCGCCGGCGGACCATTATCTGTTCCACGTCCTCCTGATCCGGCACGGCCGCCATACCTGCGCCGCGCGATCGCCCGCCTGCGGCGCCTGCCCGCTGAGCGCCGACTGTCCGGCGTCTACGCATATCGAAGCCGCAGATAAAGGACTCTAAGGCTAGGGCGCGACGGCGCCCCGCGTTGACACTGGGATCGAGGGAATCCTATGATCGGCGTAGTGCGAAATAGCTAATTAACCTTCGCAGGTTCTAAATGTCTACATCGGCGGAGAGTACCGGAAAGGGAGGACACAATGCCCTGGGCCGTTGTGCTGGGCGTCGTCATTATCGTCGGCGCCCTGGCGCTGGTTATTGGGGCTCTTGTCGGCCAGGCGCTACGCAATCGAAAGGATAAGGCAAGGACCGGGGCCGCATCGGCTGATGCGCAGCGGATTATCTTTGAAGCCCAGACCAAGGAAAGGGAGCTCCTCCTCGAAGCGAAGGAGGAGTCGATCCGGATTCGTGGTCAGGCCGACGCCGAGGCAAAGGAGCTCCGTCAGGAGGCACTTCACCTTGAGCAGCGCGTAGCCCAGCGAGATGAGAACCTCGACCGCAAGCAGGAAACGATAGATCGACGCGATCGTGGCGTTGGCGAGCGCGAGGAGAAGGTCGAAGAAGCGCGCAAGATCGTCGAGGAGATCCAGGGCCAGCGTATGGCCGAGCTGGAGCGCGTCTCCCATCTGACGGCCGGCGAAGCGAAAACGATCCTCATGACCGAGGTCGAGGCGGAGGTCCGCGAGGACGCCAATCGTCTCGTCCGCCAGATTGAGGAAGAGGTGCGGGAGACGGCGGGGCCGCGGTCGCGTGAGATCCTCACGGCGACGATCCAGCGGATCTCGGCGGAGACCGTATCGGAGGCGACCGTCTCCGTCGTGCCGATCCCGAACGAGGACATCAAGGGCCGGATCATCGGCCGCGAAGGCCGCAACATCCGCGCCCTCGAGCACGCGACCGGCGTCGACCTGATCATCGACGACACGCCGGACGCGGTGATGCTCTCCTCCTTCGACGGCGTCCGCCGCGAGGTGGCGCGCCTTGCCCTTACACGCCTGATCTCGGACGGGCGCATCCACCCGACCCGGATCGAGGAGGTGGTAGAGCGCTCGCGTCAGGACATGGAGAGCGAGCTGCGCACGGCGGGCGAAGAGGCGGCGATCGAGGCGAACTGCCCCGGTCTCCACCCGGAGATCGTCCGCACCCTGGGGCGCCTGAAGTACCGCACCAGCTACGGCCAGAACCAGCTGATGCACGCCGTCGAGACGGCGAAGATCGGCGCGCTGCTGGCGCGCGAGATCGGCGTCGACGTCAACGTCATGCGGCGCGGCTCGCTCCTCCACGACATCGGCAAGGCGATCGACCGCGAGCTGGAGGGGACGCACGCCCTCCTCGGCGCCGAGCTGGCGCGGCGCTACAGCATCCCGGAGCCCATCGCCCACTGCATCGAGGCGCACCACGAGGAGGTGCAGCCGAGCACGCTGGAGGCGATCCTGGTCCAGATCTCGGACGCGATCAGCGGCGGCAGGCCCGGCGCCCGCATGGAGGCGCTGGAGTCCTACACGAAGCGGCTCGAGGCCCTGGAGCAGATCGCGACCGGCTTTGGCGGCGTCGACAAGGCCTTCGCGATCCAGGCGGGCCGCGAGGTGCGGATCATCGTCAAGCCGGAGGCGATCGACGACCTCGGCTCGATGCGCCTGGCGCGCGACGTGAGCAAAAAGATCGAGGAGTCGATGGAGTATCCGGGCCAGATCAAGGTGACGGTCGTGCGCGAGACCCGCGCCACCGACTTCGCCCGCTAGGAGCGCTGCTTGCCTGATCAGCACTTCATACTCACAACTGTTCTGCCAGATTGCCTTAACCGTTTAGAGAACGAGTCCGTATTTCGAAGCGTTCGCAGACCTCAGCCAGGATCCCGCGAGTTCCTGGAGACGGTTGTTGATATAGATCTCGTTATTCGGCCGCGAACATTTTTTGTCTTCTACGATCGCGTACCTACTAGCGAAACCTTTCGCCATCTAACGGCGGTCTACGAGCTTCGCGAAATCGAGCAGAATGCAGACGAGCCAGTCTGGAGAGATGACACACCTAACTACCAACTTCGTTTGCAGCAGATCAAGACACTGAACCCTCCGTTGCCATTCGGACAGGCTTCCGCGCTTTGGAAGACCTTAGAAACGACGCGTGGAAAGAAGACTCAAAATTTCTTTAATAGCCCGCGAGTGTTGTTACGAGTCACGCAGGACGACTTCGATAGGATCGCCGACTTTGTTCTCTCTGATGATGAAGAGGAGACTCTCTTGGTGCCTGCTGGTGCAAGGGAAGATGCAGCAGATGTCGTTTCTTTTGTAAGTCCTACTGAGAGACTTCTCGAGGATTACCTTGTTGAACACCTGAATGACCTTGAGCCCGGCCTAGAGCCCTACGAAGCTGACAATGTACGGCAATATCCCACTGGTGACGGTGGGAGGATCGACATTCTCTGCCGTGACAAGCTGGGCAATCCTGTGGTCGTTGAGCTCAAACGGGCCGGAGCGAGAGAAGAGGTAGTTGGGCAGCTTTGTCGATACACGGGCTGGGTTATGGAGTTAGAGCCTCAGGCGCTTGTGAGAGGCATAATCGTTGCCAACGTCATCGATGCAAGGTTGAAATACGCTGCTCGGGCGGTTCCCAACGTCAGACTAATCGAGTATCAGGTGAACTTCACTTTAAGGGAACCGAAGTAACGATGCGCGTGCTCCTCATCGGCGACATCGTCGGCCAGCCGGGACGGCGGGCGCTCAGCGCTCTCTTGCCCGGCCTGCGCCGGGAGCTGGCGCTGGACGTCGTCGTCGCCAACGGCGAGAACGTCGCCGCCGGCCGCGGCCTGACGAACCGGACGGCGCGCGAGCTCTTCGGGGCGGGCGTGGACGTGATCTCCTCCGGCAACCACATCTGGGACCAGAGGAGATCATCGAGGAGCTCGACGGCGAGGCGCCGATCATCCGGCCGGCGAAGTATCCGCCCGGCACGCCGGGCCGCGGGATGACGAGCCACAAGGGCCTGACGGTCCTCAACCTCCAGGGCCGCACCTTCATGCAGAACACCGAATGCCCCTTCCGCACCGCCGACGCCCTCCTCGAAGGGCAGGGCGGCCCGACGATCGTCGACATGCACGCCGAGGCGACGAGCGAGAAGGTGGCGATGGGCTGGTACCTCGACGGCAGGGTCTCCGCCGTGATCGGCACCCACACCCACGTGCCGACCGCCGACACCCGCCTGCTGCCCAGCGGCACCGCTTACGTCACGGACGCGGGCATGGCCGGCGCCCGCGACAGCGTCATCGGCTTCGAGGTATCGGCCTCGCATCGCCTCTTCCTCTCCCGGTGCCGACGCGCCTGCCGGTGGAGGAGAAGGCGACCTGCCTCATCCTCAACAGCGTCCTCGTCGAGATCGACGACGGGACGAGCCACGCGATTTCGATCGAGCGCGTAGACCGGGAGCACGTAGTTGCCAGCTAAGGCCGACTTTCACAACCACAGCACGGCCTCGGACGGCCGCCTGACGCCGACCGAGCTCGTGGAGCTGGCGGCGGGGCGGGGCGTGGGCATCCTCGCCCTCACCGACCACGACTCGACCGAGGGCATTGCCGAGGCGCAGGCGGCGGCGCAGCAAGCCGGCGTCTTCCTCCTGCCGGGCACCGAGCTCAGCACCGACATCGAGGGAGACGAGGTCCATATCCTCGGCTACTTCAAGCCGGAGACGCTGGCGAACGCCGACCTCCAGGCGCGCCTAAGCGAGTTCCGCGCCGGCCGCTACGAGCGCGGCCGCCTCATGACCGAGCGCCTGGCGGCTGTCGGGGCGCCGGTGAGCTGGGAGCGGGTCCTCGAGATCGCCGGCGACGCCTCGGTCGGGCGGCCCCACGTGGCACAAGCGCTGCTCGACGCCGGCCACGTCGAATCGATCCCGGACGCCTTCGACCGCTACATCGGCCGTAACGGCCCCGCCTACGTCGAGCGCGAGAAGATGACGCCGGCGGAGGCGGTCGCGACGTTGGCCCAGTTCGGCGCTCCGGCCGTTCTCGCCCACCCCAGCTACATCAAGGACCTCGAAGGGGTGCTGCCGGCGCTCAAGGCCGCGGGCCTCGTTGGCATGGAGGTCTACTACAAGGACTACGACGAGGAGATGATCGGCCGCCTCGCCACCACGGCCCGGGCGCACGACCTCCTGCCGCTCGGCGGCAGCGACTACCACGCCCTCCATGGGCCGGGCGAGCGTGAGCCGGGGGACATACCGCTGCCGGACGCCGTCGCCAAAGAGTTCCTCGAGAGAGAGCTGAGTTGGGTTCCGACCGCGGCGCTGATCTAGAGCAGCCGGCGGCGGACGAGACCTTCTGCGCCCGTCACCCCCAGACGCCAACCGGGCTCCACTGCGGCCGCTGCGATACCTTGATCTGCCCGCGCTGCCTGGTTCAGTCGCCGGTGGGCGCGCGCTGCCCGACCTGCGCCAACGTCAGCCGCCTGCCGACGATCGACGTCAGCCCAGTCTACCTCCTGCGTGGCGTCGGCGCGGCCACGGCGAGCGGCGCTGCCGCCGGCACCGTCTGGGGCTACGCCTTCCTCGGCTTCTTCGGCTTCCTGATCATCTTCATCGGGCTCGGCATCGGCTGGGCGGTGAGCGAGGCCGTGAGCCTGGCGACCAACCGCAAGCGGGCGATCGCCCTGCAGGCGATAGCGATCGGTGGCTGCGTGCTTGCCTACTTCGTCCGTAATATCGTCGCGGGGGTCGACATCCTGCCGGCGAACGATGCCTGGGGCTACGTGGCGGCCGGGGTCGCCGCCTTCTACGCGAACTCCCGGCTTAGATTCTAGCGAAGGACGACGGCGAGGACGAGGACGAGGACGAGGAGGCTGCCGGAGATGATGCCGATCGAGCGCATCTCGGCGATGATGTAGCTTCGCTCGTAGGTGGGGAGCTGGCCCGGCACCGCTCGTACGGTGACGCGCTCGCGCGACTGGACGAGACGGTCGACGCGACGATGGGGCCTGGTCTCTACCGGGCCGCTGGCGTCGCCGTAGGCGCCGGCAACGCTGGCCAGCGGCGGCGCCTCGGCAAAGACTGGCGCCTCGTCCTCACCCGGCGTGCCCGGTGCGGCGGCGCCGGGCTGACGGCGCGCCTTTCGCTTCCGGGGCTGCTGCGGGGCGTGGGCCTGACGCGGTCGCTTGGGCATCGTCCTGATTATAGAGGCGGCAGGGACGCCGGACAATAATCGTCGCCGCCAACGGGCTGTTTCCTAAGCCGACATTTGCTAAACTAACCGCGGCGAACGGGGTAAGAGGGGTAGAGATGCTGGACCAGCAGGCCGCGACCGTACATGTCCACCGCCGGGCGATGCTCCGCCACGAGGCGCAGGCTACCGTAACCTGCGAGTCGCTCGAGGTCGAGACGACGGGCGCACCCGAGTTTCACGACATCACGAACGACGTTGTCGCCATCGTCGCCGACTCCGGCGTCACCTTCGGCAACGTGACGGTGTTCTCATCCCACACGACGGCGGCGATCCGGATCAACGAGAACGAGCCGTTGCTCCTGCGCGACCTGGCGCGGACGCTGCGCCAGATCGCCCCCTCCGACGCCTATTACGAGCACAACGATTTCGGCCGGCGCACGGTCAACATGAACGAGGACGAGTGCGCCAACGGCCACGCCCACTGCCAGCACCTCTTCCTCGCGTCGAGCGAGACGATCCCGGTGATCGACGGCAAGCCGGCGATCGGCACCTATCAGCGCGTCTTCCTCATCGAGCTCGACCACCCGCGCGTCCGCAAGGTGCTGGTCACGGTCGTCGGCTGCTAAGACGCGTCAAGCGTCGCACCTAAGCGCAGCCGCGACACACCCCTCTCGCATACCGTCAAGTGCCGCCTGCTAAGGCCTATGGAATCTGCTGACGGCCTCCCCGGCGACGACCGCGGCCTGAAGCGCCTCATACTCGACCGCATCGCGGCCGCCGGCAGCATCTCCTTCGCCGAGTTCATGCGCCTCGCCCTCTACGACCCAACCGCGGGCTACTACTTCACCTCCGACCCTCGCCTCGATTACGAATCGAGCCCGAACCTCCATCCTGCCTTCGGCGCCGCGATCTGCCGCCAGCTCGCCGACTTTTGGCGCCGCCTCGACCGGCCGGCGCGCTTCGACGTCTTCGAGGCGGGCGCCGTTGCCGGCGCCCTCGCCGCCGCCGTGATCGACGCCGCGGCAGCCGAGGAGCCAGGTTTCGCCGAAGCCCTGCGTTATGTAATGCAGGACCTGACGCCGGCCACGGTGGCGGCGGCCGAGAGCCTATCGCAAGCCCGCCTGCCACTTGCCAAAGTCGAGGTGGCGAAGGCCCTGCCGCCGTCGCCCGAGATCGAAGGCTGCATCCTTAGCAACGAGCTCCTCGACGCCTTGCCCTTCCACCGCGTCACGCTGAGCGACGGCGCGTTACGCGAGCGCCGCGTCGGCGCCGACGGCGATCGCTTCGTCGACGTCGAGAGCGATGCGGGGCCCGAGCTCGTCGCCCACTTCGCGGCGCTCGGCGTGCTGCCGGGCGAGGGCTGCGAGTCCGAGGCGGGGCTGGAGGCGACGGCCTGGATAGAGAATGCGGCGCGGGCGCTGCGCCGGGGCTACCTGCTGACGCTCGACTACGGCTACGAGGCGGCGGCGCTGTATGCGCCTTGGCGGCGCCAGGGCACGCTCCTGACCTTCTGCCGCCACACGGCAGGCGCCGACCCCTACGTCCGCGTCGGCCGCCAGGACATCACCGCAAGCGTGGACCTGACGGCCCTGAGGCATGCCGGTGAGGCCGCGGGCCTGCGGACGCTGGGCGTAACGACTCAGACCGACTTTCTCGCCGCGCTCGGCATCGGCGCCGCGCTCCGGTTTTCGCCGCCAGCCGACGGCCTCGCAGGGCACTTTTCCTTGCGGCGGGCGCTGGTCGAGCTCACGGACGCGGCCGGCCTCGGGCGGATCAGCGTCCTCTGCCAGGGCCGCGACGTCCCGGAGGCGCCGCCGCTCGGGTTTCGCGAGCTCTCTCCTCGTTGACGCCCTCGGAGCCCGAATCCTAGACTGGGCGCGATGGAGTCTTACAGCGACATCGTGCTCGATCACGCGGCGAACCCGCGCAACGCCGGCGATCTGGCGGACGCGAACGCCCGCGGCTACCAGATGAACCCCGTCTGCGGCGACGTCCTGGCGCTCGCCCTGCGGGTCGAGGACGACCGGATCGCGGCGGCGCGCTTTCAGACGGAGGGCTGCACGGCGTCGGTCGCGACGAGCAGCATACTCACCGAGCTCGTGACGGGGCTGACGCTGGACGAAGCGGCGGCACTGACCCACGCCGACATCTCGGCGGCGGTGGGCGGCCTGCCGCCGAGCAAGCTCCACAGCGCCGCCCTGGTGATCGACGCGCTGCGCCGGGCAATCGCCGGCTACCGCCAGAGGCAGGCGAGGGTCTGACGGTTTGACTGAGCCACGAGGGCGGCGATAAGCTCGACGAGCTTCAAGCGGGGAGAGGCGGAGTCAGGAATGCGATTTTTGTTCGGTTTTCTCATCGGTCTGCTCGCCGGCTTTGCCGTAGCGAGCCTGCTCTCGCAAGGCGAGGAGGGGCCGCTGAGCGGCGTCCTCGCCCGCATGCGTCCTCAAGCCTGATCGATTTCTAGATACGCAGGTTAGCCGCCTACTGTCGCGGCGGAGCCTGAGCGCGTCCTGATCGTCCTCGCGCGCCTCAGGCGACGCTGCTTACGAAGAGCTCCACGAGCTCGGCGTCGAGCTGGCTGCCGGCGGCGCGACGGAGCATCCGCACGCCGTCCGAGCGGTCCACCTTCTCGCGATGGGGCCGGTCGGAGGTAATCGCGACGTAGGCGTCGGCGACGGCGAGGATGCGTGCCTCCAGCGGGATCTCGTCACCTTTGAGGCCGTCGGGGTAGCCCCGGCCGTCCGGCCGCTCGTGGTGAGCGGCGACCCACTCCGCCACCTCCTCGAAGCCGTTGATGCCGGCGACGATATCGCGCGAGTAGACCGGGTGCTGGCGGAGCACATCGAGCTCCTCGACCGTAAGAATGCCCGGCTTGGCGATGATCCGCTCCGAGACGCAGAGCTGGCCGATGTCGTGGAGGAGGACGGCGGCGTTGAGCTGCTTGAGGCGGATCTCTGGCAGGCCGGCGCTGCGGCCCAGCGCCTCGACGATGCTGGCGATGCGGCCCGAAACGCCCTGCGTGAAGCTGAAGCGCGAGTCGACGAGCTGGACGAAGCTCTCGGCGATGCCGAGGACGCGCGCCGCCTTTGGCTCTTTGAGGCGGGAGCACTGGGCAGCGAGCCCGGTCGGCAAGTCAGCGCCGCAGAGGCCGAGCCAGAAGAGGTCGCCGCTCGCCAGGTCGCGCATCGAGCTGACGATGGCGGGGTCGGCGTGGCTGCCGGAGAAGCGAGTCAGCCAGCTAGGCAGGTTGCGGCGGGCAAGCAGCGGGCTGGGCTCCTGGCTGATCAGGCTCTCGACCTCGTCGGCGATGGCGACGATGCGGCCGGCCAGCGGTATCTCCTCGCCGCTGAGCCCGTCCGGGTAACCGCCGCCGTCCCAGTGCTCGTGATGGGCCGAGATCGCGCCGATCGCGGCCTCGGGCAACGTCAGGTCCTGGGCAGAGCGGGCGCCGAGAATGACGTGGTCGGTGATCCGGTCGGCGACGAGGCTGGGCGAGCTGCCTCGCGATGCCGAGGGCCGCTTCCTCGGGGGCGAGCGGCGGAATCGATGCGAAGACGAGCCGCTCGTCGCCGAGCGTGAGGCCGGCGAGCTGGGCGCCGGCGGCAACGACGCCGACGTCGTGAAAAAGGGCCGCGTAAGCGCAGGCGAGACGGTCGCTGCTGGCGAGGCCGAGGGAGCCGGCGAGCGAGAGGGCGATGTGGGCGACGCGCTGAGCGTGGCCCGGATCGCGCCCTTCGGCGAGGTCGATCGCCCCGCTCAGCGGGATCAGCAGGTCAGATAGGGTATGCGAGGGCAGCCTGCGCTGGACGGGCGGCTGCTCAGCCGTGCTCTCCGTTACGGCCTGCTGCTGGCTCAGATTCGTAGAGTTCACTCTTCCCGCCTTCGTGAAAAAGGATGGGGCCAAGCCGCGCGAGGCCTATAGCTAGTTATCGACAGCAGATCGCCTTCCTTGTGCGCCTTCGCGGCTCTGGAGCAGGAGAGAGGCGTCGCCTTGCTCGAAGCACGGCGTTTGGGTAGATTCCGCGTAGCCCTTCGTGGGAAGGGCCCTGCAAAATCGGAGGACTTGATGCTGCCGATCGTTATCGCTTTACTCGCCAGCGCCGGCGCGCTGCTCTTCGCCTTCGGCGTCTCCCAGACGATCCTGCGAGAGGACGAAGGCGACGACGCCATGCGCGGCATCGCCGCCGCGATTCAGGAAGGCGCCAGCGCCTTCTTGCGGCGCGAGTACACCTTCCTCTTCGCCTTCGTCGTACTGATCTTCGTCATCCTCGTAGCCTTCGTCGACTACGACGCGCTCGAACGCCTCGAAAGGCAGGGTGGCAACCTCGTAGACCTGCCGCGGACCGGGCTCTCTTACCTGCTCGGCGCCTTCGCCTCCGCCTCGGCCGGCTTCATCGGCATGCAGATCGCCGTCCGCGCCAACGTGCGAACGGCAGCGAAGGCGCGCATCGGCCTCAACCCGGCGCTGCGCGTCGCCTTCTCCTCCGGCGTCGTCATGGGCATGAGCGTCGTCGGCATCAGCCTCCTCTGCCTCAGCGTCCTCTACCTGGTCTTCGAGAACGTCCAGCCGCTGGCCGGCTTCGCCTTCGGCGCGTCGTCTATCGCCCTCTTCGCCCGCGTCGGCGGCGGCATCTACACGAAGGCGGCCGACGTCGGCGCCGACCTCGTCGGCAAGGTCGAGATGGGCATCCCGGAGGACGACCCGCGCAACCCGGCCGTTATCGCCGACGCCGTCGGCGATAACGTCGGCGACGTCGCCGGCATGGGCGCCGACCTCTTCGAGTCCTACACGGGCGCGATCGTCGCGACGATGTCTCTGGCAACCGTGGCGGTGATCGCCGCCGACGCCGGCTTCGAGGAGGAGGTCGAGCGGGCCTTCGACTCGGATGCCTTCGTCCTACCGCTGCTCGTCATGGCGATCGGCATCGGCGCCGCGATCATCGGCACCTTCCTCGTCCGGACCGGCGAGCAGGCGAACATGGGCCGGCTCCTCTGGGCGCTGCGCGGCGGCATCTTCGGCGCCAGCGGCATCGTGCTGGTGGGCACCGGCGCCGCCGTCGCCGTCATGGGCATCGATGTCGCACTGTTCTTCGTCGTCCTCATCGGCCTCGTCGTCGGCCAGGTCATCGGCACGGCAACGGAGTACTACACGGCCTACGAGTACAAGCCGACGCGTACCCTGGCGGACCAGGCGGAGACCGGCGCCGGCACGGTGATCATCGGCGGCCTCGGCCTCGGGATGCTCTCGACCGTGATCCCGATCCTCTCGCTCGTCGTCGGCATCTGGCTGACGCACGAGATCGCCGGCCTCTACGGCATCGCCCTCGCGGCCGTCGGCATGCTCTCGCCTCTGGGCGTGACACTTGCCTCCGACGCCTACGGGCCGGTGGCCGACAACGCCGGCGGCATCGCCGAGCAGGCCCACCTGCCGCCGGAGGTGCGCGAGCGCACGGACGCCCTCGACAGCCTCGGCAACACGACGGCGGCGACGGGCAAGGGCTTCGCGATCGGCTCCGCCGTCCTCACCTCGCTCGCCCTGATGGTCACGTACGCGCAGGTCGTGGGCATCTCAACCCTCGACCTGCTCGACGTCGACGTCCTCGTCGGCGCCCTGATCGGCGGCCTCATGCCCTTCATCTTCGGCGCTTTGACGATGGCGGCCGTGGGCCGGGCGGCGATGAGCATGGTGGAGGAGGTGCGGCGCCAGTTCCGCGAGAAGCCGGGGATCATGGAAGGCACGGACCGGCCGGACTACGCCAACGCGGTCGCGATCGCGACGGACGGCGCGATCAAGGAGATGATCCTGCCCGGCATCCTCGCCGTCGCCGTGCCGATCTCGGTCGGCGCGATCATCGGCGCCGAGGCGCTCGGCGGCCTCCTCGTCGGCTCGATCGTAACCGGCGCGCTCCTGGCGCTGATGATGGCGAACGCCGGCGGCGCCTGGGACAACGCCAAGAAGTACATCGAGGCCGGCCATCTCGGCGGCAAGGGCTCGGAGGCCCACAAGGCAGCGGTGGTCGGCGACACGGTCGGCGACCCCTTCAAGGACACCTCCGGCCCCTCCCTGAACATCCTCTTGAAGCTGATGTCGATCGTCGCCGTCGTCTTCGGACCGCTATTCGTCGGCTGAGCTAACCAAGAGCAGCTAGGGCGAGAGACGGCCTTCGAAGTCGAGCAGGCGCTGCTCGAGGTCGCGCTGGCGCACGGCGACGGAGAGGTCGCCGCGGGTGCGCTCGAGGATGCCGCGCACGCTATCGGTAGTACGGCGGAGGCCGCCGGTCATCGCGTCCGGGTAGTCGAAGCTAACGAGGACGCCGTAGGCCTCGTCCATGACGTCGAGGCAGACCTCACAGGCGGCGACGTCGCCCTTACGCAGCGTATCCAGCAGGTAGCGCCGCAGCTCGCCGACGGCCTCGCCGAGGCCGTTGAGGTAGGCGGCGATCTCGACGCCGAGGTCCTCGGCGCGGGGCAGGCGCGGCGCTACGGCGATGAAGGCGAGCGTGAGCTCCGCCTCGGCGTACTCCTTCTCGGCGTCGTGGACGAAGCCGGCGTAGCGAATGTCGGGCGCGTCGCGCAGCGCCTCCTTCGCCTCCCGCAGGAGGAGGGCGGCGCGCTCGATCAGCTCCCGGCCCCGCTCGAAGTCGCCGCGGTGGACGGCGCGGATCGCGTTGGCGGAGTGGCGCGTCGCCTCGCGGCAGCGGCCGAAGGACGCTTCCCGCGCGAGGTTCTTCGCCGCGAGGGCGTCCGCGGCGGCGGCGCCGATCGCCTCGATGTCCGGTATGAGTCGCCGCATATCGTCCCCTGTCGCTCGCCCGTACGACGGGCTATTCGCGCGCCGTCGCGCTATTCGTCCTCGATCGCGTTCTCGATCTGCTCCACGCGCATGAGGCGGCCGCGGTGGTCGAGCTCGATCGCGACGACGTCGATCCGCTGGTCCTTCGGCGCTTCCGGGTGCTCCTGCGCGTAGGCGGCGGCGGCGGCGCGCACGTGAGACGCCTTGCGGCCGGTGATCGACTCCTCAGGCGTGCCGGTGGAGCGGCCGGAGCGGCTGCGCACCTCCACGAAGATCAGGTAGCGGCCACGGCTCGCGATTATGTCGATTTCGCCGTCGCGCGTCGCCCAGTTGCGCTCGAGGATCGTGTAGCCCTTCGCCTCGAGGTGGCCGCTGGCGATGCGCTCGCCGAAGTCGCCGAGGCGGCGACGCCGCTGACTATCGCGCGGCATCGACGGTCACGGTAGCGGCGGCGGCGCTGCGGTCGAAACGGCTGACGGCAAGCCAGCTGCGGCGGTGGTAGACGCAGGGGCCGTGCTCTGCGAGGCGGGCGAGGTGATCGCGGGTCGCGTAGCCCTTGTTGCGGCCGAAGTCGTAGGCCGGGTAGAGATAGCCGACGGCCCGCATGACGGCATCGCGCGCGACCTTGGCGACGATCGAGGCGGCGGCGATCGAGCTGCAGAGGGCGTCGCCGTCGACGATGGCGCGCTGCGGCAGCGCCACGGGGATGGTCGATGGGCCGTCGATCAGGACATGATCGGGCGCCCGGCCGAGGCCAGCAATGGCGCGGGCCATCGCGGTCTGGTTGGCGGGACCGATGCCGTGGGCGTCGATCTCGGCGACGCTCGACCAGCCGAGGCCGAAGGCGACGGCTTCTGCTCGGATGACGGCGCTGAGGCGTTCTCTTTGCTTGGCAGGCAACTCTTTGCTGTCTCGCAGTTCACTGAGCCACGGCGGGCGCTGAGCACAATTGAGAATGACGGCGGCGGCGAAAACAGGCCCGGCGAGCGGCCCCCGACCGACCTCGTCGACGCCGGCGACGAGAGCCTTCCCGGCGGCCCAGAAGGGCTCCTCGTAAGCGGTGGACGGCAGGGGAGGGGAGCCGGCCGTCATAATCTCCGGCATCGTAACACGTCCGACCGGCCCGGCGGAGCGTGAAGGCCGTTTCGGTTATCATCAGGCCAAATATGAGCGGGAGAGGTGCAGATGCCGGTAATCCACGTGGAGATGTGGCCGGGGCGGACCGTGGCGCAGAAGCAGGAGCTGGCGAAGACGATTACGGAGGCGTTCGTGAAGATCGCGAACACCACGCCGGACTCGACGATCATCATCTTCGCCGAGGTTCCGAAGGAGAACTGGGCTCAGAGCGGCGTCCTGGCGTCTGAAACCTGACTCAACTCGCACCCCGATCGGCCGAAGATGTCCAGAGATAGCGAATGCTATACTGGAAGGGCCGGCCTATGGTCGGCCTAAGCCGTGCGTTCGGCCGCGGAAATTGCCTGAGGTAGAGGAAAACTATGGGTTCGCGCTGGATGCGAAATAGCTTTGTTTACTTGCTGATTCTCGTCGCGGTAATCGCGATCGCCGTGATGTTCTTTGGCGACTCCGGCGGCTCCGAGAGCAAGGGCGACCTGAGCACCGTCATCAAGGATGCAAAAGAGGGCTCGATCCAGCGCATCGAGGTCAACGGCGACGACCTCAAAGTCTTCAAGACGGACGGCAGCGAGTACACCTCGCGCAAGGAGTCCGGCGCCAGCCTCTTCACGATCCTCAGCGACAACAACGTCAACGTTGAAGCGATCCCGATCGAGATCAAGAAGGGCAGCGCTTTCGGCAACTGGGCCGGCCTGCTGATCAACTTCCTGCCGATCCTGATCTTCATCGGCCTGATCCTCTTCATGATGCGCCAGGCCCAGGGCTCGAACTCGCAGGCGATGAGCTTCGGCAAGAGCAAGGCGAAGATGATCACAGCCAATCGTCCCTCCGTCACGTTCATGGACGTGGCGGGCGTGGACGAAGCGAAGGCCGAGCTCCAGGAGGTTGTCGAGTTCCTCAAGTACCCGGAGAAGTTCGTTGCCCTCGGCGCCCGCATACCGCGCGGCGTCCTCCTCGTCGGCCCGCCCGGCACCGGCAAGACGCTGCTCGCGCGCGCCGTCGCCGGCGAGGCAGGGACACCTTTCTTCTCGATCAGCGGCTCCGAGTTCGTCGAGATGTTCGTCGGCGTCGGCGCCTCCCGCGTGCGCGACCTCTTCGACCAGGCCAAGCGCAACTCGCCTTGCATCATCTTCGTAGACGAGATCGACGCGGTCGGCCGCCAGCGCGGCGCCGGCCTCGGCGGCAGCCACGATGAGCGCGAGCAGACCCTGAACCAGATCCTCGTCGAGATGGACGGCTTCGACACGAGCACCAACGTCATCGTCGTCGCGGCGACCAACCGCCCGGACATCCTCGACCCGGCCCTCCTGCGGCCCGGCCGCTTCGACCGTCAGGTTATGATCGACGCGCCCGACGTCAAGGGACGGGTCGCGATCCTCGACGTCCACATCAAAGGCAAGCCCCTGGACACCGACGTGTCCCTGGATACGCTGGCCAAGCGCACGCCGGGCTTCTCCGGCGCCGACCTCGCCAACCTCGTGAACGAGGGTGCGATCCAGGCGGCCCGCCAGAACAAGAAGAAGATCGGCATGTTTGACTTCGAGGAGGCGATCGACCGCGTGATGCTCGGGCCGGAGCGCAAGAGCCGCGCCCGCAGCGCTCGCGAGATGGAGGTGGTGGCCTTTCACGAGTCCGGTCACGCTCTGGTCGCCTACAAGCTGGAGAACTTCGACCCTCTGTTCAAGATCACGATCGTCTCACGCGGCATGGCCGGCGGCTACACGGCGATCCTGCCGGAAGAGGACCGCCACCTGAACACGAAATCCTACCTCGAGAAGCTGCTGGCGATGATGCTCGGCGGCCACTCGGCCGAGGAGCTGGTCTTCGGTGAGATGTCGACCGGCGCAAGCGACGACATCAGCAAGGCAACGAAGACGGCGCGGGCAATGGTGACGCGCTTCGGCATGAGCGAGCGCCTGGGGCCGCGGACCTTCGGCCACAAGGAGGAGATGGTCTTCCTCGGCCGCGAGATCACGGAGCAGCGCGACTACTCCGAGAAGGTCGCGGAGGAGATCGACGACGAGGTGCGGCGGATCATCGACCACGCCCATCAGCTGGCGCGCAAGATCATCACCGATAACCGCCCGAAGCTCGATCAGCTCGCTCACAAGCTGCTGGAGATCGAGTCGCTGGAAGGGGACGCGCTCTTCGCCCTCATGGCTTCACCCGTCGATGGCTCTGTCGACCAGGAGCCGCCCGCCACCAGCCCGACGCCGCCGAGTCAGCCGGTCGAGCCGGAGAAGCCGGCCGAGGACGAGTCGGCGAAAGACGACGCCCCCCGCGGCCAGCCGCGACCAGGCCTCGCCTGGTCCTAGGTCTTAGCAGACGGCAAAGGCTACCGCGCGAGTTGACGAGGGGCCGGGGTTGAACTCCGGCCTCTCGCTTTGAAGCTGCCGGGCTGCAAGGGACGCAGTCCCTGCCGGGGAGTATGAGGGGTGTCCCCTCATGCTCCTCCCACCCCCCGGCGCTGGAGTGACGAGCTGAGTAGTTACGGCACGGCCCTTCTCAGCGCCGCTGAGTTACGCCGAGTCGATCCCCCTGGACCCTGACGGCGAACGCCGCCACGCGGAGCTTCTACAAGGCTCGCGGCTGGCGCGTAGATGGTGCCATCAAGGACCACCGCTCCGGCGCGCCGCTGGCTCGCTATAGCAGAATGTTGGCTGCCGCCGCCGTTGACCCTGGCGGCGGCAGCGCCTAGCATTACGGCGATGAACAAACGCAAGCGTGTCGCCTGGGTAAAGCATCGCCGCCGCCGTCAGAAGATACTCGAGAAGCGACGCGAGGCGAAAGTAGCCGCCGCCGCCGCTCCCGCTCCTACGAGCCGCCGCGCCGCCGCCACCGCCAAAGCAGCGAGTTAAGAGAAGCCGAGAGGCGCCTCAGCCCACGAGGGCGTAGCCGCGGCCGCGGCGGGCGACGACTGCGTCCCGCAAGCCGATCTGGGCGAGCTTCTCGCGCAGATTACGGACGTGGGAGCGGATCAGGTCGCCATCGCCGCGGTCATCTTTGAAGCCCCAGACCGTCTCTAATATCTCGGCCGGCGGCACCTCGTCGGGCTGGCGCTCGTAGAGGAGCTCGGGCAGGCGGCACTGGGTTGGCGTGAGCTCGACCTCGCGGCCGTGGGCACGGGCAACGCGCCGGGCCGCGTCGATCTCGAGGCGCTCGCTGCCGAGGGGAGTCTCGGGCCGGCGGCGGACGATGCTATCGACGCTGCGCAGGAACCGCTCTGGATCGAGCGGCAGTGGCAGGCTCGCCGCCAGGCCTTCGCGCTCGACACCGATGCCAAGGGCCGGGACGCGGCCCTGACGGCTCTCGTCTAACACATCGAGGACGTCGGCGCCGAAAGTGGAGCCGTCGACGCAGACGAGATCGTAGTTGAGCGTGCGCGGCCGCGTCAGGAGCGCGAGCGGCCGATCGATCGCGATGACGGCGTGACCGTCGGTACGCAGCCTCTGGCGGCAGACTTCACGCAGCGCCGGCGCCTCGATCGCCAGGATGACGGTGCTCCTCTTGCCGTCGGCGTCGCCATTAGCCGCTTCGCGCACCCGTCTCGGCTCCGCCGGCAAAGGCGCCGGGTCCCGGCCTTCAGACTCCGGCATGGCCCGGAGGATCGCCCTCGAGAAACGCTCGCCCGTGCCGGGGTTGTCGTGCAACGTTGCCGAGAGCTTCACTCCAAGGACCGAGCCGTCGTACCGGACGAAGTGGAAATCAACGCCGTGCATTTCGCCGTCGCGGTAGAAAACGGGCAGTAGATCTTCGGCCTTCGCTTTCGAAGCAGGCGTCAGAAGGTCAACCGAGCGACGGCCGATGATCTCCGCCTTCTCGTAGCCCAGCATGCTCGCCCAGGTTTGGTTGCAGGCGATGATCACGCCCTCCGAGTTTATCGAGTGCATGCCGTCGGGGGCGTGCTCGAACACGTCCCGATAGTAGTCATCCGACAGCGAAACGCTGGCGTCCCCGGATGTGTTCATGCTCACGTCCTTCTGCTATGTCCTCAGCGCTTGGATCGAATCACTCGTCACGAATCTCTTGCGACCTGTTCGCCAAGTCAGGCGGGCCGAAAGAGCCTCAGCGAACCTGGACGGCCGCCAGGTGATTAGCACGCCTCCGCCTTGCTCTTTTCTTTTATACATATTATCAGTAAGTAATATGGAATTGTAAGGTATCTGCCCTTTCTTTCGTGTCACTTAGCACCCTTGTTCTCCAAGACCGCGCGACGCTAGAATAAGCGATCGGCTCGGACCTAGCTACCAGGTGGGAATCTTTGCCTCTCGACGCGATCACCGTCCGCGGCGCCCGCGAGCATAACCTCAAGAACATCGACGTGGTGATCCCGCGCGACCGCCTCGTCGTGATCACCGGGCTGTCGGGCTCGGGCAAGAGCTCGCTCGCCTTCGATACGATCTACGCCGAGGGTCAGCGCCGTTATGTAGAGTCTCTCTCGGCCTACGCGCGCCAGTTCCTCGGCCAGATGGAGAAGCCGGACGTCGACTACATCGAGGGTCTTTCGCCGGCGATCTCGATCGACCAGAAGGGGGCGAGCCGCAACCCGCGCTCGACGGTCGGCACGGTGACGGAGATCTACGACTACCTGCGCCTCCTCTTCGCCCGCGCCGGCCGGCCCCACTGCCCGAGCTGCGGCCGGCCGATCGAGCAGCAGACGGTGCAGCAGATCGTCGATGCGATCCTCGACATGCCGGCGGGCAAGCGGCTGATGATCCTGGCGCCGGTGATCGCCGACCGCAAAGGCGAGCATCACGCCGTCCTCGAAGACGCGCGCCAGGCCGGCTTCGTCCGGGTGCGAGTCGACGGCGTCGTCCACGACCTCGATGAGAAGATCGAGATGGGCCGCTACAAGGTCCACACGATCGAGATCGTCGTCGACCGCCTGATCACCGAGGAGCGGGGCGGCGAAGGCAGCGCCGCGAGCAGCAGCCGCCTCGCTGACTCCGTCGAGACGGCACTGAAGCTCGGCGGTGGTGTGATCAAGGTGCCGGTGGAGGGCGAAGAGGAGCTGCTCTACTCGGAGCACCTCGCCTGCGCCCACTGCGGCCTCTCCTTCGGCGAGCTGGCGCCGCGCAACTTCAGCTTCAACAGCCCCCACGGTGCCTGCCCGGAGTGCACCGGTCTCGGCGTCAAGATGGAGATCGACCCGGAGCTGGTGATGCCGAACCGCAGCCTGAGCCTGCGGGAGGGGGCGATCATCCCCTGGGCGCGCTCGGCATCGACCAGCGCCTGGAACTTCCGCATCCTCGAGGCGGCGGCCCTCAAGCACGGCTTCAGCACGGAGGCGCCGGTACGGGAGCTGACGCCGGCCCAGGTCGAGATCGTCCTCTACGGCGACCCGACGCCTGTGACCGTGGTCTACCAGGGCTCGGGCGGTCACTCAAACCGCTGGGAGACGCGCTTCGAGGGCGTGGTCAGCAACATGATGCGCCGCTACAAGGAGACGGAGTCCGACTACGTCCGGCGCGAGCTCGAGCGCTACATGGCTACAGTGCCCTGCTCGACCTGCGGCGGCGCCCGCCTCAAGCCGGAGTCGCGCGCCGTGAAGGTCGGCGGCAAGGGCATCAGCGCGACGACCACCCTGAGCATCGTCGAGGCGCAGGCCTGGTTCGCGGCGCTGGTGGCGCCCGAGACGCCGCTGAACGGGCGCGAGCAGGCGATCGCCTACCAGATCCTCAAGGAGATCCGTACCCGGCTCGACTTCCTCGTCGAGGTGGGGCTCGACTACATCTCCCTCGACCGGCCGACGGCGACCCTCTCCGGCGGCGAGGCTCAGCGCATCCGCCTCGCGACCCAGATCGGCTCCGGCCTCATGGGCGTCCTCTACGTCTGCGACGAGCCGACGATCGGCCTCCACCCGGCGGACGACGCGCGCCTGATCCGGACGCTGGAGCGGCTGCGCGACCTCGGCAACACGATCATCATCGTCGAGCACGACGAATCGATGATGCGGGCCGCTGACCACCTGATCGACATGGGGCCCGGCGCCGGCGACCACGGCGGCGAGATCGTATCGACGGGGCGCCCGGAGGAGGTGATGCGCGACCCGAAATCGCTCACCGGCGCCTACCTCAGCGGCGCCCGCCGGATCCCGATGCCGGAAACGCGCCGGCCAGGCAACGGCCTCGCCGTCGAGATCAAGGGGGCGCGCGAGAACAACCTCAAGGCGATCGACGTCGCGATCCCGCTCGGCAAGTTCGTCTGCATCGCCGGCGTCTCCGGCTCTGGCAAGAGCTCGCTGATCACGGAGATCCTCTACAAGAAGGCGGCCCAGGTCTTTTACGCCGCCCGCGACCGCCCCGGCCAGTGCGACGCCGTCCTCGGCCTCGAGCACCTCGACAAGGTGATCGACGTCGATCAATCGCCGATCGGCCGGACGCCGCGCTCGAACCCGGCCACCTACACTGGCCTCTTCACGCCGATCCGGGAGCTCTTCGCCTCGGTGCCGGAGGCGCGCCTGCGTGGCTACGGGCCGGGGCGCTTCTCCTTCAACGTGAAGGGCGGCCGCTGCGAGGCCTGCCAGGGCGACGGCTACATCGAGATCGAGATGCAGTTCCTGCCGGACGTGACGGTGCCGTGCGACGTATGCAAGGGGAAGCGCTACAACCGCGAGGCGTTGGAGATCCTCTTCCGGGGCAAGAGCATTGCCGAGGTGCTGGCGATGACCGTCGACCAGGCGCTGGACTTCTTCTCTGCTTTCTCGAAGGTGCGGACTAAGCTCCAAACGCTGAAGGACGTAGGCCTCGGCTACATCACCCTCGGCCAGCCGGCGACGACGGTATCGGGCGGCGAAGCGCAGCGCGTCAAGCTCTCGACCGAGCTCTCGCGCCGCTCGACCGGGCGCACGCTCTACATCCTCGACGAGCCGACGACCGGCCTCTCCTTCGAGGACGTGGGCAACCTCCTCGCCGTCCTCCAGCGCCTCGTGGACGCCGGCAACACGGTCGTCGTGATCGAGCACCACATGGACGTGATGCTGAACGCGGACGAGATCATCGACCTCGGGCCGCAGGGCGGCGATCGCGGCGGCAAGCTGATAACGCGGGGCACGCCGGAGGCGGTGGCGCGCCACCGGACGAGCGCGACCGGCCGCTACATCGCCCTGGCGCTGGCGCGGCGCAAGCCGCCGGCTGCGGCCAAGGCACCGGCGGCCAGCAAGAAGAAGCCGCCCGCCCGCAAAGCAGTCGCGGCCGCGAAGTGAGGCCAAGAAGCCGAGCAGGAAAAGACGTCTGGGCGCCGACCGCCGCCGGCCGGATGAGTCGGCGTATACTCCTGCGATGAACGAGACGGAGCGGCCGCTGACGATCCCTGCCGCCCTGCGGCGGGCGGCGGCAAGCGCCGGCGACCACCCCGCCTACATCGAGGTGCGCGGCAGCAGCGAGCGCAGCGTCACCTGGCGGGAGCTCGCCGACCGGGCTCGCGCCTTCGCCGCCGGCCTCGTCGGCCTCGGCCTGGCGAAGGGCGACCGGGTGGCGATCTGCGCCGAGAACGGCATCGACTGGCTGACGGCCTACCTCGGCACCGTCACGGCGGGCGGCACCGGCGTCCTCGTCTACTACGACCTCAAGACGGCGGAGATCGAAGACCAGGTCGGCCGGCCGGAGTGCCGCTTCCTCGTCGCTTCGGCCAGCGTCCTGCCGCGGCTGCCTGCCGACCTGCCAGCGCTCGAGCGGGTAATCGTCATCGACAGCGAGGCCAGCGAAGGCGCAGTGCCACCCCAGGTGCCGTTCGAGGCCTTGATCGACGACGCGGGCGCCGAGGCGGGCGACGTCCTGGCGGGGCGCGAGCCGGCGCCGGACGACCTCGCGGCGCTGATCTTTACGTCGGGCACGACGGGCGGCGCCAAGGGCGTCATGCTCAGCCATCTCAACTTCCTCGCCAACGCCCACGCCGCCCTCGCCGCCCTCGACGTCGGCGGCCGCGACGTCCTCCTCCTCGTCCTGCCGCTCCATCACGCCATGCCGCTCATGGCCGCCGTCGTCCTGCCCACGCTGGTCGGCGCCCAGGTCGTCATCGAGAATGACCTGCGGCGGGTGCGCGACCGCATGCAGGCATACCGGCCGACGGTCTTCTTCGGCGTGCCGGCGCTCTACGAGATCGTCTACCGCAACGTCCTGGCGCGGGCGGAGTCGGAGGGACGCTTGCCGACCCTCCAGCGCTGGCAGGCGCGCCTCGGCGCGATCAAACGGCTCACGGGCCTGAACCTGGCGCCGCTGCTCTTCCGGCCCGTGCACAAGGCGCTGGGCGGCCGCATGCGCTTCATGGTCAGTGGTGGCGCCGCATTGAATCCCGAAACGGCGCGTGATTTCGCGAGTCTCGGGCTGCCCTTGCTCCAGGGTTGGGGCATGAGCGAGGCGTCGCCGACGATCGCGATCCAGCGCTTCTCGCGGCGGCGATTCCTCCTCAGCCGTTACTACGAGAGGCACGCCGGCAGCGTCGGCGAGGCGCTGCCGGGGGTCGAGGTGCGCCTCGTCGACGTTCCGGAGAAGGACATTCGCGTAGCCGACCAGGGCGAGGGTGAGGTGGTGGTCCGGGGCGAGAACGTCTTCCAGGGCTACTGGCAGGCGCCGGAGGCGACGGCGGCGGCGCTGCGCGACGGCTGGCTCTATACGGGCGACCTCGGCCGGATCGACGCCGAGGGGAACATCTGGCTCACGGGCCGCAGCAAGTACATCATCGTCCTCGACTCGGGCGAGAAGGTGCACCCGGACGAGCTCGAGGAGAAGCTGGCGCGCAGCGAGCTCATCGAGGACGTCTGCGTCCTCGGCCGCAAGGCGCGCGACCGAGTACAGGTAACGGCCGTGATCTACCCACGCGTCGAGGCGACGCGGCAGGCGGCGGCGGCGCACGGTACCGACCTCAGCGAGGCAGGCGTCCGCAGCCTGATCGGCGCCGAGGCGGAGCGGCTGGGCCAGGAGCTGGCGGCTTATAAGCGCGTCGGCCGCATCGAGCTCAGCGACGCGCCCCTGCCGAAGACGGCGCTGCGCAAGGTCGCCCGCGGCCAGGTCGCGGACGATTACGCTTTCGACCTCGAGCGCTGGCTGGCGAGCGCGGAAGCGACCTAGGGCGGCGGCTCGGCGGCGCCAGGCAAGGGCCCGGCCGTGCTGTCTTTCAGGGCAAGCCCGACGACGCGCGCGATAAACGGGCCCTTGGCATCGCTGTAGGCGTCCCGATCGAGGCGGTGCCGCTCCGCCAGACGCTGCTTCAGTGCCGAGTATTCCGCCGCAACGTCGCCATGGGAGCGCAGGTAATCGCGAAAGGCGAGCCGCTCCCGCCAGAGGCCGCTGCCGAACGGCACGAGATGGAGATGATGGGTCCGGTGGGCGGGCGAAGGCTTGCAGAACCAGTGCATGACGTCGGCTTTGTAGGGCGCGTAGCAGTAGTCGAGCGCCGCGAGCAGGGCGATAGCTGGTCGCGACGCTTCGAGGCTTTGGACGCCTGCCATGATGTCGATTACCGGCTTCGCCTCGAGGCCGGGTACGGCGGTGCTGCTGACATGCTCGATCGGTCCGGCAAGCCGTTCGCCGATCGCCTCAAGCAGTAGGCTCTGCTCCGCGACGAATCTTTCCGGCCACGATCGGTCGTAAGGCACGAGGAAGACGGGCTCATCGTCGGTCGTATTCACGCCGAGATGCTAGCACGGCGACCGGATCCGAGCCGGGCCGCCGTTAGCTGCCCTTGGCGCGCGCCTTCGCCTCCTCGATCAGGCGGATGAGCTCGTGGGCGGGGGCGCTGCCGCCGGCAACGGCGATCGCCGTGAGGGCGCGGCCCTGGGCGGCGCCGAGGCCGCCGCCCTCGCCGAACAGCGGGCCGACGATATCGAGCTGGAGGCCGAAGACCAGCGCGAGGGCGAGGCCGAACGCGGCGAGCCGGCGCAGGGACGGCGCGCCGCGGCCTTCGAGGGGAGCGAGGATGACCTCGACGGCGCGCTCGATCGCGACGGCGAGGAAGAGGAGGAGCACGAAGGCGACGGCGGCGGGCGTCAAGCATCCTTAGCTCCTTCGCCGCGCAGGAGCTGCGCCTCCTCGCGCCAGCGCTCGAACTCGCGCTCCGGGTCTTCGATGCCGAGGTCGTCGGCGGCGCGGCGGCGGGAGTGGATGCCGGCCCCGACGAGGCGTGTCTCGTCTGTGACGAGGCGGCTGCGGTCGACGGGCAGCAAGGGGTCCCAAAGGACGCGGCTGGCGTAGGGCGCGTAGGAGACGCCGGTGTAGCGCTCGAGGAGGCGGAGGATCAGCTCGTTGCGCCGCCGCAGCGCCGCCTCGCGCAGGAGGCGCTTGCGCTGGACCTTCTTCAATAAGGGGTCGAGCTCGATGTTGAGGGCGACGCCGGAGAGGCCGCGGCCGTTGTCGCCGAAAGAAGTACGCGGCGACTCTGCCAGGTCGTGCAGCGTGCGGTAGATCAGGTTGACGTAGTCGACGTGAAGGCTGACGCCGCCGCCCTGGAGGAGGTCGAGGAGGTAGGCACGGGCGCGCTCCGGCAGCTCCCAGACGGCACCGGGCTGGACGGCGATGTCCTGGGCCTCGTTGACGTTCTCGAGGACGGCCACGGGGTTGCCGGAGAGCTCGAGGATCATCGAGAGCTGAGAAAGGGCGCGGTTGAGCTCGCGGACGGACTCGCGCACGGCCTCGATGTCGCTGACGCCCCCAGAACTGCTTCGGCTCGCGCAGGTTCGGGTAGATGACGAAGGGGATGAAGCCGTACGGGTTCGACTTCGCCTCGATCAGGGCGCCGTCGAGCCAGAGCTCGAAGTCGGCGTCGGTCCAGACCTCGACGACCGTGTGCTGCTTGCGGGCGGCGGCGGCGCCGCCGCGGCGGCCGGCGACGAGATCGGCGCCGTAGAGGAGTACGGTCTCCTCGTCGGAGAGGTAGTAGCGGCTGGCGACGCGCCAGAGGCGGCCGACGTCGTCGCCGAGCCACCAGGCAAAGAGGCCCTGGACGTCCGGCGCGGTGACGCGGACGCGGCGCTCGAGCGGGTCCCACGTGACCTTGAAAGCGCCGTCGCCGAGGATCGTCGTGTCGACCTCGTTGTCGAAGTCGAGCTGGCCGAGGTTGTTGGCGTCGGCGACGGTGCGCAGGGCCTTCTCCGCCCGCTGGGCCCGCTGCGCCTCCTCGGGCGAGCCGTCCTCCTCATCGACGACGAAGCGGAGGCCGGTCATCAGGTAAGACGCCGTCTTGTCGATCACCGCCTTGGCGTAGTTGAAGACGAGGCGGCGCTCGCGGCGGCGCTGGCTGCCGAGCCACTGCTGGCCGCGGTAGAAGGTGAGGTTGTCGCGGTAGGCGCGGAGGCGGCTGCCGTCGAGGCGGCCGAGCTGTTCGACGAGGTTCGATTTGGGGCAGTGGTGCTCGAGTGGCCATTGAGTGCTCCTTGGCTGCTTGCTGGCGGCGGCGGGCGAGGCAGCGCTTTGGTCAGGCGTTGGACCGCGCCCGCGCCAGGACGCGAAAGACGGTGCGGCGGGAGAGGCCAAAGCGCTCGGCGAGGGCGCTCACCGGCAGGCCTGCCTCGCTCTGAAGGACGAGGATCGAGTGGTCGCGCTCGTCGCTGAGCAAGCGGCGGGCGCCGCCGGGCTCGTCGTAGCGGCAGCGCGCCAGCGGACAGGTGAGGCAGTTCGAGTGGAGGTCGCAGCCCGTATCGGCGTACTGGGTGTGCTCCGGCAGCGCGTCGCGGCGCGCCGGCCGCTGCAAGCACTCCGCGGCCCCAGAAACGTCGGCCGGTCTCTCTCCGAGGGCAACCATTGACATCCTCCCTTGTTACTCAAAAGCGTCAAAAAGCGAGCGTGTCTTCGCCGTCACGGCTGCGACCGCGGGCCCGGCGCGGCCCGGCGTCGGCGGCCGCCACTACGGTGAGGGCGAGGCTGATCACGTAGTCGTCGTGGCCGTCGCGCTCCTCGACGAAATAGCCGAGGCTGCGGTTGGGCCGGTAAACGGCGCGGCAGAGGCCGAGCTGGCGCCAGCATTCAGCCCGCTCGGCGTCGCCATCGGCGGCGTAGAGGCGGAGGCGGCCGCCGTTCGTGGCCGCGAGGAGCTCGTAGCCGAGGCGCGACTTCGACTCGGCGCTGAGCTTCACGGCCTCGACACGGCTGTCGCCGAGGGCGCGGGCGAGAAAGGCGGCGACGGGCTCGCCGAGCCGGTGGCGTCGACGGCGAGGCGGCGGACACGCCAGGTCTGGTCGAGCAGCGAGACGAGGGCGCCGTGGAGGACGGCGTGGGAAGCGCCGGTCCAGGCGTAGTGGCGCACGACCTCAATCGCCGGCGCAGAAAACGCCCCGCCGGCAGGCGGCAGGACGCAGGCGATCGTCAGGACGGTGGCATCGTGGCCGGCACCGCCGCCCGGCTCTGCCGCCTCGCCGGCGAGGTCGAGGACGGCAACGTAGGTTCTCGCCGGCCAAGGGCGCATCGAGGCGGTCGTGGCCGCCCTGGAGGAGGCCGAGCTGCGTCGGGCCGAGGAGGCGACCGGCGCCGGGAAGGCTCTGGAGGCAGTACTGGGTCTGGAAGATCGGGTGGTCGGCGCCGAGGCGCTCGCGCTCCGCCTGGACGAAGCGGCCGTAGGCGGGGTTGCTCGCGGCGACGACCTGCCAGTCGTACTCGAAGTGGCGGCGGACGCCGTCGCGCGCCTGGGCCTCGAGGTGGGACTGGCGCGCCCGCTCCAGGAGGTTCGCGTCGTCCCAGGCGGTGCCGTAGAAGACGGTCGTCGCGCCGCTGCTCGCGGCCATCGGCCGCAGCTCGCGGTCGAACTTGTCGATGGCGACGTCCTGGGCCTCGTCGATCTCGAGCAGGAGGTCGGCCGTGTGGCCGACGACGTTGCTCGTCAGCTCGGCCGAGAGGAAGAGCTGGCGGGCGCGGCCGAGGCGGACGGCGCTGCCGTGCTCCTGCACCGCCCAGCCGTCGAGGCCGGCGTCTTGAAGCCGCTGCCAGAGGCGGCGCAGGCTGATCATCGCCTGGGGACGGAGGGTCGGCGCCGCCTTGATCGCGGTGACGTCGCGGTCGAAGTGGGTCGCGAGGAGGAGGAGCTCGACGCGGGCCGAGAGCTCGTTCTTGCCGCCCTGGCGGGCGATCTCGACCGAGAGGCTGAGGCCGCGGCGCCGGACGACGCTGTCGACGATCGCCCGCGCTGCTTCCTTCTGGTAAGGCCGCAGTGGGCTGAGGAGGCCAACCGCCGCCGTCAAGCCACCAGCCTCAAGATAACCTGGGCCATGACGGTCCCGGCGATGAAGAGGAGGAGGCCGTTGAGCCGCGTCTTGACCTCAGCCAACTGCGACTCGAGGTTGAGGAGGCGCTGCTCCACCGTCGCCCGAAAGGCGGCGGCGGTGCCGGCCCGCCGCGGCCGTTTGACGACGCGCCCGACCTCGGCCTCGAGCCGGCCGGCGCTACTCGCCGTCATCGGCTGCCCCCGGCCCATCGGCTGCCGCCGGCCAAAGGTCGCCGAGCCCGCGCACGACGTTGGCGAGGCTGGCGCTGAGGTCACGCTCCGCCCGCCTTCGAGAGCCGGTAGCGGGTCGATACCGTCTTCGCCAGGAGGTCGATGCCACGGAGCATGAGGGCCATGTCCTCCGGCTTCTCTTCGATGGCGCTGCGCAGGCGCAGACGCAGGAGGGCGATCTCCTGGTCGACGCCTTCGATCTCGAGGGCGATGGGCAGGTCCGCCTGCTCGCTCTCGCTGAGGGCGTTGGCATAGAACCGCGCCGCGGCGGCCCGCTTCGGGCGGCGTCGCTCAGCCACGGGCGCCCTCGCCCCGATCCGGCGGCTGCCCGCTCACGAGATCGATGAGCTCGGTCAGGGTCGCCGGCGGCAGCTTCGCGTCGGCGCCGCAGACGCCGAGGAGGAGGCGCAGCGAGACGACCTCCCACTGCTTGCGTTCGATAGCGACGCCAAGGGCGGTCATCGCAGGCCCCTCAAGCCGACCGCGGCCGGCTGCCGCGGAGGACGATGAGGCTGAGGAAGGCGGTCGCCAGCAGCAGCAAGCTGCGGACGAAGAAGGCGACCTCCGGTCCCACCCCCGGCGCGATCGAGCGCTCCGCGAAGGAAACGAGCAAGAAGAGCGCCGCCTCGACGGCGAGAGCGGCGTTGACGAGGCTCAAAGCGAGAGCGCCGACCCGGCGCGCCGCCAGGGACGTCCGCCGGATATAGCTGCCAAAATAGGCCGCGTTCGCCGCTGCCAGCGGCAGCTCCAGACCCGCCTCGCCAAGCGCCATCAAGTCCAGCCACAGCACGATCCCCTCGACTTTCGACTCTCATGGTTAGCTTCAGTGGCGCAATATTAGAACAGATGTTCCTATCTTGTAAGGCGGCGCTGTCACCCCCCCGCCGGGCCGATTGAACGGCGGCGCCGGGCGGCGTACGATGCCCTCGAGCCAGTGGAATCACCGAAAATTCTCAGCTGCTACCGCGAGGAGATCGCCCTGGAGGTGAGCCGCGTCCTGCCGAAAGGCGAAGGCCGGCTCGATGAGATGCTCCGCTACCAGCTCGGCTGGTCGGAGGACGGCCTGCCGAACCTCGGCAAGTGCCTGCGCCCCTCGCTCTGCCTCTTTGCCTCTGACGCCCTCGGCGGCGCCCGCGACGCCGCACTGCCGGTCGCGGTCGCGATCGAGCTCCTCCACAACTTCTCCCTGATCCACGACGACATCGAGGACGGCGACCTGCTCAGGCATCACCGGCCGACGCTCTGGCAGGTCTACGGCCGCGACCCGGCGATCGCGGCCGGCATCGGCCTCTGGACGCTCGCCTACGAGACACTCGTCGGCGCCGCCGAGCAGGGCGTGCCGGCCGGCCGCGTCCTCGAAGCGCGCCGGATCGTCAACGCCGCCTGCAGCGAGATGATCGAGGGCCAACACCTCGACCTCAGCTACGAGCTAAGGAGCAACGTCACCCTGGCCGACTACCTGAAGATGATCAGCGGCAAGACGGCCGCCCTGATCGGCGCCTCGCTGAGCACCGGCGCCCTGATCGCCGGCGCCGACGCGGCCGAAGTCAGGGGGTTGGGAGACTTCGGCCGCCAGCTCGGCATCGCCTTCCAGATCCGCGACGACATCCTCGGCATCTGGGGTGAGGGCAGCGCCACCGGCAAGCCGGTGGGCGCCGACATCGCCCGCAAGAAGAAGACGCTGCCCGTCGTCCACGCCTTCCAGCAAGCGGTGGGGCCGGACCGAGAGCTCCTGCGAGCCGCCTACGCGAAGGATGAGCTCGACGAGCAGGCGATCGACGATGTCCTGGGCGTCCTCCAGCGCTGGAACTGCCGCTACTTCGCCCAGGGCCTGGCGGAAGACCACCGCTCGCGGGCGATGGCGGCGTTGGCCCAGACAGAGATGCTGCCGCCAACCGCCCGCCGCCAGCTGGATGAGCTGACCTCGTTCATCCTCGAGCGCGACTACTAGGCGGCAGCCCGGCGAGGAGCCGGAGCACTAAGCTTCCACCAATTCATCGAGAGACTGCTCGACCGCCGAAGGCTCCAGCGAGCGCTAGAGAGGCGGCGGGTGCGGCTGACGCCTCAGGCGCCGCGACGGCGGCCGGCGAGGCGGAGCTGCTGCACGGCGGAGAGCTCGCGCGCGGGCGCTCGCTCGGCCCGCCGCTCCTCCTTTGCCTGCTCCAGAGCGATCTCGGCCGCGGCGAGGAGCTCCTCGCGCGTCGTGCCGTTCTCCGGATAGGAGACGATAGCGGCCGAGACGGAGATGTCCTGCTTCTCTTCGACTTCGCTGTCAAAGACCGAGAGGGCGCTCATCTTCTCGACGATCGCGGACGTGAGCTCGACGGCGGCCGTACGGTCCGCCTCCGGCAGCAGCACGGCAAACTCGTCACCGCCGAAGCGGGCAACGAGCTCGGGCAATACCGCCGTGCCCGACAACGTCATGCCGATCAGGCGCAGAAGGCGGTCGCCCAGCGTGTGGCCGAAGGCTTCGTTGAACTGGCCGAAGGCGTCGATGTCGAAGAGGACCATCGAAAGGCCGCGGCTGTAGCGCCGCGCCCTGACGACCTCCGACTCCAGCGCCTCGAGGAAGTAGCCGCGGCTGTGTACCCAGGTAACCGGATCGATGCCGCCAAAGCGCGTGGTCTCCTCGCCCGCCATGAGCTCTTTGATCGCAAGTGTGCAATGACCGGCCGCGAGCTCGAGGAGCTCGACGTCGGGCTCGACGTCGGCAAACATGAAGACGCAGAGGCCGAAGGACTCACCCTCCATCACCAGGGGGACGGTCGCAACTCTCGTCACGCCGAGGTCGTGGCGGATCTTGTCGCAGGCTTCTTTGCCGATGACGTCACCGAGTACGTCGCGCAGGTTGTCGGAGAGGAGAACCTCGCCGCCCTCCATAGCGGAGCGCCGCCAGCTGCGCAAGGGCAGCGGGAACTCGAGGTCGACGAGGTTCTCGTTGGCGGCGATCGATGCCTGCTCGATCGCCGCGTCCTCGATGTTGGCGAGGAGGGCAGCGTGCAGGAGATCGCGACGGCGGTCGAGAAGGATCGGGTAGGTGACGATGGCGCCGGTCGCGCGCGGCGAGCGCTCCATGAAGAGCGATACCATCTCCTCCATGGTGCCGGCGCTGTGGAGGAAGAGGGTCAGGACCGCAAGCTCGTGCAGGCGGTCAGCCTGCTCCTTCAGCTCTTCGACGCCGCTCGGGTGCTGGCGTCGCCAGTCCGGCCGCGTGCCCTCCCGCAGCGCTTCTCGGCTCCCGCCTTGCGCGCTCTTGCTGGACAGCTTAGACAGTAAAGATTTCACGGGCTCTCCTACAGCACTCTTTGCATCTTTGCTGCCCAGTCTCAGCGTGAGCCGGCCGCCCTCGTTTTGGCAGGTACAGGGCCTGCCGAAGGCCTTCTCCGCCGCTTCGCCGAATGCCTGGGGCTCGGGCAGCTTGAGGGAGTTGATCCCTACCGTGGCGCTGTAGTGGGTGTAGTTCAGCAGGGAAGCCTGGTCGGCCATGCCGACGAAGCCGAGCATCTCGTAGACGCCCGCGAGCTCGACCCTGCCGTCCGGGTCGTCTACGACGATGATCGGCGCCGCTGATTGAACGGCGTGCGTCGGCAACGAGGCAGGCAGCGTCATCGGCCGGTCCTCCTCAATGCTCTCCGGCTTCGTCGACTCGAGCTCGGCGCGGGCTTGCTCCACGGCACGCCGCACCTCGTCCCTCGCCTCGTCCTCATCGCTTTCCGGCTCTGAGGCTTCGGCGCGGGCTTGCGTCGCTGCTTCCAGCTCAGGCGCCTGGTCCGCCTCCTTCTCTTGCAGCTCGTTTTCGTCGCCAGGAGCAGCCACAGGGTCCTCAGACGTAGCACCGGCGAGGAGGTCGGCGCGGGCCTGCTCGACCGCCTGCCGCACCTGCTCCCGCTCCTCGTCAGCTTCGGCCGGCTCGGCCGCGAGCGGCTCAGCGCCGGCAGACACCGCCTCGTGGCCGGCCGTCGCCGCCCCGGCGGCAAGCTCGGCGCGGACCTGCTCGACCGCCTGGCGTACATGATCCCGCTCTTCTTCAGCTTCGGCCTCGCCTGGAGCAGGCGACGCGGCGAAGTTGAGGCCCGCTTCCTCGATCCCGGACATCCCCGGCATTGCGCCCCAGCCGAAGCCGTGCTCGCGTACGCCGCTGCCGAAGTCGGACTTCGGCAGCCTCGCGTTCCTCGGGCTCAGGTGCGCGTTCCTCGGACTCAGGTGCGCCCGCCGGCGGACTCGCTGATCGACCCTCGACCTGCACAGGGGCAATGAAGCGCTCAACGTCGCGCGAGAGGTCGCTGAGGAGCGACCTGAGGCGCCGCATATCGAGGCCAAGCTCTGCCATCTTCGCCTCCATCTCGGCGAGAAGGGCGTTGCAGGCCTCGACGGATGGTCGGCCGACTGGGGGCGGCGTCGTGTCGTTCATCATCTGCTCCGGCCCAGAATCCCTCACCTGATTCTCGACCGATAAGCACCGATCCTGAGTCCGGCCTTGACGGCTATCTGAGCAGACGGCCGGCGCTGCCCGAGAGCAGGGTCACTCGCTCGATAAGGTACGGCAACGCCAGCCGTAGACCGTTCGGCGGAGCGCGGCTATCCTGGCCTCGCTGAGAATCACTTGAGGCAGAACTTGAGGCAGAAGAGATGACGACGACCCGCCCGCTTTACGACGTCGGCGAGGCACCGCCGCTGGGCCTGGTGCCATCGAAGATGCACGCGAAGGTCATCCGCCGCAGCTCCTACGGACCGCCGGCGACGGCCTTTCGCACCGAGGTGGTGGACGTCCCCGAGGTGAGCCGCAACGAGGTCCTCGTCTACATCATGGCGGCCGGGGTCAACTTCAGCACGGTCTGGGCCGCCCTCGGTGTGCCGGTCGACGTGGTTCAGAACCATATGCGGGCCGGCCGCGCCGGCGACGAGCTCGGCTTTCACATCGGCGGCGGCGAGGCCTCGGGCATCGTTTACGCCGTTGGCGCCGACGTCACGAACGTCAAGCTAGGGGACGAGGTCGTGCTCCACTGCGGCATGTGGGACGACCAGGACCCGTTCGTGGTCGCGGGCAACGACCCGATGTTCAGCAGCACGTTCCGGATCTGGGGCTACGACAGCAACTGGGGCGCCTTCGCCCAGTTCACACGCGTGCAGAGCCACCAGTGCCTGCCGAAGCCGAGCCGCCTGAGCTGGGAAGCGGCCGCCGGCTATATGCTCGACGGCGCCACCGCCTACCGCATGCTCACGGGCTTCCCGCCGCACGACGTCAAAGAAGGCGACGTCGTCCTCGTCTGGGGCGGCTCCGGCGGCCTCGGGTCGATGGCGATCCAGATCGCGAAGCAGCTCGGTGGCGTGCCGATCGCCGTCGTCTCCTCCGAGGAGCGGGGCCAGTACTGCCTCGACCTCGGCGCGAAGAGCTTTATCAACCGGCGCGATTTCGACCACTGGGGCCGCCTGCCCGACTGGCGCGACGAGACGGCGATGGCCAGGTCGGTCCGGGGCTCCCGGGCCTTCGGCAAGGCGATCTGGGACGCTCTCGGCGAGCGCAAGAACCCGAAGATCGTCATCGAGCACCCGGGCCAGGACACGCTGCCGACGTCGCTCTTCGTCTGCGACACGGCCGGCATGGTCGTGATCTGCGCCGGCACGACCGGCTACAACGGCGACGTCGACCTGCGCTATCTCTGGACCCGGCAGAAGCGCCTCCAGGGCTCCCACTTCGCGAACTCCGAGCAGGCCGCGGCCCTCAACGACCTCGTCGCAGAGGGGCGCATCGACCCCTGTCTGGCGCGCGTCTTCTCCTTTGACGAGATCGGCACTGCGCACCAACTGCTCTACGAAAACAGCCACCCGAACGGGAACATGGCGGTGCTGATCGGCGCAAAGCAAGCAGAGACCAAGTAGCGCTATCCGCCGGCCCGCGCCGGTGCTATGTTGGGGCCGGCGGGTCCTCCAGAGGTCTTAGGGAGGGAAGATGGTTGCATCTGTTGTTGCGTTTTCGGTGCAGATCGGCTCCGAGGGCTTCACGCTCGCCCGCCGCGTAGCAGAGCAGCTCGGCTACCGCTACTACGACTGGGAGATCACCTCCGAGGCCGCGGCGCGCGCCGGCGTCTCCCCCACGGAGGTCATCGCGGCGGAGCGCGTGCCGAGCTTCCTCGAGCGGATCATGCAGCGCCTCGGCCAGGTGTCCGCCGTCAGCATCGAGGGCAGCCCCGGCCTGATCGAGCCCTCCCCCGCCGTTATGTCGACTGCCCTGCAGGCGTTTACCTCGGAGGACTACCGCCAGTTCATCGAGAAGGTCGTCCTGGAGCTGGCGGAGCGCGGCGATGCGGTAATCGTCGGCCACGCCGCCCAGTACACGCTGGCCGGCAAGGGCGGCGCCCTCCGCGTCCTCGTACACGGCTCGCCCGAGCAGCGGGCGCAGCGCCTGGCAGGTGAGCAGCAGATCGACCCGGAAGCAGCGCTGCTCGCGATTCGCCAGTCGGACAAGGACCGTGGCGAGCTCCTGAAGCGCGTCTACCACTTCAACTGGCTCGACGCCGCGATGTACGACCTCACGTTGAATAAGGACCACCTCTCCCTCGAAGCCGCCGCCGACCTCGTCCTCGCCAGCGCCCGGGCTGTGCCCTGAGCGCCGCGGTTGCGACCTGATCGGCCGACCACGACGCTGCGGCGCCGCCTATCGTCAGCATGACCGCGATATCGATCGTCGAGAGCGTTAGAAGAGGAACCGCCGCGCCCGAGGCGGCCGTAGCGGCGTCGCGCGCCCGGATCGAGGCCCTGGACGGCGCGCTCGAAGCCTGGGTGCACGTCGACGGCGAGGGGGCGCTGGCAGCCGCAGCCGCCCTGGGCGCCTTGGCGCGCGACGAGATCGAGAACCGCCCCCTCGCCGGCGTGCCGGTCGGGGTCAAGGATATCTTCGACGTCGCCGGCCAGCCGACGCGGCTCGGCGCCGGCGCCTTCGCCCACAGCGCGCCGGGCACGGACGCGGCCGTCGTTGCCCGCCTGCGCGCCGCCGGCGCCGTCATCCTCGGCAAAACGGCGACGACCGCCTTTGCCTTCCAGGACCCGGCGCCGACGCGTAACCCCTGGAACCGCGAGTACACGCCCGGCGGCTCCTCCAGCGGCTCCGCCGCCGCCGTCGCCGCCGGCATGGTGCCCCTCGCCCTCGGCTCGCAGACCGTCGGCTCCGTGCTGCGACCAGCGGCGTTCTGCGGCATCGTCGGCCTCAAGCCGAGCTTCGGCCGCTCCAGCACGCGCGGCGTCTTCCCCCTCGCCCCGAGCCTCGACCACGTCGGCATCTTCGCTACGACGGTCGCCGACGCAGCCCTCGTCCTCAGCGTCATCGCCGGCCCCGACCCGGCGGACCCACACTCCGTCGAAGCGCCGCTGGACGACTACCTGGCGGCAGCGACGGTGGAGCGCCCGCCGCCCTTGCTCGGCTTCCCGCGCTCTTTCCTGCGCGACGCCGCCGACGACGAAGTCGCGGTTCAGGTCGAGGCCGTCGCGGAGCGCCTGCGGGCTGCAGGCGCGACCATCAAAGACCTCGATATGCCTCTGCGCCCGCGCGAGACCTTCGACCTCGGCCAGCCGGTGATGCGGGCCGAGGCCGCCGCCGCGCATGCGGACCTGTTCGCCGCGAACCGAGACGTCTATCCGCCCCGTTTCCGCGACTTCGCCGAAGCCGGCCTGCGGGAAACCGCGGTCGCCTACCTGCAGGCGCGAGTGGGGCTGCATCGCCTGCGCTGGGAGCTGCTCCGGCGCCTGGAGGGCGTGGACGCGCTCCTTCTGCCGGTCGCGCCGACGACGGCGCCGCGCGGCTTCGCGACGACGGGCGACCCGGTCTTTTGCGCCCCTGCGACCTACACCGGCCTGCCGGCGATCGCCCTGCCTAGCGGCCTCAGCGATAGCGGCCTGCCCCTCGCCCTGCAGCTCGTCGGCGCGCCGTTCGCCGAGGCCGCCCTGCTCGGCGTTGCCGCCTGGACGGAGCGCGTGCTCGACTTTCAGGCCAGGCCGCCGCTAGGCTAGGCGGCAGATGGCTACTCTCGGCTGGGACGGTCTCCGCTCCGTCGTCTTCGACTTCGACTACACGCTCGTCGACTCCTCCCGCGCCTTCCTCGATTGCCACCGCTTCGCGGCCACGAGCCTCGGCTTGCCGGAGCCGGCGCCCGAGGCGATCCTCAAGACCATAGGAACGGCGCTGCCGCTGGCCGTGCGGTCCCTGATCGGCCCGGACGAGCCGGAGGCGCGCCTGAGCGAGTACATCAGCGTCTATCAGGCCCGGGCGGAGGCGCGGATGACCGACCTCACGCTGGTCTACGACGGTGTGCCGGCCATGCTCGCCGCGCTCCAGGGCGCGAGCCTCCGCCTCGCTATCGGCAGCCAGAAGCCGCGCCACCGCATCGAAGCGGTGCTGAATCGGGACGGCATCGCCGGCCGCTTCGACGCGGTCGTGGGCGGCGACGACGTGACCGCCCTGAAGCCGGAGCCGGACGGCATTCTACACGCGGTCGCGCGCCTCGAAAGCACGCCGGCGAGCTCGCTCTACGTCGGCGACACGGCGATCGACGCCGAGGCGGCGGCGCGCGGCGGCCTGCCCTTCGTCGCGGTGCTCTCCGGCAAGACGGGGCGCGACGAGTTCGACGGCTACACGGTACGCGACTTCCTTGAAGGCGTCGCAGAGCTGCCGCGCCTGCTCGCGACCGCCGGCACGCGACCGTGAGCGCGGCAGCCGGCGCGATCGAGCTGCCGGCGGCACCCGCCCTGCCCGGATTACGAGCCGTACGGCTGGCGCGTCTCGGTTATGTCGACTATGGCCCCGCCTGGCGCTGGCAAGCGGCGGCGGCGGCGGCGCTGAGGGCGGGCGAGGCCGGCGAGGCGCTGGCCCTGCTGGAGCACCGGCCGGTTTATACGCTGGGGCGCCGCGCCCGCCGCGACCACCTCCTCGTCGAGGCGGCGGCGCTGCGGCGCCGGGGCGCCGCGGTCGTCGAGAGCGACCGCGGCGGCGACGTGACGTTCCACGGCCCCGGCCAGCTCGTCCTCTACCCGATCCTCGACCTGCGCGGCCGCGGCCTCGGCCCGGCGGCCTACGTCCGCGCCCTCGAGCAGGTCGTGATCGAGACGCTGCGCCGCTTCGGCCTGCAGGGCGAGCGGATCGCGGGCTGGCCCGGCGTCTGGGCCGGCCGCGCGAAGGTCGCCGCCATCGGCGTCCGGGTCACGGGCGGCGTCTCGAGCCACGGCATCGCCCTGAACGTCGAGACCGACCTCTCCTGGTTCGAGGCGATCGTCCCCTGCGGCATCGGAGACGCCGGCGTCACCTCGATCGAGCGCCTGCTCGGCCGGAGCCCCGGCATCGAGCGCTGTGGCGAGGCGCTGCTGAGCGCCTTCTGCGCCGTATTCGGGTCGGTGCTCACGCCCGCGATGGCCGCGGCCGGAGGCGGCGATGGTCGCTAAGCAGCGTCCGGCGAAGAAGCCGGCGTGGCTGACGGTGCGCTTCCCGGCCGGCGAGCGCTTCGGCGAGATCGCCGGCCTCCTGCGCCGCCAGCAGCTGCACACGGTCTGCGAGGAGGCGCGCTGCCCGAACATCGGCGAGTGCTTCAACGCCGGCACCGCCACCTTCATGATCCTCGGCGACGTCTGCACGCGCGCCTGCGGCTTCTGCTCGGTCGAGTCGGGCCGGCCCCACGGCCTCGACCTGCTCGAGCCCTACCGTCTCGCCGAGACGGTAGGGAGCCTCGGCCTCGACTACGCCGTCATCACCTCGGTCGACCGCGACGACCTGCCCGACGGCGGCGCCGGCCTTTTTGCAGCCTCGATCCGGGCGATCCGCAAGCGCTCGCCCGAGTGCGCGGTCGAGGTCCTGATCCCGGACCTCCAGGGCGACTGGCAGGCGCTAGCGACGGTGGTCGCGGCGAAGCCGGTGGTCCTGAACCACAACCTCGAGACCGTGCCGCGGCTCTACGCCCGCGTCCGCCCCAAGGCGGTCTACAGCCGCTCCCTGGCGCTGATCCGGCGGGTCAAGGAGATCGACCCGGCGATGACGACGAAGTCGGGGATCATGGTCGGCCTCGGCGAGGAGCAGGCGGAGATCGAGGCGACGCTGACCGACTTGCGAGAGCACGGCTGCGACCTGCTGACCGTCGGCCAGTACCTGCAGCCGGACTCGAAGCACCTGCCCGTCGTCCGCTTCTATCATCCGAACGAGTTCGCGGCGATCGGCGCACTCGGCGAACGCCTCGGCTTTCGCCACGTCGAGGCCGGCCCCCTGGTACGCAGCTCCTACCACGCCGGCGAGCAGGCGCGCGCCGCTGCCGTCGCTCCCGAGGTGGAGAAGCGGCCCGGCAATGCCTGATTACGACCTCCTCGTCATCGGCGGCGGGCCCGGCGGCTACGTCGCCGCGATCCGTGCCGCCCAGCTCGGTCTGAAGACGGCTCTGGTCGAAAAAGAGGCGCTCGGCGGCGTCTGCCTCAACTGGGGCTGCATACCGAGCAAGGCGCTTCTCCACGGCGCCGAGCTCGCGAACGCCTTCCAGAGGGCGGGGGAGTTCGGCATCGGCTTCAAAGACCTGACGCTCGACCTCGGAATCGCCGTCGACCGGAGCCGGGGCCTGGCCGACAAGATGGCGGCGGGCGTGGAGCTCCTCCTGAAGCAGAACCAGGTGACGGTCATCCGCGCGGCGGCCCGGCTCGCGGACGGCACGGCGGTGACGCTGACGCCGGGCGGCGAGCGGATCGAGGCGATTAGCCTGATCATCGCCGCCGGCGGCGTCAGCCGCTCGCTGCCCGGCGTTGCGATCGACGGCGAGCGGGTGATCGGCAGCCGGGAGGCGCTCGCCCTGCGCGAGAAGCCGGCCTCGATCGTCATCGTCGGCGGCGGCGCCGTCGGCGTCGAGTTTGCCTACCTCTACCGCTCCTACGGCGCCGCCGTGACGGTCGTCGAGCTCCTGCCCCGTCTCCTGCCGACCGAGGACGAGGACGTGAGCCGCGCCCTCGAGCGGGCGTTTCGCGCCCAGGGGATCGAGATCCGCACCGGCACGGCCGTCGAGAGCGTGCGCGCCGACGAGAGCGGCGCCAGCGTGACGGTGACGCGCGGCGAGGAGCGCGAGGAGCTGCGCGGCGAGCGCGTCCTGATCGGCGTCGGCTTCGGCGCGAACAGCGAGGGCCTCGGCCTGGCGGAGGCGGGCGTCGAGCTCGACCGCGGCTGGGTGAAGATCGACGACCGCTGCCGCACGAGCCTGGCCGGCGTCTACGCCGTCGGCGACATCACGGGCCGGCTCCTCCTCGCCCACGTCGCCTCGCACCAGGGCGTGACCGCGGTCGAGACGATCGCCGGGCACGAGCCGCCGCCCCTGGACTACGAGCGCCTGCCGCGGGCGGTCTACTGCCAGCCCCAGGTAGCGAGCCTCGGCCTCACGGAGGCAGCGGCGCGGGAGCGCGGCCTGGATGTCCGCAGCGGCCGGTTCCCGTTCCGGGCGAGCGGCAAGGCGATGGCGATCGGCGAGACGGAGGGCTTCGTCAAGATCGTCGCCGACGGGCGGACGAACGAGGTCGTCGGCTGTCACATGATCGGCCCGGGCGTAACGGAGCTCCTCGGCGAAGCCAGCCTCGGCCGCTTGCTGGAGACGACCACGGCGCAGATCGGCGCCGCTGTCCACCCCCATCCGACCCTCTCGGAGATCGTCAAAGAGGCGGCGCTCGCCGTCAGCGGCGAGGCGATCCACTTCTACTCGACGCCGCGCGCGCCGCGCCCTGGCTAGCGACCAGGACTGACGCCACGACGCAGCCTAGTGGTTGACGGCGTCCGTGAGGTTGCGGATGCGGCGCGCGAGGATGGCGAGCATCGACACGGCGATGCGCGAGCTCGGGCCGAGGAGCTCGGCGTTGAAGTCCCACTTCGTCAGGACGAGGCACTCGGCCTCGCCGGCGGCCCGGACGCTGGCCGAGCGGACCTGGTTGTCGAAGAGGGCCATCTCGCCGAAGAAGCTCTCCGGCCCGAGAGTCGCGAGCACCTGCTCCTGCGGCGTGCCGAGGCCTTTGACGACCTCAACGCTGCCCTTCGAAACGACGTAGAAGCCGACGCCGAGGTCGCCCTCGTGGACGATGAGATCGCCCTTCTTGAAATTCTTGACCAGCGTGACCTTGGCGATCCGGGTCAAGTCGCGCTTCGGCAGCTCGGCAAAGAGCTCGACACGGGCGAGGGTTTCTTCAATCGTCGTCGTCATTGCAGCCTTCCTTGCTCTCGGGACTCGCGGCCGAGTAGTCGCATTCTAGGGATCGCCTGCCGGCCTCGGCAAGCCGGCCGGCGGCGGCGGGAGAGCGCTGACGCCGGCACCGAGGCGCCTGATCATGCGCACCGCGACCTCCTCGACGCGCTGGCAGGAGCCATCGGCGCCGAAGAGCCACCAGGTGTTGAGAAAGGAGCCGCCGACGCGCCGGAAGCCGACGCGCTGGTAGAGGCGGCGGGCGCGGTTGTCGACCCGCACGTCCAGATACACGCGCTCGCGACCGCGGCGGCGCCCCTCGGCGATGACCTGCTCGATGATCGACCGGCCGATGCCCTGACCCCGCAGCGGCGGCGCGACTTCTAGAGCGAAGAGGTGGAGCGAGCAGCGCGGCCGCTCCTTCTCGCAGATGCTGACCGTGCCGACGAGGGCGCCGTCGCGCTCGGCGACGAAGAGCTCCCGCAGGCCGATCTCCTGCTCGCGCCAGCGATTCTCGAACTGAGCGGCCGACATCTCGGCAACGGCAGCGGCGATCGCCGGTATCTCCTCGCGGCGCAGGGGCCGGATCCTCACCTCGTCCGCCGTAGCTTCGCTCGCTTCCATTGCGGTTGCATGATAGCGAAATCGAGCGGCAGTTGACGCTTCTCCCGGCCAACGCCGATAATCGAGCGAGGAGTTAGTGTTATCAAGACACTAAGAATCGCACTCGCCCAGATCAACACGACGGTCGGCGATCTCGACGGCAACGCCGCCAAGGTCATCGATTACGGCCGCCGGGCGCGCGAGCTCGGTGCCGACCTCGTCGCCTTCCCCGAGCTGACGATCACCGGCTACCCGCCCGAGGACCTCCTCCTCCGCCGCAGCTTCATCATCGAAAACGCCGCGACCCTCGATCAGGTCGCGGCGGAGCTGCGTGGGATTGCGGCCGTCGTCGGCTTCGTCGACTCGGACGCGGACATCTTCAACGCGGCGGCGGTGGTCCAAGACGGCCGCGTCGCCGGCGTCTACCACAAGCAGTTCCTGCCCAACTACGGCGTCTTCGACGAGGACCGCTACTTCCGCGCCGGCAGCGTTGCCCAGCTCTTCGAGATCGGCGGCGCCAGGGTCGGCGTCAACATCTGCGAGGACATCTGGTACCCGGAGGGGCCGACCCAGGCCCAGGCGGCGGCCGGTGCCGACGTCGTGATCAACATCAACGGCTCGCCCTTTCACCACGGCAAGCGCTTATTCCGCGAGCGCATGCTGGCGACGCGAGCGGCGGACAACGCCGTCTTCGTCTGCTACGTGAACCTGATCGGCGGCCAGGACGAGCTCGTCTTCGACGGCAACAGCATGGTCTTCGACCAGGACGGCGAGCTCATCGCCCACGCGCCCTCCTTCGAGGAGCATCTCCTCGTCGTCGACCTCGACCTCGAGGCGCTCTACGCCCGGCGCCTGCACAACCCGCTGCGCCGCTCCGAACGGCTGGACCGGCCGGCAGCGGCGTCGGTTGAGGAGATCTTCGTCTCGGGCGCTCTTGCCGAGGCCGAACGGCCGCACCTGGAAGGCGTCTCGATCTCGCCCTATCTCAGCGACGAGGCGGAGGTCTACAGCGCCCTGGTCCTGGGAACCGGCGACTACGTCCGCAAGAACGGCTTCGAGACGGTGCTGGTCGGCGTCTCGGGCGGCATCGACTCGAGCCTCGTCGCGACGATCGCGGCCGACGCGCTGGGGCCGGAGCACGTCGTCGCCGTCTCGAACCCGTCGCGCTACTCCTCCGAGGGGTCGATCGCGGACGCGAGGCGGCTCGCCGACAACCTCGGCATCCGGCTGATGATCGTGCCGATCGAGCCGGCCCACGCCGCGTATTTGGCAATGCTGGAGGAGCCTTTTGCCGGCACGGAGCCGGGCACGGCGGAGGAGAATATCCAGTCGCGCGTGCGGGGCAACGTCTGGATGGCGCTCTCGAACAAGTTCGGCTGGCAGCCGGTGCTGACCTGCGGCAACAAGAGCGAACTGGCGACGGGCTACGCGACCCTCTACGGCGATATGGCGGGCGGCTTCGCCGTGATCAAGGACGTGCCGAAGACGCTATGCTACCGCCTCGCCCGCTATCGCAACGCCGTCGCCGGCCGCGACCTGATCCCCCAGGCAGTCCTCGACAAGCCGCCCTCGGCCGAGCTCAAGCCGGGCCAGCTCGACTCAGACACGCTGCCCGACTACGCCGTGCTCGACCCGATCCTCGAGGCCTACGTCGAGGAGGACCGCGGCGTCGAGGAGATCGTCGCACAGGGCTTCGACGAAGCGACGGTCCGGCGCGTGATCAGGCTCGTCGACCGCAACGAGTACAAGCGGCGCCAGACGCCGCCCGGCGTCAAGATCACGCCTCGCGCCTTCGGCCGCGACCGCCGCCTGCCGATCACGAACCGCTACAGCAACCCATAACCCACTGCGTGGGGGCGCCCTCGCAGGCAGCAAGCCGGCCCTAGCGGGCGGCAAGGCGCCTCACTTCCATGAAATGAGCCATGGCGCCTACGATGCCTCGCGAAACGAATTTACGGCCTCTTCCTTAAGGCGCGCGCGGCTCTAAGGAGCGTCTTCGACAGGCGCCATCCCCCATTACAACCTGCAACCTCACAGCCTTTGTCTAGAGCGGCAGCGGCGCGGCGCCACGCAGTGGCTTGACTCTAGGGGGGGCTGGACTTAGCCTGCGATTGAGCGTCGCGTCACAAAGGTGATGATCGTCACCGGCCGTGCGCCCACTCTTTTTTTAATATGAGGCCGGCAACGAGCGTGAAGTTCCTCCCTCCGCCGGTAAGCGGCCGATGACGGGCTTCCAGCGCCTCTGTCTCCTAACCATCGTCGTCGTCTTCGGGCTCATCATTCTCGGCGGCGTTGTCCGGGCCACGGACTCCGGCCTCGGCTGTCCGGACTGGCCCCGCTGTGACGGCAGCTTCCTGCCGAAGCTGGAGAGGCACACGCTCATCGAGTACTCGCACCGGCTGACCGCGTCGGTCGCCGGCCTCCTCATGCTCGGGCTCGCGGTCTGGGCCTGGCGCTCCTATCGGCGGGTGCCCGCGATCCTCTACCCGGCTCTCGCAGCCTTCGCGCTGACGCTGTTCCAGGGCGGCCTCGGCGGCGCTGCCGTGCTCAACGACCTGCCGGCAGAGATCGTCGCCGTTCACCTCGGCACGGCGCTGACGATCCTGACCCTGCTCGCCCTCCTGGCCACGGCGGCGTTTGCCGTGACGTCGCCGCTGCCGCGGCCGCGCGTCAGTCGCGACTTCCAGCGCCTCGCCCTGCTGGCGCTGGCGACGACCTTCGGCCTGATGATCGTCGGCTCCTACGTCGCCGGCGCCGGCTACGGCCTTGCTTGCAGCGGCTGGCCCCTGTGCAACGGCGAGGTCGTTCCGGGGACGGAGGCGACCTCCGTCCAGCTCCACTTCCTTCACCGCTTCCTGGCGCTGGTCCTCGGCGTCTTCGTCACGAGCCTCGCCTGGCTGGGCTGGCGGTCGCGCCGGGAGGCGCCGTTTGCGGCGTTGCTCGCCGGCACCGCGCTCGTCGTTTACCTCGCCCAGGCCCTCGTCGGCGCCGCGAACATCTGGACCCGCCTTGCGGCCGAGACGTCGGCCGGCCACCTCGCCCTCGCGACGCTCCTCTGGGCCCTGCTAGCGGTCCTCAACATCCGCGTCCACCGTCTCCACGAGCTGCTGCCGCTCTCTTCGAGCCGACCGGACGGGCGCGTCCGGGCCGAGGCGCTGCCGTGAGCGCGCCGGCAGGGACGATCGCCGTTCGGGAGAGCAGCGCCGCCGTGGGCTGGCGCCAGACGACGGCGGCCTATTTTGCGCTGACCAAGCCGCGGATCATCGAGCTTTTGCTCGTGACGACCTTCCCGCCGATGGTCGTGGCCGCGAACGGGCTGCCCAACCTCTGGACCGTCCTCGCCACGCTGGTGGGCGGCGGCCTCGCGGCCGGCGGCGCCAACGCGATCAACTGCTACCTGGACCGCGACATCGACGCGATCATGACCCGCACCCATAAGCGGCCGATCCCGGCCGGCCTGATCGCGCCGGAGCGCGCCCTGATCTTCGGCATCGGCCTCGGCCTCGTGTCGTTCGTCTTCCTGACGACGACCGTCAACCTGCTGACGGCGGTCCTCGCCTCGAACGCGATCCTCTTCTACGTCTTCATCTACACGGCCTGGCTGAAGCGGACGAGCACGGAGAACATCGTCATAGGCGGCGCTGCCGGCGCCGTGCCACCGCTCTGCGGCTGGGCGGCGGTGACAGGCGGCCTGGACGCGGCGCCGCTGATTATGTTCGTAATCGTCTTCCTCTGGACGCCGCCCCACTTCTGGGCACTCGCGATCGGCTTCACGAACGACTACGCAAAGGCCGGCGTGCCGATGCTGCCCGTGACGCACGGCCACGCTGAAGCGCGGCGGCGCAGCTTCGTCTACGCGCTATTCATGGTGGCGGCCTCGCTGGCACTCTACCTGGTCGGCGCCATCGGCCTCGTCTACCTGACGGTGGCGGCCGTTTCCGGGGCCGCGTTCATCTGGTACACCTGGCGTCAGCTGCGCCTCGCGACGACGCAGTCCGCCATGAGCCTCTTCCGCTACTCGACGACCTATCTGGCGCTGCTATTCGCCGCTATGGCGATCGACCCGCTGCTGGGCATTTAAAGGAGAACCGCCGTGAACAGGCTTGGCCCCAACATGAAGCACGGCCCGTTACTCATGGTCTTCGTCTTTATCCTGTCCAGTCTCGCCCTCTACGGCGGCGCCAAGCTGGTCGAGGAGGAGCGGCCGGCGGCCGCGAACGGCGCGGTGGACAACGGCGACGTGACGCCGGGTGGGCCGGTGGAGGTGGCGATCGTTGCCAGGAACATCCTCTTCGACAAGCGGTCGATCTCCGCCTCGCCGGGCGTGGAGGTTACGGTGACCTTCGACAATCAGGACGCGGGCGTGCTCCACAACATCGACTTCTACACCGACCAGAGCGCGGCGGAGCGTCTCTTCACGGACCCGTCGAAGATGGAGATCTTCCCCGGCGCGGACCAGCGCCAGCTGAAGTTCACGGCGCCGACGATCCCGGGGAACTATTTCTTCAAATGCGACGTCCACCCCGACACGATGACCGGCGCCTTCAGCGTCGTCCAGTAAAACGCCTCAGGCGGCCTTCGGCGGCCGCCTGGCGTCCCGGTCGGCCCGCGTCGGATTGGTGAGGCGCGAGGGGATGAACGGTGTCACGTCCTCCAGGAACACGGGGCCGAGGCAGCGCTCGCAGCGCAGGCGCTCGCCGGGGCTGAACTGGGGCCCGGCGTAGCCGGGACGGGGGATGAAGCTGTCGGCGCGAATGGGCTGGCCGCGACGGCCGATCACCTGCCCGCTAATGTGGCCGCAGAAATAGCACTTGACGTCCGCCGTTAGCTCCATCTAATATTCGTTCGTCTTTCCACCCTCAGGGGGATTTCAACTGAGTCTCGGCCCGTGCGCGCCGGAGTGAAGAGTTGCGGCCGGCGATCGGCGGGAAATCGGGGCGGCGGCGCGGCCGAGCTGGGGTATACCCCGACGGCTCGGTCATCGTTGGGCCGAAGTTGGCGAGAAAAGCCCTCGGTGCTATACTTCCTGCGGCACCGGGGCGAGGCTCCATGGGAGTGCCGACGATACCCTGGTCAGCCAGGGTATTTTGGTGTCGTAGTCGATGATTCGATAGGAGGATCTCCATGGAAACTACGCTCGCCCGCGGCCTCAAAGACGTCGTCCTCGATACAACGGAGTCCAGCTTTATCGACGGCGAAGCCGGCATCCTTCTCTATCGCGGCTATACGATCCACGACCTGGCGGAGCACTCCAACTTCGAGGAGGTCTGCTATCTCCTCCTCCACGGCTCGCTCCCCACGGCCGAGGAACTCGGTGCCTTCCGCAAGCGCCTCGCGTCCTACCGAGCGCTGCCAAAGGAGATCATCGAGGTGCTGCGCCTCGTTCAAGGGGCCCACCCGATGGACGCGCTGCGCACCGGCATCTCCGCCGTCGCCGCCTTCGACCCGGACGTCGCCGACAACTCGCGCGAGGCCAACGTCCGCAAGTCGGAGCGCCTCACGGCCCAGTTCCCGTCGGTCGTCGCCGCCCACCATCGCATCCGCGGCGGCCTCGAGCCGGTCGCGCCGGGCGAGGACCTGAGCCACGCCGCCAACTTCCTCTACATGCTCGACGGCAAGGAGCCGAGCAAGGAAGCGGTCGCGGCGATGGACCTCGACTTCCTCCTTCATGCCGAGCACGGCGCCAACGCCTCCGCCTTCGCGGCCCGCGTGACCGCATCGACCCTCGCGGACATGCATTCGGCGATCGTAACGGCGGTCGGGACACTGAAGGGCCCGCTGCACGGCGGCGCCGCCGAGGCGGTCCAGGAGATGACGGAGGAGATCGGCGACCCGAGCCGCGCTGAGGAGTACATCAAGGCAAAGATCGCGCGGGGCGAGCGGATCATGGGTTTCGGCCACCGCGTATACAAGGCGGAGGACCCGCGCGCGCGCCACATGCGCGAGAAGTCGCGCAGCCTGGGCGAAAGCACGGGCCAGGAGGACTGGTACAAGATCCTCCAGCAGGTCGAGAGGGACATGGCGCCGTATCAGTCGCGCGGAATCTTCGTCAACGTCGACTTTTACGCCGGCTCCGTCTACAACCTGCTCGGCATCCCGGAGGACCTCTTCGTGCCGATCTTCGCCGTCGGCCGCATCCCCGGCTGGTGCATCGAGATCCTGGAGCAGTTCGACAACAACATGCTGATCCGGCCGCTGCTCAAGTATGTCGGCCCCAAGGACGTCGCCTACGTCCCCCTCGACAAGCGCTAGAGCACTTCGCGGGCTTATCTAGCCCACACTAAGAACTCAGCCCCATCCTTCGGGGCCGCGCCGGTAGCTACGCGGAGCTAGGAGCCTACGCGCTCGATCTTGAAGCGAAGGGCGCCGCTGGGTGCGGCTACCTCGATGACCTCGCCGGCGCGGTGGCCGACGACGGCCTGGCCGACAGGCGATTCGACGGAGAGACGGCCGCTGCCCTGACGGGATTCGGCGGCGTTGACAATCTGGTAGGAGAGCTCGTTGCCGGTAGCGAGGTTCGAGAGGACGACGCTGGACCCGATCCGGGCCCGGTCGGAGCCGTCCGCGCTGGCAGCGTCATCGACGACGACCGCGTAGCGGAGCTTGCCCTCGAGGTCCCTGATCCGCGCCTCGAGCTGGCCCTGTGCGTCGCGGGCGGCATCGAGGGGCGCGTTCTCGCGGAAGTCCTTGTCCGCCGCCGCCAGCCGCAGCTCCTCGGCGATCTCCGGCCGCCGCGCTTTGAGGGTGTCGAGCTCGGCCGTGAGGGCGACGCGGCCCTCCTCCGTGATCCGCATTTCCGGCGCGCCGCTCGCGCCCATGCCCTTGCCGCGGGCAGCGGGACGCCGAACGCGGACGTGGCTGACGAGCCGCGCCGGCATGAGCTTATGCTTGTGGGCGTAGCCGAGAAACGCCTTCAGCGCGTCGGCGCGGGCGGCTGCGTTCGGCGCCGTGGCGCCAAACGTGTCGACGTAGGTCTCGATATCCGAGGGCTTGATATCCGAAACGGGCCGCTCATCGCCGAACCAACGGGCGAAGCGCATCGCTTCCTGGCCTTCGAGGTGCTTCTGAGGCGCCAGCGACTCGGCGAACTGTCTCGCCGCGTCGCTGACTGACACACTTGCAGTTACCACTACCTTGATTCTAGAAACCTGGCGGCAACGCGTCAAATGGGGCGGGATTGATAACATGGCGCCATGAGCATCGATCTGGGCGATCGAGCGAGCGCGGCTGGCCTAGCCCTGGACGCGGAAGCCCTCGCTCGCCTCGAGCGCTACCGCGACCTGATCGCGGCGGCGGCGGCGAAGTTCAGCCTGACGGCGGTGCGCGATCCGGCCGCGATCGAGGAGCGCCATCTCCTCGAGTCGCTCCGTCTCGGACGCAGCCTCGCCGACGAGGGCCTGCTGCCGGCCGCTGCCCGGGTCCTCGACCTGGGCAGCGGCGCCGGCCTCCCCGGGCTGCCGTTGAAGATCGCCCGTCTCGACCTCGACCTCCACCTGCTGGAGGCGAGCGCGAAACGCTGTCGCTTCCTCCGCGAGACAGTTGCGGCCCTCGACCTGACTGACGTCAGGGTAATCGAGGGGCGGGCGGAGACGGTCGCCCACGACCCGGGGCAGCGCGGTCGCTACGACCTCGTGCTCGCTCGCGCAGTGGCGCCTCTGCCCGTCCTCCTCGAGCTTGCGCTGCCGCTCCTCGCAGTCGGCGGCCACCTGGCGGCGATCAAAGGCTCGGGCGCCGCGGCAGAGCTGGCGACCGCCGGAAAAGCGCTCGACACGCTCGGCGGCGAGGTGCTGACAACGCTGCCGCTGGTAGCGCCCGCTGGCCCGGCCCTGACGATCGTGCTCGTGCGCAAGGTGGCGGCGACGCCGGCGCGCTATCCGCGACGGGCCGGCCTGCCGGCAAAGCGACCACTACTGTAATTAGGAGCCATGCTAGAATTCGGGCACTCTGACCCGCGGGCCGCGACCACCACTGGAGAAGCGAAGAGACCTTGAGCTCGCACCAGATCGTCGAGTGGCTTCGCCGCCTCGTATACCTGGACGCACGCGTCTTCGAGGACGTGCGCACGAACCCGGCGGCGACGATCCCGGGCCTGGCATTTGTGACAGTCGCGACCTTCATTTCGGGCATCGGCGGCTATCTCTGGTGGGAGACCCAGGGCTTCGGCAGTAGCCAGGACATCCTCGTCCACTCGACGCTCGTCGGCTCGCTGATCGCGGTCGTGCTCTGGGGCCTCTGGCTGCTGATCGTTTACGTCATGCTGGTCTACTTCTTCCGCGAGCGGGTCTATATCGAGCAGCTGCTGCGAGTGATGGGCCTGGCGGCGACGCCGCTGGCGATCTCAGGCTTGATGTTCATCCCCGAGATCTCCCTGGCGATCGGCCTCGCCTCCGTGGCTCTGACGTTCGGGCTCACGGGCGTCGCGATTCAGTACGTTACGACCGCGGGCCCGCTCCGGGTCCTGGCGGCGAACCTGTGTGGCTTCTTCGTCTGGGCGGGCGTGCTCACCCTTCTCGCCGCATCCGGCTCATCGAGCCCGCAGCCGAACGCCCCCGGCGTCTTTCTCTTCGGCGCGACGGCGAGCATCGCCGACGAGCTTCCCTTCGGCCGCGAGCGGTAGAGCAGCGCCGCGGGGCCGATCCTTTGACCGGCAGCTTCCCCGCCAATGTGCCATGAGGCGAATCTAGACATCCCTCCAAACAGGTCCAGTTGTCGGCGCTCATCAAGCAAGCGCGACTCCGGATCCGGGAGCAAGAGCAGTCTGCTGACGCCACGTCATCCGAAGGGGATCTACTGCTCGGCGACATGGTCGTCCTAAGAAAACAGGCGGCCCACGCAGGACCCTGCATGACCGCTCGATCGATCGGGGCTTCCGCTGGGCGTGACGGTGTCAACGTAGAGAAGGACCGGCCTATTTTCAAAAGGTCTATTCGTAGAGGCGCCAGCTCGCGGCGTGGTTGGTCACGGCGAACCAGAAGGCGTTGTGCCCGGGCAGGCGTTCCAGCTCCGTTCCGTCATCGGAAATCAGGACGGCCTCGGTGATCTGCCAGCGCCTGCCGTCGTCGCTCTCGAGATCGCCTGCGGCGCCATCGAGGGCGCTGAAGCGAAGCTCGCCGCCCGCGTAGGCGCGGCCGCCGCTACCGTCCTCGGTCGCGATCAGCAGCACCGACTGCTCGCCGATCCGGTCGTGGATCACTCCGCGCGACGCCAGCAAGTCGATTGGGTATGCCGTGACCAGGTCGCCGACCCGGACCGCGTAGACAGAATCCTTGCGCTCCAGCGGCCCGTCTTGGTCCGGTGCCGGAAATATCAGGCCGCTGCTCGCCCAGTAGTCGCGATAGGCGACGCCGGAGCCGTAGTCACGCGAGTAACCAGTATCGATGTCGAGCACTTTCGTATCGGGATGGGCCGCGAGCCACGCCTCCCAGGTAGTGTGGACGACGGGCAGGATCGTGAGCCGGATGCCGGCCCTGACCAGGGACCCCCAGGCGGGCTCACCGGTGAACTGCTCCCAGAGGGTACGCGTCCCGCGGTCGTACATGAGCTTGTTCGAGCGGTAGAGCAGCCCGCTCGTGCCGAAGCGGAAGACCTGGTCGCCGTAGCGGCCGTCGTAAAGGATGGCGCTGCCGCAGAGCGTGCAATAGGCCAGCGACACCGGGACGCCGCCGACGGTGTCGTTCACCATCTCGTGCCAGTCGATGATCCGGCGCGGGTAGGCGCGGGCGTCGCCGTTGATCTCCACGCCAATGATCTCGTCGTCTGCCAGTATCCAGGCGCCGGCATCGGCCGCTGTAAGAAACCGTGGCGAATCGAGCGGCGGGATGCCATCGACGCGCACGCCGCCCCAGAACACCTCCTGAGCTGAGATCGTCCGCGGCGCCTCCGGGTCGAGGAAGGCGGCGAACTCGTCGAAGATCGTCGCGAACAGCGCCTGCTTGAAGAGGAGGTAGCGGCGGGAGTCCTCGTCGGGCTCTCGGAAGCCGCGCTGCTCGACCGCCGCGAGGAAATCGGCATCGGAGAAGGGCGGCTCCTTCTGGAGCAGCTGCTTGAGGGCGAGCTCGCCGTAGCCGGTCGGCAAGAAAGCAAGGTCGGTGAGCACGGCTTCGTAGCGACCGTCTTCGGCCGCCGCCAGCGCAACGACGAGATCGGCGAGGTCGGCGGGCGGCGGGTACTGCGGGTAGAGCGTGGAGTCGTATGAGCCAAACGGATCCTGGCCGGCATCGAAGAGGTACTTCCAGGTCACGAGGCGGGTCAGGTCAACGGTATCGACATCGATTGGTCCCGCAGAGCCGAGCGAGGGCGTAGACGTCGGCACCGGCTCGGCCGTCGCGGAGGCGCCTACGGCGTCATCGCCGCCTGAGCAGGCGAGGAGCAGTAGCGCCACGAGGAGCAATAGAGAACGCATTACGTCGATATCCTGCATACATAGTACGTGGTACGTGCCCGAAGGCAGTGCGAGTCTCGCAGCGTAGATGGCGCTCAGCCGCGCCGATGGGCAGTCCTCCCCGCGAATACGCCTGGCCCAAGCCGGCAATCCTTGAAAGTACGTCTGGTCCAAGCGCTCATCAGTGGCTCGAGCTGCGCTCGTGTCCAGGGAGTTTCGAGCGCCTCGTCGGTCGGAAGCGGCGGTTGAGCGCCAAATCGGCCACTGCTATGCTGAGGTCGTGATTCGAGAGTACCACACAGCTAACGCTGGTCGCCGACCTCCTTGCGCCTTGCTACAAGGGGCGCCAGGGCTGTTCAGCTAGGCGCTCTCCTTAGGTTCGAACCTCGGGGCTGTAGCTCAATTGGGAGAGCGTTTGACTGGCAGTCAAAAGGTAGGGGGTTCGAATCCCCCCAGCTCCACCAGGAATCAGATACGAAACGGGGCCTCAAGGGCCCTTTTCTGTTTCAGACGCAGGCGGTTGCTGCTGCGCTAGGTCTCCAGCAGCTCGGCCGGCCCCTGCGAGCCCTCCGACGCCGATTCGGCGCCGGCCGCCGCAGCCTCGGTCTTGAGAGCGTCGGCGGCGGCCCGGGCGTCGACAGGATCGAGCCCGAGGGGCCGGAAGCGCGGTCCGTAGTCGCGCCGGCCGCACATGAGGCAGGCGAGCGCGTCCACGTCACGGATAAGACGGCCGCCGCATCGACTGCAGCTGCGGCCTTTCTGGGCGGGTCGAGGCGGGGCTTGTGTAGTCATCTCATTAACTGAAACGCGGTCATCCGCCCGGCGTTGCAAATCGCCGCTCGTCAGTCCGCTACTGGGAGCGCTTACGTAGCGGCCATCCCAGACGGCGGCCGTGCGCCGAGGATGAGCGGGATGCCGGCCAGAGGACCGAGCGCGACGAGGAGAAAGGCGAGCCGGTAGCTGTCGGTTACGTCATAGAGCCAGCCGACGAGGATCGGGCCGGCGAAGGCGCCGATCGTCGCGACTGTGAGTGCGAGGCCCTGGATCGCCCCGAAGGCGCGAAGGCCGAAGTACTCGGCCTGGATCGACGACCGCACCGGAATGATGCCGCCAAAGCCAATAGCGAACAGGGGCAGCACGTAGACGAGCTGCCAGGCGTGCTGGACGGTCGCGAAGAGGGCGAGCGAGGCGGCGACGGCGAGCAGCGCCGCCGCCAGGACCAGGCGCTTGGGCATGTAGTCGGCGGCGGTGCCGAGCCCGAGCCGGCCGAGGAGGCTCGTAGCGGTCATCGCCGTGACGCTGGCGGCGGCGACGCCATCGGAGGTGCCGACGCTCTCCGTGAGGAAGGGCACCTGATGGACGATGATCGAGGTCGTGGCGAAGTTGCTCAGCGCCAGGACGAGCGCGACCCGCCAGAAAAGAAGGGAGCGCAGCGCCTCGCGGCTCGTGAGGCCCTCGCTTGCGGCCGGCTTGCCGGGCTCGGCACCGGCGCCCGGATGGGTTTCGGCCGGCAGGCCGTCGGCGGTCAGGCCCATGTCTTCCGGCCGGTTCCGCAGGCTGAAGGCGAGCGGCGTGCAGACCACGACCTGAACCACGGCGATGATCACCAGCGCGTCGCGCCAGCCGAAGGAGGCTATGAGCCAGGCGAGGCCGACGGCGGTGACGCCGCCGCCGAAGGTCATGAGACCCAGGGCACGGCCGCGACGGCGGCGGAACCAGTGGGCGATCGCGACCGTCGAGATCGCGCCGCCGGTGAGGCTGCCGCCGATCGCGATGACGATTACGGCGCCGTAGAAGGCGAGGAGGGAGTCGACCCGGCTCAGTAGAACGAAGCCGACGGGGACGATCCAGACGCCGACGACCATCAGACGGCGCACGCCGGCGCGGTCGACGACGAAGCCGACGACGGGCGCGGCGATGCCGCCTACTTCCGTTCGCAAGGAGAAGGCGGCAGAGACCGCGGCCCTGCTCCAGCCGAACTCCGCCGTCAAAGGGCCGACAAGGAGGCCGAAGCCGTAAAAGAAGGTCCCGGCGGAGAGAAAGATAATCGCGGCGCAGGCGAAGACGATCCACCAGCCGTAGAAGAAGCGCGGGCCACCGGCGGCGGCGACGGCGGCCTCAGTCACCTACACCTCCACGCGAGCGGCCAAGCTGCCGAGTATATTACGAGCGCTCGCGGGCATGGCGCCGACCGTCGATATGCTGAAAAGAGCTCTGAATACAGGCCAGCTCCTCTGGGCCACGCTAGCGGCCTTTATCAGCCTGCGCGGCTCGATCGTCCTCGCTCTTCTGCCCAACCTCGTCCTTGTCACCACTATCGCCGTCTTCATCCTCGCCCTGGAGGCCGGCGGCACGCTCGACCGGATCAGCGGCGGCCTCAGATTTACGATCGCCGATTTCCTCTTCCTGATCTTCGCCTACCTCGTCGCCAGCCTCGCCGTACTCTACTTCAGCGCTGCGCTCGTGTCGGCGATACGCAACCATATCGAAGGGGCCTATTCGGAGCTCGGCGTGAGCTTTGACGAGGTAAACGACCGCTTCGGCGAGGTCATAGGCTTCGCGGCCTTTGGCGCCACTGCCGCCGTCCCACTGAAGCGGATCGTCAGAGGCCGCAAGTCCAGCAGCGCCAGCCCGAGCGCTATTTTCGGCGGCGCCTGGCCCTGGGCGACGCCGCTGACCCTGCCAGCGCTGGTCATCGAAGGCCTCGGCCCGCTCGATGCATTGCGGCGGGCGGGCGAGCTCTTCGAGCAGACCTGGGGGGCGCGCGCCGCGCCGAACTTCGGCTACGGCGTTGCCTACCTTCTCCTTGCCGTGCTTATCGCGACGCCGGCCGCCGGGCTCTACGTTGCCACGGGCTCCGCGGCAACCGGGCTCGCTCTCGCGGCGATCATCGCTCTTCCCGGCCTTACTGTCTTGAGGACGAGCGAGGTGGTCCTCGGCGTCGCGCTCTACTACTACGCCGCCTCCGGCGACCGTGGCATCGCTCCCGAGCGCATGCTGCGCTTTGCTTACGTGCCGAAGGCGCGCCGGGGCCGCTGGCCGCGCAGCCAGGAAGCGTCGATCGAGCGGACGGACGCCAGGCGGCCAGCCTAGACGATCTCTCAACTAGTGACATACGCCATCGTGCCAGCGCCAGCCCTGGTCACGCCCTGATGCCCGAAAGGACCCCGAGATGTAGAATCGGCTGGCCCGGCCGCGCCGGGCGGGAGGCGGCATGGCAGACGACGATATCGGCCTCAGACGCGGCGATGACCTCGCGGGCAAGGTCGCCCTGGTCACGGGCGCCGCGCGCAACATCGGCCGCGCGATCGCGGAATCGCTCGCCGCCGGCGGCGCCAGCGTCATGGTGAACGCCCGCACCTCGGAAGCGGGCGCGGCTGAAACGGTCGCCGCGATCGAGAAGGCGGGCGGCAGGGCCGCTTACCATCTCGCCGACGTGACGGACGAGGCGGCGGTAGAGGCGCTCGTAGCGGCGACGGTGGCGCGCTTCGGCCGCCTCGACCTCCTCGTGAACAACGCCGCCGTCCGGGCCGAGACGCCGTTTGAGGCGATGACCTTCGCCGAATGGCGCGCCGTGACGAGCGTCGTGCTGGACGGCGCCTTCCTCTGCGCCCACGCCGCACTGCCTCACCTCATCGCGAGCGGCGGCGGCACGATCGTCAACATCGGCGGCCAGACGGGGCACACGGGTGCGCTGCACAGGGCGCACGTCGTCGCGAGCAAAGCGGGCCTGGCCGCCCTTACCAAGGCCCTGGCGCTCGACCTCGCCGCAAACGACGTCACCGTTAACTGCGTCGTGCCGGGCCTGATCGACACGCAGCGCGGCCTGCCCGGGGCGCCGGAGCGGCCGGCAGAGCGACGCACGCCGCCGGTCGGCCGCTTGGGACTGCCAACGGAGGTTGCGGCGATGGTGCGGATGCTCTGTGGGCCCGAGGCGCGCTACATCACCGGCCAGTCGATCCATGTCAACGGCGGAGGTTTCATGCCATGACGTCAACCGAGCCGGCGGTCACGCCGCCGATCCACGACCTCGCGACCTACATGGCCGCCGCCCTTGGCCGGCCGCTGCCGCCGCCGGTCCTCGAGAAGACGAAGCACCACGTCCTCGACACGCTCGCGGCGATGGTCTCGGGCTCCAAGCTGCTGCCCGGCCGCAAGGCGATCAGCTACGCCCGCAGCCGCGGCGGCGTCGAGGAGGCGGCGGTAGTCGGCGCGCGCTACATCACAACGGTGGAGAACGCCGCTTTGGCCAACGGCATGCTCGCCCACGCCGACGAGACCGACGACTCGCACTCGCCTTCCCAGACCCACCCGGGCTGCGGCATCGTCGCCGCCGCCCTGGCGATGGCGGAGCGCGAGCGGCGCAACGGCAGCGCCTTCCTGCGGGCCGTGGCGCTCGGCTACGACGTCGGCTGCCGGCTGACGATGGCGCTCGACGCGCTCGAGTTCCGGGAGGACGGCCATTCGACCCACAGCTTCGGCCCGACCTTCGGCGCCGCCGCGGCCGCCGGCGCCCTCGCCCGCCTCCGCTACCGCAACATGCTCCACGTGCTCTCCTACGCGGGCCAGCAGGCGTCCGGCGTCGGCGCCTGGATCGGCGACCTGGAGCACATCGAGAAGGCGTTCGACTTCGGCGGCATGCCCGCCCGCAACGGCGTCACGGCCGCCGCCTTCGTCGAGCACGGCTTCACGGCGACGGACGACCTCTTCAACGGGCCGCGCAACTTCTTCGCCGCTTACGGTCGCAAGCCGGAGCCGGCGGCGCTGGCGAGCGAGCTCGGCAGCCGCTTCGAGGTCATGAGCACGAACATCAAGCGCTGGTCCGTGGGCTCGCCGATCCAGGCGCCGCTCGACTCGCTGCTGGAGTTGATCCGCAGCGAAGGCGTCGCGGCCGACGACGTCGAGCGCGTGGTCGTCCTCGTCTCGCACACGGGCGCGACGACGACCGACAACCGCAGCATGCCCGATATCAACCTCCAGCACATGTGCGCCGTGATGCTCGTCGACGGCATCGTCACCTTCGAGTCGGCTCACGATGAGGCGCGACTGACGGAGCCGCACACGGCGGCGGTCCGGCGCCGCATCGAGCTCCGCGGCGACGACGCGCTCCAACAAGCGCTGCCCTCACGCCAGGGGATCGTCGAGGTCCGGCTGAAGGACGGCCGCGAGCTCCGCCACCACACGAAAGCGGTGCGCGGCACCGACGAGAACCCGATGACGCGGGCCGAGGTGGACGAGAAGTGCTTTCACCTGACGGCGCCGATCCTCGGCAAGCGACGGGCGCGGGAGCTCTGCGACACGGTCTGGACGCTGGAGAGGGTGACCGACCTCAGGGCGCTACGCCGCCTACTCCAGGCTTGAAGGCAGTCGGTATAGCGCCGGCGACGGAGATCAGCTAGCGCCGAGCGTGCCTTCGTCCAGCTCCTTGATGAACCGGTCGAACTCGTCCGTCCCGTCGATGACGACGCTGAAGTCGCTGTTCTTCGGCATGTTCTCCGCCAGCTCCTGAATCAGCTCGCCCGTGTCGTAGACGACGATCATGTTCCGATCGAAGTGCTGATCCTCGGGGAGGTCCTTCAGGACGAGCTCCGCGAAGCCCGCGAGCCGCTCGTTCTCCGGCTTGAAGACGAAGACGAGGTGGCCGTATTGGGTATCGAGGCCGAGAGGCCGCGCCTCCGCGCCCGGGCCCCTGATCCAGGGGATCGAGTAGGCGACGCTTTCGCGGGTCAGCTCCATCTCCGGCTCGCGGCGGCGCTTCGCTTCTCGCCAGGAGCGGACGCCGACGCTGGCGGCACCGGCCAGCGCACCGATGAGCAGGCCGATCTTCGCTCGACCCAGGATCGAGGTGCCCGATTCCGTCTCGTCCGCCATGTGAACCTCCGCGGACGCTCGTTACGACGCCAGCTGTTACCGAGAAAATGGGACGTGGTCAAGCGTCACTGCTGCGCCTGCCTAATCCCCAATCTCCTCTTTCGCGGCACGAAGGTCAACCGTCCGTCCTGCCGCGCGTGACCGGGTAGGCCAAGTGGCATGGTCTAAGATAAGAACGGCCGCGAGAATGCCTGGCCAGATGCCAACGAATTCTTAGTCGGGCGCCGGCCGATAGCCTGGGGAGGCTTGGAGCTTCATGTCCAGCCACGACAGGGAAGCGCAGGAGCCGGAAGCGAGCGCGACCTCGACGCGCCGGCCTGCCTTCTGGGCGGCGACTTTCGCCTCGCTGAGCGAGCGCGACTACGCCTGGTACTTCACCGGCAACCTCGCCTTCTTCATGGGCATGCAGATGCAGTTCATCCTGCGCGGCTTCCTCGCCTTCGACCTCACCGGCGCCGCCTCGGCGCTGGGGCTCGTCTCGGTCTCGATCTCGCTGCCTATGCTCCTCGCCGCTCCTTTAGGTGGCGTGATCGCTGACCGCGTGAACAAGCGCACCCTGCTCATCGTCACCCAGTCGGTCGCGGCCATTGCCAGCGCCGTCGTCGCCGTCCTGATCATCGCCGACTGGATCGAGTTCTGGCACCTGCTCGCCGTCTCTTTGGTCACGGGGACCGTCTTCGCTTTCAACATGCCGGCCCGGCAGGCGCTTGTCCCTTTGCTCGTGCCGCAGCACAAGCTGATGAACGCGATCTCCCTGCAGATGGGCGGCGTGAACCTGACCCGAATCGTCGCGCCTGCCCTCGGCGGCCTCCTGATCGCGCCGCTGGGCCTGGGCTGGGTCTACCTGCTGACGGCGCTGCTCTTCGTGATCGCGACGGCTTCGGAGTTCGCCCTGCCGACGCATGGCCTGACCGGCATGACCAAGACGGGGCGCTTCTTCGATGAGTTCTCCCAGGGCGTCAGCTACGTCCTCGAGAATCGCACCATCGGCTTCCTGATCCTCGCCGGCATGCTGGTGCCGCTCTTCGGCTTCCCGGTGCAGCAGATCCTGCCGGTCTTCGCGAAAGAGGTGTTCGACCGCGGCCCCTCCGGGCTCGGTATGCTCGCCGCCGTCTCCGGCATCGGCGGCCTATTAGGCGCCGTAGTCTCGGCCAACATGGACCGCCAGGCGTGGAAGGGACGGCTGCTCCTGATCGGCGGCCTCGTCATGGGCGCCTTCCTCGTCGCCTTCGCGCTCGCGCCCTTCTTCGGCATGGCGCTGCTCTTCATCGCAATGGCCAGCGCCGGCCAGATGCTCTTCATGGCAACGAACAACACCGTAATCCAGGCCAGCGTGCCGGGCGAGCTGCGGGGCAGGGTGATGTCTTTGATGCTGATGTCGTTCGGGGCGATGCCCCTCGGCGTCCTGCCGATCACGTTCGCTGCCGACGCGGTCGGGGCGCCGGCGACGATCGCCGTCTCGTCCTCGCTGCTGATCGTCCTGGTCGTGCTCCTCTTCGGCCTCTTCAAGCCCCTGCGCGACCTGCGAATGGAGGCGCTCTCCCGCTCGGAGCTATCGCCGGCTCAGGGCGCCGCAATGGTGGCGGACGGGCGCCTCACGCGCGAGGAGGCCGACCAGCTCGTAGGCACGAGCCGGCAGGCAACGCCACCATCACTTTGACTAACTAGACGGCCAGATAGCGCCGGAACCAGGCCAGCGTCGACTGCCAGGCGTCCGTGGCGGCTTCGGCGTCGGAGCGCCCGCCCGTGTCGTTGAAGAAGGCGTGGCCGGCGCCGTCGTAGACCTTGATCTCGAAGGTCTTGGCCGCGGCCTGGAGGCTCTGCTCGACTTCCGGCCGCTGGCCCGTGACGCGCGCGTCGCTGCCGCCGTAGACGGCGAGGATCGCCGCCTCGGTCTTCGCCAGGTCGTCGACGAGGCGGACGGTGCCATAGTAGGGCACCGCGGCCTTGATCTCGGAGCTGGCGATCGCCAGCTCCCATGTATAGCCGCCGCCGAAGCAGAAGCCGGTGACGCCGAGGGCGGACGCCAGGACGAACGGCTGGGCCTTGAGATAGGCGAGGCCGGCATCGAGGTCCGCGACGAGGTCTTCGGGAGCGGCGCGGCCGAGGAAGCCGGTGTTCGCGGCGAGATCGGCGGTGCTGCCGCCCTGGCGCGACACGAGGTCGACGGCGAGGGCGACGAAGCCCTCCTTGGCGTAGCGGCGGGCGACGTCCTTGATGTGCCCGACCAGGCCCCGGTTCTCGTGGATGACGATTACGCCCGGGTAGGTGCCCTCCGCCTTGGGCCGCGCCAGGTAGGCGAGGACCTCAGACGCGGCACCAGCGAAGCACACGTCCGCGAGGACGATGTCCGGGTCGGTCAGCGACACGCCCGGGCCGACACCGCCGGTCGTGGACGGCACGGTCGCCTGGGGCGGCACGGTCGCCTGGGGCGGCACGAGCGTCGCAGTCGCCTCCGGATCGGGCTCCGGCTCGGAGCTGCCGCCACAGCCGAGGGCGACGAGAGCACCGGCCGTCAGCGGGATGCTGCCCGTGATCAGAAGGACGCGCCGCAGAAGGTCGCGCCGGCCGAGGCGGCGGGCGAGGTAGTCCTCGGCGAACTCCTCGACCAGGTATTCCTGATGGTGGCTGAGTGCTGGCTTCTTCATACTCGTTACTACGCCTCTGCGAGAGCTTGCGGTTTGCTCGCGATGGTCACGGCTCAAAACGGCCTAGAAGGGCAGCTCAACGCCGACGCCCTGCGCCTTCGCCTTTTCGAGCACGTAGGCGCCGGCGGCGACGTCCTCGATGCCGATGCCCTGGCTCTCGAAGAGGGTGATCGCGTCCGCCGCGGGCCGGCCGCTGACCTTGCCGCTCACGACCTCGTGCAGCTCCACGGCCTGGCGCCAGCGAAAGCTGCCGCGCTCCGCCGCCCAGATCAGGTCGCCGCACTCGATCCTCGCCTGCTCGAGGTCGTCGACCGCGACCAGGGCGGCGCGCTCGACCGTGGCCTCGTCGACCTCGCGGCGGCGCCAACCGTTCGAGCCGGCGGCGCTGACGTGCGCACCCGCTTCGAGCAGGGCGCCGTCGAACACCGGCTCGCGCGCGTTCGTGATCACGACGACGATCTCGGAGCCGCGGACGCACTCGTCCGGCGTCGCCACGGGCTGGACGTCGACGCCGAGGAGCTCGCGCATCTCGGACGCGAAGCGGTTGCGGTTCTCCTCCGTGCGGCTGAACGCCTTGACGAGCTTCACCGGCCGGACGGCGCAAACCGCCTCGAGCTGGGTTATCGCCTGATGGCCGGTGCCGATGATGCCGACGACGGCGGCGTCCGGGCTGGACATGTGCTTCACGGCAACGCCGGTAGCGGCGCCGGTCCGGATCCAGGCCAGAGTGCGGGGCTCAATCACCGCGTCGAGCACGCCGTTATCCGTGTTGTAGAGGAGGTCGACGGAGGAGTGACGCACGCCGTAGGCATGGGAGCCGAGGACGCTGCCACCCATGAGGGTCGCGCTCGACTTCGGGAAGCGAATGCGCTGGCGCGGCAGGTTCTCGACGAGGCCGGCCGCCTCCTGGCGGAAGAGGTCCTCCATCACGGCCACGCACTCCTCGACCGAGAGAAGGCGGCGAACGTCGTCGTTGCTGAGAAAGATCGCCATGGGTGCTCCTCTAACGGCTCGGCAGGCTCGCGTCGTGCTGCGGCAGGCATCGAATCGGCTCGCCCGCCACCGGCACGCGCTAAGTTGCCCAATCGTGGGCCCTGTGGGCCTTCTCGCTTCTGCTTCGTCGCGGCGGCGGGGCCGCCCGGCCGGCCTTCTCGTGCGTCAGGAGCGAGGCGTCAGATCGAGGTCCGGCGGCGGCATGGCCGGCACCTTCCACTGGATGTAGGGCTTGTCATAGGTGTCGTGGAAGTCGTTGCCGACCTTGACGGCCTCGTTGAAGGCCGTCTCGAACTCCTGGAAGTCCTTGTGGAGGATCCCGTTTTTCACCGCCGCGAAGACGCCGTCCACGTACTCCTTGAGGTCCTTCTCGTACTTTGGCCGCGTGAAGGCGCCCATGAGAAACAGGCCGCGCATCTCGTTGAGCTGAAAAGTCGCCAGCGGCCAGTTCTCCGCCTTCGCGGCGTAGTAGAGCTTCCAGGCCCGGGCGCCGATCTCCGGCATCAAGCGGCCGAGGCCGGGCTGCAAGCCGGCAAGCTCCTCGAGGGTGAATACGCGCCGATCGGAAGTCATGGCAACCCTTTCTATGCTGGACTCGACGACATGCTGGCCCGGAAGCCGCCGCTGCCGTCAGAGGCTCCTCATCAACGGTCGAGGCCCAGTGTAGCGGGGACGGCCGGAGACGGGAAGATCGGCAGGGCGATCCGTCCTCGACCCGCTTCAGGCTTAAAATAAGGGAACTATATACTTGACTCCCTAGTGTGCGGGTGGTATTATCTCTCAGCCGTAATGGTGTAGGCACGTACACCAAAAACTTGACAACCAGATCATTCGTGCACTAGGATTGCCAAGTAATAAGAAGAAGCCGTCGTTGAGCGCGACGGCTTCAGAAAACTCTCGCGAGGTCAGGCCTCGCGCAACTGAGATGATGTAGTTTAACCCCTACCGACTCAAGAGCGCAAGCCCTTCTCTCGTTGAAGAAGAAGGGCTTTTTTGTGCCTCAACCACTGAGGCACTGAAAGTGAGGAGGCCCTGTATCAGCAGGGCCTCCTCGCAATGCCGCCTGGGAGGGACTCCCACAGACTAATGCAGCTGAAGTCTGCTTCAGCCAGTCCGTGTGGTCAAGCTCCCGAAGTCGACGGACCTTCCAGGCGAGTCTATCTGAGGGTATCCATATGAATTGTAGTAATTGCCACTATATTTTCAGAGCGTGGATCACGCGCAACGGTGTTCATGTACCGCCTCCCCCGGGGAAGCGGTCGTGGCCTATCCGTGTGCGATGTGATGTGCATAAGTAGTCGGCTAGCATAGTCGACTGACAAGGGGGGTTGCCCCTCCCTCGTCTCCTAATCTTCGTCCAGCGGCATAGCCATCGTGGTGTTGATCTTCGGGTAGGCGCGATCTAGAGAGCGCTTGAAGCCATCCCAAGTAGCCGCACCGCGCATCAGCGTCACAATGCCCAGCAAGTGGTCTTTAAGCGCGGGGTGGCCGTATTCCTCAGTAAACCATTGGTGATGGCGGTTGCGCCGCCATCCATGTGGCAGCACGGGATTGCGCTTACGAAGCTCGTCCAGGATACCGGGCGCAAGACGGGCATACACGAAGTCGTTCGTGTAGTGCCCGATCACGGATGGGCGATTCACGCCTTCAGCGCTGCCCCAGCCCTTGAGTCGGAATATCTGTTCGTAGAATACATAAGGGAACGTGCGGGTCCACCGCTGGAGGTCCTTTGCGATGAACCGTTCAAGAATGGTGGCGAGTGCCCGCTCCTCACGAATGTACTGGTAGCCTGTGGCCTCATCGACGAGGGCGATGATTCCGACCTTGGCGAGACCTTGCAGCAACACTTCACACCGCTCGGCTATATGCGTATGGCTTGGCGACAAGCGTCCATCCCGACGGGATGGACGCACCGCCCCACAGATATCCGTGAGAAGCGTCGCTGGATAGCCGTAGACATTGCCCCCTCCGGCTGGATTCTTGAAAAGAATGGGCCTATTCAAGGCCGGCCCTGAATCAGGGGAAACGTATTCAGCGATGCCCCTAGATGCCATGAATTGGGGCATTCTAAAGCCGGCGCCAGGATTAAGACCTATGCCCGCCGTGACCCCCCGTTGACTCACCACTCTGGCTCGTCCTCCAAGACATAGCAGGGAATCTGGATGTCGCCAATCACAAGTGGTGTGTCCGGTGTGCCTGCGATAACCTTGAGTGGCTGTTGCTCTGGACGGTACGCCAGCACTTTGTCTGTGATCGCGTCTAGCGCCTCGCTCATGCTATCAACTCCTCATAGGTGATCCGCGCACTGAAGGCGTTGGCGGCGAAGGCCGCGAGCCGGTCTAGCGTGTGCTGCTGGATATTACCCTCATTGAGTCGGAAGGTCGCCTCATTCACGTAGCGACTCAGGTGCTTGACGCTGACCTGGTGCCATGTGCCATAGATACTGCGCTTGAGCACTGCCCACATCGACTCCGCCGAATTGATGTGAATGTCGCCCGCACCGACGTATTCGCGTGCGCCGTGGTTGACTGTGCCTCGCGAGTAGCCCGCAAGGGCGTTGTAGCCGCCGTGCTCATCCGTGTAGACAGTGGCCCCTGGGACTACGTGCTGCTCGATGATGGCTCGGAGTGTAGCCGCGTCCGTGCTGGCAATCGGCTGGGCGATTGACTTCCCGCCGCGCTCACGCAGGCCGAGAACGGGCTGCTTCCCGACGGTCCCGCGCCCCGCGCGGAGCTTCCTTGAGGCGTGCTTGTTGTGCTCCTTCCCGCCGATGTGGTCTCGTCGACCTCTATGATGCCGCGCAGTGTATCGGAGTCGCCGCCGCACGCCTCGCGGAGACGTCCCAGCATGAACCAGGCCGTCTTCTGCGTGACCCCGATCTCCTTAGAAAGTTGCAGCGATGAGATGCCTTTGCGCGCCGTCACCACTAGGTACATCGCATAAATCCATTTGTTGAGCGGAACATGGGAGCGCTCGAATATTGTCCCCGTCCGAACGGTGAACTCTCCGGCGCAATCGTGGCAACGGTAATAACCCACGCGTCCACCAGTACGGGCGGTGATGTTTTCGAAGGCTCCGCATAGTGGGCAGGCTGGTGAACCATGCCAGCGCCGCTCTTCAAGGTAGAGACGGGCAGCCTCGGCATCCGGTATCATCTCGAATAGTTCAAAGGTGCTGATCGTCAGGTTGCCGTGCGCCATAGTTGATCTCCTTACATGGAGATAATACCATCCACACTCTAGGGAGTCAAGTATATAGTTCCCTAAAATAACGCGATGAGCGCCGGTACCGCTGCCGTCCTTTGGACGGGAGGCAAGGACAGCACGCTCGCCCTTTTCGAGGCGCGGCGGCTCGGCTTGGCCGTGAGCCTCCTCGTGACCTTCGTGCCGCCCGGCGCCGAGTTTCGGGCCCACCCGCTGGCGGTCGTGCGCCGCCAGGTCGAGTCGCTCGCGATCGCGCATCTCGAGGTCGAGATCCGGCCGCCCTACGAGGCCGCTTACCGCACCGCCCTCGCCCAGCTGGCGGAGCGACAGGGCATCGGGACCGTCATCAGCGGCGACATCGCGGCGGTCGACGGCCGGCAGAACTGGATCCGCCAGTGCGCCGCCGGCACCGGCATCGAGGTCCTGACGCCGCTCTGGGAGAGCGATCGCGTGGTGCTGGTCGAGCGCGTCATCGGCCTCGGCTTCGAAGCCGTCTTCTCCGCGGTGCGGACGCCGCCCCTTTCGGAGGCGTGGCTCGGCCGCCCCCTCGACCGCGCCAGCCTGGCCGAGCTGCGCGAGCTGGGCGGGACGCGCGGCCTGGACGTTGCCGGCGAGCAGGGCGAGTACCACACGGTCGTCCTCGACGGCCCTCTCTTTTCCGACAGCGCCTCGCGATCGAGGCGACGCCGACCGGCCGCCTCGGCGACCTTCGTTACGTCGAGCTGCGCTCGGTAACCCTGGTTAGCAAAGAGCGGGCGCAGGCCGAACCGGCGAGGCGAGGTGCGCGCCGGCGCTAGTCCTCGACCTTGGCGCGACAGGCCGTGCAGACGCCAAAGAAGGCGATGTGGTCGAGGTCTGGCATGAAGCCGGTGTCACCGACGACGGCCGCGGCGAGCTCTTTTAGGTAGCGCTCCTCGAGCGAGCTGACGCCGCCGCAGACCCGGCAGATGAGGTGGTGGTGGCGGTCGCCGCCGATCCACTCGAAGTGATTGTCGCCGCTGCCGAGGTCCGTCTCGCTGACGAGGCGCAGCTCCTTCGCGGAGGCGAGGGTGCGGTAGACGGTCGAAGCGTCGACGTAGGGGTAGGAGGCGCGCACCTCCTCGAGGATCTGAGAGGCGGTCATGTGGCCCCTGGCGTGGCGGACGCTGCCGAGGATGAGCATCCGCTGCGGCGTCACTTTCTGGCCGGCGGCGCGAAGGACGCCGGCAGTCTCGGGCTCGCAGCTCACGGATCGCTCTCCATCTGCCTACCGCCTCCAACGTACGGGCGCACCGCCGGCGCCGTCAAGGCGGGACGGCGGCAGCGTAGCCTTTTGCCGGCCCCGAAGCTACAGTAGAATCGAGGCGATATGACTCAAACGCAGCCCCAGGAGCCGACCGAGGCGCGACCGGATCGCTACGACCCGGCCGCGATCGAGTCGCGCTGGCAGGAGCGCTGGGAGCGAGACGAGCTCTTCAAGAGCCGTGAGGACGCCGCCAAGCCGAAGTTCTACTGCCTCGACTTCTTCCCCTACCCCAGCGGCGACGGCCTCTCGGTCGGCCATGCCCGCAACTACGTCCCGACCGACGTCATCAGCCGCTACCAGCGCATGCGCGGCTTTAGCGTCCTCCACCCCATGGGCTGGGACGCCTTCGGCTTGCCGGCCGAGAACCGGGCGCTCGAGACGGGCATCCCGCCAGCCGAGACCGTGCGCCTCAACACCGACAACTACCGGCGCCAGCTGCGGCTGATCGGCACCTCTTACGACTGGTCGCGCGAAATCAACTCGAGCGCGCCGGCCTACTACCGCTGGACGCAGTGGTTCTTCCTCCTCCTCTACGAGCGCGGCCTCGCCTACCGCAAGACTTCGTCTTCTTGGTGGTGCCCGACCGACGCTACCGTGCTGGCGAACGAGGAGGTCGAGAACGGCCTCTGCTGGCGCTGCCAAACGCCGGTCGAGAAGCGGGACCTGCCGCAGTGGTTCTTCAAGATCACGGATTACGCCGACCGCCTCCTCGACGACCTCGAGGGCCTCGATTGGCCGGAGCGAATCAAGACGATGCAGCGCAACTGGATCGGCCGCAGCGAGGGCGTCGAAATCAGCTTCGGCCTCGAGACGGCCGCCGGCGACGCGACGGAGATCGGCGTCTTCACGACGCGGCCAGACACGGTCTACGGCGTCACCTTCATGGTGCTGGCGCCGGAGCAGCCGCTGGTCGACCGGATCACGACGCCGGAGCAGCGCGCCACCGTCGATGCTTATGTCGAGCAGACGCGGCGCACGACGGAGATCGAGCGCCTGTCGACGGAACGAGAGAAGACCGGCGTCTTCACCGGCGCCTACTGCCTCAACCACCTCAACGGCGAGCGCGTGCCGATCTTCATCGCCGACTACGCCCTCGCGACCTACGGTACCGGCGCCGTGATGGGGGTGCCGGCCCACGACCAGCGCGACTTCGAGTTCGCAGCGAAGTACGGCCTCGCCGTGAAAGCGGTGATCGCGCCGCCCGGCGACGACGGGACGCCCTTGACGGAGGCTTACGTCGCGGCCGGGATGATGGTCGCCTCCGGCCCCTTCGATGGCCTCACGAACGAGGACGGCGCCCGGGCAATCGCCGACGCGGTCGAGAAGGAGGGCTGGGGCAAGCGTACGGTCAGCTACCGTTTGCGCGACTGGCTGATCTCGCGCCAGCGCTACTGGGGAGCGCCGATCCCGATCGTCTACTGTCCGCAAGACGGCGTCGTGCCGGTGCCCCAGGAGCAGCTGCCAGTTCTCCTGCCCGAGGTCGAGCGCTACGAGCCCGCCGGCACGGGCAAGAGCCCCCTCGCCTCCCTGCCAGAGTTCGTGGAGACGACCTGCCCGGTCTGCGGCGGCCCGGCGGAGCGGGAGACGGATACGATGGGCGGCTTCGCCTGCTCGTCCTGGTACTTCCTTCGCTTCACGAGCCCGGAGAGCGAGGATGGCCCCTTCGACCCGGAGGCGATGCGCTACTGGCTGCCGGTCGACCTCTACGTCGGCGGCGCCGAGCACGCGGTCATGCACCTCCTCTACGCCCGCTTCTGGACCAAGGTGATGCTCGACGCCGGCCTCGTCCCGTTCAAGGAGCCGTTCGCGAAGCTCATGAACCAGGGCGTGGTCCACGCGCCGGACGGCCTGCGCATGTCGAAGAGCCGCGGCAACGTGATCACGCCGGACAGCGTCGTCGAGCGCTTCGGCGCCGACTCGCTGCGCGGCTACGAGCTGTTCATGGCGCCCTTCGACCAGAACGTGAGCTGGAGCGAGGAGGGGCTGCGCGGCATCTACCGCTGGCTAAACCGCCTCTGGCCGCTCGTCCTCGAGGAGCCGGCCTTTGGCGAGGTCGCGCCGGCGGCGGCGAAGGAGATGCGCCACTGGACCCACCGCACGCTGAGGAAGGTCGGCGAGGACCTCAACCGGCTCCACTTCAATACGATGATCGCCGCCCTCATGGAGCTGACGAACTTCCTCGGCCGCGCCCGCGAGGCGGGGCCGGTGGACGCCGAGGCCTGGCGGGAAGCGACGGAGACGCTGGTCCTCATGCTGGCGCCCAGCCTGCCCTATATCGCCGAGGAGCTCTGGACGCGCACGGGCCATCCCTACAGCGTCCACCAGCAGAGCTGGCCGCATTGGCAGGAGGATCTGGCCGCGTCCGAGACCTTTACGCTCGTCGTCCAGGTGAACGGCAAGCTGCGCGACCGCTTCGAGGCGCCGGTCGAGATCGGCGAGGAGGAGGCGAAGGCGCTGGCCCTCGCGAGCCCGCGGGTCTTGGCCTTCACGGATGGCCACGAGCTCGTGCGCGTCCTCTTCGTGCCGCGACGGCTCGTGAACATCGTCGTACGTTAGTCATGACGGCAGCGGCGTTGACCAACCCTGCGACGCCTCGCCGGGCGCTATGAGACGCCTCATGCCGCGGCGCCTCCTCGTCGGTGCCAGCCTCTTCGTCGCGGCGGCGCTGATCGCCTACGGCGGCGGTGACGACGGCCCGGACGGCTCCCTGACGCCGGGCGCCAGCGCGACGAAGCCATCCGCCGAGGCATCGCCAACGGCGCCTCCAGGCGGGGCAGTAGCGGATGAGGCCGTAGCCTTCGGCACGAGCGACGGCGTTACTATCCGAGGCCACCTCTACAGCGTCCCGGGGCCGAAGCAGCGGATCGTGATCTTCGCCCACGACTTCCCGCGCGACCAGATCGCCTGGCAGGACTTCGCTCGCGAGCTCGCGGCGTCCGGCATCGCGACGCTGACCTTCGACTTTCGCGGCTACGGCGAGACCGGCGGCGAGAAGGACGCGGCGAAGGTCGACCTCGACCTCGAGGCGGCCGCGAGCTTCATGGAATCGCGGGACTACCCGCTGATCTACGTCGTCGGTGCGAGCTTCGGCGGCACGGCGGCGCTGAAAGTCGCGGCCCGACGCGACTTCGCCGGCGTCGTAGCGGTCTCAGCCCCGGCCGAGTTCCGGGGCCTCGACGCCCGCCAGGACGTCGCGGGCGTTGGCGAGCCCAAGCTCTTCATCGCCAGCCGCGGCGACGGCGATGCCCCGGACGCCGTCGCCTTCTTCCTCAGCAGCGCGCCGGAACCGAAGGAGAGCCGCCTCTTCGACGGCGCCGCCCACGGCACGGAGCTCCTCCAGAGCGCCGCCGCCGCCGCCTTCAAGCAGGCGCTTATCGACTTCGTCGGCCCTTAGGGTGTCGGACTAGAGCGCGTCTCCCGGTCCGCTCTCCGGCGCCGGGTCGGCCTCGGCGGCGGTCTCGGCGCTGCGCAGCTCGAGCGAGTCGATGCCGGAGCGCACCGTGGAGCTGAAGGCGGCGAGCTGCTGGTCGAGGCGGCGGAGCATCTCGAGGGCGTAGCGGTCGGCTTCGTCCATCTGGTTGGCGGCCGCCTGCTCCGCCTGGCCGATCTTCGCCTGCATCTGCTGCTGAGCGTCCTCGAGGACGGCGGCGGCGCGGGCGTCGGCCCGGCCGATGATCTCCTGCGCTTCGCGCTCCGCAGCCTGAAGGATCGTCGTCTCGTCGAGCAGCGTCTGCGCCTCCAGCTCCGCTTTGTGGACGATGCCCTCACCCTCGCGCCGCGCCTCCTCGAGGACGCCGTCTTTCTCGGCGACGACCTCCTGCGCTTCCTTCACCTCCCAGGGCACGGTCGAGCGCATCTGGTCGATCAGCTCGAGCAGCCGGCGCCGGTCGAGGACGATGCCCTGGCCGACGGGAATGCGACGTGCTCCCGCCACGAGCTCTTCCAAAACGTCGATCAGGTGAAGGATGTCCACGGTCTCTCCTCAGCGGTTAGGGAACTTCGCGCGCAGGGCAACGGCGACGTGAGCGGGCACCATGTCGGCGACGTCGTAGCCGAGGGCGGCGACTTCGCGGATGCGAGTGCCACTGATGAAGAGGTTCTCGAGGCGGGCGATGAGGTAAACGGACTCGATCGCCGGCTCCATCTTGCGGTTCATCAGGGCCATATCGAACTCGTAGTCGAAGTCGGTGCCGCCGCGCATGCTGCGGACGAGCACGGTCGCGTTGACCGTGCGGGCGAAATCGACGGTGAGGCCCTCGATCGGCAGGACGCGGACGTGCGCCTGGTCGTCGATCGCCGCCCGGAACATCTCGACCCGCTCCTCGGAGGTAAACAGGGTCTGCGGCGCCGCGCTGACGCCGATCACGAGCTCCTCGAAGAGCGCGGCGGCACGGTGGGCGATGTCGAGATGACCGTTCGTGACGGGATCGAAGCGGCCGGCGAAGACTGCTGTCGTCAAGGGCTCCCTCAGCGGTAGATCGTTATTCGCGTGTCGCCGTGGCGGCGGTCCAGGAGCTGCTGCCGTCCGGCGAACTCCTCCGGCCAGAGATGGCGCTTCGAGTGCTCGACGACCAGCGCGCCCTCGGGATCGAGCAAGCCGGCAGCGACGAGCCGCTCCAGATCCGCCTCCGCCCGATCATACTCATACGGCGGGTCGGCGACTACCAGATCGTAAGGCCCCGCCAGGCGGCCCACGGCTTTCGCTACGGCCAAGGGGTAGACCTTGCCGTGGCCGCCGAGGCCGGTGAGAGCCAGGTTCTCCCGGATCACGGCGCAGGCTTTGGCGTCGGCCTCGACGAAGTCGCAGTGCTCGGCGCCGCGACTGAGGGCCTCGATGCCGAGGGCGCCGGTGCCGCTGTAGAGATCGAGGACGCGGGCGGGCGGCTCGCAGTGAGCGGCGATGAGCTCGAAGATCACGCCTCGCACGAGGTCGGAGGTAGGCCGGGTGCCGGCCCGCTTGGGGCCTTTCAAAGTCCGGCCGCCGGCGCTGCCGCCGATCACGCGCAACGGGTTAGCCTCAGGGCGAGAGCGGCGCTAGAGCCGGCAGCGTCGTCTCGCCTTCGTTGACTTCGAGGATCAGCTTCTGTGTGGCGCGGATGACGCCATCGCTGACGATTAAGGAGACGTCGTAGACGCCGGCCTGAGCGGGCGCCGTCCAGATGACGGCACCCTGCTCGTCCGCGGGGTTGATCGCGAGCTCGCCCGCCTGGCTCAGCCATACCGGCCGCAGCAAAGGGCCGTTGGGCCGCACGAGGGCGACGCGCCCGGTCTCGGCGTAGGCAGTGACCAGGTCCCAGAAGTCCGGCGCCTCGCTGTCGGCAGAGACGTCGTCGAAGGCGACGCCGCCGAGGCCGAACCGGTCGGCGAGGTCGAGCTTAAATGCGAGGCTGAGGCTGTTCTCGAGCCAGACCGTGCGCAGGCCGCCGCGGCCCGGGTAGGCGAAGGCCACGGCATGAGCCTCCTCGTCCCAGCGCAGCCCGGTGGCGCCCTCGCCCTGGAGGATGTTGCGGCCGACGATGCTGACCTTCACCTGCGGGACGATCCGAGAGGTGGTCCGTACCTCGACCTCGCTCGCGATCGCGAGACCCTCGTGCAGGCTGAGGCGGCCAAGGCCGTCGCTCCGCTTCTCGTGGCTCTGCCGCGACAGGACAAGGCTGACCTTGCCGAGGTCGACCTTCGGCTTGAGGAAGGCCAGCACCTCCTCCATAGCGGCGAAGTAGAGCGAGGGGTCGGGCTCCGGAGTCAGCTTGACGAAGTCGGCGGTCCGGACGATCTCCTCCCAGTCGTAGGCTTCCGTGTCCCAGGAGGCGCTGCCTTTCCTGATCGGCATGGGCAGCGTCAGGCTCAACGACCGGCTCGACTGGTGCAGCCGCTCCGCGAGAGTCGCGACGAAGGCGGTGAAGTCCGCTCGCCGCGCCAGAGCGACGTCTGCATAGTCGATGTCGACGCCGGTGTTGCCTGCCGCCAGCGCGACCTGCTCGAGGCTAACTACGTGCGCCTCGGTCAGCGCCGGCGAGGCGAGGATCGCGTTGACGGCGTCGATATCGGCCTGCGATGCGGCTCGGACCATCGGCATGATGCTGGTGCCGGCCGGCGAGACGTCGGCCGCGGAGCCGCTGACGCCGCCGTCGGCGCTGGGGCTGAGGCCGGTCGGGTTGATGATCCGAACGACCTCGCTAGCCGCCGGGTCCAGATCGCTGCCGGCCGGTAGCAAGCCGTTGATCCGCACCGCGGCCGAGGTCCGCCGCAAGACGGCAACGTTGGCCGGCAAGCGATCGACCTGGCCGCGCACGGCAGTGCCGTTTTCCACGAGCTGAGCGCCGGCGAGCCGCTCCCAGGTGCCGTCGCGGTTCGTGTAAAGGCCGAGGTTGCGGCTGTCGGAGACCGGCGCGACCAGGCTGAGCTCGAGCGCGTAGGGACCTTCCGTGCCCTCCACTCCCTCGGATTCAGCCGGCTTCATGAGGATGCTCAGCGCCTGGAAGCCGGCCGGCACTCGCGGCAGGGCGCTGTCGCCGGCCGTGCCGCCGCCGGCGCTGCCTGTCGGCTCGCCATCGCTTCCGCCGCTGAGGAGCGACAACGGCGGCAGGACGAGGACGAGGAGGAGGAGACCGAGGACGCCGAGGCCGATAAGGATCACCCTGGCGCTGCGGTCGTGAGTCGCGGACGACTCGACGATTCGGTCGAACGGTCCTTGCTCGCTCATCGCGCCGTCACCTCGACCACGACCTCCTCAGCCTGGCCGCCGCGCCAGAGCAGGACGGGCACGCTCGCGTCGATTGGGGCGGCCGCAAGGGCATCGATAAAGGAGCTGCGGGCGCCGAGGTCGGTCTCACCGATGCGGAGGATCACGTCGCCGGCGCGGATGCCGGCCTTCGCCGCCGGGCTCGCTTCGACGACGCGGCTGACGTAGGCGCCGTCCTCGACGCCGAGCTCGTTCGCGGCCGCGAACGCCGGCACCACGGTCTCGTAATCGATGCCGAAGTAGGGCCTCGGGAAGGCGCCGCCCTGCTGGATCGAGCGGACGATCGGCAGGAAGGTGCGGCTGGAGATCGCGAAGGAGATGCCGAAGAGCGGGTCAGCGGCGCCGACGTCACGAAAGGTCACGACGCCTACGACCTCTCCTCTCAGGTTTAGCAGCGGCCCACCGCTGCTGCCGGTGTTGATCGCGGCGTCGGTCTGGATGAGGTCCTCCAGCCAGACGCCGTTGAGCTGCTTGCGCCGCCCGCGGCCGCTGACGACGCCGACGCTGACGCTATTGCTGTAGTCGATGTCCGGACTGCCGATCGCGATTACCGTCTGACCCGGTACGAGGTCGTCCGAGTCCGCGAGGCTGAGCGCCTCGAGGCCGGCCGGCGCGATCCTGATCACTGCAAGGTCGGTAAAGGGAGCGTCGTCGGAGACGATCGTTGCCGGGCGGACCTCACCGCCATTGAGGAGGACGGAGAGCTTACCGGGGCTACGGACGATGTGCTCGTTCGTGAGAATCAGGCCCTCGCTATCGTCGAAGATGAAGCCGGCGCCGCCGCCGATGCCGCCTTCGGGAAACTCCGGGCTCGGCGCGATCTCGTTGATCACCGTAACCACGGACGGCAGCGCGGCGGCAACGGCCTCTGCGACTGCGTCCTGCAGGTCCGGCGCTGCTTCTAGCGGGCCTTCCTGGCCCAGGCTCGGGCCGGCGTCGGCGCCGTCGGAGTCCCGCGCAAGCAAGCTCACGAGACCGCCGGCGAGCGCGCCGCCGAGGAAGGCGGCGATGAGGACGGAGAGCAGCAATGAGATCAGCAGGCGCCTCCTCGTGAAGCCGGCCTCCAACCCCACTACCTCCCACCACCGATCAGGAAGCTTATCAATTCAGCATGTAATTCTAGCATAGGCAGCGCCTCTCAGGTTCGATCCGGGCCGCTGCCGCCGGCGGCGGATTGACTTGACCTCCGAGCGAAACCTAGAATAGGGCGCTACTTGAGAGAGCACCGACGAACGTAAACTTCGCCCCTTAAGGAGAACAGATTGGTCGCGAACGGCCTACGCGACTACGAACTCGTAGTCATCCTTCGTCCCGATATTGCCGAGGACGCCGTCCCAGCGAGCCTCGAACGCCTTCAAGAGTCGGTCACGGGCCACGGCGGCGAGGTGGTTGACGTCAACCACTGGGGCCGCAGACGGCTCGCCTACCCGATTCGAAGCCACCTCGACGGTAACTACGTCCTCCATCAGGTCCGCCTCGACCCGAGCCGGATCGGCGAGCTCGAGAGCGCCCTGCGGATCTCCGAAGAGGTCCTGCGGCACCTCGTCGTCAAGGCTGGGGAGTAGAAGCGACAAGAGTCGGCAAAGGGAAGCGGCTATGCCGGACGGCCTGAACAAGACAATGATGATCGGCAACCTAGGGACGGACCCGGAGATGCGCTATACGGCCAACGGCAGCGCGGTGACCACCTTTCGCCTCGCGGTGAGCCGATCCTTCGGCTCCGACGGCGAGCGGCGAGAGGAGACGGAGTGGTTTACGATCGTCACCTGGAACAAGCTCGCGGAGCTCATGGGCCAGCACCTCCAGAAAGGTCGCAAGGTCTTCGTCGAGGGCCGGCTGGCAAACCGGAGCTGGGACGGCCCCGACGGCCAGAAGCGCTACCGGACGGAGATCATCGCTAACCAGGTGCTCTTCCTCGACCGGCCCCAGGGTGCGACCTTGCCGGAATCGGGCGGCGGCGGCGGCGACATGGAGCCGGAAGACATACCATTCAACGACGAATAGGACAACGACAAGTTAGGGACCTGAGGAGCATTGAAGCGTGACTGAAACGACCGAGGAAGCTGCACAGCCAGCCGCCACCGAAGCTGCGGCGCCCGCCGGGCCGCGACCCGACGCGCCCGCCGGACCGCGATCCGATCGGCCGCCGCCGCCGCGCCGGCGGCCCGGTGGTGGTGGCGGCGGCGGCCGCTTTGGTCGGCGCCGCGTCTGTTCGTTCTGCGTCGACAAGGCGGTGAGCATCGACTACAAGGACGCGGGCAAGCTCAGGCGTTACATCTCCGACCGCGGCAAGATCGAGCCGCGCCGCAAGACCGGCACCTGCGCTAGCCACCAGAGGATGCTCACCATCGCTCTGAAGCGGGCGAGACACATTGCGCTGCTGCCGTTTACCGCCCAGCACATCCACGTCACAGGGGTGTTCCCGAGCCGTTGATCGGCGGCGCCCACAAAGGCGACAATAAGCGCAACTCCAGCGAAAGGGGCTCCTGCGCATTGACTCGCCTGATGCGTGCCTTGGCAAAGTGAGCGCTCCCTGGGCCGGCCTCGACCCGGAGCGACGTACTGCACTCCTTCTCTACGCCGGCATCGGCCTGATCGTCGCCTTTGCCCTCGCGCTCGCCGCCTACGGCTACTACACCGACCGTATAGCGCCCCGGCACGATACCGTCCTCACGGTCGGCGACCGCAAGTTCGACTTCCTCTTCCTCGAGCGACGCACACGGGCTGAGACCCGCGGCCTCTCCTTCAGCGCCGACGACCTCAGCCGGATCATCATCGGCGTCCGTGACACGATCGAGCGCGAAGAAGTAACGCGACAGACGGCGGCGGCTCGCGGCCTGACCTTGACGGAGGCGGAGCTGGAGGCGGGCATGCGCGACCTTTTGAACGTCTCCGAAGAGGCCTCGCGGTCGAGGTTCGCCGACCGGCTCCGGACTCGGCTCTTGAGCGATGGCCTCTCGCTGGAGGAGTTCCGCGAGATCGCGACCGCGGCGGCGCTAGCCGACAAGTTCCGGGCCGAGTTCGACGCGGCGCTGCCGGCCGAGATCGAGCACGCGGAGGTCCGCCTCCTCCAGGTCGCCACGCAGGCGGAAGCGTTCGAGATTAAGGACGAGCTGGCGGCGGATGGCAACTTGCCCGGCCTGGCGGCGACGCGCTCCATCCACGTTTCGCGGAGCAGCGCCGGCGAGCTCGGCTGGGTGCCGCGCGGCTCCCTGCCCCCGGGGCTCGAGGAGGTCGCCTTCAGCCAGGCCTTCGAAACGGTCAGCGACATCGTCGAGGTGGATGAGGGCTTTTTCTTCCTCGAGACCACGGGCCTGGAGGTCCGGCCCTTCGACGACGACGGACGGGCTCAAGTAAATGAGCAGTCCTTGTTGGACCTGCTGCTGGCGTCCAGCGACGAGATCGGAGTGACCCGGAGTCTGACTGTAGGGCAGGTCAGACAGATCGCAAACAGCCTGATCCGGTCCGCGCGCTCCAGTGGCTAAGGACGGCGCCGTCCAGGTCGCCTTGCTCGGCGCCGGCACGGTTGGCGGCGGCGTCGGCCGGATCCTCGCCGAGAAGGGCGCCGCTTACGCCGACCTCCTCGGCTGCCCGCTCGTCCTCGCAGGCGCCCTGGTCAGAGACGCGCTGAAGCCGCGGCCCGACCTCGCTGCGAGCCTGATCACGACGGACGCGGCCCGGCTGCTGGACGACCCGGCGATCGATATCGTCGTCGAGCTCATGGGCGTGGAGCAGCCGGCGCTCGATTACATCAGCCGTGCGCTCACCGCCGGCAAGTACGTCGTGACGGCGAACAAAGAGGTTATGGCAAAGCACGGGCCGCGCCTGCTCACGCTTGCCCGCGAGCACGACGTCGACCTCCTGTTCGAGGCAAGCGTCGGCAGCGGTATCCCGATCATCGCGCCGCTAAGGCGCGACATGCTCGCCAACCGGATCGTCTCGCTGTCGGCGATCATCAACGGCACCACGAACTACATCCTCACCGCGATGAGCCGCGAGGAGGCAGACTTCGCGGGCGTCCTCCGCCGCGCCCAGGAGCTCGGCTACGCCGAGCCCGACCCCGCGAACGACGTGGAGGGCGAGGATGCGCGCTTCAAGCTGGCGATCCTTGCGAGCCTGGCCTTCCGCTCGCCGGTGCGGCCAGAGGATATCTACCGCGAGGGGATCACGGGCCTCGCGGCCAAGGACTTCCGCTACGCGGCCGAGCTCGGCTACGCGATCAAGCTCCTGGCCCTCGCGCGCTGCGACGCAGCCGGCATCCAGGCACGCGTCCACCCGGCGCTCTTGCCGGCGGAAGCGCCCCTGGCAAAGGTCGACGGTGTCCTCAATGCCGTCGAGGTCGAGGGCGACCTCAGCGGACGCGTCCACTTCCAGGGCCCGGGCGCCGGCAGCTTGCCGGCAACGAGCGCGGTCATCGCCGACGTCCTCGACGCGGCCCAGAGCATCATCGGCGGCCGCCGCGCAGCTCATGCGGCCGCGCAGACGGTGTTGCCCGTGCTGCCGATGGCCGACCTCCTGACGCGCTACTACGTCCGCCTCACCGTCAGCGACCGGCCGGGGGTCCTGGCCCAGATCGCGACACGGCTCGGCGACCAGGGCATTAGCATCGCCTCCGTCATCCAGAAGGAGGCGGACATGGACGCGCGCACCGCCGAGTTGGTTATCATGACGCATGAGGCACGCGAGGCTTCGATGCAGCAGGCGCTGAAGTCGCTGGTGGAGCTCGATGTAGTGGAAGCACTCGGCAGCTTCCTCCGCTTGGAGGAGTCATGACATCGAAACGAGAGGTCTCCTTCAACCCTGACGCCCTCGGCTGGGTCCACAGCGAGCTGGCGGAGATCAAGAGCAAACTGGCGCTGGCGGAGCAGGCGGCCGAGCAGGGCCGCAGCGTGGCAACGGACGCGGCCGAGAAGGCGCGCCAGGCCGAGTCGACCGCCCAGTCTCTCGCAGGCCAGTCGACCGCCCTCGGCCACCTTCAGGACGGCCTCGGCGCGCTCAGGGAGCAGCTGGTGCGGGCGCAGGAGGACATCCACTCGCTGCGTCAGAGCCGCGAAGAGATGGAGCGTCACGACCTGACGGAGGCGGAGCGAGTCCGCCAGGAGCGCAACGACGTCAGCCATCGCTTCGGTGAGGTCGAGCGGATAATCGAGGCCTGGCAGGAGCGGCTCGTCGGCGCCGAGGAGCACAACCGGCGCAACCTGGAGTCGGCGGCTCAGCTCGCGATGCGCCTCGAGGGCATGGCCGGCGGCCTCACGGACGCGGACTCACTGCAAGCCCGCATCCAGGCCCAGGTGAGTCGGGTGGACCAGGAGCTTTCGCGGCTCAGCGGTGGCATCGCGGGCCTACAGCGCGAGGACGACGTGCAGCGGGAGCGCACGGAGGGCGCGTTCGAGATGCTACGCCGGCTCGAGACCGATATCGAGGCCGCCGAGAACCTCACTCTCCGCCTGAGCCGGATCGATGACCGTCTCGAGCTCGTGCAGACGGAGCGGACGCGTCACAACGAGCGGCTAAACGATATGAGCACCCAGCTGGGCGAGGTCGAGCGGCGTCTGAACGAGCATGACGAGCGCGAGACGCTGATCGAGACGCGGATGACCTCGTTCCTCGACGGCCTACGGGGAATCGAGGAGAAGCTGGTGACCGACCGCGAGCAGATCGCCGCCTACCTCAGCGGCCTCGCCGAGCTCGAAGCGGACTTTCGCAAGCGCGAGACCGCCGCCCTCGATAAAGAGGCCCGTGAATTGAGGAGCCGTGCCCTCCGCTTCGCCGAAGAGTAGCGCCCGCGTCGGCGTTCTTGAGCGCTACGCCGACTACCTGCCGCTGACGGCGGCAACGCCGCGCCTCGACCTTGGCGAGGGCAGCACGCCCCTGGTGCGCTCGGCCCGGATCGGCCCGTCGCTCGGCATCGACGACCTTTACTTCAAGCTCGAGAGCTGCAACCCGACCGGGTCGTTCAAGGACCGCGGCATGGTGCTGGCGGTGGCAAAGGCGGTCGAGGATGGAGCGCGGGCCGTGCTCTGCGCCTCTACGGGAAACACCAGCGCCTCCGCTGCGGCGTACGCGGCCAACTGCGGCCTCGATGCATACGTCTTTCTCCCTCGCGGCCGGATCGCCGAGGGCAAGCTCGCCCAGAGCGTCGCCTACGGCGCCCAGATCGTCGCGATCGAGGGCAACTTCGACGATGCTCTCAACCTCGCCCGGGCCTTCGCCGAGCGCCACCCCGTTTCGCTCGTCAACTCCGTGAACCCGCACCGCATCGCCGGCCAGAAGACGGCCGCCTTCGAGATCGTCGAGGCCCTCGGCGACGCGCCCGATTGCCTCTTCATCCCGGTCGGTAACGCCGGCAACATCACGGCTTACTGGGCCGGCTTTCAGGAGTGCGCGGAGCTGGAGATCGCGACCCGGCGGCCGCGGCTGATGGGCTTTCAGGCCAGCGGCGCTGCGCCGATCGTCCTCGGCCACGCGGTGGACGACCCTCAGACCATCGCATCGGCAATCAGGATCGGCAACCCGGCGAGCTGGCAGAGCGCGGCCACGGCCCGCGATGAATCCGGCGGCCTCATCGACAGCGTCACGGACGAAGAGATCCTCGAGGCGTACGGCCGCCTGGCGCGCGAAGAAGGCATCTTCTGCGAGCCGGCATCGGCCGCCTGTGTCGCCGGCCTGATCAAGACGGTGCGCCAGGGGGTGCGTCTGGAGGCGAGCACCTGCGTCTGCGTCATCACCGGCAGCGGCCTCAAGGACCCGGATACGGCCCTGACCATGACCAGCCGTCAGTTCGAGCTGCCGGCCAGCATGGCAGCGATCGAGGCAGCCCTGCCGATCTAGGCTGTCGGGTCCGCGTTGACGCTCCCGTGGGGGCGACCGTAAGATTTGATGCGTACGTAAACGTTAATGCCGCCCGGCAGCCCGGCTAAGAGCCCTCTGCCAGGCACGACGCGAATAGAGTGAGGAGTAACGGCGGTGCCTGGAGCGACCTCCGGAGTTCGAGACCTGGAAGTGGCGATGGACGCCCTCCTGGCCCGCTGTAGCGAGCGGGCGGTCTTCCTCCACCCGGTCTGGCTCCGGACCTGGCTCTCCGAGTTCGGCGAGGGCTGCGAGCCCCTCTTCATCGAGACGACGAGCGACGAAGCGGCGGACGACGACCTCCTGGCGGTGGCGCCGCTCATGCGGACGGACGACCGCCTGACCTTCATCGGCGACAGCTCGATCTGCGACTTCATGGACTTCCTCATCGCGCCGGAGCGGTCGGGGGAGGCCTACGCGGCCCTCTGGGGGCGTCTGGCGGCCGAGGAGTGGCAGGAGCTCGACCTCTGGGGCCTCAAGGAGGGGTCGCAGACGCGGGAGGAGATCGGAGCGCGCGCCCGCGCCGCCGGCTTCGACGTTGTGGAGGAGCGGGAAGCGGTGGCGCCGCGGCTGGCGTTGCCGGCGACCTGGGAGGACTACCTGGCGTCGCTGAACAAGAAGGACCGCCACGAGCTGCGACGTAAGCTACGACGCCTCCTCGACAGCGGCGCTAACGTAGAGCTCTCGGTGCTGGCGGAGCAGAGCGAGGTCGTCGGCGCCATGGACGCTTTCCTCGAGCTCCACGTCGGCAGCCGCCAGGACAAGACCGACTTCATGACGCCGGAGATGGCGTCCTTTTTCCGCCGCATGGCATCGGCGATGTCTGGCCAGGGCCTCATCCGCCTGTTCATGCTGCGCGTGGATGGGCGCGCCGTGGCCGCGGTCCTCTGCTTCGACGCCGGCAGCCAGCTCTACATGTACAACTCCGGCTACGACCCGGAGTACGCCTCGCTCTCGGTCGGGCTCGTGTCAAAGGCGCTCTGCCTGCGCTGGGCGATCGAGAACGGCAAGGAGGGGCTCGACTTCCTCCGCGGCGACGAGCCTTACAAGTACGACATGGGCGCGAAGGATCAGCAGATCTACCGCCTCATCGTAAGACGGCAGGCATGAGCGGTTTGCGCATCGCCGTGATCACCGCCCACACCTCGCCGCTGGCCCAGCCCGGTGGCAGCAAGGCCGGCGGGCTCAACGTCTACGTCCTGGAGCTCGCGAAGCAGCTCGTCGGCCAAGGCGCCACAGTCGATATCTTCAGCCGCTCGACGGCCGCGGCGACGCCGGTCGTCCAGGAGCTCGCGTCCGGCCTGCGCGCGATCCACCTCCACGCCGGGCCCGCCCGCAACCTCGGCCCAGCGAGCGTCTTCAAGCACCTCGACTCCTTCGAGGCGGCTCTGCTGCGCTTCAACGAGGGTGAGGACGTCAAGTACGACCTGATCCACAGCCACTACTGGCTCTCCGGCGTCGTCGGCGAGAGGCTCAAGGCGCGCTGGCAGGTGCCGCATGTGACGATGTTCCACACGCTCGGGGAGATCAAGAACCGGGCCAGCTTCTCGGAGAACGAGCCTGCGCTGCGGATCGAGTCGGAGGGGCGCCTGATCGCTGCCGTCGACCGCGTGATCTGCGCCACGGAGAAGGAGAAGGCGCTGATCTGCCAGCTCTACGCCGCGGACGCGGCCAAGATCCGCGTCATACCGCTCGGCGTCGACCTCGAGCGCTTTCGGCCCCTGGCGAAGGCGGCGGCACGGGCGGAGCTCGGCCTCAAGGACGAGCGCATCGTGCTCTTCGTCGGCCGCCTCGAGCCCCTCAAGGGCGTCGACATCCTGATTAACGCCGCCTCGCTGCTCGAGAGCGACGTCTACTGCAGCGTCCTGATCGTCGGCGGCGACGGCGCCGACGGAGCCCAGCTCGCCCGTCTGCGGGCGCTGGCGCGCGAGCGCGGCGTCGAGGAGCGGATCGCCTTCGCCGGCGCCGTCGACCACGAAAAGCTGCCGCTGTACTACAGCGCCGCCGACATCTGTGTCGTCCCTTCGCATTACGAGAGCTTCGGCCTCGTCGCCGTCGAGGCGATGGCCAGCGGCCTGCCGGTGGTCGCCTCGCGCGTCGGCGGCCTGACGGGCACGGTGAAGGACGGCGAGACGGGCTACCTGGTCTCCTGGCTCTGCCCCGAGCCCTTCGCCGAGCGCATCGAGCTCCTGCTCGACAACGAGCCGCTGCGGGAGAACCTGGGCCTCGCGGCGCGCGAGGCGGTGAGCCGCTACGGCTGGACGAACGTGGTCACGGCGGTGCTGTCCGTCTACCAGGAGCTGACCGAGGGCCCTGGCGAGCTACAGCCGACCGGGACCTGAGCCAGGTTTCAGGCGCAGCGGCCGACGCCGGCGCCCCAAAGGAGTGAGGCGATGAGCCTGATCCCATCGTTTTTCAGCCGCAACAGCCGCGATGCCAAGCCGCCGCCGCTCGGCGCCGACGGCCCTCTGACGCTGATGGCGATCATGGCCCACCCGGACGACATCGACTTCGGCTCCGCCGGCAGCATCGCCAAGTGGTGCGCCGAGGGCTGGACAGTCTACTACGTCCTCGCGACGAGCGGCGACAAGGGCACGCACGACGATCTGAGCCGCCAGGAGCTCGCCGCCATGCGCGAGGAGGAGCAGCGGGCGGCGGCCCGCGTCCTCGGCGTCAAGGATGTCGTCTTCCTCGGCTACCCGGACGGCTTCGTGAGCGTGACGGCGGAGCTGCGCGGCGAGATCGTGCGCCTCCTGCGCAAGTACAAGCCGGACGTCGTGCTGACCTTCGACGGCTTTCGCCCGAGCTTCAACCACAACGATCACCGCAACATCGGCATCGCCACGCGGGACGCGATCTACCCGGCGGTGCGCGATCACCTCTACTTCGCCGAGCACGCGGCAGAGGGGCTGGAGGCGCACCGCGTCAACGAGATGCTCCTCGTCGGCTCGACCGCCCCCGACTACTTCGTCGACGTCAGCGACTACATCGAGACCAAGGTCGACGCCATGCTCTGTCACGCGAGCCAGATCTCGACCCACGACCGGGACGAGCTCCTGAAGCGGATGCGCGAACGCGGCCGCCGGCGCGGCGGCCGCGGCCTGGTCGAGAGCTTCAAGCGCGAGCGGATCGTGCGCGCGCCGCAGCAGGCGCCCGCGGGTGAGCCGCAGCCGGCGAGCGCGAGCCAGCCTGAGCCAACGCCTGTCGGAGGGGAGCAATCGAGGAGCTAGCCTACCTGAGCTTTCTCGCCGGCTTCATCATGACGGGGCTCGCGGCGCTGGCCGCCGTCGCGGCCACGGTCGGCTCCTGGACCACCTACCGCCAGGCGGCGACGAACGCCGGCACGATCGCCCTGCCGGTGCGGGTGGCGCTGCCACGCAGCCTGAGCACGATGGCCGACAGCGGTCTCTGGCTCGCGCTCATCCTCCTCAGCGCGACGCTCGCCGCTCGCGCCGTCGCGGCCGAGCGGCCGCCGCTCGGCAACCTCTGGGAGTTCACGGTGGCCCTCGGCTGGGGGATCGTCCTTTTCACGGCGATGTTCAACCTCGCCTTCCGCGAGCGGGCGATCGCCGCCGTCATGCTGCCGGTGGCGGCTGGCCTCATGGCCGTCGCTCTCGCCTTCTTTCCCTCCGACCTCCGACCTCTGGTGCCGGCCTTGCAGGCGAACCGGATCCTCGGCATCCACGTGACGACGATGATCCTTGCCTACAGCGCCCTCTCGGTGTCCTTTGGCGCGGCGGCGCTCTACCTGGCACAGGTTGGGCCGCGCGGCCCCCGCTTCTCTCGCCTGCCGGCGGCCGAGTCCCTGGACGAGATCGGCTACTGGTCTGTGCTCGTCGGCTTCCCGCTGCTGACGCTCGGTATCGCCCTCGGCGCTTACTGGGCGAACACGGCCTGGGGCCGCTACTGGGGCTGGGACCCGAAGGAGACGGCGGCCCTCCTGACCTGGTTCATCTACGCCGGCTACCTCCACGCGCGCGGATTGCGCGGCTGGGAGGGCAAGCGCGCCGCCTGGCTCCTGATCGTCGCCTTCGGCGCCGTGCTCTTCACCTACTTCGCCGTCAACTTCTTGATCTCGGGTCTGCACAGCTACGCTGGCGTCTAGAATGCGGCGACTCTTCCTCTACGGCCTCGGCGGCCTCTCCGTCGCGCTGCTGGGCCTTGCCTTCGCGACCTGTAGCACGAGCGGCCTCGATAACCCCTGCCCGACGCCGGCAGCCGGCTCAGAAGCGGGCTCCCTGCTCGCGGACGCGCGCAGCGAGGCACCGTTTGCCGTGCTCTACCCCTGCCAGCTGCCGGCCGGGGAGCAGCTTGTCGGCGAGACCGTCACCGGTCCGGCGGGTCGCCAGCAGGCGGAGCTCGTTTTCGCTGGGCCCTTCGACCTGACTCTGCGCCAGTCGCAGTACCCGCCGCCGACGAACCCGGACCCGACCGGCGCCTCACGCAGCGAGATCGACCTCTTCCCAAACGTGCGCGCCATCCTCCTCGAGGTGAACGATGGCACCCGCAAGGCCCTCTACCACCTCTTCTGGGAGCGCGACGGCCTCTTCTACGAGCTCCAGGCGGTCGGGCCGCCGCTACAGCGGCGCCAGATCCTCCAAGTCGCCACGTCTCTCGAGTAAGGCCGGGACGGCCGTACTAAGATCGCCGCGTGATCGCCAGGCGTTCATGGGCGGCGCAATGGAGGTATTAGCGTCTGAGCATGGCCGTGGCGGGCCTGAAGACCCTATGCACGGCTACATGGAGCGCGAAATAGCCCTTAGTGAAGCAAGGGAGCAGCGAAGCAGCCCAAGCCAACGAGCACGAGAAACTTCGACCAGATAGAGGCAGCTCTCAGGCTGCCTCGTCGCACTCCGCCACCCACGGTATAGAGCAATCGGGGCGCCGAGTGGGAGCAGGTGCTGCTTCGACCTCTGGTTCGGGATTAGGAAGCAACGATGACAAGTAGAGGAGGGCTAAGACAGGCAAGGCCAAGAACAAGAATCCGTCGCTGAATCCGCCCCCGACTCCTCCATGAACAGGATTCAGAGACGAGCCGCTGTCCGTGGCAGAGAATCCGAGCAGCGCGGCTGCACCGATGCTGCCACCTATGAAGAAGAGCATAGAGTTCATGCCAAGCGCGGATGTCAGAACCTGTGGCTGCACTACCCGGGACAAGGAAGTCGCCAGCGGCGTATTGACCAGACCGAAGCCCCCTCCCAGGAGGCCACCAAAGACAGCGATCAGCCACACTTCATCACCAGAGAAGCTAGACAAGCCTAATACCGATACGAGCATCAGCGAACCGCCAGCTCTCGCCAGGAGGCGTGCCCCAAGACGGTCAACCAGTCGGCCGGCGAAGACTCCACTGAGCGCTGTCAGGACGGCGGCTGGCAACATGATTAGGCCAATATCTATCGCAGTTGAGCCATTGAAGGCGGCGAGCATGACGGGAAGCCCAATCAGTGGGCCGAGGTTGGCGGACATGACCAGGAAGCTCATGAACACGAACGTCAGGAGCTTGGTATTGGTGAGGAAGTCGCCCGGGACGAATGGCGACGCGGACGTTCGCTGATTGAGCGCCAGCAAAGCCAGGGAACCTGCAGCCAGGACTATGCCGGCGATGGGCCAGAAGGATGTCCATCCGGCGCGTGCCCCTTCCGTCGAGGCAAGGAGTACGCCAACTACCGCGCCTGCGAGCAAGATCCCGCCAACGATGTCGAGCGTCCCGGGGATCTTCTCCTCTTCACGCGGCAAGACCACGAGCGCCGCTGGTAAGGTCACAGCTGCACCAGAGGTGACCAGGAAGATCGATTCCCAGCCCCAAACGTCGGCAAGTACACCACCGAGAAGAGGACCTATGCCTCCGCCAAAGCCGATGGTTGCTCCAAACACCCCGAGCACGATGCCGCGTGACTTGGGCCCGTAGGCACGGATGGCCAGTGCCATGCCAAGTCCGGGCACGGCTGCGCCACCAGCTGCCTGGATCAGTCGGGCTGCCATCAGCAGCTCAAAGCTCGTAGCAGCTGCCGCTAGAAGCGAGCCAGCCGCAAATATAGCCACGCCTACGATGAAGAGCGGACGCGCTCCGTGAAGGTCAGCCAGTCGTCCATAGAAGGGAATCGCTACGCCGTAGACGAGCAGGAAGCCAGTCATAATCCAGCTGAGCTTGGTGAAGCTTACGTCCAGATCGGCTGCTATGTCCGGAGGCACTACCACAATGGCGGATGAATTGAGGACGCCAAAGAGCATTGCCAGGCAAACGACGACAAGGACGCCGAGAGGGTTTCGAGCCTTAGCCGCTTGATTAGCCATACTTGGTCCCTCCACTCTCTCTGCTCCAGTTTGCGGAAAGAAGGCCCTCCCGTCGTTCAGCCGGTCACTGGCATCTTCTCGGCCGCCCAAGCGTCGAAGTTCGTAAACGGCTTTGCGGTGATTGCGTTGGCGATGGCGACCTTGCGGGAGGCGTCGGGCCCGAAGTACGTATGGGCGTCGAAGTAGGAGAACATTTCACGCACGCCAGCACCCCAAGGGTTCTGACTGTCCCAGTCCTCCGCTGGCACTTCCTCGAACGCGATGTTGTGACCCTGGCGCCGGAGCACGGCGATGACGTCATCCCAGCTAAGCAGGTCTCCCGCGAGGGACAAGTGTTGCCCGGCGCCGGCCTGTTCGGGGTGCTCTAACGCGCCTACGACGAGGTGGCCGAGCTCGGCGATGTCTCCCATGTGGATGCTTCGGGAGTCTGACCTCATGGGCTGGCCCCAGGTGGGTGTGCCGTTGGGTCCGGCATGTTTGGGGTACATGGGCGAAGCCAGGTTCTGGAAGTAGAAGGGTGGCTCGACGAAGGTGAGGTAGTCGAAGCCCGCGGCCTCCACAGAGCCGTCGACCTGGGCTTTGTTGGTGAAGTGAGGCACCTTGAACTTGCCACCGGAGATCTCCGCCACGTTCGGCAGCGTCGACCAGATGAAATGCGTCACACCGGCTGCCTTTGCGGCGTCGGTCAGGGCTTTTCCCTGGGCAATCTCGTCGGTGTCGGGTCCGGCAAACGAGTTCGTAGTGGCAAACACTCCATAGACCCCTTCGAACGCCTGGCGCAGAGTCTCTAGCCTGTCGAAGTCGGCTTCGACTACTTCGTCGGCGAAACCAGCAGCCTTAGCCGGGTTGCGTGTCAAGGCGCGCACAATGTAGCCGCCGCGCTCTTGCAGGGCGCGAACCACCCCTCCCCCCTGTGCACCGGTGGCTCCTGCTAACGCAATGATTCGCTCGCTTGATATGGCCATGTCAGCTCCTTGAGGTTGATCGCGAGACCAGCATTAGTCCCGCATGGGACTATATTAATCCCCTATACAACTGTTGTCAAGGGGACTATTATGAGCCTATGGACCCAGCGCAACCCGTGCCGACTGAGCCTGTCGAGCATACTGATCTTCTAGAGAAGCTCCTTCCCACCGGCGCGATACTTCACACCCACCTGGCGTTGTCGCGGCTCTTTGAGATAGACGCGGCCGAAAAGACGACCCACGACACCACCACGCTCGACTTGCTGTTGTGGATTCGATTGGCGCCGCAGGGCAGGATTCGGGCGGTGGACTTGTGTGATCAGATGCAGAAGAGCGCTAGCCACGTCGCTCGCGTGGTGGAGCGTGCCGAGTTTGGCGGTCTGATCGAACGTCGCACCGATCCAACCGACCGAAGGGCTCAACAGATTGCCCTTACCGTGCGCGGAAAGCGGGATCTCGATTCCTACATCCCTCACGTGGTGAAGCTATTGGACCGGGTCATCTATGCAACCCTGTCTAGCGCCGAGATCGAGACCCTAGTCAAGTTGCTGAACAAGGTCGCGACTGCGTCCAAGCGGCTCATCGCCGAGCACGAAGGCCGCTGAAGCGACTAGATTCGCGGCTTACGCCTTCAGCAGCTCCCGGTGCCGCGAACCGATATTGCGAGGGTTGTATCTTCATCTCGCGGAACTCGGCTACGAGGAGGCGGGCAGCCAGTGCAGGTGCGCCTCGACATCGTGCGCGAAATCGGCTGCTACTAAAAGATCGCGCCGGTCGATCTGCGCGAGCTTGATTGCTTCCTCCAGTTTGTCCAGTTGGCCTTCACTCACCTTCAGCGCAGCGAACTGTACTCGTTCTAAGCTTTGGGCGTCTTGAGATTCGTGAAAGGGCAGGTTGTTGCCGCAGTCCATCGTTAGCATCAGCTCAGCAAGCTCCTGCGTATCAGGTACGAACAGAGGCTCCAACCGGCGAAGCGTTGCCAGACTTATTGGGACTGGGCTCGAGTGTTCGACCATCTCATTCAAGAGCTTAGCCTGTTACGCCACCAGCAGCTCCCGGTGCCGCAGCGTCCGCTCCAGCGACGGCTGCGAAGACCAACGCGGGGCTAGTCTTTCTTCTGTGCCTCTTCCAGGCGTCGTCGCTCCCTCCCCGTAATGAAGTGCAGGGCTTCGTCAGGGCTCATGCGGCCAACCTGGCCTGAACCGTACATGGAGCCAAGGACACTGCCGCCCCGGCCGATGATGAAGTCAGTGGGTTGGATGTAGCCGCGCTGGCTTTCCCACCACGCACCGAGCAAATCTCCATCCGCCTTCGTCGCGTCGTAAGCAATCTGGAAGCTGAAGCCGCGATCCTTAACCTCTGTCGCCTGGTCGAGTGTATCAACGCTCGCTGCGACAATCGTTGCGCCGAGTTTCTCCAGCTCGACTTTTTTCTCCTCGAAGGCGGCCAACTGCCGCATGCAGTACGGTCACCAGTGTCCTCGATAGAAGAGGAGAATCAGGTAGCGGCCTGTCATGTCTTCCGGGACGTTGAGCGAACCGCCGTCCAGCAGCTTCAGCTGCAATGGAGGAAACTTGTCGCCAATTTGAAGCTTCTCGCCCATTGAATCTTGACCCCAAATCTAGCGTGCTGAATCAGCTAATCACGGTGCCTCGATTATCGCTGGTGATTGGGGGCGCCTCAAGCGCCATTCGGCTCTGATGCTCCCGACTCGCTACGCCTTCAGCAGTTCCTGGTGCCGCGAGACCGATATTGCGACGACTGCATCTTCACCTCGCAGACCTCGCGGATGGCGAAGTCAACGTGCTGGATGGCCTCAGCGCGATACGCCCCCGTGTAAGACCAGGGCCCACGCGAGGCAACCGAAAGCGACGGTCGCCGCCACTGCGCGGACGATGTTCCAGGCGACCCACCTTGATTCGTTGAAGCGCTCGCGTACAGCGGCGAAATCCTCGATCTGCCGTGGATCACCCTCCGCCTTGATGCCGTCGTTGAGCGGCACGTTGACGCGAACCGTTATGACCGCCATAGCAATTTGCAGGCCAAGCGCAGCACCGATCCAGGGCAACCTCGATTGCTCGTCCGAACCAAGATGGAGCCCCGCGGCTACAGCAGCGGCGGCGAACGGTCCGAAAAAGAAGACGAGCAAGAAGGGTCCGACAATCGCCGTGTCTATCTGCTGGAAAGCGCCGACGAACGTTCTATCGTCGGTCCTGCCCAGCCCTGGCATAATCGCGAAGACGTAGAGCAGGTAGACCCCCGCCCCTATCCCCATGGTCATCGCTGCCGTCATCAGCATGATCGCTCGAAGTTCCTCCACGACAGCCTCCTTCCTAATCGCCCAGACGCCACTGGTGGCCGTGTCCCGTACGTGGTGACTGAAGTCCTCGAGCACCCGCTCCAGCGTACAGACGCTGGTCACGATGCCGCGATAATGTTGCCCGGGGCCTAGGCTGTCAAATGACTGCTAGCTGGTCGCCTACGCCTTCAGCAGCTCCCGGTGCCGCAGCGTCCGGGCTGGCGAAGCCTGCATCTCATCTCACGAAACTCGCGGACGGCGAAGTCTAGGTGCTCGACGGCGTCGGCTTGCGAGGCCTGCCCTTTCGACTTAGTGTGGCCCTTGGCTCTTGTGGAAGTGAAGGCACAGAACGTCGCCAGAAACGAGAGACACCTGTGAACACTAGCGAGCAAGATCAGATGGCGGTAAAGCAAGCCGCCGATCCTGCTGCGGCCCTCAATAGCGCCAGCACACCGCTACTTCGCCTCTGGGAGCTCGCCGGGAGCCTTTACTGGTCCTCACCTCGCACCACCTTTCAGGTGCTGCCGATAACGGTCATAGTCCTGGAAACGCTACGCCGGCGGTCTCTGGCTGTACCCGACCTCAGATTTACCCCGCTATTGGCCTGGGGCTATCTGCAATATCGCCTCGTGGGAAAGTATCGCTCGCGAACCGGTGGTGGTGCCGGAGGCATGGCTGGCCTGCCAAGTAGACTCGCAACGTCGGGTCCATATCTTTGGACGCGAAACCCGATGTACCTGGGGCACCTCATCTTCTCGGTCGGGCTCGTGCTGTCCTTTCGGTCTCCAGTCGCGTTTGTCTTTGCAGTAAGCAGAGTCGTGTATTTCCAACTTAGGGTGAGTCGAGACGAAGAGCGGCTGGCTAGACTCTTCGGAGACGATTACCGCGAATACCGACTGCAAGTTAAACGCTGGATTCCGGGCCTAGTGTAGAGAGGCTCCGAGGCCTCCCTACGCTTTCAGCAGCTCCGGTGCCGCGGCCCAACTCTAGCGAGGGCTCACCTTACCTGCCAACGCGGCTGCTTCCGCGCCGCCCATGGCGGGCCTAGTATTAGAGGTCGCTCGCATCAAGGTCACGAGAGCTCCCCTGAAGGAGACCGCAGCCGCCGTGCTCGCCCGTCGTCCCCGTGTCTTCTTTGGTTGGTACATCGTCGTGGGGTCGGTGTTAACTAACGCCATCTTATCGGCAGCCTACTTTCAGGGCTTCTCGGTGCTCGTGCTTCCTATCGAGGCTACCTTCGGCTGGTCGCGCAGTACCGTCTCCGGCGCCGGCGCCCTGCGGCAGTTAGAGTCAGGTATCGTCAGCCCGTTCGTAGGCATCCTGATCGACCGCTTTTCGGCCCGTACCATTGTGTTCTGGAGCGCCATAGTCTGTGGACTGGCCATGATCGGCCTGTCCTTCATGAATGGTATCATCACTTTCTACTTCTTTTTCCTCCTCGTTTCCCTTGGCGCCTCGGGGCTCAGCCACGCTGTCACCTGGCCGGTGTTAATCGCACGCTGGTTTCGGCGCAAGCGGGGGATCGCAATCGGCCTGGCCGTAATGGGGCCCATCCTTGGCGCGCCCTTCATCATCCTGAACACTTCGCTGGAGGACGCCTATGGCTGGCGCGCCGTGCTCTTCGGCTATGGCATTCTCATTCTGGTGGGCTGCACTCTGCTGAGCCTCCTGGCCCGCGACCGGCCAGAGCCGTATGGTCTTCGCCCCGATGGTGACGAGCCAGAGGAGGGCACGCGCCCCGCCGAGAACACGGCGGCGCGTGCGGAGGGGCGGCATTTGGATACGGGCTGGACGCTGCGCGAAGTGCTACGTATCCGGGAGTTCTGGGTGCTCGCGGCGTTCCTGGCGGGGATGTTCGTGGTGAACTCCGCTTTCCAGTTCCACCAGATTCCTTACTTTGAGCAGGACAAGGGCTTCTCCTCCTCTCAAGCGGCCACGACCCTCACGCTCGTCTTTCTCGCCTCTGGGTTCGGGCGGATCGGCTCAGGGTTCCTGCTTGATAAGCTCGACTACCGCATTGTGCTGACGATGGTCTCGACCATGATGGGCTCGGCCTTCCTCTACGTGCAGCTGGCTCCCGTCCACGCTGTCCACCAGGCGCTGCCCTTCGTAGTGCTGTTCGGCGTTGGCTTCGGCTCCATGATCCCTCTGCGCGGCGCTCTGGGCGGCATGCTCTTCGGCACCCGAGCCATCGGTTCGGTGGTGGGCCTCCTTCAGGGAGGTGCGGTAGCCGCGGGCGTCATCGGTCCCATCTTCATGGGCGTGGCCTTCGACCTCCAGGGTGACTACACCACCGCCATCTGGGTGCTGGTGGCGGTGAGCGCTATCATGGCCCCCGTGGCTTTCGTAATGAGGTCACCCGCTACGCTGGCCCACCAGCGTGTCGAGTCTGGCCGGTTCTAGAGCTGCACTCCAGGGGCGCAGGGGCGACCATGCAGGTACGCAGCGCCCGCTCGCTGAAATGCGTCTCCCGCGCTGTGTTGCGGCCGTAGTAAGATCGCCGCGTGATCGTCGACGTTCACGCCCACGTCTTCCCGCCGCGTGTCGCCGCAGAGCGCGATCGCTTCCTGGCCCAGGACGCTACGTTCGCCGAGCTCTACGCGGTGCCGAAGGCGGCGCTCGCGACCGAGGCAGACCTCCGCCGCAGCATGGACGACGCGGGCATCGACGTCTCGGTGGGGCTGGGCTTCGCCTGGAAGGACGAGGCCACCTGCCGTTGGCATAACGATTACCTTCTCGAGAGCGCGGCGGCGAGCGGCGGCCGTCTGCTGCCCTTCTGCAACCTGCCACTCGGCGCCGGTGCCGAGCGAGTGGTGGCCGAGGCGGAGCGCTGCCTCCAGGCAGGCGCCCGCGGCTTCGGCGAGCTGCGGCCGGAGAGCCAGGGCTGCGACCTGACGGGCGAGACCGGCGCGCGGCTGGCACGGATCGCGCGTGAAACGGACGTTGCTCTCCTGTTTCACGTCTCGGAGCCCGTGGGCCACGCCTATCCCGGCAAAGAGGGCCTGAGCCTGGCCGCCTTCGCTGCCTTCGCGAGCCGCTGGCCTGACCTGAAGACGATCGGCGCCCACTGGGGCGGCGGCCTGCCGTTCTACGCCTCGATGCCGGAGGTCGCGGCGACGCTCGAGCACATGCACTTCGACACGGCCGCGAGCAGCCTACTGTACGGGGAAGATGTCTACGAGCGGGGCGTCGCGCTCGCCGGCGCCGAGCACGTCCTCTACGGCAGCGACTTCCCCCTCCTCGCGCAGTCGAAGAGCCGGGCGCGGATCGAAGCGAGCGGCCTCGGCGCCGCGGCAAAGGCGCTCGTCCTCGGCGAGAACGCGAGGCGCCTCCTCAAGCTCGAATGACTACGGATGGGAGCGCGGACGCCGCCCTACGTCTCTTCGTCGCGATCGAGCTGCCGGACGCCTGGAAGGAGGCGCTCGCCGCTTATCAGGAGGGCCTGCAGCGGCGCCTGGATGGGAGCGGCGGCAGCCTTCGAGTCAGGTTTGTGCGGCCGAAAGGTATTCACCTGACGCTGAAGTTCCTCGGCGAGACAAGCAGCGACCGCCTCGCCGCGGTCGAAGCCGCCCTCGCGCTCGCCGTGCCGGCGCCACCGCGCTTCAGCATCTCTATCGGCCGCGTTGGCTCGTTCAGCGATCGACGGGCGCCGCGCATCGTCTGGGCCGGCATCGAAGGCGAGACAGGCGCGCTAGCCCTCCTCGCGGAGCGGGTGGAGACGCAGCTCGCCGTCGCCGGCTTCCAACGCGACCGCCGCGCCTTCCAGCCCCACCTGACGCTGGCGCGTCTGCCGCAAGCTCTGACTGCGGCACAGCGCGAGATCGCCGCGCGCGTCTCGGCCGAGGTCGCGCTGCCGCGCACGCCTCCGTTGACCGTTCAGCAGGTCAGCCTGATGCGCAGCCAGCTCGGTCCCGGCGGGGCCCGCTATTAGTGCCTCGGCCGCTTGCCAGCCTCGCCCGATCCGCGTTTACAGAAGCGGCCGGCCGACGTATAATTCGGTTGCGTTTTCTTGGACGCATCTTTGGCTGACTGAGGGCATCGCCTCAGTCGCTTTTCTTTTTTTGAAGGCAGAGAGTCCAGTTCTCGGGTGGAAACCGGAGGCAGAGCATGGCCGAAAAGGCTACCCCACTGACCCAGGAAGGGATCGATCGGCTCGAAAAGGAGCTGGAGTCCCTCCGCACCTCACGCCGGCAGGAGGTTGCCGACCGAATTCACGCGGCGAAGGAGTTGGCGAGCGCCCAGAACAACGCCGAGTACGAGGAAGCGAAGAACGAGCAGGCCTTTGTCGAGGGCCGGATCCTGACGCTGGAGCACCTGCTCCAGAACGCGACCGTCATCGACGAAGAGGCTGCCCACCACGCCAGCCGGGTCCAGCTCGGCTCCAAGGTCAATCTGATGTCCTCGGAGAAGCAGAAGATGGAGTACACGATCGTCGGGCCGGCGGAGGCGCAGCCGACCGAGGGGCTGATCAGCAACGAGTCGCCCGTGGGCCGCGCCCTTCTCGGCAAGCGAGTCGGCGACGAGATCCAGGTAGACGTGCCGAAGGGCGTCCTCCGGCTGACGATAACGGCGATCGGCTAGCGGGCCGAAGTCGCCGGCCAAACGAGCCGGCGGCGGCCCAGCGGCCCGCTCCAGACGAGGATCATGCCCACAAGGGAAGAGGAGCTCTACCAGGAACGCCTCGCGAAGCTCATGCGGCTGCGCGAGCGCGGCGTCGACCCATATCCGCCGCGCTACGAGCGTAGTCACAACGCCGCCGAGGCTGCGGCCAGCTTCGAGACCTGGGAACGGAGCGCCGCCGGCGAGCCGCCCAGCGCCAGCGTCGGCGGCCGGGTGACGGCCCTAAGGCTCATGGGCGGCGCCGCCTTCCTTGACCTCCGGGACGGCTCCGGGCGCCTTCAAGTGCACGTCCGCCGTGACGGCGTCAGCGAGGCCGACTTCGCGACCTTGCGCGACTCCGATCTCGGCGACCTGCTCGGCGCCCAGGGGCAGCTCTTTCGCACGAAGACAGGCGAGGTCACCGTCGAAGCCCAGGGCCTGACGATGCTCGCAAAGGCGCTGCAGACGCCGCCGGAGAAGTGGCACGGCCTCGCCGACGTCGAGCAGCGCTACCGTCAGCGCTATCGCGACCTCATCGCCAATCAGGAGACGCGCGACCTCTTCGCGCTGCGCAGCCGGGTGATCTCGGCGATGCGGCGCTTCCTCGACGGCCGCGGCTTCATCGAGGTGGAGACGCCGGTGCTCACGGAGCAGTGGGGCGGCGCCGCCGCGCGGCCTTTCGTCACCCATCACAACGCCCTCGACCGAGACCTCTATCTGCGCGTGGCGACGGAGCTCTACTTGAAGCGGCTGATCGTCGGCGGCTTCGACAAGGTCTACGAGATCGGCCGCATCTTCCGCAACGAGGGCGTCTCCTGGAAACACAGCCCCGAGTACACGATGCTTGAGAGCTACGAGGCCTACGCCGACTACAACGACGTCATGGCGATGGTCGAGGAGATGACGGCTTTTATCGCCCGGGAGTGCATCGGCGGCACGAAGGTCCATTTCGGCGAGCACGAGTTTGACTTCGGGCCACCCTGGCGCCGCCTCAGCCTGTGCCAGGCGTTGACCGAGTACGCCGGCCTCGACCCGGAGGCCTTCCGGGAGATCGAGGCGCTGAAGATCAAGATGACGGAGCTCGGCCTCCAGCCGGAGGCGGGCGCGAGCTGGGGCAAGCTCATCGACCAGACGCTGAAGGCGACGGTCGAGCCGAAGCTCATCGAGCCGACCTTCATCGTCGATTACCCGGTCGAGCACTCGCCTCTGGCGAAGCGCAAGCCCGACGATCGGCGCTACGTCGAGCGCTTCGAGCCTTCGGCCGGCGGCCTGAAGTTCGGCAACGCCTACACGGAGCTGAACGACCCGCTGGACCAGCGCGAGCGCCTCGAGGAGCAGCTCCGCCTGCGCGCCGCCGGTGACGAGGAGGCCGAGCTGGTAGACGAGGACTTCCTCCAGGCGCTGGAGCACGGCATGCCGCCGACGGGCGGCCTAGGCATCGGCGTCGACCGCCTCGTGATGCTCCTCGCCGGCGTGCGCTCGATCCGGGAGGTGATCCTCTTCCCGACGCTGAGAGAGAAGCAACCGTAGAGTGACTCGCCCGACGCCACGGCAACAGCGAGAGGGCGCCGATTAGCAGCTACGTCGCCGTCGTCTTCGACATGGACGGCGTCCTCGCCGACAGCGAGCCGGTCTACCACGCAGCGATGCAGTCTCTCTTGACGCCGCTTGGCAAAGAGCTCACCGCCCAGCACCAGCAAGACATGATGGGCTCCAGCATCGAGGACACCTGGCGCTACCTGGCCCGTACCTTCGAGCTAACCGGGCCGCTGGAGGCGCTCATCGATGCCTACGACCAGGAGCTGCGGCGGCAGCTGGCACTCGTGCGCGAGCCGCTGCCGGGAGCAGTGGAGCTGGTTGCAAACTTGAGAGCGCGCGGCGTGCCGATCGCCGTCGCGTCGTCGTCTCTGCCGGCCTGGATCGAGGCGCTGCTCGGCGGCATCGGCCTCGCAGACGCCTTCGATGCGGTCGTGTCGGCGACGATGGTCGCTCGCGGCAAGCCGGCGCCCGATATCTACCGCGAAGCGGCTGCCCGGCTCGGCGTCGCTCCCGAGGGCTGCGTGGCGATCGAGGACACGCCGACCGGCCTCGCCGCTGCCAAGGCCGCGGGCATGCTCGCGGTCCAGGTGCGGGCGGCGAGCACGGCCTGGCCGCCGCTGCCGGCGGCCGACCTTGTCCTTGACGCGCTGACCCAGTTCGAGCTTTCGCTCCTCGACGCCGTCGGAAGCGGCGGCTAGAATCGACCTCATGGAGCGTCACCTCACCGTCTCCGGCTTCGTCGTTCACGAGTCGCGGGTCGCGCTGCACTGGCACCGCAAGATCGGCGCCTGGCTGCCGGCCGGCGGCCACATCGAGCCGGGCGAGGACCCGGTCGAAGCGACGCTGCGCGAGGTGCGCGAGGAGTTCGCTATCGAGGCCGTGGCACTCGCCCTGGCGCCGCGGGTTGCCTACGAAGGCGGCCCGGCTCAGCTGGAGCCGCCCCACACGATCCTCGTCTGCCAGCCGGATCCGGAGCACGAGCACGTCGACCTGGTCTACTTCTGCCGCCTGGCCGAGGGCTATCCGGGCCGCTCGTACGACGCGGCGAACCCGGTCGTCTGGTTCGACGCGGTGATGCTGGCGCACGGCGAGGCGCCGGTGGCGAGCACGGGACGGGTCGCCGCTCTGCCGTCGGACGTGCGCGCCCTGGGCCTCGAGGCGCTCCGGCTGGCGACGACAGCCGCAGCGGCCACGGGAGTCTGAGGCGGCGCCGTGATCGACGCCAGACAGGTCCGCGCCGATCCTGAGCGCCTGAAAGAGATCATTCGCCTGCGCAAGGTCGACCCGGCCAAAGCCGACGTCGACCGCTGGCTCGAGCTCGACGAGCGGCGCCGCGGCCTCCAGGCCGAGGTGGACGACCTCAACGCCGCGAAGAAGCAGGTCGCCGCCGGCGGCAAGAGCGACCCGGACGCAGCGCGGGTAAGAGGCCAGGAGCTACGCGAGAAGTCGCGAGCAGTCGAGGAGGATTTCGACCGAGTGAGCGCAGCGTCGGCCTCAATCATGGAATGGTTCCCGAACTGGATCGACGCCGCCATGCCGGCCGGCGCCAGCGAGGAGGACAACGTCGAGGAGCGCGTCTGGACCCCAGGCACCGGCTACCTCGATGCGAGCAAGCTCGGCCGCGGCACCGATTCGGCGCGCTACCTGCCGCAATCGCCGCTGCACGCGCCGGGCGACGAGTTCATGCCGCTCCACTACGGCGAGCTCGGCGAGCGCCTCGGCGGCGTCGACTCCCTACAGGGCGGCAAGGTATCGGGCTCGCGCTTCGCCTACCTCTTCGGCGACGTCGCCCGGCTGCAGCTCGCGATCCAGCGCCTGATGACCGACGAGCTCCTCAGGCGGGGCTATCAGCCGATCGTGCCGCCGCTGCTCGTGCGGGAGAGAGCCCTCTTCGGCACCTCGCAGTTCCCGGAGGGCCGCGACCAGGTCTACGAGATCAGGACCGAGAACGTCGAGGAGCCGCTGCCGCTTTTCCTCGTCGGCTCGTCGGAGCCGGCGAACTTCAGCTACTTCATGGACCGCACCCTCGACGAGGCGGAGCTGCCGGTCAAGGTCTTCGCCTTCACGCCCTGCTTTCGCTCGGAGGCGGGCTCCTGGGGCAAGGACGTCCGCGGCATAAAGCGGGTGCATCAGTTCGACAAGCTCGAGCTAAACGCCGTCTGCAAAGAGGACCAGTCGGCGGCGATCTACGAGGAGTTTCGCGAGATCAACGAGTGGCTGATGCAGCAGCTCGAGCTGCCCTATCGCATCGTCGACAAGTGCACGGGCGACTGCGGTTATCTCGCGACCTATCGTCAGCGCGACGTCGAGGTCTGGCTCTCCGGCTCACGCGAGTTCATGGAGATCATGACCGACACGAACACGACGGACTACCAGGCGCGCCGGCTGAACATCCGCTACAAGCCGGCCGAAGGCGGCCCGCGCTTCTGTCACACCGTGAACGACACCGGCTGCGCCATGGGCCGCATGCTGATCGCGATCATGGACAACTACCAGCAGGCGGATGGCTCCGTGCGGGCGCCGGCCGCCCTCGCCCCGTTCCTGGGTAAGGACCGGCTGACGCCGAAGCCACTACGCCAGCGCTAGGCGCGGCCGCTTCTAGCGGATCGCGATGACGTCGATCGTCTTGAGGCCGGCGATGTTGCGCCAGGTGCGCAGGCCCACGTTCCCGAGGCCAACCCGCTTCAGCAGCTTCTTCGCCTCAGAGGCGTGGCCCACGGGCACGTAAAGGTAGAACTGAACGCCTTCGAGGCGGGCTTCGACCGCCCAAATGCCCCTAGCGTTCTCCTCGGTCAGCATGTCGGCGGTGACCACCTCGGCGACCATGCGGGGCAGCTTCTCCGGCCACTCGAGCACGACGATGTCGGGAGCAAGCTCGCTACCGAGGTTGGTGAAGATCTTCTGCTCCACCTCAGGCTCGTTGACGAAGGTGCGAAGGTGGGGGTACTCAGCGGTCGGGAAGGCGAAGAGCTGCTCGGCGATGTTGCGAGCGGCCATGACATGCGCTTCCTGATTCGATTTCGAGCTCGGCCGCGCCATGGCGCCGCTCATCTGCCGCTCGTCGACGCGCTCCTTGACCACGTTCGTGACCTCCGGACTAGCGGCTCGGCAGGGGGGCCGAACCTGGCTCGATGACTTGCTCGAATATTAGCGAACTGGCGCTCCGGGGTCTACGCGGAGCGCGAGCCGGCGACGGTAGCCCGATCCGGCGTCAGCTTCGATGGCACCGGAGCCTTCATCGCGCCGGCGTCCTCGGCCGGCTGGGGCAGGCCATCGACGAAGAGGATGCGGCGGCCGGCGACGGCCGGCAGGCGCTCCCCCGGGACTACGACGCCGACGAGGTTGACCGGGTCGGTCGCGGCGACGTAGACGCGGTCGCCGGCGCGCGCCTGGCGCCGCTCCCAGCGCAGAGCATCGACCGCCTCGGGCAGGGCGTACTGCTCGCCGCTGAGGCCGGAGACGAAGCGACCGCCGCGGACGAGGCCGCGCGCCTCGAGGCGGCGGAGGGCGCGGAGGACGTCGCGCCAGGGGAGGGCGCTGCTCTCGCGGCCGTAGAGGTCGCGGAAGAGGACGCCGTAGCGCTGGAGGAGGACGCCCGCGACCGTCTCGGCGAGCGCGTCATCCTGCTCGGCCCCGGTGGCGGCGCTGCCGTCGGCGACGAGGGACCAGCGCCCGGCCGGCCCGCTGCCGGCGAAGAAGCCGCGGGCATCGTAGCTCGACGACTCCTGACGGCGCCGGCCCGAGCCGGAGCCTCTGCCGGTCAGCTGGCGCAGGCCCTGGAAGCCGTCGGCGCTGACCAGGCCCCTGGCGACGAGCTCGCGCAGGCCGCGCTCGACGTCCGAGGCGAGGCGGCGGCTGGCGTTCACGATCTCGTCAAAGAAGAGGGCGCCGCGCTGCTGCAAGATATCGTGGATCTCGGTCGCGGCGCCGGCGCGCGGCGGTGCCGCGCCCTCCTCGCCGCGGCGGACGGCGGCGAGGAGGGCCTGATAGTCGCGGCGCAGGACGACGCTCACCGGCGTGGCGCGGGTGGGCGCGGCGCCAGCCTTGCCACCACGCCGCGGCGTCAGCCTGGCCCAGGCGACCTCGCCGGCGAGGCAGAGCTCGTCGAGCCAGGAGGCGTGGTACTCTCCGACCCGCGCCGCCAGGAGCTCTCGCTCCCAGGCGGCGGCGGGCGCCTCGAAGCCCTGAAGACGGGCGATCGCCTGGCGCAGGCCGGCCTTGCCGGCAAGACGCGTATCGGCGGTCAGGTGCTGCCAGCGCAAGAGGAAGCGCATGAAGTCCTGACCGGAGACCGGGTCGATCTCCCGCCGCAGACGGTCGAGGGTGTAGCGATGGATGCGGGCGAGAAGGCGGCGGTCGCAGTACTCGTCCTGATCCTCCTGAGGTCGCTCCGGCTGCGTCCCTTCCGCTGGCTCCGGGCCTGGCCGCGAGTCCGGGCTGCCGTCGCCTTGCTGCCGAGGCGTGAACATGCCTCTCAAGACGTGACCGGCAGCCTCGAGCTGGCGCAGGCCGTAATCGATGTCCTTTGCGCCGAGGCCAAGACGCGCGCCGAGGCCGGCGACGGCGACGGGGCCGCTGGCTTCCGTCCAGCCGCGGACGAGGCGCAGGCGGGCGTCGTCGCGGTCCTCGACGGTGACGAGCGCCTCAGCCGGCGGCTGGACGCGGACCGTGACCTCTGCTTCCGGGTAGAGCAGCTCGATCAGGCGCAGGTTCTCGACAGCGAGGAAGGCCTCGAAACGTGGCCCGCCGTCCGGCTCGCAGCCGAAACGAGCCGCCCGCCCCGACTCGACGAGCTCGTCGAGCCAGGCCTGCCAGGGCCGCGCTTCCGCCGCCGGCAGGACGACGAGAGAGAGGAGGGCATCGTGCGTTTCTTCGACGTCCCGCGGTGCCGGCCAGGCTTCTTCCCGGACGCGGGCGATCGCCTCCGGATCGAGGGCGCCGAGCTCGCGGGCGCTCTCCGGCAGCGACCGGCGCAGGCTTACGGCCCGCGTCCGCCGCTCCTCGAGAGGCGCGTCGTCAAGATAGGTAAAGGGCTTGCCGCTGAGGACCTCGTGCGCCATCGGCGACGGCTCCAGCGTGTCGATGGCGTGGAGGCGGACCTCGCCCGCCTCGATGCGGCCGAGGACCTCGACGAGGCCGTCGAGGTCCATCGCCTCGTGCAGGCAGTCGTCCACGGTCTGGCGGATCAAGGGGTGATCCGGTATCTGGAGCGGGCCGGTGACGTTCTCCTGGCAGCCGACCTGGGCCGGGAACACGGCGGCGAGGAGGTCGTCGGCGTGCATGCGCTGGATCGGCGGCGGCACCTTGCGGGCGCCCTGGAAGCGGGGCACGGCGAGGGCGCGCCCGGCATTCCAGCGCCAGCGGACGGGAAAAATGGGCACGTAGAGGACCGCCTGCCGCAATGAGGCCTCGGCCGTGGCGGCGGTGACGTAGCGGAAGCTCTCCTCGAGCGGGAAGCTGTGCTGGGGACCGAGCGAGAGGACGATTGAGTCGTCGCTCGCCGCCGCTTGGAGCTCGAAGTCGAAGCGGACGCAGAAGCGCTTGCGCAGCGCGAGGCCCCAGGCGCGGTTGATCCGGGCGCCGAAGGGAGCGTGGAGGACGAGCTGCATGCCACCCGTCTCGTCGAAGAAGCGCTCGAAAACGACATCCGTATCGGAGGGGATGAGGCCGAGGGCATCGCGGCTGGCGCGGAGGTAGTCGATGATCTGGACGGCGCCGAGATCGTCGAGGCCGGCTTCGTCCTTGATGCGCTCGCGCAAGGCATCGACCGCGTCCAGGCCGGCGACGACGTCGCGGCGCAGGCGGCCGACCTCCTGCGAGAGCTCGCGCGTGCGGCCCGGCGCCTCGCCGAGCCAGAAGGGGATGTTCGGCGGCGCGCCGCGGGCGTCCTCCACCCGCACCTCGCCGCCTCCTACGCGCTTGATCCGCCAGGAGTGGCTGCCGAGGAGGAAGATATCGCCCGCCATGCTCTCGATCGCCCAGTCCTCGTTCACCGTCCCGACGACGGTGTCGTCCGGCTCGGCGACGACGCGGTAGTCGGCCATCTCGGGGATGGCGCCGCCGTTGAGGATCGCGGTCATGCGAGCGCCGCGGCGGCCGCGCAGCATGCGGTTGATCCGGTCGTGGTGGAGGAGGGGTGGCGCCCGGCCGGCGCCTTCGCCGATGCCCTCGCCGAGCATCTCGAGGACCTCGTCGAAGTCGTCGCGGGCGAGGTCGCGGAAGGGGTAGGCACGGCGGACGAGCGCGTAGAGGTCGTCTACCGACCAATCCTCGGCGGCGCAATCGGCGACGATCTGCTGGGCGAGGATGTCGAGCGGCGCGACTGGCTGGACGATGCGGTCGAGGCGGCCGGCGCGCACGGCCCGGATCAGGGCGGCACACTCCACGAGCTCGTCGCGGCTGGTCGGGAAGAGGCGGCCCTGGGGCCGCAGGCCGAGGGCGTGGCCGGAGCGGCCGACGCGCTGAAGGAAGGTGGCGACGCTGCGGGGCGAGCCGATCTGGCAGACGAGGTCGATGCTGCCGATGTCGATGCCGAGCTCTAGCGATGCGGTGCAGACGAGGGCCTTGAGGTCGCCGGACTTGAGGCGCTGCTCGACGCCGAGGCGGCGGTCGCGCGAGAGGCTGCCGTGATGGCTGGCGACAGCCTCCTCGCCGAGCTGCTCGCGCAGGCTATGGGCGACGCGCTCCGAGAGGCGGCGGGTGTTGACGAAGACGAGGGTGGTGCGATGGGCCCGGATCAGGCCGGCGAGGCGGTCGTAGATGTCGGTCCACTGCTCCCGCGCGGCGACGGCCTCGAGGTCGGAGGGCGGCACCTCGATATGGAGCTCGAGGTCGCGCTGGTGGCCGAGGTCGACTATTTGAACTCGCTCAGGATGTGCCTTTGGCACATGAGAACCGATTGATTGAAAGCGCTCAGGGCTCGCCTGCGGCTCACGAGAACCTTCGCTCGGGTGAGCTAACGCGACGCTTTCTGGGACGGACCGCTGAGCCTCCGGCTCATGAGAACCTTCGACTGATTGAAAACGCTCAGGATGAGCCCTCGGCTCATGAGAACCTTTGCTTGGGTGGCCTGGCGCTCCGTTATCGGGCTCGGGGTCGCTGCCGACGAGGAAGGTGGCGATCTCCTCGACGGGCTTCTGAGTCGCCGAGAGGCCGATGCGGGCGGGTCGCGCCTCGCAGATGTGGTCGAGGCGGGCGAGTGAGAGTGCGAGGTGGCTGCCGCGCTTGTCGCGGGCGAGGGCGTGAATCTCGTCGACGATGACGGTGCGGACGTGCCGCAGCGTCTCGCGGCTGCGCTGGGCGGTGAGCATGAGGTAGAGGGACTCGGGCGTTGTGATGAGGATATGGGGCGGCCTCTTGACGAAGGCCTGGCGATCCTTCTGGGGCGTGTCGCCGCTGCGGACGAAGGTGCGGATCGGCGGCAGGTCGTAGCCGGAGGTGGCGGCGAGGTCGGCGATCTCGGCGAGGGGGGCTTCGAGGTTGCGCTGGATGTCGTTGCCGAGGGCTTTGAGGGGGGAGATGTAGACGATCTGGGTCTCGTCTTTGAAAGAGGGAGCGCCCTCGCCACCCCCCTCCTCAGCCAGCGCTCCTTTTTGGCCTGTTGACGAAGCCTCCGCTTGCTTGAGAAGGGAGTCGATGCCGGCGAGGAAGGCGGCGAGGGTCTTGCCGGAGCCGGTGGGGGCGGCGATGAGGACGTCGCGGTTGGCCTGGATGGCGGGCCAGCCGGCGGTCTGGGCGTCGGTGGGGGCCTTGAAGCGGCCGCGGAACCAGGCCTGGACGATGGGGTGGAAGGCGGCGAGGGGGTCGTCAGTGGACTGCGGGTCGGCAGCCGACTGCGGGTTGAAACCCGCAGCTTCACTCTGAGCAGAGGGTGCGTTTGATTGCTTGATTGCTTTTCGCGTTTTCGAGGCGGCCCGAACCCGGGAGGGGGCCGAAACGGGGGTGCTTCCTTGATTGAGTCGGCTCTGGGCCACGGCGCTGCCTCGCTGGGAGTCGAACGGGTGTACGGATTATTGTAAGGGCCTCGGCGGCCGATCGCAATGGGGAGGGGTCAGGCTGCGCATCGCTATCGCCCTTCGACAAGTTCAGGACAGGCCGCTGCTCCGCCCTCGAAGAAGAAAAAGAGGTTTGCGAAGGGACACCCCTCGCGCTCCCCGGCGGGGGTCCTTCGACGGGCTCAGGATGCGGCTGTGTGCCCTCCGCTTATACTCTGCCCGTGCATTTGGTGATTATCTACGGCGCGCCCGTCGTCGGGAAGCTAACCGTAGCGAGAGAGTTGGCTCGCCTGGCAGGCATGAAGGTGCTGCACAGCCACCTCACAATCGATGTCGCCCTCGCCGTGTTCGAGTTCCGCAGCGAGCCGTACGTCCGCCTTCTGGACAAGCTGCGCCTGTCCGTGTTGGAGGCCGCCGCCACTGAGGGAATCGACGTGATCCTGACGATGGCCTACCTCCTCACCGCTAGATGCTCCCGAATCTGAGGAATTTCTGCTAACCGTCGAGGGGTTTGGTGCGCATATTTGCTTCGTAAAGCTCCGCTGCGACCGGCACGTCCTCGAGGAGAGAGTCCAGTCGCCGGAGCGCAAGAGCGCAGGCAAGTTAACGTCGGTCGAAGCCTTGCGGTCTCATCTGAACACTCACGATGTAAACGCTACGCCACCCGGTCGAGATTCGCTGATCATCGACAACACCGACTTGCCGCCGGACAAGGCTGCGCAGGTGATCGCTGCTCATTACAGCCTGTGAGGACGGCGGTGGCCGCTGCGCATCGCTGGCGCGCTGCTCCGCCATCGAAAGATAAAGAGAGGTTGCGAGGGGACGCCCCTCGCGTTCCCCGGCAGGGGCTACGCCCCCTGCACCCTGCTAAGAGCAATCACCTCGTCAGCCGCACTTGGTGTAGCCGCAGGCGCGGCAGACGAGGCAGCCTTCGCTGAAGACGATCTGCTGGCCGCAGTCGGGGCAGAGGATGCCGGTCGCGACCTCACCCAACGGCAGGGCGGGGCGCGGCGGCAGGCTGGGAGCGCCGCGGGCGGCGCCGTTGCCGCGACGGGCGCGACGGCGGCCGCGCGTCGCCCCATTCGGCGGCTGCAGCGCGAGTTCTTCTACCCTCGCCGCGAGCGTTGTGGCGGCGTCCGCGGGCTCAGCTGCCGGCGGCGCCAGAAAGCGGAGCTCGAGCCAGCGGAAGATGTAGTCGACGATGCTGCTCGCCTGGGGGAGCTCGGGGTTGGCGGTGAGGCCGGCGGGCTCGAAGTGGACGGCGCGGAACTTCTCGACCAGGGTCGTGAGGGGGACGCCGTACTGGAGGGCGTAGGAGGTCAGCATGGCGACGGAGTCCATGAGGCCGCGGATGGTAGAGCCTTCCTTGGAGATCGTGACGAAGATCTCGCCGGGGCTGCCGTCGTCGAAAAGGCCGACGGTGACGAAGCCCTCCTGCTCGCCGACGCGGAACTTGTGCGTGAGAGAGCGGCGCTCGTCCGGCAGGTGGCGGCGCTGCAGAGGCTGGATTGATTGAAAGCGCTCAGGATGAGCCCCTTCGACAGGCTCAGGACGGGGCTCCGGCTCATGAGAACCGATTGATCTGAAACGCTCAGGGCTCGCCTGCGGCTCATGAGAACCTTCGACTGTTTGAAAGCGCTCAGGGCTCGCCTGCGGCTCATGAGAACCTTCGCTTGGGTGAGATAGCGTGGCGACCTCGAGGTCGTGCTCGATGTCGCCGTCGGCGACGAGGGAGAGGACCTGGCCGGCACGGGAGCCGTCGCGGTAGATCGTGATGCCCTTGCAGCCTTCGCTATGGGCGAGACGGTAGGCGGCGGCGACATCGTCCAGCGTGGCCTGGCGGGGGAAGTTGATCGTCTTGCTGACGGCGTTGTCGGTGTGGCGCTGAAAGGCGGCCTGCATGCGGACGTGCCACTCGGGCGCGATGTCGTGGGCGGTGACGAAGAGGCGCCGGGCGGCCTCGGGCACCTCGGGACGGTCGGCGAGGCGGCCGCCGGCGGCGAGGTGGTCGATGAGCGCCTGGGAGTAGTAGTCGCCCGCTTCGGCGGCGGCGGCGAAGGCGCCGTTGACCTCGGTGAGGCGGACGAGCTCGTCCGGGTGCTTGGGGTCGAGGTAGTGCTGACGCGTGAAGGCGAGGGCGAAGGCGGGCTCGATACCGCCGCTGCAGTCGGCGATGATGCTGAGGGTGCCGGTGGGGGCGACCGTAGTACGCGTGGCGTTTCTGATTGATTGAAAGCGCTCAGGGCTCGCCTGCGGCTCACGAGAACCTTCGACTGACTGAAAACGCTCAGGGCTCGCCTGCGGCTCACGAGAACCTTCGCTTGGGTGAGATAACGGTCCGTTAGGGCCGTAGACGGACTCTTCCCAGGCGGGGAAGGGGCCGCGCTCGGCCGCGAGGGCTGCGGACGCTTGGTCGGCGCGCTCACGGATGAAGGCCATGAGGCGGTCGGCGAGCTCGATGGCGGCCTCGGAGTCGTAGGGGATGCCGAGGCCATAGAGGAGGTCGGCCCAGCCCATGACGCCGAGGCCGATCTTGCGCGTGAGCTTGGTCTGACGCTCGATCTCGGGGATCGGGTAGAGGTTGGCGTCGATGACGTCGTCGAGGAAGCGGACGGCGAGGTCAATGGTCGCGCCGAGGGCGTCCCAGTCGAAGTCGAGGCTAGAATCCTCGCTCTGCTCATTCTGAGCTTGTCGAAGGACGCCGGATCCGGAGGAGGCTTCGACAGGCTCAGGACGCAGCTCCGGCTCATTGATTGATTGAAAACGCTCAGGGTGAGCCTGCGACTCACGAGAACCTTCGCTTGGGTGAGATAGCGGTGCGTCCGCGTCGGACGAGTCGCTGGGGGTCGATGGCGGCGCTTCGGCGGCGGGTCGCGCGAAGCGAGCGAGGTTGAGGGAGCCGAGGTTGCAGCTCTCGTAGGGCAGGAGGGGCTGCTCGCCGCAGGGGTTCGTCGCCTCCATCGCGCCGAGGACGGGCGTCGGGTTGTCGCGGTTGATCCGGTCGAGGAAGACGAGGCCGGGGTCGCCGTTCTGCCAGGCGTTGGCGACGATCCGGTCGAAGACGGCGCGGGCGCTGCGCCTGCCGACCACCTCGCCGGTGCGGGGGCTGACGAGGTCGTACTCGGCGTCGTCCTCGACGGCCCGCATAAAGGCGTCGTCGACGGCGACGGAGATGTTGAAGTTGGTGAGGGTGACCATGTCGGCCTTGACATCGACAAAGGCCTCGATGTCGGGGTGGCGGACGGCGAGGACGGCCATGTTGGCGCCGCGCCGGGTGCCGCCCTGCTTGATCGCCTCGGTGGCGGCGTCGAAGACTTTCATAAACGATATCGGGCCGGAGGCGACACCGCCGGTGGTGGCGACGATGTCGCCGGCGGGGCGGAGGCGGCTGAAGGCGAAGCCGGTGCCGCCGCCGCTCTGGTGGATGAGGGCGGTCTGCTTGACGGTCTCGAAGATGCCGGTCATGGAGTCCTCGACGGGGAGGACGAAGCAGGCGGCGAGCTGCTGGAGGGGGCGGCCGGCGTTGCCGAGGGTGGGCGAGTTGGGCAGGAAGCGGAGCGAGGTCATGAGCGCGTAAAAGGCGTCGGCGTGGCGGGCGACGACGGCCTCGCGCTCGCTGCTCGTGGCGTCGTCGCCGAGATAGCGCCCTTCGACGGCGGCGATGTTGTCGGCGACGCGGCGAAAGAGCTGCGCCGGCGTCTCGACGAGGTTGCCGGCGTCGTCCTTGGCGAGGTAACGGCGCTCGAGGACGAAGCGGCCGTTCTCAGAGAGAGGGACGGGCTTTAGCTTCGTTGCGGCGGTTTTTGCGGCCATGGGCTGATAGTTTACATCAAAATGCGACCAAGTGTTCGAACTGTCGGCGGCGGCCTCTGCCTGCTATAGTCGGCGGCGATGCGCGAGGCAAGCAGGCCCGAGCTGGTCATGGCGACGCCGATGCGGCGGATCGCCGCTTTCCTGATCGACGCCCTCATCCTGGTGGGGATCAACCTGGTCGTCATCGGCTCCCTCGACGGGATCAGCGAAAGGGATGCCTTCATAGTCACCACGGTGGTGGGGGCCGTCTACCACATCGGCTTCGTGACGGCGCGAAGCGCGACGCCGGGGAAGATGATCGTGGGGACGCGGATCAGCGACCGCGAGGGCAACGCCCTGCGGCCGGACACGGCGATCCTGCGCTACCTGGCCTTCCTCATCGGCAACGCGATCCTGGTCGGCACGCTCGTGAGCCTGGTGCTGCTGGTGACGGACCCGCGGCGGCGGACGGCGCACGACCGGGTGGCGGGGACGCTGGTAGTGATGGCGCCGCGACCGGCGGAGGACGCGGGCCCGCGCTTCTAAGCGGCGTTTAAGAAACAAGCCGTGATGCGAACGCAGGCTGGTACGGGTTGGCGACAACCCTAGGCTTCAAAGTAGGAGAGTATCTCGCCGCAAGTCTCGGCAATAGTGGAGAGAGTGCCGGTCACGTCCTCAACGCTATTGCCAGGCGCGGGCCTTATCAGCCTGGGGTCAAAGCCTGGAGTGTTGGCGATCGTGTAATCCATGCTCACGTGATGGGGCCGCGCCGAAAATATCCAAGTGCCGAGTTTCGTGCCCAGCTTCATTTTCTGGCCCGGGGCGAGTCTCTTGATCTGCCCGATTTCCAGTGCACCCTGGTATTTCAGATTGGCGCGAAATTGCAAGGGGAAGAAGAGCGCCGGGACTATGATGCGGTGCTTATCGGTGTTGGACAGTATTCTCAGGGTTCGCGGCGCCCGACCCGTGGGCGAGCGACGGTATGGCTGATACCTCTCGATGAATGCCCGCTGAGTTGGCGATTGACGATGTTGCGGAAGTTGCTCCTACTCCTAGCCATCGGGAAATAGATAGCCTCTTTGGCTCTCGGGTTCATCATCTTGAGCTGAACGATTGGAATGATTCCCCACGCGAGTTGATCCAGCGCGCTGCGGAGATCATGAACGACCTCACCAATCATAATGCTGATCCTGGGCGAGAACGTGGGCAAGGTAGAGACAACCACTGTAAGAGCCGGATGCCCATCGTAAGTATCATGCTGCAGATCGACACCGAAAGCGCTACCGTCGGGCTCCATAGCAGCGAAAAGCTCCGATCGGAGCGAATCGAGCTGCTCATTGGCCCGAGCAACCTTTGCTCTAGAGCCAATCAGTCGGAACGCCATGATGTGTCCTCAACCTATGAACGACAACAAGCCGGATCAGTCCTAGGAGGAGGTAGCGAGGGGACAACCCTCGCGCTCCCCGGCGGGGCTGCACCCTGCACCCCGCCCACCGGCCGCGCCCGTCGCGCCGTCCCTAGAGCGGCAGCTCTTGCCGCCACGCAGTGACCTAGCTACAGCCGCTGGTGCTGCCGCAGTTCTCGCAGCGGTAGCAGGTGCCGGAGCGGGTCATGATCCAGCCGCAGCTGGCGCAGGCGGGGGCGTCCGCCTGGACGCGGGGGCCCTTGTAGGCGACGACGACGACCGGCCCTTCGACAAGCTCAGGACGGGGCGCTGCGTCCTCGGCGGCGCCGCTGATCGATGGCCCTTCGACAGGCTCCGGACGGGGCAGGACGGCGGCGGCGGGCTGCACCAGGGCGCTCACGAGCTCCGGCTGCACGCCGGAATACTGGGCCTCGAGACGGGCGCGCTCGCCCGGGGTGAGGATGCCGAGCTCACGCTTGTCCTCATCGTCGAGGAACTGGGAGGCTAGCCAGCGGAAGATGTAGTCGACGATCGACTGGGCGACGGGGATCTCGCGGTTCTCGGTGCGGCCCATGGGCTCGAAGCGCATGTGGCTGAACTTCTGGACGAAGTCGCGCAGGGGCATGCCGTACTGGAGCGCCACGGAGATCGAGGTTGCGAAGGCGTCCATCATGCCGGAGAGCGTGCTGCCCTCCTTCGCCATGGTGAGGAAGAGCTCGCCGGGGGCGCCGTTCTCGTACATGCCAACGTTGATGTAGCCCTCGTGGCCTTCGACGCTGAACTTGTGGGTGATCGAGGGCCGCGTGTCGGGCAGACGGTGGCGCACGGGCTGGGGGCTGGCGGCGGGGGCAGCGCCGGCCTCGTCCTTCTTCTCCGACGAGGTGCTCAGGGGCTGAACGGCCTTGGAGCCGTCGCGGTAGATGGCGATCGCCTTGGCGCCCTGGCGCCAGGACTCGACGTAGGTCTCCATGACGTCGTCGACGGTGGCTTCGGCGGGGACGTTGACGGTCTTGGAGATGGCGCCGGAGATGAAGGGCTGGATGGCGCCCATCATCTTGACATGGCCCATGGGCGCGATCGAGCGCTCGCCTTTCTCGGCCCGGAAGGCGCAGTCGAAGACGGCGAGGTGCTCGTCGCGCAGGGCGGGGGCGCCCTCGATCGTGCCTTCGCTGTCGACGTAGGCGACGATCGCCGCGACCTCGTCGGCGGTGTAGCCGAGGCGGCGGAGGGCGGTGGGCACGGTCTGGTTGACGATGCGCAGCATGCCGCCGCCGACGAGCTTCTTGAACTTGATCAGGGCGATGTCGGGCTCCACGCCGGTCGTATCGCAGTCCATCATGAAGGCGATGGTGCCGGTGGGGGCGAGAACGCTGGCCTGGGCGTTGCGGTAGCCATTTTGTTCGCCGCGGGCGAGGGCGTCGTCCCAGGCGGTCGTCGCGGCGTCGATCAGGGCTCGGTCGGGGCCGGCGGCGATGGCGCCGGGCTCCTTCGACGCAAGGGCGTAGGCGGCGTCGCGGTGCTTGGCGATGACGCGGAGCATGGGCTCGCGGTTGGTCTCGTAGGCGGCGAAGGGGCCGACGCGGCCGGCGACGGTGGCGGACTGGGCGTAGGCGCGGCCGGTCATGACGGCGCTGACGGCGGCGGCGTAATCGCGGCCGGCGTCGGAGTCGTAGGGGAGACCGAGGGTCATGAGGAGGGCGCCGAGGTTGGCGTAGCCGAGGCCGAGCTGGCGCATGGCGTGGGCGTTGGCCTCGATCTTCGGCGTGGGGTAGCTGGAGCGGCCGACGATGATCTCCTGGGCCGTGATCATCACGTCGATGACCTGGCAGTAGGCCTCGACGTCGAAATGGAGCTCGCTTGTGGCCGCGTCCTCTTTGAGGAACTTGAGGAGGTTGATGCTGGAGAGGTTGCAAGCGGAGTCGTCGACGTGCATGTACTCGGAGCAGGGGTTGGAGCCGTTGATCGGGGCGCTGCTCGGGCAGGTGTGCCAGTCGTTGATCGTCGTGTGGAACTGCATGCCGGGGTCGCCGCACTCCCAGGCGGCCTGCGAGAGGGCGCGGAGGACGTCGCAGGCGTTCACGGTCTCGATGAGCTCGCCGCTGGCCACGGCGTTGAGCTCCCAGGGCGAGCCGGCGATGGCGGCGCGCATGAAGTCGTCGGTGGCGCGGACGGAGTTGTTGGCGTTCTGGAATTGGACGGAGGCCCAGGCCTCGCCGTTTAAGGACATGTCCCAGCCGGCGGCGCCGAGGTGGTAGGCCTTGCGCTCCTCGCGCGCCTTGCACTCGATGAAGTCGAGGACGTCGGGGTGGTCGGCGTTGAGGATGACCATCTTGGCGGCGCGACGGGTAGTGCCGCCGGACTTGATCGAGCCGGCGATGGCGTCGGCGCCGCGCATGAAGGAGACGGGGCCGGAGGCGATGCCGCCGCCGGAGAGGTGCTCGCGGGCGGAGCGGATCGGCGAGAGGTTGATGCCGGAGCCGGAGCCGCCCTTGAAGATCATGCCCTCGGTGCGGCACCAGTCGAGGATCGACTCCATGTCGTCCTGGACGGAGAGGATGAAGCAGGCGGAGCACTGGGGCTTCTCGCGGACGCCGACGTTGAACCAGACGGGGCTGTTGAAGCAGGCGAGCTGGTTGATGAGGATGTGACGGAGCTCGTTCTCGAAGGTCGCGGCCTCGTCCTCGCTGGCGAAATAAGGTGTCGTGATCGCGGTTGCGTCCGGGTTGGCGGGCAAGCGGCCCCAGACGCCGATGACGCCGACGATGCGGTCGACCATCTGACGGGCGCTGGACTCGCGCTCGGGGGTGCCAATGCGGCCGCGGAAGTACTTGCTGGATACGACCTGGGTCGCGGTCTGGGACCAGAAGGCGGGAACCTCCAGGTCGGTCTGCTCGAAGAAGGCCTTGCCGGCCTCGTCGGTGATCGCGGCGCTGCGGCGCTCCCACTCGATCAGGGCGTAGGGGTCGACGCCAGGCGTCGTGAAGTAGCGCTTGATGCCGAGCGAGGGGCCCTCGCCTGCGGTGCTGGTCGTGCCGGGGCTGATGGTTGTGGTCATTGCGGGGGGTCCTTCCTTCTCTGAGCTCCAGAGTGAGGCGGCGGCCTACAATTTGCCGAGGATTGCTTCCACTTGCGAGACAAGCACGTTAGCTATTTCCTGGCCGCCTTCGTCGACGAAGACATGCCATGAGAAGCCTTCTTTTTCTACTGCGCTAATGAGGTCGTGGGCACGAATCGTGAGAGGTACCTCTCTACCTATGAGATAGACCGTGTACATTTCCATTCCTCGTCCTCCAAGGATTAGCGAAGGCGGTTAGCTGCGCATCGCTGGCGCGCTGCTCCGCCCCGCAATAGGTGATGTTGCTGAGGGGGCACCCCTCAGGCTCCTCGGCAAAGCTGCGCCCTGCACCTGGGGATGGGACTGCGGGTTGAAACCCGCAGCTTCGAGACGGGAGTCCTTCGACAGGCTCAGGATGCCTTGAGAAGCGTCCACCTCAAGCTCGTCATGTGAGCTAGACGAGGGGGCGCCCTCCGGCAGGCTCAGGGTGGCCTTAGGGGCGTTTGTGTTAGCTGCGAGGTTGCCATGGCGGCTGCGCCGCCTCGCAATGACAGATGAGCAGCGGGGGTACAGGGGGCCCTTCGACAGGCTCAGGATAGGCTCCGCTCCCCTGACGGGGGGCGTGGGGGGTGTCCCCCCATCACCAACCTCACTTAACCAGAGACGGAGCGGAGCGGACCGCGAGGGACGCGCAGCGCGGGACGCGCCGCTGAGATTCTTCGCTCCGCTCAGAATGACAGAGAGGGCGCTCACGAAGGTTCTCCCGAGACGTGCGTGGAGCGAAGCTCCCCGGCGAAGGAGAGGCGGTAGGCGGGCCCGGGCAGGGCGCCGAGGACGTTGAGGCGGAAGCGGATGACGCGGTCGGAGATCGAGAAGGCGGTGCCGTCCTCTAGCTCGAGGCGGAGGAGGCCGTGCTGATGGCCGATGAGGGGGTTGTCGTAGAGCGGGTGAAGGTTGACGATGCCGCGCTCGGGGTCGACGTCACAGTTGCCCTCGGCGATGATCTCGCCGCCGTCGTTGAAGAGCTTGCCGAAGCCGTTGAAGCTCATGGCTGCTGCCGGTTAACGGCGGACGCGGCGGGGGCGCCGCTCCGTTATGTCGATAGGCGGCGCGGCATCGGGCGCTAGCTCGGCTGCGGGCAGCAGGGGAGGCTGGGCGGCGCCGGCACGGCGGGGCGAGCGGCGGGGGCCGGCGGCGAGGCGGTCGATCTCCCCCTGTAGCTCCTCGAGGGAGAGGAAGTCGCGGTAGTGGGCGGCGAAGCGGACGTAGGCGACGTGGCTGAGCTCGCGCAGGCGCTCCATGACGAGGTCGCCGACGACGACGGAGGGGATCTCGTCACCGGGGCGGACCTGGAGGGCGGCCTCGATGTCGTCGACGATTGCGTCGATCTCGGCGGCGCTGACGGGGAGCTTGGCGCAGGAGCGGCGGATGCCGGCACGGACCTTGTCGCGGGAGAACTCCTCGCGCCGCCCGTCCTTCTTGACGAGGACGATGGGGGCGGCCTGGACGCGCTCGTAGGTGGTGAAGCGGCGGCCGCAGGCGAGGCATTCGCGGCGGCGGCGGATGCCGTCGTCGGACTCGCGGGAGTCGGTGACTTTGGTGTCGGCGTTAGAGCAGAAGGGGCAGTGCAAGGACTCGCCTAATGCTCGGTGTCCCGAGGAGGAAACGGATCCTTGCCATAGGTCTCACGGGCGCGGATTTTTCCGTCCTGCCCGTGGATTAGTACCTCTGATTGCTGGTTCTTGGCGATTTCGACGGCGGCCCTGCGCGCCGCCTCTTGCGTTGGGTGAATGGACGTGGCGCGCTGATTGCGCTCACCTCGCACAGCCCAGCCATCATCCTTAGGCACCACATGCTGGTTTTTCTTTGCCATCTAATCGCCTCCGCGGGTCCAATTTTGGCCACCCGTCGTTGAGTGGCGAAGGGAAAGATAACACTAGATGTAGAGGCTGTCAATACGGTCGGCCACAATATTTTGTAGCTGATGCATTTGGAGTGCTAGTCATAAGACAAAACGTTATGGATAGCTCGTGGCTCGATAGGTTACTGAGGGGTGCCCCCCTCAGGCTCCTCGGCAGGGGCGCACCCTGCACCTGAGGACGGGACTGCGGGTCGAAACCCGCAGCTTCGAGCCGGGAGTCCTCTGACAAGCTCAGGATGGCTTGAGGAGCGTCCATCTCAGACCCGTTAGGTAAGCCAGAAGAGGGCGCGCCCCTCCGACAGGCTCAGGATGCCTTGAGGAGCGATTGTCTTAACCGCGAGGTTGCCACGACGGCTGCGCCGCCTCGCAACGACAGATTGGCAACGGCGCCCACCGCTGGCTCAGAGCGGGGGTACAGGGGGCGGAGCCCCCCTGGGGGGGTGGGGGGGGTGCCCCCCCCCCCAGCCTCGTCCTTAACCAAACGCGGAGCCGACCGCGAGGGACGCGCAGCGAGAGAAACGTGGCGTTGAGATTCTTCGCTCCGCTCAGAATGACAGAGGGGACGCTCGCGGGCCTCTCTCGCGGCCCGGATGCGCCCCGGCACGAGCTAGGGGTGTGTGGCCAAGCGGTCTCCACGCTGGAGATGATTGTCTACGGCTCCTCGGCGGCGAGGCGGGCGAGGGAGGCGCCGCTGAGCCGGTAGACGGCCCACTCTGCGGGCGGACGAATATATCCTCGAGGTAGATACCGGGGCGGCCGGTCCAAGTCGAGAAGCTCGTGAAGTAGATGGCGTAGGCGGCGGCGCCGGCGAGGTAGGCGATCAGGGCCTCGGCGGCGGGCCGGGGACCGAAGAGGGAGGCGCGCAGGGTGTCGACGTCGGCGGTTACGGCATCGGGCTGGCGCTCGTAGGCGGCGAGCTCGCGGATCAGATCGAGGAGGAGGGGGACGTCGGCGTCCGCAGCGGGCGCGATTCGAATAGTCGTCATTGGTCACTAGCGTGACGGCGGTTGGCTACCGCTCTGCCAGGCGCGCTGACCAACCTTGGAGAGCACGTTGGCCCCACGGAACCTCCAGATGGCCGCGTCAGGAACGCGGCAGCTTTTGCCACCACGCAGTGACTGGTCATTGCATGGTCATTGCATGACGGCAAAGGCTGCCGCTCTGGCCACGTGGCGCTTGTCAGCGTCGGTCACTGCTATGACGGCTAGGCCTGCCGCTCGTAGGCGCCAAGCTCGCAGGCGGCTCGATAGGCACAGTCACGCGACGCTCTCTCGGCCGTCGATCAGACTCAAGAAACCACGTTGGCCCCACGAAACCTCCAAAGGCCGCGTCAGGAACGCGTAGCCCTGCGCCGTCACGCAGTGACCGGTCATTGCCTGACGGCGGTTGGCTGCCGCTCTGCCAGGCTCGCTGATCGGCCTTGGAAGAAAGCTATCTGGCTCCACGAAACCTCCAAAGGCCGCGTCAGGAACGCGGTAGCGCTGCGCCGCCATGCAATGGCCTAGCCGTCACGCAGTGACCGGGCGTGGACGTTGCGCCGCAGGAAGGCGGGCAGCTCCATGTCGACCGCGGGCAAGGCGTCCTGGCTCAGGGGCGACGGGTAGGCCGCGGGGACGTCCTCGGGCGCGGCGTAGTCGGCCTCGGCCTCGTAGGCCTCGATGCTCTCGCCCTTCGGCGCGAAGCCGGTGGCGATGACCGTGACCTTGACGGCGTCGCCGAGGTCGGGGTCGGTGGCGGCGCCGAAGACGATCTCGGCATCGGCGTCGACGACCTCGGCGATGACCTCGGCCGCCTGGTGCACCTCCTGGAGCGTGAGGCTGCTGCCGACGACGTTGAAGAGGACGCCGCGGGCGCCGCGGATGCTGATGTCGAGCAGGGGGCTGGCGATGGCGGCGCGGGCGGCCTCGGCAGCGCGGTCGTCGCCGCGGCCGTGGCCGATGGCGAGGAGGGCGGGGCCGGCCTCGCTCATGATCCGGCGGACGTCGGCGAAGTCGAGGTTGACGACGCCGGCGAGCGTAATGATCTCGGAGATGCCCTGGATGCCCTGGCGGAGGACGTCGTCGGCGGTTCGGAAGGCGTCCTCGAGCGAGGCGCCCGGGTCGCAGATCGAGAGGAGGCGGTCGTTGGGGATGACGATGAGGGTGTCGACGCGGTCCTGGAGCTCGCGGATGCCGGCCTCGGCCCGCTCGGCGCGGCGGGCACCCTCGAAGGCAAAGGGGCGAGTGACGACGCCGATCGTCAGGGCGCCGGCCTCGCGGGCGACCTCGGCGACGAGGGGCGCGGCACCGGTGCCGGTGCCGCCGCCCATGCCGGCGGTAACGAAGACCATCTCGGCGTCGCGCACGGCCTCACGCAGCTCCTCTATGCTCTCCTCCGCGGCGCGGAGGCCGCGGGCGGGGTCGCCGCCGGCGCCGAGGCCCTTGGTGAGCTTGTCGCCGATCCGGATCTGAAGGTCGGCGGCGACGTTGAGCAGGGCCTGGCCGTCCGTGTTGACGGCGACGAGCTCGACGCCGGCGCTGGGCTCGGCCGCCATGCGGCTGACGGCGTTGGAGCCGGCGCCGCCGACGCCGACGACTTTGATCGGCGGCAGTCCATCGAGGTTACGGTGCGATTTCATTGGGACCTCCTTGCCCCCATGACGGTGGGGACTGGTCGGGGGCCGGCTCCCCGGGGTTAGTAAGGGCGTTGCGCGGGGGCTGCTGCTCAGTCACGCCTTTACTCCGGCAGAAGAACGCGGAACCAGTTACCGATGCGGCGGAAGATGCTATCGAAGGGCCGGGGGCCGGCGACGCCCTGGGCGACCGGCACGAGGTCCTGGGCGCCCACGGCCCACTGGAGGAGCCCGACGCTGGTGGCGTAGGCAGGATCGTGGAGCTCGTCTACGAGGCCAAATATGTGGCCGGGGAGGCCGATGCGCGCCGGCAGGCCGGTGACCTGCTCGGCGAGGAGGTCGAGTCCGGGAAGGCGGGCGGTGCCGCCGGTGAAGACGATGCCGGCCGAGATCACCTCGATCTCGTTGGCGCGCCGGACCTCGGTGATGATCATCTCGAAGATCTCCTCGCAGCGGGCCTGGAGGATCTCGCAGACGAGGCGCCGGGGGAAGGTGCGCTGGCGCTCGGCGCCGAAGGCTTCGATCTCGATCGTCTCGTCGGCGTCGACGGCGCTGGGGATGGCGTGGCCGTAGAGCTCCTTCGCCTCCTCGGCGCTGTGGTAGGGGCAGCGCATGCCGACGACGAGGTCGCGCGTGAGGTGGCCGCCGCCGACCGGCAGGGTGGCAGTGTGCTGGACGGTGCCGTCGATGAAGACGCTGATGTCGGTGCAGCCGCCGCCGATGTCGGCGAGGATGACGCCCTGGCGCTTCTCCTCTGGGCTGAGGACGGCCTCGGCGCTGGCGAGGGGCTCGAGGACGAGCTCCTCGACCTGGACGCCGGCGCCCTCGATCACCTTGGTGACGTTGGCGATGGCGCTGCCGGCGACGGTGATGATGTGGGCCTCGACATCGAGGCGCTGGCCGTACATGCCGAGCGGGTCGGTGACGCTGTCCTGGCCGTCGACGATGTAGAAGCGGGGCAGGACGTGGAGGATCTCGCGGTTGCTCGGGATGCTGATGATCTTGGCGCCCTCAACGGCGCGGGCGATGTCGTCGCGCGAGATCGGGTAGGCGCGGTCGGGGACGGCGACGACGCCGCGGTTGTTGACGCTCTGGACGTGGGCGCCGCTCATGCCGATGGAGGCGGAGAGGATGTGGGTGCCGCTGGCGCGCTCCGCCTTCTCGACGGAGGCGCGGATCGACTCCGTCGCCTCGCGGATGTTGTCGACGACGCCGCGGCTGAGGCCGCTGGCGGGCGTGGTGCCGACGCCGAGGATGCGAGTCTCGCCGCTGCCGGCGACCTCGCCGACGATGGTGCAGATCTTCGTGGTGCCCACGTCGATCGCCGCAAAGGTTCCGCTTTTCAAGCTCGGCTCCTCTCTGAGCGCCCGGCCGGCCGGCGGCCGCCGAAACGCCCCGCGAGATGTATAAGATGGCGGGCGCTATTCAAAGGTCACCCTGGTGCCGAACCGGAGGTCGACGCTGCTCGGCGCCTCGCCACGCGCCGAGAGCTCATCAAGGAGGTTGGCGAGGACGGCGACCTTGAACTCGTAGGCGCGCTCGTCGCCAAAAGTGACGCGCAGGCCGTTGCTGAGCACGGCGGTGAGGCCGATGCCTTCGCGGTACTCGAGCGCACTCACCTCGTGGCCGATGAAGCGCGGCGATTCGCGGCTCAACCGGGCGGCGAGGGCAACGGCAGCCGGCGCGACGATATCGCCGGCAACGAGGGCGCGGTCGCCGGCGATATCGCTGATCGTCAGGGGCACGCCCTCGGGCAGGCCGGAGGCGAGGACGACGCCGTCGGCGTCGATCGTATAAGTCACGCCGGCGACCGACCACAGCGCCCAGGGCCGGCGCTCCTCGACCTGGATCGTGACGCCGCGCGGCCAGCGGCGCTGGAAGCTCACAGAGCGGACCTCGGGCACTTCGAGGAGGCGGGTGCGGGCGTCTGCGAGGGGCAGGCTGAGGATGCTGTGGCCGCGGAGGCCGCTGATTTGGGCGAGGGTGGCGCGATCGAGGCTCTCGGTGCCGCGGACGCGGACGCTCTGGACGCGCAGCAGGAATGAGTCAAGGACGGCATACGTGCCGATCCCGGCGAGGACGAGGGACAGGGCGGCGAACAGGAGCAGCCAGGGGCCCGCTTGCTGGGTGGTCTTGGCTGTCTCGCTTGTCGTCTTCTCTGGCCGCCGGCGGGGGCTGCGGCTCCTAGGCAATACGCATCTCCTTATGTCGTAACATCGCTAAGTCTACAAGGCGGGCGATTAGCTCGCTATAGCTAAGGCCGTTTAACTGCCAAAGTCTTGGAAACATGCTCGCCGGCGTGAAGCCGGGAATCGTGTTGATCTCGTCGATTAAAAGCGAGCCGTCGGGGCGCAGGAAGAAGTCGACGCGGCTCATGCCGGCGCCGTCGATGGCGCCGAAGGCGCGCAGGGCGAGCGCCTGGACGCGGCCGACGACCTCGGCCGGCAGGTCGGCGGGCGTGATGATCTCGGTCTCGGGGTCGAGGTACTTGGCCTCGTAGTCGTAGAAGTCGCGCTTGAAGCGGATCTCGCCGACCGGTGACGCTTCCGGCGCGTCGTTGCCGAGGACGGCGCACTCGAGCTCGCGGCCCTCGACGGCGGCCTCGACGACGAGCTTGCGGTCGTGACGGCCGGCTTCGGTAAGGGCGACGGCGAGGCTTTCGCGGTCGCGGGCCTTGGATATGCCAAGACTGGAGCCGCCGTTGGCGGGCTTGACGAAGACGGGATAGGCGAAGCACTCCTCGACCGAGCGGGCGGCCGCGAGGGCGTCCGCCTCGCAGGCCGGCGCGGCGATGACTACGTAGTCGCCGACCGGCAGGCCCTCGGCCCGGAAGACGGCCTTCATCAGCGCCTTGTCCATGCCGACGGCGCTGGCGGCGACGCCGCAGCCGACGTAGGGCAGGCCGGCGATCTCGAGCAGGCCCTGAATGCTGCCGTCCTCGCCATGACGGCCGTGGATCAGGGGAAAGACGACGTCGACGGCGGCGAGGTCGGCGAGGCCGTCGACGATGCCACCGCCGCCGGCGGCGCCGAGCTGCTTCTCGAAGGGCGCGTCGGGGCGGGCGAGGGCGGCGGCCGTAGCCGCGACGGAGAGCCAGGCGCCGTTTTTCGTAACGCCGACCGGGACGACCGCGAAGCGATCGACGGCGGCGGCGATCACGTGCTGGGCGGAGACGACCGAGACCGCGTGCTCGACGGAGCGGCCGCCGAAGACGAGGCCGAGGCGCAGGCGCTCAGCCATCGCCGAAGCCCTCGCCGACGAGCGAGACCTCGGTCTCGAGCTCGAGGCCAAATTGGTCGCGGACGCGGCCCTGGGCGAGACGCGTGAGGCCGACCACGTCGGCGGCGGTCGCGTCGCCGTTGTTGATCAGGAAGTTGCAGTGCTTGGCGGAGAGCTCGGCGCCGCCCACGCGGTAGCCCCGCAGGCCGACGGCCTCGATCAGCTTCCAAGCGGGCCGGCCGGGCGGGTTCTTGAAGAAGGAGCCGGCGTTGCGGCCGCGGGGCTGGGCCTTGAGGCGGCGGCTGTCGTAGTCGGCGATGCGGGCGCGGAGCGCCTCGGCGTCGCCGGGCCAGAGGGCGAACTCGGCCCAGAGGACGACGCGCCCCCGCATGAGGCCGCGGGTGAAGGCGCTGCCGCGGTAGACGAGGCCGAGCGCCTGCTTCGCGTACTCGACAACGCCGGTCGCGTCGTCCCAGACACCGATGCGCTCGAGGACGTCGGCGAGGCAGCCGCCGTAGGCGCCGGCGTTGTAGACGACGGCGCCGCCCACCGTGCCGGGGATGCCGCAGGCCCACTCGAGGCCCTCGAAGCCGGCGTTGGCGAGCCGGCGGGCGGTCAGGGCGAAGCTGGCGCCGGCCTCGACCCGGACGAGATAGCGCTCGCCCTCCTCGTCGAGGCGGCGCGGCTCTGTCTGGGCCGCGGTCTCGTTTTCGATCGTCAGGCCCCGGATGCCGCCGTCGCCGACGACGATGTTACTGCCGGAGCCGAGGACGAAGACGGGTACGTCGGCCGTCCGGCAGAGGTCGAGGACGGCGGCGAGCTGGTCGGCGGCCGTGGCGCTGATCAAGGCGTCGGCGGGGCCGCCGATGCCGATCGTCGTGTGCCGCGAGAGGGGCTCGTCCCGCCTGACGGCGGCAAAAGCCGCGAGGGCGTCGAGGAAGGTGGCGTCGAGGCTCACGAGGCGTTCCGTGCCGAGGCCTTGAGCTCGTCGTACAACCGCGACTTTTCGGCGCGGTAGAGGTTAACGTCGCCTCGATCATGGCGAAGCTTCATCTTATTCACTCGGAGCACGAGCTCAGGATGGGCAGTGAGGAAATCACGAAGCACAATGAAGTCATCGTCGTCCGAATTGATGACGGTGAGCTGTACTCCCAAAGGCAGCGCAAACGAGTCGTCGTCCTTAAAACTAGCGAAGCACTCGGACCAGTTCTGAGGCTGATTGACTTCAAAGATCGTTCGCAGCGCGCGCGTCGCGTCCTCAAAGTCTTCCGACTGAACTCTAACGTTTATGTCCAGATCGCTTTTAGTTAGCGAACCGTCCACGGCTGTGCTGCCGATGTGCTGAATGTCAGAGCGAGGTATGAGTTCCTGAAGTCTCCGCTTCTGCTGATCGAAAAGGGCATCCGCTGATCTTTTCACCTCCGCGACCGGCTGAAAGCTCATCGTTTCGAGGCCCTCACGGGCGCGCAGGCGCTCGAGGACGAGGGGGACTACGGTGTCGACGTCGCCGGCGCCGACCGTGAAGAAGACGTCGCCGGGACGGAGCTCGGCCACGACCAGGTCTGCCGCCGCCTCGAAGCCGGCGACGCAGGTCGGCGCCGGCGACTCGATCTCGGCCGCGAGCTGGGCCGCGGTAAGGCCGTCGGCGACCGCCTCGCGGGCGGCGTAGGTCTCGAGGATGAAGAGACGGTCGAAGTCGCGGAAGCAGGTGCGGAAGGCCGGCAGCAGGTAGCGGCTGCGGGCGTACGTATGGGGCTGGAAGAGGGCGACGCTGCGCCGGCCGGGAAAATGGAGCCGGACGGCGGCGGCGGTGTCGGCGATCTCGGTCGGATGATGGGCGTAGTCGTCGTAGACGAGGACGCCGGCGGCCTCGCCGCGACGCTCGAAGCGGCGGCGGACGCCGGTGTAGGAGCCGAGCGCGGGCGCGATCGCCGCGGCGCTGAGGCCGAGCGCCGCGCAGACGACGATGGCGCCGAGGGCGTTCTGGACGTTGTGGCGGATCGGCAGGGCGATCGAGAAACGGCCGAAGCGCTCGCCGTCGTGATCGACGTCGAAGGCCTGGCTGAGGCCGTCGGTCTCGATCGCCGTAGCGCGCCAGTCGCCGCCCTCGATGCCGTAGGTGACGACATCGACGCCGCCGGCCGCGTGGGCGCGCAGGGCGAGCGCCTCGGCGTCATCGGCGCAGAGGATGAGCCGGCCGCCGCGCGGAACGTTGGCGACGAAGCCGGCGAACGCCTCTTTCACCGCCTCCCAGCTGCCGTAGTAGTCGAGGTGGTCGGCCTCGACGTTGGTGACGAGGGCGACCTCGGGGTGATAGCTGAGGAAGGCGCGGTCGTACTCGTCCGCCTCGACGACGACGTGAGGGCCGGCGCCGGCGCCGGCGTTGTCGCCGAGGGCCGTGACCTCGGCGCCGATCAGGTAGGTTGGGTCGCGGCCGGCCGCGGAGAGGATGTAGGCGACGAGGCCGCTGGTCGTGCTCTTGCCGTGGCAGCCGGCGACGGCGACGCCGATGCGGCCGGCCATGAGGCGGGCGACCATCTCGGCCCGCTTGATCACGGGGATGCCGCGGCGGCGCGCCGCCTTTAGCTCTGGGTTATCGGCGGACGCGGCGGCGGTCGTGACGACGAGCGCCGCGTCACCGAGGTTGGCGGCGGCGTGGCCCTCGGCAATGCGGGCGCCGAGCGCCGCGAGCGCGTCGGTCAAAGGCGTCGGGCGCAGGTCGGAGCCGGAGACGGCGTGGCCGCGCGCGAGGAGGATGCGGGCGATCGCCGACATATGCATGCCGCCGATGCCGACGAGGTGAACGCCGTGGGGGATCGTCTCGCTCACGCGACGCCTCTCACGCTCGCCGCCTGGGGCCGGCCGGCGAGCTCGCAGACGAGGGCGGCCAATCGCGCCGCCGCCTCGGGCTGGGCGAGGCGGCCGAGGGCCTCCTTCATCGCCTCGCGGCGGCTGCCGTCGCCGAGCAGGCCCATGACGGCGGGCTGGAGCTCGCCGAGGCGCGACTGGGGCAGAATGACGGCGGCGCCCTCGCTTTCGAGATAGCGGGCGTTCGGCGACTGGTCCCAGCCCTCGTACTCGCCCGGGACGAGCACGGCCGGCAGGCGGGCGGCGGGCAGCTCGCCGAGCGTCGAGGCGCCGGCGCGCATGACTGCGAGGTCGGCGGCGGCGAGAGCCTGGGCCATGTCGTCGTGGAGGTAGGCGTATAGATGGTAGCGCTCCCGGAGCTGGTCCGGCAGGCGGTCGCGCTCTGCCTGGAGCCAGCCCTCGTCGGCGGCGCCGCTGAGGTGGAGGAGCTGGCCGACGCGGAGGAAATCGGGCACGAAGGCCAGGGCGGCGCGGTTGAGGCTGGCGGCACCGGAGCTGGCGCCGGACACGAGCAGGGTCGGCAGGGCGGCGTGGAGGCCGAGCCGGGCCCGAGCGGCGGCGCGCTCGGCCTCGAAGAAGGCGGGGCGCACCGGGTAGCCGGTGACGACGGCCTTGGCGCTCGGCACGGACGCGAGGGCGGGCGGCACCGTGACGGCGATCCGGCCGGCGAAGCGGCCGAGGAGGCGGACGGCGAGGCCGGCCTCGACGTCGGGCAGGAAGAGGAGGAGGGGCAGGCGCAGGAGGCGGGCGGCGAGGCCGGCGCCGACGCTGCCGTAGCCACCGGTCGCGAAGAGGAGGTCGGGCCGAAACTCGCGCAGGATCCGCGAGGCTTCGGCGACGCCGCGGAGGAGCTTGAGGCCGCCGCGGGCGCTGCCGGCAACGGAGCCGACGCGCAGGGGGCCGGCGCTGATCGCGCGATAGGCGATGCCCTCGCGCTGCACGAGGTCGCCGTCGGCCTTGTCGCGCACGCCGAGGTAGAGAAGGTCGAGCGGCTCCGGCTCGGCGACGGCGCGCCGGAGAGCGGCGGCGACGCTGAGCGCCGGGTAGACGTGACCACCGGTGCCGCCGCCCGCAAACGCCACTTTCATTGATCTGAAGCGCTCAGGATGAGCCTGTGGCTCATGAGAACCTTCGCTTGATTGAAAACGCTCAGGGTGCTCGCCGCCCTTCGACCTCGCTTAGGACAGGCTGCGCTTCGCACGAGAACCTTCGCTCCATCAGATCGCTCGCGATGCGCCGCTCGCTTCAGGATAACCTCTCCGCGATCGAGGCGTCGCCTCCCTCGATCTGGGCTGGCGGCGGGCCGGGCGGGCGGCAGCACCCTCCTTGCTGAAGCGGGAGACGCTGAGGAGCACGCCGATCCCCGCCATGACCATGACGAGGGAGGAGCCGCCGTAGCTGACGAGAGGCAGCGGTATGCCGGTCAGCGGGATGGAGCGGGTGACGCCGCCGATGTTGATCAGGGTCTGGAAGGCGATCCAGCAGACGACGCCCATCGCCAGGTAGGAGCCGAAGTCGTCGCGGGCGTTGAGGGCGACGCGAAAGCCGCGATAGACCAGATAGGCGAAGAGGGCGAGGACGACGACGGCACCGATGAAGCCGACCTCCTCGCCGATGATCGCGAAGATGCCGTCGGTGTGGGCGCCGGGGATGTAGAAGAACTTCTGGCGGCTGAAGCCGAGGCCGAGGCCCTCGATGCCGCCGCTGCCGAGCGCGATGAGGAGCTGGAGGACCTGGAAGCCGAGGCCGGAGGGGTCTTTGTCGGCGTCGACGAAGCTCGTGATCCGGTCGGCGCGGTAGCTGCTGCTGACGACGAGGAGGAAGCCGGTTATGCCGCCGATCGCGGCGAGGGTGAAGAGGTGCGTGAGGGAGGCACCGGCGAGGAAGAAGAGGGCGGCGGTGGTGAGGACGAGGACGGTCGCGGTGCCAGTGTCCGGCTCCATGAGGACGAGCGCGGCGACGAGGCCGACGAGGCCGACGAAGGGCGTAAAGCCGACGGCGAAGCTGCGGACGTCGCGGCCGCGGCTGGCGAGCCAGGCGGCGATGTAGATGATCAGGGCGAGCTTGGCGAACTCGCTCGGCTGAAACGGCGGTAGGCTGCCGAAGCCGATCCAGCGGTGGGCGCCGTAGGCGTCGCTGCCGACGAAGAGGACGGCGGTGAGCGCGAGGATGGCGACGATCATGAGCAGGGGGCTGACGACGCGCAGGTGGTGATAGTCGAAGCGCATGAGAGCAAACATGAGGACGAGGCCGATGACGGCGGCGGCGGCCTGACGGACGACGAAGTAGTCGACGTCGTCGTAGGCCGATAGTGCGACGGCGAAGCTGGCGCTGTAGACGAAGATCAGGCCGACGACGACGAGGGCGACGGCCGTGACGAGGATCGAGTAGTCGGGGGCGTTGGCGCGGCGGCTGCTGGTCGCGGCCGTCATCCGGCGGCGCCCTTCTGCTTCAGGGCGACGAGGCCGCGGAAGTCCTCGCCGCGCTGCTCGAAGTTGGCGTAAGCGTCGAAGCTCGTGCAGGCGGGCGAGAGGAGGACGACGTCGCCGGGCCGGGCGGCGGCGGCGGCGAGGTCGACGGCGGCGGCGAGCGCCTCGGCCCGCCCGACACTGATCCTGGCCGCGGCCGCGGCAGCGGCGAGGAGGGGCGCCGACTCGCCGAAGCAGACGACGGCGCGGCAGCGGCGCGCCGCCTCTGCCATGAGGTCCTCGAGGGAGAGGTTCTTGTCGCGGCCGCCGAGGAGGAGGACGATCGGCTCGTCGAAGGAGCGCAGGCCGGCGAGGGTGCGCTCCGGAGCCGTGGCGATGCTGTCGTTAAAGTAGTCGACGCCGGCGACGCGGGCGACGAGCTCGAGGCGGTGAGGCGGTGCTTTGAAGGCCCGCACCGCCGTGGTCACGGCGGCGGGCTCGATGTCGCAGGCGGCGGCGATCGCGGCCGCGGCGGCGACGTTGGCGACGTTGTGGAAGCCGCGCAGGCCGATATCGTCGACGGCCACGGCAGGCTCGGTGCGGCCGTCGCGGCGCCAGAAGATCGTGCCGTCCGCAAGGAAGGCGCCGTCGGCGCCGTGGTCGCCATCGACGCTGAAGAGGAAGACGCGGCCGCGCGCCGACGGGCGGAGCTCGCGGCAGACCGGGTCGTCGGCGTTAAAGACGACGGTGTCGTCGGCATTTTGAAAGGCGAAGATCTTGCGCTTGAGGGCGACGTACTCCTCCCAGGTGAACTGGTCGAGGTGGTTGGGCGTGACGCCGAGGAGGGCGGCGACGGCGGGGCTGCGGTCGGCGAGGAGGAGCTGGGTGTGGCTGACCTCGAGGACGGCCCAGGTGGCGGCGGTGAGCTCCGGCGTAAGAAGCGACATGAGGCCGATGCCGATGTTGCCGCCGAGGACGTGGTCGCGGCCGGCGGCGGCGAAGATCGCGTCGACGAGGGCGGTGGCCGTCGTCTTGCCGGAGCTGCCGGTGATGCCGACCGTCGGCCCGGGGAAGCGAGCGAGGAAGAGGCCAAGCATCGAGGCGAGGGGCAGGCCGGCGGCGCGGGCCGCAACGACGGCGGGATTTGATAGCGGCACGCCCTGGGAGACGCAGACGAGGTCGGCGCCGGCGACGGACGCCGGGTCGTTGGCGCCGAGGGCGAAGCGGACGCCGAGGCCGTCGAGCTCGGCGACGCGCTTGGCGAGCTCGAAGGCGCTCTTGCGGTCACTGACGGTGACGCTGGCGCCGTGCTCCGCGAAGTAGCGCGCCAGATCTTCACCCTCGATGCCGAGGCCGATGACGGTCACGTTCTTTCCCAGCGTATCTTGCTCAAGTGTCATAGCATCTTAGCTAATCCGTCAAGGCTAGCGCGACCCCGGCGAAGGCGCCGGCGAGGCCGAGGAGCCAGAAGCGGGCGACGACCTGGGTCTCGGGCCAGCCGGAGAGCTGGAAGTGGTAGTGGACCGGCGCCATCTTGAGGATGCGACGGCCGCCGCTGAGCTTGAAGTAGCCGATCTGGAGGACGTCCGAGAGCCCCTCGACGAAGAAAACGACGCCGATCACCGGCAGGAGGAGCCAGTGCTCGGTCATGAAGGCGACGACGACGAGGCCGGTGGCGAGAGCCTGGGCGCCGAGGTCGCCCATAAAGACCTGAGCCGGGTGGGCGTTGTACCAGAGGAAGGCGGCGGCGGCGGCGGCGGCGGTCAGGCAGAAGGCGCCGAGGGCGTCCTGGCCCTGGCCGAGGGCGATAACGCCGTAAGCGCCGTAAGCGAGGGCGCTGACGCCGGCCATGAGGCCGTCCATGCCGTCCGTGATCACGGCGCCGCTGGTGGCGGCGACGAAGACGAGGACGGCGAGGGGCACGTAGGCGAGGCCGAGGCTCGTGCGGCCGAGGCCGGGGAGGACGGCGTCCTCGAGGTCGAGGTGGAGGTGGAGGACGAGGGCGACGGTGAGGCCGAGGCCGAGGAGGGCGCCCCACTTGACGAGCCAGAACCAGGTCTCGTGGCCGCTGAGCCTCGCGCGGCGGACGAGGGTCTGGAGGTCATCGACGGCGCCGAGAGCAGCGGCGGCGAGCATCACCAGCAGCGGCAGGAGGATGTCGCGGTTGCGGTCGCCGCTGATCACGAGGGCGACGATGGCGATCGCGGCGACGAACATGATGCCGCCCATGGTCGGCGTGCCGGCCTTCGCGGCGTAAGCCTCCGGCTCGTCGCCCGAGTAGGCGGCGCCGAGCTTGCGCGCCCGCAGCGCCGCGACGACCGGCCGGCCGAGGGCGAGCGTGAGGAGCATGGCGGCGAAGGCGGCGGCGCTGGCGTAGACCATGTCAGTCGCGCTCAGCCGTAGCGCCTGGCGTTGCCGGCGGGTCATCGTCGGAGGCGGCGAGCTCGGCTACGACGGCGCCGAGGGCGAGGCCGTGCGAGGCTTTGACGAGGAGGACGTCGCCGGGGCCGAGCGCGTCTTTGAGCGCGCGAGCGGCGTCTTCTTTGGAAGCGAAGTGCTGAACCTGCTCGAGGCCGGCGGCGCGGGCGGCGTCGCCGATCAGGCGGCCGCGGTCGCCGACCGTGAAGAGGGAGTCGAGGATGGCGGCGGCGGCGGTACCGACGGCGCGGTGGCCCTCAGCCTCGAAGCTGCCGAGCTCGAGCATGTCGCCGAGGAGGGCGACGCGGCGGCCGGCGGTCTCGGCGAGGACGCCGAGGGCGGCGCCTACCGACGCCGGGCTTGCGTTATAGGTATCGTCGAGGATAGCGGCGCCGCTCTCGGCGAGGCGGGCGACGAGGCGGGCGGGCACGACGGCCTGAGAGAGGGCGTGGGCCGCCTCCTCGACGCTCATACCGTCGGCAATCGCGACGGTGGCGGCGGCAAGGGCGTTCGGGACGAGAGCGACGCCGGGCAGGGGGCTATGGGCTTCGACGGCGCGGCCGCCGCAGCTGAGGCGGAAGTCGACGCCGGCGAGGCCGCGGCCGCGGATCTCGCTGGCGCGGACCTCGGCGCCCATGCCGAGGCCGAAGCTGAGGACACGGGCTTTCGTGTACGCCGCCATGGCGGCGACGTAGGGGTCGTCGGCGTTGAGGATGGCGTTGCCGCGCCAGGGCAGGGCCTCGACCGCCTCTGCCTTGGCAGCGGCGATCGCCTCGAGGCTGCCGAGGCGCTCGAGGTGGGTGGGGCCGACGTTGAGGACGACGGCGGTCTCCGGCGCGGCGATCTGGCAGAGGCGGGCGATCTCGCCGCGCTCGAACATGCCGACCTCGAGGACGGCGCGCTGGTGGCGCTCCCAAAGGCCGAAGAGGGTCATCGCGAGGCCGACCTCGTCGTTGAAGTTGGCGGCGCTCTTCAGCACCTCGTACTTCGTCGCGAGGACGGCGGCGCAGAGCTCCTTTGTCGTCGTCTTGCCGACGTTGCCGGCGACAACGACGGCGCGCAGGTAGGGGAAGCGGGCACGCCAGAAGCGGGCGAGCTCGCCGATCGCGTGGCGGCTGTCGCGGACCTGAAAGACGGCGACACCCGCCGGAACTTCGACCTCGCGCTCGACGATGACGCCGCTCACGCCTTTGGCGACGGCGTCGGCGACGAAGTCGTGGCCGTCGCGCACCTCGGTGCGAAGGGCGACGAAGATCTCGCCGGGACAGGCGACGCGGGAGTCGTTCGCGACCTGGGCGAAGGCCGCTGCGTTGCCGGGGCGCTCGCCGATCAGCGCGTCGCCGAGGGCAGCCCGGACCTCCTCGACGCTGAGCATGACGCTAGCGGCCGGCGCGGGCGGCAGCGGCGGCCGGACGGACGTCGAGGTAAGAGAGGATGGCGGGCGCGAGCTTGCCGAAGACCGGCGCCGCGACGACGCCGCCCAGGGGGTCGTCCTGAGGCGTATCGATCTTCACGAGCATGATGATGGCGGGGTCTTCGACGGGCGCAAAGCCGACGAAGGAGGCAAGCGTGGAGTCCAGCGCGTAGCCGGTCGGGATCGACACCAGCGTCGTGCCAGTCTTGCCACCGACATGATAACCGCTCACCTGGGCGCGGTGAAACGGCACGCCATCGACGACGTCCCAGAGCATCTGGACGACGGTGCGCGAGGTCGCCTCCGAGACGACGCGGCGGACGGCGACGGGCGCGAAGAGGCGGCGGCCCTCAGGGCTGCTGACCTCCTCGACGATGTAGGGGCGCATGAGGGTGCCGCCGTTCACGACGGCGGCGATCGCGGTGACGACCTGGAGGGGCGTGGCGGCGATGCCCTGGCCGTAGCTATTGGTCGCGAGGTCTGCGGCGTACCAGCCGGCGTCCTGGTGGGTGCGAAGGAGGCCGGCGGCCTCGCCGCCGAGGCCGGAGTGGGTCGACTCGCCGAAGCCAAAGCGCTCGATCGAGGCGTACATGTCGTCCGGGCCGATGAGGTCGCTGAGCCAGATGGCGCCGGTGTTGAGGCTCTTCTGGAGGAGCTCGGTCATCGTCGTGACGCCGTGGGCGCTGAAGTCCCAGTTCTTGAAGGTGTAGCCGCCCTTCTCGACGCTGCCGCTGTCGTAGTAGGTCGTATTGGGGTTGACGAGGCCGCGGTCGATGGCGGTGGCCATCGTGATCGTCTTGAGGACGGAGCCGGGCTCGTAGACGTCGGTGACGGCGCGGTTGCGGAAGAGGTCCTCGTCGCCTCCATCTAGCGAAAGGCTGGAGAGGCGGAAGCCGGGGCGGCTGGCCATGGCAAGGATGGCGCCGGTCTGGGGGTCCATGACGATGATCGTGCCGCCGCTGGCGTCGTGGGCCTCGATCTGGAAGTCGAGCTCGCTCTCGACGAGGCGCTGGACGTGGCGGTCGATCGTGAGGCGGACGTCGGCGCCGGCCGTGCCGGGCTCGAAGCGGGTCTCGCCGAGGACGATCGGGCGGCCGCCGCCGTCGCGCTCGAAGTAGAGGGCGCCGGGCCGGCCGCCGAGGGTCTCTTCGAGGTCGGCCTCAAGGCCAGAGAGGCCACTGTGGTCCTGACCGATGAAGCCAAGGAGGCCTGAAGCCACATCGCCTTCCGGGTAATAGCGCTGGCTGCCGCCGGCGAGGACGACGCCGGGCAGGCCGAGAGCCTCGATCTCGCGGCCGACCTCGAAGGGGATGGCGTCCTCGATAAGCTCGACCGGGCCCGCCGCGTCGTCGAGGAGACGGGCGAGCAGCGGCTCCGCCGGCCGGCCGACCCGGGCGGCGACGGCCTCGGCTACAGCGGCGGCGGCGGCGGCGCCGCGCCAGGCGCGGCGGTCGACGTAGAGGTCGAAGACGTCGACCGTCGTCGCGAGGGGGAAGCCGGAGCGGTCGAGGATGGCGCCGCGGGCGGAGCGTACCAGCCGCTTGTCGAGGTGCTCTTCCTGCGCCTCGAGGCGGTAGCGCTCGTGGTCGAGGACCTGAATCGTGAAGAGGCGGTAGACGATGCCGGCCGTCGCGAGGATCAGGAGGCCGGCCAGGAAAGCGATGCGCCAGTTGAAGCGGTTGCCGTCACGCGCCATCGACGCTCCCTGTATCGGCTCTGAGCTGGCGGACGCTAATCAAGGCGCCTGCTAATCAAAAGGTGTCGCGCGCAGGAGATCGCGCCACCATGGAACGGCTTCGCTTTCTGAGGCGGCCGCGGCCGGGGCGGCGATCGACGGCGGCGGGCCGAGGAGGCCGCCGGGCGCTTCGGTCGCGACTTCGAGATAGAGGATGCTCTTCGCCGGCACGAAGCCGAGGCGCTCGCGGGCGGCGCGCTCGACCCGGTCGAGGGAGGAGAGGGCGGCGACCTGGGCTTCGAGCTCGTGGACGCTCGCGGTCAGGTCGGCTTGCTGGCGCTCGAGCCGCTGGAGGGAGAGGCCGGTGTGGACGGAGCTACCGGATTGAAAGACCTGGAGAAGCGCGATAGCCGCTGCCGCGATGAGGGCGACGGCTATCGCGCGACGGGGCTTCCAGGCCGGCGCCAGAGGCGCCGAAGGAGGAGGAGCGAGACGGTCTAGAGTTGCCATTCCGGACCAATGACTCTCAGGCCGCTCGGAGCAGCTCGGCGGCGCGAAGCTTGGCGCTGCGACTGCGTGGGTTGGCCTTGACCTCTTCACGCGATGGTGTCACGGCGCCGCGGCTCACCGGCTTGAGCGTGGCCTTGTGGTCACAGGTGCAAATCGGCTGACGCGGCGGGCAGACACAATCGCGCGACTCGCGGGCGATGTACTGCTTGACGATGCGGTCCTCGAGCGAGTGGTAGCTGACCACCACGAGTCGAGACCCAAAGCCGAGCAGGCCGTGTGCCCTAGGCAGCGCCTCCGCCAGGGTGGCTAACTCCTGGTTTACGGCGATACGGAGGGCCTGGAAAGTCTTGGTGGCGGGGTGGGTTTGACTTCCAGGCCTCCGGCCCACGGTCTGCTCGACGGCTTTGGCTAGCTGGGTGGTCGTCTCGATCGGACGACGCTCGACGATTGCTCTAGCGATGCGGCGGCTCTCGCGATCTTCACCGAAGCGCCAGATGACGTCGGCGAGCTCGACCTCGGACGCGTCGTTGACCCAATAAGAGGCTGTCGCCTCCTGGTCGGGCGAGAAGCGCATGTCGAGGGGGGTTTCGTTGCGGAAGCTGAACCCGCGGCCGCTGCCCGCCAGCTGGTGCGAGGAGAGGCCGAGGTCGAAGAGGATGCCGTTGACGGGCGCGAAGTCGCGCTCGCGGCAGATCGTATCGAGGTCGCGGAAGTTGCCCTGGACGGCGGCGAAGGCGGCGCCGAACCGGCTGAGGCGCTCCTCCGCCAGGGCAAGCGTCTCCGGGTCGGCGTCGATGCCGACGAGGGCGCCGCCGGGTGCGGCGGCGTCGAGTATCGCCTCGGCGTGACCGCCGCCGTCGACCGTGCAGTCGACGTAGCGGCCGCCGGGCTCGACGGCGAGAGCCGCCAGCGCTTCTCTGAGCAGCACCGGTTCGTGGCGGACGGGAGCTTCTGCCATGATCGTCATCCCGCGTCTAGCGTCCGCTTGAACTCGGCCTCTTCCTCTGCGAGGACCTCCGAGAACCGGGCCGCGTTCCAGATTTCGATGCTTTCGGCGGCGCCGACGACGTAGACCTGACCCTCGAGGTTGGCCCAGCGGCGGAGCACCGGCGGCACCAGGAGGCGGCCCTGACGGTCGACCTCGGCTGAGTAGGCGCCGGCGAAGAAGCCGCGGCGCATGAGGCGGCCGGTCTTGGTGGTAATGGGCTGGTTCATATAGACGGCGGCCTGCTCCTCAAAGCTGCCGGCCGGGTAGGCGCGGACGCAGAGGTCGGGGTTGCCCTGGGTAAGAACGACGCCGTGCATCAGCTCCTCGCGGAACCGGGGTGGCATGGGCACGCGACCGCGTGCGTCCATGGCGTATTCATAGCTGCCGTGAAAGAGCATTCGCGTGGGCCCCGTCCCCCGCGGGAATGACCGATCGTCCACTCCCCGCCACATTTCCCCATAAGTCCCCACATACTATCACCGGCCTTCCACCTGTCAACCCTTTTCGTCAAATCGGCGACGATTTTCTCGCCGGAGCTGCATGCTAGACTCGGCCACGAGGCATTCAGATGAGCTTTCGAGTCGGCGTGCTGACGGTGAGCGACCGCGGCGCCCGCGGCGAGCGGGTCGACACGGCTGGCCCCGCCGTCGCGGCGCTGATCGCGGCGACGGGCGCTCAGGTGAGCGAAACGGCGATCGTCGCGGACGAGCATGACCTGATCGCCACGAAGCTCCGCGCCTGGGCGGACGGGTCGCAGCTGGACCTGATCCTGACGACGGGCGGCACGGGACTGGCACTGCGCGACGTAACGCCGGAGGCGACGGCCGCGGTGGCGGAGCGGACGGTGCCGGGCCTCGCGGAGGCGATGCGGGCAGCGGGGCGCAAGAGCACGCCGCTGGCCGATCTCTCGCGGGCGACGGCCGTAACCCGGGGGCGGACGCTGATCGTCAACCTGCCCGGCAGCGAGAAGGGAGCGCGGGAGAGCCTGGCGGCGATCGTCGATCTGCTGCCACACGCCGTCAACGTCCTCCACGACGACACCGAGCACCCACGCTAACCTCACCCACTGCGTGGGGGCGCGCTGCTCCGCTTCTCCGATGAAGATGATTACGGCCGCGATGAACGCTGTTGAAGGGCTCGTGAGCTTCCGTGCGGAGCAGGACGCCGACAACTGGCCCACTGCGTGGGGGCGCGCTGCTCCGCTTCTACTATGAAACTAACTGAGGCATCCCTGGACGTTCCTGCAGGGCTCGCAGACTTCCTTGCGGAGCGGGGCGCCGACGGCTGGGCGTCTGGGAACAGCGCCGCCGTCGATCAGGCGGGGCTCGGCGCCTATCTCCAGAGGCTCGTCGACATGGCGGCGGGCCGGAGTTTGCCGCCGGGCTGGGTGCCGGCGACGACGCGCTGGCTCCTCGGCGACGCAGGCTTCGTTGTCGGGGTCGGCGTCCTCCGCCACGCCCTGACGCCTACGCTATTGAATAGAGGCGGCCACGTCGGCTACTACGTCAAGGAGGCGGAGAGGGGAAAGGGCTACGGGAGGGCGATCCTGGCTCTCACGCTGACGGTCGCGCGCGAGGAGATGGGCCTCGATCGTGTACTGGTCACGGCGAACGCCGACAACCTGGCGTCGGTACGCGTGATCGGGGCCAACGGCGGCAAGCTCGAGGACGAGCGTCTCGATCAAGAAACCAGCGCGACTTATAGGCGATACTGGATCGAGCTCAGAGAGTAGCCAGAGATGCGTATAGATGTGTTGACGCTGTTTCCGGAGGCGTTCGCGGGGCCGCTCCAGGCGAGCATCCTCGGGCGGGCGCTGAGCGCCGGCGTCGCGGCCGTGCACCTTCACGACATCCGCCCCTTTGCCCTGGACAAGCACCAGCTCGTCGACGACTACGCCTACGGCGGTGGGCCCGGCATGGTGATGAAGCCGGAGCCGCTGGCGGCGGCGATCGGCACCGTGCGCGAGATCGTCTCGCCGCCGGGGCGGGTGATCCTCCTGACGCCACAGGGCCGGCCGCTGCGCCAGGCGGTGGTCGACGAACTGGCGGCCGAGGAGCGCTTGATCCTCGTCTGCGGCCACTACGAGGGCGTGGACGAGCGGATCCGGGAGCATTTCGTCGACGACGAGATCAGCATCGGCGACTACGTGCTCTCCGGCGGCGAGACGGCGGCGCTGGTCGTGATCGACGCCGTCGTGCGGCGCCAGCCGGGGACGTTGGGCTCGGCGGAGTCGCTGCTGGAGGAGTCGCACTCGGACGGGCTGCTCGAGTATCCGCAGTACACGCGGCCGGCCGAGTTCCTCGGATGGCGAGTTCCCGATATACTGCTCTCCGGCAACCACGGCGCGATCGCCCGCTGGCGGCGGCTGGAGCGGGTGACCCGGACGGCGCAGCGCCGCCCCGACCTCCTCGAGACGGCCTGCCTCAGCGATGAGGAGCGAAAGCTCGCCGAGGATACGCTGAAACCAGACGACAAGGACAAGTAAATGGAAATCGATACGGCATCGAACGCGATAGTTAACCCGAACATCCCCGAGTTCGGCGCCGGCGACCGCATCCGCGTCAGCGCCAAGGTGGTCGAGAGCGATCGGGAGCGGATCCAGGTCTTCGAAGGCGACGTGATCCGGGTGCGCAAGGGCGGCCCGGCGGCGAGCTTCACGGTACGCAAGATCGCCAGCGGCGTCGGCGTGGAGCGCACGTTCATGCGCCATTCGCCGCGGCTCGACCGGGTCGACGTGGTGCGCTTCGGCAAGGTGCGACGGGCGCGCCTCTACTACCTGCGCAACCTGCGCGGCCGGGCGGCCCGGATCAAGGAGAAGGCGCGGTCGCGAGGCTGAGCTAGCCGGTCGTCCTTCCGGCACTCCGGGTAATCCGGTTCATCGATCCACGGGTGGTGTAAGTCTCCTTACACTCGAGAGAGGCGCAGGCGCCTGGCCTGCTTGCTCAGGGCGCGTCGTCCCTGGGCGACCTGCCTTCGTTGCGGATTTTCGCCACGGCTTCATCAGCTTTGTAATCGAGGTGACTCGTGCGGAAGGTACTCTTGCCACCGATCAGGCGCAGAGGCGAGAGCAGGATCGTCCAGACAGTGGCAAGGAGCCGCACGAGAATAGACCAAGTCGGCCTCACGCGCCGAGACTACCACGATCGAAAGGGCGCGCGCGGCAAGAAGCGATAGCAATCCCTTATCATTAGGACGCAAGTTCTATGACGGCCTTCGTTGAAGTAGCGGTTAACTCGGGGCTGCCCCAGCGGGGCACCTTCAGCTACGCCGTGCCGGCGGGGATGACCCTCGGCGCCGGCGACGGCGTCTTCGTGCCCTTCGGACGGCGCTACCTCCAGGGCATCGTCATGGCGGCGGTCGAAGTCCCCGCCTTCGCCGACCCGAAGCCGGTGGACGCACGCCTCGGCGACCGGCCCGTCGTCGCGCCGGAGCGCATCGCCCTCGCGGCCTGGCTCAGCGAGTACTACCTGGCGCCGCTCTTCGCCTCGGTGGCGCTGATGCTGCCGCCGGGCTTCGAGCGCAAGCCGCTGACGTTCTACGAGCCGCTGCTGGAGGCGGCGGAGCTCGACGTAACGCCCCTGCCGCCGCGCCAGCGCGCCGTGCTCGCCCACCTGATCGAGAAGGGGAGGACGGAGGCGGGGCCGCTGCAACGGGAGCTCGGGTCGCCGGGGGCGGCGACGGCGCTGTCGCAGCTCGCCCAGCGTGGCCTCGTGCTGCGGAGCTACGGCCTGGCGCGGCCGGGGGTGCGGCCGAAGACGGTGCGTTATGTCCACTTAAGCGGCGGCGGAGCGGCGGCGCGAGCGGCGGTCGACGACCTGGCGGCGCGGCGCAAGGGCCGGCTGGCGAAGGCGCTCGACCTCTTGATCGAGGCGCGGCGCCTGCCGGCGAGCGAGCTGAGGCTGCGCTCCGGCGCCACCCTGCCGCTGCTCCGGCCCCTGGCTGAGGCGGGCTTGATCGAGGTGGTCGACGAGCAGGTGGAGCGCGACCCGCTGGCGGGGCGGCACTACGAGCGGCTGCCGGCGCCGCCGCTGACGCAGGAGCAGGCGGCGGCCTACGAGCGGGTCGACGCGGCGCTGGTGGCGGGAAGGTCGCAGTCCTTCCTCTTGCACGGCGTCACGGGCAGCGGCAAGACCGAGATCTACCTGCGCGCGTTGGAGAGGACGATCGCCCTCGGCAAGCGGGCGATCGTCCTCGTGCCGGAGATTGCCCTGACGCCGCAGACCGTGCGCCGCTTCGCCGAGCGCTTCCCGAACGAGGTCGCGGTGCTCCACAGCAGCCTCTCCCAGGGCGAGCTCTTCGACCAGTGGCACGGCATCCGCGACGGCCGTTACGCCGTCGTGATCGGCAGCCGCTCGGCCGTCTTCGCACCGCAGCCCGACCTCGGGCTGATCGTCATCGACGAGGAGCACGAGTGGACCTTCAAGCAGCAGGACCCGGCGCCACGCTACGACGCCCGCGAGGCGGCGGCGAAGCTGGCGGCGCTGCGCGACGCGGTCCTGATCCTCGGCAGCGCGACGCCGGACGTCGTCAGCTACCAGCGGGCGCTCTGGGGGCGCTACGAGCTCCTCGCGCTCGCGGAGAGGGTGCGGCCGCTGATCGACAGGGGCGGGGCGATCGTCGGCGTAAGCTCCTCGGCGGAGCTGCCGCCGGTCGAGATCGTCGACATGCGGGAGGAGCTAAAGACGGGGAACCGCAGCGTCTTCAGCCGGCCGCTGCAGCTTGGCCTCTTCCAGGCGCTGGAGCGGGGCGAGCAGGCGATCCTCTTCCTCAACCGGCGCGGCACGGCCGGCTTCCTCCAGTGCCGCGACTGCGGCTTCGTGCCCCAGTGCTCGGCCTGCGCGATCGCTTTGAGCTATCACCGCCACCTCGGCCAGGACGGCCAGGAGATTGAGCGCCTGCTCTGCCATCAGTGCAACCGGAGCCGGCGGACGCTCACGGGCTGCCCGATGTGCGGCAGCGCCCGCTTGCGGCCCCTGGGCCTCGGCGTCGAGCGGGTGGAGGAGGAGGTGCGGGAGCTGCTGCCGGCGGCCCAGACGCTGCGCTGGGACCGCGACGTGACCCAGGGCCGTCACGCCCACGAGCAGATCCTCGCGCGCTTCGTCGAGGGGCGGGCGAACGTCCTGATCGGCACCCAGATGGTCGCCAAGGGTCTCGACCTGCCGGGCGTGACGCTGGTGGGGGTGATCAGCGCCGACATCGGCCTCCACATCCCGGACTTCCGCTCGGCGGAGCGCACCTTCCAGCTGCTTACGCAGGTCGCAGGACGGGCAGGACGAGCCGCTGCCGCCGACGGCGGGCCTCTGTCGGGGCAGGTCGTGATCCAGACCTACACGCCGGAGAGCTACGCGATCGTCGCGGCGGCGGCGCACGACTACGCCTCCTTCTTCGCCCAGGAGATCGAGCTGCGCCGCGAGGAGGCCTACCCGCCCTTCGTGAGGCTGGCACGGCTGGTCTACTCGCACGCTAATCCGGAGCGCGCCGAAGGGCAGGCGCAGCGCTTCGCGAGCTACTTGAGAGGGGAGGCGGCGAAGCGGGGCCTGCCGGGCGTCGAAGTGCTGGGGCCGTCGCCGCCGCACGTGCCGAAGTGGCATGGACGCTATCGCTGGCAGGTCACGCTGCGCTCGCCGGACCCGGCGGAGCTGCTGCGCGACCTGCCGCTGGCGGAGGGCTGGACCCTCGACATCGACCCGGCGAGCCTGGCCTAAATTACGAAGTCAGGGCTTCGCGATTGGCTGGCGGGAAACTTAGGATGACCGGGGGGGTATCCGCGGGTCGTCGGCGCCCACGCTTCCACCTAGCCACTCTTCACCGACGAGATCAAGGATTGCCGTCTTCGACGTTCTACCTCGGCGAAGATTAGGAAGCCAACTGCCATAAGAGCAAGAATAGGGGCTACGGCGAAAGCGAGTATCTCACCGAAGCGCGTAGCTTCGACTTGAAATGCATCGGCGACCCCGATGGCAACGGCGATCGAGAGAAGGCCAGAACCGAAGGACATAGAGATCGTGCTGACATTGTTGAAGTGGGCGAGGTCATCTAGCTCGCGCTCGGAACATGACGTAATACACCTCATGTCGCGTGATGTACTGCGGGACAACTCTAGCTCCGGTTGGTCCTGCACCATCCGCCGTTCTCGTCCCCATGGCTTCTCCCCGTCAGCGCTTTCACTCCGCGGGGTAGAAATGAGCCCGATTGAACGGCCCGCCCGCGCCGATCCTCTGTTGTTCAACAAGAAGAACCAACGCACCGTAGACTCGATCACGCGGCAACTTGGACGACTCGACGACCTCAGCAACCGAAAACGGCATACGCCGGCCGTTCTCCCACTCTCGCCGCAGCCGGACGAGGACGAGATTCGCGTCCTCTTCAACACGGTCATGCCAGGTGACCACAGACGACCCCCATCGATGCCCTAATTGGGATCTAGATGAGGCACCCCGCCTCTCATAGCTTGTATCATAATATGTATTGTATGAGATATCAATATATATCATGAGACTCTGTCCCCAGCACGCTTACTGTTTCCACGGTGCTCTCTTCCAGCTAAAGAAGGGGCTGCGTTAGAATGAGGCTTGCGGCCCCTCAGGGCAGGAGGCACGAAGTCAGCTGCGAGGTTCGAGAGCCATGGCAATCCTGCCGATCGTCCAGGTCCCGGAGCCCGTGCTGCGCCAGAAGACGAAGAAGATCAAGAAGATCGACGCGTCGCTGCAGCAGTTGATCGACGACATGATCGAGACGATGCACGACGCGCCGGGCGTCGGCCTGGCGGCGAACCAGGTGGGTGTCTCGATGCGGGTCTGCGTGATCCACGTGCCGGGCAAGGAGATCGTGACGCTGATCAACCCCGAGATCGTCCGGCGCAGCGGCAGCCGCGAGTGCGACGAGGGCTGCCTCTCGCTGCCCGGCTTCAAGGGCGTCATCGAGCGCTCCGAGAAGGTGGTCGTCAAGGGCCTGAACCGCGACGGCCGGCCGGTGCGCTACCACGCCGTCGACCTCTTCGCAGAGGCGATCGAGCACGAGGTCGACCACCTCAACGGCAGCCTCTACTTCGACTACCTCGACAGCATGGACAAGCTCGTGCCGTACACGCGCCCGGAGGAGGCTCCGGCCGAGAGCGACGACGCGGGAGCTGGGGAGGAGGTCGCGGCGGGCCAGTAGCTGGCGATTGAGGGGCCGGTGCTCCGCCGGTAAGCGCCTGACGGCGCTCCGACGCAGGGCAGCCCCCGCCTGGCCCGCCTCCGACATGCCGAAAGATCAGGCCGCGCCAAGACTAAAGGCCGCCCTTGAAGGGGCGGACGCTCGCGATCTGCGCGATCTCCTTGCGAAGATCCAGGGCGCGATCGCGCCGGCGACGGCAGCTTATCTAGTCGGCGGCGCCGTCCGCGATTTGCTAAACGGCTCGCCGCCGGCGGACCTCGACCTCGCGGTCGCCGGCGACGCCGGCGCGGCGGCCAGGGCGGTCGCCAGCGCCCTCGAAGGCCACGCCTTTGCCCTGGACGAGCCGCGGCAGCAGCACCGCATCCTGCTGGGCGACGAAAGCCCGGTTCGTTATGTCGATATCGCGCCGCTCGCGGGCGAGATCGAGGCGGACTTAGCAGGGCGCGACTTCACGATCGACGCGATGGCGGCGCAGCTGGTGGCCGAAGCCGACCTCGGCGCGCTCGTCGACCCGCTCGGCGGCGAGCGCGATATCGAAGCCGGCATCGTACGGATGACCGCGGAAGCAGCGCTTGGGGCCGACCCGCTGCGCCTGCTGCGCGCCGTGCGTCTCGCCTGTGAGCTCGACTTCCAGATCGAGCCGGAGACGGCGGCGGCGGTAGGGCGCCTCGCCGGCCGCCTGAGTGAGACGGCGCCGGAGCGCCAGCGCGACGAGCTGGTGCGCATATTAGGGTCGTCGCGGGCGGCGCCGGCGCTGCGCCTACTCGACGCGCTCGGCCTGCTGGCGCAGATCGTCCCGGAGCTGACGGCGGCGCACGGCGTCGACCAGCCGCGCGTCCATTATTGGGACGTCTTCGACCACTCGATCGAGACGGTGGCGGTGCTGGACGCGCTGACCGCTGCCGACGAGCCGGCCACGCCGGCGGCTGGCTCGCTGCAGGACGTCTTTCGCGACGGCCTCGCGGCCTTCCCGCTCGACAGTTACCTGAGCGGCAGGGCCGGTGGCCAGAGCCGCCGCGTCCTCCTCAAGCTCGCCGGCCTCCTCCACGACGTCGCGAAGCCGGAGACGAAGGGCACCGACGCCGAAGGCCGCGTCCACTTCCTCGGCCACCCGGAGCTCGGCGCGGCGCAGGCGGCGCGGATCTGCGCCCGGCTGCGCTTCGGCAACCGGGAGACGCGCTTCGTTTCGCTGCTCGTGGAGGAGCACCTGCGCCCCTTCCAGCTCTCGAACGACGATCTGCCGAGCCACCGCGCTCTCTACCGCTACTTCCGCGACCTCGGCGAGGCAGCGCCGGCCTGCCTGATCCTCAGCCTGGCGGACGCGGCGGCGGCGGCGGGCCCGCGCCTGAAGCCGGACCGCTGGCAGCGCCACGTCGCCTACGTCGCCTACGTTCTTGACAAGGGCGGGCCGGAGGGGGTCGCGACGCAGCGACCGCCGCGCCTGCTCACGGGCGACGACCTGATGCGGGAGCTCGGCCTGGCGCCGGGGCCGCTGGTCGGCCGCATACTGGCGGCGATCGACGAGGCGGCAGGCAGCGGCGAGATCGGCACGCAGGCGGCGGCGCTGGCGCTAGCGGCGGCACTTAAGGCAGAGTCAGAGGCAATGCAAGCACGCCCGGGGGCGGCATGAGTGAGGCGGGCGTCCTCTCGGCCGTGATCGTCGCCGTGGTCGCCGCCTTTTACATCATGTTCTTGCGGCCGATTCAGAAGGAGCAGGAGCATCATCGCAAGAACATCCGCGACCTCCGTCCCGGGGACGAGGTCGTGACGACCTCCGGCTTCATCGCGACGGTTAAAGACATCCAGGTGCCGGCGAGCGGCCGCACCCAGATCTCCCTTGAGCTGGCGGACGGCGTGGTCTTCACGGCGCTGGCGTCGGCGATCGCGGAGCGCCTGAGCCCCGAGGCGGGGGCTGAGGCCGTCCCCGGCCAGGAAGGCGGCGCCGGATGAGGGAGCGCTCTACACAGCTCCTCCTCGGCTTCGTCATCCTCCTGACGACGTTCTCGGTCTTCGTCGCCTGGCCTTCGGACCCGAACCGCTATCTGCCGGACTTCGTGCCGTGGCCGGAGGAGGAGTGCGTCGGCTCGATCTGCATCGGCAAGGGCATCGATCTCTTCGGCAGGGAGCGGCGCGAGATGCGCCTCGGCCTCGACCTGCGCGGCGGCACGCGCCTCGTCCTCGAGGCCGACATCTCCGCCAATCCCGACATCGACCTCGACGAGGCGCTGGCGGCGGCGGTGGAGGTGGTGGAGCGGCGCGTTAACGCTTTCGGCGTCGCCGAGTCGATCACGGAGATCGTCGGCTCGAACCGGATCGCCGTGCAGCTGCCGGGGATCTCGGCGAGCGAGGCAATCGAGAAGATCGGCCAGACGGCACAGCTCCAGTTCATGGAGCTCGGCCGGGACGAGAACGGCGACGTGATCATCGACCGGCCGGACGGGACGACGGAGACGCAGCCGCTGGACACCGTCCTCCAGAGCGCAACCTTCATAGAGCTGGCGCGCTACGTGCCAGTGACCGCCCTGGACGACGCCGGCATCCGCCGCGAGGTCACGGGCGTTTACCTGGACCGGGGCGCGATCTTCATCGACCGCGACCTGAGCAGCCGGCCGCTCCTCCAGTTCGGCATGAACGACGAGGGTGCGCGCCTCCTCGGGCAGGCGACGGCGCGGCTCGCCGGGCCGCCGTCTCTGCCGATGGCTTTCTTCCTCGACGGCGAGCCAATCCTCGGTACGGACGGCTCGATCATCGCCCCCTTCGTCCGGAGCCCGATCAGCGACCGGGGCCAGATCACGGGGCTGAGCTTCGACGACGCCCAGACGCTCGCGACGCTGCTGGGGACGGGCGCCTTCCCGGTGCCGCTGCGCGTCGTTCAGCAGGAGGAAGTGGACGCGGCCCTCGGCGACGAGGCGGTCGTGAAGTCGGTGCAGGCGGGGCTGATCGCCGTGCTCGTTGTGATGGCGTTCATGGTGCTCTACTACCGCCTGCCAGGAGCCCTGGCGGCGCTCGCCCTCTTCGTCTACGTCTCGGTGACGCTGGCCGTCTTCAAGCTCTTCCCGGTGACCGTGACCTCGGCCGGTATCGCCGCCTTCGTCCTCTCGGTCGGCATGGCGGTGGACGCGAACATCCTGATCTTCGAGCGCCTGAAGGAGGAGCTGCGCCTCGGCCGCAGCCTGACCGGCGCGATCGACGGCGGCTTCAGCCGGGCCTGGACCTCGATCCGGGACAGCAACATATCGACGCTGATCACCTGCATCATCCTCTTCTGGTTCGGCGACCAGTTCGGCGCCAGCCTGGTCAAGGGCTTCGCGCTGATGCTGGCGCTGGGCGTGATCGTCAGCATGTTCTCGGCGATCACGGTCACGCGGACCTTCCTCAAGGCGCTGGTGGGCACGACGGCGCTGCAGCACCTCTGGCTGTTCGGCAGCGACGTGGCCGCGGCGCGGGAGGCGGCGGCGGCGGATCGGTTCCCACGCGTGACGGGTGGCTCGGTCGGAGGGTCGGAGACGTGATCGATTTCGTCGGCCGGCGCCGCTGGTTCTACCTGCTCTCGCTGCTCTTTATCCTGCCGGGCGTGATCTCCCTGATCCTGCCGGACGGCTTCCGCCGCGGCATCGAGTTCAGCAGCGGCACGACCTTCTCGGCCCGCTTCGAGGCGCCGATCAGCACGGACGCCATGCGCGGCGCTCTCGGCGAGCTCGGCCACCCGGACGCCCGCGTCCAGCAGACGCAGGCGGGCCGCGTTCTGGTCCGCACCGACCTGATCGAGGGGGCGAGCAGCGCGCCGCCGATCGGCCCGGCGCCGCCCTCGGAGCGCGAGGGCATGGAGACGGCGCTGCAGGCGCGCTTCGGGCCGCTCCTCGACGGCGAGGGCAACGAGATCAACCGCTTCCTCGAGTTCGCCTCGGTGTCGCCGTCCGTGTCATCGGACATCGGCCGCGACGCCGCGATCGCGGTTGTGGCGGCGGCGTTCGCGATCCTGATCTACGTGACGATCTCCTTCATCTCGGTGCCGAGCCCGGTGCGCTACGGCGCCGGCGCGGTCGTCGCCCTCGGCCACGACGTGCTCATCGTCCTCGGCGTCTCGTCGATCCTGGGACGGATCTTCGACTTCGAGATCGATACGCTTTTCATCACGGCGATGCTGACGATCGTCGGCTTCAGCGTCCACGACACGATCGTCGTCTTCGACCGGATCCGCGAGAACGTGCGCCGCGCCGCGGGCGCCGGCCTCGACGTCACCCTCGGCGAGGCGGTGAACGCGAGCCTGAACCAGACGATCGGCCGCTCGCTGAACACGTCTATAACGCTGCTCCTGGTCCTCGTGGCGCTGATCCTCATGGGTGGCGACACGATCCGCGACTTCCTGATCGTCATGCTGATCGGGACGATCAGCGGTACCTATAGCTCGATCTTCGTCGCGGCTCAGATGCTCGTCTCCTGGGACGAGGGCGACCTGCCCCACATCTTCGAGCGCGAGGCGGCAGAGAGCCCGGCCTAGCTAAGACCAGCCCCGGCCGAAGCTCAAATCGCCACGCCAAGATGAGCCCACCCTTGGTCAGCGAGCGCCGATCGTGATCGAGCCGTTTAAGCTGCCGTAGCCAGGACTTCGACTAGGGCGCTCGCGGGCCTGGGATGCGCTCGTCGCCACGGCGCAGCGTGACGCGCTCGGCGTCGAGGTGCTCCAGTAAGGCCTGGACGTAGCGCCGTGAGGTCGCGAGCAGGTCGCGCACCTCCGCCAGGGTCAGCGTCCCCTTCTCCGCCAGGCGGCCCGTGACGGCGGCGACCATGCGCTCGTAAGCGTCGGCGGCGAAGACGATGCCGCCGATCTCGACCACCGCGCCCGTCTCGACCAGGAAGGCGACGAGCTCCTCGTCCGGCCGGCCGTCGACGGGCGGCGCGAAGGGCGCGGCGTTCAGAGTCGCCAGGTAGGCGGCGGCGGCGCGGCTCTGGGCGGGCGTCGGCGCCGGCTCGCGGCCGGGGAGGGAGACGCCGCGGCCGCCGTCGACGAGGACGCCCTCCGCTTCAAGACGTGGCAAGAGGAGGGCAAAGTGGCGCTGGCTGAGGCCGAGGCGGCTGCGCAGCTCCTCCTTGAGGAGGCCCCGGCGCAGGGGGTGCTCCTGGAAGTAGGCGGCGAGAGCGGCGGCGGCGCGGCGCCCGAGGGCGTCGAAGTCGTCGCGCGTCGTGACGAGGCCGGCGCCGTCCTCGCCGAGGCGGACGAGGCCGCCTTCGGCGACGAGCGTCGCGAAGGCGGCGGCAGCGGTCCCCTCGTCGAGGTCGATGCGGCTGAAGGCGGCCGCCGGCTCGACGAGGCCGAGGCCGGCGACGGCGGCGTAGAGGACGTCGGCGGGAGAGCTGCTTGCCTGGCCGGCGAGGCGCTCGATAACGGCGGGCCGGCGGCGAACGTGGTGACGCGCCTGGGTCTCGACGACGACGCCGCCGCCGATCGTGTCGTTGGCGTCGCGCAGGACGAAGCGGTCGCCCTTGAGGACGGCGACCGGCCGCAGGAGCCGCACCTGGGCCCAGGCGCTTTCACCGGGCCCAACCTCGTCGTCTTCGAGGAGGCGGAGCTTGGCCGGCGTCTCGCTTGCGAGGCTGTGAAAGCTGACGCTGAGGTTGTGACGCAGGGGCCGGCGCAGCGAGGCGAGTGCGCGCAGGCGGACGTCGACGGCGGTGGAGGGCGGCAGCCAGCCCGGCGTCGTGACGACCTGGCCGCGCGCGAGCTCCTCCGGCGCGAGGCCGACGAGGTTGGCGGCGGTGCGGGTACCGGGCAGCGCCGTCTCCACTTTGCTGCGGTGGGTCTGGAGGCCGCGCAGGCGGCTCTTCAGGGTCGTGACGTGGCCGCCGACCAGGGCGGGCACGACCTCGACCTCCTGGCCGACGCTGAGGGCGCCGTCGATCAGGGTGCCGGTGACGACGGTGCCGAAGCCGGCGATCGTGAAGACGCGGTCGATCGGCAGGCGGGGCCGGCCGAGGTCGCGCTTCGGCGGCGTCTCGGCGAGGCGCGACTCGATCGCCGCGAGGAGCTCCGGCAGGCCGTCGCCGCTGACCGCGGAGCAGCGGACGATCGGCGAGCGCTCGAGGCTGGTGCCCTCGACCACGGTCGCGGCGTCGGCGGCGACGAGGTCGAGCCAGTCGGCGTCGACGAGGTCGCTCTTGGTCAGCGCGATGACGCCGCGCTCGACGCCGAGGAGGTCGAGGATGGCGAGGTGCTCGCGCGTCTGGGGCATGACGCCCTCGTCGGCGGCGATGACGAGGAGGGCGAGGTCGATGCCGCCGACGCCGGCGAGCATGTTCTTGATGAAACGCTCGTGGCCGGGGACGTCGACGATGCTGACCTCGGCGCCGCCGGGGAGCTTGAGCCAGGCGAAGCCGAGGTCGATGGTCATGCCCCGGATCTTCTCCTCCTGGAGGCGGTCGGGGTCGATGCCGGTGAGGGCCTGGACGAGGGCCGACTTGCCGTGGTCGACGTGGCCGGCCGTGCCGATTACGAACACTTTTGACCTGCTACCGCGTGATAGACGAGGCGCGACCGGCCGTGGTCGACGTGGCTCGCGGTACCGATTGCTAACACTCTTGACCTGCTGCCGCGTGCTAGGCGAGCGGTCTTCGCCCGCCGCTGCGCCTACGGTCATTCTGAGCGCAGCGAAGAATCTAAAGCTAACGATAGCGTCAGAAGCTCAGGCTTCGCCAGGCCCTTTGCTGCGCTCAGGGTGACAAAGAGGCCCCGTGTGACAGAAAGCAGCTATGGATGGCAGAAAAAGCGGCCTAGGACGACAGGGGCGAAAATGGCACTCACGCTTATATTGACAACGGGGCGGCGACAATTATGCAGGCTCATGTCCTTCGACAGGCTCAGGACGAACGGTTGGAGCCTCAGACTTAGATTCCGTTCGTGGTAAGCCCGTCGAACCACGAGCGCGAGCGAGTTCGGAGAGGGTATTCCAATCACCGTCAATGAGGGCCTGCTTTTTGGCCCGAGACCAACCCTTTATCTGCCTTTCTCGTGCCAAGGCCTCGTTTCGAGTAGGAAACTGGTTACTCCATACAAGAGTAACGGGTAAGCGAGAGGACGTGTAACCGGGAACCTCCCCCGATTCATGTGCTGCACACCGACGCTCAAGATCATCGGTGTGCCCAACGTAAAAGGACCCATCCCGGCAGCGCAACATGTAGACCCAGAGGCTCATCGCGGCAAGAGGATTATATTGGCTTTGTGAGACAGAGCGTTACGCAGACGCGGCTGCGCGGCTTCGAGCTGCGGCTGGCGACGGAGGCAGGCGTCTTCGCGGCGCACGGCGTCGACGCGGGCACGGCGCTGCTGATCGAGGCGCTGCGGGTGACGCCGACGGCGCGCGTGCTGGACCTCGGCTGCGGCGCCGGCGCGATCGGCATCGTCGCGGCGAAGCTGGCGACGCGCGGCGCCGCCGTGCTCGTCGACTGCGACCTGCGAGCGACGCGCCTCGCCCAGCACAACCTGGAGCTCAACGGCGTGATGAACGCGGAAGTCGTCCTCGGCGACGGCGTCCACGATTTGGCACCGAAAGTCCGCTTCGACCTCGTCGCGAGCAACCCGCCGACCCATAGCGGCCGCGAGGTGCTGCAGGACTTCGTCGCCGGCGCCTACCGGGTGCTGCGGCCGCGGGGGGCGCTGTACATGGTCTTCAACCGCCTGCCGAGCCTGAGCCGCGACATCGAAGGCGTCTTCGGCAACGTCGAGGTCGTGGCACGGTCGAAGGGCTTCGTCGTCGTACGGGCCGTGAAGCAGCCGCGATCAATCGCAGGCGATTTCAACCGTTACGACGGCAGTCAGCCCTCCTGATTGCGCGAACATCTCTGCAGCGCCGCCGATATCAGGCTTAGCTGTGTAAACGACGAGCACTCCACCTGCGATGGTCGTTGCGCTAGCAGGTAAGACTGAGCCCATCGTGCATGAGAACTCGACGAGAGTACCGTCGGGTACGGGTTCACCAACAGGATCGCGTACAACCGCAGTTACGAAAGCTGAGGCACCGCAACGAACCGCTGCGGGCGCTGCTGCAAGGGAGATAGAGGCGGGCTTCGGAAACGGGATATCTCCCATGCGTGAGCGCGGCTCCTCCCTCGTGAGAGCAACCCTTTCTCTCAAGTCTTCAATTGCCTCCTTTATGGCCTCTAGTTCCTCCGCACTTCGATCTGGGTTCTCTTGATAGCTAGCTACAAACTCTTTTACTGAACCTAGTTGCGCCGCAAGGCTGTTTCGCTCTCTTTCACCTATAAAGGCCTCTAGCATGCGGTCGTGTTGCCCTTGGATAGTCTCGCGCAGACCGTACGAGACCCCCTTCAGCTCGGATAGAATGTTGCCCGCATCGATAAGTTGCTGGGTGCTTGATTCGGCATCTGCCATTGAAGCCAGATGCCGAATCCCGCAATAGCAAGGGCTACAAACAGCGAAACAATAGCAATAACTAAAGCGGCTAGGTCCATGTTGGCCTCGCAAATTGATTAGTTTGGAGAGAGTAGCATCGATGGCAACTAACGTCGGCCTCTACTACGACCCGCTCTTTCTGGAGCACGACACTCTGACCCACATCGAGAACGCCGACCGGGTCGCGAGCTGCCTGACGCTGCTCGAGGCGTCGGGGCTGGCGGCGCGCCTGGCGCGGCCGGATTGCCGCGACGCCACTCTCGAGGAGCTGTCGCGCGTTCACCGGCCGGAGCACGTCGGACGCATGCGGCGGGTCGGCGATCAGGGGCCGGTAATGGTCCTCGCCGACACGATCGCGAACCGCGGCACCTACGCGGCGGCGGTACGGGCGGTGGGCGCCTGCCTGGCGGCAACGGAGGCCGTGGTGCGGGGCGAGCTCGACGCCGCCTTTTGCCTGACGCGGCCGCCGGGCCATCACGCGCTCGCGGCCGGGCCGATGGGCTTCTGCTTCTTCAACTCGGTTGCCGTCGCGGCAACGCAGGCGCGGGCGGCGCTCGCGGTCGAGCGAGTCGCGATCGTCGATATCGACGTCCACCACGGCAACGGCACTCAGGACGCGTTCTACGAGGACGGCGCCGTGCTCTACGTGTCGACCCACCAGCACCCTTACTACCCGGGGACGGGGCGCTCCCAAGAGACGGGACGCGGCGCCGGCGCCGGCGCGACCCTGAACCTACCGCTGCCGGGCGGCTGCGGCGACGCCGAGTACGCCCACGTCCTCGAGGCGGCGATCGGGCCGAAGCTGCGCGCCTTCCGGCCGGAGCTGATCCTCGTATCGGCCGGCTACGACGCCCACTTCGCCGACCCGATCGACGGTTCGCTGATGCGCCTCTCCTGCGGCGGCTACGCGGCCCTGGTCGCCGGGCTGCGCGACCTGGCGGGCGAGCTCTGCGGCGGCCGCATCGTCCTGGCGCTGGAGGGCGGCTACGACCTCACGGCCCTGCCCTGGTGCGTGCGCAACAGCATCGAGGCGCTGCTGGGCGAGGCGCCGACGCCCGACCCGCTGGGCAGCGCCCCTGCCGGGAGCCCGGCGCCGGACCTTGGCGAGCTGATCGCCTCGCTGCGAGGGCTGCACGGTTTCTAGAGGTCGGTCAGGCGCTTCTCGTACTGAAGATGATAGACCTCGAAGCCGAGCTTTACCGTGCAGGCCCTGTGAAGCGACGTTCTCGATGCCGGTCTCCGAGCGCAGCAGGTCAGCGCCTCGCTCACGGGCGATCGCATCGGCGCGCTGGAGCATCAGCGTGCCGATGCCCTGGCGCTGACGCGCCGGGACGACTTCGATGTCGTTAACCTCCGCGACGGTCAGCTCGTAGCCCTCGACCGCGTGGAACATGACCCAAAGGAAAGCGACGGGCTCGCCGTCCTCCTCCCAGATCTCGGCGATCGTCTGCCGGTCGGAGAGGGTCTCACGAAGTGAATGCAGGAACGACTCCGGCTGAGGCGTCGCGAGCCAGCGCGAGTGGTATTCGGTGAACGAACCGGATCGCGCCCAGGGCGAGTCGCTCTCGTAGTTACCGAGTGAGTGCATCTCGAGTATGAGCTCACGGTCGCGTTCGATGTCGATCGGGCGCTGGGAGAGCATGCTGCTAGCTAGCCGCCGTCCCTCTCTGGCAGGAAGCGGAGGAAGGCCTCGTCGCCGAGGAGGACGGCCTCGTCGCGCAGGCGGAGGCGGCTGGCGCCGCGCACGGGCTCGCCGCGGGGGTGGTCCGGCGAATCGCGGCCGTCGATAGACCTCGTGTCCTCCACGAGCTCTGTGAGGCCGAGCTCCAGTGTCTCCTGGAGGGGCGCGGCGAAGGCGGCCTCGAAGGGGAGGCCGAAGCGGCGCTCGAAGGCGGCGAGGTCGAGGCCTTCGCGGAGGCGGAGGGCGAGGATGACGGTCTCCGACATCTCGCGCGCCCGGTCGGCGGGCTCACGAAAGGTGATCTGCGGCATCGTGTCGAGGGCTGCGGCGCCTGGCTGCGCATCCCTATCGGTCTGCTCCGCCTCCGGTTGGGTGAGGGGTTGGGGGGCACCCCCAATGCCCCCGGCAGGAGGCGACGCCTCCTGCACCTCCGGCACCTGTGCTCCATGCATCCATTGAATCTTAGGCTCCGCTATCTCACCCAAGCGAAGGTTCTCATGAGCCGCAGGCTCATCCTGAGCGTTTTCAATCAATCGACCTTCGCTCGGGTGAGATAACGAGGCGGCGGAGGTAGACGTAGGCGCGAGGGCTGCACGGCCCGACGGCTGAATACGCTCCGTTACCTCACCCAAGCGAAGGTTCTCATGAGCCGCAGGCTCATCCTGAGCGCTTTCAATCAATCCGATGTAACGCGAGGGGCTGGCGGCGGCGGCGAAGCGCTCGCCGGCGAGGTGGGAGTGGGCGCCGGCGCCGAGGCCGAGCCAGTCGCCGTTGCGCCAGTAGACGAGGTTGTGACGGCACTCGCGGCCGGGCCTGGCCCAGTTCGAGACTTCGTAGTAGCGAAAGCCCGCGGCGGCGAGGCGCTCGCGGCTCCACTCGAACATGTCGGCCTGGAGGTCGAGGTCGGGGCCGGCGCTGCGGCCGCGGCCGACGTCTCGCGTCAGGGGCGTGCCCTCCTCCAGGGTGAGGGCGTAGAGGGAGAGGTGCGCCGGCGTCAGCGCCAGGCCGGTCTCAAGGTTGGTCTTCCATGCCGCGAGCGACTGGCCGGCAAGTCCGTAGATCAGGTCGAGGTTGATGTTCTCGAAGCCGGCGGCGCCGGCCCAGCCGACGGCGTCCTCGACTTCGCGCGCGTCGTGGATGCGCTCAAGCTGGCGCAGCTCCTCGTCGTGAAAGCTCTGGACGCCGAAGCTGATCCGGTTGAAGCCGGCCGCCCGCAATCCTTCGAGGTGGGCGAGGTCGACGCTGCCGGGGTTGGCCTCCAGGCTGATCTCGGCGGCGGCGTCGAGGTCGAAGCGGTCGCGCAGGGCGGCGACGATGCGCTCCATGAGGTCGATGGGCAGGAGGCTGGGCGTGCCGCCGCCGAAGAAGACGGTCTCTGCCTTGCGGCCGGCGAGGTGGTGCGCCCAGAGGCCGGCCTCGCGGACGACGGCGTCCGTGTAGGCGGCCATGAGCGAGTCCTGGCCGGCGTAGGAGTTGAAGTCGCAGTAGGTGCACTTCGCCGTGCAGAAGGGGATATGGACGTAGAGGGCGAAGGGGTCGCTGGCGGTCACGTAGGCAGTCTAGCGGATCGATGGATTCAGCGAGCCAAATGGCACTGCCGCTGCGCCGCCGCGATGTTGTAAGATGCGGGTGCCAGCGTATGAATAGGAGGCGCAATCTTGCTGAAGCCATTCCTCATCGGCCTGATCCTGGGCGCAATCGCCATGGTGGCCGTCCAGCAGAAGCTCGGCAAGGGCGGCGGAGATAGCGCCGCCGCCTGAGCGCGAGCGACGTTACCGGCCGAGAAGGCGGCGCTAACCGGCGACCGCCGGCGCAAATCGAAAAGCGGCCCCGACACGTCGTCGGGGCTTCGTCGTATCTAGAGGAAGGCAGGACGGAGGCGGACGTGCTCAAGACTCACTATTGCGGCGACCTGCGGAGAGAGCAGGCCGGCGAGGCGGTTACGCTGGCCGGCTGGGTGCACCGCCGGCGCGATCACGGCGGCCTGATCTTCCTCGATCTGCGCGATAGCAGCGGCCTGGTCCAGGTGGTCGTGAACCCGCAGGACGCGGCCGCTGCCCACGCCGTCGCGAGCGAGGTCCGCAACGAGTACGTCCTCCAGGTGACGGGGAAGGTCGCGCCGCGGCGGGCGGGCACGGAGAACAAGACCCTGCCGACCGGCGCGATCGAGGTCGTCGCCGACGCGATCGCGATCCTCAACGCGTCGAAGACGCCGCCTTTCTACATCAACGAGGAGTCGGCGGTGGAGGAGCCCCTGCGCCTGCGCTATCGCTACCTCGACCTGCGACGCGAGGGCATGCATCGCAACCTGGTGCTGCGGCATCGCGTCGTCCAGTTTATCCGCGGCTTCCTCGCCGGACGCGGCTTCGTCGAGGTGGAGACGCCGGTGCTGGCGAACCCAACGCCGGAGGGCGCGCGCGATTACCTGGTGCCGAGCCGCGTGAGCCCGGGCAGCTTCTACGCCCTGCCCCAGTCGCCGCAGCAGTTCAAGCAGCTGCTGATGGTCGCCGGCCTGGAGCGCTACTTCCAGATCGCGCGCTGCTTCCGGGACGAGGACCTGCGCGCCGACCGCCAGCCGGAGCACACCCAGATCGATCTCGAGTGGAGCTTCATCGAGCAGGAGGACATCCTGCGGCTGATGGAGGAGCTGTACACGGCGCTAACGACGGCGATCCGGCCGGACTCGACGCTGCCGCGGCCGTTTCCCCGCCTCACCTATGCAGAAGCCATCGCCCGCTTCGGCACCGACAAGCCGGACCTGCGCTACGGCCTCGAGCTCGCCTCGATCAGCGAGATCGCGTCGGCGAGCGAGTTCGGCGTGTTCAAGTCCGCAGTCATGGAGGGCGGCGAGGTGCGCGGCCTGGCGATGCCGGGCGGCGCCGAGCTCAGCCGGCGCCAGATCGACGAGCTGACGGCGCTGGCGCAGGCGCACGGCGCCAAGGGCCTGGTCTCGATGGCGCTGACCGGTGACGGCGGCCTCGAATCGCTGACGCCGGCGGACGTGCGTTCGCCGGTCGGACGCTTCTTCAGCGTCGAGCAGGTGCAGGCGATGGCGGCGGCCCTCGGGGCGAAGCGAGGTGACCTGATGCTCTTCGTCGCGGGGCCATCGAAGATCGTCAACGCCAGCCTGGACGCGCTGCGCCGTGAGGTCGCGAGCCGGCTCGATCTCGCTGACCCGGACAGCTTCTCCTTCCTCTTCGTCGTCGACTTTCCTCTCCTCGCCTGGAACGAGGAGCTGAGCGCCTGGGAGCCGGAGCACCACATGTTCACGGCGCCGCGAGCGGAGGACCTGCCCTTCCTCGAGTCGGAGCCCGGGCGGGTGCGGGCACAGCATTACGACCTGGTCTGCAACGGCCAGGAGCTGGGCAGCGGCAGCATCCGGATCGTCGAGCGGGAGCTGCTGGCGCAGATGATGACGATGCTGCAGATCACGGCGGAGGAGGCGCAGAGACGCTTCGGCCACATGCTCGACGCCTTCGAGTACGGCGCGCCGCCGCACGGCGGCTTCGGCCACGGGCTCGACCGCGTCGTCGCCCTGATGGCGGGCGAGCGCGACATCCGCGAGGTGATCGCCTTCCCGAAGACGAAGAGCGCCGCCGACCTGATGACCGGCGCGCCTTCGCCGGCGGAGCTGAGTCAGCTCGACATCCTCGGGATCGGCCTGAAGGCGGACGGGCCGGGTCTATCCAGGTGAAACCGGGCTTGCTAACATTTCGTAGCTAGTATTTAGGGGCGGCTCGGCCCGCGAGGCGCCGCTGGCGATTGCGGCAGGGCGGTTGGGAGGAGGAGCGCGATGGGGATAGGTGGACGCAGAGGTCTTTTCGCGGCCTGGGCGCTGGCGGCCGTGGCCGCCCTGGCGCTGGCCTGCGGCGGCGGCAGCGACGATAGCGGCGGTGGTGACGGCGACACGGGCGACAGCAGCGGTGCGGCGGCTGGCAGCGGTGACCTGCGCCTCCTGGGTGGCGACCCGCTCTCCCTGGACCCGGCGATCGCCGGCGACGCGAGCTCGGCGGCTTACATCGTCGAGATCTTCGGCGGCCTCGTCACGATCGACCGCGACCTCAACATCGTCCCGGACATCGCCGAGCGCTGGGAGATCAGCGCCGACGGTACCGTCTACACGTTCTTCATCCGGCGCGACGCCCTCTTCCACGACGGCCGGCCGGTAACGGCCGAGGACTTCCAGTACTCGCTGGAGCGGACGGCGCGGCTGGGCCAATCGATCTCGACCACGGCGGACTTCTATCTGGGCGACATCGTTGGCGCGCGCGACATGGTGCGCGGCCGCGCCGACTCGATCACCGGCATCGAGGTCATCGACCGCTCGACGCTGCAGATCACGATCGACGGCCCGAAGCCTTTCTTCATCGCGAAGCTCACCTACCCGACCGCCTTCGTCGTCGACCAGCAGCAGGTGGAGGCGAACCCGCGCAACTGGACCCGCAAGCCGAACGGGACGGGGCCCTACAAGCTCCAGGAATGGCGCCTGAACGAGCGGATCATCCTCGAGGCGAACGACCGTTATCACCTGGGCGCGCCCGCGGTGAAGCGAGTGCTTTACTTCCTCGCCGGCGGGTCGTCGCTGACCCAGTACGAGAACGACGAGATCGACGTCTCCGGCATCGGCATCGACGACATCGAGCGGGTGCAGAGCACGCGCGACCCGCTCAATCAGCAATACGTCACGGGCGAGGAGCTCGCGATCTCGTACATCGGCTTCAACCTGAAGCAGGCGCCCTTCGACGACCCGAAGGTTAGGCTCGCCTTCGCCAAGTCGATCGACCGGGAGCAGATCGTCCGCGTGATCCTCAAGGGCGTAGCTACGGAAGCGAACAGCATCATGCAGCCGCGCTTGCCGGGCTACAACAAGGACGCGGTGGTGCCGAGCTTCGACCCAGAGGCGGCGCGCCAGCTGCTGGCCGATTCGAAATACAAGAACGCGGCGGGGCTCGGCACGATCACGCTCTCCCAGATCGGCGCCGGCGCCAGCGTCAACTTCGACACGCAGGCGATCCTCGAGATGTGGCGCGAGCACCTCGGCGTCGACATCTCGATCTCGCAGTCGGAGGCGGCATCGTTCTTCGACGACCTCGACCGGGGGACGCTCCAGCTCTTCACGGCGGGCTGGATCATGGACTACCCGGACCCGGAGGACATCATCGACCTGCGGTTCTACAGCAAGAGCCGCATGAACGACACCGGCTACAACAACGCCCGCGTCGACGAGCTGGTCCTGGCGGCGCGGACGGAGGCGGACGTGACGAAGCGCCTCCTGCTCTACCAGGAGGCGGAGCAGATCATCCTCGACGAGGCGCCCTGGGTGCCGCTCTACTTCTCTCAGGACCACTTTGTCGTCAAGCCTTATGTAAAGGGATTCGACGCGACGCCGATGGTGATCCCGCGCCTGCGCTACGTGACGATCGAGCGCTGAGCAGCGCGGGCGGAGGATGGAAGGAACCTTCTCTTACCTGATCCGGCGCCTCCTCTGGGTGCCGCCCATCCTCCTGGTCGTCTCGTTTTCTACTTTCGCGATCGCCCGCTTTGGGCCGGGCGACCCAATCCGGATCGCCAGCGGCCAGTTCCGCGACGAGGAAGCCTTCGAGCGGGCGCGGGCGGCCTACGGCCTCGACAAGCCGCTCGTCGAGCAGTACGTCATCTACGTCGAGAACGTCCTGACCAAAGGCGACTTCGGCCAGAGCTTCCGCTACCAGGGCCGCAGCGTGCGCGAGATCATCATGCCGGCGATCTGGCGCTCGCTGCAGTACAACAGCGTCGCGCTCGTGATTACGCTGAGCCTCGGCATACCGCTGGGCATTTTTGCGGCGCGGCGCCAGGGCACCTGGGCGGACCCGGCCTCGATCAGCTCTTTCCTGCTGATCCAGTCGATACCGGCGATCGTTGCCGTGCCGTTCCTCCTCCTCTTCCTCGCGGTGAGGCTGCCGGATCTGAGCCTGCCGGGCTTCTTTCCCTTCGGGCCGCTCGAGTCCTTCCTCCGCAGCCTGGCGCTGCCGGCGAGCGGCTGGCCGCGCGATTGCAACGTCCGGCTGCCACTCGTGGGCGAGAGCTACGAATGTCTCGGCGTCGTCAGCAAAGAAGCGATCATCCCGATCATCGCCCTGTCGCTGCCGGGTATCGCGATCTGGGGGCGCTACACGCGCGCCTTCACGCTCGGCGTGCTGCGCGAGGATTACGTGCGCACGGCGCGCTCGAAGGGGATCAGCGAGCGCCAGGTCATGACCCAGCACGTGCTGCGCAACGCCCTCCTGCCCCTGAGCACGATCGTCGCCTTCGCGATGGTCGGGCTGCTGGAGGGCTCCTTCTTCATCGAGACGCTGACCGGCGTGCCGGGGGTCGGACGCCTGACCTTCGAGGCGGTCCTCGGGCGCGACTACGACATGATCATGGCGGTGGCGCTGATCGGCGCGACGACGATCATCATGGCCAACATCATCATCGACATTATGTATACCTTCATCGACCCGCGGATCCGCTATGGCTCGCGCAACTGAGGCCCTGCCGGGCGCCGGCGAGGAGGCGCTGGGAGAAGGCGCGTCGCAGAGCCCGCTGAAGATCGCGCTGCGGCGGCTGCTGAAGAAGCGGATCGCCATGATCGCCATCGTTTATATCCTGATCTTCTACGCCGCCGGGGCCACGGCGCCGCTGCTCGACGGCGCGGGCGCGATCCCGGGCTACACGGAGCAAGACCTGGAGGAGTCGCTCGAGGGGCCTTCGATGTCGCATCCCTTCGGGACAGACAGGCTCGGCCGCGATCAGCTGAGCCGGGTGATCTGGGCGGCCCAGACGACGGTGATCATCACGGTGGTGGTGATGGTCTCGGGCGGGCTGGTGCTTACCGTGAGCATGGGCCTCCTCTCGGGCTACGTAGGCGGCTGGGTCGACTCGCTGATCATGCGGGTCGGCGACGTGTTCATATCGCTGCCGGGGCTGCTGATGCTGATCCTGATCAACGCCTCGCTCGGCGACCAGGTCGAGTCGCTGGCGCGGGACATCGAAAACGGCGTCGCGATCGCGCCTTTGGGGATCAGCCTTTTCACGATCCAGATCGGCGGCCTCGTGCGGTCGGGGGCGCCCGACTACTTCCTGATCGCGGCGGCGCTGACTCTCTTCTCCTGGGTGGGCGGCGCCAGAGTGATCCGCTCCCAGATCCTCGCCCTGCGCGAGACGGAGTTCATCCTCGCGGCGCGGGCGCTGGGGGCGTCGACGCCGCGCATCCTCTTTCGTCACCTGCTGCCGAACGTGAGCAACATCATCATCGTCAGCCTCTCCCTGAGCCTCGCGGGCATCGCCGGCTCGGAGATCGTCCTCTCCTGGTTCGGCGTCGGCGTCCAGCCGCCGCACCCGAGCTTCGGGGCGCTGATCTTCGACGCGAGCAGCGTCCGCACCGTCAACGAGCACGCTTATCTGCTCGCCTTCCCCGGCCTCATCGTCGCGGCGCTCTTCTTCGCCTTCAACCTCCTCGGCGACGCTCTGACCGACGTTTTCACGCCGCGGGCGCGCTAGCCGGCCGGCGGCGAGGCGATAGCAATGGCCCGCGGCGAGGGCGCTTCGTGCCAAGCTAAGTCGCTTGCTATAATCTTTATCTAGCAAACGGGCCCCGCGCAGAGCAGAAGAGAAGCATTTGAAAGTAACGTCCGAAACCCTACCCGAACGTCAGGTCAAGCTCCAGATCGAGGTCGGCGATAGCCGGCAGACGGAGGCGATGGAGCAGGCCTTCAAGCGCCTGGCGCCGAGCGTCCAGATCCGCGGCTTCCGCTCCGGCAAAGCGCCGCGAGCGCTGATCGAGAAGCAGCTGGGCCACCACCGTCTTCTGGATGAGGCGATGGAGATCCTGATCCCGATCGCCTATCGCGAGGCGGTGGAGGAGCAGGCACTGATCCCGGCCGCGAACCCGGCCTTCGAGCTCGTGAGCCACGAGCCGCTGGTCTTCACGGCCACGGTGCCGCTGGAGCCGATCGTCGAGCTCGGCGACGTCGGAGCGCTGCGCGTGCCGCGGCCGCCGGTCGTGGTCAAAGACGAGGACGTGGCGGCGTCGATAGAGGATTTGCGACGACGCTACGGCTCCGTGGAGCCCGTGGACCGGCCGGCCGCCAAGGGCGACCTGCTCCGGGGTAGCGTGCGGGCGTTGGTGGCGGGCGACACGGTCTTCTCCGAGGAGGAGGTGGAGTTCCGCCTCACCGACGAGAACCTGGCGCAGCTGCCCGGCCTCGTGGAAGCGCTCGTTGGCATGACGAAGAACGAGGAGAAGGAGATCACGGTCGCGATCAGCGCCGACGCCGAGAACCCGACTCTCGCCGGGAAGACAACGACCTACCAGATCAGCGTCCTCGAAGTGAAAGAGGAGAAGGCAGCAGCGCTCAACGACGACTTCGCGAAGAGCGTCGGCGAAGGCTTCGAGAGCCTGGCGGCGCTGCGCACGCGCATCGAAGAAAACGTCCGCGAGGCCCAGGAGCAGGCGAGCCTCCGCGCCTACGAGAGCGAGGCGGTCGACGCGCTGGTCGAGCAGGCCAGCCTCGAGTTCCCGGCCGTGCTCGTTGAGCACGAGGTGAACCATATCCTGGAGGGGCAGGCGGACATCGACCCGCGCGATCCGCAGGCCCAGGCGCTATACGTGGAACGCCTCGGCAAATCCGAGGAGGAAGTGAAGGAAGGCGTACGGGCCGAGGCGGAAATGAGGCTCAAACGCACGCTTGTGTTGAGTAAGTTCGCGGAAGCCGAGAATATAAGCGTGGAGGATGCGGACGTAGAGGCCGAGATCGACGCGATGGCCGGATCGGCCGGCGAGCAGGCGGAAGCGATCAAGGCCCTATTCGCCAATCCGGGCACGCGCGAGACGCTGCGGCACTCGGTCCAGACGCGCAAGACGATTGCCCGGCTGGTCGGGATCGCGAGCGCCGACTCGGAGGCGTCGACAGCAGCGGCGGCAACGGCAGCGAAGAAGCCGGCGGCGAAGCCGCGACGCTCGGCGCCAAGAAAGGCCGAGTAGAGATGGATCACTACTGGGGTGGCGAGGGAGCACTAGGAGAGAGCATGAACCAGGGGCAGTTCCAGAACATCGTTCCCGCCGTCGTCGAGACGACGCCGCGCGGCGAGCGGGTCTACGACATCTACTCGATGCTACTAAAGGAGCGGATCGTCTTTCTGGGCTCGCCGGTCGACGACCAGGTGGCGAACGTGATCATCGCCCAGCTGCTCCACCTCGAGCGAGAGGACCCGGAGCGCGACGTCAGCGTCTACATCAACTCGCCCGGCGGCTCCGTGCACGCCGGCCTCGCGATCTACGACGCCATGCGCCTGAACCGCTGCGACGTGGCGACCTACTGCGTCGGGCTCTGCGCCAGCATGGCGACGGTGCTCCTCAGCTCCGGCACGCCGGGCAAGCGCTACGCGATGCCGAACTCGACGATCCACATGCACCAGGTGATGGGCGGGACCAGGGGCCAGGCGTCGGATATCGAGATCGAGGCGCGGGAGACGCTGCGCGTCAACGATCTCCTGCGCGATATCCTCGCCCAGAACACGGGCCAGGACCCGGAGCGAATTCGCCGCGACTTTGACCGAAACTTCTACATGGATGCTCAGCAGGCCAAGGAATATGGCATGATTGACGAGATTCTGGCCAAAAATGCCAGCTAGGCTACCGAGGAGGGCCGATGCCGACGACCAAAGGCAGCGGGCTGCAGTACCAGTGCTCTTTCTGCGCAAAGAGCCAGGATCAGGTTAAGAAGCTAATCGCCGGCCCGGGCGCAGTCTACATCTGCGACGAGTGCGTCGACCTCTGCCGCGAGATCATCGAGGAGGAGGGCGGACCGGCCAAGGCGAAGACCACTCAGAAGGTGTCGCCGCCGAAGGTCCTCTACGAGCAGCTCAGCGAGTACGTCATCGGCCAGGATCAGGCGAAGAAGACGCTCTCCGTGGCCGTCTACAACCATTACAAGCGCGTAAACGCCAACTCCAGCGCCACCACGGGCAACGAGGTGGAGCTGGAGAAGACGAACATCCTCATGGTCGGCCCCACCGGCGTCGGCAAGACGCACCTGGCGCGGACGCTGGCGAAGATCCTCGACGTGCCGTTCACGATCGCGGACGCCACGGCCCTGACCGAGGCAGGCTACGTGGGCGAGGACGTGGAGAACATCCTCCTTCACCTCATCCAGGCGGCGGACCTCGACATCAGCCGGGCAGAGCGCGGCATCGTCTACATCGACGAGATCGACAAGATCTCGCGCAAGAGCGACAACCCGTCGATCACGCGCGACGTCTCCGGTGAAGGCGTGCAGCAGGCGCTGCTCAAGATCATCGAGGGGACGGTGGCGAACGTGCCGCCTCAGGGCGGGCGCAAGCACCCGCACCAGGACTTCCTCCAGATCAACACTCAGAACATCCTGTTCATCTGCGGCGGCGCCTTCGAGGGCATCGACAAGGTGATCGAGAAGCGGCTGGGCCGCGACCGGCGCGGCATGGGCTTCAAGGCGGACCTCGACCTCAAGCACGGCCAGGACCGGTCGGACGAGCTGCTGAAGCACGTCACCCACGACGACCTGCTGACCTACGGCCTGATCCCGGAGTTCGTCGGCCGCCTGCCGATGGTTGTCGGGCTGGAGTCGCTGGACAAGGACATGCTGGTCCGCATCCTCACCGAGCCGAAGAACGCGGTGATCCGCCAGTTCCAGCGCTTCTTCGCCTTGGACGGCGTCGAGCTCGCCTTCGCTCAGGAGGCGCTCGAGGCCTGCGCCGAGGAGTCGATCAAGCACCGCACGGGGGCGCGCGGCCTGCGCACGGTCCTGGAGGATACGCTCCTGGACGTGATGTACGAGGTGCCGTCGCGCGGCGACGTCCAGAAGTGCGTCATCGACGGCGACACGATCCGCGAGCGGCGGCGGCCTCTGCTGGTCACCCGCAGCGGCCAGGAAGTAGCGCCGGAGGACGGCATCGGCCGCCTCAAGGACGTATCGGCGTAGCGGGCCGACGCAAGCAGCCTCCTCGAAGATAGCACTCCATCTCTTCACGAGAGCGCTGGCCGGCGCCGGGCTTACTTTTCTGCTCCTCGTCGCCCTGACCGCCGCATCGGCGGCCCCGCGCGCCGACGCAACGCTGCTTGTCTGCCCCACGAACCCGAGTCCACCCGACCCGGCTGACCCGTCGATAATTGTCGCTGAGCCTCGAGCCGCGGACCGCCTGACGAGCCCGTTTCAGGTCTCGGGACAGGCGCGCGTCTTCGAGGCCAACGTCCGCGTGACGCTTTATGACGCGACGGGCACCGTGCTGGTCGACACCTTCACGACGGCAGCGGAGGCCGGTCCGACGCTCGCACCATTTGCCGTGGACATTCCCTTCACCAGCGGCGCGGAGCAGGCCGGCTGTCTTAGGGTCTTCGAGGAATCGGCGGCAGACGGTAGCCCCCGAAACGTCGCCCAGGTCGAAGTCGTCCTCGCCGGCTCTATCGCGCCGCCCCTCACGGGCACGGGTGGCCTGCTCGGCGAGCGGCCGGGCCTGCCTGGCCAGCGACTTCTCCTCGGAATCGCGGCCGCAACCGCCCTCGTGATTACGCTCGCGACCAGCATCCGGGGCAGCCGCCGCGACTAGCTCTGCACCGGCGCCATAAGGGCGAGGAGGCCGCCGCCGGGGTCGTCGAAGAAGGCCATCCACTCCTCGAGGCCGCTCTCGTGGCGGAAGATCATGTGGGGCGGACCTTGAAATGCGACGCCGCGGCCGGAGAGCGCTTCGAAGGCGCCTCGATGTCGTCGACGCGGAAGTCGATGACCGACTGCTGAGGCGCAGCGTCCGCCGCTTCGGCCTCGGCGAGGAAGAGACGGATGCCGTCGCAATCGAAGAAGGCGAGGCTGCCGTAGGTGTAGAGATGGCGCAGGCCGAGGACGTCGCGATACCAGGCCTCGGCCGCGCGAATGTCCTTGACGCTGCGCGCGATCTGGCCAACCGGGCCCAACTTTAGCTCTGCCATCGTCATCTTCCAACGTCGCCTATTAACGGTCGAAACCAGGTCGAAACGGTCGCGGTTGGCGTCGCGAGTCGATTGTAGATCGAGGCGGCTTTGGTTTGACGGCCTCCCAGAGGCGGCGTATCATGCCTACAGACTGAATACGGTCGAGTCCCCCTCGCACGAGGGGGAGCGGGGGAACCACCAGAGTGGGGTGAAGTCGCAAATCTTGCGACGGGGCAGTCTCTTTCAGCCCTAACCCGTCAGTTAACCTCGTAGGCCACTGAAAGAGGATGGGTTTCGGCGTAAGCCCGGGGATTGGTTTTATCTTTCCTCCGTGCTTAGTGACCAGCCCCTGGACTTAACCGGGGCCCCTCCTCCAATTTTGCTTTGGGCTTCTGTCTGCCCGCAGATGGGAGGAGCTTCATGTTGTCTCGAAGAGCCCCTGTATCAACTTTGGCGAGGCCGAGCGAGGGCCGCGCGTCGCGGCTCGTGATGGCGAGCAACCGCGGGCCGGTCGAGCACTGGTTCGACGGCGAGGGCCGCATCCGCCGCCGAGACGCTGCCGGCGGCGTCGCCACGGCCCTGACGAGCATCGCCCGTAACGAGCCGGTGACCTGGATAGCGAGCGCGGCCGGCGAGGCCGACCGGGCGGTGGCGCTGCTGGGACGGCGCCTGCCGGTGGGCGAGGAGAGCTACGCGCGCCTGATCGACCTGCCGGAGGGCGTCTTCGAGCCGTTCTACGATTCGTTCTGCAACCCGATCCTCTGGTTTGTCCAGCACTCGCTCGCCGATCTGCTCGGCGGGCGCGACCTCGCGGCGGAAGCGGAGGCCTCCTGGCGCGACGGCTACGTGCCGGCGAACCACCTCTTCGCGGACGCGGTCATCGAGGAGCTGGCCGGCGACGGCAGCGGCGCCAGGGTGATGCTCCACGACTATCATTTCTACCTGGCGCCGCGGCTGATCCGGATCGCCCGGCCCCGCGCCGCGCTCCAGCAGTTCATTCACATACCCTGGCCGGCGCCAGAGGCGTGGCGCGCTTTGCCAGCGGCGCTGGTGGTCCAGATCTGCAAGGGTCTGCTGGCCAACGACAGCGTCGTCTTCCAGACCGAGACGAGCGTCGAGAACTTCCTCGCTACCTGCCGCGCCTTCCTCTGCAAGCAGGCGCAGGTGCTGGAGCGCGAGGGTCTGGTAGAACGCGCCGGCCAAAGGACCTACGTCTGGTCGAATCCGATCTCGGTCGACGTGGCGGAGCTCGAGGCACAGAGGGCGCTGCCGCTGCTCGCCGAGTACCGCGGCGCGCTGGCCACCGCTGAAGACGTCCAGACGATCGTTCGCGTGGACCGCCTCGACCCGAGCAAGAACGTCGCCGCCGGCTTCGAGGCCTTCGAGCTCCTCCTCGACCGCAACCCGAGGCTGCGGGGCCGGGTACGGTTCCTCGCCTACCTGATACCCTCGCGCATGGAGATCGCCGAGTACGAGGACTACGCGGCGCGCGTCTTCGCCCTGATCGAAGCGATCAACGAGAAGCACGGCTCGCCCGATTGGACGCCGATCACGGTCTTCCACGAGAACAACCGCCTCCAGGCCTTCGCCGGCCTGGCCGCGTACGACGTGCTCCTCGTCAACTCGCTCGCGGACGGCATGAACCTGGTCTCGAAGGAGGGGCCGGTGCTGAACGAGCGGGACGGTGTCCTCGCCCTGTCGGTCACGGCGGGCTCCTACGACGAGCTCCGCCACGGCGCCGTCGCCCTCGACCCGGCCGACGTCGCCGGCACGGCAGCGGCCCTGGCGACGGCGCTGGCCATGGCGCCGGCGGAGCGACGCCAGCGAGCAGCGACCCTGCGCGAGGCGATCGCCGGCCACCAGCTCAGCGACTGGCTGCGCCAGCAGCTCAAGGACCTCTCGATCGCGACTTACGTGAAAGAGGCCGATCGGGCAGCGCGGTTCGCGGCGGCGGTATAGAGCAGAACCCTCGTCACGGACGCGGAGAGCCCCACGCATGCGCGGGCGGTAGATCGATGCGTGCCAGCTTTCGAACGTGAGCTGTGAGCATGACAGGAGGCCGGCCAAGTCGCTGTTTGCGGCTTCATATCTCATCCTTCTGATAGTATCGGTGGCTTGCGGCTCCGGGTCGGCGCCGCATTTCTGCCCAGATGTCGCCTACCCCGATGAAGAGACTTCCCCCTACGTACTCCCATACCCCACGGACGCGACCTACACCGTCGGGCAGGGAAACTGTGTTAAGCCGGCAACAGGAAGCCACGCACAAGGGCTACGCGGCGAGTTCGCCTACGACATCGTGATGCCAATCGGCACGACCTTGCTGGCGGCGCGAGAGGGTATTGTTCTCTACGTGGAAGAGAGCTTCGCCGAAGGAGACCCTGGAGACGGCAACACGATCATCATCCGACATGAAGACGGGACGATCGGCAACTACGGACATTTGGCACTCGAGGGTGCTTTCTTCGAAGCGGGCGAGATGGTCGCCCAGGGTCAAGCCATCGGCTTGAGCGGAAACACGGGCAGGAGCTCTGAGCCACACCTCCAATTCGAGGTCCTCGAATGCATGGGCGCTCCTCTCGTATACGAGCCGGTTGTGTCGTTCAATTCCACCTGCCGCTCGCTGCCTACGACGTTCGCCAACACTCGATCGCATCCGTTTGGCCTCGTCGAAGGCGAGGGATACGCGGCAGAGGATCTCAACCGGTAACTGCAACGGAGCGGCGGAGAAGCTCTCTCTTTCTTTGAAGCTCTCTCTTTCAGAGATGCGCGCCGACGAACGGCGGCGAGGCATCTCTAGCGCACGCTCCCGAGGACGGTGGTGTTGCCCACACGGCGCGGCTCTAAATATTGGCCGACGGTGCGGTTGACCAGCGGCCGCCGGAACTGGGCGTGCCGGAGGCCGCGGACCTCGTGCTCGAGCGTGAAGAGGCGGGCGTCCGTCTTCGGGTCGACGATCTCCTGGAAGCGATACTGGTGGTTGAGCGGCTCTTCGGTGACGAGGCCGCGCTCGGCGAGGAAGGCGTAGGAGGAAGAAAAGCGCGCCAGGTAGACGGCGATGTGGTGGCCGTCGTAAGGCGGTACTTCGGCGGCCTCGCGGAAGACGAGGTGCTGGTACTGGCCGACGGCGACGCTCGCGGCTCTGCTCTTTGCGCCGCCCATCAGGACGGCGGGAGCGCCCATGACCTCCTCATAGAACGAGGCGATGCCGGCGGCCGTACCGACGGGCACGCTGAGCTCGACGTAGGGGATGCCGAGGAGCATGGCGCCGAAGCGGGCGTCGGGCTCGTAGCAGCGGAACTGGTTGCCCCAGGGGCAGGTTACGGCGAGGTGGTCGGCGCGGCGTGACCAGGCGAAGCGGCCCTCGGCGAGCCTTGGGGCGACGGCCTCGAGGCGCTCGGCGAGGGCGTCGAGGCTCGGCGTGACGACGCCGACGTGGCCGCGAAGGACGTTTGGCTTGCCGGTGGGCAGGTGCAGCTGCTGCTCGCCGACGTTGGCCCACATGTTCTCGAGCCCGACCATCATGTGAGGGTCGCGGGTGAAGCCCATGCCGACGAAGTAGAAGAGCGTGGCGAGCGCCTGGTCCGGCACCTGAAGGTTAACGTGCTCGAGCAGGAGGATGTTGCCGACGTCCTCGTCGGCGAAGGTCTGCCGGGCAGAGCCGGCCCGCGTTTTGGTGACCATGAGCGCACTCCTTCCAGCGGTTAGTGATCCTACCGCTGCCGGATTGTCCGCCGTCGGCGCGGGGCCAGTCAACCAGGCGTCGACGGCGGGCGGTCGGCTACCATCAGGGGAGAAGGGCGCCTATAGTCTTGAGGATGAGACCGTTTGAGTATCAAGGACAGTAGAAGGGACACCGCCCGATGACGACACCACCAGCCCCCGTGACCCTCACGGAGCTAAAGCTCACCGATGAGATGAAGACGGCCGTGAACGGCGCCCTGCTCAACCGCACGCCGATCGTCTTCGCCTACGTGGATGGGGACGGGCAGCCAAGCCTCTCCTTCCGCGGCTCCACTCAGGCCTACAGCGACGACCAGCTCGCGGTCTGGGTCCGCAACCCGGAGGGCGGCCTCCTGGCGGCGCTGGCGGGCAACAACCGCTTCTCGCTGCTCTATCGCAACCCGGAGAACCGGACGACGCTCCAGTTCAAGGGCCAGGGCCACATCGATGAGTCGGAGGCGGTGCGGCAGACGGTCTACACGAACTCGCCGGAGCAGGAGCAGGCGTCGGACAAGGAGCAGAAGGGCCAGGCGATGATCATCGACCTCGACAGCGTCGAGGGCAGGGTCCCCGGCTTCCTTGTCAAGATGCGGCGCTAACGGCCGGCCGTACGTAGCGCGGTCGCGACCGTGGCGATAGTCGTCTTCGACCGGCGTCTGGAGGAGCTCGTGGCGCCCGACGCGGCGCCGGAGCGAATCGGCGCCGGCTTTCGCTTCACGGAGGGGCCGCTCTGGAACCGACGCGAGGCGGCGCTGATCTTCAGCGACCTGCGCGCGGACGCGATCTACCGCTGGAGGGAGCCGGACGGCGCCCAGATTATCCGTCAGCCCAGCGGCGAGGCGAACGGCAACACCTACGACCGCGAGGGGCGCTTGATCAGCTGCGAGCACGCGAACCGGCGTCTGAGCCGGACGGCGGCGGACGGGGCTGTTGAGACGCTCGTCAGCCACTACGAGGGCAAACGACTGAACAGCCCCAACGACGTGATCTGCGCCCGAAACGGCGACCTGATCTTCACGGACCCGCCCTACGGCCTCCTCCAGCCGGACGGGTCGGTCCGCGGCCAGGAGCTGCCGTTTCACGGCGTCTTCCGCTACGCGGCCGCCGACGGCTCGCTCCGCCTCCTCGCCGACGACTTCGAGCGGCCCAACGGCCTGGCCCTGAGCGAGGATGAGTCGCTGCTCTACGTCGCCGAGACGCAGCGGGGCGAGGTGCGGGCCTTCGCCGTCGCGGCCGACGGCGGCCTCGACGGCGGCCGCCAGTTCGCCGTCCTCAGGCAGGGCGATACTGCCGGCCGGCCGGACGGGATGAAGCTGGACGCTCTCGGCAACCTCTACGTCGCCGGCGGCACGCCGGATGGCGTCTGGGTCTTCGGCCCGGAGGGGAGGCTCCTCGGGCTGATCGGCGTCGCTGAGGGGCCGGCGAACCTCGCCTGGGGCGGCGCCGAGGGCCGGACGCTGTTCCTGACGGCGCGGACGTCGCTGTTTAGGCTGGGCATGAGGGTCCAGGGGCCGGCCGTAACGACGCCCTAGCGCCCGCCTTCGATCCCGAAGCGCGCAAGACGCAAAACGGCCCGCGGCTCTCGCCGCGGGCCGTTTTGCTATCTCGGGTAAGGGGGACTCAGCGCATGCTCGCGAGGAGGTCGTGATAGCCTGCGATGTTGTTCTCGACCGAGACGTCGGCGAGAGCCGGCGGCCGGTCGGCGGAGACGCCGAGGTTCTCCGCCATCGTCGGCTGAGAGTCGTCCTTGAGGAGGATGCCCGTGACCTCGCGGCCGATCTTGGAGGCCTCGGAGATCAGGCGGAGGCCGTTGAGAGCGGCCTCGGGGCTGGTCGGGTCGTACTCGGCCGGGAGCTGAGCGCGCTCTTCGTCTGTGAAAACCTGGTTGCGCATGCCCTCCCAGGCGTCCTTGATGTCGAGGACGTAGTTCTCGCGGTACCAGTCGAAGATCGGGCCGCTGCCGCGGATGCCGGGCTCGCGGTGATAGGTAACGCAGGGCGAGAAGACGTCGACCAGGGAGAAGCCGTTGGTGTTTACCGCCTGGTGGATGATGTCGACGAGCTCGTTGCGCTGCCAGGAGACGCCGCGGGCGACGAAGGCGGCGCCGCCGGCGATCGCCAGGCGCAGCGGGTTCACGGGGCGGCCCTTCTTGCCCTCGGGCGTCGAGATCGTGGTGAGGCCGCCGTGGGCCGTGGGCGAGGCCTGGCCCTTGGTGAGACCGTAGACCTGGTTGTTCATGATGATCAGGGTGATGTTGACGTTGCGGATGATCGAGTGCATGAAGTGCTCCATGCCGATCGCGTAGGTGTCGCCGTCGCCGCCGAAGTCGAGCACTTTGAGCGAGGGGTTACCGATCGCGACGCCGATCGCGACGGGCAGGGAGCGGCCGTGCTGGCCCTGGTAGGCGTTGACCCGGAGCATGTCCGGCTCCTTGCTGGAGCAGCCGATGCCCGAGAGGGCGAACATGTTCTCCAGCGGCACGTTGCTTTCGTTGACCAGGCTCATGATCACCTGCTGGACGGCGGAGTTGACGCCGAAGTCGCCGCAGCCGACGCACCACCAGGCGCTCTCGCCGGTGATGTCTGCCCGCTTGATCGGGGTGATGGAGATGTCGCTAGCTGCCAACTTTGGCCTCCTCAACTCGGCTGGTGATCCAGCCCGGTGTCATGTTTCGACCGTTGTAGCGAAGCATAGACTTGAGCTTCGGCGAGGGACCGGTGACTTCTCGCTGGATCAGGCCGCGCAGCTGAGCGCCGGCGGAGTACTCGGGAACGTAGACGACATCGCAGCTGTCGATGAAGGCCTTGGCCTGCTCGGCGTTCAGCGGCCACATGGTACGTAGCTCCATGAACTTGGCCTTGGTGCCGGCCTCTCCGAGGCGCTCGACGGCCTCGCGGATCGGGCCGTAGGTGCCGCCATAGCTGATGAAGCCGATCTTGGCGCTGCTGTCGCCGTAGTAGCGCGGCTGCGGCAGCTGCGGATCGGCCCTTATGAGGTCCATGCGCTGGAAGAAGCGCTTGTCCATCTGCTGCTGACGGACGACCTCCTCCTCGGAGAGGTAGCCGTCCTCGGTGTGCTCGTTTGTGTTGCTGTAGTAGTTGGTGACGCCGGGCGTGCCTGGGAAGGCGCGGTAGGAGATGCCGTCGTCGGTGAGCTCGTAGCGTTTGAAGGTCTTGCCGTTGCCGTTGTAGCGCTCGGCGAACTGCTCCGGGCTCAGGAGCTTGCCCCGGTCGACGACGAAGCCGGAGGGGTCGAGCTCGGGGACGGTGTAGCTCGACTGGGCGAGCATCTGGTCGATGATCAGGAAGGTCGGGCACTGATAACGCTCGGCGAGGTTGAAGATGTGCTCCATCACGTAGAAGCAGTCCTCGGGCTCGCTGGCGGCGAGGACGATGCGGGCGAAGTCGCCGTGGCTGCCGAAGATCGCCTCGTTGAGCTCCTCCTGGCCCTGGCGGGTGGGAAGGCCGGTCGCCGGGCCGCCGCGGGTGCAGAGAACGATGACCATCGGCGTCTCGGTGATGCCAGCGGCGGAGATCGCCTCCTGCATGAGGTCGAAGCCGGGGCCCGACGTAGCCGTCATGCTGCGTGCACCCGAGAGGGCGGCACCGATGACGTGGTGGGCGGCGGCCATCTCTGAGTCGGCCTGGATCATGGCACCGCCGAAGCGGTTGATGTTCTCGGCCATGTACTCGAGGACCTCGGAGGCGGGCGTGATCGGGTAGCCGGCGTAGACGCGACAGCCGGCGACGATGGCGCCGGCGGCGGCGGCCTCGTCGCCGTTGATGATCTGGCGGCCGTCGTTGGCGATGGGTGTGAGCTTCAGCTTGAGGTCGGGGAGATCCCAGCCTTCGTTCTTAGCGAACTCGATGCCGGACTCAAGGGCTTTGACGTTGATCTCGTAGACGTTGGAGCCGGCGCCGAAGGCCTCGGCGTAGCGCTTGAGGATCGCATTCTTGTCGATGCCGGCCATCTGGGCGATGGCGCCGACGGCGATCGTCCCCCTGACGACGTGGACGGCGCCCGCTGCCTTGTTCATCTCGCCCATGGGAATGCCGAAGACGCGGAGCTTCTTAGCCTCGACGATCTCTGCGAGCCTCTCGATGTGGATCTCGTGGCTCGTGTTGGGGTAATCGAGGCGGACGGAGGAGTCGTAGAGGAAGACGCCGCCGGTCTTGATCTTCGTGATCGGCGGGATGCGCCCTTCATTCGCCTCGTCCGAGTAGGCGCCGGCGTCGAAGGCCTCCATTATGTCGAACTCATCGTCGGGGCCAAAGATCGGCGTGTCGGAGGCGCGCAGGGCGAAGCCGGTGTCGCGCGTCTGGATGTTCGAGTAGATCTCGTTGCTCCACATGAAGGTCCAGGCACCCTGATCCTTTAGCGCTTGGCCAAGGATCTGAATGTTCGTCTGAGTGCCATCGCCGGCGCGACCCGCGCCGTAGATCTGGAATCCGGCCATTCCCTGTTACCCGCCTTTGCTCTTTAAGCTGGATTCGGTTCGCTTACTAACTCTATAACAAGTCAGCCCGTAGTGTCGCCCACCGGCACGTAGCTCCCGCGCCGGAACGCCCTGCGCGCTGATCGATGCGGGCCGCTTGTTCACTGAATTGCCACGCGTCAGACGACGCACCGCGCTCAACCTGAGCCTAGCGTACCGCGAGACAAGTAGACAATAGCGTTTATTGGCCTTGAAGAATAGAGCGGGCGGGCGGGCGGCGCAAATTTGCTGCGCCGCTCCCTTGACTGCGCTGACGGCCGCGTTTATAAAGAGGGAGCATTCGTTTTTAGTGGATCAGAAGAGGTGAGGAATTATGGCGATAGGCTTCTCTACGCGGTCCCTGGCTCAGGCGAGCGCGCGACGTCCCTGGACGGTCATCGGGCTCTGGGTGGTGGGCTTCGTCGCCTCCATGGCCCTGATCAGCAACCTTCTATCCGACGTGCTGACGACGCAGGCCGAGTTCACGAACCAGCCCGAGTCGAAGCGCGGCCTCGACCTCCTCGAGGCGCGCCTGCGCGGGCCTCAGAAGGCGAACGAGGCGATCATCGTCGTCGGCCAGACAAACGTCAGCGAGCCGGCGTTCCGCAGCCGGGTCGAAAGCCTCGTCGAGGCGGTGCGGGCGCTGGGGCCGGCGGTCGTGGAGAGCGCGACGACTTTCTACGAGACGCAGGACGCGACGCTCGTGTCCGCCGACGGCACGGCGACGATCATCCCGATCGTCATGGCCGGCGACCTCGACACGGCAAGCGACAACATCGCCGAGGTCATCCACCTGGTCGAGGCGGCGCAGGAGGAGGCCGGCGGCTTCGAGGTGTTCATCTCCGGCATCGCTACCGTGGGAAACGACTTCACTGAGGCGGCGGAGAGCGACCTCCAGCGGGCCGAGTTCCGGGCGTTGCCGATCGCGCTCCTGATCCTCGTCCTCGTCTTCGGCGCCCTCGTCGCCGCGATCGCGCCGATGATCCTCGCCTTCGTCGCGATCGCCGTCGCCGTCGCCCTCGTCGCCGTCGTCGGCCAGGTTTTCGAATTCTCCTTCTTCGTCGTCAACATGATCACGATGATGGGCCTGGCGGTCGGCATCGACTACAGCCTCTTCGTCGTCTCCCGCTTCCGCGAGGAGCGGACGCGGGGCCGGGCGGTGCCGGACGCGATCGCGGTTGCCGGCGGCACGGTCGGCCGCGCCGTCCTCTTCAGCGGCCTCACCGTTATCATCGCCCTCCTCGGGCTGCTATTCGTGCCGCAGACGATCTTCCAGTCGCTGGCCAGCGGCGCGATCTTCGTCGTCCTCGCCGCCGTCGCCGCGTCGCTAACGCTGCTGCCGGCGATCCTCAGCCTCCTCGGCGACAAGGTGAACCGCCTCAAGGTCCCCTTCGTCCAGCAGGCGCAGGAGAGCTACGACGAGCAGGCGGCGGGCAGCTTCTGAGACAAAGTCGCGCGGACCGTCATGCGCCGGCCAGTGGTCAGCGTCGTCGTGGCGGCGGGCTTCCTGGCGGCGGCCTCGATACCCTACTTCAGCATCGACCTCGGCACTTCGGGCGTGAGCACGCTGCCCGAGAGCTTCCAGTCGCGGCAGGGCTTCCTCATCCTCGAGAGCAGCTTCGACGGCGGCCAGGTGAACCCGGCGGAGGTCGTGATCGACGGCGATATCGGCTCGACGCCCGTCCAGGGCGCGATCGACGAGCTGACCCTGCTGGTGAGCCAGGACGGCGACTTCGGGCCGGCACGGCCGCTCGAGGTCAACCAGAGCGGCGACCTCGGCCTCCTCGCCTTCCAGCTGCCGGCCGACCCGGCTTCGGATGAGGCGGGGACCGCGATCGCCCGCCTGCGCTCGAGCTACGTGCCGCAGGCCTTCGGCGGCGTGGACGCCGAGGTCGCGGTTACCGGCATCGCGGCGACGAACCTCGATTCTTACGACCTGACGGCGAGCAGGACGCCATTCGTCTTCGCCTTCGTCCTCGGGCTGAGCTTCCTACTGCTGATGCTCGTCTTCCGGTCGATCGTCGTGCCGGCGAAGGCGATCGTCCTGAACCTGCTCTCGGTCGGCGCCGCCTACGGGCTGATCGTCCTCGTCTTCCAGAAGGGCTTCCTAAACGAGGTCTTCGGCTTCCAGCAGGTCGAGAGCATCGAGTTCTGGCTACCGCTCTTCCTCTTCGCGATCCTCTTCGGCCTCTCCATGGACTATCACGTCTTCCTGCTGAGCCGGATCCGCGAGCGCTTCGACCAGACCGGCAACAACACGGAGGCGGTCGCCTTCGGCGTCCGCTCGACCGGGCGGCTGATCACGGGCGCGGCGCTGATCATGGTGGCGGTGTTCGGCGGCTTCGCGATGGGCGACCTCGTGATGATGCAACAGATGGGCTTCGGCCTCGCCGTCGCCGTATTCCTCGACGCGACCGTGATCCGCTCCGTGCTGGTGCCGGCCTCGATGAAGCTGCTCGGCGACCGCAACTGGTACCTGCCGCCGGTCCTCAGCTGGCTGCCCCGCCTAGGAGTCGAGGAGCAGGAGTCCGCGCCCGTGCCGGAGGGCCAGGCGGCGCAGTAGAAAACACCGCGGCGGGCCGCGTCGCGTTGGTCGGCACGACGACAGGTCAGGCGCCGGAGGGCCGCCGCGGCCGCGTAGCGGGGCCGCCGCGTTGACCGGCAGCGACGCTGGTTGGAATAATGCCGGCATGACCGAGAAGAGCATCGACTACGCCGCCGTGCGCCGCTACTGGGATGAGGCGGCGACGCGTGCCGCGTTCGCGGCCGCTTACATGGCGCACGAGCAGGGGCTGCCGGACGACTGCGTGCGCTATCGCTTCGAGAGGGAGCGGGCCGTCGTCGACGGCTGGTTCGGTGAGGCCGCCGGCCGCGAGTCGGTGCTCGACGTCGGCTGCGGCCCCGGCACCTGGCCGATCCACTTCGCCGGCCGCTTCGAGCGCGTCGTTGGCGTCGAGCAGAGCGAGAAGATGGTCGCCGCGGCGCGAGTCAACCTCGCGGCCCTCGAGAACGTCGAGATCATCAACGCCGACGCGGTGACGCTCGCTATCGAGGGGCGCTTCGACTGCATCTTCCTCGGCGGCCTCCTCATGTACCTGAACCGCGAGGACGCGCTGGCTCTGCTGCGCCGCCTGCCGGCGTTATTGAAGCCGGGCGGCCGCGTCCTCCTGCGCGAATCGACGGTGCGCCGCGGCGTCGAGGCGAAGACGGGCGCCTATCAGGTGGTCTATCGCGCGACAGCGGAGTACGAGGCGATGATCCGCGAGAGCGGCCTCGTGCTCGCCCACACGGAGCGCAATCAGGGCTACGCGGCGATGGAGACGGCGGTGGCGATCGTCGATGGGCTGCGCAAGCTGCCGTCTCTCGGCGCGCGGGAGCCGGCGCAGGTCGGTGGGCCCGTCTGGCGCGCCCTGCGGCTGACGGAGCCGCTGAGCCTGATCCTCCTGCCGAAGGTACTCGAGGGGCTGGGCGTCGCCTGGCCCCATCTCCAGAACCATTTCTTCCTGGTCGAAGCGCCAGCTTAGGCAAAGTCGCGGGCCAGCCGGTCAAGGCGGCGGTTAGGCCAGGGCGCGAACGACGTGGCCGGCGCCGATGAGGCCGGCGACCAGCGGCAGCACGTAGTACCAGCCGCCTTCGAGCTTGCGGACCTTGAACGGGCTGACCATGAGGGCGGCGAGGCCAACGACGCCGCCGTAGAGGACGCCGCGAAAGAGCTCGCGGTCGAGGGGGGCGTCGAGGAGCATGAGGGCGGCGAACGTCAGGAGGACGAGGTCGGTCGGCAGGCCGGTGTAGTGCGAGGCCGTGGGCCCGAGGCCGTTGACGTTGAAGTAGCTGAGGCGGAGGGCGGCGGCGGCGATCAGGAGGAAGGCGCCGGGCAGGTACCAGCCCTCGAAGCGGCCGTAGCTGAGGAGGACGATGGCGGGGACGATGCCGGCGCCGATGATGTCGATCAGCGAGTCGAGGTTGGCGCCGAAGGCGCGGTCGGCGTCGGTGCGCGACGTGAGGCGCTTGGCGACGGGGCCGTCGTAGACGTCGGCGAGGAAGGCGAGCATGAGGCAGGCGCCGGCCTCGGCGAAGCGGCCGTTGAGGGCGAAGACGATGGCGGCGGCGCTGCCGAGGAGGCCGGCGAGGGAGAGGAGGTTGGCGGCGTCTGCGACGTGGCCCAGGATCGGCTTCGGCGGCCGGTCGCTCACTTCTGGTCGAGCCGTCTCAGCGCCTCTACGAGCCGGCGGTTCTCGGCCGGCGTCCGCGAGGCGATGCGGAGATAGCGGTCGCCGTCTTGCATGGACTTGCCGGCGCAGTCCTTCGTGAGGATGTTGTGCTCTGCGAAGAGGCGCCTGACGAGGTCGGGCCCGGCCAGCGCCGGGTGCTCGATGCGGCAGAAGATGAAGTTGGCGTCCGGCGGCAGCGGCTGGAGGCCTGGCAGGTCGAGGAGCATCTCGTAGAGCTCGTCGCGGTCGGCCTTGACCCGGTCGCAGCTGGCGCTGAACTGGCGCCGGTAGCGGCCGAGCGAGCGCAGGAAGGCTTCGGCGAGGCCGTTGATGTTCCAGATCGGCAGCTGGCCGCGGACGCGCTCGACGAGGGCTGTATCGGCGGAGAGGAGGTAGCCGAGACGGAGGCCGGCGATGCCGAAGACCTTGCTCATGCTCATGATGATCACGAGGTTGGGGTTGGCCTCGAGGTCGGGCTGGAGGCTGGCCTCGCGGCCGCCCTTGGAAAAGTCGACGAAGGATTCGTCGACGAAGAGGGTGCAGTCGTGGCCGCGGAGTCTCGCCGCGAGGTCGAGGAGCGCCTCCCGAGGTACGGAGAGCGAGGTCGGGTTGTTGGGGCTGACGACGATGGCGGCGCCGGAGCGGGAGCGGATCGCCGCCGCCGCGAAGGCCTCGACGTCGAGCTCGAAGGCCGGCGGCTCGAGATGGAAGCGGTTGAGCTGGCCCGGCGGCAGGACGCTCTCGTACTCGTTGAAGGACGGCACCGCGACGGTCACGCCGCCGGCGAGCTCACGCCCGAGGATCTTGATCAGCTCCGAGGCGCCGTTGGCGACGGCGTGCTGCGCGGCGGGCGCGGAGGTCCAGTTGGCGAGCAGGCGGCAGAGCTCTGCCTGGCCGACAGGGTAGCTGGTGATGATGTTGCGCATGTCCTGCTGGAAGTGGGAGAGCATCTCCTCCGGCGGGAAGTAGAGGTTGTAGAGATAGGAGTGGTCGCTGAAGCCGTAGCGCCAGTAGCCGCCGTGGAGGCTCTGCACCCTCTCGAAGCGCTCGTCCGGCGAGGCGAAGAGGTAAGCAGCCGCCTCGAGGTCGTCGTGGTCGTCGACCTCGTACCAGAGGCGGTCGCCGACGTCGACCGCGTCGAAGTCGGCCCGGCCGGCGGCGATCAGGTCGCGCAGGACGGACTCGTAGTAGACGCCGACGTTGCCGCGGGCGACCTCGGCGGAGAGGGCGGGGACGTAGTAATCCTGGAGGAAGCGCTTCTGCAAGCGGTAGATGTTGACCGTCTTGAAGGCGTCGTCGTAATCGAAAGCCTTGCCCTGGTCGGCGCCGAGGCTCATCTCGGTCACGCCGCCGCCCTCGCTCTTGCGAACGACGGTGCCGGAGTACCAGCTCCTGTAGGAGGCGACGGCCATGGCGTTGCCCTCGGCCGCCAATACGCGGCGGAGGACCTCGCCCTCGAAGACGACGTCGCCTTCGATAAGGAGGAGGTCCTCGTCGCAGCAGGCGCGCGCCTCCCAGAGGGAGGAGATGTTGTTCGTGGTCTCGTAATCGGGGGCGTGGACGAACTTTATGTCGAGTCCATCTCGGCGCTTACCGACGGCTGCGATGACCTGGTCGCTGCAGTGGCCGACGACGATCACGACCTCGCGGATGCCGTACTGGGCCAGCGACGCGAGCGTGCGCAGGAGGATCGGCTCGCCTTCGATCTCGACGAGGCACTTCGGCAGGCCGTCGGTCAGGGGGCGTAGCCGTTGGCCCGACCCGGCGGCGAGGATTATCGCTTTGCGGAGGTCTAAGGAAGCGGGCAGGCGAGACGCCCCCTCCTGAGGCCGTTTCAGCGCGGTCATCCGCTTCGCTGCTCCTGACAGTCCTGCAACAGGAGGGCCGTTTCGAGCCCTTCCCGCCTACGCGAGAATCGCTGCAATAGATGCTCCCGCTGAACGGAACGGTCGCGGTGACCGCTGCTTTTTTGAAGTCGCTGCATCTTAGGGCAGAAGTGGGGGCCGGTGTCAACTCGGGGAAAGCTCTATGAGCGGGTGCCGATCGCCCCGATGGCAGCGCCACGGCCGCGCCGTAGAGCCGCTTTCGAGACGGGCCCTGGAGCCTCTGACGGCGGCCGGCGCTGCCCTAGACGTAGGTGTGGGTGATGACCTCCCAGCTATGGCCGTTGGCGTCGCGGAAGTAGAAGCCGCGGCCCTGATGTTGGTTGTTGATCGCCATGTCGTCCTGAGCGTTGGGCCCGCTGCCGTAGCGGACGCCCTCGCCCTTTACGCGCTCGAGGATCGCGTCGAACTCGTCGTCGCCGACGATGAAGGCGTAGTGGTGGCTCTGGAAGGTCTCGCGGTTGTCGAAGTCCATGCTCAGGGTCTCGTTGACCTTGACCGGCGCGAAGTGCCCCCAGGGACCCTTGTACTCCAGTCCCATGATCCGGGCGAAGAAGCGGGCTGACTCCTCCTTGTCGTGGGCCGGAACGATCGTGTGGTCGAGAAAGATCGGCATCTTTGTCCCTCTCTCTGAAACGTGCGTTGAAGCGGGCAGAGAACAAGCCCATTATAGGAGGAATTGCAACCTACGGGCCGGACTGCGGCCCGGTCGATCCTGGAGGGGGCTTTCGATGGACACGGCGACTCTGGCTGGCGGCTGCTTCTGGTGCACGGAGGCGGTCTTTCGCCGCCTCAAGGGCGTGAGCTCGGTCCTGCCGGGCTACTCCGGCGGCGAGGGGCCGGAGCCGACCTACGAGCAGGTCTGCTCCGGCAAGACCGGCTACGCGGAGGCGATTCAGATCGGCTTCGATCCGGCGCTGATCTCCTACGAGGCGCTGCTCGGCGTCTTCTTCAAGCTCCACGACCCGACGACGCTGAACCGCCAGGGTGCCGACGTCGGCACGCAGTACCGCTCGGCGATCTTCTATAACGACGAGGCCCAGAGAGAGGCGGCAGAGAGCGTCAAGCAGGCGGTCGAGGCGTCCGGCACCTACCGGGCGGCGGTCGTGACGGAGATCGTCCCTTATGTCACGTTTTACGCCGCCGAGGACTACCACCAGGAGTTCTACGAGCGCAACAGCGCCTCCGCCTACTGCCAGGCGGTCATCGACCCTAAGATCGAGAAGCTCTACAAGGACTTCGGCGCCCTGACGACGTGAGGCAGGCCGGAGGCCGGGGTAAGGCGAGGCGATCGACGGCGACGGTCGGCGGGCGGCGCAGCCGGCTAGGGCGAGGCGCCGCGACGCTCCTGCTCGCCGTCGCGATGCTCGCTCTCGCCTGCGGCGGCGGCGAGGAGAGCCTCGAGAGCTACTTCGGCAAGCTCGAGACGGCCTACGCGGGAGCCCTCGCCGACCTCGAGGTCCTGGGCAGCGACTACGCCGTCGCGCAGACGGCGGCGGCGACGGACGCGGAGTACGTGGACGCGACGCGCGCCTTCCTCACGGCATTCATCGACGGCTCCGACGAGCTCGTCGAGGCGCTGAGAAAGCTAAAGCCACCCCAGGAGGCGGCGAACGCCCAGGACGAGCTCCTCGCCGCGCTGATCAACGGGACGGCGATTTTCGCCGAGCTCCGTGCCGGCTATAAGGACAGGTCACGGAGCGAGGCGGAGGAGCTCGGTCGCGCGCTCTCCGGCGACCTCGCGAACATCTCAGCGAGCGAGATCGCCGCCTGCGGGGACCTCCAGGAGATCGCCAACGCCAGCGCGATCGCGGTCGACCTCAAGTGCGCGCGCTGAGACCAGGCGACGTTACCGTTAGCCCGCCGCTTCGAGGTCGGCGAGGCCGACGCGAGCGACGCGGCGGCCACGCGCTCGCAGCGCCTCGCGGTCACCGGCGGCCTGGCCGGCGAGCAGCTTGCCAAAGCTGAAGGGGCTGCCGGGGATCGCGAGGTCGGTCGCCGGCGCATCGACGACCTGGACGAAGACGCCGCTGGCCGGTCCGCCCTTGTGGAGCTGGCCGGTCGAGTGGAGAAGGCGGGGCCCGAAGCCGAGGGTGGTCGCGACCTTGAAGCGATCGCGTAGCCGCAGCCGCGCCGCCTCCAGCCGGGCGCTGTTCGCGGCGGTGCGAGGCAGGTAGGCCTGGATCGCCAGGTATTCGCCGGGACGGAGCGCCTCCAGGAAGGCGCCAATGTCGTCGTTAGCGGCAGATGGCGGCGCCGCCGTGTCGAGAAGGCGGCGGGTCGCGTCCTTTGCCTCCTCGACGTTGGGCTGATCGAAGGGGTGAATGCTCAGGAGATGGCCGGCGATGGCGGTGGCGAACTCCCAGCGAAAGAACTCGCCACCGAGGGCCTCGCGGCCGCCGAACGGAAGGTCGACGGCGGGTACGGGCGCCCTCCCGTCGCCGAGCGATACGAAGAGACGGTCGGCGCCGTAGACGGCGGCCGCACCGAGGGGCTCGCCGTCTACTGGCACGATGCCGGTGCCCTCTTTGCCGGTCGACTCCGCGATCAGCTGCTCGATCCAGGCGCCGAGGCCGGCCGCCGCGGCCGGGAACTGAAGCGTGAGCTTGTCGCGACCGACGCTCGCGGCGGCGCCGAGCAGGGCGCCGAGCCAGGCGCCGGGGTTCTCGGCGATCGGGTCGGCGACGGCGCAGGCCCGCGCCATCGCCGCCGCGGACGCGAGGAGGGCGTCGATGTCGACGCCGATCAGGGCCGCCGGCACGAGGCCGAAGTAGGAGAGGGCTGAGTAGCGCCCGCCGAGGTCGGCGGGGTTGATGAAGACGCGCCGGAACTGCTTGTCGGCCGCCAGCGCTTTGAGCGGCGTGCCCGGGTCCGTGATCGCGACGAACTGATCGCCGTTGCCGACCTGGTCGTAGAAGTAGGCGAAATGGGAGAGGGTCTCGACGGTGGTGCCGGACTTGCTGGCGACGATGAAGAGGCTACGCCGCAGGTCGCCTGTCGCCGCGACGGCCGCGACAGCTTCCGGGTGGGTCGTGTCGAGGACGACGAGCGGCTTGCCGCCGAAGGTCAGGGAGAGCACCTCCGGCGCGAGGCTGGAGCCTCCCATGCCGAGGAGGACGACGCGCTCGAAGTCGGCACAGGTCGCGGCGAACTCTTTGAGCTCGGCCGTGTGGGCGGCCATCGTCACAGGCAGGTCGAGCCAGCCGAGGCGGTTGCTGATCTCCGTTGGCTCCGGCTTCCAGACGGTGTGATCGCGGGCCCAGATCCGGCGCACGACGTCGTCTCTTTCGAGAGCCGTGAGGCGCTCGTCAAGGGTCTCGGCCAGAGGGCCGAGGCGGGCCCCGGGCTGAAGCTGCTGATTCATGGTCGCCTCCTGAACGTCGCTCCCTTCAGCTTACCGCGTCGCCGGGCAGCGGGCAGGCGGAGAGCGCGAGGGCGCTAGTTCAGTAGTCGCGCGCATTACGTGCCCGCGCGCGTAAAAGCCGGTCGAAGAGGAACGACACGCTGGAGATGACGAAGGCACCGAAGAAGGCGGCGCCGAAGTCGTTGACCTGGAAGGCGATGCCGAGCTCGCCCGAGGCCCAGCTGGTGACGCCGAGGATGATCGCGTTGACGACGAAGAGGAAGAGGCCGAGGGTGAGAAGCTGCAGCGGGCAGGTGATAAAGATCAGCAGGGGCCGCAGGACGGCGCGGGCGACGACGAATATGGCGGCTGCGCCGAGGAGGGCGCCGAGGCCGTCGATCGCGACGCCGTCGATGAGGAAGTCGGCGGCGGCGAGGCCGGCGATCGTGATGCCCCAGCGCACGGCGACCCGCCCCGGCCAGGGGACGTCGTAATCCCAGGGCGGCTCGATGCTGGACCAGGAGAAGATGGTACGAGGCGGGCGCACGACCGGCTACGCGCCCTTCACGGCGGCGCTTCTAGCCCCCCGCGGCGCGAGGACGTGCGCGGCCGCCTCGTAGCCGCGGGCGCCGCCCTTGAGGATCGACGGGACGAGGTAGACGCCCTTCACGCCGCTCGCGAGGAAGCTCTGGAGGAGCTCCTGGGCGATCTCGACCCCTTCTCGGCCGCGCTCGAGCTCGCTCTTGATCTGCTCCGGCACCTCGCCGAAGACGATGCCGTCCGGCGCGAGTACTTGCAAGCCCCAGAACACGGGCGCCGCGAGCTCCTCGCCGGCCAGGCGCCGGTAGGCCTCGAGGAAGCGCTCGCGCAGGGAGAGGTCGAAGATCGGCTGGCTGACGAAGAACTGGGCGCCGGCGGCGATCTTGCGCTGCGTGAGGCGGGCCTCGCGCTCCAGGGGCCGGCCGAGGTCGATCGAGGCGCCACAGCAGAAGTCGCAGGGCGTGCGGAGCTTGAGGCCGCGGTAGTCGACGCCTCGATTGAGCTCGCGAATGGACTCGATCAGGCCGGTAGCCGTGTAGTCGCCGACGGACTTGACGAGGGCGAGCTCGCGCTCGTTGAAGGGATCGCCCTGGACGGCGAGGAGGTTCTCGAGGCCGAGCATCTGGGCGCCGAGGAGGTGGCTCTGGAGGGCGAGGCGGTTCATGTCCCGCGTGCCGAGGTTGAAGACTACGTCGGCGCCGCCGCTCTGCTTGATCTTGAAGGCAGCGACGATCGGGTCGGTGCGGACGGCCTTGCCGGGGTTGTAGGCGACGCTGATGAAATCGGCCGGCAGGGCGCCGACGGCGTTCAGCGCCGCCGGGTTGCCGCTGCGCGGCGGCGAGTAGTCGCAGATGACCACCGGGCCGTTCGCCGCCGTGGCATAGCGCTCGGTGACCTTTGCCATGCGCCCTCGGTTTCCTCGTTAGCCCAGCCTCGAATGTCCACCAACGGTAGCACGCAGGCGCCAATGTTCAAGCCGGGCCCCGGATGGTAGGATCGGCGTGTTCCGCGTTACCGACCCGCATCACAATCACTGTCAGCGACCTCTGCCGCGCGCCGGCGCCGCGCGCGGCAGAGGTCCGAGAAGCGCCTGGCCAGCGGAGTACGACGATAGCGATTGAGCTGAGCAAGGCAAAGATCGCGGCCCGCCTCGCAGCGATGCGGGAGCGCGAGCCGGACCCCTTCCATACCTCGTCGGACGAGGTCGAGGCGTTCGTCGCGAGCGCCGGCGAGCTTCAAGAAGCGATCGGCGCGACCGACGGCGAGCCGCTGCCCCATAGCCTGCGCGAGGCGGCGGCGCGCCAGGTCCGCTTCGTGCGGGCGCGGCTCGAAGGGGATCGCCAGGAGGCGATCGAGACGCTATCGCGCCTCTTCCGTCTCGGGAAGCCGCCGCAGGCGGACGGCCGCTACGAGGGCGAACTCGTCGCCCTTTCGACCGGGCTCCTCTCTGACCCCTTCTTCGAGTGGCTGACGCGCCTCTACCTGCCCTGGCTGGGCAAGACGATGGACGCGGCCGCCTGGCGCGGCGATAACGTCTTCACGGACAACGCCTGGTCGAAGGCGACGGGGATCATCGGCTGGCCCGGCTACCGCATCCCGAACGAGGACGGCACGGTGCGCGTCTTCCCTTTCCGCACCTCGATCACCGGCGGCATCGAGGAGCCGGCGGTGCGGGTCCTGCGCCTCGACTACAGCGACCTGCCGAACCCGCTGCCGGTGCGGCGCATCGTCGATGAGCTCGTCGAGCTGCCGGGGGGCTATCTGCTCGGCAAGGCGCACATGCGCGGCCTGCGCGAGTTCCGGCGCGTGGCCTTCTTCGGCCTCTACAAGGCGTAGGGCGGGCCGCAGCCCCTCTGGAGCCGCCCCGCCCGGTCGGCGGCTTCTAGCGCCGGCGACGCCGGGCTTTATACTCGGCATATGGCCGAGGAGAACCTCGAGAGCGGCGGCTCCGCCGCTTTCCGCGCGGCCGACCTGGGGCCACTGAAGAACGGCTCCTTTCGGCGTCTGCTCGAGTCGCGAATCCTCGGCCAGGTAGCACAGACGGCGCTCCTCTACTCGCTCCTGATCCTCGTCGTCCGCGAGACCGGCTCCAGCATCCAGACGACGATCCTCGTCGTGTCCTTCATCCTGCCGTCGATCCTCCTGGGAGTGCCGGCGGGCATCCTCGCCGACCTCCTGCCGGCGCGCCCGCTGGTGATCGCCGGCTATCTCGGCCGGGCGGCGGCGGTGGCGCTGATGCTCGCCAACCTCGGGAGCCTCTGGACTCTCTACGTCCTCGTCTTCGCCATCTCGACGATCGGCCAGTTCACGGGGCCGGCGGAGTCGGTGGCGCTGCCGCGCATGGTCGCGCGGGAGCAGGTGGGCGCCGCGAACGCCCTCTTCGCGCTGTCGGTAGCGCTGGGCCAGATCGCCGGCGGCGTGGCGCTGGCGGCGCTGCTGCTGAAGGTCTCGGGTGTCGAGCCGGTCCTGGCCGTCGCGTTCTGCGTTTATCTCGCGGCGGCGCTGCTCGCCGTCCTCGCGAAGAGTTTCGCCGGCGAGCGCGCCCAGGTCCGCAAGCGCCGACCTCGGTCGCTGTCGCCGCAGGGCGTCGTCCCTCAGGGCTGGCGCCTGCTGTCGGACAGCCGCCCCGTGTTCAACGCCCTCGTCCATCTGGCCGTGGCCGGGACGCTCGCCAAAGCGTTGGTTGTGCGGGCGCCGCACTACAGCAGCGACGTCCTCGGCATCGCCTCCGAGAACACGGTTTTCGTCGTGGCGCCGGCGGGCATCGGGGCGCTCCTCGCTTTCATCGCGGCGCCGCTGCTGATCCGGGTTCTCGGCGCCTCGCGGACGACGCTCCTCGGCCTGGGCGTTCTCCTCGTGACGTTCGCCGGCCTTGGCCTCGTCGTCTTCGTGAAGGACTCCCTCCTCGACTCCGTTCAAGTCGGCACCGGCATCGACTTCATCGAGCGGGAGATCGGCATATCCTCCGTGATCACGACGGCTATGCTCCTGGCGATCCCGCTTGGGGCGGCGGGGACGGCGGTGACGATCGCCGGCAAGGCGGTGATCAACAACGAGATCGCGCCGGGGAGGCAGGCGCGCGCCTTCGCCACCCAGAGCGCCTTCGCCGACCTGGCGTCGCTGCTACCGCTGCTCCTCGCGGGGGCGGTCGCGGAGCTCGCGGGCGTCCGGGCGGTGCTGCTGCTGATGGCGATCGCCGGCTCCGGCGTGACGCTCTACTCCAGCCGGAGACGGCTCGCCAGGAGGCCTGGTGGCGCTGATTGACAAGCGCGGCGGTTCGCGACATTCTCTCATCACGCTCCGATCCGAATGGAAAGCAGCGTGCCCGCGGCCGGAAACGTCGTCTCTCGAATCAAGGAGGAAGTCGTGAACCACGCGAACCCACCAGCGAGGATCCGAAACGGTTACTACCTGATGAACTCGGTTGTCAGGTCCTTGTTCAGGCCTCGAATGAATAGCGCCACCTTCAGTGGACACGGCCATTTCCTGACATCTGAGTAGAGCCCGCCCCGTCCAGAGCTACGCTCGAGAGCCGGAGCTCCGACAGTTTTCACGCGCCCTCTATTCGTCGCCTTCGCGACGCTCCCCAAACCGGCTTCGGCCAACTCCTCCTGCTGGGAGGGCGTATCGCCTCGCGGCGCCCTCGTGGGAGCGTGGGGTCACCCATGTTTCAATTGGAGCATGCCCGGCTCTATTAGAGGGCCTTTAAGACCAGGCATCGAGCAAGGGACGGAGCCTGCTGGTGGGCCCGGCTGGATTCGAACCAGCGACCAACCGGTTATGAGCCGGCCGCTCTGCCGCTGAGCTACGGGCCCTCCGTGGCCGAATCGTAGCACGCCCGGCCGGCGCCTCGCCGGCGGACGAAAGCCTAGCTCAACGCCGCCTTGAGGGCGCGGCTTACGCGGGCGTCGTCGCCTGGATCGACGGTGCGGGGGTCGAGGAGGAGGCGGTCGTGCTCGACGCGGCCGACGACGGGCGGGTCGCTCTGGCGCAGGCGCCGGGCAAGCGCCTCGACGCCGGCGCCGGCCTGGGGCGGCAGGGCGAGGAGGCGCGTCGGCAGGCTCTCCTCCGGCAGGCTGCCGCCACCGACCATCGAGCGCCCGTCGATCACGGCGGCGCCGGCACCGGCACCGGCCGCTCGTGCCCAACGACGGGCGCGCCGGTCGACGGCGGCGGGCGGCAAGGCGATCATCCGCCAGACTGGCACCTGCTCGACGGCATCGCCGACGGCGTAGTGGCTCAGGGTCGCGCCGAGGGCGGCGATCGTTGCCTTATCGGGGCGCAGGGCGCGGGCGAGGGGGTGGCGGCGCAACGCTTCGATGAGCTCGCTCTTGCCGAGGATGATGCCCGCCTGGGGGCCGCCGAGGAGCTTGTCGCCGGAGAAGAGGACGAGGTCGGCGCCGGCGGCGAGGCTGTCTTGAACGCGGGGCTCGGCGGCGAGGCCAAAGGCTGCGGTATCGAGGAGGCAGCCGCTGCCGAGGTCGTCGATTAGAAGGAGGCCGCGCTCGTGGGCGAGGACGGCGAGCGGCTTCAGCGCGACCGCCTCCGTGAAGCCGACGACGCGGAAGTTGCTGGCGTGGACGCGGAGGAGGGCGGCCGTCTCCGGCCTGACCACCTCGGCGTAGTCGCGCAGGTAGGTGCGGTTCGTCGTGCCGACCTCGACGAGGCGGGCGCCGCTCTGGCGCATGACCTCGGGGATGCGAAAGCCGCCGCCGATCTCGACGAGCTGGCCGCGCGAAATCACGACCTCACGGTCGCGGGCGAAGGCGGAGAGGACGAAGAGGACGGCGGCGGCGTTGTTGCCGACGGCGAGCGCCGCCTCGGCGCCGGTCAGGCGGCAGAGCAGGGGCTCGACGTGGGCGGCACGGCTGCCGCGACCACCGGCCTCGAGGTCGAACTCGAGGCTGCTGTAGCCGCGGCCGACGGCGGCCATGGCGGCGACGGCCGCGGCTGAGAGGGGAGCGCGGCCGAGGTTCGTGTGGATGATCACGCCGGTGGCGTTGATCACCGGCCGCAGGCTCGGGCGCAGGGCGGCGTAGGCGCGGGCGGCGACCGCTTCGACGATCGATCCGATGTCGGCGGCGGCGGCGCCGGCGGCGATCGCGGCGCGCTGGCGGTCGAGCTCGGCCCGCGCCGCCGCGGCGAGCACTTCGGCGCCGAGCTCGCCGGCGGCGGCGCGGAGGCTCGCCTGGCCGACGAGGCGGTCGACGGAGGGCAGTTCTCGATAGGCGCTGCTCATAGCAGCAACTTTAGCAGGGCGCGGCCGGCCGCTGCGCGCCGAGACACGGCCCCCGGGGGAGCGTCCGCGGCCAGATTGACCCCCAGGGACACGCTGGTTACGATGCGGTCGAGCCCCTTCTTAAGGAGAGAACCGTGCAGAACCTGCGCATCCCTGGCCCAATCCCATGCCCTCCGGAGACGCTCGCGGAACTCTCCCGCCAGATGATGAACCACCGCGGACCGGAGTTCGGCGCGCTTCAGACGCGGATCACGGAGCGTCTGAAGCAGTTCTTCCGGACGGAGAGCGACGTCTACGTCCTCACCGCCTCCGGCACCGGCGCGATGGAAGCGGCGATCGTCAACGTGCTCTCGCCGGGCGACAAGGTCCTCGCCGTCACGATCGGCGAGTTCGGCGACCGCTTCGCCGACATCGCGGCGGCCTTCGGCGCGGCGGTGACGAAGCTCGCCTTCGAGCCCGGGACGGCGGCGAAGCCGGAGGCGGTGGCGGCGGCGCTGAAAGCGGACCCGTCGATCGCCGCCGTGCTACTCACCCACAACGAGACATCTACAGGAGTGACAAACGACGTCGCTGCGATAGGCAGCGCGGTCCGGGTCGTGAGCCCGGAGGTCCTCTTCATCATCGACGCGATCAGCAGCCTCGGCTGCCTCCCTTTCGCGACCGACGCCTGGGACGTTGACGTCGCGACGACCTGCTCGCAGAAGGGCTTCATGATCCCGCCCGGGCTCGCCTTCATCAGCTTGAGCCCGCGCGCCTGGAAGGCTTACGAGAGCTCGAAGATGACGAAGTTTTACTTCGACATCGGCAAGGCGAAGTCCTACCTGGCCCGCAACCAGACGCCGTTCACGCCGGCCGTCTCGCTCTACTACGGCCTCGACAAGGCGCTCGACATGATGGCGGCGGAGGGGATGGAGCAGATCAACGCCCGCCACGCGGCGACGGCGGAGTATACTCGCGGCCGGGTGCAGGCGCTGGGCCTGGAGCTGCTCGCGAACGGGCCCCACTGCTCCGATACGGTGACGAGCATCATCGTGCCGGCGGGCGTGGACGCGGCCGAGCTTCTGCGCCTCCTGAACACCGAGTACGACACGGTCCTCGCGGCGGGCCAGGGTAAGCTCATGGGCAAGATCGTCCGCATCGGCCACCTCGGCCTCGTCGACCCCAAAGAGCTCGACGCCGCCGTCGAGGCCCTCGGCGCCGCCCTGGCGCGGCTGGGCTACGAGAAGCCGGCCGTAGTCGGCCGCTAGAGGCGCAGCTGTGGCACGCATCCTCGTCACCGACCGCATCGCCGAGGACGGCATCGAGGTCCTCCGACGCAGCGCCGAGGTCGAGGTGCGCCTCGGGCTGCCGCCGGCGGAGCTGCTGGAGGCGATCAAGGGCTTCGAGGCGATCGTCGTCCGCAGCGAGACGAAGGTAACGGCCGCCGTGATCGAGGCGGGAAGCGACCTCCAAGTTGTCGGCCGGGCCGGCGTCGGCGTCGACAACATCGACGTCGAGGCGGCGACGCAGCACGGCGTCGTCGTCGTCAACGCCCCGGCCGCGATCACCGTGGCGACGGCGGAGCACACGGTGGGCATGATGCTGGCGCTGGCGCGTCACATCCCGGCGGCGCAGGCCTCGCTGAAAGGCGGCGCCTGGGAGCGCTCGAAGTTCGTCGGCGTGGAGCTGCGCGGCAAGACGCTCGGCATCATCGGCCTCGGCCGCATCGGCGCCGAGGTCGCGCGGCGGGCGCGGGCGCTGGAGATGCGGCTCATCGGCCTCGACCCGTTCATCTCGCCGGAGCGCGGCGTCTCCCTCGGCGTCGAGCTCGTGACGAAAGAGGAGCTGCTGGCGGAGAGCGATTTCATCACCATCCATATGCCACTGACGCCGGGGAGCGAGAGCGTCATCGGCGAGCATGAGCTGAAGCAGGTTAAGGACGGCGTCCGGCTGATCAACGTCTCGCGCGGCGGCCAGATTGAGGAGACGGCCCTCCTGGCGGCGCTCGACGCGGGCAAAGTCGCCGGCGCCGCGCTCGACGTCTTCACGGTCGAGCCGCCGGCGCCGGACTCGCCGCTGATCGCCCACCCGAAGCTGATCGCGACGCCTCATCTCGGCGCGTCGGCAGCGGAGGCGCAGGAGCGCCTCGGAGTCGACGTGGCGAACGAGGTGCTGGCCGTGCTGCGAGGCGAGCCGGCGCTCTACGCGGTCAATCTGCCGATCGTCGGCGTCGAGGCGTTCGAGCAGATCGCGCCCTACTTCCAGGCGGCGAGCCAGGCGGCGGCGCTGGCGACCCAGCTATCGACGGGCCAGTTCGTCAGCGTGGAGATCGAGTACCTCGGCGAGATCGCCGAGCTCGACGTAACGCCGCTGAAGTCGGCGGTGATCCGCGGCCTCTTAGCGCCGATCAGCGAGGAGAACGTGACGCTGGTCAACGCCAGCCTGGTCGCGGAGCAGCGCGGCCTCCGGATCGCCGAGCGCAAGGGCCCGTACGACGGCATCTACAAGGACCTGGTCCGCATACACCTGACAACGAGCGGCGGCAAGACGAGCGTCTCCGGCACGGTGGCCCAGGACGGGCCCCACATCGTCGAGATCAACGAGTTCTGGGTCGATGTCCCGCCGGGCGAGGGCTACCTGCTCTTCTGCGAGAACGTCGACCGGCCGGGGATGATCGGCCAGATCGGCACCTTCCTCGGCAGCAAGGACGTCAACGTCAGCTCCATGCGTGTCGGCCGCGAGAAGGTCCGGGGCCGGGCGCTGATGGTGATCGGCACGGACGACAGCCTGGACGCGGAGACGCTGGCCGAGATCGGCCGGATCCCGAACATCTTCTCGGCGCGGACGGCGCGAATCTAAGGACCAGCCCAAGCCGGCGAGAGCACGCGGCCGCTAGTCGAGCGGGTAGAGGACGACGCCGGTAGCAAGCTTTGGGTAGAAGTAAGTCGACTTCTCCGGCATGCGCTCGCCGGCGTCGGCGACGGCGAGCACTTCCTCGATCGGCGTGCCGCTGAGGAGGAGGCCGGCGTCCCAGCGGCCGGCCGCGACCTCGGCGAGGATGAAGCGAGCGTCGTCCGCGAAGGCGACGCGCTCCGGCGACGACTCGTAGCCGAGCAGCGGCAGCACGGCGTGGTGGAGCACGGCAACGTCGAGGCGGCGCCAGGCCTCAGGGTGGCCGCCGGGCACGAGGGCGGCGATCGCGGCGGCGTCCTTCCGCCGCAGCAGATCGAGACGGCCGGGCGCGAGGCCGACGGCGCCGAAGGCGCCGGGCGCGGCGGCGAGCGCCGCGAGGAGGCGCACGAGGCCGGCTTCGTCGGCGGCGCCGATCGCCTCGATCTCGAAGAGGCGGCCGGGTGCGCCAAGGTCGGCGGGCCCTGGGAGGCGGACGAGACGGTGCGTGGGCAGGACGACGAGGCCGGGGTCGGCGATGTCGACGAGGGCGGCGAGGACGAAATTCTCCGGCTCCTCGCCCGTCCAGCTCGCCGCCGATACCCGGCAGGCGTTGCGGTAGTTGAGGGCGGTCTCGTAGCGATGGTGGCCGTCGGCGACGTAGAGGCGCTGGTCGGCGAGGAAGCGGCAGAGCGCGCGGGCGGCGTCGTCCGCAACCGGCCGCAAACTATGACGCTGGCCGCCCGGTGGGCTGGCGTCGAGCAGAGGGGCGCCGAGAGCGCCGTCGGGAAGCAGCGCCGCGCCGCCCTGGCCGCGGTAGAGCGCCATGATCGGGCTCAGATGGACGCGCGTCGCTTCCAGGAGGCGGAGACGGTCGGCCTTGGCCGCGGCGCCTGTGTGCTCGTGCGGCAGGACGATACCCCGCTCCCACTCCTCGAGGCGGAGGCGGCCGAAGACGGAGCGGCGGACGCGGGTCTCGCCGTCGAGCGAGAAGGTCTGGTCGTAGACGTAGAGCCGGGGCGTGGCGTCGCGACGGAGGACGCCGCGATCGCGCCACGCCTCGAGGTCGGCGCGAGCGCGCGTGTAGCGGTTGACGGCGTCGCTGTCGCCGGGCCGCTCCTCGCCGTAGTCGACGCGGGCGATGTTATAGGCGCTGCGCGCGTACAAGTCGGTGCGCTCGGCGGCCGAGACGACGTCGTAGGGCGGCGCGACGAGGCCGGCAGCGTCGCCGGCGACGTCGGGCTCGTAGCGCAGGCCCGCGAAGCGCTGGAAGTCGGCCATCGCTGCCATGATAGGCTCAAGCCGGGCCACGAGAAAGGCAAACGCGGTTGGTCGGGGCGGGCGAGGGTTCGCCCCAGGGGACGCCGGGGACGGACGCATGACCGAGGGCTACTGCACCTTCTGCGAGATCATCGCCGGCCGCGAGCCGGCAGAGGTCCTGCACGAGGACGACGAGGTGATCGTCTTTCGCAACCAGCTGCGCTGGGTGCCCGTGATGCTCCTAGTCCTGCCGAAGCGCCACCTGAGCCAGGCGGAGATGTGGCGCGACCTCGGCCGGATCGGCGCCCTGGGCGTCGAGATCGGGCAGCAGCACTGCCCGCGGGGGTTCCGCCTGCTCTCGAACTTCGGCCGCGAGGCGATGCAGAGCCAGGCCCACGGCCACCTCCACGTGATCGGCGGGACGCAGCTCGGTCGTTATGTCTAGAGCAGACGTTTTGTCTAGAGTACCGGGAGGCCGGCGGCGGCGAGGACGGCGCGCTGGGCAGCGAAGGAGTCGTTGATCCCCTTCTCGGCCAGGACGAGGAGCTCGTTCATCGCGTCGCGCCCGAAGGTGCCGTGCTCGGCCGTGCCCTGCACCTCGACGTACTTGCCCTCGCCGGTCATGACGACGTTGAAGTCGACCTCGGCGGTGGAGTCCTCCTCGTAGCAGAGGTCGAGGAGGCGAGCGCCGTCGGCGACGCCGACGCTGGTGGCGGCGACCGGGCAGAGGATCGGCAAGGTCTCATAGGTGCCCTGGTCGACGAGCTTCGCCATCGCCATGACGAGGGCGACGTAGGCGCCGGTGATCGCGGCGGTGCGGGTGCCGCCGTCGGCCTGGAGGACGTCGCAGTCGATCGCGAAGGTGCGCTCGCCGAGGGCGTCGAGGTTTACGACGGCGCGCAGGGAGCGGCCGATGAGGCGCTGGATCTCGTGGGTGCGACCGCCGATCCGGCCGGCGACGGACTCGCGCTGGCTGCGGGTGTTGGTGGAGCGAGGGAGCATGGCGTACTCGGCCGTGACCCAGCCGCGGCTCGTGCCACGCAGGAAGGGCGGCTGGCGCTCCTCGACGCTGACGGCGCAGAGCACGAGGGTCTTGCCGAGGCTAATGAGGGCGGAGCCCTCGGCGTAGGCGAGATAGCCTGCCTGGATCTCGAGGGGCCGGAGCATATCCGGCTGGCGGCCGTCGACGCGAATCATAGCTAACCTCGTTCGAGGCTGACTTGCGAATCATAGCTAACCTCGTTCGAGGCTAACTTGCGAAACATCGTTAACCTCGTTCGAGGCTAACTTGCGAAACATCGTTAACCTCGTTCGAAGCTAACTATAGCATCGGGTCCGGTTGAGCTAGATCAGGCGACGCGGCCGGCGGTGGCGTCTGCCTCGGACGACTGGCGCGCGGTACGCAGGGAGTGAACCTCGGCGGTGAGCGTGGCGAGGGCTTCGCGGATCATAAAGAGCTCGCCGTAGAGCTCCTCGACGAGGCCCTGATCGCCTGAAGGCGCGTCGCTGGTCTACGCGTAGGAGCTAGCGGCCCCTTCCGCGTCGTCCTCCGGCTCGAACGTCGGGAATCGTGTGGCCAAGACGCTCCGGTCCAGGGTAGGCGCGGCAGTAGCACCGCTCGCCTGCAACCGGCTGCGCTGGTCGACCACGTAGTCCTCACGTCGGCCGATTCGCTCCGGCCGCTCGGCGAGGGGCCGCAGCCAGCGAAGGAGGATCGGCGCAAGTCCAAAGATGCCACCGACTAGGAGGATCAGTCCGGCCGCGAGTGCAATTATCTCAGTTGTCTCACCTGGCATGAGGTATATCGCCTTTGGCGTCTTTGGATCGTTATCGGCAGGCGGCGGCGCCTTCTGGAGCCCGGCCCGCTACCGGCGGGGGACCAGCCGCGGCTCACCCTGGTCGGCCTCGGCCCAGAGGCGCTCGCCGTCCGTCTCGAAGCGGATGCGGCCGTTGCGGTCGGTGCGGAAGTAAGGGACGCCGCTGAGGCGGAGCTCGGTCGACGGCGAGGGGTGGCCGTAGGGGTTCTCGGCGCCGACCGAGATCGCGGCGACGGCGGGCCGCACGGCGGCGAGGAAGGCGGCCGTCGTCGAGCCGTCGGAGCCGTGGTGGCCGACCTTGAGAACCGTGGATGCGAGGGCGGGGCCGCGGCCGAGGAGGACGTCCTCGCCCTCAGCCGTGAGGTCGCCCGTGAGGAGGAAGCTGACGCTGCCGTGGACGAGGCGCAGCACCACCGAGCCGCTGTTCAGGTCGGCGGCAGCCGCCGGCAGGTCGGCGGCCGGGCCGAGGACCTCGAGCCAGGCGCCTTCGCCCAGATCGAGCCACTCGCCGGCGACGGCCTCCCGCACCGGGACGGCCTGCTCTGCCAGCGCCTCCTGCCAGGCATGGTTGGCAGCGGTCTCGCCCTCGAGCGGGCTCAGGAGGACGGCGCCGACCTCGTAGCGGTCGAGGACGCCCACGAGGCCGACGAGATGGTCGTCCTGGGCGTGGCTGAGGACGACCAGGTCGATGCGATGGACGCCGGCCGGCAGCTCGCGCTCGAGCGCCTGGCTCAGGGCGACGCCGCTGGGGCCGCCGTCGATGAGGATGCGGTGGCCGGCCGGCGTCGTCACGAGGATGGCGTCGCCCTGGCCGACGTCGAGGATGCTGATGCTGAGGCGGTCGCGGCCGCCGGCGAGCAGGCCGGACCAGACGAGCCCGGCGAGGACGAGGACCACGACGGTCAGGGGCAGGGCCGGCGCAAAGCGAAGGCTAAGGGCGGGCTCGGGCGGCGCGGCGCGGCGGCGGAGCCCGACGAGGGCGATAGCGGTCGCGACGGCGGCGTAGAGCAGCGCGGCCTCGACGAGGCCGACGCGGCCGAGCTCGACGGAGGCGGTCGGCAGGTCGGCGAAGAAGCGGCCGAGGCGGACGAGGTAGGTCAGCGGCAGGTAGGCGACGGCGCCGGCCCACTGGCCGGCCTCGGCGGAGAGGACGCCGGGGCCGGCGCTGACGGCAGACGTGGCGAGTATCAGCGGAAAGGCGGGCAAGGCGAGGAGGTTCGCCGGTACGGCGACGAGCGAGACGCGGCCGATGGTGACGGCGATGATTGGCAGGACGGCAACGGTCGCGGCGATGGTGACGGCGGATTCTTCCCCTAGGAAGTCGGCAGCGGGGGCGGGCAGGAAGCGGCCGAGCGCCGGCCGCAGGGCGTCGGCGATCGGGCGGGCGAGGAGGATGAGCCCGAAGGTTGCGGCGAAGCTGAGCTGAAAGGCGACGTCGTCGATCGCCAGGGGTTGCCAGAGCGTGAGGCCGGCGCCGGCGGCGGCGATCGCGGTGAGAGCGCTGCCCGGCCGGCCGACGAGGCTCGCCCCGAGCATAAGCACGCCCATGACGGCGGCGCGGAGGACGGAGGGCGAGGCGCCGACGAAGACGGCGAAGAGGATGACGAGGCCGATCGAGACGAGGGCGGCGTTGCGCCGGCCAAGAACCCAGCTCAGGGCGCCGATGCCGAAGCCGGCGACGAGGGTGACGTTGTAGCCGGAGATCGCGACGAGATGGGAGATGCCGGCGGCGTTGAAGTCGTCCGTGAGGGTGGCGGGGATGGCGCCGCGCTCGCCGAGGAGACTGCCGGCGGCGAGCGCCGCCTCGGGCTCCGGCAGGGCGCGCTCGAGGGCCCGGGCGAGCGGCGCTCGCGCCTCGATCAGCGTCCGGGTGAATGCGCTGCCGCCGCCGGCGCCGATCTGCTCGATCGCCGGGAAAGCAGCCGTGGCGACGACGCCGCGGCGGGCGAGATAGCTGCGGTAGTCGAAGCCCTCGAAGCGGGGCGGCGTCTCGAGACGGGCGACGAGCTCGAGCGCGTCGCCGTAGCGGTAGCGGGGAAAGAGGCGGGTCGTGACCAGGACCTTGCCGTCGCTTGGCTGCCAGGCACCGCCGTCGTAGACGGACTCGACGCGCAGCCGGAAGCGCTGGCTGCGCAGGCGCTCCTCGGGCGCCGCGTCGACGCTGCCGCGCAGGCGGACGACCTCGCCGTCGTTGAAGAGGGCGACGCCGCCCGGCACTGCCGGCGGCCGGGCGGCGTCGTAGCGCAGGCCGCCGGCGGCCGCGACGCTAAGGAGGACGAGGGCAGCACCGCCAAGGCGCCAGCGGCCGGCGAGAAGAAGGCCGAGGCCAACGCCGGCGCCCAGGAGAACGACCAGGGGCCAAAATGGGCCGAGGCCGGCAGCGACAGCCGCGACCCCGAGCAGCCAGGCGAGGGCGAGCAGGAGGAGGGTCACGGGCCGACGGCCTCGACCTCGCCGACGGCGCCGACTACGACGAACGCGCTGATCCGGTCGAACGTGGCGCGCGGGATCACGTGGCGCTCGACCAGCTCCTCGACGGAGGCGTAGGGGCCATCAAGCGTGCGGGAGTCGACGATGCGGCGTGAGTAGGCCTCGCCGATCCCCGGCAGCTGGTCGAGGAGGGCGGCGCTGGCGGTGTTTATGTCCACTTTGGTGCCGGCAGCCAGCACTTCGGCAGCCGCCTCGGCGCCGCGGCGGGGGATGACGACCTGCTGCTCGTCGGCGAGGCGGCGGGCGAGGTTGACGGCCTCGAGGTCGGCGGCGTCGCTCGGCCCGCCGGCGGCCGCGAGGGCCTCGGCGACGCGGTCGCCCTGGCGGAGCTCGTAGACGCCGGGCGCGAGGACGGCGCCGGCGACGTGGACGCGGATCGGCGCGCCGTCCGGCAGGCGCGCATCGCTGCGAAACTCGAGCGGTGGCGGCGCGCCGCCACCGATAAGGGCGCGGGCGCCGAGGCCGAGGGCCAGGATCAGAAGGGCGAAGCCAAGAAGCGGGACCTGATTTCGCTCCAGCCAGTGGAGCATGGCGACTCTCCGTCTCCTTCGTTGCCGCTTAGAGTGCCTGGACGGCGAGCCGTCAAGCCTAGGCGCCGCGGCCTAGCGTGAGAGGCAGCCGCCGGGAGGCCGGACAGGCGAAGGGAGCGTGATATACTGCCGGCACAATTCAGGTGGATCGGCGCAATGCAAGGCCGCGACTTACTCTCCATCGGCGACCTTTCGCCGGACGATCTCGACTTCCTGATCCGGACGGCGCTTTCGATGAAGCGGGACGGCTCACCGCCGTTGCTCGCCGGCAAAACGATCGCGATGCTCTTCGAGAAGCCGTCGCTGCGCACGCGCGTGAGCTTCGAGGTGGGCATGAAGCAGCTCGGCGGCAGCGCGATCTACCTCTCACAGGCTGAGGTCGGCCTCGGCGAGCGCGAGCCGGTGGGAGACGTCGCTCGCGTCCTCAGCCGCTACGTCTCGGCGATCGTTGCCCGGACCTATGCCCAGGAGTCGCTGATTAACCTCGCGGCGGCGGCGGACGTCCCCGTGGTCAACGCCCTCTCGGATACGGAGCACCCCTGCCAGGCCCTGGCGGACCTCCTCACGGTCCAGGAAAAGAAGGGGCGCCTGGCGGGCGTCCGCATCGCTTACGTCGGCGACGGCAACAACGTCGCCGCCTCCCTGGCGCTGGCGGCCGGCACGGCGGGCGCCGACTTCGTCATCGCCTCGCCGCCGGATTACGAGCTGCCGCCGGACGTGAGCGCGGCCGCCCAGCGGCGGGCGGAGCTCAGCGGCGGCCGTTTCACCGCGCTCGCCTCGCCGGAGGAGGCAGCGCGAGAGGCGGACGTGATCTACACGGACGTCTGGACGTCCATGGGGCAGGAGTCGTCGCGCCTCCGGCGCCAGGAGGCATTCCAGGCTTACCAGGTTGACCCGGAGCTGATGGCGCTGGCGAAGAGCGACGCGATCTTCATGCATGACCTGCCGGCGCACCGCGGCGAGGAGACGGTGGACGCGGTGATCGAGGGGGCGCAGTCGGTCGTGTTCGATCAGGCTGAGAACCGGCTGCACGCTCAGAAGGCGTTGCTGGCGGCGATCATGGGAGGCGTTTCGCCGGCCTAGGCCTAGCGGCAGAGCATGAGTCAGCTTGCTAACGACGTTTGGGACTCCCTGCGACGCCTGGATAGCGCGGCGGCGATCCTCGACATCCTGATCATCGCGGCGATCATCTACGCCTTGCTGACGGCGCTGCGGGGGACAACGGCGATGACCCTCCTGCGCGGCGGTGGCGTGATCATCCTGGCGTTCTTTCTCCTCGGCCGCGTGCTGGAGCTCAGCGTCGTCAACTTCGTCGTCCGCAACTCGCTGCCCGGGTTCGTCCTCGGCGTCATCGTTATCTTTCAGCCGGAGATCCGCCGCGCCCTGGAGCGGGCGGGGCGGACGCGGGTGCGGAGCTGGCTGACCGGCGCCGAGCGCGACCAGGCCCTGGAGGAGATCGCCACGGCGACGACCAACCTAGCGCGCGAGCGCCACGGCGCGATCATCGTCCTGGAGCGGGGCACGGGTCTAGAGGACTACATCGAGACCGGCGTGCGGCTGGACGCGGAGCTCAACTGGCGGCTGCTCGAGGGCATTTTCTTCCCCAACTCGCCCCTCCACGACAAGGCGGTGATCATCCGCAACCGCCGGATCGTCGCCGCTTCCTGCACGCTGCCGCTCGCCGCCGGCCAGGGTACGGCCCGCCTGGGCACGCGCCACCGGGCGGCGCTCGGGGTCACGGAGGACACAGACGCGGTCGCGATCGTCGTGTCGGAGGAGACGGGGCGGGTCACGGTGGCCTCGGACGGCCGCCTGATCCCGCTGCGCGACGAGACGGGCGTCCGCTCGATGATCGAAGCGCTGCTGGCGCGCCACGGCGGCCTGCGGCCGGCAGCGCAGGCGAGCTGAGATGATCGCAGCGCGGCCCTCGCAGTGGCGCCGGATCGCGACGCCGGTAGCGCTGGCGGTAGTCTCACTCGTTACGGCGACCGTGCTCTGGATCGCCGTAACGGACGCGGAGAACCCCTCTCGCGTGGCGGTGTTCAGCGGCGCGATCGAGGTGACGGCCGTTAACCTGCCGGACGGCCTCGCGGTCGCGAGCCTCCGCGAGGCGGCCGTGACCCTGCGCGTCAACGCGACTGAGGACACCTTCGATAAGCTGACGACGGCCGATTTCAGCGCCGAGGTCGATCTCTCTGGCGTGCGGGCGCCGAGCTCGGACCAGGTCGTGATCGCCAGGGTCGTGGGCAACCGCGACGTCGAGATCGTGGCGGTGTCGCCGCCCCTCGTGACCGTGACGCTCGAGCCGACGGCGACGCGCGAGGTGCCGGTCGAGATGAGCCTCGTCGGCTCGCCACCGCAGGGCTTCCAGGTCGGCACGACGTTGACGGCGCCGGAAACGGTCAGCGTCACGGGCGCAACCAGCCTGGTGCAGCTGGTGGACCGCGCCGTGGCCGACATCAACATCACCGGCCTGCGGGTGACAACCCAACGCCAGTACACGCTGACGACGCGGGACGGGCGCGGCGCCGACATCCGGGGCCTGCACGTGGAGCCGGCGAACGCGGACATCGAGGTCGAGATCATCCAGCAGGAGGTGACGCTGGCGCTGACGATCGTGCCGTCGGTGCAGGGCAGCGTCGCCGACGGCTACGCGCTCGTGGCGATCGCCAGCGACCCGCCGGCGATCGCGGTCTCGGGGCCGCTGGACCTGCTGCAGGCGCAGTCGTTCCTCGCGACGGACCCGATCGACGTGTCGGGCCTCCAGGCCGAGACGGTACGAAACGTCGGCCTCCAGCTGCCGGCCGGCCTCCAGGCGACGCGGGCCACGGTGAACGTCAGGCTGAGGGTGGAGCCGGCGCGCGGCGAGATGGCGATACTCGTAGCGCCGCGGTTCCTCGAGGTCGGCGAGGGCCTACGGGCGACGCCGCAGACGCCGTCGCTGACGGTAATCGCGCGAGGCGAGATCCCGACGCTGCGGGCGCTGCCGCCCAACTCGATCGAGGCGACCGTCGACCTCGCGGGCCTGACGGAGGGCATCCGCGTGCTGGCGGCGACGCTCACGGCGCCGGACGGCGTCGAGATCGTCTCCTTCGAGCCGGCGCGGGTCGTGGTCGTCATCAGCCGATGAGCGAGGCGACGACGATGACCGACAGAGGCCCGCTAGTGGCGATCGTCGGACGGCCGAACGTCGGCAAGTCCGCCCTCTTCAACCGCATGGTCGGGGAGCGGCTGGCGATCGTCGAGGACATCGCCGGCACGACGCGGGACCGCCTCGTCGGCTCGGTGGAGTGGCGGGGGCGGCGCTTCGAGCTGATCGATACGGGCGGCCTGGCCGAGCCCACGAGCCTGGCGGGCTCCGGCGCCTACATGGACGCGATCCGCTCCCAGGTGGAGGTGGCGGTTCAAGGCGCGGCGCTGCTGATCTTCGTCGTCGACACGAAGGCGGGGATCACGGCGGCGGACCGCGAGGTCGCGGAGCTGATGCGGCGCTCCGGCAAAACGACGCTGCTCTGCGCCAACAAGGCGGACAGCAGCCGCCGGATCGACGAGGCGAACGAGTTCTACGAGCTCGGCCTCGGCGATCCGCAGGCGGTGAGCGCCCTCAACGGCACCGGCGTCGGCGAGCTGCTCGACCTGATTGAAGCGGCGCTGCCGCCCGGCGAGGAGGCGGAGCCACAGACCGATCGGCTGCGCGTGGCCGTCATCGGCCGGCCCAACGTCGGCAAGTCGATGCTCGTGAACGCGCTGCTCGGCGAGGAGCGCGTGATCGTCAGCGAGATCGCCGGGACGACGCGGGACGCAATCGATACGCCATTCGAGTACGAGGGCGAGCCGATGACGCTGGTCGACACGGCCGGCATCCGCCGCCCCGGCCGGGTCGATGGCTCGATCGAGCACTACAGCGTCATGCGGGCGCGCGAGGCCGTGGGCCGGGCGGACGTCGCCGTGGTCTTACTGGACGCCTCTCAAGGCGTGCGCGCTCAAGACTTGCATATCGTCGGCATCGCCCTCGAGGCGGCGAGCGGGCTCATCGTCTGCGCGAACAAGTGGGACCTGGTCCGCGAAGTTCAGAGTGAGGCGACGCTTAGCGGCCGCATCCGCCGCCGCCTGCGCTTCGCGACCTGGGCGCCGGTGGCCGTCGTCTCGGCGCTGGAGCGGACAGGCCTCGATGGCTTCCTGACCGAGGTGAGGGCGGCGGGCGAGGAGCGGCGCCGACGCATCGGGACGAGCGAGCTCAACGGCGTCCTGCGGCGCGCGATCGCCCAACGGCCGCCGCCGCCAGCCGGCCGCAAGCGCCTGAAGCTCCTTTACGTGACTCAGCCGCGCAGCGAGCCACCGACCTTCGTCCTCTTCGTCAACGACAGCCGCCTCGTCTTCGGCCCCTACAAGCGCTACCTCGAGAACAGCATCCGGCGGGCATTCGGCTTCCGCGGCGCCGGCGTGCGCCTCTTCTTCCGCAGCCGCAGCGAGGAGTAAGGATGGCGATCGCGGTCGCAGCGGTCTGCGGCTACCTGATCGGCTCGATCCCGGTGGGGCTGATCGTCGGCCGCCTCAGCGGCCGCGTCGACGTCCGCGACTACGGCAGCGGCAAGACCGGCTTCACGAACACGCTGCGGCTGCTGGGCCTGAGACGCTCCCTGTCGGTGTTCGCCGGCGACCTGGGCAAGGGCCTGGCGGCGGCTTTGCTGCCGCTCCTCTACTCGGACGACGCCTGGGCGCGGGCGGCGGGCGGCCTGGCGGCGATCGTCGGCCACGTCTGGCCGCTGTTCGCCGGCTTCCGCGGCGGCCGCGGTGTACTCGCCGGCGGCGGCGCCCTTTTAGCGCTGAGCCCACCGGCGGCGGCGCTGGTCCTGCCCTTCGCCGGCCTGACGCTCTACTTGAGCCGCTACATGTCGCTGACCTCAATCGTCGGCTGCCTGGCGGCGGCCCTGATCTTCCTCGCCTTCGCGGCCGCGGACGAGCTGCCCTGGGCCTACGCGGCGGTCGTGGCGGCCGGCGGCGGCCTGATCGTGCTCCTCCATCGCGACAACATCGGCCGCCTGCTCGCGGGCCACGAGCCGAAGATCGGCCAGGGCGGCGAGCGCAGACCAACCGCGGAGGAGCCGGGGGCCGAGGGATGAGCGAAGCGGGAGAGCGGGTCGCCGTCGTCGGGACGACGGGCTGGGGCACGACCCTCGCCGTCATCCTGGCGGGCAACGGCCACGACGTCCTCCTCCTGGCGCGCACGGCGGCTGAGGCGGAGACGCTGGACCGGGCGCGGGAGAACGGGCGCCATCGGCCCGGCCTCACCCTGCCGCAGCGCCTGACGGTCAGCGCCAATGTCGAAGCGCTCGGCGACGCGAGCCTTATCGTCCTCGCCGTGCCTTCGCAGACGCTCGCCGAGAACCTGGCGCGCATCGCGGGGCGGCCGGCGCCGGCGGCGACGCTGCTCAGCGCGATCAAGGGCATCGAGCCCGAGACCGGGCAGCGGATGTCGGAGATCGTCGCCGCTCACAGCTACGCCCCGGAGCGCGTCCTCGCCCTCTCGGGGCCGAACTTCGCGGCCGAGATCGCCGCCGGCCTGCCGGCCGCGACGGTGATCGCCGGCAGCGACCGGGGGCGGGCGCAGCGGGCGCAGGCGCTGCTCAACGGGCCCCGCTTCCGCGTCTACACGAGCAATGACATCGTCGGCGTCGAACTCGGCGGCGCCTTGAAGAACGTGATCGCGATCGCCTGCGGCCTCTCGGACGGCCTCGGCTACGGCGAGAACGCGAAGGCGGCGCTGATCACGCGCGGCCTCAGCGAAATCAGCCGCCTCGGCCTCGCCTGCGGCGCCGCGGCGACCACCTTTCTAGGCCTCGCGGGCATCGGCGACCTGGTGCTCTCCTGCGAGAGCGACCTCTCGCGCAACCGGCGCCTCGGCCTCGCCCTGGCGAAGGGCCTCGACCTCGATGCGGCGCGGGCCGCCGTCGGCGGCGTCGTCGAAGGTGCGGTCACGGCCGTCGCGGTGCGACGGCTCGCGGCGCAGAGAGGCGTGGAGATGCCGGTCTGCGAGGCCCTCTACGGCGTCCTCTACGAGGGCAAGGCGCCGGCCGTCGCGGGGCAGGAGCTGATGGCGCGGCCGGCGAAGGCGGAGTTCGAGGGGCAGCCGCTGGTTTGACAGCCATTCTCATCGCTGGTTAGATTTGCTCTAAACTCATGAGCATCCAAGAGTGCCTGCTTGACCTGGCGGACCCGGCGAAGCGGCTGACGTCTCAGCAGCTGGTCGACTTCTCCGACCTCGACGCTGAGGAGGCGTCCGAGCTGGCGGAAGCGTGGCCGGCGATCGACCCGGCCCTGCGGCTGCGGCTCCTCTCCGAGCTGACCGACCTCGCCCAGGACAACATCGAGCTCAACTTCGAGGCCGTCTTCAAAAACGGCCTCGGCGACGAGGACGCGGCGGTGCGGGTAGCGGCGCTGCGGGGGCTGTACGGGTACGAGGGCCGCGACATCGTCGACCGCCTCGCCGAGCTCCTGCGCGACGATGAGAGCATCGAGGTGCGGCGCGAGGCGGCGATCGCGCTCGGTCGCTACACTCTCACCTTCGAGCTCGGTCAGCTGAACGCCGCAGACGGCGAGAGCGTGCGGAGCGCCCTGATCGAGGCGATCGAGGACGAGGAGCAGGACGACGCGGTGCGCGCGCGCGCGGTGGAAGCCCTGGGCGCGCTGAGCGACGAGGAGACGACGAACCTGATCGAGAGCATCTACCGCGAGGAGAGCCTCTGGCTCCGGGTCGGCGCCATCGACGCGATGGGGCGGAGCTGCAGCGCCGAGTGGCTGCCGGTGATCCTGCGCGAGCTGGAAAACCCGGCGCCGGAGATGCGCCACGCAGCCGTCTTCGCGGCAGGCGAGATCGGCGAGGAGGAGGCGATCGAGCCGCTGAGCCGCGCCGCGGTCGGAGACCCGGACGCCGAGGTCCAGCGCTCGGCCGTCCACGCCCTGGGTGAGATCGGCGGGGCGACGGCGCGCGTGGCGCTGAATAACCTCCTCTACGAGGGCGATGATTCCTTGCGAGAGGCGATCGACGAGGCGCTGAGCGAGATCGCCTTCCAGGACGACCCGCTGGGAGGCTTCGGCCAGTGAGCGAGATGGCGAGGCCGCGGCTGCGAACGGAGAAGGTCACGTCTGCCGGCGGCGTCGTCCTGCGCCGGGGCGACGAGGGCCAGGAGGTGCTGATCTGCGGCCGCTCCATAGACAAGCTCTGGGCGCTGCCGAAGGGAACGCCGGAGGCGGCAGAGACGCTGGAGGAGACGGCCCTCAGGGAGGTCCGCGAGGAGACCGGCGTCGAGGTCGAGCAGGTGGGGATGGTGGGCGACATCCGCTACTGGTTCTCGCGGCCGAAGGAGGGCGTGCGCTTCGACAAGACCGTGCGTCACTACCTCATGCGCCCGGTCGGCGGCGACCCGAGCCTCCACGACCACGAGTTCGACGACGTGCGCTGGTTCCCTGTAGAGGAAGCGCTGCGGCTCCTTAGCTATCGCAGCGAGGCGGGCATCCTCCGCAAGGCGCTGATCCTCAGCGGCGAGAGCGAGGCGGCAACGTGACCGCCGCGGTCGAGGGTGAGCTGGCGCGGGGGACGCTGATCGTCCTGCGCAGCAAGCGGATCGAGGACGTCGATCTGGACTACGCCTGGCGGCGCGACCCGGAGCTGGCGGCGTTCGACGCGACGCGGCCTTATAACGGCGGCCTCTCCGAGTACCTGTCGATCTTGACCGATGAGCTCACTTACCCGAGCCCCTACCGGCGCGCCCTCGCCGTCGAGGACTTCGAAGGCAACCACATCGGCAACGTCATGTACTACAACCTCGACCGGGACAAGCGCGAGACCGAGATCGGCATCACGATCGGCGTGCGGGAGTACTGGGGCCGCGGCTACGGCACCGACCTGATGGCGGTCTTCACGGACTACCTGCTCAACGAGCTGGCGGTCGAGCGGGTCTACCTGAAGACGCTGGACTGGAACTACCGGGCGCAGCGCTGCTTCGAGAAGGCGGGCTACCGGCGCACCGGCACGTCAAGGCGCGGCGACTACAACTTCATCCTCATGGAGATCCGCAAGGCGGATCGGGAGGCCCACAGCGATCGCGCCTCGGATGCGCCCGACGCGCGTTGACAGGGCCTTTCGCCTACCCTAGGGTTTGGGCCAGAATGACGAAGCCCACCTTCGGCGGCGAGGGTGAGAGCTAGCCCGCGCGGTGGTCTCATCCCCACGCGTGCGCCCCGAGAGTTGCTCGGGGCGCTTTTGCTAGGCGCCGCTCGGGCGAGGCAGGAGGGACGGCGACGTGATCAAGCTATACGGGCTCCTGGGAGAGATATCGGAGGACGAGCTCGAGTTCCTCATCGACGAGCTCGAGGAGGAGTGGGCCGACGACCAGGACTACTTCCTGAACAAGCCGATGATCGACCTCCTCGAGACGAAGGGGGCGCAGCCGGCCTTGCTGGCGCTGCTCCGGGCCGCCGTCGGCGACCGGGACGGGCTCGAGTTCGTCTGGGTGGATACGGAGGAGGAGCTCGGCGACGATGACGTTTAGGCGGCAGCGCGAGCGGCGCTGTGGCTGAGGCGCAGCCGCCGCTCCAGTTCGAGACCCTGGTCTCGCTCTCCAAGCGGCGCGGCTTCATCTTTCCCGGCAGCGAGATCTACGGCGGCATCGCCGGCTTCTGGGACTACGGGCCTTTGGGCGTGGAGATGAAGAACAACATCAAGCGCGCCTGGTGGAAGGCGATGGTCCAGGACCGCGACGACGTCGTCGGCATCGACGCGGCGATCGTGATGAACCCGCGCGTCTGGGAGGCGAGCGGCCACGTCGCCCAGTTCAGCGACCCGATGGTGGACTGCAAGGCCTGCAAGCACCGCTTCCGCGCCGACCATCTCGAGGGCGACGTCTGCCCGCAGTGCGGCGCCAAGGGCCAGTTCACGGAGGCGCGGCCCTTCAACCTGATGTTCAAGACCTTCGTCGGGCCGGTGGAGAACTCCGCGAGTCAGGTATACCTGCGGCCGGAGACGGCGCAGGCGATGTTCACGAACTTCGAGAACGTCGTCACGTCGATGCGGCGCAAGCTGCCCTTCGGCATCGCCCAGATCGGCAAGGCGTTCCGCAACGAGATCACGCCGGGGAACTTCATCTTCCGCGACCGCGAGTTCGAGGTCATGGAGATGGAGTACTTCTGCAAGCCGGGGACGGACGCGTCGTGGCTCGACCACTGGCTCGCGAAACGCCTCGCCTGGTTCAAGGGCCTGGGCGTGCGCGAAGAGAACCTGCGGGCGCGGGCGCACACGCCCGAAGAGCTCTCCCACTACTCGACCGGCACCTACGACATCGAGTACAACTACGCCTCGATGGGCTGGTCGGAGCTCGAGGGGATCGCCGACCGGACCGACTTCGACCTCAGGCGCCACGCAGAGCACAGCGGCAAGACGCTCACCTACTTCGACGAAGAGACGAACCAGCACATCGTCCCCTACGTGATCGAGCCGGCGCTCGGCGTCGACCGCTGCTTCCTCGTCCTCCTCTACGACGCCTATCGCGAGGAGGAGGTACGCGGCGAGAGGCGCACCTTCCTGCAGCTCCACCCGACGGTGGCGCCGATCAAGGTCGCGGTGCTGCCGCTTTCGCGCAACGAGAAGCTGGCGCCGCTGACCCAGGAGGTCTACGGCCTGCTGCGGCCTTCGTTCATGACTCAGTTCGACGACGCCCAGTCGATCGGGCGCCGCTACCGCCGCCAGGACGAGATCGGCACGCCCCTCTGCGTGACGGTGGACTTCGACTCGCTCGAGGACCACGCGGTGACGATCCGGGAGCGCGACTCGATGGCGCAGAGCCGGGTGCGGATCGAGGAGCTGACGGCGGCGCTGCAGGAGAAGCTGGGCTCGGCGTAGATGATAATCCGAGCCGCCGGCCCGGAGGACGCGCCCGCCGTCGCCGAATGCATCGCCGCCCTACTTCGAGAGCTGAGTGGCATGCCCGACTACCCTGTCGCGCCAGGCGCCGAGGCGGTTTGCCGACGGATCGCCGAGGGTGAGACGGCCGGGGCTGTCTTCATCGCCGAGGCGGAAGCTGGCGGCGAGCCGATCGGCTGCATGACGCTGAGCGTCCAGGAAGCGGTGCGCTACGGCGGGCCTTACGTCGAGATTCAGGAGCTTTGGGTGCTGCCGGAGCAACGCAGCCACAAGATCGGTGCTGCGCTGGTCGAGGCTGCCGAGCGCTTTTGTCGGGAGCGCGGCGTCAGCGCGCTAGAAGTCGGCCTGCCGGTGCCCCAGCTATTCGTCGACTACGGCCGGACGGAGACGTTCTATCGGGGCCACGGATTCAACCTCATAGGCCCGCGCTTGCGCAAGCTGATCGCAGCTCCGTGAAGTAGGCTTCCACCCACAGACGAAAGCCAGGCTCAGAGGCCTGGCTTTCGTTGTCCTAGAAACCCGGCCACTAGGCGGGATGGATCTCCTGGACCTTGGCCCTCGCGGCCGCTTTGTCCTTGAACCAGAGAGCGTCGATCTCGGTGTAGGCTTTCTGGTCGGCGGGGACGTCATCCTCGGCGAAGATCGAGGTCACGGGGCAGGCGGGCTCGCAGGCGCCGCAGTCGATGCACTCGTCCGGGTCGATATAGAGCTTGCGGTCCTCGTCACCGTCGTAATGGATGCAGTCGACGGGACAGACATCGACGCAGGAGAGGTCTTTGACATCGAGGCAGGTCTCAGTGATGACGTAGGTCACGTTCAACTCCTTCTGATTCAACTCGCCGCGACTCATTGTAGGGGGCGGTCGCGCTTAGGGGGAAGGACTTTAGAAAGCGATTACTTCGCCAAGGCCGAAATTTTCTTGCAAGGCGCTTTCCTTAGCGGCGAAACGGCCACCAGCGCCGCTTTCGCGGCTCCTCGGGTTCCGAGACCTCGGCAGCGGCAGCAGCGTCGGCAGCGCCGGCCAGCGCCGCGTCGAGGCGCCGCTTGAGGGCGAGCATATGCGCCGCGAGCTCGACGGCGGCGTCGACGTCCTCCTCGACCGCGGGATAGAGATGACGGAGGGTGGCGTCGAAGCCGGGGACGGTGCTGCGGGGGCCGCCGCTCTCGCCACCCTCGCCGACAGCGCGGAGCTCGAGCATGGGGTAGGCCTTGAGCTCGGTTATCGAGCCGAGCATGCCGGAGCCGAGGCGCGCGATCTGGCCGTCGCGGAGCTCGATGCTGGCCGTCGCGAGCCGAAGCTGCGGCTGGAGGTCGCGGGCGACCTCGGCGAGGCCATGCTCAACCGGCTGCTTCGTGGCTGGGTCGAGCTCCGACCCGGGCCGGCCGAGGTGGTAGGCGACGGCAAGATAGAGGAGCTTTGCCTCCTCCTGGCGAAGACGAAGCTCAGCCAAGGCGCGTCTCGAAAGGATCGTCCGCCGGCATGAGCCGACGGACGAATCGAGGCGCTACTTGTGCATCCGCGCCCATCTCGTTTTCTTGCGCATCTTGCGATACTTGTGCTTGCGGATCTTCTTGCGCCGCTTCTTGACGACGGATGACATTCGGCCTCCTCAGACTTCCAAGCGAAGCGAAGTATAGCACGCGTCTTCGCTGGAAGAAGCCGTGGCTTCGAGGAAGGAAGCGCTCGGCATAAGTCTCCGAGGCGGCGACGTTACCGCAGCGTAGAGTCAAAGGGCGACCAAGGGGCCGCCCGACAGCGAATGCCCCTAGGGCCGTAACCAAGGTGGCCTCTCCCATTATCAGCAGGTCGCGGTGCCAGGCGATCTTCGGCTTCTCCCCGATCTTTCTTACGGCTACCACTGGAACGAGGAGAGGGCGCGAGCTCAAACGACGTAGGGCAGCGGCCACTTCAGGTCGCAGCTGAGGCAGCGCGCCTGGATGAGGATCTCCCCTTCCCAGTAGCTCACGGTGAAGGACTCGTGGCAGCGCGGGCAGGCCGGCTCACCGAGGCGCATCTGGCGCGGCTGGGGCGGTCCTCGATCCGGCGGCGTCGTCGTCACGCTCTCTCCTTCGCTGGCGCGAGCCACGAGGGCTTCAGCTATCGCCAGGGTCATGTTAACAGGTGGCGCGGGCGGGCGGCGGCAGGGTCCCCGGAGGGCGGCGCACCCCGTGCTAAGATTAGGCGCGAGGAGCGACCGGGCTTGAGCGAGACCATCCTGATCGGCGTTGCCTGGCCGTACGCAAACGGCTCGCTTCATCTCGGCCAGATCGCCGGCGCCTACCTTGCGCCGGACATCTTCGCCCGCTACCACCGCACGGCGGGCAACCGCGTCCTCATGGTCTCCGGCACCGACCAGCACGGCACGCCGATCACGCTACGCGCCGAGCAGGAGGACACGACGCCGCAGGCCGTGGTCGACCGCTTTCACCCCGAGTTCGTCGATAGCTGGCAGCGCCTGGGGATCAGCTTCGATCTGTACACCTCTACCGGCACCGAGAACCACCGCGACACGGTGCACGAGATCTTTCTCAGCCTCCTGGAGCAGGGCCACATCTACAAAGGCTCGATGATGCAGTTCTACGACGAGCAGGCGCGGCGCTTCCTGCCCGACCGCTACATCGAGGGCAAGTGCCCGCGCTGCGGCTACGAGCGGGCGCGGGGCGACCAGTGCGACAACTGCGGCGCGACGCTGGACGCCACGGACCTCATAGAGCCGCGCAGCCGCTTCACGGGCACGGAGCCGGAGCTGCGCGAGACCGAGCACTACTTCCTCCGCCTCTCCGCTTTCAACGCCCCCCTCAAGCAATGGCTCTCGAGCGATAAGGAGCACTGGCGCCGGCACGTCCTCAACTTCTCGCTCGGCCTTCTCGAGGAAGGGCTGCCGGACCGGGCGATCACGCGCGACCTGGAGTGGGGCGTGCCGCTGCCGACGGAGGAGATCGACGGCGGCAAGCGCATCTACGTCTGGTTCGAGGCCGTGATCGGCTATCTCTCGGCGGCCAAGGAGTGGGCGCAAGCCCAGGGCACGCCCGAGGCCTGGCGCGACTTCTGGCAGAGCCCGGAGTGCAAGAGCTACTACTTCATCGGCAAGGACAACATCGTCTTCCACACGCTGATCTGGCCGACGATCCTCCTCGGCTTCGGCGGCCTGAACCTGCCCTACGACGTGCCGGCGAACGCCTACGTCAACTTCATGGGCGGCAAGGCGAGCACGAGCCTGGGGACGGCGCCCTTCCTGCCCGACTACCTGGAGCGCTACGACGCCGACGCCCTGCGCTACTACCTGGCGGCGATCATGCCGGAGACGAGCGACAGCGACTTCAGCGAGGAGGACCTGCTGCGACGCAACAACGAAGAGCTGGTCTCGACCTGGGGCAACCTTGCTAACCGCGTCCTTACGTTCACCTATCGCAACTTCGAGGGGCGCGTGCCCGAGCCGGGCGAGCTGGGCGAGGGCGACCGGGCGCTGCTGGCGGCGGGCGACCAGGCGCTGGCGTCGGTCGGGGAGAGCATCGCCGCCTGCCGCTTCCGCGAGGGCCTGCGCACGGCGATGGCCTACGCCCAGGAAGCGAACCGCTACCTGAACCAGGAGGAGCCCTGGAAGACGCGGACAACCGACCCGGCCGCCGCCGCAAGGGCGCTGTTCACGGCTCTGGGCGCGATCGAGACCCTGAAGCTCGCCTTCTATCCCTACCTGCCGTTCTCCTCCGAGCGCCTGCATGCCCTCATGGGCCACGCGGACGCGATCGACGCGAACGGCTGGCGCACGCGGCTGCCGGTCGCCGGCAGTCCACTGGTCGAGCCTGAGCCGCTGTTCAAGAAGTTCGGGCCGCTGGAGACGGAGGGCAGTCGGAGCCGGTGATCGAGCTCATCGATAGCCACGCCCACCTCCAGGGAGCGGAGTTCGAGAGCGACCGCGAGGCCGTCATCGAGCGCTCGCAGGCGGCCGGCGTCGGGACAATCGTCGTCCCGGCCACAGACCCGGCGTCGGCGCGGGCGGCGATCGCGCTGGCGCGGCGTTACGCGGCGGTCTACGCCACGGCCGGCTGCCACCCCCACGAGGCGAAGGACTGCGGGCCGGAGGCGGTCGCGGCGATCGAGGCGCTGCTCGACGCGCCGGAGGCCATCGCGGTCGGCGAGATCGGCCTCGACTTCCACCGCATGCACTCGTCGCGGCCGCAGCAGCTCGCGACATTCGAGGCGATGCTGGCTCTCGCGGCGCGACGCGCCCTGCCCGTCGTCGTCCACTGCCGCGACGCCTGGGAGGAGATGCTGCCGATCCTCGAAGCGTGGTCGAAGGGCGCGAGGCGGTCGTTCGACGGCCGGCCGCTCGGCGTCATGCACTACTTCACGGGGTCGGCCGCCATGGCTTCGCGTTATGTCGAGCTTGGCTTCGCGGTCTCAATCCACACCTCGGTCACGCACCCGAAGGCGGCGGCCCTGCGTGAGGTCGCCGCGACGCTGCCCCTGGAGTCGCTGCTGATCGAGACGGACTCTCCCTACGGCGCGCCTCAGGCGCAGCGCGGCCGGCGCAACGAGCCCGCCTACGTAGCCGAAGCGGCGAAGGCGATCGCCGCGGCACGCGACCTCAGCCTCGCGGAAGTCGCCGCCGCTACCACGGCCAACGCCAGGCGCCTGTTCCGGCTGGGAAGCGCCTCCCTACCGCGCCCGGCGACGGAAGCAAGGGTATGAAGCCGCCCGTCACGGCGCCGGACGTTTACGCACCCGTCCGTGACGGCCTCCTCCGCGTGGAGGAGACGCTGCACGAGCTGCGGCCGCGCGACTTTCCCTTTCTCGAGCGGACGCTGGATCACATCCTCGAGGGCGGCGGCAAGCGCATGCGGCCGGCGATCGCCTTACTAGCTGGCAAGCTCGACCGCTACGATCTCGACCTCCTAGTGCCGCTGGCGGCGTCGATCGAGCTGCTCCACTCGGCGACTCTCGTGCATGACGACGTCATCGACGGCGCCGCCACCCGCCGCGGCCGCGCGACGGCGAACGCGCTCTTCGACAACGCCGCGACGGTGATGGTCGGCGACTACATGTTCGCCCACGCGGCAGAGCTCGTGGCGCGGACGGGCAACATCGAGGTCATCCGCCTCTTCGCCCGGACGCTGATGGCGATCGCCACGGGCGAGCTCCACCAGGACATGAGCGCCTACAGCTACGGCCAGTCGACGCGCGACTACTTCAACCGGATCGCCGGCAAGACGGCGTCGCTCTTCGCGACGGCGGCCGAGGGCGGCGCGATGATCGGCGGCGTGGCGCCCTCCCAGGTCGCGGCGCTACGCTCCTACGGCGAGAACTTGGGCATGGCCTTCCAGATCGTCGACGACATCCTCGACTTCACGGGCGACGAAGCGGAGCTGGGCAAGCCGGCGGGCAGCGACCTGATGCAGGGCACGCTGACGCTGCCAGCGCTGCTCCTGATCGAGCGCCAGCCGAAGAACAACCCGGTGAAGCAGTACTTCGCGGGCCGGCGGCGGGCGGAGAGCCTGCGCCGCGCCCTGGAGATGATCCGCGAGTCCGATATTCTCGACGAGTCCTACGCCGTCGCCGCCGACTTCCGCGATCGGGCGATCGGCGCGCTCGCTTCCCTGCCCGACGGCGAGGCGAGAGACACGCTGACCGAGCTGGCGCACTGGACGACGCAGCGGCGGGCCTGAGCGCCCGCGGCGCCGCTCGCGCTATCGAAATCGATCGATCGATAAATCAGAAGGGCGGCCATCGGGCCGCCCTTCTCGAGTCCGCGGTCCTTTGCCTACATGCCCAGCTTCGGCGATAGCCAGGGCTTGCCGTCCGGCCCGAGGACCGGCTTGCGAAAGTCGGAGTCCTTCATGCGCGTGGCGTGGCGCCGCTTGTAGAAGTCGATGTCCTTCTCGACCTCGAGGTCGCCCTTGCTCTTCGTGGACGCCGGCGGGCGCTTGTAGGTCTCCGGGTGCTCGCCGGCCGGCACGCCGCCGGTGTTCTTGGTCTTGACCTGCTGGTTGTAGTGCCAGTAGTTGCCGGTGTCCGGGATGCGCCGCGTCATGCCCTCGCGAAAGGTGAAGGCGGAGAACGAGGTCGGCATGATCCGCTCGCCGTCGCGGTCGCAGAGCGGGCAAGGCGCCGGCTCCGACGCCTCGCGCATGGAGCGCAGCGACTCGAAGACGCCGTCACAGCTCCCGCAGTAGTACTCGTACAGTGGCATCGTTCCCTCCCTGATGATCGAGCGCCCGGGCTGCGTCCGGCGCCGGATGTCCTTTAGGAATTATACGTTACGGTGGTGCTCCCTGGTTCGCTGGGCGGCGGCTTCGCGGCGCAGGGTCTCGAGGAAGTGGGCGCTGCGGACGTCGCGCTCGAGGACGTGGCGGACGTAGCCGGCGAGGCGGGCCTCGACCTCGCCGGCGAGGGTAGCCGAGAGGCGAACGCGCGCTGCTTCCGCGAAGGGGGAGCGCTGGAGGAGGCGCAGGACCTTGAGCGCGTTGAGGCTCAGGGGCTCGCCGACGAGGCCCTTGTCGGCGCACTCGGGGCAAACGGCGCCGCCGGCATCGGCGCTCCAGTAGTTCGTCACCGCCTCCAGGCGGCGGTCGCAGACGGCGCAACGCTCGAGCGCCGGCCGGTAGCCGAGCTCGTCCAACAAGCGGAGCTCGAAGCGGCGGACGGCGAGGTCGATCTCCGCCTCCTCGCTCAGCATGGCGAGGGTCTCGCCGAGGAGGCGGAAGACGGGGTTGCCCTCGGAGCGCTCCGGCGTGAGCCGGTCGACGAGCTCGGCGCAGTAGAGGCCGCGGCCGAGGCGCTCGAGGTCGGCGCGGAGGGCCGGGAAGGCCTCGACGGTCTCCGCCTGGGTGACGATATCGAGGTCGCGGCCCTCGGCGATGAGATAGGAACCGAGGGTGAGGGGCTCGAGGTGGCCGGCGAGGCGGCTCTTGGTGCGGCGCAGGCCCTTGGCGACGGCGTCGATGCGGCCGCAGTGGGCGCAGTAGAGGGTGACGATCTTGTCGGCCTCGCCGAGCTTGCGCTGGCGGAGGACGATCGCCTGCGTCTTGTAGACGTGCGGGCGAGGCATTTTAGAGCTCAGCTCTTCCGAGATAGCCTAGCCGGCTTGCGTGCGAAAGAGCGAAGTCGAAACGCGAGAGCACATAGAGACCGATGAGGTTGCCAACCGCCAGCCCACTTGGGGCGAAGGTAAGCGAAATGCGAATCGACATGTCGGGCTCGCCTAAGAGAAGAAGCTCGGCGTCCGCGAGGCGGGCTTCCATCTCGGCCCCACCGACACCGCGGACTCTCGCCGTAGGCGCTTCAGACAAGTTTAGGCCGAGCCGGTCTGCGATGGTCGTGTCGAAGAGACTGATGTCGGCACCAGTGTCGATTAGCGCGGCCGTGAACGCGGAGCGTAGCGTTTCAGGTGAGAGCACAGTGACTGAGATGACGGGACCATCAAGATAAAGAAACTCAAAATCAAGACTCAGCGGCATCAGCGTATGAGGTGAACGCCCTGATAGTCCTTGCTCTTCACCGGTGCCACCAAGGCGTCAGGAGCACCACGAGCGGCCGCTGCCTCCGCTGCTTCGCCAAAGCTCGCGCCGACCGCAACAAACCCCTGGTCGTTCACGGCGATCCACTGGCCAGGATAGCTGTCCTCCAGAAGGGATTGGTTCTCCAGTAACCACCTGATCTTTGCTTCGTGCTTCGAGCGCCTCGGTCTCTTTGTTGAGTCGTTCATTTATAGCTCCTGGCGGTTCTCGAGGGCGCGGGCGAGGGTCTGGTCGTCGGCGTACTCGAGGTCGCCGCCGACGGGCAAGCCGCGGGCGAGGCGGGTGACACGCAGGCCGAGCGGCTCGAGGAGGCGGCCGACGTACATCGCCGTCGCCTCGCCTTCGAGGTTGGGGTTCGTGGCCATGATCACCTCCTTGACGCTGCCGTCGCGCAGGCGCTCGAGGAGCTCACGTACCTTGAGCTGCTCGGGGCCAACACCCTCCATGGGCGAGATGGCGCCGTGGAGGACGTGATAGAGGCCGCGATAGCCGCGCGCGCGCTCGACGGCGAGGATATCGAGCGGCTCCTCGACGACGCAGACCTGAGAGCGGTCGCGGGCGTCGTCGATGCAGAGGATGCAGGGGTCGACGTCTGTCGTGTTCTGGCACTGGGAGCAGAGGCTGATCCGCTCCTTGACCTCGACGATGGCGTCGGCGAGGGCTTGGGCCTCCTCGTGCGAGGCGCGCAGGAGGTGGTAGGCGAGGCGCTGGGCACCCTTAGGGCCGACGCCGGGCAGGCGGTGCAGCTCTTCGATGAGGCGGGCCACGGGCGCGGCGGCGCCGGTCGGGTGCCAGGGCTCGTTCACGCCTACCGCTTGCCGCGGCGGGCGGCGCGGTTCAGCGGCGGCGGCGGTCCTTCAGGGCCGGGGGCACCCGCGCCGCCGGGACTGCCAGGCCCGCCGAGGCCGGGCAGGTTGAGGCCGCCGGTGAGGCCGCCAAGCTGGTCGGCGTGGAAGGCCTGAACCTGGCCGAGCGCCTCGTTGACGGCGGCGGTGACGAGGTCCTCGAGCATGCCGGCGTCTTCGGGGTCGATCGCCTCGGGCGCGATCTTGAGGCTCTGGACCCTGTAGGCGCCGTTGATCGAGACGCTGACGACACCACCGCCGGCCGTCGCCTCGGCGACGCGGCCCTCGATCTCCGCCTGGGCTTTCTGCAGCTTCTCCTGCATCTGGCTCATCTGGGCCATGAGGTCTCGGTTCATAACTCCTCCTCCGGTTCCGACTCGAGGACGTGGGCGCCCATCTCCTGGGCCGCCCGGACGAGAGGGCTGCGGGCGGCCCGCTCGGACTGCATCCAGTCCCGGACATTCGCCTCGTGGACGCAGCGCACTGTCAGCTGCCGGCTCATCAGGTTCGAAACGATCTCAGTTAGCGCCTCTAGGTTGCCCTTCATCGAAGCCTTTTCGGCATGGTCGACGAACTTAAAGCCGAAAACGACGACGGTCTCGCTCACCTCAATGATATCGCAGGCGCCGATTAGCGCCGCCAACGGCCGCGACCGCTCTTTCGCCGCATCGTAGATCGACCGCAGGAGGAGGCGCGCGGCCTCAAGGTCAGGGACGACCGGCGCGATGGCTGCCGCGGGCTCGGCAGGCTTCGTCGGCGCTGACGCCGCTACTGGCGCCGGTTGCGGCGGCGCCTCGGCTACGACCGGCGGCGCGGGCACGGGCGCCTGGCTCGCGCCCGGTGCGGGCACCGCCGGCGGCGGTGACGACGCGCCTTCCTCGCGTAGCGCCGTCGTTGAAGCAATCGCGGCGGCCGGCGCACGGCCGAGGATGCACTCGGCGAGGGCGATGTCGAGGGGCAGGGTCGAGTTTGGGTCGGCCTTGAGGTCGGCCTCGCCGAAGGCGCGCAGGGCGCGCAGGAGGTCGGCGGTGGTGACGCCGGCGACGGCGGCCTTCAACGCCGCGATCCGCTCCGCCGTCGCGTCCTCCGGGTCGGCGCCGGCAGCGACGAGGAGGAGGTCGCGCAGCTCCTGGACGAGCTCGCGCTGAAACTGGCGCAGGTCGAGGCCGTCGTCGCGGACGCTGGCGAGGAGCTCGAGGCCGCCTGCAAGGTCGCCGGCGAGAGCCTGGCGGCCGAGCCTGCCGGCGCGCTCGTCGCCGATGAGGCCGAGGCCGGCCTTGACGTGCTCGAGCTTGAGGTCGCTGCCGTAGGAGGTCGAGAGCTGGTCGAGGAGGTTGATCGCGTCGCGCATGCTGCCTGTAGCGGAGCGGGCGATGAGCTCGAGGGCGGCGGCCTCGCAGCTGATCGACTCGCCGACGCAGATCCCCTGCAGGCACTGCACGGCGGCGGCGGCCGGCACGCGCCGGAAGTCGAAGCGCTGGCAGCGGGAGGCGATGGTCGCCGGCACCTTGTGAGCTTCCGTCGTAGTGAGAATGAAGACGGCGTGCGGCGGCGGCTCCTCGAGCGTCTTGAGGAGGGCGTTGAAGGCGGGGTCCGTGAGCATGTGGACCTCGTCGATCAGGTAGACCTTGAAGTCGCCGGCACCCGGGGCGAAGGCGACCTTCTCGCGCAGGCTGCGGATCTCGTCGATGCCGCGGTTGCTGGCGGCGTCGAGCTCGATCAGGTCCATGGCGCGGGCGGCGAGGAAGGAGAGGCAGGAGTCGCAGCGGTTACAGGCCTCGCCGGCGACGCGATCGCGGCAGTTCAGCGCCTTGCCGAGGAGACGGCCGGTGCTGGTCTTGCCGGTGCCACGGGGGCCGGCGAAGAGGTAGGCGTGAGCGACGCGGCCGCCGGCGAGGGCGTTGGTCAGCGTCGTCGCGACGTGCTCCTGGCCGGCGAGCTCCGAGAAGCTGCGCGGCCGCCATTTTCGGTAGAGGTTCTCCGCCATCCCTTGCCTTCGCCACGAACTCTCGCGAGCCGGGAAGCAGCCGGCTTCCCTTCGCTCACCCCGTGCGCCTGCTGGCGTACGCCGCGAACATCGCTGCCGCTGCGAGGCCGGGACGACGGGGCGACTTCACTATACGATTGGCAGTTCGCGATCGCCAACTTCGGCCGCCGGCCCGGCCTCAACGGCGACGGTGCTATACTCCGCCGATGCCAGGCTTTCCCCACGACCTCCACGCCGGCGTCGACGTGGTCAGCAGCGACGGTCACAAGCTCGGTCAGCTCCACCGGGTCGTGCTCAAGCGCGCCGACCTCTCAGTTTCCCATGTCGTCGTCGACATCGGCTTCCTGCGCTCCGGCCACCACCTCTGGGAGGGCGGCCTCGGCCTCGACTACGACCGCGTCGTGCCGATAGCCGCAGTGCACGCTTCCTCGGACAAGCGGGTCGAGCTCGCGCTCACGGCGGCGGCGTTCAAAGACGCGCCGTAGTACACGGAGGAGGCGTTCGAGCCGCCTCACGACCTGACGCCGGACGAGTTCGACATCCCGGACGTCGTAAACCGGGCTCAGAGCCTCGCCGGCCTGATCGCCGGTACGAGCACCGCCTGGCTGGTCGAAAAGCTGAACCGGCCCCTGGACGCGGTCGACATCCGCGAGGGCAGCGATGTCTGGCGGATCGAGCCACACGCGAAGCTGGGCAGCGTCGAGCGGCTGCTGCTCGACCCGGCGACGGGCCGCCTGCGCGCCTTCGTCATCCGCCGCGGCTTCCTCCTCAAGCGCGACGTCGTCCTGCCGGTGCGCTACATTGCCGAGCTCTTCGACGACCTCGTTCACGTCGACATCGCCGACGCCGAGATCGAGGCGCTGCGCGAGTATCACGAGGCCGGCTAGCGCCGCGACCCTAAAGCCGGGCCCGGCGCGGTAAAATCGCAGCGTGGACGAGCATGCCCTCCGAGTCCTGGAGTTCGACCGCGTGCTGGCGCGCCTCGCCGGTCTGACCGCGTTTTCGGCCGGCCGCGAGCTGGCGCTGGCGCTGCGCCCCTCGCCGGAGTACGCCGTCGTCGTCGAGCGCCAGCGACTCCTGGCCGAGGCCGTCGGGCTCAGCGCCAGCCGCACGCCCTTCGACCTCGGCAGCGCGGCGGACGTGCGGCCGGCAGTCGAGAAGGCGGCGCTGGGCGGCGTGCTCGAGGCGCGCGAGCTGGCGGCGGTGGCGGCCACGCAGCGCATCGCCGAGCAGGCGCTCGCGACGCTGGCCCGCTTCGAGACGTCCTGGCCGCTGCTCGCCGAGCGCGCGCTTGCGATCGGCGAGGAGCCGGCCCTGGTGGCGGAGATCGGCCGTGCGATTGACGGGCGCGGCGACGTCCTCGACGGGGCGAGCCCGGCCCTGGGACTGATCCGGCGCGACATCAAGATCTCCCACGACCGCCTCCACGCCAAGCTCCAGGAGTTCATCGCCTCGGCGGCGGGGCGGCAGGCCGCCCAGGAGTCAATCGTCACGCTGCGCGACGGCCGCTACGTAGTGCCGATCAAGGCCGACTTTCGCGGCGAGGTGCGCGGCATCGTCCACGACGTCTCATCGAGCGGCGCGACGCTGTTCATCGAGCCGCTCGCCGTCGTCGACCTCGCGAACCGCTGGCGCGAGCTCCAGATCGAGGAGCGGCACGAGGTAGAGCGCGTCCTGCGCAGCCTCAGCGCTCTCGTCGGGACGGCGGCAGCGTCAATCGACGGCAATGTGGCCGTGCTGGCCGAGCTCGACCTGCTCCTCGCTTCGGCGCGCCTCGGGGAGGAGCTATCGCCCGGCGGCCGCGGCTTCCTGCCGGAGGCGGCGGCGGGCGACCCGGAGGAGTGGCTGGCGCGGCCGCCGGCGGCCTTGGAGCTGCGGGACGCGCGTCATCCCCTGCTGACGACGCCGGTGCCGGTGACGCTGCGCGTCGGAGACGACGAGCGCGTGCTCTTGATCACGGGGCCGAACACGGGCGGCAAGACGGTGGCGCTGAAGATGACGGGCCTGCTGGCGCTCATGGCTCAGGCCGGCCTGCCGGTGCCGGCGGCGCCGGGCAGCCGCCTGCCGGTCTTCGGCGAGGTGCTGGCGGACATCGGCGACGAGCAGAGCCTGGAGCAGTCGCTCTCGACCTTCAGCGGCCACCTGCGGAACATCATCGACTTACTGGAGCGGACGCGGCCGGACTCACTCGTCCTCCTCGACGAGCTCGCGGCGGGCACGGACCCGGCGGAGGGCGCCGCCCTCGCCCGCGCCCTGCTCGAGCAGCTGCTGGCGAAGGGCGCCCTGACCGTCGCGACCACGCATCACGGCGAGCTCAAGCTCTTCGCCCACTCGACGGCGGGGATCGGCAACGCCGCGGTCGAGTTCGACTCGGAGACGCTGGCCCCGACCTTTGGCATCACCCTCGGTGTCCCCGGGCGGAGCAACGCGCTGGCGATCGCGGCTCGCCTCGGCCTGCCGGAGTCGGTGCTGGCGGCGGCGCGCGCCTCGCTGGCGCCCGATCAGGTTGCGATCGACTCGCTGCTCGACGAGCTGCGCCAGGAGCGCGAGGCCGCGACCGTCGCCCGGCGGGCGGAGGAGCAGGCGCAGCGCCAGGCAGAGGCGGCGAAAGCGCGCCTCGAGGAGCGACTGGCGGCGATCGACGCGGAGCGGGCGGAGCGGCTGGACGAGGCGGCGATCGCGCTCGAGGTTGAGGTAGCGGCGGCGCGCGAGGCGCTGGCGCGGGTGGAGCGCCTGTCGCGGCGCGAGCCGGCGCCGTCGACGGCAGCGATGGCGCTGGAGGAGGCGGGCGAGGCCGCGAGCGAGCTGAGTGAGGCGCGCGAGGCGGTGGGCGAAGCGGCGACGGCGGCGCGGCGCCTGAGGCGGCGCTCGCGACGACGGCGGAGCGGCGGCCTCGACCTCGGCCTCGTGCTGCCGGGCGCGGCGGTCTGGATCCAGGGGATACCGCTGGCCGCGGAGGTGCTCTCGGCGCCGGACCGGCGCGGCGAGATCGACGTCGGCTTCGGCGGCCTGCGGGCGCGGGTCCGCCTCGACCAGGTGATGCGGGTAGAGAAGGCGTCGACGGCGCCGCTGCCGCAACGCGCGACCCTGCCGGAGGCGCCGGCAGCGACGACGGAGATCGAGGTGCGGGGCCAGACGCTGGATGAGGCGCTGCCGAAGGTGGAGAAGTTCCTCGACGACGGCTTCCGGGCCGGGCTGCCGCGCCTGCGCGTCATCCACGGCAAGGGCACCGGCAAGCTGCGCCAGGCGGTGCGGGAGATGCTGACGCGCCATCCCCTGGTCAAGGCCTTCGACTTCGCGATACCGCCGGAGGGCGGCGAGGGCGTGACGGTGGTGGAAGTGGCGCTCGGCTAAGGGAGACGCGGCGCCGGCGGCGCCGGCTCGAGGCAAGCGGCGGCGACGTTGCGGATGGAGTTGACACGCGGCGACACGGCGGTGGCGACCAGGACGTCTGCCGCCGCCGGCCCGAGCAGGCGAGCGAGCGCCTCGAGGTCCTCCTGACGCGGGTCGAGCCACTGATCGACGGCCGATTCTGGGAGGATGACCGGCATGCGGTCGTGGACCGGCACCACGACCTCGTTAGGCTCTGTCGTCACGATCGTGAAGGTGCGCTGCCACTGCTCCGGCTCCGGCTGCCAGGACTCGTAGAGTCCGGCGAAGAGGATGAGGCCGCCGTCGGGGCGGTGGAACCAGACCGACTGACGGCCGGCGCCGCTGCCGACCCACTCGAAGAAGCCGTCGGCCGGGACGACGCAGCGCCGCCGGCGGAAGGCCTCGCGGAAGGAAGGAAGGCGCGCCAGGGTCTCGGCGTGGGCGTTGATCTGAAGGGCGGCTCGCTTCGCGTCCGTGGCCCAGGTGTTGACGAGGCCCCACTTCGCCGGCAGGAGCTGGCGGTCCTCGTAGCGTTGGCGGACGAGCCAGTGGCCGTCGGTCGGGGCGACGTTGAAGCGCGGCCGGTAGGCCGCGTCGCCGAGCTGCTCGACCGGCACGCCGAGCTCGAAGGCGAGGCTCTCGCGCTCGCGGAAGCTCAGGCTGAAGCGGCCGCACACGCTCCCGAGTTTAGCAGGCAGCTAAGAGCGTCGATCGCAGACAGCGTGAGTGAGGATCCGGCCTCGTGGTCGCCAGCGTTCCAGCGGCCACGTGCAGGCGAAGGCCCGCCTAGTCGAAGAACTTCTCGTGGACGATGTCCTTGCGGTCGAAGCCGCGCTCGTTGACGGCGTACTCCGTCACCTGCTTGATCATCGCGTCGCTGCCGCAGAGGTAGAGCTTGATCTGCCCCGGGTCGTAGGGGACGCCGGTGAGCTGCTCGAATGGCTGTACGTCACCCGTCATCTCTTCTTTGGTCGGCGCGAGGACCTTGGTGATGCGACCACGGCCGTAATTCCAGGGAGTGCCGGCGTCGCGGCTGAGGAACATGTGGTACTGGAATGCCGGGTACTGACGCCGGTACTCCTTGAACTCGTCCTGGTAGGCGAAGTCGGCCGGGTTGCGGACACCGTGCAGGAGGATGCCTCGCCTCACGGAGGGGTCCCACGGATAGGCCCGCATCACAGGCACGCCGGCGGCGACGCCCGTGCCGGTGAAGCCGAAGACGGCTATACGAGTGTCTTTCGTGTCGAAGCGAAATGACCCCAGAGTCGCCTGGCCTAGGAGGACGTTGTTGAGCTCCGGGTTCGCCTCGACCTCCTTCTCGACCACGTCCTGGAGGAGCAGCGATACGTAGGGGTACTGGAGCAGCCGCGAGTCGAGGTCGGCAGCGTCCGGCGAGAGCTCCGGCAAGTCGTCCACGGTGTCGCCCTTCACGGCGATGTAGAACTCGAGAAAGTCCTCATGGGGGGCAGAGACGATGCTGAATGCCCGGACCGCAGCCCTGCCAGTCACCGGATTGCGCTTGCCGAGCATGGCGAACATGCCGGGAGTGGTGTATGTGAACCACTCCGGCCGCTCAAGGAAGAGCCGGTAGTTCCAAGCCGACCGCACGGTGATCTGACGGATCGGTACCTCGTTCAGGGACAGCTTCTGGAAGCGGGTGTTGTAGGGGTTGTCCAACAGCTCCCAGGGGAAATCGCTTTTAGTCATGGAGTCGGCACTTCCTGCGCTATCGAAGTCCGGTCGACTCGACGGCCTCGCTAGGCGCGAAGCGTGACGTCCACCGCTTGGCGCCATGATACGATCGGTGCCACTAACGGGCGAGAGGGCGAGACTCCGATGGCGCTAAACCTCCCGTTTGAGCCGCCCGTGCCCCACATGCTCGCCAAGGCGGCGGCGGCGATCCCGACGGGCGACGGCTGGCTTTACGAGCCGAAGTGGGACGGCTTTCGCTGCCTCGTCTTTTTCGACGGCGACGCGGTCTACCTCCAAAGCCGCGACCTGAAGCCGCTGGGGCGCTACTTCCCGGAGCTCGAGACCGGGCTCAAGGCGGCGCTGCCGTCGGCGGCGGTGATCGACGGCGAAATCGTGATCGCAGGCGAGCACGGCCTCGATTTCGAGGCGCTGCAGATGCGGATCCACCCCACGGCGTCGCGGGTGAGCCTGCTGGCGGCAGCGACGCCGGCTGCGTTCGTCGCCTTCGACCTGCTGGCGGCGGTTGGAGACGACCTGAGGCAGGCGCCCCTGCGGGAGCGGCGGCTCAGGCTCGCGACCTTCCTGGCAAAAGTCGCGCCGCCGGTCTTCGTGACGCCGGCGACGGCGGACGCGGCCCTGGTGGCCGCCTGGTTCGAGGGCGCCGGCCTCGACGGCGTGATCGCGAAGCGGCTCGACGACGTCTACCGGCCGGGGGCGCGGTCGATGGTCAAGATCAAGCACCTGCGCACGGTCGACTGCGTCGTCGGCGGCTTTCGCTGGAACCGGGGCGAAGAGGGGCGCTCCGTCGGCTCGCTGCTCCTCGGCCTCTACGACGCCGACGGCGTCTTTCATCACGTCGGCCATACGTCGAGCTTCAAGGCGGCGGCGAAGCGCGAGCTCGTAGCCCTCCTGGCGCCCTACCTCAGCGAGGCGGGCGGCGACGGCTTCGGCGGCGGCCGGACGCCGGGCGGGCCGAGCCGCTGGACGGGCGGCCGCGACATGAGCTGGCTGCGCCTGCGGCCGGAGCTGGTCTGCGAGGTGACGTTCGACTACCTGCAGGGTTCCTCGACAGGCTCAGGACGGAGCCCGCGTTTCCGCCACGCGGCGACGTTCCGGCACTCGCGCCCCGACAAGCCGGCGCGCGAGTGCGGCTTCGACCAGATCGCGACGACGCCGCCTTACGAGCTAGGGCAGATTTTCGCGGCACCGCCATGATAGAGCCCACCGGCGAGGCTGATTATGAATCTATGAAGACATATGCCTTGTTCGGGCTGGCGATCTTTCAATCGAGCTGTATCGAAACAGCGCTGCACACACTCTTGGCAACCGCGTAGCGTCCAAGACAAAGCTCTTTCACACAGCTAGATTATGACAAGTTAATGATGCAGCTGGAAAGGATGCCATTTGGCCGCCTAGTCGACCGGGCGCGGAGATCAGGCCTTGCTGATCCTGCAATTCTCAGTGAACTTGAGAGTGCTGTTGAGTCGAGAAACTGGCTCGCTCACCGCTACTTTCGGCAGCGTGCTGTGGACTTCACAATGCCTGACGGTATTCCACATATGCAGGCTGAGCTAGAGAGTCTCGCCAACTCATTTCGAGCACTGCAACTGAAGCTGTTTGAACCCACGCGGCTATGGGCAAAGGCTCGTGGTCTGTCGGAGGACGTGTTCGAACAGGAGGAGGAACGAATGCGCCAAGAGTGGCTCGACTCGCACTAGCGTTTGTTGCGAGCCCGAATCGGCTTGACGCGGAAGGCTCCCCAAGTGCTAGCTCACTCTGTCGCTCGTGGAAAGAAAAGTGCTGGGGGACTACGCCCCACGCCCCTGGCAGGGTCGCGCTCTGCACCTGATTTGTTGCTAGCAGCGTCTCGCCCGGTACACGCTAGACGCCGCGCTCGGCCCGCCAGGACAGGATCCAGCCCGCGTGCTGGGCATCATGGCCGGTTTCCAACGGCCACTCCGCCGCCAGCACGCGCCCGAGCTTCTCGTCGTCGAGGGCGGCGACGGCGTCCAGCACGCGGCGGCGCGCGGTCTCGAGCTCCCACAGCACCTGCGCCAGCGAGTGGGAGCGCCGCCACGCTACCGTCATCCGGTTGAACGCCTCGTCCTGCTCCGGCGTGCTGTCGACGGCGGAGTCGTAGCCGGCGGCGATCCGGAGCGTATCGAGATAGCGCAGCTCGTGCCACTGGGCGAGGTGCGAGACGTGGTCTCTCACCGACCAGCCGTCGAGGGAGGCCTCCTCGAGCTCGGCCTCGCTCAGGCCCTCGATCGCGCTCGTCAGCTCCGCGCTAGAGCGGTCGAAGCTCTCGCGCACGGCGCGGCGGTCGTCGTCGAGGCTCATTTGGCCTCACGCGGCGGCCGGCGCCGGGCTCGGCTCGACTGCGGCGTCAGCTCGCCGGGGGACGGCTCCGGTTCGCGGCCAAGCCACGGGTCGTAATCGGGATCGGGCGCCCCTTCAGCGGGACGCTCGGCTTCGGGGACGTGGCGCAGGTTGAGCCGGATGCGGGTCCAGGTCGACGAGCTTCCCCGCATCGAGTCGACGAGAACGTCGTCGTCTCTCAGAAGGGCCGCCGCCGCCGGATGGCGCGTCTTCCAGCGCTCGAGGCCGGCGAGCGCGTCGTCCTTGTGCTCCGCCTTGGCCACGGTGATCAGGGGGTGGCTGGACTGCCGGCCGCCGGGGTCTTGCTCGGCCGTTTTGCTCTTGCGTGCCTTGCTCGGCTGGACGCGCTTCGGCTCACCTTCGGCCTTCGGGAACTGGGGCGGCCAGGGCGCGTCGCCGAGCCCCTCGCGCTCCTGGCGCTCGACGAGCTCGAGCAGCGGCTCGAGCGAGAAGGCAACGTCGTTGATCGCCGCCGCCGGGTCGCCGCGCTCTGCAACGCGCCGTGGCACGGATTTAATCGTGAAGTCGGCGAGCTCGACGGCGGGCAGCTCCTCCCAGTCGACGGGGCAGGAGACGCGCGCCTCCGGCGTCGGCCGCACCGAATAGGCGGAGGCGACGGTGCGGTCGCGGGCGTTCTGGTTGTAATCGATGAAGACGCCGTGGCGCTCCTCCTTCCACCAGGCGGTGGTGGCGAGGGCGGGCAGGCGGCGCTCGACCTCGCGGCCGAGGGCGAGGGCGGCGCGCCTTACCTCGGGGAAGCTCCAGCGCGGCTCCATGCGGACGTAGACGTGGATGCCGCGGGAGCCGGAGGTCTTCGGGAAGGCGCGGTAGCCGAGCTCGCCGAGGACCTCGTTGACCATGATCGCGACTGCTTTTACGTCGGCGAAGCTCGCCTCCGGCGTCGGGTCGAGGTCTACGCGGAGCTCGTCCGGGTGGTCGACGTCGGCATCGCGGACGGGCCAGGGGTTGAGGTCGATGCAGCCGAAGTTGACGACCCAGGCGAGGTCAGCGGCGTCGTCACAGACGACGAGGTCGGCGTGGCGGCCGCTGGGGAAGCTGATCCGCGCCGTCTCGATGCCGGGCGGCGGGTTCGCTGGGGCTCGCTTCTGGAAGAAGGGCGCCGCGTCGGCGCCGTTCGGGAAGCGCTTGAGGATCATGGGCCGGCGGCGGACGCCGCGCAGCGCTGGCTCCGCCACGCTGAGGTAGTAGCGGACGAGGTCGAGCTTCGTGTAGCCGGCCGTCGGGAAGAAGAGCTTGTCGGGGTTCGTGACCACGACAGGCCGGTCGGCGACCGTGAGAGTGAGCGAAGCCAAGCGCTACCTGCCGGCGCCATCGCGAGAGTGTTGGGGGCCGGACGATGCCTGGCTGGATCTTACCGCAACGGGCTTAGCCGGGGGCGCTGCCGGGCGCGACGGGCAGATCTTGCAAACGCATGGCGAGGGCGGCGGCGGCGGCGCGGGAGCGGACGTCGAGCTTGCGGAAGACGCTCCGCAGGTGGGCCCGGACGGTGCCGAGGCTGATCCGGAGGCGAAGGGCGATCTCCTTGTTGCTGAGGCCGGCGCGGACGAAGTCGAGGACCTCCCGCTCGCGCTCGCTGAGGTCAATGTCGTTGCGGCCGCCGGCGGCCGGCAGGGGCAGCGTGGCGATGTAATCGAGGAGGAGCTGAGCGCAGGCGGGCTCGATCACGGCGCCGCCGAAGGCGATCACCTCGAGCGCGTGGCTGAACTCCTCGGCCGAGAGGTGGTTGAGCGAGAGGAAGCCGTGGACCGGCAGGTGGCGGGCGAGGATGAGGGCGTTGAGGTCCGGCTGCGTGCCGAAGAGGACGAAGCAGGCACCGGCGTGGCCGCGGGCGAGGTCGTCGAGGGCAGGGCGCTCGGCGGCCAGGAGGGTGGCGTTGACGAGAAAGAGGTCGGCGTCGGCCTCGAGGTCGCGGCACGCCTCCTCGACGGAGCTGAACTCGGCGACTACGCGCAGGCCGGCCAGGGTGGCGGCGGCATCGCAGGCGAGCCGGCGACGGATACGCTCCGGGTCGATAACGATCAGCTTTATGTCCATGGCCGCAAGGTACGACCCGGGGGCGGGCCTCACCAGTGCTATTTGTGGCGCTTTCGATGAATTATCACAGACGACCTAGGCGGGATGGCAACGACATCAGCGACGAAATGATCGTAAGCAGGGTAGGACGGCGCGATCGGGTTCAGAGGCGCCAGGCGATGGCGTTCACAAACTGCACATTCGAAAGGAACGGCTGGGGCAGGCGCCGGCTTAGGTTGAGCCGGCCTCGCGATGCTATACAATTTGGAGGCGGCGCGAGGCTTCTCAGCCTCGCGCCTTTCGAACCCCGCCCACGGCGGGCTTAGAGGAGACAACATGGCCGACCCGAAGAGCACGAGCGACGACGGCCTTGCCTTCCTGCGCGAGCGCTACGCCATCGACGCGGCCCTGGCCCAGAGCCTGCTCTCGGCGGCGCTCTCCCGCGGCGGCGATTACGCCGAGCTCTACTTCGAGCACCGGACGTCGGGCGCTATCGCCTTCGAGCAGCAGGCCGTGAAGAGCGCGAGTCGGAGCATCAGCCAGGGCCTCGGCGTGCGCGTCCTCCGCGACGAGGCCGTCGGCTACGCCTTCACGGAGGACCTGAGCCGCGACGCGATGACGCGCGCGGCGGAGACTGCGGCCCAGATCGCCGCCCGCGGCGATCGCGTCGCGCCGATCGACGTCGTCCATTACGAGACGGCAAACCATTACTCGCCGGCGGCGAGCATGCTGGACGTGCCGGCGCCGGACAAGGTCGACTTGCTGCGCCGCGCCGATAGCGCCGCCCGCGCCTTCGACCCTTCGATCGCGCGCGTCGACCTCGGCATCGCCGACGAGCTCAAGCAAGTAGCGATCTTCACGAGCGACGGCCGCATGACCGGCGACGTGCAGCCGCTGGTGCGCTTCAACGTCAGCTGCCTCTCGGAGCGGGGCGAGGAGCGCCAGACGGCACGCTGGGGCGGCGGCGGCCGCATGGGCATGACCTACTTCGAGACGAGCCCGCCGGAGGAGCTGGCGCGCGAGGCAGCGAGGCAGGCCGTCCTCCTCCAGTCCGCCGTCGAGGCGCCCGCCGGCACCTTCCCGGTGGTGCTGGCGGCGGGCGACTCCGGTATCCTCCTCCACGAGGCGATCGGCCACGGCCTCGAGGCCGACTTCAACCGCAAGAAGACGAGCAACTACTCGGACCGGATCGGCGAGCTCGTGGCGTCCGATCTCTGCACCGTCGTCGACGACGGCACGATCGACGACAGCCGCGGCTCCCTCAACATCGACGACGAGGGGGAGCTGCCGGCCTACAACGTCCTGATCGAGAAGGGCGTGCTCCAGGCTTATCTCCAGGACCGAATCAGCGCCAAGGCGATGGGCACGAAGCCCTCCGGCAACGGCCGCCGCCAGTCCTTCAAGCACTACCCGATGCCGCGGATGACCAACACCTACATGCTCGGCGGCGAGGCGGCGCCGGCGGAGATCATCGGCTCGGTGGCGAAGGGCATCTACTGCGTCGCCTTCTCCGGCGGCCAGGTGAACATCTCAAACGGCGACTTCGTCTTCAGCGTGACGGAGGGCTACATGATCGAGGACGGCAAGATCACGGCGCCGATCCGCAACGTCAACCTGATCGGCAACGGGCCGGATGTCCTGACGAAGGTGACGGCGGTGGGCCACGATTTCCAGCTCAGCGACGGCCGCTGGACCTGCGGCAAAGACGGCCAGTCGGTGCCGGTCGGCGTTGGCGTGCCGACTCTCCTCGTCTCGGGGATGACAGTCGGCGGCACGGCGATGGGCTGAGGACTCGGTCATTCTGAGCGAAGCGAAGAATCTAACCCTGGGAGTAGACACTCCGATGTCTGATTACTTCGTCTACATCCTTACGAACAGATCCGGCACTCTGTACACCGGCATGACCAACGACCTGGCAAGGCGACTCGCAGAGCATCGCGGAAACGTAACAACGCCCGGCTCCTTTACGAGCCGATACAGGATCACTCGACTCGTCTACTTTGAGGAGACTTCCGACGCTATGGCCGCTATCGAGCGAGAGAAACAGATCAAGGGCTGGCTAAGGAAGAAGAAGCTTGACCTTGACCTGATAGCGTCCGCTAATCCTCTTTGGAGAGACCTGAGCGAGGGCTGGTTCGATAGTGGCAGTGAATGGCAAGGTTCGCCAGACTCTTCGCTGCGCTCAGAGTGACATGAAAGGCTCCGCGCGGCGTGACATGAAGCCGCGCTAATAACATGAGGTCGTGCTCAATAACATGAGGCTGCGCTCAAAGTGATACGAGGCTACGCTTAGGGTGACCTTGAGGTAGGGAACATGAACGAAGCCCCGCTATCCCTCGCGTCCGACATCGTCGAGCGGGCCCGCCGCCAGGGCGCCGACCAGGCCGACGCCTACGTCGTCACCTCGACCGAGTCCTCCGTGCAGGTGCGCCAGGGCGAGGTCGAGCGCGTTATCGACGCCGGCTCGCACGCCGTCGGCCTGCGCGTGATCAAAGAAGGGCGCACGGCGATCTGCTCGACGGCGGATTTGACGCCGGCGGCGCTGGCCCAGCTGGTGCGAGACGCGGTGGAGCTAGCGGCGATCTCGGAGCCGGACGAGTACGCCGGCCTGCCTGACCGCGGCGACCTGGCGTCGGGCAGCGAGCCGCAGCTCCAGCTCTACGACGAGGCGATCGAGGCGCTGACGACGGAGGCGATGAAAGAATCGGCGCTGCGCTGCGAGCAGGCGGCCTACGGCTACGACGGCCGCGTGACGAACTCGGACGGCGCCGAGATGGGCATCGTCCGCAGCCAGGTGGCGCTGGCGAACAGCCTCGGCTTCGGCGGCTCCTACCCGGAGACGCAGGCGAGCCTCGGCATCGAGGTGATCTGCGACGACGCCGAGGGCAAGAAGCGCAACGACCACTGGCTGACCTCGGAGCGGGCGCTGCACCGGCTCGAGACGCCGGAGGAGGTCGGGCGCAAGGCGGCGGCGCGCGCCGTGGCGAAGCTCGGGGCGCGCAAGGTCGACACGACGGCGGTGCCGGTGGTCTGGGAGGCGCCGGTGGCACGGGCGCTGCTGATGATCCTCGGCCAGGCGGCGTCCGGCGAAGCCCTCTACCGCCGCTCGACCTTCCTCGCCGACCGCGAGGGGCAGCAGATCGGCTCGCCGCTGCTCAGCGTCACGGACGACCCGCTGCTGCCGGGGCGCCTCGGCTCGCGGCCCTTCGACGACGAGGGCGTGCGGTCGCGGACGCTGCCGATCTTCGAGAGCGGCGTCTTCCGCGCCTTCATGTTCGATGCGTACAACGCCCGCCGCCTTGGCCGGCGAACGACGGGCGCGGCTCAGCGCAGCCTCGCCTCGCCGCCGGCGCCGGGCACGAGCAACCTCGTCATGGCCGCCGGCGACCTGGCACCGGAAGCGCTCTACGCCGACATCGACGATGGGCTCTTCCTTACGGACCTCATGGGCTTCGGCGTCAATATGACGACGGGCGACTTCTCGCGCGGCGCCCAGGGCTTCTGGATCGAGAAGGGGCACCTGAGCTACCCGGTGACCGAGATCAATCTCTCCGGCAACTTGAAGGAGATGCTGGCGGGCATCGACGCGGTCGGCAATGACCTCTTCTGGCGCGGCGCCGGCGCGGCGCCGAGCCTGCGCATGGCGCGCCTCACGGTCAGCGGCCTCTAGCTACTCGACCTCCAGATACTCCTTGCGCCAGGCGGTGTACTCCGCCTCGGCCAGCGCCAGCGCCTGGAGGTCGGCCGGCAGAGCCTGCGCCCGCAGGGCGGCGGCAGCGCCGCCCGCCCGGAGGTGGCGGTAGGCGTCGAGCAGGGCCTTTAGCGCGACGAAGTAGGGCAGGTGGCCCTGGAGGATAACGCGGACGCGCCGCGCCGCGAGGTCCTCGACCGGCGCCGGCGCCGCGTTGAGCACGATCGGCAGGTCGGTCGCGGCAGTCAGCGCTTCTAGCTGGTCGACGCTGCTCACGCCGAGGACGAAGACGGCGTCGACGCCGGCCGCGGCGCAGACGCGGATACGGGCCAGGGCCTCGCCGAGGCCGGCGGCGGTGAGCGCGCCGGTGCGGCCGATGACGGCGAGGCCGGTATCGACGCGGGCGTCCAGGCCGGCGCGCAGCTTGCGGCCGAACTCGGCCTCGGAGATAAGCTCGCCCTCGGGGCCGCTATGGCGTCGCGGCAGGAGCGTGTCCTCGATCGTCAAGGCAGCGACGCCGGCGGTCTCGAGCTCCTCCACGGTGCGGCGGACGTTGAGAGCGTTGCCGTAGCCATAGTCGGCGTCGACCAGCAGAGGTAGGGCGCCGGCGCGGCTGATACGGCGCGCCTGCTCGGCGAACTCGCTCAGGGTGATGAGGACGAGGTCGGGCGCGCCGAGGATCGTTGCCGAGGCGACCGAGCCGGCGAAGAGGCCGAGGTCGTAGCCGGCGGAGCGCGCGAGGCGGGCGGAAACCGGGTCGTAGACGGAGCCGGGGAAGGTGACCTGAGGCCGCTCGAGGATGGCGCGGAAGGCGAGGCGCTGCTCGGAGACTGGCCTTGGCGACATTAGGGCTCCTCTAACGGATCAGGTAAGCACTCAGACGAAGCGTAGGAGAGCGTCAGCGTCGCCCGGCCGGGCCGCGGCTGGGCCCAGTCGGCGAGGCGGAGGCCGCCAACCCAGACGATGCCGCGGGCGTTGACGAAGAGCGGCAGGGCGGCGCGCTCCTCACGCGGGACGTGGGCGTCGACGAAGAGGTCCTGGAGCTTCTTCGTGCCGGCCATGCCGAGCGGCTGGAGGCGGTCGCCAGGGCGGCGGCGCCGGACCTCCATGCCCGGGACGACCGCGGCGGCATCCACGGCGACAGCGGCGGCCGCGTTCGCCAGAGAGTCCTCGGCGGCGCGAAGCCGGAGTAGGCCGAAGGTCGCCTCGCCGGGCACGCTGAGAGGGACGGCGCCGGCCGGCAGGGACGCGGGGCGCGGCGGCGGGCCGAGGCGCAGCGTCAGGACGTCGCGGGTCAGCGAAGCGCCGACGCCGCGCGGCAGGTCGAGGCGGTCGCCGCTGCTGCCGTGCAGGGCGAGGCCATCGAGGCCACGAAGATGGCGCTCGCCGATGCCCCGGAGGTCGCCGAGGAGGTCGCGCAGAGCGAGGCGCAGGGCGTGGATCCGCAGGGCCGGCGCGCAGGCGGCGAGCGCCTCTCGCGAAATGGCGACGCCGGACTCGTCCCGGCGTCGCTCGACCTGGCGGGCGGCGGCCTCGACGACAGCGAGGTCAGCGCGGGCGGCATCGGCGAGGCGGACGAGGGCGGCGTCGGCGCGCGGATTGAAGCGGCGCAGCTGGGGCAGGAGATCGTCGCGCAAACGGTTGCGGAGGAAGGCGGCCGAGCGGTTGCTCTCGTCGTCGAGGGGTTGGACGCCGGCGGCGCGGCAGTAGGCCTCGGTCTCAGCGCGCGTCAGCGTCAGGAGCGGCCGGACGACGGCGACCGCCGCCTCACCGGTCGGCCAGGAAGCGCGCGGCGCGATGCCGCCGAGGCCGGCGAGGCCGGCGCCGCGCAGGACGTGCATGAGGACGGTCTCCGCCTGATCGGCGGCGGTGTGGCCGACGGCGACGGCCTCGCAGCCGGCAGCGGCGGCAGCAGCCGCGAGGAAGGCATAGCGGGCCCGCCGCGCCGCCTCCTCGAGCGAGAGGTGCTGCGTCTTGGCCAGGCCTCTAACGTCGACGCCACCCCGGACCAGGGCGACGTTGCAGGCGGCTGCGAGGCGCTCGACCGCTTCGGCCTCGAGAGCGCTCGCCGCCGCGCCACGCAGGCGGTGGTCGAAGTAAGCGGCCGTGAGCCGCAGCGGCTTGCGGCCGGCGAGGCGGCAGAGGATCAGGAGGAGGGCGGTGGAGTCCGGCCCACCGGACACGGCAACGAGCAGGCGCCCGTCCTCGGGCCAGAGGGCCTCGGCGTCCATGAAGCGGCGCACCTTGGCCTCGATGCGCCGTAGCCGGCGCTGGGCAGCGGCGGGCTTCTCCGTCGTCATGAGGAGAGTATACGCAGGCTGTATCCCGCTACGGGCCGAAGAGCTGCTCCCACCAGGTGAGGCCGGGGCGCTCGTCCGCCGCCGCTTCTGCAGCCGGCGCGTCGACGATGACGAGGGTCTCACCCGGCCGCGCGAGGCCGAAGACGCGCTGCGCCATGAACTCCACGTACTCGTCCGTGCGGAGGTAGTCGCGGATCTGCAGGAGGCGCTCCTGGCGCGACTCGAGTGCCGCGATCTGCTGACGGAGCTGGGCCTCGTCCTCGGAGATGCGGCTCGAGGCGACGAAGCTATCGGCGGCAGACACGAAGAAATAGCCGGCGACGATTAACGTCAACACCAGCAAGAGCCGACCCGTGGAAAAGATGCGGAGTAACCGCCGCAAGAACGCTGCTCCCCTGCCCGCCGGGAGAGAGTCTAACATAACGATGAGCGAGAAGCAGGGGCGGTCGCTGTCGGAGGCTTCGCCTACTCGATCTCGAAGGACAGGCCGTAGCCGTTTTCGGCCGCGGCCGGCGTCAGGCAGGCGAGGAAGTAGGCGCCCGGCGCCGGCGCGGCGAAGCGAAAGCGCCGCGTCTCCGTCGGGGCGTCAGCGGCGTCTGCGAGGCGGTCCGGCGACGCGGCAAGCATTGCCTCGCCGATCTTGGTCGCTCGCTCCGGAAAGCTGAGGCGGCGCTCGTCGTCGGTGAGGCCTGCCTCGGCCTCGTAAAAGCAGCCGATGCTGACCGGCACCGGGTAGATCGAAGCGAGACGGAGCGTGAGCGTAAGCTCGGCGCCCGGACGGCGCTCGCCGCTGAGCTCGATGTCCTTGAAGAGCTCCGTGCCATCGAAGCCGTCGCTGAAGCGGACGCCGCAACCCGTAGCGAGGAGCAGGAGGACGAGAGGAAGGGCGAGGCTAATGCGGCGGCGCGCTGCAACGGAGTCTCGCTGCTCGATGGCGGGGAAGCCGAGCGATATCATAGTTTTGCTAGGGTGATTGTACCCGTTTCAGAACCTGCGTTCGAGGTTCGAAATTAGCAGTTCGTTACGTCACCACGCTAACGTGGTCGTCGCGGCCCAAAAGCCGATGCTTTATGCGTGAATCGAGGAGCCCTGCTTCAATGCAGGCTCCTCGACATGAGTGACTACTACTAAGGCGACGGGTATCCAACGCCCGCTGCGCAGAACACTGCGTTGTTCAGATCGGCAATCGCACCACAGTTCCAGATGTCTCCGTGGTGTTTGTCGTGGCTCGTGGCCGCCGCAAGGGCGACCTCATTGATCACGACGGGATTGGTCTCTGAGCCGGTAAAGTGACACAGAGTAACCTTGCGGTCGTTAGAGGGTTCACCGATCAAGCCAGCAGCGTTGGCCGCTTCGCAGGTCTCGGGCGGCGGCGGCGCACAGTCGCCTGGGAGATCGACTGACCCTTCAAACGACCCTGGGCCGACGTTAGGCCACGACATATCCACTGTGAGTGTCAGCAGGCCGCTGAGGCCTCCGGCGTGATTGACGATCCCGTTGCCGTTTGGTCCTCAGCGAGGGAACTCGGGCTCAAGACAACGCTACCCGTATCAACGCCTGAAGGCTCAGCGCTATTCAACGTAGTGGTCTCGGGTGTGCTGTAGTTGGTGGCGCGCCAGTCTACCGTTTGGCTGCCATCCAAATTACAGGTCACCTGACCCTCAACGATTATTACAGAAGCGCTGGCCGTCGATGGCGTAAGGGCCTGAGCGGCAAGAACGAGGCCCAGACAGCCACGAGTGCAGCGAGCCGATTCGGCGTCAGGGCAAGAATCTTCCCAATTAGTCTAGTCATCTAAATTCAATCCCCTTCTACTGGATAGTCGTAGCGAACGCGATCTGCTTCATGGCCCTCCTTGGCTCAGATTTAAGCTCATTCTGTCCCTTGCCTTCGCCTGGGAGGTGTGCTTTATGTAGACTCCTCGTTCAAGAAATGGCACTGCTTTCCATCAGTGCTGGTGGCTATCATCGACTTGGCGGGGCCTGGGTCGGGAGGCGGCGGCAGGGCTGGGGGCGACCAACGTCGGCTGTGCATTGGGGCGGAGTAAGTAACGTCGTGCCAACCACCTTGCGAACGCGCTGGTTAGCAAGGATTGCGTCAGGCTGTGTACCTGGTGGGCTAAAAACCGATTTCTGGCTCTCGGTCCGCGCCGAAATGCACTCTTTGGGCCGGTCTGCGGCACGCGAGGCCTCGAGCTCTGCCGATCATTGGCACCGGCCGTGCTTAGGCGAAGGGGCCGTACTCTTGCTAAAATGATCCTGATTTAGCAGACGAGATGAGAGGTAACCTTGGAAGCACGCGAGCTGCTGCCCCCGCTCCGGGACCGAATCGACAACGCCCTGGTGCGTCTTTGACCTGCCCAAGCTAGAGGAAGAGGGCCGTCTCCTGGAGACGGAGAGCCAGAAGGCCGACTTCTGGGTCGATGCCGGCCGCGCTCAAGAGGCGATGCGCCGCCTCGCTTCGGTCAGCAGCACGATCGCGACCTGGCGCGGCATCGAGCGCCGGACGCGCGAGGCATCGGAGCTCCTCGACCTCGCGGAGGCGGAGGCGGACGCGGAGACGCTGGCCCAGGTCGGCGCAGACGCACGCGCCATCGAGGGCGAGATCGACGGGCTCGAGCAGGAGCTCACGCTGAGCGGCCCCTTCGACGAGCGCAGCGCCATCCTCGCGATCCACGCCGGTGCCGGCGGGACCGAGTCGCAGGACTGGGCCGAGATGCTCCTGAGGATGTACCTGCGCTGGGCGAAGACGCGCGGGCTGGAGACTGAGGTCCTCGACTCGACATTGGGGGAGGAGGCGGGGATCAAGAGCGTCACGGTAGAGATGCACGGCGATAAGGCCTACGGCTACTTGAAGAGCGAGCGCGGCGTCCACCGCCTGGTGCGCCTCTCGCCCTTCGACAGCGCCCACGCGCGCCATACGTCCTTCGCGCTGGTCGAGGTACTGCCGGAGGCGAGCGGCGCCGCCGAGATCGAGATGAAGCCGGAGGACCTGCGCATCGACATCTATCACTCCTCTGGGCACGGCGGCCAGAACGTCCAGAAGGTGGCGACGGCGGTGCGGATCACCCACCTGGCGAGCGGTCTGGTCGTGACCTGCCAGAACGAGCGTTCACAGGGTCGGAACAAGGAAACAGCAATGCGCATCCTCGAGGCGCGGCTACTCGAGCGGGAGGTCGAGCGCCAGGCGGAGGAGAAGGCGCGGCTGAAAGGCGAGCACGTGGAGGCGGGCTGGGGGAACCAGATCCGGAGCTACGTCCTCCACCCTTATAAGATGGTGAAGGACCTGCGCAGCGGCTTCGAGACTTCGAACGCCGCCGCCGTGCTCGACGGCGATCTGGACGGGTTCATCGAAGCGTATCTAAGGGGAACGATGGGGAGCGAGACGTGATCGGCCGCTGGCTGGCCCTGGGCCTGGCGCTGCTCGTCGCTACGGCGGCGACGGTAGCAGGGCCGGCGCGCGCCTCGACTGCCGGGATCGAGGTGATCTCCGAGAACGCCCAGAACCGCTTCCCGGACGGCGTCTCGTTCACGCTCTTCGTCGGCAGCGACGCCGAGATCAGCTCGGTGCGGCTGCGCTACCGCATCCTGCCGGACGGCGTCCCGGTCTCGGCGCGGCCGCGCTGCACGACAGGCGCCTCGATCAACTGCACCGCGGACGTCGGCGTGAGCCAGGCGAGCTACATGGTCCCGGGCGCCGAGATCCTCTACTCCTGGGAGGTCGAGGACGCCGCCGGCGCCAGCCTCCGGACAGAAGAAGCCCGCTTCATGTACGAGGACGACCGCTTCACCTGGGAGTCGATCACGGAGGCCAACCTCACCGTCTACTTCTACTTCGGCGACCAGGAGTCGCAGCGGATCGTCTTGCGCACCGCGCGCGAGACGATCGACCGGCTCAGCGCGCTTATGGACACCCGCGTCGACCTGCCTGTGAAGATCTGGGTCTACCGGACGGCGCAGGAGATGCAGCCGGCCGTGGCCAGCCGCCGCGGCCAGGGCCCGAGCTCGAGCGTCCAGACGCTGGGCGAGGTCGGCGCCTCCGACACGGCCCTGGTCTCGCGCGACACCGACTTCCTCAACATCGTCCGCCACGAGCTCGCCCACATCGTCACGCGCCAGGCGACCGACGGCCATATCACCGACATACCGGCCTGGATCAACGAGGGCATCTCGACCTACGCCCAGCGCGAGCTGCTGCCCTCCGAGGCCCGGGCGCTGGACCTGGCGATCCGCCGCGATGCCGTCCTGCCGATCACGAGCCTCAGCGTCTCGGCGCGGGGGACGGCGGACCTCGTGTCGCTCTTCTACGCGGAGTCGGGCTCGCTGATCGCCTACCTGATCGAGACGGAGGGCGAAGCGAAGTTCGGCCGCTTCATCGCCGCACTCGGCCGCGCGACGGCCGACGACGCGATGCTCCAGGTCTACGACTTCGACCGGCTCGGCCTCGAGAACGGCTGGCGGCAGAGCGTCGGCCTGGCGCCGGTGAGCGGTGGCAGCGCCGCACCGCGGGAGCAGGCGGCGCTGCCGACGCTCGTTCCGCTGGGTGGCGGCGGCCAGGCGCCAGCGAGCGAGACACCGGCGACGGCGAACGAGCCGGCGGCGACTGATCCGCGGGCGGCCGAGGATGACGGCGGCTCGTCGGCGCTGGCGCTGATCGTTGCGGCCGTCGCCGGCGGCATCGCTCTCGGTGGCGGCGGCCTCTACGCGCTGCGACGCCGCTCGCGGCGGGCCGCCTAGCGGTCGGTGCTCGCCGTGCCCTTGCCGGCGCCGGGGCCAGCCTGGTCCAGGTGGAGGAAGGTAGCGCCGAAGAGGCCGGGGCGGTAGTCGTAGAGGGCAGATGTCGCGCCGGCGGAGTCGGGAACGACGAAAAAGCTATATCCCTGGCCCCGGAAGGCGAGGAACTGCTCGTAGGTCAAAAGCCAGACGAAGCGGATGTCGCGCTGCGTATCCACGGCTTCGCCCCGGTCCGACAGCATGCTGATCGCGTTAAAGTCGCGCTGGAGGATCCGCTCGTCGAGGCGGTCACGCTCTCGGACGCTGAGCTGGGGGAAGATGAAGCCCGCCATGACCACGGAGCGGTCGGGGATGTCGGCCGCGGCGACGCGGGTCGCGAACTCTCTCTGGCTCGACATCGTGTCGGCGTTCGAGAGGACGAGGCCCCGGCCCAGCCTGGCGCTGCTAAGTGACGCGATGTCGACGTCGTCGCCCGGAGTCGTTATGTCCAGTACTCCGGCGAGGAGAATACCGCCGATCGCCACGACTAACGCCGCCGGCCGGAGGTAGCGGCCCATGAGGAGGAAGCCAAAGGGGAAGACCGGTATCAGGTAGGCGATCTCGTGGGGCAGGCGGAAGAAGGATACGAAGTAGAGGAGGATCAGCCCCAGCCAGACGGCAACGTTCGGGTCGCGGAAGACGTCGCCGGGCAGCGCCCGCAAGCGCGGCAGCGAGACGATCGCGGCGCCGAGGACGGCGAGGCCGCCGATCACGCCGAGGGCCTCCTTGCCGAGAAGCCGGATGACGTCGCGGTAGCCGACGGAGGCGTTGTAGTAGTTGAAGAAGTCGCCGCCGTAGACGGCGAGCACGGGCGCGAAGGCGATGAGGACGACACCGCCGGCGGCTATGGAGAAGGCGAAGACGTCGCGCCAGACGCTGAGGCCTTGGAGACGAAAGCCGCGGCCGGGGACGTCGCCCTCGACGCTCTGGCGCAGGAGGAGATAGGCGAGCGGCAGCCAGACGATGAGGCTCTGGAGACGGAAGCCGATGGCGAGGCCGAGGCAGACGCCGGCCCAGACCGGCAGGCGCAGGAGGACCGCATAGTAGGCGGCGAGAATGGCCGTGAGAGCCCACATATAGTCCATGGTCGCGATGCTGTTGATGAAGAGCAGCGGCGTGAAGGCAAAGCCGACGGTCAGGAGGCCCGGCGTCGGCAGGCGCAGCCGCCGCAGGATGCGCGCGAACAGGTAGACGCCAGCGAGGGAGACGAGAGCGGTGACGAGATTCGTCACGATCCAGCCGCCGGCGATGAAGAGCGTGATCGTGAACTCGTGCAGGGGGTTGCCTGGCAGGCGCGAGGGGAAGTACTCGCCCGTATCGAGGAGGTGGTGGGCGGTCATCGCTACGCGCCAGGCGTCGGGGTCGGTGCCGTAGCCGTAATCGAGAAACGGCGCCCGCAAGGCGAAAAAGACGAGGCCGAGGCCGACGAAAGCGGCCGGCCGCGAGAGGTCGGCGGCGAAGAGGCGGTCGGGGCCCGTGGCGAGGGCGTGAGCCGGTCGCATCAAGGTCAACGCGGCGGCAGGATCAGGCCGCTGCTCCCGGCCGGGCGCGCCTGGCTCTGGCCAGAGCCGGAGCTGGGGGCGGCAGAGCGGTGGCGGCACCGGTCTTCAAAGCCGCGGCGCTGACCGGCCGGCCCTCGGCGACGCTGAGGACGTGTCGGAGAAGGGTTGGCTCGTCCAGCGAGCCGGGGAGGACGAGGGCGTCGCCTACGATCGTCGTCGGCGTAACGCTGACGCCGTGGCGGCGGACGAGGGCGGGGAACTCGCCGGCCTCGACGACGTCGACCGCGAGACGGGCGCTCTGGAGCCCGAGCTTGAAGGCGATGTGGGCGAGGGCCGGCGAGTAGCCGCAGGCCGGCGAGACGAGGACCTGGACCTGGATCGTCGACTTGAGCTTTCGCAGCTGCTTCACGGTCTCGGGCTGAAGGGCAACGCCGACCCGGCCGGCGTCGATCAGGGTCTCGCTCAGGGCGGGAAAGACGCTGCCGGAGGGCAGGCCAAAGAAGCGCAAGGCGCGGTTGCTGCCGCCGCGGATCACGGTAGCGGGCAGCTTGTCGACGCCGAGGGCGCCGGCCTGAGCCCGCTCCTCCTCGAAGTCATGGACGCTCAGCCAGATACGGTCTGAGAGGGAGGCAATCTCCTCGAGGAGGGTCTGGCCGTCGGCGCAGAGGGCGCACTCCTCGCGGCCGGCGACGTAGATCGGCGAGGGCCTCTGGGTGAAGTAGTCGATCCGGACGCGGCTGCTCAGGTCGCTCTGAAGACGCTGGCGCAGGAGCTCCTGCTGGCCCAGGGGGATCAAGCTGCCGGCCCCGCAACGCCCTCCTCACCGCGCAGCTTCAGCCAGACGGCAAAGAGGCGCTGGAAGGTCGTGAAAATCGTCATGACGGCCAGGATCCAGAGTATAACGGTGAGCCCGCCGAGGACGAGCCCGGCCGTGAGCATGAGGATGCGCACGACGCGCGTGAAGAGCCCGTCGTAGAGGGAGATGCCCTCTGCCTCGGCGCGGGCGCGGACGTAGCTGACGCAGAGAGAGCCGACCATGGCGGCGAAGACGAGGAGACTTTCCGTCTTCGCGCCGATCTCGAGGTAGTGGTAGAGGAGGCCGCCGAGGACGACGCCCTCGAAGAGGCGGTCGATGACGGAGTCGAAGACGGCGCCGAAGCGCGTGGCGCGGCCGGTCGTGCGCGCCAGGGTGCCGTCGAAGGCGTCGAGCGAGGCGGCGACGAGGAGGGCGACGCCGCCCCAGGCGAGCTCGCCGCTGCCGATGAGGACGGCGGCGACGATGCCGCCGATGAGCTGGGCGACGGTGAGCTGGCTCGGCGAGACGTGCAGCAGGATCAGGAGGCTCACGACCGGGCCGGTAACCTGGCGGGGGAGGGCCCGCGGCACGATGAACAAGCTAAGAAGCCTCAGCCGGCGAGAGCGGCTCCGCCGGCTGGGAGCGCTTCTCGTAGGCGAGGCGCTCGTAGTAGGAGAGGACGCGCTGCGAGACGCGCTCCCAGCTGAAGTGCTGCGCCCGCTCGCTGCCCTTGGCGGCGATCTGCGCCCGCAAGCCGGGGTCGGCGGCGAGGTCGATCAGGGCGCCGGCGAGGGCGTCCGGGTCCCGCGGCCGGACGAGGAGGCCGTCGACGCCGTGGGTGATGACGCCGGCGAAACCGTCGATGTTGCTGGCGACGACGGGGCAGCCGGCGGCCATCGCCTCGAGGAGGACGATGCCCTGGCTCTCGTTGCCGGTGTTTGGCGCGCAGAAGATCTGGGCCGAGTGATGATAGCGGGGCAACAACGCCTCCGGCACGTAGCCTGCGAAGACGACGTCGCGCAGGCCGGCGGCGTGGACCCAGCGCTCGGCGGCGGGGCGCTGGCGGCGGTCGTCGCCGACGATGATCAGGCGGACGTCGGCGCGGTGGGCCTTGACTTTGGCGAAGGCGCGGAGGAGATAGCTGAGGCCCTTTCGCTTCTCGAGGCGGCCGACGAAGAGGATGTTGAGCATGCCGTCGTCGAGCTCGGGGAGGGGCGCGACGGGGGCGGCGAAATGGGCGACGTCGACGCCGTTGGGGATGATGTTGTAGTAGCCGGCGAAGTGGGGCGCAACGAGGTTGCTGGCGGCGAGGGAGACGGCGATCTTGCCGTCGAGGCGCCGGAAGCAGTCCTTGAGCAGTCGCCGCGTGTAGCTGTAGAGGTAGGCGCCGTGGTCGCGGGCGGCATGAAAGGTCCCGACGTTGACGGCGTCCGAGAAGCGGAGGAACTGGATCGGCAGGAAGGACACGAGCGGCTCGTGGACGTGGACGACGTCGAAGGCTTCCTCGGCGAGGATGCGGCGCACGGGCGTCGCCAGGCGCGGCGAGGTCGACATGCGGGCGACGGAGCCACCGGCCGCTATGGAGCGCGGCCGCCCGAGGACGATCGCGTTCGGGCTCAGGTTGCTCAGGTCGGAGGCGGGGGCGATGAGGCGCACTTCGTGGCCGAGGGCGAGGAAGTTCTCGGCGAGGTGGTGGATGTGGGAGTTGACACCGCCGGGCACGGCGAGGTCGTAAGGCGAGACGAGGCCGATCTTCACGCCACGTACCTGCTGACGAAGCTCCAGGCCGTGCGCCGCCAGCCGAGGCGGCGCGGCGTCGCCGCGAGGCCGCGGATCGGCAGGCCGAGGCTGCGCCGGTAGCCGACTTCGGCAAGACTGGGGTAGGTGCCGACGACGCCGGTCAGGGAGCCGGTCGTGAAGGCGCGGCGCAGGTCCGCGGCGCTGCCGCCCTCGAAAACGGTAAAGGCGCTGCCGATCGCCTCGACGAAGTGGGCGTCAGAGGCGCCAATCACCGGCAGGCCGTAGCTCTCGCGGTTGCGACGGCGCGCCTTCTCCAGATAGAAGCGGGCCGCCGGGCTCGCCTGGGCGAGCTCGATGCCGTCGAACCAGCGGTCGGGATCGCGACGGGCGCGCAGGCGGCTAAGTGCCGCATCGCCGATGCTGCGGGTCAGCCAGCTGAGCGGGTGAGGGACGAAGCAGACGCCGCCCTGGTCGTGCACGGCCGCGATCGTCTCTTCGACCGGCCGCAAGCTCGGCAGCGGCGCCTCGACGTAGAGGGCGACGACGTGGCCGGCGAGGGTCGTCACCTCGACGCCGGGGACGAAGTCGAAGCCGAGGCGGCGGCGGGCCCAGAGCTCGCGGGCGCGCAGCGCGACCTCGAGATGGTCGTGCTCCGTAATCGCGATGACGTCGAGCGCGCCTGCGCTCTCGACCTGGTCGAAGATCGCTTCGACCGAGTCGAGGCCGTCGCCCGCGTCGGTGTGGATGTGGAGGTCAGCTCTGCCCATGTTCCCGGACAGGCGTAATTGTAGCACCAGGCGCCGCTGCCTCCGGCGCCGCCGGCGGCAGCGGCTTCCAGATGCGCTCGAGGACCATCCACTGGCCCGGGTCGGCACGGAGCCAGGGCTCGACGCGGGCGAGTACGGCGCGGGCGTTGACGATCGCGTCCTCGTGCGGGTCGCCGCTGTCGACGAGGTCGACGGGCGCCTCGAAGACGACGTCGAGGCCGCCGGGGCGGCGCCGGCAGTAACCGGGCACGAGGAGGGAGCCGGTACGGGCGGCGATCTGGACGGCGCCCAGCGGCAGCGGGGCGGGCTCGCCGAAGAAAGGGAGAGGCACGCCCGTCCCCTGGATGTCGCGATCGCAGGTGATCGCGAGAAGGCCGCCGCCGCGGAGGTGGCGCAGCGCTTCCGCGAGGGCGCCGTAGCCGACGTCGACGTAGCGCGGGCCGAAGGTCGAGCGGATGCGGCGCATGAGGCGGGCGAAGGCGGGCGGAGCGAGCGGCTCTGCCAGGACGAGGACGTCGACCTCGAGCTGAGCGGCGACCTGAATCGCCATCTCCGGATTGCCGAGGTGGGCCGAGGCCGCGACGACGCCGCGGCCGGCAGCGGCAGCGTCCTTGAGGATCTCGAGCCCGTAGACGCGGATCTCCTTCTCGAGGAGCCGCGCCGGCGTCGTCCCCGGCAGGCGGATGAGGTCGGTATAGTAGCGGCCGACGTTGCGAAACGCCTCTCTCGCGCTGCGCTGCACGGCCGCCGGCGACGCCTCCGGCCCCATAACATGGCGCATATTGTCCTCGACGTCCTCGCGAGCGCCCTTGCGCATGCGGTAGGCGAGGTCGCACGCGAGCTTCGCGAGTCCATAAGCGATCGGCCGCGGCAGGCGGCCGCCGAGGGCGGCGGCGAGGCTAAGGGACCACTGCTTCCAGCGCTCGCCGTCGTGATCCGGCGGTGACTCCGCCTCGGGCCGGGGCCAGAGAGGGCGAAAGGCGAACCACTGATCGGGATAGCGGCGCACGAAGCCCTCGAAGGAGCGGGCCAGTGCCTCCGTGAGGGCGCGGACATCCGCCTCCTCGTCATCCGTGGCCGCGCCCTCGACGCCGAAGTCGATGCTCGGCACGAGCCGCGTTGGATCGTGGCGATCGCGGCCGACGACGGCGGCGAGGACGCGGGCGCCGGCGCTGCGCGCGATGCGGGCGGGGGCGGCCGAGACCTCCGTCGGCGCGCCGAGGAAGTCGACGATCAGCCCCTTGCCGGGCTCGACGGCGTCGAAGAAGGTGCCGAGGACCTCGCCGCGACCGAGGCTGCGGCGGGCGCCGAGCTTCGCCTTGTCCGCCGGGACGACGGTCATTCCCAGACGCCCACGCAGGCCCTGAACCAGGGCGTCGAGGGGAGCGTAGGGCAGGGTCTGGGCGATGACGTTCACGCTGTGGCCGCGGGCGGCGAGGACGGCGGCGCCAGCCTCGTGCTGGCCGAGGTGGAGGGTGACGAAGATCGTGCCGCCGGGGTGGGCGAGGGCCTCGTCCAGCGCCTGCCACTCGTCGAAGTCGACGCGCCCGAGCAGCGCTTCCTTGCCAAGGACGGGCAGCTGGTGCAGGTCGACGAGATAGCGGGCGAAGTTGCGGAAGGAGCGACGGGCGGCGGCCGGCGCCGCTTCCGGCCCGACGACGCGCTCGAGGTTGGCGATGAGGCTGCGCCTCGCGCCGCCGAGGAGCGCGTAGGCGAGGGCGGCCGGCGGCACCGCGAGGGCGTAGCAGAGACGGCTGCCGAGGACGGGCGCGAGGCGGCTGCCGAGCCGGGATATCCAGTAGGCGAGCCGCCAGCCGAGGCTAGCCCGGAAGGCAGCCATAGTCGCCACGGACGGACCGGCGCCTTTGCCTAGGCGCCGGCAATAAACGCCTCGGGCCGGGCGTGGGCCTCTTCGTCCGTGAACTGCTCCGGCGGCGACTTCATGAAGTAGGCGGAAGGCTCCACGATCGGGCCGCCGATGCCGTGGTCGAGGGCGAGCTTGGCGCAGCGGACGGCGTCGATGACGACGCCGGCGGAGTTGGGGCTGTCCCAGACCTCGAGCTTGAGCTCGATGTTCAACGGCACGTCGCCGAAGCTCGTGCCCTCCATGCGGATGTAGGCCCACTTGCGGTCGCCGAGCCAGGGCACGTGGTCGCTGGGGCCGATGTGGACATCGTCGGCGGGCATCTCGTAGTCGATCTGGGAGGTGACGGACTGGGTCTTCGAGATCTTCTTCGAGATCAGGCGCGAGCGCTCGAGCATGTTGAGGAAGTCGGTGTTGCCGCCGAAGTTGAGCTGATAAGTGTGATCGAGGCGGACGCCGCGGTCCATGAAGAGGTCGGAGAGGATGCGGTGGACGATAGTGGCGCCGACCTGCGACTTGATGTCGTCGCCGATGATCGGCACGCCCGCCTCGCGGAAGCGCTTCGGCCAGTAGTCGGAGCGGTCGTGAGCGATGAAGACCGGCATGCAGTTGATCACGGCGCAGCCGGCATCGAGGGCGCGCTCCATGTACCACTGGGTAGCCATCTGGCTGCCGACGGGCAGGTAGTTGATCAGGACGTGGGTGTTGGTGTCCTTGAGGATCTTGACGACGTCGTCGGTCGGCGGCGGCGCCTTGGTGATGATCTGGGAGAGGTACTCGCCGAGGCCGTCGTGGGTCATGCCGCGGCTGACGACGACGCCGGTCTCGCGCGGCACATCGGCGAAGCGGACCGTGTTGTTCGGCTCCGTGTAGATGGCGGTGCCGAGGTCCTTGCCGACCTTGTTGATGTCGACGTCGAAGGCGGCGGTGAAGTTGATGTCGCGAATGTGGTAGCCACCGAGATTGATGTGCATGAGGCCGGGGATATCCTGACCCTCCTCGGCGTCCTTGTAGTAATGTACGCCCTGAACCAGGGATGAGGCGCAGTTGCCGACACCAATAATCGCGACGTTGATCGGGTCCAAATCGTTTCCTCCCTTGCGCTGGCCGGCCCGGCTTGCGGCTGGTCGTGCCGGTCTGCTCGCCGGCCCCTCCTCGTAGAAGAGCTCTCCCAGCGGCCGGGCCATGATCTCGGCGGCGAGATCCATGAACCGCTGCGGTGGCGGCTTCGTGCCAGCCTTGATCTGGGAGAGATAGCTCTCGCTCAAGTCATAGCCACGCTGGAGCATCTCCTGCCGAAGCCAGCGCTGCTTTTGGCCGCGGGATTCGAGGATTTCGAAGACGCGCGTTTGCAGCATGGTTAAGCTTTCTTGCCACGCTACAGCGGCGAGGGCGCGGGGTCAAGATTAAGTTTACTTTACAACTCGGGCGCGCAAAAAAGCCGACGACAGATAGCTGCCGCCGGCCTCAGGTTAGCGAAGGAAGGGCCCTGGCTTTAGGCCTTGCCGATCTTATACATCTTCGTGCCGCAAACCGGGCAGGTGCCGCTGGTCGCCGGCTTGCCGTTCTTCATGGTGACCGCCTGTGGGTCCTTTACTTCGCGCTGAGTCCGGCACTTGAGACAGTAAGCCTGCATCTAGGTTACCCCTTTCTTGAGACACTCTCCCTTAAGAGTGATCCGCATAGACAGCTGAACCTCTCCTTAGATTCAGCGATTCCGCTCGCATCATAGCCGTTTCCGGGCCTCTGTCAAGCTACGCCCCGTTCGGATGCTTCCTTGTGGCCGCTCGCCGGCCTCGATAGAATGATCGGGCGGAGGGATCGCATAGAGGTCTAGTGCGGCCGCCTGCTAAGCGGTTACCCTGGGTTACTGGGGTCCTGGGTTCGAATCCCAGTCCCTCCGCCATTCTCACGCACCCCCGGCAAAGCTCTGCTTCCCGGACCACTGTGGCGCAAGCGAGCGGCAACTCTGGCGAGCGCCGGGGCGAGGTCGCTCGCCAGCATGCCGGACTCACCGTAGGTATCCTCGTACTCGAGCGCGGCCGCCCCGTGCAAGTAAACGCCGAGCCCGGCGGCCGCGTCGCTGCTCAAGCTCTGCGCCATGAGCCCGGCAATGGTGCCGGCGAGGACGTCGCCGGTGCCGGCCGTGGCGAGCGCGGCCGTGGCGAACGGGCTCATGCGGACGCCGCCGTCGGCGCCGGCAACGACGGTGTAGGCCCCTTTCAGGACTACGGTCTGGCGCCACTGCCGCGCGTAACGCCGAGCTGACTCGAGCCGGGCCGCCTCCAGGGCCGCGATGCTCTCGCCCGTGAGACGGGCGAGCTCGCCAAGATGAGGCGTGAGGACGGCGCCCGCCTTGATCGCGGCCGGCCAGTCGCGCTGACGGGCGAGGGCGTTGAGGGCGTCGGCGTCAACGACGACGGGCAACGCCTCGACGGCGGGCGAGCCGAGGAGGCCGCGAACGACGGCCTGCGCGCCCGGCGTCCCGCCGAGGCCGGGGCCGATGAGGAGGGCGCGGTAGGCCGGCAAGGCGCGGGCGATGATGTCGCCAGCCGGCGCGGCGATGGCGTCGTCCGCTTCCGGCAGGGGCAGATGCGTGGCCTCCGGCAGGAGCGCGGCGACCGCCTGGCGGACCGGCTCGATCGCGGCGACGGTTACGAGGCCGGCACCGCTGCGCAGGGCGCCGAGGGCGGCGAGGACGGCGGCGCCGCTGAAGCTCCGCGAGCCGGCGACGATGAGAACGCGGCCGAAGCTGCCCTTGTGAGAGTCGGCGGGCCGCGGCGGCAGGCAGGAAGCGGCCCACGCGGCCGTGAGGAGCTCGGTCTGGACGGCGTCGCCGGCGCCGGCGTCGAGGCCGATGTCCAGCACCTCGACGCGGCCGGCGACGGCGGCGGCGGGCAGCGTGTGGAGGCCGATCTTGGCGAAGCCGAGGGCGAGGGTGAGATCGGCGGCGCAGGCGTGGCCGTCGACGCCGCCGCCGTCCGGGTCAACGCCGGATGGCAGGTCGAGCGCGAAGAGGACGCTGTGACGCTCGCCACCGGCACGCTGGGCCCGCAGCGCGTCGAAGGCCGCGGCGAAGGCACCGGCGAGCGGCCGGCGGCGGCCGGTGCCCAAAACGGCGTCGAGGACGCCGTCGGCGCGGCCGAGAGCCTCATCGAGGCGCGCCGGCGCGGTGTCCTCGTTCGCGGCGACGAGGTCGATGTCGCGCGACAGGAGGGCGGCGTAGTTGGCGTCGTCCTCGGGTCGGGGCGCGAGGAGGTAAACGAAGACTTCGGCACCGGCAGCGTAGAGGTAGCGGGCGGCGACGAGGCCGTCGCCGCCGTTGTTGCCGGGCCCGACGAGGACGACGATGCGCCGGGCGGCAGCGCCGCCGAGGCCCTCACCGACGGCGAGGGAGACGGCACGGCCGGCGTTCTCCATCAGGCCTGCCGGCGTGGCGCCGGCGGCGAAGGCGGCGGCCTCGATCGCGGTCATCTCGGCGGCGGTTACGAGCTTCACCTCAGAGCAGCCCGCGGCGCTTCAGGCGCTCGACCAGGGCGAGGCGGGCGTCAGCGTAGTCGGTCGGCTCGCCCTCGCAGGACGCGACGACGAAGGCGAGGGCGAGGAGGTCGCTGTGGGTCATGCTCACCTCCGGCTGGCCCATGCCGATCTGCTTGGCGCGCTCGACGGCGCGGCCGTGGAGGTAGACGAGCGGCTTGCCGCGACGGTCGGGTAGCACCTCGATATCGCGCCAGCCGACGCCGCGGACGCCGGTACCGAGCGCCTTCATCGTCGCCTCCTTGGCGGCGAAGCGCACGGCGAGCTCACCGACGCGGCCGCGGCAGTAAGCGATCTCGAGCTCCGTATAGACGCGCCGCAGGAAGCGCTGCGGGTGACGGCCGAGCGTCTTGCGCACCCTGTCGATCTCGATGGCGTCAACGCCGGCGGCGAGTGAGAGCATCGCCTGATTCTAGCTCAGACGCCCGAGCCGGTAACAGGGGCAAGCGGCCGCTGGCGACGGGCCGCCTCATCCGATATGCTGCCCTCGTGAGCGCCCAGATCATCGACGGCCTCGCGATCGCGAGCGAGATCCGGGACGACCTCCGGCAGCGGGCGGCCCGCCTGCGCGAGGGCGGCGCCGACCCCGGCCTCGCGTTCGTCATCGTCGGCGACAACCCGGGCTCGATCTCCTACGTCCGGAGCAAGGCACAGGCCTGCGCCGAGATCGGCCTGCGCTCCGAGACCTTCCACCTGCCGGCCTCGACCTCGGAGGCGGAGCTGCTCGGCCTCGTCGACCGGGTCAACCGCGACCCGGCCTGGGACGGGATGATCGTCCAGCTGCCGCTGCCGCCGGCGATCGACCCGAACGCCGTGGCGAGCGCGATCGACCCGGAGAAGGACGCCGACGCCCAGAACCCATATAACGTCGGCCGCATGCTGATCGGCATGCCGGGGCCGAAGGCGGCGACGCCGGCCGGCGTCCAGGAGCTGCTCGTGCGCAGCGGCAACGACCCGGCCGGCAAGCACGTCGTGATCGTCGGCCGCTCCATGCTCGTCGGCAAGCCGCTGGCGGCGCTGCTCATCCAGAAGGCGGCTGGGGCAAACGCGACGGTAACGCTCTGCCACACGGCGACGCGCGACCTGGCAGAGCAGACGCGCCGGGCCGAGATCCTCGTCGCCGCCGTCGGCGCGGTGAACGCAATCACGGCCCCGATGATAACGCCGGGGGCGGTCGTGATCGACGTCGGCAACAACCGCGTGCCGGACGCTTCGCGGCGCAGCGGCAGCCGCATGGTCGGCGACGTCGACTTCGAGGCGGTGAAGGAGAAGGCGTCCTGGATCACGCCGGTGCCGGGCGGCGTCGGGCCGATGACGGTGACGATGCTCCTCGCCAATACCGTCGCGGCGGCGGAGCGGCGGGCGCCGCTTTAGCACTCTCCCGGACCGACTGCTAAGCCTGCTTGCCCTCGAGGCTGCTTCGGGCTAGACTCGAAAGGCTGTCGCCGCGACGGCGAAGGAAGGAAAACGTGCCGACTTACGAGTACCGCTGCACGGGCTGCGACCACCGCTACGAGACGCATGAGGGCTTTGACTCGCCGGCACGGCAGCCCTGTCCGCGCTGCGGCGAGATGGCGAAGCGCATTCTCTTCCCGCCGCCGGTAGTCTTCAAAGGCAGCGGCTTCTACTCCACGGACAGCCGCAAGGGCGGCACGGCGACGATCGGCTTGAACGCCGACGCGAAGGGCGGTGACGGCGACGCGAGCGGCGACAGCGCCAAAGGCGGCGACGGGGCCAAGAGCGACGCCTCGAGCAAGAGCGACGACTCGAAGCCGGCGTCCACCGCCACCACCAGCAGCGACGCGGCGTCAAGCTCCGACTAGCCGCCTCAGCCAGCCCAGCATCGCCAGCGACGACATGGCCTCGGACCGATGCGCCTCGTCCTCCAGCGCGTAACCGGCGCCGCCGTCCGCGTCGACGGCGCGATGGTCGGCGCGATCGAGGACGGCCTGCTAATCCTCGTCGGCATAACGGCGACCGACGATGCGGCGACGGCGCAGCGCCTCGCGGCAAAGACGGCGGCGCTGCGCATCTTCGCGGACGACGACGGCCACTTCAACCGCTCGCTGCTGGAGGCACACGGCGCCGCGCTGGTCGTTAGCCAGTTCACGCTCTACGCCGACGTCCGCCGCGGCCGCCGGCCCGGCTTCAGCGCCGCGGCGCCGCCCGAGGCGGCAAAACCGCTGGTCGAGGCCTACGCGGTCGCGCTCGCCGACGCGGGCGTGACGGTAGCGCGCGGTCGCTTCGGCGCCCACATGACGGTGGAGCTGGTCAACGACGGCCCGGTCACGGTCGTCATCGACAGCGCCGACCTCGATAGGCCGCGCCGGGGCTAGGGCGCCGCTGCCGGCCGCACGAGGCTCTTCCCCGCGGTCGTGAGGGCCTGGAGGCGGTCCGCCGTCGCCTCGGGCGCGAGCTCGCTGTTGTCGATCGTCGCGCCGGCGAAGGCGCCCGCCGCCTCGAAGGCGCGGAAGACGCTCTCGACCCGCTGCGGTGACACCCGCTCCGCTGCCCGGGTCCGGTTGCGCTCCTGGCAGACGTCGAGGCGGGGCAGGAGGCGGACGTAGTGGAGGTTCGCGGCCGCGCCCGCGAGGCCCTCGCGATAGAGGTCGAGGTCGGCGCTATCGATCACGACGTCGTCGACAATTACCGCGAACCTCTCGGCGAGGAAGTTGGCGGCCAGGGCGCAGGCGTTTTGGACCGCGAGCCGCTGCTGGCGCTCGAAGCCGGGGCGGCCGGGCGCGACGTAGCCGGTAGGCGTGATGAAGTGGCGCAGGGCGTCGACGGAGACGTGGGCGACGCGGTCGTAGCGCTCGGCGAGGGCGGCGGCGACGGTCGATTTGCCGGCACCGGGTGGGCCCGTGAGGATGAGGACTTCCGACATGCTACATCGTTTCGATGTTTAGACTTATGTCGAGTGCCGCCGCCGAGTGGGTCAGGGCGCCGGAGGAGATCAGGTCGACGCCCGTCTCGGCGATGGCGCGGACGTTCGCCAGCGTGATGCCGCCGGAGGCCTCGGTGCGAGCGCGGCCGCCGATCATGGCGACGACGCGCGCCATCTCCGGGACATCCATGTTGTCGAGGAGGATGACCTCGGCGCCGCCGGCCAGCGCCTGCTCCGCCTCCTCGTAGCTCGTGACCTCGATCTCGATGTTCAGGGTATGGGGCACAGCGGCTCGCGCCGCCCTGATCACGTCGACGATATCGAGGCCGCGGTCGCTGGCGGCGGCGATGTGGTTGTCCTTGATCAGGACGCCGTCGCTGAGGTTGAAGCGGTGGTTGTGGCCGCCGCCGAGGCGGACGGCGTAGCGCTCGAGAGCGCGGAGGCCGGGCGTCGTCTTGCGCGTGTCGACGACGCGCACCGGCAGGCCGGCGACGGCGTCGGTGAGGGCGCGCGTCAGCGTGGCGGTGCCGGAGAGGCGCTGGAGGAGGTTGAGGGCGACGCGCTCGGCCGAGAGGATCGATGCGAGTGGCCCTTCGACCATCGCGAACTCGGCGCCGGCCTCGACCCGGGCGCCGTCCTCGATGTTGGAGCGGATCTCGTTCGTCGGGTCGAGGGCGAGGAAGGCGGCGGCGGCGGCCGGCAGGCCGGCGATGACGCCCTCGCTCTTGGCGAGAAAGACGCCGGCGCCGCGCAGGTCGGGCGGCACCAGCGCCTGCGTCGTCACGTCGCGGAAGGCGCCGTCCTCCTCGAGGGCGTGACGGACGACGGCGTCGATTAGAGATGAATCAGGAAGGGTCATTGCAGCCTCCATCCCGCCCAAGACGGGCTCTTTCCTCTATGGGCTCTTTCTTATCCTAAACGCCTGCCGTCCTCCTGCCTCAGTCTCCCTCGCGAAAGACGATGTGCCGCCGCCAGGCTTCGTCTGGGCTGGGAAAGTCGGTGCGGTAGTGGGCGCCGCGGCTCTCGCTGCGCATGAGCGCTGCCTCGGCGACGAGGCGGCCGACGAGGAGGAGGTTGTTGAGCTCGTTCGCCGGGCGGTCGAGGGGCGTCGGCGCCGCCTGCTGCCAGTGGGCAAGACGAAGCGAGGCCTCGGCGAGGCCGCTACCGTCACGGACGATGCCGACCTTCTCCCACATCAGGGATTGAAGGTTTGCGAGGCTGAGGGCGGTCTCGGCGAAGGGCAGGGCGCGGGCTGGAGCGCCGATCCGCGGCGTCTCGCCGTCGGGGCGGTAAATGGCGGCCCGCGAGTCCGCCGCGGCGCCGGGCTGGAGGCTGATCGCATCCGCCGCGGCCGTGGTCGGCCCCCGCGCCGCTTCGAGGGTGCGGGCGACGATCCGTTTGGCGAAGACGACGGTCTCGAGCAGGGAGTTGCTGGCGAGGCGGTTGGCGCCGTGGACGCCGGTGCAGGCGGTCTCGCCGCAGGCGTAGAGGTTGCGAATGTTGGTCTCGCCCCACTCGTTCGTCGAGACGCCGCCCATCATGTAGTGGGCCGCGGGCGAGACCGGGATCGGCTCCTTCGTTATGTCCAGTCCGTTGGCGGCGCAGTAGTGCATGATCTGGGGGAAGCGCGCCGCCGTCCGCTCCGGCGGCAGATGGGTGACGTCGAGGTAGACGCGGTCGCTGCCGGTGCGCGCCATCTCGCTGACGATGGCGCGGGCGACGATGTCGCGCGGCGCCAGCTCGGCGCGGTCGTCGTACTCGGGCGTGAAGCGAACGCCCTCGCCGTTGACGAGGATGGCGCCCTCGCCGCGCACGGCCTCCGAGATCAGGAAGACGGGCACGCCGGGCAGGCGCAGCGCCGTCGGGTGGAACTGGATGAACTCCATGTCGATGATCTCGGCGCCGGCGCGGTAGCCGAGCGCGACGCCGTCCGCCGTGGCGACGGTGGGGTTGGTGCTGACGCGGTAGAGCTGGCCGCAGCCGCCGGTGGCGAGGACGAGGTGGTTGCAGCCGAACTCCTCCTGCTCGTTCGTCCGCGCGTCGAGGGCGATGACGCCGCGGGCGACGCCGTCTTCGACGACGACGTCGAGGGCCTGGCTCTGCTCGAGGATCGTGACGTGGGAGTGGCGCGCGACCTCGCTGAGGGTGAGCTCGATGTGGGCGCCGGTGGAGTCGCCGCCGGCGTGGATGATCCGGGCGCGGCTGTGGGCGGCCTCACGGCCGAGTGAGACCTCGCCGTCGACGCTGTCGAAGGGGACGCCGAGCCCGACGAGGTCGGCGATACGGTCCGCCGCTTCGGTAGCGAGGATGCGGGCGGCGGCCTCGTCGACGAGGCCGGCACCGGCGCCGAGCGTGTCGGCGAGGTGGAGCTCAGGCGAGTCGTCGGAGCCGACGGCGGCGGCGATGCCGCCCTGGGCGTACTTCGTGTTGCACTCGTCGATGCCGCCCTTGGTGAGGACGAGGACGCTGCCGTGCTCGCGCGCGATCAGGGCGGCGTAGAGGCCGGCGATGCCGGAGCCAACGATGACGTAGTCGAAGAAGCGCAAGCCCCCGCCTTCGAGCTAGTTAGTGTCATGACGACACTAACACTTGGGGCGATCGTAGCAGCGGCTCCGGGCCGTGTCAAACGCGACACACCGCTAAGGAAGCGGCCCGCTGCCGAGAGTCGCAAGCCAGGCGTCGACCGCGCGCCGGGAGCCGAGGCGGATGCGAGCCTTGCCTGCGTATTGAGGATCGTTAAAGAGCGCTAGCCGTCGTCTTTGGCCAGCGGGATAATTCTTAATTACGAGCCAGAGGAGCGAGTTAGCGGAGAACAGCGATCTCCAGCTCCTGGTATTGCCGTGCCAGAGCTCCTCCTTCGTTAGAATTTGACGGACGGTTCTTGTTAGCATTCGCCAGTGTGCTAGCAACCTCGGCATGTCTAGCCAGACGAGAGTGTCAGATCTGCCGAGAACTAGAAGATCGTCTGGCCCTTCGGCTAGGTTGCCGTCGAACGTCCAGCCCTCGTCCGCTGTCTCTGAGTCGAGCTGCTGATAAACCTGATCCCGAGGCGCTGGTTGCAAGCCTTTGGTTATGTAAATCGCATCATTGTCGATGTACTTCAAGCCGAGCGTGGCGGCAAGTGCTTTCGCCACGTGAGTCTTGCCGGCACCGCTGGTGCCGACGACGCAGATCCGCCTGCCCAAGGGCGTGAGACTGGATGACACGACGGCCTGGGTTCGGGTCTAGACGACCGTCAGCATGCGGTCGAGGGCGATCTTGGCGTAGTGCGCCGTCTCCTCGTCGACTGCGACGCGGTTGACGACGTGGCCCCGCGCCAGCTCCTCGACGGTCCAGCAGAGGTAGGCGGGGTGGATGCGGTACATGGTCGAGCAGGGGCAGACGACGGGGTCGAGGCAGAAGACGAGCTTGTCCGGGTTCTCGTGGGCGAGGCGGCTGACGAGGTTGATCTCGGTGCCGACGGCCCACTGGCTGCCGGGCGCGCCTTCGCTGATCGCCCTGACGATGAACTCGGTCGAGCCGTTGCGGTCGGCGGCCTGGACGACGTCGTAGCGGCACTCGGGGTGGACGACGACCTCGATCGCGGGGTACTTGGCGCGCGCGGCCTCGATTTGGTCGACGGTGAAGCGCTGGTGGACGGAGCAGTGGCCTTGCCAGAGGATGACGCGCGCCGCTTGCAGCTGGGCCTCGCTCATGCCGCCGAGGGAGCCGTAAGGCTCGCCGTAGTCCCAGAGGGGCATGACGTCCAGGGGAACGCCCATCTTGGCGCCGGTATTACGGCCGAGGTGCTGGTCGGGGAAGAAGAGGACCTTCTCGCCACGCTCGAAGGCCCAGGCGAGGACGGCGCCGGCGTTGCTCGAGGTGCAGACGATACCGCCGTGACGGCCGCAGAACGCCTTCAGCGAGGCGGCCGAGTTCATGTAGGTGACGGGGACGACCTTATCGGCGACGCTGGCCTCCTCGAGCTCCTCCCAGCAGGCGTAGACGTCCTCCGGCGCCGCCATGTCGGCCATGGAGCAGCCGGCGGCCATGTTCGGCAGGACCACGCTCTGGTTGGCGCCGCTGAGGATGTCGGCGGCCTCGGCCATGAAGTGGACGCCACAGAAGAGGATGTACTCGGCATCGGGCTGCTGAGAGGCCCACTGGGCGAGCTTGAAGGAGTCGCCGCGGAGGTCGGCGAACTGGATGATGTCCTCGCGCTGGTAGTGGTGGCCAAGGACGACGAGGCGGCTGCCGAGCTGCTCGCGGGCGGCAGCGACGCGCGCCATGAGGGCGACGGCGTCGAGGTCCCAGTACTCGCTCGGGATGTCCTGCTGCCAGTAGGCGAAGGAGGGCTCGCTCGAGAGGGGCAGGGTCTCGATGCCGGTGCTGGTCTCGCAGGCGATGCCGGCGAGGGGGATGAGGTCGGCGCGGGGCTCGCTTGCGGTGGTCATCGCGGCGCCTCCTGGCGAGCGTTACTTAGTGTCATGGTGACACTTACTGTGAAGGCTAGCAGCGCCGGCGGACGCTGTCAAGCGGCGAGCCCGCTGGCGGCGGCCTCTCTAGAGCACCATCGGCTGGCGGGAGCTGAACTCGTAGAGCTCCGCCGGCCGGTGGGCGCCGCGGGCGGCGGTCTGGCCGGTGGGCCGGATGATCCCCTGCGAGAGCATGCGGCGGCGGAAGTTCCGCTTGTCGAAGCTGCGGCCGAAGATCGACTCGTAGACGGCCTGGAGGTCGCTGAGGGTGAAGGCGGCCGGCATGAGGCTATAGGCGACGTTCGTGTACTCGAGCTTGTTGCGCAGGCGCGTCAGGGCGTAGTCGACGACGCTCTGGTTGTCGAAAGCGAGGGGCGGCAGCTGCGCGACGGCGTGCCAGGCAGGCTCCCAGGTCGCCTCCGGGCGCAGGCGGACGCGGCTTGAGTCGACGAGGGCGAAGTAGGTGACGGCGAACGAGGACTCGGCGCCGTCGAGGCCGTCGAAGCTATAGAGCTGCTCGAGGTAGACGTCAGTGACGCCGGTCTCGTCGCCGAGCTTGCGGGCGGCGGCGGCGGCGAGGGACTCCGACGGTCGCAGGAGGCCGCCGGGCAGGGCCCACCAGCCGACGTAGGGCTCACCGCTGCGGTGGATGAGGAGGACGCGCAGCTCGTCGGCGGCGACGGTGAGGATCACGAGGACGACGGCTACTTGCACGCAGCGATAGTAACGGCAATGACGGCCTCGATCCTAGCGACGCTCCCGGCGCGGGGGCGGCGCGACGAGCGCGTGGCTGGCGACGATGAGGTCGCGGGCGAAGTCGAGCGTAGCGGCGTCGGCGACGGTGATCGTCACCCAGCCGTGGCGGCCGATGTAGCGGGCCGGCGCGACGCTGGGCAGGCCGGCGAGGACGGCGGCGTCATCCTTCGTCGCCTTGACGGTAACCCGCACCGGCAGCGAGGCGCCGGTCGCCGCGAACATCTTCGCGCCGACCTTGAAGACGATGTCGCCCCAGGGGTAGTCCTCCCAGGCGCCGTCGAGCGCGAGGCAGTGGGCCTGGAGCGCCCGCGCGTAGTCGGAATCCGGCAGCAAGACGGGCGGGTAGCGCGAGGTCAACGCGGCCGGCGCTTTGGCGCTGCTCGATTGCGCGCCGGAGCGCCTCGACCCGGTCGACGTGGTCGTGAGTGTGGACCTGGTGCGAGCACAGGGTCAGTATAGGTACCTAGTCGCGATTACGATCGTCCAAAGAGTAACCGCCCACCAAAGCCACTATTGCCGGGCCCTATTGAATGGCCTGCGTGCGCTGGGAAACCGATACTCAGATGAACGGAGGTCCACAGTGCCGCAACATATTCTGCGAATCGACTGCCCGGACAGCCAAGGACTTGTTCATAGGATTACGGGCGTTCTCTTCAACGCGGGGTACAACGTTCTCAGTAATCAAGAGTTCGTCGATCTAGATTCGCAGCACTTCTTCATGCGGACCGCGTTTGAAGGGCCGGCTGCCCCGGATCAGGTGGTGGCTCAACTGGAGCAGATCTTGCCGAAAGATGCCGTCGTGAAGCTAATCGCGGCCGAGCGCCAGCCGATCGTCATATTGGCGACCACGGAGGCGCACTGCCTCGGTGACTTGTTGATTCGCCACTATTCCGGCGAGCTGCCTGGCGAGATCAAAGCGGTCGTCGCCAACCACGAGGCACTCGCTTCTTTGGTCAAGCCGTTCAACATTCCGTTTCATTACGTCAGCTACAAGAATCTTGACAGGGCGGAGCACGAACGGCTGGTCACAGAGGTGGTTGACCGCTACACACCTCGGTACCTCGTGCTCGCCAAATACATGCGCATCCTGACGCCAACGTTTGTCGCGCGCTACCGGGACCGAGTGATCAACATCCATCACTCGTTCTTACCCGCTTTCCTTGGCGCCAAGCCGTACCATCAGGCCTACCAGCGCGGCGTGAAGATCATCGGCGCCACCGCTCATATCGTCACTGACGACCTCGACACGGGACCGATCGTCGCGCAGAACGTCATCCCGGTAAACCACACCTATAGCGCCGCGGCGATGGTCCAGGCGGGACGGGACGCCGAAAAGATCACGCTGGCGAGGGCCGTAAAGCTGGTCCTCGAAGAGCGCGTCTTCCTGCACGGCAACCGCTCGGTGGTGTTCGAGTAATCCCTGGCCCCTGGAGCGACGATCGCCAAAGATCTCTCTCCGCTTCCGTTCGCCTGGCAAGCATGCGTCCAGGCGACGGCGGGTAGCGCGACGTCAACGCCCCTCAGGGGTCTGTCGGCGCTGGTCGATCTCGCGGCGGAGCGCCTCGACCTGGCCGACGTGGTCGTGGGTGTGCACATGATGCGAGTAGACGGCCCACTCGAGCCAGTTGAAGGGGCCAAACTGGGCGTGGTCGGCGGTCAGTTCGAGGCTGCGCCCCGGCTCGGCACCTTCGAGGAACGTGATGACGCCGGCCGTGCCTTCGAGAAACCGATCTAGCACGACCGTGAACGAGGCGGTTGCGGCCTCGGGCAGGCTGCCTGGGCCGTGGGTCGGCCCGGTCCAGACGAAGGGCTCGCCGCTCGAGAGCGCCGCTAGCCGCGCCTGACTGCGCTCGAAGCTGAGGTTCAGGTGCTCGAGCGCGTCGGCGACCAAGAACTCGCCCGGCGCCGGCTTGAAGGCAGCCTCGTGCTCGCTCAGGTCGGCAACGAGAGCGGCCATCGTCTCCCGCTCCTCTCCGCACTAGCGCCGTGACGTGCGCCAGGCCCCGCGCCGCTTCCTGGGCGACGTAGGCCCTGATCGCATCGCGGCCCGCGTCGGCGCGGACGACCATGAGTGGCCTCCTCAGAGCAGCGGCAGAGCGTCCGCAGCGGCGGTGCCCTGGAGCGACCAGGCGGTCGCGCGCTCGATGCTGACGCTCGTGACCTCGCCGATCGCGGCGCTGCCGGCGAAGTGGACGAGCTTGTTCGAGCGCGTGCGGCCATGCCAGCGACCGTCGCGCTTGCCTTCGACGAGCACCGCTTCCTCGCGACCCACGTAGGCGGCGTTGAGGTCGGCGCTGATCCGCGCCTCCACGGCCTCGACGGCGTGGAGGCGCGCTTTCTTCACCGCGTCTGGAACGTCGTCCGCCAGGCGGCGGTCGGCGGCGGTGCCGGGCCGGGGCGAGTAGGCAGCGACATGCACCTTGTCGAAGCGAACCTCCTCGAGGACACGCAGCGACGCCTCGAAGTCGGCGTCGGTCTCGCCGCAGAAGCCGACGATGAGGTCGGTCGTGATCGCGGCCGCGGGCATCAAAGCGCGGATGAGATCGGCCTTCTCGCGGTACTCGGCAAGCGTGTAGCCGCGCCGCATGCGCCGGAGGACGGCGTCGGAGCCGGCCTGGACCGGCAGGTTGAAGAACTCGCAGACCTTGGGCAGGTCGCGCACGGCCTCGACGATCTTCGGCGTCATGTCTTTCGGGTACGAGGTCAGGAAGCGGATGCGCTCGAGGTTCGGCAGGTCGTGGAGGGCGGTCATGAGGTCGGCGAGGTCGGACCGGTCGGGGAGGTCGTGACCGTAGGCCTCGACGGTCTGGCCGAGGAGTGTCACCTCGCGGACGCCGCCGTGGACGAGATGGGCGACCTCCTGCTTGACCTCGGCGACGGGGCGGCTCGCCTCACGGCCGCGGCGGTAGGGGACGATGCAGTAGGTGCAGAACTTGTCGCAGCCGTGGATCACGGGCACGTAGGCCGTCGGGCCGGCGGGCGTCGGCAGCGCCGTGGGCCAGAACTCGCCGCCCGTGTCGTCGGCGAGGCCGAGGGCCTCGAAGATGCCCTCGAAGGCCTGGGGGCGGGCGAAGTGGTCGACGTAGGGAAAGCGGCGGCGCAGATCGTCGTCCTTGGGGCCGACCATGCAGCCCATGACGACGATCCGGAAGTCGGCGCCCTTGCCCTTCTGGGCCTTGAGGCGGCCGAGCTTGCTGACGGCGCGCTGCTCGGCGCGGTCGCGGACGACGCAGGTGTTGAGGACGACGAGGTCGGCGTCCTCGGGCGTCGGCATCTCGGCCCAGCCGAGGGCGTCGAGACCGGCTGCGAGCTTCGCCGAGTCGGCGACGTTCATCTGACAGCCCTCGGTCCAGATGTGATAGCGCTGCGTCATGCCTGCAATTCTAGACCATTGCATGGCGGCAAGGGCTGCCGCGATAGCTAGCCGGTGCAGCTGGCGATGTAAAACACGGCGGTGGAGCCCCAGAAGGCCAACTTGAAGGTCAGGGTCGGCAGCTCGACGATGAAGAGCCGTGTTCCTGAGAGGGCGTCCTCGCCCTGCCCGAACGACGCGAGCCAGGCGGAGGCGACGGCAACGGCGATGAAACCCGCGCCGACGATCAGGACAAGCACGCTAGCGGAATCGATGGCGGCAAAGGCGAGCAGGACGCCGATCGCCAGAAATGCCAGCCTGGCGAGGGAGTCCTGCCAGGAGGAGTCGGCGGCTTCTACGCCATCGACATCGGCATCAGCGTAAGCCGGAGGCGATGGCGCATCACCCGTCAGCTCAGCGGGAGCGAGCTCTGGCGTTTCCTCCGCTCGCGACCGCGCCCGGTCGAGGATCGCCCCTTCGGCCCTGAAGCAGCTGCCGCAGGCAGGGCAGCGCACCATCTCGCCCTCGGCCTCGAACCAGGTGCGGCAGCTGGGGCAGACGAGAGGCTGAGCGGTCATCGTTACTCCTTTGCGCTGCCGCCGCCGCCGAAGGGAAAGAAGGGGAAAAAGACGGGTGAGAGGAAAATTACCAGGCCAGCCGTTAGGGTGATTGCAGTGATCACCGCCGTCGCCGCTGTCAGGAAGGTCACCACGAGGGCAGCGAAGGTCGGCAGCTTCAGGGCGAGTATCAGCAGCCTCTGCCAATAACCAGATCCGACCGCCGCCACTGCGATGAGAGCCACGGGTTCAGCAGGCCGAGGCCGGCAAGCGCCAGCCCGCCGAGCGCGATTGCGAGGGCGAGGACCGGCTCGATGCTCGCCGCGATCCCGAGGTAGCCGGCGGTGAGGAAGGCGACGCTGCCACCAACGCCCGCCACCCAGGACATGCTCTGGTCGAGTCCGCTGTCCGAGCTTCTACTCTTGCCGCGACGCGACGGCAGCTCGCGGCCGTCGGGGATGCTGTGGGCGCTGGCAGGCCAGGTCTCGTCCAGCCTCCGACCCAACGTCCCGCTTGCGGGGTAGCTGGAGCGATCCTGAGAGGCCATGACTGATCGTGCGTAGTCGAAGTTGGCCATCGCTGTGTCCTCCCGTACACAGCCTACGGCCGTGTACGGGACGCCGCGTCCAGGGAAACGCGCAACTTTGGCGCTAACGAGAGAGGAGGATCGAGCGCTGCTGTGTAGATCTACGCAGCAGCCGGGAACGGGAAGGGCGGCCTTCGGGCCGCCCTCTGATGCTTGCTAAGGCCGCTGCTAGGCGACGCCGCTGATGTTCTTGCGCTTGTTGCGGACGTAGTCGACGAGGATGTACTCGCCGAGGTGGTCGGGCGTCGTGTAGAAGACGCGACCCTTGTTCATCTTCGCCATCTGGTTGACGAACTCTTTGAGGTAGTAGTTGCGGTCGAGCATGAAGGTGTTGATCGTTATCCGCTTCTGGGTGCAGCGCCGCACCTCTTTGAGCGTCTCGCGGATCGTGATCGGGCTCGGCGGGTAGGCGAATTGGGAGCGGCCGCGCTCCAAGTGGGCGGTAGGCTCGCCGTCGCTGATCATGATGATCTGACGCGTGCCGACTTTGTGCTTGGCAAGCAGGTTCTGCGCCATCATCAGGGCGTGGTGCATGTTGGTGCCGAGGACGGACTCGTCCCAGCGGACGTAAGGGAGCTGCTCCGGCTTGAGCTCGCGGGCGTAGGCGGAGAAGCCGATGATGTAGAGCGAGTCGCGGGCGAACTGGGTGCTGATCAGGTTCTGCAGCGCCATGGCGACCTTCTTGGCGGCCTGGAAGCTGCCGCGCAGGGCCATGGACCAGGAGAGGTCGACCATCATGACGGTGGCGGTCTGGGTGAGCTGCTCGGAGCGCCAGACCTCGAAGTCGTCCCGGCTGAGGGCGACCGGCAGCTGGGCGCCATCGCGGCGCAGCGCGTTCATGATCGTCTTCTCGAGGTGGAGATGGAAGGGGTCGCCGAACTCGTAGGCCTTCGTGTCCTCGCTGCGCTCGACGCCGAGGCCTGGGTCGACGACGAGGTGCCTGCCGCTGTTCTCCTTCTTGAGCTGGGTGTAAATCTCGCCGAGGGCTTTCTGACCGATCTTGCGGATGCCCTTGGGCGTTAGCTCCCAGGTGTTGCCGCGGCGACGGATGTAACCGGCCTCCTCGAGGGTCTCGAGGAACTGCTTTAGCTCGTCGAGGGTGTCCGCCGCCTCGTCGCCGAGGAGCTCGCGCAGCTTCTCGGCATCGATCTCGTCGATGTCGCCGCTGTACTGGGTGCGCTCGAGCTGGCGCTCGACCTCGTCCATGTCCTGCATGCGCTCCATGAGCTGCATCGCTTCGCTGAGGTCGATCTCCTCGTCGCCGCGGAAGGGGTACTGGCTGCGCAGGTCGCGCTGGGGATAGAGGTACTCGAGGTTCGCGGCGAGGTCGGCGAGGTCGTCGCGCATCTCCGGGTCGCCGATCTTGTCCATGAGCAGATCCTGGAGCTGCTGGCGCATCTCCGACGGCATCGAGTCGAGCAGGTTCTGCATCTGGGCCTGCTGACGCTGCATCTGCTCGACAAGCGCGTCGAGGCTCTCGGGCGGGTTGGGCCCGAAGAGGTCGCCGTACTGCTTCATGAAGGAGTCGAAGTCCGGCTCGCCGCCTTGCATACGCTCCTGGACCATGCGGTTGAGGTCCTGGACCATCTGCTTCATGCGCTCCATGTCCTCGGGCGACATGTCTGCGATCTGGTTCTGGAGGTTCTTGAAGAAGGTATCGGTCATCGCCTTCTTCAGCATCTCCATGAGCTCCTGGAACTCGGAGCCGGCCTCTGGGTCCATGAACTCGTAGTTCTGGAGCTCCTTCATCTGGCCGCCGAGATCCTTGGGCAGGCCCTCGAGGAAGCTGCGCTTGCGCTCGACGATGTTCTTGAGCATCTCGGCGAACTGCTGCTCCTGGTCGCCGCCGCCTGCCTCCTGGCTGCCGCCGGCGCCGGCCTTGCCGGCCTCGCCCTGCGTCCCGGACTGCTGACCGGCCGCGGGATCGGACGTCTGGCCCTCGGCGGCCTGGTCGGTGCCAGCCTCGTCGATGTCGTTGGCATCGTCGCCGGAGGGCGGCTCGCCGCCGCCGTCTTCGGCCAGGCGGTCGTCGAGCGTGCCGCGCTCCTTGCCGACGATCTCCTCGAGGCGGTTCTGGATGTCATCGAAGGCGGATGAGAGGTTGAAGCGATCCAGCGTCTGGCGACGCTGCTGGCGGAGCTGCTGGAGGAGGTCGCGCAGGCCCTGGGTGCGGTCGCCGTCTGGGTTACGCATGCCGCGCTGGACGAGGTTGCGCAGGGCGTGCTGGAGGTCGCCGAAGTTCATCAGGTCATCGGTGAGGGCTTCGAGGACCTGGTCCGGATCGAGGGGCGGTATCTCCTGGTTGCCGTCCCACTCGCTGTAGCGGTACCTGCTGACCATCGATGCCCCCTGCGGCCGTTAGCCGCGGTACTGTGCCTTCGACCCGACCTTATCCTTGTTCAGACGCTTGTTGAGATGGAGGCCTTCGAGGATGAACTCGACGATCGAGGCGGTCTGGGGCGCGCTCGGCTTGGCCTCGATCTGGAGGACGTGGGCCCGCAGGCCCTCCACCTGCTTGACGGTGCGGTCGTAGGTGGGGGCCGCGAGCATGTCGCCGACCTCGATCGAGACGCCGGACTTGAAGCGCGTGACGATGTCCTCGAAGTCGGAGACGCTGAAGTAGCGGTTGAAGACGGCGAGGACGGCGCCCTGGATGAGCTTCTCGATGATCTGCTCTTCCTTGCCCTCTTCGACGGTCTCGAACTCCACCTTGCCGGCGATCGCGGGGATGACGTAAGGGAGGTCGCTGATCCGGGGCACGACGGTCTGCTCGCCGGTGGCGATGGCGCGACGCATGGCGTTGGCGAGAAGGCTCTCGTAGTTGGCGATCGAGGCGCGCACGGAGACGCCAGAGCGCTGGTTGACGTCCGGACTGCGGCGGGCAAGGCGGCTGATCTCGGCGACGATCTCCTTCATGTACTGGGGCACGATGACTTTGAAGTCGTCTTTGAAGCTCAGGCGCTCCTGCTCCATGATCTGGATCTCGTGCTCGACGGTGCGGGGGTAGTGAGTCCGGATCTGGACGCCGTAGCGGTCCTTGAGCGGCGTGATGATCCGGCCGCGGTTGGTGTAGTCCTCGGGGTTAGCGCTGGAGACGAGGAAGACGTCGAGCTCGAGGCGGATGCGGTAGCCGCGGATCTGGATGTCGCGCTCTTCCATGATGTTGAAGAGGCCGACTTGAATGCGCTCGGCGAGGTCGGGCAGCTCGTTGATCGCGAAGATGCCGCGGTTCGCGCGCGGAATGAGGCCGTAGTGGATCGTGAGCTCGTCCGCCAGGTAACGGCCCTCGGCAACCCGGATCGGGTCGACCTCGCCGATCAGGTCGGCGATCGTGATGTCGGGCGTCGCGAGCTTTTCGCCGTAGCGACGGTCGCGCCCCACCCACTCGATCTCGGTCTCGTCGCCGTTCTCCGCGAGCAGGTCGCGGGCGTGGCGGGAGATCGGCTTGAAGGGGTCGTCGTTGACCTCGCTGCCGGCGACTACCGGGATCTCGTCGTCAAGGAGGTTGGCGAGAGAGCGGATGAGCCGCGACTTGGCCTGGCCCCGCTCGCCGAGGAAGATCACGTCCTGACCGGAGAGGACCGCGTTCTGGACCTGGGGGATCACGGTCTCGTCGAAGCCAAGGATGCCGGGGAAGAGAAGCTCGTTCCGGCGCATCTTGTCGATAAGGTTGCGGCGCATCTCCTGCTTGACCGTCTCGGTCTGGTAGCCGGAGCTGCGGAGCTCGCCGAGCGTCCTAGGTCTTGCTGCCACGTTCCCTCCCAAGACGCCGGCCGCTCGCGGCGGGCTGGAATTTGGTCCGTCCGTCCGTCCAGGCGGCAGGTTCATTATACGCGCTCGCTTCCTGATTGCCAGCCGCGCCCGAAGCGGCCGGGGCGGCTCAGCGGGGCTCGCGCGTCGGCGTGCGCGTAGGGGTCGGCGGCGGGCTGAGCGTGAGCTGGAGAAAGTTGTTGGAGCGATCCGCGTCAGGGCCGCTGCTGAACGGGTCGACCGTAGCCTGGATCGCCCGCGGCGCCGGGACTGTGAAGCGGGTCGTCTCCAGCGTGATGCTGTCGCCGACGGCGAGCCGGGTCGGCGGCGATACGATCGTCTCACTCACGGTCGAGAGGTCATTCACTCTGACGAAGATCGAGAGTCCGTCGAGCTCGCCGGGGCCGAGGTTGGCGATGACGACTTCGACGCGGCCGTCCGGCAGCCGGGTGAGGCTGGTGACGGTCAGGTCCGGCGGGCCGCTCGGCGTCGGAGTCCCGGTTGCGCCAGCGGCCGGCGGGCCGAAGCCGGGAGTGTCGCTGACCGCGGTCCCGCCGAAGGTGGGAGTGGTGAAAACGGCGCGGGGCAGCTGCGTCGGCAGGGCTACGACGAGCCCGTCCACGCCGGAGAGGCCATCGACGGCGTCGACGGGCACCCATCCCCGGCCGGCGGAGCCGGGGGGAAAACGGATCGCGAGCCAGGCTGCCGCTTCGTCGCGGCCGACGACATCGAGCGCCTCGCCGCGGGAGAGGACGCCGATGACGGCGAAGACGTCCCCCGGCCCAATGCGGACGCCGAGGGCCTGCCGGGTGCGGACGGCCTCGTCGGGCGTCGGCGTCTGACTGGCGCCAGCGCGCGGTTTCGCGGTCGGGATCTGGGCGTTATTCGACTGCGGCTCGGCGTCCTGGACCAGCGCGACGGCGAGGATCGCCAGGGCGACGCCCAAGAAGGCGCCAAAGCCGAAGCCGACGACGAAGGTGGTGGAAAAGACGCGGACACGCGGCGAGTTATCCATTCGGTGCTCAAATTCTAGCATCGACTCGACCTGCGCTCGGCCTCCGCTGCCGGTCGGTTCTGATAGGATGCATGCGATAGATCAGGCAGGAAGGCCTGAAATGCAAGCAGAAGAGCCAAACAACTCCGTTCGCGAAGACCTGATCGCGCGCCTGCGTAACCTCGTGGAGCCGCAGTCCAGCGGCACGCTGGCGGAGCTCGCCTACCGGCGTGCCCGCGAGGCGCTGGAGCGGGCCCTTGAGGAGGCGCGCACCATTCGCCTCGACGCGATCGAGGACGCCCGCACGGCGCAGGAGCGCGATCAGGCGTCCCTGCAGGGGTCGTTGCGGTCGCTGCAGCAGGCCACGGAGGCGAAGATCGAGGCGCTGCTCCGGACGGCCGAGATCGAGGCGGAGCGCCTGCGCCACGAGGCCCGCCGCGAGGCCGCGAGCATCGTCGAAGAGGCGGGCAAGGAGGCGGCTGCGGCCAAGGCGGAGGCCGCCGCGATCCGGGCCGACGCTGCCGCGCGAGCAGCGGAGGTCGAGCGGCTCGAGGCCGAGTTCAACGCCCTCATGGCCGCGATGAGCGAGCGCCTGGGCCTGACGGAGAAGCCGCCGGAGGGCTGGTGGCAACGCCTTACGCGCCGCGCCGACAAGTAGCGCCCCGTTTGACGCCCTAGAGGGCCTTTGCTAGCATCGGCTTCCTACAAGGGCGGTTAGCTCAGTTGGCTAGAGCGCAGCGTTGACATCGCTGAGGTCACTGGTTCAAGTCCAGTACCGCCCACCATAGAAACGGCGATGACGAGGACGAGTAGCGGCGACCGCGCCGGCGACCAGAGAACGGGGCACCTGCTGAAAGCCCCGCGCCGGCCAGCCGTAAACACCGCCTCCGAGCCGGGCTCCGAACGGCGATCTGCCCAGTAGGCGGCCCCGTAAGTCGGCGTTAACGGCGCAGCGAGGCTTGCCGATTCGGGCGGGCGAACCAGGGTGGAACCACGGCGGCCCACCGTCCCTGTGACGGTCGGGTTTTTTTGTTTGGCTACCGCGGAAGTCATGGGAGCTCATGAGACAGGTTCGTAAGGCAGTACTTTTGGTGCTCGCTCCTGGTTTCGGACTCGGAGTGTCTCGGGAGCAATTGCCGAGGCTCCTGCCGACTCTCGCGGTCTGGACCCTGGCTCGCTGGGCGCTCCTTGCAGTGCTTGTTTGGAGTGTTGTCGCCGGTCACTGGATCCCTGCCGTAGCAGCAGCCGTGACTCTAGTCCTGCTCGGAGCCTCGCGGTCTTTCCTGTCCCGGTGGATGAAGCGTGATGTTGATCGGACAGAAGAGGCCGAATCCGACGGAGGGCAGGAGGCGAAGCCTCCTGACGGGGAGTCTGAGGGGTGTCCCCTCAGACTCCTTATAGTTTGGCGGAGCAGCGTGAGAGCGATGCGAAGCCAGGGGAGCTTGACATGAACGAAGAACGGCAGGCCCAGATCAAGGGGATGGACGACCTGCTCTACCGCCAGCGCCACTCGGCCGCCCACATCATGGCCGGGGCCGTCCTGACGCTCTTCCCGGACGCGAAGTACGCGATCGGCCCGCCGATCGAGAACGGGTTCTACTACGATTTCGAGCTGCCGCGGCCGCTGACGCCGGAGGACCTCGAGGCGATCGACGCGCTGATGCGCAAGAGCATCGCCGCCGATAAGCCGTTCGTTAAGAGCGAGGCGCCGAAGGCGGAGGTGCGCGCCTTCTTCGCCGAGCAGCCGTTCAAGCTCGAGTTGATCGACGGCATCGCCGACCCGGCGGTCGGCATCTGCAAGCACGGCGACTTCACCGACCTCTGCGGCTACCCCCACGTCGAGAGCACGGCCCGGGTCGGCGCCTTCAAGCTGACCAACGTCGCCGGCGCCTACTGGCGCGGCGACGAGCACCGGCCGATGCTGCAGCGGATCTACGGCGTCATGTTCCCGACCGAGCCGGAGCTCGAGGCTCATCTGGAGCGCCTGGAGGATGCGGCGCGGCGCGACCACCGCCGCCTCGGCCGCGAGCTCGACCTGTTCACCTCGAACGAGCTCATCGGCCAGGGCCTGCCGCTGTGGCTGCCCAAGGGCGCGACCGTGCGCCGTCTCCTCGAGGAGTACATCCTCGCCGAGGAGCGCCGCGCCGGCTACGAGCACGTCTACTCACCTCACCTCGGCAAGGTGGACCTCTACCACACCTCCGGCCACTGGGAGCACTACAAGGAGAACATGTTCCCGCCGATGGCGCTGGAGCACGAGGAGCTGGTGCTGCGGCCGATGAACTGCCCCCACCACATCCTGATCTACGCCGCGAAGCTCCACAGCTATCGCGAGCTGCCGGTGCGCATCGCCGAGCTCGGCACGATGTACCGCTACGAGCGCTCCGGCGTCGTCGGTGGGCTCAGCCGCGTCCGGGCGATGACACTAAACGACGCTCATATCTTCTGCACCTCGGAGCAGATCAAGTCGGAGTTCGCCGGCGTCATGCGCCTGGTCGAGAAGGCTTACGACCGCCTCGACATTACCGACTACTCCTACCGCCTCTCGCTTCGTGACCCGGCCGACACGGAGAAGTACGTCCAGAATGACGCGATGTGGGAGATGGGCGAGCGCGTCCTGCGCGAGGCCATGACCGAGCTTGGGCTGCCCTTCCACGAAGCGCCGGGTGAAGCCGCCTTCTACGGCCCGAAGCTCGACATCCAGATCCGCGACGCCCTCGGCCGCAAGGAGACGATGTCGACGATCCAGATCGACTTCCACCTGCCGAACCAGTTCGAGCTCGAGTATGTCGGCGAAGACGGCCAGCACCACCGGCCGGTGATCATCCACCGCGGCGTCATCGGCACGATGGAGCGTATGGTCGCCTACCTGATCGAGCTCTACGCCGGCGCCTTCCCGCTCTGGCTGGCGCCGGTCCAGGCGACCCTGATCCCGATCGCCGACCGCCACATCGATTACTGCAAGGAGGTCGCGGCGCGGCTGCGCGCGGCCGACCTGCGGGCCGAGGTAGACGAGCGCGGCGAGCGCATGCAGGCGAAGATCCGCGACGCCCAGCTCCAGAAGGTACCGTACATGCTGGTCGCCGGCGACCGCGACATCGCCGCCGGCGCCGTATCGGTGCGGACGCGCGGCGGCGAGGACCTCGGCGCGGTTGCCATAGCCGACCTGATCGAGCGGCTGCAGGCAGAGGCGGCGCCGCCGGCCTAGGCGGGGAGAAGGTCGGCGAAGACGTAGCCGTCGCGCTCGACGACCTCGCCCCGCGTCACGGCCAGCGTCCGGTCGAGCATCGGCCCGGCGTAGACGAAGGTGTGGAACTCGCCGTTCTCGCCGCAGGGGTCGACGCCGGCCGGCAGATCGTCGAGAAAAGAAGCGTCCCACTCGCGGCCGCAAAGCGATGCGTCGAGACGCCGCGGGTCCACGCTCGTGACCCAGGCGCGGAGGCCGGCGGCGACCATCTCGCGAGCGAGCGCCGCCGTGGCGCTCTCCCAGAGGGGAAAGAGCAGATCGAGGCCGCTGCCGGCCATCTGGCGCTCGCGATAGGCGCGGATGTCGGCAACCGCCTTCGCGACGACGCCGGCCATAATCGACTCGTACTGCTCGTTGCTGCACGGGTAGGGCAGCGGCACCGGCCAGGACGGCAGGCCGGCCGCCGCCGCTTGGAGCCGGAGCAGCTCGGCGCGGACGGCGTGCATGGCGACGCGGTCGAACTCCTCGTTGAGGGTCGTAAGCAGGCCGACGACCTCGAGAGAGGGGTCGCGTCGGAGCGTATGGAGGCTCCAGGCGCTGTCCTTGCCGGAGGACCAGGAGAGGAGGACCTTGCGGCGCTTCACGGTCAGGGCTCCTCCTCCGAACGGCAGCGAAAGCCGCGTTGGTTTGCCGCTCATTCTAGCCTGTGCTAAAACGGGTCATTGCATGACGGCGAGGGCTACCGCGTGCCTTAACGGACCCGAAGGAGGTCATTCGATGACTGCGAGGACTGCCGCGAGCCTTACCGGGACTGATGACAGTCAGTGTTTGCGATCGTTTCGGCGCGCCATCAGGGGATAAAGGGCGGCTAGATGTTCAAAAAAGTCCTCGTCGCGAATCGCGGCGGTCATTGCATGACGGCAAGGGCTGCCGCGGTCATTGCATGACGGCGAAGGCTGCCGCGCACGCTTACGGGGGCGAAGGAGGTCATTCGATGACTGCGAGGGCTGCTGCGCGTCCTAACGGGACCGAGAGCGCTTAGATGTTTGACAAGGTTTTGGTCGCGAACCGCGGCGGTCATTGCATGACGGCGAGGGCTGCCGCGTGTCTTCACGGGACCGAGGGCGTTTAGATGTTTGACAAGGTTTTGGTCGCGAACCGCGGTGAGATTGCCGTCCGCGTGCTCCGCGCCTGCCGTGAGCTCGGCGTGGCCAGTGTCGCGGTCTACTCCGAGCCGGAGGCGACGGCGCTGCACGCCCGCTACGCCGACGAGGCCTACTGCATCGGCGGCGGGCCGGCGGTGGAGAGCTACCTCAGCAGCGAGAAGATCATCGCGACGGCGAAGCGCGCAGGCGCAGATGCGATCCACCCCGGTTACGGCTTCCTGTCGGAGCAAGCGGAGTTCGCGGCGGCCTGCGCCGCGGCCGGGATCACCTTCATTGGACCGCGGCCGGAGTCGCTGCGCCAACTCGGCGACAAGGTGGAGGCGCGACGCATCGCCGAGGCCGCAGGCGTGCTGACCGTGCCCGGGACAACGGGCGCCGTGGGCTTCGACGAGGCGCCGGCAGCTGCGGCGGAGATCGGCTATCCAATCCTGATCAAGGCGGCAGCAGGTGGCGGCGGCAAAGGCATCCGCCTGGTGACGGAGGCGGCGACGCTGGAGCCGGCGCTGCACCTGGCGAAGGGCGAGGCGGAGGCGAGCTTCGGCGACGGCGGCGTCTACCTCGAGCGCTATCTCGACCCGGTGCGCCATATCGAGGTGCAGATCCTCGCCGACCGCCAGGGCAACGTCATCCATCTCGGGGAGCGGGAGTGCTCGATCCAGCGCCGTAGCCAGAAGCTGGTCGAGGAATCGCCCTCGCCGGCGGTCGACGCGGGACTGCGCGAGCGCCTCGGCGCCGCAGCCATATCGATCGCGCGCCAGGCCGGCTACGAGAACGCCGGCACGGTCGAGTTCCTTCTGGACTCGACCGGCAGCTTCTACTTCATCGAGGCCAACGCCCGCCTCCAGGTAGAGCACCCGGTCACCGAGCTCGTGAGTGGCATCGACCTCGTGCAGGCGCAGCTGCGGATCGCCAGCGGCGAGCCGCTCGGGTTGAGTCAGGCGGACGTCCGCCTCACGGGCTGGGCGATCGAGTGCCGGATCACGGCGGAGGACGCGCTGAAGGGGTTCATGCCGAGCCTCGGCCAGATCTCATTGGTCAGCGAGCCGGCGGGGCCGGGCGTCCGCGTCGATAGCAGCCTCTTCGACGGCCTCGAGATCCTGCCCTACTACGACTCGCTGATCGCGAAGGCGATCGTCTGGGGACGGGACCGGGGCGAGGCGCTGAGCCGGATGCGGCGGGCGCTGGCCGAGTACGAGATCGCCGGCATCAAGACGACGCTGCCCTTCCACCGCGAGCTCTTCGTCAACCCGGACTTCCTCGCGGGCGATATCGAGACACGCTTCCTGGAGCGGAAGTTCCTGCCGGGCCTCGCGGAAGGCGCCGACGGGAACGCCGCCCTACTGGTTGCGACGCTGCTTTCCCACGAGAGGCAGCGCGGCGGCTGGGGCGGCGCGCAAGCCGCCGCCGGCGAGCAGCGCAGCGGCTGGCGCCTGGCCGCAAGGCTGGGGCGCAGCACAAGGGGTGGTCCGTGGCGAAATACACCCTGAGGCTCGGCGACCGGACGGTCGAAGCGGAGCTCGAGGAGACGCCGGACGGCAATCTCCGCGTCAACATTGACGGCGTCTGGCAGCTGGTCAGGCTGCGCCGCCTCGGCGACACGCCGCGCTACGTCCTCGTCCTCGACGACCGGGTCATCGAGGTCCTCGCCGAGGCGGGCCCGCAGGGCTTCAACATCCAGATCGGCGGGCGGCCTTACGAGATCGAGACCGGGCGCGGGCGGCCGCGGCGGCGCGGCGAGGAGTTGGAGCAGCTCGTCGACGGCGAGTGGACCTTGCGCGCGCCCCTGACCGGCATCGTCGCCGAGGTCATGGTCGCGGAGGGCGACGCGGTCGAGAAGGACAGCGTCCTCCTGATCATCGAGGCGATGAAGATGCTGAACGAGCTGCGTTCGGCGGTCGCCGGCACCGTCTCGGCGCTGAACGTCAAAGAAGGGGAGCGCGCCGAGATCGGCGCGTCCTTGCTCCGGGTCGCGGCGCTTTCGGCGGAGCCCGAGCAGCCCGCATAGCTAGCAAAAACCGCCTTGGGCCCTTGACAGGCTCAGCACGCGTGTTCTACAGTCGTGCTCAGAACATTCGTGCTGGAGGCACCTCCGTGGAAACCCTCGTCATCTCCATCGCCGTCGTCCTCTGCGTCGCTTACCTGCTCTGGCAGATCTACGAGGCGGACCTGATCGATCGCTAAGACGCGACCACGGGCGGCGGACGGCTGAAGCAGGAGCAAGCGCAGCATGAATGCTAGAATTGAGGAGCGCCTCGGATGGGAATCGGCCGCGGCGCCCGCTTATGGCCGATCTCACCCTGCTGGTTATCGCGAGCCTCTCGGTCGTCACGGTCATAACCGACGTCCTCCGCTGGCTCGTGGAGCTGCCGGTGGCGATCTTTCATGGCTACGACTGGCTCGTCCGGTGGGTTGCCGACTCGGTCCACTCCCTATTTGAGACCTACGGCTACTGGGTAATCTTCCTCGGCACGCTGCTCGAGAACACCCTGCTGCTCGGCCTGATCGTGCCGGGAGCCGTTGTGGTCCTCCTCGCCGGCATCCACTCGGAGAACGGCAACCTCACCCTCCCTCTCGCCCTCGGCCTCGGCATCCTCGGCACCGTGCTCGGCGATACGATCAGCTACTTCCTCGGACGCTTCGGCTGGGAGCGCTTCGGTCACAAGACCTCGTTCGGCGACCTCGTGGAGAAGGTGCGCGAGCCGATACTGCGTCGCGGCACTTTCTTCATCCTCTTTTACCATTTCGCCGGCTACACGCGCCTCGTGGGGCCGGCGGCGGCCGGCGTCCTGAAGATGCCGTATCGACGCTGGGCACCGGCGGACTACGCCGGCGCCTCCCTCTGGGTGAGCACTTATATCACGATCGGCTACGTCCTCGGCCTCGCGGGCCTCAGCCTCGACTCGACGGACCGCTGGTTCCGGGTTCTCGAATGGGGGCTGCTGATCATCGTCATGATCTGGCTCCTCTACATGTACCGGGTCGGGCAGCGGGCCTGGCTCGAGCACAGGAGCGGCAGGCGACGGCCCAGATCGAGGAAGAAGCCGCGAGCACGACGCCGGATTAGGCTCCTGAAGGCGGCCCGCGGCGGCTGATTAGCTGGCGTTGGAAAGGGAGCGCGGCAGGACGGTCTCGCCCATGAGGTAGAGGTCGACGCCGCGCGCGGCTTCACGACCCTCTGCCAGGGCCCAGACGACCAGGGATTGGCCGCGGGCGGCATCGCCGGCGGCGAAGACACCGTCGACGCTCGTCATCTTGTTGGCGTCCGTCTGGACGTTGCCGCGGCCATCGAGCCCAACGCCGAGGCTCTCGACGAGGCCACCGCGCTCCGGGTGGAGGAAGCCCATCGCGAGGAGGACGAGGTCGGCGTCGACCTCGAACTCGCTGCCCGCTACCTCGCTCATCTGGAAGCGGCCGCTCGCATCCGGCTGCCAGTCGAGGCGGACGGCGTGAAGCTTCTGGACGACGCCGTTGGCGCCGGAGAGGCGCTTGGTGAGAACGTTGAAGTCGCGGACGCCACCCTCCTCGTGGGCGGCGGAGCTGCGGAGGATCAGCGGCCACTGCGGCCAGGGGTTGCCCGCCGTGCGCTGCTCGGGCGGCTCCGGCAGGATCTCGTACTGGCGGACGAGCTCGGCGCCCTGGCGGTGGGCGGTGCCGAGGCAGTCGGCGCCGGTGTCACCGCCGCCGAGGATGATCACCTGTTTGCCCTCGGCCGTGATCCGCTCCGCCGGCGCGATCTGCTCGCCGGCCAGGAGGCGGTTCTGCTGGGTGAGGTAGTCCATGGCGAAGTGGACGTCCTTGAGCTCGCGGCCCGGGACCTCGAGGTCGCGCGGGACGGTGGAGCCGATCGCGAGGACGATGGCGTCGAAGCCCTGGCGCAGCTCCTCGGCCGAGATGTCGCGGCCGACGTGGACGCCGGTCTTGAAGACCACGCCCTCGTCTCGCATCTGGTCGACGCGCCGCTCCACGACCGGCTTCTCGAGCTTGAAGTCGGGAATGCCGAGGCGCAAGAGGCCGCCGACGTAGCCGTCGCGCTCAAAGACGGTGACCGAGTGGCCGGCGCGGTTGAGCTGCTGGGCGGCGGCGAGGCCCGACGGCCCGGAGCCGATGACGGCGACGCTCTTGCCGGTGCGCGTCGTCGGCACCTGGGGCGTGATCCAGCCCTCGCGCCAGCCGCGGTCGGCGATCGCCTTCTCGATATGCTCGATCGTCACCGGCTCCTGGTTGATCGAGAGGGTGCAGGCAGCCTCGCAGGGGGCAGGGCAGATACGGCCGGTGAACTCGGGGAAGTTGTTCGTCGCGTGGAGGGCGGCGAGCGCCTGCTCCCATTTGCCGCGGTAGACGAGGTCGTTCCAGTCCGGGATCAGGTTGCCCAGCGGGCAGCCCTTGTGGCAGAAGGGGATGCCGCAGTCCATGCAGCGGGTGCCCTGGCCGCGTGCGTCCTCCTCGTGCCACTCGACGTAGAACTCGTTGAAGTCGCGGACGCGTTCACTTACGGGTCGGCGCGGCGGCAGCTGGCGCGGTCGGTCTCGAAAGCCGGTGGGCTCGCCCAAGACGACGCCCTAGTCGGCGACGGCTCCGAGCGTAGCCGTGCCCTCACGGCGCGCGCGCTCGGTCAAGACGCGTCTGTAGTCACGCGGCATCACCTTGACGAACTTCGGCAGCGTCGCGTCCCAGGCGTTGAGGACGCGGGCGGCATTGGCGCTGCCGGTCCGCCGCAGGTGCTCCTCGAGAAGGCGGCGCAGGTTGGCGACGTCTTCGGCGTCGCCGACGCTCTCGAGGTCGACCATGTCCTGGTTGCAGAGGCCGGCGAAGACGCCGCGCTCGTCGAGGACGTAGGCCTCGCCGCCGCTCATGCCGGCAGCGAAGTTGCGGCCGGTGGGCCCGAGGACGACGACGCGGCCGCCGGTCATGTACTCGCAGCCGTGGTCGCCGACGCCCTCGACGACGGCCTCGGCGCCGCTGTTGCGAACGGCGAAGCGCTCGCCGGCGACGCCGCGGATGAAGGCCTTGCCGGCCGTGGCGCCGTACAGCACGACGTTGCCGACGAGGATGTTCTCCTCCGGCACGAAGGTCGCGACGGCCGGCGGCCGGATCTCGACGACGCCGCCCGAGAGGCCCTTGCAGAAGTAGTCGTTTGCGTCGCCCTCGACGCGCATTGTGACGCCCCTGGCGAGAAAGGCGGCGAAGCTCTGGCCGGCGGAGCCGTTGAAGTTGATCTCGATCGTGCCGTCGGCGAGGCCCTCCTCGCCGTGGCGGATCGCGACCGCGGAGCTGAGCATGGCGCCGACGGTCCTGTTGCCGTTGCGGATCGGCAGGGCGATGCTGACTTTCTCCCGACCCTCGATCGCCTCGCGGCTGCGCTCGATCAGCTCGTGGTCGAGGGCGCCTTCGAGGCCGTGGTCCTGCGCCTCGTTGCAGAAGGTGGCGACGCCGGCGGGCACATTCGGCCGGTGGAGGAGGTGGGCGAAGTCGAGGCCCTTCGCCTTCCAGTGCTCGACCGCCTTGCGGCCGTCGAGCTTGTCGACGCGGCCGACCATCTCGCTGACCTTGCGGAAGCCGAGCTGGGCCATGATCTGGCGCAGCTGCTCCGCCATGAAGAAGAAGTAGTTGATGACATGCTCCGGCTCGCCGGCGAAGCGCTTGCGCAGCTCCGGGTCCTGCGTCGCGATGCCGACCGAGCAGGTGTTGAGGTGGCACTTACGCAGGAGGATGCAGCCGAGGACGATCAGCGGCGCCGTGGCGAAGCCGAACTCCTCGGCGCCGAGGAGACAGGCGATGGCGACGTCGCGGCCCGTCTTTAGCTGGCCGTCCGTCTGGACGACGATGCGGCCGCGCAGGTCGTTGCCGACGAGCACCTGCTGGGTCTCGGCGACGCCGAGCTCCCAGGGCAGACCGGCGTTCTTGATCGACGACTCGGGCGAGGCGCCGGTGCCGCCGCTGTCGCCGCTGATCAGGACGACGTCGCCGTGGCCCTTGGAGACGCCGGCGGCGATCGTGCCGACGCCGAACTCGGAGACGAGCTTGACGTGGATCCGGGCGCTCGGGTTGGCGTTCTTGAGGTCGTGGATCAGCTGGGCGAGGTCCTCGATCGAGTAGATGTCGTGGTGCGGCGGCGGCGAGATCAGCTCGACGCCGGGCGTCGTGCGACGCACCCAGCCGATGTAGTCGTCTACTTTATGGCCGGGCAGCTGGCCGCCCTCGCCGGGCTTCGAGCCCTGCGCCATCTTGATCTGGAGGTCGCTGGCGTGAGCGAGATAGTTGATCGTGACGCCGAAGCGGCCGGAGGCGACCTGCTTGATGGCGCTGTTGCGCGAATCGCCGTTTTGGTCCGGCGTATAGCGGTGGAAGTCCTCGCCGCCCTCGCCGGTGTTGCTCCGGGCGCCGATCCGGTTCATCGCGATCGCCATGGTCTCGTGCGCCTCGCGGCTGATCGAGCCGAGGGAGGCGGCGCCGGTAGCGAAGCGCTTGACGATCTCGCTCGCCGGCTCGACCTCCTCCAGCGGCACGGGCTCGGCCGGCCGGAACTCGAGGAGGCCGCGGATCGTGCAGAGGCGGCGGCTCTGATCGTCGATTAGGCTGGTGAACTCCTCGAAGCTGCTGAAGCTGTTCGTGCGGGTGGAGTGCTGGAGGAGCGCGACCGAGTCCGGGTTGTACATGTGGTACTCGCCGTCCTGCCGCCACTGCAGGTAGCCGCCCGCTTTGAGGTCGCCGTCGCCGGCGACGCTGCGACGGGGGTAAGCGAAAGCATGGCGGGCGCGCGATTCCGCCTCGACGTCGTCGATGCCGATGCCGCTGATCCGCGACGGCGTCCAGGTGAAGTAGCGGTCGACGAACGCCTGGCTCAGGCCGACGGCCTCGAAGATCTGAGCGCCGCGGTAGCCCTGGAGGGTGGAGATGCCCATCTTGGACATGATCTTGAGCACGCCCTTGTGGGCCGCCTTAACGTAGTTCCGGGCCGCGGTCTCGAAGTCGATAGGCTGGAGGAAGCTGTCGCGGCGGCAGAGGTCCTCCAGCGTCTCGAAGGCGAGGTAGGGGTTGACGGCGCCGGCGCCGTAGCCGATGAGCATGGCGAACTGGTGGACGTCGCGTGGCTCGCCGGACTCGACGACGAGGCCGACCTTGGTCCGCGTGCCCTCGCGAATCAGGTGATGGTGGACGGCGGCGGTCGCCAGCAGGCTCGGGATCGGTGCGTGCTCCGCGTCGACGCCGCGGTCGGAGAGGATGAGGATCGGGACGCCGGCGGCGACCGCCTCGGCAGCGGCGGCGCAGAGGCGCTCGACGGCTTCGCCGAGAGCGCCGGCACCGCCGCCGGCCTCGAAGAGGGTGGGCAGCGTGACGGAGCCCATGCCCTTGCGGTCGAGCTCGCGGATCTGGGCCAGCTCCCTGTTCGTGAGGAAGGGCTCGCGGATCTTGAGCTGGTTGCAGTGGGCGGGTGTCTCGGCGAAGAGGTTCTGCTCCGAGCCGATGAAGGTCTCGAGCGAGGTGACGAGCTCCTCCCGGATCGCGTCCAGGGGCGGGTTGCTCACCTGGGCAAAGAGCTGGCGGAAGTAGCCGAAGAGCAGAGGGCTCGTGTCGGAGAGCACGGCCAGGGGCGCGTCGTTGCCCATGGAGCCGACGGGCTCGCTGCCGTTGAGGGCCATGGGCTCCAGGAGCATGTCCATGTCCTCCTGCGTGTAGCCGAACGCCTTCTGGCGCTCCTTCAGAGTCTCGGGCTCGAAGCCGAAGGTCGAGCGCGGCTCCGGCAGCTCCTCCAGGGAGACCCGGTTGGCGCTGAGCCACTCGCCATAAAGCTGGCGGTGGCTGAGGCTCTCCTTGATCTCGGCGTCGTCGATCAGGCGACGCTCGCTGAGGTCGAGGAGGAACATGCGCCCCGGCTGAATGCGGCGCTTGAAGAGCACCTTTTCAGGCGGGACGTCGAGGACGCCGGTCTCAGAGGCCATGACCAGGAGACCATCCGTCGTGACGAGATAGCGGCAGGGCCGCAGGCCGTTGCGGTCGAGGATGGCGCACACTTGAGTGCCATCGGTGCCGATGACGAGGGCGGGGCCGTCCCAGGGCTCCATGAGGCAGGAGTGGTACTCGTAGAAGGCCTTCTTCTCGGCGTCCATCGGGATGTGGTCGGCCCAGGCCTCCGGGATGAGCATCATCATCGAGTGGGGCAGCGAGCGGCCGGTAGCGACGAGGAGCTCGAGGGCGTTGTCGAGCGACGCCGTGTCGCTCTGACGCGGCGCGATCACCGGCGCCAGGCTCCTCACGTCCTCGCCGAGCTCGGCCGACTCGAACATGCCCTCGCGCGCCGCCATCCAGTTGACGTTGCCGCGTAGCGTGTTGATCTCACCGTTGTGGATTATGTAACGGTAAGGGTGGGCAAGCTTCCAGGTCCCGAGCGTGTTGGTGCTGAAGCGGGAGTGGACGAGAGCGAAGGCGGAGATCAGCGACTCGTGGCTGAGGTCGTGGTAAAAGGGCCCGATCTGGTCGGCGATCAGCAGGCCTTTGTAGACGATCGTCCGGCCGGAGAGGCTGCAGATATAGAAGTCGTCCCGGTCGACCATGTCGGAGGCCGTGACTGCCTTCTCGATCAGCTTGCGGACGGCGTAGAGCCTGAGCTCGAAGGCGGGCTCGTCGGCGACGTCGTGGCCGCGACCGACGAAGAACTGGCGGATCCGGGGCTGGACTTGAGCGGCGAGGACGCCGATGGCGCCCGGGTTTACGGGCACGTCCCGCCAGCCGAGGAAGGCCTGGCCGGCCGTGAGGACTGCTTGCTCGATCAGGGCCTCGCAGCGCCGGCGCTGGTCCTGCTCCTGGGGCAGGAAGGCCATGCCGACGCCGTAGCGGCCACGGTGGGGCAAGTCGATGTCGAGGGCGGCGCACTCCTGGGCGAAGAATTCGTGCGGCAGCTGGATGAGGATGCCGGCGCCGTCACCGGTGCGCGGGTCGGCGCCGCAGGCGCCGCGGTGGCCGAGATTGATCAGGACCTCGATCCCCTGCTCGATGATCTTGTGAGAGCGCTCGCCGTTGACGTTGGCGACCATGCCGACGCCGCAGGCGTCGTGCTCCTGGGAAGGATCGTAGAGACCCTCCGCCCGCATAGGGGGCAGGTCGGGAAATGGATAAATAGCGCTCATCTGTCTGTCGAGCTAACCGTCCCGTGTTGGATTGGAGTTCAGCGCCGCGGGGGAATATCAACTAAGCCAAAACGGCCCGCCTGAGGTGGGCCGTCAAGGTGATGACGGGATGATAGTTCGCAGCCGCGAAAGGCGCAAGTGGCGCGCGACTCGCTACCACATCCCGAGGCGCATCCGGATCTCGTCGTTGGCCATGGTGCTCGGGTTCCAGGGCGGCGAGAAGGTGATGTCGACGTTCACGTCCTTGACACCGGGGGCGTCCATGAGCGTGTCCTGGATCTGGCCGATGAGCAGCGGCCCCAGCGGGCAGGCCGGCGTCGTCAGCGTCATGGTTACTTCCACCATGCCGTCATCGTCGATCTTGGCACCGTAGACGAGGCCAAGGTCGACGATGCTCATGTGGAGCTCGGGGTCCTCCACCGGGATCAGCCTCTCGATGATCTCCTCCGGCGTGATCGTCATCTGCTCGGTCATCCTTCTTTCCTCTCTGCCTCGGCCTCGTCTTTGGCAAGGCCCTCCTCGAGCACGTGCCAGGCGAGCGTGGCGCACTTGACCCGCACCGGGAACTTGGCCACGCCCTGGAACGCCTCCAGGTCTTCGAGCGCCGCCGAAGGCGCTTTCTCGGGCTCCAGCATCATCGCCTTGAAGGCCTCGATCAGGGAGAGCGCCGCCGCCTTGGTCTGGCCCTTAACGGCGTCCGTCATCATCGAGCTCGACGCCTGGCTGATCGAGCAGCCGCGGCCGCGGAAAGCGACGTCCTGGACCTTCCCGTCCTCGATCGCGAGGTCGAGCTCGATCTCGTCGCCGCAGAGCGGGTTATAGCCCTCGTTGCGGCTGGTCGCGTGCTCCAGCGACCCGCGGTTGTGGGGATGGCGGTAGTGGTCGAGGATCAGCTCGCGGTAGAGGTCGTCGAGCGCCGGCTCGGGAACGGGCGTCGTCATGACCGCCTCACCTCCGGACCGCCGGCGCCTCGGCCGTGGCGAAGAAGCGCCCGGCGGCGACGACCGCCTCTACGAGCGTATCGACCTCCGCCTTCGTGTTGTAGACGTAGAAGCTGGCGCGGGCCGTGGCGGCGCAATCGAGGCGGCGCATCAGCGGCTGGGCGCAGTGGTGGCTGGCACGCACCGCGACGCCGTGCGTGTCCAGCACCTGACTGAGGTCGTGGGGATGAATGTCGCCGTAGTTAAACGAGACGACGCCGACCCGCTCCTCGACGTTCATCGGGCCGTAGATCGTCACTTCAGGCAGCGCAGAGAGTCGCTCCAGCGCGTAACCGGTGATCTCCTTCTCGTGATGGCGGATGTTATCCATACCCAGTGCCTCGAGGTAATCGATAGCGGCGCCGAACGCGATCACGTCGGCGATATCCGGCGTGCCGGCCTCGAACTTATGCGGCACCTCGGCCCAGGTCGACTCCTCCAGCTGGACGCGGGAGATCATCGAGCCGCCGCCGAGGAAGGGCGCCATTACCTCCAGCAGCTCCGGTCGAGCATAGAGCACGCCGGCGCCGGTGGGACCGCACATCTTGTGGCCGGAGAAGGCGAGGAAGTCGCAGTCCAGGTCTGCGACGTCCACGGGCATATGGGGCACGCTCTGAGCGCCGTCCAGCAGGACCAGCGCGCCCTGGCGGTGCGCCAGCGCTGTGATCTCCCGCACCGGGTTGATGCCGAGCACGTTGGAGGCGTGCGCCAGGGCGACCAGCTTCGTCTTGGGGCCGATGAGGTCGGCGAACTGCTCGCTCCGTAGGCGGCCCTCGTCGTCGATGTCGATGAAGCGCAGCTTTGCGCCCCTCTCGCTCGCGATCAGCTGCCACGGTATGAGGTTGCTGTGGTGCTCGGCGATCGTGAGGACGATCTCATCGCCCTCGCTGAGGAACTTGCGTCCCCAGGCGTTCGCGACGAGGTTGATCGCCTCCGTCGTGTTGCGCGTGAAGACGATGCTCTGCTCGCCATACGGCGACTTGATGAACCGCGCCACCTTCGACCGAACGTCCTCGTAGGCGGTAGTAGCTTCCTCGGCCAGCGTGTGAATGCCGCGGTGGATGTTGGCGTTGTAGCTCTCGTAGTAGTGGACGAGCACCTCAATCACCTGACGCGGCTTCTGAGTCGTGGCAGCGTTGTCCAGGTAGACCAGGGGCTTGCCGTGGACGCGGCGCTCGAGGATCGGGAAGTCCTTGCGGACGGCATCGACGTCAAACATCGAGGTCCACATTTACGTCTTCGCCGTCTACTTCGACGGCGTGCGTGCGCACGGGCCGGACGGCCGGCAGCACCACGACGCGGCCGCTGCTCAGGTCGAAGCGGGCGCCGTGGCGCGGGCACTCGACCTGGCCGTCGAAGAGGGCGCCCTCGCCGAGGGGGCCACCGTCGTGGGTGCAGACGTTATCGACGGCGTAGAACCGGCCGCCAACGTTGGCGAGGGCGATGCTGGCGCCGGCGAGGTCGAAGACGCGGACCTCACCCACCGGCACGTCCGATTGGGCAGCGATGCGCTGGAAAGTCAAAGCTGGACCTTCCCCTCGATCCGGCGGCGGAGGGCCTTCTCGATCGCCGGGTGGATGTGGGGCGCCGGCAGGCGGTCCACGACCTCCTTGAAGAACGCCTCGACGAGCAGGCGCATCGCGTTCGCGGGCGCTATGCCGCGGGACTCGAGGTAGAAGCGCTGGTCCTCGTCGAGAGGGCCGGCCGTGGCGCCGTGGCTGCAGCGGAGGATGTCGTAGGCTTCGATCTCGAGAACGGGGATCGGCGCCGCCTTCGCCTGGTCGCTGAGGAGGAGGTTGCGGCTGGTCTGGTTCGCAGCGCTGCCGGAGGCGCCCTTCTGGATCCGGACGGTGCCGTTCCAGACTTCGCTCGACCGGTCGGCGAGCGCCGCTTTGAAGAGGAGGTCGCTCTCCGTCCTCGGCCCGATGTGGTCCTGGAGAGTGGTGTAGTCGAAGTGCTGGCTGCCCTCGCTGAAGCTGAGGCCGAGGAGCTCGGTGCGGGCGCCTTCGCCCTCGAGGGCGACATCGAGGCGGGTCTTGTTGAGACGCGAGCCGAGGCCGACGAGGCCGGCCGTTAGCTCGGCGCCGCGGTCAAGGCGGGCGCGTATCGTCGAAAAGCTATAGGCACGCTTGCCGCCGCGCTGGAGGTCGAGGAAGCGGACGCGAGCGTAGGGCCCGGCGACGATCTCGACGGCGCCGCTGATCAGGGCCTGGCCGGCGCCGTCCGGCGACCGCGTTTCCTGGACCACCGTCACGCTGCTGTTTTCCTCGGCGACGATGAGCAGGTGGGGAAATAAGCTCCTGCCGCCGGCCCAGGCGGCGTAGCGCAAGGGCAGCGTCACCTCGACGCCACGCGGCACGTAAATCAGGGCGCCGCCCTGCCAGAGCGCCGCTTCGAGGGCGAGGAGCTTCCACTCCGTCGGCCCCACGAGGCTGTGAAGGTGCTGCTCGATGAGGTCGGGCCGCGTCTGAGCCGCCGTGTGGAGGTCGCTGAAGATCAGGCCCTGGGCGGCCTCCGAGCCGAGGAAATGCTCGACGACGTCATCGTCTTGCTGGACGAGGAGGCCGGCGAGGCCGCGACGGTCGAGGAGGTCGCGGGGCAGGCGCGCCTTCCCGAAAGCGGCGCCGGGCTCGAGAGCGGTGGCGAGGTCGAGGCCGCTGATGTCGGTGCGGCGCCACTCCTCCTCGAGAGGGTTGGGCAGGGCCATCGCCTCGAAGGCACGCCAGGCATCGAGGCGGCGCTTCTGGAGCCAGGCGGGCTCATCCCGCCGCTGCGCGATCGAGCGCACCGCCTTCTCATCTATCGCCGGAGCTGAGGCCCTGATCGTCATTCGTTACCTCGTGGCTTCGCATCGCTCTCGCGCTGCTCCGCCAGAATCAGGGGTAGTAATGAGGGGACAACCCTCATGCTGCCCGTGCAGGGCTGAGCCCTGCACGCACACCCACCGGCAGGGCTAACCCTGCACCCACATCGCCGTCAGGGCTGAGCCCTGCACCCATAATCGCCGCGGTCGTTGAGCGTGCAAGGCGGCCCGTCTGCACCCGTTAGTAGCCACGATCCGCGCTACAAAGGACCCTTCCAGTAGCGCGGCAGCCCTTGCCGCCACGCAGTGGCTGGCCTAGCCGACGGAACCTTCCATCTGGAGCTCGATCAGGCGGTTGAGCTCAATCGCGTACTCCATCGGCAGCTCTTTGACGATCGGCTCGACGAAGCCGTTGACGATCATCTTCGTTGCCTCGGTTTCCTCGATGCCGCGGCTCTGGAGGTAGAAGAGCTGATCCTCGCCCACCTTGCTTACCGTCGCCTCGTGCTGGATCGTCACCTGCTCCTCGTCGATCTCCATCACCGGGTAGGTGTCGGAGCGCGAGTCGGCGTCGAGGAGGAGGGCGTCGCAGCGCACCGTCGAGCGGGCGTTCGTGGCGCCCGGGTAGGCTTTGACGAGGCCGCGGTAGCTGGTGCGGCCGCCACCCTTGCTGATCGACTTGGAGACGATCGTCGAGGTCGTGTCGGGGGCGACGTGGACTACTTTGCCGCCGGCGTCCTGGTGCTGGCCGGGGCCGGCGAAAGCGAGCGAGAGGATCTCGCCGTGGGCGCCGGGCTCCATCAGGTAGACGCTCGGATACTTCATCGTGATCTTGGAGCCGAGGTTGCCGTCCACCCACTCCATGACGGCGTCCCGGTAGGCGACGGCGCGCTTGGTGACCAGGTTGTAGACGTTGGTCGACCAGTTCTGGATCGTCGTGTAGCGGACGCGGGCGCCCTTCTTGACGATGATCTCGACGACGGCGCAGTGGAGCGAGTCTTTGGTGTAGGTGGGGGCGGTGCAGCCCTCCACGTAGTGGATGAAGCTCCCCGGCTCGGCGATGATCAGCGTCCGCTCGAACTGGCCCATGCTCTCAGTGTTGATCCGGAAGTAGGCCTGGATCGGGATCTCGACTTTCACGCCGGCGGGCACGTAGACGAAGCTGCCGCCCGACCATACGGCGGAGTTGAGGGCGGCGAACTTGTTGTCGGCGGCGGGGATAATGGTGCCGAAGTACTGCTTGACGACCTCCTCGTGCTCGCGCAGGGCGCTGTCCATGTCGAGGAACTGGACGCCTTGCTTCTCGAGGTCCTCGCGGATCTTGTGGTAGACGACTTCGGAATCGTACTGGGCGCCGACGCCGGCGAGGAACTGGCGCTCCGCCTCCGGGATGCCGAGCTTGTCGAAGGTGCGCTTGATCTCGTCCGGCACCTCCTCCCAGGTCTTGCCCTGACCCTCCATCGGCTTGACGTAGTAGTAGATGTCGTCGAAGTCGAGCGGGTAGCCCTGGATGTTGCCGCCCCAGAAGCCCGTGGGCATCGGCTTCGACTCGAAGATCTCGAGGGCGCGGAGCCGGAAGTCGCGCATCCACTGCGGCTCGTTCTTCAGCTCGGAGATCTGGGCGACGACATCGCGGTCGATGCCCTTGCGGGGCGCATTGACGGGCTTGAACTCGGGGTCGTGCCAGCCGTACTTGTAGCCGCCGACGATCTCCTCTGGTTTGGTGGTCGTCATCTCAAGCGCTCCCTTCAGCGTCTAGGGGGCCGGTGATCCAGTCGTAGCCCTTGGCCTCCAGCTCGGCGGCCAGGTCGGCGCCGCCGGAGCGGACGATGCGACCCTTGTAGAGGACGTGGACCTGATCCGGCGTGATGTAGTTCAGCATGCGCTGGTAGTGGGTGATGAGCAAAATGCTGATCTCGGGGCCGCGCATCGCGTTTATGCCCTCCGAGACGGTTCGCAGGGCGTCGATGTCGAGGCCGGAGTCGGTCTCGTCCATCACGGCCAAAGCGGGGCGGAGGATGCTCATCTGGAGGACCTCGGCTCGCTTCTTCTCGCCGCCGGAGAAGCCGTCGTTGACGTAGCGGCGGGCGAAGGACTCGTCCATCTTGAGGAGGGCCATGGCATCTAGAAGGCGCTGGCGGAACTCGCGCACCGGCACGTCGCGGCCCTGGACGGACTTGAGGGCGGCGCGGAGGAAGTTGACCATGGTCACGCCGGGCAGCGCCGTGGGGTACTGCATGGCGAGAAAGAGGCCGCGCTGCGCCCGCTGGTCCGGGCTGAGGTCAGTGATGTCCTCGCCTTTGAGGCTGACCTTGCCGGCGGTGACGGCGTAGCGCGGGTGGCCCATGAGGGCGTTGGCGAGGGTGCTCTTGCCGGAGCCGTTGGGCCCCATGATGGCGTGAACCTCGCCGGCTGGGATCGACAGCGTGAAGCCGTCGACGATCTCCTTGCCCTCGATGCTTACGTGGAGGTCTTCGACCTCGAGGATTGCCCCGTTCGCACTCATGCCCCTTCGTTCGCTCCTATGACCTGGGCCCGCGCTCCTCGACGAGGTCGATGGGCTCGGGCTGGACTACGTACTCGCAGATCGGTGCGCCGTCGACGATCCGCCTTGTCTGCTCGACTCTGGCGCCGACGAGGAGCTCGATGCTCTCGCGGTCGGAGCGGCAGGGTAGGCTGCTGCTCTCGGCCAGCTTCAGGTAGGGACAGTCGCCGTTGACGAGCTTGAAGACGCTGCCCTCTTTCTGCCAGCCGTCGACGATGCCTTCGCCTTCCAAAGCGCGGCTGGTGGCGGCGACCCGCTCGCCGAGGGAGGTGCCGTGGACCTCGAACTGGTGCTCGGCGGCGATCTCAGCGGCGACGCCGCTGAAAGCGCGGTCGAGCAGCTCCGGGCCTGAGCCGACGGTGAGCGCGTCCATGCCCTCGAAGCGCCGCACGAGACGGGAGAGCAGGTGGGCGTAAGCGCGGCCGGCGAGCTCGGCGCCGCGCTCGGTAACGAAGAAGAGGAGGGCGGGGCGGCCGACGCCGTGCCGGGCGAGCTTCACGTCGACGAGGCCGTCGCCGCGCAGAGCGTCGAGGTGGCGGCGGACGGCGGCCTGGCTCAGATCGAGCGCGTCCGCCAGTTGGCCGACGGTCGCCTCACGGTGGCCGCCGACGAGCCGCAGGACCTGCTCGCGCGTTGTCTCCATGTCCGGATAGTAGCGCGAAGCGGCCGTTTAGTCAATGATTATGAGCTTTTTATTCGGTTTTGTTGAAGAATTCAGATTGGGCGCGGGACGGAGTTATCGGGTGACTCTAGAAGATCGGACAGCCGATGTCGCCCTTCCAGCCGTACTCGACCTTGGCGCCGCGGAGGATGATCGGCACGGCGATCGCGTAGCCGAGCGCCTCGTCGAACCACTCCTGCTTCGCCATGATGTCGCGCTCCTCGAAGTCGACGCCGTCGGCGGTGAGGTCGGCGCGCGCTTGGTCGCAGGTGCTGCAGTTTGGGGTGGTGTAGATGATGAGCTTTTCAGTCTCTGCCATCGTGCGCTAATTCTAGCAGCCCGCGGCCGGCGCGAGAACCGAGCAAAGGCGCACGGCCCTTAGAAGATCGCTCAGCCGAAGGCGCCCTTCCAGCCGAGCTCGACCTTGCCGCCGCGGAGGATGATCGGCACGAAAATCGAGTAGGTCAGCGCCTCGTCGAACCAGGCTTTGCTCTTCATGACGTCCCGCTCTTCGAGGTCGACGACCTCGGCCAGGAGCGCCTCGCGGGCCCGGTCGCTGGTGCGGCAGCTCGGCGCCGTGTAGATGATCACCTTCTCGGCCGTCATGAGAGAGGGCTATGCGGACCCGTCGCCAAGGACGGTGACAATTCCATTTGATTGCTGCGTTCCGTCAAATGGTGGGCAACTGGGCGCCTCCAACATTCCTTCCTGAACACTGCTATCGCCGACCAGTGCTGCTATCTTCGGCTTCTATAGTTGCGAAATCGAGTTCGTCGAGAGGCTCAATCAAGATGAGATCATTTTCGCTAAAGAGGCTGCGTCTCTCGCCTGATCCGATTGCCTTCGCCTTGGTTTCGCTTTCTGGCACCTCAAACAGCGGGACGGCATCTTTCATCTCCGGCCGCGGCCGCCTTCGCTCAGGTTTGGCCGGAGGAACATAACTCTCATAGCTCTCTCCAACCTTCTGATAGACGCCAAATAGCTTCGCCTTATGGGGCCTTTTCCTTCCAAGGGGACACGCCAGCCAGTCCTCGTAAGACTCATCGCAGTAACCGAGGCGGTGCTCGCCGCACTTCGGCTGGACGTAGCGGCCGAGGGCCGGGAAGGCGCGCATCACTTCGGCGCGCATGAGGGCGACGACCTTGCGGAACTCCCACTGGGCCCGGGTGCAGAGGCGGAGGTCGCCGATGTGGAGGAGCTCGAGGAAGTTGACCGTGACCTTGAAGTTGGTGCTCGTAGCGTTGGGCAGGACGAACCGGGCGTCCTCCGCTGGCACGCCGGCCTCGATCATGCGGTCGTAGAGGGCGGCGACGCGCTCGAACTCGGCCTCGAGCTCGCCCTCGAGGCCCTTGCGCTTCACCGACTCCGGCGTCGTATAAGGGAACTCGCCGCCCTTGAAGGTAACGTAGCGCTGGCTCTGCTGCTCGAAGCTGATGCCCATGCGGTGACGGACGAACTGGTGGCTGAAGGCGCGCGAGACGCCGGCGATGCCGAACTCGAACCAGACCTGCTCGAGCGGCGAGGTGTGGCCGGTCTCCATGCGCTTCTCGATGAAGTCGAGCATCTGCTCGCGGCCGATGCGCTCATCCTCGATGCGGCGGACGATCTGCATCGGCGTCAGGGCGGAGTAGGCGGTGCGATAGGCGACATAGAGCGAGCGGATCGGGTCGCTGCTGTGGTCGAGGAGCTCTACCTCGATACCGCGCGACGGTGGCTTGCGCTCGCTGGGCGATTCCATCGCAAGGCCTCTCTAACGCCAGCGGTCGCGCGGCTCGCGCCCGAGGTCGAATCCCTCGCGACGGCGGCGGCGCCAGCGCTCCGGCTGGGGCAGGGGGATGAGATCGCTCCTCGGGTGGGGCTCCCAGAGGCCGCAGCTCGTGGTCAGGTCTTCGAGGAAGGGCCCGACGCATTCGGTGCCGTCCCGCACCGGGTGCTGACAGACGGCGCAGGCCTCGCCCTGGACCGAGGCCTGCGCCCTCCCGACGAAGGAGCCGTGGGCGGCGAGACGGGGGCTTCCGGAGGAGAGGCTGGTCACGGTCTCATTCTATGCCACGTGCGGCCGGACGGGAATGGGAGGTCGCAGCGCCTCAGAGGGGCGCGAATACGGCGCCGCGCGTGAGGACGACGGCGACGGCCGCGAGGGCGAGAAACGGGGCGTAGGGCACACCCTGGCGACGGGAGACGACGCCGGCGAGAAAGAGAATGAGGATGCCGAGGCCGCCGGCGAGGATGCCGAAGAGCAGGGCCTGGTAGGCGCCCGGCAGCCCGAGGGCAGCGCCGATGAGCACGGCGAGCTTGACGTCGCCGAGGCCGATGCCGCCACGGGTGACGATTGCCATCACGAGGAAGGCGCCACCGCCGAGGGCGGCAGCGGCTACGGCACCGGTGATATCACCGCCGGGCATCGCCAGGGCGGCGACGAGAGCGAGAGCCGTCCCCGGATAGGTGATGACGTTGGGCACGCGAAAGCGGATGAGGTCGGTGCCGGTGCAAGCAAGGAGGGCGAGGACCAAAACGGAGACGGCCGCCGCCTGGGGCAGGTCGAAGCGCCAGCCGGCGACGGCCATAAGGAAGGGTGCGAGCGCGACCACGGCAAGGCGGACGCGCCGCGGCCAGGGCCCGGCTTGCCAGGGCAGGCTCCCGTCCGACTCGTCCCCGTCCAGACGCCGGGCATCGCTGAGCTGGAGGATCGCCCGGTCGAGGGCGTAGGCGGCGGGCAGGCCGGCGAGGAAGAACCAGAGCGCTATCACGACTATAGATTATCGACGGCCGCGACGGCCGCGTGCAGGGCAATCTAGGGTCGTGATCGACGGCCGCCTGCGGCGCTAGGTCAGGGTCGTGATCGGCCGCGCCTGGAGGACGTGGATCTGGCCGCCGGCCAGGCCCCACTCGACGTCCTGGGGGCTGCCGTAGTGGGCCTCCACCGCCGTGGCAACGCGCGCGACCGCCCGGGCTTCGTCGTCGCTGAGCGATGGCGCCGTCGCCTTCGCCGCCGGCAGCTCGATCTCCAGCGTGCCGCCGCCGTCGGGGTGGGGCGTAACCGCTATCGTCTTCGTGTAGATCTCGCGCTCGATCAGGGCGAAGCTACCCTTCTCGACGAGGAAGGAGTCCGGCGTCACGCGCCCGGAGACGATCGCCTCGCCCAGGCCCCAGCTCGCGTTGATCAGCACCTGGTCGCGGGCGCCGGTAACGGGGTGGGCCGTGAAGGCAACGCCGGCAGTGAGGCAGGGGACGAGCCCCATGACGATCACGGCCATAGCGTCCTCCTCGCTTTGGCGGCGGGCGGCGCGGTAGACCAAGGCGCGCTCGGCCCAGAGCGAGGCGTAGCAGAGGCGTACCGCCGCGACGACGTCGGCGACGCCGACGACGTTGAGGTAGGACTCGTAGAGGCCGGCCGACGCGGCGGCAGCGCCGTCCTCCGAGAGGGCGGATGAGCGAACGGCGCAGGCCAGCCCAGCCATCGCGGCGAGCTCATCGTAAGCTGCGCCGATCTCGCGGCGCAGATCGTCGGGCAGGGGCGTAGAGGCAATGCGACCGCCGATGGCGGCAGCCGCGTCGCTGGGCTCGAGGTTCTTGTCAGCAGCGGCGAGGCCGGCCACTTCGGCGAACCGCCGGTAGCCATCGATCGTCACGGCGAAGCCGGCGGGGACGCTGAAGCCGGCGCCGATCAGCGCCGCTAGCGACGCACCTTTGCCGCCGACTGCCTCACGCGGCGCCATACCGCGATGGAGCCACTGAATAAAGGCCATGCCTAGCTAAACCGCCGGAAGGCGATGCAGCTGTTCTGGCCGCCGAGGCCAAAGGCGTTGGAGAGGGCCGCGTCGATCGCCGCCGGCCGCGCCACGTTTGGCACGTAGTCGAGGTCGCAGTCCGGGTCGGCGAACTCGTGGTTGATCGTCGGCGGTATGACCTGGTCGCGCAGCGCGAGGACGCAAACGGCGCCCTCGACGGCGCCGGCGGCGGCCGCGAGGTGGCCGGTCATCGACTTCGTCGAGCTGATCGGGACGCCGTAGGCGCGCTCGCCGAAGACCTGCTTGATCGCCGCCGTCTCCGCCTTGTCGTTGAGCTGGGTCGAAGTGCCGTGGGCGTTGATATAGCCGACGTCGTCGATCGTCAGGCCGGCGTTGGCGAGGGCGCGGCGCAGCGCCAGCGCCTGGCCGTCGGCGTCGGGGGCGGCGTCGTCGGTGGCGTCGAAGGACCAGCCGACGCCGGCGAGCTCGCAAAGGATCGGGGCGCCGCGGCGGCGCGCGAACGCCTCGGTCTCGAGGACGAGGATGGCAGCGCCCTCGCCGATGACGAAGCCGCTGCGCTTCGCGTCGAAGGGGCGCGAGCCGCGCTCCGGCTCCGCGTTCCAGGCCTTGGTCAGGGCGCCGAGGCCGCCTAGCGAGGCGATCCCGACACGGCCGACCATCGCCTCCGACCCGCCGGCGAGCATGCACTCCGCCTGGCCGAGGCGCATGAGGTTGAGCGCCTGGCCGATGGCGTCGCCGCCCGAGGCGCAGGCGCTGTTCACGGTCGAGTTCGGGCCCCGGACCTCGAGGACACGGCCGACGCGGACGGCGGCGCTGTACTGGCCGACACGCGGCACTGTCAGGGGGTCGACGCGGCCGGGACCGCGCTCGTCGATGATTCGGTCCTGGGTCGGAATCGAGAAGAGCTGGCCGCTGCTCGCGATCATGACGCCGATCGCGTCGCGGTTGCTCGCCTCGATCGCGAGGTTGGCGGCGGCGACGGCCTCATTGGCAGCGACGACGGCCATCTGGCTGTGACGGCCGGAGCGGCGGGCGGTGCGCCGGTCCATGAGGTCCTCGGGCACGAAGCTCTTGACCTCGCCGGCGATCTGGACGTCGAAGCCGGTCGGGTCGAACTGGCTGATGCGGCTGAGGCCGGAGCGGCCGCTACGCAGCCCCTCCCAGGACGTGGCGACGTCGAGGCCGAGGGGCGTGACCATGCCGACGCCGGTGACGACGATGCGGGGGAAATCGTCCATTAGCTGCACTCCTCGCTGAAAAACGCCTGCGCCGCCGCGGCCACGGCTTCCGGCTTCTCCATCGGGACGAAGTGGCTCGTGCCGGCGATCACCTGCACGGTCGCCTGGGCCGGCAGGCGCGCGGGCGCGAGCGCCTGGTCGCCGCCGAAGCCGCCCTCGCCCCAGAGAAGGCGCAGCGGCAGCGCCAGGCTCGCGAGGGCAGCGCGACCGTCGAAGGCGGCGGCGGCGCTGTAGATGCGCGCCTCGCAGGCGGGCGGGCACTTGAGGATGACGCCGCCCTCGGCTACCTCCGTCCCCTCCTCGCAGTAGAGGCGGAGGACCTCCTCGCGCCAGCTATCGAAGGGCGGCCGCGGCCGCAGCGACTCGAACATCGCCTGCGCGCTGGGGAAGCCGGGCTTTCGCTTCAGGGCGCGCTCCGCCATCGCGCCGGGCTCGGGGAAGCCGGAGTCCGGCGCCCGCGGGTGGAGCGGCGGCTCGATCAGGAGGAGGCGGCGGCTGCGCCCGGGGTAAAGGCCAGCGTGGGCGGCGAGGACGACGGCGCCGGCAGAGTGGCCGAGGCCGAAAGCCGCCTCGACCTCGAGCGCGTCGAGGACCACCTCGAGGTCAGCCGTGAGGCCCGGGAAATCGTAGCCGCTCTCCGGCTTGGCGCTGTCGCCGTGGCCGCGGAGCTCGGGCGCGTAGACGTGGTACTGCTGGCGGAGCGCCGCCGCGACCGGCTGCCACATCCAGGCGCCGAAGCCGGCTGAGTGCAGCATGATCAGCGGCGGCCCCTCGCCGCCGAAGTCGCGGACGTGCAGACGCACGCCTTCTCGCTCTACGAATCGATCGCTCACTTGCTTGCTCAATTTGTAGCGGACTCGGGAAGCGGGGTCAAATAGCCGGCGCCGCCGGTCCGGCCGGCCGATCGTTGGTCTCGGAAGCCGTGACATCGGCATCGTCGAGATAGACGAGGCCGGCACGGCCGTCGACGCTGAGGCGCTGGCCGTCGCGAATGAGGCGCGAGCCGTCTTTGACGTTGACCACCGCCGGCAGGCCGAGCTCGCGCGCCAGGGTCGCGCCGTGGGAGAGGGGCCCGCCGATATCGACGACGACGGCGGCGGCGGTGAGGAATAGCGGCGCCCAGGCCGCGTCCGTAACCGGCGCGACGAGGATGTCGCCGGGCGATATGCGGGCGTCGGCGCGCGGGTCGAGGATGACGCGGGCGGGGCCGCTGGCCTGGCCGGGCGAGACGGCGATGCCTTTCAGTGCTCGACCGCTAAGCAAGGGCTCGGAGCCGCCGACTAAGGGCCGCGGCGAGCCCAAAAAACTCTCAGGCACGACGATGCCCCGGTCGCGCTCCTCTTCCAGCCGGCGGAGCTCGACCTGCCGGCGCAGCTCCGGCGCCGGGCCGCCGCGGGCCAGGGCCGCCGCCTCGGCGAAGGTGAGATAGAAGAGGTCGCCGGCAGCGGCGAGCTCGCCGCCCTGGCTGAAGCGGCGGTCGAGCTCGTGCAGCAGCTGTCGCGTGCGATGGATGCCGCGCACGAGCAGCGACTTCGTCCGCTCGCGGGTCGCGATCCGCTTCTGGGCCTCGCCGAGGAGGCGGCGGAGGATCGGCCGCTTCAGCGGCGACAGCGAGGCAAGGGCGGCGCGCGTAGCGGCTTCGCGGCGCAGCCGCTGCCGGAGCTCGACGGCGTAGGGGCTGGCTTCGGGCGGCGTGTCGCGCAGGCCGCGAAGCATGGCGAACACGGAGGCGGGGTCCTCCTCCCAGGCGGCAGCCGAGAGCTCGGTCTCCATGACGCAGCGATAGCCGAATCGGGCGATGAAGCCGTCGTAGGCAGCGATGAAGACGCGGCTCGCAGCATCGTCGGCGTCTCGCAGCGCCGCCAGCGCGCTCGTCGCATCCGCCGCGACGAGCGCGGCCGCGACCGCCGGCAAGCGCGTCGCGAGGCGCGAGAGGTCCCAGAGGGCCTTGCCGGGGCGGGCGCTCTCGAGGTCGAGGCTACCGGCGCAGAGGACGGCGCGCTGGGCACCGTCATCGTCGCCGAGCCAGGCTTCCGTGACGCCGCCGAGCCACTCGAAGACGACACTGGTGGCGCCCGAGGCGCCGATGTGGGCGGCGCCGACCTCGCGGGCGAGGTCGAAGTTCGCCTCGACCCGCGCGACGATCGCGGCCGGCGTTAGGGCCGCGAGGTCAATCTTCGCGTCCGCCATCTCCGCCTCCTTCAGGCGTCGCTCCATTATGTCTACTTCACTGGCCGAGCGGAGGCCGATCCAGAGGAGCCGCGGCAGGCGGCTCAGGATCGCCGCAACCGCCGCCGGGGCGGGCGGGCGCCAGCGCCGGGCGGAGACGCGGGCCTGGCCGAAGAACTGCTCATCGACAGCCGCGCCCGAGCTGCCGGGAACGCTGGCGGCACTGGCGCGGATCGCGTCGACGTTGAGGTAAGCGCGGCTGAAGAAGCGAGCAACGTAGGGATCGCCGTGCGGCAGCTCGACGCCGGCGCGACGCGCCGGCCGGCTGAATGCGTACTCCATGATCGGGCTCATCAGGGACCAGCTCAGGGGCGTGATCAGGCCCGGCAAGGCCTCCTGGATGTTGACAGCGGTCCAAGTGCTACCGGCGCTGACGGCGCTGTCGAACTCCGAGGGCGGCGGGTCGCCGCCCATCGATTCGGGCGCCGGCGGCGGGTTCAGACTGGTCAAATCAGGCTCCTTGCCCATGCTAAGATCGCCACGTGGCCAAGATCACAGTACAACCTTCCGGGCTCCACTACGACGCCGCACCCGGCGAGACGGTCATGGCCGCGGCCCAGGCAGCCGGCCTCTACTGGCCGACGACCTGCGGTGGCCAGGGTATCTGCACGACCTGCCTGACGGAGGTCGTCAGCGGCGGCGGCAGCCTGGTCGAGATGAGCCGCAGCGAGCGCAAGACGCTGGTTGCGGAGCGCGGCGAGGCGATCCTGAAGCGACCTCTGCGGCTCGCCTGCCAGGCGGCGGTCGGCGGCGACGACGCGGTCGTCGTCCTGAAGCAGGGCGTGCGGGCGGCGGACGTCCCCTGAGGGCGAGCCCGGCCAAGCGAGCGAAGACGACATCGCCATAGTCAGGCCGCGACCTTACTGCTAGGATCGATAGACCAATCCTATACGAGGTGAGTGATAGTGGATCTGGGCCAGCTTGAGGCTTTCGTGCAGGTGGCGAATCAGCGCAGCTTCAGCCGCGCCGCCGAGACCCTCTTCCTCACTCAGCCCTCGGTAACGGCGCGGATCCAGGCGCTGGAGCGCGACCTCAACGAGCGGCTCTTCGAGCGCTCCGGCCGCGGCGTCCGCCTCACCGAGGTCGGCGCCTGCTTCCTGCCCCACGCCGAGCGCGTGCTCGGGTCTCTGCGCACCGGCCGCGACGCGATCGAGGCGCTGCGCAACCTCCAGTCCGGCTCCCTGTTCATCGCTTCGGCGACCACGGTCAGCACCTACATCCTGCCGGGCCTCCTCAAGGCGTTCCGCTCCCGCTTCCCCCACGTCGAGGTCTCGGTGCGCACGGGACGCTCCGAGCAGGTGCTGGAGATGCTGCTCGCGGACGAGGCGCCGATCGGCCTCGTGCGCGCGGTCCACCACCCGGACATCCACCCGGACATCGACGTGCGTGGCCTCGTCGAGGACGAGGTGATCCTCGTCGCGAACGCGGACCATGAGCTCGCCCACGGTGGCACGATCAGCGTCGATCAGCTCGCCGGCCACCCCTTCATCTTCTTCGACCGCAACTCGAGCTACTACTCGCTGGCCCAGGGACTGTTCCGCCAGCACGGGATCGTGCCGCGTCAGCAGATGGAGCTCGACTCGATGGAAGCGACGAAGAAGATGGTGGAGGAGGGCCTCGGGATCGCGATGCTGCCCCGGGTCGCTCTCGAGCGAGAGCTGCAGGGCGGCAGCCTCCGGCCGATCGACCTCGAGGGCCTGCCGAACCAGACGCGTCAGATCGCCCTGATCAGCCGGCGCAGCCGGCCGCTGGGCCCGGTCGCGCAGGCCTTCATCGCCGTGGTTGCGGAGATGTTCCTGTCTCGGCTCGCGACGCCGTTAGCTGTCGGCGCTTCCGGCTAGCCGGCGGCGCTCAGGAGTCGGCGCCGGCCTCTTCGCGCATCTGCTTGAGGATGTCGACGTTGGCCTGATCGGGGCCCTTGCCATCGAGGCCTGGGACCTCGAGCAGGAACGGCACGTCCCGGAAGCCGCGGTGGCCGACGATCCGTCGAAAGCCCTCGAGGCCGATCTGGCCCTCGCCGATGTTCTCGTGGCGGTCGCGGCCGCTGCCGAGCTCGACCTTGGAGTCGTTGGCGTGGACGGCGACGAGCTGGTCGAAGCCGACTTCCTGCTCGAACTCCGTCATCGCGAGCTCGAGGCCCTCCGCGCTCGAGAAATCGTAGCCGGCGGCGTAGCTGTGCTGGGTGTCGATGCAGACCTTCACGCGCTCGCTGCCGACGACGCGGATGATCCGGCCGAGATCGGCGAAGCGCGAGCCGATGCTGCCGCCGGCGCCGGCCGAGTTCTCGAGGATGAGCAGCGCCTCGGCGGGCGTCGCCGCGAGGACCTCCTGGCAGGCGGCGCAGATCTGGTCGAAGACGGCGTCCAGGCCCTGACCCTTGTGGCTGCCGATGTGGAAAATCACGCCTTCGATGCCGAGCTGGGCGCAGGCGGTGAGGGCGGACTTGAGCGAGCTCGTGGAGCGCGTGAGGTTGGTCTCGTCCGGCGTCGCGAGGTTGATCAGATAGACGCCGTGGACGAAGACGGGTCCGAGGCTACTGGCGGCGCTGCGCGCCCGGAAGGCGGCGGCAAGCTCGTCGTCGACCTTGTTGCTGCGCCATTGCTGCGGCGGCGTCAGGAAGATCTGGGCCGCCTCGGCGCCGATCGCCTCGGCGCGGTCGAAGGCGGTGACCGGACCGCCGGCTGAGGACACGTGGGCGCCGATCTTCATCGGCCGGGCTCGCGAGCGCTGATCATGATCCCTCCAGGCGGGCCATTATCCCACCGAGGCAGGCGCGCCCGCTACTGTCGCTATCGAAGGCGCAATCCTGCGCGAGTCAGCCCAGTCCGTCGAGGTGGCAGACGTGATTGAGGGCGGCGATCAAGGTGCGCTGGCCGCGAAACTCGAGCAGGCTCACGGAGGCGGGCGCGATCTCGAAGCGGCCGGCGTCGGCCAAGTCCAGCGACAGTGCGCGGCAGACGATGGCGCCGATCGCGGCGGCGTCGCTGACGAGGACAAGGCGAGCCTCCGGCGGGTGCTGCTCCTTAAGCGCCTCGATCTCCGCCCAGGCCTGCTCCTGGATCGCCGCCAGCGCCGCCGCGTCGACGGCGGCGGCCGCCGCAGCGGCGTGAGCGGCAGCGTCGTCTGACGAAGAAGCCTCGATCGCCAGCTCCCTCGCGATCACGGCGGCGGTAGCGCGAGCAGGCAGCGAGGGGCCGGCGTAGATCGCGTCCAGAGGCGCGCCGCCGAGGTGGCGGCAGATCGCCGCCGCCTGAAGGCGGCCGTCATTGCTGAGGCAGCGCTCGAGGTCGCCGGCCTCATCGGGCCTGCCGGTTACGGGCGCCGCGGCGCAGTGGCTTACGAGGAAGACTCTCATGCTCGCGTAAAGCGTAGCAGCTCGATCTTCGCGCCCTTCATCTCGAGGACCGTGAAGAGGCCGCCTTCCAGGGTCAGGCGCTCGCCCTCCTCCGGTATGTGGCCGAGCCGCTCCAGGACGTAGCCGGCGATCGTGTCGTAGGGGCCTTCCTGGATCGCCAGGCTCAACGCCTCGCGCGCCTCCTCGATGCTGATGCCACCATCGACCTGCAGCGTCCGCTCATCGATCTCCTGAACCTCCTTCTCGCGCGGCAGGAGCTCATCGTGCACGGGCCCGACCATCTCCTCGAGGATCTGCTCGACGGTAATGATACCGGCTGTTCCGCCGAACTCGTCCACCGCTATCGCCATCTGGATGCGGCGGGCCTGCATCTCCCGCAGCAGGTCGCTGGCCGGCTTCGACTCCGGCACGAAGAAGGCGGGCCGGGCCAGCGCCGCAACCCGGCTGCTCTCATCGATCGTCCCCCGGGAGAGGGCGGCGAGGACGTCTTTGATCACGAGGATGCCCGTGACCGTGTCCGGGCTGCCATCGAAGAGGGGGAAACGGGAATGGGGCGTCGCGGCGTAGACGCGGTAGAACTCCGCCACCGTCGTCTCCATCGGCAGCCCTACGGCCTCCGTGCGCGGCGTCATGACCGCGTGGACGCGGCGGTCGCCGAAGTGAAATACGCGGTCGAGCAGCGCCGCCTCCGCCTCCTCCACGTCGCCGGACGCGGCGCTGAGGCCGATCATCAGCCGCAGCTCCTCCTCGGTCACCGCCTCGTCCTCGTCGCCTCGAATCCCGAGAAAGCGAACGGCGACGCTGGTCGAGAGGCTGAGGCTGGCGACGAATGGGCCGCCGGCCCGCGCCAGCAGCTGCATCGGCCGAGCGATGATCGCGGCCGTCCGCTCCGGCCGGTGCAGGCCGATCCGCTTCGGGACGAGCTCGCCGAAGACGAGGGTGACGTAAGCGATCACGAGCACGACGAGGGCTACGGCCAGCGTGCCGCTGAGGCCATTGCTGATCCCGGCGTCCTCGAGCCAGAGGGCGACACGGTCGGCGATCTGGGCGCCGCCGAAGGCGCCGGCGACGATGCCGACGAAGGTGATGCCGATCTGGACGGTCGAGAGGAAGCGGGTGGGCTCTTGCGCGATCGCGAGGGCCGCAGCGGCGCCGGCGTCGCCGTTCTCGGCGTTTTGCTGGAGGCGGATCTTGCGCGAGGAGACGACGGCGATCTCCGACATGGCAAGCACGCCGTTGAGGCCAACGAGCGCCAGCACGATGGCGATTTCGAGCGTCAAGCCCAACAAATCTGTCCCCTAGCTCCTGTCTTCATCCGGCCGGCGGACACACCTCTGTCTTCGCGACGATTATAGGGGTGATGTCAGGCATTGCTACGGCACTCTAGTCCGCCAATTCGGCGAGACTCGAAGCTTCCGGCTCGGCATTGCGCGTCACGATGATCGATAGGCCCATTGCGACGACCAGCGCCGCCGCGATAGTCGCCAACGCCAGGGCGATGGGCATGTGGTAGACATCCTCGGAGACCATCTTGGCGCCTACGAAGACGAGCACCGCCGCCAGGCCATGCTTGAGGTAAATGAAGCGATGCATGGCACCGGCAAGCAGGAAGTACAGCACTCGCATGCCGAGGATGGCAAACGCGTTCGATGAGAACACGATGAACGGGTCATCCGTCACCGCGAAGATCGCTGGGATCGAGTCGACCGCGAAGATGATGTCTGTGGTCTCGATCAAGACAAGCACGGCGGAGCAGCGGTGTCGCCATCATCAAGCCGTTCTTTCGCGTGAAGAAGCGCGTGCCGTCGTAGCTAGACGTCACCGGGATAACGCAACGCAGCATACGCAGAGCCAGGTTGGTTTCCGGACGCACCGCAATCTCTTTGCCGAAGGCCATGCGCAGACCGGTGAACACCAAGAAGCCGCCGAAAAGGTAAATCATCCAGCCGAACGTCTCCAGCAGGGTCGCTCCGGCGAGGATGAAAGCGATCCTGAAGACGACGGCCCCCACGATTCCCCAGACCAGCACCCGGTGTTGATACGCCGCGGGGATCTTGAAGTATCCGAAGATCAGGGCAAAGACGAAGATGTTATCGATTGAGAGGCTGCGCTCGATGACGTAGCCTGCGAGGTATTCGCCGGCACGCTCCGAGCCCAGCCAGAGCCATACAACGCCCGCGAACCCGAGCCCGAGAGCGGTCCAAACGATGCTCCAGACGAAGGCATCTTTGATCGAGATCTCTTGCGCTTCGCGATGGAAGACCAGGAGGTCGAGGGCGAGATAGAAGAAAACAAGGCCGATGAACGCCGGCCAGACCCAGAAGGCGATCTCAGTCTCGGACAAAACAAAACCTCCAGCTGATTCAATATCAGCCGAAGGTCTGGCCCACCACATGGGTAGAGCATCGCCGGGATTGCTCCGTAATGACGACGACGCGTTTTAGGGGTTACTCCCCTTCGGTGTGCTTATGATACCGCGCGACAGTAGGGATCACAACCTGCCGGTACCGTTCGCGCGGTAATAGGGCGCTTACGAGTAGCGCTCCTCTTTCCAGGGATCGCCGCGGATGTGGTAGCCGTAGCTCTCCCAGAAGCCGGGCTTCTCCTCGTCGAGGAAGACGAGGCCGCGCACCCATTTCGCGCTCTTCCAGAAGTAGAGCTGGGGCACGACGAGGCGCAAGGGCCAGCCGTGCTCGCGCGTGAGCGGCTCGCCGCCGTGGCCGTGGGCGAAGAGGTTACCCTCGACGTGCAGGTCAGCGAGCGAGAGGTTGGTCGTATAGCCGCCGTAGGAGTGGATCATGACCTGCGTCGCCTCCGGTTTGAGGCGGACACGCGCGAGAACGTCGGCGACGGCGACGCCGCGCCAGTCGTTGTCGAACTTGCTCCAGGCGGTGACGCAGTGGATGTCATTGTGGGCGCTCACCTGGGGCAGCGCCATCAGCTCCTCCCAGGTGAGGGAGATCGGCTCCTCGACGAGGCCGCTGAGCTCGAGCCGCCAGGTGGCGAGATCGATCTTCGGGATCGAGCCATAGTGGAGGACGGGCCAGCCCTCCGTCGCCTTCTGGCCGGCGGGAAGACGGTCACCGTAGACCTCACGGTCTTGGTCGCGGCGCTGGAAGAGGGCCATCGGCCTAACTATAGCGGCAGCGCCCAGCGCCGTCATCAGCCCGGCGGCGGCGGCCGCTCTGCTAAGATCGCTACGATGGCGAGCACGACGGGCGAGACTCGGGCCGAAGACGCGGAAAGCAGCCGGAGCCGCTCACGGCGCCTGGGGCGCGACCTGCCCTTCTTCGCCATCGCCGCCGCCGTCCTCAGCCTCGACCAGGCGACGAAGGCGCTCGTACGGGGCGGCCTCGCGCTGGGCGAGTCGTGGCCGAGTGACGACTGGCTGATCAAGATCACCCACGTAACCAACAGCGGCGCCGCCTTCGGCATCCTCCAGGGTCAGGGGCTCTTCCTCACGGTAACGGCGGCGATCACGCTGGCGGCGATCGTCTTCTACTACGTCTTCCCGCCCTTCGAGCACGGCCTCATGCGCGCCGCCCTCGGCCTCCTGCTCGGCGGGGCGCTCGGCAACCTGGCCGACCGCCTGCGCCACGGCGCCGTGACCGACTTCATCGACTTCCCTCGCTACCCGGCGTTCAACGTCGCCGACTCGTCGATCGTGATCGCGCTCGCCGTGATCGTCGGCTTCTTCCTCCTCGTCGAGGGCAGGCAGAAGGAAACGGAGGCAGGGCCTGACAAAGACTGAGACGCCGATCCACGTCTTCGCCGACCGGGCCGGCGAGCGGCTGGACGTCGCCGTCGCCCGCCTCTGCGACCTGACGCGGGCGCAGGCCCAGCGCATGATCTCCGAAGGGCTGGTGAGCGAGAACGGTCGCCTCCGCCGCAAGGCGGGCGACCGCCTGGTCGGCGGCGAGACACTGGTCCTGCGCAAGCTGCCGCCGGTCGCGGCCGAGCCCCAGGCCGAGGCGCTGCCGTTGAGCATCGTCTACGAGGACGCGCAGCTGATCGTCGTCGACAAGCCGGCGGGCATGGCGGTGCATCCCGGTCCCGGCCACGCCGGCAGCACGCTGGTCAACGCCCTCCTCGCCCATTGCCCGGACCTGCCCGGCATCGGCGGCGTCCAGCGGCCCGGCATCGTCCACCGCCTCGACAAGGACACATCCGGGCTGATCATCGCCGCGAAGGACGAGCGGACGCTGAACGGCCTCGCGGCGCAGCTGCAAGAGCGCAGCGTGAAAAAGACCTATCTCGCCCTCGTCACGGGCAAGATCGAGCCGGCGGCGGCGCTGATCGACGCGCCGATCGGCCGCGACCCCCACAACCGGCGCCGGATGATGGTGCGGGGCACCGCACCGCTGACCGGCGCCGGCCAAAGCCGGGAGTCGCAGACCGCCTACCGCGTCCAGGAGCGCTACGACGGCTACTCGCTCCTCGAGGTCTCGCCGGTCACGGGCCGTACCCACCAGATCCGCGTCCACCTCGCCTCGCTCGGCCACCCGGTGGTCGGCGATGCCGTCTACGGCCACGCCTCGCCGATCGTCGGGCGCCAGTTCCTCCATGCCTGGCGCCTCGCCTTCCGCCATCCGGCGGACGACCGCGAGCTCGCCTTCGAGACGCCGCTCGCGCCTGACCTGGCGGCGGCTGTCGACGCGCTGAAGGCCTAGCATCCTCGATCACCCGTCGCACCGATTGAGACAACCTGGACGCGCTGCTAACATTCGGCCATGACCCTTGAACCTGTCCGCGTCCGCTTTGCGCCAAGCCCAACAGGTACGACTCACATCGGTGGAATGCGAACCGCCCTGTTCGATTGGCTACTTGCCCGCAAAACCGGTGGGGAGTTCATCCTTCGGATCGAGGACACCGACCGCAGCCGCTACGTCCCCACCGCCGTAGACGACCTCTACGCATCGCTCCGCTGGCTCGGCCTCGACTGGGACGAGGGCCCCGACGTCGGCGGGCCCCACGCGCCATACGTGCAGTCGGAACGCCTTGACCTCTACCAGGCCGCCGCCGCGCATCTGATCGCCTCCGGTAATGCCTACGAGTGCTTCTGCACGCCTGAGCGCCTCGATGAAATGCGCAACCGCCAGCGAGAGCTGAAGCAGCCTACGGGCTACGACGGCCGTTGCCGCAGCGAAGAGGGCCGGGCCGAAGCGAAGCGGGAGGCGGGTGCCGATGCCAGGCACGTCGTGCGCTTTCTCATGCCCGACGCGGGCGAGACCAATGTGCTCGACCTGTTGCGCGGCGAAGTCTCCTTCCAGAACGCTCGTTTAGATGACTCCGTCCTGCTCAAGTCAGACGGCTTCCCCACCTACCATCTCGCAGTCGCAGTCGACGACCACGAGATGGCGATCAGCCACGTTATCCGGGCCGAGGAATGGCTGCCCTCGGCGCCGCTGCACAAGCTCGTCTTCGAAGCGCTAGGCTACGAGCTGCCGAATTTTGTCCACGTCTCGCGCATCCTCGGCAGCGACCGCGCCAAGCTCTCGAAGCGCCACGGCGCCCAGTCCGTCCTCGAGTACCGCGACCAAGGCTACCTCCCCGACGCCGTCTTCAACTTCCTCGGCCTGCTCGGCTGGTCGCTCGACGACAAGACGGAGGTGATCTCCCGCGATGAGTTTGTCCAGCACTTCAGCATCGAGCGCCTGATCAAGAGCCCGGCCGTCTTCGACCTCGAGAAGCTCAACTGGATGAACGGCCACTACCTGCGCTCGCTGCCACCTGAGGACGTGACGGGCCTCCTCAAGGAATGGCTCGAGCGGCCGGAGGCGGCGGGCGGCCTGCCGGACCAGGTCGAGCGGCCGCTCGACTTCGACTACACGCTGCGCCTGGTGCCGCTCGTGCGCGAGCGCGTGAAGCTGCTCTCGGAAGCGCGCGACATGATGGCCTTCTTCTACCTGCCGGACGGCGTCGAGCCCGATCCGACCATGCTCCTGGGCAAGGCGTTCGCCGGCGAGCCGCGCCGCGCCGCCGACCTGCTCTCGGAGGCGCTGGTGCTGGCAGAGGGCGTCGAGGACTGGACGGCCGCGTCGCTCGAGGCGGCCTACCGCGCCCTCGCCGAGCAGCAGGGCGTGCGGGCGGGCGACCTCTTCATGCTGATCCGCGTGGCGACGACGGGCCGGAGCGTGGCGCCGCCCCTGTTCGAGACGATGGAGCTCGTGGGGCGGGAGCGCTGCGTCCTCCGCCTGCGGCTCGCCATCAACCTGCTCTAAGGGCGGCAACCGACCTTACTCGTCACGTCTGCTATGCTAGGATTTCAGAGCGTTTGGGGAGTCGTCTAGTGGTAGGACAACGGACTCTGGATCCGTTTGCGGGGGTTCGAATCCTCCCTCCCCAGCCATTAGCGCTTTCTCGAGGCGGTATCGTCTAGGGGACCAGGACGGAGCCCTCTCAAGGCTCAAACCGGGGTTCGAATCCCCGTACCGCTACCAACCAAACAGCGACCTCACCGATCTAGGAACGGCGATTCGCCGGCCTCCTTTTCTCGGCCTTGACGCCAGTTCTGACGACCATCTCGGCGGGACTAGTCGTGGAAGAGCCGGTTCATGGCCTATGTGGCCTGTTCGCGTACGGAGAATCATCTGCGCGTAGATGCTGAACGTCATGTCGACGTCACTATGACCGGTGCTCCTGCTACGCCGTTGCGTGGGCTCCTCGAAAATCGTAGCGTCGTCCTGGACGCAAGTGAGAGTGCCTACACCTCGAAGGTGGCGACGCGGGCCCCGAATGAGGGCCGCGAGTGCCTCATCCTGCCGCGCTATGCCGGCTGGACGCGAAAGGGGCTCCTGGGCGGGAAGGCCGCCCAAAAGCCCCTTCGTTGCGTATGCTGCCCACGGCCGCCGCTCATTCGAGAGCGGCCTGCTCTACGGGAGTACGATGAGCTTCGTCGCCTCGGCCGGAGAGTTCCCATCGTCGAAAACAGCGACGTTCATGCCATCGGCGATGCTGTCGCGCTCAACTCCTACGAGATCACTCCGGCTACCGCTGATGTCGAACGTCGCTACCGTGCCATCGGCCGTCGTCACGTTAACAGCATCTCGGCCGCTACCGCCGCCGGTAGTGCCTACGGTTGCAGCGGCGAGGCTCGTGGCCTCTTCACCTGGGGCGCCTTCAACGATGACGTACATGCCGTCTGCAATATTGTCTCGCTCCACGCCTGTGAGCGCTGTCCGGCTGCCGCTGATCGAGAACGTCACTACCGAACCATCGGCCTTCGTTACGTTAATGTCTGACCGGCCGCTACCGCCCGTCAGGGTGCCTTCCGTTGCCGGCGTCGGGGTCGCCGTCGGCGGGAGGGGCGGCACGACGGTTCGCAGTGCCCCAACGTCAGGGGTGGCGGCCCGGTCGCCAAACGCCGGCGGCGCCGGGGTGTTCGTCGCTACCCCACCGGAGTCTGAACCGGAGCCTGAACCGGAGCCTGAACCGGAGTCCGACGAATCGTCGTCTGAGTCTCCCCCGCAGGACACGGCCACCATGCTCGTGACTACAATCGTTGCGATCGTTAAATAAAGGCTGCGCATCTTAATCTCCCCATTCCAATCTTCAAGGCAGCCTAGCGAACCTCACATGCTGCCAACGATATGATGCCAGGGGCGAAACCTTGGCGCAAGCGGAGCTACGGCTGGGTCGGCCACCGCCCTGGCGATCGGCGCGATTACGGGCAAAACCGTGATCTACCGCATTATGCGGCATAGATTGGCGCGGCAACATACGTCGCCACCATCTTCTACCGCCAGTCCGGCATCGGTCGGCGCCGAAACCCGCTCAGTCGGCGGGCTCCGTCCTTGCCGAGTGGCTTCCAGATCGTGGCGTCGATCGGCCGCGACGAGTCGGCGCCGGGAGCTGCTGAGGCGCAGGGCTAGGCGCCAGCTCCTGGAGGCAACCGGTCGCGGCCGACCTTGCGAGCTCTCGAAACGCCGTACCAGATCATGAAGATGACGACCGGTATGCTTATGAAGAAGAGTCAGACCCGGAGCAACGCCATTACGATAGCGCCTCTCCCGATAGGAGACCGGCGCCAAGGCGAGGAGATTGGTATGACGTAGAGCCCGGTGAGAATCATCGAGCCGGCGACGATCGGCACGATTCCGAAAAAAGCCCTTTCGAACGTTGTGGGCTGCCAATCTTCGCTACCTGCAAAGAGGAAGGACACGGGGCCCATCACGATGAAGAACCCGGCGAGCAGGACAACGAACCCGAGCATCCCTCTTTGAGCCAATGTAGTAGGCATCTTGATCGTCCGCTCTAGCTTGTGCTGAGTCTCTTGAGGCCGCTCTTTCCTCGATCCGATCTGCTCGAGACGCCATGACAGGTCCGCCGGTATGCCGAGCAGCCAGCGGCCGAGGCGCTGCATCGTAAGGCTCGATAGGCCGCGTTCTCGCCAAAGCGAGCCGTCCTCCCAGAGGTCAGACTCGACTTCGGCACGTCGTTCCGCGCCTAGCTCGGGCGGCAGGCCTTTCGTATAGAGACCCGTCCACAGACGGATGATGCTCTCGACGAAGGCGGCGCTCACGATAGAGCTGGCCTGCTCTCGAGCGACGCCTTTCGACCTCGCTCCTTCTCCGCGGACTTCGCCAGCGCTGCCTGACCAACGGCGGTCACGCAGTAGAGGCGTCGCCGTGGCCGGCCTTCGGACGCGGCAACGAGCGGGTCCTCCCAGCGGCTCTCGACCAGGCCGGCCTTCTCCATCCGGCTGAGCGCCTTGTAGAGGGTCCCGTAGGCTGTAAGCAGGCGGGCTCCCTCCCTCTCCGACACCTCGGTCGCGATCATGAAGCCGTAGAACTCAGCCGTGCCACGGAGCCGAAGATCGATCGCCGCTTCGAGGAGCGAGAGCTCGATCGGGAACAAAATACCTGGCTTTCTGCGCATGGTGGCATGCATGGGAAGATAGCTTCCCTTTGTCAAGGTCTCGCGGGTCGCTGCGCCCGGCGGCCGCGACGCGGCGGTACACGGAGCTGCTGAAGGCGGGGCATCGCGGTCAGGGCGGGCTCACGCCGTGGTGCTACCATGATTATCAGAGCAACTGGAGGAGATTCGTATGCTGTGCCCTCGCTGTCAGGTTGACCTCAAGGTCGAGCACCATCGCGAGGTCGAGGTCGACCACTGCCCTTCCTGTAACGGCCGCTGGCTCGACCACCACGAGCTCGACGCGCTCGAGGCCACCGTCCCCTCGACGGAGGACGATCGGCGCGCGACGATCCGCTACGCGAAGCGGGACAGCGACCTCGAGTGCCCGGTCTGCAAGCAGCCTATGCAGGCCTTCAACTACCGCGCCTACGACCTCGAGCTCGACACCTGCCACGATCACCATGGCTTCTGGCTCGACGCCGGCGAGGAGGGACGCGTGCGTGACATCATAGAGGAGCGGGTCCACGGCCTGCGACGCTCCGCTTCAGCCGAGGCGGACTGGGGCAGCTTCCTTGACGGCATGCGTGGCGACAGCAGCAGCAGCGGCTCGCTCTGGGGCCGGATCAAGGGCGTCTTTAGCGGCAAGCGCTAGCTCTCGGTCAGGCGCGGCGCTCGCGTCGCGGCTGAGCTTCCCCCTACCAGTGGCGGTCCGGCTTGTTCCAGTACTCGTTCGCCGGATCGTCGGCGTTATCGATCAATCCCTGAACGTAGCCGGGGACGTAGGCATCGCTGTCCAGCTTGAGCAGCGCTTCTTTCTGCACCGCCAGGCAGGCGAGCTCTGCCTCCTTGCCGCGGTGGGTCTCGCCTCGCTCGTATCGGGCGCTGTGGCAGGCGTCGTGCACTATCGTCCCCGCGTACCAGACGAGCTGCAGCCGCGGCTCGAGCCCCGGCGCGTGGGCCGTCACGTTGCCGACCTGGTAGAGCTTCGTCATGACGAATATGCCGGAGCCCGCCTCGATCGACTTGATCGTCCGGATCGATGCCAGGACCGTCGTGTAGTCCGCCGGTGCCCGTTGGGCGATCAGCGCCAGCGCCTCGCTCGTCCAGGTCACGAAGGGCTCGTCGCCTTCGATCGTGATCGCGGCTGCCGGCGTCGACGAGGCGACCGGTGGCGGCAGCGTGGCCGCCGGCGACGGCGTGGCCGTCGGCACCGCGTTGGTGGCGCCGCCCGAGCAGGCCACGAGGAGCGCTAGCAGGGCGCCGTAGAAGCCGGGCGCCGCCGCTCTATGGTACAGGTTAAGCATCGATCCGAGCTTAATCCTAACGACGCCGGACCGAACGGCGGAACACGCGGCAAATCGCTCCGATCCGGCTGATCTCACGCCTCCTGCCGATCGGCCCTAGCGCGAATCGGAAATGAACCGTATTAGATACTCAGCGGCCGCTCGACGTCGCCGGACGCCCAGGAGCGGCGGTCGTGTGAAGGAGGACGTAGCAGTGACGACGGAGACGCCAATCGCCGTGGTAGAGGGCCTTAACGGGAAGGCGGAGATCTTCTCGGTCAAAGGCGAAGACGGCCAGCCGGTATACGAGGTACGTTTCGCCGGCAAGAAGAAGAGCTATGTGACGATCGGCGAAGCTTACCTCGATGCCGGCGAGAAGGCCGGTGTCAGGACCTAGGCCGGCGCAGCAAAGGCGGTCAGGCCCTCGGGGCGGCCGCAAGCCAGAGCTCGTATAGGCGGCGGCGCGGCAGCTTGAAACGGCGGCCGAGGAGCGCCGCAGCCTGGCGTTGGGAGAGGCCGAGAGCGCGCATCGCGGCGACCTCCTCCTGCAATGCTGCCTCGTCGGCCACGGCCGGCGGCGGCTCGGCCGGCGTACCCTCGATGACGAGGACGATCTCGCCGCGCGGCGCCGGAAAATGGCTGAGCACCGCCGCGGCGGTGCCGACGAAGACCTCCTCGTGCAGCTTCGTCAGCTCGCGGCAGACGGCGAGCCGCCGCTCCGGCAGCGCCGCCGCCAGCACCGCCAGCGTCCGCCGGAGGCGCGCCGGCGACTCGAGGGCGACGAGCGCGTCGGCGAGGTGCGAGCGCTCCTCGAAGAGGCGGCGCAGTGGACCCTGGCTCCGCGGCAGGAAACCGAGAAAGAGGAAGGAGCGCGCCCGCAGGCCGGCGACAGAGAGGGCGGCGATCGGCGCCGAGGCCCCGGGCAGCGCGACGACCTCGTGTCCTGCCGCGCGCGCCGCCGCGACGAGCTCCGCCCCCGGGTCGCTGATCGCCGGCGTGCCGGCGTCGCTGATGAGAGCAACGTCTCCGGTTTCCAAGTAGGCGAGGATCTCAGGGATGCGCTGGTCCCGGTTGTGCTCGTTGTAGCTGATCAGCTTGGCGCCGCCACTCCGGCCGCCCAGGAGGACCCGGGCGCTGCGCGTATCCTCAGCGGCGATCAGCGTTACCTCGCCGAGGACGCGGCGCGCTCGGGGCGTAAGGTCCTCGAGGTTGCCGATCGGCGTCGCTACGACGAACAGCCGGGCCATGCGCCTTTGGTGCTAACGTGAGTATGCGATATTTCCATAAGATTCGTTGACCCGCCAGGCTCGTCCGCTATAATCTCTTAATAATCAGGGGGTGGCCACTATGAACGCTTTGGAGACGACCCGAAGGGCCGAAGCCGGTAGTCCAGGGGTGGCCAAGGCGATGCGCCACGCCTACGGATTCGACGATGTCGCGATCGCGCCGGGGGCGTTCACCGTGAACCCGGACCTGACCGACGTATCGCTGACGCTGGGCCACCATGACTTCTCGATTCCGGTGCTGGCCGCGGCGACGGACGCCGTCGTCGACCCGAAGTTCGCCCGCGAGATCGGCCGCCTCGGCGGCCTCGGCGTCCTCAACCTCGAAGGCATCCATACACGCTACGAAGACCCGGCCTCCCTCTTCGAGGAGATTGCCGCCGCCCCCAAGACCAAGGTTACATCCCTCCTTCAGCACGTCTATACGCAGCCGATCCAGCCGGAGCTGGTCTCTGAGCGCGTGGAGCAGATGAAGGGGGAGGGCGTCACCGCCGCCGTCTCCTGCACGCCGGCGAACGCGAAGCGCTTTGCGCCGCTCGCCGTGGACGCGGGCTGTGACATCTTCTTCGTCCAGTCCACCGTGACCACGGCGCGCCATATCTCCCGCAGCCTCGAGGGCCTGCGCTTCGAGAAGCTCTGCAGCGACCTGACGGTGCCGGTCGTGGTCGGCAACACGGTCGGCTACGCGGCGACGCGCGAGCTGATGGATGCCGGCGTCGCCGGCATCCTCGTCGGCGTCGGTCCCGGCGCGATCTGCACGAGCCGCGAGGTCCTCGGCATCGGCGTGCCGCAGGTCTCGGCGACGATCGAGTGCGCTTCGGCGCGCGACAACTTCTACCGCGAATCCGGCCGTTACGTCCCGATCATCACGGACGGCGGCATCCAGAAGTCGGGCGACCTCTGCAAAGCGATCGCCGCCGGCGCCGACGGCGTCATGCTGGGCTCGATCCTCGCTGGCACCGAGGAAGCCCCCGGCCGCGGCCACCACTGGGGCATGGCGACGCCCCACGCCGAGCTGCCGCGCGGCTCCCGGATCACGATCGGCGTCAACTCGACGCTGGAGCGCGTGCTCTTCGGCCCCACCTCGCGCAACGACGGCACCGAGAACCTGATCGGCGCCCTGCGCACGGCGATGGGCATGTGCGGCGCCCAAACGGTGCGTGAGTTCCAGGAAGCGGAGCTGATCATCGCCCCGTCGATCAAGACAGAGGGCAAGTCCTACCAACTCGCCGGCCTCACCTAGGCCGCAGAGGCCGGCAGCGACCAGCTTCGATCTCGCTTTTCGTTACTGATTGGCGGCCTGACGCGATCGCGCGGTGCTTCGTGCTATGCTCCCGGCGAAGTTGGCTAAGCGAGGAGAGCTGTCGTGAGCGAAGCAAGCGCCGCCTACCCGGTGACCTACGACGTCGAGCCGCAGCTGACCGATCGCAACCGGCTTACCTGCTTCTTCCGGATCATCCTGGCCATACCTCACCTCATTCTCGTCGGCGGGCCGGGGCTCGGAGGGCTCGGTGCTCTCGGCTACTTCTCAGGTGACAACAACTGGTTCGTCGGCGGCAGCACCAGCGGCGTGCTAGGCCTGGTGGCCGGCGTAATGGCGATCATCGCCTGGTTCGCCATTCTCTTCGCGAACAGCCACCCGCAGGGCCTGCGCGACTTCGCCGGCCTCTACCTGCGCTGGCGCAGCAAAGCCATCGCCTACGTGGCCCTGCTGCGGGACGAGTACCCACCCTTCGGCGAGGGCGACTACGGCGTCTCCCTGACGCTGCCGGCAGCGGCACCGGTCAGCCGCGACAAGCTCTCGGTCGCCTTGCGGCTGATCTACGCGATCCCCCACTTCATCGTGCTGTTCTTCGTCGGCTTCGCCTGGGCGATAACGGCGATAATCGCCTGGTTCGCGATCCTTTTCACCGGCTCTTATCCCGAGAGCCTCTACAACTTCGGCGTCGGCTACCTGCGCTGGTCGCTGCGGGTCGAGTCCTACATGCTGCTCCTCCACGACGAGTACCCGCCCTTCAGCCTGGAGTAGGCCGGCGCCACCGTGGCGGAGGGAGGGATTCGACCAATGACGAGCGGTTCCCGAACCTCTACGCGTCTACTGAGTAGTCGCTGAGGTCACCGATCCGCGAAGAACCTATGGCGTCGGGCTTAGGGTGTCACGCGCACGCATTCAGCAGTTCCCGCCGCCGCAGCGCTCGCTCTCGTGATGTCCTAACGGCCACTCGGTCGACCCGGGAGAGGCGATCCGAGGTGCGTGCCGGCTCAGGATACGGTGGGCGTCGGCGCCTCCATCTGAAAGAGGGCCGGTGCCATGATCTCGAACCAGTCCGCGTCGGGCGGGACGATCCGTTCTACGGCACGCAGCTTGTAGAAGGTCGGCGCGACGCCGGGTGGGTTGCCGCCGTCCTCAACCGTCTTCACCGCCCTGAGCAGCTCGCGCCGTGCCGCGATGACGGCGCGATCGGTCGTTCCGAGGCGCTCGAGCGTACGGTCCGCGACTCTGCCCATGCTCTCCTGGACGGCGCGGTCCTGAGTGTTGGTCCCGGCGATCCCCGTGTAGGTCTGGGTTTTCTGAACCTCCCGGTCGATCATGTAGCGGTTGCCCTGGTTACGGACGGAACGGAAACCGTTTTCCACATCCACGTCAACTCCGAAGCCGTTGCCGGCCGCCATGGGCCGGTGCGCGTCGCGTAGCCAGATTGGCGGCTCGCTCTCCGGCAGCTGCTCCTCATGCTCACCGGAGTCCTCGCCGAAGTAGTAGTGCCAGTTGTAGACCATGGTGTTGTGATCGTCCACGGGCACCCACATGTGGCCGGCGATGCTGGTCGCATTGAGGGCACGTATCTGCGTCCAGGGCATGACCCAGTGGTAGCCGCGCACGAAATTGCCCTGCTCCCCCATTGGACGCATGCTGCCGTAGGTGTAGCCGTAGTCTGTCGGCACGACCTCGAGAAGGGCGGCAGTCGAGTAGTTCTGGGCCCGGCCGCGAGGGCTCGTGTCTTCGTACTTGAGGCCCGGCGGGCGCCCACCGTGGAGGAAGTTGCTGTGGACGCTATCGATACCACCCTCGAGGGCTTGAAGCCAGTTGCACTCCTGCCACACCTTGCTCATGCTGCGCTGCGCCGGCGCAACCTGAGTCCATTCGAATAGCGGTGCTGCCGGCGGCTTCTCACTTGGACCCATGTATGCCCAAACGAGGCCGCCCGCCTCGAAGGTCGGGTAAGCGGGAATGCGGACCTTGTCCTTGAAGCTGCTCGCGTCGGGCTCGGAGGGCATATCGACGCAGTTGCCTTCTAGGTCGAACTTCCAGCCGTGATAAACGCAGCGGAGGCCGCACTCCTCGTTGCGTCCCCAGAAGAGGTTGGCGCGGCGGTGGGCGCAATAGGCGCTAACGAGGCCGACCTTGCCCTCCGTATCCCGAAAGGCAACGAGGTCTTCGCCCAGCAACCTGACCTCGACGGGTGGACAGTCCGGCTCCGGTATCTCCCAGGAAAGGAGGGCGGGCACCCAGTAGCAGCGCATCAAGTTGCCCATCTGGGTTCCGGGGCCGACGCCGGTCAGAGTTGTGTTTTGCTCCCTGGTCAACATGATCCTGCGCTCCTCCTTCGAAACAGCCGGCCCGGCAGGTCTGCCAAGGTCGCCGCGACGATTGGCCGTTGTCGATGCCGCGTCACGACGGTCGCCGCCGCCGACGTCGATAGTATAGTCAGCCGTTACCGGCTTCGCGACCTCAAGCAAACGTTTGTCACGATCGAGGATGGACCGACGCCCCCACGGGAGGGTCACGGCGGACCGCGGCAAGCAAGGGCAGGCTACAGAGGCCGCGCCTTGGAGCCGGGCCCGCCTGTGCCGTTGCGAACATCCTGCGCAGTTACCTCGTCGATGCCTCTCGGCCATCTGCGCTTCAGGGAATCGCTTACAAGGAAGGCTATGCGCCCAATGCCGCCGATCTCCATCTCGACGTTGTCACCGTCCTGCAGGGCACCGAGGCCCTGATGGTTCGTGCCCATGTAGAGGACGTCGCCCGGGCTGACGCTCTCGATAGCAGTGGCCCAGGCGATCGACTCGGGGATCGAATGCGCCAGGTCGCTGGTGTGGTAGTTAGGCCGCAGCTCCTGGCTCACCCAGAGGCGGACATCTAGATCGTGCGGGTCGGGAATCTCATCCTTGGTGGCGATACACGGCCCCAGTGGCGCGAAGGTCGGATGCGACTTCGGCGTCGAAACCGGCATCGTCGTTCCTCTTGGGCCGCCTGCGGCCTGACCGGTAGGCGGCATCCTGGCGGAGACGTCCACGCCACAGGTGTAGCCAAAGACGTAGTCCATCGCCTCGGCCTCAGGGATGTTCTGGCCGGCTCGTCCGAAAACTACGACAAGCTCCGCCTCGTGGTGGAAGATGTTCGCGTCGATCTCCGGCAGGACCACCGTGCCCCCCGAGCCAAGGATCGCATCCGTCGACTTGAGAAAGCCCCACATCGGCGCAGGCTCCCGGGCGCCGAACTCGCGGTAGTTGCCCCCCATGGCGAGGATCTTGGCGCGCGGCACCGGCACCTGGAGCGTGACCTCCGAGAGGGCCAGAGGGCGGCCCTCCATCGCCATGCGGTTGAGGTCGGGCCGCAGCTCGTCGAAATGCTCGATCAAGGAGCGAACGGCGTCCTGGCCGCCGGAGGCGCCCAGCGGCCGAGCCAGCTCCGTGATGTCGACTATGCCTCGGTCGGTTAGCAGACCGGGCCTGCCCTCGTTAAAGACGACGAGCTTCATTCACTTCCCTCTCTCCCGGGTCGATGGCGACTCCAGCCTGAGCAGCTTACGAGCTCGTGGTCGATCATGTGGCCGACGAAAGAGGCTGTCAAACCGTCGGGACAACGGCCACGACCTCAAGCTCACGAGGCCGGGGCAACGGCCACGACCTCAAGCTCACGAGGCCAGGGCAACGGCTCTCGTACGACACAGGGGCAGTCGCTTCGCCTACGCCGACGCTGCGCCCTTGTAGCCGCCGATCATCGCGAAGTCGAGCCGCTTCCAGAGGCAGTCGGCGTGCTCGAAGCCCGCTTCGCGCAGCCAGGCGACCTGATCGTTCAGCGGGTCGGGAAACTCCGTCTGCTCGCTCTCCGGCCGAGGCGGTCGCGGCTCGCTCGGCCGACGATCACCGAGGGCGCGCATGCCGCGCGGGTCGCCGGCGATGCTTCGGGCCAGCCGGAACCGCTGCCGCAGCACTTCGTCCAGCTCACGCATGTTGTCGAGGTTGATGAAGCAACCACCGTCGTTGAGATGCTCGTAGATGTCGCCATAGAAACGGCGCTTGCCGTCGCTCCGCAGGTGGTGGATTGCCCGCGCCGAAACGACCACGTCAAAGGGCCCAGCCAGGTCGGCAGGCAGCGCTCCGCCGGAAAAGTCACCGACGTGATAGCGGAAGCGGCTGCCGTACGCGGCCATACGCTCGCGACCGACCGCCATCATCGCGTCCGACATGTCGAGGCCGGTCGCCTCGGCGTTCGGAAAGGCATCGAGGACGGCGGCAGCGATAGATCCATAGCCTGCGCCTACGTCCAGCACCCGGATACGAGCGTCCATCTCAAACGGCAGCATCGCGGTGAGCACCGAATAGACTTCAGCTTGGAGGGCGGCGACGCGATCATTGCGCTCAACGTACCCCCGAACCTTGTCGGCGTCCTGCCACAAAGCGCCGGCGCTCTCCTGCCCCTCCGCCGCCGATTCCGATTGCTGTTGCATATGGTTGCCTCCTCGGGTGCCTAGTATCCGCCCTCAATCCGCCAGATGGAAGGAGGCTAACGGATCGAGAGCGGCCGGTGCCACGGCGCCCGTTCCAACAACGGCTGCTGTGTCTCGTCTCGCGAAACTGGCTGATGGCGGTGCTTCCGCTAGGAAATAGAGGACCGCGCCCGTGTACCAGGCCGATATCTGACAGCGGTCTTCGAGCTAAGGGCTGCTCCCACAGGTCGTAGAAGGCCCGTTCGAAGCTGCCGACGTTACCCACCGTCCCTCACTTCTGTTTCGGGAAACGGATCTCGGCGGCTTGAGGCTTCGATTATTGAACCGTCAGCGTCCCGAACATCTCGTCGGGATGGACGTCGCACTGGAAGCGATAGCTTCCCGGCTGATTGATCGTGAAGGTAACGGCCTGACTGTCCGGGCCGGCGCTAATCAGCGTGGCGAAGTCGCCCTCGCTGCCGGCGAGGAGGTGAAAATTGTGAAAGATCGCCTGCTCTCGGTTGTCGAAGGTGACCGTCAGAGGCTGGCCCGCATCGACGCCGAAGCTCGTGGTGCTGAAGGCGATGTCCCGCCCGACGACAGTCCTGCTGGCGCCCGGCAATGCTGGTGTGCTGGTCGGTAACGGCGACGCCGTTGGGGCCGGCGGTGTGGTCGGCGTAGGCGATGCGGTCGGGGCCGGGGCGTCGGTCGGCGCGGTGGTCGCGGTTGAGGCCGGTGTGTTGGCCGGCACGGGCGTCGCGGTCGCCGCCTGAACGGTCGTCGTCGCGCTCGGGGCGGCGCTCGTCGCAGTCGGCGGCCTCGTCGGCGTCGGAGCTTCCTCCGCACCGCTACCGCTGGAGCAGGCGATGAGGAGGGATACGAGGGCAGCAAGGGCGAGCGCCGGCAGTAGACGGAGTTGACGTCGCATCAGGGGATCCGCGGCATGAAAGGAGCGGGCAGGGGCGGCGGAGGCTTTCGTCTCGCCGCCCCTGCGTCGCTTGCCCGAAGCAAATCGCCTCTGGTCAGCGGTCCAGCCGCCGGACGAAGGCGAGGCCCGATGTCAGGAGGACAGCGGCGGCAGCGAGGATTATCGCAGCCGTCGTGTAGGAGCTTCCATTTTCCCGCGAGAGGAGCCCGCCCGAGCCGGTCGACGGGGCGCTGATCGCGGAGCGGCTGGAGCGCTCGGCGCAGGCGACTACGCTGCCGGGTGGCTCCGTGCCCTTCCGCACGGAGACGGAGAAGATGTCCTCGATCGGGCCGGGGACGGTGTATCTGACGATCCCACCGGTGCCGGTAACGACCGCCTCGGCGAAGGGCCGGATGAGGCCGCCGCGGCAGTCGACCGAGGTGCTCTTATAAGCGCCGGATAGGTAGCTCTCGCCGTAGACGAGCCCGAATGCCCTCACTTCGATGTCGACGTCGGAGCCGTCCTCGGTGAGGGTGACCGTGCCACTGACGCCCGAGTCGCCGATCTCGGCGAGGCGGAGCGTCAACCCCTGCGTCGCCTCTGCGGGCCGGGCGAGGCCGGTCAGGGCAGCGCCGGCCAGCGCCAGCATGGCGCCGACAACCAGTAGTTTCATCAAGTGCACCTCCGTGCTTAAGCGGGTCCCTCGACCACAGGCCTCATTCTCGGTTCCAGGCCGTTCGACCTTCCGGCAAGAGCCTAATTGAGGGCTCGAGTCGAGAAGACCGGGTGACCTGATAGTTATTCGGGTAAAGGGGGGCGGTTAGATCAGTCGGCGGGCGACAAAGTGCGAGCTCGGTTGCAGAATCGCGGCTTGCGAGGCCAGCTCCTAGCGCTCCGACCTGAGAACAACCGCGTCTGAAGGTCTGCTGCTCCCTGTCGCGGGCTCGATGGTGACGAGGATCCGCTCCTCTTCCGAGACGTGTCGCGACAAGAGCAAGAATCCCTGGCCCGTGTCCGAGACATCGAGAAGGCCAAGGCTCACCCAGGTGCCTTCCGTTGCGCTCCATGCCTGGTAGGATTGGCCCTCTGGAGTGGGCGCGAGCCCCTCCAAAGTGATCACCCCCACGTCCTCAACGAAATAGATCTGACCGTGTACGCTCTCACGATCACCCATGTACCTCACGAAGGCATCGGAGCCCTGAGACATCTGTAGCGAGAGGTTCCACCCCAAGAGGCCGACGAGAGCTACGGCCAAAAGTGCAGGCAGGAGCCTCAGGCGCAGTTTAGGAGCCCGCCAGCCGCTTCTTTCCTCTCGAGCCTCTCGAGTTGGCAGGCTCACCGGAGCGCCTCGAGCCGCCCTCATGATCTGATCTCTTAGGCCGGCCGGCGGCTCAAGCTGCGGTGTCGCCTGTAGCAGGTCCTCTGAAGGTTGCAGGAACTCTCCGAGAGCGATCGAGTGGTTAGGGCAACCCACCAAGTGGGCGTCAATTTCGGCGATCTCGTTCTCAGGAAGGGCGCCCAGGATATATGCGGCCGCAACCCGATCGAGCTCTTCGCACCGCATCAGACGACTGACTCCAGCAACAGGGTGCGTAGCCTCTCGAGGGCAAGGCGGAGACGACTCTTTACGGTGCCGAGGGGCACGCTCATGATTGTCGATATCTCCATCTGAGTGTAGCCGCGAAAGTAGGCGAGCTGGACCGTGTGGCTCTGCTCGGCCGGGAGCGAGCTCAAGGCTCGCTCGACGACGTCGTGGTCGAGTATTCGCGTCTCTACGCTCTCGAAAGACAGGAGCCGCTCGCGGGTCTTCTCGATACTCAAGACGTCGTTAGAGCGCCCTCGCCGTCCGTCTCACGCGGTCTACGGCTTTGTGATGCACCAGGGTCAGGAGAAAGGACAGAAGAGTGCCACGTTCAGGGTCGATGCGCTCGGCATGCTGCCAGAGAGCAAGGAACGCTTCCTGCACGGCGTCCTCTGCGTCGCCGTCGTCGCCGAGGATCCGGTAAGCGAGCCCGAACACCCTCTGCCGTAAGAGTCGTAAAGACGCTCCAGGGCTCCGGGATCCTTGCTCCGCAGGGCGGGAAGGAGCTCGCTATCCAGGTTCATCGCTTCTCGTCCGACCCATCAGCGACTCCCTACGCCCTCAGCGGCTATCGATGCCGCGGCGCCCGTTCCAACGATGCTGCATCTTGATCTCGCGGAACTCACGGATCGAGACGTCCGAGGTGATCGAGGGCTTCGGAGCGCATTCGCCCGCTAGTCACGGTGGCGAGATCATGTCGCCGGCGAGGTAGGCTGTCAAACAACTAAGACCACTGCGGCATCGCCTCGGCGTCGAGTGAGCACTGCATTCGGCCTACTTCAGAATCAAGATGGCGGAGGGGGCGAGATTCGAACTCGCGGTGAACCGAAGCCCACAGCGGTTTTCAAGACCGCCGCATTAAACCACTCTGCCACCCCTCCAAATCTATCCTAGGTTCCCTGAGTCGCGTTGTCACCGCCCAGTCGCCACCGATCTGCGGCGCACGGACGCGCCTGCCACTGGAGCGGCTCTCGGTTACTAAGGAAGTCGCCAAGGATCGGGGCTGAGGTGCGGCCGCGGCGGCTCAGGAGGCCTCTCGAACTTCGACCTGCTCCAGGCGGCGATTGGCCCAGAGCAGCGCCAGGAAGGCGGTTGCCAGCACGAACGCCAGGGCGGTCTCGCCGCCAAGGTAGGCGTCGAAGGTCTCGCGCTCAGTGCCTGCGACCCACTCGGCGATGCCGAGTGAGAAGTGGCGGATGCTCAGAAAGCGCAGGCCTTCGAAGATGCCGGCCAGCGCTCCCTCCCAGAGAAAGATGTAGATCAGGCCGATGATCAGGGCGTGGTTGCTGAGCAGGCTGAGGAGGACGAAGACCGCCACGTAAGCGAGGCTGCCGAGGAGCACGGCTACGGCGAAGCCGGTCACGATCGCGCCGCCGCCACCCTCGATCGCGAGCAAGCCGGACAGGACTGTCGCCGGCACGGCCAGCGCCACGGCGAGGAGCAACGCCGCGGCGACTTTGGGCAGGAGGACCTGCCAGCGCGGCAGCGGCTTCGTGAGCAGGTATACGGCCGTGCCGTCCTCGAGCTCGTCGCCGATCACCGAGGCGCCGAGGAGCAGCGCCGTCAGCGGCACCACGATCGTGACGACGAGGCCACCGAGGAGCACCTCCGCCGTCCAGTTCTCCGGGTCCTGGTCCGACTCGCTGAGCCGGAAGATCAGGGCGATGAGGAGAGGGATCAGGGCGAGGAGCGCCAGAAGAAGCGTGCTCTTCTGGAGGAGCAGCTGGCGCAGGGTCAGCATGAAGATGAAGCCGCTCATCGCTGCACCAGGTAGGCGAAGACGCTCTCGAGCGACTCATCCGTCGGCGAGAGCTCGAACAGCGTGACGCCGGCGGCGCGGGCGACTTTCGGTACCGTCTCGGCGAAGGCCATGAGGTCGGAGGTCCGCACCGTCAGGGCGCCGTCCATAACCTCGACGCCGAATACCGGCGCCTGGCCGATGAGCGCGGCCGCCAGCCCGCGGTCGTCGTTCGACCGTACGCTCACCGAGTAGGGACGGTCGGTCATCAGCTTGCGGATCGCGTGGAAGTCGCCGGAGGCGGCGAGGCGGCCGGCGATGATCACGAGCACGTCCTCCGCCAGGCGCTCGACCTCCTCGAGGATGTGTGACGAGTAGACGACGGTCGCGCCGGCCGCGGCCATGCGGCGCAGGGAGTCCATCATTCGCAGACGCTGGCGCGGGTCGGCGCCGTTGAACGGCTCGTCGAGGAGGAGGATCCGGGGCTCGTGGACGATCGCCGCCGCTACCTTGAGGCGCTGCTTCATGCCCTTCGAGTAGCCGCCGGACGCCCGGTCTTTCACGTCGGTCAGCTCGACCTCCGCCAGCGCCTTCAGCGCCGCCGCCTCGACGTCCGGCAGGCCGTGCAGCCGGGCGCTCGCCCGCACGAAGTCGAAGCCGCTAAGGAAGGGGTAGACCGCCTCACGCTCCGGCACGAAGCCGATGAGCCGGTAGATCTCCGGGTTGTGCCAGGCGGATTCACCAAGGACCTTCGCGGCGCCGCGCGATGGCCGGAGAAGGCCGGCAAGCATATGGAGGATCGTCGACTTGCCGGCGCCGTTCGGCCCGAGCAGGCCCGTGATGCCGGGCCCGAGGTCGAACGAGACGTCGTTCACGGCGACAACGTTGCCGTACCAGCGCGAGACGCTCTCGAGGCTGAGCGCCGGCACGCCCGCTTTCATTTCCTGGGTGCCGTTCATCAGACGGCCAGCCGTTGCAGCCGCCGGTACAGCAGCGCCAGGGGCACGACGGTGTAGACGACGGCCGCTACGAAGTAGTAGCGACCGTGCAGCCCCGCCTTGGTGAATTCGGATTCGGGCTCCGGCCGAACGCTAAATAGCCAGAGGACGGTGCCTTCGAGAACGCCGAACGGGCTCAACAGGAGGGCGTACTTCTGCGCCCCGCCCGTCAGCGTTTCGACCAGGATCGAGCCGAGGGCCGTAAAGATGATGAAGTAGGCGAGAACAACACCCGTCGCCAGGGCGCGGCGGGACGTCTGGCTGGCGATCGTCAGCGAGATCACCGCCATGAGCAGGCCGACGGTCAGGGTGCCGCCGAGGATCGGTGCCAGCTCGTCGACGTTCTCCCGGAGGTAGCCGAGAGTGTCGTCACCGGCAACCGCCTGGCCGATGAGGAGGAGCAGCTGCGGCGTGAGGAGGACGAGCATTAGCGCGAGCGACAGGGAGCCGACCTTCGCCGTTACGTAGTCGCTGCGGGAGAGGGCGCGGGAGAAGTAGAGGGTCAGCGTGCGCGTACGCTGGTCGCGGCCGATGATCTCCGGCGCCGTGAAGGCACAGAAGAGGACGAGCACTAAAGAGACGATGCCGAAGTAGTCCTCCGGCGTGATGAACTCCACACCGGCGGGCGCGATCGCGGCGATCCCGAGCTGAACCAGGGCAGGGATCTGGGCGACGACCGCGAGGCCGATCGCGATGACCTTGGCGACGGTCGAGCGCCCGAGGCCGAAGACTGCCTGAAAGCTGTAGCTGAGGAGGGCGAGCACGACAAAGGCGCGGCCCAGCCGCACGCCCTCGTAGGCGCGGTAGCTGAGGTCGTGGATGCTGCCGGCCGGCCGGGCCGTGTCCTCACTCAGCCTTCGCCTCCACCTCGTCGGGCCGGAAGATGTCCTCCAGATTGTGGCGCCGCTGCTCCAGCCTCAGCAGGCCGACCTCCAGATCGGCGGCCTCGTCGCGAACAGCGTCGTAGGGCGGCTCGCCGTCCATCGCGACCATGAGCAGGGAGCCCTCCTCGCTCACCTCGAAGCCTCGGCGCGTCAGGCGCCCGGCGAGCTCATCGCGCTTGGCGCTCACCTCCACGGCGAGCACGGCCATCGACTCGACGAAGCTGGAGATCGTGTCGGAGCGCATGAGGCGGCCGCCGTCGATCACGACGAGGTTGTCGCAGACGCGCTCGATCTCGCCGAGGAGGTGGGAGGACATCAGGATCGACATGCGGAACTCGCTGCCGACCCGCCGGATCAGGCTGAGCATCTCGTCCCGCCCCTGAGGGTCGAGGCCGTTCGTCGGCTCGTCGAGGACGAGGAGGCGCGGGTCGTGGACCAGCGCTTGGGCGAGCTTGACCCGCTGCTTCATGCCGGTGGAGTAGGAGCCGATCGGCCGGTAGCGCTCCTCGAAGAGGCCGACGTGACGCAGGACCTCCGCGGCCCGGTCGCGGGCCGCGGCCGCCGGCAGGCCGCTGATCCGGGCCATGTGGAGGACGAAGTCCGTGGCGCTGACGTCCACGGGCAGGCAATCGTGCTCCGGCATGTAGCCGAGCCAGCGCCTGAGGCTCGGCCGCTCGCTGCGCACGTCGAAGCCGAGGACGCGGGCCGAGCCGCCCGTCGGGTCGAGGAGGCCGAGGAGGATCTTGATCAGGGTGCTCTTGCCGGCGCCGTTAGCGCCTACGAGGCCGGTAACGCCGCCGCTGATCGCGACAGAGAGTGAATCGACGGCGAGGACTTGCTTGCCATAGCGCTTGCTCAGCTCCCGAGTCTCGATCAGGGGTGCCGTCGGCGAGACGTCGGGGAGTGCCTGTACTGTCATGCCTTGTGCTGCGCTCAAGGGTAGCATCGCGGCGTAGCCTGATCCCAGGCCGCCTTTCAACATGGGCGATGCGAAGGGGCTAGCGGGCGGCGAGGCCTCCGTCACCCGTGCTCGGCGGCCGGATGGTGGCGGCCGCCCGCGGCTCGCTCGCGGTTCGCGCGCGCCGACTGGGCGGCACCGGCCTGGTCGATGGCGCCGCCAAGGTTCCGCCTCAGCGGGATCCACGTCTTGGTCGCTTCGAGGCAGAAGAGATCCCCGAGTGACCCCAGCTGGCGCCCGACCAAGCTCTCGAGCTCGTCCAGGAAGTCATCGAGATCGTCTCCGATCTCCTCCTCAAGCAGCTGAAGCTCATCAAGGAACTCATCGAGGTCATCGAACTCGCCGTTCCCCAACGCCGCCACGCAGGCCAAAATCGTGTCGACGCCGGCAACGCCATTGCTCCGGTACGTCCAGGAGACACTCTCGGGCCCATTCCCGTCACAGCCGGGATCGCAATCGTCGTCGCTATGCGTGCCCGCGTTTGGGCCGCTGGTGACGGCGAAGAATATCTGCCACGGGTCCTCTTCCTGCTCCACTTGCAGGAACCCGGCGGCCTCCGCCCGTAACTCCTCAGAGAGGATCTCCTCTATGAAGTCCAAGTCGAACTCCGCAGTCACGGTATGGGGCTCTCCGACGAAGTTGGTCGCTGCCTGGGGCTCGAGACTCACGAGGCAGCCCGTGCCGAGCAGCGCCACCAGTGCGCCGACGCCCGGCAAGAGCATCCGCCGGATGGACGCGGGTTGGAATCTAGACATGTTGGCTTTTCTCCCGAACTTCAGATGCCCCGCGTTTTTATAGCACAGATAGGCGCGATGGGGGGAAAGTCCCCGCGAACCGTCTCGTCTATAATCCAGGCAACCCATGAGAGCGTCTCAGCACCTCGCCGCGATTGCCGTCGTCGCCCTTGGTGTGACGCTCGAGCTCGTGGGCCTCGCCGTCGATGCGGTCTTGCACTAGAACGACCCCGGCCTGGCGGCCGAGGAAGGCCTCGTCAGCCTCGGCAATCCCGGCCATCTCCTGATCGGCGCCGGCCTCGCCCTCAGCGTCGGCGGCGTGCTCCTTGGCCTGCTCGCTCCGCGCCAGCCGGGGAAACGAGCCAGCTTCCTCGGCGGCCACCTGCCGGCGTCTCTCTTCCTGCTCTTCGCCGTGCTAACGAGCGCTTACGTCCTCACCTCAGACGACGGCTTCGGCGCCCACGGCGACCAGGCGCACGCCCAGGCCCTCGACCCGGCGATCGCTGCGGTCGTAGCCAGCCTGACGCCGGCGGAGGCCGCGCTCGTCGACAACAGTCGTCACGAGCACGACGATCTCGGCGTCGCACTACAAGAGAGCGACCTCGTCCTCCTCTACGCGCAGGTGGCGGCGGCGCGAGAGGCTACGGCGAAGTACGAGGATATTGAGGTGGCCCTGGACGACGGCTACACGCAGGTGACGCAAGACCTGCCCTTGATCGGCGCTCACTTCCTCAACGTCGACTACGCCCGCGACGGCCTCTTCGACCCGACGCGGCCGGAGCTGCTGATCTACGCCTATCAGGACGGCGGCTGGCGCTTCTACGGGCCCTCGTACATCACGCGGCTGGTCGTCGACTATGAGGAGGAGGTGCCGGAGGGCTTCGCCGGCCCCTTCGACGCCTGGCACTGGCACGCCAACTGGTGCTTCACGATTGCCGGCGCCCGCGTGACGTCGCCGGAGGAGTGCTCGCAGCGTAGCGGATTCTTCATCGAGCGCATGGGCCATCAGATGCACCTGGGTCAGAGAGAACCCCAGCGGCATGTTCAACCACGGCCATCCGGAGCTGCTGGGCTCAGACGCCAGGATCGTCAACGTCCCGCGCCTGCTGCAGGTTCTCCAGCTCGCCCTCGAATAGCCCTGACGTCTCGATTGCGCTTGTCGGGGCCGGCGTCTTCACGTATCGTCTGCTCACCGTTTAGCTAGTAGCTCGGCCGGCAGGGAGAGCGCTGGCTCGCGGGTAACTGACGGAGGCGCCTGGGCTCCGCGCCTCTAGCCTGGGACATAGCCTTAGCGGGGCTCTCAGCACAGGAGGTTCGCCGTGAAGATCGGGTTCTATAACGATTACCGCCCTTGCCTCGTGAAAGAGGACGGCGTCATCGACATCACGACTCAGGCCGGCGAGCTGCCGGGAGGCTCGGCTCAGCTCTGGCTGGAGAACCTGATCCTCAACTGGGCATCGCTGCGACCGGCGCTGGTCGCGGCGGCGGAGAAGGAGGCCACGATCCCGCTGGCGCAAGTCCAGCTGCGGGCGCCCGTGCCGCGGCCCGGCAAGGTGATCAACGGCCGGACAAACTTCATGGAGGGCGTCAGGATCACGCCGCCGCGGCCCCTGCAGACCTTCTTCAAGTCGCCGGACGCGGTCATCGGCCCCGACGAGACCGTGGTGCTGCCGAAGTTCCGGCCGACGATCTTCAATCACGAGGCGGAGCTCTGTGTGGTGATCGGTCAGGCGGCGAAGGAGGTCTCGGAGGCGGAGGCCATGAGCCACGTCTTCGGCTATACGGCCGGCGTCGACGTCTCGGCGCGCGCGCCCGAGCAAGGCGAGGCGGCGTTGGCGGGCGAGTACGGCAAGAGCTTCGACACCTTCCTGCCGCTCGGCCCGGCGATCACGACACCGGACGAGGTCGCCGACCCCAACGATCTCGGCGTCCGCTACTGGGTCAACGGCGTCCTCAGGCAGAGCTACCGGACCAGCGACATGGAGCACAGCGTCGCTTACGTGGTCGCAACCCTGTCTCACAACATGACGCTGAAGCCGGGCGACGTGATCATGTGCGGCACGAATCACGCCGGCCTCGGGCCGCTGCAGGACGGCGACGTCGGCCAGATCGAGATCGACATCATCGGCCGCATGGCCAACCCGGTCGTCGACGACCTGAAGCGCAAGTGGGACCCGGAGCTGGTTCGCGGCCCCGAGGAGATGCAGAAGCGCCGCGAGGCCCTGAAGGGCCAGCCCAACCCTGGCACCTGGCCCCTGACCCCGGCCTAGTACGGCCAAGTGGGCCGCGACCCGTGTCGAGACCTAGCAGCGGCCTTCGCTGAAAGGGTGAGGGGTGCTGAAGGCACAGCAGCAGTTGAGGCGGGCCGGTCGGCGCTAGCGAATTAGAGGCTTCGAGCGCGGGCCATGCTCACACGCCGCGCTGGCACTGCCGCGGAGCAACGGGTCCGAGTCGCCAAAGGCGGGCCGTTTACTGCTCGAAGTAGCGGACTTCGAGGGGACGGTCGTAGACCGGGTCGTCGATGGCGCCTAGGGCAGCCGCGAGCGCGGTCACGAGGTCGGACTCGGGCAGGAGCGCCGAGTCGAAGCGCACGCTTAGCGTCGGCTCGCTCAGGTTCGTCGCCGAGAGCTTCGTCCGGATTACGCCGGGGCTGCTGTCGATCAGGTCGACGACGGAGTCGGCGCAGTAGAGGCTGTCGCAGCGCAGGCTGCGGGAGCTGAAGACGAGCTCCTCTTCGCCCTGGCGGAGGACGAAGAGAACCCGGTCGCGGGGGATGGTGTTGACGATGCGGATGACGGGCGGCAGCGGGCCGGGCGGCTTCGCCTCGATCGCGGCGGTCACGAAGGTCTCGAGGCGGGTGCGGTCGGCGTGGCCGCGGTAGAAGCTCTGGACGACGCCCTCGGAGTCGATGAAGACGCTGAGGGGGAGGCCGTATACCGAGTAGGCGTCGGCGGCGACGAGGTCGGGGTCGTAAACGAAGGCGGGCGCATCGATGAAGTCGATGAACTCCTGCGCCTCGGGGAGCGACTCGCCGGCGTTGATCGCGAGGACGGAGAAGGTCTCGTACCCCATCTCCTCCTGCAGGGCCTTGATCTCCGGCATCTCCGAGAGGCAGCTGCTACACCACGTAGCCCAGAAGTTGATCAGGACGGGCCGGCCCCGGAAGTCGCTGAGCTTCACACGCTCCTCGTTCGGTCCGGAGACGGCGAAGTTCGGTGCCAGCTTGCCGTTCTCGATGCCGACGTCGCGCTCCGAGCCGGCTCCCGGCGGCGTATCGAGCAGGGTGGCCCTGGGGGTGCCGGCGTTGGAGTCGAGGAGGAAGACGGCGATCGGGAGGAGGATCAGCGTGAGGACGACGGCTCCGGCGAGGAGCCGCTTCAGGTTGAGGACGCCCGCGAGGCCTGGCTGAACGGCCATATTCTTCTCAGCGTAGCGCGGCGGGAGTAGCGGCGTCTGAGATCGAGATCACACAGCGTAGGTGAGAGGTTTCACGAAGTCGTGACGCGTGGACTCCCCGGACGGATGGTGTGCTTTGCCGAAAGCTGTATAATTAATACTGCCACTCTGCTGACCAGTAGCAGTGGGGCGGCGCTCCCCAGACGGGGCCACCTTGTGTGGTCCCGTCTTAATTTACGCTCCGGGAGCCTGCCCGGATTTCTCGACACGCCGCCTTTTGCAACTAAATCGCGTCGATCGGGATGAGGGCGTCCTCGCCGTTGTACGGCGTTGCCTCGCCGCTCTCGAGCTCGGCGATGACCTTGTCACCCTCCTCGATGAGGGCGTCCATGAACTGGGGCTCGTCAACGGTGCGGATGATCTCGCCCTTGCGGAAGATAACGCCGCGGCCTTTGCCGCCGGCGATGCCGAGGTCGGCCATCTTCGCCTCGCCGGGGCCGTTAACGACGCAGCCCATGACGGCGACGGTAATCGGCTTGCCGACACGGGCAAAGTGCTCCTCGACTCGGTTGGCGAGCGGGATCAGGTCGATCTCGATGCGGCCACAGGTCGGGCAGGCGACGAGGGTGGGGCCACGGCGGCGGAGATTGAGGCTGGCGAGGATGTCCCAGCAGATCGGTATCTCCTCCTTGGGGTCGGCGGCGAGGGAGACCCGTAGCGTATCGCCGATGCCCTCCGCCAGGAGGATGCCGATGCCGATGGCGCTGCGGACGGAGCCGGCGCGCGGCGTCCCGGCCTCGGTCACGCCGAGGTGGAGCGGGTAGGGGACGCGCTTCGCAAGCTCGCGGTTGGCTTCGACCATCGTGGGCACGTCGAAGGCCTTCATCGAGATCTTGATGTTGTCGTAGTCCATCTCCTCGAGGATGCGGACCTCCCACATGGCGGCATCGACCATGCGCTGGACCATGGTCGGCGGCATCTCACCGTCGTCCAGGGCGGGGATCGGTGGCAGGCTGCCGCCGTTGACGCCGATCCGGATCGGCACATTGCGCTCCTTCGCCTCCCGCACCACGGTGCGGACTTTCTCAGCGTCGCGGATGTTGCCGGGGTTCAGGCGCAGGCCGTGGAAGCCGGCGCGGATGGCGGCGAGGGCCCAGCGGTAGTCGAAATGGATATCAGCGACGAGCGGCACGGGCGTCTGACGGACGATCTCCGGCAACGCCTCCGCCGCCGCCTTGTCGGGCACGGCGACGCGAACGAGCTCGCAGCCGACCTCGACGAGCTCGTGAATTTGGCGCACGGTTGCGGCAACGTCGGCCGTGTCGGTTGCGACCATCGACTGGACGACGATGGGCGCGTCGCCGCCGATCTTCACGTCCCCGATCTGGATCTGCTTGGATTGGCGGCGCTGAGTCATCGGAACAGGCTCTCCCCTCTCACGATCCGTAGGATGTCAAAATAGCTGAGGACGAGCACGAGTAGCAACAGGGCAACCATGCCGGCGTAGTGGACGAGCGCCTCCTTGGCCGGCGCCACACGGCGGCCACGGCGCACGACCTCGAGGACGACGAAGGCCATGCGGCCGCCGTCGAGCATGGGCAGGGGCAGGATGTTGAGGATCGCCAGGTTGACGCTGAGAACGGCGCCGAGGTCCATCATCCTCTTCCAGCCGGCTTCTCTGAAGACCTCGCCGGTGACCTGGGCGATGCCGATCGGCCCGGAGACGTTGGGGGAGCTGCTGCCCTTGATCCAGGAGTAGACCTCGTTGCGCAGGAGCTTGAAGGAATCGGCGGTGGAGCGCCAGCCACCCTTGAGCGCCGCCCAGGGGCCCAGCGAGCGAGTCTCCGTGAAGGTGTACTGCGAGGCGATCTGGATGCCGGTGGCGCCCTGTGTGAACTGAAGCTCCGTCCCGGGGCTGAGCGCGTCCTGATCCGGCAGGCCGGCGGCGCTGGCGACGGCCGCGGCGTCGACCAGGAGGCGGCGGGCGACGGACTCGACCGTGTCGATCGCCTCCCAGGTGTAGGCGATAGTCTCGACGCCGTCGGCGATCGAGAGCACTGTGCCGACGGGCACGGCGGTCTTTATGGCGGCCGCAGCGCGCACGGCGCCGCGGCCGTAGCCCGTGGCGGCGGCGGCCGTATCGACGTCGTCGCCGGGTTGGACCTCGTAGACGTAGGGCGGCGGCGCCCAGCGTGGCTTCACTTGCACCGTCTCGGTGGTGCTGCTGTCGCTGAGCGCGTCCGGGCGCCGGACGACGATCGGGATCTCCTCTCCGAGGTGGAGGCGGATGTTATAGCTCGCGTCCCGGGTGCTCGGTATGTCGCGGCCGTCGATCGCGAGGATGATGTCGCCGGCCTCGAGGCCGGCGGCCTCGGCGGGCGAGTCGGGCACGACCTGGACGATCACGGCCCGGCCGGCAGGGACCTCCCGCGGGATCATCAGAGCAACGGTGAACAGGGCTATGGCCATGACGAGGTTCATGAAGGAGCCGGCGCCCATCACGGTGAGCCGGCGCCAGGCGGGCTGGGCGGCGAGGCTGCGCGGGTCCTCCGGGTTCTCTTCGCCGAGGAGGCGGACGAAGCCGCCGAGCGGGAGCATGTTGATGCTGTACTCGGTCTCGCCGCGCTTGATCGCGAAGAGGCGCGGCGGGTAGCCGATACCGAACTCGAGCACCTTGACGCCGGATAGCTTGGCCGTGATGAAGTGGCCGAGCTCGTGAACGACGACGAGGATGACGAGGACGATGGCGAAGGGCAACAGGGAGGTGATTACGTCGGTCAAGCGTGCTCCTTGATCCACTGTAGCGCGAAGCTGCGGCCCCAGGCATCGGCCTCAAGAACGGCGTCCAGGGCTGGCTCCGGCGTCGAGACGTGCTTCGCTAGAGTATCGGCCAGGAGGCGCGGGATCGCGACGAAGCCGAGGCCGCGATCGAGAAAGGCGCCTACGGCCTCCTCGTCGGCGGCGGCGAGGGCGGCGGGGTAAGTGCCGCCGCGGGCGCCGGCGGCGAGGGCAATGCCGAGGCAGGGGTAGCGCTCCATATCGAGCTCCCCGAACTCGAGCGAGCCGAGCTTGACGAAGTCGAGCGGCGCCAGGTCGAGGGGCAGACGGTCGGGGTAGCAGAGGGCGTGCTGGATCGGCTGGCGCATGTCCGGCTGCGAGAGATGGGCCTTGATCGAGCCGTCGACGAACTGAACCATCGAATGGATGATGCTCTCGCGGTGAAGGACGACGTCGATCCGCTCGTAGGGGATGTCGAAGAGCCAGTGCGCCTCGATCACCTCGAGACCTTTGTTGAAGAGGCTGGCGGAATCGATCGTGATCCGGCGGCCCATCCGCCAGGTCGGGTGGGCGAGCGCTTCCACCGGGCCGATCTCGGCCAGGGAGTCGAGAGGCAGGTCGCGCAGGGCGCCGCCGGAGGCGGTGATGATCAGGCGGCTGACGCCGTCCCGGTCCTCGCCGGCGAGGCACTGCCAGATCGCGCTGTGCTCGCTGTCTACGGGCCGGATCTCGCCGCCGCCGCGGGCCGCCGCTTCGGTGAGGAGTCCGCCGGCCATGACCATTGCCTCCTTGTTCGCGAGGGCGACCGTCTTGCCACTTTCGAGGGCGGCGAGCGTCGGCTCGAGGCCATCTTTACCGACGATGGCGGCGACGACGATGTCGACCTCCGGCGCCGTCGCCATCTCCTTCAGGCCGACAACGTCCGGCTGCGGCGAGACGCCGACGAGGAGCGGCTGCAGGCGCTCGGGCGCGGCGCAGGCGACCAGTGCCGGCCGGAACTCGCGTGCCTGCGTCGCCAAAAGGTCGACGTTGCGGCCGGCGGCGAGGCCGACGACCTGGAAGCGATCCGGATAGGCGCGGATGACGTCGAGAGTCTGGCAACCGATCGAGCCCGTCGAGCCGAGGATGACGACGCGCTTCAGAAGACGATCCACTGTAAGTAATAGTATACGACCGGCGCCGCGAAGAGCAGGCTATCGAGCCGATCGGCGACGCCGCCGTGGCCGGGAATGAGGCCGCTCGTGTCCTTGAGGTCGAGGCTGCGCTTGATCGCCGACTCGGCGAGGTCGCCGATGACGGCAGCAGGCGGCAGGATCAGCGCGAGAGCGACGGTATGCTCGGCGGCGAGGCCGAGGTCGAGGGCCTCGTTGAGGCCGACGACCGCGAGGGCACCGCTGACGACCGCGCCTATCGTCCCCTCAATCGTCTTGCCGGGGCTGACGGCGGGCGCGAGCTTGTGGCGGCCGAGCGTACGGCCGACGGCGTAGGCGCCAGTGTCGGCGATCCAGACCGTGAGGAGGACGAAGATCAGCCAGTCGCGCCCGTTCTCGAGCTCCCGCAGGAGGACGAAATGGCTCGCGAGGAGGCCGAAGTAGAGGATGGAGCTGACCCTCTCGCGCCAGACCTCGACGCCAGACGCGGGCTCGCGGGTGAAGGCGAGGGTCGCGGTCGGCACGAGGACGGCGGCGACGATGGCGCCGAGGAACCAGTCGCCCTCTGCGAGGGCGGCGGCGGGCAGGGCAGCCGCGAGGCCAGCGGCGAGGAGGGCGGTCGGTCTCAGGACGGGGCCACGGGCGGCGGCGATCTCGAGGACGGCGATAAAGACGGCGGCGGCGGCGGCGGCGGCGAGGAGGAGGGCATCGCCGACCCAAATCGTAAGGATGACGAGGGGCGCGCCTACGGCGCCGGTTGCGAGTCGCTGGCTGAGCATGCCGCCGCGGGCAGCGGTCAGGCGCCGTTCCGAGCGGCCGGCTTGCGGCGCTGGGAGAGGCCGCCGAAGCGACGCGAGCGGTTGGCGTAGGTCTCCATGGCCCGCTCGATCTCCGCTTCGTCGAAGTCGGGCCAGTAGACGGGCGTGGAGTAGTACTCGGCGTAGGCTGCCTGCCAGATGAGGAAGTTCGAGAGGCGCATCTCGCCGGCGGTCCGGATGACCAGGTCCGGGTCGGGCACATCGTTTCGGTTCAGATACGATGAGATCAGCGCCTCGTCGATCGCCTCGGCCGGAACGCGGTCCTGGGCGATGCGCCGCACGGCCTCGACGATCTCGGCCCGGCCGCCGTAGTTGAAGGCGAGGCAGACCGTGAGGCGCTGGTTATCCTTCGTCAGCTCGATCGCCGCCTGCACCCGCTTCTGGAGGGAGGGCGATATCCGATCGAGGCTGCCGGCGTGGACGAGCCGGACGCCGTTTTGGTGCAGCGAGGCGAGCTCGCGGTCGATGACGCGGGCCGTGATCCGGAGGATAGCGTCCACCTCGCGGCGGGGGCGCGACCAGTTCTCGGTTGAGAAGGCAAAGAGCGTGAGGTAGGGGACCTCTCGGCGCGCGAACTCCTCGATGATCCGCCGGATGTTCTCCGTGCCGGCGCGGTGGCCGGCCTGACGCGAGAGGCCGCGCTCCTCGGCCCAGCGGCCGTTGCCGTCCATGATGATCGCCACGTGCCGGGGCTGGGCCGAGCTGACCTCTGTGGTGCGCTTGCTGCGAGGGGCCTTCGGCCGAGACGGACTGACAATCATCGAGACGGAGGCTAGACCTCCTTGAGCTCGGCTTCTTTTTCTTTGCCGCGCTGCTCAATGAGGGCAATGTGGCGGTCGGTCTGCTTCTGGAGCTGATCCTGGCCTTTGTGCTGCTCGTCCTCAGTGGCTTCCTTTTCGTGAACCAGGCGCCGCAGCTGATCGAGCGCGTCGCGGCGGATGTTACGCACGGAGATGCGGCTCTCCTCGATGCGCGTATGGACGACCTTGACCAGGTCCTTGCGACGGTCCTCCGTAAGGGCCGGGATCGCGAGGCGAATGATAGCGCCATCGTTCGATGGGGTCAGGCCGAGGTCCGACTTCATCAGCGCTTTCTCGATCGCGCCGAGGGCGCCGCGGTCCCAGGGCTGAATCGTCAGGAGCCTCGCCTCGGGCGCCGCCACGGTCGCCATCTGGTTGACCGGCGTCAGGGCGCCGTAGTACTCGACGCGGACGTGATCGACGAGGCCCGTGTGGGCGTGGCCGGTGCGGATGGCGGCCAGCTCGCGCTCCAGCGCTTCGACCGACTTCCTCATCCGGTCTTCGCAATCCGATAGGAGCTCCTCGATCATTCTCCCAGCCCTTCGAAGGCGAAGCAGGTCGTAGCGCGGTCGGCTAGCGTCCCAGCTCGAAGCGGGCAAAGCGGCGGACTTGAATGTTCTCGCCGGTCTTGCCTATCGCCTCGTTGATCAGGTCGCGGATCGTCCTGGACTGGTCGCGGATGTACGGCTGGAGGAGGAGGACGAGCTCCGAGGCCGGGCCGGTCGCGTCTTCCGGCTGCAAGTCGCCCTCGGCGACCACGGTAGGGTTGGACGCGGCGATTTGCATTGCCAGCTCGTGGACCAGGCTCTGGAACTCCGGCGTTCGCGCGACGAAGTCGGTCTCGCAGTTGACCTCGACGACGGCGCCGATGCGGCCGGCGTGGACGTAGCTCTCGATCAGGCCCTGCGCCGTCTCGCGGCTCGCCTTCTTCTCCGCGGAGGCGATGCCGAGCTCGGCCAGGTACTGAACCGCCTTATCGAGGTCGCCGCCACTCTCCTGGAGGGCGCGCTTGCAGTCCATGACGCCGGCGCCCGTGCGCTCGCGAAGCTCCTTGATCAGATCGAGCGAGATCTCCGCTGTCACTCTCTACTCCGCTGCTGCGGCCGGCACCTGGGCCGGCGCTTCGACCATGGCTTCGACCGGCGCTTCCACCGCCTCGGGCTCGCTGCCGGGAGCTTCCTCGTCCGGAGAGGCGGAGTAGCTGGTCTGGCCCTCCTCGAACTCGAAGAGCTCGCCGTCGGCGCCGAACTCGCCTCGCTTCGTCCCTTCGAGGACGGCGTCGGCTATGCGCGTGGTCACGAGGCGAACGGCGCGGATCGCGTCGTCGTTCGAAGGCACGGGGAAGTCGATGAGGTCCGGGTTGCAGTTGGTGTCGGTCATCGCGACGATCGGGATGCCCAGGCGGCTCGCCTCGGCGACGGCGATGTACTCCATCGTCGTGTCGACAACGAAGATCGCGGCCGGCAGCTTCGTCATCTCCTTGATGCCGCCGAAGTGGCGGTTGAGACGTATGACCTCCTCCTCGATCTTGAGGATGTCCTTCTTGGAGTGGCGGCCGAACTCACCCCGGTCGATCGCGTCTTCGAGGCGAACGAGGTGGTCGATGCGACCCTGAATCGTCTGGAAGTTCGTAAGGGTGCCGCCGAGCCAGCGGCTAGTGACGTACGGCATGCCGCAGCGGCCGGCCTCGGTCTGGATTGTCTCCTGCGCCTGCTTCTTCGTCCCGACGAAGAGCACGGTGCCGCCGTTGGCCACCGTATCGCTAACCCATTCACTCGCCTCCTCCAGCCGGCGAACCGTCTGCTGAAGGTCGATGATGTGAATGCCGTTGCGCTGAGTGAAGATAAACGGACGCATGCGCGGATCCCAGCGTCGCGTCTGGTGACCGAAGTGGGCGCCTGCTTCGAGCAGGGCTTTCATTGATACTGCCATTGCAACTCCTGGTGAGACTTTAGCTGTAATGCGGGGCGCTTTCGCGCGCCCGCTTCGTGCTCCGGCGCGGCACCCAAGTATAGCACGCGATCTCGGCCTCTCGACGGGCGAAATCCCCCTTTCGCGGGCACGTCGACGCGCCGGTCAGCGGGTGCTGCCGCCGTTCTGCGCCCGCCGCCTCTGCTCGAACATCGCCGCGACCTCTCGAAGCGCCTCCTCCGGCCGCTGGACGAGGGTCTCGGCCGCGAAGGCGGCCTCGAGCTCGATGCCGTCGAAGCTGCGGAGGCGCAGGCGGAGCATCTGGCCGCTGCCGGTAGCGACCTGGCCCACGATCGCGATGTCGTGCTCGCGCAGCATCGCCTCGAAGGGCTCCATCTAGGCTCCTTCGATGGGACCAGCTCCCGTGATTGCCAGTCGCCGGCCGGCTTCAGGCGCCATAGGCGGCGGCGGCGGCCCTGGCGATCGCTTCGTCCTCGTCGGAGGTGGCGCCGGAGACGCCGACGGCGCCGGCGATGCCGTTTTGGTCCCGCACGGGGACGGCGCCCTGATGAGGGACGAACCGCTGGCCCTGCATCCGCGCGACGATGGCGTTGAAGACGGGCGTCGCGTTCTGGGCCATGGCGGCGAGGGCGCCGGAGTCGCGGCCCGTGAAGGCGCTGGCCGCCCCTTTGCCCTCGGCGACGACGGCCGTGTGAGGCGGCGCGTCGTCGAAGCGCTCGAGGACGACGAGGGCGCCGGACGCGTCCAGGACGGCGACGGTGACCGGCTTGCCGATCTCGGTTGCTTTGGCTCGCGCCGCTTCGAGCATTCTCCTCGCGTCTTCGGTCTTCATTACGTCGTGCCTCTCGCTGATTACGGTCGCTATCTGGCGCGGGTGAGGTGATTATACGTGGCGTCCGGCACGAGCAGGCGTGGTAAGATTTGGCGCCCGCCGATCGCCAATTCCCCTCGAGCGAGGATGACGAGGAGGAGAAGATATGACTTCCTACCAGGTAATCGGCCAGCCGATCCCGAACGTCGACGGCGTTGCCAAGGTCACGGGCGGCGCGCTCTACACGGCCGACATCTCGATGCCGACAGCGCTTTGGGGGAAGACGCTTCACAGCCCCTACCCGCACGCACGCATCTTGCGTATCGATACGACGGGCGCGAAGGCGCTGCCGGGCGTCCGGGCCGTTCTCACCGGCGCCGACGTCCGCGACGGCATGTACGGGCGGGCGATCAAGGACATCCCGGTCCTCGCCCTGGACCGGGTCCGCTTCGTCGGCGAGCGGGTAGCCGCCGTCGCGGCGGACGACGAGGACGTCGCCCAGCAGGCCCTCGACCTGATCGAGGTCGAGTACGAGGAACTGCCCGCGGTCTACGACATCGAGGCGGCGATGAGCGAGGAGGCGGCGATCCTCCATCCCGACTTCGCCGACTATACGGGCGGCGAGGCCCTGGAGCGGCCGTCGAACGCCTACAGCCACGTCACGACGGCGCGGGGCGACCTCGATCAGGGCTTCGCCGCCGCCGAGGTGATCGTCGAGAACACCTACACCACGGGGCGAGTGCACCAGGGCTATCTGGAGCCGCAGAGCGTCCTCGTCTCGCTGGACGGCGACGAGGTCTCCGTCTGGACCTGCAGCAAGGCGCCTTACGCCACACGCGACGCCCTGGCGAAGGCCGCCGGCCTGCCAGTCGAGAGCATCGTCTTCAACCACACCGCCATCGGCGGCGACTTCGGCGGCAAGGCGACGCCGGCCAACCTGCCGATCGCCTACGCGCTCGCCAAGGCAGCGCGCCGGCCGGTGCGCATGGTCATGGACTACGACGAGGAGCTGATGGCGGCCAACCCGCGCCACTCGACGGTCCTGCGACTCCGCACCGGCCTCATGCGCGACGGTACGCTCATAGCCCACCACGTCCAGTTCTTCGTCAACTGCGGCGCCTACGCCGGCTACAAGCCGGGCCGGACGATCGGCGGCGCCAACCGGGCCGCGGGGCCGTATCGGATCCCGAACACGCTGATCGAGGCGACTCACGTCTATAGCAACGTCGTGCCGGGCGGCCACATGCGCGGGCCCGGCTACCCACAGGCGATCTTCGCCCTCGAGTCCCACCTGGACGAGATCGCCCGCCAGATCGGCATGGACCCGCTCGCGTTCCGTCTGAAGAATCTGGTCTCCGAGGGCGAGGAGGCCGCGCTCGGCCAGACGCTGGAGCTTGTGCGGGTCAAGGAGACGCTGACGGCGGCGGCAGAAGCCGCGGGCTACGACCTGCCGAAGGGCAGTGCGGTCGGACGGGGCATGGCGATCGGCGACCACCCGCCCGGCGGCGGCCAGGGCAACGCCAGGCTGAGCCTCCATCCGGACGGCTCGGTCGTCCTCAGCACGCCGATCTTCGACCAGGGAGCCGGCACTTACACGACCCTGCGCCAGGTGATCGCAGAGGAGCTCGACCTGCCGCCGGAGCGGGTACGGATCGAGGTGCTCGATACGGGCGCCGTCGAGTCCGACTCCGGCCTCGGCAGCAGCCGCGGAACCCGTCTGGCGACGACCGTCGCGTACGCGGCGGCCCTCGACGCGAAGCAGAGCCTTTACGAGCTCGCCGCGACGCGCCTCGAGTGGCCGGCGGCGGGCATGGCCCTGCGCGGCGACGAGCTCAGCCGCGGCGACACCGGTGAGACGGTCCGTTGGCGCGACCTGCTGACCCAGGCCGACGCGAGCGTCACGGGGCAGGCAAATGCGACGGAGCGCCCGGGGCCTATGACCTCCTTCGTGGCGCAGATGGCGGAGGTCGCCGTCGACCGGGAAACCGGCGAGGTAAGCCTCCTCAAGTTCGTCACCGCCCACGACGTCGGCCGCATCCTCAACCCGGTCGGTCATCAAGGCCAGATCAACGGCGGCTTTGTCCAGGGTCTCGGCTTTGCATTGATGGAGGACATGCGAATCGAGGACGGTCACGTGACGAGCCTCTCGCTGGGCGACTACAAGCTGCCGAACATCCGCGACCTGCCGCCGCTCCAGACCGTCCTCCTCGAGTCCGAGGGCGGCGTCGGCCCTTATCAGGTACGCGGCATCGGCGAGAACTCGCTGCCGCCGGTAGCGCCGGCGATCGCGAATGCGATCGCGGACGCGGTGGGCGTCCGGATCCGCGATCTGCCGATCACGGCGGAGAGGGTCCACGCCGCCTTGCAGGCGGCGGGCCGCTAGAATCCAGGCTTCGGCGGAGGTAAGCGACCCTGGCGAGCAACCAGTCGAACGCCGAGCTAGTCTTGGCGGCGAACGAGGCCTTCTACGCCGCCTTCAATCAGAAGGACGGCGACGCGATGGAGCGAGCATGGTCGTCCGGGGCTGAGATCGGCTGCATTCACCCGGGCTGGAATCTGCTGTTAGGCCGCGAGGCGGTCATGGAGAGCTGGCGCGGCATACTCGCCAACCCCGGCCAGCCAAGGATCGTCATCGGCGGCGCGACCGTTACGTTCCTCGGGGAGACGGCGCTCGTGCGCTGCCGCGAGCTCGTCGGCGGCGCCGCGCTGGTCGCGACGAACCTGTTCCTGCGCGAGGACGGCGCCTGGAAGCTGGTCCACCATCACTCCGGCCCGGTATCGGTCCCGGATAGATGAAAACAGGCAGGGGAGGGTAATCTCCTCCCCCGCCTGCTGTTAAGGGCGTTTCAGGCGAGCGGCGCTAGTCGTCGCCGTAGCTCCACTCGTAGCTCGGGTCCTGGTAGGCTTCGTCCGGCATCAGGGTCTTGAGGCCGACCTTGGCAATCTCCTTCTCGAAGGTCTCCCGGACCCACGGGTCCTCGTACGGGTACTCGATCTGATGTCGGTAGGGGTTGCCGCTGAACTGGGGCAGGGCGTGCAGCGCCAGGTAGCGGGCCGAGTCCGTGCCGGCGTTGAAGTGCTGGTGGTACCAGTTGTCCGGCGGCACGAAGATCGTCCCCTCGGTCCAGGGACAGACGACCCGCTCTCCCTCGACGCCGGGTGGCGGCGTCAGCACCGAGTAGCCGACGCCCTTCGGGATAACGATGACGCGGCCGGGGCCGTGCTTGTGCGCCTTCTTGTAGAGCTGCGGGTCGAACACCGACATGTGGCAGTTCATGTTCACGGCCGGGAACTGGACGTTGACGACGCTGCCGCCGGCGCCGCGGCCGTAGAAGGGAACGAGCTTGTCCCAGGCGCTCATGTCCGGGATGAACTGCGCGTGCCAGGAGACGCCCTGGCCGCGACGGCCGCCGGGGACTTCTCGCGTCACCATCTTCGCCTCGGCGTAGAACTCCTCACCCTGACCGTAGAGGAGCTGCGGCTCCTCCAGCGGGCCGTTGAAGAAGAAGTCGAGGTCCGGCACCGAAGAGAGGGCGATTGGCAGGTGGTTGTAGTTGAGGATGCGCGCCGGCTGGTCGCCGCGGGCGTTGCTGAACTGGTGCCAGCAGTTGCGCGGCAGGACGAAGAGGCTCGCCTTCTGCCACTCAAAGGTCTTCTTGGGGCCGTCGCCGGACCAGACCGTCGTCAGGCCCTGGCCGTCGAGGACGTAGACGATCTCGCTGGTACCGAGCTTCACCGGCTCCGAGGTGCCACCGGGCGGGATCTCCGTGACGCGCGCCTCGCAGACGCCGTCCATGCCGATTAGCTGAACAAAGGCGGCGTTGACGCCGCGCTCGGCCCATTCGGCCAGCTCGAGTGACTTCGGGTCGGCGTAGTGGCCGCGGTAAACCGGCAAGCCGGTGGACTCCATCCAACGGTTGTAGGGAATGTTCCTCAACATCTGGCCTGCGCCGTACTGTCGGCGTTCCTGTTGGTCCTGCACCATTTGCTACCTCCGTAGTTATACCGGTAGTGATAAAGGGGCCCCGGTTTTCATTTGCCGGGGCCCCTCTTTAGGCTCTAGTCGCCTTCGCCGTAGTCCCACTCGTACTTAGGGTCCTTGTAGGCCTCATCCGGCATGAGAGACTTCAGGCCGAACTTGCCGATCTCGCTCTCGTACCGGTTCCTGATCCAGGGATCCTCATACGGGTACTCGTACTGATGCGAGTAAGCGCCGCCCTGGAACGAGGCGCGCAGCGGCCCCAGGGCAAGGTAGCGGGCCTCGCCGTTGCCGGTGTTGAAGTGCTGGTGGTACCACATCTCCGGCGGCACGAAGATCGTGCCCTCGCTCCAGGGGCAGACGATCTTCTCGGCGCCTTCGAGCTGTCCCCACGACAGCGGGTCTCCTGGCCAGAGCACGGAGTAGCCGACGCCCTTCGGGATGACGATGACGCGCCCAGGTCCGTGGCGGTGGCCCTTCTTGTAGAGCTGCGGGTCGAACACCGACATGTGACAGCTCATCTCCGCACCCGGGAACTGGATCCGGACGACCGTGCCGCCGGCACCGCGACCGTAGAAGGGGACGAGCTTGTCCCAGGCGCTCATGTCCGGGATGAAGTTCGCGTTCCAGTGGACGCCGGCGCCGCGCCGGCCGCTGCCGTCGTCGTTCGTGATCATCTTGGCCTCGGAGTAGAACTCCTCCCCTTCCTTACCGTAGAGCAGCTCCGGCTTCTCATAGGAGTTGTTGAAGAGGATGTCGACGTCCGGGATGCCCGACATAGCGACGGGCAGGTAGTTGTAGTTGAGGATGCGCGCCGGCCGGTCGCCGCGGGCGTTGGAGAGCTGGTGCCAGCAGTGCCGCGGCAGGCAGAAGAGGCTGGACTTGCCCCACTCGAAGGTCTTCTTGGGTCCGGTGCCCGACCAGATCGTGGCGAGCCCTTGCCCGTCCAGGACGTAGACGACCTCGCTAATGGCCATCTTCAGAGGCGGTAGCGTGCCGCCAGGCGGAATCTCCGTGATCCGGGCCTCGCTCACGCCCGCCATGCCCATGAGCTGGATGAAGCTAGCGTTGCACTCGCGCTCCTCCCACCAGCCGAGCTCGACGGCCATTGGGTCAGCAACAAAGTGACCAGTCTGGATCGGGATGCCACGGGACTCCATCCACTTCTGGTAGACGGGGTGGCCCGTAGGCGCGGGCGGAATCTTCACTTCCTGAGCCATTCGTATCGCTCCTCTCTCATTCGCCGAATCCGGGGACTTTTCAGGCCAGGGCAGCACGAGGCTCACCCTTCCGTCACGTGTGCGCCTCAGTATAGGCGCGGCGGCGGCTTGTTTGAAGACCCCCCAGCGGCAGGCTTTACCAGCGCCCGAGACGAGGCGTGAGCGTGCGTCAATTCGTGGCTTACAATCCGGGCACGTTGCGGGACGGCGCCGCGGGCGCCGGAGAAGCAAAGCCGCCTCGGCGCCGGAAGAGCAAAGGAGCTGGCCGATGGCCCTACGTCTGATCATTAGCTTCCGGGCGAAGCCCGGCAAAGGCGGTGAGCTGCTCGCGGCGTTCGGGCCCCGCTGCGCCGAGGTACAGGCGGAGCCGGGCTGCGAGCAGTTCGAGGTGCTCCAGAGCGGCCAGGACCCGGACCGGCTGGTGCTGCTCGAGCGCTGGGCGGACGACGCCGCCCTCGCTGCCCACGCCGAGGTCAATCGCGCCCGGCCGCCCCTGGCACCGGAGCTGCGCCAGGAGGGCGACGGCGAGCGCGAGGACTACGAGTACAACCGCACGCGCTAAACGCGCTATCTAAGGGCGCAGCCGCGAAAGAGCTACTCCTCTTCTCTCTCTCTGCACCCAGCGTTCTGCTCATTGCGGCACAGAGGCGAGTATCTGCCCGGCCTCTTCACTCGGCCGAGCGTCTCAGCTAGTCTGAGAGCCATCCGGGATTACTAGCTAGGAGAAACTCAGGTGGCACTGTTCCTGATCGAGCACACGCATACGACCGAGACCTGCCCGACGCAGAGCCCGGAAATGGTCAAGCAGCTCCGCAGCCACGTGACCCCAGAAAACACGAGGCGCCTTGGCGTGTCTATCCTGGGCGACTGGGTTTCCGAGCCGGAGCACACGGTGGTCTTCATCGTCGAATCGGACAGCCCCGACAAAGTCTCTACCTTCGCGGCTCCGTTTGCGCAGATGGGCCAGGTAAGAGTGAGGGTCGGGCTGACCTGCGAAGATACGGCGAAGGCCTGTCTGGGCGAGTGCGTGCATCGATCCGTCGGGACCTGCTGATCCGCAGGCACGATCTCGAAGCCCTGGTTCAGCCTACGGAGCAAGGACCGAAGCGGCGCCGTAGCGCCTGAGACCCCCCGTTTCGACCTTCGATACGAAGACAGACTACGAAGCTGCGCTGCAAGCGACTGGAGGCTTAGCGTATCTCCGGGCCCTGAGCCCAGGCGGCGAGGACGTAGCGCTCGCCGCTCTCGACGGCGGACACGGTGTGGATCATGTGGGCCGGGAAGAAGACGGCGTCGCCGATATCGAGCTCGAACGCCTCCGTTTCGGCGACAGTAAGGACACCGCCGCTGAAGGCCTCCTTCGGGACGAGCTGGACGACGCAGGAGAGCTTCGTCGAGTCGGCGAGCCGGTAGTCGGCATCGATGTGGGGGCGGATCCAGTCGCCAGGCCGGTACCTGAGGACCGAGATCGGCGAGTAAATGCCGGTGAGGGCCAGACGCCAGTTCGAATCGTTGAGCGCCGCCGCCTTCTCGGCAAAGCGGCGGAAGACGAGCTCGTCGTCGGCCGGCAGGAGCCAGGTACCGCCGGCGGAGAAGGTGGCCTGGCCGTAGCGGCTGTTGTCGATGCGGTCGATGCCTTTGCGCTTCGCGAGGCCGACGAGCTTGCGGCAGTGGCTGGCGGCCAGGAAGCGAGGCACCTTCACCGCTGCCGGCAGCGGCCGGGTCAGCAGCGGCAACGGATAGAGGAGCGCCTGTCTTTTCGCCGAGTCAACCATATTGAAATGCGATTATATGGCGCACTCGGAGGGATTCGAACCCGTTCTCCCGACACCAATTATTCGCCGATATGCTCCGTATCTCATTCGCCGCAGGTGACTACGCCTTCAGCAGCCCCCTACGGCCCAAGGCCCACTCCAGCGCAGGCTGCATCTTCTAAGCAGACTGAGGTGAAGCGGGGTTTTCGCGTGGCGCAATCTTGTCGCTACCGAGTCAGCATGTCAATCGGCCCGGCGCTGGCTGCTATGTTCCTTGAAAAGCCGTAGGCTGAATTTCATGTACTGTGAACTTCTAGCCAACGTGATGGGGTCGAGATGACAAAGCAAGAAGCTACCTGGTACGAGCAACTCTTTCGTAGTGGGGACTACTTTCGCCTCTGGGTGAACAACGAGGCGAATCCCTTGATTAGCAATGAGCGCACCTCTTCCGAGGTGGCATTCATCGAGTCAGCCCTTTCTCTGCCGAGGAATGCTCGTCTCCTGGATCTGTGCTGTGGCCATGGCCGTCATTCTCTCTTGTTGGCCAGGGACGGTTACAGGGTTTGCGGCTTGGACTTTTCCCGCAGAGACCTCACATTGGCGCAGGAAGCTGCGGTCCGGGAAGTTCTGGATATTCAATGGCTTGAAGCTGACATGCGCCAGCTCCCACTTGCGCTCGATGGCAAGATCGACGGCGTCATCAACATGTTCACATCATTTGGCTATTTCGACGATGAAGCCGAAAACCAGAAAGTCCTTTACGGTGTTGCCCGCGTCCTGCGGAAGGGAGGACGCTTCCTCCTGGACGTTCCCAATCTCGTCGGCAGAATGCGCAATTTCAGAAAGAGCTCCCGGACCGAAGTCGACGGCACTTTGGTGCTACGTCACTGGGACTATGACGCAGTGCGGTCGAGAATCAACGACCAAATGACAATCACCGAGCCGGACGGGGCAAGGCGGGTTCAACGCTGGTCCATCCGGTTGTACAGCTACGCTGAGCTTAAATCACTGCTGAGTCGCGCTGGACTTACAGCGCTTGAGGTTTGGGGAGGCCTCGACTCGTCAGCACTCACGCTTGAGAGTCCACGAATAGTAATCCTTGCGGAGAAGCCCTAATCCGCGGGACTGAACGCTGCGGCTAGCTCCGCTCTACGCCTTCAGCGGCCCCCGACGCCCCAGCGCGGGCTGCGTCTCATGTCCTGGAACTCGGCACATCAGCTGACTTTCGCGTGCGCGACGGGGCCACAACGCCGCGATCATGTCGCTGGCGAACCTAAGGTGTCAAACGGCGCGATGCATGAGGGCATCCTGTGAGGGCCCAGGCTTGACTTCAGTCCCGGTTGGAGTGAGTTCATGGAGCTTGCACTTGCAGCACTCGATCAACTCGTCCCCGTCTACCTCAAAACCTGCGAGGTCGAAGGCAAGACCGAGCGCACCGTCCAGTCCTATGCCCTCCTAATTGAGAAACCAACCGGCCTGGCCGAGGAGCTCGCGGCTTTCTACAGAAAAAATTTCTCTTCACGAATAAGGATCTTGGTCCGTAGACCGACCAGTGTTCTACCGTGTGGCAAGCAGCGTCGGAACCATCTTTCCATTGAGGAGGCCGAGTTGGAAAAGGATGACATCCTGGGCCAGGGCATAGCAGCCGCGGTCGAAGCGCTGGATCGCGAGTTCGAGCGTGCGATTTTGGCGGCGGATGTGCCGTCACTGGAGGCGATCTGCGCACCGGACATGCGCTGGACACACTCGAACTATTCACGTCATCAGACGAGGGAGGAATGGCTCGCCTGGGTTGCGCCGGCACCAGGCCAAGCCATCTACACGAAATACGCACTCATGCCGGCGCGTATCGAGGAGCACGGGGACCTCGCGGTCTCGGCAGGCAGTATGGACGTACTGTTTAGTGACGGCAGACCAAACTCTATTCGCTTTGTCCGCGTCTATGCCATTAAAGACAACCGCCTTCAACTCCTCTCCCATCACACGCTCCCGCTTTAGGGATTAGGGATGTCCGTTTGCTCAGAGCCTTTGTAAAGATCTCCCTGGCTCGTTCCGGTAGTCCTGCCTGGCAGGGCTGGGTCAGAAAACATAGGTGGGCAAGATCAGCGCGGCGTAAGACCGGCGGCAAGGATGACGAGCTATACCATCGCGGCGTTCAACCGTAGACGGGCAACTCGCTCTCCCGGCTATCGCTCCTTAGCCCGTGCCGAGCATCACCGGTCCACTTCGGCTCGCGTGACAAGAAGCGTGACGCGCCCAGGCGGGCATGATTGTCGGTGCAGTATTGTAAGGGCGGCTTAGGAACAGCCGATCGGCGAGTGTTGAAGGAGCCCGAAGCTATGCCCGAGTTCGTAACGAACGAGCAGGTAGTGCAAGCAGCACGCCGCAATCTCCGGCAGTCGACTTGGGACTACCTTATCGGCGCGTCTGAGTCCGAAACAACGATGCGTCGGAACCGGCTCGCCTTCGACCGCTGGGCCTTCCGGCCGCGCGTCCTCGTCGACGTCTCGAAGCTCGATCCCTCCGGCTCGCTTCTCGGCCATCACCTGCGCATCCCGGTCATCCTGGCTCCGCTTGGCGGCCTTCACCTCTTTACGCCCGGCGGGAACGCTACTGCGGCGGAGGTCGCGGCAGCGTTCGACACCATGCAGGTCGTGAGCTCCGCGAGCGAGCCGGACATCGAAGGAGTCGCGGTTGCGTCCGACGCGCCCAAGGTCTACCAGCTTTACATCCGCGGCGACATGAACTGGACGGCAGAGCGTGTCGCGCGGATCAAGGCCGCGGGCTACACCGGCTTCTGCCTGACCGTCGACACAGCCGTGCCAAGCCGTCGTGAGCGTGCGATGCTCAGCGGCCACTACCAAGGCAGTCGGGCGACCGCCGGCAACTGGCCGGCGACGGTGACTTGGGAGACGCTCGACCGGATTAAGGAGCTCGTGGGTCTGCCGCTGTACGTCAAGGGGATCGCGACTCCGGAAGACGCAGATATCGCCGTCAAGCACGGCGTCGGAGCAGTCTGGGTCTCGAACCATGGCGGCCGGCAGCTCGACCATGGCCTCGGCACGATCGACGTGCTGCCGGAGATTGTTCAGGCCGTCGCGGGTCGCGCGGCGATCATCGTCGACGGCGGTGTGCAGCGGGGTAGCGATGTAATCAAAGCGATCGCGCTCGGAGCCGATGCCGTGGCAATTGGCAAGCTGCAGGCCCTCGGCGTCGCAGCAGACGGCAAAGCTGGGCTGATTCGAGTGTTGGAGATACTCGAGGCCGAGATGCTGGTCGCGATGGGCCTTCTTGGCGTCAGCCGGCTCGGCGAGCTGGGCCCACAGTACCTCGCGCGCGCCGAGGCTGTCACGCCGCCGCACGAGATGAGTGGCTGGGTCAATCTGCCAAGAGGAGGGGGCAACCCGGAGGGACGGATTCTATAGAGCACGTCGTCCCTGCCTCCAGCAGCCTAGGCTCAGCGGACGTGCTGCAAGTCAGTGCCTCTCGCGTTAAGGATGGACTGGGCGTTCCACGGCAGTCCTTGTCAGACTACTGCCGCGTCCTGCGCCTGGCTCGAGCCACCCGGGCATAGCGGTTCCTAGGGCCCATGGCGAGCGCCTTCTTATAGACGTAGGCCGCACATGCGACGTCCTCGGCACCGGTGCCGCTAGTCGTGACCATCGTGATGTCTTTACTACGACCATCTGCAGCCTCCACCGGCCGGCCCGGCTGGGTGCGAGCTTTTACTGATGCGGAGGCCTCACAGGCGTTTTCCGTGATTCGAGCCCACGAGGCAGATGAGGCGGAGAGGCTGGCCAGAACTTTGGAGCTTCCACTCCTGTCGCTGTCCCGAGTGACCGAGGTATTGCCCGCCGAAGTCGACGTAAGCCTTCAAGTCGAGGCTTAGTGCAGCAGCCGGTCTAGACCGAGTCCTTCAAACGCAGGCGCGCCCATCAAAGTCGTCTCGGAGCGGCTAGACCACTCACGGACGACGACGACGGACGTCTACGCGCACGTGATTCTGAGATCGGTCGCAACGCGGCACAGCTTCTCGATGCGATCGTCGGCTCGCCAGAGCTGATGTTGCGGTTCGTTTGCAAAGGGAAAGGGTTCTGATCATTAAAGCGGCCTCATCGAGGGCCGTTCAGGTTCGGAAAAGTGGCGCGCTCGGAGGGATTCGAACCCCCGACACCTGGTTCCGAAGACCAGTGCTCTATCCGCTGAGCTACGAGCGCGTCTGGCTCGAGTCTAGCAGAAGGGTGGCCGGCGACGGCTAGTTGCCGCGGCCGCGGCTGCCGCTGACGCGGACCTGGATATCGACCTTCGTGAAGGTGGGCTCGTCCGCGAACGAGTCGGCGAAGACCGAGCCGCTAAGCTCATCGCCGGGCCCATCGGAGAAATCGACGCCGACGACGAACTCGTTGATCGGCGTATCCGAGACGCTGAACGTCCAGCCGAGACGCTCGAACTCGGTCTCGTAAAAGTCGATCACTTCCCTCTGACCGTCCTCGGTGAGAAGGCTGATAACGAAGACCGTGCCGCCCGGGTCGCGCTGGAAGAAGGTCTCGGTGACGGTCACCTCGCCAGCAGTGCTCTCGTAGAGGGGGACGTCCGCGGGGAAGCCCGACGGCAGCGGACGACTGGGGCCGAGGACGAAGGGACCGGCGTCGGGCGTCGCACGAGCGGAGAGGGAGATGTCCTGGAAGGTGACGTAAACGGTTGTGCGGCCGTCGGTCTCCGAGCCGCGGATCGTGACGTCGCCCTGCACTTCGGCGTTGTCGGGGCGCGTGAATCGCAGCCCAGTGAAGTCGGTGCTCGCGCTGGCGATCTCCACCTGCCATGGGTCCTCGTTGAGGGCGGCGAGGTAGAAGTCGAGCACCTCGTCCGGCGTGGCATTTGCCGAGAGGATGACGAAGTAGCTGGCGCCGCCCTCGTCAAAGAGGTGGAAGGAGACGACGGCGTCGCCGCCCTCGAGGACGGGAAACTCCTCCGGGAAGCCCTCTGGCGTTTCGCCTTCGAATGTGAGGATCTGCTGGTCGGAGCCCTGGCCGAGCCGCAAGAAGCCGTCGATCACGGCCGCTGCTTGGCCGTCGTTGCCGCTGGAGCCGCCCTTGAAGAAGTAGACCGCAAGGCCGACGACCAGCGCGGGAAGGATGGCCAGGACGGCGTAGGCGAGCCAGCGCGGCGGCCCCGATCGGGGCTTCGTTGGCGCCGCTACGGGGACGGGGGCAGGCGGCGCCGGCTGCTCTTTATGAGGAGGAGTCGCCTCCTCGATAGAGTCCTCGGTCAACTGCGCCTCCGCCGCCGGAAAAGGTAGTTTGGGGTGGACGGAGGGATTTGAACCCTCGATCTCCAGGGCCACAACCTGGCGCCTTAACCGCTAGGCGACGCCCACCGCGTACCACCCATTATCACGAAAAAGTGTCCTCCTGGCGAATCGACGCCTCGGGCGGCCGCGCGCCCGCCTCCCAGTAGGTCGCGGCGGCGGCCGCCTGTGATCTGCGCAGCGAGGGCCATATTATGGCATCGGCCGGCGGCGTAGATCACGGCAGTCTCGGCCGCGACGCGGGCTCAGCTAGCGAGGTGATTGGGATGGCAACGACGCGTAAGCTTCCGAGGCCCTTCGAAATGCCCTGGGGCCGGGGCGAAATCGTCGAGGAGGCGGGGTATGCGGGCGAGCACCACGAGCCGGCGATTCAGCTGCTCGCCTATACGGACGGCGAGGCGGCGGGCGGCGTTAGCGTCCGCTTCTGTACGTATACGCACGGCGGCCGTTTTCAGCGATCGCCGCTCATGCTCAGCGAGGAGGACATCGACGGCCTGCGCGAAGCGCTCAGTGCGACGCCACGCCTGCAAGCGCTGCTCCGGCGCCTGGTCGAGTGAGCACGAGAACCTCAATGACTGATCCGAGCGCCGAGCGCGTCGTCCAGACGCTCAACGCCAGAGGCGGGACGCTGGCGGTCGCTGAGTCGTGCACAGGCGGCCTGATCGGCCATCTGCTTACCGGCGTGCCGGGCAGCTCTAGTTGCTTCCGCGGCGGCGTCATCGCCTACGCGAACGCGGCGAAGGTGGCGCTCCTCGGCGTGCCGGAAGCGCTCCTTAGGCAGCAAGGCGGCGTCAGCAGCGCCGTGGCGCTGGCGATGGCGGCGGGCGTGCGCGAGCGTCTCGATGCCGACATCGGCGTGGCCGTGACCGGCATCGCCGGACCGGGCGGCGGCACGCCGGCGAAGCCGGTCGGGCTGGTATACTTGGCGCTAGCCGGCCGGGATGGTCGCGCTGTTTCATCCGAGCGCATGTGGACTGGCGACAGGGAGGCCAACAAGGCTGAGTCGGCGCAGGCAGCGCTGCGGCTCGTTGAGGAATTTCTCCAAGCCTCCGATAAGTAAAGGGCAGGGCGTTGCTCGGGGAGCGGCGACGCTAGACTCGGTTAGCCCGAGCGCGACGGCGCCGTCGACCCCGTCTCCCTCGCTTAGACATCAGGATCCGAGAGGGAGAAGGATGAGCCACGCCGATCAGACCGAGACCTGGCAGCTGGGCTGCCGTGAGCACGGCGAAGGCGAGCTTCTCGACCAAGATGGGCGCTTCCCTCTACCCGGCGACAAGCCCCACTACGCGCGAGACCGCACGGTCGACATCCGCCACGTCCGGCTCGACGTTCGCCTCGACCTCGACGCGAAGCGGCTGGAAGGCAGCGTGTCTCATACCTTCGCCCCGCTGAACGACGGCGTTGCCTCGCTCGAGCTCGACGCCGTCGCGCTCGAGATCGCCGGCGCGCGACTGGCAGACGGCACGGCACTGAAGCAGAGCCTCGCCGAGGGGCGCCTGCGGATCGAGCTCGACCGGCCGCGCAACGCCGACGAGGAGATCACGGTCGTCGTCGACTTCGCCGGCAGCCCGCGCCGGGGCCTCTACTTCATCGGACCGGACGAGGCCTACCCGAGCAAGCGCCTCGAAGCCTGGACGCAGGGCGAGGACGAGGACTCGCGTCACTGGTTCCCTTGCTACGACTACCCGAACGAGATGGCGACGAGCGAGATGCACGTGACGGTGCGCGAGCCGTTCAGGGTGATCGCCATCGGCGAGCTCCTGGCGGTCGAGCCGGGGCCGGAGGCCGGGCTGCGCACCTTCCACTGGCGCCAGGACGTGCCCCACGCGACCTACCTGACCAGCGTCTGCGCCGGCGAGTACGAGGAGATCCGCGACGAGTGGGACGGCACGCCGATCATCTACTACGTGCCACCCGGGCGCGAGGCGGACGGCCGCGCCGTCTTCAAGAACACGCCGGACATGATGCGCTTCTTCGCGGAGCGGACGGGCGTCCGCTTCCCTTACGCGAAGTACGCGCAGACCGTGGTCCAGGACTTCATCTTCGGTGGCATGGAGAACGTCAGCGCCACTACTCTGACGGACTCCGTGATGTACGACGAGCGGGCCCGCATCGACCAGGACGGCGACGGCCTGATCGCGCACGAGATCGCCCACCAGTGGTTCGGCGACCTCCTCACCTGCCGCGACTGGTCGCACGGCTGGCTCAACGAGGGCTTCGCGACTTTCATGGAGCTCGCCTACGCCGAGCACAACAAGGGCCGGGACGAGTTCCGGCGCGCGCTGCGCACCGAGATGGACTCCTACCTCTCCGAGACGGTGCAGTACCGGCGGCCGATCGTCACCAACGTCTACAGCCAGCCGATCGACCTCTTCGACCGCCACCTCTACGAGAAGGGCAGCATCGTCCTCAATATGCTGCGCCATCATCTGGGCGAGACGCTGTTCTGGAAGGCGATCCGGCACTACGCGGCCAGCCGCCGCGGCACCAACGTCGTCACGCTGGACCTGCAGCGGGCGATCGAGGAGGCAACCGGGAAGAACCTGGACTGGCTCTTCGACCAGTGGGTGTACGGCGCCGGCCACCCGGTGCTGAAGGGCGATTTCAGCTGGGACGAGGCGACGAAGACGGCGAAGATCGGCCTCAAGCAGACGCAGACGGGCGAGGGCGTCGCCGAGGCCTTCCGGCTGCCGCTAGAAATCGCCTTCTGCCTCGAGTCGGGCGAATGGACGACGGCCACGATCGAGATGACCGAGCGCGAGCAGGCCTTCTACTGCCCCCTCCCGGCGAAGCCGACGATCGTCCGCATCGATCCCGAGGTCCTGATGGCGCTCGACTTCGAGCGCTCTGGCGAGATGCTCCGGGCTCAGCTGGCGGGGGACGACGACGTCCTCGGCCGGGTGGACGCGGCCCGCAACCTCGGCAAGAAGGGCGACAAGGACGCGATCGCGGCGCTGGGCAAGGCGACGCGGGAAGATGGCTTCTGGGGCGTGCAGGCGGAGGCGGCCCGCGCCCTCGGCTCGATCCGCTCCGGTGCCGCCCTCGCCGAGCTCCTGGCATCTTTGGACCTCGGTCACCCGAAGGCACGGCGAGCCGTCGTCCGCGCCCTGGGCGAGTTCCGGGAGGAGAGCGCCGCGGCTGCCCTCGAGGGCGTGATCGACGGCGGCGACGCGAGCTACTACGTCGAGGCGGCGGCGGCGGCGGCGATCGGCAAGACGCGCTCGCCGCGGGCCTTCGCGGCCCTGGAGCGAAGCCTCGCCAAGGACTCGCAGAACGACGTGATCCGCGGCGCCGCCTTCGACGGCTTCGGCGAGCTTCGCGACCTCCGGGCCGTGCCGATCGCGCAGGAGTGGTCGCGGTACGGCAAGCCGGGCAGCGTCCGGGGCGCCGCGACGAGCGCCCTGGGAAAGCTGTCAGAGGTTGGAGGCGAGAACGAGAAGAGCGAGATCGTCGATCACCTGGTCGGGCTCCTGGACGACCCCTGGTTTCGGTCGCAGCAGAGCGCCATCGGCGCCTTGAAGGCGATAAAGGCGCCGGCTTCCGTCGCGGCGCTGGAGCGCACGGCGCAGCGCGCCCTCGACGGCCGCGTGGTTCGGGCGGCGCGGGTAGCGGCCCAGGCGGTGCGCAGTGGCACCGACAAGGGCGACGAAGTCAAGCGACTGCGCACGGAGGTCGACAAGCTCGTCGACGAGAACCGGGCCCTGCGCGACCGCCTCGACAAGCTGGAGATACGCATCGACCAGCCGGCCGGCTAGCCTGGCGCACCGAGACAAAGCGAAGGGGCAGCCGTAAGGCTGCCCCTTTCAGATCGCGGCCGCGCCCCCGCTCAGGCCACGACGTCTGCGCTGGATACACCGTCGATGTGGGCGATAGCCAGGGTCGAGAAGAGCGCGAGGGAGACGTACCACTTGCAGCGCCAGCGGCGCGCGTCCTTCGTCTCCAGGGCGCCGACGTTCTCGACCTGGATACCGCCGTTGGTCAGGCCGGCGAGGCTGCCCTCGCCAACCTTGACGGCGAAGATGCTGGTGGAGGCGCCGCCGGTCTTGGCGGAGAAGGCGCCGGTAGCGATCGCCTCCGTGTCGACGAGGAAGTCGCTCTGGAGGACCGGGATGCCGTCGTAGAACATGATCCGCTGGCCGCACTCGCCGGCCTCGTACTGGATCGGCGAGGTGAGGGCGCGAGCGTAGGCCGGGACGCCGCGGCGGGTGCGGCGGGTCATGAGGAGGAAGACAGCGTTGCCGGCGCCGCTGGCACCTACGTGGCCCGCAACGCCCCGACGAGCGCGACCGAGAGCGAGTCGACGGCGAGAACCTGCTTGCCAGAGCGCTTGCTCAGCTCCTGAATCTCGTCATGGCGTCGTCCATGAGATGTCAGGAGTGCCTGTACGCTCATGCCTTGTGCCGCGCCAGCGGCAGCATTACGGCGCAGTGCGAACCCAGATCGCCTTCAACCTAGTCGGAGGCGGACCCTGGCGCCGGTGGGCGACAGCCAGGGCTAGCGGGCGGCGAGTCCTCCGTCACCCGTGCTCGGCGGCCGGATCGTAGCGGCGCCGGTAGCGCCCTCGGCTGCACGCTCGCGGTTCGCGCGCGCCGCCAGAGCGGCGCCGGCCTGGTCGATGGCGCCGCCGACGTTCCGCCGGACTTCAGGTTCAACCCAAGTCTTGGTAACACGCGGGCAGAATACGTCCTCGAATGAATTGAGCTCCTGGTCCGTGATGTCTTCAAGCGCGGCGAGGAACTCCTTCGCTTCATCCGAGTCCTCGATGTCAGCAAAGAACTCGAGGAACTCCTCGGCGTTCTGAGCCAGGAAGTCTGGAACGAGGCAAGCGCGTATTGTGTCCTTACCTGGGGTTCCGTCGCTCGTATACGTCCACGAAACGCTGCCGGCCCCAAAGCCCTCACAACTGGGGTCGCAGTCGTCCGTACTATGCGCGCCCTCGTTTGGACCGCTGATGACATCGAAGAAGATCACCCAAGGGAACTCCTGCAGCTCCACTGGCGCCTCATCGCAGTCAGCATCCCCCTCCGATATTTCATCCAAGGCCTGACAAAGCTCATCCAACAGGTCGTCATTAAATTCCGCCGTGACCGTATGCGACGTGCCGACGACGTTGGTAGCATGCTCCGGTTGGAGACTGACAAGGCAGCCGGTACCGAGCACCGCCACGATTGCCCCGACGGCGGGCAGAAGCATCCTTCGAGCGGACGCGACGGCGCTGCTGCGAAACTCCACTCTTCTTCGCCAGAAGACCGCGCGGACGCACTCTCGGTAACAGCATTCTAAGTAATGCCTGTTGAGACATTGCCGTAAAAGTCCGGCTTATCCAGCTTGACCGGAGGTCAAACCACGGCGAGCCCACTCGGAGTAACATAGAGATTGCCTAGGCGGCGGCGCTTGCGCTGAGCCCTGCGCAGGCGTTACGCCGGGTATCAAATTGCGCGACAACTTCAATTCCGTCTTCACACCGCCGCCGGCGCCGCAGAGGCGAAGCTTCCTGGCGCCCGCGCAGCGCGCTCTCTGGAAGATCTTTTACCTGTGGGTAATCGTCCAGTTCGCCGTCATCGCCGTGGTCATGATCGGTTTGATCGTCCTCGTCACCTACACGCACGTTAGCAACCGAGAGCCGTCTCCGTCCGAAATCCCGACGGCGCTAAGAAACGTGCACAGTCTAGGAGTCAACGCCGAAGACGGGGCGCTCTACGCCGCGACAACATTCGGCTTCCTTCGGGTTGAATCGCGAGAGCTGGCACTCCGCCTGTCAAGCAGCTTCCAGAATTCCACCGGCTTCATCGTCATCGGGCCGGACGAGTTCCTCGCGAGTGGCCTGGGCGTTCCCCGCATCACCAGCTCCGGCATGGCCCCGAGAGAAGCGGGCCTGATTCACAGCACGGACGCCGGACATTCCTGGCAGACGATCTCCCTCCGCGGTGAAGCTTTGTTCACCACGCTCAACCTGGTCAACGGCTCCCTCTATGGCTACGACGAGTTCACGAAGACCTTCCGGGTCAGCGACGACATCGGCAAGACCTGGGAGGACCGTTCGCAGCTTGATCCCCTGCTCGACTTCGTCGTTAGCTCCGCCGGCGACGGGAAGATCATCGCTACGTCCGAGGCGGAGAAGCTGATCGCCTCCCTCGACGGCGGGGCGACTTGGCAGGCGATGGAGGGGCCCGCGCTCGTCTACCTCGAGTGGCCGTCTGCGGGCCAGCTCTGGGGCCTCGACGCCGAAGGCGGCGTCCACCTCAGCGGCGACAGCGGCTTAACCTGGGAGCTGCAGGGCGCCGCACCCGGCGTACCGAGTGCTTTCCTCGCTGGCCGATTGACGCTATACGCCGCTCTCAAGGATGAGCGGATCTTCTTCTCGGCGGACGGCGGGCGCACCTGGGACCGGCGCTATCAGGACCGGGACTGGGAGCCGAACGCCGCCAGGTAGGGTAAGCGTCTTCCGAGTCAGCATGCTTCCTGCGAGTAGTTGAGAGTGTAGCGACAGAAGTGGTTGGTTCGAGTTACTGCCCTATACGGCATGTCGGAGAAGTCCGGCTTGCCCGGCTTGACCAGGTCGATTGCCTCGTCGAGCTTCTTCAGGGAGAGGGCGGCCGGCGTGGTGCCGGAGCCGATGTGGATCTGCTGGCCGGCGATGCAGACGCTGTGGAGGCCGTCGAAGCCCTTGGCGTCGACCGCCGTGTCGCCGTAGAGGAACTCGTCCTCGAACTCGTGGGCGACAGCCTTCGCCTTGAGCTCGAGCACCGCCGCCTCGATGTCCTGGACGTTGCTCCGCGTCGTCGCGACGTACTGGTCGACGTCGGCGTCGCCGCCGAGGATCTTCAGCGAGGTCTGGACCTGCGTGAAGGTCGGCGTCGACTCGGTCCAGACGAAGTCACCCTATTTCTACCTTCAAGCCCTCCTGGAGAACGAGCTCGTAAGAGCCTCGATCCGTCACGCCTACGCGGTCGAGAATCATCCGTATTGCGTCGCGGAATCCAGCGGGATTGTCGAACCTTGAATCGAGCCAGTCTTCGACCTCAAAGAAGCGTCGCAACTCGTGGATATCCGTCCTCTTTGCTTCGTGGGTCAGGGCGCCGGCCTCCAGCCGCAACGCCTGGATCTGGTCGAGGAGGGAGTCCTTTATCCCGAGGACCCGGTCCGGACCCCAGAGCCCGTCTAGGCGATGAGTAGCCTAAGCCCAAAAGGCTGGACTCGATAGCTGCCTTAATTGCGACCTCAGATGCCATATTGAATTCCCTTTCGTAGCCAGGGCTAGGCCAGCCAGAAGAGCTACCCCCTGCCGGCTGGCCGGTCAAACTATCTAGGCCGCTTTACGGTCTCGACAGTCGTCGTGCTGGGCCTGCGGTCCGCCTCTTTGACGGTGATGAACTCACCGGTCTTGGCATCCCTACCCACCTTGATAACAACAGGCTTTGGGGCTATCTGGCTTCCTCCTTCCTGGCTACGCCGCCAGAAGGGGTATTTGCCCGTAGCAGTCAGACCGACAATAATGCCGGAGCTTACCTGCCTGCTCAGGGCACCCCTGACGGCAACACAAAAGCGCCTCTCACGTGAGAGGCGCTTGCATTTCCAGTGGCTGCAGGGGTAGCCTACAGGTTAGACACATGCGTGAGGCGCGACTCACGTGCTATTTGTGAGGAAAGCCACCGTTTAGCCGACGGTGGTTTTTCGCTTTTCGAGTCAACTTCATTCTACCACAACTTTCAGGCCAGTCGATTAACCAAGTGATCAATTCCGCTTGGCTTCCAGCCAGCCACGAAGCGGCCGGACCTCGAGCTGCTCGTGCTCGACGGTGAAGGGGTCGCTTAAGGCGTCGCTTGCCATGTGGTCAGTCATCTCGCGGGACTAGCTGATCTTCGTCCACGTCCCGCAGTCGGAGCTGTCGAAGCCAGCATCCGTGGCCGCGATGGTTACAACGTTCGCCCCGAAGTTGTTGGCTATGATCTGATCGAACCCGCCGCTGAAGCCGCTCAGGCGAGTCCAGAAACACCCTGAGGCATCTCCGTCCGCCCTCCACGTTCCGGCCGCGACATCCGTTCCAACAATGAAGGTTCCTTCCCCGAACGGACCGTTGGGGTCGGCAGTAATCGCCGAAAGGTCCTCTGACCAATCAGAGCAGCCGCTTGAATCGAATCCTACGTCTCCCGCGGCGATTGTGACGATCGCTGGGCCACTCCCGAAGTCGTTCGCGATGATCTCCTCAAACGTGCCACCAAAGCCGCTCAGGCGAGTCCAGAAACAGGATGACGAGCCCGAGCGCGTTCGGTAGGTTCCAGGCGCAACTTCGGCGCCGACGATCTTCGTCCCTGAACCGAAAGTGAACACGGCGGGGGTCGGGGTCGGAGGGACTGGAGTCTCGGTTGGTGGTACTCCAGAGGTGCTTGCTGGGGCAGTCGTTGGCGAGGTCTGATCGCTCGAGCCAGAAGGCGCGGTCGCCGTCGCATCGTTCCCTTGAGCTGAACTAGAAGGCTCCTCGTCGTCGCCGCCGCTAACGATCGCCAAGATCACAATCAGGACGACGGAGACCGCAACGATCGCTCCGAGCACACCCAGGCAGCCGAAGAATCCGCCAGTCAGTGCCTTTTTCATGTCACCGCCTTCCTGACTTCAACCCTACCTGATTCGGTGGTAGCGCCTGGTCAACGCTCTCTCGAACTCGAGGCCGCAGGAGTCGCATGACTCAGCGCCCTCCGGAAGGCGGTAGCCGCACTTAGGACACCGCCCATCCGAGCCGCGAAGCCTGTCGTTGCTCGGCTCCCACTCTACAGCGTCGCTCACAGAGGCGACCACTGCTAGGGCGCTCGCGAAGATGGTGAGCCACAGGCCAGCACCAACTGAGGCCGTGCCGGCACTCTCCTGGGCGACGATGCTGAGGTTCACGGCGTCGTAGAGACCGATTCCACAGGCGACCACGCCAACAAGAGCGGCCACTAAAGTTGTGGTGCCACGCCGGCCGAACGTGATCAGTGCGGCGCCAATGACTCCCAGGATTAGCGTTATCACGCCGTCTCCGTCAAGGCCAGACACACTGAAGAAGAGCACGTGCGCCCAGGGGAGGAAGGCGCCGAGAATGACGCCAGCAAAGCCAAATAGGGCGATAGCCTTGGCTCCGCTCATTTGAACTGTCATGGCGTCACCTCCAGAGCCTCCTGCGAGAGCCAACAAGACGTATCGAATACCCATGCCCGCGACTCCAGGGCCGAACGTAGAGCCACGTCAATTCACGGACCCCACTCCTCGACTTGCTTAACGACGTCGGCGACCTCGCGCCGCATCTTCGAGCGCGTCATCTCCGGGTCGTCGAGCATCTCGTAGACCGTGTCGCGAATCGTCCAGACGCATAGCTGGCGATGAGCGTAGATGGCGCCCCAGATGCGCGGCCAGATCGGGGCGTCATGATGAAGGACCTCGAATAGCTTCTTCTGCGTCATCAATTCTAGGCTCCCCACAGGTCGAAACTAGAGGACTTTATCCAGGTGTCGCCGACGTCGAAGAAGGCGGCGGTGGGCAGGGCGTTTTCGCGGTTGTAGGTGAGCGCGTTGCCGGCCATGTCGATGAAGGGCGTGACTTCGAGGACGCGCGACTCCTTGATCACGGTCTCGACGACGCCCTGGAGGACGACATCGTTAGAGAGCTTGGCGGCTTCGGCGAGAGTCAGGGCCATTTCGTTACCTCCTCAGATCTGCTACTGGCTGTTCTAGGCGAGCTGAAGACCGAGCCGGATCTTCTCGGTGGCGGAGAGGTCGGACATGTCGGCCGGAGAGCGCACCGGGGCGCCGGGCGGAACCCGCTGGGCCTGGGCCTGCTGCTCCAGGTGCTGGCGGACCTGGGCCACGGTCTGGCGCGCCCGCTCGAGCGACTCGTCCACGGCCTCGACCGAGTCGCCGCCAACGAGCTCGGCCGGCAGCTCCGGCTCGTGGGCGAGGACGACGTCGCGGTAGCGAGCCGCCGCCGCGCGTGAGGCCGTGCGCGCCTCGTCCAGGGCGGCCTGGAGCGACTCCGACTCCGACTCGCGCTCCTGCCGCTCGGCAAGGGCGCCTTCGATCTGGTGGCGCAGCTCGCCTACCTCCCCGTCACGGCCGGCGAGCTTTGCCTCCGCGTCGGCGAGGAGCGCCTCAAGCCGTTCGACGTCCGCGTGCGCCGCCGCCAGCTGCTCCTCGAGAACCACAACTTCTTCATCCACAAGCGCATCCCCTCTCTCATTCCTTTGCCGGGCACTGTAGCACGTTAGTTCTGATTCCCAAGTCCAGGCTGTCACCGCCCGCCGTGACTGTTCTCGAGCCCATCTCTATAATTGGCAGCCATGGATACCGCTGAGCACGACTACGGTCGCGCTACGTCTGTAGACGCGGAGGCAATCGGCCCGCCGGGTCAGCGCCACTTTCGACTCCTTGTGACCGCCGAGCGCGGCAGCGCCTCTATCTGGATGGAGAAGGTGCAGCTCGCCAGCATCGGCGTCTGGTTCGACGAGGTAATCGAGCGTCTGGACCGGGAGCAGCCGACCGGCGAGGCAGACGCGGCACCCGCCGCCTTCCCGGGCGCCTTCGACCTCGACTTCCGCGCCAGCCAGATCGGCCTCGGCTACGTCGAGGCCGAGGACCTGTTCGCGATCCACGCCTTTGAGGCCGCCGGGTCGGAGGGCCGCGGCGAGCCCTTCTTCCGCTGCTTTCTCAGCCGCGGCCAGTGCCGCGTCCTCATGCGCAAGATCGATGCCCTCGTGGCGGCAGGACGGCAGATCTGCCCGCTCTGCGAGACGCCGATCGACCCGTCCGGCCACGCCTGCCCGAAGGCGAACGGCCACCGCGCCGCCGCTACCTAGATGAGCAACCCGGCCCCGCGAGGCCGCTGCGACTGGGCAGCGGGCGAGGACAGTGACCCGATGGTCCTCTACCACGACGAGGAGTGGGGTGTCCCCCTCCATGACGACAGGCGCCTGTTCGAGCTCCTCACGCTCGAAGGGGCGCAGGCGGGGTTGAGCTGGCTAACGATCCTGAAGCGCAGGGAGGGTTACCGAGCCGCCTTCGCCGCCTTCGACCGGGAGCGCGTGGCCGCCTTCGATGAGGCGGACCTGGCGCGCCTCCTCGCCGACCCGGGGATCATCAGGAACCGCGCCAAGGTCGCCGCGACGATCGGCAACGCCCGCGCCATCGAAGCGATCGTCGCGGAGTTCGGCTCCCTGGACGCCTACCTCTGGCGCTTCGTCGACGGCCGACCGCGCCTCAATCGGTTTACGGCTCTCGCGGAGCTGCCTGCAGAGACGGCGGAGTCGAAGGCGATGAGCCAAGACCTACGCCGGCGGGGCTTCTCCTTCGTCGGCCCGACGATCTGCTACGCCTTGATGCAGGCGGCCGGCCTCGTCAACGATCACCTAACGGGCTGCTACCGCTACGAGCAGCTCCGCTAGCCGGGCGGCGACACAGGGCACCTGATCACGGGCGGCCGGACGCGGGGCCGGCATCGTGCCGCTCCTATAGCTCACTTTACCGAGCACCAGTGACGCGACCGCCTTTGAGCTAGATCGCGGCGCCCTTAACCTCACCTCACTTCGCGACGAAGGCGGTACCACCTCGGGCCGCCGCTGCGAAAGGGGTTCCGGATGCGACTGCTTATCCCTGGTCAAAGAACGCGGGAGGAAGCCGCGGCTAGCGGCGGCCCGCCGCAGCCTCAACCGCGCCGCGCGTCTCCTCTGCCTTACCTGCGCCCGCTTCGAGGCGAACGACGGCTCTCAGCGACGGCTGGTCGATCATCGACCGGCGGACAGCCACAAGGACCAGGGTGGCTCTGACGAGCCTCTTCGAGCGTTGCGGCCAGGTTCGGCACCGAGTGCCGGCTGATGAGCTCCTACATGCGGAGGGGCGGCATTAGCGTCCTTCCTGTCCGTAACGCCACGGGTCGAGAGGCCGCGGCCAAGGAGCGGTCCCTGGCGGCCGTCGGCTTGGCCAAAGTACGCACGCTCCACTACCTGGGAGTCCCCGCGACCGCGACAGTGAGTGTCACCGCTAGATGGCTCGCGTTTTGTCTCAGCAGCAGCGCACCGGGAGGCAGGAGTCACTGCCGCTTTCGGTTTCGCCCGGAGGCAAGGGCTTACGCTCAACGCCCTCCTCAATGTCGCCGATCTGGACGATCCGACCCTCAGCATTGAGATAGAGGTGGAGGGCGAGTTCGGCGGTGCTTGGCGTCGGCTGCATCGCAGCACCTACCAGTGCGGCCCGGTCGGTATCGACGCCCGTACAGGCCTCCCTGGAACGCGCCCTCCATTGCGTGTCTCTCGCGAAGCGTCGGGGGCGCAGCCAGACAACCTGGGGGGTCGTCCTCACGCCGTCGAAGCGCGTCAGCATCGGGGCTGACCTGGAGCCGCGCTAGTGGCTATCGCTCAGGACGCCCTAACTACCGACGAGGCCGCTTCGGTCTCTTCTCACACCTTCTCGCATACCTGTGCCGGCTCGAACCTCGCGCTCTTCGTTTACATCGCTTTTCTGGCGTTCTCCGACCCGCCTGTGACGACGGGCGTCACCTACAACGGCGTCGCGATGACGCGAATCAAGCTCTCAGGGGCGGGTACACTCAACGGCGAGTCTGGGGAGCTGTGGGGTCTCATCGCGCCCGCGACGGGCGCCCAAGACGTAGTGATCAGTTACGACAAGAGCGTTACACAGAGCGATGCAGGGGCTCTCTCATTCACCGGAGTCGATCAGACGACGGCTTGGGATGGAGCGGTTGAAGACCACGCCGCCACCGGCGTTCCCAGTAGCGCCGTAACGTCCGCGACAGGCGACCTGGTGATCGACGTGGTCGGCAGCTGGCTCGACGACGGTCCGGAGCCGGGAACGGGGCAGACCAAGAAGAGCGACACGGCGCCTGGCGGCGACGCCTGGGGTATGCAGTCGTCGACAGAGGCCGGCGCTGCGAGCGTCACGATGTCGTGGACCTCGGGCGACTCGGACCTTTACACGCACGCAGCCTGCAACATCAATGCGGCCGGTGGTGGCGGCGGCGGCATCGCGGTGCTGCGTAGGCGAATCGAGGGGGACTGATGGCTCAGGTTGCTCAGCTGCAAAAGTATGGCGTCCAGACGACGATCGACTTCGATCTCTTTGAGGTTGATGGCGTCGATTTCCGGGTCGATGCGGTCCACGCCGCCGGCGACGCTGCGGTGATGAAGGACGAGGGCGCCGAGGCTAGTACGACCAACGGCTTCACCGACGAGGGCCAGGGTTACTCGATCGTTCTGACGGCGACGGAGATGCAGGCGGCACGCGTCGTCGTTTACCTGGTCGACCTGACGGCGACGAAGGTGTGGCTCGATAAGACGATCATCATCGAGACCTACGGGAACGCGAGCGCCATGCACGCCGTCGACCTCGACGACGCGGTGCGGGCCGGCCTCACGGCGCTGCCGAACGCGGCCGCCGACGCCGCCGGCGGCCTGCCGGTCTCGGACGCCGGCGCCCTAGACCTCGACGCCCTCGACACTCAGATCAACGCGATCGAGGTCGATACCCAGGACCTCCAGGGCCGGCTGCCGGCGGCGCTCGTCGGCGGCAGCATCGACGCGACGCTCGACGCCACGGGCTTCGAGGACGCCGCCGTTGATAAGGTCTGGGACGAGGCGCGCGCCGATCATGTTGCGGCCGGCAGCTTCGGGCAGATGCTCCAGGCCGTTCACGGCGGTACGGCCCAGGCGGGGGCTTCGGGGCAGATTACGCTGGCGGCGGCGGCGAGCGCGACGAACGACACCTATAACGGCATGGTCATTCAGATCATCGGCGGTACGGACGTCGGGCAGTCGCGCCTCGTCCTGGACTATGACGGGACGACGAAGGTCGTGACGATCGTTTCGACGCCGGATTGGGATAAGAACCCCTCCAGCGATTCGGTCTATGTGGTCCACGCTTACGGGGCTGTGAACGTGCAGGCCTGGCGCAACGCCCAGGTTCAGAGCCTTGCTAACAGTCTGGTGGTCGTGGACGTAGCGCGGTGGAAGGCGGAGATCGTGCCGGCGCCGACGACGACGGGCCGGCCTCTGGTGACGGTGGATGCGACCGGCCTCGAGGATGCGACCGTCGACAAGGTCTGGGGTGAGGACGTCGACGCCGCCCACCAGACTGCCGGCAGCGCTGGCAAGAAGCTCGACGACGACGGCGCCGCCGCCGACCCCTGGGCGACGGCGCTGCCTGGCGCCTACGGCCAGGGCAGCGCCGGGCACCTGCTCGGCCACTTACGGCTGCGGAGCGCTACCGTCCAGGCGGGCGCCGCGAGCTCGATCACGCTCGACGCGGGCGCCAGCGCTGCCGACGATTTCTACAACGACGCGATCCTCCAGATCGTTGCCGGGACGGGCGCCGGCCAGAGCCGGATCGTCGCCGACTACGTCGGTGCCTCGAAGGTCGCGACGGTCAACGGCAACTGGGTCGTCAACCCGGACGCCACCTCCGTCTTCGCGGTCTACCCCTTCGGGGCGGTCCCGGGAGCGACAGCGCCGACGGCCGGCCAGGTCACCGACGCCGTCTGGGACGAGGCGCTCGCCGGCCATCAAGGCGCCGGCGCCGCCGGCCTCGTGCTGGACACGCGCCTGACCGGCGGCGCCGGCGCCTTGCAGAAGACGCTCGGCCTGACCGTCGGCGGCAGCCCCCTGGAGGGTGCGAGCGTCTGGGTGGCCACGGATGCGGCCGGCGCGAACCTGGTCGCGGGGCCGCTCGTAACGAGCAGCCAGGGGGAGGTGACACTCCTCGTCGACGCCGGCACTTTCTTCGCCTGGGTCCAGAAGGACGGCTACGACGCGGTCGTCGCCGCGCAAATTACGGTCGCTTGAGGAAGGCACGGAATGACGGACATTAACCTTACGACAACAGCCGTGACGCCGACCGGGATCAACATCGGCACCCTGCGCTGGCGCCTCAGGAGCGAGCTCCATGATGAGGACGCGACCAACTATCGCTGGACGGACGCCGTGCTCGACCACCACCTCGACCGCGCCGCGCGCGAGCTGAGCCTCGTCCTGCCGCGCGAGCAGAAGACGGCCCTGAGCACCACGGCCGGCTCGCGTGAGGTCGGCGTCGCGGGCCTCAGCGACCGGGTGCGGATCGAGGCGGTGGAGTACCCAGCCGCCAAATGGCCGCCAAGCTACGTCCAGTTCTCGCTCTTCGAGTCGACGCTGACTCTCCTGAGCGCGGCGACGCCGGCCGGCGTCGAGACGCTGAACGTCTTCTGGGGCAAGCTCCACACGCTGGACGCGAGCGTATCGACGCTGCCCGCCGTAGCCGAGGACGTCGTCGTGACCGGCGCCGCCGCCTACGCTGCCCTCGAGTGGGCGAGCTTCGCCAGCAACCGGGCGAACGTCAGCGGCACGGCGGCCTTCGAGAGCTACCAGACCTGGGGCGAGGAGCGACTGAAGCTCTTCCACGAGGCCATGCGCCGCTTCGGCCGCGAGGCGCGCGTGCGCAACACGGCTCTCTATCGGTCGGAGCAGGCCGCTTCGTGGAGCACGGTGCAGTGGCCCGGCTAGGCGGCGCATGAGAACGCTAACCGCAAGCCTCGCGGCGGCGCAGAAGCAGGCGAGCCCGCTGCCGTTTATCGACGCCGTTTTCTCGGATTACTACGGCGACGTCTCGCGCCTGCGCCTCAGCCGCCACTACAGCGACAGCGAGGACGAGTACTTTAGCGCCGTCGCCCTCGCCGGCGATGGCTCCCTCAGCCGCGCCCGCATCGACCCGACGACGAAGGTGCTCTTTACGCAGCGGGTGGCGGCGCCGGGTCCGACGTCCGACTTCTCGCAATGGACCTCGCACGGCGCGGTCAGCGGCGGCGGCGCCGTTGCTCTCGCGGCCTCCGGCAGCTCCGTCTTCTTCTACTACGTAGACGCCGACACGCTAACGCTGAAGGAGAAGGCGAGCACCGACTCCGGCGCCAGCTACGGCGGCGCCATCACGGTCGCGACCGCCGCCACGGCGGTTACTTACTTGGCGGCGGCGGTGGCCTCGGGCGGCGATCGCGTCCTCTTCTGGACGGTCGGTTTGACGGTCTGGAGGAGCCGTTTTAGCAGCAGTATCTGGGGCACGGCGACGGCCTGGACGAACGCGGCCGCCTCTCTGACCGGGATCGCCTGCTTCTATCGCCTCGACTGGAACCTCGCGGTCTGCGGCACGGAGGCCACGAGCCTCGACGCCAAAGTCTGGGCGACGATCTACGGCGACGGCGCCTTCCAGGCCGCCGACACCTGGTCGGCCCTAAAAGAGGTGACTACGGCGAACGCGAGCAGCAACGTGAGCTTCCGCGCGCCCGCCGTCCAGTTCCTCCAGCACTGGCGCCTCTTTTTCGTCGAGAAGTACACGGGCGCCCTCGCCTACGCCCGTCTCCAGTGGTCGACGATGAACAACAGCGCCGACTTCGACCAGGAGCTCTGGCGGGAGCCGGCGCCCTTCGATTACACGGGCGACTACGGCGTGGCCGCCGCCACCGCCGGCGGCTTGGTCTGGCTGGCGGCAGCGGCCGGCGTCTGGTCGGGCGCATCGCCCTCGACGCCCGACCTCGACGTGGACGCCGACGTCCTCGAGGCGACGGTCGACCTCTCCGAGTACGACGGCCGCGCCCGCCTGGTCCTCCGCAACGACGACGGCCGCTATAACGCGCCCGGCACGGGCGCCGCGGCCGCCCTCCGACGCGGCGCCCGCCTCAAGCTCGCGGCCGGCTACCGCACGGCCGCGAGCTTGAGGCGTCGACAGGACCGGCCTACTGGGTCGAGTCCCTGGAGCACCTAACCGGCAGCAGTGCCCGGCTCGTGGTGGAGGCGCGCGATGCCTGGTGGCTCCTGGACCGCTGGCGGCCCGCCGCCAGTTCGTCTGGACCGCGGGCAGCAAGTCGGTCTCCCAGATCAGCCAGTTCCTCTGCGCCCGTGCCGGCCTCGACTACGGCGCGGTCAGCGCCAGCGCGGCGCTGACCGCCGTGAAGCCTGCCTTTACCGTCCATCCGTGTGAGAGCGGCCGAACCGCGGTCCGGCGCCTGCTGGCGATGGTCCCGGACGAGGCGATCATGCAGAGCGCGCGCTGCGCGGTGCGCTTCCCGCAGAGCGGCGACAGCGTCGACTACGCCTTCGACGGCGACCACGCGATCGTCGAGGGGGCGCTATGTCGACCTGGGCGCGGGCGTGACCGGGCGCGTGTCTTCGGCGACGCGGTCTTCGACGAGGCCTTTGACTTCGCCGAGATTGACTCGCTCGGCGAGCGGATCGCCCAGGTCCTCGACCTGAACCTGACGACGACGGCCGCGGCGGGCGATCGCGCCGGCTTCGCCTTGCGAGGCCGCGGTGCGGCAGCGCGGCGACGAGCTCCTGCTCGCCGGCATCAACTGCGGCCAGGAGCTCTACGACGTGGTCAGCGTCACGGACGCCCAGCTCGGCCTCGTCGCCGCCAAGCGGCGCGTCCTCGGCCTGACCTGGCGCTACGCCACCGGCCGTCAGGCGCGCTACGACATGACCCTGCTGCTGGGCAGCCCCTGAGCAGCGGCGTTTAGAGAGCCGGAGGAGACGAGATGGAGATGCGACGCGGCACGCTACGCGGGTTCGATTCCGGCGCCTACACCGCGACCGTCGAGATAGCCGGCAGCACGGCCGTCTGGCTCAGCGGCATCGCGGTCGCGCGCAACATCGCGGCGGCGGAGCTGGTCAGCGGCCGCAACGTTGCTCTCCTCCTCTTCGACCCGTCCAACCCCAACGACGCCGTCCTCGCCGCCGTCTGGACCTAGGAGGCGCGCCTCTCCGAAGAGCACCGCCGTCCTCAGAACAAGTGGCCTATAATGGCCGCGAGATGACGAGCGATCGCCTCCTTTCCGGCGGACCCCAGGGCGACGAGGCGATCGTCGAGGCGACGCTGCGCCCCCGGCGCCTCGACGACTACATCGGCCAAGACCGCGCCAAGGAGAACCTGCGCATCGCCATCGCCGCCGCCCAGAAGCGTGGCGAGCCCCTGGACCATGTCCTCCTCTACGGCCCGCCCGGCCTCGGCAAGACGACGCTCGCCTGCATCCTCGCGAACGAGATGGGCGTCCAGGCCCGCATCACCTCCGGGCCGGCGATCGAGCGCCCCGGCGACCTCGCCGCCATCCTCACGAACCTCGAGGCGAACGACGTCCTCTTCATCGACGAGATCCACCGCCTCTCACACGCCACGGAGGAGATCCTCTACTCGGCGATGGAGGACTTCGCCCTCGACCTCGTCCTCAGCAAGGGGCCGGGGGCGCGCAGCGTCCGGCTGAACCTGCCGCGATTCACGCTGATCGGCGCGACGACGCGCTACGCGATGATGAGCGCGCCGCTGCGCGAGCGTTTCGGCGCCGTCTACCGCCTCGAGTACTACGACGAAGCGGCGCTCGCCCAGATCGTTCGACGCTCGGCTGGCGTCCTCGGTGTCGAGATCAACGACGAGGCTGTGGCTGAAATCGGCCGCCGCTCACGCGGGACGCCGCGCGTCGCCAACCGGCTCCTTCGCCGCGTCCGCGACTACGCCGAGGTGATGGCGGACGGTAGCATCGAAGGCGAAGAGGCGCGCGAGGCCCTCGCCCGCCTCGATATCGACGACCTCGGCCTCGACGAGGTGGACCACAAGATCCTCCGCTCGATCATCGAGAAGTTCCGCGGCGGCCCCGTCGGCCTCGAGACGATCGCTGCCTCGATCTCGGAGGAGGCCGACACGATCATGGACGTCTACGAGCCCTTCCTGATCCAGCTCGGCTTCCTCGACCGGACGCCGCGCGGCCGGGAGGCGACTGCCCGCGCCTACGACCACCTCGGCTTGCCGCCGCGCGGTCGCGCCGCCAGCGCCCAGCAGGGCCTGTTCGAGAACCCGTAAGCGTGCACGAGCGGGTCGCCTCCAACTCGCCGTTCGAGCCGGTTGTCGGCTTCAGCCGGGCCGTCCGCGCCGGCAGCCACGTCTACGTCTCGGGCACGGCCGCTTGGGACGCGGCGGGCAAGATCGTGGCGGGCGGCGTCTATGCCCAGACGAAGCAGTGCATCGAGAACATCGCCACGGCGCTGGCGAAGGCGGGCGCATCGCTGAGCGACGTGGTGCGAACCCGCATCTACGTTGTCGACGTCGACCTCTGGCAGGAGGCCGCCCGCGCCCACCGCGAGGCGTTCGCCGCGATCATGCCCGCGGCGACGCTCGTCGAGGTAAGCCGTCTGGCGACGCCGGCGATGCTGGTCGAGGTCGAGGCGGACGCGGTTATCGAGGCCGAGTAGGCTCGGGCGAAAGCCCGCCTTAGACGGTCCCGCCGACTACGTTCCCCTCTTCCGGCTCCTCCAGGCGCTCGTAGGTCATGCGATAGAGGTTGGCGTAGATGCCGTCCTTCGCCAGGAGCTCCTCGTGCGTGCCGGTCTCGGCGATACCGCCGTGGTCGAGAACGAGGATGCGGGTCGCCTCCCGGATCGTCGACAGCCGGTGAGCGATGACGAAGGAGGTGCGGTCCTTCAGAAGCTCGCGCAGGGCCTGCTGGATGATTACCTCGGTGCGCGTGTCTACGTTGGCCGTCGCCTCGTCAAGGATGAGGATGCGCGGCTGCGCCAGGACGGCGCGCGCGAAGCTGATCAGCTGACGCTGACCGACGGAGAGGTTCTGGCCGCGCTCGTGCAGGACGGTGTCGTAGCCGTTCTCCAGCTTCATGATGAAGTCGTCGGCGCCGACGGCGGTCGCGGCGGCGACGACCTCGTCGTCGCTGGCGTCGAGACGGCCGTAGAGGATGTTGTCCTTGACGCTGCCGGAGAAGAGGAATGGGTCCTGGAGGACGACGCCCGTGCGCCTGGTCAAGGAACTGCGGGTGATGTCCTTGAGGTCGTGACCGTCGATGAGGATCCGGCCCCGCGTCACCTCGTAGAAACGAAGGATCAGGGCCGTGAACGTCGTCTTGCCGGCGCCTGTGGCGCCGACCAGCGCGACCGTCTCTCCCGGCTCGATCTTCAGGTCGATATCGCGGAGGATCGGCACTTCGTCGACGTAGTCGAAGTCGACGTGCTCGAACTCGATCGCGCCGCGAATGTCTTCGAGGTCGAGGGCGTCGGGCGCGTCGACGATCTCCGGCTTGGTGTCGAGCACCTCGAAGACGCGGACGCCGCCGGCCATGGCGCGCTGGAGCATGGCGTACTGCATCACGAGCTGGCGGATCGGCTGGAAGAAGAGCTCGATCGAGAAGATGAAGACGGCGAGGGTCCCGATCGAGAGGTCGCCGTTGAGAACCTGGCGGCCGCCGTAGAGGATGATCAGCGCCGTTGCCGATGCGGAGATGAACTCCACCATCGGCATGATGGCGGCTTGAAGACGGCCGGCCTGGATGTTCGCCCGCATGTTGTCGGCGTTGATCGCCGAGAAGCGCTCCGCGTTCACGTCCTCTCGCGAGAGGCTCTGGATCACGCGGACGCCGGAGACGTTCTCCTGAAGGTTCGCGTTGACGACGGCGATCGCCTGGCGGACGCGCATGAAGGCGCGACGGGCGTACACCTGCCAGACCGCGGTGCCGACGACGAGAATCGGCACGACGCTGAAGGTGACGAGCGCCAGCTCGAGGTTGGCCGACGCAACGATGTAGATGACCAGCGCCAGCCCGAGGAAGTCGCCGAGGATCGTCAGCGTGCCCTGGGCAAGAAGCTCCTGCATGGAGGTTACGTCGTTCTGGACACGCGACATCACCCGGCCGGTCTCGTTGCTATCGTAGAAGCGTAGCGAGAGCTTCTGGAGGTGGGCGAACATCTGAGTGCGGAGCTTGAGGAGGACCTTGTGACCGATGTAGCCGGCGTTGATCAGGTTGAGGTGATAGAAGAAAAACACCCCTACCGCCAGGCCGAGGAAGATCAGGCCGCTCTCCGTAACCTTGTCCGTGTTGCCCTGGACGGCAGCGTCGATCGCCTTGCCGATGATCCTGGGCGAATAGTTGAGCGTAAAGGCGTAGCCGATGACGCCGATCAGTCCGAGGAATGCTCGGAAGAGATAGGGCCTGATGTAGGAGAGCAGGCGCATGACCACCTGATGGTTGTAGGCGGCACCGAGCTCCTGGTCGTCCCAGGAGTCCACGTTGCGGCGCAATCCTTGCTGGCCGCCCTGGCGCTGCTGGCCTGGCTGGTTGCCCCACTGGCCGCCGCCACCACCCCAGTGGCCGCCGCCGGGGCCGCCCATGCCGCCACCACCCATGCCTCCCCAGAAACCCATTCAATCCTCCTGCCTACGGCCCCAACCCTGGCGCCGTAGTCCGTTCTGCTAGCTGGCGCCGTCCTCCGCCGGCGGGGAGCCGCCGGGCGCTACGCCCTGGCTGAGACGCTTCAGCGCCTCCTCCTGGTCGCGCAGCTCAAGGTCGTAGATCTGGCGGTACTGTCCGTCCAGCGCAATGAGATCATCGTGCGTGCCGCGCTCCGCGAGCACGCCGTCCCGCATGACGAGGATCTGGTCGGCGTCCTTGACGGTGCGCAGCCGCTGAGCGATGACCAGCGTGGTGCGTCCCTTCATCACCGCCGCCAGCGCCTGCTGGATGAGGAACTCGGTCTGCGTGTCGACGCTCGATGTCGAGTCGTCGAGGATCAGGATCTTCGGGTCGAGGAGCAGGGTGCGCGCGATCGATATGCGCTGCTTCTGACCGCCGGAGAGGGTGATGCCGCGCTCGCCGACCCAGGTGTCGTAGCTGTCCGGCATCGACATGATGAAGTCGTGGATGCGGGCGATCTTCGCCGCCTCGATGATCTGCTCGTAAGTCGCGTTGATGGCGCCGTAGGCGATGTTGTCTCGGACGGTGGCGGAGAAGAGGAACACATCCTGCTGAATGATGCCGATGCTCGACCGCAGCGAGGCGAGGGTGACGTCGCGAATGTCGTGACCATCGATGCTGATGCTGCCGCCGGTGACGTCGTAGAAGCGGGGCAGCAGGTTAACGACGGTAGTCTTGCCGCTGCCCGTGGGCCCGAGCAGCGCGACGATCTTCCCCGGCGGCGCCTCGAAGTCGACGTCGCTGAGGACCGGGCTGATCGCGTCGTAGCCGAAGGAGACGTGGTCGAAGCGGATGTCGCCTTCGATGTTCTCGAGGTCGATGGCGTTGTCGCTCTCCTGCACGGCGGACTCGGCGTCGAGGATCTCGAAGATCCGCGTGCCGGCGGCGCTGGCGCGGGCGAACTGCTGCACGACGAAGCCGAGCATCTGCATCGGCCTCAGGAGCAGGGCGAGAAGGACCATGAAGGCCACGAGCTGGCCGGCCGTGAGGTCGCCTCTCGCGACCAGGGTCGCGCCCCACCAGAGGACGATGACCTGGGCGACCATGCCCATCGCGAGATAGAAGGGGTTGTTCCGGGCCTGAAGGCGAGTCTGGCGATAGTTCGCGTTGAAGAGCTCGTCCGCCTCACGCTGGAACTTCGCCTCTTCGAAGCCCTGACGCGAGAACGCCTTGACGACGCGGACGCCGGTCAGGTTCTCCTGCAGCACGGTCGTCGTGCGGCCAAGCTGCTCCTGAATGCCGGTCCAGAGCTTGCGGCTGTGGAAGCTGACGCGGATCGAGTTGAGCATCACGAAGGGCAGAAAGGTCCAGGCGGCGAGGGCGAGGCGCCAGTCCGACATGAACATGAGGACGGCAGCAATGACGATTAGCGTGATCATGTTGAGGAAGCGGACGATGCCCATCTGGAAGAACTGGCGTGTCGCCTCCACGTCCTGGGTCGCGCGGGACATCAGCTGCCCGGTCTGCTGACTATCGTGATAGGCGTAGCTCAGCCGCTGAAGACGGTCGTAGATTTGGTTTCGGAGATCGAAGGCGACGTGCTGGGCCAGCCATTCGCCGATGAAGGTCATCCAGTAGGTGAAGAAGCCACGCAGGAGGGCGGCGCCAAGGATCGCCCCTGCCACGAGCATCGCCCCTGCCACGAGCGCGAGCGTCGATACGCTGCCCTCGGGAAAGGTACGGTCGGCGCGCTTGACGCTGGAGCCGACGATATGACTCGCGCGGGGCGTGTCGTCGACGCCGCGCTCCACGGTCAGAGTGCGGCCGCTGACCGACTCGACGATCACGCTCTCGCCCTCGATCTGGATCTTCTGGCCGGCGGCGAGGGCGGCGCTGTCATCGACCTCAATCGTTGTCGCGCTGCCGTCAACGTGCTGCGTGACGGCGATGCCGGTATCGACAAAGGAGGGTGGCTTGATGCCGTTATCGATGCCCCAGCGCAGGAGCAGAGGCATGAGCATGGTCAGGGATGACGCCGCGAGCACGGCGAATACAGCGAAGGAAACCTGCTTTAGGTAAGGCTTAGCGAAGAGGGTGAGACGAAACAGAGTGGCAAGCAATCAGAACTCCTCTTGAGAGGGGATTGTATCTTATCTTTACGCTAACGTAAAGTAACGGCACTGAGGGTTTTCACGAGCGATGGTCGCTGTTTCGCCCTACGAGCTCCGCGCAATGACCGAGGCCGACATCTCGCAGGTGGCGGCCATCGAACGCGAGTCGTTCCCGTCGATCTGGCCCCAGACCGCCTACAGGCGCGAGCTCACGAACCGCCTCGCACGCTACCTCGTCGTCGTCGACCGGTCGCAGGCCGCCCCGGCCGCGGAGCTGTCGAAACGCTCCCGCTGGTGGCCCTTCCGGCGCCTGCGGGAGCAGGCGCCGCCGACGAGCGACTTCATCGTCGCCTACGTCGGCGTCTGGCTCATGGTCGACGAAACCCACGTCGTCGCCATAGCCGTCCGGCCCGACTACCGCCGCCGCGGCCTCGGCGAGCTCCTCCTCCAGGAAACCATCGAACTGGCCCTCGCAAGCGAGCAGGAGATCGTCACGCTCGAGGTCCGTCGCTCGAACCTCGCGGCCCAGACCCTTTACGAGAAGTACCGCTTCCTCAAGGTCGGCGTCCGCCGCCGCTACTACACGGACAACGGTGAGGACGCGATCGTCATGAGCACGCCGCCGATCCGCGGCGGTTCCTATCAGGAGCTGCTTGCTTATCTCAAGGAGCAGCACGCGCGGCGCTGGGCCGCCGGCGAAGGCGAGACGGGCGTGTCAGGCGAGGAAGGGGCGGCCGCGGCCGAGGCTTAGCTAGGCGTCGGTCGCCAGGTAGACGTAGAAGCGATCGCCCCGCTCGACGATCAGCGGCCCCTTGCCGGCGTCGACCTGCTCCGATAGATAGCGCGGCATGACGGCCGAATGGCCCTTTATCGGGTAGCTGCGCTCGTAGGCGTAGGCGCGGCCGGCGACCATGATCTCGGCGCCGGGCAAGCCGGACGGAAGCTTGATCAGCGGCACCTCGACCGCTTCGGCGGCGAAGGACTCGACCTCGCTCTCACCGATCTCGATCACCGGCGCCGGCTTTCCCGCGCGGCGGTCATGCCTTTGCCTCCAGTATCTCCCTGAGGTTGGTCAGGGAGTCCTTCATGAGCTGATCGAAGAGCTTGACCATGAAGAGGAGGTCGATCATCCTGCCCATCGCGCCCATCGGCGGCGTGTACTCGACCGTCCAGGCGAGTTTTGTGCCGGCGCCGAAGTTCACGAGGGAAAGGGACTCGGTCATGTCCATGCCTTTCGTGAGGCGGCGCCGGACGAAATGGCCCTCCTTCAGCTCTGAGATCAGGCCCTCGACATTCTCCTTGCGCGGCCCAACCTGCATCCGCATCTCGTCGGTGGAGCCGACGCCGCCGGGGGTCGCCGCGGTTACCTCGACGCTCTTGGCCCACTTCACCCACTCGGGCTGGGCCGCCACGTTAGAAACGTAGGCGAAGACCTCTTCGCGCGGTACTTTTAGCTCGATCGCGTTATCCAGCCTGGTCATGCTCTTTTCCCAGCCTCTCTGCGCCAGATCATATCGAGATCAGCTTTACCGTCAACGCCAGCTCATGATTATTCGTTATGTCACATTGTACGCCGACGCCTTGACGAGGGCAGACCCGCCCTCCTACGATATCGGCACGCTGAGAAGCGTCGAGGGGGTTGAGAGTGGTTAGCGGCAGCGATTTCTCACACCTCCAGCTTGAGCAAGAGACTCGATCATCCATGAAGCAGCTTAAAGCGAGCCGCCTGCCGGGTCGAAGGCCAGGCGCATGACGGCTCGGACCACGCCCGAGACCTCGCGACCGTCCACCATCGTGAGAGCGGAAGCGACGATCAGGCGCCTCGACGACCCGGCGGCCGTTCGCGAGCTGTTGGCGCCCTCGGCCGCTTACGCGGCTTATGCGCTCGCCTACCTCGACCCTGCTCTCTTCCGTCTCAGCCGCTTCTATGAAGCGCGGCTCAACGACAAGAGCGCCCTCCTCATGCACGCCCGCGGCGGCCTCGGCGCCTCGACGCTCCTCCTCGGCGACGGCGCCCTCCTCTCCGCGCTCCTCAAGCTCCACCCGGGGCCGCGTCAGACGCTCCTGACCTGCGATCCCGCGCAGGTCGACCGGACTCTCTCCAGCCGTAACCTCTGGCGGCCCCAATCGATGCTCCGCCTCCGGGTCAACCGCGACTCCTTCAAGCCACCATCGAGCGCGGCGGCGGTTCGCGCCCTGACCAGGGCTGACGCGCCGGAGCTGAACCGCCTCTACGCCCTCGAGGGCGAGGGGGCGGCCTACTCGGGGCAGCAGATCGAGGCGGGCGCCTTCTACGGAGCGCTGGTTCGCGGCCGGCTCGTCTCCACGGCCGGGACCCATATCTACTCTCGCCAAGAGGGCATTGCCGTCGTCGGTAACGTCTTCACCCATCCCGACTTCCGCGGCCGCGGCCTCGGCACCGCCGTGACGGCGGCCGTTACCGAGCACGTCCTCGGCGACGCCGACCTCGTCGTCCTCAACGTCGATCCGGCGAACCGCACGGCGCGCCAGATCTACGAGAAGCTCGGCTATCGGGACGCGGGCCGGCTGGTCGAAGCGATGTCCACCCTGCGCCACTCGGCATCGCCTGCACCCCTCTTCCACCGCCTCCTCGGGCGCTGGCGCAGCGGCACAGCCGGCGTCGAAACCGTCGTCGTCTGAGCGCTTGGTAGCAGCCGGCGCGCCTGGGTTATAATCCCCCTGCTGAGGAGCGCTGCAACCCACCGCTTGGGGCAGGCTCAGCGAAATCAACGGCGCTCGCATCCGTAACGGTGCGGGCGTTTTGCTTTGCGAGCGACCGCTAGCAGAAGAGGAGCTCCCTCATGACCGCCGACCCGAAATCGGACTTCGTCGTCGCCGACATTAGCCAGGCGGGATTCGGCCGCAAGGAGATCGCGATCGCCGAGTCGGAGATGCCGGCCCTCATGGCGATCCGGGCCGAGTACGCCGACTCAAAGCCGCTGACCGGCGCCCAAATCGCCGGCTCCCTCCACATGACGATCCAGACCGCCGTCCTGATCGAGACACTGGAGGCCCTCGGCGCCGAGGTGCGCTGGGCCTCCTGCAACGTCTTCTCCACCCAGGACCACGCTGCCGCCGCGATCGCCGCCGGCGGCACGCCGGTCTTCGCCTTCAAGGGCGAGTCGCTGGAGGAGTACTGGGAGTTCACCCACCGCATCCTCGAGTTCGGCGGCGGCAAGGGCCCGAACATGATCCTCGACGACGGCGGCGACGCCACGCTCCTCGTCCACCTCGGCGCTACCGCCGAGCAAGACGCCTCCGTCCTCGACAACCCGTCGAGCGAGGAGGAGCAGGCGCTCTTCGCCTCGATCAAGCAGCGCCTCGCGAGCAGGCCCGGCTTCTACGGCGCCATCGCCAAATCGATCAAGGGCGTCACCGAGGAGACGACCACCGGCGTCCACCGCCTCTACCAGATGGCCAAGGACGAGCGCCTCTTCTTTCCCGCAATCAACGTCAACGACTCGGTCACGAAGTCCAAGTTCGACAACGTCTACGGCGTCCGCGAGTCCCTCGTCGACGGCATCAAGCGCGCCACGGACGTGATGATCGCCGGCAAAGTCGCGGTCGTCGCCGGCTACGGCGAGGTCGGCAAGGGGTCAGCCCAGGCGCTGCGCGGCCTCCAGGCGCAGGTCATGGTCACCGAGATCGACCCGATCTGCGCCCTTCAGGCTGCTATGGAGGGCTACCACGTCGTCACCATGGACTACGCCGCCGACAAGGCGGACATCTTCGTCACCGCCACCGGCAACTACCACGTCATCACCCACGACCACATGTCGCGGATGAAGAACAACGCCATCGTCTGCAACATCGGCCACTTCGACAACGAGATCGACATCGCCAGCCTCAAGAACTACGACTGGGAGAACATCAAGCCTCAGGTCGACCACGTGATCTTCCCCGACGGCAAGCGCATTATCCTCCTCTCCGAGGGCAGGCTCGTGAACCTCGGCAACGCCACCGGCCATCCCTCCTTCGTGATGAGCTCCTCCTTCGCCAACCAGGTCCTCGCTCAGATCGAGCTCTTCACGAAAACGGACGAGTACCCTACCGGCGTCCACATCCTGCCCAAGGAGCTCGACGAAAAGGTCGCCCGGCTTCAGCTCACGCGGCTGGACGCGACGCTCACGGAGCTCTCGGAGGAGCAGGCGGGCTACATCGGCGTCAGCAAGGAGGGGCCGTTCAAGGCGGATCACTACCGCTACTAAGCTCGCACCGGCCCACGTCGCAGCGTTCGCGGCGGCCCGGGCCCTGCACCGGCCGCCGCCGACGGACGATAATGGCTTAGGCTCGGGCCTCCGGGCCGCGCCTACTGAGCGCACGTCAGTCCACCATCGACCAGCGACCAGCGCCGACAGAGGATGGAGCCGAGACATAGTGAACGCGGTCATTCTCGTCGGCGGCGGCGGCACTCGGCTCCGGCCTCTGACATACGCGCTCCCCAAGCCCCTGATCCCGGTGCTCAACCGGCCCCTGATCAGCCATCTCATCGCCAACCTTAGGCGCGGCGGCGTCGACCGCGTCGTCCTCGCCACCGCTGCCTCGGACGCGCGGATCGAAGCGGCCCTCGGGGACGGTAGCGACCTCGGCGTCGCCATCTCCTTTAGCGCCGAGGAGAAGCCGCTCGGCTCGGGCCTCGCCGTGAAGCAGGCGGCGCGCGGCTTCGACGAGTCCTTCCTCGTCTGCAACGGCGACGTAATTACCGACGTCGACGTGGGCGCGATGACGGCCCTGCACCGGGAGTGCGGCGCCATCCTCAGCATCTCGCTCGCGCCGGTCGCGGACCCGAGCAGCTACGGCATCGCCGAGCTCGGCGACGGCGACCGCATCACGCGCTTCGTCGAGAAGCCGCCGGCCGGCGAAGCGAAGAGCAGATGGGCCAACGCCGGCACCTGGCTCTTCGACCCCGCCCTCCTGGACCACATCCCCGACGAGCGCATGGACGGATCGCTGGAGCGGGTCGTCTTCCCTTCGCTGATCGCGGCCGGCCACGTTGTCCAGGGCTTTCGCTCCGAAGGCTACTGGATGGACGTCGGCACGTCCGAGCGCTATCTGCAGCTCCACCATGACCTCCTCCGAGGCGAGATCCCGGCCTGGCTGCCGGCCGCTATCGCCGCCGGCCAGCCCTCCCTCGGCGAGGGCTGCGAGGTCGGGCCTGAGGCAGCGATCGGCGCCCGCGTGATCCTCGGCGCCAACTGCCACGTAGGCAGGCTCGCGCACATCGAGGGGCCGAGCGTCCTCGGTGACGGCTGCGTCCTGGGCGAGAGGGCCGTCGTGGCAGGATCCGTCTGCTGGGCCGACGTGATGGTCGGCGCCGGCGCCGTCGTCCGGGAGAGCGTCCTCGGCAGAGGCTGCCTGGTCGGCGATGATGCAGTAGTCGAAGGCGCCGTCCTCGCGGACGGGGCCAGGGTCGAGCGCAAGGTGCGCCTCGCGCCGAGAGCGAGGCTGGAGCCGGGGGAGGTGGCAGGCAGGCAATGAGCACGACAGATATCCGCTTCGGAACCGACGGCTGGCGGGCGATCATCGCCGAGGAGTACACCTTCGAGAACGTCCGCTTTTGCGCCGAGGGCGTGGCGCGCCACCTGGAGGCCATCGGCCTCGCCGACCGCGGTGTGGTGATCGGCTACGACACGCGCTTTGGCTCGGCCGACTTCGCCGCCGCCAGCGCCGAGGTCATCGCCGCCCACGGCATCAGGGTCTACCTCTTCGACCGCCCGGCCGCGACGCCCGTCGCCTGCCAGGCGATCCTCGACAAGCAGGCCGGTGGCGCCATCGTCATCACCGCATCGCACAACCCCGGCAGCTACAACGGCTTCAAGTTCAAGCCGGAGTACGCGGGCAGCGCCCCGCCGGAGGTCGTCGAGGCGCTCGAGGCGGCGATCGAGGCAGGTCAGGCGGCGGGGCCGCCACCGCGCCAGGCGCTCGACGCGGCAATCGCCAGCGGCGCCGTCCTCCGCTTCAACCCTCTACCCGCTTACTACGCCCAGGTCGGCCGCCTCATCGACCTCGACGGCGTCCGCGCCGCCGGCTTGAGCGTCGTCTTCGACGCCATGCACGCCACCGGCGCCGGCGTCCTCGACCATCTGATCGGCGGCGGCAATACGCGCGTCAGCGAGATCCGCGCCGAGGTCAATCCCGCCTTCCCAGGCATGACCTCGCCGGAGCCGATCGCCCGCAACCTGGAAGGGCTGGCGGCGAAGATCGTCGCGGAGGGAGCGGACGTCGGCCTGGCGACAGACGGCGACGCCGATCGCCTCGGCCTCTACGACGAGCGCGGCGAGTTCATCGACCAGCTCAAGACCTACGCCTTGCTCTGCTACTACTTCCTCGAGTACCGCGGCGAGCGCGGGCCGCTCGTCCGCTCGATGACGAGCACGCGGATGATCGACCGCCTCGGCGAGCTCTACGGCGTGCCCGTGCACGAGACGGCGGTCGGCTTCAAGTTCCTCGGCCCGAAGATGATCGATACGGGCGCGATCGCGGCCGGCGAGGAGAGCGGCGGCTACGCCTTCGGCCTCCATCTCCCCGAGCGCGACGGCTGCTTCGCCGCGCTCCTGATCCTCGATCTCATGGCCCGCTCCGGCAAGACGCCGACGGCGCTGGTACAGGAGCTCTTTGCCAAGGTCGGCGAGCACTTCTACGACCGGATCGACGTCCACCTCGCCGGCGGCGGCCGGGAGGCGGCGATCGCCCGCGTCGCGGCGGCCCGGCCGGAGGTCATCGCCGGCCGGCGGGTCCTCAGCCAGGACAGCCTCGACGGCTTCCGCTTCGCGATCGAGGGCGGCTGGCTCCTCGTACGGCCTTCGGGCACGGAGCCGCTCCTCCGGATCTACACCGAGGTGACGGACGCCGCCCTGGTGGGGCCGGTGCTGGCCGCCGGCCGTGAGCTCGCGGGCGTCTAGATAGCGCTGCCTCTGGTCAGTTTTTCTCAGGCGCCGCCGCGCTCCAGAGCGCGCTGGTCCGGCGTCTCGTGAGGGCGAGCGTAGTCGTCCTCCAGACGCCAGGTGGTGCCGAGCTCCGGCGTCGACACCTCGATGACCTCGCAGTCGGTTACCCCGACGAGGCGGTGGCGCTGGCCAAGGGCGCAGGTGTAGCCGCGGCCGGGCTCGAGCTCGGTCTCTACGAGCTCGCCGTCGCCGTTCTCCCAGACCACCTTGGCGCGGCCGCTCTGGAGCAGCCAGGTCTCGCGCTTTTCGTCGTGGAGCTGGAGGGAGAGCCTGGCGCCGGCCCTGATGTGGAGGAGCTTGCCCATGTAGGGGAGGTCGGCAGGGGTCCAGTGCAGCTCCCAGCCCCAGGGCTTCTCGACCCGGCTCTCGTAGGAAGTGTTGCCGAAACCGGCCCGGTCGAACTCAGGGTAGCTGCCGTCCAAGTCCCTCGCCTCTCTCAGGCGTGATTCTACAGGCTCTTCGATCCGGTTAGTAGGCGCGCGAGTCACGTAGACTTATCGGCCGGCCGCCAGCCGTCGACGAGGCGGTGCCCCGCTCGCAAATGAAAACGCGCCCCATTGCCAGAGGCGCGTTCTGCTTCCGGAGGCGCCGGGGCTTTAGCGCTTCGTGTACTGAGCCGCCTTGCGGGCACGCTTGAGGCCGAACTTCTTGCGCTCCTTCATGCGGGAGTCGCGCGTGAGAAGACCGTAGCGACGGAGCTGCGGCTTCAGGTTTTGGTCGAAGGCAACGAGGGCGCGGGCGATGCCGTGCGAGATGGCGCCGGCCCAGCCGGTGACGCCGCCGCCAGCGACCTTCGCCTGGACGCCGAACTTGCCTTGCTGGCCGATGACCTGGAGCGGCTGCAGCGCCTGCTCCTGATGGAGCACGCGGGGCAGCGCGTCGTTGAGGGCGCGGCCGTTGACGATCACTTCCTGGGCGCCCGGGTAGAGACGGACACGCGCCACGGCGGTCTTGCGGCGACCGGTGCCCGCGAAATACTGCTGGCTGGTCAAATCGCCGCCGCCTCTCTATTACCCTTGCCCTGGCCGGCGTTGACCTGAGCTTGGTGGGGGTGGTCCGGGCCGGCGTAGACCTTGAGGTGCCGCATCTGGGCCCGGCCGAGGCGCCCTTTGGGCATCATGCCCCAGACGGCGGCGCGAATGACGCGGTCGGGGTGACGCTCGAGCTGCCGGTCCAGGCGAATCGACTTCAAGCCGCCGAGGAAGCCGGTGTGGTGGCGGTAGAGCTTTTGCTGCGTCTTATTGCCGGTCGAGCCGACCTTGGCCGCGTTCGTGACGATGACGAAGTCGCCCATGTCGAGGTGAGGCGTGAAGGTCGGCTTGTCCTTGCCGCGCAGAGCGCTGGAGACCTCCGTCGCAAGCCGGCCGATGGTCTGCCCCTCGGCGTCGACGACCCGCCAGCGCTTGTCGATCTCTTTGGCACGAAGTGTATACGTTTTCACGAAAACTAATCCTAGCAGACGCCGGCCTTTGAATCCAGGCCGGCGTCGAATAAAGGCGGCGCATATCTTACGGAGACCAGGCAGAGGCCCTGCGGCGGCGCCGACGGGCCGGCGCTGGCCGGCGGTCCGTCGAGCAGGTCGCCGTACTGGGCGGCGGTCAGCTGCCCGCGCCCGACCTGAACGAGGGCGCCGACCATCCGCCTCACCTGATGGCGCAGAAAGGCGTTCGCCGAAACGTCGCAGATCACGTAGGAGCCGCGCTCGCGCGCGGTAAAGCAGTGAACCTCCCGCAGCGTGCGGGCGCCGCCGTCTTCAGCCGGGGCGGCGAAGGCGGCGAAGTCGTGCGAGCCGGTGAGGCGCGCCGCCGCCGCCGCCATCGTCTCGACATCGAGCGGCTCCGGCACGTGCCAGGCGCGGTCGCGGCTGAGCGCCGGCCGCGTCGGCCGGTTGTCGATCCGATAGCGGTAGTGGCGGCCTAAGGCCGCCCGGCGCGGGTCGAAATCGAGGCCGACGCCGCGGGCGTCGCGGACGACGATGTCGCGCGGCAGGCGGGCGTTCAGGGCCCTCTGGAGCACGGACGGGTCGAGGGTGCTCTCGGTGAGGAAGGACGCGACCTGGCCCGCCGCGTGGACGCCGGCGTCGGTTCGCCCAGCGAGGGCGACGCGCGACGCAGTCGCCGTGGTCTGGCGGATGGCGTCTTCGAGGCAGCCCTGGATCGTGGCGGCGTTAGGCTGAAGCTGAGAGCCGGCGTAAGCGGCACCATCGTACTCGATCAAGAGGGCGATCCGCTGCGGTCCCATTCCCTGGCGGCAGCCGGGCCGCGGGCTCTAGACGAGCTCGAGGATGACGACCGAGGCGTGGTCGCCGAGGCGCGGCCCGAGGCGGACGATACGCGTGTAGCCGCCGGGTCTGCTTTCGTAGCGCTCCGCCAGGTCGTCGAAGACCTTGCGCACCGTATCCTTGTCGTAGACGTAGCCGAGGACGCGGCGACGCGCGGCGAGGCTGCCGCTCTTGCCCAGCGTGATCATCTTCTCAGCCAGGCCGCGGACGGCCTTCGCCTTCGTCTCGGTCGTCTTGATCTGCTCATGCTTCAGCAGGTCGGTTACGAGGCCGCGGAAGAGCGCCATGCGCTGGCTGGTGGAGCGGCTGAACTTCTGGGACTTGACCTGGTGCCTCACGGTGCTCCCTCGTCTTCGGCTTCCGTTTCGTCTTTGTCGTCCGGGCTGAGGAGCTCCTCGGCGTCAGCGTCCTTCAACGCCTCGAGGAGGGCCTTTGCTACCGGGCCCAGCTCCTCGCCGTCGTCTGCTGCCGGGTCTCCGATTACGGTTCGCGCAGCCGCGCTCGCCGTCGTCTCGCCGCCGCCGCCGCCGAAGAAGGCGCCGCTTTCGGCCTCCCCCTCGGTGAGGATGCCCATGCTGACCAGCTTGTCCTTGAGCTCGTCGTAGGACTTGCGACCGAAGTTGCGAAGAGCAAGGAGCTCGTCCTCGCTCTTCTCGAGCACGGCGCCGACCGTCATCAGGCCGCTGCGCTTGAGGCAATTGTAGGCGCGGACGGAGAGGCTCAGGTCTTCGATCGGCGTATTGTAGAGGTCGGGCGCCACGGAGGAGCCGGAGCCGAGGCCGAGCGTCGTCGGCTGCGGCCGGCCGAGGCGGGCAAAGAGGCCGAGCTGATCGAGCAGGAGCTCGGCGGCGCTGCTGACAGCGTCCGTTGGGTTCACGGTGCCGTCCGTCCAGACCTCGAGGGACAGGCGGTCGTAGTCCGTAACCTGGCCGACGCGCGTGTGCTCGACCTTATAGTTAACGCGCCGGATCGGCGAGTAGAGCGCGTCGAGCGGGATCACGCCGATGCCGAGGCCGTCGCTCGTGCCGGCGGGCACGTAGCCACGGCCCTGCTCTACGGTGAACTCGACCGAGAGGCGGGCATCCTTCGACTCCAGCGTCGCAAGATGGAGGTCCGGGTTGACGATCTCGTAGTCGGAGATTTGCTGGATCTGACCGGCCTTGACGACGCCATCGCCCGAGGCCTCGAGGTACATGCGCGCCGGCCGGTCCGTGAGCGGCCGCAGGCGAATGTCCTTGACGTTGAGGAGGAACTCGACGATGTCCTCCTTCATGTTGGGCAGGGTCGAGAACTCGTGCTCCACCCCCTCGATGCGCACGGCGGTGATCGCCGCGCCGGGGAGGGAGCCGAGGAGGGTGCGACGCAGGGCGTTGCCTATCGTCGTGCCAAAGCCGGCTTCGAGCGGCTCGGCGACGACACGGCCGAACATCTCGTCCGTCTCCTCCTCTTCGAGAGTCAGCTGGGGACGCTCGTCCTCACTGTAATCGGGAAGTACCGTAGTCAACTTAGAGAGACCTCCTGAGGCAGGTTTCTTGGCGCCGAGGCCGCTGGGGCTGCCTGCCTATCGCCTCGCTCACCGAGGAGGCGGCTTTGATTATCGCGAGTAGTACTCGACGATCACGTTCGGGTCGAAGAAGGCCTGGGCGTGCTCGAGCGTCGGCGCACCCACGACTCTGCCGCTCAGAGCGGCGGCATCGAGAGCGAGCCAGCCGGGCGGCTCTTTGGCGCTGATTACTTCCTTGACGGTCTTCGCGTACTCAGTCTTCCCGCCTCGCGCCGTGAAGGCTACCTGGTCGCCCACCTTAAGCTGGGCCGAGGGGATGTCCATCTTACGTTGGTTGACGCTGATGTGGCCGTGGCAGACGATCTGGCGCGCCTGCTTCCGTGAGTCGGCGAGGCCGAGCCGGTAGACGACGTTGTCGAGGCGGGATTCTAATGTGCGGATCAGGTTGTCGCCCGTGACGCCGGTCTTGTGAAGGGCATCGTTGTAGTAGCTGCGGAACTGGCGCTCGAGCAGGCCGTAAAAGACACGCGCCCGCTGCTTCTCGCGCAGCTGCAGACCGCGATCGGAGACCTTTCGCCGCCTTTGGGTGCTGACGGAGCCGGGCGGCGTCGGCCGCTTCTGGAAGGCGCACTTCGGGCCAAAGCAGCGGTCGCCCTTGAGGAAGAGCTTTTCGCCGGCGCGACGGCAGAGACGACAAACAGGGCCTGTATAGCGAGCCATTCCTGGAACCTTCCCTAGACCCGACGCCGTCTCGGCGCGCGACAGCCGTTATGCGGTATAGGCGTTACATCTCTAATGCTTAGCACGGTGAGACCGGCTGCCTGAAGCGCGCGGATCGCGGCCTCACGGCCGCCGCCGGGGCCCTTCACGAGGACGTCGATCTGGCGCAGGCCGTGCTCCATCGCCCGCTTCGCGGCGCCTTCCGCTGCCAACTGGGCGGCGAAGGGCGTGCTCTTGCGTGAGCCTTTGAAGTTAGCGGTGCCGGCGCTGCCCCAGCTCAGGACGTTCCCGTTCGGGTCCGTGAGCGTGATGACCGTGTTGTTGAAGGTAGACTTGATGTAGGCGTTACCGCGCGGGACGGACTTCCGCTCCCGTCGTCGCGTGCGCTGAGCACCACCGCGTCGTTGAACCATACCCTGAACGCTCCCTCGTCTACTTCTTCGCTGCCTTGCGCTTGCCGGCAACCGTCCGGCGGGTGCCGCGCTTGGTGCGCGCGTTGGTCTTTGTCCGCTGACCGCGGACCGGCAAGCCGCGGCGGTGGCGGATGCCGCGGTAGCAGTTGATCTCGATCAGCCGCTGGATGTTCTGGCGCACGTCTCGCCGCAGGTCGCCCTCGACGACGAAGTCGTGGTCGACGACCTCGCGGATCCGGCTGACCTCGTCATCAGTCAGATCGCGCACCTTGGTCGCGGGCTCAATAGCCGTCTTGGTGCAGATCGTGCTGGCGCCGTGCGCCCCGATGCCGAAGATATAGCGCAGCGAGATGTCTAACCGCTTCTCGCGGGGGATGTCGACGCCGGCGATTCGCGCCATCTAGCTCTTCTCCTTACGCCCGAGCAATCTCAGGCTCTTCTCGGTAGCTTGCACTTAGCCCTGTCGCTGCTTGTGACGCTTGTTCTCGCAGATCACTCGGACGACACCGCGCCGGCGGATGACCTTGCACTTCTCGCAGCGCGGCTTTACGGATGCACTTACCTTCATCGTTAGTTTTAGCCTTCTTCGCTATCTCAGGCGGTAGGTGATACGACCACGCGTAAGGTCATAAGGAGAGAGCTCTACCAGGACACGATCACCGGGTGTAATCCGGATGTAGTTGATCCGCATCTTACCGGAGAGATGAGCCAGGACCTTGTGACCGTTGGGCAACTCAACCCCGAACATTGCGTTTGGCAGCGGGTCCTTGACCACGCCTTCGACTTCGATCGCTTCCTTCTTCGCCATAAGCCCGGCAGGTCAGGTAACTCCTCTCCCGATTTTCAAGATGCATCTTTCATTCTAACCAATTCGGGGCGCTACTGTCTCGTCTTCGCGAAGAGTTAGCACCTCGGCCTCGCCATCATGGATCGCGATCGTGTGCTCGAAGTGGGCGCAGAGGCTGCCGTCGAGCGTGCTGACGGTCCAGCCGTCGCCATGCTTTTTCGTACGGAAGTCACCTACCGTGACCATCGGCTCGAGCGCCAGCGCCATCCCTTCGCGAAGTACGGGGCCGCGGTCCGGCGGGCCGAAGTTCGGCACCTGAGGCTCCTCGTGCATCTTGCGGCCGATGCCGTGGCCGACGTACTCGCGGACGACGCCGAAGCCCTGGCTCTCGATGTATTCGCCGATGGCGTTGGAGACGACACCGAGGCGCACGCCGGCACGGGCGACCGCGATGCCTTCGAAGAGCGACTGTCGCGTCACGTCGATCAGACGCTGCGCATCCGGCGTGATCTCGCCGACGCCGACCGTGAGGGCGCTATCGCCGACGAAGCCCTTGTGGGTGGCGCCGAGATCGATGCTGACGAGGTCGCCTTCCTCGATCACGCGGTCGCCGGGGATCCCGTGCACTAGCTCCTCGTTCACGGAGACGCAGACCGTCGCCGGGTAGCCAAGGTAGCCGAGAAAGGTCGGCGTGACGCCGCGCTTCGCGTACTCGCGTCGGACGACCTTGTCGAGGTCCTTCACAACGACGCCCGGCTTTATCGCGCTCGCGAGGAGCCGCAGCGTCTCGGCGACTACCTGCCCGGCCTCACGCATGAGCTCGATTTCCTCCTGGGACTTGATCGTGATCATCGCTCCACACCCCCGGCCGGCGCCGTCGCCAGCGCGCTGACAAGGGCTGCGGTAACGGCCTCGACCGCCTGGCTACCGTCGATGGCCACCAGCCGCCCCTTGGCGCGATAGTGGTCGATGAGCTCGGCCGGTGGCTTCTGGAGCTCAAGGCGAGCAGCGACGGTTTCGGGGCGGTCGTCCACGCGCTGGTAGAGCTCGCCGCCGCAGCGGTCGCAGCGGCCGCTGATCGCCGGCGGGCTCGATAGCTCGTGGTAGATGGCGCCGCAGCTCCGGCAGAGCCAGCGCCCGCTGAGGCGGCGCATCAGCTCCGCGTCCGCCACTTCGACGCTGAGGGCGAGGTCGATCGACTTGCCCGCCCGCTCGAGCGCTTCGTCGAGGGCGAGAGCTTGAGCGAGGTTGCGGGGAAAGCCGTCGAGGACGAAGCCGGCTGCCGCATCCGGTCGGCCGATGCGCTCGCCCAGCATCGAGATCACGAGCTCGTCCGGGACGAGGACGCCGGCGTCCATATGCGCCTTCGCCGCCCGGCCGAGGTCGCTGTCGGCGGCGACGGCCTCGCGCAGCATGTCGCCGGTGGCGATGTGCAGCCAGCCGAAGCGCTCGGCGAGCAGCGCCGCCTGCGTTCCCTTTCCGCTGCCTGGGGGGCCGAGGAGGATAAGATACATCTTTTTAGTTAGCGAATGAACCCGGAGTAGTTGCGCATCATCAGCTGGGCTTCCAGCTGCTTCATGGTGTCGAGGACGACGCCGACGACGATCAGCAAGCCGGTGCCGCTCAACGTCAGGGCTTGCACGTCCGTCAATGTCGTGGCGAAGAAGGGCATCACGGCGACCAGGCCGAGGAAGAAGGCGCCGGCCCAGGTGATCCGGATCAGGACGCGGGTGATGTACTGGGCCGTGGGCGCCCCCGGCCGGATGCCGGGGATGAAGCCGCCCTGCTTCTGGAGGTTCTCCGCCAGGTTCTGCTGCTGGAAGGTCACGAACGTATAGAAGAAGGTGAACACGACCACAAATATGAACACGACGATGTAATAGGGCGCGTTCTGCTGGCCAAAGGCGTCGGTCATGAAGTTGGCGACATCGTTCAGGAAGCCGGTCGAGGAGGTCGCGAGCGTCTGGCCGATGAAGGACGGGAAGAGCATGATCGAGTAAGCAAAGATGATCGGGATCATGCCGGCAGAGAGCACGCGTAACGGGATATGAGTCGCGCCCTGCTGACGGTACTGACGCCCACCCCGGAACTGAGTGCGCGAATATTGAACCGGGACGCGGCGCTGCGCCTCCTGGAAGAAGACGATCGAGAGGATCGCCCCGATGACGATGATGGCGAGGAGCAAGATGCCGAAGAAGGGGATGTTCGAGTCGAAGATCTGGGGCACCAGCGTCGGCACGCCGGCGACGATGCCGCCGAAGATGATCAGCGAGATGCCGTTGCCGATCCCCTTCTCGGTGATCAGCTCGCCGAGCCAAACGAGGAACATCGTCCCGGCGACCAGCGAGATCACGGCCGCGAAGGTCGGCAGAGCGGCGGAGCCGCTGAGGCCGATCGGCGTCTCGAGGACCGGCGTGCCGGCGACGCTCTCGAGGATCAGGAGCTGGCTGTAGCCCTGAACGACCGCCATCGGCACGGCGAGGTAGTGCGTGTAGAGCTGGATCTTGTTCCGGCCCGCCTCGCCTTCGCGGGAGAGCGCCTGGAGGCTGGGCACGAGCGGGATCATGATCTGCATGATGATCGAGGCCGTGATGTAGGGATAAACGCCGAGCGCAGCGACGCTGAGCTGGCGCAAGGCGCCGCCGCTGAACAGGTTCAGTGTGCCGAGGAAGGCGCTGGTAGAATCGTTGCTGTTGAAGACGTCGTCGAGGGCACCGGCGTTGACGCCGGGGATCGGTATGTGGGCGACGAAGCGAAAGACCACGAGCATCGCGAAGACGAACGCGAGCTTCGCGCGCACCTCCGGCTGGGACCAGGAGTCGAGCACGGCCTGCAGGAGGCGCGGGCGCGACGGCTGCTGCTGACGGGCGGAGGCGGCTATGACTTGTCCCCTTCGCTGACCTCGAGGTTCGGTTCGTCGCCAGCGTCAGCTTCAAGCTCGTCGAGCGCTACGGCTCTGCGATCCGCGGTTTCGGCCTTAGCCTTCGGCTCGGTGAGCGCGACTGCTGTACCGCCAGCTGCCTCGATCTTCGCCTTCGCCGCGGCCGAGAAGCGATGCGCCTCCACGGTCAGCGTGACTTCGATGTCGCCGGCGGCGAGGATCTTGACCGGCCGACCGCTCGACTTGACGAGGCCGGCCGCGCGCAGCGCGTCGAGATCGACGGTCGTGCCCGCGGCGAAGCGCGCGAGGCTGACGATGTTCACCGGCTCGTATTCGACCCGGAAGTGGTTGGTGAAGCCGCGCTTGCGCGACAGGGACCGGATGAGCGGGTTCTGGCCGCCCTCGAAGCCAATGCGCAGATCGGGCCCGGAGCGCGACTTCTGGCCCTTGACGCCGCGGGTCGCGTATGTGCCGTGGCCGCTGGCGTTGCCGCGGCCGATCCGCTTCCGCTTGTGGACGGAGCCGGGGACGGGAGCAAGGTCGTTCTGTCGCACTAGTCGGCCTCCTCCTCCACCTCAACGAGGTGCCTCACCTTGTGGACCATGCCCCTCAAGCTGCGGTTGTCCTCGTAAACGACGGTCTGGCGCACGCGGCGCAGGCCCAGCGAGCGTACGGTCAGCTGCTGGTCCTCTTTTTGGCTGATGGGGCTCTTCTTTAGGGTAATCCGGAGACGCGCCACTTAGCCAGCCTTCCCGACCGCTGCAAGCCGCCGCGCCCTCTGCTGACGCGGGTCTTTGAGCTCGAGCAGACCGTTCATCGTCGCCTGAACCACGTTGAGGATGTTGGCGCTGCCTAGAGACTTGGTCAGCACGTCCCGGATGCCGGCCATCTCCATCACGGCGCGGACGCCGCCACCGGCGATGAGCCCGGTGCCAGGCGAAGCCGGCTTCATCAGCACGTCGGCCGCCTTGTACCGCATCCGCACCTCGTGGGGGATGCTCGCGGCGGAGAGCGGGACGCGAATCAGGTTCTTGCGGGCGATGAAGGCTCCTTTGCGGATCGCCTCGGGCACCTCTTTCGCCTTGCCCAACCCGGCGCCGACGTGGCCCTGGCGGTCGCCGACGACGACGACGGCGGTAAAGCTGAAGCGTCGGCCACCGCCGACGACCTTGGAGACGCGGTTGATGAAGACCACCTTCTCTTGAAGCTCGAGGCCCGAAGCGTCAATCCGCCGATCTACTGCAATAAGCATGTTCCAACCGCCTTCATGTCGCCTGTACTAGCTTAGAACTCCAGGCCCGTCTTGCGCGCCGCTTCCGCAAGCGCCTTGATCCGGCCGTGGAACGGGTAGCCGCCGCGGTCGAAGACCACCTGGCTGACGCCCTTCCCTTTGGCCCGCTGAGCGACGAGCCCACCGACCAGCGTCGCGATCTCCAATTTCTTCTTGTCCGCGCGCTGGGCGCGCAGGTCCGCCTCGACGTCGGAAGCGGCGGCGATCGTCACGCCGGCAACGTCGTCGATGACCTGGGCGTAGATATGGGTGAGGCTGCGGAAGACGCAGAGCCGCGGCCGCGCGCCCGTGCCGCTGACCCGCTTCCGCACCCGGATATGGCGACGGACGCGAGCCGCGTGCGGTGTCTTCGTTCGTTTCATGTCTAGCGACCCTTACCGGCTTTGCCCGCCTTGCGACGGACGAATTCACCTTGATAGCGTACGCCTTTGCCCAGGTAGGGCTCCGGCGGCCGCAGCTTGCGGATGTCGGCAGCGACCTGGCCGAGGAGCTCCTTGTCTATGCCGTCGACGTGGATCCGCGGCCCCTCGACGACGAAGCTGATACCGGCGGGCGGCACCACCTCAACAGGGTGGGAGAAGCCGAGCGCGAGGACGAGCGTCTCGCCCTGGAGCTGGGCACGGTAGCCAACGCCGACGAGCTCGAGCGTCTTGCGAAAGCCGGCGTCGACGCCGATGACCATGTTGGCGATCAAGCTGCGTGTGAGGCCGTGCATCGCCCGATGGCGCGGCTCGTCCGTGGGCCGCGTGACGAGGAGGGTGTCGGCTTCGAGATGAAGATGCATCTGCGGGTCGACGCCGCGGCTCAGGCTGCCTCTGGGCCCGGTCACGGAGACCTGGCTGCCGTCGATCTCGATCTTGACGGCCGCCGGCAGGGTGATTGGCTGCTTACCTACTCGTGACATCGATCACCACACATAGCAGAGAATCTCGCCGCCGATGCTCTTCTGACGGGCGACCTGGCCGGTCATGACGCCCTGGGGCGTCGAGAGGATGGCGATGCCGAGGCCGCCGAAGACGCGCGGGATCTCCCGCTTCTGGACGTAGACGCGGAGGCCGGGCTTGCTCACCCGCTTGATGCCGCTGAGGACGGGCTCCTTGCGGCCCGTATAGCTCAGGTCGACGCGGAGAACCTGGCGCTTCCCGTCCTCGTCAAGCTCGAAGGCGCGGATGAAGCCCTCCTCCCGGAGGACCTCGGCGATCGCGACCTTGATCTTGGAGGCGGGCATCGAGACGCTGTCGTGCTTCGAGGACACGGCGTTGCGAATCCGCGTGAGCATGTCAGCAATCGGGTCTGTGACGTTCACCGCTTCCTCCTCTTCGTCGCCCTACCAGCTCGACTTCGTGACGCCGGGGACCTGCCCCTCCAGCGCCATACGCCGGAAGCAGATGCGGCACATCGCGAACATGCGAATGTAGCCGCGCGGCCGGCCGCAGAGGCGACAGCGGTTCCGCTTCCGAGTCGGGAACTTCGGCGTCCGAGCGCCCTTGACGATCATCGAAACCTTCGCCACGTTAACCTCTCGTGAACGGCATGCCGAGGAGCTCAAGCAGGCGCTTGCCCTCCTCGTCGTTCCGCGCTGTCGTGATGATGTTAATTTGCATGCCGCGGATGCGGTCGATCTGGTCGTAGTCGATCTCGGGGAAGATCAGCTGCTCACGGACGCCCAGGCTGTAGTTGCCGCGGCCATCGAACGCCTTCAGCGAGGCGCCGCGGAAGTCGCGCAGGCGCGGCAGAGCGGCGTTGACGAGACGGTCGTAGAACTCGTACATGCGCCGGCCGCGCAGGGTGACCATGGCGCCGACGGGCATGCCTTCGCGGAGGCGGAAGTTCGCGATCGACTTCTTCGAGCGCGTGATCACCGCCTTCTGGCCCGTGATCGTCGCGAGATCGGCGGGCGCCGTCTCGAGGGCGCGGGCGTTCTCCTTCGCCTCGCCGAGGCCGATGTTGAGGACGATCTTCTGCAGCCGCGGCACCTCCATGGGGTTCTGGAAGGCGAACTCGCGCTGGAGAGTTCCGAAGGCCTGGTCCTTGTAGAGCTCTTCGACGCGGCTCTGGGTCGCGGCGTTAGTCAACGTCTTCTCCGCACTTCTTGCAGACCCGCACCTTGACGCCGTCCGGACGGAGGCGGAGGCCGGTGCGAACCGCCTTCTGGCAGGACTTGCAGACGAGGAGGACGTTGGAGGCATGCAGCGACGCTTCCTTAATGACGATGCCGCCCGGCGCCGACACGCCTGCCTGCTGGGTCGGCCGCTGGTGCTTCTTGATCAGGTTCACGCCCTCGACGACGAGGCGGTCTTTGCCCGTGAGCACTTCGCGCACGACGCCGGTCTTGCCGCGGTCTTTGCCGCCGATCACCATCACGGTATCGTTGCGCCGGATCTTCCGCATGCCTACACGACCTCCGGTGCCAGCGAGACGATCTTCATGAAGTTGCGCTCCCGAAGCTCGCGCGCCACGGGCCCGAAGATCCGGGTGCCACGCGGGTTCTGCTTGTCCGAGAGGATGACGGCCGCGTTCTCGTCGAAGCGGATATGGGAGCCGTCGGCCCGGCCGTAAGGCTTGGCGACGCGCACGACCACGGCCCGGATGACCTCGCCCTTCTTGACGCCCGCCGCCGGCTGAGCCTGCTTGACGGAGGCGACGATCACGTCGCCGACGCCGGCGTAGCGCCGCTTCGACCCGCCGAGCACCTGGATGCACATGATCTGACGCGCGCCCGAGTTATCGGCGACCCGGAGGCGGCTGAACTTCTGGATCATCCGCTGGTCTCCTCGGTCGCGCCTTCGCCCGCGGCCGCAGCCTCCGTGGTCGCTTCGGCCACAGGCTCCGCAGGCGTTTCTTCCGCTACGGCCGTGTCAGACGCGGCTGATTCGGTCGCAGCCTCGGCCGGCGCTTCGGCGACGGCGGTCTCGACGGCGGCGGCTGGCGGCGCCGCGGCGACGACCGGCTCCTCCTCGGGCGCGCCGATCTCGCGCGGCGCCAGGTCGGCGACGTTGCCGTGAGTCAGCGTCTGAGCGATGCGCCAGCGCTTCTCCTTGGAGAGCGGCCGCGTCTCCTCGAGGCGAACGATGTCGCCGAGCACGGCGGCGTTCGTCGCGTCGTGCGCCTTGTAACGCGTCGTGCGCCGGATGATCTTGCGATAGAGGGGATGGCGCACGCGCCGCTCCACGGCAACGACGGCCGTCTTCTCCATCTTGTTGCTAACTACGACGCCCACGAGAGTCTTGCGCCGGCCTCTTTCGGTCACGCGTCACCTCCAACGCCCGCCCGCTCGCGCTGGCGCTGCAGGGTCTTGATCCGGGCGATCTTTCGCTTCACTTTGCCGAGCTCCTTGACGTTTTGCAGCTGGCGGGTCGCAACCTGGAGGCGGAGCGTGAAGAGCTGCCGGTAGCTCTCCTCAAGCTCGCGCCCGAGGTGGCCGTCTTCAAGACCGGCGATCGCGGCGAACTGCTCGTTGGTTTTCTTAGCCATCAGACGGCCTCCCGCAGCCGCTCGACGACGCGGGTGGACAGGGGCAGCTTGTGCGAGGCGCGGCGCATCGCCTCCTTGGCGATATCATCGGGCACGCCAGCGATCTCGAAGAGCATCCTGCCCGGCCGCACCACGGCGACCCAGCGGTCTACCGGGCCCTTGCCGCTACCCATCCGCACCTCGGCCGGCTTCTTTGTCACCGGCTTGTCGGGGAAGATCCGGATCCAGACCTTGCCGCCGCGCCGCAGGTGGTGAGTGATCGCGCGCCGCGCCGCCTCGATCTGGCGGCTATCGACCCAGGCAGCCGAGGCCGCCTGAAGGCCGATCTCGCCGAAGGAGACCTCGTTGCCCGAGTTCGCCATGCCACGGCGGTGGCCGCGGTGGTGCTTGCGATACTTGGTGCGCTTTGGCTGTAGCATCTCGCTACACTCCCTCCGCTGTCGCCGGTGCCGCTGTCGCCGGTGCCGCGGTCTCCGGCGGCAAGCCCGCCGGCGCGGGCGCCGTCTCGGGTGCCGTCTCCTCGCGTCGCGCCGGCAGCTCCTTCAGGATATCGCCCCGGTAAACCCAGGCTTTGACGCCGATCCGGCCGAAGGTGGTGCGCGCCTCCGCCTGACCGAAGTCGACGTCGGCCCGGAGGGTGTGAAGCGGCACGCGGCCATCCTTTTCCGTCTCTCGTCGCGACATCTCGGAGCCGCCGAGGCGGCCGCCGACCTGAATCTTGACGCCGCGGGCGCCGCGCTGCATGGTCCGCGAGACGGCCTGCTTCATCGCCCGCCGGAAGGCGACGCGACGCTCGAGCTGGTCGGCGACGTTGCGGGCCACGAGGTAGGCATCGAGCTCGGGCTGGCGGATCTCGTTGATATTGACGCGCACGCGACGGCCGCTCGACTTCTCGAGCTCGGTACGCAGCTCGTCGACCTTCTGGCCGCCGCGGCCGATGACGATGCCAGGCTTTGCCGTGTGGATGGTGACGATAACCTGGTTCGCGTTGCGCTCCAGCTCAACCTTCGAAACGGCGGCGTCGGGCAGGCGCTTGAAGATCTGGCGGCGGATCGCGATGTCCTCGTGCAGAAGCTCGGTATAGTTCTTGTCCGCGTACCATTTGCTCTGCCAGGTGTAGATAACCCCCAGCCGAAAGCCGATCGGATGAACCTTGTGACCCATCGCTTACTCCCTGTCCTCGACGACGACCGTGATATGGCTAAAGCGCCGCGTCCAGGGCTTTACGCGGCCACGCGGGCCGGCGCGAAAGCGGTGGAGCCTGGTACCTTCGTCCGCGAATGCGGCCTTGATCCGCAGGTCGTTCACCTCTAGCTGGTAGTTGTTCTCCGCGTTCGCCGCCGCCGACTTGACGATCTTCTCGACTTTCCGAGCTACGGGCTGGTTCGCGTTGCGCAAGATCGCCACGGCATCGCTTATCCCTTTGCCCTTGATCGGCTCGAGGACCAGACGCACCTTGCGGGGCGAGATACGGACGTTCTTGCCGCGGGCCGTGACTTCCACCTATCGCCTCCGGACCTGGGTCGTCCGCTCCGAGCGGCCGGCGTGGCCGCGGAAGGTACGGGTCAGGGCGAACTCACCGAGGCGGTGGCCGACCATGTTCTCCGTGACGAAGACCGGCACGTGGCGACGGCCGTCGTGGACCGCGATCGTGAGGCCGACCATCTCGGGCATAATCGTGGACGGGCGCGACCAAGTGCGGATCACGGCGCGGGCGCTGGTGCGCTGCGCTATCTCCACCTTTTTCAGGAGCTTCGCGTCGATGTAGGGACCCTTTTTCGTCGAGCGTGACACTTTATTCGTCTCCTACGCGTCGTAGCGCCGGCGGACGATAAGCTTGTCGCTCGCCTTCTTGCCGCGGGTTCGATAGCCAAGGGTCGGCTTGCCCCAGGGCGTCCGAGGGCCGGGGTGGCCGATCGGTGCCTTGCCTTCGCCGCCGCCGTGTGGGTGGTCGCGCGGGTTCATCGCGGCGCCGCGGACGTGGGGCCTGCGGCCGCGCCAGCGGTTGCGCCCCGCCTTGCCGAGCTTGATCAGCGCGTGTTCTACGTTGCTCACCTGGCCGACGGTCGCGATGCAGTCCGCCGGCACGCGGCGCATCTCGCCGGAGGGGAGGCGCAGCAGGACGTAGCGCTCCTCCTTGGCCATGAGCTGGGCGGAGCCGCCGGCGCTGCGGACGATCTGGCCGCCGCGGCCGACGATGAGCTCGATGTTGTGGACTTGAGTGCCGCTGGGTATGTTGCGTAGCGGCAGGGCGTTGCCGACACGGATCTCGGAGCCCGGACCTGCCTGGACGGTCGCGCCGACCTGGAGGCCGGCCGGGGCGAGGATGTAGCGCTTCTCGCCGTCGTGGTAATGGATCAGCGCCAGGCGCGCCGTCCGGCCCGGGTCGTACTCGATCGCCGCGACTCGGCCGGGCACGCCCGTCTTGTTGCGCTTGAAGTCGACGATCCGGATCTGCTTGCGCGCGCCGCCGCCGCGGTGGCGGACGGTGATGACTCCGCGGTTGTTGCGACCTGCCGAGTTCTTCTTCGATATGGTAAGGGCGCGCTCCGGCGTCGTCTTCGTGATCTCATCGAAGGTATGGCCGCTGGCGCCGCGACGGCCGGCCGAGGTGGGCTTGAACTGCTTTATGGCCACGCTATACCCCCTCGAAGAATTCGATTTTGTTGTCGGCCGCCACCGTGACCACGGCCTTCTTCCAGTCGCTGCCGACGGTCGCCCGCCGGCGGAAGCGGCGGCCGCTGCGAGGCTTGCCCTTCATGATCATGACGTTTACGGCCGTGACCTTGACACTGAACGCCTTCTCGACCGCGACTTTGATCTGCGGCTTGTTCGCCCGCATGTCGACTTCGAAGATGTACTTGTTCGACACCGACAGCGCCGTGCTCTTCTCCGTGACGAGCGGGCGCCGGATTACGACGTAGGGGCTCATCGACTTATCCATGGCTGCGCTCCCGGGCGGCCGCGGATCGGGCCGTCATCTCAAGCATGGGTCGCCTCCGGCAGGGGCGCGTTGCGCTTCTTGGCGCGCTCGCCGCCCCAGAGCGCTTCCGCCCGGCGCACCGCCGCCACAGTCATGATGACGCCGCGGTGGGAGGTCAGGTCGACGACGTTGAGGTAGTCGGCCGGCAGGGCCCGGGCGCCGGGGATATTGCGGGCGCCGAGGAGCAGGTTGCGGTCCGTTTCGTCCGTGACGAGGAGGGCCGAGCGCAGCATGTCGAAGCGGCTGAGGAGATCGCGGACGGGGCGCGTCCTGGGCCCGTCGATATCGAAGCCCGTGATCACCTTGAGCTCGCCTTCGCCCGCCTTCGCCGAGATCGCGGAGCGGATCGCGAGGCGGCGAATCCGCTTTGGCAGGTCCTGCTTGAAGGAGCGGGGCTTGGGGCCGAAGCTGATGCCACCGTGGCGGCGATGCGGCGCCCGCGAGCTGCCCTGGCGAGCGGCGCCACCGCCTTTCTGGGCACGGACCTTGATCGTCGAGCCGCGGACCTCGCCGCGGGTCTTCGTGTTGGCGCTGCCGGCGCGGCGGTTTGCCAGCTGGGCGAGCAGGGCCTGACGTAGCGCCGGCCGGTGCGGCGTCAGGCCGAAGACGAGATCGTCCACGTTGATCGTCTCCACCTCGCCGCCCTGCGCGTCGTATACGGTCAGCTTCACGAGCTCTTCGCCTTCCTGCCCGTCTTGCGGATCCGGACAAGGCCGTTCACCGCGCCGGGAACCGGGCCCTGGATGAGGAGGAGGCCGCGCGCCGGGTTACTCTCGAAGACCTTGAGGTTGCGGATGGTGACACGGTCGTCGCCCATGTGGCCGGCCATGTGCAGTCCCTTGCGGACGCGACCGGGTGTCGTGCCGGAGCCGATGGAGCCGGGCGAGCGGTGACGGTCGGACTGGCCGTGGGTCTTCGGGCCGCCGTGAAAGTGATAACGCTTGATGCCGCCGGCGAAGCCCTTGCCCTTCGAGCGACCGGCGACGTCGATGATGTCGCCCTCTTCGAAGAGCTCGGCGCCGAGCTTCTGGCCGATCTCGTAGGCGTTCGGGTCGTCGACTCGCACCTCGCGCAGGTAGCGGAACTGGCCCAGGCGCTTCATGTGGCCGCGCTGGGGGTCATTCAAGCGCTTGCGGGCGCCGAAGCCGAGCTGGATCGCGCCGTAGCCGTCCTTCTCCTTCGTCTTGATCTGGACGACGACGCAGGGGCCCGCCTCGACGACGGTGACGCCAAACGCCTCGCCACGGGGCGAGAACACCTGCGTCATGCCGAGCTTGCGACCGAGGATTGCTTCCATGTCTCTATCTATAACCCGATCTTTAGAGCTTGATCTCGATGTCGACGCCGGCCGGCAGCTGCAGCCGCATCAGCGTATCGACCGTGCGCGAGGACGGCTCAATTATGTCGATTAGCCGCTTGTGGGTCCGTATCTCGAACTGCTCGCGCGAGTCCTTGTCGACGAACGGCGACTTGTTGACGGTGAACTTCTTGATCTCGGTGGGCAGGGGGATCGGTCCGGCGACGGCCACGCCGGTGCGCTCCGCCGCCTCGACGATCTGCTCAGCAGACTGGTCGAGGATGCGGTGGTCGAAGGCCCGAAGCCGGATGCGTATTTTTTGTCGCGGCATAATCTCTTGGCTCGGCGATCTTCCCTGTCGTGGCCGCCTCGCGGCGACCTGGGCAGTCGGCTGATTCGCTGGCTTCTCTCCCCGCTCCCTTTTAGCGACGCACCTTGGCACGGGCGCCGAGTTTTTCTGCCACGTGCGCAGGCACGATCTCGTAACTGCCGAATTCCATCGTATGGGTCGCCCGCCCCTGGCTGAGCGACCGGATCTCCGTCGTGTAGCCGAAGGTCTCGGCCAGTGGCATCTGGGCACGGATGATCTGGAGAGCGCCAAAGGGCTCGACGTCCAGAACCTGGCCGCGACGGCTGTTGATGTCGCCGAGGACGTCGCCGAAGAACTGCTCCGGCGTCCGCACCTCGAGCTTCATGACCGGCTCGAGGAGGACGGGCTCGGCGGCGTCGGCCGCCTTTCTTATGGCCTCGATGCCGGCCATCCGGAAGGCGAGCTCCGAGGAGTCGACCGGGTGGAAGGAGCCGTCCAGGAGCGCGACCCTGACGTCGACTACGGGGTAGCCGCTCAGGGGCCCGCTCTCGAGGGCTTCCTTGACGCCCTGCTCCGTCGGCCCGACGTACTCACGCGGGACGGAGCCGCCGGTTGTCTTGTTCTCGAAAACGAAGCCGCCGCCGCGGGGCAGGGGCTCAATCTCGAGCAGGACGACGCCGTACTGGCCGTGGCCGCCGGTCTGGCGGACGAAGCGGCCCTCGCTACGCACGGTGCGCGTAAACGCCTCGCGGTAGGCGACCTGGGGGCGTCCGACGTTAGCGTTCACGCCGTACTCGCGCAGCATGCGGTCGACGATGACCTCGAGGTGGAGCTCGCCCATGCCGGAGATCAGGGTCTGACCCATCTCCTCGTCGAAGCGAGCCTGGAAGGTCGGGTCCTCCTCTCCCAGCCGGCCGAGTGTCTCCGACATCTTCTCCTGGTCGGCCTTCGACTTCGGCTCGATGGCGATCGAGATCACCGGCTCCGGGAAGCGAATCGTTTCCAGGACCAGCGGCCGGCTCGGGTCGGAGAGCGTGTCACCCGTGAAGGTGCCCTTGAGGCCGACAGCCGCGATGATGTCGCCCGCTGACGCTTCGGATACTTCTTCGCGCTGGTTTGCGTGCATTCTCAGGAGACGGCCGAAGCGCTCGTGCTTGTCGCGGGTCGTGTTCAGGACGGCCTTGCCGGTCGTGGCCTCACCGGAGTAGATGCGCAGGAAGGCGAGGCGGCCGACGTACGGGTCTGAGACGATCTTGAAGACGAGTGCGGTGAAGGGCTGGTTGTCCTCTGCCAGCCGCTCTTCGTCTTCACCCGTCTTGACCACGATGCCCTTGACCGGCGGAACGTCCTCCGGCGAGGGGAGATAGTCGATGACGGCGTCGAGGAGGAGACGGACGCCCTTGTTCTTCAGGGCGGAGCCGCAGAGCACGGGCGTTATCGAGCCGTGAAGGGTGGCCCGTCGCAGGGCCTTCTTCAGCTCGGGCACGCCGACCGTGTGTCCCTCGACGTAGGAGATCATCAGCTGCTCGTCGGTCTCGCCCAGCTTCTCGAGCATGCGGTCGCGCGCCCGGTCGAAGGTCTCCTGGAGCTCGGGCGGGATCGGCCGCGCCTCGGGCAGCGCGTCGCGGTCGTCGCTCTTGAAGTAGAACGCCTTGCCCTCGACCAGGTCGAGCATGCCGTTGAAGTCGCCTTCGCTGCCCCAGGGGATCTGGACGGGAATCGGCCGCGCCTCGAGGCGCTCGGTAATCATATCGACCGTCCGCCAGAAGTCGGCGCCGGTGCGGTCCATCTTATTGACGAAGCAGATCCGCGGCACGTGGTAGCGGTCGGCCTGGCGCCAGACGGTCTCGGACTGCGGCTCGACGCCGGCAACCGCGTCGAAGACGACGACGCCGCCGTCGAGGACGCGCAGGCTGCGCTCGACCTCGACCGTGAAGTCGACGTGGCCGGGCGTGTCGATGATGTTGATCTGGTGGCCCTGCCAGCTGGCAGTGGTCGCGGCGGCAGTAATCGTGATACCGCGCTCGCGCTCCTGGGCCATCCAGTCCATGACGGCGGTACCATCGTGGACCTCGCCGATCTTGTAGGTGCGGCCGGTGTAGTAGAGAACCCGCTCGGTCACGGTCGTCTTGCCGGCATCGATGTGGGCGATGATGCCGATGTTGCGTACGTTCTCGATCGAGGTCTGACGGGACATAGCTTTACCAGCGGTAGTGGACGAAGGCGCGGTTGGCCTCCGCCATACGATGCGTATCCTCTCTCCGCTTCACGGTCGCACCCTGGCCGTTCGCCGCGTCCATGAACTCGCCGGCGAGCTTCTCGGCCATCGAGTGGCCGCGGCGGCCGCGGCTGGAGCGGACGAGCCAGCGCATGGCGAGGGAGGAGCGGCGCTCGGCGCGGATGTCGATTGGCACCTGGTAGGTCGCGCCGCCGACGCGTCGGGGCTTTACCTCCACCGCCGGTGTCGCGTTGCGTATTGCCTGGTCGAAGATGTCCATCGCCGGCCGGTTCGCCTGGCCCTCGGCGATCGCCAGGGCGCCGTAGACGAGCGTCTCGGCTGTGCTCTTCTTGCCGTCGATCATGATCTTATTTATGAAGGTCTGGACTGCCTTGCTGTGATACTTGCCATCCGGCGCGATCTCCCGCCGGGCCGCCTTTCCTCGTCGCGCCATCGCTACGCCTTCCTTGCGCCGTACTTGCTACGGCCGCGCTTGCGATTGGCAACACCGGACGCGTCCAGCGCTCCTCGGATGATGTGGTAGCGGACGCCGGCAAGGTCCTTGACCCTGCCGCCGCGGATGAGGACGACCGAGTGCTCCTGGAGGCTGTGGCCCTCGCCGGGGATATAGGCCGTGACCTCCATGCCGTTGGTCAGGCGGACGCGGGCGATCTTGCGCAGAGCCGAGTTCGGCTTGCGGGGGGTGACGGTCCGGACCTGGACGCAGACGCCGCGCTTCTGCGGTGAGCCGCGCGTCCACTCCGTCTTGTTGTGGAGGGCGTTGAAGCGCCAGCGCAGGGCGGGCGCCTTGGTCTTGCGACTCGGCGCTCGGCGCGGCTTTCGTACTAGCTGATTGATCGTCGGCACTTTGCGTCCTGCTTTCTTTGCCTGCGCCAGACCCACAAGGATAGGTCGAAGGCCGCAATCCTGAGCCAGTCAGCCTCTCCGTGCGGGAGCGCCTAGCGAGCTTCCGCTCTCTCGGCGACGGCAGACCGTGATCACTTTGGGGCTTTCGACCTATCGACCGGGTGGTCAAAGAGGCGCGCCAAAATAAGATGCTAGCGGCGGCCGGCGGCAGTGTCAAGCAATTCGAAGCCGGCTCTCCGTGCGCCCACGGGCAGCGGTGCGCCTTTTGAGTCCAGCCCTGCATCACCTTACACTAGAGGTATGACAAATCGCCTCGCAGCCGAGACCAGCCCATACCTCCTCCAGCACAAGGACAACCCGGTCGACTGGTTCGCCTGGGGCGAGGAGGCGCTGGCCGAGGCGAAGCGCCTCGACAAGCCGATCCTCCTCTCGGTCGGCTACTCCGCCTGCCACTGGTGCCACGTCATGGAGCATGAGTCGTTCGAGGACGCCGACACCGCCGCCCTGATGAACGAGCGCTACGTCAACATCAAAGTGGACCGCGAGGAGCGCCCCGATATCGACGCGATCTACATGCAGGCCGTCCAGGCTCTCACGGGCCGCGGCGGCTGGCCGATGACCGTCTTCCTGACGCCGGAGTCGAAGCCCTTCTACGCCGGCACCTACTTCCCGCCCGAGGACCGGCAGGGCATGCCGGGCTTCCGCCGCATCCTCGGCGCCGTCGCCGACGCCTATCGCGACCGGCGGCCCGATGTCGAGCGCTCCGCTGCCGACGTCCAGACGCGTCTCGTCGCGCTCACCGAGGTACGGCCGGCCGATCAACCGCTCTCGGTCGCCATCCTCGACGCGGCCTTCGAGCAGCTCGAGCGCGATCACGACGACGATCACGGCGGCTTCGGAGCGGCACCGAAGTTCCCCCAGCCGATGACGCTCGACTTCCTCCTCCGCTACTACCAGCGCACGCAGCGGCCGGCGGCCCTCGAGATCACGGAGCGGACGCTGCGGGCGATGGCGGCCGGCGGCATGTACGACCAGGTCGGCGGCGGCTTCCACCGCTACTCGACGGACGACGTCTGGCTCGTCCCCCATTTCGAGAAGATGCTCTACGACAACGCCCTCCTCGCCCGCGCCTACCTCGCCGCCTACCAGACGACCGGAGACGCCGCCTACCGCCGGATCGTCGAGGAGACGCTCGACTACGTCCTCCGCGAGATGACCGACCCGGCCGGCGGCTTCTACTCCTCCCAGGACGCGGACTCCGAGGGCGAGGAGGGCAAGTTCTTCCTCTGGAACGCGGCCGAGATCGAGGCGTCTCTGGGCGAGGACGCCGGCCTGATCGCCAACTTCTACGGCGTCAGCGCCGGCGCCAACTTCGAGGGCCGGAGCATCCTTCACACGCCGGCCTCGGCGGAGCGCTTCGCCGCCGACCGCGGCCTCGCCCTACCGGAGCTCGAGGCGAAGCTCACGGCAGCGAAGCGGGCGCTCTACACCGCCCGCGAGCAGCGCGCCCACCCGGCCCGCGACGACAAGGTGATCACGGCCTGGAACGGCCTCATGCTCCGCGCCTTCGCCGAGGCAAGCCTCGCGCTCGACTCGGAGCGCTACCGCGACGCCGCGGTCCGCAACGCCGACTTCCTCCTCGCCGAGATGCGGCCGCAGGGCCGCCTCCTTCGTACCTGGAAGCGAGACCCGAGCGGCACCGCCGGCGAGGGCGTTGCCAAGTTCCAGGGCTACCTCGAGGACTACGGCGGCCTGATCGAGGGCCTGATCGCGACCTACGCGGCCTCATTCGAAGCGCGCTTCCTCAAGGCGGCGGTGGCGCTGGCGGACGAGATGCTGCGCCTCTTCTGGGACGACGCCGCCGACGGCTTCTTCGACACGGGCAGCGACCACGAGGAGCTGATCACGCGGCCGCGCGACCTCTACGACAACGCGACGCCCGCCGGTGGGTCCGTCGCGGCGACGGCGCTCTTCCGCCTCGCCGTCCTCACCGACAACGTCGAGTACGAGCGCCGCGCCGTCGCCAGCGTCAGCTCCGTGGCGACGGTCGTCGACCAGGCGCCGACGATGTTCGGCAACTTCCTCGCCGCCCTCGACTTCCACCTATCACCTTCGAAGGAGCTGGCCCTCGTCTGGCCGGGAGCCCTGGCGGAAGCGGCGCCGCTGCTCGCCGTCGTCCGTGGCACCTACCGGCCGAACCTGCTGCTCGTCGGCGCCCACGAGGGCGAAGGCGGCGACCTCACGCCCCTCCTGAGCGACAGGCCGGCACGCGGGGGCCGGCCGACGGCCTACGTCTGCGAGCGCTTCGTCTGCGGCGTGCCGACCAGCGACCCGGCGGAGCTGGCGCGCCAGCTCGACGCCTGAAGCCTCTGTAGCAGCGTACCAACAGCCGCCGCCCGGGGTTAAGATGGGACGTATTCCGGGGGCCGACGGACGGTCTCCTCACGGAGCGGCGTCCTACCAGCCCTCGCGCGGGGTCAAAATGTCTCTAATGCTTACAACATTCACCCGAACGCGCCGCCGGACGGTCTCTCCACACGTCCCGACGCCCACCGATCGCCTCGCGCGAGGTTAAAAAGATGCCGGAGCAGTACGCGAGCACGGATAAGCGGACGGGCCTGGAGGTCTCGGTGACGGGCGACTTCCCGGACCACCCCCAGGACCGCATCCGCATCGCCCGCACGACGAACTTGTTCACCCGCCTCACCTCGACCATCCTCTCGATGCCGAGCGAGAGCGACCGGCGCGAGGCCTTCATCGCCGTCGAGACTCAGATGGAGCTCGCCGACGCGATGATCCGCCGCGACATGGACGAGGTCCGGCGCCTGCTCCAGGAGACGCTGGCCAAGATGGGCATCGACCAAGACCAGCTGCGCGAGATCGAAGAGGAGATCCGCCGTCGCCTCGGCGACATGGGTGAGCCGCCGCCGTCGGAGGACGAGCCGCCATTGGCCCCGGGGCCGAGCGCCTGACCGCCGTCTCGACAGCTCCCGTACTAAGATTGGAAACTATGCAAGCCGGGCCTTTGTCTGCCCTCGGTGAACCGCGGCGGCAGCGATGACTCACGAGACTGCCGAGGACGACGCCACCGAGGCGAACCAGCCCGGCGCGCCGCCAAACGCCGCCCGCACCTGGGCGGCCACGACCTTCGACGCCTTCCGCTTCCCGGTCTACCGCGTGGTCTGGCTGGGCAGCATCCTCTCCTTCTTGGCCTTTAACATGTCCTGGACGGCCCAGAGCGTCGTCGCCTACGACCTCACGGGCAGCAACAGCGCCGTGGGCTCCGTGATGTTCGGCCAGGGCCTGGCGATGCTCGTCCTGAACCCCTTCGGCGGCGCAATCGCCGACCGCTTTGCCAAGCGGACGCTGATCCTGATCGGCCAGAGCGTGATCGGCGGCGTCATGCTGACGATCGCGATCCTCCTCGCGGTCGACAAGATCAGCATCCTCGTCCTCGCGATCGGCGCCTTCACGGTCGGCTCCATGTTCTCCTTCCTCGGTCCGACCCGCACGGCGCTCCTCGGCGAGATCGTCTCCGGCGAGCGGATCGGCAACGCGATGGCGCTGCTCCAGGTCGGCGGCAACTTTACGCGGATCAGCGGGCCTTTCGTCGCCGGCTCGCTGCTTGCCTGGCCCCTGATCGGCGCGACCGGCACCTACTTCTTCATCGCAGCGCTGTTCATCCTCGTGCTCGCGACCCTGAACCGGATCCCGGTTAGCCCGCCGACGGCCAGCCGCGAGACCAGCGTGCTCGAGGACGTTCGCGTCGGCTTCCGCTACGTCCTCGGGAATAAACGCCTGCTGCACGCCGTCGTCAGCTTCCACCTCGTCACGATGATCGGCCTCTCCTACTTCGTACTCGTGCCGGGCTTCGTGAAGGACGTGCTCGGCGCCGGCACCGCCGGCATCGGCGTGATTCTCGGCGCGGCGGCGGCGGGCGGCCTCCTCGCGAGCCTGATGGTCGCCTCGCTCGCCGACTCGAACCGCGGCCCGCTGGTCCTGCGAATCAGCGGCGTCGGCGCCGGCGTCGCCCTCATCCTCACCGGCCTGGCACCCTCGTTCCCGATCGCGATCCTGACGATGATCTTCGTCACCGGCGGCATCGCCGCCTTCCAGACGCTGAACAACGTCATCGCGCTGCGCCTGACGGCGCCGGAGTTTTATGGCCGGGTTATTGCCCTGATCTTCATCGCCTGGGGGCTGATCAGCCTCGTGAGCCTGCCGGTCGGCTTCCTCGCCGACCGGTTCAGCGAGCGCGCCGTCCTCTCCGGCAGCGGCGGCGTCCTCATCCTCGCGATGCTCTTCCTGGCGCTGTGGGAGATGCGGCTCGGCCCGGTGCCCGCCAAGCCGGATGCGGCCGCCGGCTAGACCTCCTCGCTGAGCGGCAGCACCGCCGGTCCGGCGAGGAACGGCCGCCGCAGGACGACGGCGTCGAGCCCGTAGACGCGGGCGATGTTCTCGCGCGTCAGCACGGCCGCCGGCGCACCGCTGGCGACGATCTGCCCCTCCGCCATGAGCGCGAGACGATCGCAGTAGAACGAAGCGAGCGTGAGGTCGTGGATCGCCGCCAGGACGGCAAAGCCTTTCGCCGCCGCAAGCTCACGCAGGAGGCGGGCGACGGCGACCTGCTGGCCGATATCGAGGTTTGCCGTCGGCTCGTCGAGGAGGAGAAGCGGCGCCTCCTGGGCGAGGGCGCGGGCGATCACGACCTTCTGACGCTCGCCGCCCGAGAGCTCCTCCACGCGCCGGTCGCGCAGGTCGGCGACGCCGACCATGGCGAGCGCCGCCGCCGCCAGGCGGTAGTCGGCGGCACCCTCCTGGGCGAAGAAGCCGAGGTGGGCCGTCCGGCCCATGACCACGGCCTCGAGGGCGCTGAAGCCGGCCGGCGGCTCGGCGTTCTGGGGGACGACGGCGACCCGCCGCGCCAGCTCCCGCACCGAGAGCGCGGTCACGTCTGCTTCGTCGAGGCAGACCCGGCCGCCCTTTAGGGGCAGAGAGCGGTTGATCGCTCGCAGAAGCGTCGTCTTGCCGCAGCCGTTGGGGCCGACAAGACCGACGACCTCGCCGGCGCCGACATCGAGGTCGACGCCACGCAGGACAGGGCGCTCGTCGTAGGCGGCGTGGAGGTCCCTTACGCTCAGCACTTTAAATCGTCAGCCGCCGTCGCCGGCGCAGGAGATAGAGGAAGAAGGGCCCGCCGACGAATGCCGTGACGACGCCGACCGGCACCTCGCCGGGGCTGACCACGGTCCGGGCGATGAGGTCGGCGACGATCAGGAAGCTGGCGCCGCCGAGGGCGGACAGGGGAAGGAGGCGGCGGTAGTCGGGCCCCACGAGGAGGCGCACGGCGTGGGGGACGATGAGGCCGACGAAGCCGATGACGCCCGTGACGGCGACGGCCGCCGCCGCGGCCAGCGAGGCCGCGAGGAGGAGAACGACCCGCGTCCGCTCGACGTCGACGCCGACCTGGCGCGCCTCCAGCTCCGGGAGCTGGAGAACGTTGAGGAGGCGGCCGTGCAAGGAGATGATCAGCCCCGCTGCGAGGCTGTAGGGCAGGATGAACCGCAGGTCGCTCCAGGCGCTGCTGTTGAGGCCACCGAGGAGCCAGTTGAGGATCTCGAGCGAGTTCTCATTGCTGACGATCATCAGGTAGGAGATGCCGGCGACGTTGATCGCCGAAACGGCGACGCCCGCGAGGATCAGCGTCGTCGACGAGGCGCGGCCGGCCACGCGCGCAATTGAGTAGGCGAGAAGCACGGAAGCGACGGCCCCGGCGAAGCCGACCAGGCTTAGCAGGCTGAAGCCGGCGAAGACCAGCGGCAGGCCGGCGACGATCGCCGCCGTCTCGGCAAAGCCGGCGCCGGAGGCGACGCCGAGCAGGTAAGGGTCGGCGAGGGGGTTACGGAAGACGCCCTGGTAGGCGGCACCGCTGAAGGCGAGCGTGCCGCCTACGAGCCCCGCGAGCAGGACGCGCGGCAGGCGGATCTGCCAGACGATCGAGTCGGCGACCGGCCCAACGGCGAGATCGAGGCCGAGTACGTGGCCGAGTACGACGCGCAGCACCTCGTCCGGCGCGATGGCGGCCGGCCCGACGCTGGTCCCGAGGACGACGCAGGCGAGGAGAAGCGCTGCGGCGAGGGGCACGGCGGCCGGACGGAATCCCGGACGCGGCAGCGAGCGCTCGCCGGCAGCCGTGACCGTATCGGCGATCTCCGCCACGCTCAGCCCGCCTCCGGGTAGAGACAGTCGGCCAGCGCTTCGAGGCCGTCGATGATCCGCGGCCCCGGCCGGCTGACGAGGTCCGGGTCGACCTCGCAGATCCGGCCGTCACGGACGGCGCTGACCCCGCCCCAGCCGGGGCGCTCGCCGACCGCGGCCGCCTCGACGCCGTCGACGAGGATGATCACTTCCGGATCGCGCTCGACGATGGCCTCGGCCGAGAGCTGAGGGTAGGTGCTGGCTGAACCGGCGGCGACGTTCTCGCCCTTGAGCAGCGTGTAGAGGCCACCGGCGAACGTGTCGCCGCGGACCGTGTAGTAGTCGGGCGAGATCTCGTGGAAGAAGCGCGGCCCCTGTGCCACGTCCTCGACCCGGAGGCGAACGGCGTCTCGCCGCTCCTCGAGCGCCGCGATCAGCGCTCGCGCCGCCGGCGCCCGGTCCGTGACCTCGCCGAGCAGGGCAATGTTCTCGAAGACGCCGGCCAGGGTCGCCGGCGACTTCAGATAGAGGACCGGCGTCCCGGTCTGACGCAACCCTTCGACGACGCCGCCCTGATCGCTGAAGACGTAGACGAGGTCCGGCTCGAAGGCGACGATCGCTTCGATACTGGGCTGGAAGGAGTCCACGGCCGGCTTCGAGCCGCCCTCGAGGGGGCAGTTCGCGTGGCGGTCGACGGCGACGAGGCGGTCACCGGCGCCGATGGCGCAGATGATCTCAGTGGCGTGCGAGGCCAGGGAGACGATGCGCTCCGGCGGCGCGGCGAGCTCAAGCAGGCGGCCGTCGCTCTGGCTGATCGAGATGGCGACGGGGGTGGCGGCGCCCTCCTCGGCGGCGCCGGCGCTGCAGGCGCTAACGAGGAGCAGCGCCGCGAGCAGGGGTAGGAGTCGTTTGCGAAACGGACGCTCGTTCAATCTCAACACTGGTGGCTCTCCTTTCGGCCCCTCAGGGACCTGCTAAGGCGAGCCCTCGCTTTGGCGTCGACCCGACGCCGCGGGCACAAAAAACCCCGGCCTTGGATCGACCAGGGTCTAGACGTGCCGGCTCGGGCCGGCAGCGGTCCTGGCCTTTCCGCGAAGGCTCCGAACACTTTGGTCACGGGCTGGCGACCTGGCTTTGCTGCCTCATACGAGGCAACACCACAGTTGCGGGACAGCGCCGGACTTGGACCGGCTTCGCATTTACCCTCTCCTCGAGGCGGAGGGGCACCCGTGACGGACGCTATTCAGTTTTTCGGGCGTCAGATCTGACGGCGGCAGTATAGGACGGCCGGCAGCGAGAGGTCAACGCGGCCTCGAGCGCCCTCGCTTCGTCAGGCGTCGTCGGCGTAGGCCCGAAAGCCGTCGGCTTTGCCCTATGGATGGACAAAGAGGTGAGAGCAAAGCTGAGGCGCACCGTAGATGCGGGGCCACAGGCCGCCAAGCAACTCTATCTGCCAAAGCGCTCCGTTCCACCGAAAACGGGTGGGAGGCTGGTCTCGAGAAGGAATAACGGTAGTAACGGGTGAACCGAGCGAGGCGTCGTTTTTGGCGGCTTCATCGGTCGAACTTTCGCACAGCTCCCTCTTGCGATCGCGTCTATGGCGCGTCTTTAGAAGGATCGGCGCATGAGGTGGCAGACTTGAGGCGAGAGCTTGACCCGAACGGCAGCCTAAGAGCGCCGTCAAGTTCCCTTTGCGCTCGTGAGCAGGCGAGGGGTGGGCTCCGACGGCAGCGTACTGGTCGATCCGTGGGCCCAGGATTCGAGTTCCCGGGGCGCACTATCTCCTTCGAGATAGAACCTTCCTCTCACGGAAGAGATGCCAGATCGGGGGCGCCACACCAAACCTCGCGAAACCTCGCGCTTAGACGACCAGGTCTCCATCGGCGTAGACCCGAAAGCCGTAGTCGTTGTAGCGATAGCTCGGGTCGAGGCTCGAGCGGGAGCTGATCCGGTTGAACTTGACTGCGTGGCGCCAGCTGCCACCACGGCTCGCCCGCCGCTTGCCGGCCGCCGGCCCCGGCGGCGCCTCTAACGGCGAGCTGCCGTAGTAGGCGGTGTCGTACCAGTCGCTGCACCACTCGTGGACGTTGTCGGCCATGCAGAGGAGGCCGTAGCCGTTGGCGCAGAGCGCGGTCGGGAGGTGCGGCGCCTCGCCGCGGCGGAGCTCGACGAGCTCGGGTCGGACCGCGGGCGCTTCGTCGCCCCAGGGCCAGTCGACGGCTTCGAGACCGCCCAGCGCCGCCCACTCCCGCTCCGCCTCGCTCGGCAAGCGCAGCGGCAGGCCCGTCGCGGCGGCGAGCCAGTCGCAGTAAGCAACCGCCTCGAACCAGCTGACGCCTACCGCCGGCAGCCCGAGATCGGCGAAGGCAGCGTCGCCGAGAAACGGCGGCGGCTCGCCGCCGGTCGCCGCGACGAAGCGCGCGTACTCGGCGTTGCTCACCGGCCGCGGCGCCGCCCGGAACGGCGCCAGCGTCACGGCATGAGCGGGGCGCTCGTCCGACCGGGCCGCGTCGTTGCCCATGCGGAAGCTAGCAGCCGGCACCGGCCTGAGCTCCGGACGGCCGACGGTCTCATTCCTGCCCTTCATCGCCACAGCAAGGGGAAGGATAGCAGAAGCGGCCCGTTGACTCGCCCCGGGGCCTCGACTAAGATTTGCCTGAATTTACTTGGAGGTGACCGATGCCCCTTTACGAGTACTACTGCCCACCCTGCGGCGGCCAGTTCGAGGTTCGCCGGTCGCTTGCCGACATGGACACGCCCGCAGTTTGCCCCAGCGGCCACACGACCAGCAGCCGCGTCCTCTCCCTCTTCGCACCGATCAGCAAGTCGACCCAGAGCGGCGGCGCCGCCACGGCGACGCTCGACGCGCCGGCCGCGGTTGACGCCTGCGACGCGGTTGGCGGCTGCTCCTGCTGCTAAGACCGCGCCAACGCGCGGCATCCTAGATAAGGGTCAAAAGAGGACGGCTATAGCCGTCCTCTTTTGGTTCGCACGACCGCGAGGCTAGCCGCCGTCCGCACTCCTGTAAAGGGAGTCGAGCTGGCGGCCCTCCGGCGAGCGGTTCGTGACGCCAAGGTAGATGGCGGCGCCGACGAGGAGCAACGCCGCCTCCGAGACGGCGACGAGGCCGATGAAAAAGACGATGCTCTGCCAGAAGTCGAGCGGGAACATCTGGATCAGGTGATGCGTGTTGGGATCGAGGCGCCAGAAATCGTTGCTGAAAATCAGGGTGTGGAAGTTCTCCCAGGCCGTGTCAAAGCCGGCCGTGCCGACGGCGCCGATGCCGCCGACCAACGCGAGCATGAGCGCTGCTCCGGAGGTAATCTGGATCGCGAGCCGGCGCGGTGAGACCTCGCGCGCCCAGAGGACCACGCCCGCGATGTAGACCAACGCATAGAGCACGGAGAGCTCCTGGACCCGGTTCATCAGCTGGAAGCGGTCCTTCACGTCCACCAGGTGGTCGGTCTCGCGCGGCGTGAAGAGAAGGCCTTCGCCACCCGGGTCCTGGACCCGGATCGTCACTCGCTCGGCCTCGTTGTTGAAGTAGCTGCGTAGCTCGGCGCCGGCCCGCAGGAGCTCGTTGCGCTCGATGCCGCTGGCGCCCACGGCGCCGAACTCGTCGATGGCGTAGCGATAGACGCGCCCTTCGTTGGCGACGAAACGGATGTTGGTCGTGAGGAGGGCGGCGGGGATCGAGATGATGAAGAGGGCGGCGGCAAGGTTACGGAAGACGCGCAATGCGAGCCTCCTCGGCCCGAGGCGCCCCGCCACGACCCGATGGGCTAAGTTGATGGTATCGTAGTTTTCGGCAGTCACGCTGTCAACGATCCAGGCGGTTCCACGGTATCCAGGTTAGCGCCCGGCGGGAGGCCGGGCAAAGCCGAGGCGGGCGATGGTCAGCGAGAGCGAAAGGGCGAATTACGAAGAGCTACGGGCGATCGTCGCCCGCTTGCGCGCCCCGGACGGCTGCCCCTGGGACCGGGAGCAGACGCACGCGAGCCTGCGCCCCCACCTGATCCAGGAAGCCTACGAGGTCATCGCCGTCCTGGACGAGGGCGACACGGGGCGCCTGCCCGAGGAGCTCGGCGACCTCTTCTTCCAGATCCTGATCCACAGCCAGCTGGCCGAAGAGGCGGGGGAGTTCTCGATGGCGGACGTGCTCTCCCATTTGGCGGCCAAGCTCGTCCGGCGCCATCCCCACGTCTTCGGCGACGTCGCGCTCGAGGGCGTCGACCAGGCCGTAAGCCAGTGGGACGAGCTCAAACGCGACGAGCGCGGCGCCGATTCCTCCGCCCTGGCGGGCGTGCCGGCGGCGATGCCGGCACTGGCGCTCGCCCAGGAGCTCCTCGCCCGTGCGGCGCGCGCCGGCTTCGCCTGGCCCCGGCGCGAGGACGTCATCGAGAAGATGATCGAGGAGGCGGCGGAGCTGGCCCAGGCCGAGGATGCGACCGCTCGCGCCGAGGAGTTCGGCGACCTCCTGCTCAACCTGGCAAACTACGGCCGCTACCTCGAGATCGACGCCGAGGAGGCGCTGCGGCTGGCCGCCGCCAAGTTCCGCCGCCGCTTCGAGCGGGTGGAGCGCGACGCGAGGGCGGCAACGAAGACGCTGCCGGAGCTGTCGCGAGCCGAGCAGCTGGAGCGCTGGGCGGCGGCGAAAGCGGAGGATTGAGCGCCTCGGACCGTCGCCGCCATGACCGCCGCCACCACCGAAGCTGAGATGCGATTGCTGACCGGCTCCGAGGTCGTCGAAGCGGCGCCGGGCTGGCGGGAGAGCCTGCCGGCGGGCCGGCCGCTGATCATCGACCTCGGCACCGGCGACGGCCGCTTCCCCTACGAGCGCGCGCGCCACGATCCGGAGTCCTTCTACATCGGCGTCGACGCCGAGGCGACTCTGATGGCGGCATATGCCTATCGCGCCACCCGCAAGCCGGCGCGGGGCGGCGTCGAGAACGTCAGGTTCGTCGTCGCGGCGATGGAGCAGCTGCCGCCAGAGCTCGGCGGCCTCGCCGGCCTCGTCCGGGTCAACTTCCCCTGGGGCGGCCTCCTGCGCGGCCTGCTGCGGCCGGAGCCGGCGACGCTCGCCGCCCTCGCCGGCCTGGCAGCGCCGCAAGCCCGCTTCGAGATCGTCCTCTGCTACGACCCGGAGCGCGACAACGCTGCACTCGCCGGCCTCGCGGCGCTGCCCGCCCCAGACGAGCGCTACGTCGATGCCACGCTGACGCCGGCCTACGCGGAGAGCGGCATCCTCCTCGACGAGCGCCGCCGTCTCACTCAGGACGAAGCCCTCGCTATCCCCTCCAGCTGGGGGCGGCGCCTCCTGCATGGCCGGCCGCGCGACGTTCTCTTCTTCGGCGGCCGGCTTGCCCCCCACGACGAGCGGCAGTGATAATGAGGCGCGCCGCCAGCTAGAGACCGTCGAGGCCGCTGGTCGCTGCGCCAACGAGACCTGACCGGGCGGGGCTAACGGAGGCGAGTTGGACATCTTCGGCTGGGAAGTACCGGACGCCGCCCTTAGAGCACTGATCCCGATCGCGGCCCTGATCGCCGCCCTCTTCGTTCACTCATTCGTCTTTCTTATCGCTCGCCGGGCCGCGGCCGACGGCCTGGATGCCTCGCTCGTCCGCCATTCCCGAATGCCGACCCGCGTGATGGTCGGGCTCGCGGCCTCACTTTTCGTGCTGCCCGCCGCCCAGCTTTCGCCGGATGGCGAGGAGATCGTCACCCAGGCGATCAGCCTCGGGTTCATCGGGAGCGTCGGCTGGCTGGCGATCGCCCTCCTCAGCATCGCCGACGACCTGGTCGCAGAGCGCTACCCGACCGACCAGCGGGATAACTTGGAGGCGCGTGCGGTTCAAACCCGGATGCGCGTCCTGCGCAGCGTCGGCCTGGCGATCATCGGCGTGATCACGGTCTCGGCGATGCTGATGACCTTCCCAGACGTTCGCCAGATCGGCGTCAGCCTCCTCGCCTCTGCCGGCGTGATAGCCCTCGTCGTCGGCATGGCAGCGCGGCCGGCGCTCTCGAACATCCTCGCCGGGCTCCAGATCGCGATCACGCAGCCGATCCGGATCGACGACGTCCTCATCGTCGAGGGCGAATGGGGCCGGGTTGAGGAGATCAAGGCGACGTTCGTCGTCCTCCGGATCTGGGACTCACGCGCCCTGGTCATCCCCCTCTCCTACTTCGTCGAGCACCCGGTCGAGAACTGGACGCTGACCGGCGCCGACATCCTCGGCAGCGCTTTCGTCTACGTCGACTACACCGTGCCGGTGGCGGAGGTGCGCGACGAGCTGCGCCGGATCCTCGAAACCTGCGCCCTCTGGGACGGCAGGGTCTGCAGCCTCCAGGTGACGAACACCACGGACCGCGCCCAGGAGCTGCGCGCGCTGATGAGCGCCCGCGACTCGTCCGAGGCGTGGGACCTGCGCTGCGAGGTACGGGAAAGGCTGACCGAATATCTCCAGCGCCGCTTCCCGACGGCGCTGCCGCGGACCCGCACCAGCGTGGATCTGATCGAGCGCCCGGCGCCGGGCCAGGTCTTGCCCGGCACAGAGGGCGGCGGCGGGCCAGGCTAGGGGGCGGGCCTAGGACGAAGCCTCGACGCCGGCCAGAACGAGCGCCGTCGCGGCGTCGAGATCGAGGTCATCGGTGTTCAGGGTCAGGTCGTAGAGAGACGAGTCGAGCAGGTCGACGCCGTAGGCGTGCCTGAAGAGATTGTTACGGTCTGCGTCCGATTCCTCGACCTCCTTGAGCGCCTCTTTGACGGGCAGGTCCCGCTCCTGAGCGAGACGCTCCGCCCGACGCGCGGCGGAGCCGTGGACGAGGACGTTGAAGCTCACCAGCTCCTGATCCCGGAGGACCACTTGGGCGGCGTGGCCGACGATCACGCAACTGCCGCGCTTTGCCAGCTCGACGACGACCTCCTCGATGATCCGGCGGTAGTCGGCGGATGTCATCGTCAGTGCGGCCGGGTTAGTGGCGGGCGTGCCTGGGAGCACACCCTCGGCAGAAGCCGAAGCGAGGGCGAGCCTCTCGAGCATGCGCTCGATGAACGAAGGCCAGCGCTCCGCCGCTATGACAGTTTCGGCCGAGACGCCGACGAGAGAAGCCGCCTGCGCCGTGATCTCGCGGTCGTAATACCTGTAGCCGAGCTTGCGGCTGATGCTCTGGGCGATCTCGAAGCCACCGGAGCCGAGCTGGACGGACAGGGTCACTACAGTTGCAGTCATACCGTTAATCCGCCTTTGCCTCGTAGCTCCATACGGCCGCAATCGCTCTTATATTCGATCCGGGCGGGCAAAGCAACCTGCCAGACGCTAAAAGGGGCTGATCGAACGGGGCCCGACAATGTAGACTAGAGCAGTCGCGCCGAAGTGGCGGAATGGCAGACGCGCTACGTTCAGAGCGTAGTGAGCTAACGCTCGTGTGGGTTCAAGTCCCACCTTCGGCACCAACCAGCGCGCGCTGGTAGCTCAGCGGATAGAGCGCAGCCCTGCGGAGGCTGAGGTCGTGGGTTCGAGTCCCACCCAGCGCGCCATCGAAGATCAAGGGTCGCCTACGTAGGCGACCCTTCTCTTTTGCCTCAGGGCACGCCGGTGTTCAGCACCCAGTAGAAACGGTAGACGTCGCCGGGGTTATAGGCGTAGCCGATGCCGACGTCGACCGCGGACGGATCGAGCAGGATCGCCGCGTGCGAGGGGCTGTTCAGCCAGCTAAAGACGACGTTGCGGGCCGATGACTGGCCACCGGCGAGCGCCTCGCCCCAGTAGAGTCCGCCGTAGCCCGCGGCGGCGACGCGCGATCTGGGTGTCGAGCCGTCCGGGCCGTAATGGCCGAAGAAGTGCTGCTGGGCCATGTAAGCCGCGTAGTTGCCGGCGGCGGCGGCCAGGGTAGGGCTGTGCCGGAGGGGCGAGAGGCCGCTCTCGGCCCGGAAATCGTTGAGGATGGTCAGCGCCTGGTCCGTGAGCGCGGCGACGGGCACCGGCGTGGGCGTCGGCGGCGCGGCGGTCGCGGTCGCCGCCGGCGTCACTACCGGCGATGGCGTGGTCGGCGGCGCAGCGCTCGTCGTCGCTACGGGCGGCACCGGTGTCTCAGGGACGGGCGTAGGCGAGGGCGTCGGCGCCACCGCGGCGAGCAGCAGCCCGGCTTCTGCGGTCGGCGTCGCCTCAGGCGTCAGACCCTCGCGCTCGATCGTCGCCGCCAGGACTAGGCCATCGACGCCGGTGGGCGTCGCGTCGGTCTCGGCGGCGGCCGTCAGATCGGCGGCCGGGATCGGCACGCCGCAGGCCATGCTCAAGACGGATAGACAAAATAAGCCCGGCCCCGCCAGGCTGAGGATTTTCGACATCGTGAATCGTCTGGCGCCCTACGCGGCCACCGACCAATTCTAGATACGCTCCTTGCCGGAGTCAAGCTTGCCGCGCTTGGCGTAAGCCGGTCGAAGACGCTCCTTTGACGCGGCGAGCGCTCCGATCAGGGGTTGGTCTGGCTCAGACGGGCTCGTAGGCAAGACGCTGGACACCGTCCATGTTCGCGCCTTCGATCCGAATCAGTCGCGTGGCGCCGTTGCGGCGCGGCGAGTGGAGCTCGCCCTCGTTGTAGAGGTGGGCGTCGCCCGGCGCCAGTGTGTAGGTCTCGATCTTGCGCACCTTGCCGGCTTTGCCGACCGCCGCCGGCTCGACGACCGCCCACTCCGTCATCTCGGTCTCACCCGCCGCCTGACCGTAGATCGCCCAGGAGGGGCCATGGTCGTGAGGCGCGGACTCGCGCGCGCCTTCGTAAGCATGGGCGAGGATGCAGAAGCCGAGCTCCCGGTCCTCGTGAAGGAGCTTGCGCTCCGGCGTGCCGTCGGCGAGGTTGGCGGCGACGAAATCGGCGTCGGTGAGGATTTCGACGAGGCGGTCACGGACCCTGGCGCGGCCAGCCGGGCCGGAATCAGTGCTGAGAATCGCGTGAAAGTCCGTCGCAAGCTGTTCCAGGGTCTGGCCCATCGTTGCCTCCTCCGCGACGCCTCGGAGCCGGCCCGCTGCCGGCCGGGCGGCGCTCGCCAACTCCAAGCGCAGTCTACGATGCAGCGGAGGGCTGTCAAGCGGCTGCGCCTCCGCATCGGCTCCTTCGCAATCGAGGCCGCCGGCGACGTCTATGTCCTCGCCTACTGCGGCGCGGGCGGAGCTGCCGGTCCGATCGCGGCTCGCGATAGCATGACGTAGCTGGTGGCCGACGGCGCCGCTGCCCCGGCACTCGACGGCGCGTCACGGGAGTCGAGGCTCCGCCAGACGCGGTCACAGATCGACTGGCCGCGCCGCGGCCGGCGCCGCGCGCGGAGAAGCGTTTGCTAGAATGGCTCTGGCCGCTCTGCAATCGTCTGAACGATCATCGTCGCGAGCCGTGATGGCGGCCTGCCGTAATCTCGATGCCCCTGTAGCTCAGAGGATAGAGCAGCGGTTTCCTAAACCGACCGGCCTGTGCGCAGTGGCACCAGATTCCAGCGGTTGAGCGATATCCCTAAAGTTATCTTGTCTATTCAAGCGTCCTTCTGCGGACATCCAGACTCTCCCCGCCTGAATTAGGTAGAACGTGGCGAGCGCCATTGCGCTATGTCAGCTCGTAATTTCGATCCTGGACGCGCACGCGGATCTCGACCACCCGCGTTTACCCAGCTGAATCTGGCCGTCGCCTACTCGCGCACTGACTCCGGCAACCGTCGGGCCAACGTTCAGAGAGCCATCCTTCATTCCGCCAAGGCCCTCTACGCGGCGCGCTACGCCAGATACTCGGCGGTCACGCCTTCCGCCAGCAGCGCCTTAGCCGTGAGCTCGTCACGGCGCGCTCCAGGTACGCCAGCTCCGCTGCCTCGCAGTCTGAGCACAAGCGGCCGGCGGGCTTCCAAGTGGGGGGCAATGACGAGTGGCACGGTCCGAAAGCTCCTATTGCGCTGGTCCGCGAGGCAGCGAGCACCACCAACCGCTTCCTCCCACCTGTGCGACACTGTTTGCCGGGGCAAGGCCTCCGGAGTTTGGATTTGCCATTGCAAGGATCGCCCGCCGCCCTGTCTCAGGATCTGGCTGAACAGCAGCATCTTAGGGCCTCGACGCGAGAGCGCTGGAGCAGTGCTTTGGAATTGACTCGACGCGTGATTACTAAAGCCTCGCGGAGCGGCCGGTGACGCCGTGACAGAGGAGCGACAGGTCGTACTGCTCCTCGGTGCGGGCGCGAGCGTGGACGCCGGCCTGCCGGACGTGCGTGGGCTAGTCAATGGCTTTCGCAGCGCTGTCAACGAATAAGACCACCCCCTGCTTGACGGCGTACTCGACGCGCTGAAAGAGCACGTGGGTCCCGACGGAGTCCTAGACGTTGAGCTGATCCTGTCGGCGCTGGACTCGCTAGCCGCTCGGGACAAGCAGGTACTCAGTGCATTCGTACGCAAAGGAGGATGGGCGAAGCGTACGTCCGCTCCGCGCGAGAAGTACGAATCGCTCCAGCAGGCACTCTACAGTCACATCCGGAAGGCCCTGTCGATCGATATTGAGAAGACGCGCTACCTGGACCCGCTTCTTGACCTAGTCGCGCCCTCCGGATCACTGGACATCTTCTCTGTCAACTACGATCTAGCTATCGAATTGATGTGCGGGCGGCTGCGAGAGCTCTATACCGATGGCTTCGATCCGATTTGGAACCCCGGCCTGCTCGGGGAAGGTCGGTTCACGGTCCGAATCCACAAGCTACACGGTTAGCCTGCTCTGGTATCGGTCCCGGTCGCAGGGCTCACGTGTGCTGAAGCTCGCTGTCCCGCCCGCACAGGCCCGCGAGGCAACCTACTTTACCGGTGAGTCGCTGTCTGACGTCCTGCTGTACCCGGCAAGTACTGAGAAGAGTGTCTCCATAGAACCGCACGCTTCGCTGATCGAGCGCTTCAGGAGCAGGCTGCGCGAAGCGTCTCTAATCATCGCGATTGGTCACTCCTTCCGCGACGCCCACAGGCTCCTCGGCGGCGGGCTTAGGTTCCGGCGCTCAGGTCAGCGCTTGGCCAACCTTGGTTCTGACCCTGAAATGAAATACACCGCCGCCGCCGCCGCTGTTGCTAGCTTCAGCCTCGCCGTAAACAAGACGGTGCCTGTGGAGGGTGGCGAGCCTCGCGCCCTGGCTGACTGGTTCAACATCGTCTGCTGGGGCAAACTGGCAGAGATTGTGGCGCAGCACCTCCAAAAGGGAGCGCGTGTCTACCTGGAGGGCCGGATGGCCACTCGCACCTGGGTGGGCGACGACGGGCAGAAACGCTACCGCACTGAGGTGATCGCCAGTAACTGCCTTTTCCTTGATGGCAAGCGTATTGAGTCACTTGCTACCGAGCCTGCGCCACAAGAGGTCGATGAAGAGTTGCCGTTCGCGGATGAGCGGTAGACGGTGCTGCCGTCTCACTACTTCGTGCGTTTGGAGTGGCCAGGCAAGAGTCACTGCCTTTGTGGTGTGAGGTTGGGTGAAGGGTACATAACCATGGACATTTTCAATGTTGACTGCCCCTCTTGCTTGGAGGCGTTGCGTAGCATTGTGCGTGAGCGTCAACGAGAGTGCGGGGTGACTGCGTTTAAGGAGGATGCGGCGGCGAAGCTATGTTATGTGTGGAGCATGCCGTAAAGTCCTTATCGATGCTGGAGCCTCGTGGTTGCGGCCTCCACCGGCGGTTGATAAGCCCATCTGTGACTGCGGCCCCACTGAGTACGTACCATTATTGGGTGGACCAGGGCCAAGGAGGGGGCGAGTCACCACCTATGCGGTGCAGACAAGAGCCTGTCTGGGAATATTGGCACCAGAGACGTTTTCCAAGTAAACTGCCTTCCTTGTTTAGATGAACTGAAACTCGTTGTGCGTGAGCATCAAACGAGAGTGCAGGGTGGCTGTGTTTAAGGAGGGGTGACAGTGCCGCCTGGCCGTAAGCCCAAACTTCCCACCGAGCGCCGGCGAAAGAACAAAACGTCGGATCCGCCCTCGAAGCCCGCGCAGGCCGCTAAGGCTCCTCTGGAGGATGAAGGGTGGGATGCTCGCACCACGGCTTGGTATCAGTCGCTGATCGACTCACCATCGGCGCTTTACTTCCAAGCGAGTGATTGGCAGCACGCCATGTGGATTTGCGACCTGAAGCGCCGCTTGCTGAGCGATGATGAGTTGGGCACCGCACTAGTGACCGCAATCGACCGTGCGGCATCGCGGCTCCTGGTCACAGTAGGTGACCGGCTGCATGCGCACCTTGATATAGAGAAGGAGGCGCTGGGCTTGACTCCCGCGCCGGCGGAAGATTCTCCGGGGGTGATAGCGCTGGACAAGGCGCGTGAGAGGATGAAGAAGGAGAAGATAGTAAAATGAGAAACGCTATGACAAACACCGTGAGGCCGTTCTTTATCGTCGCCCTGCTGGCGATCGCCCTGTTCGCCTGCTACAAGATAGCTACCGCCGCTCCGGTGGATGTAGAGGTTCGTCCAGTCAGCTTGCCTTACACAACAACCTGGTGACATTGACCTTCGATGGTCCCTTTGAGCCGACTACATACTTCCGGGCCGATGTGTCTGGGCATAGCGAGTGCAATGGAAGCGGGATGGGAAGGGAGCGAAGTTTTGGGGCTGGCACACAGAGCCCCAGCGTGCAGCATGTCTACATCAGCGACAGGTGCCCGCCAGGGGAATACACCGTCGAGGCCTCCTATAAGCATAGGGGAGCAGAGCTAGGCTCAGGGTCGGACTCGTTTACTGTAAGAGGCGATGATACCCTCATCCCCGTAGTCGTCTCCCCTGCCCCCATCATCCCCGTAGTCGTCTCCCCTGCCCCCATCCCCGTAGTCGTCTCCCCTGCCCCCATCCCCGTAGTCGTCTCCCCTTGTCCCCCATCCCCGTAGTCGTCTCCCCTGCCCCCATCCCCGTACTGGTGGCACCTACGGCCTCTGTGCCTGCCCCAGCAACGGCAACCCCACGTCCGGCTGTTACCCCAGAGTTGCCCCCAGCCCCTAAGCTAATCTTCGCTACCCCAGAGGCGCTGCCTCCAGCTATACCGCCTGCCCAAGTGGCAATCATCCCTCCCTCTACGGGTGATGGGGGCCTGATCGATGGCTGATGTAGACGCGCCCAGAAAGGCCCTCTACAGGAAGAGGCCGGTGGTTGTGGAGGCAGTGCGCTGGGAAGGTCAGCGTTGTGGGCGGCGTTGCTGACCGCATCCATTTTCTACCTCAGGGCGCAGCAGAGGCATTGGCCAACCACCGACTCCGGGATGTTGTCAGAGATACGCTCTCCCTCGTCGATCAGCAATCTGAGGTCACCCGCCAGCAGCGCGCCGGAGACCCATCAACCGTCCGCAACGAACTCGGCAAGTTGTTGCAGAGGGCAGTGAGCATTGGCTGGGGGGTTCCGCTCGCCACCGCCGCGACCGCTGAACGTCCGAGCATTGAGCTAGACGTTCTTGAAGAAGCTGTAGGGAGACTGGGTAACTCTGCCAACCAACCCCTGCTCAAGCCCCAAGATCTACTGGTGCTCGCTTGTGCCATGCACTCTCCAGACGCCGAAGTTGCTGAATTGGCACGGAGCCGCATGCGTCTTGTGATGACTAGGGCATGCGAATGGGTTTCCTACCGGGATCCGAGGGGGGAGTGGGAAGTCGTTAGGCTCGACGGACAATCACGGACGATTAATAGGCAAGAGGCACCACAGTTCTTTTTGCAGCAGGAGGCTGCCGTCCAGAAGATTCTGCGCGAACTCCAGATACTCGCAGCCACCGCGCGCTACCACCTACCAGACGGGGCACGTGCCACTCTGGGACTCATGCTAGAGGACCTCCAGTTGGCCCACTCGTTTTGGCTTGCGGCCGCAGCGTCAGGGCACGAGGTGATTGTCCAGCGCCTAGCCTTTGGATGGGGTGTCGGCGACTTTGCGACGCGGGATGACGTGGAGATCCAGAACCTTGCCAGCGCTGCTTGGAGTAACGGGGCGTTTCCGCGGGCACTCTCTGTTGGGTCCCAGGGGTGACTAGAGCCCGTCGAGGTGGGTATGCCGTATCTCAGGGCTTGACCCCACCTTAGCCGATCGCCGGGGCAAGCCATCGCCCCACGTCGAATCTCCGGGAAGGCGCCGAGGGGCCTGACCAGAGTCCTGCCGAGCCCTGAGTCCTGAGTCCTAACAGAGCAAGGCCTCTCGGCCGCGCACCGCCGGCAGGTTTGATCGAACACCGGCAGGAACAGCTGAACAAGGCGAACCGCAGGCACACGAACGTGGTCGGCATCTTCCCGAATTGCTCGTGGGCGTTCAGAGAGTACGGCGTCATTGAGGAAATCGTCGCGAGATCGACAGGAGTCAGCTACCCAGCCATCAATGCCTCGGAAATTGGCGATCTTCCCCTCCCCCTCCCACCCCTTGACGAGCAGCGGGCCATCGCCGCCTTCCTCGACCGGGAGACGGAGCGGATCGACGCGCTCGTGGCGAAGAAGCGGATGCTGATCGAGCGGCTGCGGGAGTACCACACGGCGCTGATCACGCGCACCGTGACGCGCGGCCTCCCGCCCGAGGCCGCCCGCGCCGCCGGCATGGACCCCTCGCCGCGCCTCAAGCCTTCGGGCGTGGAGTGGCTGGGGGAGACGCCGGAGCACTGGGATCTGAAAGGGGATTATATACGATAGTGCCGACTCTGGTGCGTGATACGCTGGTGCCGTATACTGACTCCCCAAGGTCTAGCGACCCGGACCGCCCGCCGGCCCGCGTTGTGGAATGGTGCTGTGTATCATGCTGCGATACCGTGCTCCCCACGAAAGTAGGCCTAAATGGCGACAAGGGATCTCCGCACCCCCAGCACACCGAAGGTGCTGATCCAAGCGCTGCTCAAAGGCGCTGGCACGGGCAAGCTGAAGCCGAAGAGCTAGGGCCAGTGTCAGATTAAAAGGAAGAATGACGATGAGAATCACAACAGGAATAACACTAGCGCTGTTGCTGTTGATGTCCACAGCAGGGAGCGGGGGCGCCGCCCAAGTCAACAACATGCAGTCAGCAAAGCCAGACACCCGGACGGTCGACTTCTCTAGTGTGAAGTGGGCGTGGAACGCCGCGAGAACACACCTGGAACCGGACAGCTTCCCGGACGCCAGGGTGCGGTCAGGATCCAATGTCTGGCGCCGGGACAGTGGCGCGGGGCTCATCCGCATCTTCAGCGACACTGACCTCAGTGGGATGAGCTTCAGCACCTCAGGGTCAAGCTGGCCTCTGAGCATGAGGCGGGCCGGGCTGTATGTGTCTAATATCAGCGGCGACGACGTTGAGAGGATCCGAGCCGGCGGTGGCATCGGGGGCAGGGCCGACGAGCCCACAGCTATAAACTGCTGGGCCTCGGAGGCCGGTAAAGAGGTCACAGTCGACGCAGTCGGCGCCAGCATCGAGACGCCCGTCGAGGTCACGTGCGACAGGAGCATAGACCTCCCCGACGACGAGGCCGTCGTAAAAACCGCCGCGGTGCCTTCGGCTAGCCCCGATTGGATCGATCTCATTCATAACCGATACGCCCTGAGGGTGCCTGCCGGACGTTCGGTTTACGTCGATGTGATTCTTTACCCCGATGATAACGGAACGTCCGCGCGGGTCGGGAATGTGGTCTGGCCGCCGGTACCGCCGGGTGAGATGGCGTCCTTGAGCGCGCTCGTGGTACATCAACCGGGCAGAACCGTTGGTTCTGCCAACCCACCCATCATTCTTATTTGCCTCGACCCGAGTTCGTCTTTGCCGAAGCGCCCAGGCCCGTGCCCTGACCGCGTAGAGGTGGGCAGTACCGTGAGCCTCAGAGCCATCGTGACTCCGCTGCCCTCCGGCTATGTTACGGCAGAAGTGAATGGCAGCCTAAACGGCACGATCGAATGCAGTGTCGGTAGGACAGCGCAAACCTGCGGTTGGCGTATATCGCAGCTGTCTGGATCTGGTACTCCAGGACGCTTCGTGAGCGGCGATAGTGTGAACCTCACGTGGAAGGCTCCGTCTTCTCCAGGTGAAGTGACGATCGGGGGCAGGTATCAGCTCTATGTGCAGGGGGTTGGCGGTTTCTTCCCGATACCAGAACATTGGAGCGACAATAAGGGAGACGCCGCTGGTTCAAACACACTCACCTTCGACGTGTTCGAACCCACCCCTCCACCGGACCTGCGTCCGCATCTGTCTTGCGACAACGGGGAGCCGCTCCCTACGGACAGCTCGCCCCGTCCGAACGACCCCCCCCGGATGGGATCTTGTGATTCGATTGACGGCGCGGACGTCGAGGTCACCTTGACGGTCACAAGACCTAACGGGACCACGGTTTCCTCACTGCTCTACACTGTCGAGTGGGATGTGAGGGGTGGAGAGCACGCCATCAGCTCCTCACATCCAACCTCTACCACAAGCAGAGCGAATCATCTTCTGACCTGGTCGAGCACGGGACTCACGACTGGTGATCAAGGAGTCGTGGTTGCCGCTGCGCGACCCAATGGCTACGACTACGCCTTCAACGCCACCCAGGTCACCATCATCGTGAAGGAGAGGGATCTGCCGCCGGTGGTGAGCGAGATCGCCTGCACTCCCAGGGTGACACCGCAGGGAGACAACCCCGCCGTCTGCACAGCAACGCTCGACGCTCCGGGCGGACAGGGGCACCTTGTCGATCTCAGTATCGACGCATCCGATCCCAACGACGACCCGTTGACGTACATCTGGAGGGCCGCCAACGGCAGGTTCAACGGCGGTGTCCGCACCAACCGGACAACCTGGAGCGCCGCTGGGCTCTCGACGGGCCAGTACACCGTGTTTGCGAATGTTGTGGAACGCCTCACCGGCGTCCATGAACGGACCGTGGTCGTGAATGTGGCGAGATACGCACCTCCTGTGCAGGGCTATGTGCCGGGCTATGTCTGCACCCCCGACAGTGGGTGGGAGAACGGGACGCCGTTCCCGATGATCGGGGATCCGTACTGCGGTCAGTTCCACGACACCCATATCAGCAACTTCCGATGGTTCACGACGGAAGTCGGCGCACGTGGCGCTTCGGAGGTGACCATGGTGGGAGGCGTGAACAGCATTTGCGGCGTGGCAGCGGGTGTGTGCAAGGAGAGAGAGGATCCGTGGAATTCGAGCTACGATCCAGACGATCCCAAGTACGACCCCAACGACGAGGCCTACAGCCCGAACTACGACGACGGGAACGGCAACGTCTACCAGTGGGTCAACGTATACCCGATAAATCCATAGTAGAACCCTCGGCCGCCGGTAGCATTGTGCTCCCGGCGGCCATTCACGCGCCAACTGCATCGCGTGTCTGGTCGCGACCGAAACCAACATCCCGATTCATGTCGACAACACGCCGCGCGGTTCTCGATGCCGTCACTGCGACCCGGCACCTTCGTGCGTGATGCAACCAAGCCCGACCGGGTCGGACGGAGAATCTCGCATCGTTGACTGGCCTACGCGGCGACCGTCAGATGCCGGACGCCCTCAAGAATCCGCCGAAAACCGGGTTCTGGCGCCATACAGAGAGTTCGATACGTACCCACGAAGCCCAGGAGGCACCGGGGCCGCCCGTCCTGCGTCCGCTCGTGGACGCAGTCGTAGGACCAGACGTGGTTCGGCCGCTCCGCCCGGCGACGCGTGCAGGAGCCAGCGGTGGCCCAGAGCCGCCGCTGGTGCGGGGCTTTGCGGGGCACCCGCAGCCCCTCCTGCCGCCAGCGCCGCTCCACCCGCTTGTGGTTCACGCGCCAGCCCTCGGCCCGCAGCAGGGCCGTGATGCGGCGGGAGCCGTAGCGCCCGAAGCGCCGCGCCAGGGCGATCAGGCGGGCGATCAGGGCGGGCTCGTCCCTCGGCACCCGGGCCGGGCGCCGCTGTGTCCTGCGCGGCTGGGCCAGCCCCCGACACGCCCGACGCTCCGAGACGGGCACGACGGTACCTACAGCGTTCAGCAGATTGGTCAGGGGAGGGTAGTAGGAACGTTCGCCTGTCCCACCACCGGACGCTCTGATCCGGCGCAGGTCGCCAAGATATTCCTCAACCGCCGATATCAGCCTTGTTGTGCTCATTCACCTGACCAAGGGTTGATCACTTCTATCCCGCTACCCTCGAAGTCGTCCATATCTCTCGTCGCAACCGACGCTCCTCGACAACGGGCTATGGCCGCTATCTGGCAGTCGGCATGGTTAATGGGACGCCCGACGGCGCGCCGGTTAGCGGCAATCACGGCGTAGGCTTGGGCCGCTGCGCTATCAAAGGGAAGGATGCGCCCGGCAAAGTCTTCCTGGAGCATCCCCTCCACCTCCTCAAGCAACCTGCTGCGGCGCTCACCTGTTGGCAATATCGCAACGCCGTACCTCAACTCAGCTTCACTGACGGTGGAGAGATACAAGTTGAGAGCTGCCTGCCCGGTAACCCAGTCCAAAACGTTGGAGCTGGGATCGGGGCGCATCAACTCCGAGACGACGTTGGTGTCGAGGACAATCATTCTAGTTTCCTCAGTCGAACCGGGGCGGTTTGCGCATGGGTGAACGGGCAGGGATCGCCAGCTCGACACCACCGAGGGGCGCGAATCTGGCGCGAATGGCGCTCGCCAGGTTCTCCTGTTCTGGTTGCTGGTGATAGAGCGCCGTTCTCAGAATGTCCCGGGCTTCCTCCTCCATGGAGCGGCCGTTCTCAGCCGCCCGGATTCGCAGCCGGTGTTTCAGCCCATCTTCGAGATTGCGCACGGTGATACTAGCCATGAGAGCGCCTCCATCTACGATGTCACATCATTATAATATGATTGCGTTGCTATCACTGGCCACCGTCGAACCAGTCTTCACATGTAGCCCGCGCTTCAATTCAAACACCACAGTGACCCTAGCGTTCGTTGCCGAAGCCGTCTGCTCCCAGTTCCGCCTCATCAAGCGCAACCGCCTAGGCCAGGGGCATCCGTAGGGAATGCAGGTAAGGCTCCTGGCGAATGCCAGCCCGGACCGCATCTTCTCGTCGATCTCAACCGCTTCGGCGAACAGCTCCCGCCACCTGCGCTTGGTCTCCACACATCTGCGGCGGGGCTGGAAGGGGCAGGCGACGCAGGCTGAGCGCTCCAGGGGCGCAAGGGACGGCAGTAGCGCCCGCCCCCGACTTCCGGAGAATACCTCCAGTGCGATCCTCGCCCGCCTCGCGCTCCTGGCCGCCGCCCAGCAGGTTGAGCGGTCTCTGTGCCGCGGCCACAACGATCGAGGCCCCCCTCGCGCGCGAAGGGGGGCCAAAAGCCCCACTCAGGCTACCCTCGCGAACCCAAAACCGCCGATCGCGATGCTATGGAGCAAGCGACGTCGGGATAAGAAGCACCTGGCCGAAGAATACCCGGGTCGGCGAGGGAAGGCCACCGCATACCGTCGGCGTCGCCTCCGGGTTGCCATCATGCCTCGCCCTTCGTGGCCTTCTTCGCCTTTCTTCCTCCTCCGGAGGCGAGGCGGTTCGTCGTCCGGCGCCACGTCATCGCCCTAGGGGAGGAGCTCGTCGGGCGTGGCGGCCTCCAGGGCTTGCGCCAGTTCGTACGGCCCAACGCTTAGCCTGTTAAGCCTCTTCCCCGACGGCAGCGGTTCGCCGTCGTGGCAATAGAGGCAGGCGTCGACCTCGGCGTCCGTCGCGGCCCCTTTTAGATGATCAGCCCCTTCTGAGGACATAGGGGGTTCTAGCTTCAGAGCCGTTTACGTGATCACGATGATCACCTATGAAAAGCTGATCATCTAAACCAGCCGGCAGGCTCCATAACCACCTCACCGCGCCCTTGCGGCCCTGCTCGTACTGGGGGCTTCACACCACTCCCGCCACCTGTTTGGCGCGCCTTCGCGCCTTACTGTGGGCATGAAGAGCCCGAGCTGCTTACATTGCCGCTCGATCTCCGTCTGCGGGAGCGAGCCATCCGCCAAGGCGCTTCGCAAGAAGTCGAGCCCCAAGGGTTCCTGCTTTTCACAGCGGAGGGCGGGCTCGACCACTGAGGCGGCGCTTCTCTTCTACCCCCTCGGTCGGGCGCCAAGCGAGTCTAGACCAGTGTCGGTGTATGACGGGGAGGCAAGTGAAGGCGTATCGCGCCTCTGGCTCGGCAGCGGACTCCGAGAGCGTCCTTATCGAGGGATGGAACGAGACTTCCGACTCGAAAGGCACTCAGCCAATATAATTGGCTCATGCATCGGCTCACTCCGACATGACACTTGGTCCCGAGCAGCAGGCTCGTCAGCAGATCGACGGCGCACTAGTGGCGGCTGGATGGGTCGTGCAGAGCCGCGACGAAATGAACGTGAACGCCGCTCAGGGTGTGGCGATCCGCGAGTTCACCATGGCGAAGGGGCACGGATACGCGGACTACCTGCTGTTCGTCGATGGCCGGGCCGTTGGTGCGCTGGAAGCGAAGAAGCAGGGCACCACGCTGACCAGCGCCGAGCCGCAGGGACAGCTCTACGCCGAAGGACTGCCGGATGAACTCGACGTGCCTCATCGACCGCTGCCGTTCATCTACCTGAGCACGGGCAGTGAGACACGCTTCTGGAATCTGCTCGACCCTGAGCCGCGCTCTCGTCGAGTCTTCAGCTTTCACCGCCCGGAGACCGTCGCCGAGTGGCTCGCAGCTGCTGCCCTCGAAGATTGGGCTCAGGAGTGGGGTGGTGACCACCTCACCGCAGGACTTGGACCGGAATACGCGGTTCGGCCATCCACCCTTCGTTCACGAGCTCGCGCGATGCCACCGATTCATATTCCGAACCTCTGGCAGAACAAGCTGAAGGCGCTCACGAATCTTGAACAGTCCTTCAAGGATGACCGGCCACGCGCCTTGATTCAGATGGCCACCGGCAGCGGCAAGACGATGCTGGCCGTGACCGCGGCCTATCGCCTCATCAAGTTTGCGGGCGCGAGGCGTGTTTTGTTTCTCGTCGACCGCTCAAACCTCGGCGAACAGGCAGAGAAAGAGTTCCAGAACTACCGAACGCCCGACGACAACCGGAAGTTCGATGAGCTCTACAACGTACAATGGCTGACGGGAAACACGATCGGCTCGTCAAGCAAGGTTGTCATCACCACCATCCAGCGCATGTACTCGATGCTTACGGGCGCGGTGGAGCTAGCGCCAGAGTCTGAGGAAGGCTCGCAGCTCGACCTTGCTGGCAACCAGTTAACGGAGCCACCGGCGGTCGTGTACAACGCCGCGATCCCGCCGGAGTACTTCGACGTGATCGTGATCGACGAGTGCCACCGCAGCATCTATTTACTCTGGCGGCAGGTGCTAGAGTACTTTGACGCCTACCTTATTGGCCTCACGGCGACGCCGGCGAAGCACACGTTCGGCTTCTTCAACCAGAACCTCGTGATGGAGTACGGGCATGCCGAGGCGGTTGCAGACAACGTGAACGTCGACTTCGAGGTGTACAAAATCCGCACATTGATCACGGAGCAGGGCGCCACCATCGAGGCTGAACCAGGGGCGGTTGTTCCGGTCCGCGACCGCCGCACCCGGCAGCTCCGCTGGGAGCAGCCAGACGAGGACCTGACCTACACTGCGTCGGAGCTCGATCGCGCCGTTGTGGCACGGGACCAGATCCGCACGATCGTGCGCACGTTTAGGAACCGGCTCTTCACTGAGATCTTTCCTGGGCGCAGTCAGGTACCCAAGACGCTCATCTTCGCGAAGGACGACAGCCACGCCGAGGACATCGTCGACATCGTGCGGGAGGAGTTCGGACGCGGGAACGACTTCTGCCAGAAGATTACCTACAAGACGAGCGGGCGTAAGCCGAAGGACCTGATTCAGGACTTCCGCAACAGCTTCAACCCTCGCATCGCCGTGACCGTGGACATGATTGCCACCGGGACGGACATTAAGCCGATCGAGATCGTAATGTTCATGCGCTCGGTCAAGAGCCGGGTGCTCTTCGAGCAGATGAAGGGCCGCGGAGTTCGCGTCGTCGACAAGGACACCCTGAAGCAGGTGACGCCGGATGCGGAGGCGAAGACGCATTTCGTGATCGTGGACTGCGTCGGAATCACCGAATCCGAGATGTCCGACACGCAGCCGCTCGAACGCGCAAAGTCCGTATCGCTCCAGAGGTTGCTCGATCATGTCGCGGTCGGGGGCACTGACGAGGATATGCTCAGCTCGCTCACGAGTCGCCTGACCCGCCTCGACAAGCAGTGTGGACTGGCTGAGCGGGACCGAATCCGCGAGACATCGGATAGCGTGTTGCTAGCCGACATCACACATGCGATCGTCAAGGCCCTCGACCCCAATGTGCAAGATGAATGGGCGAGGCGCGAGTTCCAGCTCGGGGATGAGGCCACCCCTGATGAGGCGCAGCTCAAACAGGCATCGAGGGCGTTGCTCGTAGAGGCGGCGAGGCCACTCGCCGAGAACCCGCCGCTGCGAACACTCCTACAGGACTTGAAGAAGCAGTTCGACCAGATCATCGACGAAATCAGCCAGGACACGCTGCTGGAATCTGGGATGTCGGAGGAGGCCCGCGCGAAGGCGGGTGAGCTGGTGCAGTCGTTCGAGGCCTTCCTGGAGGAGAACAAGGATGAGATCAGCGCGCTACAGTTCTTCTACCAGCAGCCCTACGGCGAACGGCTGCACTTCCGCGATGTGCGCGCCCTTGCTGACGTGATCTCGGCTCCGCCACGTTCATGGACGCCGGAGCGGCTGTGGCGCGCTTACGAGACACTGGATAGTGACAAAGTGCGCGGCGCGTCAGCGACGCGGCTGCTGACCGACCTGGTGTCGCTCGTGCGCTTCGCCCTGCATGAGGACGAAGAACTGGTCCCCTACCAGGATCATGTGCGCGAGCGGTTCGAACACTGGATGCAGCAGCAGGCGAATAGCGGGCGCACATTCACGGACGAGCAGGTGCATTGGCTGGAGATGATGCGCGACCACATTGCCACGAGCGTGGAGGTGCGAACCGACGATTTCGATTCCACGCCCTTCGCACAGGAGGGTGGGCTCGCCCGGGCTGCACAGGTCTTCCGTGGAGAGTTGGCTGACGTGCTCGCTGAGCTGAACCAGGTGCTGGCGGCGTGACTGCGGATGAGGCTGCGACCTTACCTTTGGGGTGGGTCACGTCTAGTGTTGGCGAACTGGCGAACCTCAATCCCTCAAATCCGGATCGAGTACCGCCGGACGACACCGAGGTCTCGTTCGTCCCGATGGCGTCCGTTGAGGCGCTTTCCGGCGTCATGCACCCGTCCGCGAGACGAACTTGGAGGACAGTGCGCAAGGGCTACAAGCGGTTTCAGGACGGCGATGTTCTCGTCGCAAAGATCACCCCATCCATGGAAAATGGAAAGGCAGCGCTGGCCTCCCAGCTCATTGGTGGCGTGGGCGCTGGGTCGACCGAGTTTCATGTAATTCGTCCGACCGAGGCTCTTGTGGGAAAGTTCCTTCTCCACTTCCTTCTACAGGAGAGTGTCCGCCGCGAAGCCCGTGCGCACATGACCGGAACCGCGGGGCAACTACGCGTCCCAGAGTCTTTCTATGAATCTCTTGATCTCCACCTTCCTCCGATTAACGAGCAGCACCGCATCGTCGAAGTGCTCGACTCCTACTTCACATGCCTCGACGCCGCTCAGGCAGCACTGGAGCACGTGCAAGCCAGCCTCAAGCGGTACCGCGCCTCCGTCCTGAAGGCAGCGGTGGATGGCAAGCTCGTCACCACCGAGGCTGAACTGGCCCGCAAGGAGGGCCGCGACTACGAACCCGCCTTCGTGCTGCTCGACCGCATCCTCGCCGAACGCCGGAGGCGCTGGGAAGAGGCGGAGTTTGAGAAGCTGATCGCGAAGTGGAAACCACCGAGGAACGACAGTTGGAAGACGAAGTACGAGGAGCCCGCTGCGCCCGACACAAGCGAGCTACCGGAGCTGCCTGAGGGGTGGTGCTGGGAAACACTAGGACGCTGCTTCCATGTCTATGTAGGCGCAACGCCATCGCGCACAGAGGACGGTTTCTGGATCGGGAGCATCCCGTGGGTATCGAGCAGCGAGGTCGCGTTCTGTCGGATTGGATCGACCAGAGAGACCATCACAGAAGAGGGGCTCCGCCACACCTCTACGCAGGTTCACCCGCCTGGGACAGTGCTTCTCGGGATGATTGGAGAGGGCAAGACACGAGGCCAAGCAGCCATCCTTGATATCGCAGCCTGCAACAACCAGAATGCTGCCGCGATTAGGGTGACCGAGTCGGGGCTTCCTGCGGAGTACGTTTACTACTACTTGATGGGCCGCTATGCACAGACCAGAACTCTCGGAAGTGGAAACAACCAGCCTGCGCTTAACAAATCAAGAGTGGAGGCGATCCCCCTGCCATTGCCGCCGATGACTGAACTGCGGCGTATCGCGGGTCGCCTCGACGAGCTGCTTCCTTCTACGGAGCGTCTCGAAGGCGCCACGCGCATGGCTATCGATCGAATCCAAGTACTGCGCGCAGCGATACTGCGAGCTGCGTTCGAAGGCCGCCTCGCCGACCAAGACTCGACCGACGAACCGGCCAAAGCCCTCCTCGCACGGATCCGTACTAACCAGGCGGAGAACAGGCCAGTACCCACAGGACGACGGAGACAGACCGCATGACCAGCGACAGCAACCGCATCGTTCAGAAGCTCTGGTCTTACTGCCAGGTACTACGTGACGACGGCCTGTCATATCAGGACTACCTCGAACAGCTCACGATGCTGCTCTTCCTAAAGATGGCGGAGGAGCGCGCCGAACTCACTAGCCAGGAGCAGACCATTCCAGACGGCTACCGCTGGGCAAATCTCTCGGCACCGGCGATGGAGGGTACCCGCCTCGAAGCCCACTACATCGAGACGCTTCGTGTGCTCGCCAATCAGAGCGGCATGCTCGGCCTCATTTTTCGCAAGGCACAGAACAAGATTCAGGACCCGGCGAAGCTTCGCCAGCTCATCGTCGAGCTAATCGGTCAAGAGCAATGGCTGCCGATGTCGGCGGACGTGAAAGGCGACGCCTACGAGGGTCTCCTTGAGAAGGAACGCCGAGGACACGAAGAGCGGCGCAGGCCAGTACTTCACGCCGCGCGCACTGATCGATGCCATCGTCGACTGTGTCCAACCGAGGCCGGGCGAGACAATTTGCGATCCCGCTTGCGGAACCGGAGGGTTCTTGCTCTCTGCCCACGACCACATTGCCGCGAACCACGACCTGGATGTGGGAGAGAAGGATCACTTGCGCTTCGATGCCCTGCGCGGTGTTGAGTTAGTGGACGGCGTCACCCGGCTCTGCGCGATGAATCTCTTCCTGCACGGAATCGGGCCGTACGACGATGACCACGAGCCACCGGTGAAGACGGATGATTCGTTGCGCAACGAGCCAAGCACGCTCTTCGACGTTGTGCTCACAAACCCGCCGTTCGGGAAGAAGTCTTCGATTACCGTAGTGAACGCGGAAGGCGAGAACGAGAGTCATTCGACCAGCTACAACCGGCCGGACTTCTGGACTACAACCTCAAACAAGCAGCTCAATTTCTTGCAACACCTCAAGAGCCTGCTGCGCATGAACGGTCGTGCAGCGGTTGTACTGCCGGACAACGTGCTCTTCGAGGGTGGAGCTGGGGAGACGGTGCGACGCAAACTGATGGAGGAGTGCGAGCTGCATACGCTCCTACGCCTGCCGACCGGCATCTTCTACGCGCAGGGCGTGAAGGCCAACGTGCTCTTCTTCGAGCGCCGCCCGGCGAGCGGGACGCCGTGGACGAAGACCGTCTGGTTCTACGACTTCCGCACGAACATGCACTTCACGCTGAAGCAGAACCGGCTGACACGAGCAGGACTCGATGATTTCGTTCAGTGCTATCGACCGGACGACCGATACAACCGCACGGCAACATGGTCGGAGGACAATTCAGATGGGCGCTGGCGTGCCTACAGCTACGAGGAGATCGCGAGCCGTGACAAGGCCTCGCTCGACATCTTCTGGCTGCGTGACGGGAGCCTTGAGGACTCGGCTAACCTGCCGGAGCCGCACGTGCTCGCCGAAGAGATCGCTGACGACCTGCGCGCGGCCCTAGAGCAGATCGAGGATGTGTTGGCGGATCTGCAAGAACGAGTTGAGTAGAGGCCCAAAGAAGATGGGCGTGAAGCAGATGGACACGGCAGGACAGAGGGTCATCCTCACGAAGGCGTAGAGCGTGAGGATGACGGCGGTGGCCAAAGAGAACGTGGGCCGGCCGGGGCTGCTACGCAAGTGGGTGGGCGATGGCGGATACTGGCTCCCTACCGTAGGCAGCGGCAGGGATCGCGGAAGGGCGGATGCGCGCCGAGGCGTCGGCGCAGATCGATGTCGACTACGGCGCGCGCACGCCTGAGGGCGTGTGTCAGCACAACGGCTATTGCCCCCAGTGTTGGGTTCCTCGGGTGGGTGCATCGTACAGATAGAATCAAGGGGCGCCGAAGTAACTTCGCTTGACCCTGACCCGACACGATGGCTGTATAGCGTGACCTCGCCGCAAATGGAGTCACGCCATGCCCAACGCCATACTTACTTCGATGAATCCACTGCCGCCGGATGGGAGCGCAACCCTCTACGCCTTCCTGGCCGAGAAGGAGCGACGCTCGGGATCGCTGAGGACGGTCCAGTCCTACTCGCGCATGCTGCAGCACTTTTTCGGCCGGGGCGGCAAGGCGCCGGACGAAGCCACTTCGCAGGACGTCTTCGCTTGGGCCTACGGCACTGGACTATCCGGCAAGCAGCCGGGCTCGATCACGATCGGCGCCCGCATCGCTTGCCTCAGCTCCTTCTACCGCTTCCTTATAAGAATGAAGGTGGTCTCCTCTAACCCTTGCGACGCGCTGGAGCGGCCGAAGGTAACCGCGGGCGTGGCAAGAGGACTTAGCGGCGAGCAGATCCACCGGCTCCTGGACGTGGTACCCGCGACACTTGTTGGCATACGAGACCGCGCCATCATCCTGACGCTCGTCTTCACGGGACGGCGCCGCGCCGAGGTGTTGGGCATGACGGCGGGCAGCGTGTCCGTCGAAGGCGCGGCAGTCTTCTACAGCTATCGCGGCAAAGGCGGTAAGACGGGGCCGCGGCCGGCGTTTGAGGCGGTCCTGACCTGGTTGGAGGATGTGGGCAAGAATCTCACCACGATGCAGCCGGACGAATCGTTGTGGCCGAACACGCGCCATGGGCACGGCATCACGAGCGGCACTTTCTATACCAACCTGCGGTGCTACCTGAAGAATGCAGGGCTCCCGCCCGGCGGTGTGCACATCTTCAGGCATTCAGCCGCCAAGCTCAGGCGCGATGCGGGCGAGACGGTCGAGGACGTGTCCCAGTTCCTCGACCACAGTAGCCTGGCTGTGACGACGACCTACCTCAGGCGTCTCGAGGGGCAGGAGGACCGCAGCTGGGCGAAGGTGGCGGAAGCAATCGGGATCTAACTTTGTGACGCGACCGGCATCCAATGAGAGACCTCGAAGGATGGGGGTTGCAGCAGCGTTGTCCCGCGCTGCTACAGGCGAGTCCCGTGACTAAGGTTCCGTTCCTTCTACAGGCAGGCTCCGCGAGCTTGACTTGCTCCCCTAGCGGAGTGAGTTGTGTGTGACCACCGGACTTAAGGAGGTTGCACTTGCCGGCACTCGACCAGCTCATCCCCCTGTATCTCACAGCCTGCACAGTCGAGGGCAAGACGGACCGTACGGTCCAGTCCTACGACGAGACGTTGCGCCAGTTCCGGCACGCTGTCGATAAGCTCGATCTGCCAGGCTCGATTGAGGCCTTCGGGCCCAGCCCATGTCTATCTCTTCATGGGCTGGGTGCGAGGGCGCGGTGTGAGTGCCGGTACCCAGCACCGCCGCCAGCGTGAGGTCAAGGCGTTCTTCTCCTGGTGCCGGCGTATGGGTTATGTCGAGGAGAACCCGTTCATGCGAGTGCCCATGGTCCGGCGCGAGCAGAAGGTCATTTTGCCGTTTACCAAAGACGACCTAACGACCCTGCTAGCTGCCTGTGATCCCCAGACCTACGTGGGCTCTCGCATGAGGCGATGATCCTCTTCCTCCTAGATACCGGGGTGCGCTCAAGCGAGCTCGTGTCGATTGAGCTTTGCGATGTCCTCTTCGAGGAGGGCCGTGTGCGTGTCCTCAATGGCAAGGGACGTAAGCAGCGCTGGACGGCGATAAGCGAGGTAGCGCTCGCTGCCCTCAGAACCTACCTAGACGACTTTCGGGGCTGGGGCGAAGGCCACCTCTTCCAGACCTTTGACGGCCGACCGCTTCGCAATCATCACATGAACGTTATGTTCACTCGTCACCGCCTGAGGGCTGGGGTTAGCCAGGTCAACCCCCACCGCTTCCGCCACACCTTTGCTACCTGGGCGATTCGGGTCAATGCCCCGCGAGCTCGATGTCCAATACCTCCTTGGTCATTCGAGCCCGATGATGGTCCGTCGTTACTCCGCGACCTACGACTCAGAGCAGGCGGCAAAGGCGCACGCTGCCTTCAGTCCGGCGATGCAGCTGTAAGGATAGGGGAGCGGAATCGGGGGAGGGCCGGAGGGCGAAGTCGGCTGTAGCCCGCCACCGTCCTTCAGCGGTGGTCCCTGAAGGCGCCAAAGTTAGTCTTGGTCGGCCGCAGGCTTGCCTATGAGTCCTGCTTTCCCGTCTGCGGCCCAGGGAGCTTGTCCCGCAGGGGAGTCCCCGGGAACAACCTGGGAACTTACGACGCCTGCCCCGATCCCAGGGAGTATCGTCCGAGAAGGCAAGTCAACGCCTTAGAGCCTCACGGCGGTCCCGCCTGCCACGCGATGCAGATTGAGAGCGATGCACCAGAGGAATGCCCTCTCTGTGCTGACGGTATCGAGCTGGTACAAACCTGCGCTTTTAGCCTTGCCGCTCAGCGGCGCGAGTATTCAATCCAGCGTCGATCTGGAATCAGCGGTACTTTAGCTCCCTCAGCGTTCCATCGGGTCCGGCCGAGTCCGTTTCAGGTTAGAAGGACTTACTCCCAGTGGCTCTGGGTTGGCGAAAGACTTGCATATGCCCCCAACTCCGGCATCACGGCGTCGCCAACACACGAGGACTTCTCGGAATTTGCTTGGTCTCTTCCGAGGCGTCTTGCTAGTCCTCCCTCTTCTGGACGCCAGTTATCATGCTGAGCATAGTCTCGACGGCGACGCGGTCACCCTCTTCTGGGGAAGCGTAGACGGCGTCATGGGCCAATCTGGCTTCCCGAAGACTATCAGGCGTGTCATCGAACGAAAGAAACATCTGGTAGTAGCGCACGCCGTGTAACTCATATGGGTTTAGTCTTTGAATGATTGCGTCGCGTGGAATGATTCGCCTCCTTTATCCTCTGGAGATGGCGCCTATCCCAGTCAATGCGCCAATCCCACAATAGGCGATCTGGGCCCGGCTTCAATGGTTGCACGCCGTAAGACCTCTCGTGAGTTGTAGAAGGTCCCGGGTGAGAGATCCCATGGCGACGGCACAGATCGCCCGTTGACGCTCCTGTGCCTGCCTCTCGCAGCACCTCGATGATCTGCTCATCCGTAGACCTGCCTCCACGCATGCTGCCCTCCTGCTTGCTCCCGGAAGGACTCCAATCATCAATGGACCGGTTTCCGGGGGAGCAGGTCACTCATCACTCTCGGACAGCGAGCGGGCTTGCCGATACAGGCCAGGTGGTTCGTCGCACCGCTAGTTACAGTGCTTTTGCTACCAGAGGTAGGAAATGGTAGTCGAAAAGGCTTGCAGGAGAATCGGTAGTGCAGGAGGCCGGCATCACCGATGTGGCGCTGGGAACCGCCCTCGCTCACGTATAATCCACCGAAACAGGGCTTAGGAACCTGACTCCGAATGGACCCACGCGTCTCCCTGGCCTTCAACATCCACTCATCAAAGGGCGTGTACGCTCTCCTGGTCGGCTCCCGGTTGCTCCAAATCAGCTGGCATTCCCACCGGCTTTGACATCGTCCAAGACCTGATCAGGCAGATCGCATTGCTCAAAGAAGATGACGCCGGCCCAGACCCAATCGGCTGGTACAAGGAAGTCATGGGTCTCGAGCCGGAGTATTCAGCTGTCCTTCAAGAGCTATGCCCGACGCCATCCGCCCGACGCCAAGTTCTGCGCCCCTACTTCGAGCCGACTGAGCACGAACGTGAGGAAGGTAAGAAGCTCCCGCAGCCCGCCCATGAAGCCATTGCCACGCTCGTACGTGGCGGCTACGTCCGCGTTATTCTCACCACCAACTTCGACACCCTGATTGAGCAGGCGCTCGTTAGCGCCGGCGTCACGCCTGTGGTCGTCAGCAACTCCGACAGTCTGCGCGGCGCCATGCCTCTCCAGCACCACAACTGCGTGGTCATCAAGCTGCACGGTGACTACCAAGACTCCCGCATCAGGAACACCTTAGGCGAGCTCGAGAGATATGCTCCACCCATGCGGCAGCTCCTCGACCGGATACTCGATGAGCACGGCCTCGTGACTTGTGGCTGGTCGGCCGAGTGGGATGCAGCACTAAGGGGAGCCCTGCAGCGCCGGCGTACCCGCCGCTTTCCTCTTTACTGGGCTCACCTGGGCCTGCCGGAAGGCGAGGCTGCATCTTTGATCGACCTTCTGGGTGCTCAAACCGGTCCAGATTGGGGGTGCAGACGAATTCTTTACCGACCTCGTGGCAAAAGTAGAAGCCCTCGCCACGCTAGATAGACCGCATCCATTGTCGACTGCTCTTGCCGTCGAGACTCTAAAGTCCTATCTCCCGGAAGAGCGCCACCGCATCAAGCTCCACGAGCTCGTGATGGGCGAAGTCGAATCCCTGGCCGAGAAGACGTTGGCTACTATAGGGGCTCCCGAGGAAGAGCCCAGCGTCGAAGAATCCGCACAGATCGTCCGCAAGCTCGATGCCGCCGGTGAGACGGCCGTCGCCCTGTTTGCCCATGCCGGCTTTTGGTCGGCGCCGCATCACCTGCCCGTGTGGTCCGGCGCCCTCAGCCGCATCGCCAACTGCGCCTTTACCCACCGCGGTTCCGGCTATTCGGAGCGCTGGCAGCAACTTAGCTACTATCCTTCCCTGGCGCTTTTGTACGCTGCCGGCGTGGCGGCTGTTGCAGCCGGAAACTATGACCTCCTGGGCCGACTCTTCCTTGACGTGTCCATTAGGAAGTACACCGAGGAGGAGGAACCGCTCGGCAGCCATGGTGAGCTTGGCGCAGTTTTGCTCAATAAGGATGTGGCGCAGGCCCTTCGGCCACCACCACCAGGCGGGCCCTCCAGGACGCCGCTGAGCGACCACCTTGCCGAACTGCTTCAGCCGGTGTTGCGCCCTCTTGTCGGCGACCAAAACGCATTCGACCAGGCTTTCGACAAGTTCGAGTACCTCCGCGCGCTTGTTTGCGTGGACTTCCAAGTACAGAAGGGACTGCGCGCCTGGGGTCCGCTGGGCAGGTTCAAATGGCACAGGCGCAGGGAGACGATAAAGGATCTCTCAGAGGAAGCCGATCGCTTCGGAGATGGTTGGCCGGCCCTCGGTGCCGGGCTGTTCAATGGCTCCTTAACGGCCTTCGATACCGCCCGGACGGAGTTTAACGAACAGCTCAAGACCATTTCTGAATGGTAGTAGCCGGGAGCTTCGCTCCAAGCAGTCTTGCTCCTCAACTCGGGAAGGGAGAGTCTTAGGCAAAGTCGCTGTCGCCCCACGGCAGAGCGATTTTGCCACTGTGCTCAGGTCATGCAGGTCCTGGGCCTCTGGCTTCGGGCAACGAGCGCATCGGTTGCGACTGGCCAGTAAGGGAGGTTACATGTCCTACTTCTTAGATCTGGCCACACCTGAAACGTGGACTGCTTTCTGCGAGACGGGCGCAACCATTGCGGGCTTTAGTGAACGGCATAGGAGCTTGGCAGGGGAGCGCGTCCGGGAGGGGGACATCTTCCTCTGTTACCTCACCCGCTTGTCGCGGTGGTGCGGGGTGCTTCAGGTCCAGTCTGAGGCCTACGACGATGACAGTCCGAGATTTGATGGCCCAGACCCGTTCACGGTTCGCTCAGAGTAGAGCCAATCGTCGTTCTAGAGCCCGAATTCTCGATACCCATTCACGAGGACGAGGTCTGGAGCAAGCTGTCAATCACGAACCGGCACGAGAGAGGATCGTCTCACTGGACCGGGTTTTTTCGTAGCTCGCTTAACAGGCTCGACGACGGTGACGGGGGTTACCTCGTGCAGTTGCTGAAGGAGCAGCAAGCAAACCCGAAGAGCTACCCACTTACCGATAAAGACAAGCGCCAGCTTGCACGGTCACATCAAGCCTTCTTGTCGGGCCGCACAGCAGCAGGGGCATCTCCTTCAATCATCGAGCCACGTTACTGGTGGGTGAACCAGGGCCAGACGTACGACCTCGAGATGGCTGGCGGCTATGTCTGGGCACCCGTGCGCGCCAAGAGCGGATATGAACTCGCACACCACCGGGCCGTCTCCGAGCTACAGGTGGGCGACTTCGTCTTGCACTACCAGGGCGCCATTCGGGCCGTAGGTCGAGTTTCGGAGCCGCCCGAGCTCAGTCCGAGGCCCGATGAGCTCCCCGAAGACGTTTGGGAGGGCGAAGGGAGAATGTGCCGGATCGAGTACGCGACCCTAGACGAAGCGGCCTCCCTCGAGCGCATCCCGCTCGCCTGGCGAATCGAAGAGGGCGGCCCGTTCAATCGCGTTGGCGGTGTCAACCAGGGGTACATGTTCCCGCTAACGGTCGGCTTCGTGCGTCGCCTGGCGTTGCGCCTCCCAGAGATCGGTGAGGCGTTGGGAACCGAGCCCGCAAATGACGCAGAGGCAGGGGATCTCGAACCCGTGACTGACTTGGACGCCATCACCGCCTCGATCCGCGGGGAAGGGTTCCGGATTGATGACAGGATGCTCCGCCCGCTTCCACCTTGCCATCCAGGCGCGAGGATTCGTAATCCTTTCTGGCATCAGCGGCACCGGGAAGACCTGGCTGGCTCAGGCGTACGCACGAGCGGTCCGCGGCGAGCTGCTGCTTGTACCGGTCGCCCCCAACTGGAACACGAACGAAGACCTGCTCGGCTACGTCAATCCGATCGATGGCGCCTACTACGACACGCCGTTCAGCCGCTTTGTGCGCGCAGCCGCCGCTGAGTGGCGGGCAGCACAGGATGAAGACCGGGCAGCCCGCCCGTTCTTCCTGGTACTCGATGAAATGAACCTCGCCCGCGTTGAGTACTACTTCGCGCAGTTCCTCTCCGCACTTGAGATCCGCACTCGCGCTCCCTCCGGCGCAGGGACCCTTTACCTGGGCTACGACGAGGTGCCGCTCGGCGGGAACCTCAAGTTCATCGGCACCGTCAACATCGATGAGACGACACATGGCTTCGCTGACAAGGTGTACGACCGGGCTCAGCTCATTGAGCTCGCTGCGCCGCGTGGTGCACTTGTCGAGCACATCGGCGAAGCGGCGCACGGCGCAGATTTGTTGGCGGCGTGGGATGCACTCCACAGGGTCGCCCCATTCGCTTTCCGCGTGGTGGACGAGATCGATACCTACGTGAAGGCATCTGCAGCTCTCAGTGTCTCATGGACCGAGGCATTGGATGAGCAGCTGCTGCAAAAGGTCTTGCCCAAGGTGCGCGGTTTGGACCCAGCTGCGGGAGAGGCTTTGGAGACCTTCATCGCGTTCGCCGACGAGGAACGCTACCCCCTGAGCGGGCGAAGGCATCAGAGATGCTCGCGCGCTTCACCCTGCACGGCTCTGTCTCCTTCTTCAGTTAGTGCAGTTCTACTTCGCGGACGGGTCCCTACAGGAGACCCCGCGCGAGTGGGAGCCGGCGGCCATCGATCTCGAGATCGATCCGAACGAATGGGGGTCAGTCCAGTTCTCCATCAACGGACTCGCCGTGCCCGTCTACGTAGCACATCGCTTCGGTGAGAGCCGCACCCTTGCAGACTGGCCCCGAAGCGGTCCTGGCTCGTATCGGTTGCTGCTCGAGGCAGCCGGGGGGTCGGCGACCCGCACCGTCACCGTCGGCTCAGCCAAACTCGGAGCCGACGGCCTCGCAGCTCTGATCGAGGACCTCGAGCGGCGGCTCCCCGCCTCGATTGCATTGGGTCTTCAGCGGACAGGCGGATTGATAGGACTCGGGATTCGTCCGCCCTCGGAGAATACGCTTGAGCAAGAGGTCATACGATTGCGCCGAGCCGTTGCTGGCCTACCAGGTGAGCCGGGCCTCCGATGGCTTCTCCCCGCCATTGCCGTCGATCCCCCACACCATGCTTGCTCGCGAGAACCATTGGGTGCGGCGCGCTCGTTCGCGCCGTATAGCCACGTCAGGGCTCGTTCAGACGCTGACTCGGCCAGGAAACATCGACAACTTAGCGCTGCCCGTGCGTGTACTCGACAGTCGCGCTCAGCCCACCTTCGATGTATATGAGAACCGGTTGCTCAAGACGTTTGTGCGAGAGGTTCTCGGCCGGTTGCGCCGACTTGAGCGCGTTACGAACCCGGATACGGGACCGGGCCCAGAGATCCGTGAGTTGCGGCAATCCTTACAGGAGGCGGAGAGGCGGGCGCCTTTCCTCGACGAGCTCACCGTGACTGCTCACGCCGCCGACCGCCTAACGATGGTCCTGCTTCGCGAGCCCCGATACAGATCGCTCATGGACCGTTTCCAGGAGTTTCATCGCAGCCTGTGGGTGGAGCTAGACGACAATAGGCTCGAGGCACCGCTCCAGAACCTCCCGTCACTCTACCAGTCATGGGGCACGCTTCACGTGATCGATGCTTTGCTGAGACTTGGCGCCGAGCTCGGGTTCCGTGTTACCCAGCAGCGGATCGTTCACAGACGGCCTGGGTCCTTGTTCGTAAAGATCCTGAGAGATGGCG
>CAXXWO010000005.1:0-137428 GCA_963664765.2 Dehalococcoidia bacterium | reverse complement strand
CGACGGTCACGTCGGTACCCCAGACTCCGAAGATCGACAGTCAGCCTGTCCAGCGGGGCCTGCCCGACCTAGGCGAAGACAAGTTGATCGCGCCTCGAAGGCGCCGGGAGTCAGTAAAGTCATTGCCCGTCGTGGAGCCACTTGTCGCCCTCTACGACGCGCGGGTCGCAACTCGGTGGACAGAGCCGACCCGACGGCAGTACTGCTGGGTGCTCCGCAACCTCCTGGAGCTCGCCAGCACTCTCGCAGGCCACAGCGTGGGCATCCTCGAACTCCTGAAGGACGAACCGCTTCTCGGCCAGACCCTGGCAAGCGCCACAACCGCTGACGGGGGCCGTGAGGTCTCAGCGTGGCTTGTGGCTCAGCGCCGCAGCGTCCTGCGCTCGTTCATCGAGCTCGCGGAGCCAGAGCTCAGACTTGAAGGCATAACAGATGCAGGAGATGCGCTGGTTCGTGCCCTTCGCTCGATCGCCGAACCCATCGGCACCGGCTATCGCCTGCCAGGTGGTAAGCCTCGCGGCCGCGGTGGGCCGACTCCTTCCATCGAAGAGATCTCGGTGATTCAGGAGGAGCTCACTCACAAGCCCGGCTGGCGCGGCACCCGCAACGAGATCATGCTCAGCCTGATGACGCGCCGAGGCGTGCGCGTCGGCGGCCTGCTCCTGCTCGATGGCGTGCGCGCGCACAGGCTAACGGACGGACGCATGCGCTGCTTTCTAAGGGCCAAGAGCAAGCGTGAGCCCTATGAGCTCGCCGTGCCCGACGACCTGATTGGGCCACTGGTCCTGTTACGTTGAGCAGTTCAACGCCTGGGCCCGAGCGTCCGGGTTGCCTGACCGCATCGGTTTCGGCATCGGTGGGCGCTTCTGGCGAAGCGACCTCGGCCGGCCGCTGACCTATCAGACTTGGACCAACGAATTGAGGCAGGCGTGCCTCAGCGCAGGCCTGCCCGTCTACACCTCACATGCCTTCCGCCGGGCCTTTGCCACCACCGGCACGACGGTGGCGTCCAGGGCAACCGTGGCCATCGCTGGCAACTGGACCTCAACACGGCGCATGGATGACCACTACGTCCAGCCGTCTATCACTCGTCTGAGGCAGTCCGTGGCAAGACTACCCTCCCGTCCCCAACAAGCGCTCCCGGTGGAGACCGATTCGCCAGTTCCCTCCCCGGTAGGCCGACCGCCATGACTCAGAGAGCGCTGAACCTCTTTGAAGGCGACGCCCTTCCTGGCGATACGGAAGCGCTGATTGGCCGGTTCAAAGAAGCGTGCCGGAAGGGTATGGCAAGGCCCCGTCTACAATTGCCGCCGAGGTTTCTCAGCTCCGTTCCGTGGCAAGGGACGCCAAGACACATCTCGGGATGGCGCTTGCCGACTTGCTCGACCGACCCGAGGGGGCCGCAGAGCTGATCGAGCTTGCGGGTCTCGCCTGCGGGCGATCTACGGTGCTCACACGGTCCAGAGCCCTACAGAGGCTCGCCTTGCTGCATCTGGGTGAGGGCGAGGGACGAAGCTGGGTCACGGCGTTCCGCGCCGCGTTGCCAAAGACAAAGAGCAGTGGCTGGCACGATAGCGGCTTGTCGCTGCCGGGGACGAGAGGCCGAGCCCGTCCGCGCAGCCCAACGCCAGACGCGGCTGCCCTCGAAGCTATCCTCCAGCTTGCGGCCTTCCGCTCGCCTCTTGACGGCGCCATCGCAGGACTGGCCTGCTTCAGCGGCCTTGAGTTGGACGAGATTTGCGAACTGCGGTGGTCGGATGTCACCTGGCGGGATGACAGCGACGCGACCTTCTGCGAGGTCGGGGTGCATCGGAGAGGCCGCCGGACGACGTGCCTGATTGTCCCGATGGGTGCGAGACCCCTGTTCAGCTTGGCCCTCACGTCCGGCCTGCAGCGCGGCAGTTACGTGTTCCCCGGTCGCAAGGAAGGCGAGCACCTCTCAAAGACCGCCATGCGGGACCGTCTCAGGCATATGTGCGAGGGCGCTGGTTGGCCCGGACTAAGTCGGAGCCAGCTGACGGCCGCCTTTGTACTGTGGTTGCGCGAGCACGGCCTTGACGATCATTCCATCAGGCTCAATCTCGGCCGGCGCCGCGCCGCCACGATCGATCGCTTGACCAGGAGCCATGAGAGCATTGCCGCTCAGCTTAGCGTTGACGCGGCTAACAGAGGATTGGAGCTTTGATCAACTGCTCTAAGTCAAGTATAATGATAGTGTTATGCAACGAATGATGCTCATAGATTAGTGATAACGAGTACGAGGCCCTGAGGCGGCTGTCGTTCGAGCGGCGTGTGCCCCTTGCCAAGCTCATCCGAGCGGCTGTCGATGCGGCTTACGGCACGAACGACGACGAGATTCAGGCGCCAGGGCGGAAGCGGGAGAAGAGCAAATGACCAGATGCGTTATCTACTGTCGGGTTTCAACCGATGCTCAAGAGCGCGATGGCACGTCACTGGAGACCCAGGAGAGGGCCTGCGTCGAATTTGCTACCGCGAACGGTTGGGCGATGACGGCGACACACAAGGACACAGCTAGTGGATTTACGCTGGAACGTGCTGGACTTACGTCCATCCGCAGCCTCGCTGCCAGCGGCCTGGCCGATGTTGTCCTTTCGTATGCTCTCGACCGTTTAAGCAGGAAACAGACGCATGTGGCGATCCTCGTCGAGGAGATGGAACAGCGAGGTGTCGCGCTCGCCTTCGTGACCGAGAAGTTCGAGGACACGGCGACGGGTCAGCTTCTGCGCTCGGTTAAGGCGTTCGCCGCCGAGTTCGAGCGGGAGAAGATCGCTGAGCGAACAATGCGCGGCAAGGCGGAGCGGGCGCGGTCGGGCCGCCTGCCGCAGGGGACCGGTGCCGGTTGTTATGGCTACACTTACCAGCAGGCGACGGGTCGGCGCGAGCTCGAGCCGTTCCAGGCGACCGTCGTGCGGCGCATCTTCGAGCGCTACACCGAGACGAGGAGCTTCTCGGCGGTCTCACGCGAGCTGAACGAGGCTGCCATCCCGGCGCTGGCCGGTGGCCGCTGGTACCCGCTCACCATCCGGCGCGTGCTGACAAACGAGACCTACACCGGCCGCACCGTCTACCGGCGCACAAAACGCGTGAGCTCACCCGCCGCAAACGGCCGGCGCCGCAGCGAGGTCATCGAGCGACCGCTCGACGAGCACATTGTGGTACCCGGAGCCTCACCCCCGATCATCGACGCCGCCATGTGGCGCCGCGTGCAGACGATCCTCCATGATCCGGAGCGAACGCGGCGGCAGGGCACCCACCGCCACTACGTGCTGGGCGGGCGCGCCCGCTGTGGGATCTGCAGCGGCGCCATGGTCGGCCAGACGCTTAAGAGCAAGGGGCGCGAGTACAGCTACTATCGCTGCCGCCACTCCTACGACACCAACACCGGGCGCGAATGCTCGGGGCGATACGTGCGGGCAGACGCCCTGGAGGCGGGAGCCTGGGCCGAGGTGCGGCAGCTGCTCGCCTCGCCGGAGGTGGTGCTTCGCGAGCTCACACGCTCGGCGGACTCAGACACCGACCCCGAAGAGGCCGGTCGCCTGGACGCCCAGCTCAAATCGCTCAAGAAGCGGGAGGCACGGCTCGTGCGCCTGTTCGGCTACGGCGAAGTCAACGAGGACGTGGTCGAGACCGAACTGGCCGACATCCGGCGGCAACAAGAGGCGATCACTGAGCGGCTCAAGCCGCTGCGGCCACTAGACGCGTCAGCCTATGGGGCCATGGACGAAGCGGCATTACACTCGGCCTGCACGACGGTCGGAGCCTGGCTCGACCGTGCTGGCGAGCGCGATCGCGAGCAGGTGCTGGAAGCGCTCCAAGTCAGCGTGACGGCGACCCAGGAGCGGGCGACGGTTGCTGGAGTGCTGCCATTAGACGACTCGCAGCTCCCAAAACCTCGCGTCGGTTTATCACCATTGAACGAACATCGGCATGATGACGTGGATGTAGTTTTCGCTGCCTACCGGACGAAATACGCCCTGGCTCGACGGGCCGCTCGTCTCCAGCGCTAGCTGGCCGCCCTCGAGCGCCTGGAGGACGTCCTGGAGGTACTTGCCGTTGAAGGCAATCTTCACGCCTTCGCCCTCCACCGCCGCGTCGACTTCGCCCTCGTTGTCGCCTACCTCCTCGGCCTTGGCCGAAACGACCACCTTGCCCGGCGTCGTCCCCTCGCCCGCCGTCACCACGAGGCGGACGATGCCGGAGCCATCGCGCGCGAAGACCGAGGCGATCCGCGCCTCCCGCAGGAAGTCGCCGACGTCGACGATCGCCTTACCCGTGGAGCTCGCCGGTATCAGCTGGCTGAAGTTCGGGAAGGTGCCCTGGATGAGCTGGGCCACCATCTCGGTGCTCTGGAGGCGGAAGAGTATCTGCGTCTTCGCCGCGTTCGTCTGCATCGTCACCGGCTCCTCCTCCTCGCCGAGGAGCCGGTTCAGATCCGACAGCGCCCGCGCCGGCACGACGATCTCCGTCTTCTCCCCGACCGCCTCCGCCAGCGGCAGGTTGAAGACGGAGAGCCGGAAGCCATCCGAGGCCGCCAGCGAGAGGAGCGAGTCCTCGAGCTGAGTGTGGACGCCGGTGAGCACCGGCCGCGAATCGTCCGTCGCCGCCGCAAACACCGTCTGGCTGATCGCCTGGCGCAGGCCCTTCGGGTCGAGCTCCACCTTGACGCCGTCCGTTACCTCCGGCGCCGGTGGAAAGTCCTCGGCATCGAGGCCGCCGATCGACGCCTCGTTGCGGGCGCAGACGAGGCGCAGCTGGCGGGCGGGCGGTGCCAGGGTCAGCGAGATGCGATCGCGGGGGAGCGTGTTGACGAAATCGCTGAGGAGGCGGGACGGGACGGTGATCGCGCCCTCTTCCTCGATCTCGGCGTCGATCCAGCAGCTCATCGTGATCTCGAGATTCGTCGCCACCAGCTTCAGCCGGCCCGCCTCCGTCGCGATCAGGACGTTTGCCGTGATCGGCAGCGGGCTGCGCGTCGCCACCGCCCGCCCGACGATGCCGAGGCCGCGCGCCAGCGCCTCCTGTGTACAGGTAACTTTCATATGCTTACCTACTTGAGCATTTCATTCATGGACTGGCGGCAGTATAGCCTTGCTGATGGGCAGGGACAAGCGTACTTTGACTGACAATCGATCCAGCGATCCAGGAGAAGTCGCTTGCCCTTCGAGCTGCCGACCAACGAGCGCTGCCCCTTCTGCCGTAACATCGCCGGCGTAGGTCTCGCCGTCGTCGTCGACGACGGCGAGACCTACGCCTTCGTCAACCAGCGCATGTTCGGCCGCGGCCACCTGCTGGTCATCCCCAGGTGGCACGCTGCCACCGTCCTGGACCTCAGCGCGGCCGAGATGACGCGCCTCGCGGCGCAGGTACGACGCCTCGCGCGGGCGATCAGCAAGGCATTTGACCCCTCCGGGCTGAACATCTTCCCGAATAACGGCGTCACCGCCGGCCAGACAGTCGCCCACTACCACGTCCACATCGTGCCGACCTATCCCGGCGACCAACCCGGCGTTTTTCTCTCTGCCCAGTACGAGCGCACGCCGATCGAGGAGCGGCTGGCGGTCGCCGCCCAGATCAAGGCAAACCTGGAGCTGCCCGAAGAGACGTCCGGCTAGCGCCCGGCGGCCGCGAAAGCGCCATTGGCCGCCGCCAGCGTCGCGTCGATCTCCGCCTCCGTGTGGGCGGCGGAGACGAACGCCGCCTCGAACTGGGAGGGCGGGAAGTAGACGCCCGCGTCCAGTAAGGCGTGGAAGAAGCGCGCGTAGCGGCCGCCGTCCGCCCGGCGGGCGCTGGCGTAGTCCGTCACCGGCGCGTCCGTGAAGAAGGCCGTCATTAGCGAGCCGACCCGGTTCAGCTGCAGCGATAGCCCCTGCTGCGCCGCCGCCTCGCTGAGCCCGGCCGCGAGGCGCGCCGCTTTGACCTCCAGCGCCTCGAAAAAGCCCGGCCGCGCGATCGCCGCCAGCGTCGCGAGCCCGGCCGCCATCGCCAGCGGGTTGCCGGAGAGCGTCCCCGCCTGGTACACGGGGCCAAGCGGCGCTACGAGCGCCATGACCTCGAGCCGGCCGCCGTAGGCGCCGACCGGCAGGCCGCCGCCGATCACCTTGCCGAGGCAGGTCAGGTCCGGCGTGACGCCGGCGAGCGCCTGGTAGCCGCCGAGGCCGACCCGGAAGCCGGTGATCACCTCGTCGAAGATCAGGAGGGCGCCGGCGGCGCTGCTTAGCTCTCGAAGGCGCTCGAGGAAGCCCGCCGCCGGCGGCACGACGCCCATGTTCGCCGCGACGGGCTCGACGATCACGGCGGCGATCTCGGCGCCGCGCTGCTCGAAGAGGGCGGCAATCGCGGCCATGTCGTTGTAAGGGCAGAGGAGCGTCTCGGCGGCGTAGGCGGCGGGCACGCCGGCGCTATCCGGCAGGGCCAGCGTCGCGACGCCGGAGCCCGCCTGGACCAGGAGCCCGTCGGCGTGGCCGTGGTAGCCGCCCTCGAACTTGACGATCTTGCTGCGGCCCGTATACGCCCGCGCCAGGCGCAGGGCGGACATCGTCGCCTCCGTGCCCGAGCTCACGAAGCGCACCATCTCGATCGACGGCACGCTCTCGCAGACGAGGCGTGCCAGCGCCACCTCCGCCTCCGTCGCCGCGCCGTAGGTCGTGCCGCGCGCCGCCGCCGCGCTCACCGCCGCGACGACCGCCGGATCGGCGTGGCCGAGGATCAGCGGCCCCCAGGAGCCGCAGTAGTCGATGTAGCTGTTGCCGTCGACGTCCGTGAGGCGCGTACCGCTTGCTTCGGCGACGACCACCGGGTCACCGCCGACCGCCTTGAAGGAGCGCACCGGGCTGTTGACACCGCCCGGCAGGTAATGCTGCGCCGCCGCGAAGACGGCGCGGGAGCGCTCGACCTTGCGTCCCGCCATCAGGCAGTTACTCTATCGCCGCCGGCAGCGTTTCTGTCGTCGATTATGTCGAGAAGGCTGTCGAGCGAAGCAAGCTCGTAGTCCGGCTCGAACCGGCGGCGGCCACCGGCGGCGCCGGCGTGGTAATCGAGGCCGTTGCGGTTCAGCCAGGCGGCGCGCAGGCCGGCGTTCTTGGCGCCGGCAACGTCCGCCGTGCGGCTGTCGCCGACGTAGAGGACGTTCGCCGCCGCCACGCCCAGCGCCGCCACTAGTGCCTCAAAGACGGCGACGTGCGGCTTGTAGACCGCTACGTCCTCCGAGGAGATAACGACCGGGAAAGCGAGCCCGTTTCGCGCCAAAGAGGGCAAGAGAAAATCGTTGTCGGCGTTCGACATCATTGCGATCGGCAGCCGCCGGCCAACCGTCTCGACCACCCGCCGCGCCTCCGGATAAGCCGGCGCCGCGCCGAGGATCTGGCGCAGGCGCTCCGACGCGACCGCGGCGTCGCCGGCGAGGCCGAGCTCCGTGAAGCAGATCGCGAAGTGGGGCGGCCAGTCCTCGCGGTAGGGCTGGAAAGGCGGCGGCGGGCCGTCCAGGCGCCGGGTCGCGCTCGCGACCAGGCTGCTCGGCGCCGCCGCCGCGAGCGGCTCGCTCAGCGGGCCCGGCCGGTTGGTCAGCGTGGCGGCCGGCGCTGACGGGCTCGGCCGCTGCCAGACCTCCATCCACTTGTCGAAGAACGCCTGGCTATTGACGCTGAGGCCCTGCTCGCTACAGATCCGGCCGTAAGCGCGCGCGAAGGCGGCGTCGTCGAAGTCGATCAGCGTCCCGAAGCAGTCGAAGGCGATCGCCTCGATCGGCGCCTTGCTCACGCCGGCCTAGCTCTCATCGCCCTCGTCGAGCTCGAAGAGGTCGCGGACCACGTCGAGATGACGGCTGCCGCCCTCGTCGCGCAGGCGGGTCACCGGGCTGTGAAGTAGGCGCTTGACGAGGGCGCGGCTCATCGCGTCGATCCGGGCCTGCGTCGCCGCGTCGAGGCCGGGCAGGCGCGCCAGCGTCCGTGCTACTTCGGCCCTGCGGGTCACCTCCGCTCGCCGGCGCAGGGCGGCGATCGTCGGCGCTGCCTGATTGCCGGTGAGCCAGCTCTGAAAGCGCTGCGTCTCCTCCTCGATGATCACCTCGACGGCGCCGATCTCCTGCTGGCGCGCCTCGCGGTTGCGCTCCGCCAGCGCCTGGAGGTCGTCGACGTCAAAGAGGCGCACGCCCTCGACCGCACGGACGGCGGCCTCGACGTCGCGCGGCACGGCGATGTCGACGACGACGAGGGGGCGCTCCGGCCGCGAGCGCATCGCCGCGCCGACCGCGTCCGCCGTGATCACGGCCTCCGGCGCCGCCGTCGCCGCGATGATGACGTCTGCCTCCCGGATCGTCTGCCGCAGCTCCTCGAAGGGGAAGGTAGCGCCGCCGAGCTCCTGGGCGATCTCCTCCGCCCGCCCCGAGCGCCGCGTCGTGACGAGCAGCCGGCCGACACCGCTCTGCATCAGGGCAGCCGCCGAGCGACGGCCGGCGTCGCCGGCGCCGACGACGAGGACTGTCTTGCGTCGCAGGTCGCCGAGAGCGTTGCGGCTGAGCGAGACGGCGAGGGCGCTGACCGAGAGGCCGTTGGCGCCGATCTCCGTCTCGGACCGCGCCCGGCGCCCCGTGCGCAGGGCGGCGTGAAAGAGGCGGCCGAGCACCGGGTTGCCGCTCCCCGCAGCCGTCGCCGCCGAGAACGCCTCCCGCACCTGGCCGAGGATCTCCGACTCGCCCACCACCAGCGAATCGATGCCGGCGGCGACGGCGAAGAGGTGCCGCGCCGCCTGCCCCTCGACCTCGTGATAGAAGGGCTCGCCTTCCGGTGCCGGCGCGTCGCTGGCGGCCGCGAGGGCGGCGATCGCGTCGTCGCGGCTCACCGGCGTCTGGGAGGCGAGGTAGAGCTCCGTCCGGTTACAGGTCGAGAGGATGGCGGCGCCGGCGAAGCGCGGCGCCAGCCCGGCCAGGGCCGGCACCAGCTCCTCCTCGCCGAGGGCAAACCGCTCCCGCAGCGCGACGGACGCCGTACGGTGGCTGATGCCGGTCAGGGAAATGTGCATTCGTAGCCCAGAAGCCAAGTCTCAGGCCGGTTGCCCACGGCCAGGATAATCTAGACCGGCGCCTCGTTCAAAGACGCAGCGGGCTCCAAGCTTCAGCCGCGCCGGCCTCTGCGGAAGCGCTCACGCGCGATCGCTTCGCGGCGCTCGGCGTCGCTGATCTCCGAGTCCTCGAGCTCCTCATCCGGCTCCGGCACCCCCTGCTTGAGCAGTCGCGCATATTCGCGCCCGACCGACCGGTAGTGCAGGCCGCCAAAGGTAGTCGCCCGAATGAAAGGGCGCGGGCCTGGAGCGCGGCTACGCGGGTCCGTGTCTCCCGGGCGCCTGTGCAGAGGACGCATCGGCCTTCTCATGACGCCTCATTTTAGCGCGTCCGCGGCCGACTCGCACGCCGCTGGCTGACCACCCTACTCATCCGGCAGCGCCGCTTCGTAGGCGGCGGCGATCCCGAGGAGCACCTGGTCGCCGAGCGCGTGCACCTGGGCGCAGGCCGCCAGCGCCGCCGCCGCCGGCAGCGCCTCGCGCAGCGCCGCCTGGCTCGTCGTGTCGTCCATCGCCTTGCGAAAGCCCGTGTAGGCGCCGATCGCGCTCGGCAGCGGCAGCCCCGACGCGATCAGGACGCGGCCGTAAGAGCCGCCGATCTCCAGCGCCTCGTCGAGGAGCGCCGTGCGGCGGGTCCGTCGCTCCAGGTACTCGCCGACGATCTCCACCAGGCGGCGGCCCAGCTCACGCAGCGCCAGCCGCGCTTCGTCCGTCAGGTGCATGTACCAGCCGTCCTGCTGCTGCCGCGCCTGCTGGAGCTGGCGCCGGACCTTGGCCACGGCGAGCCGCTCTACCGTCTCGGCGCCGCGGCCGCGGCCCTCGCCCGCCAGCATCTCCTCCAGGTTGCTCAGCGAGAAGCGACGGTGGCCGCCCGGCGTCCGGTAGACCCGTAGGCGGCCGGCGTCGGCCCAGCGCCGCAGCGTCGACTCGTCGACGCCGAGCAGCGCGCTCGCCTTGCCCAGCGCCAGCCAGCTCTCGCCGCGCTCAGCCGGCCCGGAAGTCTCTACGCCGCCGATCATCTCCGCATGGCCCGGGCCTCCCGCGTCAATTCTAGCGCCGCCGTCCAGCGCCGTCCGCCTCAGTCCATCTGCGAGAAGAGGCCAAGATTGCGCTCGTGGTGCCACTCGTCGCCGCCGGTGAGCGGATCGAAGGCCGTGCGGCCGGTCTGGAGGCTGGGGCGGCCGTACTTGCGACGCACGCTGTCGAGCGCGGCGCTGATCTGCTCCTCGCGCTCCACCGGCGCCGGCTCGAGCGCGAGCTGGACGGCGTCCGTCACGAAGTTCGAGACGCCGACGCCGATCAGCCGCACGGCGGCGGGCTTCTGGGCTCGCAGCAGCGTCAGCAGCCGGTCGGCGGCGGCGAAGATCGCGTCGTCGCCCGCCAGCGGCCGCTTCAATGTCAGGCTGCGGCTCAGGGTCGTGAAGTCGCCGAGTCGCAGCTTCAGCGTAACCGTGCGCGCCCGGCGGCCCTGGGCTCGGAGCTGGGCGCCGACGCTCTCGCTGAAGCCGCGCAGCACCGCCCGCAGATGGGCGCTCTCCGCCACGTCGGTCGCGAAGGTGCCCTCGCGGCTGATCGACTTCGCCTCGCCGCGGCCGGAAACCGGCGTCTCGTCGAGGCCGCGACAGCGCTCGCCCAGGGCGCGACCGCCGCGGCCGAACAGCCCCTCCAGGGCCTCGAGCGGCAGCGCCGCCACCTGGCCGAGGGTCGAGAGGCCAATCTCGCTCAGGCGCCTCTCCGTGCTCTCGCCGAGCATCGGCAGGGCGCGCAGCGGCAGCGGCGCCAGGAAGGCGGCCTCCTCGCCCGCCGCCACCTCACAGACGCCGTCCGGCTTCGCCCGGTCCGAGGCGATCTTCGCGACGGTCCGGCCGCCGGCGATGCCGACCGAGACGGCGAGGCCGAGCTCCGCCCGGACGCGGCCGCGGATACTCGCCGCCGCCGCCTGCGGCTCGCCGCAGATCGCCTCGCAGCCCGTTATGTCGAGATATGCCTCGTCGAGGCCACCCGCTTCAACCAGCGGCGTGAAGTCGGCGAGGATCGCGTGAAAGAGGCGCGAGACGCGCTGGTACTCGCCGAAGTTGCCGCGCAGGAAGATCGCCGCCGGCGCCAGGCGCTTCGCCGTCCGCAGCGCCATGCCCGAGTAAACGCCGAAGACCCGTGCCTCGTACGAGGCGGTGGCGACGACGCCGCGCCCGTCCGGGTCGCCGCCGACGATCACGGCGCGGCCGCGCAACGCCGGGTCGCGCGCCTGCTCGACGGCGACGAAAAACGCGTCCAGGTCGACGTGGAGGATGCGCCGCGCCATGTCAGCGCTTATAGCAAATATGTTCTCGATCGTCAAGCATGCGGGCATTCGGCCGAACCCGCTCTAGTGTGAAGTTCGAGGCCTAGTGGGAATGGCGCGAGCTGTTCTTCGCCTTGTTCGGCCTTGTCGGCTTCTTCTCTTTGGCGATGCTCTCGATCTCGTCGGTCGTGATCTCCGCCAGGATGTGATCCGGCGACTCGCCCTTGCGAAGACGCCGCGTCACGGCGATGCTCGAGAGGATCACAAGGGCGGAGGAGACGACGGCCGCCGTGCCGATGAATTTCTGGTAGCGGCGGCGGAGGTCGGGGAACTTCGCGATCGCCCTGTGCGCCAGCTGGAGCGCCGCGAGAGCGTTGCGGTCGGGCGCCTCTCCCTGGCCGTTGTGCCATTCGGACTCGTCGGCGTCCGTGTCTTGGGACTGGTCGGCGTCTGCCAAGAAAACCTCCGGGAACGACCGCATTCTACCACAGAGGCCCCGCTCGACCCGTAGCCCTGGTTAAGCTTGGGTTACGCCCCTCGACCGCCCTGCGCCCAGGACGCCGCCATTGACAGGCCCTGCAAGCCCGCCCACAATTCGGGCATCTACGATTTGAAATCGCCGTCAGGAGGTCGCCTTGGCCCTGTTCTTCTCGATCGTGCCCCAATACAAGCGCCTGATCCGCTTCACCTTAGGTAAATACGACGGCGAGCCAAGGGGCCCCGGCTTCGTCATTATCATCCCCTTCTTTCACTCGACCGCGACGGTCGACCTGCGCGAGGAGGTCTTCGACGTCGAGCCCCAGACGACGATCACGAAGGACAACGCGCCGCTAACGGTCGACATGCTCGTTTTCATGCGCGTCATCGACCCGGCGATGAGCATCCTCGCAGTCCAGAGCTACCGCCTCGCCGCCCGCGGCATGGCGATCACCACCCTACGCGCCGTCGTCGGCGACATGATGCTCGACGAGGTCCTCGCCAAGCGGGATCAGATGAACGCAATGATGCAGTCCCGCATGGACGAGGTCACGGACCGCTGGGGGGTCAAGGTCAACGCCGTCGAGATCCGCGAGATCCTGCCGCCGCGCGACATCCAGGAGGCGATGAGCCGCCAGATGTCGGCCGAGCGCACCCGGCGTGCCGTCGTAGCCGAGGCGGACGGTACGCGCGAGGCCGCGATCAAGATCGCCGACGGTAACCGCGAGGCGGCGATCCTCAACGCCGAGGGTGAGAAGCGGTCGGCGATCCTCGGCGCCGAGGGCAACCGCGAGGCGGCGATCCTCAACGCGGAGGGCTTTTCCATGGCGCTGGACAAGGTCTTCCAAGTCGCTCGTGGCGTCGATGAGAAGACGATGTCGCTCCAGTACCTCGAGATGATGAAGACGCTCGCCGAGGGCAGCGCCACGAAGTGGCTCATCCCCATGGAGCTGACGAACTTCGCCCAGGGCTTTGCCCGCTCCGCCGCCGCGGCGAACGCGGTCTCAGGGACGTCGCCGCCGAGCCAGGACAACTAGCCCACGCGGGACGGCGACCCGCTAACCGGAGGCAGGGCCGCCCGCTGGACGCCGCTGCGGCTTCGGGAGTGTCGCCGCCGAGCCAGGAGGGCCAGCCCGCTGGACGCCGATCCGCGCTGCCGCCGCCGCGGCTCTTGGTCTTTCGCCGCCCGAGCCAGATCGGCTAGCCACGCTAGACGCCGATCCGCTAGCGAAGCCATGCATGATCGATCCCCGCCTGCCGCGCTGCCGCCGCCTCATGGTCTTCGACGTCGAGTCAGGTCCGCTAGACCCTCCTAGCCGCCGATCCGCTAACCTGGAGGCATGGCTCATCCCCGCCTCCGGTTCCTGGCCGCCCCGGCGGTGATCCTCGCCGTCGCCTGCTTCGGTGGCGGCGGCGGCGAAGAGCCGACTCCCACGCCCACGCCTACCGCGACGCCATCTCCCGGCGACCGCGCCGAGGAGGCGCTCGCCGCCTACGTCGCGACGACGACCGCAGTGGGGTTCGTCGCCGACTGCTCGAAGGCCGACGTCAACATCGACGTCGGCAAGATCTGCGCCTCCTTCAGCGGCGAGCGCGGCGACCAGCGCGCCTACGTCCTCGGCCTCACCTTCTCCGAGTTCGGCGAGTGGGCGATCGTCGAGGAGCGCAACGGCGCCTGGAGAGTCGTCAAGACGATCCCGATCACTTTCGAAAGCCTCGCGGTCCCGGGCATCCCCTGGCCGCTACGGACCAGCGTCGACGTCGTCGTCACCGGCACGGGCCGATGCCTCAACGTGCGCGAGGGCCCCTCTCTTGCCGAGGCGGCCGTCGACTGCATCGACGAGGGCGCGACGATCACGCTGGCGGCAGGGCCGACCCTGGCGGACGAGATCGAGTGGTGGCAGGTCGATGGCCGCAGCGGCTGGGTCTCAGGCGACTACCTGCGCTACCCGGACGCCGCCGAGTAGCTACTTCTCTTCTTGACTGTTACGTCGGCTGGCCGAGGCGGATAGCCAGCATCACGACAGGGGGATGTTGTCATATGTAGGCGGCGTTCGCATCAAGTCCAGCGCCTCCCCGGTCGAGGAGAAGAATAAGCCAGGCCTGTATTCCTCGAGGCGCAGGCGCGGCTCACCCGGGATGTCCAGGAAGAAGACACCGCCGTCACTGAGCAACCTCGCCGTCCCGATGTTTGCGCTGCTTGCTTTGATTCTGAACTCCCTCTCCTGCTGCGCGTCTGCCGGCAGCGCCAAAGGTGCGCGATCGTCTGGCCCATCGATTCGGTACCAGACAACGCCGTCGCTCACGCGTTGTAGGTACTTGAAGCGTCCATCTTCACCCGGCAAAAGGCGATAGCGTTCATGGGAACTCTCTTCCAACACTCGATCAGGTTCGACCACCCGTGCCGCTGCCGCTCCTTGTCGACGAAAAAGAGCTCCCCTTCAGCAGCCACAATAGTCACCACACCAGCCCGACCCATATACTCGCCAGCAATGCGTTGAAGTTTCTCGGAGGATGCGGCAACCGGCGAAGGCAGGGGCCGAATCGACTCAACGCCCTCACCGGCAAGGTCGCGCAGAATAGCGGCGACGAGCCTGCCCTGCAAAGGGTGATCCGTCGAGTTTGTCAGAAAGACGACGCCTACTCCCGCGTGGGGAGACCAGTACATGTCACACAAGAACCCGAACCCGCCACCCCCGTGGCCGCGAACCGCAATCCCGTTCCGTGAAGAAATGCTAATTCCCAGCGCGTAGCCGTGCCCCTGGCCTGGCCTGGCAAACGGAATCGAGTACGTCTCTGCCAGCAACCTCGGATCGAGGAGCGATTCGCCGCCAGCAAGGTGGAACCTTACGAACCGGCAGGCATCTTCAATGCTCGTGTACAGGCCTCCCGCAGCAACCATCGGAATCCGGATCGGGAGTCGCTTCGTTTGCTTTGAATGGCCCACGGCTTTCTGAGGCTCGCGTGCGATTACCTGCTGGTCGAAGGTCGTGCTCTTCAACCCCAAGGGTGCAAGAAGGTTTCGACGTACGAACTCATGAAACGTCATCCGGCTGACTCCCTGGAGCACATACGCAGCCAGATCGATGCCGAGATTGGAGTACTCGTAGTGATGGCCTACGGGAAAGCGAAGCCAGGTATCGGCGATGCTGCGGCAATGGGCCTCGAAGGACGCCTGCCCCACCAAGTAGTTGTTGCCGACCGGGGCCTCATGGGTGAAACCAGCCGTATGGCTGAGGAGGTGACGTAGCGTGATCTTCCGCTCCGGGGTCGTCTCGAAGCGACTCTTCACCCTGAACTCGGGAAGATACATGGTTATCGGGCGGTCGAGAGCGACCAAGCCCATCTGGACAGCCAGCATGGTCGCAACCGCCGTGTACATTTTCGAGCAGGACTGAACGCTGAACATCGTCGTGCCTACGATCGGCTCACCGCCGCTCGCGCGAGTGGAACCGAACCCGGCCGTCCACAGAGTGTCGTCGGGACTGCATAAGCCGATCGCAGAGCCAGGGATACGATGCTCAGCGAGCAGCTCCGGCATCTCCCGGCTCAGCCGTTCGACTACCGAAGAGATGTCAGCAGCCATGCTGATTCTGATAGCGGCTGAGGGAACGCCGCCGAGTAACTTACTTCGCCGCGGCGCGATGGCGGCCGACGAAGCGGGCCATGCGCGCCAGCGCCTCGCTGAGGAGGTCATAGGTCTGGGCGTAGCAGATGCGGATGTGGCCGCTGCCGCCGACGCCGAAGGCCGAGCCGGGCACGACGGCAACCTTCTCCTCCATCAGCAGCCGCTCGGCGAAATCCGCGTCGTCGAGGCCGGTGCTCGTCACGGAGGGAAAGGCGTAGAAGGCGCCCTGCGGCTCGACGAGCGCCAGCCCCATCTCGCGGCAGCTGCGGAGCACCAGCTCCCGCCGGCGGCCGTACTCCGCGAGCATACCGGCGGCGTCCTCCTTGCCGGAGCGCAGCGCCTCAAGGGCGGCGTGCTGGGCCGCCGTCGGCGCCGACATCATCACGTACTGGTGCACCTTCATCATCGCGTCCATGAGGAAGGCGGGGGCGCAGACCCAGCCCAGGCGCCAGCCGGTCATCGCGTAGGTCTTCGAGAAGCCGCCAAGGAGCAGCGTCCGCTCCTTCATCCCCGGCAGCGAGGCGAAGCAGACCTGGTCGACGCCGTAGATCAGGCAGTCGTAGATCTCGTCCGAGATCACGAAGAGGTCGTGGCGCGCCGCCACCGCCGCGATCGCCTCGAGGCCGGCGCAGTCCATGACGGCGCCGGTCGGGTTCGCCGGGTAGCCGAGCAGCACCGCCTTCGAGCGGGGCGTGATCCGCGCCTCCAGCTCGCTCGCCTTGAGGCGAAAGCCGTCCGCAGCCGGCGTCGGCACCGGCACGAACTCGCCGCCGGCAAAGGTCACGGTCGGCATGTAGGCAACGTAGGCCGGGTCGGCGGAGAGCACCTCGTCGCCCGGATCGAGGATCGCCTGAGTCGCCAGGTTCAGGCCCTCGCTGACGCCGCTCGTGATGATGATCTCCGTCTCCGGGTCGTAAGCGACGCCGTAGAGGCGCTCGAGGTGGAGGGCGATCGCCTCGCGCAGCTCGATGATGCCGTTGTTCGAGGTGTAGGCCGTCTGGCCGGCCTCGATCGAGCGGATCGCCGCCTCGCGGATGCGGCTCGGCGTGACGAAATCGGGCTCGCCGACGCCGAGCGAGATCACGCCGTCCGTCGTCGCGATCAGCTCGAAGAAGCGGCGGATGCCGGAGGCGGAGACCGCGTCGAGCTTGGCCGCGATCGACCCGCGCCGCGCGGCGGCCTTGGATTCAAGCATGCCGGGAGTATATGGCAAGCTCTCGTGGCACGGCTAGACGCTAATCCTGAGACGACCTACAGAACTATAGTGCTAAACTTGATGCGTATGAACAAGCAAGAAGAACGTTGCATCTTCCTTGCGCTCAGCCATTTATCGAAGACGGTCGGGTTCGGTTCTGCCTGGCAACCGCTCTCGTTTCCAGACGAGCTCTTTGATGACCGGCCCACACCAGAGGCCGTATACACGGACGGTCAGACCAGCGTTGGTATCGAAGTCAAGGAACTGAAGGGCAGCCCTGCGTTCCAGCAGAACTCAGAGAGTCTTGGGCACTTTAGTCGACTACCCGTGCCGCACTGCTACTTGGATACGTGCTTCGGATTCAACGTCCCGATACCCGAAAAGCTCAAGAAACGAATTTCGAAGCAGATTCGAAAGCGAGCTGGACAGCTCGAACCCGGCGAATCTGCTCCGATTCTCATTCCTCGACACGCTACCTTGCAATGCCTGGCCTCGTTTGATGGCCCGGGTTTCATATTCTGCGATCACTCAGGTGACACAAGTGTGATTGAAGAGCTTGGCTCACGAGTTCGAGGAATATTCCGCCTGGCCGATCGTGAGCCTGTAATTCCGCGCTGGGGGCAAAAGTTCGTGTCGGCCGCGACGAGATCGGCTTTCCAAGAACGCTTACTGACTGCCTGCGAAGCAAGCCGGCCAAGTCATCTAGTCAAACTGACCTGGGATGAAGAATGGCTTCTCTCTCGTGTCGAAGGCAGCTCTGGTACGGGCGTCAGCATCGGGGCTGGATACGTGGGATGGGTTATCCCGGAATTGAAGTCAGAGCTCTTGAAGGCGATAGAAGCAGCCGCACGAACGGCGAGAGGGTCGACCGCCTAAGCTGCTGATCAAGCGCCGGCCGCTAGGCCCTTAGAGCGATGGCCGGCGCCCGTGCCAGGCCGTCGCCTGCTCGTAGGCGTGGGCGACGCGCAGCATCGTCGCCTCGTCGAAAGGCTTCGCCAGAACCTGTAAGCCGACCGGCAGCTCCTTGCCATCGACGGTCACGAAGCCGCAGGGCACCGACGCCCCCGGCAGGCCGGCGATGTTCACGGGCAGGGTGAAGATGTCGCTGAGGTACATCGCGTAGGGATCGTCCACCTTCTCGCCCAGCCGGAAGGCGGCCGTCGGCGTCACCGGCGTCAGGAGAACGTCGTACTTCTCGAAGGCGGCGTCGAACTCGCGCCGGATCAGCGTCCGGACTTTTTGGGCTTTGAGGTAGTAGGCGTCGTAGTAGCCGGTCGAGAGCGCGTAGGTGCCGAGCATGATCCGTCGCTTGACCTCGTCGCCGAAGCCGTGCTGGCGGGTCGCCTCCATGTTCTCCCACATCGAGGCGCCCTCGGCGTAGGAGTAACCGTACTTGACGCCGTCGTAGCGGGCGAGGTTCGCCGAGGCCTCGGACGGCGCCAGGACGTAGTAGACCGCCAGCGCCGCCGATGTGCTCGGCAGCGACAGGTCGAAGTCGACCGTCGCCCCGAGGTCGGCGACCTGCTCGATCGCTTTCATCACCGCCGCCCGCACCGCCGGGTCGAGGTCGTCGGGCAGGTACTCGCGCGGCACGCCGACGCGCAGGCCGCGCAGGCTCGCGGCGCCGGACGCCGTCAGCGCCGCCGCGAATTCGGGCACGTCGAGTGGCGCCGAAGTAGCGTCGCGCCCGTCCTGGCCGCTGATCGCGTCGAGGACCAGGGCAGCGTCGCGGACGCTGCGGCCGAAGGGGCCGATCTGGTCGAGCGAGCTCGCGAAGGCGACGAGGCCGTAGCGGCTGACGCGGCCGTAGGTCGGCTTGACGCCGACGACGCCGCAGAGCGCTGCCGGCTGGCGGATCGAGCCGCCCGTGTCGGAGCCGAGCGCGACCAGGCACTCCCCGGCCGCCGTCGCCGCCGCCGAGCCGCCGGAGGAGCCGCCGGGCACCCGACCGAGGTCCCAGGGGTTATGGGTCGGAAAGAAGGCGGAGTTCTCGGTCGAGGAGCCCATCGCGAACTCGTCCATATTCGACTTGCCGACGATCACGGCGCCCGCCTCCCGCAGTCGCTCGACGACGTGGGCGTCGTAGGGCGGCACGAAGCTCTCGAGCATGCGCGAGGAGCAGGTGGTGAGGACGCCGGCCGTGCAGATCAGGTCCTTGAGGCAGACCGGCACGCCGGTCAGGGGACCGCCCTCGCCGGCAGCGATGCGGGCGTCTGCCGCCGCTGCCTGCTCCAGGGCGAGCGCCTCCGTCACCGTGACGTAGGCGCCGACGCGCCCGTCGACGGCCGCGATCCGGTCGAGCACGGCGCGCGTCAGCTCAACGGCGCTGATCTCGCGCTGCTTGAGCAACGCTCCGGCTTCGTCGACTGTGAGGTAGTGGAGGTCGGCCAAGCAGCTGTTCTTCTATTCTTCTAACACGGCGCGCACGCGCAGGTGGCCTTCCTGCGTCAGGGGCGCGTTCGCGAGCACGGCGTCCTGGGGCAGCGATGGCCGGGGCTCGTCCGCCGCCATGACGTTTTCGAGCGGCAGCGTGTGGGTGGTCGGCGGCACGCCCTCGGTATCGAGGCGGCTCAGCAGGTCGAAGTGGTCGAGGATCTGCGAGAGCTGGTCCTGGAACTTCGCGACGTCCGCCCCCGTCAGAGCGACGCGCGCGAGCTTGGCGACGTGCAGTACTTCCTCTCGAGTCAGGGCCACGTCGGGAGTGTAGCACCGGCGGTCAGACCGATCGAGTCGAGGTTCTCATACGGAGCCCAAGCACACCCGAGCGAAGGTTCTCATGCGCCAGAGGCGCATCCTGAGCGTTTTCAATCAATCCAGGCCCTCGTGCGTGGCCGAGGAGGGCGTCCGGCGCGGTCAGACCGATCGGGGTTCTCATACGGAGCGCAAACACACCCAAGCGAAGGTTCTCATGAGCCGCAGGCTCATCCTGAGTGTTTCAATCAATCGAGGTCCTCACACGGAGCCCAAGCACACCCAAGCGAAGGTTCTCATGCGAAGCGCAGCGGAGCATCCTGAGCGCTTTCAATCAATCGCATCCTGAGCGTTTTCAATCAATCTAGGCTAGGATGGATCGCGGTGGGGGTAATGGGGAGAAGGGCGTGAGCGACACCGCGACCCAGCCTGCGGGCCTCGATCAGGTCGTCCTCGGTCAGCCAAGCTACGTCTGGCGCTTCGGCCAGGAGCGGCGGCTCGATATGGTCCGGCGGTTCCTGCCGCTCGAAGGCGCCCGCGTCCTCGACGTCGGCTGCGGCCTCGGCGCCTACGTCCGCCGCCTCGCCGACTTCAGCAAAACCGCCTGCGGCGTCGACCTCGACGTGGCGCGCGTGCGGCGCGGCGCCGAGAGCGGCATCACCGGCCTCGCCGCCGCCAGCGCCGAGGCCCTGCCCTTCGCCGACGCCGCCTTCGACGGCGTCCTCCTAAACGAGGTCATCGAGCACGTCGGGGGCGAGCGCGAGACGCTGCGGGAGGCGCTGCGCGTCGTCCGGCCCGGCGGCCGTGTCGTCATCTTCGCGCCTAATCGCCTCTACCCGTTCGAGACCCACGGCGTCTATCTCGGCAAGCGCTACGTCTTCGGCAACATACCGCTCGTCAACTACCTGCCCGACCCTTTGCGCAACCGCCTCGTGCCCCACGCCCGCGCTTACACGAAGCGCAGCCTCGAGGCGCTCACGGTCGGCCTGCCGGCCCGCCGCATCGAGTGGAGCGTCGTCTACCCCGGCTTCGACAACGTCGTGGCGCGCAAGCCCGGCCTCGGCGAAGCCCTGCGCAAGCTGACCTACCGCCTGGAGCGGACGCCGCTGCGGCGCCTCGGCCTCTCCCACTTCCTCGTCCTCGAGCGCACGGAATGAGCGCCCCAACGCGCAAGCAGGCCGCCGATGGCCTCTAGCAGCCGTAACGGTAACGGCAACGCCCGCAAGCGCCGGTCCCGGCGCAACCTGCGGCGCCCGACGAACCGCGGCCGCTCCTTCCCGTTCTGGCTCAAGGGGCTCATCGCGCTCGGCGTCCTCGGGTTCGCCGGCCTCCTCACCGCCTTCGCCGTCGGCGTCGTCGTCTATCGCAGCTACGCCGCCGACCTCGTCGCGCCGGACGAGCTCGCGATCAACGAGCCCTCCTACGGCGCCAAGATCTTCGACCGCAACGGCCTTCTCCTCTACGAGTACGTCGACGACCGCTCCGGCCTTCGCCGCCCCGTCAAGCTCGACCAGATCTCGGACGCCTTCCTCGCCGCGACGATCGCCACCGAGGACGACAGCTTCTTCACCAACCCCGGCGTCAACATCAAGGGCCTCGCCCGCGCCGCCTGGGAGAACCTCAGCCCCCTCTCCGGCACGCCCGGCGTCCTCGGCGGCTCCGGCGGCAGCTCGATCACGCAGCAGCTCGTGAAGAACGTCTACATCGAGGCAGAGGAGCGCCAGAAGCGCTCGATCGATCGCAAGATCAAGGAGACCGTCTACGCGATCGAGCTCACGCAGCGCTACGAGAAAGAGCGCATCCTCGAGTGGTACGTCAACCAGATCAGCTACGGCGGCGTCTACAACGGCGTCGAGGCGGCGAGCCAGGGCTACTTCGGCAAGCCCGCCAGCGACCTCGGCCTGGCCGAGGCGGCGCTCCTCGCCGGCATCCCCCAGTCGCCCGCCGCCTACGACCCCGTCAACCACCCCGAGGCGGCGGCGGCCCGCCGCAACCAGATCCTCGACCTCATGGAGCGTCAGGGCCGCCTCCAGATCGGCGACGACGCCTTCTTCCTCCCCTCCGGCGCCGAGCTCGATGCCGCCCGCGCGGAGGAGGTCTCGATCTCGGAGAAGCGCTTCCCGATCGAGGCACCCCACTTCGTCCTCGAGTACATCCAGCCCCAGCTCGAGGGCCTCTTCGGCCGCGACGCCCTCTTCCGCGACGGCCTCGTCGTGACCACGACGATCGACATCGAGCTCCAGCGCGAGGCCATCTTGGCCCTCGAGAAGTGGATCCAGGAGTTCGAGGAGATCTCCGACAGCCGCAACGGCGCCGTCGTCGTCATCGACCCGGTCAGCGGCGAGATCCTCACCATGATCGGCAGCCGCGACTACTTCCGCGACGACATCGAGGGCAAGAACAACAACGTCACGACCCTCAACTCGCCCGGCTCCGCCTTCAAGCCCTTCGTCTACCTCACCTCCTTCCTCGAGCTCGGCTGGGGGCCGGGCACCGTCATCCTCGACACGCCCGTGGTCTACGAGCAGCCGGACGGCACCGAGTTCGAGCCCACGAACCCCGCCAAGGACTTCCACGGCCCGATCACCATCCGCAGCGCCCTCGGCAACTCCCTCAACATCCCGGCCGTGAAGGCCGCCGACCAGACCGGCGTTCAGAGCATCGTCCGCCAGGCGAAGAGGCTCGGCTTCACGACTCTCGGCGGCGGCTACGGCCCGGCAATCGCCACCGGCGGCGTCGACCTCAGCGTCATCGACATGGCCTACGGCTACAGCGTCCTCGCCAACGGCGGCGTCATGCGCGGCCAGGAGCCCTTCGTCCGCCATCGCGCCGACGAGCGCCAGGTCGACCCGATCTCCCTGCTGCGGGTCACCGACTTCGACGGCCGCCTCCGCTTCGACATCGAGACCCGGCGCAAAGAGGAGCGGATCGTCGATGAGGAGTACGTCTACCTCGTCACCAGCATCCTCACGGACGGCAGCGCCCAGTGCATCACCTTCGGCTGCGGCGGCATCACGATCGGCGGCGGCGCCGTCGCCGTGAAGACCGGCACCAGCGAGCCCTTCGACCCCGAGGGCCCGAACGCCGGCAAGATCGGCGACACCTGGGGCTTCGGCTACACGCCGGACCTCGTCGTCGCCGTTTGGGCCGGCAACTCGGACAACTCGCCGATCGTCAACATCTTCAGCACCTCGATCTCCTTCCGGGCGATGCGCGACATCCTCCTCGGTTACTACGACGGCAGCCCGATCACGGCCTTCAAGCGGCCCGCGGGCGTCGGCGAGGAGACGTTATGCGTGCCCTCCGGCCTCCTGCCCTCCAACCTCTGCGGCCGCACCACTCAGGACCTCTTCGTCGCCGACGACCTGCCCGAGGAGGAGGACGACTGGTGGCAGCACGTCCGCATCGACGCCCGCAACGGCCTCCTCGCCGGCCCCCTCACGTCATCCCAGTACGTCCGCCAGGAGATCATGCTCGTCCTGCCGCCGGCGCTCCTCCTCACCCAGGCCGACCAGGAGCGGGCGCTAGAGTGGGCCGAAGCCCTGGGGCTGCCGCTGGCGCCGACCGAGACCAGCACGGCCAGCGGCGGCCTGAACCTGCCGGCGATCATCTTCTCGCCCGCGCCCGGCGCCTACGTCACCGGCAGAGTCGAGGTCAGCGGCCGCGCCACCTCGCGCCGCTTCGACGAGTACCGCCTCGAGTACGCGAGCAGCGACGACCCGACAAGCTGGACCCGCATCCGGCGGCGCAGCCGCGAGGTGGCGTCCGGCACGCTCGGGACCTGGGACACCGACGACCTCGACGACGGCGTCTACGTCCTGCGACTCGTCGTCACCGACGAACGCGATGGCGCCCTGACGGCAACCGTGGTCGTCAACGTCGGCGCGCCGGCGCCGCCCGGCCCGGACGAGACGCCCTAGACTGCTAAGGCAGCGCCGCCAGCGCCCGGTCCAGGGCCGCGACGCTCGTGAGGTCGCCCGCCACCGCCAGGAAGGCCGCCAGCGAGTCGCTGCGCCGCCGCAGCTCGTCGACCTTCGGCCCGATCGGGCTCACCGCCGCCGGGTTGCCGGCCGCGCCGGCGTAGAGGTTCGTGAAGGCGAAGTAAGCCTGGTTGATCTTGCGAATCCGCACGCCTTTGGCGGCGAGGTCGAGGCGCTTCGCCTCCATCAGCGCCTCCGCCGCCTCGACCTCGCCCCGCGCGAGGAGCGCCACTACCTCGGCCCGCAGCCGGCGCAGCTCCGCGCCGAGGTCGACCTCGGCAGCGGCCGGCGGCGGCGACGCCCCGCCTTCCTGCCCCGGCCGCGGCCAGGCGGCGAGCACGAGGCCGGCGATCTCGCGGCCGACGAGGTCCGCCACCGTCTCGTTCAGGGTCCGCAGGTCGTTGCTCTGCCCGTAGCGAACGCCGAGCGGCCGGAAGAAGAGATAGTTGTGCAGCCACTCATGCGCCGCCAGCTCCACCGCGGCGCCGTAGTCCGTCTGATAGCTAACGATGGTCGGGTAGGCGCCGATGCCGCTCGTCCCGAAGGCGACTGCCGACACGCCCTCGCCCAGGCGCTCCGCCTCGATCGCCTCGACCTCGGCGAGCGTGAGATCGGGCCGCAGCAGGGTCGTGCCGAGGAGGACGATCCGGTCGCGCGGCGAGGTCGCGAGCGACCGCGGCGAGTCGGCGAACTCGAGGTCGACCGGCGGCCAGACCAGCGCCGGCAGGAGGAGAAGGGAGCGCTTGAGGTCCGCGCGAGCCGCGGCCGCCGTGATCCGGCCCTCGATCGTCGCCTCGACCCCGTTCTCGAGCCGGTCGCGCTGCCGCCGCAGTGCGGCGAGCTCGGCGCGCGATGCGGCCGCCGCGCCGCTTGCTTGCTCATCGCCGATCGTCCGCTCGAGAGCGTCGATCTCGCGCGTGAGGGCGAGGAAGCGGGCGAGGTTCGCGTCCTCCTCCGCCATAGTGCGGTCGCCCCGGAAGAGCCGGCCGAGGCCGTAGAGCCACTTGTCGGGGAAGTTGCGCACCTCCCAGGCCGCGATGTTGTACTCGTCCGGGCCCAGCGCCAGGCCGAGGCCGCCGTAGACGGCCCGCGCCCCGATCAGAGACGCGAGCACCAGCGCCAGCGCGACCGCCGCCGCGACCGTTCGCGCCGCCTTCCGCTCCGACCGCGACCGCCTCGGCGCTGCCATGACTCCACCGTACAGCATCAAGCCTGGGCTTCGGCGCCGGCCGCTGAGGCAGCGGACCGGGACGCCGCCGATGCTATAATCCCGACACAATGGCGGAACGGCTCGCGGCCTCCCCGCCCGCGGCGCGGGCAGACATGAGCGCCGGCCACGAGCAGACGCTGGACGTGAGCGCCAGCATCGCCAGCCGGATCCTCGCCTACATACTCGACAGCGCCATCCTCTTCGCCGTCGCGATGATCTTCGCCACCATTGGTTTTCTCAACATCTTCCTCCGCAGCGACTTCGGCGAAGAGAACGCGAGCGACGCCGCCACCTGGACCACCGCCGCTCTCCTCCTCCTTACCGTCCCGGCCTGGGCCCTTGCCAGCCTCGCCCTCTTCCTCCGTCGCGGCCAGTCGATCGGCCAGTACCTCCTCGGCCTGCGCGTCCGCCGCGAGGACGGCAGCACCGCCACCGGCGGCCGCCTCGCCTTCTATCTCCTCGCCCTCCACCCCCTCCTCTATCACCCACTGATCGCCGGCCTCTGGGCCTTCTTCGCCGTCGTCTCGCTCTCCTTCTGGGCGACCGAGGCCGTCTTCCTCACTGCCATCAGCCTCACGATCCTCAGCCTCGTCGCGCCGCTCGCCGCCCTCGTCTCCGGCCTCGCCAGCCGCGAACGACGCGCATTACACGACCGACTCGCGGACATGAAGGTCGTCCGCATCGCAGAATAATGCGTCGCTCGCCGCGCCCGGCCATTTACCACCGCCTCGCGGACACGAAGGTCGTCCGCATCGCGGATTGATGCGCCGCTCGCCGCGCCCGGCCATTTACCACCGCCTCGCGGACACGAAGGTCGTCCGCATCGCGGGATGAGAGGCCGCTCACTGCGGCCGACCCTCACCGTCGTCACGACGGTCATCCTCCTCTTCAGCCTCAGCGGCTATCAGGTAACGAGCGAGACCGCCTCCGGCCGCCTCCTCGGCCGCCTCGCCGCCGCTGTCATCGAGCTCGATCGCTGGCTGCCGGCGCACGCCGAGGACCTCAGGCTCCTCGCCGCCGAGGCGCGCGGCGGCAGCGTGAGGCCGGCCGGGCTCCCCGTCCCGATCGCCCTGCCGGCGGACGCCGTCGCCGCCAGCGACGCTAAGGGGCTCAGGGCGATGATCGTCGAGGCTACGGGCGCCGCCCTGCGCCGGGACGGCCTCGCCGCCTTCCGCGACGACGCCGGCGCCGGCGGCAGCCTCGGCGTACAAGAGCCGGTGCGCTGGACCGTCGCCCTCCTCGGCGATAGCGCCCACGCCTTCTGGGGCGCCGCCCTCCTCCTCTCGGTCGTCGCCCTAGTCGGCTTTGCCGCCGCCCTCCTGCTCGAGGGGCGGCCGCTCCTCGGCCCCCTCGCCCTCGGCGGCGGGCTCGCTGCCGCCGCCGCCTTCGCCGCCTGGCTCCTCGCCCTCGCCGCCGACCAGGCCTTCGCCTCCGCCATCGATAGCGAGATCGCCCTCATCCTCCGCAACGGCGCCTGGATCGGCCTCCGCAACGGCCTTGCCGTAGGCGGCGCCGGCCTGGCGCTGCTCCTCCTCCTCGGCAGCCGCCGCGACCGCGAAGCTGCCAACCGGCCGCTCCCCGCCTCGACGGCGCCGCCAGAGGCGCCACCGAATTAAGGACGCCGAGCGCCACGACCGCGAAGCTCCCTTCCGCCCGCTCTACGCCCTCGGCGCCACTCCAAGGCACCACCGGAACAAAAACACCAGCCGCCACGAACGCGAAGCCCCCTCCGCCGGTACCCGTTTCGACGGCTTCATCAAGGCGCCACCGGAACAAAAACACCAGCCGCCACGAACGCGAAGCTCCCTTCCGCCGGTCTACGCCTCGGCGCCACTCCAAGGCGCCACCAGAACAAAAATGTGTACGATAGGCACGGCGCGGCCCGAGCCTTGATCCGGTAATGACAGAAGACGACCCCCGCCTTCAGCGCGCGCGCGACGGAGACCTCGCCGCCTTCAACGAGCTCGTCCTCGAGTATCAGGGCCGCGTCTTCAGCCTCTGCCTGCGCATGCTCGGCAGCCGGCCGGCGGCAGAGGACGCCGCCCAGGACGCCTTCGTCTCGGCCTGGCGGAGCCTCGGCGGCCTCCGCGGCACCGCCTTTCGCCCCTGGCTCCTGCGGATCGCCGCCAACCTCTGCCGCGATGAGCTGCGCCGGCGCGGCCGACGGCCGGCTACCTCGCTCGAGGCCGCGCTCGAAGAGGGCCTGCCCGAGCCCGCCGCCGCCGCGCCGACGCCGGAGCGGGCCGCGCTCGACGAGGAGCTGCGCCAGGGCATCGAGGCGGCGCTGCTTGACCTGCCGCCGGAGCAGCGCCTCGCCGTCATCCTCTGCGACATCGAGCAGCTCGATTACGCCGAGATCGCCTCCGTCATGCGCTCGACGCTCGGCACCGTCAAGTCGCGCATCGCCCGCGGCCGCGCCCGCCTGCGCGACCGCCTCCAGGCGGAGCCGGAACTTCTACCGGCCCGCTTTCGTCAGGAAAGTAGACGATGATGCTTAGATTCCTTCGGCGCGAGCACCTATCCGACGCGGACCTCTCGGCCCGGATCGACGGCCGCCTCAGCATTCGCCGCTCCCGCGCCGTCGCCGCCCACCTCGACCGCTGCCCTCGCTGCCGCCAGGCCTTCGAGGGCCTCCAGACGGCGAAGCTTCTCCTCGGCGAGCTGCCGCGGCCGCAGCCGGCGCGCTCCTTCATCCTCAGCCCCGAGGCAGCCGCGAGCGAAGCGAGGCCGCGGCCGGCGCCGCGCCGGCCCGCCTTCAGCTTCGCGCCGGCCGCCGCCCTCGTCCTCCTCGTCGCCCTCCTCGCCGCCGATTTCGTCGTCCTGCCCGAGGACGGCTCCGGCGGCGGCGGCAATGCAGATAGCGCCGCCGCGCTACAGGCGGAGAGGGCGACCGCTGGCCTCGGCGCCGCTGCCGAAGCGGCGCCCACCGCCGCCGATGCCATCGCCCCGCCCGAGGCGCGCCAGAGCGTTGACGCCGACACCACCGCCGGCGCCCCGGCTGCGACCGGCGACGGCGCTAGCGAGGATGAGGCCGGCTTTGCGGCGCCCGCCGACCCGGCCGAGACCGCGAAGGCGCAGGCTGAGGCGACCGAGGCCAAGGAAGATGCCGCCGACCGCACCCTCTTGCGTATCCTCGAAGGCGCGGCCGCCGTCGCCTTCCTTCTATCCGCATTGATGTTGATCAGGGCCCGTTCAGGAAAGAGGAGAGGATCATGAAAATCAGAGCGATCATTCCGACCGCAGCGCTGGCGATCGTTGCCTTAGTCGCCGTCGCCTGCGGTGAGGGCGACACGATCGTCAACTCCGACGGCAGCACCACCACCGGCATCAGCGTCAGCGGCACCGGCCGGGCGACGGCGGAGCCGGACCTCGTCCTCCTCCAGCTCGGCGTCGAGGTGGAGCGGCGCACCGTCGCCGCCGCCCGCGAGGCCGCGGCCGCCTCCCAGCAGGCGATCATCGAAGCCCTGAAGGCTAACGGTGTCGACGAGAAGGACATCCAGACCGTCCGCTTCTCCGTCCGGCCCCGCTACGACTCGCCCAACCGCGTCCGTGTCCTCAGCGGCTACAACGTGAGCAACGTCGTCAGCATCACCGTGCGCGAGATCGACAAGGCAAGCGCCGCCATCGACGCCGCCGTCGCCGCCGGCGGGGACAGCGTCGTCGTCCAGGGCATCTCCTTCGCGATCGACGACCCGACCGATCTGCGCGAAGAGGCGCGCCGCGCCGCGGTCGAGGACGCGAAGGAGCGGGCCTCCCAGCTCGCCGACGCCGCCGGCGTCAAGCTCGGCCGGCCGATCTCGATCGTCGAGAGCGGCTTCACGCCCTTCCCCCAGCTCGGCATCGGCGGCGAGCTCTTCGCTCGCGCCGACACGGCGACGCCGATCCAGGCCGGCGAGCTCGACATCGTCGTCAGCGTCAACATCCTCTACGCGATCGAGTAGGAGAAATTGCCGCGCTCCTGGGGCGGCGGTTAGAATCGCTGAAATCGTCCCCCAGGAGAGCAGCCACGTCCGTACTCAGCGACCGCGACATCCGCAAAGAGATTGAAGCAGGTCGACTCGTAATCGACCCATGGGAAGAACGCTATCTCCAGCCGGCCAGCGTCGACCTCCGCCTGGGACGCGAGTTCCGGGTCTTCCGCAACTACCGCCTGCCCAATATCGACGTGAAGCAAGAGATGCCCCAGCTCACCGAACTCGAGAAGGCGGATGACCTCAACCCCTTTATCCTCCACCCAGGTGAGTTCATGCTGGCGGTGACATTAGAGCAAGTTGAGGTCCCAACAAATCTAGTCGGCCGCCTCGATGGAAAGAGCTCCCTTGGCCGATTAGGGCTGATTGTTCATTCGACGGCTGGGTTCGTCGATCCAGGATTCAAGGGCCGACTAACTCTCGAACTTATGAACCTGACTAACCTTCCCATCCTTCTGTATCCCGCCATGCCGATTTCTCAGATATCGTTCTCGTATTTGACGAGCCCAGCCGAGAGACCGTACGGCGCCAAGGGATCGAAGTCGAAATACCAAGGTCAGGAAGGTCCCGAGCCGAGTAAGTATTACCTGAATTTTGACCGCGTAACCTCGCGGCCGCACCGGCGGCGCCGCCCCTCCTGATGGCCGACGCGCCCTCGCCGTCGATGCAGCGGGCCCTCGCCCTCGCCCGCGATCTCGCCGGGCGCACGGGCCCCAACCCGGCCGTCGGCGCCGTCCTCGTCCGCGACGGCGAGGTCATCGCCGAGGGCGCCTATCGCGGCCCCGGCACGCCCCACGCCGAGCTCGCCGCCCTCGCCGCCGCCGTCGGCGCCGCCGGCGGCGCCGACGCCTACGTCACCCTCGAGCCCTGCAGCCACACGACGACCCGCGACGGCGCGCCGCGCAACTCCTGCGCCGAGGCTCTGATCGCCGCCGGCATCGCCCGCGTCCTCTACGCCCTCGACGACCCGGACGAGCGCGTCTCCGGCCGGGGTCGCGACCGCCTCCGCGCCGCCGGCATCGCCGTCGAGGTCGGCGACGGCGCCGCCGAGTCCGCCCGCATCCTCGAGGCCTATCTCAAGCAGCGCCGCACCGGCCTGCCCTTCGTCACGGTCAAGTACTCTGCCAGCCTCGACGGCCGCATCGCCGCCGCCTCCGGCGACTCGCGCTGGGTCAGCGGCCGCGACACGCTGCGCTGGGCCCACGCCGGCCGCACCCGTATCGACGCGATCATGGTCGGCGCCGCGACCGTGATCATCGACAACCCGCAGCTGACGGCTCGTCCCGACGGCGTCGTCGCCGAGCGCCAGCCCCTGCGCATCGTTGCCGACAGCCGCGGCCGCATCGCCGCCGCGGCCGCCGTCCTCCAGGGCCCGGCCCAGACCCTCATCGCCACCACCACCGCCTCAACGCCCGCCTGGCAGGCTACGATCGCGGCGACCGGCGCCGAGGTGCTCGTCCTCGCCGACGATGGCAACGGCCGCGTCTCCTTGCCCGACCTCCTCGCCGAGCTCGGCCGCCGCGAGGTCCTCAGCCTCCTGGTCGAAGGCGGCGGCGTCCTCCACGGCTCCTTCTTCGACCTGGGCCTCGTCGACAAGGTAACCGCCGTCATCGCGCCCCTGATCCTCGGCGCCGGCGCCCAGGCCGTCGCCGGCCGCGGCGCCGAGCGCATGGCGGACGCCGTCCGCCTCCGCGACGTCGAGGTTGAGTACCTCGGCGCCGACATCCTCATCACCGCCTATCCGGTCTGGCCATCGAGCGCGAGCGCCTAGCGTTGGCCCCCTCACAAGCGGACCGTGAGCCGCCGCCGGTTCCGCGTTCTCTGCAGCAGACCTACGAAAGTTGGCACTGGCAGACGGCCTGGTCGTTCGTGCCTGGCACGGTGGTGTTCAGGCTCGCGGGCGAAGCCGGCGAAGTCCGCTTCCTCAAGCTGTCCGGCGGACCGCGGACGCCTCGGCTAGCACTGGAAGTCGAGCGTCTGCGATGGGCCAGGGAATACCTGCCGGTTCCGTCGGTGATCGACAGCGGGCGCGAAGACGGCGTCGACTGGCTCGTAACAAGTGGGCTGCCAGGCCAACCTGGCGTTTCGCCCGAGTTGTTGGCCGCCCCGGATGTGCTGGCCGCAACGCTGGCGCGGGGGCTGCGACGCTTCCACGACGCGGCGCCAGTCGCCTCCTGCCCTTTCGATTTCCGGCTGGACGCTGCCCTTGCCCTGGTGCGTAGTCGCGCTGAAGCGGAACTGATCGAGGCCGAGGCGGATTTCAACCTAGAACACGCTCACCTCAAAGTTGAGGAAGCGCTCGCCAGGCTAGAGTCGCGAAGACCTCTCAGGGAAGACCTCGTAGTTTGCCACGGAGATTACTGCTTTCCTAACGCGCTCATCCAGGCCAACGAAGTAACGGGGTACGTCGACCTGGGCGCGCTGGGAGTGGCCGACCGCTGGTGGGACCTAGCAGTAGCCAGCTGGAGCACAGTCTGGAACGTCGGACCGGGGTACGAGGAGCTGTTCTTCCGCTCATACGGAGTCGATGCCGACGAGGAGAAGATGGCCTACTACCGCCTCCTCTACGACGTTAGCCCCGAGGCTTGGTGCCCCTTTGAAGTGGTCTCGCATCAGCCAAGATATAGACACACCAGCCAGACCAACGGGCCCTAGCGCTCCGGCCAGCCGAGCCACTAGACTCCAGTCACGTCGGCCATCCGGCGTCACATAATCTGCGCGGAGCGGTGTAAAAATGTTTACGGGGATCATCGAAGAGGTCGGCACGGTGCGCTCCGTCGGGCCCGGCCGCCTCGTGCTCAACGCCAAGAAGGTCACCTGGGGCACCAACCTCGGCGACTCGGTCGCGGTCAACGGCTGCGACCTCACCGCCATCTACCTGGACGAGGACGGCTTCACCGCCAACGTCATCGAGGAGACCTACAGCCGCACCAACCTCGGCAACCTCAAGCCCGGCGATCCCGTCAACCTCGAGCGCGCCCTGACCCTCGCCGGCCGCCTCGGCGGCCATCTCCTGCGCGGCGTGATCGAGCACACCGGCAGCCTCGAGTCCTTCACGCCTGAGACCCACTCCGTCGTTGCCCGCTTCCGGGCGCCGCCGGAGATCCTCCGCTACACCATCGTCAAGGGACCGATCGCGATCGACGGCATCTCCCTGACCGTCATCGCCCGCGACGAGACCACGTTCTCCGTTGGCCTCATCCCCTTCACGCAGCAGCACACGAACCTGATGAGCCTTCAGCCCGGCGATCGCGTAAACTTGGAGTCGGACATAATCGCCCGCTACGTCGGGCAGCTGCTCGATGAGCGCTACGTCCCGGCGGCACGGCAAGCGGAAGTGGAGGCCAAGTGACCCTGGCGGCGAAGAACCCGATCGACGGCAGCGAGGCAGCGGCGACGCCCGAGAAGCCGCGTCGCGATAGCGTCATGGCGACCGTCGAGGAGGCGATCGCCGAGTACCGCGCCGGCCGCTTCGTGATCATAGTCGACGACGAGGACCGCGAGAACGAGGGAGACCTCACGATCGCCGCCGAGTTCGTCACCCCCGAGCACATCAACTTCATGGCCCGCTACGGCCGCGGCCTGGTCTGCATACCGATGACCACCGAGCGCATCGAGCAGCTCGCGATCCCGATGATGGTCAGCTCCGCGACCAACAACTCGATCTTCGGCACGCCCTTCACCGTCTCCGTCGAGGCGCGCACCGGCGTCACGACCGGCATCTCCGCCGCCGACCGCGCCCGCACCGTCGCGGTCCTCATCGACCCCGACTCCCGTAGCGATGACCTCGTCATGCCCGGCCATCTCTTCCCGCTGCGGGCGCGCGAGGGCGGCGTCCTCGTTCGCGCCGGCCAAACCGAGGCCGTCGTCGACCTCTGCAAGCTCGCGGGCCTGACGCCGGCCGGCGTCCTCTGCGAGATCATGCGCACGGACGGCACCATGGCCCGCCTGCCGGACCTGCGCCGCTTCGCCCAGCGCCACAAGCTCAAGATCCTCAGCGTCGAGGAGCTCATCGCCTACCGCCAGCGCCACGAGAAGCTCGTCCAGCGCGTCACCGAGACCCAGATCCCGACCGCGCACGGCGCCTGGCGCGCCATCGCCTACCGCAGCACCATCGACCCGGACGAGCACCTCGCCCTCGTCATGGGCGACGTCGAGGACGGCGACCCCGTCCTCGTGCGTATGCACAGCCAGTGCGTCACCGGCGACATCTTCCACAGCCTGCGCTGCGATTGCGGCGAGCAGCTGGAGAAGGCGATGAGCATGATCGCGGCCGTCGGGCGCGGCGTCGTCGTCTATATGCGACAGGAGGGGCGCGGCATCGGCTTCCACAACAAGCTCCGCGCCTACGCCCTCCAGGACGGCGGCCTCGACACCGTCGAGGCGAACGAGGCCCTCGGCTTCGAGGCCGACCGCCGCGACTACGGCATCGGCATGCAGATCCTCGCCGACCTCGGCCTGCGGCAGGTGCGCTTCCTCACCAACAACCCCCAGAAGCGCGCCGGCCTCGAGGGCTACGGCCTCCAGATGGTCGAGCGCGTGCCGATCGTCATCGAGCCGAACGAGCACAACCAGCGCTACCTCGATACGAAGCGCCAAAAGCTCGGCCACCGCTTCGACGACGACCCCATGACCCTCGTCTGAGCCCGTGGCGCCCGTCCTCGCCGAAGACCTCGACGGCGGCTCCCTCGCGATCGCCGTCGTCGTCGCCCGCTTCAACAGCCTCGTAACCGAGCGGCTGCTTAACGGAGCCCTCGCCGGCCTCGGCGAGTGCGGCGTCGCCGCCGAGCGCACGCTCGTCGCCTGGGTCCCCGGCGCCTTCGAGCTCGCCTTCGCTGCCCGCCAGCTCGCCGCGAGCGGCCGCTACGACGCCGTCGTCTGCCTCGGCTGCGTGATCAAGGGCGAGACCGACCACGACCGGTACATCAGCACCGAGGCCGCCCGCGGCATCGCCCAGGTCGGCGCCGATACCGGCGTGCCGGCGATTTTCGGCGTCCTGACGCCGAACGACCTCGATCAGGCCCTGGCGCGCGCCGGCGAAGGCAGCACCAACAAAGGCCACGAGGCTGCGCTCGCCGCCATCGTCATGGCCAACCTCCGCCGCTCGCTTCGCGAGGCCTAGCGGCCTGCGCGCCTAAAACCGTTGCCTGGGTCGGTCCCACGTTGACCGTGGTCGTTGCCGGCTCTGGCATAATGATATCGATGCCGCTCACAGACCTTCAGGGCGTGATCGACGCCACCCGAGTCGCGTCCGAGAGTCGAAGTCCAGGATTGATCCGCTCCGAGAGCGGGGAGGTGCGGTCTGCCACGACCCTTGCCGACGCGCTATGGACTCAGAACCTCTTTAACCAATGTTGGGCGATCACAATCGCAACGAACCGCGACGATGGAACGCCCCACGCGGCGGTGAGTTTCGCGGCCTGCCTAGACGGCGCGATCTATCTCGCGGCCAGGCCGGGGACGGCCCTAGCGCACAATCTCAGCGCCCGCCCTGACGTCGCAATCACCTGCCTCGGTACGCCGATGGACTCCCTCATGGCGGTGGGAGTCGTCGATGTCGTGGGCGCATGGGTCGACCAGGATCAATCGTTCCGAGAGTCGATGAACGCCGCTAAGCCAACGGGCACGTTCATGACCTCCGACTGGCCGGGCTTCATCTACCGCTTTGCGCCTCATCGCTTGTGGACTATCGTCGGAAGTTAACCGGGCTCGGAACCCTTCGCACCTCAGCTCTCAAAGATAAGCGGGCTTAGCTCCGAGCTGTGGTGTAGGCACGCCGCGCTAAAGAACCGCGCGATTACCCTACGACCCTCTGCAAATCGCCCTCAACAACGAGCGCTTCGCCATCACGCGCGGGCCGCGCGTAGCCCCTCTACATGCGCTCGGGCGCCGTCATCCCCATGAGGTCGAGCGTCCGCGCCAGGGCGATCTTCGCCGCCGCGCAGAGCCGCAGGCGCGCCCGCGTCAGGGCCGCGTCCTCGTCGTCGAGCACGCGACAGCGCTCGTAGAAGTCGTGGAACGCCGTCGCCAGCTCCAGCGCGTAGTAGGGCAGGTGATGAGGCTCGTGGTTCGCCGCGATCTGCTCTACCAGCTCCGGCAGCAGCAGCATCTTGCGGACCAGCGCCAGCTCGGCCGGGTGGCGCAGCAGCGATACGTCGCCGCCCTCCAGGTCGAGGCTGCGCTCCGCCGCCTGGCCGAGGATGCCAGCGATCCGGGCGTGCGCGTACTGGACGTAGTAGACCGGGTTCTCGTTGCTCTGGCGCTTCGCCAGCTCCAGGTCGAACTCCATCTGGGCGTCCGCCGAGCGCTGGAGGAAGAAGAAGCGGCAGGCGTCCCGCCCCACCTCGTCGACCACCTCGCGCAGGGTTATGATCTCCCCCGCCCGCTTTGAGAGGCGCACCGTCTCGCCGTCGCGCTTCAGGCTCACGAGCTGGCCGATGATGATCTCGAGCCGTCCCTCCGCCGCGCCCAGGGCCGTGACACCGGTCAGCACGCGCGAGACGTGGCCCTGGTGGTCGGCGCCCCAGATGTCGATCACCTGGTCGAAGCCGCGGCGGAAGAGCTTGTCGTAGTGATAGGCGATGTCGGAGGCGAAGTAGGTAGGCACCCCCGTCGAGCGGATCAGGACGTTGTCGCGTTCCTCGCCCAGGGCGCTGCTCGCGAACCAGACCGCACCTTCCTTCTCCACCACGGCGCCCTGCTGGCGGAGGCGGTCCATCGCCTCGTCGTAGGTACCCTGCTCGCCGTAGAGGCTCGACTCGTTGAACCAGACGTCATAGTCGATGCCCATCGCCTCGAGGTCGGCGCGGATCAGCGCCACCATGCGCTCGACGCCGAGGCGGCGCAGCTCCGGCGAGGCGACCTCGTCGTCGAGGAAGCGCTCGCCCATCTCGTCCCGCAGCGCCTGCGCCAGCGCGATCACGTACTCGCCCGGGTAGCCGTCCTCCGGGACCGCCACGTCGCGGCCGAAGAGCTGCTTGTAGCGCGCCAGGAGGGTCGCAGCGAAGGTGTCGACCTGGCTGAACTGGTCGTTGACCAGGTACTCCTTCTCGACCGCGTAGCCGGCCGCGCTCAAGACGCGCGCCAGAGAGTCGCCGATCGAGGCCCAGCGGCCGTTGCCGACGTGCAGCGGCCCGGTCGGGTTGGCGCTGACGAATTCGATCTGGACGCGCTGGCCGTCGCCGACGCTGCTGTTCGGATAGTTCGCGCCCGCCGCCAGGATCGCGTTCACCTGCTCGGCGAGCCAGGCGTCGGCGAGGCGGAGGTTAACGAACCCCGGCGGCGCCACCGTCGCCTCGCCCACCGCGGCGCTCGCCGGCAGGTGCGCGACCAGCGCCTCCGCCAGCGCGATCGGGCTCGCCTTCGCTGCCCGCGCCAGGCGCAGGGGCAGGCTCGAGGCGTAGTCGCCGTGGTCGGGCCGCGCCGGCCGCTCGATCGCGGCCTCGGGCAGGACGACGGCCGGGATGGCGCCGGCGGCCTGGGCTGCCCGCGCCGCCGCGTCTACGAGCTCTTCGATCTCCTGCCTAACGCCCATGAGTCCGGCCGATCTGCCCAGTTCCCGCTGCACGACTTAGCGCGTGTAAAAGCGAAATACCGCCCGTGGGGCGGTGACTCGCAGAGTGTAGGCCGTCGGCGGCGGCCGGTCAACGCGACGGTGTGCCCGCCGCTAGGTGTCGAAGGGGAAGACGCGCGCCGTTACCAGCGCGATCAGCTCCTCGACGGCGCCCCGGCAGCGCGCGACCAGCTCGTCCGGATAGTGGAAGCGCGCCCGCGCCGCCTCGAACTCGTCCTCGTCCACTACTTCGTAGCGCAGGCCCGCCGCCTCCGCGTAGACGCGCACGTCGAGCTGAAGGTCGACGTAGCGCAGGCTCGCGCCGTCGAGCTCGGCCGGCGTGGCGATGTTGCAGTACCAGCCGAAGAGCCCCTTGCCGGGCTCCTCGAGGCGGATAGCGTTGAACCAGCGCTCGGCCCAGTAGTGGCCGCGCGAGTCGTAGGGCGAGTGCCAGGGCCCGTGCGTCGTCGCGATCTCGACCCCGGCCGCCGTCTGAGTCACGATCAGCCCGTCCGCCTGGTGCAGGAGCAGCGCCGGGTGCTACCAGTGAGGCAGGCCATCGTAGCTGCAGCCGCGGACGTGAATCGGTGCCGGGACGGGCTGCTCGACCGCCACCTCAGCTTACCTCGCCCGACACGACGCGCTTCGTCCGCGTCACCGCCGCTGACAGCGCTTCGTGCGCCGCCGCCTTGAGGCCCGGGTCCGCCACCAGCAGGTCCATCGCCTCCCGCCGCGCCGTCTCGATCAGGCCGACGTCCGAGAAGTCCGCCGCCTGGAACTGCGGCAGGCCGCTCTGGCGCGTGCCGAAGTAGTCGCCCGGTCCGCGCAGGCGCAGGTCGGCCTCCGCCAGGGCGAAGCCGTCGTTCGTGTCCTCGAGCAGCTTCAGGCGCTGGCGCGCCGTGAAGGACGGGTCGTCCGAGAGGAGGAGGCAGAAGCTCTGGTCGGCGCCACGGCCGACGCGGCCGCGCAGCTGGTGGAGCTGCGCGAGGCCGAAGCGATCCGCCCCCTCGATCAGCATCACGGAGGCGTTGGGAATGTCGATCCCGACCTCGATCACCGAGGTCGCGACCAGGACGTCGAGCTCGCCGCGCCGGAAGGCCTGCAACACCGCCTCCTTCTCCGCCGCCGGCAGCCTGCCGTGGAGGAGGCCGAGGCGCAGGTCGCTGTATACCTCCTGGGAGAGGCGCTCGTACTCCTGGGTCGCCGCCCGCGACTGCACCGCCGCCGATTCGTCGATCAGCGGGCAGACGACGAAGGCCTGGCGTCCCGCCGCTATCTGGCTGCGGACGAAGTCGTAGCCGCTCGCCCGCTCCTCCGGGCTCACCCAGCGCGTGTCGATCGCCAGCCGCCCCGGCGGCATCTCGTCGATCACGGAGATGTCGAGGTCGCCGAAGAGGGTGAGGGCGAGCGTGCGCGGGATCGGCGTCGCCGACATCACCAGCAGGTGCGGCGTCTGCTCGTCGCCGGATTGATCTGAAGATGAGCGCCCTCCCCTCACCCCATCGCCGCCAGCGCTCGTCGCCCTGTCGCGCAGCGCCGCCCTCTGCATGACGCCGAAGCGGTGCTGCTCGTCGACGACGGTGAGGCCGAGGTTGTGGAAGGCAACGCCCGCCTGGATCAGCGCGTGCGTGCCGACGGCGATGTCGACCTCGCCCGCGGCGACCGCCGCCGCCGCCGCCCGCTTCGCCCCCGTCTTCAGCGAGCCGGTCAGGAGCTCGATCCGCAGCGGCCGCCCCTCGACCTCGATGCCTTCGAGGAGCGCCGTCAGTGTGCGGAAGTGCTGCTCGGCGAGGATCTCGGTCGGCGCCATCAGCGCGCCCTGATAGCCGTTCGCTACCGCCAGGACCAGCGCCGCCGCCGCTACCGCCGTCTTGCCGCTGCCGACATCCCCCTGAAGGAGGCGCGCCATCGGCCGCGTCGTCTCCAGATCGGCCAGCACGTCGCCGAGGACGCGCTCCTGGGCGCCGGTGAGCTTGAAGGGCAGGGCCGCCCGGTAGCGCTCGACGATCGTGCCCTGCGTGAAGGCCGGCGCCCGTCCCTCCTGCCAGGCAAGGCGGTGGCCGAGCACGGCGAGCTGGACGCAGAGCAGCTCCTCGAAGGCGATGCGACGCCGCGCCGCCGCCTGGCTCTCGGCCGAGTCCGGGTAGTGCATCTGGCGCAAGGCCCAGTCGATCGACGCCAGGTCGTGGTGCTGCCGCAGCGCCTCCGGCAGCACCTCCGGCACGAGATCAGCGAAGCGGTCCACCGCCTCCTTTACGGCCCGACGTAGGACCCGCTGGCCCAGACCCTGGGTCAGCGGGTAGACCGGCACCAGGCGGCCCGTGTGGGTCAGCTCCTCCGCCTGGAGGCGCTCCCACTCCGGCGCCTCCATCGTCTTGAGGCCGTTGAACAGCGTTACCTTCCCGGCGAGGAGGATGCGGTCGTTCGTCCGCAGCTGTCCTGCGAGATAGGGCTGGTTGAACCAGACGACCCGCATCGTCCCCGTGTCGTCACCGACCACCGCCTGCGTGCCCGGCCGCCGGCCGAGGCGGACGACGGCGGCGCTCCAGACGGTCACCAGCGTCGTCTGCTCCTCGTCGACCGCGAGGTCGGCGACCGAGCGGACGCTGGCGAAGTCGTTGTGGCGGTTCGGGAAGAGGTAGACCAGGTCGCGGACGCTGCGCGCGCCCAGCTTCGCCAGCCTCGTCGCCAGGGCGCTGTTGACGCCGCGAATGGCGCTCGTCGGCGCTTGCAGCGGGTCGCTCGACTCCTCCGGCTGCGGCGGCTTCTCCGTGGCCGGCGTCGCCGCCTTCGGCCGCGGCCGCGGCGCCTTCGCTTCGAGCAGCCCTCGCAGCCAGCGCTCGCGCTCGGCCGTAGCCAGCGCCCTGTAGCCGCTCTTCGGCAGCGACGTCCGCGTCAGGAGGCCGGCGACGCCGCGGTCCTTGCCCGCCTGCTCGAGGAAGCGGTCGAAGCCGCCGATCACGGCGCCGTCGTCGCAGCCGCGGCGCAGCTCCAGCTCGACGACCTTGCGAAAGCGGAGCAGCGCCTCGCTCTCGGCGGCGCGCGGACGCGCGGTGGCTCGTCCTGAGCTTGTCGAAGGGCTCCCTCCTGACCTTGTAGAAGGGCGCCGTCCTGAGCTTGTCGAAGGGCCGCCCCGGGCGGGGCTTCTCGGTTTGGCGGCGCGGTTCAAATCAGCCTCGTGGCCTAAGGATAGCCCCTTAGCAGGCCGCCGTCAGCCGGTCGCTGCGCGACAGCAAGCTCGCCGCGGTCGCCGCAGTAGCGCCGACTCGATGACTCTACTTCCCTTGTATTCGATCGACCGCTTCTGCTACCGTACCTTGGTCATGGCTACTAAATGCGAGGTCTGCGGCAAGGGCACCACCTTCGGCCGCAACATCCGTCACCACCACACCGGCCGCTGGCAGCGCAAGGCGCCGCGGACGAACCGCACCTTCAAAGCCAACGTCCAGCAAAAGAAGCTGACGATCGGCGGCGAGACGCGCCGCTACCACATCTGCACTCGCTGCATCCGCACCCAGGCCAAGGTCTCCTAGACGGCAGGCTCTAGCCTGCACCACCTCGCTGCCGCGCTCATCCTCGAATCGGTCCACGATGCCGCCGGTTTCAGCTTGCGATGCCGTTCGGCGCTTCGGTTACTGAGCTTCTAATAAGCCGCGGGTTTCAACCCGCGGTACCGCCCGCCAGTGCCGCCCTTAGCGCCGCGATGTTCGCCGCAACCGGCGCCTTATCGTTGAAGACGAACGACCCCGCCACGAGCACGTCGGCGCCGGCCGCGGCGCAGCGCGGGCCCGTCTCGAGGTTGACGCCGCCGTCGACCTCGATCGCGAGGCTGAGGCCGCGTCGCGCCGCCTCCGACCGCAGCCGCTCCACCTTGCCGAGGCTCGCCTCGATGAAGCGCTGGCCGCCCCAGCCCGGGTTCACGGCCATGACCATCACCTGGTCCACCTCCGGCAGCACCGCGTTCACCGCGTCGACCGGCGTGCCCGGGTTGATGCAGATGCCGGCCGCCGCGCCGAGTTCCTTGATCTCCTCGAGGGTGCGGTGGACGTGGCGGCAGGCTTCGACGTGGACGTTGAGGATGTCGCCACCCGCATCGCGAAAGGCGGCGAGCTGCGTTTCCGGCTGCTCGATCATGAGGTGGATGTCCAGCGTTATGTCGACTGCCTTGCGCACCGCCGCGACCAGCGCCGGCCCGAAGGTGATCACCGGCACGAAGCGGCCGTCCATGACGTCGAGGTGGAGGTAATCGGCGCCCGCGGCCGCCGCCGCCTGCACCTCGTCGGCGATCCGGCCGAAGTCGGCCGTCAAGATCGACGGCGCTATCTTAATCGTCACGGCGCCTCCCGCTACGTATCGCTATCGCGCTACTCCGCGGAGAGATGAGACATTGGGGACACCCCAAGCCCCGGCAGAGGCGCTGCGCCCTCTGCACTCCCGCTCAATCGCATATCGCTCGCTGTTCAGAGGGTGCCTCCGGGGCGGAACTCGTCGTCAAGCCATCTTACGAAATGACCAGCGTGGAGCAGGTAGGTACGCTTTGCGCTTGGGCGCAGCTTCGACGCCTCCACCTCTTCTCGATAGCGCGCCAACGCCTCCCGTACCTCGGCCAGTGCTACTGGGCCAACTTTTGGCATACTAGGCTCCTTCCCCTGCGCGGTAGCAGTTTGCCGGCATGCAATGCCTCAAGCCTCTTCTTCGCGGCGGAGTAGGATCGTCCGCGCCCGCCGGATCGCCACCGCCACCCGCCGCGGCGCCGTGCCGCCAGGCACGTCCCGCGAGCGCAGCGAGCTGCGCACGCCGATCTGGAGCACGTCCGCCTCGAATAAGCCCGAGTGCTGGCGGTACTCCTCCAGGCTCAGCCCCTGCAGCTCCTTCCGGTTCGCCTCGCAGTAGGCGACGATCCGGCCGACGACGCCGTGCGCCTCGCGAAACGGCATGCCCTTCAGCGTCAGGTAGTCGGCGACGTCGGTCGCGAGAAGGAAGCCGGCGGCCGCTCGTCGCACCGCCAGCGGCCGGAAGCGCAGCCGCGGCACCATCTCGGCCAGGACGCTCAGCGAGGCGTTGAGGGCGTCGTGGGCGGCGAAAAGCGGCTCCTTGTCTTCCTGAAGGTCGCGGTTGTAGGCCAGCGGCAGCCCCTTCAGCGTCGTCAGCAGCGAGATCAGGGCGCCGTAGACCTTGCCCGTACGGCCGCGCGCCAGCTCGGCGACGTCCGGGTTCTTCTTCTGGGGCATGATGCTCGACCCGGTGGCGAACTCGTCCGGCAGCTCGACGAAGCCGAACTCGGTCGTCGACCAGAGGACGATCTCCTCGGCGAAGCGCGAGACGTGCATCATCGCCAGCGCCGCCGCCGCCAGGTACTCGACGACGAAGTCGCGGTCCGACACGGCGTCGATGCTGTTCGCCGAGATCGCCGTGAACTCGAGCTCCAGCGCGACCATCTCACGGTCGATCGGATACGGCACGCCGGCGAGGGCGCCGCTGCCCAGGGGCAGGACGTCGGCCCGCGCGTAGCAGTCGGCAAAGCGGCCGATGTCGCGCTCGAGCATCTCGAAGTAGGCGAGCATATGGTGCGCCAGGAGCACCGGCTGGGCCCGCTGGAGGTGGGTGTAGCCCGGCAGGACGGCGCGCCGCTCCCGGTCCGCGACATCTACCAGCGACGTCTGGAAGTCGTGCAGGCTCGCGATCGTCTCCGCGACCGCCTCCTTGAGCCAGAGGCGAAGGTCCGTCGCCACCTGGTCGTTGCGAGAGCGGGCCGTGTGGAGGCGGCCGGCGGCGGCGCCGACGATCTCGCCGAGCCGCGCCTCGACGTTCATGTGGACGTCCTCGAGGCGCTCGTCCATCGTGAACGTCCCCGCCTCGATCTCCTCGCCGATCTGCATCAGCCCTGCGAGGATCTCCTCGCCGTCGCCGGCCGGGATGATCCCACGCGCCGCCAGCATGCGGGCGTGGGCGAGCGAGGCGCGCACGTCCTCGATGGCGATGCGGCGGTCGACCGCCAGAGACGAGGTAAAGGCATCGACGAGGGGGCTCGTATCGGCGCCGAAGCGCCCCGCCCACGGCTTCTGCTGCTCTCCTGCCACGGCCTCATGTTAGCGGGCCATACTAGGGGGCACCAGCCTAGGCTGACGGATTCAGATCAGCCAGGACACTCTCCCATGCATTGATTGCCTCCTTGGCAATCTCGGGAAGCCAACCTACGTGTTTTTCATCTTTGTCTACGACTTCGGCCTCAATCACCTCTCGCGGATCACCGGTCGTTGAGACTGAGCCATCCTTTAATGAGAAAAGAAAGCTTGAACCGCCAACTCGAAGTTGCATTGCTCGCGTGATCTCACCCAAACGCGGAGCCTGACCCGACAATCCGCCGCTCCTTGGTGGATAGGCATGTTTATCATTATTGGATAGATCGGTGATTATGAGAATCGGCCGGCTAGCCTGAAACGCTTCATCAACCTTCGATACGTCCCTTCCGTTGTCTCGTGCCCACTTCCGCAGGTGATCACGGAGGTTCGCTATGTTGTGGATCAGGGTGTGAATTCGGTTTGAGAGCTCCTCATCCGAGGTGCCACCTTGAAATCAATCATCACTCCAACGCTCTGGGCACCATGCGTTCGAGCCACCCTCAATGCATCTGTGTTCCAGTCCTCGGACATCGCGCCCACAGCAGCGTAGATGCGCTTTAGACGCCCTTCGATCTCATCATTCATGAGAACAATAGTACGCTATGCCCTCGCGACTGTCCTGAGCTATCTAGCTCTCGCCCAGTCCTCTCTTTTGGCGCATCTGCGCCTGTTGCTCGACCGCCTGGATGTCGATGAAGCCGCGCGCCTTCGCCGGGTCATACTCCTGCGAGGCCGTATCGAAGCTCACCAGCGCCTCGCTGTAGAGCGAATGGGGGCTAAAGCGCGCCACCGGCAGCGCCTGGCCCTTGAACAGCCGCAGCTCGCACCAGCCGCTCACCCGCCGCTGCTCCAGCGCATTCACCGCCAGCCACGACTCCATCTCCTGGCTGAACCAGCGCCCCTGATACACTGCCTCGGCGACGTCCAGCGCCCGCTTGCCCTTCTCGTGGAGGAGGCGGTGGTCGTGGACGAGCGACTCCAGGTCCTCGTGCGCCGCTAGCAATAGCGCGTGCGCCGGCGCCTCGTAAACGCCGCGCGACTTGAGGCCGACGTAGCGCGACTCCACCATGTCGAGGAGGCCGACGCCGTGGCGGCCGCCGGCCCGGTTCAGGTACTCGACGACGGGCAGAATCGAGTCCTTCTCGCCGATTTCGACGCCGCCTGCCTGGGGCGCCCGCGCCTCGTCGAGGAGCTCGACCCGAAACGGCCGGCCGGCGGCGAAGTGGACGCGCAGGCGCTCCGGCCGGTCCGGCGTCTCGTCCCAGCGGTTGATATAGGTGAGCATCACCTGGTCGTGGTCCTCTTCCGGCCGCTCCAGGACGCGGCCCTCTGAGCTTATGTGAAGTATATTCGCGTCCTGCGAGTATGGCGGCCCCTCGTCCGTGCCGCCCGTCGGCAGGGGTATGCGGTGCTCCTCAAGGTAGGCTGCCATCACCTTGCGGCCGCCGGCGCCGAAGCGGGCGAGGAACTCCGGCTCCTTCCAGGGCGCGTAGATGCCGAAGTCCGCCAGGCGAAAGGCCGGGTCCTCCTGCAGCACCCGGTAGACCGTCTCGAAGCGCACCTGGTCGTTGCCCTTCCCCGTGGCGCCGTGGACGAGGACACTGCCGCCGATCCGCTTCGCGTAGCGCATCTGGCCCCGCGCCGTCGGCACGCGCGCGATCGATGTTCCGAGGAGGTAGCGGCCCTCGTAGCGGGCGTGGAGCTGGAGCACCGGCAGGAAGAACTCGTCGACGAGCTCCCCCCTGAGGTCATCGACGAACGTGTCGACGGCGCCGAGCTCGCGCGCCTTCGCCGCGGCGCCCGCGAGGTCGGCGTCCGGCTGGCCGAGGTTCGCCGTGTAGGCGGCAACGTCCCAGCCGTTCGCTCGCAGCCAGTGGAGGATCACCGTCGTGTCGAGGCCGCCGCTGAAGGCGACCACGGCCAGTGGCCTAGCCATCCGTCGCCTCCGTCTCCGCCGCGGCCTCGACCTCAGCCGCGCCCTCGACCTCGACTTCTACCACGACGGCCGCCGCGCCGTCGTGGTTGGGCCGCGCCCGGCGCGAGGCAAGGTCGCGAAGGCGCGCCAGGTTCACGGCCCAGCCGACGCCGAAGTCGCGCGGCGTGAAGAGGCGCCGATCCTCCGGGTTCCACCAGGCGGCCCGCGTGCGCCTGCCCGATGGCCAGCGGAAGTCGTAGGGCACGCCGAACACGGCGCCGTGCCAGGTGCGCTCGCCGCCCGGCCGGCGCAGCTGGTCGAGCAGCGCCGCCAGAGCCAAAGCCATCGAGACGACGAAGACGACCCGCTTGAGCCGCGCTTGGGCGGTAGCTACTCGCACCTCAGGCCGCCCGCGCCAGCGCCCGCTCGAGGATCGCGGCCGCCTCGTCGACCTCCGCCTCGCTCACCGTCAGCGGCGGCGTCAGGCGCACCGCGTCCGGCCGCACGTTGTTGACGATCAGGCCTGCCTCGAGGCAATCGCGCACGACCTGCTCCGAGACCTCCCGCCCAAGACCGATCGCCAGGAGCAGGCCCTTGCCCCGCACGCCCGTGACCAGCGGCAGGCGCTCCTGTATCGCCGCGAGGCGGCCGAGCAGGTAAGCGCTGATCCGATCGACGCGCGCCGGCATGTCCGTATCGAGCATGTACTTCGTGACCGCGTAGGCGGCCGCCGTCGCCAGCGGGTTGCCGCCGAAGGTCGAGCCGTGGTCGCCTGGCGTGAACACGGCGCAGCTCTCCCTCGCCAGGAGGGCGCCAATCGGCACGCCGGAGGCAAGGCCTTTGGCCAGGGTCATGACATCCGGCTCCGCGCCGAGGCCCTGGTAGGCGAAGAGCGGCCCCGTGCGGCACATCCCCGTCTGAACCTCGTCGAAGATCAGGAGGATGTCGTTGGCGTCGCACCAGGCGCGGACGGCCGGCAGGTAGGACTCATGGGGCACGTTGACGCCGCCCTCGCCCTGGATCGGCTCGAGGAGGATCGCGCAGGTCTGGGGCGTCGTCGCCTTCTGCAGCGCCTCGATGTCGTCGTAGGCGACATGGACGAAGCCCGGCGGCAGCGGCGCGAACGGCGCCGAGTAGCGCTCCGTGCCCGTCGCCGTCACCGCCGCCAGCGTGCGGCCGTGGAAGGAGCCCGCCGTCGAGATGATCTCGAAGGCGCCGCTCTTGCGCTCCTTGCCCCACTTGCGCGCCAGCTTGATCGCGCCCTCGTTCGCCTCGGCGCCGCTGTTCGGGAAGTAGACCCGGTCGCAGCACGAGTTCGCGGTGAGGAGCTCGGCGAGCTTTAGCTGCGGCACCGAGTAGACGACGTTGGAGACGTGAATCAGCGTGCGGGCCTGCTCCTCGATCGCCTTAACGAGGACCGGGTGGCAGTGGCCGAGGCTCTGCACCGCCGGCCCGCCGAAGAAGTCCAGGTAGGCCTTGCCGGCATCGTCCCAGACCCGCGTCCCCTCGCCCCTGACCAGGACGGCCGGGATCCGCCGGCCCGTGGTCATGAAGACGCGGCTCTCTACCTCTGGCCAGTCGGTCATGGCATTCCTCCCCTTCCAAACGCGGGAAGCAAGGATTGTAGCACGCGCTCGCGGCCCTGCCGCCGGCGCCTACTGGCTCAGGTCGACGATGAGGTTGAGCAGCCGCTCGACTTCGGCCATCTCGCGGCCGTAGGTCGCGAAGTCGTTGTTGTCGCGCAAGGCCGCCTGGCCGCGCTCGAAGGCGGCGTCCGCCTGGCGCGCCAGGTCGGCGACGTTCCCGACGTCCGCCGGTGTGCCGACCGGCGTCGGCGTCGCAGCGGCGCCCGGCGTCGCCGCCGGGTCCGGCGTCGAGGTCGCGACCGGCGTGGCGGTCGGCGTTTCACCCGGCAGGGTTGGCCGCACCTCGCCGAAGAGGACCTTGAGGCTTAGCTCCAGCGTCGGCTCCATCGCGATCTGGTTGCCGTTGGCGACGACCACCCGCACTAGCTCCGGCAGGCGGCTCGTCTCGGCCTGGAGATAGATCGGCTCGACGAAGATGTTGCCGTCGCCGATCGGGATCATCAGGAGGTTGCCGCGGATTACCTGCGACCCGGAGCGATCCCAAAGGCTGAACTGCTCCGAGATCGCCGGGTTCTGGTCGATACGCGACTCCACCTGGCTCGGGCCGAAGACCAGCAGGTCCGTGGGGAAGAGGAAGGCGAGGAGCTTGCCGTAATCGGCGCCGTCGGAGCGCGCCGCCACCCAGGCGATCGTGTTCTCACGCGGCGCCCGCGGCGACATCGGCAGGATGAGGACGAACTCCTCCTTTGCCTCGCCGGGGAGCTGCATGATCAAGTAATAGGGCTCCACGCGGGCGCCGTCCGTCGCCTCCCGCGCGATCCGCCAGATGTCCTCGCCGCCGTAGAGGACGCCCGCCTCTTTGATGTGATAGATCCGGTACTGGTTTACCTGCGCGAGGAAGAGGTCCGCCGGGTAGCGCAGGTGGGGCCGGAGCGAGGGCGGCATCTCCGCCAGCGGCGTCAGGAGGTCAGGAAAGATCTTGCCGTAGGCCTTGATCAGCGGGTCGTCCGGGTCACGCACGTAGAAGGTCGTCGTGCCGTCGTAGGCGTTGATCACGACCTTGACGCTGTTGCGGACGTAGTTGGCGCCGACGAGGTCCGGGTTCGGGCTGCCGGTCGGCTGCGAGTAGGGGTAGCGGTCCGTGGTCGTGTAAGCGTCCTGAATCCAGAAGAACTGCCCGTCGGCGATCACCAGATAGGGATCGCGGTCGAGGGCGAGAAAGGGCGCGATCGTCTCGATGCGGTCGACGATGTTGCGCCGGAAGAGGATGCGGCTGTCGCCAGTGAGGCTGCCGCTGCGGGCGATGTTAATGTCGCCGAACTCCCAGGCGAAGACGAGGCGCCGGAACATCGACCCGAGGCCGACGCCGCCGTCGCCGCCGAAGACGTTGCGTGCCTGGTCCGATTCGCCGACGGGGAAGTCGAACTCCTCCGACTTCGTCTTGACGATCACGTATTCGTCCGGCTCCTCGCCGTAGTAGATCCGCGGCTGCACGACCGGCAGCGCCCCCGGTATCTTGATCTCTTCGATGCCGTCCGCCGGGTTCTGGCCCTTCGACTCCAGTGGTATGTCCTTGATGAAGAGCTCCGGCAATCCCTCTTCGACGACGGCGTTGACCGGCGACATCACGGCGCCATAGCCGTGGGTGAACTCCAAGCGGCGATTGATCCAGGTCTGGCGGTTGATCGGCAGGTTGCTCGAGGAGAGCTCGCGGGCCGAGACCATGACCTGGCGTAGCTCGCCGTCGATCAGGTAGCGGTCGATGTCGACGTCGAGGAAGGAGTACAGCGGCCGGATCGTCTGGATCTGGTTATAGGTCTGGAGGAGCGGGTCCACGTCCAGCAGCCGCACGTTGCCGATCGTGTCGGGATGGTTGGCGATCTCCGCCGCCGACACGGACGGGTTCGCCGGGAACCGGCGCTCCTCGATCTCTTCGAGGCCGAACGCCGCCCGCGTCGCCGTGATCGTGCGGTCGATAAACTGGCGCTCCTTCTCGAGCTCGTCCGGGGCGACTGTCAAGCGCTGGACGAAGGCCGGATAGACGGCGCCGCCGAGCACGGCGATCGCCGCCCAGGCGACCATCATGCCCGCAGGCAGGATGATACCGGGACGGACCATCGCCAGGAGGAGCGTGACCGCCGTCGCGACGCCCAGGGCCATGCCGATGTAGATGAAGGGCAGCCGGGCGTTGACGTCCGTATAGGAGGCACCGTAGGCGAAGCCCGACTCCGAGAAGTTGAGCTCGAAGCGGCCGAGCCAGTAGCTCCAGATGAAGAGCGAGACCACGAGGAGGAGTAGCAGCAAGAGGTGGGCTTTTGTCAGGCGGGAATTCGTGCCATCGGCGCCGCCGACCATGAAGCGGAAGAGATAGAGGCCGGCGACGAGGAGTGTCGACAGGACCGCCAGGCCCATCAGCCAGCCCTGAACCGCGTGCAGCAGCGGCAACGTAAAGACGTAGAAGCCGATGTCGCGGCCGAACTGCGGGTCCTCGATGCCGAAGGGCTCCCGGTTCAGGTAGAGAAGCACCGTCTCCCAGTTGGTCGCCGCGCTCACGCCGAAGATCACGGCGAAGATCAGCGTCACCGCGATCAGGATCAGCAGGCCCAGGCGCCGCAGCGCCGTCGCCTCCGCCTCCGGCAAATCCGGGGCCGGCGTCCGCAGCGCCACGCGGCCGGCGAGGAAGGCGTTCAGCCCGAAGACGGCAATGAAGACGGCGGCGCCGCCGAGAAAGAGCAGGACCCGCGTCCTGATGATCTTCGAGTAGACCGACTCGTAGCCGGCGCCATCGAACCAGAGCAGGTCGACATAGATACCCTTCGCCGTGCTCAGGACGATGAAGAGCAGGATGAGGCTGACGCCGAGGATGATCCAGGGTCTGGCGTTGCCGAAGCCGCCGAGATCCCAGCGCCGCCGGCGGCTCCGGAAGGGCGGCGGCGGCGGACCGAAGTCCTCGCCCTCCGGCGGCCTGCCCTGGCCCGGAAACCGGTTGAACACGCTTAGGCTCTCACCAGAGTGCCCAGGTCGATGCCCTCGAGCACGGCGCCCAGCGCGTGCGCCTCGCGCCCGTCGACGATCTGGCAGCGGACGCCGGCCGCTGCCGCCCGCGCGCCGGCGCGGAGCTTCGGGATCATGCCGCCGGCGGCGGTGCCGCTATCGATCAGCGCCGTCGCCTTCTCGATGCTGATCTCCTTGAGGGCGGCGCCGTCGGCGTCACGGACGTTGGCAACGTCCGTGAGGAAGACGAGGTCGCTCGCGCCCAGCGCGGCGGCGATCTCGCCGGCGACCGTGTCGGCGTTGATGTTCATCGTCCGGCCCTCGGCCGGCCAGAAGCCCAGCGACGCCACGACCGGCAGGTAGCCGGCGGCGAGGAGCGTGTCCAGTGGCCGCCTGTCCACGGCCGTGATCTCGCCGACGTAGCCGAGGCGCGGGTCGAGCTGGCGGCTCTCGATCAGGCCGCCGTCCATGCCGGCGAGGCCGAAGGCCGGCGCGCCCAGCGCCCGCAGCTCGCCGACGATCTGCTTGTTCACGAGCCCGGCGAACACGGCCATGACGACGTCGATTGCCGCCGGGCCCGTGACCCGCAGCCCATCGACGAACTCGCTCTCGATGCCGTGGAGCTTCAGCCAGCCGGTGGCGGCGTCGCCGCCGCCGTGGACCACGACCACGGCACGGCCGGAGGCTCGCAGCGCCGCGACATCGGCGAGTGCCGTGTCATGGCTGCCAAGGGTGCTGCCGCCTACTTTCGCCACGATCGGCCCGTTCATCGGCCTCATTGTCGGGCAAAGGGCCGTCAACTAACAAGCGCGGGCCGCCGCGGCGCCCGAATCCGGCCCGCTAAAGCCGCGAGAGCCCTCGAAAATACAGCGCTGGCGCTGAAAGAACGGACCAAGGGCAGACTACGGCGAGCGGTGCCGGGAAGACGCCGCAGCGGGACAAGAACGGCCGCGACCGGCGGCGACGCGCCGGCCGCGAGGCCGAAGCTCCGCCTGCTCACGACGACGATGCCTACGTCCGGTAGTCGGCGTTGATGTGGACGTAGTCCGTCGTCAGGTCGCAGCCCCAGGCCTTCGCCCGCGCCTCGCCGAGGCCGAGGTCGAGGCCGATCCGCACCTCGTCCGAGTCGAGGCGGGCGCTCAGGGCGGCGTCGTCGAAGGGCAGGGGCACGCCCGCCGCGAAGATCAGCTCGCCTTGAAGGCGGAGGTCGAGCTTCTCCAGATCGAGGGCGCCACCGGCGCGGCCGGCCGCGACGAGAATGCGGCCCCAGTTCGGGTCGGCGCCGGCAGCCGCCGTCTTCACCAGGGGCGAGCTCGCGATCGTCCGCGCGATCAGGCGCGCGTCGGCTAGCGACGCCGCCCGCCGGACTTCTACCTCGATCAGGCGCTTCGCGCCCTCGCCGTCCCGCGCCAGCATCCGGGTCAGCTGGAGGCAGACCGCGCTCAGCGCCTCCCGCAGCTCCGCCGCCCGCGGCGTGCCCGCCTCGATCTGGGGCAGGTCGGAGGCGCCGTTGGCGAGCACGAGCAGCGTGTCGCTGCAGCTCGTGTCGCCGTCGACCGTGAGCATGTTGAGCGTCTCGTCCGCCACATTGCGCACGAGCTCGCGCAGCAGGCCGGCCTCGACGGCGGCGTCCGTCGTCACGTAGGCGAGCATCGTCGCCATGTTCGGGTGGATCATGCCGACACCCTTGGCGCAGCCGCCGATCGAGTAGACGCCGGCCGAGTCGCGCACGCCGAAGGCGCACTGCTTCGCGAACGTGTCCGTGGTCATGATCGCCGCGGCGAAATCGGAGCCACCCTCGCGCCAAAGCGTCAGGCTCGGCAGCGCCGCCTCGATCTTCGCCATCGGCAGGCGGACGCCGGTGACGCCGGTCGAGGCGACCGCGACCTCGTCCGGGTCGCGGTCGAGCTTCTCGGCGGCGAGCGCCGTCATCCGCAGCGCGTCCTCGCGGCCGCCGGGGCCGTTGAGCGCGTTGGCGCAGCCGGAGTTGACGACCACCGCCCGCAGGCGGCCGTCGGCCACTCGCTCCTGGCTGAGGATCACCGGCGCGCCCTTGACCAGGCTCTGCGTGAAGACGGCGGCCGCGACCGTCTCTCGCTCCGAGTAGAGCAGGCAGAGGTCGAGCGCGCCCGGCTTCGTCTTGATACCGGCGCTAACGGCGCCGGCCAGATAACCGAGCGGCGTCGTCAGGCTGCCTTCCGGGATCGGGTCGATCAGCATCGCTGGGGCCTGAGCCTCAGGCTCCCGGCGCCGGCGGCAGCGGCGCGACCAGCGGCTCGATGCCAGCCGTCGCCGGCAGGCCGAGCATCAGGTTCAGGTTCTGGACCGCCTGCCCGGCCGCGCCCTTGCCGAGGTTGTCGAGCACGGCGCAGACCACGGCCTGCTCCCGCGCCTCGCTGCCGAAGACGTGAATCGTCAGGCCGTCGCTGCCGTTGAGCATCTCCGCGTCGAGGTGACTCGTGAAGCGGGCGGACGCCGCCAGCGGCGCGACCGTGACGCCCTGAGGGCCGCCCTTGCCGGCGTAGTGCGCCGCCAGTGCCGCGTGGACGGCGGCCGGCTTCGGCGCGCCGGGCAGCGACCAGAGCTGCAGCGGCAGCGAGACGATCATCCCCTGGGCGAAGCGGCCGACGCTCGGCACGAAGATCGGCCGCCGCCCGAGCGAGCCGTGCAGCTCGATCTCCGGCACGTGCTTGTGCTCCAGGTCGAGGCCATAAAGGGCGTGGTTGCTCTCCGTGGCCTCCGACGAGGCGGCGTCCTCGTAGGCCTCGATCAGCCTTCTGCCGCCGCCCGAGTAGCCCGAGACGGCGTTGATCGTCAGCGGCCCGTCCGCCGCCAGCAGGCCGGCCGCGACCAGAGGATGGATCATCGCGACGGCGCCGCAGGCGTAGCAGCCCGGGTTGCTCACCCGCTTCGCCGCGGCGATCGCCGCCGCCCGCGCCGCGTCGTGCTCGGGGAAGCCGTAAACCCAGCCCGGCGCCGTGCGGTGCGCTGTCGAGGCGTCGATCAGCCGCGCCTCGTCGTTCTCGACCAGCGCTACGGCCGCCCGCGCCGCGTCGTCTGGCAGGCAGAGGATCGAGACGTCGGCGGTGTTGAGCAGCGCCGCCCGCCGCCCGGCGTCCTTGCGCTCGGCCTCGCTGAGGTGGAGCAGCTCGATGTCGCGCCGCTCGCCGAGCCGCTGGGCGATCTGGAGGCCGGTCGTGCCGGCCTCGCCATCGATGAACACTCTCGCCGTCATGTCAAGTCCGATCCGCGCCGCTGCCGCTTGAGCCGGGGCGCCTGGCGCTGGTTGAAGGCGTCAGTATATCAACGAGACCGGCGGGCCCGCCATAGCTACGGTTACGCCGACCCGGCGCGCTAAGCCGTCTCGCTGCCGACGGTACGGTGGCGCCAGCGGATCCGCGCCAGGTTCAGCACCTCGACGCCGCTGCCGAGACCGATGCGCAGGTGGGAGCCCGGCATCGCCCGCCAGCGTACCGGCACCCGCGCGACGCTCAACCCCAGCCGGGAGGCGAGGTAGAGGAGCTCCGCATCGAAGGCCCAGCTATCGATCCGCTGGAGCCGGAAGAGCCGCTGCGCCGCCTCACGTCGAAACGCCTTCAGGGGGCACTGGCTGTCGCCGACGCCCGGCAAGAGCAGCCGCCCTGTAACGTAGGCGAAAGCGCGACCGGCGAGACGGCGGCCCAGGCCGCGCTCGTCGCGCATGTCGGAGCCGTCGGCCTGGGTCCGCACGCCGATCGCGACGTCGGCGCCCGCATCGAGCGCCGCCAAGAGCGCCGGCAGCTCCTCCGGCGGCGTCGCCAGGTCGGCGTCGATAAAGGCGACCTGCTCGCCCGCCGCGGCGAGGCAGCCGGTGCGGACGGCGGCGCCCTTGCCCCGGTTCGCCTCATGGCGAAGCAGCGTTCCTTCCACGCCGGCCGGCAGCGCCGCGACCGCCGCGGCCGCGGCCGCCCGGCCTGCGGCGCCGCTGCCGTCGTCGACGACGATCAGCTCACACGCGTAGTCGAGGCCGGCGAGAAAGGCGCCGACTCGCGCCAGCGAGGCGCCGAGCCGCTGCTCCTCGTTGAAGGCCGGCACGACGAGCGAGAGCCGCGGCGCGCTCACGCCCCGCCGGCCGTGACCTTCGGCCCCTTCGCCTGCTTGCGCCGCGCCACGTAGACGCGGCTGCCGGCCATCGCCGCCACGAGCGCAGCGATCTCCTTCGCCCGCGCCAGGCCTTCCTTCGCCTCCGCCCGCGCGACGGTGACGGTGCCGATCGGCACCCGCGTGCCGCTGATCTTGACGATCGTTACCTCATACTGGGCGAAATCGTCCTGATGGCCACGGTAGTCGTGCGGCGTCAACTCCTCGACTTGCAGGCGCTCGAACTTCCAGAACGGCACCAGGTCCTGCGTGCCGACGCCCATGCCGAGATAGCCCTGCTGCAGCACCGCCGACTGCTTCGCCCGGTCGATGACGATGTGGGCGCCGGCGATGCTGTAGACGAGCCCGACGCCCGAGATCGGCACGACGACGAGGGCACCGAGCGTCACGAAGAGGCGCGCCTCCAGCGACAGGGAGCCGGCCCAGAAGAAGAGGACCGGGAAAGCGGCGAGGCCGAGGGCCAGCGTAAAGATCGGCAGGAAGATGATGCTGCGAGCCGGGTGGATGTCGATCCGGTCCGCGCTCACGCTACAGACCCGCCGGTCCATGTAGAGCTCCCGCGAGGCCTCGATCGCCGGGGTCGTTTCCGCCGCCACGCCGCTCCTCCGCGCTCGCCGGGTTCGCTTGAATTCGTCCTGAATTGCCATGAATTATAGAAGCGGCTCGCGCCCCGGTCGAACCGGGGCCGGCGCCGATTTGAAATGGCGGCGGCGCCTCTGCTAGACTCGGTGCGCTTCTAGTCGGAGGCGGGGCCGGCTTCGACGAGGAGTGCCTACGACTGATACACGACATCGAAACCGCGCTGCTCGACTTCATCGGCAGTACCTACGACCTCATCCAGTGGCCGGGCGTCGTCGTCCTGATGGCGCTCGAGACCGTGATCTTCCTCATCCCGAGCGAAGCGGTCATGACGCTGGCCGGCTGGATGCTGATCAAAGAGAAGGGCCTCGGCGCCGAGTGGATCCTCCTCGCCGGCCTCCTCGGCGGCTTCGGCAGCACGCTCGGCTCCATCGTCTTTTACTACCTCGGCGCCCTCGGCGGACGGCCGTTGCTCGACCGCTACGGCCGCTATCTCTTGATCTCGACCGAGGAGATAGAGTCCGCCGACCGCTTCTTCGACCGCTGGGGCCCCTGGACCGTCTTCTTCGGCCGCATGATCCCGCTCGTCCGGTCCTTCATCAGCATCCCGGCCGGCGTCGCCCACATGGACATTCGCGTCTTCACGATCTTCACCTTTGCCGGCTCGGTGCTCTGGGCCACCCTCCTCGCCGCCGCCGGGTTCATCCTCGGCGAGAACTGGGAGGACCTGCGCGCCTGGATGGCCCCAGGCGACATCTTCGTGGCGATCGCCCTCACGGTCTTCGTCGTCTGGTACGTCGTCCGTCACGTGAGGAAGGCGTGGCGGAGGCCGCCGCCGCAGCCGGACGCCTAGTGATCACGGGCCGGCCGACTGGAGCGAGACCTTGGGCTTGCGGACCACCGCCGCGCCGCGTCATAGCGGCCTCGCCACCTGGGCCCTGCTCGCGCTCGCCCTCGCCCTCCTCCTGAGCCTCGTCGCCGGCTTCTTCATGGAGCAGGCGGCGCCGCGCGCGGCCGTGAGCAGCGCCGGCGCCGGCGAGCGCGTCGCCTACCTCGAGTTCGGGCGCGGCGCCGACAGCCTCTGGCTCGCCGACCCGGCCCGGCCCGCCGACCGCGTTCTCATCCGCCGCATCGACCACGCACCCGATTTCGGCGCCCTCGCCACCCTCGCGCCCGGCGGCGGGAGCCTCGCCTATACGCTGCTGCCGCCCGACACGGTCGCGCCGGCGCCCGACGCCCTCGCCGAGCTCTGGGTCGCGTCCCTCGCCGGCGACGGCGAGCCGCGCTTGCTCGCCGGCGGCGTCGACCTCCTCGTGCCGCCGGTCTGGTCGGCGGACGGCGCCACGGTCGTCTTCCGCCGCAGCCGGCCCGACTTCCAGATCGCCGGCCTCGACCTCGTTAGCGGCGCGGAGCGGACACTCGTCGTGTCGGCCGGCGCCGCCCTCTTCCCGGTCGCCTTTACGCCGGACGGCCGCCTCCTCTACGTCGCCCTCGACGGGGACAGCTCCCGCCTCTTCGCCGTCGCCGCCGACGGCAGCTCCGAGCTCATCGCACCGCTGGCCGACGGCCTGACCCGCGACTGGAGCCTCGCGCCGGCCGGCGACCGCCTCGCCTACCTCGAGCTCACGTTCAGCGCTACCGAGCTCTCCTCGCGCGCCCGCATCCTCGACCTCGGAACCGGCAGGATCGGCGCCGCCACCGGCGCGACCGGCGCGACCGGCGACGGTTCAACCCCGTCTGGCGCGACGACGGCAGCCTCGCGGTCGGCCGCCTTGCCCCCGGCGAAGCCGGCGTCGCCGTCAGCGAAGCGGACGGCAGCCTGAGCACAATCCAGACCCCGGGGATCGGTTTCGAGGTCCCGCTCGCCTGGTCCGGCGACGGCTATCTTGCCCTGCGCCGCTTCGAGGGGAACTCCGCGGTCGACCCCGGCCGCTCCGACGTCCTCCTCCTCGACGCCGCCGGCAAACGCACCGCCCTCGCCGCCGGCGAGCTCACGGTCCTCGGCTGGATAACGCGATGACGCGGCTGCCCCTGCGCCTCGCGCTCGCGCTCGTCGGCGGCCTGCTCGCCGCCACCGCCGGCCGGCCGGCGCCCGCCCATGCCGAAGGCTGCGCCTTCCCGTTCACGCCGACCTCTTACGAGGACCTCAAGGACCTCAAGCTCTTCACCGACACGATCGAGCTCGCCGCCTTCAACATGCTCTTCCCCGACGACCCCTACTTCGGCCTCCCCGACCTCGAGTTCGGCCCCCGCAACGCCCGCCAGACGGAGGCCGGCAAGATCCCCACCGTCCTCCTCAAGGCGATCGGCTGGATCGAGAGCAGCATCACCCAGGCCGCCGGCGACGTGCCCTTCGGCTCGATCGGCCCCGCCCTCGTCTCGTTCGACTGCGGCCACGGCGTCGCCCAGGTGACCAGCGGCATGACCGTGCCGGCCGGAGAGGACGGCCGCGGCTCGCCGGAGCAGGCCCTCGTCGCCAGCCACTTCGCCTACAACATCGCCCGCGGCGCCTTCATCCTCGCCGACAAGTGGAACGACGCCCCGGAGAAGCGGCCGATCGTCGGCCTCGACACGAACGGCCACCCCGGCGTCATCGAGAACTGGTACTACGCCGTCTGGAGCTACAACGGCTTCACCGGCCCCGGCGCCAACCGCAGCAACCACCCCATGGACCCGATCTACGGCAGCTGGCCCCGCTCGCCCTATAGCTGCGCCGGCACCGGCGACGGCAAGGGCCACAACCGCGGTAACTACCCCTACCAGGAGCTCGTCTTCGGCTGCGCCGCCTCGCCGCCGGTCGTCGACGGCGACCCGCTCTGGCAGGCGCAGGAGATCAGCCTGCCCGACCTCGACAGCGGCGTCTTCGAGCAGGCGCTCGACCTCGACAACTTCATCTTCCCCTACGTCAACATGGACATCCCGACGCCCCAGCCCTTCCACGTCGACGCCGCCGAGGTGCCGGACGGTGACCTGCGGGAGGCGATCCTCGGCTCGCCGCGGCTGGAGATCAGCCATGAGAGGATCAAGATCGGCGTCGCGCCGGAGAGCGGCGCCACCGTCGAGCTCGTCAACATCTTCAACCAGGGATCAGGCGTCCTCGCCTGGTACGCCACACCGACCGAGCCCTGGCTCAAGGTCCTCCCCTACGCCGGCGTCGCCGTCGGCGAAGAGCTGCCCTGCGAGCGCGACGCCCCCTGCAACCGTGTCGGCCGCATCAGCATCACGGTCGACGCCTCTCAGGCGCCGCCCGGCGCCCGCACGGCCTCGATCCGGGTCCAGGCCCTGGGCACGGACCAGTCCATGATCATCGAGGTCGAGATCTCGAAGGTTATCCGCCTCGGCGTGCCCGGCGTCACCCGCCACTAGGGCGGCGATTGCTATACTGAGCCATGCTCGCAGAATTCATCGAACGGGTCCGCCAGAACCACGCCCTCGAGCACGCAACCGTCTCGCTGCTGATCGCGCGCCTCGGCCCCGACCTGCGGCTCGTCGGTCGCGCAACCGGCGACGGCTTCTATATTTACGGCGGCCTGCCGGCCGCGGCCGTGGCCGAGTCCGCCCGCGAAGGCCTCAACCGTCTGCAGCGCGGCGAGGCCGCCTGGGCCGTGACGCCGCTCTGCGGCACCAACCTCGTCACCGCCGGCGTCCTCGCCAGCCTCTCGACCCTGCTCGTCCTCGGCAGCGCCGCCCGCAAGGACCGCGTCGGTAACGCCCTCGTCGCCGGCATCGCCGCCGTCACCGCCGCCCAGCCGCTCGGCCGGCTGATCCAGAAGCACATCACCACCTCGTCGGCGCTCGCGAACGTCGAGATCGTCTCGATCGATAGCCGCGCCGGCGGCCGCTACCACAAGGTTAAAACCAGACGCACGACCAGCTGATGAAATCGCGTCCCTGTAGCTCAGAGGATAGAGCAGCCGCCTTCTAAGCGGCCGGTCGGGGGTTCGAATCCCTCCAGGGACGCCAGCACCTAAATCAGCAGTCGGCCAGACCATGCGCATAGCGACCTACAATCTCTGGAACTCGACCACCAACTGGGCCCGACGTTTAGCTGCCATCGTTGAGGAGCTGACGTTCCTGGACGCCGACATCGTGGCGCTGCAGGAAGCGCCAACCCAGGCAAGGGACCGTCAGTCATTGGTGGATTTCTTCCGTGAAGAAACAGACTACCCGCACGTGATACAGCTGGAAGAACCAGAAGCCCCTGATGAAGGCGAAAGACCTGAGGGCTTAGCCTTTATCAGCAAGCTGCCTTTCGAGGCGGTGCGAACCAATTGGGAAAGGGTTGCCACGAACAACAATTGGGCGATGAAGATCGCCGTCGATTGGAAGGGCCGCTCATTAGGCGTCACCAACGTTCACTTGGACTACCGGCAGGCATCGAGTCGCGAGCAACATATCGCCCGCATCGTTAGAGAACTGATAGACAGCCACTCTTGCGATTACGAAATCCTCTGCGGAGACTTCAACGATGAGTCGGACTCTCTCCTCGCCCGCTTCCTCGAAGGTCGAGCGAGTATCGAGGGGTACAGGACGCAGTGGCGCGACCTCGCACATGCCTGGCACGCAAACCTCGGGGAATCACCCCCCGTGACCCTGGACTTCCTCAATAATCCTCGCTGGCAAGACGAGGTAAGCAACGAGACCCCTGCACGATTCGACAAGCTTTATCTGCGTACGAGCGAATCGAGCCTCGGCATACAGATCCTCCAGGCAGGCATTTTTGGTCGAGAACCTCATAACCGCTTCGGGATCATCCCGTCCGACCACTACGGCGTATTCGTCGACCTCCAAGAACCTGACGCAATCTAACGCAACGTTGAATCACGCACCGCGCGAACTTGCGCAAGGATCGTGATGGTACGTCGATCCTGGATTCATGCGGGGCGCCATAGCATTGGAGCCTGCGAGGTCTTAGCTAGACACCGCGACCCGGCGCCACGGCCGGCCGACTAGACCCGGTTCGCGAACCAGACCTCGGGCCGTCCCTGGACGCCGGCCCCCTCCATCGCCTCGTGCAGGCGGGCGCTGCCGCCGAACGCCTTCGCGGCGTCCATCGTCGCAAAGGCGTGGTAGACCGTGATGTCGTTCGGGTCGCCGTCGAGCTGGTAGGCGCCGGCCGAGGTCACGCCCATGCCGTTGCGCTCGGCGTCGAAGTCGTCGTACGCCTTCTTCCAGACCGCATAGTCCGCCACCTTGTGCCTGACAAATAGAGTCGCCATGTTCCTCTGTCCTCCTTGATTACTGCTGCTTCACTCCGATGGGGCCGGCTATTTCCAGCCGACCGAGCGGCGCCGATTGCCGACTAAGCGAACCGAACGCCGGCGCCGCCGGCGCCGCGTGATAGCATCGACCAACGTCTAGCGACCGTCGCGACCACGACCCATCCTCGTGAAGGGAAGGCCATGCACACCGCTACCATCGACGACGCCGGCAGCCTCCCCTACGTCCTCGTCCAGCCCGACGGCTATGAGCCCGGGGTTGCCTATCCCCTCGTCGTCCTCCTCCACGGCTTCGGCGCCAGCATGCATGACCTCGTCGGCCTCGCCGCCGCCGTCGACAGCACCGGCTACCAGTACGCCTTCCCCAACGCCCCCTACCGCGTCGACCTCGGCGGCGGCGAGGCCTTCAGCTGGAGCGCCAGCCGCCCCGGCGCCGCGCCGCCGCCTGCCGCCTCAGCGACAGAGGCGCCGCAGCCCTTCGACGATCTCGACCCCGTCGAGGCGCTGCTCGACGCCTTCATCGCCGAGCTCATGGCGGCGACCGGCGTGACGCCCGGCCGGGTCGTGCTCGGCGGCTTCTCCCAGGGCGGCGGCCTCGCCCTGCGCTATGGCCTGCTTAGGCCTAAAACCTTCGCCGGCCTCGCCGTCCTCAGCGGCGCCTTCCGCGACGCCGACGACCTGCGCTCCCGCCTGCCGGCCGAGCGCGCTCAGCCCGTCTTCGTCGGCCACGGCGTGCACGACCCCCGGATCGCGATCGAGCGCGGCCGCGAGACGCGCGCCTTCCTCGAGGCCGAGGGCTACGCCCCCGTCTACCGCGAGTACGCCATGTCGCACGCCATCGCCGCCGGTGAGGTCGCCGACCTCACCGCCTGGCTGCACGCCGCCCTGCCGCCGAAGAGCTAGGCACTTGAGCTGAAACCGGGCCTTGACAGGCGCCTCAGAGCGGTGTATTAAACCTATTAGTTATTTAACTGGATAGTGTAATGACCGTCACGACTGACCCCTTGAGCGCGACCTTCGCAGCCCTCGCCGACCCGACCCGGCGGGCTATCCTCGCCCGCCTGACCGCCGGCGAGGCCTCGGTCACCGAACTGGCGACGCCCTTCGCCATGACTCTCCCGGCCGTCTCCAAGCATCTCAAGGTGCTTGAGCGCGCCGGCCTCGTCGAGCGCCGCCGCCAGGCGCAGTGGCGCCCTTGCCGGCTGGAGGCCGGCCCACTCAAGGATGCCGACGACTGGATCGAACGTTACCACCAGTTTTGGGAGCAGAGTTTCGAGCGCCTGGACGAGTATCTGGACGAGGTTCAGCAGGAAGGGAGAGACCGCCAAGGCGGTGCTCAAAGAAAGGAGAATGAAGGTGGTTCAGGGAGATAGCGCCCCGGCAGAGACAGGAGGGCTCGTCATCGAGCGGATCTTCCAGGCACCCCGCGAAGTCGTGTGGCGGGCGTGGACGGAAGCCGAGCGCTTCGCACGTTGGTACGGCCCCCAGAGGCTTCACGGTACCAACCTGCCAGATCGACCCGCGCGTCGGCGGCCGCTTGCTCACTTGCATGCGCTCGCCTCACGGGCAGCCCTACGGTCATGCGATGACCGGAGCTCCAGCTTGCTGGCTCTATCGCACACGGTATAATCCCGGCGCATGGAGAGGTTGCGACTTACGTAGCTTAGGAACTATTGGCGCTGGCTGGTCGGACCGAGCGCGTGGTGGACGAAGGTTCTCGCCTGGAGTGGCGCCGCTTTCGCGGCTTTGCTGATCCTGAGCATTGCCTTCGGGAGCGGAGAGGATGACGCCTCGTCAGACCCGGCCTCGACCGCCACGATTGCGTTGACGCCGACCACGGTCACCGCAACGCCAGCCAACGATCTCACTCCCACTGCAACGACGATTGCTCCTACCGCAACCATCGCTGCTACGAACACAGCAGTTCCCTCCACGGCCACTTCGATTCCGGCGACGGCGATCAGCGCTCCGCCAACGTCAACCACCGTACCGCCCACCGCCACCGTTCCTCCCGCCTCCACCTCAACCGCAGTACTGCCAACCGCTACCACCGCTCCCGTCTCAACGGCAACGCCGGTGCCGGCCACGCCAACCCAGCCTCCACCGACCGCCACAACCGTCCCGACGGACAACTGCAACACCTTCACGTCCCAGGCAGCGCAGGACTGGTGCCACAATCCCGCCGGGAACGTGCTCAACTGCCCCGATTTCCCGACAAGGACAGAGGCGACGCGGTTCACACAGACGGTCGATCCGACCGACAAAAACGGCCTCGACGCCAACGATGATGGCATTTCATGTGAAGGCTTGCCGGCCTAGTCGATGACCGCGCCCTCGTAGTCGAGGAGCACGAGCGGCAGATCGAGCTCGCGCAGCCCCGGCTCGACCGCCGCCCGGTCGCCGACGACGACGACTGTCAGCTTGTCGGCGTCCACGTGTGCCGCTGCCACCCGCCGCACGTCCGCCAGCGTCACGGCCTCCAGGCGCGCCACGTGGCCTTCGTAGTAGTCGTCCGCGAGGCCGAAGTGAGCTAGGTCGACGAGGCGGCGCAGCACCTGGCCCGGCGTCTCGAAGGTCGGCGGGAAGCCCCGGATCATCCCGAGGCGCGACTTCTCGAACTCCTCCTCCGTCAGCGGCCGCCGGCCCTGGAGGTCGGCGAACTCCTTCAGCGTCTCGACCAGCGCCTCCTTCGTCACCGCCGTCTGGACGGCGCCGCTCGCGCCGAAGCTCGACCGAGCCCGGCGCCAGTCGAAGTGCGAGCGATAGCCGTAGGTGTAGCCCTTGTCCTCGCGCAGGTTCATGTTCAGGCGCGCCGTGAACTGGCCTCCGAAGGCCATGTGCATCACGGAGAGCGCCGCGTAGTCCGGGTCGGTCCGCGCGACCGTCACCTGCGACGCCCCGATCACCGACTGGGCCGCGCCCGGCTTGTCGACGAGGTAGATCGAGGTCGGCGCGCGCTCCGCCTCGCTGGCAGGCGTCGACACCGCCGCGGCCGCCGGCCAGCCGGCGAACGCCTCCTCCAGCTGACGCGCGACCGTCTCGGCGTCGATATCGCCGACGACGAGGAAGGTCGGCCTGGCGCCGCCCATCACCGCCGCGTGCAGCGCGATGAGCTCGTCGCGGCCGAAGGCCGCCACCGCCGCCTCGCGGCCGCTGATCGGGTGGCCGTGCGGCGTCTCGGCACCGAAGAGGAGGCCGTTCTCCAGCCGGCCGGCGATCGCGTTGGCATCGTCCCGCAGCCGCCGCAGGTCTGTCAGCCGCTCCTGGCGCACCCGCTCGATCTCCGCCGCCGGGAAGGACGGGTTGCGCAGCACGTCCGCCAGCAGCGCCAGCGCCCGCGGCCAGTGGCGCGTCAGCGCCTCCGTCGAGACGACGACGCCTTCGCGGTCGATGCCGATCGACGGCCGCGCGGCGATGAAGTCGCCCTCGTCGGCGATATCGGTGCTGGAGCGGGTCTGCGTCCCCTCCATCATCAGCCGCCCCGTGAACGACGCCAGCCCCGGCTGCGCCGCCGGGTCGCTCACGGCGCCGCCCGTGAAGTAGAGCGCGAGCGCGATCGTCGGCACCTCTCGCTTCTCGACGACGAGGAGGTCAAGCCCGCCCCCAAGCTGAAGGCAGCGCGGCGTCGGCGGCCGGAACGAGGGCTCCGGCGTCGGGGGCGGCTGCTGCGTCCGGTCGACCTCGACCGGCGACGCCGCGACCGCCTCCTCCGGCGAGACCAGGAGCCGTACGCGGCCCGGCCCCAGGTAACGGGCCGCGACCCGCTGCACGTCCGCCGGCCGCACGCCCGCGTAGCGCTCGAAGTCGCTGTTCAGGCGCCCCGGGTCGCCCGCGAAGACGTTGAAGTAGTTCAGGAGGTCGGCGCGGCCGCCGAAGCCGCCGACGCTCTCGAGCTGGCGCACGAAGTGGGCCTCGAGGCGGTTGATCGCGCGCTGCACCTCCTCTTCGGAGGGCGGTGCCGACTGAATTCGGCCCAGCTCCTCGAACAGCGCCGCCTCCACGGCTCGGACGTCGCCGCCCGGCGCCAGCGTCGCGTCGATCTCGATCTCGCCGGCGATCTCCATCGCCGAGAAGAAGGCGTTCACGTCGCGGACGATCTGCTTTTCGTAGACCAGCGAGCGGTAGAGGCGCGAGCTCCGGCCCTCCGCCAGCACCGACATGAGGATGTCGAGCGCCGGCTCGTCCGCGTCGAAGCGCGACGGCCCCGGCCAGGCGTAGTAGAGGCGCTGGAGCTGCACCCGGTCCGTCAGGTTGATGCCGACCTCGCCCGCGAGCTGCGGCTGCCAGCGCTCGATTCGCGGCACCGCCGCCGTCGGCGGCAGGCCGGCGAAGTAGCGCTCCACCAGCCGCTTCGTGTTAGCGACGTCGATGTCGCCCGCGATCGAGAGGCTGGCGTTGTTCGGCGCGTAAAAGCGGCCGAAGAAGTCCTTCACGTCGGCGAGCGAGGCGGCGTCCAGGTGCTCCTGCGAGCCGATCGTCTGCCAGTTATAGGGGTGGTTCGGCGGGAACAGCGAGCGGCGGATCTCCTGGCCCGCGAGGCCGTAAGGGCGGTTCTCGTAGCTCTGGCGGCGCTCGTTCTTCACCACGTCGCGCTGGACGTCGAAGCGGGTTTGGTCCAGCGCGTCCAGGAGGAAGCCCATGCGGTCCGACTCGAGCCAGAGCGCCAGCTCCAGGTAGTTCGATGGCACCGTCTCGTAATAGTTCGTCCGGTCGGTGGAGGTCGAGCCGTTGACGTTGGCCCCCGCCTCCTGCAGCGGCTTGAAGTACTCGTGGTTGTGGTGCTTGGAGCCCTCGAACATGAGGTGCTCGAAGAGGTGGGCGAAGCCGGTGCGGTCCGTCTCCTCGTTCTGGGAGCCGACGTGGTACCAGAGGTCGACGGCCGCCACGGGGATCGAGTGGTCCTCGTGGAGGATCACGTCCAGGCCGTTGCTCAGCGTGTACTTCTCGAAGGCGATGTTCATCGGCACGTATTCAGCTCCGTTCTAGTGCGGCAAGAGGTCTCGATCAATTATCCCCGCCCTCCGTGATCTGCGCCACATACCGAGGCGATCAGAAAAGCGATGCTTGTCGCCAAGTGCCGCCGACAGGAGCCTTCTTTCGAGGGCTTTTTAGTGGCAGACTAAGGCCAACCCCCGCAGGTACCCGCTCAGCTAAGGAGAAAACCATGGCCGCCGCCGACGTACTCGTCTCTACCCAATGGGTCGCCGACCACGCGAGCGACGCCAAGATCAAGCTCGTCGAGGTCGACGTCGACACCAACGCCTACGCCGAGGGCCACCCCGCCGGCGCCATCGCCTGGAGCTGGACCAGCCAGCTTCAGGACCAGACCCGCCGCGACGTCATCGCCAAGGCCGACCTCGAGAAGCTCCTCGGCGCCTCCGGCGTCAGCAATGACGACACGATCATCCTCTACGGCGACAACAACAACTGGTTCGCCGCCTACGCCTTCTGGATCCTCGAGATGTACGGCCACCCAAGCCTCAAGCTCATGGACGGCGGCCGCAAGAAGTGGCTCGACGAGAGCCGCCCGACGACCCAGGACGTTCCCGCGCCCACCGCAGCCAGCTACAAGGCCTCCGAGCCCAACCTCGGCCTGCGGGCGATGCAGGGCCAGGTACGCGGCCACGTCGGCCGTGCCGACGGCGCCCTCGTCGACGTCCGCTCGCCGGCGGAGTACAGCGGCGAGATCCTCGCGCCCCCCGGGCTCTCGGAGACGGCCCAGCGCGGCGGCCACATCCCCGGCGCCGCCAACATCCCCTGGGGTCAGGCCGTCAAGGAGGACGGGACTTTCAAGTCGGCCGAAGACCTGCGCCAGCTCTACGGCGGCAAAGGCGTGGGCGCCGACAAGGACGTCATCGCCTACTGCCGCATCGGCGAGCGCTCCTCCCACACCTGGTTCGCCCTCAAGCACCTGCTCGACTACGCCAAGGTCCGCAACTACGACGGCTCCTGGACGGAGTGGGGCAGCATGATCGACGTCCCGGTCGAGAAGCCGTAGCGGCGGCGCGCCGGCGTCCAGCCTCGCGGCCATCGTCTAGCAAAAGGAGCACATCATGGATGTCAACGCCCGCGACACCGCCCTCGTCATCACGGACCCCCAGAACGACTTCCTCAGCCCCGACGGTGCCACCTGGGGGCTCGTCGGCGAGAGCGTCGAGGCCAACGGCACGGTCGAGCACATCGAGCAGCTCTTCAAGGCCGCCAAGGAGCGGGGCTACGACGTCTTCGTCTCGCCCCACTACTACTACCCCACCGACAGCGGCTGGCAGTTCGGCGGCACGGTCGAGCAGATGATGCACGATATCGGCATGTTCAACCGCAAGGATGCCCTCAGCGGCGAGGGCTTCGAAGGCTCCGGCGCCGACTGGCTCGCGCGGTACAAGCCCTACAGCGCCGACGGCAAGACGATCGTCACGAGCCCCCACAAGGTCTACGGCCCCGAGAGCAACGACCTCGTCCTCCAGCTCCGCAAGCGCGGCAAGTCGAGGGTCATCCTCGCCGGCATGTCGGCCAACCTCTGCACCGAGGCCCACCTGCGCGAGCTGCTGGAGCAGGGCTTCGAGGTCAGCGGCGTCGCCGACGCCACCGCCGCGGCGAAGCACCCCGATCTCGGCGACGGCTACGAGACGGCGCTGACCAACTACCGCTTCATCGCCAACGCCGTCCCCAAGACCGACGAGGCCGTCGCCTCGATGACCGCCTGAGGTTGACGCGTCGCCGCCGCCGCAGGAGCATTGGCGACGACCGTATGGAGGAGTCGTGACCAGCCCCCACCCCGCCGCGACGACGCGGGATCAGCGCTGCGCCGCACCGATCGCGGCCGGCCTCGCCGATCTTAGGCGCGTCGTCGCTGCGACAAAGAACCGTACGGCCACCCGCCCGAAGGCTCTCATTTGAGGCGAAGCCGAGAATCCTGAGGGCGTTCAAATCAATACGCGGGAGGGGCGCTGAGCGTGCAGGACTACGAAAGCGTCTACCGCGTCGTCCTCCGCCGCGCCTTCGCCGCCGGCGACCCGGCTAACCTCGCCCTCCACTTCGCCGTCGCGGTCCTCGACCGCTACCTCGAGGGCGACGGCTTCTCGATCATCCGCACCGACAGCGTCGGCCGCTTGAGCAAAGACGGCGGCTGGAGGCTCGATTTCGGCATCGCCCCGGCCGAGGACCAGATCCACCTCTGCGCCGGCGACCTCCTCCACCTCCCGGAGGCGGAGCGCGAGCACTGGACCGCTTTCGCGGCGCTGCTGCCCGCCAGCGCCATGTTCCTCCAGATGCGCCTCGCGCCCGGCTCCTGCTTCGACGACGGCGACCTGCGGCCCTGGGCCGAGGCGTCGCGATGAGCCTGCGCCTGCCCCAGGCCATGATCGACGAGATGATCGCCCACGCCCGCGCCGACCTGCCGAACGAGTGCTGCGGCATCATCGCCGGCAAAGACGGCGTAGCGATGCGCCTCTACCGGACCGTCAACTCGGAGGCCAGCCCCTTCCGCTACAACATCGGGCCCGCCGACCTCCTGCGGATCAACCGCGACCTCGACGCCGAAGACTGGCAGGTCTTCGTCATCTACCACTCCCACGTCGCCAGCCAGGCTTACCCCTCGCAGACCGACATCCGTCTCGCCCAATGGCCCGGCACCGAGCCGCCGATGGACCTCTTCCCCGGCGCCTACTACATACTCGTCTCACTGGAGAACCGGGAGGCGCCCGTCGTCCGTGCTTACCGGATCGAGCGCGGCGTCGTTAACGAGGAAGTGCTGGAGGCAGGCGCCTAGGCGGCGACTTCCGGCCCGCCCGCGACCACCGAGGCAGGCGTAACCTCTAGCGATGGCGGCGCGCCCTTGACGCGGCCCAGCGCCGCCGCGAACGCCTCGACGCAGACCGGGTCAAAGTGGCCGCCGGCCGAGCGGCGCAGCTCCGCTAACGCCGCCTGCCCATCGACCGCTGCCTGGTAGACCCGCCCCGACGTCATCGCGTCGAAGGCGTCGGCGATCGCGACGATCCGCGCCTGCAGCGGGATCGCCTCGCCCTCGAAGCCTTCCGGGTAGCCGCTGCCGTCGATCTTCTCATGGTGATAGGCGATGCCGTCCGGTGCCGGCGCCGGCGCCGGCACCCGCAGGGCAATCTCCTGCCCGCGGCGCGCGTGCGCCTGGATCTCGGCGAACTCCGCTTCCGTCAGGCGGCCTGTTTTGGCGAGGATCCGGTCCGGCACGCCGATCTTGCCCACGTCGTGCATCTGGGCGGCGAGGGCGAGCGAGCGCATCGCCAGCGTCGATAGCCCCATCTCCTTGCCGATCATCAGCGCGTAGCTCGCCACGCGGCGCACGTGGCCCAGCTTGTAGAGGTCCTTCCACTCGATCGCGTCCACGAGGTCGGCGATCGGCCTCGCGTGGCCGCGGCTCAGCGTCGCCACCGCGTCGCGCATCGATAGCGCCTCGGCGATCACGCGGACGCTGCCCGCGCGCCATGCCTCGATCAGCCAGCCCGCGAAGAGGACGAAGGCAAAACCGTAAATCCCGTGGTAGAGCCACCAGCTCAAATGCCAGAAGCGGCCGAAGGTCAGCGATAGCTGGACCTCGATCAGGAGGACGAGGACGCAGACCATCGCCCACTGCGACGGCAGGCGCGCGAAGAGAAACGCCTGGAAATAGCGCCAGGCCGCGAAGCCCAGCAGGCTCAGCGTCACGGCCGCAACGCCGAGCTGCAGCGGCCGCTCCCGGTAGGGCAGCCAGGCCAGCCAGTCCGGCGTCGCCAGGCTCAGGCCGATGTAAAGGCCAAGCGCCGCCGCGAGATGGCGCCGAAGAGCCAGCCGCCCCAGCGCTTCAGCCACGCCTCCGCCCCCTCCGGCAGGGCGACGACGCTCGCCGCGATGAAGAAGGCGCCCGCCAGTACGCTGAGCCAGGTGCTGACCGAAAGCTCCGCGTGCGCCTCGGCGTGGATGTGGCCCGGCGTGCCGAGGCCGTGCACGGCGAAGATCGCGGCGATGCTCATGAAGGCGAGGCCGAGGAAGAGGAGTCGCGTCTCCCGCAGCGACCGGGTCAGGCCGACGATCACGCCGCTGGCCACCGTGGCAGCGACCGCCGTCCCGGAGACGACGTAGAAGTGGAGCGAGTTCGATCCGAAGAGGCTGTCCTGCGACGGCAGCAGCAGCAGCGCCACGAGGATCGCCGCCGGCATTCCGAGCGCGGCCAGCCAGAACGACCACCAGCGCAGGCCAAGGGCCATCTAACGGCAGCCGCTCTCGTCGATACCATAATGAATCTTCGGCAGTATGCCGATGCGTCGCTAGGCGCATGACCGCGGGAGCGATGCTATGGGGCGCTAGAGTCCCAGCGCCGCGGCGACACTCCGGTTCACGAGCTCGCCGTCGCGGGTCATCAGGCCGCGGGCGAGGGCGGGGTCGGCGGCCAGCGCCTTCGAAGTGCCCAGGTCGGCCAGCTTGAGGACGTAGGGCAGCGTCGCGGCCGTCAGCGCCAGCGTCGCCGAGCGCGACACGGCGCCCGGCATGTTCGCGACGCAGTAGTGGACGATGCCCTCCTCGACGAAGATCGGCTCCGCGTGGGTCGTCGGCCGCGAGGTCTCGAAGATCCCCCCCTGGTCGATGGCGACGTCGACGATCACGGCACCCGGCCCGATGGCGGCGAGCGCCGGGCGCGATACGAGCTTCGGCGCGGCGCCGCCGCCGCGCAGGTTAACAGCGCCGATCACGAGGTCGGCGCCCTCGATCGCCGCCTCGATATGGGCCGGCGTCGAGGGCAGCGTCGTCAAGCGTCCCGGCCAGCGTCCTTCGAGCGCCCGCAGCTCGGCCAGGGCCGGCGCCAGCACCGTCACCTGGGCGCCGAGACCCAGCGCCACGTCGCAAGCGTTCGCGCCCACCGTGCCGGCGCCGATGATCACGACCCGCGCCGCCGGCGAGCCCGGCAGCCCCGAGAGCAGCTTGCCCCGGCCCGGGCCCGGCCGCATCAGCCAGCGCGCCCCCACTTGCGGCGCCATCCGGCCGGCGATCTGGCTCATCGGGATCAGCAGCGGCAGCGAGCCGTCCGCCAGCTCCACGGTCTCATAGGCGATCGCCGTCGCCTCGCTCGCCAGGAGCGCCGTGGTCACCGCCGGCGCCGCGGCGAGATGGAGATAGGTGAACAGCGTGCTCCCCGGCCGCAGCAGGCCGAGCTCCTGCGCCTGCGGCTCCTTCACCTTGACGACCAGCGCCGCCGCCGACCAGACGTCGGCCGCCGCCACTGGTGCCGCACCGGCCGCCGCGTAGGCGGCGTCCGGGAAGCCGCTGTCCTCGCCGGCACCCGCCTCGATCAGGACACGATGGCCGGCGCGTACGAGGTCCGCGGCTCCCTGCGGCGTCAGGCCGACGCGGTGCTCCTCCGTCTTGACCTCGCGGACGCAGCCGACGATCAACGCCGCGCCGCTCCGCCTTCAGGCTGCGTCACCATCGCGTCCTCCTCCGGGATCGCCCGAGACGGCGGCGGTAGATCGCGCCGCTGCCGCCTCGGAGACCGGCTCTTCCAGCATAGCCTCTCGAAGGGCCCAGCACGGATCACCTTGGACGACAAGAGAGGCCGCCCGCAGGCGGCCTCTCTCCTAAAACCGGGTTCAGCGGCTGCGAAAGCCGCCGCTCAGGCCGCCCTTGCCTTCTCCTCGCTGTAGAGCAAGTAGCCGCCGTAAGCGATCGCCGCCGCCGCCACGATCGCGATGAAGAAGCCAATTCCGAAGCCGCCAACCGGAACGGCGGATATGCGCCACGCCTTCAGCAGCATCAGTACGACCACGAGCGCGCCACCGCCGCCATGCACCATGCCCCAGGTGACGCTCTCGGGCAGCGCCGGCATCGCTATCGTCGTCAGCTTCGGCACGAGCGTGACCGCGGCGAGGCCAACGCTGATGAAGATCGCGAGGATCGACCAGATCGAACCCGGCTGGCCCCAGCCATTCTCACTAACAGAGTGCCATCCTTCTTCCAAAATATTCTGCCAATTATTGACCTAAGAAATTGCACGCCGGCGCGGACCTTTCAAGGGGTTTCGAGCCCTTTTAGTAAAAAGATAACGCTTTTTATCCTTCACGAAGGCGTTTGGCCGGCCGCCAGCCCATCTCGAGCTCTTGGCAAGGGGCAGGATGCTCCAAAGCAGCGCTCTACCGAGAATCGACGTGCGCGAGTACGCTGTGCCGGTGATCCGAGCCCTGATCCTCGACGCCGACGGCGTGCTCATCGACGGCGACCGCGCCCGCGTCGTCTTCGCGCGCGAGCTCGACATCACGCCGGCGATGACCGGCTCGTTTTTCAGCGGCCCCTTTCGCGATTGCCTCGTCGGCGCCGCCGACCTCAAGCAATGCATCGCCCCGCACCTGCCGGGCTGGGGCTGGCGCGGGACGGTCCAAGAGTACCTCGACTACTGGTTCGCCGCCGAGCATCACCTCGACGAGGGGGGGTTGCTCGGCGAGGTAGCGCGTCACCGTGCCGCCGGCATCCACTGCTACGTCGCGACGAACCAGGAGGGCTACCGGACGGAGTACATGCGCGACGCGATGGCCTTCGGCGAGCATTTCGACGCGATCTTCTCCTCCGCCGACGTCGGCTACACGAAGGATGACGGCCGGTTCTTCGACCGCCTAAAACGCGATCTGGCATCGATAGGCGCTGACGAGATGCTCTTCTGGGACGACGCGCCGATCAATATCGAGACCGCCAGTGCGGCCGGCCTGCAAGCCGAGCTCTACACGGATCTCGAAGCCTTCCGCGAGCTAACAAGCCACTATCTCGCCGTCTAAACCCCTCTCATGCGCAGAGCGACAGCGATATGCCGCTATGCAATAGCCCGTCAGGCCGATGACCGCTCCCTCAGGTAGACGATGAAGTCGAGGTCGCCCGGCGAGCACCCGACCATCGTCAGCGCCTCCGCCGCCTCGCTGCGGTGCTGCGTCGAGTGGTTCACGACATGCGTCAGAATCTGCCAAAGCTGGCGACGTGCCTCCCCACCTTTGGATCGCTTCCAGGTGACGAAGCCCGCCACCGGCGAGTTGGGAAGGCCCGCGAGGTAGGCCCGCATCTTCGACTCCTCCGCCCGCCAGCGTCCGGCTATCGCTTCGGGAGTCGCCACCTGCTCCTCCCTGATGATGCCATCGTCGATCTCACCGTCGAGGCGACAGCGCCTGCCGTACTCCCCGTCCAGGCAGCGAGTGAGGATGCCGCGGATGCTACCGTAGACGAAGCCGTTCGGCCGCGCGTACTCCGCCTCGCTCATCCCCGCCGCCGCGGCCAGCAGGCGGTCGTGGGCCCAGTACGAGTAGTCGAACAGCGTGCGAAAGTACTCGGCCTTCATCAAGCCGCTCTGCGGTAGCGCGCCAGTGTCCTGCTCACGACTGCTCCCGCAGGTAGACCATGAAGTCGAGGTCGCCCGGCGAGCGCCCGACCATCGTCAGCGCCTCCGCCGCCTCGCTGCGGTGCTGCGTCGAGTGGTTCACCACCTGGGTCAGCAGCTGCCAGAGCGGCTGCCGCGTCTCGCCCCCGTCGCGCCGGCGCAGGACCAGCTCGCGCCCCGTGTCGGCATCTGCCAACGATTCGAGGTAAGCGCGCAGCTTTGTTTCCTGCTCGTGCCAGCGCGCCGCCAGCACTTCGACGCTCGCCAGCTCCTCCGGCGAGAGCCGCACCGGCGCCTCGCCCTGCCAGCGCGCCAGCCAGGATGTCTCCGCCGACAGGCAGTGCATGAGGATGCCCCGCAAGCTGCCATAGACGAAGCCATTGGGCCGCGCGTACTCGTCGTCGCTCATGCCCGCAGCAGCGTTCAGCACACGATCGCGAGCCCAGTACGTGTAGTCGTACAGCGTCCGAAAGTACTCGATCTCCATCAAGCTACCCTCCCGAATCCCCGGCCTGACCCTTGAAGAGCGACAGCCCTTGCCGCCACGCAGTGGCCGCGTGGTCGTACAGCGTCCGAAGGTACTCGATCGCCATCAAGGCCCCCCTTCAATCCGCAACCCGTCATACGTAGCGCGGCAGCCTTTGCCGCCGCGCAGTGGCCGTAGAGCGGCAGCCCTCGCTCCCACGCAGTGACCCGGCGCCCTCATGCGCAACGCGGCAGCCCTGCGCCGCCATGCAATGGCCGCGGTAGAATGGATTATGCCGCCGAACCGCCGTCAGCCGCCACTCTTCGAGACGCCCGCGCCGGACGAGACCGCCGCGACCGGCACCCCGCTCGCCGCCCGCATGCGCCCCCGCACATTCGACGAGTACGTCGGCCAGGAGCACCTCGTCGGCCCCGGCAAGATCCTCCGTCGCCTCGCCGAGGCCGGCCAACTGCCGTCGACGATCTTCTGGGGCCCGCCCGGCAGCGGCAAGACCACCCTCGCTCGGATCATCGCCGCGGCCACCAGCGCCCACTTCGTCGCCATCTCTGCCGTCGCCGCCGGCGTCGCCGACCTGAGGCGCGTCGTCGCCGAGGCCAAGGACCGTAAGCTCACCCGCCCGAAGGCTGTCATGCGAAGCGAGAGCGAAGGTTCTCATGTGCCGCAGGCACATCCTGAGCGGCCTCAGATCAATCATCCTGAGGGCGTTCAGATCAATCAGCCCGGGGCCGATTCAGACAGAACGCTGCTCTTCATCGACGAGATCCATCGCTTCAACAAAGCGCAGCAGGACGCCGTCTTACCCTATGTCGAGGATGGCACCATCACCCTCATCGGCGCCACGACCGAGAACCCCTCGTTCGAAGTCATCGGCCCGTTGCTCTCCCGCTGCCGCGTCTTCACCCTCGGCGCCCTCGACGAGACCCAGATCGCCACCATCGTCCGCAGCGCCCTCGCCGATCGCGAGCGCGGCCTCGGCGATCTCGACGTCGCCATGGACGACGAGGCGATCGACGCCCTCGCGGCCTCCGTCGGCGGCGACGCCCGCATTGCCCTCAACGCCCTCGAGGCCTCCGTCATGTCGGTCGCCCCAAGCGCCGACAATCAACGAACCGTCACCCGCGCGATAGTAGAAGAGGCCCTGCAGCACCGCACCTACCTCTACGACCGCCAGGGCGACGCCCACTACGACACGGTCAGCGCCTTCATCAAGAGCCTGCGCGGCTCCGACCCCGACGCCTCCCTCTACTGGCTCGCCCGCATGCTCGAGGCCGGCGAGGACGCCCTCTTCATCGTCCGCCGCATGGTCATCCTCGCTGCCGAGGACGTCGGCCTCGCCGACCCCCAGGCCCTCGTCATCGCCACCGCCTGTCAGCAGGCCGTCCACTTCATCGGCCTGCCGGAGGGCTACCTGCCGATGGCCGAGGCCGCCCTCTACCTCGCCCTCGCGCCGAAGAGCAACAGCGCCATGACCGCCTACCAGCGCGCCCGCGCCGACGTCGAGGCAACCCGTAACGACCCCGTCCCCCTTCACCTGCGCAACGCCGCCACCGGCCTCATGCGCAACCTCGGCTACGGCAAAGGCTACGACTACGCCCACGACCACGACACAGGCGTCGCCCCCGGCCAGACGTATCTGCCGGAGCGCCTCCAGGGCCGCCGCTACTACGTCCCCCGCAACCTCAGACGCGAGGCGGAGCTCTCAGAGCGCCGGGAAGAGGAAGAGACTCCTTAGTTGCCGAACGGCCGCCGCCTGCGCGACCTGCCGGCGGAGCGCATCATTCGCGCCTTCGAGAAGGCGGGCTATTACGTCTCAAGGGTCGCAGGCAGTCATAACGTGCTCAAGCACGACGAGCGGCCGACGATCGTCATCCCGCGTCACCGCGCCGTGAAGATCGGCCTGCTCCTGGCGAAGATCAAGCAGGCAGGGATTACAATTGAGGAGTTCGAGGAGCTCCTCTAGAGGTACTGAGATGGAGAAGCGTGTTTACACCGTGGTCGTTCACAAGGCCGAAGAGGGCGGCTTCTGGACCGAGGTGCCCGCCCTCCCCGGCGCCGGCTCCCAGGGCGAGACCGTCGACGAGGCCGTCGCCCTGACCAAGGAGGCGGTTGAGCTCATGCTCGAGTCCCTCGCCGAGGACGGCAAGCCCATCCCAGACGACACAGACCCCATCGAGTCGCTCAGCCAGGTCACGGTCGCCGTCTAAGCCCCGAACCGTCCACATCTCCAGGGCCGCCGCTACTACGTCCCCGCAACCTCGGCCGCGAGCCGGAGCTAGCAGAGCGACCACCCAAGGCCCCCTAAAGGCACCCTGAGCCTGTCGAACGGTCTTCCCGGGGGCGCGCCGATGTGGCCCCAAGCGTCCGTGACGAAGCCAAACTTGACTCCTATCTTCCCAGCGTCTATATTCCTTAGGAGAATATAGACGCGAGGCACATAATGACCGACTTAGAGCTACGTCTCCTGAGCGTCCTTATTGAGAAAGGACGGAGCCACGGCCTGCAAATCGGCCGGGCCGCCGAGGACCGGTTCGACAAGCTCGTTGGCGCCGGAAGCCTTTACCGCGCTTTGCATCGAATGGAGAAACAGGGCTGGCTTACCGCCGCCTGGGAGCCTGAGGAAGAACGTTCAGGACACCAGGGGCCACCGCGACGCTATTACGAGATGAATGGCGCTGGCGCGAAAGCTCTCGAAGCTCACCTCACCTCGACAGCACGCACAGTCGGACTCGCGAGATTGGCACGACGGCCAGCGTAATGGACTTCTCCCCCGCCATCCTAGCTCCGCTAATCCTGGCAGCCCTTTACTGGCAATGCGTCCCGCTTGCCGAAGCGTTCAGCCGCCTCGCGTTCAGGATCGTTTCGTTATTCATGCCCCACGGCGCAAAAGAGACTTGGCATCATGAGGTCGTAAACGATTACATGCTTCCGCAGATCTGGAACGATCAAAAGCGCGGCCTGCCACGAGCCCAGGTCGCCGTTAACGGGTTCCTCAGGGCGGCGGACCTCCTTCTCTTCGGGCTCGGTCAGCGCCGCTACTACCGCCAACTAGCCGGCACTCCTCTACTCGTCAGGCAGGGTGGGCCGCAAAGCCGGTTCACCGAGTTCGCAGTGATGACCATGCTCCTCGTTCTTGGAATAGTGGTCACCACATTGGCCTTCAGTGATGCCTTTGTCAGTCTGACGGCTTTTAACCTTTTCACGATAATCTTATACGTCGCGGTCCCTCGCCTGATTTCGCTATCTAATCGGCACTTATCATCGGTCGAACTCCGATTCCTAGCACTCCTGGCGTCCATGACCGGCGTGCAAACAGCCCTCCACGTCCTTCCACGGCAAGGCGATCTCGTTTTGCTGGTAACGTCATGCGTGGTGGTTGCGCTGTTTCAGACAAGGCGCATATGGATTCCTTGGATTCGTCGGCGCGAGGCTCAAACCTGAGCTTAGAGGCCCGTCCTCTGCCACCCACCCCTCCGACCTCCCCGCCTCCCGCGTTACGCTAGACCTGTGCTCGACATCGCCTCAGTCGCCGCCCAGACGCCCCGCCGTCGCACATCGATGGCCCAGTTCAATCAAAGACGCGTGCACCAGCACTCCAGCGTCGAACTCGTCACCTACCGATGCGCGGCGAATAACGCTATTCTCAATCAAACAATCAAACGGCTCACGCCCAGGCGCGGCAGCAGGCCACGCGCGGCGAAGCCGCCGAGGTGACCCCGCCTTGCAGACCCTCCTCATCGCCCTCGTCCTCGTCCAGCTCGCCCTCATCGTCGCCCTCCTCCTCCGCCACGCCGCCTACCGCCTCGGCACCGCCGCCCGCGAGCGCGAGGTCCGCCGCGACGCCGTCCGCCGCAGCCAGGACGTAACCCTCGGCAAAGTCACCGAGCACCTCCTCCCCTTCCTCGCCGACTTCCCCTATAACCCCCGCGACGCCCGCTTCCTCGGCAGCCCCATCGACCTTCTCGTCTTCGACGGCCTCGACGAAGGCGGCGACCTCCGCTCCGTCCTCTTCGTCGAAGTCAAGACCGGCCGCTCCAGCCTCAGCAGCCGCGAGCGCCGCGTCCGCGACGCCGTCCGCGCCGGCCGCGTCCAGTGGCTAGAGCTCCGCCGCGACGCCGACACGATCCGCATCGCCACCTGAGCAACCACCCGCCCACTCCCGCTGTCTCGAGCCGACATGCGCACCCAAGGCGCCCAGACCCCCCTCCGCACCAAGCCCTCGTACGCAGGCGCGGAGCCAACCAGGTGCAGCGGAGCTGCCCTATCGACAAGGCGGCCTCTTCCCTAGAATGGGCCTCGTGGAAAGCAAGCCCTTCGCCGGCAAAGTCGCCCTCGTCACCGGCGGGTCGCGCAGCATCGGCCGCGTCATCGCCCTCAAGCTCGGCTCCCTCGGCGCCGAGGTCATCGTCAACTACGCCCGCCGCTCCGCCGACGCCGAGGCCGTCGCCGCCGAGCTTGCCGAGCTCGGCGCCACCGCCCACGTCATGCAGGCCAACCTCGGCAGCGCCGACGAGATCCACCGCCTCTTCGCCGAGATCGAGGCGAGCCACGGCGGCCTCGACATCCTGATCAACAACGCCGCCCGCGGCCTCGAGCGGCCACGCAACGCCATCGCCTCCTTGCCCAACCACCTCAAGCAGACCTTCGACCTCAACGTCCTCGGCCCCTGGTTCGCGACCCAGGCAGCGGCGCCCCTCATGGAGGCGCGCGGCGGCGGCGGCGTCGTCAACCTCACCAGCCTCGGCGCCGGGCGCTACATCGAGCGCTACGCCGCCGTCGGCGTCACCAAGGGCGCCCTCGACACGCTGACCATGTATCTCGCCATCGAGCTAGCGCCGCGCGGCATCCGCGTCAACGGCGTCCGGCCCGGCTGGGTCGCCGAGACCAGCGGTGTCCGCGCCCTGCCAAGCGACATCGGTGACGCCCTCCTGCGCAACATGCCCACCGGCCGCAACGTCACGCCCGAGGACGTCGCCAACGTCGTCGCCTTCCTCTGCGGGCCGGCGTCGGAGATGATCGTAGGCCAGACGGTCGTCGTCGACGGCGGCATCAGCCTCCTCGCGTTCTTGCAGTAAGTGAGAAGGCTGCTCCTCGGCGCGAACCTCCTGGTCATGGACCGCGGCTTCTTCCGCCAGAAGCTGCGCTACCTCGGCCAGGCGACACTCGCCGCGCTTACGCTGAGCCTGGTCCTCGCCGTCGAGAACAGCCTCGCGAACGTGGCGATCATCACGGCGATCGCCTCCAGCGCCTTCATCATCTTCATGACGCCGCATTCGAGCATGGCGAGGCCGCGACGTGTCGTCGGCGGCCACTTCGTCGGCGTGCCAATCGGCCTCGCATTCGCCGGGATGCTCGACCTCATCGGCGAGAGCCTGACCACGACGGTAGTCATCGACGTCTTCGCCGCCGTCGCCGTGGGCCTAAGCATGCTCTCGATGGCCGCGACTGACACCGAGCACCCCGCCGCGGCCGGCACCGTGCTGGGGCTGGTGCTGGGGGAGGACGTGCTGAGCAGCGCCGCGCTCGTCCTGGCCGCCGCCGTGATCCTCAGCGTCGCGCGGACGGTCTTTGGCCGCCTGCTCATCGACCTCACTAGCCGGCCCGAGTAGCCGCGGCGGACCGACGCGCCGCCTAGCGCGTAACCGCACCCTCCGAGGCAGACGAGACGAGGCGGGCGTATTTCGCGAAGACACCGCTCGTGTAGTGAGGCGGCGGCGGCGTCCAGGCCGCGAGCCGGCGCGCCAGCTCGTCGTCGCCGATCTCGACGTCCAGGCGCCGCTCGGCGACGTCAAAGGTAATCGTATCGCCCTCGCGCACGGCGGCGATCGGCCCACCGACCGCCGCCTCGGGAGCGACGTGGCCGGCCATCAAGCCGTGGGTGGCGCCGGAGAAGCGGCCGTCCGTCAGCAGGGCGACGCTGTCGCCGAGGCCCTCGCCGACCAGCGCCGCCGTGACGCCGAGCATCTCGCGCATACCGGGGCCGCCCTTCGGACCCTCGTAGCGGATGACGACCACGTCGCCCCCGCTTATCCGGCGCGCCTGGACGGCGGCGAAGGCGTCCTCCTCGCGCTCGAAGACGCGGGCCGGACCGCTGTGGCGCAGCCGCTCGTGGCCGGCAACCTTCACGACGCAACCCTCGGGGGCGAGGTTGCCCTTGAGAATGACGAGGCCGCCGGACGACTTCAGCGGGTCGCTCAGCGGCCGCACGACGACCTGACCCGGTGTCTCTTTCGCCTCGCGCGCCTCCTCGCCGATCCGGCGGCCGCTCACGGTCATGGCCTCGGGATGGAGGATGCCCGCCTCGAGGAGCCGCTGAGCGACGACGCGGACGCCGCCGGCTTCGTAAAGGTCGTTGGCGACGAAGCGGCCGCCGGGCTTGAGGTCGGCGATGAGGGGTGTGCGCTCGCTGATCCGGTCGAAGTCATCGATATCGAGGGGCACGCCGGCCTCGCGGGCGATCGCCAGGAGGTGGAGGACGCCGTTGGTCGAGCCGCCGCTCGCGGCGACGGAAGCGACTGCGTTCTCCAAAGCGGCGCGCGTGATCACGTCGCTCGGCCGGATGTTGCGGCGGAGGAGCTCGACCGCCTGACGGCCGGCATCGAAAGCGACCTCGTCCTTCTTCGGGTCCATGGCCGGCACCGAGGCGCTGTCCATCATCGACATGCCGAGCGACTCGATCGCCATCGCCATCGTGTTCGCCGTGAACTGGCCGCCGCACGCCCCCGGACCGGGACAGGCGGCGCCCTCGAGCTCCCGCAGCTGCGCCGCCGTCATCTTGCCGGCCGCGTAGGCGCCAACCGCCTCGAAGACCTCGAGGATCGTCACGTCGTTGCCCTCGAACCGCCCCGGATAGATCGAGCCGCCGTAGAGCATGAGCGAGGGCAGGTCGAGGCGGGCGAGGGCCATCACCGTGCCGGGGATCGTCTTGTCGCAGGCCGCGATCGCGACGACACCGTCGAGGAGGTGGCCACGCGCCACGAGCTCGATCGAGTCGGCGATCACCTCGCGGCTGACGAGAGACGCCTTCATCCCTTCCGTGCCCATGCTGATCCCGTCCGAGACGGCGATCGTGTTGAACTCGAGCGGCGTGGCGCCGGCGGCGCGGATGCCGTCCTTGACCTTCGCAGCGAGGCGCCGCAGGTGGAAGTTGCATGGGCCGATCTCGATCCAGGTGTTGGCAACGCCGATCAGCGGCCGCGAGAGGTCATCGTCGTCGAGGCCGGTAGCGCGAAGCATCGCCCGCGCCGGCGCTCGGTCGGGGCCGTCGAGGAGGACGTGGCTCTGTGTCCTGAGGTCCTGGTCTGTGCTGGTCATCGCCCGCTCCTGGATTCAAGAATCGCCGTCCTGCCGGAATCCTACGCTCAGGCAGAGTCGGGGGCAAACCGACCCGCCCGCATCGACGCCGGCTTTGACTGACGGGCGGCTGAAGGTCGAGCCTAGGTTGCCCGCTGAGGCGTTGCCTGCCGTATCTCGCGCACGTGTACGATAGCCGCATGCAGGCGCCACCGATCATCGCCCACCGGACCTGCCCGCTCGATGCGCCCGAGAACAGCCTCGCCGGCATTGGCGTAGCTGCCGAGAGCGGCGCCGACGCCGTGGAGATCGACCTCCGTCTCAGCCTCGACGGCGAGCCCTTCCTCATGCACGACTGGCTCATGCGCCGCACGGCGGGCTTCCCCCTGCCGGTCGAGCTGACGCCCGCCTTCCTCATAAGACGCCAGCGCCTGCGGGACGGCGGCGCGCCCGTCCCGAGCCTCAGCGATGCCCTCGACGCCCTGCCGGCCGGCCTCGGCCTCGCCGTCGACCTCAAGACACCCTGGGCGGCCGGCGCCTTGCTCAGGGAGGTTGAGCGCCGCGGCCTTGCCGACCGGGTTCGCGTCTGGTGTACCAGCGCCCGCGCCGTCCGATACGTCGTCTGGCGAGCGCCGGCGATCGAGTGCGCCTACCTCAAGAGCGTCACGGCGGCGGCGGCGAAGACTCGCTTCCTCGAGCGGGCAGTCGAGCTCGGCGCCGACGCCGTCTCGGCTCACTGGCAGGCGATCGACGGCGACTTCGTCACGGCTGCCCACGCCGCCGGCCTCCGCGTCTACTCCTGGCACGGCCGCTACGACCTCACGCCTGCGAAGCTGACAGCCGGCCTCGACGGCCTGATCACGGACCGGCCGGCGGCAGCGCGTCGCGCCTACGCCGATCTTGTCTGAGCCAGCCTTTCGCGGCCAGATCGTTGACAGTCAGAGAGCGCTCGTTTAATCTTGACAAAGTCTGTCCACTTTATCTACTAAGACGGAAGGGGCCACTATAGCTGGCGAGACGAAGTACAGCGAAGCCGACCTCAAGCGTCTCAACGAGGATCTCGAAGGCAAGGAGCCTCAGGACGTCCTCCGTTGGGCCGTCCAGGAGTTTCAGCCCGGCCTCACCCTCGCCTGCAGCTTCGGCGGGCCGAGCGGCATGGTGCTGCTCGACATGGTCAAGGCGATCGACCCCACGGTCGAGGTCTTCTTCCTCGACACGGACTTTCTCTTCCCCGAGACCTACCACCTCCGCGACGTCTGCGAGGCGCGCTACGACTTCAAGCCCATCGGCTTCAAGTCGCTGCTGACGCCGGCGGCGCAAGCGGCAAGCTACGGTGAAGCGCTCTGGCTCAGCAACCCCGACGCCTGCTGCGAGCTGCGCAAGGTCGAGCCGAACCAGCGCGCCCTCGCGGGCAAGAGCGCCTGGATCGCCGGCATGCGGCGCGACCAGTCGGCGACCCGCAAGGAGATCGGCATCGTCGAGTGGGACGCCAAGTTCGACCTTGTCAAGCTCAACCCGCTCGCCGCCTGGGATGAGCGCCAGGTCTGGTCCTACATTGCCACCAACGACGTTCCATATAACGAGCTCCACGACCGCGGCTACCCGAGCATCGGCTGCACTAACTGCACGAAGGCCGTTAACCCGGGCGACGACCCGCGCTCCGGCCGCTGGGCCGGGCTAGACAAAGAAGAGTGCGGCATTCAGGGCGGCACGGTCGCCGTAACGAGCATTCAAGGAGGAAAAGAGTGACGGAGAGAGGATTCACAATCTGGTTCACGGGCCTTTCCGGCGCCGGCAAGACGACGATCGCTCAGGCGCTGGAGCCGGTCTTGCGAGAGCGCGGCCTCAAAGTCGAGTCCCTCGACGGCGACGTCGTCCGGACGAACCTGAGCAAGGGCCTCGGCTTCAGCAAAGAGGACCGCGACACGAACATCCTCCGCATCGGCTTCGTCTCCAACCTCCTCAGCCGCAACGGCGTCGTCGTGCTCGCCTCGGCGATCTCGCCTTATCGCGACATCCGCGACGAGGTCCGGGGCCAGATCGGCGATTTCGTCGAGGTCTATGTCCAGTGCCCTCTCGACGCCCTCGTCAAGCGCGACGTAAAGGGACTCTACGAGAAGGCCCTGCGCGGTGAGATCGCGAACTTCACCGGCGTCTCCGACCCCTACGAAGAGCCGCTGAACCCCGAGGTCGTCGTCGAGACCAACAAGGAGACCGTGGAAGAGAGCCTCGCGAAGGTACTCGCCGCTCTCGAGGAGCGCGGCTACCTACCGTCGGCAACAGCCCGCATCTAAACGCACGCTAGCTAGAGAAAACGAGGCTCCTAACATGGAAGACGGACTCATCGCGCCCCACGGCGGCACGCTCGTCGAGCGGCTGGCAAGCGGCACCGAAGCCGCAGCCCTGGCGGCGGAGGCCAAGGGCCTCCCGAAGCTCGCCCTCGGCGTCCGCAGGCTCTCCGACCTGGAGATGATCGCCGTCGGCGCCTTCAGCCCGCTGACCGGCTTCATGGGCCGGGCGGCCTACGCCGGCGTTGTCGAGGACATGCATCTCCCCGACGGCCTGCCCTGGTCGCTGCCCGTGACCGTCTCGGCGACGGCGGCGCAGGCGCGCGAGCTCGATGGCAAGCGAATCGCGCTTACCGACGAGGCCGGCACGCCGGTGGCGATTATGGAAGTCGAGGAGTCCTTCCCCTACGACAAGCAGGAGGAGGCACGACGCGTCTACCGGACGGACGAGGCCGCCCACACCGGCGTCGCCGCCGTCTACGAGCAGGAAGACGTCCTCCTCGGCGGGCCGGTGCGCCTCTTCGAGCGCACGCGCCACGACGACTTCCTCGCGGAGCGCCGCGACCCGAAGGCGACCCGCGCCGCCTTCACCGAGCGCGGCTGGCGGACGATCGTCGGCTTCCAGACCCGAAACCCGGTTCACCGCGCCCACGAGTACATCCAGAAGTGCGCCCTGGAGACCGTCGACGGCCTCCTCCTCCATCCCCTCGTCGGCGCGACCAAAGGCGACGACATCCCCGCCGACGTCCGCATGGCTTGCTACGAGGCGCTTCTCGCCGACTACTACCCGGCGAACCGCGTCCTCCTCTCCGTCCTGCCGGCGGCGATGCGCTACGCCGGCCCCCGCGAGGCGATCTTCCACGCCCTCATCCGCAAGAACTACGGCTGCTCCCACTTCATCGTCGGGCGCGACCACGCCGGCGTCGGCAGCTATTACGGCACCTACGACGCCCAGCAGATCTTCAGCGAGTTTGGTCCCGAGGAGCTCGGCATCAAGCCGATGTTCTTCGAGAACAGCTTCTTCTGCCGCGCCTGTGCGGCGATGGGCACGGCAAAGACCTGTCCCCACGGCAACGAGGATCACGTCGGCCTCTCCGGGACACGCGTCCGCGAGATGCTCGCCCAGGGCGAGGTGCCGCCGATCGAGTTCAGCCGGCCGGAGGTCGCGAAGATCCTCATCGCCGCCGCCCGCGCCAAGAGCTGATCCCGGTTTCGGCCGATCCCTCTGCTGCCGTGGAAGCCGGGCCTCCGGCTATGTTACTATTGTTGACGAGGTTACTAAACATTAAGGACCGGCGATGAGAGTCTCGATGAAGGGCGACTACGGTGTCCGAGCTCTGGTAGAGCTCGCCCACCACTTCGGTGAGGGGCCGACCCAGAGCGCCGTCATCGCCGGCCGCCAGTCGATCCCGGAGCCGTACCTCGATCAGCTGCTCACCTCGCTGCGCCGGGCCGGCCTGATCCGCAGCCTGCGCGGGCCCCAGGGCGGCCACGCCTTGATCCGCGATCCGCACGACCTGACCCTGACCGAGGCGATAACCGCCCTCGAAGGCTCGCTGGCCCCGATCGGCTGCCTGGACGACCCGGCCGGCTGCCCGAAGACCGCGAGCTGCAGCCTTCGCCCCGTCTGGTGCGAGGTCCAGGCGGCGACGACCCGGATACTGGATGCCATAACGATCGCCGACCTGGCGGAGCGGGAGCGGGCGAGCGCAAGCGCTCGCTACGCGATCTAGAGGCAGCCATGCAGATAGGAACCGAGCAGCGCATTGCCGCCAGTGCCCTTGAGCTCATCGGCAACACACCGCTGGTCAGGCTCGACCGTCTGCGGCCGGCGGGCAGCGCCGAGGTCGTCGCCAAGCTCGAGTCGCTGAACCCGGCCGGCAGCGTCAAAGACCGCATCGCTCTGGCGATGATCGAGGACGCCGAAGAGCGAGGCGTCCTCAAGCCGGGCGCGACGATCGTGGAGCCGACCAGCGGCAACACCGGCATCGGCCTGGCGATGGTCGCTGCCGTCAAGGGCTTCAAGCTCATCCTCACCATGCCCGACGACATGAGCCCGGAGCGGCGCAAGCTCCTCCAGCGCTACGGCGCCCAGCTGATCCTCACGCCGGCGATCGAGGGGATGACCGGGGCGGTCTTTGCCGCCGAGGAGCTCACGGCCCGTAACCCCGACTATTTCATGCCGCAGCAGTTCAATAATCCCGCCAACCCGGCGGTCCACCGCCGGACCACGGCAATCGAGATCCTCCGCGACACGGCGGAGCGCCTCGACGCCTTCGTTGCCGGCGTCGGCACCGGCGGCACGATCACCGGCGTCGGCGAGGTCCTCAAGGAGAAGCTGCCAAACGTCCTGATCGTCGCCGTCGAGCCGGCCCGATCGCCCGTCCTCGCCGGCGGCAAGCCCGGCCTCCATGCGATCCAGGGGATCGGCGCCAGCTTCGTGCCGGGCGTCCTCAACCGCGAGATCTACGACGAGCTCATCGCCGTCAAAGACGAGGAGGCGATCGAGACCACGAAGGCGATCGCCCGCAGCGAGGGCCTTCTCGTCGGCATCTCCGCCGGCGCCAACGTCCACGCCGCCATACAGGTCGCCCGCCGCCTCGGCGAGGGCAAACGAGTCGTTACGGTGCTGCCGGACACGGGCGAGCGCTACCTGAGCATGAACCTCTAGAACGAGAGCAGGGTGAAGAGTATGGTGAAGCAACCGTCCGGAGGAGGAACTACGATCGTGAGCGTCTACATACCGACGCCGTTCCGGAGCTTCACGGGCAACCGCACGCACGTGGAGGTCGAAGGCCGCAACGTGGCCGAGCTGCTCTCGAACCTGGAAGCGAAGTTCCCCGGCTTCCGCGACCTCTGCTGCGACGACACGGGCGCCATCCCGGCCCACATCAATATCTACGTCAACAACAAGGAGATCGGCGCCCTGGACGGCGCCGCCACCAAGCTTGCCGAGGGCGACGAGGTCGCTGTGATACCCGCGCTTGCCGGCGGCGCCGAGACGAGCAGCGACGGCGGCACGGACGGCGACGACCCCTCTCGCTACGCCCTCACGCCCGAGCGGGTGACCCGCTACTCGCGCCACCTGATCATGTCCCAGGTCGGCAGCGTCGGCCAGCGGAAGATCTTCGGCGCCAAAGTACTGATCGTCGGCGCCGGTGGCCTCGGCTCGCCTGCTGCCCTCTACCTCGCGCTCGCCGGCGTCGGCACCCTCGGCCTCGTCGACTTCGACGTCGTCGACATGTCGAACCTGCAGCGCCAGATCCTTCACCGGACGGAGGACATCGGCAAGCGCAAAGTCGTCTCTGCCGAAGAGACGATCGCCGCCTACAACCCTGACGTCAGAGTCGTGCCCCATGAGGAGCCGCTCCACTCCGAGAACGCGCTCGAGATCATCTCCCAGTACGACATCGTCGTTAACGGCGCGGACAACTTCGCCGCCCGCTACCTGGTCAACGACGCCTGCGTCTTCCTCAAGAAGCCGCTCGTCGACGGCTCGATCCTGCTCTTCGATGGGCAGGCTACCGTCTACCTGCCGGAGAAGGGCTGCTACCGCTGCCTCTACCCGGCGCCGCCACCGCCGGGACTCGTCCCCTCGTGCGCCGAAGCCGGCGTCCTCGGCGCCCTTTGCGGCACCATCGGCTCGATCCAGGCGACGGAGGTGCTGAAGATCATTCTCGGGATCGGCGAGCCGCTCAACGGCCGCCTCCTGCTCTACGACGCCCTCTCCATGGAAGTGCGCCAGGTGCGCGTTCGCCGCGACCCCAACTGCGTCGTCTGCGGCGATAACCCGACGATCACGGAGCTGATCGACTACGACGAGTTCTGCGGGACGCCGCCCGCCTGGAACGAGGCCTAAGGTGAGCATCGAAGTGCGCGTGACGTCGGTCCTTCAGAGCGTCCTCGGCGCCAAGTCCGTCCAGAGCGATGGGGGTACTGTCGGCGAGCTCCTCGAGGACGTCAACGCCCGCTTTCCCGGCTTCAAGGCCCAGATCACGTCGCCGGAGGGCTCGCTGCACCGTTTCGTCAACATCTACATCAACGACGAGGACATTCGCTACCTCGAGTCGCTGGCCACGCCCGTCAAGGAGGGCGACGTACTATCGATCTTGCCGGCGCTTGCCGGCGGCGCGTCATGGTAGCGGCCCACCGGGTCATGCTCTATCGGAGCCTTCTCGACACGATCGGCAACACGCCCGTGGTCGAGCTACCGAACCTCAGCCCCTCGGCGGAGATCCGCTTCTTCGCCAAGCTCGAAGGCCAGAACCCCACCGGCAGCGTCAAGGACCGGATCGCGCGAGCCATGATCGAAGACGCCGAGCGCGAGGGGCGACTCACCCCCGGCACCACGATCCTCGAGCCGACCAGCGGCAACACCGGTGTCTCCATCGCCCTCGTAGCCAAGCTCAAGGGCTACAAGGTCAAGGTCGTCATGCCCGACAACGTGAGCGTGGAGCGTACGGCGCTGCTCCGCGCTTTCGGCGCCGAGATCGTCTTCTCGGAGGGCCTCAAGGGCACGAACGGCTCGATCGAGCAGGCGCAGGAGCTCGCGGCGGCCGACCCCAGCCTCGTAATGCTCTACCAGTACGGCAACGACGCCAATCCGCGTGCCCACTACGAAGGCACCGGCCCCGAGATCCTCCGCGACCTGCCTGAGGTCGATGTCTTCGTCGCCGGCCTCGGCACCGGCGGCACGCTCACAGGCACCGGCCGCTACTTGAAGGAGCGCAAGCCCAGCGTCAAGGTGATCGCCGCGGCGCCGCACCCCGGCGACCTCGTCCAGGGCCTGCGCAGCCTCGACGACGGCTTCATCCCGCCGGTCTTCGACGAGACCGTGCTCGACGGCCGCATCGTCGTCGACTCGAGCAGTTCCTTCGCCGCCACGAAGGAGCTGCTCGACAAAGAGGGCCTGTTCGCCGGCATCTCCTCCGGCGCCGTTCTCCGCACCGCCCAGCGCGTAGCCGACCGCTTCGAGCGGGCTAACATGCTCCTCCTCCTCGCCGACGGCGGCTGGAAGTACCTCTCCACAGACCTCTGGTCAACGGAGTACGACGACCTCCCGGACGACCTCGAAGCCAAGGTCTGGTGGTAGGCCCGACCGAAGTACATCGCGCTCGCGACCCTCGATACCTCGTTAAAGCCTAAGGAACGACCTTGAAGATGCCGCCCGCGTCCGCGTGCTCGAGGGCATAGAGCTCGCCGTCGGCGCCCTGAGCGAACGAGCTGATCCTGATATCGCTATCGATTAGCTCGCCCTGCGCCGTCACCGTGGTGCCGTCGTAACGCAGGCCCCAGATACGGCCGCTGCAGTAATCACCGTAGAGGTAGGTGCCCTGCAGCGCCGGTATCGCCTCGCCGCGATAAACGAAGCCGCCCGTGACCGAGCACTCGTCGCCGTCACGGGCGTAGTCGAAGACGGGCAGCATCAGCCCTTCCCGGTCGCAGCCCGCGTTCGGCCCGCCCAGGCACTCGCCGCCCTCCATGACCCGCCAGCCGTAGTTGGCGCCCTTCTCGATGACATCGATCTCCTCGCGGGAGTTTTGGCCGACGTCGCCAAGCCAGAGACGGCCGCCGGCCGTGTCCCAGGAGAAGCGCCAGGGGTTGCGCAGACCGTAAGCCCAGATCTCCTCCCGCACGCCGCCGCCCTGGCCGACGAAGGGGTTATCGGACGGGATGGCGTACGACCGACCGGGACCCGGTCGGCTCACGTCGACCCGCAGCAGCTTGCCGAGGAGCTTAGCGCGGTCCTGAGCGTTGTTCATCGGATCGCCGGCGTTGCCGCCGTCACCGAAGGCGATGTAGAGATAGCCGTCCGGCCCGAACAGCATCTGGCCGCCGTTGTGGTTCGCAAAGGGCTGGCCGACCTCCAAGAGGACGGCCTCGCTCCGGCGGTCGGGCTGACCGCCGGGCCTGGGCACGCTGAAACGCGAGACGACGGTTCGGCGCGGGCTCTGCGCCGTGTAGTTGACGTAGAAGTCGCCGCTCAAGCCGAAGTCGGGCGCGAAGGCGAGGCCGAGGAGGCCTTCCTCGAAGTTGCCGGTGCTGACCCAGTCCGTTATGTCCAGAAAGACCGCGGCCTCGCCGACGTCATCCTCGTCTCCGAAGACGAGGATACGGCCATCTTGCTCGCTGACGAACCAGCGGTCGCTGCCGTCCGGCGCCTGATAGAGGCCCGTCATTCGGTCGAAGGCGAGCGCAGGGTAGACGCGCTCGAGCCGGACCCGAGGCAGTCCCGGCGCGAGCGTGTCGGCCGGCGCAGGCGTGGGCTCGTTGCCTGAAGGCTCCGACGACTGCGAGCCGCCGCAGGCGACAAGGACCGGCAGGAGCAGGGCGAGTCGCAAGCGAGCGGCTGCGTTCGCCCAAGCGCGAATCGAATCCGCCAGGCTCAAGGAGGAATCGCCGTCGTCTCCGGAACCGGACGCCTCTACTGCGGCCGCAGGAAGGCCAGGAAGCGCCGGCCCCTGCTGCCGCTGCGGCCGCCGAAGACCAGCCGCAGCCCGATCAGGGCCATGGCGGTGAGGGCCAGCGTCGTGAGGTCGAGGACGGGTCGGACGCTGACGCCCGCGTTCGAGACGTCGACCAGCGCGACTGTGCGCGAGTTGCTGCGGCCACCACCGCCGCCACCGCGCCGCCGCTGCCCTGCCCATGCTGGGCGCCCTCACCGCCGGTGCCGCCGCCAAAGCCCATGCCGAAGCCGGCCTGGACGCTCACGCTGGCGACCGGGATCACCGTATGGCCGTTTGCCGTCTCCGCCGGTCCGACGCAGGCGGCGGCATTGGCGACGCTCGCCAGGTGACCGACGAATCCCGTCAGCCGCTCCATCGCCGTCGCGACGGCCGCGGCGGCCTCGGCGCCCGGGCCCAAGCCCGCCGCGGCTTCAGCCTGACTCTCTTCAGGGTCGCTCGTCATCGTTACTCCTCCTGCGAAGCGTTAGCGGACCGGATCGGACGCCGTCGCCGCCCCGACGGCGACGGGCGCAAGATACGCCGGCCCGCGGCCAGGGACAGGGAGGCGGCGGCAAGCAGGCTCCGTGCGGCGGCGGGGTCGATAATCGGCCGCAGCCCGCCGCCCGGCCCGTGATCAACGACGCCGATCGGCACCGCGAAGGCGAAGCCGGCGCCGAAGCGGGGGCCGAAGATCGCAAACAGGCCGCGTACGACCTTGAGGCCGAGCGGTCGCCCGACCGGCAGCGGTGCTTCGTCGAGGCCGAGCTTTGCCTGAAAGGAAGGCAGCATTGAGGCTGATCTTAGCACCGCCGCCGGTGCTGCGAAATTGCGTTGGCTCGCCTTGCGGCGCTGGTTTAGAGGCTCAGGCGATCGGACCAGGCGTCATAGGAGCTGGCCGGCGAGAGGTCGCTGCGAGCGCTCGTCGCGGCCATAGAGTAGCCCGCGACCTCGTCCCACTTGAATTGGCCGACCTCCTGGCCGCCGTACAGACAGCGGAGCATCAGCATCTCACCCACCGGCTCGATCTTGACGTAGTTGGCGTCCGGCAGGGGCGCCTTCTCGCCGTTTCGCAGATAGACCACGACCATCTTTAGCTCCTGGCCGCGCCTCGCGACAGCGAGGAGAGCCGCGGCCGGCTCCTGCAGAGGAATAGCCCTCTGCTTGATTCTCGGCCCCGAGGAGCGCGGGCCGCAGGCCCGGCGCTCTTAGGCCGCGGAGCCTATCAGGCGGGACGCTGCTCCAGGACCTCGTCGATCATGCCGTACTCTTTGGCCTGCTGCGCGTCGAGGTAGAAGTTGCGGTCGAAGTCGCGGCGGATCCGCTCCGGGTCCTGGCCCGTGTTGTCGGCCAGGAGCAGGCGGATCTTGTCGTTGATCCGGATCGTCTCCCGCGCCTCGATCTCGATGTCCGAGGCCTGTCCCTGGACGCCGCCCATCGCCTGGTGCATATGGATCGTCGAGCTCGGCATGGCGTAGCGCTTGCCCGGCGTGCCGGAGCTCAGCAGCACAGTCGCCATGCTGGCGCAGAGGCCGACGCAGTAGGTCGCGACGTCGCAGCGGTTGAGGCTCATAGCATCGTAGATGGCCATGCCGGCGTGGACCTCGCCGCCTGGTGAGTTTATGTAAACTGAGATGTCGCGATCCGGGTCCTCCCGCTCCAGGTGGAGGAGCTGGGCGATAATCGAGTTCGCCACCTGATCGAAGATCGGCGTTCCCAGGAAGACGATCCGCTCCTTGAGAAGCATCGAGTAGATGTCATAGACGCGCTCACCGCGCGGCGTCGTCTCCACAACCGTCGGAACGATGTCTCTCGGCCAACTCTCAACCATTCTCTTGCTCCTCCCGTACTGCGATCCATCTTCGCGCATCTTCGCTCCCACTGCCAGCGAGCGCCGTGCCCGCTCATGCCATTCCTCGCGATCAGCCGGGCAATTCCCGATGATCCGCCTTGCGAGAGCGCCTAAGATAGAGGCCCTTTCACGGCCAAGCATCGCCAGGCAGGCAGGCATGTCGAGCAGCACCGAGAAGGCGGACGGAGAGACAGAGAGCGGCGTGCCCGCCGGCATCGCAGACCGAGAAAGCGCCGCGTCGGGAGCGACGCGGCGCTTTCTCGGGCGCCGCATCCGCCTCGAGTACGCGATCCTTGCCCTCCTCGGCTCTCTGCTCGGCGCCTACGCTCTCGCCTTCTTCGTCCTCGGCGCCGACTTCGACCGCATCCGCGAGTGGGGCTACGTCGGCATCTTCTTCATCGCGCTCTCCGGCTCGGCGACTATCGTCCTGCCAACGCCGGCGAGCGTCGCGATCTTCGGCAGCGGCGCCGTCCTCGACCCCGTGCTCGGCATACCGGCGCCGATCCTCGTCGGGCTCGTAGCCGGCCACGGCGACACCCTTGGCGAGCTCTCCGGCTACGGCCTCGGCTACGCCGGCACAGACCTCATCCGCAAGCAGAAGGCCTACGACACCCTCGCTCGCTGGATGAGTCGCCGTGGCATGGCGACGATCTTCTTCCTGTCGACTTTCCCTAACCCCTTCTTCGACCTCGTCGGCGCCGCAGCCGGCGCCTCGAGGATGCCGGCTGCTCGCTTCTTCACAGCCACGCTTAGCGGCAAGATCATCAAAGACCTCTTCCTCGCCTACGGCGGCTGCTTCTCGATCGGCCTGCTCGCCGACCGCCTCTAGGAGCACCCCTGCGATCGGGTTACAGTTGGACGCGGCGATCGATCAGCATTAAGTGATCAGAAGGGGCGCGTCGATGAGGGAAGCCGTAGGCGCGATCATCGTCGCCGCGGGACGGAGCGAGCGGATGGGCGGCGGTGATAAGGTCCTCGCTGCCATCGCCGGCCGGCCGCTGATCGCCCACACCATTGCCGCCATCGCGGCAGCCGTGGACGACCTCGTCCTCGTCGCCGCCGACCGAAACCGCACCGCGCTCGAAGCGATCGCCGCGACGATCGCGCCCTCGGCCCGCGTCGTCGGCGGCGGCGCCCGCCGCCGCGACTCGGTCGCCGCCGGGCTGGCGGCCCTCCCTGCCTGCGAGTACGTCATCGTCCACGACGGCGCCCGGCCGCTCGTCACGGCCGCCCTCGTCGAAGCGGCGCTGGCGGCAGCGCGCGCGTTCGGCGCCGCCACCTGCGCCGTGCCGGTAGGCGACACGGTGAAACGGGGCGACGCCGAGGGCTTCGTGCGCGGCACGGTCTCCAGAGAGGGGCTCTGGCTGGTCCAGACGCCCCAGGCTTTCCGCCGCGACCTCCTCGTCCGCGCTCACGCCGCGGTCGAGGGCGACGCCACGGACGATGCCGCCCTGGTCGAGCAGCTCGAAGCGCCGGTTCGCCTCGTGCCTGGCTCGGCCCGCAACCTCAAGATCACTACGCAGGCGGACCTCGCCCTCGCCGAGGCGTTGCTCGCCTCCTCGCCGGCTCCGCCCGCCGGGACGAATGCGCCGGAGCAGGGAGGGCCGCCCGCATGAGAATCGGCCAGGGTTTCGACGTCCACCCCTTCGCCGCCGGCCGCCCCCTGGTCCTCGGCGGCGTGCGTTTCGAAGGCGAGACCGGCCTCGCCGGCCACTCCGACGGCGACGCCCTGACCCACGCTGTCATCGACGCCCTCCTCGGCGCCGCCGCCCTCGGCGACATCGGCGGCCACTTCCCGAGCAGCGACGCGGGCCTGCGTGGCGCGAACAGCATCGATCTCCTGCGCCAGGTGCGAGAGCGCGTCGCGACGGCCGGCTACCGGATCGTCAACATCGACGCCACCGTCGTCGGCGAGCGGCCTCGCGTGGCGCCGCGCGCCGCCGAGATGCGCCGCCTCCTCGCCGCAGCGCTCGGCCTCGATCCGGGCAGCGTCAGCGTCAAGGCGACGACCACGGACCGCCTCGGCGCTATTGGCCGCGGCGAGGGCATCGCCGCGCTCGCGGTCGCCCTCCTGGAAGAAGCCTAGTTCGGCCACGCGAGCAGCCGGCACACCAACACTTCGAGTCGGTCGGGCCAGATGCCTGTGATATAGTGTCAAGCATTCTGAAACAGCCAGACATAGTCCCCAACAGCTGCATCTGTCGCTAGGGTGTTCGTCCCGCGCGGCGAATACCCGGCAGAGGACGGCCCGCCCACCGGGCGGGGCAGCGGTCCGCAGACCGTCACCAGCAGCAAAGGACACGTATGTCGCTAACTCAAAGCATCCGTAGAGACATCAAAGCGGCGCTCGACCGCGACCCGGCGGCAGAGAGCGTCCTCGAAGTCGTCTTGACCTACTCCGGCTTTCACGCCCGCCAGCTCCACCGCCTCGCCCATGCCCTGCACACGGCCGGCCTGCCGCTCCTGCCGCGCCTGATCGCCAACTTCAACCGCTTTTTCACCGGCGTCGAGGTCCACCCCGGCGCCCGGATCGGCGAAGGCCTCTTCATCGACCACGGCACGGGCGTCGTGATCGGCGAAACGGCGGTAATCGGCGACGATTGCCACCTCACCCAGGGCGTTACCCTCGGCGGCACGAGCAACCGGCGCGAGCGGCGTCACCCGACCCTCGGCAACGGCGTCGTCGTCGGCGCCGGCGCCAAGCTCCTCGGCGCGATCACGATCGGCGACCACGCCCGCATCGGCGCCGGCTCCGTCGTCGTCACCAACGTGCCCGCTTACGCGACGGTCGTCGGCGTGCCCGGCAAGGTCGTCGCCTACTACGACCCGGGCAACGACACGACGGTGCGCCAGCCCGACCCGGAGTGGGACCGGATCGAGGAGCTCAGCGGTCAGCTGGCCGACCTCCGCGCCCAGGTCGATGCCCTCAAGGCGGAGCTCGAGGCGCACGGCCGCGCCGCCGAGGGGCCGATCTCCCAGACCTCGTCTTGACGACAGGGGTTACGAGTCCAGCCGGGAGGAGGTCCCTTGCGCCTTCATAACACCCTGAGCGGCCAGGTCGAGGAGTTTACGCCGCGCGACGACGAGGTCTTGATGTACGTCTGCGGCGTCACGCCGTACTCGGATAGCCACCTCGGCCACGCGATGAGCTACATCCTCTTCGACGTCCTGCGGCGCTACCTGGAGTCCAAGGGCCTGAGCGTAAGGCACGTCCAGAACTACACCGATATCGATGACAAGCTGATCGCCCGCGCCGAGCGCGAAAGCTGCCCTATGGCCGAGGTCGCGGGCCGCTACATCGCCGCCTTCGAGCGCGACATGGCCGACCTCAACGTCGAGCCAGCCCACGTCTACCCGCGCGCCACGGAGGAGGTGCCGGCGATCATTGCCATGATCGAGGGGCTGATCGAGCGCGGCTTCGCCTACGCGAGCCGACCGCGCGACGGCGCCAGCGACGTGTACTACCGGGTCGAGAAGAAGGCGGACTACGGCAAGCTCTCGAAGCGGACCCTGGACTCCATGCTCGCCGGCGCCCGGATCGAGCCGCTCGAAGGCAAAGAGAACCCGATGGACTTCACCCTCTGGAAGGCCGCCAAGCCGGGCGAGCCCGCCTGGGAGAGCCCCTGGGGCCCGGGCCGCCCCGGCTGGCACATCGAGTGCTCGGCGATGTCGCTGCGTCATCTCGGAACCCAGATCGACATCCACGGCGGCGGCCTCGACCTCCTCTTTCCCCATCACGAGAACGAGATCGCCCAGACCGAGGCCTTTACCGGCGAGGCGCCCTTCGCCCGCTTCTGGCTGCACCACGGCCACCTCCAGATGGGCGAGGAGAAGATGAGCAAGTCGCTCGGCAACCTGATCACAATCCGCGACGGGCTCGACCGCTTCGGCGCCGACGCGATCCGGATCTTCGTCCTCGGCAGCGGTTACCGCGCCCCCCTCACCTATAGCGAGGAGGCGCTCGCGGCCGCGAAGAGCGCCGCCGAGCGGCTACAGACCGCAGCCCAGGCGGCGGCGGACGGCGACGGCGACGCCGTCGACCCCTCTGCCCAGCGCGAGCGCTTCATCGCCGCCATGGAGGACGACCTCAACACGGCTCAGGCCCTCGCCGCCCTCTTCGACCTCGCCCGCGAGATCAACCGCGGCCGCGACGCCGGCCGCTCTGTGCAGGAGGCGCGCCTCGCCCTGCGCGAGCTCAGCGGCATCCTCGGCCTGCGCCTCGAAGCGGGCTCCGAGTCGATTGCGGCGGCGCCGTTCGTCGAGCTGTTGATCGAGCTCCGCAAAGAGCTGCGTGAGGCGAAGCAGTACGCGCTGGCCGACCGGATCCGCTCCGGCCTCGCGGACCTCGGCGTCGTCCTCGAGGACGGCGCGGGCACGACGACCTGGAAGGCGCGTTGAGCGACGCCCGGCCTCGCCACCGGCAGCCCGCAGCACTCGCCCTCACCGCGGCGATCGCCCTCGCCCTGATAGCGCTGGCCTGCGGTGGTGCCGCGACGCCAGAACCAACCGCGACCGTGGAGCCGTCGCCGTCGCCGGAGCCGACCGAAGTTGGGCCGGGACGGGTGCGCACTTCCCTCAGCGCCAGCTGCGAGCTCGCATTCCAGGGTGCCGAGATGACCGTTAACTATGGCGTGCAGGCCGAAGGCGCCGCCCAGCTTCTACGCGTCCGGCTGCTGCTCGACGGCAATACCGAGGAGGACAGCGGCGTAATCGGCGTGCGCGAGTACAGCCGCGTCGCGACCATACCGGCCGTCGCCGGCTCGCGGCATACCTTCCGGATCGTCGCCGAGGCCCGAAACGCCTCCAGCCCATCGGTAGGCGTAGTCGTCCGCTGCCCGGAGGCGCCCACGGACCAGCGCACCTGAGCCGAATCGCCGCCGAATTGACAGGCCTGCCCGCGAGCGCGATCCTGGATTCATGCAGGACGCGGTCTTCGACGAGATCGAGCGCTCGCTGCGCGATGGGACGCCGCTGGTCGTCGCGACGGTAGCGGCCTCGCGCGGCTCCACGCCGCGAAAGCCGGGCGCGAAGATGGTCGTCCGCTCCGACGGCTCCTTCAGCGGCACGATCGGCGGCGGCTGCGGCGAGGCAGAGGTCTGGCAGGCGGCGATGAATGTAATCGAGAGTGGCGAGCCGGAGCTCGTCGTCGTCGACCTGACGCAGTCGCCGGAAGGCGAGGACAAGATCTGCGGTGGCATCATGGATGTCTTCGTAGAGCGCGTCGTCTAGGCAGCGAGGTCGCCACCTCCCGTCGAGAGCCTTCGTGAGACTAAGACGCATGCGAGTCGCCCTCGCCGCCCCAGTAGAGTCGTTCCCCGCTCGCGGCGGGCTCAGCCGCCACGCAGTGGCCGTTTGACGCCCCTCGAATCCTGATGCTATCGTCTAGGCGTAGGTACTATTAGAGGAGGTGATCCTATGGTTACGTACGGCGCCGTGGGGCCCTTCGGTCTCGGACCGCTAGAGTTGGTAATCATCCTGGTCATCCTTGTGATGATCTTCGGCGCTTCGCGCCTCACGGACATCGGTGGCTCCCTCGGCAAGGGAATCAAAGAATTCCGCAAGAACGTCAAGGACGAAGCCGAGGATGAGGACGGCGCCGCGAGCGCTGCCGGCGATGCGCCGGAAGCCTCGGTCGCGGCGCCTGTTGCCTCGCCTGCGATGGAGACGGTCGCGGCCGTCAAGTGCCCGAGCTGCGACGCCTTGAACGGCGTCGAGGCCAAGCACTGCAACCAGTGCGGCACGGCGATGGGCGCCCCCGTAAGCTGAAACCCAGCCCGGAAACCTAGCAAGAGCGGGCACCGATGGGTCCCGCTCTTCTCATTTCAGGCATGCAACCAGGCTCCGTAATCACAGGTCTGCGGCCGGCGAATGTCCCGGCTGCCGTCCAGCCGAACTGCTGCTTGGACATGCTCCTGCCGCCCGCCCTGCACGCGGCAGTCCCGATCGAGGCAGAGGACGAGGCCCCCTCTCCTAGCAAGGAGTCAGCTTGAAAGCCGTAATCTTCCACGCGCCCGGCACGATCAGCGTCGAGGAGCGGCCGGCGCCGGCGATCGAGGCGCCGGGCGACGCGATCGTCCGGGTCAGCCTCACGGCGATCTGCGGCCACGACGTCCTCACCTACCGCGGCCAGCGCCAGCGCGAGCCCGGCAGCATCGGCCACGAGATCGTCGGCACGGTCAGTGCCATCGGCGAAGGCGTCGGCCGCCTCGCCGCCGGCCAGCGGGTCGTGAGCCCCGCGTCCGTCTCTTGCGGTGGCTGCTTCTACTGCAAGCAAGGCCTCCTTACGGCCTGCGAGCGCCTCCGCTTCTTCGGGCACCACCTGCCCGGCGCCCAGGCCGAGCTCGTCCGCGTGCCCAACGCCGACGCCGGCCTCGAGCCGCTGCCGACGGACCTCGAGGATGAGAAGGCGATCTTCCTCGCGGACACGCTCAGCGGCGCTTATGCCGGCCTGCAGATGGCCGACCTCAAGGCGGGCGAGAGCGTCGCCGTCCTCGGCTGCGGCCCGACCGGCCTCTGCGCCCAGCTCGTCGCCCGCAGCATGGGCGCCGGCCAGGTGTTCGCCATCGACCGCCACGCTTACCGCCTCGCCGCCGCCGCCAAGGCCGGCATGGTGGCGCTCGACCTCGACAAAGCGGACATCTCGGCGTCGATCACCGCCGCGACGGGCGGCCGCGGCGTCGATCTCGCCGTCGAGGCCGTGGGGTCGGCCGCCGCTCTCGGCCAGGCGGCGGCGCTCGTCCGTCCCTGGGGCCGGCTTCTGAGCCTGGGCCACGGCATCGAGGCGGAGGCCAGCTTCCCGATCGGCCGCCTCACGGCGCGCCACGTCCGCCTGATCCCGGCGAGCTTCCCGCCGGCAAAGAACTATATCGCCCCTCTGGCGAAGATGCTCGCCCGTGGCGTAATCGACCCGGGGCCGGTCGCCAGCCACGTCCTGCCGCTCACGGAGGCGGCGCGCGGCTACGAGCTCATGGCGAACAGGCAGGACGGCGCCCTCAAAGTGCTGTTGCGCCCGGCCTAAGCTGGCAACACCCCGCAGGCCAGCGAGCGAGCGAGCGGTCGCGCCCCGGCGACCTGGCGCTTGACCGCCGTGCTATCCTGATTTGTATACCCCCCATGGGGGGGTTTGGATAGAGGGGTTTGGATAGATAGGATGGGGAGTGGACTATGGAATATACGAGCCGTCTCGGCGACCGACCAAGCCAGGCCCACGTCAACTACAAGTGTCAGTGTGGCTGCGACGCCGGGCTCACGTACGATCGCACGTCGGGCCCCGAGCACCTCGGCCAGTGCTGCTGCGGCCGTCTCCTCTGGGTCGGCGAAGATGCCGAAGCAGCCGTGCGCTCCCATGCGGCGGCCGGCGTCGACTACGAGATAGAGATGGGCAGCGTCACCCTCCCATGGGGGGAGAGCGCGAAGACGGCCCTCGCCGCCCCTCAATAAGCCGGAGGCGAGAGCCGATGACGACACCCCTTACTGACCAGGTGCCGGTCGATACGAGCACGAAGCCGGACGTCCTCCGCCGCCTGGCCTACATCGAAGGCCACCTCCAGGGCGTGCGGCGCATGGTCGAGGAGGACAAGTACTGCGTCGACGTCCTCAAGCAGACGTACGCCGTCCGCCGCGCGATCGAGAAGCTGGAGGCGATGATCCTCGAGAACCACCTCCAGGGCTGCGTCGTCGCTGGGATCAGGGACGGACGCGAGGACGCCGTGATTGGCGAGCTCATCGACCTCTACGAGCTTGCCGGCCGCTGACCTCCGCGAGCAGCCGTAGCCGCCTTCAGGGCCGACTTTAACGACATCAGGTGACGAGATGACAACAGAAGCGAAAGAGCGCCAGGAAGTCGAGACGCTGACGATCGGCGTCGAAGGGATGACCTGCGCCTCCTGCGTCGCCCGCGTCGAGCGCGCCCTCAAGAAGGTCCCCGGCGTCGAGGGCGCTACGGTTAACCTCGCGACCGAGAAGGCGACGGTCTCGTTCGGCCCTGCTGTCGGCGCCGAAGCCCTCCTGACCGCGATCGAGAACGCCGGCTACGAGCCCCAGCGTGAGGCCCTGGTCTTCGATATCGTCGCAGACGCGGCGGAGGTAGACGGCCGGCTCACGGGCGCTCTGCTCGGGCTCAGCGGCGTCCTCGCCGTTGATCTGAATCCGGCGGCCGCCCGCCTCACCGTGACCCTTACGCGCGGCACCCTGGACGCGAAGCAGGTGCGTCAGGCCGCGGCGGCGATAGGCGTCGAGCTCGAGGAGCGACTGCCGGAGAGCCAGGCAGCGACGGCCGAGGAGGCGCGCGCTGCCGACCTCGCGGCCCTGAAGCGGAAGTGGATCGTCGCCGGGCTCAGCGGCGCCTTGCTCATGGCCGCCGGCTACTGGCAGGAGGTCGCCTTCCTCAAAGACGCGATCTCGGTGCAGGCGATGCTCACGTTCATGTTCCTCGTAGCGCTGCCGGTGCAGCTCTGGGCCGGCTCGCAGTTCTACGTCGGCACCTGGCGGACGCTGCGCCACCGCGGTGCCGACATGAACACCCTGATCGCCATCGGGACGACGGCGGCCTTCGTTTACAGCGCCTTCGCGACCTTCTGGCCGTCGCTCTTCGCCGGCGCCGAGCGTGCCTTCGACGAGGCCCTGGGCCGGCCGCCCGTCTACTTCGAGACCGCCGTGATCATCGTCGCCCTGATCCTCTTCGGCCGCTGGCTGGAGGCCAAGGCGAAGGGCAGCACATCGGCGGCGATCACGCGCCTCATCGGCCTGCGGCCGAAGACGGCGCGCGTTCTTCGCGACGGCGTCGAGGCCGACATCCCGGTCGAGGAGGTCGTGGCCGGCGACACGGTGAGCGTCCGCCCGGGCGAGAAGGTACCGGTCGACGGCGTCGTCCTCGACGGCCACTCCGCCGTAGACGAGTCGATGCTCACCGGCGAGAGCCTGCCAGTCGAGAAGGGCGCCGACGATCCGGTCTACGGCGCGACCCTGAACCGGGTGGGCCACTTCCGCCTGCGGGCGACGCGCGTCGGCCGCGAGACCGCCCTGGCGCAGATCATCCGCCTCGTCGAGGAGGCACAGGGCTCGAAGGCGCCGATCCAGCGCCTCGCCGACTTCGTCGCCTCGATCTTTGTGCCCACGGTCTTGGCCGTGGCGACGGCCGTCTTCGTGATCTGGCTCTTCGCCGGCCCCGAAGGGGCGCCGATCTACGCCACGCTCGCCGCGGTCGCCGTCCTGATCATTGCCTGCCCCTGCGCCCTCGGCCTCGCGACGCCGACGGCGATCATGGTCGGCACCGGCAAGGGCGCCGAAGCCGGCGTCCTCATCCGCAGCGGCGAGGCCCTGGAGACGGCGGAGCGGCTCACGACCGTCATCCTCGACAAGACGGGCACGATAACCGAGGGCAAGCCGGACGTAACCGACGTCCTTACCGTCGACGGCGGCGATAGGGACGGCCTCCTGCGGCTCGCGGCCGCCGCCGAGCGCGGCTCCGAGCACCCCCTTGCCGAGGCGATCATCCGCGCCTCCCAGGACCGCAGCCTCGACCTGCCGGACGTCACTGACTTCGAGGCGATCCCCGGTCGCGGCCTGCGCGCCCGCGTCGAGGGCGCTGAGCTCCTGATCGGCACGCCGGCACTCATGGAGGAGCAAGGCATCGACCTCGCCGGGCTCGCCGGCGACGGCGACGCCCTGACCGGCGAGGCGAAGACGGTGGTCTACATCGCGGCGGACGGCCGGGCCGTGGGCCTGATCGCCGTCGCCGATACGCTGAAGCAGACGGCGGCGGCGGCGGTCCAGCACCTGCAGGAGCGCGGCCTCGAAGTAGTCCTGCTCACGGGCGACAACTACGCCACCGCCCGGGCGATCGCCGCTCAGGTCGGCATTACCGCCGTTACGGCCGAGGTCCTGCCGGACGGGAAGGCGGAGCGCGTGCGCGAGCTCCAGGCCCAGGGCCGCAGGGTCGCGATGGTCGGCGACGGCATCAACGACGCCCCCGCGCTCGCTCAGGCAGACGTCGGCATCGCCATCGGCACCGGCGCCGACGTCGCCCTCGAAGCGTCGGACGTGACGCTGATGAGCGGCGACCCGCGCGGCATCGCCACCGCGATCGTCCTGAGCAAGGCAACGATGCGGACGATCCGCCAGAACCTCTTCTGGGCCTTCTTCTACAACGTTGCGCTCATCCCGATAGCGGCCGGCATCCTCTATCCCGTCTTCAGCAGCGGCGGCGTGCCGGACGGCCTCGGCTTCGTTCTTGGGCGCTACGGCTTCCTCAACCCGATGCTTGCCGGCGCCGCGATGGCCTTCAGCTCCGTCTCCGTAATGCTGAACTCACTGCGCCTACGCAGCCTGGCGCTCTCGTAAGGCGGCCTCTCCGATGCAAGGGCCGGCCGAGCGCGCTAGACTGATCTCAACGTGAGAGGCAGCATCCGCATCGTCAGACTGCTCGGGATACCGGTCTTTGCCAACGTCTCGCTGCTGCTGACGCTGGCGATCGTGACCGGGCTCCTCGCCCTGAGCCTCTATCCGGCTGTGATCCCGGACGCCTCTGCTTACAAGGACAACCAGCTGGTTCACTGGCTCATGGCCCTGGTCAGCGCCATCGCCTTCTTTAGCTCCATCCTCGTGCACGAGCTCGCTCACAGCGTCGTCGCGCGCCGCCAGGGCCTCGATGTAGAGCGGATCACCCTTTTCATCTTCGGCGGCGTCTCCCAGATCGCCGGCGAGCCCCGCCGTCCCCTGAATGAGTTCGTTATGGCGATAGTCGGGCCCCTTGCGAGCCTTGCCCTCGGCGGCATCCTCTTCGGGCTCTGGGTGCTCGGCGGCTCCTCCGATTCGGACCCCTTCTGGATCGTCATCCAGTGGCTCCTCTTCATGAACCTGGTCGTCGGCATCTTCAACCTCGTGCCCGCTTTTCCGATGGACGGCGGCCGCATCTTCCGCTCCGGACTCTGGGGCCTGAGCGGCGACTTCCTGAGCGCGACCCGCTGGGCCTCGTTCCTCGGTCGCGCCTTTGGCTACGGGATGATGTTCGTCGGCGGACTCGCGATCTTCGGCCGTATCGGCTTCCTCGGCTCCTGGGAGAGCGGCATCTGGCTCGCCATCCTCGGCATCTACCTCGAATCGGCCGCCCGTCAGAGCTGGCTGCAGGCCCGCGCTCTCGATACCCTATCCAGCTATCGCGCCGCAGACCTGATGTCCGCCGACCTGAAGACGGCCGCCGGCAGCGACCCCTGGCGCAACCTGCTCGGCCGGGCCGACGGACGCTTCATCTTCTTCGTTGCCGACGCCGAGGACGCCGTCGTCGGCGTCCTCACCGAGAAGGAGGCGGCGGCCGCCGGGCTGGACCCCGGCGTCGGCACGACGGTCGCTGACCTCATGGTGCGCACCGCCGATGCCAAGGTAGCAGCGCCGGACGATGACGCCGCCAAGCTCTTGCAGAAGATGGAGGAGGGCTCGGTCTGGCACCTGCCCGTCGTCTCCGAGGGCCGCGTCGTCGGCGTGGTCAGCAAGGAGAATCTGCTGCGCCTGCTCTCCCGTAACCTGCTGCCACGACGGGCGCTGCCGGCCGACGCCCGCGGGCGATGACCTCGGCCCGCACCCTTGCCGCCGTCTGGTCCGCCAAGGCGGCGGCTGGAGCGAGTCGCGCCCTCGGCTGGGGCGGCGGCACCGCGGTGGGCGGCCTCGTCGGCCTCTCTCTCCAGCCGGCGCTCGTCCGCGACCTCGCCGGCGGCCTCGGTCGCGGCTCGGTCCTGATCAGCGGCACGAACGGCAAGACGACGACCGCGAGCCTGGTGAGCGCGACCGTAGAGGCCGCCGGCCTCCAGCCGCTCGCCAACGCCAGCGGCTCCAACCTCATGCGGGGCATCGCCGCCGCGCTCACGGCGGCGGCGGGCGCCACAGGCCAAGCCGCGGCCGCCGACCGCACGCTCGGCGTGTTCGAGGTCGACGAGGCTACCCTCCCCTACGTCCTGCGCGACCTGCGGCCGCGGGTCGTCGTGCTGACCAACCTCTTCCGCGACCAGCTCGACCGCTACGGCGAGGTCGAGAGCCTGGCGCGGCTCTGGCGCGAGAGCCTCGAGGCGGCGCCGCCGGACCTCGCGCTCGTCCTCAACGCCGACGATCCTACGGTCGCCTCCCTCGGCGAGGGCCGGGATAACGTCCTTTACTTCGGCCTCGGCGACGCCGCCCTCGACCGCGGCAGCATCGAGCACGCCAGCGACGCCGTCACTTGCAGCTGCGGCACACCCTACACGTTTAGCCGCGTCTACTTCAGCCAGCTCGGGATCTGGCGCTGCACCGGCTGCGGCCGCGCCAGGCCGGAGCCGGCCGTGGCCGCGACCAACGTCGCGGTCGGCGACGGCCACACACTCCGCTTTCAGCTGGCGACGCCCCACGGCGGCGAGCAGATCGAGATGGCGCTCGGCGGTCTCTACAACGTCTACAACGCCCTCGCGGCCGCCGCGGCCGCCCACGCCCTCTGCCTGCCGGCCGCCGCGACTACGGCCGCCCTCCAATCGGCCACCGCCGCCTTCGGCCGGCAGGAGAGCTTTGCGGTCGACGGCAAGCGGGTCGAGCTCTTTCTCGCCAAGAACCCGGCCGGCCTCAACCAGGTGCTCGCGACACTCTGCCTCGACCCCGGGCGCGATGCCGCCCTGATCATCCTCAACGACGGCATCGCCGACGGGCGCGACGTCTCCTGGATCTGGGATGCCGACTTCGAGGTAGCGGCCGGGCAGTTCGGGGCGACGGTTGCCGCCGGCAAGCGCGCCGCCGACCTCGCTCTGCGACTGAAGTACGCCGAGTGGCCGGAGCCGAGCTTCGTCGTCGAGCCCGCCGTTCCGGCCGCTCTCGACGCCGCTCTTGCCCGCACGCCGGCCGGCGGCAGCCTCTCGATCGTGCCGACCTACACGGCCATGCTTGAGGTCCGGGCGCTGCTGGCGAAGCGGATCGGGCGGGCGGCCTTCTGGCAGCAATGACGGAACGCCCCCTGCGCCTCGGCTACCTTTACCCGACGCTGATGAGCATCTACGGCGATCGCGGCAACGTCACCTGCCTCACACGGCGCTGCCGCCTGCGCGGGATCGAGCTCGCCTTGACCCATATCGAGGTCGGCGAGCCGCTGCCGGCGGACCTCGACCTCCTGCTCATGGGCGGCGCCCAGGACCGCGAGCAGAGGCTCGTCGCGCAGGACCTGTCCGAAGTCAAAGGCGAGGCGCTGCGCGCCGCCGTCGCCGACGGCCTCGTCTTCCTCGCCGTCTGCGGCGGCTACCAGCTCGCCGGCCGCTACTATCGCGGCCTCGACGGCGAGGAGCTGGCCGGCGCCGGCGTCTTCGACCTCCAAACCGTCCACCCCGGCCCGGGCGCCAAGCGCCTGATCGGCAACCTCGTTGCCGAGTGGGAGGGCGGCAGCATCGTCGGCTTCGAGAACCACGGCGGCCGCACTCAGCTCGGACCAGACGCCACGCCCCTCGCGCGGGTCGTGCGCGGCTTCGGCAACGATGGCGCCAGCGGCTTCGAGGGCGCGCGCTTCCGAAACGCCTTCGGTACCTATCTCCACGGCCCGCTGCTGCCGAAGAACCCCGCCTTCGCTGACCGGCTGATCGGCCTCGCCCTCGAGCGCCGCTACGGCAGTGCCGAGTTGGCGCCCCTGGACGACCGCCTCGAAGCCGCCGCCCACGCCGCCGCCTCGCGGGCCAGCCGCTAGCTCCGGTTGTCCCGAGTGACGGCCTTTCGTATCCTGGAATCAGGAGAATCCAGGAGGAAGCGCCTGCGTTTGGCAATGATGATTCTAGTCGCAAGCCTGGGGGTAACAGCGGTAGCGGCGTGCGGCGGCAGCGGGGACGACGTCGTCCTAGTGCAGGCGGAGGCAACAGCGACGACCCCGCCACCGACCGAGGTCGTGGCGCCGGCGCTGCGCGGTTTCAGCTTCCCGATCAGCGGCGGTTGCCTGCCCCAAGGCGACCAGCTGATGCCGAACGCGCCGCGCACTTACCGAAACGGCATCCACGAGGGCGTCGACTTCTATGCCGTCGACAACTGCGCCCCGATCGAGCGCGGCACTGCCGTCATCGCCGTGGCGGACGGCACGATCATCCGCGCCGATTTATCTTATGTTAACTTAACGCCGGCAGAGCTCGTCGCCTACCAAGCGGAGCCGAACACAGACGCGGCGCTCGACAAGTTCCGCGGCCGCCAGGTCTGGCTCGACCACGGCGGCGGCATCGTCAGCCGCTACGCCCACCTCGAGGCGATCGCGGCCGGCATCGCCCCGGGCCGAAGCGTGCTGCAGGGCGAGGTCATCGCCTCCGTCGGCGAGTCCGGCACGCCGGAGTCCGTCACCAACCCCGGCAACCAGTATCACCTCCACTTCGAGCTGCACGTTGACGCGTCCTACCTCGGCGCCGGCCTGCCGCCGGCGTCCGTGCGGCCCCTGTACGAGGAGCTCTTCGGCCCCTAGTCATGGCAAACCAGGAACCGCCCGAGATCGAGGAGCGACCGCAGAGCCGGCGGGAGTGGTCCGGCTGGCTGCGCAGCCTCGTCCTGCCGCTCGCGCTCGTCGTGGTCATCGTCGGCGGCCTCCTCTACTACGAGTCGCGGCGCGCTCCCGAGGCGAGCGACCCCCGCTTCGGCACGCTGGCCCTGCCGGCGGCCCTGAACGCCACCGATGAGGCGCCGGCGGGCAACGCCGGCCGGGCGGCGCCGGACTTCCGCCTCGAGCTCCTCGGCGGCGGCGAGCTTCAGCTCAGCGACCTCCAGGGCTCGCCCGTCCTCGTCAACTTTTGGGCGACCTGGTGCACCCCCTGTCGCGTCGAGACGCCGGACCTCATCGAGACCTACGAACGGAACAAGGAGCGCGGCCTTGTAGTCCTCAGCGTGAACCAGCGCGAGGCCGACTCCGGCGTCCGCCGCTTCGTCGACGAGTTCGGCATGAGCTTCCCGGTCGTCATGGACCGCCGGGGCGAGGTCGCCCGCACCTGGCGGATCGGCGGCCCTAACCAGGGCCTGCCGTCCAGCTACTTCATCGATGCCGAGGGCGTGATCCGCAAGGTCATCTTCGGCCTCCTGCGCGCCAAGGACCTCGAGGCCGGTCTCGCGCTGATCCTCGAGGACGGCTAGCGTGGCCGGCGCCCACACGACGGCCGGCACTCCCCGGCTCGAGGTCGAGCCCTTGCTCTGGCTCTGGCGCGCCCTCACCTCCGTCCGCTTCGCGCTCGGCCTCATCGGCTTCCTCGCGGCCGCCTCGCTCCTCGGCGTCGTCCTGCCTCAGGTGCCGACCGATCTGCGCGCCAGCCCGGCCGCCGTTGCCGTCTGGCTCGAGTTTCAAAAGGACCGGTTCGGCGTTCTTGGCGGGCCGATGGAGAGCCTCGGCTTCTTCGAGGTCTTCCGCTCCTTCTGGTTCGTCTCCGGCCTCGGCCTCCTCGTCGTCAGCGTCTGCGTCTGCACCGCGAACCGCCTGGCGCCGGTCTGGCGCAACGTCGTCCGGCCCCAGACCCGGGTCCCCGACGACTACTTCGACCGCGGCCAGCCGGCGATCAGCGTCGCCGCAGCCGATCCGGCCGCCCTGGCGGCGGAGTTACGGCGGCGGCGCTACAACGTAACGGAGAGCGAGGAAGGCACGAGCGCCTACGTCTTTGCCGACCGCTTCGCCTGGGCCCAGCTCGCGACGTTCGTCAGCCACCTCGCCCTGATCCTCTTCCTCGCCGGCGGCCTCGTGACACTGATCACGGCCCGGGAGGAGCAGATCTTCGTCGGCGAGGGCGAGGCGGCTGTGCCGGTGTTCTCGACCGATGACGCCGACCACATGCAGGTCTACGTGGAGGACGCCGTCGGCCGCTTCGACGAGTCCGGCTTCCCGCGCGACTTCCGCACTCACCTCGTCGTCTATCGCGGCGGCCGCGAGGTCGCGCGCGGCGTGTCGACCGTAAACGACCCGTTGTCCTACGGCGGCTTCAAGTTCCACCAGTCCGCCTACTTCCCGGACGGCGCCGCCTTGCAGGTACGGGAGCTCGCCACCGGGAACCTGGTCTATGACGAGGTACTGGCGCTGACCAGCACCGCGGCCACGCCCCAGGTCGTCGTGCGCGACGGCGCCGGCAACGTCGTCCTCGACGACTTCATCGTCCCGACCGATTTTCTCGCCGACGCTGCCGGCACCCTCGTCACGCTACCCGGCCACGCCATCTGGGTCGGCGCCCGGCCCAGCCCGGACGAGACCGGCTGGCAGCTGGTCGTCTTCGAGACGGGCGAGCCGCAGGGCGCCCGCGCCGTGCTGGCGGAGGGGGAGGCCCTCGCCCTCGCCGACCTCAGCCTCAGGTTCGTCGGCATGAAAGGCGTTCCCTCGACCACCGTATCGCGCCTGCCCGGCAGCGTCGGCGAGGTCGTCGCCGAGGTCTCGGAGGGGCCCAACGGCAAGCTCCTCACGGTCGGTCCGGTGGCGGGCCGCGCCCTCGCTCTCTCGCCGGGCGAGCCCGTGGCGCTCGACGGCTACGAGTACACCTTCGTCGGCTCACGCGAGTTCAGCGGCATCACCGTCCGGCGCGATTCGGGCGCCACCTTCATCTGGATCGCGACCGGGCTCTTCCTCCTCGGGCTCGGCCTTACTTTCTACACGCCCAGAAGGAGGCTGTGGGGTAAGATAACGGCAGGCCGGGCCGTCTTCCGCGGCCTCGGCGGCCGCGCCATCGCGATCGAGAGTGAGGTCCGCCAGGCCGCAGCGCGGGCGGACGAAGCCGGGAGAGCGCACCAGAGATGACTGGTCCCTTGAGCATCGAAATCGGCCTCAACCCGAACCTGACCGAGGTCTTCGGCCTGCTCATAACCTGGCATGGCCTCTTCACCGCCCTAGGCATCGTTGCCGGCGTCGGCCTCGCCGTGCGCCTGGCGGCGACCCGACGGGTCAGCATCGACGCCGACACCGCATACACCCTCGGCATGATCATCGTCTTCTCCGGCATCGTCGGCGCCCGCGCCCTCTACGTGATCGAGCGTTACGGCGACCCAGGGTCCGGCGTCGAGAGCTTCCTCGACATCTTCCGCCTCAACGAGGGCGGCATCTCGATCTACGGCGCGATCATCGGTGGCACCATCGGCGGCTGGGCCTACGCCCTGCGCAATCGTCTACCGGGCGGCGTAGGCGCCGACGCCGCCATCTTCGGCATGCTGATCGGCCTCGCCGTCGGCCGCCTCGGCGACATCATCAACGGCGAGCACTTCGCCAAGGCCTCGGACCTGCCCTGGGCGCTCGTCTACACGCACCCGAACAGCCCCGGCTTCAGCCACTCTTTCGAGCTGGGAGCGACCCATCCCGCCGTCGCCTACGAAGCGCTGGGAGACCTGGCGATCATCGGCGTCCTCGCGCTGCTCTGGCAGCGGGGGCCGAAGAGCGGCGTCATCTTCTCGCTCGGCCTGCTCCTCTACAGCGTAATGCGCTTCTTTGTCAGCTTCCTCCGCGTCGATAGCAAAGTTCTGTTCCTCGACCTGACAACGCCGCAGGTCGTCTCCCTCGTCGTGATCGCCGTCGCCGCCGGCCTGCTCCTCTTCTTTCTCAAGCGCAAGGAGCCGGGGCCGGCGCCGACTCCGGCCGAGCGACAGCGAGCGAGCGTCCCCAGGGCCGAGCGCCGCCGCCGTCTGCGGACCTGAGCGTGGTGCCCCGCTACGTCGCCAGCCGCCGGCTGACGCTGCTCACCCGGCCCGACTGCCACCTCTGCGATGAAGCCGCCGCCGCTCTCACCAAAATCGGCGCCGCCTTCGATGAGGTCGAGGTCGACGGCGAGGCAGAGCTCCTGGCGCGCTACGGCGACCGGATCCCGGTAATCCTCGCCGAGGGCGTCGAGATCGCGAGCGCGCCGATCGATCCGAGCTCGCTCCCCGGCATCCTGGCGAGCCTTTGAGCGATGGCTTAGGCAGGCGATGAGCGAGTCGTTCCGGATCCGCGTCGACGGCATCCGCTTTGCCGCCGCCCACTTCGCGACCTTTGGCGGCGGCTGCGAGCCCCTCCACGGCCACAGCTACGAGGTCACGGCCGACGTCGAGGGTCCGCTCGCCGAGGACGCCTGGGTCGTCGACTTCGTCGCCGTGAAGTCGCTCCTCCGGTCGATCTGCCGCGAGCTCGATCACCGCTTCCTCCTCCAGCGCGAGAGCCGCTTGCTGGTGATCGAGGACGGAGACATGGCCTGGCAGGTGCGGACGCCCGCCGGCACGCAATACACTCTGCCAAAGACGGACGTCGCCGCCCTGCCGATCGACAACACGACCGCGGAGCGGCTGGCGCAGTGGCTCAACGGCCGCCTCTGGCTGGCTCTGGGCGAGCGGGGCGAGAAAACGTTGACGGCGATCACGATCGAAGTCTGGGAGGGACCGGGGCAAAGAGCCGCGCACCGCCAGGAGAATTGCCGCTAGAATAGAAGTTGACGATAATGCCTTGGGCTCGAGGGCGGTCCGAGAGGTGAGCACCGGTGTTTAGCCGCAGCGAACGTAGCCTGAAGAGCCGAGACCCGGGTCTGGGCTTCAAGTCGATATTGGTGCCGGTGGACGGCTCGGACGCGAGCATCCACGCCGTGGAGTTTGCCTGCACTCTTGCGAAGCGCAGCCGTGGCAAGGTCCACGTCGTCCACGTCATCGAGGTACGGCGCGCCCTGGCGCTCGATGCCGAGCTCACGGCCGAGGCCCAGAGCGGCGAAGAGGTGTTGAGCCGGGCCGAGGCCGCGGCCAAGCTTCAGGACTTCGAAGTGGAGGGCGACCTCCTGCAAGCGCGAGACGCCAGCCACGCCATCGTCGACGAGGCGGTGGAGCGGGAGGCGGACGCGATCATCCTCGGCGTGCCTTTCACTCGCCCCTTCGGCGAGTTCGGGATGGGCAGAGTACCGACCCATATCCTCAAGTCAGCCACGTGCGAGGTAATCGTGCTGCGGCTGCCCTCCGAGTAGTGCGATGTACGTGATCATCATGGGCTGTGGCCGCCTCGGCGCCCAGCTGGCTCAGATGCTCGAGACCGACGGCCACGAAGTCGCCGTTCTCGACGTGGACAAGTACGCCTTCGACCACCTGCCGACTGAGTTCCACGGCCAGCGGATCCTCGGTGACGGCACCGATCAGGAGACGCTGCGGCGCGCCAACGCCGAGCGGGCCGATGCCTTCGTCGCCGCAACCCGCGGCGACAACCGCAACGCCCTCGCCGCCCAGGTAGCGAAGCACGTCTTTCAGATCGAGCGGGTCGGGAGCGTGATCTTCGACCCGATCCGCGAGGAGGTCTATCACGGCCTCGGCCTGCGGACGATCAACCCGACGAAGATCGAGGCGCAGCTCCTGCGCGAGTCGATCGAGCGCGTCGAGGAGGCCTGAGGGAAGCCATGTTCATTGTTGTCGCCGGTGCGGGCAAGGTCGGCCAGCACCTCGGACGGGCCCTGATCGCCGACCACGAGGTCCTGATGATCGAGCTCGACCCGGCGCGGTCGGAGTTCGTCGCCGAGGACATGGGCTCGGAGATCATCATGCAGGGCGACGCCTGTGACGCCGCAACCATGGAGAGGGCCGGCATGGAGCGCGCCGACCTCGTGGTCGCGGCGACCGGAGACGACGCCGACAACCTCACCGTCTGCCAGATCGCGAAGGCCAGTTTCGCCGTGCCGCGAACCGTCGCCCGGATCAACAACCCCCAAAACGAGGCGCTCTTCCGCCGCCTCGGCATCGACGCGACCGTCTCGGCCACGACCCTGATCATGAGCCACATCGAGCAGGAGCTGCCCTGGCGCGGCCTCATCCCCCTGCTCACGCTCCAGACCCGCGGCCTCGAGATCGTCGAGGTGCGCGTCCCGAGCGAGGCGGCGGTGGTCGGCCGGCAGGTGCGCCAGCTCCTCTTGCCCCAAGGCTCGCTCCTCTGCCTGGTGATCGACGCGGACGGCACGCCACGCCTGCCGGCGCCCGAAATTACCGTCCATCCCGACGACATCCTCCTCGCGGTGACCGACATCGAGAGCGAGGAGGCGCTGCGGACCGCTCTGACGTCCTCAACGCCCTGACCGTGTCCCGGCAAGTCGGCTATCTCGGGCCGCCGGGCTCCTTCGGGGAGCAGGCGGCGCTCGGCTACGCGCCGGCCGACGCCCTCGTCCCGTTCACGAGCCACGGCGCCGTCGTCGCCGGGATCGGCAGCGGCCTCATAGAGGAAGGCCTGGCAGCGGTCGAGAACAGCCTCGCCGGCACCGTCCCCGAGACCGTGGACGCGATCATTCAGACCGAAGGCGTCTTCATCCGCGGCGAGCTTATCCTGCCGATCGAGCACTGCCTGATCGCCGCGCCGGGCGCGAGCCTGGCCGAGGTCGACCTCGTCCTCTCGCACCCCTCGGCCCTGGCCCAGTGCCGCGCTTACCTGGAGACCCACCTTCCCGGCGCTCGCCTCGAGGCGGCGCTCTCCACGGCTGCCGCCGTCGAGACGGCGGTGCAGACGCGAGCCGCGGCCGCGATCGGCACCCGCCGCGCCGCCACGCTGCGTGGCGGCGCCATTCTCGCCGAGGCCATCCAGGACGTCGCCCAGAACAGCACCCGGTTCGTAGTCCTCGCGGCCGGCGACGCCGCGCCCACCGGCGACGACAAGACTTCCTTCGCCTTCACGGTCGACCACGACCGCCCCGGCACCTTGATCGGCGTCCTCAGCGAGCTCTCGGAGCGCCAGATCAACCTGACGCGGATCGAGTCGCGGCCCTCGCGCGAGGAGCTCGGCGTCTACGTCTTCATGATCGACTGCCAGGGACACCGCGAGGACGCCGTCGTCGCCGAAGCGCTAAGCGCCGTCCAGAAGCAAGCGCACTACTTCCGCCTCTTTGGCTCCTACCCGCGCTACGCGGCTACAGGCGCCTGACCAGGCTCGGAGACGCATAGCGACCGACGATGCTACAATTTCCGTGACTTATGTCCTTTCCGTTCAACAACCCTCCCTCGCCACGCGACGAAGAGCCTCCACCGGCCGAGGGCGTCTCCGACCACAGCAGCGCCGCGCCGGTCCCGGTCCCGGTCCTCGCCGGCGAGCCGCCGCTGGAGCAGTGGACCTTGGACCCGCCGGTCCCGCGGCCCCAGACCGGACGTCGCCTCCGCCGCCTCGGCTGGGAGCTCTTGCAGACGCTCGTCCTCGCGGCGCTGATCTTTCTCGCCGTGCGGGCAATCGCTCAGAACTTCCGCGTCGAGGGGTCGAGCATGGAGCCCGGCCTCCAGAACGGCCAGTACCTCCTCGTTAACAAGGCGCTCTACTTCAAGCTCAACCTCTCAGCCTTCTCGAAGGTTCTGCCCTTCGTACATGCGGACGACGAAGGCCCGAATTTTCTCTTCCGCGGGCCGAAGCGCGGTGACGTCATCGTGTTCCGGCCGCCGCACGCGCCGGAGAAGGACTTCATCAAGCGCGTGATCGGCGTGCCGGGCGATACGGTAGAGGTCCGCGACGGGGCGGTCTTCGTGAACGGAGCCCAGCTGGACGAGCCCTACATCGAGCGCGAAGGCGGCCGCGACTTCCAGCCAGACGTCGTGCCGGCGAGGAGCTACTTCGTCCTCGGCGACAACCGTCGGTCGAGCTCTGACTCGCGCGATTGGGGCTTCGTGCCTGAGGAGAACATCGTCGGCCAGGCCATGCTCTCCTACTGGCCCCTGAGCGAGCTCGGCGGCGTCCGCAACCGGTCGCTCGACCTCGGCCTCCTGACCGTGCCGCTGCCCTAGAAGGAGATACCATGCCCGACGTTGACGCGCTTCTGCGGGCGACCGGAGCCGTCCTCAATGGTCACTTTCAGCTCGCCTCGGGGCGTCACTCCGCCGTATACGTCGAGAAGTTTCGGATCATGGAGCGACCGGAGGCGACGACCGCTCTCTGCGGCATGATCGCCGAGCGGTTTCGTGAGTCCGGCGCAGCCGTCGTCGTCGGCCCGGCCATGGGCGGCGTGATCCTTGCCTTCGAGATCGCGCGTCAGATGGGGCTGCGGTCGATCTTTGCCGAAAAGGACGCCAATGGCGGCCTCTTCTTCGATCGAGGCTTCGCGCTGAGCGAGGATGAGCCGGTTCTCGTCGTCGACGACGTCCTGACGACGGGCGGCAGCGTCCGACAGGTGCTCGCCCTGCTCGAAGAGGCGAAGGCGCGGGTGGTCGGCATTAGCTTCCTCATCGACAGGACAAACGGCGGCGTCGACTTCGGGCCGCCGCTCTTCGCCTGCCATCGCATGGACATCGAGAGCTGGCCGGCGGCGGACTGTCCTCTCTGCCGCCAGGGGCTGCCGCTGATCGAGACCTGATCAGCCTGCTCGGCACGGCAGAGGCCCGCTAGGCCGAGCATTGGCGCCGATCGCTGAGAAGCCGCGGTTACGCCTCCCAACCGCCTCGATCTCTGTCGCGGCTGGCCGACTCTGCTACGATTGGCTAACCAATACTACTCAGGAAGGGCATAAGTAGCATGGCGCGAGTAACCGCTCTCAACCACGCCGTCCTTTTCGTCACCGACGTCGCCGCCTCGGTCGAGTTCTACGCCCGAGTGCTGGGGATGAGCGTAGTGGCAGAGCGCCCCGGCGCCGCCGCGTTCATGCGAGCGACCGGCTCCGCCAACCATCACGACCTTGCCGTGATGCGCGTGCCGACCGCCGCACCGCCGCCGGGCTCCGCCGGGCTCTACCACCTCGCCTGGGAGGTCGAGACGGTCGACGAGCTGATCGAGGCCGTAGATGAGCTCCAGGCGCTGGGCAGCCTGGTAGGCATGAGCGATCATGGCGTCTCCAAGTCGCTCTACGCGGAGGACCCGGACGGGATCGAGTTCGAGATCATGTGGCGCGTCCCGCGTGAGGCCTGGGGCGAGGCGGAGCAGACCGCCGTCACGCGGCCCCTGAACCTCGCCGTCGAAGTCGAGCGCCGGGGCGCGCGGCGGGAGCCGGCGACGTCTTAGCTATGGCAACGCCGGTCGTTGCCGATGCCGAGGAGAGATCGACGGACTCTCCACAGCCCTGACCTTTCTGATCTGCAGTCTCCTGCGAAATTGGTAGACGGCCGTCCGCTGGCTTGGGACTACGCCAGCCCCCAGCCACCATGCGAAGGCCGACGCCGGTTAGCAAGAACATGATAAAGATGCTGTTCCAGCGGCTACGCCGGCGCAGCGGACTTACCCGTCTGCATCCACACCTGCTGCGCCACACGTTTGCGACGTCCTACCTCATCGCGGGAGGGGACGTGTCCTCGCCGCAGCAGATTCGGCGCAATCGTGGACCAACCCTTGCACTTCTAACGAAAATTTCGTTATCATGCCTCCCGATGGACGCATTGGAAGCGAACCCCGCCGAACGCATCATCGCCCGCTTCGGGGGTCAGAGCGCCCTCGGCGCCCTCCTCGGCCGGCGACAATCCACCGTGCAGCACTGGGCGAACACGGGCCGCATACCCGCGCAGTGGCATCAGCCGCTCATCTCGCTCGCACGCCAGAGAGGAATCATCTTGGAAGCGAAAGACTTCGTTGACACCCAAACTCACGACATCGCCCCGCCGGAGGGCAAGCTCGGCGTGCTCATCGTCGGCCTCGGCGCCGTGACGTCGACGTTCCTCGCCGGCGTCGAGCACCTGCGTCGCGGCACCGCCGAGCCCATCGGGTCCCTCACCCAGCGCGGCACCATCCGCCTCGGCAAGCGCACGGAAGACCGCATGCCCCTGATTAAGGACTTTGTGCCCCTGGCCGGCCTCGACGACCTCGTGTTCGGCGCCTGGGACCCGATCGCCGACAACGCCTACGAGGCCGCCGTCCGCTGCGGCGTCCTCGACCGCTACGAGCACATCGAACCCATCGCCGGCTTCCTCAAGTCGATCGAGCCCATGCCCGCCGCCTTCGAGCAGCGTTGGGCCAGCCGCATCCGCGGGGATAACGTCAAGCAGGGCGCCTCGAAGATGGACCTCGTCGAGCAGATCCGCCGGGACATCCGCGACTTCAAAGCCAAGAACAACTGCGGCCGCCTCGTGATGATCTGGGCCGCATCGACAGAGATCTTCATGGAAGAGCAGATGCAGCACATGCACCTCGAGGCCTTCGAGGCCGCGCTCGAGGCGAGCGACGAGATGATCGCGCCGTCGATGCTCTACGCTTACGCAGCGCTCATGGAGGGCGTGCCCGTCGCCAACGGCGCACCCAACCTGACGGTCGATATCCCGGCGATCGTCAAGCTGGCGAACGACCGCGGCCTGCCGATCTGCGGCAAGGACTTCAAGACCGGCCAGACTCTGCTCAAGACCGCCCTGGCGCCGATGTTCAAGGCCCGCATGCTGGGCATCAACGGCTGGTACTCCACGAACATCCTCGGCAACCGCGACGGCGAGGTCCTGGACGACCCGGAGAACTTCAAGACGAAGGAGGAGTCGAAGCTCGGCGTCCTGGAGCACATCCTGGAGCCGGACCTCTACCCGGACCTCTACGGCGACCTCTACCACAAGGTGCGCATCAACTACTACCCGCCCCGCGGCGACAACAAGGAGGGCTGGGACAACATCGACATCTTCGGCTGGCTGGGCTACCCGATGCAGATCAAGATCGACTTCCTCTGCCGCGACTCCATCCTCGCCGCGCCAATTGTCCTGGACCTGGTGCTGTTCATGGACCTGGCGCATCGGGCCGGACTGAAGGGCATCCAGGAGTGGCTCTCGTTCTACTTCAAGAGCCCGCAGTTCGCGCCAGCCGTCTACCCGGAGAACGACCTGTTCATCCAGCAGACGAAGCTGAAGAACACGCTGCGCTGGCTCATGGGCGAGGAGCAGATCACGCACCTGGGCCAGGAGTACTACCAGGAAGAGTACGTGAAGGAGTAGCTGTCAGCTGTCAGCTGTCAGCAGAGGCTGCAGTCTCCTGCGAAATTGGTAGACACCCGTCCGCTGGCGTGGGACTACGCCAGCCCCCAGTCGCCATGCGAAGGCCGGCGCTTGCCGGCCTCAGGCAACGTTAGCGGCGCCGTGGCGTAGACCACGTGACCGCAGGTAAAGCAGGCTCTGTCGCCGTCGCTTCCTTCACCCATGAGCCTGCCGCTGCAGCGGGGACAGCTCGCCGGGCCGTCCGTCTCGCGCGACCCGGGCTCCGAAAGGGTCGAGGCATCCGTGCCGTGGTCGTTATCCAGCTCGCTCCTAGTCATTCGACTGGGCCGCAACCGGTGGAGCCGTACGCGGAAGGACGGGGCGCGAGAGCGCTGACTCCGCCATGGGAGCCGCGAAATGGGCAGATATCTAGAAGCATCTGAGTCCTCCTGCCGCCGTGCCGGAGGCGGGGCCCCGGATCTTTGAAGACTGGTCTTTGGAGTCTAAGGGATTAATCACGAAGAGAGGCCGGATCCCTCTGACGCCGGCCTCTCTGCCTATCGAGTTGGTACCGGGACGCCTACCAGCGCCCGCCACCGCCACCGCCACCGTAGCCACCGCCACGGTTACCGCCGCCACCACCACCACGACTACCTTGCTCGCGCGGGCGGGCCTCGTTGACCGTCAAAGTTCGGTCCGCCAGCTGCGAGCCGTTAAGGGCGCTGATCGCCGCTTCCGCCTCGGACTGGCTGGACATCTCGACAAAGCCGAAGCCGCGTGCCTGACCGCTATCGCGGTCCGTGGCGATTCGGGCGGTCGATACCGCCCCGTATGCGGCGAAAGCTGCTTCAAGCTCGCGCTCTGTCGTGTTAAAGCTGAGGTTTCCTACGTAGATGTTCAACGTGCTCCAATTTTCACTAGCCCCTCGGGGCGCTATCTGGAACCGACGGCAGGCTGGAAGTCCGCGATGAGGGGACGTAATTGACACCCAGCAGCTCGCGGGAATCGCGAGCACGCCTCGGTTGCAATCCCGAGAAAACAAGAGGGCCGAAATCAGGGGAGGGCGACTGCATTGTATCACGCGGCGCTAGACCGCGTTGGCGCCACGCGACCGCCGCCCGCGTCCGCCCTGGCCAGCAAAGGCTCAGCGCCGGCCGCTTCCCTCCATTGTCGATCCGACGGCGGTGGCGCCCTCCTCCTTGCCTGGCGCCGGGGGCTCGGCCGGCGCGGGCGGCGGGTTCGGGTCGGACCGGAAGGCGCGGATGCTCGGGAAGCTCGCAAGGATCAGCAGCATAAAGCTCAACGCGCAGACGCCGGCGATGAGCATCGCCGTCGAGGCGCCGTAGAACTCGGCGATGGCGCCGAAAAGGAGACTGCCAAACGGCGTGAAGCCGTGGACCATGAAGTTCAAGCCCGAGACCCGGCCGCGGTACTCGTCGGGCGTGGTCGTTTGGATGATCGTCATGGTGAGGGTGGTGTAAGTCATCAGGCTGCCCGTCGCCAGAGCAAGGAACGGCAATGCCACGAGGAAGACCGTGATCTGAGAGTAGATCGTGATCGTCCCCGCGAGGCAGAGCGCCCCTGCGGAGAGCAGCAGGCCTTTGCTGCGGAAGTTGCCGAGGGAGGCGATCGTAAGCGTGCCGATGACGGCGCCCAGTCCCTGCACGGAGTACATCATGCCGAGGCCGCCCGAGCCGACTTTCAGCACGTCGCTGGCGTAGACGGGCAGGAGGCCGAGGTTAATCGGTGTAGTGAAAAGCGCCGGGATGAGCGCAAGCAGGATCAGGCCTCGCGTCGTCGGATTTTGGCGGACGTACGTGAGCCCACCCAAGAAGCTCTCGCGGAAGGAGACGTTGGCGCGCCGCTTGTCCATCTCGCTGTGCGGGCTCTTCAGCGGCAGCACGAGGAGGAAAACCGCGACGTAGGCGAGACTCTGGATGCCGAAGTTCAGGGCCGGTCCGAAGATAACGATCAGCGCCCCGGCTACGGCGGGACCGACGACGCGCATCGCGTTGAACGCAAGCGAGTTCAGCGCGATCGCGTTCATCAAGTCCTCGCGCGGCACCGTGTTCGCGACCAGCGCCTGGCGGACCGGCATTACCAGCGCCTGACCGAGACCTTGGAGGAACGTAAATAAGACGATGTGCCAGGCCTGGACGTTGCCCAGGGCGAGGTGGAGCGCGAAAATCAGCGCCAGCACCGCCATGTAGCCGGAGTTGATCTGCAAGCCGCGCTTTCGCTCGAAGCGATCGCCGAGCACGCCACCGATCGGTCCCACGAACAGGGCCGGCAGCGAGCGAACACCGAAAACGAGCCCCGCGGTCAACGCCGACCCCGTGAGGTCGTAGGCGAGCCAGCCGAGCGTCACCTGCTGGATCCAGTTGGAGCCGGCGTTGAGCAAGGACGTGATCCAGAGGAGGCGGAAGTTGGGGTGCCGCAGCGACGCGAAGGTGTTCAGCGCCTGCCGTCGCGGCCTCGCCCCTCCGCTCGCTGCTCCTGGGTCGCCTCGCCGCATCGCGTCCTCAGCTCCGACGAGCCCCGGCTCGAGCTGACCTCACCGCCGGCTCGAAGGCTCGCGGCGTCTCTTACATCGAGCGTCACCGATGCGACATTGTAGCGCCTGCGGCCCGAGAGCTCGCGCTTCAGGCCGTGCCTTCATCAGCTGCGGGTCATCTAACCAAGCGCATCGTGCTGCGAAGCCGGCGCCGGTTAGCCGCGCTTGCTGAAGAAAGCACGGCCTCGTATCTCCAGGAGGCAAACCCCGATCTTTGGCAGCAATCGCCGCGCGCCGAAAGATCTTGCTCGCGACCGGTCGATAACGATCTGAGCCCTCCTGCGCTCTTTTGTCCGGAAGGTCCTCCTCGAGCGGGGCAAAGGAGGGCTCATATCTGACTTGAGCTCGCCTCTCGTCGGCGCGACGCCTCGTCGTTCGGCCTGGATTGAGCTCCGAACCGCCAGAAGCCGAGAGCAGCGCTTGACATTCTAGCTACTGGAAGCTTTACGCTCGTCTCGTGAGCGAGAAGCTGACCATCGGCAAGGTCGCACAGCGTAGCGGCGTCGCTGCCAAGACCATCCGCTTTTACGAGGGCGTCGGCCTGATCCCGGCGCCTGGGCGAAGCGCCGCCGGCTACCGCCTCTACGGCGAGCACGACGTGCAGCGCCTGATGCTGGTACGACACGCGCGCCTGCTTGGGCTCGGCTTGGACGAGATCCGATCGCTGCTCGAGAAGGCCCTCGGCTTAGACTGCGCCGCCTTCAGCGAGGAGCTGCTCGACACGCTGAAGCAACAGCGCGAGGAGGTCGACCAGCGGATCGCCGACCTGACGGCTCTACGCGGCGAGCTCGATGCGCTCGCCGCGCACGTGGACCACTGCTGCGAGGGCTGCGCTCCTGGTGAGATGGCCGGTGAGTGCGGCTATTGCGGATTGGTGAGCCTAGAGAAGGGAGGTGAGCTGGATGTCGATCGATGAGATGGACCTGATCCCGGTGCTCGATGCCGAGGACACGGCCGACTGCTGCGATTGCGACTGCGGCCCGGATTGCCCGCCGGCCTGCTGCTAGCGCTCCGGCGCAGGCGCCCGACGGCTGCTGCAGAAGCCGCCGGCCGCCTCGCTTCAAGCCTATGGTGAGGAGATGGTGCCGGATCATTTGCGGAAGCCGAGGCCTGGTAGCATGATTAGCCGGGGGCGTCAGACATGGATGAAACGCGAGATCGAGACACCGGCGTACGCATCGTTCCCTGCCAAAGCTGGGACGACTTCATAAACGCGATGCGGGCCGACGGCCGCAACCCGACGGCCGATACCCTCTATCGAGGGCACGCGTCGCGGCTCTGGCCGTTGTCGTCCGAGTTCGAGCGCAAGCTGAGCATGGTCGATGGGACCCCGAACGTGGCGGCTTTGTAAGCGGTCTGTAGTGCGCACCTCGCCGCGTTCCAGGAGATGGCGGCCGGGCTCCTCGGCAACGAAGCGCGTAACTTCACGGAGGACGACTGGTGGGCGCTCGGAAGGCACAACGGCCTCAACACGCCGTTACTGGACTGGAGTCGGAGCCCTATGTCTCCTCGTTCTTCGCCTTCAGCGACCACCGGCGCCTCGCAGATGCCGGCGCGGAGTTAGGCGAGGTGGTCGTGATCTGGGCTTTCAGCGGCTGGCGGACCTGATTCGGGAAGGCGAGTTCGAGATCGTCGCGTCGCGAGCGTTCTCGAACCCGCGGCAGCGAGCCCAGCGCGGCGTCTTCACCAGACTCACCCACCGGAGCCATTTCGATGTCGCGAACTATCTTGCCGAGCGTGACTGCGCCGACCGCCTGGTGCGCTGGGAGATCCCGGCGAGCGAGCTCGACGTAGCGCTAAACGACCTGCGCCTGGCGAACATCACGCCTTCGACCCTGTTCCCGGACCTCGGCGGCGCCGCCTCGGAGGCGAACAGTGCCTACGAGCAGCTCTTCGAGTCCGCGTCGGGCTCAACGAGCTGACGACGCGTCGCCGCCCTCGGAATAGCCTGCACTAGTTAGAGATACTCGTCCGATAGAACGCAGAGACGCTCCTGCGGGGCTAGCCGGCTCCTTCGCTCGGCGATAGACACTGAGGGATTGCTCTCGTATGACGGGTAGCGCATCATCAGGTTCCGTTCGGGACCGGGGGGCAATGCAGATAACTAAATGCAGATAACTAACAGTGGAGCGCTCTGATGGAGAACAGTCGTGGCGACGCGAGGATTACCGGCTCCGGCGCTCTCGTCGAGTGCCTGCTACGAGAGGGTATTCGACACGTGTGGGGGATCCCCGGAACCCAAAACCTCCCCCTGATCGATGCCTTGCGAGACACGCCCGAGATTCGCTTCATCCTGACCCGCCATGAGCAGGGGGCGGCATTCATGGCCTATGGGTTTGCGAGGGCCTCCGGCGGCCCGGCGGTTGTGACCGCTACGGAGGGGCCAGGCGTCACCAATCTTGTAACGGGCTTGACCGCCGCCCATAAGGGCTTCGTCCCCGTGATCAGCGTCTGCGGCCAGCAGGAAGAGTTCATCAGGGAGAGGGACGCGAATCAAGACATCGATCAGCAGTCCTTTCTCAGCCCAATAACCAAATGGGCTTACTCCATACCGTCCGCGACGAAGATCCAAGAAGCGACTCGGAAAGCATTTCGAGTCGCCCTTAGCCAACCGAGAGGACCTGTTCACATCGACGCGTCCCGCGATGTCTTTCTGGATGAAGTCTCGCGCGAGGACATCGCGCCCGTGACCTACAGAAACACCGTCCTGCCCGACTGTCCCGCTGCGAGCCTGGACGCGGCTTTGACCGTGCTCGCTGCCGCCGAACGCCCACTGCTTGTCGTAGGCGGCGGCGTCATCCAAGAAGGCCTTACCGACGAACTGATTGCTCTCGCAGAGCGCAGCGGCGTCCCTGTCGCAACGCTCCAGTACTCCCCGGACGCGTTTCCTACGACGCATCCGCTGGCCTTAGGCATGCTCGGCCGCAACGGCTGGGGAAGCGCCAACCGCGCTGCTCCCCAGGCCGACGTCATCGTCGCCATTGGCGCCCACATCGATACCTACTCGACGACCTTTCGCTACGGGGTTTTCAGCCCGACCGCCAGGCTAATCCATCACAGCGCCGCCAATTCCGACCTCGGCGTGGTCTATCCGATGGCAGTGGCTGTCAGTGGATCGACACGGAGCTTCATCGAAGGTTTCTCTGCAAGGATCAAACAGAGCGGCCGCAAGTGGAGCTGGCTCGACGTCGCTCGTCTGCGAGAAGCCTGGGACGAGGAGCGTTATGCGGAGGCCGGACCGGCGGGGCCGATACCAGGCGCCTTTCTCGCCAGGATGATGCGAAAGGCCCTGCCGCAGGACGGCCTCATGGTCCTGGACGCCGGCAACGCTGGCAAGCACGTCCGACCGCTTTACGATACCTACGAGCCGGGCACGTTCATGTCGATCGACGACTGGGCCTCCGTCGGCGGCTCCTTCCCGATTGCGATCGGGGCCAAGATGGCCCGGCCCGACCGCGCGGTGATGGTTACCGTGGGCGACATGGGTATGATGTGCAACATCGGCGAGCTCGAGACGGCGGTTCGAGAGGATATCCCGGTGGTCTGCGTCGTCTTCAACGACGATGGCCTGGCAAACGAGCGCGCCTATCAGAAAACTCTCTACGACAGCAGGTTCTACGCGGTCGACTACGGCAAGGTCGATTTCGCCGCCATGGCGCAGGCGATGAGCGCCTACGGCGAGCGCGTAACCGAGCCCCAGGACGTCGATGGCGCCTTGCGGCGAGCACTTGAGAGCAACCGTCCGGCCGTCGTCGATGTTGCAATCGATAGGGAGCAGCTGGCGCCGGTAGTATTCCATCCTTAGCCTGAAGGTGGTGATGATGTCTGAGAATCGCGTCCTGGTCGAGCCTTTTCAAGCCGACGTCCTCGAGTGGCTCAGCGCCAGAGCGGAGATCGTCGTCGTCGACCCCTGGCTCGAGCCAGAGCGTTGGCAGATCGAGGCCTCGCAGGTCGATGCGGTGATCAGCCGCAAGGGCCGCATCGAAAGAGTGCACATGGCGCAGAGCAAGGGCCGCCTCAAGATCATCGCGCGCACGGGAGTCGGCGTCGATCCGAGCCGCGTCGATCTCGACGCCGCGCGCGAATATCGCGTCTGGGTGACGAACATACCGGGCGTGAACTCGGTATCCGTCGCCGAGCTGGTCTTCGGCCAGATGATCGCCGTGGCGCGCAAGACGATAGCCGCGGATAGGGCTGTCAAGGAAGGCCGCTGGTCCGACTATCTCCAGTTCATCGGGACTGAGCTCGCCAACAAGACGATCGGGATCGTCGGCTTCGGGAACATCGGAACCCGCGTCGCGCTACGCGCCCGCGCCTTTGAAATGGAGCTTCTGGTCTACGACCCGTACGTGCCTGAGGGGCGCGTGACGGCCATCGGCGGTGGATCCGTCAACCTCGTCGAGCTGCTAACCCAGTCCGATTTCGTCACGGTCCATTGTCCGCTGAACAGCGAAACGAAGGGGATGATCGGTGCGGCGGAGCTGGCGCTGATGAAGCCGTCCGCCTTTCTCATCAACGCCGCCAGAGGCGGCATCGTCGACGAAAGCGCGCTCATCGATGTCCTCAATCGAGAGGCGATCGCCGGAGCGATACTCGACGTCGTGGAGCAGGAGCCGCCGGAGCCCGATCAGCCCCTGTTCCGCCTGAGCAACGTCCTCTTCACTCCCCATCTCGGCGCCGCCACAAGCGAAGCATCAAGCCGTGGCGAATGGGGGGCGGCCCAGGAGGTCGTGCGAGTTCTCGGCGGGGAGCCGCCGCAAAACCCCGTGATCAGCTTCGACTGATCGGAGAGCGTCGGCGACAAGAGCCGTCTGATCGAGCCGCCAAGCAGCCGCGAGCTCTGTGTTGTCCTGTCTCGCTTCGTCTCGCGGGCTCGCGGCTGGCACTGCCAGCGTAGGGGAGCAGTATCGTAAGCTGATTGGGTGAACCGCGGCGTCGTATCGAACCGCACGCTTCCCAGCATCGCCGTCCTCGCCGGCGACCTCGCGTGCTTCTTCATCTTCGCAGTTGTCGGTCTCCGGAGTCATGAGGACGGGATCACGGCTAGCGGGGTCCTACGCGCCGCGATCCCGTTTCAGGTCGGTTGGGTGCTACTTGGCCTGGTCTTCGGCCTCTTGCGACCGCAGCGCCGGCTTCTCGCGAGCAGGCCCCGATCTGTGCTCATGGCCTGGCTGCCCGCTTGGCTACTCGGCCTGTCGATACGAACCTTCATCCTCGGCCGCGCATTCGCGCCGACGTTCGCCGTCGTCGCGTTGCTGTTCAACGGCGCCTTCCTCCTCCTCTGGCGATCGCTGCTCCTAGCCCGATACGAGAAATCATCTGACTGAGCTAGATCTCCGGGCAGTCTCGGCGGTGCCCCGCGATTCGTCCGCCAGCGCATGGCTACGATGAGGGCGAGCGACGGTACTCGTCCCCGAGCAGATGCGAGATGGCGGACGGGTAAGGGGCAGTAGGTGTTTATAAGCATCGGGTCCGACTGGCCCATCTCGGGAGTCTACCTGCTCTCGGCGCTTCTCTGTGTGGTTGCCTGGGTCGCCGCTGAACGCCGTCGGGAAGAGCTGACGGCTCCAGGAAGGTACGTATGGCTCCTGCTTGCCCTGGGCCTCGCCGCGATCGCGACGCTCCAGCTATTCGATGTTCAGCAGCTGGTCGCCGATAAAGGGCGCGGAGCAGCGCGCTCCGAGGGTCTGTACGTGACTCGCCGCGACATTCAAGCAGCGATCATCGTTATCGTCGTCCTCGGTCTCGGCGTCATGGTCGCCTACGGTGCCCTGGTGATAAGGGGCAAAAGCTACGGCTTATCGCTAGTTGCGGCAGTCTCACTCGGCGGATTCCTAACGGTGAGGGCGATCTCCTTGCACCAGATCGACTCACTTCTCTATGGACAAACAGTCGCGGGAGTGGCCTGGAACGACCTGATAGAAAGCGCACTGGCCCTCTTCGTTGGCTTCGGTGCAGTTCACTCTCAAGGCGTTCGCCCAAGCTTGCAGACGCTATTGGGTCGCCTGCCGCGGTAATCGAACCCCAATGTCCGTGCCCTTAGCTCGGAATAGTTGGCGCAGCGAATCCTTAATCTCCGGGTTCTGAGTAGGGTCAGTCGACTCTGGCAGCCGCCGACTCTGATGGACTTTCCGCCGTGGGCCTCTAGCTCAGCGGTACAGCAGCAGACTTTTAATCCGTCGGTCCAGGGTTCGAATCCCTGAGGGCCCACCATCGTGTCACGGCACACCTTCCTCACGCGGAACCCTAACACTTGGCGCGGTTTGTTCCAGCGTCTGATTGACGATGGTGGGAGTTGCGCGGTTGAATACCCATGGTGGACGTCCACTTGCCACGCTTGGCATGCCCAACTGCGCAACTCTCTCTGCTTCTAAGGGGGCAAAGAGGCCAAGCACAGACCCTGGCGCTTGACCTCGTGTCGCGAAAATATAGGGAAGCATACTAACCAGTGCCATTCCTGAACATTTGGGTCATCGCTGTCTTTGGTATCTACCTCGCCGCTCTGATTGGCATTGCCGTTGTGCGGGCGCAGCGGATGCGCGCGATGCAGGACTACGTGCTGGGCGGCCGGCAACTGAACGCTCTCACATCCGCCCTGAGCGCTGGCTCCTCTGCGGTGAGCAGCGGTTCCATGCTTGTCGTGCCGGCGCTGGCTTTCGCCGACGGCGGGGCGACGGTGTGGTTGGCAGGCAGCATCTTCCTCGGCGCCGTGCTCTCCTGGATCCTTCTCGCGAGGCGACTGCGGCGTTACACCATGGCTGCCGGCGACTCGCTCACTATCTCGGAGTTTCTGGAGAAGCGCTTCGACGACCGCACAGGCGTGCTTCGGTCGTTGGTCGCTGTCGTTACGCTCTTCTTCGTCATCATCTACATTTCGTCCGGACTTGTGGGCGGGTCGAAGCTACTGCATGAGACGTTTGGGCTTGCACCCAACGCTGGCATCGCGGTGACGCTGCTCGCCGTGGCTTCGTATACGCTGGTCGGCGGGTTCCTGGCGGTTTCCCGCACCGACGTGTTCCAGTCCCTGATAATGCTCGGCTCTTTCACGATCATCCCAGTCATGCTATTGCAGGCAACAGACAACCCTATCAGTGGATTAGTTTCAGGCGGCAACGAGTACCTGAACCCGCTCAACGACTCGAAGGGTGGCGCGCTGTCCTGGGTGTACGTGGCATCGCTGCCGGGATGGGCGTTCGGTGCGTGGGGTTCGCTGCGAGTGCTGCAGCGCTACATGGCCATCCGCGACGAGAATACAATCCCTACGAGCCGCAACATTGCTGTAGTCTGGCTCCTCTTGATAACCGCCTTTGGTGTCGCCATAGGGTGGGCGGCCCGGCCGGCGCTGGAACAGGCTGGAATGCTACAGTCGGTGCTAGGCGACCCAGAGAAGGTCTACTTTGTGGTAACGGAGGTGTTCTTCCATCCGCTCTTGGCGGGCGTGCTGCTGTGCGGGGTGATCGCTGCAGTGATGAGCACGGCGGACTCCCAGCTGTTGTTGGGCTCGGCCGTCGCGACGGCCGACCTGCCGGTCCTGCGGCGGTTCACCTATGCCCTGCAGGCGCAGGCCCGCATCTGGATGGGGCGATTTCTGCTCGTGGTGATCGGATTGGTGGCAATGGCCATTGCACTGTACAGGCCCGACTCAATCCTGGAGCTGGTGGCGTACGCCTTTGGTGGGATGGGCTCGGCCTTTGGCCCGTGCCTCATTCTGTCGCTGTACTGGAGGCGCTTCAACTGCTGGGGGGCGGCGGCGGGCGTGCTTGCAGGGACTGCGGTGTCGTCAGTCTGGGGCTTCGCGACAGGGGGACCCGGCGGCATGTGGGACCTCATGGTCGCGACGCCCGGATTCGTGGCTGGGCTATCAGCCGCCGTAGGGGCGACGCTTCTGACACCCGATCCACCGCCCCACGTGACGGCATTGTTCGATGAGGTGAACTCACCGCTAAGGACGACGCCATCGTGAACACCCTGGGCCAGCTCGGCGGTGGCGCCCTCCTCCCCGACGACATCCTCTATGCTGACCTCACAGGCGACCGGCGCGAGGAGGCGGTCGTGCCGATCAGCTCGCAGGGCACGCTCGGCAACATCGCCTACCTCGTCTTCATGATGGTGGACGGCGAGCCGATGCCGGTCCTGCGCCGGACCCTCGATCGGGGCAGCGCCGCCGCCGGCCTCGTCGTAGCGGTGTCAGACGGCACACTGATCGAGACGGCGGGCGAGTTCGGCCCCGAGGACCCGTTCTGCTGCCCCTCCTTCCTGCGCCGGACTTACTTCCTCTGGGACGGCATCACCCTCCAGGTCGAGCGCGAGGAGCGCCTCGCGAACCCAATCCAGCCGAAACGGTAGCAACATCAACGCCGACGTCTCCGGCTCGCAAAGCAAAGATGAGGGGCTCAGTTATCCGTAGCGTAAGGAAGGGAACATTCTACGGTTGGTGGATCGTCGCCGCCGGCTTCGGCGTTCAGCTCGTCATCGGCGGTTTGCTCAACCAGGCCTACGGCGCCTACGTCGTCCTTCTGCGGCAGGAGTTCGGCTGGAGCAAGACAGCGCTCGCCGCCGCCTTCTCGATGGCCCGCTTCGAGAACGGCCTGCTCGGCCCACTCGGCGGCTGGCTCTGCGACCGCTTCGGGCCGCGAACCGTCATGCGCATCGGGCTCACGCTGCTCGGCGTCGGCTTCATGCTCTTCAGCCAGGTCAACTCGCTGCTGACGTTCTATATCGCCTTCTTCATCATGGCGGTCGGCTCCAACCTCGGCGCCTTCCTGCCGCTGACCGTCTCCGTCGTCAACTGGTTCCGGCGCCGGCGGGCGACGGCGCTGGCGTTGACCCAGATGGGCTTCGCTGTCGGCGGCCTCGTCGTGCCGATCGTCGTGCTGAGCCTGGAGACGTTTGGCTGGCGCGGCACCGCCTTCGGCTCCGGCGTCCTCGTCCTCGTCATCGGCCTGCCGCTGTCGCAACTGATCCGCCACCAGCCGGAGGACCACGGCGAGGTCGTCGACGGCGTCATCGAGTCGGAGAGCGAGGTCGTGGCGCTGGTGAACGAGCCGCTGGTCGACTTCACGGCCCGCGAGGCGGTGCGCGCGCCGAGCTTCTGGCTGATCTCGCTCGGCCACGGCTCGGCGCTGCTCGTGGTCTCGGCGGTGATGGTCCACCTCGTCGTCCACCTCAACGAGAACCTCGGCTACTCGCTCGGCACGGCCGCGCTCGTCATCACGCTGATGACCTCGATGCAGCTCGTCGGCCAGATCGTCGGCGGCTTCCTCGGCGACCGGTTCAGCAAACGGCTGATCTCGGTTGGCTGCATGGCGATGCACGCCGCCGGCCTCCTCCTCGTCGCCTACGCGACGGCGCTGCCGATGGTCCTCGCCTTCGCCGTCCTCCACGGCCTCGCCTGGGGCACGCGCGGGCCGCTGATGCAGGCGATCCGGGCGGACTACTTTGGCCGCTCCTCCTTCGGCGTGATCATGGGCTTCTCGTCACTGGTAACGATGTTCGGCAACGTCGCCGGCCCTCTGATCGCCGGCCTCCTCGCCGACAGTACCGGCAGCTACGAGACCGGCTTCACGATACTCGCCGTCCTCGCCGCCATCGGCTCGGTCTTCTTCATGCTGGCGACGCGACCGCCGCCGCCGGCTCGCCCCGCTGCCGCGCCCGTGGAGGCCATGGTAGCGGCGGGCGGGCACGGTTCGGGCTGATATTTAAGCCGGCAACAGGCTAGAGACGCAGCCGTGACGGCGCCGATCGAGGGCTACTGGAACGCGAGCCTCGAGGCCAACGCGCCCCTCTGTGATGTCGCCGAGCTCGCTAGGGATGACCCGCGGCTTCGTGCCGCCATCGAAAGCGGCGAGCCCGGCCGCCTGCGCGAACTCCTCGCCGCCGTCGAAGGCGCCGCGACAGGGAGGTACTCATGATGAGAAATGCCGAAACTGTACTGAACCTCATATGCGAACGCGGAGAAGGAGGATTGCCGCTGGAGAGACCATGGACAGTATGTCCCTGGCGAAAATCGACCGCATCATCATCGACACCCTGGGTTACGAGCGGTTCCGGTGCTACTCGGACGACTTCGTACTGGGTTTCATCGGGCCAAGGGCCGCGGTATTGAGACGTGCTTGATATTGGGATCCCAGGTGTCGCCAATCCACTCCCCACAAGCGCAGCACCGTAGCCCGTGGACATATCGCCCCGACGTCGTATGCGAGGTTGAAGGCTCGCCAATACAATCGCCAGGTCGCGCTATTCGGCAGGCCGGTGATTGAACCAGGGTCGGGCCTCTTCAAGTTGGGCAGCCAGACGAAAGAGCGTAGCCTCATCGCCAAAGCGGGCGGCGAACTGAACGCCTATGGGGAGGCCATCGTCACTCCAATGTAGCGGCACGGACATCGCAAGATTCCCAGCGACGTTCATGAGTTGGGTGAAGGCGATGGTCCGCCCTAGATTGGCAGCAAACTCCTCGTAATTGGGGTGCAATAGGGAGAGCTCTCCGAGCTTGTGCGGCGGTGCCGCCATGGTAGGCGAGAGCAAGAGGTCGTACCCTTCGAAGAAGAGGGCTAGAGCTCGACCCGTAGCGTGGAGCACGCGAATGGCACGGGCATAATCCTCCGGCCCCCTTCCGAACAGGCCTTTCACCAGCTCCCACGTACCGGGCTCCACGTCGCTCGACTGGAGGTCCCTTCCGAGCTCTGCGGCGCGATCCTGGAGTGTGGCCAATACGTTGGCACCCGCAATCACCGGCGTGGCAGCCGCCAGACGCTCGTTATCCAGCGATGGCGAGCCCTCCACGACCTCGTGGCCCAGTTCTCGGCAGAGAGAGGCCGCCGCCTCGGTGGCGCGGACACACTCGGGGTCGGTCTTGGCCCCGTTGAACGCTTCTGTCGTAAAGGCGATCCTGAGGGTGATCGGTGGCCGTCCCACTTCCGCCAAGAAGGTACGCTCTGCGGGAGGCGGGAAGTATGGCGCACCGAGGCCGGCTCCGGCGACTGCGTCCAGCAATGCGGCGCTGTCGCGCACCGAGCGCGTGACCGCATGGTGTGTGCTCATACCGCTCCAGCCCTCACCGACATCGGGTCCCGTGGGCACCCGCGCCCGGGTTGGCTTCAGGCCGAACAGGCCACAACAAGAGGCAGGGATTCTGATCGAGCCGCCGCCATCGCTGGCGTGGGCGATGGGCACGATTCCTGAGGCAACCGCCGAAGCCGCACCACCGGACGAGCCTCCCGAGGTGTGCTCCGGGCTCCAAGGGTTCCTGGTCTGTCCGAAGATTGCCGACTCCGTCGTGGTAGTGAGACCAAACTCAGGCGAGGCAGTTCGGCCAAAGATCACGAGCCCGGCAGCCTTGTAGCGCGCCGCTAGCTCGCTGTCATGGTCGGGGACGTTGTCTCTGAACATGAGGCAGCCGTTGGTCATCCGCAGCCCTTTCATGGAAGTAGAGAGGTCCTTGAGGAGGAACGGTGTCCCCGTGAAGGGACTGGAGGGAAGCTGCCTCGTGACGACACTGCGTGCTTGATCGAATGCCTCGATCACAATTGCGTTCAGATGCGGGTTTCTTTCCGCCGTGAGCCGGATCGCGGTCTCCAGAAGCTCAACGGGGCTCACGTCCCCCGCTTCACTAGCTCAGCTAGGCCGAGACCATCGAAGCTTTCGTATTCCAACAGAGTCATCACCCGCCCTCCGCGGCTTCGTGATCAAGACCGAGTCCAGGACATGTTCGCGGTTTGGGCATGGCAACGCCAGATCCGCGAGAAGCCCGAAGAAACGCAGGCCGTGAAATCAAAGAGGCTCGTCTACGGCGTCCCAAACCAGAAGGGGATAGGGGGGGTTCAGAGTCGCTGGTTCTGTCGGCCCTGCATGAAGGGCTTCGTCATACAAGGAAGCGGGCAACCGGAGATTTGTCCGGAAGGCCACCGTGGCGAGCCGGAGCTGGCGGTGCCCGGGACGAGGCCTCTTCGGGGACCTGTCTTGGAGACGGAATGCGAGCTTAGTGAGTGAAGTCAGGCGAGTTGGTCGCCTGACACTATGACGAGATCGTGTTACCAACGGGGCCGAACTCCTAGTTCTGCCTAGTTACGGTGTTTTTACTAGCAGAACTAGGAAATGCTAGTAGAAAATGCCTGTTGAGGAGTCGGTAACAAGGGCGAAAGCTCTTGTTCCTCACGCTTGCATGATTGCGGACAAGGAGCATCCTCATCTGAGGGCGAGGCTGCCCAGCAGGGCGGTCTATCCCCGCGCGTGCAGGGGAACCGACGTCCACCCTGGCATTCTTGTCGGTCAGCTCCAGCACCGCGGCGAGGTCCTTTACTCACACAGCCGGGACTACTGATCAAGACCAGAGAGTGATGCTCCCAGCCTCCGAAACGGACGGCCGGGGCAGGATTGCGGCGGCGAGCTAGCAGGCATGTGACAACAACCCCTGAAAAACAGGTCCCAGTTGTTACGCTGGGGCCATGAACCTAACGCGCGAGGACATCCGACCCATCGCCTGTCAGTCTGCTAAGGTCCCGGGCCTCGGGCTCGTGAGCGCGGCCGACTCCGTCGAGACCGACCGGGGCCGCCGCATCCCGGGCGCACCGTTCGAGACCGAGGGGTTCGTCGAGAGCCTTACGCTGATCTTCCCCTCACCTTACGAGCGTTATGTCCAGACCGTTGACCGTTTCAGGTTCCTCGGCGACGTGAAGATCGTGATCAAGCGCCTGGCTGGGGTGGACGTGACAGATCCTGACGGAATTGACGTACCTGTGTGTCAGACTTCCAGTAATGCTAACCCGCGGCAGCGCCTTTCCCGACGAAAGGAAGTAAAGCAATGGGCCCGAAGATGAAAGCAAAAGAGGGCGAGATAGAGTCCGTCACCGCCATAGCGGTTCCGTTGGTAGAGCTTCGTCCCGCGCCCTGGAACCCGCGGTCGATCACCGAGGAGCGCTTCAAAAACCTCTGCGACTCTATTCGAGACGACCCCGACTTCCTCTGGCGCCGCCCGGTGCTAGCCCAAGCGGACGGGGCGATCTACGCCGGCAACATGCGCTTTCGGGCTGCGCAAGCGCTCGGCATGGAGACGATACCGGCCTTAGTCGAGGACGTTTCGGACCGCCTCGCCCGCGAGCGTGCCCTGCGCGATAACGCCCAGTGGGGCGAGTGGGAAGAAGACGAGCTGGCTTCTCTGCTCGCCCGGCTCGGGTCTGAGGGCAGCGATCTCGACATCGTCGGATTCGACGAGCGCGACCTCCAGCGACTCCTCGACAGCATCGAGTGCCCACCAGCGCTTGGAGACCCCGATGACCTGCCGGCTCTGCCGGATGAGCCCGAGACCAGGGCCGGCGACCTCTGGCTACTGGGGCCGCACCGCCTCCTCTGCGGCGATGCGACGAGTGCCGGCGATGTCGCAACCGTGATGGCGGACGAGCAGGTGGTCTGCCTGTGGACCGACCCGCCCTACGGCGTCGAATACGAAGGGGGTACGAAGAGGAAGCTGACGTTGCGAAACGACAGCGCCGAGGGCCTGAGCCGCCTGAACGAGGATTCCTTCGCCGCGCTGGATGCTGTGCTGGCCTCGGGCGCTGCCGTATATGTCGCTCACCCGGCCGGCGCCCTCTCGGTGACCTTCGGCTCCCGCTTCCTTGCTCAGGGCTGGCGTCTCCACCAGACGCTTGTCTGGGTTAAGGACTCACTCGTCATAGGGCACTCCGATTATCACTACCGCCATGAGCCGGTGCTCTTCGGCTACAAGGGAGCGCAGGGGCGGAGAGGACGAGGGGCTGGCGGCTGGTACGGCGGCAACGACTGCTCATCCGTGTTCGAGGTTCCCCGGCCGAAGGCATCGCCGGACCACCCGACCTCGAAGCCCGTCGCCCTTGTTGAAGCGATGGTCACAAACAGCTCACGCTCTGGCGGCGTCGTCCTCGACGGCTTCCTCGGATCGGGCAGCACCCTCATCGCCTGCGAGCGAGCGGGGCGGCGCTGCTTCCGGCTTGAGATCGACCCGCGCTACGTAGACGTCGCCGTGCGGCGTTGGGAGGCCTACACGGGCAGAAAGGCTGAGCGGGCAAGTTGACTGTGCTTGGGACGAGAGTGATGTATGCCGTCGCACTGAGAAAGGAGTGTGGTGATGGCAATCGAAGATCGAAACCTGGAGGTCGGCACTCGCCTGGTGGCGAGCTACAGAAGGCAGGCCCACGTCTGCACGGTCGAGGAGGCGGAGGAGAGCGAAGGCACGGTCTTCGTCCTCGAGGACGGCAGGAAGTTCAAGAGCCCGTCGTCGGCAGCAAGTGCCGTCATGGGCGGCAAGACCGTCAACGGCTGGCGCTTCTGGTCGGTGGAGGGTGCCGGGCAGAAGGCAAGAGAGGGAGGCGAGAAGCCGAAGGCGCAGGCTGTGAAGGCGGGGGGACTCGTCTACCGCGTCCCCAATCAGAAGGGGATAGCGGAGGGTCAGAGCCGCTGGTTCTGTCGGGCCTGCATGAAGGGCTTCGTCGTCGAAGGAGGTGGGCAGCCGGAGGCTTGTCCGGAAGGACACCGCGAGTAGACGCGGGCGTTGCCCGGGACGAGGCCCCTTTGGGGGCCTGTCTCGTAGCAACACGAGGTAGAGCATGGTAGTCGAAAAGGCTTGCAGGGGGATCGGTAGCAAGGGCGGACGTTGCCGTGCCTCACGCTTGCCTGATTCGGACTACTGCGTCTTCCATGACCCGGAGCACGCCGATGCCATCCAGGAAGGTAGGCGACGGGGTGGCCTCCGTCGTCGCAAGGAAGGGGTGCTGGCGGCTGCTCTCAACTTCGAGGGCCTAAGCACGATTGAAGAGCTCCAGCGCCTGCTGGAGATCACCACCATGGACACGCTCAGTCTGGAGAACTCCATTGCCCGCAACCGTGCCCTCGTCATGATCGTCCTGGCGCGCGCCAGGCTCCTTGAGACCGGCGAGCAGGAGGAGCGCCTGGCGGCCCTCGAGGCGGCGCTCGGCCCGCGGTTTGCCGACGCCTCGGCTAGACAAAGGAGGGACAGGCGGTGAGGCTTTGTCATCTTCGGCTTCCGGTTCTCCAAGGCTCGCTTCCGGGAGGATGGGGCACGGTGTTTGAGTATTTACGGTTCGGGGAGGTTTATAGGCCATGAGTATCGACACACGTCTCAGCAGGCTCATGCCGGTGCTCTCGGCTAGGGAACGGGCGGCCCTCGCCGTTCGCGCCTTCAAGGACGACGAACCGGAGGACCCAGACTGGCGCCGCACGATGCCCAGGGACCAGGCGGACGAGTTTAGGCGCCTCATCGGCCTTGAGAACGCCGTCGCTTCGCCGCTCAGCCACATGATCCACTCCCTCAAAAAGGAGGTCGAAAAGCTGGAGCAGAAGGTCACCCTGATCTGGGAGCTGTGCAACTGGGACGACAACGTCACCGAGATCGAGGAGGCCGCAGACCTCGTCCTGCAGGGTGTGGCGCCGGAGGCCCCGGGGGTTTCCGAGCTCCGCCTCCGGTTGGCGAAGCCTTACCGGGACCGGGATGGCGGACGGGGCGAGCTTCAGGCGATGATCAAGGCGCGAGCCGTCGAGATGGCGGCCTACGTGCAGTTCTTCTGGGGGGAGATGAGGGCGATCGAGATCGTCGTCGAGGAGGTCGCAGCCGAGCTTGGCGGCGAGGACCCGCTGAAACCGCTATTTCGCGAGATGCTTGTGTACTCGAAGGCGGGCCTCACCTACCTCAACCAGATCCTCGAAGCGGTGGGCTCAGCCGTCGAGCTTCAGGAGCCGGAGGAGGCGCGGTTGACCGAACTCAGGGCATGGGTCGAGCGACACGCCGGGTAACCCCGGTTTTGGGAGCGAAACCGCCACTCTTCGTGGGGCGGCGGCAGACGGAGAGAGGGGGCGGGGCTTGCGCGGCGTTGATGTCCTCGTCGTAACCGCTGCCCCCCTCCCAAGGTCACATGCCATCAATTAGCCTCCGCCACCGACAGCGTGTACTCGCCTGCCGTGAAGCCAAGGCCGGCGGCCGAGATGTAGTAGGCGCCGGACGCGTTCGGCGTGAACTCCACCCGGGCGGCGTAGCCGGGGCCACTACTATCCCGGTCCGAGGTGTAGTAAAGATAGTCGCTGTCCGCATCGTAGATCGCGACGATCTCCGGGAAGAGCGAGAGCTCGTACGTGCCGTCGCCGCGGTCGCGAATCAGGGGCGCAAGGTCGATGCGGTAGGTCCGGCCCGCCTGCAGTTCCACCTTGAACCAGTCGTAGTCGAACCTGTAATAGTTGCCAGACACGCGGACCGGTGCCGCGATGGCGCCCCGGGCCACGAGCCCGTCTACCTCGACCACGCCGGTGGTGTTAGCGTTTCCGGCAAGGTCGGTGTCGCCCTCCAAGTGAGGCGTCGCCGGCGGCGTCACGTCACGCACCGAAAGCGTGTAGGTGCCGGTGTTGTCCGTCTCCGAGTCCTCGGCGCCGGCCGCCACGTAGTAGGTGCCGGACGCGTCCGGCGTGAAGAACACACGGCTGTTGTAGTTCTCGTCGCCGTCGTCGTTCGTCGTATTGGAAATCGAAGAGCCATCCGCATTGTAGATGCCGCGCAGATACGGGTCCTTCAAACTGCCGCGGCCCGTAGGCTCGCTCTCCTGGTCGATCTGGTATTTCTTGCCTGCCTCCAGTTCCACCGCGAACCAGTCCTTATCGAAGCTGGTGGGGCCGATGTTGCCCATGACCGAGCCGCCGACATCAACCTCGCCGGTGGTGGTGTTGTCGTTGGGCAGGTCCGTGCCGTCCGGTTCCGAGACGTTCGCCCGCCCGCCGGCACCGGGTGTGCTCTGGCCCTGGGAGCTCTCGGGCTCCGTCTCCGGCGAACCCGGGGCGACCACCGCCTCCTGTAGCGTCACGTCGGTCATGCTCAGCGTGTAGCTCCCGGTCTCGTCCCGGTCGCCCGACACCCGCGCGTAGTACGTCCCGCTCTCGGACGGCGTGAACGTCACCCGGCTGTCGCGGGCGTCCTCGAAGTCGTCGTTGTAGCTGTCCGGCTGGTAGCGGCCCTCGCTGTCGTAGATCGCGTGGAAAAAGGTGTCCGGAAGCGTGCCGCCCCCGCCCGGGCGGCCCGTAGGGTCGAACTGATAGGTCCGACCCGCCTCGAGCTCGACCGCGAACCGGTCCTGATCGCCGGCGGTCGCGATGGCGCCGGTGGCCGAGCCGCCGACCGCGACCCGGCCGGGGGTGGAGTTGTCGTTGGGCAGGTCCGTATCGCCTTCCGAGACGCTCTCCGGCTCAGGCGTCGGCTCGGGCGTTGGTTCCTGGGTCGGTTCAGGCGTGGGTTCCGGCGTCGGCTCGGGGGTGGGCTCGGGCGCCGCCGGGGTGTCGACGTGGAACCAGCGCGAACGCTCGCTCGACCCGTGGGCGTTGATCGCCTTGATGCGGTAGGTGTAGGGAGTCTCGGCCGCCACGTTGTCGTCGGTGTAGGCGGTAGCCGCGCTGCCCGTGTCCGTCACCAGTTCAGTGAACTGGCCCTGTGCGTCGGTCTCGCGATTGCGGCGCAGGATGACGTAGCCGGTGATGCCATCGTCCTGGGGGTCGTCCCAGGTGAGGGTCACCGAGTCGTGGGAGACGCAGGGATGAATCGGTGGTGCATCGCGCGGCGCAGACTCACGGCCGGCTGGGCCGCGCGGCTTACCGTCTGTTCGGCGACATCCACGAATTCCTGGCGGCAGTGAAGGGAGCTCATGTTCCACTAGCGCTCATTACGAACGGAGCTTCCGACACCCAACGCGACAAACTACGCGCTGTCGGGATTGGACATTAGTTTGATACTGTCCTTATCTCTGGAGAGGTTGGGGTCGCCAAACCTGATTCAACGATCTTTGAACTCGCCCTGACATGCTAGCTGTGGAGAAGGAGGCCGCGTGGCACGTTGGAGACATCCTGGCGACTGACGTGGCAGGCGCGAACGCCGCTCGACTTACTTCAGTCTGGCTCAACCGAACCGGGGTTCTTCGTACGGAAGACGACCCTGAGCCTGATATCGAGATTCGTTCGCTATCGGATCTGATCACTTTGTGGTCAAAGTAGGGATGAGGTCTAATTGACGAAGCCATTAGGGCGGAGACGAGCGTGAGCAGCGTCGCTTAGCGTCTCTATAGGTGGGCTGGGGCTGTATAGGGATGAACGGATCGACGAGGATAGTCCGTGGTCCACGGTGCAACCACCAACTCAACCGTGCTACTGTCTACTGCCAACCATGGCTCCACCGAAGAGGCTCGAGCTCCCCATCTCGGGGAGAGGTCGCAAGTCGCAGCCTCGGGTTCGGAACAGGGCCCCCGGCGTAAGTCACATTGCTCGCGGAGTGTAGTTCAAGTGGATTTCAGACACGAAAGCACTCTTAAGAACTCGATTAGTTCACAGTACGGTCTCGAGGTCGATTCACTTGAGCGAATAAAGAAGGGCCTTGGAACGACGAACTGGATACTGAGGACTCGCGAGAGTGACTATTTCGTCAAGCAGTTTGATGTCTCCGTGGACCCAGGTAGAGAACGTGATGCGCTTAGGATGGCCACTTACGCCCGTTCTCACGGCATCCCCTCACCAGAAATTGTAGCGACCAAAACAGGTTCGCTCCTAAGCGTGGATCCACAGACGGTGCTGTCTATCTTTGAGTATGTTCCCTCGGCGACATCGGGAGGTAATCTCTCGTACAACCAAATGGCTGAGGCTGGAGCTATACTCGGCGCTCTTCACCAGCTGCTTCGATGTTTCCCCTCTGCCTATCCTCCGATTACAAATGAGTGGATAAGTTTCAATGCGAGCGCCAAACATCTCGAAATCGATAGGCTGCTGAGCATCATCGCCGAGAAGTCCGAGCTCGATGAGTTCGACATTCTCGCAATGGATACGCTTCGAAGGAGAAAGGAGCTGCTCGTAGAGCTTCCGATGATGCTCGAGCCGCTCAGCGCGTTGAGTACCCAGGTGATTCACAACGACTATGGTAGCCCGAACGTCTTGTTTAGAGGGGAGAGGCTGGCAGCAGTGGTAGACTTTCAGCCGTCGGAGCCTTTCCTAGTTTCGTACGAGGTAGGGCGAATGGCTCTCAATGTTGAGAACCTACGCTTTCCTGGATGGTTCGAGAATTCCGTGGGCTTTGTGGATGCGTACTGTAGGGAGCATTCCGTGGCTGTTGACGATGTCGTCAAGGCACCTCAAGTTTGGCTCGTGCAGCTCATAAGGAGTACTTACGGGGTAAAGAACCACTATGTTTGGCCTCACGAACTTCAGGCAGACTTAGACCGCTTCTGGCTGGACCGAAGCCATGCGTGCGAAACTATATTGAAGAACATTACTGACATTGAAGACGCCTATAGAACTACATGGGAACACGCTCACTGAGTGAGCATGCTGTGTCCGTCGAAAGCCGAGAGGTCTTGTCCAGTTGGGCAACCACCGTGCTGCGTAGTTGGTCCCAGGACTCCGTGAACCTGTCTGGGTTCACGCCTCCACCTCGAACTGACGGGCGAGTCGCGCCGAATCACCTCCGCATCGCACTAGAGATGGCCGCCCGCGACGATCGAGTCCGGCCGGTCTGCATAGACGATGTCGTCAATCTTCGGCTGCTCAGGCACTGGAGTGGCCACACCTCAGTATAGGAGTCTGTCGGCTCATCGATGTCCCCGGCTTAGGCCAGGAGCCTCCAACTCCGGCGGGCGGGGGCCTCCCGACCTGCTCCGTATATTAGGACCTCCCAGGTGGGTTCGGGCGAGGAACTGGGGCAGTTGTCACGGGCCGTGCGTGCTTTAGATATGCACCCGCCTGTTTCCGTCAAGCGGGTGCAGATCTAAACTGAGACCATGGAACCAACAGAGCTACGCACAAAGCGACTGTTGCTTCGCCCTTGGCGTCTGAGCGACGTGGATGACGTCTTTGCTTACGCGAGCGACGTTGACTGGAGCCGCTATCTTCCTGTTCCTCAGCCCTACTTGCGACGATCCGGGGAGGACCCGCAATGACGTCTCAGCGCTTCTGGACCCGCGGCGAGACGATCATGCACCGGCAAGTGGCACACGAAGACGGCAACGTAGTCGGCTGGCCGCACGTCGTCGTCGAGGACGGAACGGAGCGCAGCGTTCTCTACCAGCCCGAAGGCGCGCCGTTTCTCATCTGGAACCTGGACGAGCAACGCTTCTTGCCGCAGTTCACCGTGCGCATGTACGCCCTGCGCATCGTCTATCCGCACCGGCCGTATTTCGTCAGCCTCTGGTTCGAGGGCGAAACGGGCATACCGCCCTGGTGGCAGCCACACTTCGGCGGTGACTATGCCGGACGCTTCCGCGGCTGGAAGGTCGACCTGTGCTCGCCTCACAGGCGCACCGAGATCGGGTTCGACACCAGCGATGACGTTCTCGACTACATCATCCGGCCCGACTACTCCTGGTATATCAAAGACGATGAGGACCTGACCGGCTTCACGGCCGCCGGCGTCTACACTGAGGAAGAAGCCGCTCGCATCCGGGAAGCCTGTCGGGGTGTCATGCCGCTCATCGAAGCTCGTGAATCACCCTTCGACGCCGAATGGACGGGCTGGCTCCCGGAACCAGACCTCGCTCTCGGCACCCTCCCTTCCGACTGGCAGCACTACCCTGGCGCCGACATTCACACGACGACGCTCGACTACGAGCGCGGCGAGCTCGGTCGTCCCTACGATGCCTGGCGCGCCGCCAGCACGGTGCCGCTCTGGTCCTGGCGAGAGCCTTAGGGGTCAAGGGAGAGTATCGAGAACGAGAAGGCCGACGGCAGATACGCTTCACGGGTGGGAGGTGGCCTGAGACCTGCGCTTTGCCTGCTG
>CAXXWO010000004.1:0-4694 GCA_963664765.2 Dehalococcoidia bacterium | reverse complement strand
GGCGCACGAAGTTGCGGAAGAGCCGGCGGCCGTTGGCGCGAATCGTCTCTTCATGGCGCTCGGTCTCGGCGACCATCCGCGCGAAGGCGCCGCTCCCCTGCTGCCGCTCCAGCGCGGCGATGTAGGGGGGGAAGGCCTCTGTCCCGCGCACCAGTTCGGCGTCCACCTCCGTATGAAACTGCACGCCGTAGGCGCGCGCGCCGAGACGGAAGGCCTGGATGGCGCAGGCGGGCGAGGAGGCCAGCAACGCCGCCTCCGCCGGCAGCCGGGTGACCGCGTAGAGGTGCCATTGCATGGTGAGCGGCGCCGCCGGAAGGCCGGCGAAGAGCGGGTCGGCCCGGCCTGCCGGCGTCAGCCTGTAGTCGAGGATGCCGATCTCGACCTCGGGCAGCGGCGCCACGGTGCCGCCGTGGGCGTCGGCCAGAAGCTGGCAGCCGAGGCAGACGCCGAGCACGGGGAGCCCCTGCGCCACCGCGTCCCGCAGCAGCGCCTTCTCGGGCGCGAGCCAGGGGTGGAGGTGCTCCTCGTCCACCTGCTGCGGGCCGCCCATGGCGAGCACCGCGTCGTAGCTCTCGAGCGTCGGGAAGGGCTCGCCCCGCCAGGGGTCACAGGGCCGCCAGGCGATGCCGGCGTCCGCCATCACCTCGCCGAAGACGCCGGGCTGGTCGATTTCCGAATGCCGGATGACGAGCACCCGGCCGGGCGCGCCGGGCGTGGCCATCCCTTACCAGAGCCGCTCGGAGGCCAGCGCCGCGCCTTCGGCCAGCGTGCGCAGCTTGGCGTAGCAGATGGCCGGGTCGACCTTGCCGAAGCCCGCAAAGGTGGCGAAGCCGCAGTCGGCGCCGGCGAGCACGCGCTCGCGGCCCACGATGTCGGCGAAGCGGCAGATGCGCTCCGCCACCAGGGCCGGGTGCTCGACGAAGTTGGAGACCGAATCGATCACGCCGGGGATCAGCACCTTGTCCTCGGGCACGCCGCGCTCGGCGAAGACGGTCCATTCGTGGGCGTGGCGCGGGTTGGCGGCCTCGAAGGAGATCGCCTGCGGCTTCGCCTTCATCACCACGTCGTAGATCGTGCCGAGCTCGATGTCGCAGACGTGCGGCCCCTCGTAGTTGCCCCAGCAGAGGTGGAGCCGCGCCGCCTCGGCAGGGATGTTGGCGAGCGCGTGGTTGAGCGCCTCCACCTGCCGCTCGGCATGGGCGAGGAAAACCTCCTCGCTCTCGTCGGCGTACATGGTGTGCCGGCCCATGGCGAGGTCGGGGCAGTCGAGCTGGATCACCAGGCCGGCGGCGTGGATCGCCTCGTACTCGGTGCGCATGATCGCCGCGAGCGCCTCCAGATAGGCGTCCTCGCTCGCATAGTGCCGGTTGGGCTGGAAGACCGAGATGACGCCGGGGGAGGCTGCGTTTATGAAGCCTTCCGTGGCGCCGGCGCCCTCCAGCGCCCGGCGCATGTTGGCGAGGTCCTTCTCCAGCGGGCCCTCATCCTTGATGCTGATCTCGCCGGTGCACATGGCGCGCTTGAGCTTCGGCGTCTGACCCTGTGCCGCGATGCGCTGCACGTAGTCCGGGTAGAGCGCGAGATCCGCCGGCAGCCGGCGCGGGCTGTCGCCGGAGAAGCCGTTGAGACGGTCCTTGATGTAGGTCGAGTAACCGATCTTGCTCATCTCGCCGTCGGAGACGATGTCGATCCCGGCCTCCACCTGCTGGCGCACGACCTCGGCCACGGCACCCGCGATGCAGGCGTCGAAGGCGCGCTCATCGGCGTGCCTGCCGTCCTCCTTGGCGAACAGCATGTCGGAGACGTCCGGCGGCCTGGGCAGGCTGCCGACATGGGTCGTGAGGATACGCTCGGTGCTGAGCTTCATGCCGTCCCCCCACCCATCCCCATAGAGGGAGCGGGCACACATGGAAAGCAGCCGGACTATAGCGGAACGCCCCAGCCGCTGCGATCTTTCGCCCCGCAGGAAGATAGGATGAGATCGCTGGCCTTGACCGGCATTGAGGCCGGGCGTAACCCGTGTGAAGCAACCGAAGGGTCACGGCGGAACCATGGACGAGCGGCAACAAGTCCTGGCGACGATAGAGGAATTCTGCGCTCGGGAGGGCATGGCACCGACCACCTTCGGCCGCAAGGCGGTGGGCGACGGAACCTTCGTCGGCAGGCTCCGCAACGGCCGGCAGGTGCGCGCTGCGACGCTGGATAAGGTCCGCCGCTTCCTCGCCGGTCACACACCCGCCGGCGAGCAGCCCGGCGCGGCGGCTCCGGCCGACGACGCCGATGGCGGCAAGCGTGCCTTCCGCTTCTACGACAACCGCCAGAAATACCTGATGTTCGTCAACACCTGCAGCGAGAAGTGGGCGGTGGCGGAGCGCGCGGGCATGGAGCTCGGCCTCGTCCACCCGCGCCCCCCCGCGCTGCGGGTGTTCGACGCGGGTATGGGCGACGGCACCGTGCTCACCGGGGTCATGCGGCAGATGCACCGGCGCTTTCCGACGATGCCCTTCTATATCGTCGGCAAGGAGATCTCGGTCGAGGACGTAAGGCTTTGCCTGGAAAAGATGCCTGACCGGCTCTTCGAGCACCCGGCAACGGTACTGGTCGTCACCAACCTCCACTACTCGGAGGCGCCCTCGCTGCAGCCGCGCTCGATGCAGGCGGCGGCGACGCTGAACTGGATGGAGACGCCGCTCTCGGGCAACACGGCGCACGAGTTCCACGAGCAGATCGCCGCCCTCCAGCCAGCGCTCGCCGACACCTGGCGCGTGCGGGCGAGCCCGAAGACCGGCAATCCGCTCTATGTCCGCGCGTCCGTGCTGGTGCTCTATCGCGAGGACCACAGGTTCCTGCTCGACCAGGTGATCCCGCGCCCTGGCCGTGCCAGTGACGGCTACGACCTGATGATCGCCTCCCAGCCCTACCGGGCGCGGATGCCGGTGGACTTCAAGGTGCAGCGGGTTCTGGCCCCGCTCGCCCGGAGTCTCGCGCCGGGCGGACGGCTGCTCTGCATCCAGTCCCACGGCGGCGATCCCGGGCTCGAGATCGTCCGCAAGATCTGGCCCGACGAGCAGCCCTTCCGGACCGACCGGCACGTGCTGCTCAAGGCGCTCAAGACCGAGATCGGCAAGAGCCGGCGCGATCTCAACTACAACGCCTATTCCGACCGCCGCGCGATCTTCCGCTACGACATGCACACGCTGCCGACCGAGATCGAAGGCTCCACGATCGGCACGTCCACCCTCTTCGCGGCCTGGAATGCGGCGATCTATGTCGCCCAGATCGAGGACGCGCGGCTGGAGGGCGTGGTGGCCGACGGCTCCTACCTCGACGCGACGCGCGAGGTCCTCAGCGCCTACGGAGGGTTGTGGTTCTACGACGAATCCTTCGTCGTCTCCCGCCGCCGCCACTGAGAGCGGCGCGCCCGGCCTCACATGCCGTCGATCGGCGCTGCGTCGGCAGACGGCTCGTAGAACACGAAGTCCGCCGCATCGTAGTCGCTCGCAAGAGTGTCCTCGAGCCGGACGAAGCCGCCGCCATAGTGTGTCAGATCGATCACCGCAGAGGTTGCGTAGGTCGTGATCTCCAGGTCGTCGAAGCCCGAGAGTCCCTCGAATGCGGAGAGGTCGATCCTGTCCTCGCCTTGCGCGAAATCGGTAACCGTGTCGAAGCTGTCATCGGGTCCGAGCAGGAAGGTGTCGGCACCCTCGCCGCCGAGAAGCCAGTCGCTACCGGCACCGCCGCGGAGGATGTCGTCCCCCTCGCCGCCGAAGAGCCTGTCGTGACCCTCGCCGCCCTCCAGGTGTCGTCGCCCTCCTCGCCGTACAGGTCGTCGGAGTGATCGCCACCCTCGATCCGGTCGTCGCCCTCGCCGCCGAAGACATTGTCCGATCCGCCGTTGGCGAGGATTCGGTTACCGTCGGCGTTGCCCAACATGAGCGAGCTGCGGTCCGACCCCACGAAGGGATCGGACGGGTGGGCGATCTTGGTGCCATCAATGTAGATGGATGTCGTCATTCCGTTCGGCAGATCGAAATTCGATGCCGAGAGATCTGACGCGACGATCCCCCTGAGCTCGATCGAGCCGTCGAGGGCCGCGTGGGTGATCCTGACGCCGCTTCCGTCCGCCATGTCCTCGATAGTGAGATCGGCGAAGGCGATCGCCTCGGGCAGCAGGCGCAGGTCGATCACGTCCTTGTCGATTTCGAAGCGGTAGATGAGGTCGTCGCCCGCGTCTGCGAAGTAGACGAAGGTATCCGCGTCCTCGCCGCCATCCATGAGGTCGTCGCCCGATCCGCCGACGAGGATGTCGGCACCCTCGCCGCCATAGAGGCTGTCGTTGCCCTCGTCGCCGAAGAGGCGATCGTCGCCGCCGTCGCCGTGGAGGGCGTCGGCGCCGGTGTCGCCGCGCAGGTAGTCGAGATCCGCACCGCCCGAGAGGACATCGCCCCCGCTCCCGCCACGCAGGATGTCGCGGCCGTCTCCGCCGCCGATGACGTCGTCGCCGGATCCGCCGAGGATGACATCGCGGCCGGCGCCTCCGACGAGGTGGCCCAGGTGGCTCCCGCCCTCGATGATATCGTTGCCTCCTCCACCCTCGATGGTGTCGTCGTTCGCACCGCCGATGAGGATGTCGGAGAGTTCTGTCGCTTCGCCGAGGTTGGCCATCGCGCCCTCCTGTCGGCTTCTCTCAAGTC
>CAXXWO010000003.1:0-4447 GCA_963664765.2 Dehalococcoidia bacterium | reverse complement strand
GCGCAGGGCATGAAGGTCAGGGACTATAGAAGGGACTTCTGCTGCTCCGGCGCCGGCGATGGCGTGTCTTCGCCGGCCCTGGCCGCCGGTTCGCCAGCTTCTCCCGGGAGCGTCGGACGGCCGTTGCGGTCGAGTTCGATCAGGCGGTGCCGGGCATCCCCGACGAGGCGACCTTCGGCCCACGCCCGGACCTCCTCTTCCTGGCTGAAGACGACGATCTGGCGTTCCTCGCTCAGCGTCAGCAGGAGGTCGAGGAAGCGGATCGTGCGGTCGGTGTCGCAGTGGACGGTGGCGTCGTCCAGGAACAGGGGCGCGGACTCCTTCTTGTCCCCGAGGGCCTCGGCCAGAGCGATGCGGAGCAGGAGGTAGACCTGGTCGAGGGTGCCGTAGGACAACTCGGAGGCTGAACGGTAGTCGTCGTCCTCGACCTCGAGCTGGACCTCGAGGCCTTGCTCCGGATCGACGCGGGCCCTGGAGTAGCGGCCGGCAGTGACCCGGCTCAGCCGCTCTTCGAGTCCCTGGCGGAGGTCGGGGGCGAGCATCCGGTAGACCTCGTCCTGGGCTTCCTTCAGGTGTTGTTGGGCTGTGTCTACGATCTTGCCGGCCCGCCGCAGGAGAGCGACTTCGCGATCCGCGGCGGAATGCTCCTCTTCGAGTTCTGCGAGCGAGGGGAGGTGGGCGTCCTTGGCGAGGTCACCTTGGTAGTTGCTGACCTCGCTGCGGGCGTTGCCGGCCTGAATTCGGGTCTCTTCCAGCTTCCGTTCCAACTCGATGCCTTTCAGAGCCAGGAGTTCGGTCGGCTCGTCGTCGCTCGAAACGGGACCGAGCCGGGCTGCGACAGCCTCGCGTTCGGCTGCGAGTGTCTGGCGGTCCCGACCGTCCAGCAAGTGCTGCAGCCGGCTCCAGTCGCTCCGCTGGCGGTTGACCTGCTGTTCCCGTTCCTGAAGCCAACGGGCGGCCCACTGCTCCGGCGCCTCGGTCGAGCCGTCGGGGAATCCTGCCGCGGCAAGAGCGGCCTGGAGACGTGCTTCGGCCTCCGTGCGCCGCTTGAGCTGTGACGCCGCCATGTCTTGGGCGTGTCGCCGAGCCTTGATTCGGGCGATCAGTGCCTCGCGCCGGTCGGTCACCGCAGCCAGGCCGGCGTTCTGCAGGCACGATTGTTCGTACTGGTCGAGGAGGGAGGCGGTCGGGGCTTCCGGATCGTCGGCGCCGCGGCCGTCCAGGGCCGCGCGCAGGGCGGTTTCGGCTTCCACTTCGGCCTCTCGTGCCGCTGCTGTGCGCCGCAGCCAGGCGGACTGCTCCCGGTCCCATGCTTCCCGGTCTTTCAGGGTAGCGAGGGCTGCTTGCACTGCGTCCGCGTTGGCTTCGAGACCGAGTCCGCTGAGTGCCTGACGGGTGGCCTCGAGCTGCTTCTGTCTCTGCCTGTGCCTTCGCCTCTGCTCGCGTAGGTCCGCCGTAGCGTCGGCCATGTCGAAGCCCGGCTGTGCCTTCTCGGAGAAGCTGGAGCGAGGAGCTCGCCTCTGCACCCGGTAGAGGAGCAGGAAACACAGGACAAAAAGAAGCCACCCGGCAGCTCCGACCAGCCGTGGGAGCACGTCGAACGACGCCAGCAGGCCCAGCAATCCGCCGGCGCCAGCGCCGAGCCCGAGCCACCGATAGGCGCCGGAGTGCGCCACGAGCTGACTCATGTGCTGCTGCCGTTCTTCGCGCAGTTCGCGAACGCGGCGTTCCGCTTCGTCGATCGGTTCGAGCGGCGGTAACTCGAGGATTGCGAGGGCGCGCTTGGCGAGCGCTTCGTCCGCCTTGGCGATCAAGGGGTCTGGTGGGTCGCCCGGCCCCAGTTGCTCACGGACCGCCCGTCCTTCTGAGGCTCTGCGCCATCTGCTCGCCGCGACCGCGACCTCGGGAGCCATCTCGCGGTCCCCATCCGCCGACTCGGGCATCGCGGTCAGTTGCTGCTCCATCTCATCTGCGCTCGGCCCCGCGAGTTCCTCGGGCGCGTCCGGCCGCCTCCGGTACTCGAACGCGGCTTCGCGCAGCTCCTGCTCGACGGCGGAGTCGCGGCCCTCACCGGGACCGGCGGGCGGCTTGCCGTCGGGGAACCTCGACTGCAGGCGGTCGATCGCCGCCAGGCGTCCGTCGAGTCGGTCGAATTCGCGCTGTGTTTGAATCCGCTTGCAGCTCTCGACCAGGTTCTCCGCGCGCCGGGCTCGCTCCCGGGCGTCGGAGAGATCGTCCTCAAGCCGGTTCCGCTCCAGTTGATGGCTCCTGGCCGCTTCCAGGGCTTCGGCGGCAAGAGTGGCCCGTTCGATCGCCCGTTGCAGCGGCTTGGTCGAGTTCCTGCGCTCCGTCCCGATCTCGTTGCTGGCGTAGTTCTTCAAAATGCGAAGCGCCTCGGCCGCGGTGGCGGCGCCGCCGGCGGAAGCGGCTGCCCGCTGCAACTCCTCCTTGAGCGCCGAGGCCTCGTCGCCCTTCTTCTCGCTCTTCTGACGCAGGCGCTGGATGTCGCCCTGGCCGATGACCAGCGTCGACGGCACGACCTGGCGGTTCAGGCCCAGGAAGCGGGAACCGTCGATGCTGCCACGGTAGATGATCTCGTCGCCGAGCGGGCGACCGGTCTCGGCATCGTGGGCGGAGCTTTCCTTCGTCTTCAGGTCGGTCTGCTGGATCTCGATCCGGCGGCCGTCGTCGAGTTGGAACTTGATCGTCGCGCGCCACGGCTGGCCGTTCCAGGGTTCGTGCTGCCGTTCGAACTCCCGCTCCTCGAGAGTGTTCGCGCCACGGCCGCGGCGCCGGCCGCAGAGACCTGCGAAGATCGCCTGCAGCCAGGTCGACTTGCCGGCTTCGTTGCCGCCGTGAACCACGGTCATGCCGGGCGCCAGGTCGAGTGCGCCGTTCAGCTTGCCGAAGTCGTGGGCGCGAATGCGGAGGATCCTCACGCGTCCACTCCTTGGACTGTGGCGGCGACGGGCTCATCGCCGGGCGCATCGGCCTCCCCGCCGCTCATGCGGATCTCGTCGGTCACTCCGAGACTGTCCCGGCCGTCGAGCGCACGCAGACCTGCGAGCAGCACGAGGCGCTCGGTCTCCCGGTCCAGGTCGGCGGCGCGGACGCGGCGCACGAACATGCCTTGCACGGTCGATTCGTCCGCGATGTGTTCCAGGTCGTAGGGCGAAGTCAGACCGGAGACATCGACCAGAACCTGATCGACGGCCTCCGGCGGTTCGAAGGCGCCGGGGCCGAAGTCGTCGGCGTGGAGGTGAAGGGTGTCGGGGACCTCACCGAGCAGCCGGACGCGGGCCGCACCGGTCCGTCCCTCGAGTGCCTCCCTCACTCGGTCTCGGGCGCCTTCCAGGTCTTCTACGTCGTTAAGACTCGCGCTCAGCGAGTGGAGAGTGGGTGGCAGCGGATCGAGGCGCCGCCGGGTGACTTCGCCGCTCTCGACCTCGAGCAGGACAGCGCTGCCGTAGGCGCTGTTGAACGCGAGCTGCTCCAGGGATCCGAGCCGGGTCCAGGTTGGGCGGTCCGCGGGCTTGTGCGAATGCCCGACGACGGCGTGATCGAAGCCGGCGGCCGCGATCTGATCGCCGTCGAATGGTGCATGCCGGTACTGGCCCTCAAATGCGGCGTTCCGCTCCTCGCCGTGGAAGACGGCGATGTGGACCCCGTCACCGGCGCCGGGGGCGTTGCCGACGTGGAAGCCGTCTTCGAAGAAGCCGGGGGTGTCGACCGGTTTTCGGTGCGCCGCGCCCCAGATCGTGACGCCGTCCGCAAGCGGCGCCGCGGTCAAGTGGGTCTCGTTGAAGATGTGGACGTTGTCGGGCCAGCCGACGCGCCGGTACGGGCTCTCCGTGTCCGCGTAGTCGTGGTTTCCAGGGGCGGCGAAGACCTGGAGGCCGGAGCGCTCGAAGGTCCGGCGGAGGAAGGCGACCGTGTCGGGGGATACGAGCTCGTGTTCGAACAGGTCGCCACCGATCAGGAGGGCGGCCGCGCCTTCCTCCTGTGCACGCTCGAACGCCCAGGTCACCGCGTCGCGCAGCCTCTGGCGCTGCCGGCGGGCGACCTCGCGGGTGGCCCAGCCGAACTTCGAGTCCAGGTGGACGTCGCTGAAACGCGAGGAGCTTCACGCTCCGGGCGCTCTCAGTGGGGCGGTGGCGGCCTTGGCGAGGCGCGTCACTCCTTCAGCACCGCGGGCCAGTTCTTGTCGGCGCTTTCGATGTTCGAGTCGCGGTCCTCCAACCACTGCTCCATGACCTTCGCGTTGTAGTTCAGGTAGAGCCTTGCCGTTCAGCAGCGTGAATGCGTCCGGGTCGGTGGGTGCGGTGTAGTTGCGGCTCACCGCCCAGGCGCAGTAGCCGCCGTACTGGGGCGCGTACTGCTCCGGGTCGGCGGCGAAGAGGTCGCGGTTCTCGGCGCTCGCGAAGCGCCAGTCTGCGCCCTGCCAGCC
>CAXXWO010000002.1:0-21856 GCA_963664765.2 Dehalococcoidia bacterium | reverse complement strand
TTGCCGGGGTGGACGACGACCGAGAGCCCGTCGTAGGCCACCGGCAGCTCGATGAACTCGACGCCGTTCGCGGCGCAGTCCGCCGCCTCCGCCGCCGTGATCGGCCGCGAGGCGTCGCTGATGTCGGTCTCGCCGGCGCAGAAGCGCTTCATGCCGCCGCCCGTGCCGGAGACGCCGACCGTGACGCGCACCTTGCGGGCCTCCCTCAGGAACTCCTCCGCTACCGCCTCCGAGATCGGGAACACCGTGCTCGACCCATCGACCTCGACGGTGCCGCTGAGGGCGGGCTCGCTCGTCGCGTTGGGGCCGTTGGATGTGCCGTCGCCGCCGCCGCAGGCAGCGAGCAGGAGCGCCGCGCCGCCCAGGGTCAGCGCGCCACCAAGCAGGAATCGCGAGTGGAGCCAGCGCCGGCCTTCTCCAGCAGGCGGCACTCGCTTGCTCTCTCTTTTGTGATCCATGACCTTGTTCATGCCTTCACGATAGAGCCGGGCAGGTTAACGCGTGGTTAAGAGCGATGAAGCCTTCGTAAAAGCTCCGAGGGCTGCGGGACGGCGATACCGGGACGCGGTCAGAGTAGGCCGGCGGCGGCGAGGCCGAGGACGGCGGTGCCGAGGCCGATGCGGTAGGCGATGAAGACGTGCAGGGGGTTGCGGCGCAGGAAGCGGACGAGGAAGGAGATGGCGCCGTAGCCGACGATGGCGGCGGCGACGAGCCCGACTGCGTAGACGCCGAGATCGGCCGAGGCCTCTCCGGAATCGCTGCCGCGGAGGACGTCGAAGAGCTGCTTGCCGCCGGCAGCGGCGATGATCGGCCCGGAGAGGAGGAAGGCGAAGACCGCCGCCTCACCGCGCTTGAAAGCGCGGCCCATCCCGGCCGCGATCGTGATGCCGGAGCGCGAGACGCCGGGGATCAGGGCGACGCTCTGGGCGACGCCGAGGAGGAGGGCGTCGACCGGCCCCGCCTCGGCGACGCTGCGCCCGCCACGCCCGAGGCGCTCGGCGAGGAAGAGCGGCAGGCTGAAGAGGATGAGCATGGCGCCGACGAGGACAGGAGAGCGGAAGGCGCTCTCCGCCGTGCCTTCGAGGAGGAGGCCGACGACACCGGCCGGTATGGTGCCGATGATCAGGAGCCAGGCGAGCCGCGAGTCGGCGGAGACGTCCCAGCGGCGGGCGCGCAGGCTGTCGATCCAGGCTGCGAGGAGGGGGAGCAGGAGGCCGCGAAAGTAGACGAGGACGGCGGCCAGCGTCCCGAGGTGAATGGCGGCGTCGAAGCGCAGGCCGAACTCCTCCTCGGAGACGCCCAGCGCCTTCTCGGCGATGATCAGGTGGCCGGTAGAGGAGACGGGGAGGAACTCGGTCAGCCCCTGGACGATGCCGAGGAGAGCCGCTTCCAGGAGTTCAGTCACGTAGCCGTGCTTTGATCTGGCGGCTGCCTCGAGTTGGGCGCAGCGGGATCGTCATGCCCAGGCCTTGATCCCACCCAAGCCGTCTCGATCCTCCCGTCGGGCGCCGCCGTCCGGACCCGTGCGAAGCTAACGCGAACCGGCGCCGCTCTCGTCGCGGTAGGACGAGCCGCGGCGCTGCGGCCCGGACGTCTCGGGTAGCGTGCTGGATACAGCCTGATCCGGGCGGCGCGCCCAAGAGCGCGGCCGTCGGTGGCGTGCGGAACCCTGGTTTTGAGGAGGCTAGCGGTAATCGTCGCGCGGCGGCCCGTCGCGACGGGGTCCGCGTGCCTCGTTCTCGCGCGCCTCATTGACGCGGAGGGAGCGACCGCCGAAGTCACGTCCGTCCATGGCTTCAATCGCCTTGGCGGCGTCAGCGTCCTCCATCTCGACGAAGCCGAAGCCGCGCGGCCGCCCCGTGTCCCGATCGGTCGGCAGGAAGACGTTTACGACTTCGCCGTGGGTCGAGAACAGCGCCCGTACGTCATCCTCGGTGGAGGTAAACGGCAGGTTCCCTACGTAGATTCTCTTGCTCAACTTATCCCTCTATCTCGGCCTGAGCAGGCCATCTCATGACCGGCCCCGCGGCCGGGCTTATTGGCGAGCGTGCTCAGGTCAGACGGGGGAAACCGAGTCGAGCGGTCTAACGACTGAACAGGCAACTAACCATTCGCTACTCTACACCAGAAGGGAGCGCTTGACACCTTCGACGGTTGGTCCAGCCGCGGCGCCGCTTTCCTCTATAGCTATCGCTTGCGAGTATCGCTATCGCTCGCGAGTCTGCGCTACGATATCAAGCGTGCTAGAATCGGCGACGTTAAGGACGGCGGTGAGCGCGATCTCTCCCTTTGCGCTTGTTCAGCCCGCAACGCCGGTCCTCCTTACCCAGGCAGCCTTGCCGCGAATGCGAGGAGCGTGGATCAGATGAGCGGGCGGATTACCCTCATCGGTGCGGGCGAGCTAATGGCGGCGATGAGCGGCGAGCACCGCGCCGTGCTCGGCCGTCTCCCGGGACCGCCGCGGCCCGTCTTTCTCGATACGACCGCCGGCTTCGAGACGAACATCGACGCGATCGTCGAGAAGGCGGTCGAGTACTACCGCCACCACCTCCAGACGGAGCTGCGCGTCGCCCGCTACGCCCATCGCGACCGGGCGACGACGGCGGCCGTCGCGGCGGCGGTCGCCGAGATCCGCGCCGCCAACCTGATCTTCGCCGGGCCGGGCAGCCCAACCTACGCCGTCCGCCAGTGGCGCGACTCGCCCGTGTGGGAGAGCGTCTGCGAGCGCTTCGAGGCCGGCACGGACGTCCTCTTCGCCAGCGCTGCCTCGATAACGCTCGGCCGCTTCGTCCTGCCGGTCTACGAGGTCTACAAGGCGGGCGAGGACCCGTTCTGGGACGACGGCCTCGACCTCCTCGGTCGCTTCGGCTTCTCCCTCGCCGTCGTCCCCCACTTCAACGACAACTCGGGCGGCGATAACTACGACTCGCGCTTCTGCTACATGGGCGCCCAGCGCTTCGACGCGTTACAAGAGCAGCTGCCGGCTGACGTCGCCATCCTCGGCATCGATGCCTACACCTCCGTCACGTTCGACGCGGCGACCGAAACGGCGAGCGTATCCGGGCAAGGGTCGATCACGCTGATCGGCGATGGTGCCGAGCGCAATTACGCGTCCGGGACGGCGCTGTCCTTTGCCGCCTTCAGCTCGTCGGCGCGCGAGGTCGTCAAGACCTTCGACGAGAGCCGCGTCTATAAAGGCTACGAGTTCAGCGATAACGAGGCGGCGACGGCGGCCGACGGGTTCGGGCCGGTCGTCGAGCACGTGGAAAGCCTCGCGTCGCTGGCGGCGGCGGAGAAGGTCGAGCTCCTCGCCCGCCTCGAGTCGCTGCGCAGCGCCCAGGCGGCGGCTCCCGCCGACGACGGCGACTTGATCGACCTCGTCCTCGAGCTGCGCGAGGCGCTGCGGGCCCAGAAGCGCTTCGACCTCGCCGACCGGGCGCGCGACGCCCTGGAGGCGCAAGGCATCGAGATCGGCGACTCGCCCGGGGGAGCGACGTGGACGCGGCGCTAGCGCCGACACTGCGCCGCATCCCGGTCCGCGGCCTGGAGCTGGCGGTGCGGCAGTGGCCCGGCGAGCGCGAGCCGGCCTTCCTTCTGGTCCACGGCCTCGCCTCCAACGCCTGTACCTGGGACGCGGTCGGCGCCCGCCTCAGCAGCGCCGGCTACCGGGCCGTCGCCGTCGACCAGCGCGGCCACGGCCGCAGCGACAAGCCGGACGACGGCTACGGCTTCGACGAGGTCACGGCGGACCTGCGGGCGCTGATCGACGCCCTCGGCCTCGACCGGCCTCTACTAGCCGGCCAGTCCTGGGGCGGCAACGTGGTCCTCGACTTCGCGGCGCGCTGGCCGAAGGCGCTGAGCGGCCTCGTCCTCGTCGACGGCGGCTTCATCGACCTCTCGGCGCGCGAGGACGCGAGCTGGGAGCAGACTGCCATCGACCTGCGGCCGCCCGACTTCGTAGGCACGCCGCGCGCGCAGATGGTCGAGCGGCTGCGCTCCCACCGCGAGGGCTGGCCGGAGGAGGCGATCGAGATGACGATGGCGAACTTCGAGACGCTGGCGGACGGCAGCGTCCGACCCTGGCTCACGCTCGACCGGCACATGCTCATCCTCCGCTCTCTTTGGGAGCAGAAGCCCGCCGAGATCTATCCACACGTCCAGTCGCCGACCCTGATCGCCGTCGCCGATAGCAAGAGCCGCGACCCAGGCTGGCGCAAGGAGGACGACGTCGCTCGAGCGACCGCCGGCCTGGCGAAGGCCGAGGTGCGCTGGTTCAAGGACGCGGCGCACGACATCCACATCCAACGACCGCTGGAGCTGACCGACTGGCTCCTCGAGGCGCTCGACGGCGGCTTCTTCAGCGGCGCGGGGGCGGGCGATGCATAGGGACGCGGTCGAGCCGCAGCGCGTCCTCCTCGTCGCTTCGGAGGGGGAGGATGGGCGCCTCCGCTCTCTCCTCGCCGAAGTCTCCCCTCGCGCCGAGCTCGCCGGCCGCAACGGCGACCTGCCCGACCTCGCTGCCTTCGACTCCGTCCTCCTTGGCGAGGAGCGTGCGGCGCTCGGCCCGGCCGAGCTAGAGCGGCTGACCGGCTACGTGGAGGAGGGCGGCCAGGTTATCGCCCTCGGCGCCGCGGCGACGCCCGATCCCCTGGCCCGGCTCCTCGGTCATCGGGCCGAGGACCGCCTGCCGCTCGGCGAGTTCTTCGGCCGCGTCGTCGACGGCGAGCACAACCTGCTGCGCAGCCTGCCGCCGGAGTTCGCCTTCGTCGACTCGTTCGCGCCGCTGGCGGCGACCAACGGCGAGACGCGGCCGCTGATCGAGGTGAGCGTCCACTATCGCAACCGGGTGGCCGTGGCGGAGCACCGCCTCGGCGGCGGCTGCGTGATCGTCAGCGCCCTGAGCGCGAACGGTCGCGCCTTCGAGAGCCCGGCCCTGCGCGCCTTCCTCCGTCGCTGCCTGCAGCCGCGCAACGAGGGCGTCGGCGAGGCGCCGCTCGGCGTGGCGATCGTCGGCTACGGCCCCCTCGGCGGCATCGGCTACACTCACGCCCTGGCGATCGAGAAGACGGCCGGGCTCGAGCTGGTGGCGATCTGCGACAGCGCCGGCGAGCGGGCGCGCACCGCCGCCGCCGATTTCCCCGCGGCGGCCGCCTACACCTCGGTGGCGGAGGTCCTCGCCGACCCGCGCGTCGGCGCTGCCATCGTCGCGACGCCGCCGGTGAGCCACACGGCTCTGACGCTGCAGCTGCTGCGGGCGGGCAAGCACGTGATCTGCGAGAAGCCCCTCTGCTTCACGCTGGCGGAGGCGGAGCAGCTCTTCGATACGGCTGTCGGCAACGGTCTCGTCCTGACCGTGAACCAGAACCGGCGTTGGGACGCCGACTTCCTGACGGTCCGGGGCGTGATCGAGAGCGGCCTGCTCGGCGAGGTCTTCAACGTCGAGACCTTCGTCGGCTCCTTCGAGCATCCCTGCCGCGAATGGCACTCCGACGCGGCAGTCTCCGGCGGCGCCGAGTTCGACTGGGGCGCCCACTATCTCGACTGGATCCTCGAGCTGATGCCGGGCGCGCCCCGTAGCGTCGCCGCCAACGGCCACAAGCGCGTCTGGCACGACGTGAGCAACCTCGATCAGGTCCGGGTGCGGCTCGCCTGGGAGGACGGCCGCGAGGCGGAGTTCCTCCACTCCGACGTCGCCGCCGTCCGGCGGCCGAAGTTTTACGTCCAGGGCACGGCCGGGACACTCGTCGGGCACTACCGGCCGCTCATCAGCGAGCGGATCGAGCCCGGGCGCGGCTACGTCCGCGAGGAGTCGCACCACGCGGAGGCGCCGGCCGACCTGACGCTGGTCCGCTACGAGCCCCTGGGCGGCGGTTTGCGAGAGCAGCGGCTGCCGCTCCTCCCGAGCGAGCCCCTCGCCTTCTACAGGAACTTCGCCGACCACGTTCTCTTCGGCGATCCCGCCCTGGCCGTCGAGCAGCACTCGACCCGGCGCCTGATCGGCGTCCTCGAGGCGGCTCACAAGTCGGCGGAGCAGGGCGGCCGGCCGCTGACGCCCGGCTAACGTGCCGCCTCTGCGCTGGGGCGTCCTCGGCGTCTCGGAGTCGGTCGGCCGCCGCGCGGTGCTGCCGGCGATCGGCGCCAGCGACACCGCCGAGCTAGTGGCGATCGCTGCCCGCGACGGCGATCGTGCTGCCGCCGAGGCGAGGCGCTTCGGCGCCCAGCGCTCCTACGGCTCCTACGCCGATTTGCTCGCCGACCCGGTGGTCGAGGCGGTCTACGTCCCGCTGCCGAACTCGCTTCATCCCGAGTGGACGCTGCGTGCGCTCGCCAGCGGTCGCCACGTCCTCTGCGAGAAGCCGCTCGCGAGCAGCGCCGCGGCAGCGCGCCGGATGGCGGCGGCGGCGCACGCCGCCGGCTGCGTCCTCATGGAGGCCTACATGTCGGCCTTTCACCCACGCCAGCAGCGGGTTATCGACCTCGTGGGCTCGGGCGCGCTCGGCGAGCTGGTCTCGCTGCGTAGCGCCTTTACCTTCACGAATCGGCAGCCGGCGAACTACCGCTGGCAGCCGGCGATGGGCGGCGGCGCCCTCCTCGACGTCGGCATTTACTGCCTCGAGCCCCTGGTCGCGATCGCCGGCGAGCCGCTCAGCGTTACGGCTTCGCAGGAGACGGCGGCCGGCGGCGTCGACGCCAGCTTTCGGGCCGAGCTCGAGTTCGCCGGCGGCGTCAGCGGCGGCTTCGTTGCGTCGTTCGTCGCGCCGGAGGAGCAGACGCTCGAGGTCGTGGGCAGCGGGGCGCGGCTACGAGTCGAGCGCGCCTTTACGGCCGGCAGCGAAGACCGGACGATCGAGCTCAGGCACGCCGACGGCCGCAGCGAGCATATCGACGGCGGCGGCCTCGATCCATATAAGGCGATGGTCGAGCACTTCGCTGCCGTCGTAGCGGGCCACGCGACGTCGCGGCGGCCGTCGGCAGCCTCGGTAGCCACCCTCGAGCTCCTCGACCGCCTCCGCGCCGCTGCCCAGCCCTAGGTCGCTAGTCGACGACGACGATCGAAGGCGGCTCGAAGGGAAGCGGGCGTCCCGCCTCGACCCGCATGAGCTCGACCGCGTCCCGCCGGCCGGAAGCCGGCCGGAAGGCGTAGCGGCCGGCGTGTAGCGCCTGCTGAAAGCGCCGGCCGGCGCGCAGGCCATCGAGCTCCAAGCGCTCCTCAGCGGTCAATGGCGAGGGAGCGACCGCGGCCAGGACCTCACGCTGGTTGAGGTCGACGCCGACGCCGCAGAGCTGGGTGGTGCCGCGGTACTGCCACATCGCCGGCCGCGACCAGCCGCCGTAAGCGCGGGAAGGCGGCGAAGTCGGGCGGCGGCTCGGAGACGACGGGGTACTCGGCGTGCCAGAGCGGCAGGTGGCTGAAGGCGTGGCTGGCGCCCGTCGTCGGCTCCCACCACCAACGGCCCGTGTAGATGCCGTGCGGGAAGGTGCCGCAGGCCGCGACCGCGGTGCCGATGCGGCCGACGATCGCCGCCGGCGCGAGGCCGCCGGCCGCGTCCTCGCAGTCGAGCCAGAGCGCTCGACCGGGTAGCCGCGCACGGTCTCGAGGGCGGCGGCGACTTGGCCGGCGACGTGGAAGCGCCAGTAGAGATAGACGTAGGCGTCTATGCTCATGCCGCCGGCGACGGCCGTCTCCAGCTGGCGGCGCGTGATCTCGGAGCGCTGGCTGCCGCAGACGAGATGGCTGAAGCCTTGCTGGCGCCAGCAGGCTACGGCCTCACGGCTGAGGCAGCCTGAGTAATTCGATACGTCGAGTGCCTTCTCCATCGCCATACCGGCCCGCCCTCCCGGCGTCGATGCTCGCAGATCACCGCGCGAGCGCGAAGGCGGCCCTGTCACGATTCGCGCTCTGCTTGCGGGCTCTTTACACTGGCGCCATGACGAAGGCAGGCACGCCCCGGCTTCCCCACGGCGAGCCAAGGCTCGTGGCCGCGATGTTCGGCCGCATCGCCCATAGCTACGACTTGCTCAATCACCTCCTCTCCTTCGGCCTCGACGGGCGCTGGCGGGCGCGGGCCGCCGCCCTCTGCCGCCTCAACGCCGGCGACCGCGCCCTCGACATCGCCACGGGGACCGGCGACCTCGCCTTCGCCCTGGCGCGCCGGGTCGGGCCGGGCGGCGTCGTCAGCGGCCTCGACCTCGTCGGCGAGATGCTCGTCATCGGCCGCCGCAAGGTCCTGCGGCGAAAGGCAGCCGTCGAGCTCCAGCAGGGCGACGCCATGCGGCTGCCTTACCGCGACGGCGCCTTCCGAGCCGCGACGATGGCCTTCGGTGGCCGCAACGTGCCGGACCTCGCCGGGGCCTTCGCGGAGATGGCGCGTGTCGTCGAGCCTGGCGGTCGCGTCGTCTTCCTCGAGCTCAACCGGCCGACGACGCCAGGCTTTCGCCACGTCTTCGACTGGTACTTTCATGTCTTCTCACCCCTCGTCGGCGGCCTCATATCCGGCGACCGCTCCGCCTACGAGTACCTGCCGCGCTCCGTCGATAACTTCGAGGGCGTGGCGGCGATCCGGGCGATGCTCGTCGTGGCCGGCCTCGTCGAAGTCGAGGTACAGCGGCTGATGTTCGGCGTTGCCGTCATCCACGCCGGCACCGTGGCCGACCGGCCGGCCTGACCGCGGTGCTGGGCTGACGGCCTGAGCGTGAACGGCTCCCGGGAGGCGGATTCGTACGCGGAAGCGCGCGCCGCTCTCGTGCGCGGCTTGCGGCCGGCGATCCGCGACGAGCGCGTCCTCGCCGCCTTCACCGCCGTGCCGCGCGAGCGCTTCGTGAGCGCCGCTCAGAGCGACCTCGCCTACGCGGACCAGCCCTTGCCCATCGGCCACGGCCAGATGATCTCGCAGCCGACGATGGTCGCGCTGATGCTCCAGGCGCTGCGACTGGCGGGCGACGAGAAGGTCCTCGAGGTCGGCACCGGTTCCGGCTACCAGGCGGCGCTGCTCGCCGCTCTCGCGGTGACGGTCGTGACGGTCGAGCTGATCCCGAGCCTCGCCGCTGGCGCCGCCCGCGTCCTGGGCGAGCTCGGCTACGAGAACGTGGCCGTCCACCTCGCGGGCGAGGAGCTCGGCCGGCCCGAGGAGGCGCCTTACGACGCGATCGTCGTCGCGGCCGCGGCGCCGCGCGTACCGCTGTCGCTGGTCGAGCAGCTGGCACCGGGCGGCCGGCTCGTGATCCCGGTCGGCGAGCGCGAGAGCCAGGACCTCCTCCTCGTCGAGAATCGCCCCGAGGGCCATACGGTCAGCCGTCACGGTGGCTGTCGCTTCGTGCCGCTGCTCGGCAAGGAGGCGTATCCAGTAGCGCCGCCGGATCGAGCCGGCCGCTGAGCCGGCGCGTCTTATATCTCTAGAAAGACTCCGTTCTGTCTAGACAGAGGCTGGGGGCGCGACTACAATTCCCAGCGTACCCCGTCCCCGAGCCCCCGTCCCCGAGGAACCAGGCGAACGACCCAGGAGGATCTTACCTCGTGGATAGCTGCGTTAGTGACTTTCTTGAATTTCTAGCCGTCGAAAAAGGCGCCTCCAGCAACACGATCCTCGCCTACCGCAACGACCTCAAGCAGTTCGAGGACTACCTCCTGCTCGAGGCGAGCGGCGGCGTCATTCAGTGGCGGCGCGTGAGCCAGACCGAGATACTCGACTACGTGATCCGGCTCAAGGGCCAGTCCTACGCCGAGGCGACCGTCGCTCGCAAGGTAGCGGCGGTCAAATCCTATTTCGCCTACCTTCAGGCGGAAGGCAAGCTCGGCGGCAACCCGGCCGAGTCGCTTGCCTCGCCCAAGGTCGGCAAGAGCCTGCCGCGGCCGCTCACGGTCCAGGAGATCGACGAGCTGCTGGAGCAGCCGCTGCGCCGGGCGACGCCGGAGGCGAAGCGCGACCGGGCGATGCTCGAGCTCATGTACGCCACGGGGCTGCGCGTTACCGAGCTCATCTCACTCGACCTCGAGGACGTCCAGCTCGGCGACGACAGGCCTCACGTCCGCCTCGTCGGCAAAGGCAACCGCGAGCGCCAGATCCCCCTGCCGGAGCAGCCGGCGAGCGAGGTGGCGGAGTACGTCCGCACCGCCCGGGCGCGCCTCGTCGGCCAGCGGCCGGAGACGGCCCTGTTCGTGAACCGGCGCGGCGAGCGCCTCACCCGGCAGGGCTTCTGGCTGATCCTCAAAGGCTACGCCGCCGCTGCCGGCATCGATGGCAGGGTGACGCCCCACACGCTGCGTCACAGCTTCGCGACTCATATGCTACGGGGCGGCATGGACATCCGCATGGTCCAGGAGCTCCTCGGCCACGCCAACATCTCGACGACCCAGGTTTACACCCAGGTCAGCCCCGAGCACCTGCGCGAGGTATACGAGAAGGCGTTCCCCCGCGCCCGCTAGAGCCTTAATCGACATAACGTCACAAAACGGTTGCCCCGACCCTCCCGGCTGACTGCGACAGCCGCGGTCCAGGAGACCGTGAGGCGCCCGGCCGCTATCATGGCCCCAGGATGATCGTCGCGGTGATTGGCGGTGAGGCGGCGCCTCCGGAAGCCCTGCTCAAGGCGGAGGCGGTCGGCCGGGAGCTGGCGCAGAGAGGCTGCGACCTGATCTGCGGCGGCCGTGGCGGCGTCATGGAAGCGGCCTGCCGCGGCGCCAGGAGCGCCGGTGGCAGAACGATTGGCGTGCTGCCTGGCAGCGACCGAGGCAACGTGAACCCGTACGTCGACCTGCCGATCGTCACCGGCGTCGGCGCCGCCCGCAACCTCGCCGTGGTCCTCAGCGCCGCCGCCGTGATCGCCGTCGACGGCGCCTACGGCACGCTCTCCGAGATCGCCCACGCCCTCCAGCACGGCCGGCCCGTCGTCGGCATCGGCACCTGGTCGATAGCCGCACCCGGAACGGACGACGTGCCGATCGTGCGCACCGAAGACCCGCGCGAAGCCGTGACGCTGGCGCTCGCGCTTGCCGCCGCCGCCGCCGCCGCTGAGAATCGATCGGGATAGAGAAGGGGTTACCTGATGCCAGACGACCGGATCGCCGCCGTTAGCGCCCTCGAGGTCCTGGACTCGCGTGGCACGCCGACCGTGGAGGTTGAGGTGCGGCTCGAGGACGGCTCCAGCGGGCGCGCCGCCGTGCCCTCCGGCGCCAGCACCGGCAGCCACGAGGCGCACGAGCTGCGCGATGAGGACCCCAAGCGCTACGGCGGCAGGGGTGTCCTCGCGGCCGTAACGAACGTCGAAGGGGAGATCGCCGCCGCCGTGCGCGGCCACGCCGCGGCCGACCAGGAGGGCCTCGACCACGTCCTCATCGACCTGGACGGCAGGCCGAACAAGGGCCGCCTCGGCGCCAACGCCCTCCTCGGCGTCTCGCTCGCGGCCGCCCATGCCGCCGCCGCCTCACGCGGCCAGCCTCTCTATGCCTACCTCAGCGGGGAGGCGGCGGACCTCCTGCCGCTGCCGCTGCTCAATGTCCTCAACGGCGGCAAGCACGCGGCCCGCAGCACCGACTTTCAGGAGTTCATGCTGGCGCCGGTCGGGGCGCCGAGCTTTCGGGAGGCCCTGCGCGCCGGCGCCGAGGTCTACCAGGCTCTGAAGCGCCTCCTCGGCGCCCGCGGCCTGAGCACCAACGTCGGCGACGAGGGTGGCTTCGCGCCTTCTCTGGCGAACAACGTCGCGGCTGTGGAGCTCCTCGTGGACGCGATCGGCGCCGCCGGCTACCGGCCTGGCGAGGACGTCGCCCTCGCCCTCGACCCGGCGACGAGCGAGCTCTACGCCGACGGCCGCTACGAGCTCGCCAGCGAGGGCCGCTTCCTGACGAGCGCCGAGCTCGTCGACCTCTGGGCCGAGTGGTGCGATCGCTACCCGATCGTCAGCATCGAGGACGGGCTCGCTGAGGACGACTGGGAGGGCTGGCAGCTCCTGACCCGTCGCCTCGGCGGCCGCGTCCAGATCGTCGGCGACGACCTCCTCGTCACGAACCTCGAGCGCCTCGACCGGGCGATCGAGACGCGCGCGGCGAACGCGATCCTCGTCAAGGTCAACCAGATCGGCACGCTCTCGGAGGCGGTCGGCGCCACTCGCCGCGCCCTCGCGACCGGCTGGGGCGCCGTGATCAGCCACCGCAGCGCCGAGACGGAGGACACGACGATCGCCGACCTCGTCGTCGGCCTCGGCGCCGGCCAGATCAAGACGGGCGCGCCGGCGCGCGGCGAGCGCACGGCGAAGTACAACCGCCTCCTGCGCATTGAGGCGGCGCTGGGGCCGCGGGCGCGCTACGCCGGCGCCGGCATGCTCAGTCAGCAGCGTCAGCGGGCGTGAGCGAGCCGCCGCCGCAGCGGGTCTCGCCGATCGGCTCGCCGGATGAGTACACGCTGCCCGGCCGCCCCGCCCCGGCCGCGAGCACCGTCCTGGACGCTTACCGCCAGACTCAGTTCATCCTCGGCGGCGACCTCGCGCTCTTCGCCGCGGCGCTGAACCTCCAGCTCGGCCTCGTCAAGGACGCGTATCCCTCCCGCTACCGCACGCACGCCCTCGCCGCCATCGTGCCGCTCTGGTCGCGCGCCTTCACCTACCTCGGCGACGCGCTCTTGCTGCTGACACGCGGCTCCTACGCTTCAACGCTGCCCCTGGTCCGGGCGGCGGCGGAGGCGATCGCGGCGCAGGAAGGCCTGCGCGGCGGCGAGATGGAGGCGCACCATGACTGGCTGCGCGGCACGCTGCGCCCGGTCGAGGCGTTCAAGGCCTTCGAGTTCGCCCTCGGGCGCTACTTCGCCGGCGAGACCCTCGCGAGCGACCCGGCTCTGCGCGCCGTCTACCGGCCGGCGAGCGACCTCGGCCGGCCGAACTTCGGCGCCAGCTTGCTCCAGGTCGCGCCGGAGTCGAACAACACGCGCCTCGCCATCGCCTTCGGGGACGCGTCCTTCCACCTCGGCTGGGCCGAGATCGTCGCCGGCTGGCTGCTGGCCCTGGCGTCACGCCAGCTACGGACGATCGTCGACGCCGCGCCGACCTTCCCCATATCGGACGAGCGACGCGTCGAGTACGAGGCGATCCAGGGCCGGGTGGACGCGGCCCTCGCCCGATCGGACCGCGCTGCGGTGCAGGAGGTCGAGGACGGGAGCAGCCGCCGCTACCTCCTGGTCAACTTCCGGCGCACCGCCGGCGCCGCGCCGAAGCGCGTCCTCCTCTAGATCGAAGGCCGCGGCCGCCTCGCGGGGCGGCGATGACGAGGTGCTAGAGTAAAAGCGGCAGGCGACCGAAGGCCGCCCGCCTCAGCACCTCGCTTCGGAGGTATGCATTGAACGAACCTGGAGCCCGTCTCGGCATCCTCGCCGGCGGCGGCCCGGCGCCCGGGATCAACGGCGTGATCAGCGCCGCGACGATCGAGGCCCGCAAGGCCGGCCTGCCCGTGGTCGGCATCTTCGACGGCTTCGAGCACCTGATCGCCGGCCGCACCGACCGCGTCCGCGACCTCGAGATCGAGGACGTCTCACGCATCCATTTCCAGGGCGGCTCGATCCTCAGGACCTCGCGCGCGAACCCGACCCGCGACGCGGCCGTGCTCGACAAGGTCGTCGCGGTCCTCGGCGAGCTCGGGATCAAGTACCTCGTGACGATCGGCGGTGACGACACGGCCTTCGCGGCGGCCTCGGTCGCGCGCCGGGCGGCCGGCGCCATCCGGGTCGCGCACGTGCCGAAGACGATCGACAACGACCTGCCGCTGCCCGCCGGCATGCCGACCTTCGGCTACGAGACGGCGCGCTACGTCGGCACGGAGCTGGTGCTGACGATGATGGAGGACTCGCGCACGACGAACCGCTGGTTCCTCGTCGTCGTCATGGGCCGCAAGGCGGGCCACCTCGCGCTCGGCATCGGCAAGGCGGCCGGCGCGACCCTGACGATCATCCCGGAGGAGTTCGCGGCGCCGCGCATCAGCCTCGACCAGGTCAGCCGCGTCATCGAGGGCGCGATCATCAAGCGCCGTCTCACGGAGCAGGCCTACGGTCTCGTCGTCGTCGCCGAGGGCATCGGTGAGAAGCTCGACTCGGAGGAGCTCGTGCGCCAGGCCGGCGTCGAGGTCAGCTACGACCCCTACGGCCATATCGCGCTGGCGGACATCCCCCTCGGCGCCGTGATCAGGCAGCGGGTCCAGTCCCGCTTCGCCGCCCGCGGCGAGAGCATGCGCCTCACGGACGTAACGTTGGGCTACGAGCTGCGCTGTCGCGACCCGATCCCGTTCGACATCGACTACACCCGCACCCTCGGCTACGGGGCGGTGCGCTTCCTCCTCGATGAGACGAAGGACGAGAGCCTGCGAGAGGGGGGCTTCGTCTGCCTAGACGGCGGCAACCTGCGCGTCATGCCCTTCGACGACCTGCGCGACCCTGATACGGGCCGCACCCGCGTCCGTCTCGTCGACGTTGATTCCGTCAACTACCGCGTCGCGCGCGACTACATGATCCGCCTCGACCGCCGCGATTTCGAGGACCCGGAGATGTGTCGACGCTTGGCGGCGGCGGCCGAAATGACGCCGGCGCAGTTCAAGGCGGAGTATTCCCAGATCTGGGCTGGGCAGGCTTCGGCCGTCTGACGGCGTTCCAAAGGCGGGGAGAGCGATGGCTTACGACGAGGCGCTGGCGAGCAGGGTCCGCGACGTCGCGGTGCGGTCGGCCGCGGTCAGCGAGCGCAAGATGTTCGGCAGCCTCTGCTTCAAGGTCGACGGCAACATGGCCTGCGGCGTCGTCGGCGACGAGCTGATGTTGCGCGTCGGCCCGGCGGCCCACGACGTCGCCCTCGCCCGGCCGGGGGCGCGGCCGATGGATTTTACGGGCCGGCCGATGAAGGGGATGGTCTACGCCGCCGCCGCCGCGCTCGCGACGGACGCGGACCTGACGGCCTGGCTGGACATGGGCCTATCGTTCGCCCGCTCGCTGCCGCCGAAGTAGCGGCTGCTCTCCTCGGTGAAGCAATACGGCACTGGTTCCTGTCAACTAAGCGATGGGCACAAGAAAAGCGCCTCGCAGGACGCTCCTCAGATTCAGAAGGCTGGAGGCGACGGTCGGAATCGAACCGACGATCGGGGTTTTGCAGACCCCTGCCTTGCCACTTGGCCACGTCGCCCTGGGACTTGTTGCTGGTGCCGAGGAGGGGATTTGAACCCCTACGCCCGAAGGCACGGCCCCCTCAAGACCGCGTGTCTACCTATTCCACCACCTCGGCCACGGCCATGACAGCATATCGGCTCCGGAAGGCGGGTTCAAGGCGACGACCGTAGGGACGAGGACGCGGTAGACGCTAGGAGGTTTGCCGCTAGCTTGGCGAAGGCCGGCGCTGAAATCCTTGCGGCTAGGCGATGCAGTGCGGGAGCGATGCCCATGACGGCTTTTCAAGCTCAGGAGGAGCAACGAAGGGCTGTCACGCGCCTCTCGCCCCCGCGTCTCAACGGTACGGCGGCCGGTGAGCCGCTTCCATAAGAGCGTTTCTCGATTATGAGCGGCTAAAACCCTCATGCGGCGCCCGGCCAGGTCGCTGGCCCCTACGTGGAGCCGCCGCCGATAGCCCTGCTCCAGACGCGTTGACACGGCCAGGCTCGGACGCGAGACTGAGGGGCGCGGACGGCTCGTCGGCCCGGTGGCTTCGATGGGGAGATGGGCCGCCGCGGCGACCGTCAGGGGCGATTAGCTCAGCTGGTTAGAGCGTCTGTTTTACACACAGAAGGTCACAGGTTCGAGCCCTGTATCGCCCACCAAGCCTCGTTCCAGATACGAAATAGAGCTGATAGGTGACAGAAGGCGGACAGAGACTCTTGTCACACCGCTCATAGAGCTGACAAGTTATTCCTGGCGATAGTGCCGCAGAAGCCGGGAGGACTTGGATGGCCATAGACACCCTGAGCGTAAGTCAGAAGCTCCATCTCGATTCTTTTCGCAGAAGTCTTCGAGCAAAGAATGTGGCTGAGCGGACAGTCCAGACCTATTGCGATGGGCATGCCGCGAGAAGCCAGGAAGTCCCCGAACTGCGAGACCGACTCGAGCTGGAGAACATCCACCGGGAGCACGTCAAGTCTTTCATTGAGAATCTGCTCTCAAGGTTCAAGCCCGCGACCCGATCACGTCGCCATGTTCCTCGTGGGGCTATTATTCTCTCTCTCTCTCTCTCTCTCTCGTTTCCGGCAGTGGCCCTTCCGCCTCATTCAGCTCTAAGAGCGCTGTGGCAAGAGCTAGTGGCAGCGTCCTGCCAGTCATCAGCTCTATTTCGTATCTGGGGTGGGCTTGGTGGGCGAGATGAAGATGCATCCGTCGCTGGAGCGAGCGCTAAGGCACCTGGATCTGTTTAGGGCGTGCAGTAGTGTCCTAATAGAGCGCGGTTCGAATGGTAGACACTAACCAGGCGCGATCTCACTTGCCAGGTTGAGCCCGCGCTAGTGTCTCGCGCGCCCGACTGGCTTGCAAGAGCGAGAAGGTCGGATTCAGGCGCAGCGCCTCCTCCAAGAACGCGGCCGCGCCGGTCGAATCGCCACGTTTGAAGCGGATCATGCCGGCGTGGAAGTAAAAGCTGGCTACAGGCGTTCCCTGGCTCATGGCCGCAGAGATCAGTTGCTCCGCCTCTTGCAGGCGGCCGGCCTTGAACAGTGTCCAGGCATACACGTCGGCCGCGTAAACGTTAGGTGCTCGCGTGTAGGCGCCTGCGGCGAGACGTACTGCCTCCTCGGGCAGGAGGTCCTGCTCAGCGTAGAAGCGGGCGATAGCCAGGTCCGGGTTGATACCGTTCGCTCGCTGGCGCTCCTCGAACGCAAAGACAAGCTCGTACTGCGCGGCGGCTTCGCGGGGAAGCCCGGCCTTCGTATAGAGGTCGCCTAAGGCGACTACGTCGTCGAGGTCCGGACTGTGGGAGACGATGCCCTGATAAAGCAAGATCGCGTCGTCCAGGCGCCCCTCCGCAGCCCGGATGCTCGCTACCCCGGCTTCGGCCATGGCCGAAGCCGGGGTAGCTGCCGAGCGCTGCCCGAAACTGTCGGGCCGCGTTGGCGGTGTCCCCCTGGCCGAGGTAGAGCTCTCCTAATTGAACTCGCGCCCAGGCGCCGTTCTCCGCCGGCAGGCCGGCGCTGCGCTCAATCGCCTGCCGCCAGAAGTCCTCGGCATTGAGGAGGTCGCCCTCGATAAAGGCGAGGCCGGCGAGGCGCGAGAGGGCGGGCAACCCCGGCTCGAGCTCCAGCATCGTCTCGTAGGCGAGACCCGCTTCGGCGTAGCGGCCGAGGTTGGAGAGCGCGTCGCCTTTGGCACCGTATCCGGATGCACGCGAGGGCTTGATCGCGACTGCTCGCTCGCTGAGCTCGAGAGCGGCACGGAAGTCGTGCTGGGAGAGTCGAACGGCCGCGAGCGCCACCGTCCCCTGGTAGTTGTCGTCTGGAAGCAGCGCTAGCGAGCGACTGGCGGCAACGTCGGCGCGGCCGTAGTCGGCCAGGTCGCTGGTCTCGCGGGCGCGCTGGAGGTACTGGCCGGCGAGGATATTGAGGCTGACGAAATCGGCTTCGTCCGCAGCTACGCGATCCTCGAAGAAAGCGATGCGCTGGTTGCGCGCAGCCAGCTCCTCCGCCGCCGAGGGCTGAGGAGGCTGGCTGCGCGCTTGGCTGAGGCCGATGTAGGCGGCGGCCAGGGAGAAGCTCACGGCAACCGCGGCCGCGACAGTGAGAAGCAGGGCGCTTCGTGGAAGGCTGGTTGCCGTTAGGCTCTTTCCCTGGACAGCCATCTTCATCCCCCTCTAGATGCGATCAGTGCGACGTGCCGCCATGACGGCGGCGCCGCCCAGAAGCAGGGCAGCGAGCAGAAGCGAGGCGGACAGCGTCCATAGCGCGCTCGTCTCGCTCAAGAGGCCACCGCTGCCCGTAGCCGGCGGCGAAATCGAAGGTCGCGCGCCGTCCGCGACGTGCGGGGCCGCGAGATAAGGGAAGGCGTCCGAAAACGCCTTGTCGTTGGCGTCGACGGCGTCGGAGACTCCAGCCGCCCCGCCCCGGTTGAGGACGAGGCCGAGGGCGACGTCGATGACGTCGTCCGATAGCCGGCGGCCGTTCGGGAACTGGACGGGGCTCGAGAAGTCGATCGTGACGACGTCCGGGATCAGGGCGCCGCCAACCTGAGCGGCCGTGAGGTTACCGAGGGGACCGCCGTCCTGCCGGCCGAAGACGAGTCGACGGCGGCACGGAGGCCCTCTATCTGGCTAACGGCGGTGCTGCGGTAGTCGGCCGCGTCGTCCACCGGATCGGCGGCGTTGAAAGCGTCCCTTGTCGGCGGACGGGATCAGCGCTGTGTTGATTGTCGGAATCGCCATGCGGTCGATGCGCTGGCCGTTGCGCGTCGTCGAAACCCAGGTCCTGATGACGCCAGTGTCGGAGGTGGACGCACCGGTCAGGGCGGCGACCGGCAGCTCGAGAACGATGGCGAGGACGTTCGTGCCGGCGAGCGTATCGGACGGCGTGCCGTTGGCAGCGGTGCGCAGGCCCGCGGCCGGGACCTGCGGGTTAGATACGAACTGCTGGAAGCCGACGAGGTCGAAGAAGAACGGATCGTCGCGCAGGCCGGCGAAGACCTTGACCGGCCCCGACTCCGTAACGATGGGAGCGGTCGCGCCCGGTGGCGTGAGCCGCGCCGAGAAAGGCGCGCCGAGGCCTTCGAAGGTCAGCGTCGGCGGCCCCGTGGTCGTGCGGATGTTGACGGTGGCATCGTCCCTGAGGTCGCCATCGAGGTCGACGTGGAGCTGGTACTTGACGGCTGGGTCGAAAACGCCGCGTGTAGCGTTGTCGGAGGGCGCGATCAGCGGGTTGATGCTGAGGGCGACCACGAGGTTGTCGCCGTCCTCGGGGCTACGGAAGGCGTAGACATCGTTGATGTCCGCCGCTGGGTTCGCGGCGTTCAGCGGTGAGTCGGCGTGGTCGGCGCCGCTAACGCTCGCCGCGGAGGCGAAAACGCCCGCTGCGAGTAGCACCCAGCGCGGCGAGTGAGACTATGGGCTTGCGCACTTTGGGCTCCTTTCCTATTGCTGCTGTTGTCCAGTTCGGTTGAACGCACTAGTTCGGTCCTGGTCTGCCTCCTCTCGAACACTCTCGGATGGCCGGTACCGGGCCCACTCTCGGTAGAATCAGCGACGGAGGGAGCCAGTCACGATTCGCCGAGCTGCCCTGGCCAACGCCGCCACCGCCTTCCTTGCCCGGGTCACGTCGCCTCGACGGCAACGCTTATAACCTCCAGTTCGCTGCTCGGACCCGATCGGATCACAGGCCGTTGCCGTGAGCCGCGTTTCGGGCGATCTGATCCGATGAGCCCCTTCGAGCGAACCTCTGCTAGAGGTGACGAGACGCTGCTCATTCAGGGACTCCGAAGCGACGATGCCACTAGCCTGGCGGCGGTCTACGACGCCCATGCCGGGATCGCTTATGGCCTGGCGCTGCGGCTCCTGGGCCGGGCCAGCGAAGCCGAGGACGTCGTGCAGGAGTCGTTTGTGGCACTCTGGCGCCAGGCGGAGCGCCTCGATCCGGCGCAGAGCGTGAGGGGCTATTTGCTGAGGATCGTTCACAACAAGGCAGTAGACCGGCTGCGGCGACAAGGCCGGCGGCGGGAGGTTGTCCTGGAGGGCGCCGCGCAGGTGCAGTCGAATCTCGGGGAGCCGGAGGTGGAGGCAGAGCGCCGCTCGGATCGAGACCTCGTCCGGGACGCGCTGGCGACGCTGCCTGCGGAGCAGCGCCAGGCCGTTGAGCTCGCCTACTTTGGCGGCCTATCGATAAACGACGTAGCGACGGAGACGCGCGCGCCGGTCGGAACGGTAAAGAGCCGGCTGCGGCTGGCGCTCGAGCGAATGCGCCGTCAGCTAGGACCGAAGACATGATCGATCGCTGCGGAGAAATCGACGAGCTTCTGGCCGCATTCGCGGTCGATGCCGTCCCGCTGGAGGAGCGGCTCGGTGTCCTTGAGCACCTGGCAGAGTGCCGGCTTCACGACGAGGCGCTCGCCGGATTCCGCGCGGTCGCTGACCTGCTGGCGCTCGATGTCGAGCCGGTACAGCCGCCGCAGCGACTTCGTGCAGCCATGCTCGACCAGATAACGGCGGCGGATGGCGCAAGCGCAACCGAGGCGGCACTCGCTGGGCCGCCGGCACGGCAACGGCGCTGGCGATCGCTATTCCTCCGTCCGGCGTTCGCTTACGGACTCGCGGCGACCCTCTTCGTCCTGGCCGCCGGCCTCGGCGCCTGGAACGTCTCGCTTCAGAGCAAGGACGAAGGCGCCTTTGTCACGCGGGAGCTCCAGGAAGGGGACTTGATGATCCGCGTCCTCTACTCGCCTCGGGACGGCATCGCCGTATTCAGCGTCGACCTGCCCGCCCTTGAGCCCGATAAGGCTTACCAGGCCTGGAGCATCGAGGCATCAGAGGTAGTCAGCATCGGGCTGCTACCCAGCGAAGGCACAGTCGAGTTCGCGGCCGATCTGAGCGAGACGACGGCTATCGCAGTCAGCATCGAGCCGGCGGGTGGCAGCGTCGTTGCGACGACTGACCCGATTCTCGTTGCCGACTTCTAAGAGAGGATCCTTTGAAAAGGCAACGCGATCCTGATCAGTCTGTTCTGCGTACTCACGCCCGGTTTGGTGGGCGCTACAGCGGCGTAAGACCGGCGGATGGCTGACGCGGTGGCATGAATTAGAGCTGATAACTGGACACGTTTCGCTCGGGCTCTCAGATACGGTGCCACAGCGCATAGGGCGATATTCTTTACACACAGAAGGCCGCAGGTTCGAGCCCTATATCGCCCACCAAACGCTCTCGCATCGCCCGACTTGTCGAGAAGGCTAGGCTGGCCGAGCTGCGCCCCCAGCGGCCCCAGTGTCGCCGCCGCGAGCGTCACCGCCGCCGCGGGAGTGTGCGCGCTGCGGTGGCAGCCTCTTCGAGCGCGACGCCGAGGGCGATGGCGCTGCATGCTCTGTGGGGCGGCCTAAGGCGGCCGTAAGCCCTCCGGTTGCGTTTCTATCGCTGACGCGCTAGGCTGCGAGCCGTGCTGAGGTAGGCCTGGTGCTCCTGGTGCTGAGCGTTTTCGCGGCCGCCTGCAGCGGCGATTCAAAGACCATCGTCGAGGTCATCTTGCGACGGTACGCCGTGACTGTGATAGCTCCCCTCGCGCTAGTCTCATTAAGGCTAGGTTCTCGCCATGCAGCAACAAGTTGTTTACGTCCAGGCCAGTGAGAGCGATCCCAACACCAGCGAGATACTCGCCGTTTGCCGAAGAATGGCAGAAGAGGGATTCGCGCGCCATCACGCTGCTCCGAGCCAGGGCGAGGGCGGAGTAACGGTCGGATTGTGGCTTTTCTTCTCTGGCTTGCACCAGGCGAAGAGTGTGACCGAGGGCGCTCAAACGGAGGCCGGAACGGGCTCGTGGTGGAGTGAGTTTCGGGAAGAGAGGAAGGGTCTGGGGGGGAGCCCTTACGATCACCGGTGTGGCGTCTGGGATCATCGGCGTCCTCCTTCACTTCGCTTTGACCAATAACTTCATCGAGACGAACCTGCACCTCGGCTTTTTATTTGGGATCGTCGGCTTGTTACTATTCCTGCTCGGCCTGCTAATCGTCTTCTGATTTTCCTCTCCCGTCCCGCTAGTCAGTGCTGAATCTGTCGCCGTTCTGCCTGCGGCTCCGGTAGTGGCGCCTTGCCAGATTACGGATGTGTCGCTTACAGGAGCTCGAATCGAGCTCGGGCAGCGAACGCTATTGGACGGGGTGCAAACGCTCGCGATCGGGCTGCCTGGCAAGACAATACGCCTCGAGTCGGAGATCATCCGGGCAAGGGTGGAGAA
>CAXXWO010000001.1:0-123382 GCA_963664765.2 Dehalococcoidia bacterium | reverse complement strand
GTCGCGCGAATGAACATTTTCGTCGTCGCAGTCGATCTCTGTCAGCTCCCAACCCTCCGGCACATCTTCGGTAATCGTGTACGTTTCGTCCGTGTCGCACTTGAAGCTCATCTCATCGTTATCCGCGAGGGTGAAGTCATCGCGGCAGGAAGAATCGCCGCTGATTTCGAAGTCGAAGTCAACGGAATCGTCATCATCGGCCGAGTTGCCGATAACGATGTTCCCCTCAGGGTTACAGATCACCGCCACAGACTCACGATCACCACGTTGCTCAACCCTGACTGTGACTGAGTCTCGATCTTCACAGGTAAGCGTTAGCCTAAACTCGAGCAAACCATTGCGTGGGAAGCCCTCGTCGTCGCTATTAATGGTGAGGTCGATGAGGTCGGTACCAACCTCATCCTCTTGTAGGCAGTCATCACAATCCCTAAGCTCCAGCTCAGCCGTCGTGCCCGGGGCGTCGACGCTAGTGATCCTAACAGTGACATCACCATCGCGATCCTCAGCCACGATCGTGATGTCAGTTCTCTCACCGCTCTGGATGGACAACTCTTCGGCTGAAATACGGTCAATATCCGCCCTGGCGCTAGGCGGCTGTGTGGCGCCACCGGGCATCAACGCCAGCAAGCCCAAGGCGAAAACGGCCGCCAAAGATACTAGTTTCCCGGACATGTTCATAATCAACCTAAACCTCCGCGAGGGATTATCCACTCCTTTAGAGTGGTCTCGGCGCCTGGGAGTTACGTCCGGCCGTCCCTAAAGCCGGCCGCGGCCCGCCTCCCCCTGCAGCGCAATAGCATATGATGCCGCTGGTTTCAGCGAAAGCCATCCGCCTAGATGACCGCAGCGAATTATAACATTGGCGGCGCTGAGCTCGGTCACTTCCAACCCGACTACGACTTCCTGCCTAGGCGACGTACTTGCTCATACCGAAGAAGCTCAATCCACTACCTGCAAGAAGGCAACCTACACTCGACAGGCCAGAGCCATCCTATGGGATTCTGCCCAAAAGATAACCCCAATGGATTAAGTGCTTCTCCAAAGTAGAACCATTCAACCAGACCATAACCAGCGACGCGCAGCCTCGGGACCGCCGCTGCCCGGCGCGCCGCGGCAATTGATGTCGTCGCGGCCCAAGTAGAGGTCGGCCTCTTCTTCCCTGGTCACAACGCAAGCAAAAGAAAACCTCCGGCCCATCACTTTGAAGGACCGGAGGTCTTGCTTTACCGTTCTCCCGGCTTGCCGGGAGATGGTCTAGTTACTAGCGGCGGAAGAACGAGGGCGTACCCTTGACTACCGCTGCCATAACGAATGCCAGCGCGCCGGCGATGGCCAAGAGCATCCAGCTTGAGCCGGAAGTCCCTGCCAGACCAGCGTCACCGGTGCTCGGCGGAGTGATATCCGGAGCAGCCTCCTCCATCTCCTCCATCGGAGCCGGAGCAGCCGTAGCCTCACAGACTCACTGTGACATAGCCGACGGCCGAACCGCTTTGGGCCACCACTGCGTAGCTGCCTACACTGCGCGTTACTGGTAATCAGGTACGCGGTGGCAGCGCCACCAGAGGTGCTAACAGCGCTCGAAGCAACCAGAACACCACGCTACGTTGGTGGTCAGGTTGACCACAGTGCCGTTAGCAACGGGCTGGCCGCCTGAGTCGACAACATTGATTGTCAGAGTGGCCACTTCACCGCCACAAGCCATGACATCCATCATGGAGGCAGCGTCGACCGTCAGAGAGGCCGGCGGACCAATAACGGTAACCGTCGAGGCCTCAGCGTACGACATCGCTTGCCGGGCTCTGTCAATCGCAAGCGGCTGATCGTGGCACACCGGCCTTCCCAGATTTCTCCGAGCAGTCCAGGGTGACTTCGGCGATCGTGTGTCTTTGCCGTCGTCGGTCTTGGAGTCTAGCAGTCAGTACACGAGTCGTTTCCGTTTCCTCGAATTCACAGTTATCGGTCTGAAGATCGAACTGCTGTCGCCAGCAGTGGCCGGCGTCTGCCGTTCTTCGTCCTCAAGATCGTAACCGTGATCAAGGTCGGAGGTGGAGTTTCGGTCAGTGCTAAAGATCGTGGACTTGCTGGCGGAAAGATCCTGCACCTGTCCACATCCAGGACCACCGGGACACTCGAACGCTCAGCATCTTTTACGTCACCGCTGGGTCCTTAGTGTTTGTGAACGAGATGACATGTAGCTGCCGAAGTCGCAGTGACACACTCGATGACCACGGACGACGTAAGACTCACCGACCGTCATCAGACGCCATAGCCTCTGAGATGACGCACCGTGGAACGCGTCGTTTTTAGACCTGCTACCGACGTGGCGTCCGCTTGTCACTTCCATCGGTTATGGCAACGACTGTCAGCGTCCTGTGCGTCCACGCCGCCCTAGTCAGGTGGCAACGCTGCGACGCCGCCTGACGGCGTCCGGCCTCGGCGACTATGCCAACCGTGCTATGGCCTTGACTGGCGGCGTCGGACCGCGTCTAGGGCTATCGTCCAGGCCCGCGACGGCGGCCGTCAGCAGTGACGTAAGCCAGCGGCTGTCACGGGCAACGTCGGTGGGCGGTGTTGCGCGTGGCAGTTACCCCTCGACACGCCACGGATTTGGCATCGCCTAGAGACAGCTCTCGTCGGCGGATTGTCGACGTCAAGATTTGTAGCTTGCACCGTTAGGGCGTCGATCGAGCGTGTTGCCATTGGCGTTCCGTCTACGGGTAATCGATGACGGCTGCAGACCTTCGCGGCTGAGCGGCAGCTTCCGCAAGAGCACGTCGGCAGCCGTCGACTATGTCCGCCTTGGATACTTCATGTGGCGCACGTTGGCCTTGGTCGTCGAGGGCTGGGCGAGCCTGACGGCTTTCGCGGCGTCTGCGTTGTCAGCGGCAGCCGCGTCCGGGCGTCGACTTCAACCTCGACGTAGACTCGTGTCGCCGGTTATCAACTTCTGTCTGAATAGTGCCGATGTGACCGCGTCGGCGTTAACCGCGCTCCCCAGTGCCCCGAAGAGCATCAAGGCCGTGGCTACAATCGCCGTGGGCCACAAGGCCTTTCTAATAAGATTCAAATTGCGTTTCCTCCTTGCTCGTAAAACCAGTTTGTGGGGCCGTAGCCCATTTGGCGTTGTTTCATCTGCTCTCTGTCCCGGGCGTCCTTCAGGGGCTTTGCCCTCCGCGTCGCCCTCGGCCGAGAATCGCTGCTGCGACGCCGAGAACTGGGCCTTCCGACGACCCTCCGGGGATCTCTGCCTATCCCTCCTTTTAGCTCATTATCTAGCCGCCTGCGATGACGGCTATGGGTATAAACGACTACGCCCTAGCAAAGGTTAACGGAAAAACCCAACTCGGGGCAAAAATGTTGGGCCACAACTTTTCCGCTCCGCTAAATGTCCTCGGTGCTCTGCCATATGTGGCGACCGACTGCTCCGACGACGATAGCGAAGAGCGGGTCGATCCAGGCCCAGGAGAGGTCGGAGCCGCCGCCGCCGAAGAGGGCTTCGAACCACTTCCAGAAGAACCAGAGGGAGAGCCAGAGGGCGCTGTAGAAGGCAATGTTCATGCGGAGGAACAGGATGACGTCTACTGCGTCAGCCTTGCTCTCCATGGCGCGCTTGTGCATGAAACTGGCGGCCAGTGCGATGACGACCGCCACGGCCATGAAGTAGTTGATGACCCCCCAGATGGGAAACTCATCTGTGTCGCCGTGGATGATCGGCGCGGCCACGAAGTAGAGACCTACTAATAAGGCCATGAACATTAAGTAGACAGATAACGCGGTCTTAACCATGAGGGACTCCTTCCACATTGAGAAGTTACGTACAGCGATGCCTGAGTGTCAATGTTGGGGGGAGCAGGCGCTTGAAGCGTTCCCAATCCTAGCGTATACGACAGAGTATCCGGCCTCGGCCACTGAGCCGCCAGCGATAGCCACACGTGAGAAGCTATCTCTACCAGAGGAAAGACGGCCGCTGGGTGGGCTCCGTCCACGTCGGTCATAAAGGCGGGCAAAGGCTTCGGAAGCACTATTACGGCGCCACTCGGCAGGAGGTTGCCAAGAAGCTTACCGTCGCCCTCAAGGCCCACCAGGACGGCCTCCCTGTCGTTGCCGAGCGTCAGACAGTGAAGGACTTCCTCGCCAGTTGGCTGGAAAATGCCAAACCGTCGTTGCGAGACCAAACACATTCAACTTACGAGATCGTGCTCCGTCTACACGCGGTCCCTTACCTGGGCCATCATCGCCTGGCACGGCTGAGCCCTCAGCATCTACAAGACCTTTACAGCCAGCGCCTCGATGCTGGCCTAGGTGTCCAGAGTGTACGGAAGCTTCACGCCATTCTTCACGGCGCCCTCAAACAAGCACTCCGCTGGAACCTGGTTGCCCGTAACGTGGCCGACCTCGTAACGCCGCCCCGTGACCACCACAAAGAGATGAAGACCCTGGACGTAGAGCAGGCGAAGCAGCTTATTGACGCTGCTCGTGGCGACCGCTTCGAAGCCCTTTATGTTCTTGCCCTGACCACTGGCCTCCGCCAAGGCGAGTTGCTAGCTTTGCGCTGGCAGGACGTTGACTTGGGAGACGGGTCCCTTCGTGTTGTGGGTACTCTGTATCGGTCGAGCAAAGGTCTACTAACGATTGCCGAACCCAAGACGGCTGGCAGCCGACGGCAGGTAACACTTGGCAGCTTGGCCGTGGATGCCCTGGCGCGTCAAAAGGATAACCAGGCAGCCCAGCGACTGCTGTGCGGCGCCGCCTGGGAGGATCACGGCCTCGTCTTTACAAACGAGCTGGGCCGACCGATGGAGGCAACCAACCTGCGGCGCCGGTTCTTCCAGCCCCTGCTTGAGCGGGCCGGTCTACCCGGAATTCGCTTTCACGACCTGCGCCACACTGCCGCGACGTTGCTACTAGGTGAAGGTGTGCACCCCAAAATTGTCTCTGAGCGGCTCGGTCACAGTCGGGTCGGCATCACGCTGGACCTTTACAGCCACGTTACTCCAACCATGCAGCGTGAGGCGGCCGCCTCCGTGGACGCGGTACTTAGGGACCGCTAGCCCGCCCTTTCATCATCCGCGTGGCTGTCAACTTGGCTGTCAAAATCGCTTAGGGGGTCGGCAAGTCGAGCTATCAGGCGCGATTTTGAATCTAAATGTTGGTGGGCGGTACTGGACTTGAACCAGTGACCTCTTCCGTGTGAAGGAAGCGCTCTGCCAGCTGAGCTAACCGCCCCGGCGCCCTCAGTCTAAGTAGCGCCTCGAAAGGCCGTCAAGGAACGGCGCCCTACTGGGCCGTGAAGCTCAGCTGCGTGCCGTTGACGTCGACGTCGTACTCCTTGGCCGAATCCAGGTCGTTGGCCAGGGCGATGCTCAGGTCGTACATGCCGTAGATCGCCGTGCAGGCCACGTCGCCCCGCGGCAGCGAGTTGAACACCTCGACCGTGAAGCCGTCGCCGGCCCGCACGACCGTAAAGCCCGCCGGCTGGGCGCAGCCGCCCGGCAGCCCCGCCGTGACCGCGAGCCGGTACTGCGGCGGGAACGACTCCAAGATCAGCACCTCGGCCGACTCGATCGGCGCCAGCAGGCGCTCGCGGTCGGCCGGTAGCGTCGGCAGCGTCCCGTCGCCGCCGTTCGATGCGTCGTCACCGCCGCCGCAGGCGACCGCGAGCAACGCGGCAGCGCCGAGCAGCGCCATGGCGAGGATCGCCGTTCGTCTCATGAGGTCGCCTCCCGAGCGCGAAGCGATGCGCTCCTGTCTCTAGGACGACGACGGCGGCGCTGCGGTTCCCAGCCTAGCAGCGTGCGCAGGCGTGCCCGTGTTGCACGGACATATGTGTCCCTTCCTGAGCCAAGAAAAAGTGGCGCAACGAGGCCTTGACAGCGACTCTGTAGTTCTCTGTAGTTCTCTATAGTTTTCTACAGTTAGCTACGGAGGATTGAAGATGCCGAAGCAAGCAGTCATCGACTTCCCAGTCATCGGGGTTGAGGAAGCCAGCCAAATAGCCGAGCGCGTCGTTAAGGAGTTCAAGGGTTCCATAACTACATCCGGTCTTGCTCAGGCATTGGGCATGGCAGAGAAGGGCGGAGGGTTCATCCAGAAAACTGCTGCCTTGAGGACATATGGCCTCCTGGCGGGCAGAGGCACACTACACGCATCTGGGCTCGCCCAAAGAGTAGCGCATCCTCAAGGGAACGAGGAAAGGGGGTTTAGCCAAGCGAGAGGCCTTCCTTAGTGTCGATTTGTTTAAGCGCTTGGCAGAACGCCTTGGAGGGACGGTGCCTAGTGAAGATAGATTGAGCATCTTCGTTGAAGAGATGACTCGTGCACCTCGGATGGAGGTCGCTCGCAGGATAGGACGCCTCCACCGCATCTATACGGAGGGGGCGAAGTACCTTTCAGCGGAGGGAGGGGAAGCCTTAACTTCAGCTCCAGCCATCTCGCCGGCTGGAGTCGGCTCGGGTGAAGTGGATAGAGGTTTCGTCGATCTCCGAACGGCTGACATTCAAATTCGCGTGCCGTTGAACAAGGCTAGTCTTCTCTTGCTTCGGGCAGCTATCGACAACCTCGAACTAGCGTTGGAAGACGGGTCCCAGCTTCAGGGTTCTGAAGGTGCTAGCTAAAATCCAACTCGACCTTGGCCTAGCCCGCTTCGTCGGTGTTCAGGGCGCTCTGCTTATGTTCGTCTCTGACATTAGAGTTCTGCATGTGGTAGAACTTGGCCTTGCGATAATAGCTATCCACGGTTTACTTCTGATTGTGCACCCTGCCGCCGTCGCGTTTGGTGAAGCACTGAGGCGCCGCATCGATCGAATTTGGCGTGAGGAGCCTACAAGCTCTCCTTGACCTTCGTTGCCAGCGAGGTCGTGAAGCCCATCGTCGCCGCGATCTCCTCGACCGGCGCCTCCCGGATCCCCTTCAGCGAGCCGAACTTGTGCAGGAGCGCCCGCTTCCGCTTCGGCCCCACGCCCGGCACCGCGTCCAGCGCGCTCGCCATCCCCGTCTTCGACCGCACCTGGCGGTGGTACTGGATCGCGAAGCGGTGCGCCTCGTCCCGGATCCGCTGCACTAAGTAGAGCGCCTGCGAGCGCCGGTCGAGGATGATCGGCTCCGCGAGGTCCTGGACGAAGAGCTCCTCGTTCTGCTTCGCCAGGCCCGCCAGTGGCACCTCTTTGAGCCCCAGGTTGCGCATCACGTCCAGCGCCGCCGAGAGCTGGCCCTTGCCGCCGTCGACGATGACCAGCTCCGGCAGAGCGCCCCAGCCCTTCAGGGCGTCGTCGTCCTCGATTGACTCAGGCTGCTCCGGCTGCGCATCCCCTGGGTCTGCTCCGCCGGCGAGAGGAGCGTTGGTGGGGGACACCCCCACGCCCCCGGCAGGGCGCTCGCGCCCCTGCACCCCGCCCGGCGTCGACTCGAGAGCACCAGAGAGTTCGTCGGGAGGAGCGGTAGCCCCGTGCAGCACGCTAGTGCCGTCAGCCCCTCCCGGCACGGTCGTGCCCACGTCCGAAGCATCCACCAACGCCTCGTCAGGCGGCGCGGCAGCGCCGTGCCGTACGCTAGTACCCGCGCTCTCTCCAGGTAACACGCCCGAAGCATCTACCAACGCTTCGTCAGGCCGCGCGGCAGCGCCGTTTAGCACGCTAGTGCCGCTAGTACCCCAGCGGTGGAAGCGGCGGCCGAGCACCTCTGCCATCGAGGCGAAGTCGTTCGCCCCGGCCACGGTCTTGATCCGGAAGCGGCGGTACTCCTGCGATCGCGGCTGGCCGTCGATGAAGACGACCATGCTCGCCACCGAGCTCGTTCCCTGGATGTTCGAGATGTCGTAGCACTCGATCCGCCGCGGGTAGGCCGGCAGGTCCAGCTCCTCCTGGAGCTCGCTCAGCGCCTGGTCGCGCTTGTCGGAGTCCGCCAGCCAGCGTACGCGCAGCATGTCGAGCGACTCGCGCGCGTTCGCCGTCGCCAGCTCCGTCATCCGCCGCCGCACGCCGCGTTGCGCCACAACGATGCTCACCTTCGAGCCGCGCTGCTCGCTGAGCCACTCGCCGATCAGCGCCGCCTCCGGCACGGCGAACGGCACGACGACCGTCTTCGGCACGTACACCGCCGACTCGTAGAACTGCTTCAAGAAGCTGCCGAGCACCTCCCCGTCCGCCTCGTCCTTGACGCCGTCGAGCGTGAAGAAGTCGCGCCCGACCATCTGGGTGCCGCGGATGAAGAGCACCTGCGCGCACGCCTCCGACGCGGCGCGCTGCTCGGTCGATGGGTCGCGTGCCAGCCCGAAGACGTCCTCGTCCGTCGGCCGGATCCGCTCGACGACCTGCTTCTCCGCCACGCTCTCGACCGCCTTGATCTGGTCGCGGAACTGCGCCGCCCGCTCGAACTGGAGCGCCGTCGCCGCCGTCTCCATCTGGTCCCGCAGCGACCGGACGACCTCGCCAGTCCGCCCTTCGAGGAAGAGCAGCGTCTGGCGTATGACCTCGTCGTACTCCTCTTTCGTGCAAAAGGCTGTGCAGGGCGCGATGCAGCGGTTGATGAAGTAGTCGAGGCAGGGCCGCGGGTCCGTGCCCGTGATCGTCTTCGTGCAGGAGCGCCACGGAAACAGCTTCTTGACGACGCCCAGCGTCGTCCGCACCGACGACGCCGACGCGTAGGGTCCGAAGTAGCGCGCTCCGTCGGTCAGCACCCGCCGCGCGATCTCCACCCGCGGCCACTCGCTCTCGACGTCGACGCGCAGGTAGGGGTAGTGCTTGTCGTCCTTGAGGCGCACGTTGAAGAAGGGCTGGTGGCGCTTGACCAGCGTCGCCTCCAAGTGCAGCGCCTCCTGCGCCGTCGCCGTGACGATGTACTCGAAGTCGGCCACCTGCTCCGCCAGCGTCCGCGTCTTCGGCTCCAGCGAGTGGGGCGCGCCGAAGTAGTTGCGCACGCGGTTGCGCAGCGACGCCGCCTTGCCGACGTAAATCACGTCGCCCTTGGCGTTGCGCATGATGTAGACGCCCGGCCGCTGCGGCAGCGCCGCCAGCCGCGACGCGAACCGCGACCGCTGCGTGTTGTCGTCTCGTGTCGGTGCCACGTTTCTATTGTATTGCGGCGAGCGTTCGCACTGTTGCAGTGGCAGTCGAGTTTACATAGATCGGGAACGTGTGTTCTATATAGATCGGCCAACCTGGCGCTTCGAGATGTGACACGCATCCCTTTTTCGTTCTTGGTGATAAGGCTTGCAGTACCTGCTTCGGCACGTCCAACATTGAAGTCGCGGTGAGGTCAACACGTCGGGCTGAACCAAGTTGAGCGATTGAAGGAGAGGGCATCTTGCGCGCGAAACGCGAAGCACCGCCAGACTCGCTAATTGCCCGGCTGATCGTCGCCTCCTTCGTCTTCATAACCCTATTATGGAGCGCCTTTCGACCAGACGCTCAGGTGACCTATCTCCTAATAGGAGGCTTGATCAGCGCATTCACCGTCGTCGTCGATCGGTACTTCAGGCAACGCCACGGCTGAGGCTAATCTCATGCAGTGACTGGCCTTGCCTCGCGTCTCGACCGGCCCGTATATTGAGGAAGCCCAGCGCTGGAGTAGCTCAGCGGCCCAGAGCGACCGGCTCATAATCGGTAGGTCGTGGGTTCGAATCCCACCTCCAGCACCACTTCAACCCTTACGAAGCCTTTGCGCATCAACGTCACGTACTCAGCGCGGCAGCGACGTGGGCGCAGGCTCAGCCTGCCTGCGCATCCCTGGCGGGCTGCTTCGCCTTTGAGAAAGGGGATGTTGGTGTGAGGGGACACCCCTCACGCTCCCCGGCGGGGCTGCGCCCCTGCACCCGCGGCCCGGTCATGATCGCGGTAGCAACGTGGGTGCAGGCTCAGCCTGCCGGCAGCAGCGCGGGTGCAGGTTCAGCCTGCTTAAGGTTCCTGTTCCTCTGGCCGCTGGCGGAAGAACTCCTCGATGTCCTCGACGATCGACTCCGTCGCCGGCAGCTCTATCGAGGGCTCGCTGACCTCGGACTCGGCGTCGACCCGCTCCTCGAGCGAGCGGACGTACTCCGAGACCTCGTCGTTCTTCGACGTCGCCTCGTTCAGCTGCTCGTCGAAGGCGGCCGAAGCGCGCACCATGCGGCCCAGCGGCACCTCCACCGAGAGCATCGAGGTCAGCGTCCGTAGCAGGGCGAGCGAGGCAGGCGGATTCGGCGTCGCCGAGACGTAGTGGGGGACGTTCGCCCAGACCGTCGCCGCCGGGATGTCCAGGTCGCGCAAGGTCGCGCCCAGCACGCCGCTGATGCCGGTCGGCCCCTCGTAGCGGCCGCCGCGCGCGCGCAGGCCGGCCCGCGCCTGCATCTCCGGGTCGGGCGCGCTGCCCGTGACCCGCAGCGGGCGCGTGTGGGGATAGTCGACGAACATGGCGCCGAGCGTGACGACGAGCTTCACGTCGAACTTCGCGATCAGGTCCGTGACCGCCTTCGTGTAGGCCTGCCAGTGGAGATGGGGCTCGATGCCGCTGAGGATGATCAGGTCGCGCTCCGGCGTGCGGCGATAGTGGAAGGGGTTCTCCGGCCAGTCGATCTGGCGGTAGCTGCCCTCGATGTAGCGCACCGTTGGCCTTACCTGCGTGAAGTCGTAGAACTCGTCCGCCTCGATCTCCGCCAAACGAGTCGTGTGCCAGCGCTCGGTCAGGTAGGTCGTCGCTGCCGTCGCGGCGCCGCCCGCGTCCGACCAGCCGGCAAAGGCCGCGACGAGCGTCGGCTCGTGCAGCTCTGGCGTCTCAATGATTCGAAGTGGGGCCATCCGGTGGCCTTTCTCAAACGCGATGCCTGGCCGCGTAACCTCTTCGATCTTAACACGCAGGCCAAGGCTGGGTCGGCGAGAGGGGAGTGGTGCCGAGGGCCGGACTCGAACCGGCGACCCCAGCTTTTTCAGAGCTGTGCTCTACCAACTGAGCTACCTCGGCGAGGGCCCAGTAAATATAGGGAGCGTCCGCGTTCGAAGTCAATCGGCCGCCAGCATTGCGGCGTCGATGGCTAATCCCAGATGGCGCCCGTGGGGTCGAACTCCCGCCCGAGACCCTCTAAGACCGCGCGCCATCGCTGGATCATCTCCTCGTCATAGGGATAAGGCCGCCAGCCAAGCCGCAGATAGATCGAGATTGCGGTCAGCCTGGGGTCCAGAGTTGTAAGGAACGGGCGCTCATACCCCGCTTCGACCAGCCTATTCGTGGCGGCAGCAGCGACGAGCGAGCCGAGGCCGAGGCCCGTGTGCTCAGGGTCGGTTACTAGCCAGCCGACGGCCCCGTATTTGTGTGCCGCCGCGAGTACTTGCCCTGTACGGCAAGGCACGACGAGACCAGTATCCCCGTGGTCTCGTGTTCTACGACGAAGAAGCCGCCGTCAAGCACGTCGTCGATCGTGTCATCGAATTCTGTTTCCTGGTTCCAGGCAAGATGGAACAGGTCCTCGTAGGCCGCCTGTTCGCCGTTTCTCAGCCGCCTCGGGAGGTATCCGGCCGGCACACGGGGAACCTTCACGAGTTCGCTCCCGGGACGCAGCATCTCCAGCTCGTCTCTGTACTGTGGCTCAATGAACCGGTGCGGGCGCCGCGCTCCACTCATCTCGCATGACATTATGATGAATTCGCGGCCGGATCAGGTAAAGAATTCTCTCGGCTCCGATCTAGAATTTCCCGCGAGTGACCGGACTTCGTGACGCTTGACTCAAACTAGGGCCAATCCTATGCTGCAACCGCCAATCAGGAGGGTTTTGCATGTACCAGCCCCCCGCGGGCAACCGGAAGCCGCCACGCTCGATGATCACCGCCGGCATCCTCATCGCGATCCTGGCGGTCGTCACGATCGTCTCCGCCTTCACGGTCATGCAGCTCCCCGACCCCGTCACGGACCAGGGCAAGGACATCGACCTCCTCTACCAGCCCGTGCTCGCTATCTCGCTGATCGTCTTCTTCGGCGTCACCGCGGCGATTATCTACGCCCTCTTTCGCTTCCGCCGCACCGGTCCCGAGATACCGGAGCAGGTGCACGGCAACAACAAGCTCGAGTTCACCTGGACGGCGATCCCGATCCTGATCCTCGTCGTCCTCTTCATCCCCTCCTTCAGACTCGTCCTCGACCTCAAGACGCCGCCCGCCGACGATGAAATCGATATAACCGTCGAGGCCGTCGGCCACCAGTGGTGGTGGGAGTTCATCTACCCCGACGACGGCGTTCGGGTCCAGGTGACGCCGCCCAACTACGACGACCTCACGCCGCCGACCATGGTCGTGCCGGTAGGCAAGACGGTGCGGGTAATCGTCCGCTCCACGGACGTGATCCATAGCTTCTACTTCCCCAACTCCCTCTACAAGATCCAGGCCGTGCCCGGCAACCTCAACGAGATGCACTTCCGGATCAGCCCGGAGAACGTCGGCACCTACTCCGGCCAGTGCTACCAGTTCTGCGGCACCCGCCACGCCGACATGCTCTTCATCGTCGACGCGGTGAGCGAGGCGGACTACGAGCGCTGGCTCAGCGAGGCGCAGGCGGCCCAGGGCGTAATCCCCGCCGCCGCCGAGGCCGTCGCCGCCGGGGCCGGCGGCAACTAGGAGAGGCGATCGATGGCGATCCAGGCAACGGCGACCCACGGCGGCCCCGCTCACCAGGCGGACGAAAGCATGAGCCGCGGCATGGCCGGCATGGTCTTCTTCATCGCCTCCGAGATCATGCTCTTCGGCGGCCTCTTCGCCGGCTACTTCTACGTCCGCGGCCAGGCCGACGTCTGGCCGCCGGAAGGCGTCCACAAGCTCGATGCCGTCACCGGCGGCATACTCACCGCGCTCCTTCTCCTCAGCGGCGTCGTCGCCCACTTCGGCGTCGTCGGCGCCAAGTCCGGCAAGCAGGGCCAGTTCATCCTCGGCATGGCGCTCGCCCTCGTCATGGGGACGGTCTTCATCGCCGGCCAGGCCTACGAGTGGTTTAGCCTCATGGACGAAGGCCTCAACGCCGGCTCGACCGTCTACGGCAGCACCTTCTACGTAATGACCGGCTTCCACGGCGCCCACGTCATCGCCGGGCTTCTGATGCTGGCGGTCGTCTTCGTCCGCGCCTTCTGGCGCGACTTCACGCCGAGCCGCCACCTCTTCGTCGATGCCGGTGTCCTTTACTGGCACTTCGTAGACGTGGTTTGGGTCTTTCTCTACGTGATCCTTTATGTGCTGGTGTAGCGCCGTCCGCACGCGGACCGCCGGGGTTAATTAATGGCGACAGAGGCAATCGCGCGACCGATCCAGCACCCGCGGGAGTACACGGGGCTTCTCGGCTGGCTGCTCACCACCGACCACAAGAAGATCGGCATCATGTACCTGATCTTCACGATCATCTTCTTCTTCGTCGGCGGCCTTCTCGCCCTCCTCGTCCGCCTTCAGCTCGCCTGGTCTGACACCGGCATCCTCTCGCAGGACCAGTACAACCAGTTCTTCACGATGCACGCTTCCACCATGCTCTTCCTCTTCGTCATCCCCGTGGGCGCTGGCTTCGGCAACTACCTGCTGCCCCTGATGATCGGCGCCAAGGACATGGCTTACCCGCGGATCAACGCCTTCAGCCTCTGGCTAATCCCCCTCGCGGCCCTTGTCATGTTCAGCTCCTTCTTCGTCGAAGGCGGCAGCGCTCAGGCCGGCTGGACCAGCTACCCGCCTCTTACGGGGAAGACCTTCCTGCCCGGCTCCGGCACCGACCTCTGGATACTCGGCGTCCAGATCCTCGGCATCTCCTCCGTCGGCGGCGGCATCAACTTCCTCGTTACCACCATGACCATGCGCGCCCCCGGCATGAGCCTGGCGCGCATGCCGATCTTCGTCTGGATGATCGTCATCACCTCCGTCCTCGTCGTCTTCGCGACGCCGGTGCTCGCCGGCGTCCTCACCATGCTCTTCACGGACCGCTTCATCGGCACCGGCTTCTTCGACCCGCGCCAGGGCGGCAACCCGATCCTCTGGCAGCAGCTCTTCTGGTTCTACTCTCACCCCGCCGTCTACATCATGATCCTGCCGGCGATGGGCATCGTCTCCGAGGTGCTGCCCGTCTTCTCGCGCAAGCCCCTCTTCGGCTACAAGGCCGTCATCTACGCCGGCGCTGCCATCGGTGTCCTCGGCTTCACGGTCTGGATGCACCACATGTTCGCCACCGGCCTCAGCGTGCCGCTGACGATTTGGACCATGCTCGCGACGATGATGATCGCCGTCCCTTCCGGCGTGAAGATGTTCAACTGGCTCGGCACGCTGTGGGGTGGCAGCCTGATCTTCCCGCCGCCGATGCTCTTCGCCATCGGCTTCCTCTTCATGTTCCTCATCGGCGGCGTCGACGGCATGTTCCACGCTATCGTCCCGATCGACTACGCGATCAACGACACCTACTGGGTCGTCAGCCACATCCACTACGTCCTCTTCGGCGGCTCCGTCTTCGGCGTCTTCGCCGGCATTTACTTCTGGTTCCCGAAGATGACCGGCAAGTTCCTCGACGAGGGCCTCGGCAGGCTCCACTTCACCCTGATGTTCATCGGCATGAACCTGACCTTCATGCCCATGCACGTCCTCGGCCTCAAGGGCATGCCGCGCCGGATCGCCGACTACCAGTCCGGCCAGGGCTGGGAGGTCTGGAACCTGATCGCCACGGTCGGCGCGTTCATCATCGCCGCCTCGATGATCGTCTTCATCATCAACTTCATCCACTCGCTGCGGTCGGCGCCGAAGACGGCCGGCGAAGACCCCTGGGAGGGCAACAGCCTCGAGTGGTCGACATCGTCGCCGCCGCCGGAGCACAACTTCGACTCGCTGCCGGAGCTCCACAGCGAGCGCCCGACCCGCGACGCCCGCATCGCCCGCCAGCCCCTCGTACCCGGCGCGCAGGCGAGCGCCGAGCATTAGGTCACCGGCGCGGCGATAAGCAGGCAGGCGGGGAGTACGAAGGGTGACGGAGCAAGCGAAATGGGGGAGCGACGCCGCTAGTGTTTAAAGCCTGGCAGATCTTTCTCTTCTCCCTGATCCCCCTTGCCCTCGTCTTCGCGGGCGTGATCGGCAGCGCCTTCCGGGGCGTCGACTCCGCCGCGGAAGACGTGCCGACGCCCGTTGCGGCGCCCTCCTCCTGGCTGCCCGGCGATGCGCCGGCGCCCGCCCCTGCGACGAGCGAGGCCGCTGCGTCGAGGCGTCAGCCCGGCGGCCCCGTCCGTGCTTCGGTCGCGGGCGGCGCCTACTCGGGCGCCTCTCGGTCCTTCGGGGCCGCGTCTTCGCCGCCGCCGCCGCGCTCCCTGTAAGCCCGCTCTAGCTCCGCCACGAGCTCCTCCAGCACCGGCCGCGGCGTGAAGCGCAGCAGCAGCCCGACGCCGACCGCCACGATCAGGACGTCGTCCAGCTGGCCGAGGACCGGGATGAAGTCCGGCACGATGTCGATCGGCATCGCCAGGTAGAGCACGAGCAGCGGCGGTATCGCCCGGACCGGCAGCGCGATCCTGCCGTCCCGGAAGGTCCGTACCGCCAGCCGCAGCTTCGCGCCGAGGGGTAGGCGGCGGATGCGGCCGGCCAGGGCTCGCGTCGCCTCGTCCTGGCTCCGCCAGATCAGCCAGGCGGCGGGCAGCAGCACCGCCAGCGCGGCCGCAACGGCGATTGCGAGTAGGAGCAGCAGGCTCATCAGGGCGTATAGCGAGGCGCGTAGCGCCCGCCGTTAGGGGACGACCGCGCTCAGCGCCTCGTCCAGCTCCTGGAGGCTCGTGGGGCCCTCGAACCGGGCCCGGACGATGCCCTCGCCGTCGATCACGAAGAACCAGGGCTCGCTGCGCAGGTTCCACTCGACGGCGGCATCCGCCTGGACGCGAGCCGGGTTGCCCGGGTCCTTGTAGAACTCGACGTGGATGAACTCGGCCCGGTCCGCGTAGCGGGGGAAGAGCGTGCGCATGATCTCGAGCTCCGGGCCGCAGAGGCGGCTCTCGCAGTAGCCTGGCACCGCGAAGAGGACGAGCGTCGGCCTGCCGGCCTCGATCGCGTCGGCGATCGTCGACGTATGCATCGCCGGCGACGGGTTCGTCGAGGAGTCGATCTCGGTTACGTCGGCCACGTCCGCCACCGTCAGGTTGCGGCTGCGCGGCGCCGCCATGCCCGGCGCCGGGATCGAGCCCGTCTCGAGGACCGTGAAGCGCACGCTCAGCTTCTGCTTTACGTCCGGCGCCGTCGCCTCGACCGCGATCTGGACGCCCCAGACGCCGGCCCGGTCGAAGGTAACCGGCGCCGTGTAGACGCCGACCTCCTCGCCGACGTTGAAGTGGTTGTGACGCGTGCCGTCGGCGTGGACGTGCGCTACCTCCTCCTTGATCCCGGCGTCTCGTGCCGGCACCCGCGAAACGGCGGCGACGGTGGCCTTCTCGACCGGCGTGCCGTCGTTGAGGTCGAAGAAGCGGAAGCTAACCGTCGCGTCGACGATCGGCAAGCCATCGGGGTCGAGCACGCCGACGACGAACCGGTTCGGGCCGACCACGAGCTCGCTGCTCGCGATGATCGGCACGAGCTCCTGGTCGTCGCCGATGACGACGACATCGTCGAAGGTCGGCTCGTCGTCGCTGCCGCCCGAGCAGGCGATGGCGAGGAAGGCGCCGGCGAGCACGAGGCCGAGGAGTCTTGTGTGCATCTTCACAATTGATCTTAGCAAATGCGGAAGCAATAGCTAATATTTGTCCAGGAGCCGCCCGCCATGATCTCGAAGCTGGACGAGTGCAGCGTCCGCCAGGTAGACCCCGAGCGGGTCGAGCAGGGACGCGCCCTCCTCCTCGGCGGCGGCGTTTACGCGGCGGTGGCGGCGATCTTCGGCGCCCTCGGCGATCCGTCGCGGGCCAAGATCGTCTACTCGCTGCTCCAGCAGGAGCTCTGCGTCTGCGACCTCGCCGCCGTCTGCGACCTCTCGGAGTCCGCGACCTCGCAGCACCTGCGCATCCTCCGCGGCCTCCACATCGTCAGGCTCAGGCGCGCCGGCCGCATGTCCTACTACAGCATCGACGACGACCACATCCGCGTCCTCCTCGGCGTCTGCCTCAACCACCTCGAGCACCGCGAGGCCCTGGCAGGGATCGCGTGAGCGCTTCGCCCGCCGCCGGCGAGCGGCCGCCTCTCGTCCGCCGGGCCCGACTTCTGGAAGCAGGCGTCATTGGCTACAACCTGCTCGAAGGCTCCGTCGCGATCGTCGCCGGCCTCCTCGCGGGCAGCGTCGCGCTCGTCGGCTTCGGCCTCGACAGCGCCATCGAGGTCAGCGCCAGCGTCGCCGTGCTGATCCACCTCTGGCACAACGCGGAGACCGAGGACTCGATCTGGGAGCAGCGTATTGCGATGTTCGTCGGCCTCACCCTGATCGCCCTCGCCGTCTACGTCGGCGGCGAGGCGATCTATAAGCTCGCCGTTCAGTCCAAGCCGGCGGCGTCGTACCTCGGGATCGGCATCGCCGTTGCCTCGCTACTGATCATGCCCCTCGTCGCCCGGATCGAGCACGACCTCTCGCACCAGATCAACAGCCGCGCCCTCGAGGCCGAGTCGCGCGAGACCCTCGTCTGCTCCTGGCTCTCGGCCGCCCTCCTCCTCGGTCTCGGCGCCAACGCCCTCTTCGGCTGGTGGTGGGCGGACCCCGTAGCCGGGCTCGTCATCGTCGCCTTCCTGGTTCGAGAGGGCTGGGAGGCCTTCAGCCGCAAGGAACTCTGCAGCCTCCACTAGCAACGCCGCCGGTTCGAGCCCCGGAACCGCATCTGCTATAGTTTTTCTCGTCCCCGCGAGCCAACCGTCCCGGGCGAGCGAGCCTCTATGAAGGGAGCTCCCGATGGAGAGCAGAGAAGACACCGCGGAATGGCAGGCCACCTGCCCCTGTGGCAGGCGTGGCCACGGCACGAAAGACGTCCTGGTCGTGGCCGTCCAGGAGCACAGCCGTGCTACCCACGCCCGTGAGCTCACGCCGGAAGAGGTAATGGAAGAGGCCGTGCGGACTGACGCGCCCTAGTTCCACCAGGTGAGCGGTAAGAGATGAGCGCCGGCGCCGATAGCGAGAAGCCCTCCAGCCAGCTCGGTGACATGGGTCTGCCCGTATCCGAGCTGCCCTGGTCCGCCGACTTCGTGATGCAGTCGATCGAGATCCTGCCCGTCGCCCTCGGCAAGGGGCGGCTCATCAGCCTGCGTCCCGACTGCGCCGACTCGTTCCTGATCGGCTGGCCGGCCGGCCGCAAGCCGGAAGAGGTAGCGGCGCGGGCGATCGAGAGCCTCGGCTTTCGGCCCGTCGTCCTCCACTCCACGTCCTGGCGCCACGCCGAGACCGAGGTCGTGCTCACCTACCTCGCCGTCGTCGCGGCCGACTACGCGCTGCCGGACTCGTGGGAGACGGCGCCCGTGACCCGCGCCGAGCTGGCGCGCGGCGATACGACGACGCCGCCGGCCGCGATCACGGCCGGCCAGGTCCTCGAGCACGCCCTCCGCCACCTCGCCTGGCTCCACGGCGAGGACGAGGCCGTGACCCGGGCGCTGCCCGGCTGGTCCGACTGCCTCCGCGTCTACAGCGCGGAGCCCTTCCGCGCCCTGAACACCCCCGACCTGCAGCAGGCCTGATCGCGATGATGGAGTGGCCCGCCCGCTGCAGCGAGTGTCACGAGCCGATCGACGACTGGGCCGACGCCGGCCTCTTCCGCGGGCGCTGGATCCACAAGACCTGCTTCAGCGATCACTACGCCGCCGCTCCCGAGGGCCTGCGCTCCCCGGTAGAGCGCAGCGCCCAGCTCGAGCTGCCGATGCTGATCTTCCTGCTCCTGTTCCACTTCGGCGTCGGCGCTGCCGTCGCCGGCTGGGTCATGCTCACGCAGCTCTCGGAGAGCATCGATGGCGGCCTAATCGTCCTCGGATTCGGCCTCGTCCTGCCCTTGATCGGCGCCGCCGGCGCCGCCGTCAATATCGTCAGCCGCCGGCGGATCGAGGTGATCCGCCAGGAGCTCGAGACCCAGGGCGGCTGGAAAGCCGGCCGCTGATCGCCCTCCTCCACGCCGGCCACACCGTTACGTGGACCGCCTGGCAGCTGGAGCCGACGGTGATTGCCGGCACCCTCGTCGTCGTCGTCCTCTACGTCCGCGCCATCACGACGCGGCCCGCCGGCGAGCCGGTCGACTGGCTACGGGCCGCGTCCTTCGCCAGCGGCGTCCTGCTCATCCTCTTCGCGCTGATCTCCCCCCTGGACAGCGCCGCCGAGCGACTCCTCTCCCTCCACATGGTTCAGCACGTCGTCCTCACGACCCTCGGACCGCCGCTCGTCCTTCTCGGCCTGCCGCCGCCGGCGCTGCGCCGCCTCCTGCGCCGTCCCCTGATCGGCCGGGCCTACGCGCTGCTCAGCCTGCCCTTCCTAGCCGCGTCGCTCTTCATCGTGAGCATGTGGCTGTGGCACGCGCCGCCGGTCTACGAGGCGGCGCTGACGCGCGTCCCCTTCCACGTCGCCATGCACCTGAGCTTTATCGCCACGGGGCTCGTCTTCTGGCTGGCGGCGATCCAGCCGCTGCCGGAGCGGGCGTCGATCGGCGAGGGCGGCCGGATGCTCTATCTCTTCGCGTCTTTGTTCCCGATGGGGCTGCTGGCGCTGCTGATCCTCGCCAGCCAGACGGTTGTCTACGACTTCTACGACTCGGAGTCAGCGCTCTGGGGTATCTCGCCCCTCGCCGACCAGCAGATCGCCGGCGTCGTCATGGGCAGCCTTGGCCACCTGGCGACCGGCGTTGCCCTTACGATCCTCTTTTTCCGCGTCCTCGGCCGCGACGAGGCTGCGGCCCCTCGCCCCCGGCCTGCCGGCTCGCCATAAAGGCGGAGGCGCCGATCACGCCGACGAGCGTGCCGCAGAACATCACGAGCAGGGCCAGCGCCTCCGGCAGGCCCAGGGCGGTGGCGAGGCCAAAGGCCGGCAGGCCGCAGATCGCTCCCGTAAGCCAGATCACGAGTCGTCTTTCCATGCGCCTGCTAGTATAGCCCAGGCTTCGAAGGAGAGCGCCGCCGGCAGCGGTTAGCGACTCGAAGTAGCGCCACTCGTCTCACTTGCAACTAGTTGCATCTAGCTGGGACGTGCAGTAGCATCTGGCTTGAGTTGAGTGTCCCCGCCTCGAAGGAATGAGATGCCCAGTCCGTTAGTCGACATAACAGCACTGCTGCCGGTACTGACGATCGGCGGCGGTATCGGCGTGTTCACGGCCGCGCTCGCCCTCGGCATCCGGCACGGCATCGACTGGGACCACATCGCCGCGATCACCGACATCACCAGCGCCACGTCCTCCGTCGACGACGCCGACGAGAGCTGGCTGATCGGCGAGCCGGGGATCCACCTCACCGACGAGACCCACCACTCGCAGCACGGCCCCCACGCCGCCCACGACCACCGCCCGGAGCTCCATAGCACAGCCGCCGTGGTTGAGGCCGGGACCACCACGACCGCCGTCCTGACCGGTGCCGCCGCGCCGCCGCTGGCGAGCCACGCGGCGGGCATTCTCGGCCGTGCCCGCGAGCACCGGCAGGCGATCTGGCTCGGCACGCTCTACGCCCTCGGCCACGGCACCGTCGTGACCATCCTCGGCGTCGTGGCGATCGTCGCCGCCGGCTTCCTGCCGTCCTGGATCGACGGCGTCATGGAGCGGGTCGTCGGCGTCACCCTGATCTTTCTCTCCGCCTACCTCTTCTTCTCGCTCTACCAGTACTTTCGCCGCGGCGGCGAGTTCCGCATCCGCAGCCGCTGGATGCTCGTCTTCGCCGGCGTCGGCAACGCCTGGCGCTGGGTCCGCTCCCGCGTCGGCCAGCACGAGCACGTCCACCAGGTTGAGCCGCAGCAGTACAGCGCCCGTACCGCCTACGGCATCGGCCTGATCCACGGCATCGGTGCCGAGACCGGCACCCAGGCCCTGATCATCGCTACGGCCGTCGGCGCCACCAGCAAGTCGGTCGCCGTTGCCGTCCTGCTCTTCTTTGTCGCCGGCTTGCTGGTCTCGAACTCGTTCGTGACGCTTGCCTCGACGATCGGCTTCGTCTCGACCCGCAGGCGCCAGACGATCTACGTCGCCGCCGGCCTCTTCGCCGCCGTCTTCAGCCTGATCGTCGGCGTCGTCTTTCTCAACGCCTCGACCGGGCTCCTACCCGACCTCGACCGCTTCGTGCGCTGGGTAGGCGGACCCAGCGACTAGGGGGCTGAGCCCCCTGGCTACCCTCGCGCCGCGGCGCGCTATCTCCTGACATCGATGGCGATTTAGACGCGCACTGGATGGTCCGCGTCGTCCCTCTTCGATGCCTCGACTGGGCGCCTTACCGACCTCGACCGCCTTGCGTGTTGGGTAAGCAGACTCGGCGACCAGAGCTCAACCCGAGCCCGACCGGCGCGCTCGCGTCAGGCTAGGTGCTGACGTCGATGACGATGTAGACGACGAACGCGAGCCAGAGGAGGCCGGCCCGCGCCAGGACGTAGGAGCTGAGATAGCCCCGCTTCTTGATCGAGAGGTAGACGATGGCGGAGGAGGTCAGGGCGATGGCGGCCGAGATGAGCGCCGGCGTCGTCAGATCCCAGTCCGTGAACGTCACGCCTACCGCCACGGGAATGCAGCTCTGGAAGACCATGGCGCCGGTGATGTTGCCCATCGCCAGCGTGTCCTTGCCCTGCCGCACCCAGATGATGCTGTTGAACTTCTCCGGCAGCTCCGAGGCCAGCGGTGCGATGATCAGCGCCAGCGGCAGCGGCGGCACGCCCAGGTCGTGGGCGACGATCTCCAGGTTCTCGACGAAGAGGAGGGCGCCGCCGATCATGAGGCCGAGCGCGAAGGCAAGCTGGAAGGCGATAATCGCAGTCGGCGGCGAGCCGGCGCCGCCGAGGAAGCGGTGGAACCGCAGACCGCCCAGCTCCTCCTCGCTCTCCACCACGGCGCTGCCGCCTTCGTGCGAGATCGTCCGGTAGACGTAGAGGGCGTAGAGGCCGAGGAGGAGGGCGGCGACCGCGTACTTCGGCTCCCGCCAGGGCAGGAAGCTGGAGAGCACGGCAAAGAGGTAGACCATGAAGAAGTAGCCGATGTCGCGGCCGATGACCTGGGCGTCGAGGTGGAGGTTTGCGCCGTGCTCGCGCCGGCCGACGAAGACGAGGACGCCGAGGCCGGTCACGGCGAAGGCGGCGGTCGAGAGCAGGAAGGGGGCGCCGAGGATGGCGCCGACGCCGATATCCTCGGCGCCGGCCGAGGTTGCGAACAGGATCGCGATGATCGGGATCATCGTCTCCGGCATCGCCGTGCCCACCGCCGCGAGCACGCTGCCGACCGTACCCTGGTTGAGGCCGAGCCGGTGGCCGAACCACTCGACGGCGTTCGTGAAGAACTCTGCCGCCAAGAGGATGACGACGAGCGAGACCAGGACGAAGCCTAGGGCAGCTACCAACGCAGATCAGCTGTCAGTCGCACAACTGGCTAAGTATAGGGAGGGGCCCCTTTAGGAGAAAGGCTCGCTTCCGCCTCGTGTCGCCTTACAACCCGCTCGCCGGGGTCTGTCAGAGCGAGGCACCATGCTAGAATTGTCCGTCCCCCGTATACGCCACTCACCGATTCCGATTCGAGGAAGCATGGACCTGGGTTTCGGCGGCAAGACAGCGATCGTCACCGGCGGCAGCCGCGGCATCGGGCGGGCGATCGCGCTCGCCTTCGCCGCTGAGGGCTGCAACGTCGCGATCTGCGCCCGCGGCGAGGAGCGCTTGCGCGAGGCCGAGGCCGAGCTCCGCGGGCTTGGCGTCGGGGCCCTCGGCGTCGTCGCCGACGTTAGCGAGCCGGGCGCCGTCGAGCGCGTCGTCGACGCGACAGCCGCCGCCCTCGGGGGCGTCGATATCCTCGTCAACAACGTCGGCGGCGCCCGTCCCGACGATGAGGACGCCGCCTGGCAGGCCGCCTTCGAGACCAACCTCCTCGCGGCGGTGCGGGCGAGCCGCGCCGTCCTGCCTCACATGCAGGCCCGCGGCGGCGGCGCCATCGTCCACATCGCCTCGATCTGGGGCCGCGAGGCCGGCGGCTCCGTGACCTATAACGCCCTCAAGGCATCGCTCGTCAGCCACGCGAAGAACCTCGCCCTGAAGCTCGCGCCGGAGGGCATCCGCGTCAACTCGGTCGCGCCCGGCTCCATCCGCTTCCCCGGCAGCTCCTGGGACCGGCGGGTCGAGGCCGACCCGGAGGCGATGACCAGCTTCGTCGCCCAGCACATCCCCTCCGGCCGCTTCGGCCGAGCCGAGGAGGTCGCGAACGCCGTCGTCTTCCTCGCCTCGGCGCGCGCCAGCTGGATCACCGGCGTCTGCCTCAACATCGACGGCGGCCAGTCGCACTCGAACATCTGAGGCTGTCCCGATGCCCCGCGACAAAGAGCACGCCGCCCGCCTTTTCCTCGCCTGGCTGAACCAGCGCTACGGCCGCTCCTTCGAAGCTGAAGCCGGCGACCTCTCGCCCGAAGTCGTGACCGTCGAGGACGCCGCCGGCGGCCGTCTCGCGATCGTAACGGCCGATCTCTCCGAGGCGGACGCGGCCTGGGATGAGCGGCGCAGCGAGCTCGCCGCCCGCCTCGACGCCGCCCGCCCCGGCGCCTACCTCCTCTGGGTGCCGCCCGGCGGTGAGCTGCCGGCCGAGGAGCCGGCGGAGTCGGAGTGGGTGCGGCGCGTCGTCCTCGCCGCCTCCCGCCTCGCCTCCGGCCGCGACGGCGAGGTGCGCCTGCCGGCCCGCCTCCTCCTCGGCAAGGTGCGAGACGAGGGCGGCTACGCCAACGTCGCCGGCGGCCTCTCCCGCCACTGGACGACGATCACCCAGCGCCTCGAGGGCAGCTTTCACGTCGACAGCAGCGCCCTCCACCGCTTCACGCGCGATACCGACGAGCGCGAGCGCCTCTTCGACGAGATCGCCCTCCTCGCCCAGGGCCTCGAGACCGGCGGCGCCGTCGAGTTCGAGCACGACGACGCCTGGGCCCTGCAGCGCCTCCCCCGGGGCAGCGCCGACGGCTGGGCGATCGCCGGCTGCCCGCCCGCCTTCGACCCGAACGACGGCGCCGCTACCCGGCGTCTCCTCCGCGCCCGCCTCACCGCCGCCGCGGCCGCCCTCGCTCCCGTCCGGGACGCGGCCCGCACCCTTCTTCTAGTCGGCGGCTACGATTACCTGGAGAACGAGACGGCGGGCCCCGCCCTGCGCGGCTTCGACCCCGCTCTCGTGACGACATTTGACATAATCGCGCTGGTCGCCGACGCCGGCGTCAAGCCGCTCGCCTTCAGCCGGCACCTCGGCTTCGTCGAGCAGGCAGAGCATGTCTGACCAGCCCGCAGACGACTCGCCGCCCGGCGCCCTCGGCGTCCTCACGGTCCTCGACCTCTCAGAGGGCGTCGCCGGCCCCTACGCCGCCATGCTCCTCGCGGCCTACGGCGCCCGCGTCGTCAAGGTTGAGCGGCCGGGGAGCGGCGACCGCCTGCGGCGCGGCGGCACTATCGCGGGCGGCGAGCCGCCGCCGGAGGGCAGCCTCCCCTTCCGCCAGCTCAACGCCGGCAAGCTCGGCCTCAGCCTCGACTACGAGACCGCCGCCGGCGCCCGCCTCCTCGCCCGCCTCGCCGAGGACGCCGACGCGATCATCGAGGACGCGCCGACGCGGCGTCAGGCGGCCCTCGGCCTCGATGCCGAGACCCTGATCGCGGCCGTGCCGCGTCTCGTGATCACGACCGTGAAGAGCGGCCCCACCGCCGCCGCTACGGCCGGGCTCCACGTCTTCTACGCCACCCTCGCCGCCCTCTGGAGCGCCGCCCAGACCGAGCACGGCCAGGTCGTCGAGGTTGACGAAGCGTTTGCCATCGCCTCCGATCACGGCCCCGAGCTAACCCGGCGCCTGGGCGGCGGCGATGAAGCGGCCGTCGTCGCGCCCGCTGTCGCCGCAGCCAGCCCGACCGGACGCCGCGAGGGTCCGAGCGTCGCCCAGCCAGAGGCGGGCCGTGTCGCGCTGCCGCCGCCCGCCCCGTTTCGGCTCACGGCCGCCGCCGCGACGGCCGCGCCCGCCCCCCTCCTCGGCGAGCACACGCGCCGGGTCCTCGGCGAGCTCCTCGGCCTCGAAGCGGCGGCATTGGACGAGCTGGGCCGGGATGGCGTCGTCTGATGCTGCCGCTGCCCCTCTACCTCCTGCACGTCCTCGACCTCACCCGCAGCGCCGCCGGCGCCTTCGCCGGCCGCGCCCTCGCCGACCTCGGCGCCGAGGTCGTCTGCGTCGAGTCGGCCGCCGCGCCCAGCCCTCTGCGGGCGGACGCCGTCGCCTTCAACAGCCTTAGCCGCAACAAGTTCAGCCTCGCCCTCGACCTCGACGGCAGCGGCGGCCGCGACCTCTGCCTGCGCCTCGCTGCCGCCTTCGACGTTGCTCTCGTGGAGCCGGGCGCGCCTCTCGGCGCCGCGGCCCTGCGCGCCGTGAGCCCGGAGCTGATCGTCGTCTCGATCGATGCTGGCGATGCTGGCGGCGATAGCGCTGCTACAGGCCTCGCCGCCGCCGCCGGCACGCTGACGGCGCTTTTCCATCACCGCGCCACGGGCCAGGGTCAGTCGGTAATCGTCAATGGCGAAAACGTCGCTGCCGGCCTCGCGGTCGTCGCGCCCGCCGCCGATACGGGGCCGCCGGCCCTCGAGGGGCTCGACGGCTTCTTCGAGGCCGTGGCCGGGCCGAACGGAGGCGTCGCGCCGCTGGACGGCGTCCCCTACCGCTTCAGCCGCACGCCGGCCCACGTCCGCCTGCCGGCGCCCGCCCTCGGCGAGCACACGAACGACGTATTGGGCCACGCTCTCGAGCTCAGCGACGCTGAAGTCGCCGCCCTGCTCGCTGCCGACTAGGCCTGCAGACCGCGTCGCAGCGCAGACGTTGTGTCGAGGCGCCGGCGTTCTTCGACTACTGGCTGCCGGCTAAGCCTGTAAGGCTGGGTCGCAGCGCAGTATGAGGTCGATGCGGCCGAGCTCCTCGCTCGCCTGCGCCATCGCCGCGACTTCGCCGGCGTCGCCGTCCTTGATCGGCACGACGACGGAGCGTCGGCCCAGGGCCCAGATCTCGTTCGCGATCGAGTGCAGCGCTGCCTCGGCCGGCAGGTCCGCTGCCGCGCCGCCCACGGCGACGTTGGCGCCGGCCTGCGCCAGCGCTACTACGACGGCGCGGTGGGCCGCACCACCGTCGCCGCTGACGAAGACCGCCGTCCCTTCAAGATAGCCCGGCGTCATCCCCTCGCTCCTCCGCGGCCGCACCGCCGTCGCCGCTGACGAAGACCGCCTTGCCTTTACGATAGCCCGGCATCATCCCCTCGCTCCTCCGCGGCCCCTCCACTACGATAGCTCCATGACCCTGATCAGCTTCATCATGCTGGGCCTCGGCCTGCTCGTCTACCTCGCCGCCTTCGCCCAGGGCCCCGGCCCGACGATGGGCGACGACCCGCTGCAGGCCTCCCTCTTCTCGCTCGCCACCATCCTCCTGATCGGCGGCTTCGTCCTCCTCGTCGTTATCTAGGCGCCTCGCCCGCGAGGAGCTGCCCCGTCGTGGCCGTTGCCGGCGCCGCGAGCTCCAGTCCGAGCGCCGCTGCCGTTATCCCGGCGCCTCGACCGCGCTGACCTGGCCCGTCGTCGCCGCTGCTGACGGCGCCGCGAGCTCCAGGGCGAGCGCCGCCGCGCCCGCGCCCGCCGCCGGCGTGACGTCGATCGCGTTCACCGTTATCGAGTGCTGCTGCCACTCCGCCGCCAGCGCCGCAACGAGGCCGCGGCGGCCGGCGCGCGCCGTCGCATTGACGGCGCTTACCGGTTGCCCGGCAGCGCTGCCATAGTCCGCCACGACGATGATCCGGCCGCGGTCGCCCTGGCGCTCCGGCGGCAGCTCGCGGCCGATCATCTCGCGCGCGACGCCGCGACAGGCGTAGAAGACGGCGCTCAGGTTGAGGCCGAGGACGCGAGCCCAGTCGGCGTCCGTGAGCCGCTCCGCCGGCTTGCTCAGGTCGAACGCCGGCGCCGTCACCAGCACGTCGATCGCGCCGAGCTCTTTCGCCACCTGGCGGATCGCGACCTGGACGTTCGCGCCGAGGCTCATGTCGATCGCCTCAGACGGGCCGCGCTGCCCTCCCTGTGCGAGCGAGCGCGCCAGGCGCTGGACGGTGAACGCCTCGTTCGCGTCCGTCGTCGCCGTAGTTAGCGCGACCGTCGCCCCGGCCTCTGCGAACGCGACGGCGATCGCCCGGCCGGCCTCGCTCGCCGCGCCCATCACCAGGACCTTGCGGTCGCTCAAGTCGGGGACGTCTCTCGCCATCGTCTCCTGCTCCTTTGCCGGCAGCGAGCCGCTCGCTCGTCGACGGGCGGTGGCTACTCCGGCAGCTTCCCCGTCAGCCGCGCGAGGAGGTAGATGTCCAGGGCATCCGCGTACTCGTGGACGAACTCGAGGTGGCCGCGCCGCACCAGCGGGTTCAGCTCCCGCTGCGTCACCAGTCGCCGCTCGAACGCCGGGTCCCTGGGGAAGTCGGCGAGGTCGCCGGCCTCGACGCCGTAGAGGGCCTGATAGGTGATCGTGCCCGGCGCCAGCGTCTTCGAGGCGCTCGTCGCCCGGTAGCGGAAGTGGCCGAGGTGAGTCGCCGTCGCCTGGAGGGTGCCCACCTGGTCCGCCGCGATCCGCGCGATCGCCCGCGCCGCCGTCTCGCCCGCCGCGACGTCGCCCTCCGGCAGCGCCATGGCCCCGTCTCGCCAGGCCACGACGGCTCGCTCGCCCCGGTAGGGCAGCAGCGTGACGTGGGTCAGCGTGGCGGCCGGCGGCAGGTCGTCGAACTCCCAGACGGCTAGCGACTCCTGGCCGAGCCGCTTCTCCGAGTAGGGCTTGCGCTCGAACTCCCGCGGCTGCAGCGCCGCCGTCATTTTGGCCTCGCCGATGTTATCGTCCTTCGCCGCGTCTGAGTCGGTCGTCAAGCTTCCTGCCGCCTTTCGCCCTCATTCTCGAAGAGCGAGGAGCGCGACGCAAGCCTCAGGCCGCCGGCTGCGGAGTGTCTTGCGCTCCTGCTCTGTTGCCGTCCGTCCATGCTATGCTTCGGGCTATCATTCCTGTAGCGGATGCTGGTGGATGTCCGCCAATTCCGAGAGGTAGCTCTTACTAGAGAACTGCTCAAGCCAGTTATCTTTGTTGCGGAGCTGCCGACTATCACCCAGGATTGGTTACATAGGAGGCAACAATGACTACCCAGGCGAAGCCTGAACTCAAGAGGCCGGCTAAGTTTAACCTCAAGAAGGCTGAGGTTGTCGTCAAGAAGATAATCCGTGAGAATAAGGAATGGGTGAAGGAGATGGCGGACAAGTAGAATGGCTCGATAAGCTAGTCGGGAGTGTCCGCGAGCTCCATGAGTTGATGTTACAAATCGGAGGAGGGGTGCCAGGTGAGCACTCCTCCTCCCTTTATGCAGCCTGCGCGCGTCCCTTCTACAGCGCCTTTGGCGAGTTCATCTACAAAGACCCATATGAACGTGCGGCGGCTATCTTCCACGCCATCATCTGTGACCACGCCTTCGTCGATGGCAACAAGAGAACCGGCACTGCTGCTGCCCTGCTAATGCTGGCTGACGGGCATGCCCTTCCTGAGAGCGATCACGGCGGCAAAAGGCTTCGCTTGACTCTCCTCGGCCAGGTCACACTGGCTACAGCCTCGGGCGCCCTAGATGCAAAGCAAGTGCTGGCATGGGTACACCGCATCTTCGATCCATTGCCGGACTGAGCTTGCCCCCAGATTCGGGCGGCGCCTATAATCGCCACACTGCCGTCCCGGAGGTCACCTCTCATGTCGACACCCCACGCCTACTTCCAAAAGCAGGTCATGCCCTTGGCCGACGCCAAGCTCGGCATCATGACCCACGCCTTCAACTACGGCACCGGCGTATTCGAGGGCATCCGCGGCAACTGGAACGCCGACGACGAGACCGTCTACCTCTTCCGCGTCCAGGAGCACCTGCGCCGCCTCGCCATGAGCGCCAAGATCATCCGCACCGACCTCGGCCATACCGCCGAGGAGCTCACCGCGCTGATCAAGCAGATCGTCACGCTCTCCGGCATCCGCGAGGACCAGTACGTCCGCCCCCTCGCCTACAAGAGCTCCGAGGCCCTCGGCGTCCGCGTCCACGACCTCGAGGACGACCTCCTGATCTTCGTCGCCCCCTTCGGCCCCTATCTCGACATCAACGCCGGCATCCGCTGCCAGACCTCTACCTGGCGCCGCGTCGAGGACACCACGATTCCGGCCCGCGCCAAGACCACTGCCGCCTACCTCAACTCCGCCCTCGCGAAGACGGAGGCGATCGAGAACGGCTTCGACGAGGCGATCCTCCTGAACCAGGACGGCCACGTCTCCGAGGGCAGCGGCGAGAACATCGTCATCGTCCGCGACGGCCGCCTGATCACGCCCGCCCGCTCCGACAACGTTCTCGAGGGCATCACGCTCGCCACCGTCTCTGAGCTCGCGGCCGAGGAGCTCGGCCTCGAGGTCGTCGAGCGGACGATCAACCGCTCCGAGTTCTACGTCGCCGACGAGGCCTTCATGACCGGCACCGCCGCCCACGTCACACCGATCATCGAGGTCGACCGCCGCAGCGTCGGCGACGGCCAGATCGGCCCGATCTCGAAGCGTCTCCAGGAGCTTTACTTCACCGCCATCTACGGCCGCTCCCCGAAGTACGCCCACTGGTGCACGCCCGTTCCCCTGCGCCAGCCCGTGCGCCAGGAGGCCTGAGAGGCGCCCGAGCCTGCCCGACCCGCCGCGCAGCCAGAGGAGAGAATGCCCTCATTCACCGTCTTCCGTCCGGTGGTTACCTTCGGGACGCTCTGTGGCGTCGCCGTCGCCTCGCTCGCTCTTCTCCTCGCCGCCGTGCTCCTCCTCAAGGCGATGGCCATGGAGACCTCGACCTCCCAGATACCGCCGTTCGTCGCCGCCGCCGTCTTCGTCGGCCTCGCCGCCCTATACGCCTACTGGACCTGGGGCTGCTTTACTCTGAGCTACATCATCGACCGCAACTCGCTCTCGATTCGCTGGGGCGGCCTGCGCCAGGTGATCCCGATCGGCAACATCGAGGCGCTCGTCCCGGCCGTCGCCGGCGAGCCCCTCCAGATCGAAGGCGTCAGCTGGGTCGGCCATCACGTCGGCCGCGCGACGGTCGAGCCCTTTGGCGAGGTCCTCTTCTACTCGAGCCACCGCGAGCCGGGCGAGGTGCTCTACGTCCAGACTCCCTGGGAGGTCTACGCGATCTCCGTGCCCGACAATGACGCCTTCGCCGCGGCCCTGGAAGCGCACCGCGAGCGCGGCATACTCTTCGAGCAGCGCCAGGCCGTGCATCGCTGGGGCATCGCCGCCCAGTCCTTCTGGCTCGACCCGACGGCGCGCCTACTGACGCTCGTCCTGATCGGCGCCTTCCTCGTCGTCCTCGCCTACGTCCTCGATACCTACCCCGACCTCAGCCAGACGGTCCGTCTGCGCTTCCCGTCGCTCGGCGGCATCATCCAGGTCAGCGACAAGTCGCAGCTCCTCGACATCCCCCGCTCCGCCCTCGGCTTCGCCGCCGTCAACCTCGGCCTCGCCGTCCTCCTCCACGGCTGGGAGCGCATGGTCAGCTACGTCCTCCTCTTGGCCGCGATCACGATCCAGCTCGTCCTCTTAGTCGCCGCCATCGTCGCCGTCGCCTAGATAGTTGAAGGAACCTCCGGCTTTACGCGACGGGCGCGAGTTTCGAGACCATGAGTCACCGTATCGCGACGCGGCAGCCCCCGCCCCCACGCAGTGGGCACGCGGTGGTCGTATTCGAGCGCGGCAGCCCCCGCCCCCACGCAGTGGGCACGCGGTGGTCGTATTCGAGCGCGGCAGCCCCCGCCCCCACGCAGTGGGCACGCGGTGGTCGTATTCGAGCGCGGTAACCCTCGCCCCCACGCAGTGGGTCGCGCTAGACTGACTACGTGGCCAAGTACGACGTAGCGATCGCCGGCGCCGGCCCCGCCGGCAGCAGTGCCGCCTATCACCTGGCGAAGGCCGGCGCCCGCGTCCTCGTCCTCGACCGGGCCCGCTTTCCCCGTGACAAGCCCTGCGGCGGCGCCGTCACCGCGCGCGCCTTTGCGGCCGCGCCCGTCGACCTCAGCCCCGTCGTCGAGGAGAGCGTCAGCCGGGTACGCTTCAGCTTCCGCCTCGGCCCGACCTTCGACTACGAGTACCCGCGCACCCTCGCCTTCATGACCCAGCGCCACCGGCTCGACGCCTTCCTGATCGAAGCAGCCGTCGCCGCCGGCGCCGTCTTCACGGACGGCAGCCTGATCCGGGAAGCCCGGATCGACGAGGCGGGCGGCAGCCTCCGCACCGACGGCGCCACCATCGAGGCCCGTGTGATCATCGGCGCCGACGGCGCCACCGGCGCCGTTGCCCTCGGCCTCGGCCTCGACCCGGCACCGGACCCGCCCGTCGCCCTCGAGGCGAACTTCCCCTACGACGGCGAGGCGCCGCCGGCGCCCTGGCGCGGCACCCTCGCCCTCGAGCTCGGCAGCATGAGCGGCGGCTACGGCTGGTCCTTCCCCAAGGCCGACCATCTCAACGTCGGCTGCGGCGGCTTCAGCAGCGAGGGCACCAGCCTGCGCCGCCACCTCGCCGCCCTCCGCGGCCACTACCGCCTCACGGACGCGCCGATGGAGAACGTCCGCGGCCACCACGTGCCGACCCGCGTCGCCGGCGCCGCCATCGTTCGCGGCCGCGGCCTCCTCGTCGGCGACGCCGCTGGCCTCGTCGACCCCCTCTCCGGCGAAGGCATCCACGCCGCCTTCGTCAGCGGCCGTCTCGCCGCCGAGGCTGCCCTCGCCCTACTGGCGGGCCGGGAGGCCGATCTCTCCTCGTACGAGGCCGCGGTCGAGCGCGAGCTCATGCCCGAGATCGGCGCTGCCACGCTGCTTCGCGACGCCTATAGCTACTCGCCGCGGCCCTGCTACTGGGTCCTGCGGCGCAGCAGCCTCTTCCGCCGCGCGCTCTGCCAGCTGATCACCGGCGAGAAGGACTACGCGACTTTCCTGGCCCAGATCGGTCCGCTGAAGGCCTTTCTCGACCTCTGGGCCGGCCGCGGCAGGGCGCGCCGTCGCCGGCTGGTCTGACGCGGGACTGATAGATAGTCTTGCAGCGAGGGCAATAAAAAGAGGGGGCCGGCGTTTGCCGGCCCCCTCTTTGCTAGGACGCGAAGCGACGCGCTAGGCGTCGTCCTTCGCGTCTTCCTCGTCCTTCGACTCGGCGGCCGCGGTCGGCTCCAGCGCCGCCACCAGCTCGCTGAGCAAAGACTCGCCCGAGCCCGCGGCCGCATCGTCGCCGCTGAGGTCGAGGTCGTCGTCGGTCTTCAGGGTCTCGAAGTCCTCGTCGAAGCCCTCGTCCCCCTCTTCCAGGTAGCGGTTCGTGCGGGCCTCCAGCACGGGCCGGGGCTCCACCGTGATCGGCGACCGCGCCGGGATCAGCTTGCCGATGATCACGTTCTCCTTGAGGCCGAGCAGGTGATCGGTCTTGCCGGAGATCGCCGCCTCCGTCAGCACCCGCGTCGTCTCCTGGAAGGAGGCGGCCGCGAGGAAGCTGTGCGTGTTGAGCGAGGCCTTGGTGATGCCGAGGAGCACGGGCACTGCCGTCGCCGGCTCGCCGCCCTCCGCGAAGATCTTCGCGTTCGTCGCCTCGTACTCGAAGCGGTCGACGTACTCGCCCGGCAGCATTGCCGTGTCGCCAGGCCCGTCGATCGTCACCTTGCGCATCATCTGGCGGACGATCACCTCGAGGTGCTTGTCGTTGATGTTGACGCCCTGGTTTCGATAGACCTTCTGGACCTCCTCCACCAGGTAGAGCGCCACCGCCTCCGGGCCGAGGATCCGGAGGATGTCCTGCGGGTCCAGCGGTCCATCGGTCAGCTGCTGTCCCGCCTGGACGTAGTCGGCGGCCTCGACCCGGATCCGGCTCGTCGCCGGAATCACGTACTCGCGCTCCTCCCGCTCCTCGTAGAGGATCGAGAGGCGGTCCTTGCGGTCCAGCGTCACCCGCCCGGGCAGGCGGGCAATGATCTGGGTCGCCGGCAGCTTGGCGGTATCGCCCTTCGAGCGGGCCAGCACCGCGCCCGACTCCACCGTTTCGCCCTCGATCACGAGCAGCTCGAGCCCCTTCGGCAGGTCGTAGCGGTCGCTGTAAAGCTCGCTCGACACGATGCGGACGCGGCGGGCCTCCCCTTCACGCGTGATCTCGACGACGCCGTCGATCTCGGCAATCAGGGCCTTGTTCTTCGGCACGCGCGCCTCGAAGAGCTCGGTCACGCGCGGCAGACCGGTCGTAATCTCACCGCCGGCAACGTAGACGCCGCCCGTGTGGAAGGTCCGCATCGTCAGCTGCGTGCCCGGCTCGCCGATCGACTGGGCCGCGACGATGCCGACCGCTGCCCTCAGCCCCACGAGCTCGGCGCTCGCCGGGCTGATGCCGTAGCAGAGGCGGCAGATGCCGCGCACCGCGGCGCAGGTCAGGGCCGAGCGCACGTGCACCTGGTCCATGCCCGTTGCCATCAACGCGTCGGCGACCTCCGGGCTGATCACCTCGTTGCGCTCGACGATCACCTCGCCCGTCTCCGGGTTGGCCATCGCCGAGGCCGCGAAGCGACCGATTACCCGCTCGCGCAGGGACTCGAGAATGCCGCGGTCGTGCGGCTCGCTCAGCCAGACGCCGCCGATCGTCTCGCAGTCCTCCACCAGCGTCACCACGTCCTGGGCCACGTCGATCAGACGCCGGGTCAGGTAGCCCGAGTCCGCCGTCCGCAGCGCCGTGTCCGCCAGCCCCTTGCGGGCGCCGTGGGTCGAGATGAAGTACTCCAGGACCGATAGGCCCTGGCGGAAGTTCGATTTGATCGGCAGCTCGATGATCCGGCCCGAGGGGTCGGACATCAGGCCCCGCATGCCCGCCATCTGACGGATCTGGGCGATGTTACCCTTCGCGCCCGAGATCGCCATGAGGAAGACGGAGCCGTACTCCGGCAGGCGCTTCTGGATCACGGCCGTGACGCTCTCCGTGGCGCCGTTCCAGACCTCTACCGTCGCGTCGTAGCGCTCCTGATCGGTGATCAGACCCGTCTGGTACTGCTCGTTGATCTGCTGGACGCGGACATCCGCTTCGGCGAGGATCGCCGTCTTCTCCTCCGGCACCTTGATGTCGCTGGAGGAGATCGTCACGCCGGACTTCGTCGCGTAGTGGAAGCCCGTGTTCTTGATCTGGTCGACCACCTCCGCTGTCCGGTCGATGCCGAGCTTCTGATAGCTCTGCTGCACCACGGCCTTCAGCGCCTTGCTGTCCATGGTCTCGTTGAGGTAGTCGATGTCGTCCGGCAGGGTTTCGTTGAAGAGGATGCGACCCACCGTCGTCTCGATCAGCTGGCCCTGGGTCCGCTCGTCTCGCACCCGGATCGAGGCCTGGAGCTCGAGGACGCCGAGGTCGTAGGCGAGTATCGCGTCCCGGAAGCTTGAGTAGACTCCCTGCGAAGCCTGCGTCGGCGTCCCCGCCTTGAACTCGCCCTTGGCACCCTTGCGGATGTCGGTCATGTAGTAGCAGCCGACGACGATGTCGAGCCGTGGCGCCACCATCGGGTCGCCCGACGAGGGGCTGAGCAGGTTGCGGCTCGCCATCATGATCTGGCGCGCCTCCGCAACCGCCTCCCGGGAGAGCGGCACGTGCACGGCCATCTGGTCGCCGTCGAAGTCGGCGTTGAAAGCGGCGCAGACCAGCGGGTGGATCTGGATCGCGCTCCCCTCGACCAGCACCGGCTCGAAGGCCTGGATGCCCAGGCGGTGGAGCGTCGGTGCCCGGTTGAGCAGCACCGGCCGCCCCTTGATCACCTCGTCGAGGACGTCCCAGACCTCGGGCCGCGCCCGCTCGACGATCCGCTTCGCGCTCTTGATGTTGTGGGCGAGGCCGCGGTCGACGAGGGTGTGCATGACGAAGGGCTTGAAGAGCTCCAGCGCCATGCGCTTCGGTAGGCCGCACTGGTGCAGCTTCAGCTCCGGCCCGACGACGATCACGGAGCGGCCGGAGTAGTCGACGCGCTTGCCCAGCAGGTTCTGGCGGAAGCGCCCCTGCTTGCCCTTCAGCATGTCGGAGAGGCTCTTGAGCTTGTGGTTACCGGTGCCGGACACGGCGCGGCCGCGGCGGCCGTTATCGATCAGTGAGTCCACCGCTTCCTGGAGCATCCGCTTCTCGTTGCGGATGATGATCTCCGGCGCCCCCAGCTCCAGCAGGCGCTTGAGGCGGTTGTTCCGGTTGATCACGCGCCGGTAGAGGTCGTTGAGGTCGCTCGTCGCGAAGCGGCCGCCGTCCAGCTGGACCATCGGCCGCAGGTCGGGCGGCAGCACCGGCAGGGCCGTCTGGATCATCCAGGTCGGCTTGTTGCCGGACTTGCGCAGCGCCTCAATGACGCGCAGTCGCTTCGTTGCTTGCTTGCGCTTCTGGCCGCTCGTCGACTGCATCTCCAGCTGTAGCTTCGTGCGCACCTTATCCATGTCCACCTGGTCGAGGATGCCGAGGAGAGCCTCCGCACCCATCGCCGCCGAGAAGACGCTGCCGAACTTGTCGCTGAGGCGCTTGAACTCGAGGTCGGTGAGCAGGCGCACCTTGCCGTTGCCGGTCGGCGCGTTGAGCAGGTCGGCCGGGCTGTGGAGCTCCTCCAGCTCCTTGAAGTCGTCCTGGAACTCCTTGCGGACCACCGCCCGCTCCTCGTCGATCTTCTTACGCAGCGGCTCCGACTCGCTCGCCGCGGTCGCCGTCTTCTCCTGGATCGCCGCGTCCGCCACCAGCTCCACGTCGGCGCTGCGGCGGGTGAAGTCCTCCTCCTGCGCCGTCACCCGCTCCTGGACGATGCGCTTCAGCGCGTCCACGTGCGCCTCCGTCGCCTCCTCTTTCGCGGGGACGACGGCGACACCGTCGAACTCGACTGCCTTGGCCTGGAGCTTGCCGACGGCCGCCGCGAGCTTCTTCTCGAGCGCGACCGCGGACTTCATCAGGGTGTCTGCTGCCCCGGCACGCTCTTCTTCGAGGGCGGCCAGCTCGGCCTCCTTGCGCTCCTTCAGGGCCGTGACCTCCGCCACGCTCGTCGACTCGACGGCGAGGAGCATCTCGGCCCATTCCTTCTCGCGCTCCGCCGACTGGCGGTCCATCTCCTCCGTGAGATGCTCGAGCGCGTGGCGCTTCGCCGTCTCGTCCACGTGGGTGATGACGTACTGGGCGAAGTAGAGCACCCGCTCCAGATTTCGCGGCGTGATGTCCAGCAGGAGGCCAAGGCGGCTGGGCGTGCCCTTCACGAACCAGATGTGAGCGACCGGCGAGGCGAGCTCGATGTGGCCCATGCGCTCGCGCCGGACTTTGCTGCGCGCCACCTCGACGCCGCACTTGTCGCAGATGATCCCCTTGTAGCGCACGCGCTTGTACTTGCCGCAGTAGCACTCGAAGTCCTTCTGCGGCCCGAAGATCTTCTCGCAGAAGAGGCCGTCCTTCTCCGGCTTCAGCGTCCGGTAGTTGATCGTCTCGGGCTTCGTAACCTCCCCGTAGGACCAGGACCGGATCTGCTCCGGCGACGCGAGGGAAATGCGAACGGCGTTGAATTCATTGACTTCCAAGAGTGCCACTAACGGTTCCTCCCAGTGCTTTTCCTGAATACCATGGCCAATTTCGTCAAACCGGGACCTTAAATTCGCTCGCCGAGGAGGTCCTCCGACTCAAAGCCCGTCAGGTTGATGCCGATCTGCGGCACCTCCTCGCCACCGTCTTCGGCGAACATGACCTGCTCCTCATCCTCGTTCAGCACCTCGACCGCGAGGCCGAGGCTCTGCAGCTCCTTGACCAGGACCTTGAACGACTCCGGGATGCCCGCCTCCATCACGTCGTCACCCTTGACGATCGCCTCGTAGGTCTTCACGCGGCCGACAACGTCGTCGCTCTTCACGGTCAGAAGCTCCTGGAGCGTATGTGCCGCCCCGTAGGCCTCCAGCGCCCAGACCTCCATCTCGCCGAAGCGCTGGCCGCCCATCTGAGCCTTGCCGCCCAGGGGCTGCTGCGTGATCAGGGAGTAGGGGCCCGTGGAGCGGGCGTGGATCTTCTCCTCCACCAGGTGGACCAGCTTCAGCATGTAGATCTGACCGACCGTGATCGGCTGGTCGAAGGTATCGCCCGTGCGGCCGTCGTAGACCACCTGCTTGCCGTAGATCGGCGCCGAGAGGCGCCGGTTCATCGCCAGCTCCTCCGTCTGACGGAGGAGGTCGGCGAGAGTATGGTTGCGCTTCGTCTTCTCGCCGATCTGGGCCAGCCAGAGCTCGATGCAGGCCTGGATCGCCTCGTTGTTCTGAGTCTCGTCGAAGACGCGGCCGAAATCGTAGCCGCGCTTCTTCAGCCAGGCCTCCATGACCCCGACGTTCAGGTTCTCACCAAAGGCGATCTGGCCGTTCGCGTCGTTGATCCCGGGCTCCACCGCGCCGGCCTCGATCGCCAGCCAGGCCCGCGCCAGCGCACCCTCGATCGAGCGGTCGTCGGCGCCGTCGAACACCGGCGTGACCGCGCGGAAGCCCAGCGTGCTCGCCGCCCAGCCGAGGTGCGTCTCGAGCACCTGGCCGACGTTCATCCGGCTCGGCACGCCGATCGGGTTGAGGATGATCTCGATCGGCGTCCCGTCCGCCAGGTAAGGCATGTCCTCCACCGGCAGGATGCGGGCGATGACGCCCTTGTTGCCGTGGCGGCCCGCTATCTTGTCGCCCTCGGCGATCTTCCGCTTCTGAGCGATCGATACGCGCACCAGCTCGTTCACGCCGGCCGGCAGCTCGTCGTGGTCCTCGCGCCGGAAGACGCGCACCTCGATCACCTTGCCGTGCTGGCCGTGCGGCACCCGCAGCGAGGTGTCCTTCACCTCGCGCGCCTTCTCACCGAAGATCGCCCGCAGGAGCTTCTCCTCCGCGGTGAGCTCCGTCTCGCCCTTCGGCGTGATCTTGCCGACGAGGATGTCGCCCGCCTGGACCTCGGCGCCGATGCGGATGATCCCCTCCTCGTCGAGGTTCTTTAGCGACTCGTCGCCGACGTTCGGGATGTCGCGCGTGATCTCCTCCGGGCCCAGCTTCGTGTCACGGGCCTCGATCTCGTGCTTCTCCATGTGGATCGAGTTGAACTTGTCGTCGCGCACCACCGACTCGGAGATGATGATCGCGTCCTCGAAGTTGTAGCCCTCCCAGCTCATGAAGGCGCAGAGCACGCTCTGGCCCAGTGCCAGCTCGCCCTTCTCCGTCGAGGAGCTGTCGACGAGCGAGTCGCCCAGCGTCACGCGGTCGCCCTTCGTCACCACCGGCCGCTGGTTGAGGCAGGTCGCGGCGTTCGAGCGGATGAACTTGAGGATCGGGTAGGTCACCTCTTCGCCGTCGTCGTAGCGGACGGTGACCCCGCGCGCCGAGGCGCTGGTCACGAGGCCGTCGCCGGTCGCGATCACCACCTGACCGGAGTCCACGGCGACCTGGCGCTCGGTGCCCGTCCCTACCAGCGGCCGCTCCGGCCGCAGCAGAGGCACCGCCTGGCGCTGCATGTTGGAGCCCATCAGCGCCCGCGGCGCGTCGTCGTGCTCCAGGAAGGGGATCAGCGAGGTCGCCGTGCTCAGGATCTGCTTCGGCGACACGTCCATGAAGTCGATCTTGTCCGCGGCCATGAACTCGAAGCTCTGGCCCTTGCGCACCTCGATCTCGTCCTCGATGAAGTGGTCGTTCTCGTCGACGATCGCGTTCGCCTGGGCGATGACGTACTGCTCCTCGTCATCCGCGGCCAGGTAAAGGATATCGGTCGAAGCGTAGGGCTTGATCTTGACGTGGTGGGCGCCCAGCGGTGCCAGCTTCTTCGCCAGCGCCGGCGTGATCGTCTCGCCCTCCTTCGCCAGCGTCTTGCGCCCCTCCATGACCGCCTCGCGGACCACCCGCCCGACCAGGCTGGTAGAGTCCGCCGGCAGCTCCCGGATCACGCGCCGGTACGGCGTCTCGATGAAGCCGTAGTCGTTGATCACGGCGTAGGAGGCGAGGCTGACGATGAGGCCGATGTTCGGCCCCTCCGGCGTCTCGATCGGGCAGATGCGGCCGTAGTGGCTGTGGTGGACGTCGCGGACGTCGAAGCCGGCGTGGTCGCGCGAGAGGCCGCCCGGCCCCAGGGCGGAGAGCTTGCGCTTGTGCGTGAGCTCCGCCAGCGGGTTCGTCTGGTCCATGAACTGCGACAGCTGCGAGCCGCCGAAGAACTCCTTCATCGACGCCACGACCGGCCGGATGTTGATCAGCGCGCTCGGCGTCGCCAGCTCGGGGTCCGTGATCGTCATGCGCTCCCGCACCACCCGCTCCATACGCAGGAGGCCGATGCGGAACTGGTTCTGGATCAGCTCGCCCACGGCCCGCACGCGGCGGTTGCCGAGGTGGTCGATCTCGTCCGTGGCGCCGTAGCCGTTGTTGAGCCGGATCATCTCCCGGACGATGCCGTGGATGTCCTGGTTCGTCAGGATGCGGTCCTCGAGCGGCGTGTCCAGCTTCAGGCGGCGGTTGATCTTGTAGCGGCCTACCTTCAGGAGGTCGTAGCGGCGGGCGTTCGAGAACAGCGAGTTCACCAGCGTCCGGGCGTTCTCCAGCGTCGGCGGGTCGCCGGGGCGCATGCGCTTGTAGAAGTCCTCCAGCGCCCGTAGCTTGTTGCCCGTCTTCACCTCGGGCGTCTCGCGGTCGAGCGTCGCCGAGATGTAGTGGTGGTCCGGGTTGACCTCGTCGGCCTCGAAGCTGGCGAGTATGCGCTCCGCCGTGCCGAGGTCGGCGTCCTTCGTTCCCTCCTCGGCGTCGATCGCCCGCAGGAGGGTCGTCACCGGGATCTTGCGCTTGCGGTCCACCTTCACGGAGATCACGTCGCGGTTGGAGGTCTCGAACTCGAGCCAAGCGCCGCGGTTCGGGACCACCTTCGCGTAGGCGAGGCCGCGGCCCGTCGTCGCGTCCGTCTCGCGCGTGAAGTAGACGCCCGGCGACCGCACCAGCTGGGAGACGACGACGCGCTCGGCGCCGTTGATCACGAAGGTGCCGGTCGGCGTCATCAGGGGGAAGTCGCCCATGAAGAGCTCCTGCTCCTTGACCTCGCCCGTCTCCTTGATGATCAGCTCTACCTTGACGCGCAGCGGCACGGCGTAGGTCGCGTCCCGCTCCCGGCACTCGCGCTCGTTGTACTTCGGCTCGCCGAAGGAGTACTCGCCGAAGCGCAGCTCCATCTTCGAGCCCGTGAAGTCCTGGATCGGCGATACCTCGTCCAGCAGCTCGCGCAAGCCCTCGCGGATGAACCAATCGTAGGAGTCGAGCTGAACCTTGATCAGGTTTGGCATATCCATGATCTGGGAGATCCGCCCGAACTGCTTCTGCAATGTCGGGTGGTACTCGCCAAAACGGGCAACGTCGGGGGCAAGCGTCATGATATGTGCGCTCCTTCGGAAGGCTCTAGAGCTGGAAGACGGCTTGAACTAAGGGGGTGAAAACACCGGGGAAAAGGGCAGCAGACGTCACTGTGGCCAGGATGAGCTAACTATATCTCTTTGAACCCAAGTCGTCAAGGAGATGCAACCTAAGAATTTAACACAAGCTGTCAATAAGATCGCCCTCGTCCTGGCACTCCACGGCCGGCGTGCGACCGGCGCCGTCCTTACGCCGTCAGGGCCTCGCGCAGCCGCCGCGCGATCGCCGCAACGTCGGCGTCATCGCAGAACGCCACCGAGACGTTCACGGCGCCGTCCTCGACGTTTACCCAGACCGACGGCTCGCCCTCGCGCAGGGCGTCGGCGAGCGCCTGCGCCCGCTTGGCGTCCTTCAGCTCCAGGCGGACGCCGTCCCGCAGCACCGGCTTCGGCGTCTCCCGCTGCGAGATCCGGAAGGCGTCGATCGCGGCCACGCCCTTGAGCTCGGCGAGGATGACCTCGGCCCGCTCGCCGTACTTGAGCAGGCGCTCCTCGTGGTTCAGGCCCAGCCACTCGCGCAGGGCGACGACGGCGGCGACGACCTCCTGGCGGTCGACCTTCATCGGCCGGCCGATCGTCCGAAAGGCGCTCGTCTCGAAGCCGACGAAGCCGTTCAGCGCCACCAGCTCGACCAGCTCGCGCTTGCCGACGACCATCCCGGTAGAGTGGGGCGCGTCGAAGTACTTGGCGGCGTAGCAGACGAGGTCGGCGCCGGCGCGCGCGTACCGGCGGAAGTTGTCGAGCGGGTAGGTCTGGCCGGCCGCGTCGACGACCACCGGCAGGCCGCGCCCGTGCGCGACCTCGATCACCGCCTCGAGCGGCGGCACGCCCGCCGCCGGCCCCTGGAGCGGCGCGAAGTAGTGCACCGCCGCCGTCCGCGGCCCGATCGCCGCCGCCAGCTGCGCCGGCGTCAGGCCGTCCGCGTCCCCCACCTCGACGATGCGGGCGCCGGGGATGCTCAGGCAGCGGTCGTACTTCTGGCGCGTGCTCCGCTGGACCAGGACCTCGTTCGGGATGCCCTGCGTGTCCGGCAGGCGCTCGAGGTAATCGCGGTGCTCCCGCGTCAGGCAGGCGGCGACCGAGAGGGCGAGCGCCGCCGCGGCGCCGGAGGTGATGTAGGCAGCCTCGGCGCCGAGCAGGTCGGCGACGACGCGGCCGCTGCTCTCGAGCAGCGCCTTCATGTCGGCGAAGCGCTGGTTCGCCGTCGCCATCGCCGCCTGCACCGCCGGCGAGAGCCGCGAGCCGCCGAGGATCGTGTAGGCGCCGGCGGCGTTGATCGGCGGCCTGAGGCCGAGCTCCGCGTAAAGGTCGTCCGCGCCTTCGTTCATGTCGCCTCTCCGTCCAGAGCGCTCCTGCACCGCCAGCGGATTGTAACCGCTGCCGCCCTCAGCGTCCTCCCGCTAACATGGGAAGGGAAGCGGTGATAAAAGAGGAGCCTCGCATGGTCACGTTCAACCCCTTCGCGCCCGAGCTGCGCAGCGACCCCTACCCGATCTACCGGGAGCTGCGCGAGGCCGATCCCGTCCACTGGCAGGCGCTCATGCAGACCTGGCTCCTCACCCGCTACGACGACGTCCTCGCCGTCCTCCGCGACCAGGGCCGCTTCTCCTCCGAGCGCAGCCGCGCCACCAACCCCTTCGTCCAGCAGATGGAGGCCTTCCGCGAGGCCTCCGGCCCCGTCGGCCGCACGCCCACCATGCTCAGCATCGACCCGCCGGCCCACACGCGCATGCGCAACCTCGTCAACCAGGCGTTCACGCCGCGCGTCGTCGAGGGGATGCGCCCCCACATCGCCGCGATCAGCGCCGCCCTCCTCGACGCCCTGCCCGACCGCCGCCGCCTCGACGTGGTCGGCGACCTCGCCGTCCCTCTGCCCGTGATCGTCATCGCCGAGATGCTCGGCGTCCCGCCCGGCGAGCGCGAGCGCTTCAAGGCCTGGTCGACCGACATCGCCGGCACCCTCGCCGGCCCCTTCCAGCCGCCCGCCGTCCTCGAGCGGGCGCAGCGGGCCGCGAACGAGCTCGCCGACTACTTCCGCGGCCAGATCGAGGCGCGGCGCGGCGCCCCGCGGGACGACCTCCTCAGCGCCCTCCTCGCCGCCGAGGAGCAGGGCGACCTCCTCAGCGAGGACGAGCTCCTCGCGACCTGCATCCTCCTCCTCGTCGCCGGCAACGAGACGACGACCAACCTCATCGGCAACGGTGTCCTCGCGCTCCTCCGCAACCCGGAGCAGCTCCGCCGTCTTCAAGAGCAGCCCGACCTGATCGGCAGCGCCGTCGAGGAGATGCTGCGCTACGACGGCCCCGTCCAGCTCACCTCGCGCGTCGCCGTCGAGGAGACGGAGCTGCGCGGCCGCCGCATCGAGCCCGGCCAGGTCGTGCTCACCGTCCTCGGCGCCGCCAACCGCGACCCGGCCCAGTTCCCCGACCCGGACCGCTTCGACGTCGGCCGGCCGCCGAGCCGCCACCTCGCTCTCGGCTACGGCATCCACTTCTGCCTCGGGGCGCCGCTCGCCGCCGCCGAGGCCCAGATCGCGATCGGCGCCCTGATCGATCGCCTGCCCGCCCTCGAGCTCGCGGCCGAGCCGGAGTGGGGCGCGTCCTTTATCCTCCGCGGCCTCCGCAGCCTCCCCGTCGCCGCCCGCTAGGCGGTCGGCTGCCGAAGCCTGAGCTCTAGCAACCCCTATGAATGGGGAGACTTCCTGCTCTAGGGCACTTCGTAGAAACTGGAATCGTGACTGAAGAAAACTCTTCGAGCGGCGAGCTGGATTAGACGCTGCGCCGATGCGAGGTAGTTTTCGGGATCGTCCTGGGGTTCTTCCGGCGCCAACTCCCCAGTATCGCGAAGGTGCTCGTACTCGATCTTTGAGTAGATGGCCTGCCCGGCGAGGATTGCAGGACCAGATGTGGTCTCAACAAGAAGTGCTTGGTGCCCAGGTGTGTGCCCGCGCGCTGAAAGTATCCTGATGCCAGGCGCAATCTCTTTATCACCTTCGATCTGACGATATTGGGCTTCGGGGAAGTCGACCCAGCGCTGGATGGTGTAGTTCGGCTGATGAGCGGCGATGTATTCGTCGGCCTGGACATAGATGGGAACGCCCGGGAAGCTGGCATTCTGGCCGCCGTGGTCGAAGTGAAGATGTGAGTTGACGATGGCTGCGACCTCAAGCGGGCGGAGCCCGTGTCGTTCGAGCTTGGCCTCGATCGGGTGGTGGGTCAGCTCGTAAAGGCGATCCATCCTCTCGCTGTCCCGGCCGATTCCGGTCTCGAAGAGTATCAGGCCGGCCGGGTGACGAATCGCGAAGGCGAAGACCTGGCCCTCCTGTCCCCTCAAGGGGTGAGTGTCAGGGAACTTCAGGTCGGTGACGTGGAGCGGTATTACGTCTTCCAGGGCCAGCATGGGATCATGTTAGGCAGGTACCACTACCCTGTCGACCTACGAACGGCGGCCAGAGCCCGAGGCTACGTCGCCGCGTCTGCTTCGCTCAGCTCCGCCAGGCACCGGTCGATCGTCGCCCTGATCGGGCGCGAAGCTTCCTACGCGTGATCAGGCTCTCGTAAGGCCGGCGAGTTCTAAGCCGTGATCGCCCTTAGTGTTGCCGTCTTCGCCACGGACCGGCAGGCAAACAAGGCTATCGAGCGCGACAGGCGTGCTGGTCTAGGTTTCCTGAGTCAGGAGGCGCTGCCCGCGAGCGTCGCTTCGATCTGCTCGACGTGCTCGCGACGGTGGCGGCCGCGATGGAGGAGAAAGTCGTTGCCACCGGCGATGACCGCCGCGACGACCGCATCCGGTAGCACAGCGACGGTGCTATCGACGGCGTGGGCGGCGGCGATCGCCAGATTGGCGGCGACGCGCGGCGGCAGGGCCCGCCATTCGTCCAGCAGGCAGTCGTTGAGGATGTCGTCGTCCTGGTCGCGATAGGGCGTGCCGTCGCGCACCCAGCGCTCGAAGACCTGGACGGCGCGCCGGTCCCAGAAAGCAGCATGCGCCAGCGCCGTCGAAACGTCCCAGCCGCCACCGAGTTCGTGCTGCAAGTCGGCGTCGCTAAGCCGCGCCTCGAGCGCACGCGTAGCGTCCGCGTTGTTTTCGATGATTTCTTTCTCAACCATTGCCGCACATTGCCTCCACTACGTCGCCGCGTCCGCTTCGCTCAGCTCCGCCAGGCAACGCTCGACCGTCGCCCGCGCGACGCCGTAGCCGAAGCCGCGACTCGTGAGGAAGACGCCCAGCCAGCGCCTGAACGCCTCGCGGTCGAGGCTGCGCAGGGCCCGCAGCCGCCGCTGCGCCGCCGCGTAGGCCGCCTCCTCGTCCGAGAGCGTCGCCACCGCCGCCTGCGAGGTCTCGCGGTCGACGCCCTTGCGCGCCAGCTCGAAGGTCAGGGCGCGGCGTGAGCGCGGCGTCGACGCCTGGCGCGCCTCGACGAAGAAGCTGGCGTAGGCGGCGTCGTTGAGGTAGCCGAGCTCGCGCAGGCGGGCGACGGCCGCATCGACGGCCGCAGGCGACAGGTCGCGCCGCCCCAGCCGGTCCCGCAGGTCCTTCTCGCTGCGCGGCGCGCTCGCGATCAGGCGCAGCGCCGCCGCCATCGCCTCGCGGCGCCCGTCCTCGGCCTCGAGCTCGCGGCGGGCCGCCGGCGTAAGCGCCTGCCCCACCGTGAGATGGCGCTCCGCTGCCAAGTCGAGACGGATCGAAAAGGCGAGGCCGCCGTCGAGCTCGATGTCGAGCCGCGGCCGGCGCTTCTGCTTCTCGATCGCCGTGATCGTCGCCATTAGCCGTCCGAGCCGTAGGCTGGCGCTTTCGCGGCTCGCAGCGAGCTGATCGACCGCACCGGCCTGCCAGGTCGAGCCCTAGGACTCCTCGTCGCCGGCGTCCTCTTGCTCTTCTTCGACATCGGCCTCGACCGCCGTGAGCTTCGCCTTGGCGCCGTTCGCGGCAGGGCTCGCGGCCGCCGCCGCCGCCGCCGTCCGGATCAGGGCTTCGAGCTCGACCGCCAGCTCCGGGTTGTCGAGGAGGTAGGTGCGGGCGTTCTCGCGGCCCTGGCCGAGGCGCAGGTCGCCGTAGCTGTAGAAGGCGCCTAGCTTCTTGAGGACGCCGAGGTCGGCGCCGAGGTCGAGGATGTCGCCCTCGCGGCTGATGCCCGTTCGCCGGCCCGTGAACAGCATGTCGAACTCCGCCATGCGGAAGGGCGGCGCGACTTTGTTCTTCACCACCTTTGTCCGCACCCGGTTGCCGATCACCTGCTGCCCCTGCTTCAGCGACTCGATGCGGCGGATGTCGATCCGCACGGAGCTGTAGAACTTCAGCGCCCTGCCGCCCGGCGTCACCTCCGGGTTGCCGAAGACGACGCCGATCTTCTCCCGCAGCTGGTTCACGAAGAGCACCGCCGTCCGCGACTTCGCGATCGCGCCGGTCAGCTTGCGCAGCGCCTGCGACATCAGCCGTGCCTGGAGACCCGGCAGCGAGTCGCCCATGTCGCCCTCGATCTCCGCCCGCGGCACCAACGCCGCGACGCTGTCGATGACGACGACGTCCACCGCGTTCGACCGCACCAGCGCCTCGGTGATCTCGAGCGCCTGCTCGCCGGTGTCCGGCTGCGAGACCAGGAGGTCCTCGATCTTCACGCCCAGGGCGCGGGCGTAGATCGGCTCCAGGGCGTGCTCGACGTCGATGTAGGCGGCGAGGCCGCCGCCCTTCTGGGCCTCGGCGATGATGTGCTGGGCGAGGGTCGACTTGCCCGCCGACTCCGGTCCGAAGATCTCCGTGATCCGGCCGCGCGGGATGCCGCCGATGCCCAGCGCCAGGTCGAGGCCGAGGGAGCCGGTGGAGATCGCCTCGATCTGGACCATGTTCTGCTCGCCCAGGCGCATGATCGCGCCCCGGCCGAACTGCTTCTCGATCTGTCCGATCGCCAGGTCAATGGAGTGGCTGCGTTCCTCGATCATCCCTCTCACCTCGTTCGCCGCGGCCGTAATTGGCAGATAGTGCTAGGCTGCCTTAGCAATTTGCGACGTCGGGATCATAGCACTCGGTTAGAGCCTCTACAAGGCATTTTTGGGGTAAATTAGAAAAAATGTTCGGCATTACTAGTACCGTTGAAGTCAGCGCAGGTCGACACCCTTCGCTAGAATCGAAGCGTGGCTGAGAGCGCCTTCTTACAGGTGCGGGTGACGCCGCGCGCTGCTCGGGACGCGGTCGCCGGCTGGCAGGACGGCGTCCTCCGTGTCCGCCTCCGCGCGCCTGCTATAGAAGGTCGGGCGAACGAGGCCTTGCGGCGCTTCCTCGGCGCCCATCTCGGGATCGCGCCGGGCCGTATCGAGATCGTAAGTGGCGCCGGCGGCCGCCAGAAGCGGCTGCGCATCGACGGCCTCGGCGAGGCGGCGCTGCTGCGGCGGCTAGGCGCCGTCGACGAGGCCGACGAGTACCGGCCGCACTAGCATGTTCAGGAGGAGGATCGCGAGCATCGGCGCCAGGTCGAACATGCCGAGCCGCGGCACCACGGCGCGGATCGGCGCCAGCATCGGGTCCGTCACCGTGATCAGGAACTCGGCGATCGGGTGACGCGGGTCGAGGTTCGGGATCCAGGACATCAGCGCCCTGCCGATGATCGCCAGCGTCAGAACGAGAACGGTTGCGTTGATTATTCCGACCATTGCTTACTTAACTCCCTCGCCTAGCGCCTTTGACTTCTCAAACGCGGCGATGACCGCGTCCATAACTGCCGCGCGCAGGCCGCCCGTTTCCAGCGCCCGCAGCCCCTCTACCGTCGTCCCCCCCGGCGAGCTCACCTGTGCCCGCAGCTCCGCCGGGTGCTTGCCGGTCGCCGCGGCGTAGCGAGCGGCGCCGGCCACCGTCTGCAGCGCCAGCGCCGACGCCAGCTCCCGGGCCAGCCCGACGTGGACGCCGGCGTCGGTCAGCGCCTCGATGAAGAGGAAGACGTAGGCCGGGCCGCTGCCCGAGAGCGCCGTCGCCATGTCCAAATAGCGCTCCTCCGGCACGAACGCCTCTTTGCCGAGCGCCGCGAAGATCTGCCGCAGGCCGTTCCGTGCCGATTCGCCTACCGCCGCCGTCGCCGTCCATACCGTCATCCCCTCGCCGATCTGGGCCGGCGTGTTCGGGATCGCCCGGACCACGGCGCCGCTATCGAGCTGGTCCTCGAGCTTCGCGATCGGTACCCCTGCCATTATCGACACCGCGATTGCGTCCGCGGAGAGGTGGCCCTTGAGGTCCGCCGCCGCCCGCTCGAAGTCCTGGGGCTTCACGGCGAGGACCAGGTAGTCGACGCCCGTCGCGGCCGCGGCGTTGCTCTCGCAGGCGCGGACGCCGTAGCGCTCGCTCAGGTAGCGCGGTCGCTCCGGCGCGACGTCGGCAACCGCGATCTGGGCCGCCTCGGCGATGCCGGCCGCGGTCAGGGCGGCGACGATCGCCTCGCCCATCGCGCCGCCGCCGATGATCCCGAGCTTCATGCCGTCCTCTCGCTGAACGGTCCGAGGCCGCGGTGAACCGTCCTCTCGCTAAACAGGTCGCGGCCGAAGCAGACCAGCGTCGTGTCTTCGCCGATTGCAATGTCCACGAGCTTCATGCCGTCCTCTCGTTGGATAAGTCGGGGCGGTGAATGGGCCTCTCGCCGAAGAGAGCGCGGCCGAGGCGGACCATCGTCGCCCCTTCCTCTACCGCGACCTCGAAGTCGTTCGTCATGCCCATGGATAGCTCCTCGAGCCCGTTCGCCCGCGCCAGCAGCGCCAGCTCGCGGAAGACCGGCCGTGTATCTGCCGCCGCCGCGACCGGCGGCGCCACCGTCATCAGGCCGCGCGGCTCCAGGTTGGCGAGGCGCGACACGGCCGTCAGCGCGGCGCCGACCTCGGCCGGGGCGAAGCCGAACTTCGAGGCCTCTTGCCCGACGTTCACTTCCAGGAGGATCGGGAGTCGGGCGGCCGACTCCCGGTTCAGCCGCTCCGCCAGCCGCAGCGAGTCGACGCTATGGATTATATCAAAGAGGCCGAGCACCGCTCGGATCTTGTTCGTCTGGAGGTGGCCGATGAGGTGCCAGGTCGCCGCCGCCGCCGCTTCGCCGAGCGCTGCCCGCCGCCCGCTCGCCTCCTGGACCACGTTCTCGCCGAGGTCGTGCAGGCCCGCCGTCAGGGCCTCCGCCACGGCGGCCGCCGTCGCGCCTTTCGTTACGCCGATCAGCCTTACCGCCGCCGGGTCGCGCTGCGCGCGCGCCGCTGCCTGGTCGATACGGGCTCTGGCGGCGGCGAGGTTCGTGGCAACGGTCATATCGTCGCGAGGATAGCGCAGTCGGCGGCGTTCGTGGGTTCAGTCGTCGTCGTGCCGCATCAGCTTCGCCGATTGGGCCGCTTCATAACGCAGCATGCCGGCGATCAGGCCGCCGATGAGGAGGAGCACGAGCAGGCCGAGCAGTGGGTGCACCGTGAGCGCAAAGAAGGTCAGCATAATGCCGAAGATCACGCCGAAGATCGCCAGCATCGGCACCAAAAGGATGCGCGCGATTATGCGCGTGATGACGATCGTCTCGCCGCAGCCGGAGGGCTCCTGAGGCTCCTGGGGGTAATACATACCCCCAGGATACTCGCCCCGCCGCGGCTAAGAAGGCTTAGCGGCGGCGGGTAAAGCCGCAGATCGGGCAGCGCAGGGAGCCCTCGCCGTGGACGATGGGGCCGCCGCAGTCGGGGCAGCGGGGGCCGTTGGGGCCGTTGGGGCGCTGGATGAGGCTTCGTTGGGCCATCTTCGTCCTCCTGAGCCTGGGACGTATGTTCTACTTACAAGCCCAGTATAGAGAACGAGTGTTCTAAGTCAAGCCTTTAGAGCGACAAAGTAGAACAAAATTACTGAAGCGGCGGCGGCTGGGCCTTTGTCTACTCGGCCAGCCAGACCATGAGCTCGCGCAGGCGGTCCATCAGCTCCTGGAGCCGGTCCGCGTCCGCCACGTAGAGCACGCCGATCACGAGAAACGCCAGCAAGATCTCCGACATATCAGCAAGAGAATAGCACCTTCGTCGCTTTGGAGAGCCCTGCCGCCCGGCCCGGACCCGCCTGCTACTATCGAAAGGTGCGCCTGCTCGTACTCCTCCTGCTCGCCGGCGGCCTCGGGACGCTGCCGTTTCTCCTCCTGCGCCGGCCCTGGGCCGTCCGCCTCTGGGAGCGCGGCCGCCTCCTCATCGTCATCTACGCCGTCGTCGTTTTCGTCTCCGCCGTCGTCGCCCTGGTCTTCCGCTGGGACGCCTTCTACGGCTGAGCCGGTGCGAGTCCTCATCGCCCCCCAGGAGCTCAAAGGCACGCTTGCCGCCGTCGAGGCGGCGGCGGCGATCGGTCGCGGCCTCGCTGCCGCCGAGCCCGGTTGGCAGCTCGACCGCCTGCCGATGGCCGACGGCGGCCCCGGCACCGCCGCCGCTCTCCTAGCGGCCGCCGGCGGCGCGGCCCATAGCGCCCCGGCTCACGACGCCCTGATGCGACCGATCAAAGCTGAGTGGTCCCGTCTCGCTTCCGGCGTCGCCGTGATCGAGTGCGCCGCCGCCTCCGGGCTGCTGCGCCTCCAGCCCTCCGAGCTCGACCCGCGTCGCGCTACGACCTTCGGCACCGGCGAGCTCGTCCGCGCCGCCCTCGACGCCGGCTGCGACGAGCTGATCCTCGGGCTCGGCGGCAGCGCCACGAACGATGGCGGCGCCGGCCTCGCCCAGGCCCTCGGCTTCCGCCTCCTCGACGACGGCGGGCGCGACCTGCCGCCCGGCGGCGCCGCCCTCGCCCGCCTCTCCCGCATCGATGCCGCCGCGGCCCTGCCGGTGCTCGCGGCCGCCCGCTTCCTCGCCGCCACCGACGTGACGAACCCGCTCTGCGGCCCCAGCGGCGCCGCCGCCGTCTACGGCCCCCAGAAAGGCGCCGACCCCGCCGCCGTTGCCGAGCTCGATGCCGCCCTCGCCCGCTTCGCGGCCGTGGTCCAACGCGACCTCGGCGCCGACATCCGCGACGTCGCCGGCGCCGGCGCAGCCGGCGGCCTCGGCGGTGGCGCCATCGCCTTTCTCGGCGCGGCGTTGCGTCCCGGCGCCGCTCTCGTCGGCGAGGCTGCCGGCCTCGAGAAGCGCCTCGGCCGGGCCGACCTCGTGATCACCGCCGAGGGCCGCCTCGACGGCCAGACCGCCTTCGGCAAGACGCCGCAGCACGTGGCGCGCCTCGCCCGGCTCGCCGGCCGGCCCGTGATCTGCCTGGCGGGCGCTCTCGGCCCCGGCCACGAGCGCGTTGTTCCTCTCTTCGATCTGGTCGAGGTGCTGGCGGCGTCGCCCATGTCTACCGGCGCCGCGGCAGCGCTCGAAGCGGCCGCCGTCCGGTCCCTGTCAGGCCTCGGGCGGCTCCAGCGAGGCGTCGGGCTCTAGGCTCGGCTCCGAGTCGTCTCGCTCCTCCTCCTCCATCTTCAGGCGCGCCGCCGTCCGCTGCTCCGTGATCCAGAAGAAGCCGAGGAGGACGATGAAGATGCCGCCAATGGCCACTGCGAGGATGCCGTCGCCGAAGTCGGTGTCGCCGGCGAGGATGCTATAGCCGACGGCGAGGACGACCGCGAGCTGGGCGGCGAAGGGCAGCCAGAAGATCGCCTCGTAGCGCTGCGGCTGCAGCGCCATGAGGACATATGCCGGCGCCAGCACCAGGAGGTGGGCGCCGATCACGCGCTGCCCGGCCGGGTCAACGACGCCGGCGCCGAGCGCGCCCGAGGCGGCACCCTGGAAGCCGACGAGCACGATCCCCACCAGCAGGCTCCAGACCGCGATCAGCCCGATGATGATCCGGGTCAGCAGTCGCGTGCTGATCATCGCCTCCGGGACCTCTGGCGCCGTCATCTTCCCAGGGCCCTCATTCGACCGGCGTGCCCCGCGGCATCAGGAGGAGCAGGAGGACGAGGAACGTCAACGCCGCGGCCAGCGGCAGGATCGACGCCGAGAACGTAACGTCGTCGATCGCGAGGTGATAGACCGTGAGCAGCGCCGTAGCTCCCTGCTCCAGGACGCCGAACCAGAGGAGGCCGCCGTAGCGCGATGGGCCCCGGAAGATCACGACGGCGTAGATCGCCAGCGGCACGATTGCCCCGCCGCCGAGCCCGGCCCGGGCGCCGAGGAAGCCGTCGATCTTCGCCCCGGAGATATCGAAGAGGGGCCCGCCGAAGGTTAGCTCCGCGATCAGGGCCAGCGCCTCCCAGACGATCAGCGCGACGAGCACCAGCTGGAGTCGTCTTCGGGAGGCTCTACCGGCTTCTGAACTGCGCATCAGCTTTACCGCGTGACTATCCTAACATTGAGTCGTCTGCCGTCCGCGGCGCCCGCGCGAGACCTCGCGTCATTCGACCGATGTGCGCTCGAGGTCGTCCTCGTCGAGGCCGAAGTAGTGTGCGATCTCGTGGTAGACCGTCTTGCGCACCTCCGCTGCCAGCGCCTCCTCAACCGGGAAGTCGCGCAGCAGCGGCCCCCAGTAGATCGTGATCCGGTCCGGCATCGCCCGGTCGTAAGCCGAGTCGCGCTGGGTGAGGGGCAGGCCTTCGTAGAGGCCGTAAAGCGTGCCGCTGCCGAGGCCGAGCCGCCGGCGCTCGAGGCGGGTCGGACCGTGAACGACGTTGAAGTGGAGGTTCGTCAGCCGCGCCGCGAACTGGCTCGGCAGCGCCGCCAGCGACGCCGCCACCATGCGCTCGACCCGGGCTGCCGGCCGCAGCCGCCGCCGCCGCTCAGGTCGCAGAGCGCTGCCAGATCGTCCGAAAGCCCTCGCCCGAGATCGCGTTGTGGATCTCCTGCCGCTCCAGCGCCTTCAGCTCGGTCAGCACCTCTTCGCACTCCCGCACGACATCCGTGTAGCCGGTGTCGGCGATCCGCTGCATCAGGGCCTGCCAGATCCCCGTCGTGGAGAGCGTGCTCACGTACTTCGGCCACCAGATCGCCGTCAGGCGGTCCGGGACCGGGAAGTGCGGCCGCAGCCGCTTTAGGTGGCGAAAGCTCTCCTCGGAGGAGCCGAGGCGCGGCACCATCCGCACCAGCGGACCTTCCGTCTCGCTATGGCGCATGTCGACCAGGAGCCGTTTGTTGAGGAGAAGGAACCGGATGCGTAGGACGTCCGCCGTGGCGATCGTCCGCAGGATCTCATCCAGATTCAGGGCGTAATCGTTATCCATACCGTGCCGAACAGCGAGAGTATGAACACACTCCCCCGAATAACGCAAGAATCGCCATCTACGCAGTTCTGAACCTAAAAAAGCGGTCGCTCCGCCAACCACAGCGGTCTGGCGCATGGCGTGCTAACAAACGTGTTCGCAAAACGGTTAGCACGGTCTTCGAGAGCATGATCCGCACGCCTTGTTTCATCTGCGGTGAGTGGTTCTGGCAGCCGCTCGAGCCCGACGAGCCCTACTACGGCTGCTGCTCGCACTCTCTTTGCCGCTGGACCTTCGGCTCCGGGCCTGGGAAAAGAACGAGATCGCCATTGAGGCGTGCGGTGGCGTGCCTTACCCCGACCTGAAGGCGGCCAAGCGGCCGGTGGAGGAGCCGGCATGGTGACTACGCCCCGTCGTTTCGTCGGCGATCTCTTCGGCCCGCCGCCCACCCCTGACCCGCAAGAAGAGATCTTGCAAGGCTTCGCTGACCTTGCCGGCTTGGTGCCTTTCGATGACGGCCCACAGCCGGGGGGTGCCGTCTCGCCGGCACCCTATGACCCGAATACGGGCACACCCGCTCCAGTGGCGACCGTGGCGCCGCCGCCGCCCCGGCGCATCGCACCCGCAACGCTTGCCTTCCCTTCTCTACAGCCGCGTCGGTCGCCCTCAATCGGTGAGGCTGCTCGAAGCGACGACGAGATAGACGCGCTCTTTGGGAGCACCCCGACTGACATAGGCGCCCTTACTCCGTCACTGAGGAGGATCGAGCCGGCGCAGTCTCCTCGCATAGACCCACTCGTTGGTGAAGCGGCCCTGACCGACGACGAGATCAACGCCAAATGTTCGCAAACGGTTAGCAGGCCGGGCGAAAGGGAGTAAAATTGAGGCAGATTAGATTCAAAAAGGGCGCCGAAACCGCGAGGGGACCGAACAGCGAGAGTTTACCACGTCGTCCGATTCGTCGGCGGCCCGCCGATGGCTCGACGTGGCCGATGCCGGCTCCCTAGCGAAACATGTCGCTCTCGGCCTGGCGCACGATTGCCGCCGCCGAGCCCTCGCCCCGCGGCACTGCGTAGCCTCGGATCAGCGCCGCCGGCACGCCGTTCACCTTGCCCGTCACCAGCTCCGCCGCCGAGGCGAGCTCGTCCGCGACGCAGATCCAGGTCGCGCGCAGCTCCCGCCCCTGGGTGTCGGCGCGGCCGACGTAATCGAGGATCGGCAGCATCCCCGCCACGCCGATCGCGACCTCCGTGAAGCCCGTCCGCCACGGCCGCCCGAAGGTGTCCGAGACGATCACGGCCACGTCGGCGCCGCTCGCTGCCTTGATCCCAGCCCTGATCCGCTGCGCCGAGGCGTCCGGGTCGAGCGGCAGCAGGATCAGGCTCCCCGCCGGCGCGTTCGAGGCGTCGACGCCGGCGTTGGCGCAGACGAGGCCATGCCGCGTCTCGCAGATGATCACGCCGTGGTCCATGCGGACGATGCGCCGCGACTCGCGCAGCACCACCTCAACCTGGCGCGCGTCCTTCTCCCAGGTCGCCGCCAGCTCCAGCGCCAGCGCCGACGGCGTCACCGAATCGAGCGCGACGATGCGTCCCTCGGACTTCGAGACCGCCTTCTGGGTCACGACGAGGACGTCGCCGTCCGCGAGCTCGCTGCCGCCGCGCGCCGCCGCCGCGCCGATCAGCGCCGCCAGGTCGTCGCCGGGCGCGATCTCCGGCAGGCCCTCGATCGCGAGGATGCTTACCGCTGCGGCCAACGCTGCCCTCCTCGATAACAATTCGGCGCCACTCTAAACGCCCACGATCCGGACGTGCGTCTCCGCCTTGTGGATGCGGTTGAGGTTCGTCAGGAGCGCCGTGAGCCCCTCGACGTAGCGGCAGTTCGCCAGAGGTCCGCCGTCGAGGCCGCGCAGGTCGGCGACCGCCGCCACGAGCTCGATCGCCGCGTCCTTCGCCGCCGCGTCCTCGCCGCAGACGATGACGTCGCCCTCGACCGGCTCGCTCACGTCGAGGAGATACTTGGCGCTGACGTTGTGGAAAGCGCCGACCAGCCGCGCCCGCGGCAGCAGATCGCGCGCCTCCTCGGCCGCCGAGCCCGCCTCGACCGCCGCCATCGTCACCCGCGCCCGCGTGAAGCGCAGCGGCACCACCGCCGTCACGACGATCCTCTCGCCGATCGCCTCCGCCAGCTCCGTGAGTGTCTCCTGCTGGCCCGCGTAGGGCAGGGTGAGGACGAGGATCTCGCCCGCCTCCGCCGCCTCCAGGTTGGCGCCGCCGCGCAGGCTGCCGCCGACCAGCTCGCCGACTTCGCGCGCCGCGTCCCGACCGCGCTCCGCCGTCCGCGAGCCGACGAAGACATCGAGGCCGGCGAGCGCGAAGCGGGCCGCGAGGCCCCTGCCCTCCGCGCCGGTGCCGCCGATGAGGCCGATCGTCTTCGCCACGTGGTCGCTCCCTCTCGCCTGCTCTAGAATGGACGGGCGCCGGGGGGCCTTGCGGCGCGTCCTTTTAGTGTGGCGCAGCCCTTCTCGAGCGTTCATACGATAAGGGGCGCGGCGCGGGTGAGCAACGAGCAGCACGTCCTCATTCAGGACGTCGCCATGACCTACGAGACGAAGGGCGGCCGCCTCGCCGCCCTTAGCGCCATCGACGTCGGCGTCCGTCGCGGCGAGTTCATCTCCTTCATCGGCCCCAGTGGCTGCGGTAAGTCCACCCTCCTCCGCATCGTCGCCGGCCTTCAGCGGCCGACCGGCGGCCGCGTCCTCATCGACGGCGAGCCGCCGCGCGAGGCCCAGCGCCAGAAGGCGATCGGCCTCGTCTTTCAGGACCCCTCCCTCCTTCCCTGGCGCAGCGTCAGCGCCAACGTGAGCCTGCCGCTGGAGGTCAACCGCCGGCCGGTCGCGGTCGCGACGGAGCGCCTGGTCGAGCGCGTCGGCCTCGCGCCCTTCAGCGATTACTACCCGCACCAGCTCTCCGGCGGCATGCAGCAGCGCGTCGCCCTCGCCCGCGCCCTCGTCGCCGCGCCCTCGCTCCTCCTCATGGACGAGCCCTTCGGTGCCCTGGACGAGATCACGCGCTCTGCCATGCGCTACGAGCTCCTCCGCGTCTGGCGGGCCGAGGCGGCGGAGCGGGGCGCCACCGTCCTCTTCGTCACGCATAGCGTCGCCGAGGCCGTCCTCCTCTCGGACCGCGTCGTCGTCCTCACGCCGCGGCCGGGCCGCGTCGCTGCCGTGCTCGACATCGACCTGCCGCGGCCGCGGGACGAGGAGATCGAGCTCGACGCCGCCTTCCTCGACTACGTCCGTCAGCTTCGCGCCCTCCTGCGCGACCGGGGCGAGGGGACGTGAGCCTCCCCGCCGTCGGCGAGCGCGAATGGTCCGACGCGGACGCCGCCCTCGTTGCCGCCGGCGCCGGCCGCCGCCTGCGGCCCTGGCTGCGCGAGCTCGCGGCCAACGCCCTCCCCGCCATCGTCGGCATGGCGGCGATCCTCGGCGCCTGGGAGGCCTGGGTGCGCCTGCGCGACATCAAGGCTTACCTCGTGCCGGCGCCCTCCGTCGTCGCCGGGCGCCTCGCCGCCGACCCCGGCTTCTTCATTGAGGAGGGGCTGAAGACGCTCGAAGGCGCCCTCCTCGGCTTCGGCCTCGGCGCCGCCGTCGCGATCGTCCTTGCGACCGTCATGTCCCAGTCCCGCCTTATCGAGCGCTCGATCTTCCCGATAGCCATCCTGATCAAGGTGACGCCGATCGTCGCCATCGCCCCCCTGCTGACGATCTGGTTCGGCTTCGGCCTCCTGCCCAAGGTCTTCATCGCCGCCCTGATCGTCTTTTTCCCGATCATGGTTAATGCCCTAATCGGCTTTCGCTCCGTCAACCCGAGCGCCCTCGCCCTGCTCGATTCGCTCGCCGCCAACCGGGCCGAGGTCTTCCTCCGCCTCCGCCTGCCCTCGTCGCTCCCTTACCTTTTCGCCGCCTTCCGCTTCTCGATCCCCCTCAGCGTCATCGGCGCCGTCGTCGCCGAGTGGTTCAGCGGCGACCGCGGCCTTGGCAGCGTCATCTTCGTCGCCAACAACAACCTCGAGACCGACACGCTGTTCGCCGCCGTCTTCACCCTCGCCCTGCTCGGCGTCGGCCTCTACCTCCTAACGGCGGCGGTCGAGCGTCGCGTCCTCTTCTGGCACGAATCGACCCTCGACCTCCGCTAAGGGGGGCACAGCCCCTTTTAGCCGCCGCGGGCGCCGCGCGCGTTTCCGGCACGAGTCGAGGGCCACAGCCCCTTTTAGCCGCCGCGGGCGCCGCGCTACTCTCGGGGCGCGAGTCGGCCCTCGGGGGCACAGCCCCTTATCGACGCAGCCGAGGACCGCATCCGCCAGCCGTTGAGGAGGGCACTGATACCGGCTCCGGTCACGAACCACCGGGTCACTCGATAGAGACTTGGTCCGGAAAGGCGCGCGTAGCGTGGACGTCGAAGTCCATGCCGTAGATGCGCTTCAGATCGGCGATCGCGGCGAGCGCCTTCTTGCCGTGAGGGCTCGCCGACATCTCACCCTCTTGCCCGAGCACAGGCTCGAAGGAGTGCAGGACAATCTTTTCGAGCAGATGCCCGAGGGTCACGCCCTCGAACTCGGCGAGTCCCTTGAGCACCTTCACCATCCTCTTCTCCATGCGCACCCCCAGCTGTACCCGCTCTACGGACATGGTGTCGGTCTCTGCCATCGCCCGTTCTCCTTTGAAGAAACTCTGTATGTCATACAAGTGACCAAGTGACCAAGTGACCAAGTTACTAAGTTATCATGGGGCACAAGGATAATCAATAGATGCCATCGATCTCCCGCGGCTGAGGGCCTCGTTCCTCAAGAGCGTCCAGATCATCTGGCACGAGGCGACCCACACCCAGCCGCCGGGCGGCCCCAGCGCCGCCGCCGCGTTACACTGGTCGACGTGATCCCTGCCCTCGTAGCGAAGCCAGCCTCAGCCAGCGCGCGCCGCGGCCTCTCGACGCTCGCCGCGGTGCTCCCCGTCGCCCTGCTCGCGCTCGCCTGTAGCGGCGACGGCGGCGGCAGCTACGGCGGCGAGGGCGAGCCTGCAGCCGGCGCGGCGGCGGCGGCGACCGCCCGGCCGGTGAAGAAGCTGACCTTCATGGCCGGCTTCAAGCCCCAGGCCAACCTGCCCTTCGTCGGCGCCTACGTCGCCCAGGAGAAGGGCTACTTCCGGGAGCAGGGCCTCGATGTCGAGATCCGTCACGCCCAGTCCGGCGAGCACCTCCAGCTCCTGCTCGCCGGCGAGGTCCAGATCACGACCGCCAACGGCGCCTCCGTCCTCAAGCGCAACGCCCAGGACCTCGAGATCGTCTCCGTCGCCCTCGTCGGCCAGAAGAGCGAGCAGGGCTTCGTCGTCCTCGCCGACTCCGGCATCGACTCCGTCGCCGACTGGTCCGGCAAGACCTTCGGCTACAAGGGCTCGGTCCCGGCCGAGTTCCTCGCCCTCGCCCGCGCCAACGGCCTCGACCCCGCCAGCGTCCGCCAGGTCCGCGTCGGCTTCGACCCCCGCATCCTCAGCGAGGGCCAGGTCGACATCCTCGCCGTCTTCGTCTCGAACGAGCCCGACATTCTCGCCGGCCTCGGCTTCCCCACCCGCCTCTTCGACCCGAGCGACTTCGGCGTCAGCTCGCTCGGCTTGGCCTACGTCAGCAGCCGCGAGTTCGTCGCCGCGGACCCGGACGCCGTCGAGCGCTTTCTCAAGGCCGTGCTCAAGGGGATCGCCTACGCCGCCGATTACCCGGCGGAGGCCGTCGACATCGTCCTCGGTTTCGCCCCCCAGGAGAACCGCGCCCACCAGCGCGCTATGCTCGACACGGAGCTCGACCGCGCCTTGACCGGCGCCGCCCTCGAGAGCGGCATCGGCTGGCAGACCGCGGCCCAGTGGCAAGGCGCCCACGACACGCTGGTCGAGTTCGAGAGCATCGAGAAGCCCGTCGACGTCGCTACGGTCTTTACGGACGAGTTCCTCCGCCGCATCTACAGAAACGGCGAGCTCATCTGGCCCTGAGGCGTCGGGCTAGTCAGTCGGGGCGACGTCGGCCGGGCTCTGGGCCAGTGCTAGTTGTCTTTGCCGATCGGGTAGAGGAAGAGGAGCAGAAAGAGGCCGAGGGAGCCGACGCCGACGGCGAGGCCGAAGATAATCCAGGCCGGGTTCTCCCAGACCGTGTCGAGGCTGGCTAGAATGTCGAGCAAAGGCATAGCGTCTCCCGTCGCGTGCGACCTCATTTTCGAGCGTGATTCTAGCAGACGCGGCCCTTAAGGAGGAGAGGGAGCAATGGCGGCGCTGGCCGGCCTCTACGTCCTCATCGATCCCGCCGCCTGCCGCGGCCGCAGCCCGGTCGCCGTCGCCCGCGACGCCCTCGCCGGTGGCGCCGGTGCCTTGCAGTGGCGCGACAAGCGCCGCGACAAGGGCGAGCAGCTCGCCGACGCGACGGCGATCCTCGCCCTTTGTGCCGAGGCCGACGCCACCTTCATCGTCAACGACCACGCCGACCTCGCGCTCGTCCTCGCCGGCCCGCTGCCGCCCGCGCGCGGCGCCGTCGGCGTCCACGTCGGCCAGAAAGACCTGCCGCCGGCCGCCGTTCGGTCGATCCTGCCGCCCCACTTCCTCGTCGGCGTCTCGACCAACAACGCCGCCGAAGCGACCGCCGCCGCGGCCGACGGCGCCGCCTACGTCGCCGTCGGCGACATCTTCGGCACGACGGCGAAGCAGGGCACGCGCCCCGCCCCGCCCGCCCGCCTTACCGAGGTCAAGGCCGCCGTCGGCCTGCCGGTCGTCGCCATCGGCGGCATTAACCGGGCCAACGTCGCCGCAGTCGTCGCGGCGGGCGCCGACGCCGTCGCCGTGATCAGCGCCGTCTGCGGCGCCGACGATCCCCGCGCCGCCGCCGCCGCGCTCGTCGCGGCGATCGCGGCCGCAAAGCCGCGTTAGCCGCCCGTAGTCGTTAGATCGCTAGTCTTAGGAGCGGAAGCGGGATGGCGCGAAGGGCGCCAGCCGCGCTTCCGGCCGCCCCGCCACGATGCTCTTCGCCATCAGCTGGCCCGTGATCGGCGCCAGGAGGATGCCGTTGCGGAAGTGGCCCGCCGCCACCCAGGCGTTCGACCAGCCGGGCAGCGTCCCCATGATCGGCAGGCCGTCCTGCGAGGCCGGCCGCAGGCCGGCCCAGGCGCGTCGCAGCGGCGCGTCCTTTAGCGCCGGCGCCAGCGCCGCCGCCGCCCGCCGCAGCCCGGCCTCGCCCGCCGCCGTCGTCCGGGCCCGGAAGCCGGCCTCCTCGACCGTCGCGCCGACGAAGGTCTGCCCTTCCTCGCGCGGCACGAGATAGCCGGCGGCGCCCCAGATCACGTGGCGCAGCGGCGTCGCCGGCCCGGCGAGCGACAGCATCTGGCCTCGCACCGGTCGCACCGGGATCGCGACGCCGAGGCGCCGCGCCAGCGCCGCCGTCCAGGCACCGGCCGCGATCACCACCGCGTCCGCTTCGTACACGACGTCCACGCCGTCGCCGGCGACCACGCCCCGCAGCCGCTCGCCGCGCCGCAGGAAGCGCCGCAACGGTGCCTGGGTCACGATCTGGACGCCCTCGCGTCGCGCCGCCGCCGCCCAAGCGAGGACGAGACGCTGGGGGTCGAGGTAGTGCTCGTCCGGCGAGAGCAGCGCCGCCACGGCCTTTCCGCTCGTCGCCGGCTCGACGGCAGCGATCTCGCTTGCCGCGAGCCAGCGGCTCGCCGACGCCAGCGTCTTCTGGGCCTCGTAGCGGCGGCGCAGGCCTGCCGCCTCCGCGTCGTCGAACGCCAGGTGGAGGACGCCGGCGCGGCTAAAGCGCAGGTCGATGCCCGTGGGCGCGAGCGCCGCTGGGACCGACTCGTAGAGCGCGAGGCCGTCGAGGCAGAGCGACTGGAACGCCGCCCCCCGCTCGCCGCCCTCGTCCGAGAGCGCCGCCAGCATGCCGGCGGCGGCGCCGCTGGCGCCACTCGCCAGCTCGCCGCGCTCCAGGAGGGTCACAGAGGCGCCTTCGCGCGCCAGGTAATAGGCGGTTGCGCAGCCGATGGCGCCGCCGCCGACGATGACGACGTCGGCCAAGCTAGCCCCCGCCGACCATGCGCACGACCTCGACGCTGTCGCCGTCGCGCAGCGCGACGCTCTCGTAGCGGTCGCGGGCGACGATCTCGCCGTTGACGGCGATCGCGATCAGGCGCCGGTCGACGCCGAGCGTCGTCAGCAGCTCGGGCAGCGTCAGCTCGCCGGGGAGCGCGCGCGCCTTGCCGTTGAGGGTGAGGGTGATCGCGCCCGCGTTCACGTCACGGCGGCGACGGTGCTCACATGCTCCGCCCACGCCTCCTGCAGGGCCTGCTTCAGCTCCGTCGCCGCCGCCTTCGGGTCCGCCGCGCCGGCCACGGCTGAGATCACGGCGACGCCGGCGGCACCTGCCTTGATCAGCTCGCCGGCCTTCGCCGCCGTCACGCCGCCGACCGCGAGCACCGGCTGCGAGTTGCCGCTGGTGATCTCGCTGATCAGCCCGACGCCGACCGGCTTCGCGTCCGGGTGGGTCGGGCTCTTGAAGATCGTCCCGGCGATGACGAATTCGGCGCCCTCGGTAGCCGCCAGCTGCGCTGCCTCGAGGCTGTGAACGCTGCGCCCGAGCACCGCGTGCTTGCCGATCAGGCTGCGCGCCGCCTGGATCGGCAGGCCGTCCTCCGGCAGCTGGACGCCATCGGCCTCGACGGCGATCGCCACGTCGACGCGGTCGTTGATGATCAGGAGGGCCTTGCCGCGCGTGACCGGCTTCAGCCGCCGGCCCAGGGCGACGACCGCCGCTGCCGGCAGCTCGCGCTCGCGCAGCTGGACCATCGCCACGCCGCCGGCGACAGCCTCCGTCACCAGCTTTTCGACTTCGCCGTCCTTCGCCGCCGCCCGGCTGACGATCAAACAGAGGACGGGCGGCCGCAGACGACCGATTCGGGTTGGCAGTGGCATCTTCTTTGACTCCCTCGCGTCTAGCCGCGTGTGCTCATGCTGGTTATGCCCTCCACGGGGCTGGTTGCCGAAGCCTCGGTCTTGCGCTCGATCCGGCCCGCCCGGAACGCCTTGCGCCCCGCCTCGACGCCGAGGCGGAACGACTCCGCCATAAGCGCCGGGTCCTTCGCCCTGGCGATCGCCGAGTTCACGAGCACGGCGTCCGCCCCGACCTCGAGGGCGAGTGCCGCATCCGAAGGGGCGCCGAGCCCGGCATCGACAATCACCGGCACGCCGGCGTTCTCGATGATGATCTGCACCTCTTCGAGGGTGAAGATACCGCGCCCGGAGCCAATGGGCGAGCCGAGCGGCATCACGGTCGCGCAGCCGGCCTCTTCCAGATGCCTCGCCAGCACCGGATCGGCGTGTATATAAGGCAGGACGACGAAGCCTTCCTTGACCAGGGTCTCGGCCGCTTGCAGCGTGCCGATCGGGTCCGGCAGAAGGTAACGCGGGTCCGGGATCACCTCGAGCTTCAGCCAGCTCGAGCCCGTCAGCTCCCTTGCGAGGCGCGCTGTGAACACGGCCTCCTCCGCCGTCTTGCAGCCGGCCGTGTTCGGCAGGATCGTATAGCGCTGCCAGTCGATGTAATCGAGCTCCGTGCGCGCCTGTGGGTTGTCGAGGTCGAGGCGCCGGATCGCTACCGTGACGATCTCCGCCCCCGAGGCGTCGAGCGCCGCGACGCAGGCCTCCGGCGAGCCGTACTTCCCCGTCCCGACCATCAGCCGGGAGCCGAAGCTCTTGCTGGCAATCGTCAGCTCGTCATCCGCCATCGGTCACCCCTCTCATCCCGGTTGCTTCTGCTCCGCTCACCCCGACCCCTCGAAGCGCCTCGTAATCTCACGCGGTAGCCAACTGGTGCAGGCTATGCCTGCCAGTAGCGGTAGAAGTGGTGTACCGGCCCGTGGCCGTAGCCGATCGGGAAGGCGCTCTGCAGCGCCTTCGTCACGTAAGCCTTCGCCGCCGCCACCGCCATTTGCACCGTCTCACCCTTCGCCAGCGAGGCCGCGATCGCCGACGCGAAGGTGCAGCCCGTGCCGTGCGTATTCTCGGTCGCGACCCGCGCCGCCGCGTACTCGCGAAAGTCGCGGCCGTCGTACAGGAGGTCGGTCGCGACCTTGCCTTCCCCGTGGCCGCCCTTGATCACGACGTTCGCCGCGCCCAGCCCTTGAAGCTCCCGCGCCGCCTCCCGGATCGCCTCCCAGCTCCCGAGCGGCCGTCCGACCAGCTCCTCCGCCTCCGGCAGGTTCGGCGTCAGCACCAGCGCCAGCGGCAGCAGGCGTTCTTTAAGGGTCGTTACCGCTGCTTCGTCGAGGAGGCGCTCGCCGCCCGTAGCGAGGATCACCGGGTCGACGACCAGGATCCGCCCGCCCCAGCGCTCGAGGCGCTCCGCGACCGCCTCTACCGTCGCCGCGCTCGCGAGCATGCCTGTCTTCACCGCGTCGGCGCCGATGTCGTCGAGGACGGCGTCGATCTGGGCGCCGACGAAGGCCGGCTCCATTTCGACGACGCCGTACACGCGTCGCGTGTCCTGGGCCGTCACCGCCGTGATCGCCGAGGCGCCGTAGCAGCCGAGGGCCGCGAACGTCTTGAGGTCGGCCTGGATGCCGGCGCCGCCGCCGGAGTCCGAGCCCGCGATCGTCAGGGCGACTGGTGCCTTTGCCATCTAAGTAATCGAGGCGCCCCCGGCTGGTGGCGCCTCTTCCTACCCTCAGCTTCCTGCGCCAGCATTGCCCGGTATCAGGTTCCGACGGTCGGTGACAGTCCTCCCGCAGGAGAGGCCACCCTCTCAGCCTGGCTCCCCAAGCTCCCGTGCTCCTATTCAATTTTCAGCCGCTCCGTTAAGTCTAGGCGCGCCCGTCAAGGGTGTCAACGAACTTAGTAGTAGCGCTTTACACACCTTGACGCGGACGGCCGGTCTTAGGGTTGCGAAGCAGACGCCGGAGCAACGCAGCGAGATTGCAGAGAAGGCGGCGGCGGCTAGGTGGCAGAGGCCGTAGTCATTCCGCCTTGCTCTTCTTGTTAGGAGTCTTTGCAGGAAACGCCTCAGAAATTCTGAAATCTCCCTGCTGGAAGTAGAAACTGTCGGCGGACAGGATGATTACGCATTCGTTCTGGATGGTTGAGTCCGTGCATTTATCGTGAAGGTCACAGACAAGCTCATCCACGTCGTCAGGCAGGTTCGTAAAAGAGACGTTTAACTTTGCCAGAATGCTTCGGCTGATTGGATAGCCATGGCTTTTATACTTTTCTGTGAAGGTTGAAATGATCTCGGCCGTATTTGGAAGGCTCCATGCTTCGGCAACTTCCGTAATGTACTGTTCCGAAACCGAGCTTGAAGCCTTATAGGCACCGATCAGGAATGGATTAAGCTTGTCTGCCATAGCCATCTTGACGAATGGGTCTTTCGTGGCCTCTGTCTCTGCTAGAGCTTCACGAATCGAGTGTGCCGGGAACCATATACCCTTCTCAGGGTGTCTGACTTGCGGATCAATTGGGCCTAGGACGCTTCCGGAACCAAGCAAGTGCTCATCAGCCGCCAGAACAAGAAGAGTAGCGGCGCTTTTGGCAAAAAGTGGTGCTTGGAAACTACAGACTTCCACGCCCTCGCACGCCACCGCCCCCTTCGCGCTCCCAGCCTTTCGCCCTACGATCTGTCTGATGCAAGCCCCGCATAGCCTCCGTCGCCGCCGTCGACGCCGCGTTCAATCAAGGGCACGCACGATTCCCCCTCCCCGCCAGCTTCGTAATTAACGGCCCGCCTCGAAAAAACGAAAACTCGATCAAGCAATCAACACGCCGGCCCCGGTGTACCCTGTCGCCATGACCGTCCCCGCGCCGGACGCCCCCGACGCCGCCCTCCTCGCCGACTGCGACGTCCACATCCACCGCGCCTCCGGCCCCGGCGGCCAGAAGCGCAACAAGACAGACTCCGCCGTCCGCCTCCTCCACCGCCCCACCGGCATCAGCGTCGTCGCCAACGAGAGCCGCTCCCAGCACGAGAACCGCAGCCGCGCCCTGAAGCGCCTGCGCAAGGCCCTCGCCCTGCGCGTCCGCCGCCCCCTCGCCGCCGCCGGCGTGCCCGAGCCCGTCACTGCCTGCATCGACCGCGACGGCCGCCTCCGCGTCGGCGGGCGCGACCGGCGCTACCTGCCCGCCGCCGCCGCCGTCCTCGACGTCCTCCAGGTCTCGGGAGGCAGCGTCAGCGCCGCTGCCAAGCGCCTCGGCCTCGGCAGCGCCAACCTCTCAGGCTTCCTCACCGCCGACGACGATCTCATGGTCGAGGCGAACCGCATCCGCGCCGCCTTCGACCTGCGCCCCCTCCGCCGCGACTAGCGGCCGAAGTCCAGCCGCTCGATCAGGTAGCGCGGCAGGCCGACGGCGCGCATCGCCGCCTGCGTCCGGCCGATGTCGTAGGCGACGCGGTGAAAGCGCAGCTCCCCCGCCTCCGTGTCAACGATCCCGTAAGCGGCGCGCGGGTCGCCGTCGCGCGGCTGCCCCAGGCCGCCCACGTTGGCGACGAAGCGCGCTCCGGTCAGGGAGACGATCGCATCCTCGTCCTGGCGGCCGCCGCTGCTGCCGGCCGCCGTCTCGAAGAAAGCGAGCGGCAGGTGCGAGTGGCCGACGAGGCCGCAGGCGGTCTCCTGGCGCTCGAGATGAGCCGTTGCCTCCGTGGGCGAGACCAGGTACTCCCACACCGGGTCGACGAGGCTGCCGTGGACGAGCGTGAACTCGCCTGCCTGAGCGACGCTTGGCAGCGCGGCCAGATACTGCCGCTCGGCGGTGCCCAGAACGCCCGCCGTCCACTCGATCGCCGCCCGGCCGGGCGGGTTGAAGTCGGCCGTGCTCAGCCGCCCGATCGTAGCGAGGTCGTGGTTACCGGCGATAGCAACGTGAGGGTAGCGCCGCAGCAGCTCTATGCACGCCGACGGCTCCGGGCCGTAGCCAACGATGTCGCCGAGCGACCAGACCGCGTCGATTGCGCCGGCGGCGGCCGCGGCGGCGATCACGGCCTCGAAGGCGCTGAGGTTGGCGTGAACGTCGGCGACAACGAGAGCGCGCATGGCCCAACTATAGCCGCGTCTGCTTCCGGGAAGCCAAGCGTTCGCTCACCTATAATCGGAACGTGCGCGTATCCGAGATCGGCGAATTCGGCCTGATCGAGCTCCTCGCAAGGGAGCTTGGCCTCAGCTACCCGCCGGCGCCCGGGTCCCAGCGCCGCGACGGCCTGATCGTCGACATCGGCGACGACGCCGTCATCAGCCGCTCGCAAGCCGGCGGCCTGATCTGGACGACCGACACGCTCGTCGCCGGCGTCCACTTCTTGCCGGGACGGACCGCCTGGCGCGACACCGGCTGGAAGGCACTCGCCGTCAACGTCAGCGACGTCGCGGCGATGGGCGGCCGCCCTGACCTGGCGCTCGTCACCCTTGCTCTGCCGGACGATTTCCTCGTCGAGGACGCGCTCGACCTCTACCGCGGCCTCGCCGCCGCCGCTCAGCGCTACGGCGTGAGCCTCGGTGGCGGCGACGTCGTCCGGTCGCCGGTCTTCTCGATAACCGTCGCCCTGTCCGGCTGGGCCGCCACGTCCGACCGCGGCGAGCCCCTGGTCATGACCCGCGACGCCGCCCGCCTCGGCGACATCGTTGCGGTCAGTGGCGAGATCGGCGACTCCGCCGGCGGTCTCCAGCTTCTCGCCACAGGCGATGCTTTCGCCGCCGCCGCCGCGCAGCGGCTGCGCGCCGCCCACGAGCGCCCCGAGCCGCCGCTCGACCTTGGTGGTAGGGCCGCGGCCGCCGGCGTCCGCTGCGCGATCGACGTTAGCGACGGCCTCGTTCAGGATCTGGGCCACGTCGTCCGAGCCAGCGGCGTCGGCATCCGGGTCGAGGCCGCGCGGCTGCCTCTCAGCGCCGCCCTGCAAGAGCGCCTCCCCGGCCAGGCGGCTGGGCTCGCCCTCAGCGGCGGCGAGGACTACCAGCTCGTCCTGATCGGTCGCCGGCCGGCGATCGAGTCCCTGCTAGCTGACGATGAGACGAGGCTGACCGAGATCGGCGAGGTCGTCCATTACGAGCCGCCGCGGGTCGCCGTCGTCGATGAGAACGGCCGCGAGGTGCCTCTGGGCCGGGCCGGCTGGGACCACCTCGCCGGTGGCTGAGCCGCAGCTGTCGCAGACCAGTCGTGGTCCGGCCGAGACGCGCCGCCTCGGCCACCGCCTGGCGCGGCGCCTTCAGCCGGGCGACGTCGTCCTTCTTCAGGGCGAGCTTGGCGCCGGCAAGACCTGCTTCGCCCAGGGGATCGGCCGCGGTCTCGCGGTCGCCGAGCCCGTGAAGAGCTCCTCCTTTGTCCTCGTGAACGAGTACAGCGGCCGCCTCCACGTCCACCACGCCGACCTCTTTCGCCTCAACGCCGCGGAAGTCCCCGACCTGGCGCTCGAGGAGGTAGCGGCCGAAGGCCTCCTGCTGGTCGAGTGGCCGGAGCGGGCGTCGGCGGAGCTGCCGGCGGCGCACCTCCTCGTCCGCTTCGAGATCGTCGACGAGAAGACGCGGCGCATCCTCTTTGAAGCACACGGGGAGCGCTACGAAGCCTTGCTCGCCTCCCTCGAGCCAGCCGGCTCCGGCCGGTCTCGCGGTCGCCGCAGCGAGGCCTGACCGGCGTGCTCGCCGCAGCGATCGACACTGCCTCCGAGATCGCCGGCCTTGCCCTGGCGGAGGACGGCGATCTCCTCGCCCAGCTCAGCTGGCGTACCCACCGCAACCATTCGCGTGAGCTCCTGCCCGCGCTCGACCTCCTCCTTGGGCGCGGCGGTCGCGGCAAGGAGGAGATCGGAGCCATCTTCGTCTGCCTCGGGCCCGGCTCCTACGCCGGCCTCCGCGTCGGCGTCAGCACGGCGAAGGCCCTTGCTTACGGGCTCGGTGTTGACCTCGTCGGCGTCGGCCGCCTCGCGGCGGAGGCTGAGACCGTCGCCCTCGACGGCGGCCCGCCGGTCACCGCCGTGCAAGTCGCCGGCCGCGCCGACCTCGCCTGGGCGACCTACGAGCGCCGAAGGGCCGAACTGCACGAGCTGACGTCGCCGCATCTTAGTGGCCGCGACGTGTTCATCGCCGGCCTCGGCGCCGGTGCCGTCGTCTGCGGCGAGCTCGATCAGGCCCTGACCGACGCGCTGCGGCGGGTCGACGCCTTGCTCGCTCCCCAGACCGCTGGCCGGATCGAGGGCGTGGCCCGGCTCGGCTGGCGGCGCCGCGAGCGCGGCGAGGTCGACAATGCTGACACGCTTGTGCCACTTTATCTGCGGGAGCCGGCGATCGGCCCCCAGCCGCCGCGGTAGATGAGAAGGACTTGAACCCGGACGGGATAGCGAGAGGAACCAGATGGAGCGGACGTTAATCTTGGTCAAGCCCGATGCGATGCAGCGGGGCCTCGCGGGGGAAATCCTCGCGCGCCTCGAGCGTCGCGGCCTGCGCATCGCCGGCCTCAAGCTCGTCGAGGTCGACCGCGCCCTGGCGGAGCGGCACTACGGCGAGCACGTCGGCAAGCCGTTTTACGAAGGCCTCGTCCGCTACATCACCTCCTGCCCGATCGTCGCCGCCGTCCTCGAGGGGACGGACGCCGTCAAGGCGGTACGCTCGACGATGGGAAAGACGAACCCGCGCGACGCCGCCCCCGGGACGATCCGCGGTGACCTCGGCCTCGAGATCGGCCGCAACTTGATCCACGGCTCCGACTCCCTCGAGAGCGCTGCCCGCGAAGTGGGTCTCTTCTTCCAGCCGGCGGAGCTCCTGAGCTACGAGCGGGCAATCGACGCCTGGGTGTTTGAGTAAAGCCGATATGCTAAGCAGCATAGGCGTGTGATCTAAACTGACGGCCCGAGAATCACCTGTTATTGCGGTCGCAAATTTGCCGAACTGTTGCGTTCTGTCGCAAATTGTCGCATCAACGCTCCCCTCGAGCTTCATCGCCCTCAAAGCTCGAAGAGCAGGCGAACTAATTTATCGGCGCTCGGCAACTTCACGCGATCCTTCGACACTAATTGAATGCGCCGCTTTCTATCGGGAAACCCATCGTCGCCCTTGATAACACGGGCGGGGGTTCGCGGCCGCAGGCCGGCCAAGTAATGCATGGCAGACTGCATCCCTGGCGGTTCAATGCCTCTCTCAAGGATCGGCTTCTTGAGATACTCCGCAGGGTTTGATATCCGGCGCTCTTGGGCACATTTCGCAACGTAGGCTTCGACGACCTTTCTGATTTCCTGCTCTCAGATTTGGAGTAAGAAGCGTCGCTCAAGGTCTCGAAGGCCCATGACTAGCGCTTGCTCCGATTCTCTCTGCCGAGGAGCTTGAACAAGTCGGCTTGGTCCTCGATCCTTCGTAGGCGTCGGTCGCGATCGATGGCGGCGTAGTCAAGCTTCAGGGCAGCGAGCCTCCCAGCCGCGGAAAGAACGATGCGTGGATCTTCCGAGGAGAGGAACTCGATCAGCTTCAACGTGCCCTGCACTGCTCGGTAAGACTGAAGGTCAAACGCCCGCTCAAAGAGCTTATCTCGCAGTAGTGCCAATTCGCGCAGAAAGGCTTGATCATTGAGCCACCGATGAACAGTACTACGGTGCATGTTTAAAAGCTCTGCGACGTCGGCCACGGACTCTCCTTCGAGCAGCAGGCCTATGGCCGCTTTTGCCGAGGAGAGAGCTCAGGAGTCTCATCCAATGCCTCCACGTGACCGAGGTCAGTCTGATCGGCCTCTGGCTCGAGTTCCGTCAGAACGGCAACTGTCGCTGGCTCTCGATCGCCTTGGCCTGGATCATTCATTCTGGCCTCCTTTGGGACGCAGATTCGGTGACATCACCGATAGGTCACGTCACCTACATGTTCGGCTGCAGGGATGAAAACTCGAGCTCTCTAGAGCCGCCCGCGTCGTCGTTAATCGCGGCACTCGACTGGAGCTGACGTCGAGGAGCCGGAGGTGTGCGACGGCCGTCCTCGTTTGCGGCGTGGCGTTCGTGGCTCTGCTGACGGCGTCTGCCGCGGTTCACGAGCCAATTCGAGCGCGTCGTACTTCGCTTATCAGCGAACACGTGGAACCGATCCACACAGCGGTTTACAGGAGGCGACTTCCGGGTCAGCATCGTTAGTGCTACCATGATGTCATGGAGCGCACCACTATCTCCCTTCCCGAGCAGCTGTTGAAACGGATGCGGCTGATCGCTGCTGAGCAGCGGACCTCTATGGCGTCCCTTATCCGTGAGGCCTTGGAGGAGAAGGCATCCAGCTACCGACCGAAGCCGCGCAGCCTTGGTGTCGGCGCTTCTGGCCACACAGACACCGCTCGGCGCGCGGCAGATGAGAGGGCGGAGCCGCGGCCTTGGCGCTGATTCTGGACACGGGCCCTCTCTACGCCTCCTTGGACCGTAGCGATGCCGACCATTCTGTGTGCCGTGAACTCATCGAGGCGGCTGTGGAGTCGATTGTTATACCCGCGCCGGTTCTCGTGGAGGTTGACTATTGGATTCACGTCCGGTTGCACCCCGGGGTCTTGGTCGCGCTTCTTGACGACATAGCTGTGGGAGCTTACAGAGTGGAAGACTTGCACGACACGGATTACGGGAGGGTTCGAGAACTCTGCGATCGCTACGCTGACGCGGACCTGGGTTTCGTCGACGCTGCGGTGTTGGCGATCGTCGAGCGACTGAACGAGCCGAAGCTTGCCACACTCGACAGCCGTCACTTCCGCATGCTGCGGCCCCGCCACGTCGATTCCTTGACTTTGATGCCAGAGGAGCTTTGATTCCGAAGGGCAAGTCGGCAACTTACCTGCTGAAGTCGACCTAGAGTAGCTGGCTTAGGTGGCGAGGGGGCCATAACGGCGGAACTACCGATTTCGATCAGAGCACTGTGGAACAAGATGTGACCAGAGAAGCGGACGCGGATCCGGAGAGGCACGCGAAGAACGGCACGGCTGAATTCCGGCGGGACCAAAGCCTCCTCCACGATGTCTACGGCAGCGGCGAGCTTCGCAGCCAGACGGTTACAAACGGGTCCTTCAGCCGATCAACGCCAGACGTGTCCATCTGAAGCCGCATCCAGTTCTTGAGGAGGTGTACTCGGCTTCGACGTGACTGAGCCTTCGCTTGGAGGAGTCTCGCATGCTGGTCGAGGAGGTCCGCCTCCGCGTCTAAGTTACGCGTGACCTTGGCAATGGCTATGACCTTCGTCGTCAGGTCGTCAGCGATTTCGCGGATCGCATCATCCAGCGAAGGCGAATCGCTCGCCATTGCGCTCGTCTCCTCCAGAGGCTCATCCGCGAGTTGTTGATATTCGGGCCGCAGTTCGTACAGGGAGAATCGTCACGGTTGCTCCTTCCCCGCGTCCGTACCGGCCTCAAGCAGCTGCGCTTTCAGCGCTGCTGAGTGCTTACACATGTTCCGGTAGGCGAAACCAGGGCAGCTGCAAAGAACGTGACCCCATGGGGTGACTGAGAGCTCGAAGTAAGAACCGGGCTCGACGGTGCGGGAGCGGGCGAGGTAGCGCTCCACGCCGGCGATCTTCACCAACCGCACGCGCTGAGCCTTTGCTCTTGCCAGGGCGCGCTCTTCCGGATCGGTCGCGGTCATCGTGGCCTCCGATCTACCGAACTGCTTCTGGGGACGTCAGGTCCGACCGATAAGGAAGTCTTGGCTTCTCGGGGACGCTGCGAGCCTGGACGTAAGCGGAGATGATGTCGGCCCTAACAAAGGGTGGCTCGATCACCAGCATCAAACTCAGCCGCGCCAAGCAGTTGGCACCGACGAAGTAGTCCCTTTTCGCATTCATGTCGCGTAGGCCGTGGAGGTGGTTCGGCAGGGTCGAGCCACAGGCGTCGCAGTAAGTGTTGCGCGGTGCCCGGAGGAGTCCGCGGAAGCGCCGCAGCCTCTTGCCCCTAGCGAAGGCCAGGAGCCGCTCATCATAGGCAGTGAGTTCAACAGTCATCGCAACCTCTCCTTAATCGAAGGCGGCACATCGCAGCCGGGGCACTGGCCCGGACGTATGATCTGGTCGAGCCTCTCGCAGTACACGCGGAGCCAGCGGCAACGCTTGCCGTCTTCCCCAGACCCGTCCGGGTCAGAATCCTCTTTACCGCCCGCCGCTCGGATTTCCTCCTTGAAGTCCCAAGTTGAGTACGCGGGGTCAAAAGCCTTGCGGTCGTCTGCGTACTGGAGCCAGAAGTGAGGCACCTGGGTCTCGGAGGCAAGGACGAACCAGGTCGACTCTTCGAGGCTGCAATTTTGCAGTTGACTGCAAAATTCGCCATCAGGCCCTTTGAAGAAGGTTTCCCAGACGCGCGCCAGGTTGTAAGCCTGGCGCCAGCCGATGCCGAAGGTGCGGCCCATGGCTTCCCAAGCCTTGTCGCCGTAGATGCTGCGCTGCTTCGTTTCCCAGAGGACAGCCGCCTGGGCCTTCCAGGTGCCCTTATCAACGCCGCGAAGTTGCTGGAAAAGCTCGACTAGCTGCTCATCGGTTAGGTAACGTATGCCCTGGACCAGGGCCTCGAGCTGGTTCTCGATGAGGTTGAGCCCCTGGAAGAAGGACGAAGGGTCGAAGGTGGGGTCATAGAAGCGCCGGAAGAGGACTTCGCTGGTTTCAGTCCGGGTGACGGTGAGCTGCCGGTCGGTGCGGACGAGGTTCCAGCGATACTCAGTGATCTCCGTATGGCAAGAGCGACAGACAGTGATCTTGTTGGACGGCGCCTCGATCTCCGGCCTGCTCGAGCCGCCCATGCCGCGGGGTTCAATGTGGTGGACGTCCAATTGGTTGGGCGAAGAGCAAATTTCGCATTGTCGATTCATCCTAGTCGTTCCTAGATGATTCTCTACTGATTCTGAAATGAATCACCAATGAGCCAAGATGTCAAGGACTCGATGCGCGTTCGCTTGCGAGAATGGCGACTAACGCGAGCGCTTACTCAAGAGGAGCTGGGCCAGCTCGCAGGCGTCGTAGGCCCGCGCCATCCAGGTCGCCGGCGCGGCGCTTTCAGTGCGCGCCTGGATGGCGCGCATGCCACTCGCGAGGGCGCCCTCGACGACGCGGATGAAGTCGGCCCGCGGCGTACTGTCAGCGTCGAAGATGATGACAGCGTCCCAGGAGCCGGCCTCGATCGACGGCTGGGCCAGGGCCCACTGCAGCGCCGCACCCTTGTCCGTGGGCGACTCGTTTCGGACCAGGACCTCGGCGCCGGACGCGGCAGCAGCCCTGGCGGTGTCGTCGTGGCAGTCGTCGGCGATCACGACTATCCGGCGCCGCGCCTCCGGATAGTCTTCGACGAGCTGGTAGAGACGGCTGCCCATAAAAGTGATGCCTTCGCTCGTCAGTTTCTCGTAGCTGCGGATGCCGCTTAGGTGGGTTGTGAAGCCCATCTCTTCGGATAGGCAGCCGCAGTCGCGCTCAGAGACGTCGGCGTAATCGCCGGTCTCGAGGTTGACGGCGGCAATGGCTGCGTTGGTGGGCCGGAGGCTTGTTACCACGAGACCGGATACGGCGGTTCCGGATGTGGTGATCTTCTCACGCTGAATCAGAGCAGTGCTGTTTGCCATGAAGTGCACTTCGTCTAGCCTCTCAGGATTTCCGCATGGCAAACTCATAGGCACTCCGGACATCGAATAGCGAGCCCTTGCCTCTGTCCCCACGCTCTTAAGAACCTCAGCCTTTCCGAGGGTAAATGGTTCACCATGCACAAGAAATAGGGTGCCAGAAATATCGAAGCTATGCTCCGAGGCGTAGAGGCAGGCGCGCACAGCAAGGCTCGCGGGACAATCGAGCAGCGCCGGCGACCCTTCGGCGGTCCTTGCCGCGAGCCACTTCACCACTGTGAGAGAGCTCTCGCGCGACGCGTATTGCGGCCGCGGCGTTGGGCGCCCCGAGAGCCTTGCAACCAGAAGGGTGTAGTAATTCAGAACCACTGTCCGAAACCCCTCTGCCGTCCAGCGAAACCCGTTAGTCGTGAAATGTCGCTGCAGAGGCATCCCCGCTTTTGCGAAGCTCATAGCCATGCCCAGGGCCTTTGCATCCCAGGCGGCCATCGGGCGGTCACCTCTCACTGCCGCATAACCAAGGATGCGGCGAATCGTACTCTCGCGCTCGCGAGCAAAGTCACTCGAGAGGCTCAGAGGGGTCCCCGTTGACCCGCTAGTTTGCAGCCCAACGAAGGTGGCACTCGTGCGGTCGGCGAGGTCAGCTATGCTGGCCCGAAATTTCAACGAACCGCGCCTGACCTGGTCACTACCCTTGTGCTCCTCCTGAGTCAGGTAAACGCCGGCGTCGTAGAGGTGCTGAAGCGTGCCCTCGAGCCCGGCCTCATCAAGCAGGCCGCGCACATCGCCAAGCTCGATTCCGGCGTGCTCGAGCAGCCTGAAATAGGGGTTCCTTGGGTCGTTGTAGACGTATCGTTCTAACACTTGGAGGAATGACTGGCTGCGAGCGGAGAGCCCTCGTTCCGCACTAGCGCGGGCTTCCTCAAGAGTGATCGGGTCGCGCAGATAACCACCGAGGCCGCGAGCGTAGTAGTAATTCGACCTGACCCTGCTGATGAGGCTCATGGCGTCTCCTGGACGTTTTCGCCATGGTGTCAGAAGCAGGTAGGCCGGAGGTTAAGCACTCGTGGTGAATGAGCGCTCTGCACTAGAACCTCTACGCCTTTGGCAGCTCCCCGTGCCGCAGTGCCCGCTCTAGCGACGGCTCAGACTCGTCACAGCCTGACGGCCAATCTGACGGCCAGGCTCAGCGGCTAGAGGCGACGCCAGGCGACCAGCTAGGGTGATTCTGAACCTAAAGCTACTCTTAGCGACCCCTAAAGACGGCCGCATACAGATTAAAAGTCAGTCGCTCCAGCTTCAAAACTTCAGGGAAACTTCAGGTCTCAGGCCACTTTCCCAGCCAAAAGCGTACACATGTGCTAACCTAGCTCCCGTTCGGGCTCTGACGGCCACAAACGGGCAGGGGGCCGTTAACCCGAACGCCATCACCTTCCTGCATGAGACCGATAGCTCACGGCTCAAGCCCGACCAAGAAACAAAACTCTACCTCGCTGCGTCACATTGCGGAGGCCATCTGGACACGGCAACTTCGTCCAGCAGGGCCACTCAGCGCTAACGGAGGCCTCGAAGGGCTGCGCCGGCAAGGCAGCGGCTTAGTTTTCGTCGCCGGACTGGATCCAATGGCCAACCGCGCCTGGCTCGTCTACAAGATAGGCGTACAGTTGCAGGAGGTCGGCATTCCCCTCTCCCGCTGCGTTTCCATTGCCCGGCAAAACGCAGATTGCAGGCCACCTCCCCCGCCCGTGAAGTTCTCAGGGAGCTCAAATGGAGTACTCCAACCCGCCCTCGAAAACGGCCATAGCTGCGTCGACGTTGAATCCGCCATAGGTGATCGAGCTGATCGCTTTCGTCATGCGAATGGCTGACTCCAGGTCCTTTTGATGGATGTTCCTGCCCGTGGCACTACCAGAGGCTCCCGAGATGAATATCTGGTCGTGCAAGGTCTGTAAGAAGGTGGCGACATCCGTGCTGCCTCCGCCCGCTGTGATAACTCGTGTGCGTCCGGCAGCCCGAACTGCCTCCTTAAAGCTCTCGGCCGCCGAGCGTCCATCCTCCGGCTTGGCGAAGTTCACCTTGCAGAAGTCGGCACCTAACGCGGCCCCCAGGCCGGCGGCCCCCGCCAGCAGGTGCGGGTCCTGCTCCTTTACGACGGCGACTCCCCGCGGATAGATCCACACAACGGCGATGAGCCCCTGCTGGTGAGCGTCCAGGCAGACGCGGGCAGCTTCGCGTATCTGCTCTGCTTCGAACTCACTGCCCGGATAGACCGTGAAGCCAACGCCGACGATCTTGAGCCCAGCCTCCCGCAGTCTTAGAACGTCTTCCATCGTGACCCACGCCAGGCTGCGCGGATCGCGCTGGCTCGTCTTGACGAGATGCGTCTTGCTGTTGATTTTCACGAGATAAGGAACTGCGCCGTAATCGAGCCCATAACGCGCGATCAACCCAAACTGAGTTGCAAAGCAGCCAATAGTGCCCTGCGCAGCGATTCGAAATAGATGCTCCGGGTCAGCGTCATCCGTGGCTATCGGGCCCTCGGCTGAGTCACCGACAAAGTCATCGTTGAGGTGCTCGACCTTCTGGTCGCCGGCAAGGAGCATCAAGCGCCCCGTTCCTTTGGTGACCACCTCCCAGTTATGGAGGTAATCCGCTCTCTTCGACGCTGGCACGTCGGCTGGTAGGTTGGCTTTTGCTTCTAATCTTGCGGTCACTAAGGCATCCTTCCCGCCGGGGCATCCGGCGTTAATTCGGCAGAACAACTTCAGTCCCGGCCCAGCGTAAGGCCGCGGCTGGGCACGTCTGTCGCGCGTCCGGCACTCATCCACCTGGTCTTTGCGCGAATCTTGAGCGCACCTGGCCAGAGGTTTGACATTTGTGCCATCTGCACCTAACCTGCCTCATCTGCATTGATTTTAGATGCCGAGGCTAGATTGATTTCCAAGCAGAGGAGCATTAGCGCCAAGCGCTTCGCGATTCAAGTCGGCGAGCCGGAGAAGGTAATTCTGCAGGCGCTCGCTGATGGGCTCATCGGTTGCGAGCCGCGCAAGAGCAATCGCGAGATGTTCAGGATCCCTGTCGGTGAAGTCGAGAGATGGAACCGCGGCCGAGCCCGGAGTCTTGGCGAGGAGGAGCGTCTGGCCTATCAGAGCATCAGCGCGCTCATCTCCCAGGTCCCTGATTCCTTTGCGCGCGACCTAGAACAGAGGCTGGACTTCTTCCGGGCGCAAGCCCTGGCGTTGGCGCACCTACTCTCGGCTTTCGAGCACCACCCCTATCGCTTCTGGGGAGAGATCTTTGCCGACATCGGCGAATCGCTCGCGGGGTTCCTCTCCTCTGATGCACTGGCGGCCATCGAGCGGCGAGGCGACCCAGTGCGACTGCGCCCAGTCTTTGACCGTGACACCAGCCGTTTGCTCCAGCGCATCCGTGCCTCGGCCGCGGCGGCCGACGACACTACGACGGAAAACCTACGTCAGCTGCGTGATCTGCTGCGAAAGTGGAATCAGTTCGCCTCCACCTGGGAGGTGTTTCGGGACGCGGCGGAAAAGTGCTTCGATCCAGCCGGCACAGTATCCCGCTACACAGCTGGCCCTCACGGCCAGGCGCGCTATAGCGAGCTTATCCACTCGAGTGAAGTCCTTGTCCGGGATGACAGGACAGGTAAGAGCGTCAATTGGAATGCGACCATCGATCTAAGCTCGCGGCCCGAAGTGATCGACCGCATCACCGACTTCATTGCCGAGGCGGTCAAGGGTCTCGACTGGGACTTCGATACGGTCTGCCAGTTGAGCTCGGGAGCCCATGGCCTGGCGCTTCTCCTTGGCTTGAAGCTCGGCAAGAGGCACCTCGCAATGGACAACGTGACCCTCAACTTTCTCCCGGAGAAGGTGGGGGACGACTTGGGGCGAAACCTCGTCCTGATCGACATGGTCGTGCAGAGCGGCCGCCATCTCGGCGAGGCGAAGGAGCGGCTCGAAAGGGACGGGCGCAGATTCCGCGGGGCGATCTTCGTCGTCATGAACGATTGCCTCCTGAAGCCAGCCGACCGCCGTTCGATCATCGACGAGTTGATCTCCTCAGATCAGCTTATCCACTGCTTCCGGCTCTCCGAGTTCCTTCCCCGGCTGCCCTAGACTAGGTAGAGAGAGACAGTCTCGCAGGATTGTGTCGCCAGAATCGCAAGCAGAACCAGCTCTACCTTTGCGGAAGTGGACCTACTGCCCCCCAACCGCACAATTCCTTCCAGGCAAAACGCAGGCCTCAGGCCACCTCCCACCCGTGAAGTGGATCTGCCGTCGGCCTTCTCGTTCTCGATACTCTCCCTTGACCCCTAAGGCTAAGGCTCTCGCCAGGCATCGTAGGGGCGACCGAGCTCGCCGCGCTCGTAGTGAGCGTCGTCGTGTGAATGTCGGCGCCAGGGTAGTGCTGCCAGTCGGAAGGGAGGGTGCCGAGAGCGAGGTCTGGTTCCGGGAGCCAGCCCGTCCATTCGGCGTCGAAGGGTGATTCACGAGCTTCGATGAGCGGCATGACACCCCGACAGGCCTCCCGGATGCGAGCGGCTTCTTCCTCAGTGTAGACGCCGGCGGCCGTGAAGCCGGTAAGGTCCTCGTCGTCTTTGATATACCAGGAGTAGTCGGGCCGGATGATGTAGTCGAGAACGTCATCGCTGGTGTCGAACCCGATCTCGGTGCGCCTGTGAGGCGAGCACAGGTCGACCTTCCAGCCGCGGAAGCGTCCGGCGTAGTCACCGCCGAAGTGTGGCTGCCACCAGGGCGGTATGCCCGTTTCGCCCTCGAACCAGAGGCTGACGAAATACGGCCGGTGCGGATAGACGATGCGCAGGGCGTACATGCGCACGCTGAACTGCGGCAAGAAGCGTTGCTCGTCCAGGTTCCAGATGAGAAACGGCGCGCCTTCGGGCTGGTACAAAACGCTGCGCTCCGCTCCGTCCTCGACGACGACGTGCGGCCAGCCGACTACGTTGCCGTCGGAGTGCGCCACCTGCCGGTGCATGATCGTCTCGCCGCGGGTCCAGAAGCGCTGAGACGCCATTGCGGGTCCTCCCCGGATCGAGATGCAGGTCGCGCCTCTTAGGATGAGCTTGGAACTGCCCAGCGCCGCATCGACGCGCCTAACCCTTCCTCTGGAGCCCCCCGACCGCCCCCCTGTAGCGTCAGAACACCGGGCCTAAGTGTACTGTACTGCGCACTCTTGAGTTGGCGGTTGAAGTGGAGCGAATGTTGTCTAATTTCGCATGGTCACAAGGCGGTTCAAGTCTTTTCACCCGTAGGCCACTTCGCTCAACGAAGCACCACCGATCGTGATTCGCCGCTCCTGGACGTATCCTGCACCCAGCGCCTCGTAGAACTGACGGGCAGACCAGTTCTCAGTCAGCACCCATACGAGCATCGATCTGATGCCGAACTCCATCAGCCCTTCGGCTACTGCCACTGTCAGTCTGAGCCCAATCCCCTGGCGCTGGTAGTCGGCTAGCAGGTAGATGGCATAAAGCTCCCCGACAAGCGTAGGGTCAGCATCACGATTCGGTCCGCCAGCAGCCCAACCCACGACCTCGTGTTGCACCTCGGCGACGTACGAGACTTCTCTATCGCCGGGATCTGTCAGGGCCTGGCGATGACGCTCAGCCCACTCTTCAACATCAATTGAGTCCAGGTAGTAATCCGGCACGATTGCTTTGTAGGTGCTGCGCCAACTGTCTGCGTGAACCCGCCCGATTGTAGCAGCGTCCTCTACAGTAGCCCGCCGAATCTTAGCCATTCCGAGTTTCCCCGTCACGATGGAGGCAAACGATTGCGCCCAAGTTCACTGGTACGCGACAACCCTCTTCCATGATGGCCGTCATTGGCCTACAGGACCAACTTGAACCTGAGCCAGCGTCTTTAGTACGGAAGTCTGGTGGGCTGCGGGCTATTATTGTACAGGAGGCGTTCCTGTGAGTACGTTATCCCCATCCATCCTAGCTAGCGGAGCCTTCGCATGAGGTGGCTCAATGTGGTAGGTCAATCGGCGTTACCACCAAGTCGTAGCTTGAGGTGCCGTCCTCCTCATGTATTAGGGCGTGACAGCCGAACCCGCATTTCTGGAAGGCGCGCAGGCTGCGGATGTTGTCGGCAGAGACAATGCCGAATATGGCGTCGGCCGATCCGTGCCTGAAGCCAAAGTCGACCAGCAAGGCGATCGCCTCAGTCCCGTAACCTCGGCCCCAAAACTCCTTCTCACCGATCATCACATCGATACGCCGGAGATCCTTTCCGGGGAACTGGTCGACGATGCGCCGCAGGTTCATGCCCTGCAGCCAACACTCGCCGACGGTGTGTTCCTCTACCTCGATCATGAAGCAGTGGGCATGAGTGGAAACCCAGCGGTAAATTGACTGAACCTCAGCCAGCGTCCTCGGCTTGAAATCATCATGATCAGCGTATTTCATCACTTCGGGATCATTGTTCCATTTGAGCAGGAAGTCCCAATCGTCTTCAGTCATGGGTCGCAGTGTCGCTTGGTCGCCGCGCAGGAACATATCGTGGGCCTGCAACCGGGAGACATCGTGACCGCCCCTACGCTTAAGCTCTGGGGCAACCGTGTTCACAGGAAGTCTCGATCTGTGATCTTGGCTCGGTGCCATGACTACCCGCCTTCCTCTCCGTGTAGCCATCGCAACCCGCCGGGCCAGCCGGCATCGGCCATCTCGAGGACTCGCCGTGTGTAGTCGTTCAGCGGGCCTACCGTGTAGTCGAAGTCGGAGGCCTGCCGGATAAGGTAGTTGCAGACTGCGGCAGCTTCGAATTGCCGAGGATTGGTATAGAAGCTTGACCGGTCCAACCAGCTTGATCGAACCAGTTCCTCATCATTCATCAATTCCCAGGTCGTCGCCGGTTTCCCATTCGGGTGGCGGTATGCGACACCGTTGAGCGGATCCACAGCTCCCCAACCCCCCTCGTTGTACACCTCAATGATCTGGTGTCCGCTGTAAGCCTGACTGAGATTGAAGAGCCAGATCAATCTCGACGGCACGCTAGCGACCTGGCACATGACACACGCAACCCGGGCTACATCTGTGCACCATTCGGAGCCACGGGTGATTATCTGCTCCTCGGTCCCGCCGAACCGCATCCCATCGAGATAGTCGACCGCTCGCTCGCCGAGAACCTGACAGAAGTCGACGACCCTGACCACCCTATCCGTGGAAGGCCCTTGGGATGCGCCGGCGTCGGCCACGTATCCTTCCAGCATCGGACGGGAGCCCGATTCGTACCTATCGGTTGTAGACGAGTATCGGGTGTATAGGTAATCGGAGGTCTCGGCACAAAGGCGTACCATCTTATCCGCCAACACACGGTCCACGGACCCCAAGGCGTGGGTGTCATTTCCCAACATGATCCCATACGCCTTACCGAACTGGCCGGCTCCCTGGTAGCACGAGACGTCCGTCAGACTCCACCTCAATGAACGCAAGTCGTCGGGCTGCGCTCCCGAGGAAGGTTACTTCTGACTATGTGCCGGCTTCAAGCCTACCGTCCCAGCCGCGCCTTGGCCGCCTCCGTGAACTCCCCGAGCCTTCCCGCCGCCGGGGACCACTAACCGTGCGCCGCCGGCGCCTGCTCTGCCCGGGGGTGGAGATGTCGACGGCTGCCCTCCCCAACGTCGTGCTGAACTCCATTTCGATGCGATTGCGGTTGAGTTCAGGACGCGCGATGGCAGCAAGGTCAGCGGCGCGGGTGTTAGGGCTTCTGATCAGGGTGGGACCCGCGTTTCGGGCCTTGAGTACGTCCTTCAGGCCGTGGGGTCGCCCCCGTCTTTGAGTGGCACGCGTCAGCGAAGTTGGGCACAGGGTTAGCAGTTCGTATTGGATGACTGAGATTGTCGAGGCCTCCTGGGAGGCGGTAGGTCACCGCCAGACGGAGGAGCAGACAGATGTCCAGGACCGGTGATGGTGCTAGTTCGGCTCAGCCTGCTACTCCACGCCCTACCCCTACAGCTGCATCGCCGGGCTGAAGGCAGCGTGTGCCGCCGCCTGCCCTGAGTCGTAGGTTGCGGAGTAACGACGGACCATCATCGGGCTCGCAGGCTGACGCACTCTGGTTTCCGGCTCCAAGTTGACATGCAAGCTCCGGGTCGCCACGCGTATCGTCGCGTTTGCCATCGCGATTGTGCTGGGGTACCCAGTGGTGGGGCGACCCATTACCTGTACAACCACATGGCCAAGGAGCCTTAATGGGTGGCGTGGTCGTTGCCGCGCTTGTCATCGGGGAGCAACTGGTTGTAGCGGAGTGCGGCGCTCCTGTTTGTGGGAAGCGCCCCGTCTCTTCGGCTGACAAGTCGCTTTCGCTCTGGGTGTTGTTCCAGCTAGGCGCGCCTCATGCCAAGACAAACCCTAGGTAGTGGCGACAACACGCCGTATCTGGTCGGCATGCTCGTGACAGTGGGAGGCGTATATCTCCAGCCAGTCCTCGAGGCTGTAGATGCCGCTCTCGCTGTGGTAGCCCGTCCGCTGCCAGTCGGAGTCGCTCAGGTGCTCGATTATCTGGGCTGTAGTGTCGCGAGCCGCCTTTAGCGCCGCCAACGCCGGGGCCATGGAACGCTGAGCGTAGAAGAGGCGGCGAGCAAAGTCCGCCTCGTCGTATCCATGTATCTGCGGGTTGTCCTCGCAGAGCAGCAGACGGAAGCGAATAGCCGAGGTCATCTCGCTGTCCGCCAGGTGGTGCGTAACCTGGCGTGCCGTCCAGCCGCCGTCGGGGTCCGGCCGGTCGAGCTGGCGGTCCGTGAGACCATCCAGCGCGGCCGCAACCACTTCGCAGCCTGCGCCGTAGCTCTCGATCAGCCTTGCTCGCGTTGCCTGGTCCATCTCGCTCTCCCTAACTCGTGCGCCCTTATGAGCCTACTAAGCAGCATGGGGGAGGAGGATCGGCACCGTCCCTACCATGGGCTTTCTCCCTGGCCCCCGTGCTCTTGTTACGATTTGGTCGACGAGTGATCCTCGCGCTGGGTGGAATGCCAGACTTGGTGCTCTCGCGAGATCAGCTCTTCAGTCCGAAGGGTCAATGCCTCAACGAGATCGGGGCCGTTGAGGTCCCGGTACGGCCCCGTACGCGTTTCATAGAGGGCGCGTTCCTTCTTCAGGCTCTCAGCGTTACCGCGGAATCGTAGCCAGTCCTCCTGCCACTTGAACAGCGCGAGTATTGCGAGAGCCACGCTTGCGACGCCGCCAACGGCGGCGATAGCCCAGCGCTCGAAGTCAGCAGCCGCAAGCACCGGTACTGCGGCGGCGGCGGCGATCGCGAGGAGCGAAGCCGCTTGAAAGCGCGTCTTGTCCTGTCCGGCGCGGCGATCGTAGTAGTCGATCTCGGGCGCGAGGCGACTGGCGACGTACTCGTCACTGGTCATGGGCACTGTCGGTTGTTCACGAAGAGCTCTAACGTGTTGTCCGGTTGGGGCGTTTCGCGCCGGTCGAACGCCGCCTGTATCGCGTCGCGGAGGTCTTGCGCTGTGTCCGGATAGACTTGATAGAGCGCGTACGAACCCGCCGGGTTCTTGCTGTCGTAGTTGGCTTCGAGTCGGGGAGGCGCCAACGACTGACTAGCGACGCTCTTCATATTGATTCCCAAGAGACCGCTCCGGCGGTTGACGGGATCGTTTCGTAACGAGGATGCGATCTCCCAGTCAACGTACTTCCGAGCCTTCGTACACTCGCCGATCAGAACGATTGTCACGGTCGTGGTCGTTAGATATTTCTCGCGGATGCACCGCATGATGTAGTCGCTATCGTTGGAGTTGATGAAGTCGTCTGCGTCCGTGACCCCGACCGTTTTCGCGGTGAATACGTCCTTGAAGTCGCCAATGAAGGCCTTCACGGCGGTGGAGTTGGCGTCGTGGTATGAGACGAAGCAGTGATGCTTAACGGCCATTTCTTACCCCTTTTAACTGATTCCTCATTGAAACCTTAACACGCGCGGGTGCATATAAGGCCGCCCGTGTGTCACGAGTCGGATGACAGCCATGGCGAAGGAGAAGTTCGCAACAAACCGGAATGGCGGCCAGCGCCGCGAAGGTAAGAGCAATCAACACGGCGATGAATGAATAGTCCTCACTCCTATGCCAAGGGCTTCGGCGAAGCCGTACCAGGAGAGACCACTTGCGCTCGCCCAGGAGCAACCTTGCTCATTCTACGAGTTGGCTCTCCTCATTTGCCTGCTCAAGTCGTATTCGCACTTTGTCCGATCGCGATATGCCGCTTCAACGAGGTGAGGAAAGGTTTCCTTGTCAAGTCTCTTCCATGGGACGATTGATATCAACGCCTCCGGCTTGAGCAAGTTGTCGATGATTCTCGCTGGCATGTATGGGTAACGGCGCTCATATTCTGCCCTTGTATCTACAGATTCCCATGTCACATTGCGATACAGTTGCCTCTCTTCCTGTCCATGTGGCGCCATAATATGGTCACAACTCGCTTCGGGAAGCTCGATCACGAGGATGCCGGACTTCTTGTTAATCCTCCCGTCATACATGCTCGAGTAGATCTCCCAGTCTACGTGCTTGCGGTTTTTCGTTTGAATTCCGACGAGGACAATAGTCACCGTCGAGTCCCTCAAGTATCCGTCGCGGATGAGCTCACGAATGTAACCATCACTGAGATCATCAGAAAGGTCTCCCGTGTCTACAGACTGGTCGATGAAAATACCGTTCTGCTCCGCGAACGCCACCAGAGTTTCCTTGTATTGCTGGTCATTCCCATGGTGATAACTCAAAAATACCTTATGCACCCGTGCCCTCCAAGTTACTCCGAATCTGTTTCAGTGGCTAAACCGAGCCGGTGAAGCCACCCATCAGCCAAAGTCTCCTGCGTATTTGGTGTTCCCGTGAGGGTATGCGACCTAGTGGTCAGCGGCTAGGTTTGCAAGTACGCGGGGCGCCGGTCGGGCTAGGTCATCGCTGTCGACATTCTCGGCGACGCATGCCGCAAGGTGCTCAGCCTCGGCGGGGTGCTCATGGGCTCATCCGTCTCATCGTCCCCTGAGTATTCCGCTGGCTCCCGGACGTGGCGTCGAGGCTCCAGCCCCCACGAGGAGCGCATACCGCTCTCGTCAATGGACACTGAGGCTGACGCAGCGGCGCCAGGGAGCAGAACCACGGAGCAGAACGGCTGCGATGAGCTGATCTAAACGGTAGAAGCCCTGCGTGCGGAAGCGCCCTCGAAGGGGCTCGCGGTGGTTTGTCGCCACCGGCGAGTAGACACTGCTTGCCTACCCGGATCGCCGCATCGGTAGCCTTTGACCGCCTCAGCACACTCTATCCGCACATCGGACGGACAAGGGGCTGTCAGAAATGAGGAGCGCCGGGCTTGTCCGATGACGGCAGGACCTCGATTGTCGCAATAGGTGACCCGCAAGGACTACAGCATCTGCACGCTCGGACTGGACCGTTAGCGCTTCCAGAACGGGTGAGTGGTCGATGACGGCGGGATTCGCGTCGCCGAGAAGGCCCGGGCGGAGGTAGAGACTGAGCGCAACGATCAACTCCTCCTCGGCACATTGCTCACGGTAGATCCCTCCGGGTCGCAGTCGCACCGAGCTCCAGGTGTGGAGGGTAGCTGTGGGTCAGGAGGCTCGCGAACTAAAGTTCGCCTAGTGCCGGAGCACTCTCGTGGCCCCACTGTGAGCTTCGATGCCACTTTGGAAGTCCCTGAAGCCCCCGTGTGAGGGGTGCCGGATCGGCGCGTGCTGGACACCGATGGACGTCATCGCAATTGAAGCTGTCCGGCCGATCGCAATCGGCTTGGACCGGGGGAACAGCCCCAGGAGTCTCTCGAGCCACTGAGCCCCGACCTTGACCTCGCGCTGTCGGACTGGCCGGTTCGAGTCGACGGAGGAGCCAATCGGATGGAACGGTACCGCGTTCCATGTAAGTGGCAATGGTTCAGAGGAGAGCTGCTCCCTGAGCACACCCCACACCATGGTCGCCGTCGCTTCTCGTTGAGATCGGGCCTTGGTAGGCGGTGCTCTGTACCTCTCGTGCCCGAACGCGCCCCACGGATCGTCACACTCTTCCAGGACGGCGAGCGAAGTGAACGGGACGCCTGACACGGCTGCTCCTCGGTATCCTGGCGCCTCTCCGACCAGCAGGAGAGCCTCCGACGAAGGATCGTGTAGGCTGAGGAACTGAAAGAGGTTATGGGCGGCGTGCGAAGACTGGTACGGATTCCGGAACCCCGGAATCTGGGTAGATCCTGCAAGGTCACCTACGAAGGTACGAAGGAGGTCGGTGTGCCTGAGCATGCGCGAATTGTCAACCGATCGATGGGGAGGCGCAAGGATGGAATTCAATGAGTATCAAGCCAAGGCTCAAGCCACGGACCGTGTGCCTCAACGAGGCGGCGATGGCCTCGTTGTCCCGCTTCTCGGCATCATTGGCGAAGCAGCTTCGCTTCAAACGGAGTACAAGAAGTGGCTCCGGGATGGCAGTGCGCACCTCTTCTTCCGAGATCATATATGCGAGGAGCTCGGAGATATTCTATGGTACGTTGCCAATCTTGCAACGAAGCTTGACATTGGTCTCCACGAAATTGCAGTAACGAACCTGGAGAAGACCAGGGCACGGTGGCTGGCGGCTGAGCCTAACGTCAGCTGGTACTTTGATGACGGTTTCCCGGAGTCAGAGAGATTGCCCCGACAGTTCGTCGCAGATGTGCGTGAGAATCCAGAGGACTCGTCACGCAAGGCGGTGCTTTCCATTGACGGGGAGACTGTTGGGGATCCGCTCGACGACAATAGTTACCAAGACGATGGATACAAGTTCCACGATGTGTTCCATCTCGCCCATATGACTCTGCTTGGCTGGTCTCCAGTTGTGAGGAAATTGATGAGCCGGAAGCGCAAGAGTGACCCTGGCGTCGACAACGTCGAGGACGGGGGCCGGGCTATCGTGATGGATGAGGGGATTGTCGCCTTTGTGTTCGATTATGCGCAGCGCCATAACTACCTTGAGGGCCTGCGCCATGTTGACTATGAGCTGCTACGGACCATTGGTGAGATGACATCCCGGCTAGAGGTCGGGGCACGAAGCAGTGGAGAATGGGAACGGGCAATTCTGCAGGGGTATGAAGTCTGGAGAGCCATTCGCGAACGCGGAGGCGGCTCCATCCGTTGCGACCTGGAAGGTCGTGTATTCGAGCTGGCGTGATCTTCCGCGCCTAGGTTTTCGTCATGGTTTTGAGGCCCCGGAGTACTAGAGCAATTATCTCGTCGATATCGCTGCTTTCGAGGAGCATGTCGTTCTGCTCAGATGACAACCCGTTACGATTCACCCCCGCCCCAATCCGGGCCAGCTTCTCTACTAAGTCCTCAAAGTTCGGCTCTACAGAACTCCCCTGGGCTGCCTCCCAAAGGGAGGCATAGCCGGGCGTGTTGTCTTTCTGGTAGTTCAGGGACAACTCGGGCCGGGCTTCGCCAGCTAAATCCGAACCGACCAAGGAAGCCGCTCCTCCGAAGCCGCCAACCACAAATAGCGGAAGTCCGTCATCGACAGCTAGTGCGGCCTCCTCGACTACGCCCGGGAGCAAGCCCTCTTGACCAGACGACCTTCCGCCGAGTAGCACGCGGGCGTCGATGTCCCGATTCATCTCCCTCCGCATCTCGGTAAGCGCAAGTGCGGCCCAGAGCCGGTCACCAATCGCCCGGTCAGTCTCTGGAGCGAGGTGCTCTGGGGCGCCGGGCGGTCGATCGACTGGCACTAGCGTGGCGACACTGACAAGCTCGGCGCGTTCATCCGCACCTAGTCCAAGCCAACGCGGCCAAGCCGAATAGACGCGGATTCTCTCGGGCCCAGGCTGATCGTCCCGGCTGTAAGTCCGAACGAGGTCGAGCATCGCTTCGGTATAGCCTTGCTGCCGAAAGTCGCCGCCGTAGGCAAGCGAGTAGCCCGCAGCCAGCAGATGACGTGCGATCTCTATGAAAGCATGACGAACGTGCACCTGCGACAGTCCGAGGCCGATGAGCTCTCCTTCCGCTGGTTCCGAAACGGAGATGCCAACTAGCAGTTGCTCGCGCAGTTGCTCGCGAACTGGCCCGGCCGCCATAGTCATATGGAACTCAGGATCGTTGGAGTAAGGGGTGTGTGATCTGGGTCAAGAAGTTGTAGAAGGTGCAGTTCTTCGGTACCCAACGGCGGATCAGGGTAGAGGTAGCGCGGTTCGTGCCCGTTAGCGTCGGCAACTCTCTCCCTATACAGGAGCGCCGTTAGCAGTTCCGGTGGGTGCACGAAGGTCTCATATGGAGGAAGTCCGTGCAGAGCACAGATTCGCTCGGCCCGCAGCGGGAAATAGCGCGCACGCAGCACTTCACGAAGCAAGGCGCTGGCGAGTTCCGGAAGGCAGAGGTTGTCGGTCCAACGGACCGTCGGCACGTTTCCCATGTAGGGGAACGAGCGGGCCTCCCCGCGTTTGGTAGCCGTGAGGACAACGATCGGTACAGACCGCTTCTTCGCAGCGAGCACCTCAAGTCGACACCACTCGCGTGACGAGTAGGTATCGGTGTGGATCGCGAGCAGGACCGGGATCCCATCGACGGATCGTTGCAGGAAGTCGGCGAAGGGGGCTCCATCCGGTATGTCCGCCTCGTCGAAGAAGTCGTCCACCCATGCCTCCTCCCTGAGATAGCGGCGAACGCTCCGTGCCAGCTCGGCACCATCGGCTCTGGCGTAGCTGACGAACACGCGGACCCTTCCTGCCTCAGGATGCAGCAATCGGCATAAGCCATGAACAACATGCTGACGCAATCTTGTAGCGCGCAGCGCGTCGTCTGTCTGATCTAGCCGGATCGCTTGGAGCCCTTGTAACTTCGTTGGCAGGCGATGTGGTGCCGTGAGGGCGACGGGCACGACGAGGTCCTCTCCTTGCTTTGCCTCGACGATTTCGTCGGCATACGCCCGCCACTCTCCGTTACCAGATAGCTCATCATCGACCAAGACGAACACGGCTGTGTAGGCTGTCTTGCCGAATGGAACGGGACCCGGCACGTTATTGGCCTCATTTGTTGTGCGAAAGCGGACAGGGATGCCTAGTCCGCGGTCGGCTGGAGAGTCCGGGTCCGCACATAGCTCGTGGAACATGTGTGTGGAAAGTTCACGCCCTATGGGCGAGCGGGGATGCCATATAAAGTAAACCGTGAGCAGGGAGGGCGACAAATGTGTCTTCATCGTGTCCGAAGCCAATCGAGTGGTTCGTCGACGTAGCCAACACCTTCGAGGCTGCGAACCCAACTGGCGATATCGTCGATGAACCAGGATGGGAAATTGCTCCTGTGATTGCGGCGAGCGCGCATGTCGTTCTCAAACTGGGTGAATCTGGCAGGTATTTTGGGGCCTGCGCCTCCGCAATAGACATAGTCATCGCTGATCAGGATACGATCCGTCTGCGTGTCATTGACTATGTTTCTGAGGTTCGGCGTGCCATCGGGATAGCTATGGTGCGAGTTCTCTTGTGCCCATGTTCCGATGCTAATATCACGGTGATAAATGTTGTCACCGAACGCCTGCTTCTTACTGCCGTGCAGCATCGGTCGCTTGTTCGCGAAGCGCGGATCAGACCAGTACTCATCAAAGGTAAGTGTTTCGGTGACGTACATGGCAAAGACGACGTGATTCTCTCTATTCCGTCTCTTGGACCCGGTGCCAACGATCCAGTCACCCACCGAGGCAACCCGTCGGATCACGGGCTTACAAGTGCACAGCGTGCAGAAGCCGTAGAACGGATTGGGTGCAAAGCCGTAGTCCCGGGCAACCACGTACGAGAAGAGTTTCACGGTTAGTCGCTAGCAGCTAAACCGTGCAATCTCTCGCGTAGACCACGGTTCGCCGGAAGGTGTCATCCAGTCGTTGCTCGCGCCCGCAATCGCGTCAACAGCCTTCTCGCTGTTCCAGCCGACAACGGCATCTGCGTATTTGTCGAGAGCATCGGGAAGGTCTGCGCCACGGGCTCCGCGCACCCATACACCAACGATTCGCTTGCCGAGTTTGTGGGCGTACTCAATCTCCCAGTCTACCCACGAACTCGTGAGCGTTTGTGGAGACACGAGGACGACGAGAACCGAGGCCCATTGGATCCGCGGCGCGAGGATCTCTGACTTGATGTAGTCGGCGTTCGTCGCCCGATTCGGCTTGTCGGCGTTGATCGACCCGTCACGAACCTCCACACCACTCTTGCTTACCAGATCCTTGAGCTGGGAAAGAGTGCCATCATCTTCGTGGATGTGGCTCATAAAGATGTTGCGGACTTCGTCAGGCACTCTGACCTCCGAGACTCCCTCGGTCCAGTATGCGCTGTAGCCCCCATGCCGCCAAGCGCCAAGGCGCTGAGGAAGGGCAAACTGACGGCTGGGCGCGCACCCGAGCGACTGTCGTTGGAGGAGCCAGGCCACGCCGCACGCCCGGCTCGCGTTCGCCTCCGTCGGTGTCTAGATGCCTACACCGGGTCTCCCAGCGCCCTGGTGCATCAGCCAGACCCAAGCCCTTGTCCAGGTCGTCCTCCTGGCCCTACCGGAACACCCTGTAGGCGGACGCCATCAAGCCTGATGACGAAGAAGCGGCAGTCATCGCTCGCTGTCGAGGGCCAGCTTTCCCCAAGATGGCCTGGTCGGCGTCGGGGCGCGGCGGCTTCCGGCGCGGGATGCCATCCTGGGAGTCCTCGACGGCGTCTGGCTGGGCGTTTTGGTCGCGGTCATCGCGGTCCTCTGGAAGCAGGGCCTCGGCTTGGGGCTCGTGCTGGGGCTTGCGATGCTCGGCAACGCCGTGACGAGTGAACATAACGTTCATGTGATGATTGCGAAGGGTCCGGCCGTCAAAGGTCTGAAAGAGGTGGCCTTCGCTCCAGTCGCGGAAGTCATCCAGATAGGTTCTGAGGGCATAGAGGGCTACCTCGCTTATCGCCGTCCAGCGCTGCCTGCGCCCCTTGCCTTGAAGGACGCGGACACGGCCCTCGTCAAACACCACGTCGCAAAGCTCAATAGAGACGAGCTCGCTTGAACGCACGCCGGTATCTAGGAGGAAGAGGATCATTGCCCTCATGCGTTGTATGGGCAGCGCTGGGCGCTCGGAGAACCCCTTGCCGGCATGAACCTGCCGGGCCAGGGCCATCATCAGGTCGCCCCCGTCGTCCCCGTAGGCGGCCAGCCCGTCCTCCGGCAGCTCCCCCTCGACGGCGAGGGAGCTGAGCACTACCATTCTGACCCGGCCTCAGGTTCGTTTTCCTTACCAATCCTTACCTTTGGTAAGGAAAGGCCGTTGGTCACGCTATACAGCCATCGTGTCGGGTCAGGGTCAACCATGGATTAATGGAGCTGGTGTTCCCGGCTCCGGCTGATGGACGCTACTGCTACGAGTTAAGGGGCGTGACCGTCACCGCGTAGAGTCTCCGGGGCGCAAGGTGAGTATTCCGAGAAACACGGCTTTCAGGTGTCAGCCCACCTTGCCCCTGGACCCCGTGACGGACGTGGCAACCCCGATGTAGGTCACGGCGAACGAGCCACCGGCGGAACGACTCGTTGTCGCTGAACTGCTTGAAGAGCTCCGTGTGGTCTGCCAAGAGCTCGGTCATGGCGCGTTCCAGGGCTTTGTCATGCTCGATTCGCGCGTTTTGCTCATCAGAGTTGGCCTTCGCGTTCTGGTAGGCCCTGCCGCGGGGGTGGCGTTCATCCCCTGAAGATATTCTCATTGTGCCAGGTGAGGGCGTCATGATCGGGGCGTTGGGCGCGCCTGCGCGGTACCTCAATTCGCGTACCGTGAAGGGCATAGTAGTCGCGGCCGTTCTCGAACTCTTCGCGTATAGAGCGACTAACCTCGAAGTCGAATGTCGGTGTCACTGTCACGTACCCAGCATCGAATAGGCTGTGGATGTCGCGTCGTAGCAGAAGGCCGTTGCTAGCCGTGTGGGCGCCGCCCGTAACGAACGGACGGATGTGTGCCGCATCCAACGCGGGCAACGTACGTTCCCGTGTAACGGCACATCGACGACCATAGACATCCGTAACCATAACTCGGAAGGCCCCTTGGCCAAGCCGTGGTTCAACAAGGCGTGGCTCTCCGTACCTGGCGGCCGATTCTGCTACCAGAACTCCCTCTTGGCGACTCGACTGGCGGCTCAAACGATCTTGGACAGCTTCCCACAAAGCGTGACCTGCGACATCGCCAGTGTTGTATGTCTTATAGGAGACGATGTTTGAGGACCAGTCACCAGGCTGATTAATCCAGTCAGGCTCATCAAAGAAGAATGGTTGTGTGAGGATACGGCAGCCGATATGAAAGTCGCTCTGGTCGTTGGCATCCACCCTTCGGTGCTTTGCAATGCTCAGTCGGAGTTCCCCAAGGGATCGCGCTCCGTTGGCTTCTTCAAACGCTTCCCAGGCGAGCGACAAAGGAAGCGTGGTGGCGTAGGCGAATATTCCTCCACCCACGATTACGTTGCGAGGTGCGTGCAATTTGAACAAGAACAACCCGCCCGGCTCGAGGGCACGAAAGTTCACGGTAGACGGCGCCCAGAAATTGACCTCACTCAATTCAGGGAGTTCGCTGAGTGTCTGAAACCAGTCGCCGTCCGTGACCGCAACGACGAGCTTTATCGCCATTCCTACCCCAATGACATCTCACAGCGCCGCTGTTCCAACAATGCTCAGGAACGATAGCATTCGGACACGCCCCTGTCATAGCAACATTTGGCAGATGTGCAATTGGTAGGCCGGACTGGACGAAATCAAGAACCGAGGCCGATTCGCGGGTCGCGCCGTCGTTGGGCATGGGTATGGTGTACGTCAGCGTCGCCTCGTCTCCCACCACATCGATGCTCTCCACGAAGTTGCGGATGAGCGCCTTGCGCCCGGGGAACGTCCCCTCCTGCAAGAACTCACGGAAGTCCGCCACGTACCCCTTGATCGCCTCAGTGGTCGGAAGCTCCACCCTGCGCTGCTCAAGCTGAGTCTCGGCGTCGTCTCTCGCAGCCTCTAGCTGCTCCTCACGGTGCCTCAGAGAGAAGATGCGGGGCGACGGACACAGGACCCTCCAGCGTTAGCTCGCTATTACAACGAAGACCGCTCCAGGGACCTGGCCAAGATCCTGCCATTCGCGGTCCTGGCCGTTTCCTCGTCGACGCGTCCTTCCTCTCGGTCTCAGAGTCGCTGGAAATCCTGCAAGATACCAACGACTACAGTGAGCACATCGCGCTGCCCTCGAGGCGTGGTATCGCGAGCGCGCCGCACTGAAGCTGCCGCCGCGCGTCGAGCGGATCGTAAGCCTCCTCGGTGTCCGACCGAAGGTGATCCTCGTCAGGGACCAGCGCCGCCGCTGGGCGAGTTGCGCAGCGGACGGCACCCTGCGCTTCAACTGGCGCGCGGTGATGGCCCCGCCCGCAGGGTCCTGACCTGACTTGGCTCTGGGGGGTCGTCGGGGCAGCTGTGGCTCGCTACCTTGTCGCCCACGAACTCGCTCACCTGCGCGTACGCCGGTCACACGCCCGAGTACTGGGCGGTCGTCGCACGAGCGACGCCGGACTACCGCCTGCGCCGCGAACGGCTCCGCGAGGTCGGGCCGCTCCTCAGAATCTGAGTCCGCCGCAACGCATGGCCGCAGACCAAAGACTGCCCTTCTCCGCTGACCCGAGGATGCCACGCACGGCGGCGTCGGCTACGGTGTGCGCAGCCGGGAAAGCGTCTCCCAGTGCAAAGGCTCCCCCTGAGTTCCTGAGGCCGGGCCCATCCGGTACGTAACACGATCAAGCCATAGTGTCACGAGTTCTTCGCGGCTCGGTCAGGATTGCCGAGCCGGAGCGCGATAATCTGTACGGCCTTCTGGAAGACCGTGATCGGGAAGAGCTGGGCCTACCAGCGGGTCCTACTCTGGGTCTGGGGCAGCCCTCAGCATCCCGGAGTCAAGGCCCACGGCCTGCGACCATGATCGCGCAGAGCGACCCTGGGCGGGTTCGAGTCCCGGCAAGTGGGCCGTGTAAGACTGAATTGCGAACTTTCCGCTGGGAGTTTCAGCTATAGCGAGTCGGTCCGCCAGCCCTACTTGGCCTCACACGAACATCTAGGCTGCCATCGTCGAAGGCTCTCTCAGCATGGGAAGAACCGGCTTCCCAAAAAATCCCAGGGTCCGACACACCATTCTCATTGTCGCGCTTGTGTTTCTGGGGGGGGGGGGGGGGGGGGCATCCCAGACTACGATCAGGCGCACCATTCCAACTGCCTCCAGTTTCTGTTTAGGGAGGAAGCTCACTTGAACAGGGCAGGCTGGACTGGAGCTAGGCGTTCCTGGATTGAAGTTTCGTCCCAGCCAAGGGGGGGCGTTGACTACGGATGGGAGGGTAAGGGGAGCACGGTCCACATGATGATGGAGGGAGAGGGATTGCCTCTGGCCTTCGGTGTGACCGGTGTCAGCGTATCCGAGGTGACAGTGGGACTGGATGTGGTGGACAGGGTTTGCGTCCCTCGTGCTCGAGGCAGGCCCAAGAAGAGACCTGACTCGTTGGCTGCTGACAAGAGCTACGACAGCGCAGAGTTCCGGCGGGAACTGCGACGACGAGGGATTCTTCCCTCGGTTCCTCAGCATCATTGGCCTGGACGCAAGCGTACCGGCCGTCCTCCGAAGGTGTACCCGGTCAGCACGTGTCGCTGGAAGGTGGAGCGTACTCATGGCTGGCTGGACAACTGGCGTCGGCTGGTTGTGCGGTACGATCGGCATACCGACGTCTACATCGCATTCCTGACTATCGCCTGCTTCATGACTACACTGTCAAAGATTTTGGGATAGGTTCATGACTCTCGTTTTCTAAGACCTAACGCTTTTAGCAGGCGCGCGCTTTTCAGCGTCGCCTGGCTAAACTTGTTAAGCCCTTTATAGTAGATGGCAATTCCCTAAACGTAGCGACCTTGGCAGTTGCTTTGGACGAATCGTGAGCTGCAGTGAACTCGTTTGCAACCACGATGCAGTCCATACCCGCCGCTATTGCCGACTTCAACCCTCTCGCCGAGTCTTCAATAACTACCGTTTCAGCGGCAGTAGCACCAAAGCGTTGGAGTCCTCTCAGATAGGGTTCGGGGTGTGGTTTAGCTCGCTCGTAATCCTCCACAGTTAAATAGAATTCCATATAGTCTAGAATGAATCGCTTTTCGTGTATTAAGGCGAAGTCAGTTCGTTTGGATGTAGTAACTATACCCATCCTATACGTATCTGCGAGTTCGGCTAATGTTTGCAGGACACCCTCGATCTCGATGTCTTCGGTCATCAGGTATTCCTGGTAGTATCGGTTTCTTAGTTCTCGGCCACGTTTAATTTCAGATTCGGATATTCCTGAAACTCGTGCCGCCTCCCACGTGGAAACTCCATTGGCCATATTCACCAAATATGCGTCTCGTGGGAGATCAATTCCGAGAGATGCCAGCGCTCGTTTGTTTGCTAGGTAATACCATTGTTCTGTTTCGACTAAAACCCCATCATGGTCAAAGAGAATGTATTTTTTCACTTAAAAAACCTTCGCTGGCTCGGTCAAGTTGAGCGCCTGGTTAGCCTACACTTCATGTTTATTGGATAGGGCTTTCTGTCAATTGAAGTGGAGGCAGAATCACCTTGGCCCTATTGCCCTCCGTATACCTTCATGTGATTCCTTCAAGGTTGCTTTCCAAACGTGTCTCGATCGGATGGTCCGCCTCTGGAAACTCGAAAGAGCGACCGGTGATCTTCTCGTAAAGGTAGATGTAGCGTCTTGAGAGCTCGATTACAAGGTCATACGGTGCTGGTGGTAGGACCTCATCCTCGTAGGGGTTGCAGTTCTCCCTGTACCAGAGCCGGAGGAATTCTTTGTCGACGTTGTCGGGTTCCTGTCTCTCCCGCATGCGCTGTTGATAAGAGTCGGCGATCCAGTAGCGACTAGAGTCAGGGGTGTGGACCTCGTCGATCAGAAGGATCTCACCGTTCTCGTCACGGCCCATCTCATATTTGGTATCGACGAGAACTAGGCCATGCTCGGCTGCCTTGGCTTGACCGAAAGCGAAAAGTTCCTGCGCGATGCGGCTACATTGTTCCCAATCATCGGCCGTCATCCAGTTCTCGGACACGATCTCGTCAGGGCTGATCGGACGGTCGTGATCCTCCTCCTTGGTGGTCGGTGTGAGGTAATTCGTCGGGAGCTTCTGGTTTTTTATTAGGCCGTCGGGCAAATCGTTGCCACAGTAGTGACGCCGACCACTCTGGTAGACCGTCCAGAGGGAGGTGTTCGTGGTTCCGGTGATGTATCCACGAACCACGAACTCAATCGGGAAGACGGTACATTTCTTGGCAATTGTGACGTTTGGATCGGGGATGGATAGAACCTGATTTGGCACAATATGGCGGGTCTGTTCAAACCACCATGCGCTCGTCATGTTGAGGACCTGCCCTTTGAAGGGGATAGCGGCCAGCACCCGGTCGAAGGCACTCTGTCGGTCGGTGGTGATGAGTACCATACGATCCCCAAGATCGTATAGATCCCGTACTTTGCCTATGAACTTCTCACCTTGAGAAATATTCGTCTCAATGAGGCAGTTTCCGAGCTCTTGTCGTATTCGATCCGTGTAGCCCTCTGGGGTGTAAATAGCGTTCTCCATTTATTTATTGTCTCCGTAAGGTTAAAAGCCTATACGAGATGGGCCTAAGTTGACGGTAGGCAGAACCATCTTAAAAGATGCGGGTGGGACTGTGCGCCCAACAACATCCTGGACCTGAACTCCGTGGGCTTCAACTGTCGTGATATTGAGCAAAGTGGAGAAGCACCCCGGACGGGTCCCAGACGAAAGTGACAAGCGCGCCGTAAGACTGTTCTTTAGGTTCGCTGAGTCGAGCGTACTCGTACCCGCCGTTATCTATCACCTTGGACGCGTGCTCATACCAGGTCTGAGCATCGTCTACGGTGATGTGCATCATGAAATTGTTCGCCCAGTCTTCGTTGTAGTAGTTCTGGAGATAGAAACGGCAATCAGCAAGCTCCAACTCGGCTAGACTGTCGTCGTCAGACCGCCAGTTGATGTTCCACCCCATTGCCTCATAGAACTCCAGGGACTGCCTGAAGTTCTTGGCAGGGACGAACACCTTCATGTCGCTCGCAATCGGTGTGTTCAGCGGAATCTCCTCATAGAGCAAACCAGGTTCGGGTATATCTCTACCGAGAACGGTAGGAAGAACCATCTTCGAGATGTGGCTGGGGGCTCGGTGGACGGGCATTGCGGTACCGGGAGTTCTTACAAGCGTAAGCAGAGAACGAGGGAGAGCGCTCGTGGTGCGCTGCCTGCTGCTGGTATTCCTTAAAAGAGTCTCGCGATTTCGACCAGGCAATCAGGGTCGTCGTTCTTCACCGAGTTCACGTGCTGCGAAACCGCCGTGTCTAGTAGCAGGTCATCGGGCGCCGGCCGAAGCAGCCGCAGGAGCGACTCGTGTTCGCTACCTGCGTACAGCCACTCCTCGACTGCCTCGCCCTCAAGTATAGCTGGCATGCGGTCGTGTACGGGTGAAACCACGGCGTTGGCGGCTGTCGTGATAATCGTGAACGTACGCTCCCACTTGTCGGGGCTCGACTGGCAGGACTCGTGGAGTCCGGCGAAGAGTAAGAGGCGTCCGTCAGACCGGTGGTACCAGTGGGGCAGGCGGGCCTCTTTCGTGCCCGTCCACTCAAAGAAGCCGTCGGCCGGAATGACGCAGCGTCGCCGCTCGAACGCGTCTCGGAACGCTGGCAGCCTCGTGACGGTTCCGGCGCGCGCATTGATCTGAGCAGCAGCCCGCTTCGCATCCTTTGCCCAGGTATTGACCAGGCCCCACCTTGCCGGCAGTAGCTGTCTTTCCTCGTAGCGAAGGCGGATGATGTAGTGGAGGTCGGTCGGCGCAATGTTATAGCGAGCCTGATACTCAGCTGGTATCTGTTCGGTTGGGACACCCAGCTCCTCTGAGAGGCGCTCGCGCTCCGTGTAGCTCAGAGTGAAGCGGCCACACATTTCGTCGCGAGTCTACCAGGAAGCTCAGCCCCTGGACGAGCACGCGTTACCCAGATTCCCTTTCCTCTTGACGCGTTCCACGCGGTCCAGCTTGGCGGACCGGCGGCCATCCATGCAACTCCGACGCCGCCAACTGGGTCTCGCAACACCCAGAGGCTAGCCCCAACCGGTGCACTGAACGCGAGCCGGACCACAATGCCGGAAGCCAGCACCGGCAGCGAGGCCCACCACGTAGGTAACACGATCTGGCCATAGTGTTGCTACAAGACAGGCCCCCGAAGGGGCCTCGTCCCGGGGCGCCGTCCGCGCCCTACTTGCTCGCCTCCTCCGCTGAGCCTGCCGTCGACTTCGGCTCGTCGCCACCGTGACCTTCGGGGCAAGCCTTCGGCTGCCCACAGCCTTCTATGACGAAGCCCTTCATGCAGGCCCGACAGAACCAGCGGCTCTGACCCTCCGCTATCCCCTTCTGGTTCGGGACGCGGTAGACGAGCCTCTTTGACTGCGCGGCCTGCGTTTTGGGCTTCTCGCCTCCTTCCTTATCCTTCGGCTCCCTGCCCTGGACGGACCAGAAACGCCACCCGTTGACGGCCTTACCGCCCATGACCGCACTCGCTGCCGACGACGGACTCTTGAACTTCCTGCCGTCTGTCAGAACGAAGACCGTACCTTCACCCTCGTCCGACTCCTCAACCATGCAGACGTGGGCCTGCTTTCTGTAGCTCGCCACCAGGCGAGTCCCGACCGTGAGATTCCGATCTTCGATGGCCATCTTTACACTCCCTTCTTGAAGTTGCCCATCACTCACTCAGGTCGGGCAGCCTAGTCAACTCGGCCCCTCCGCTTTTGTTTGTGGCGGAGGTGTTTCTGCCGCAAGGGATATGCCGGAACCAGATGCTTGAATGGCTGGTTGGAGCGTTGGACGAGAACAGACTGCGGAAGCTGATGGGAGAGATGTATCCGTCCCAGAAGGCCAGCCCGCCTACCCCCGTCTGTTTGATGGCGCAGGTCACGATATAAGACTTGCGGGGACATGACCGGTTTGACGGCGTAGCACTGCCGGGATGCGCTGAGATGCTAAATCGAAATATTTAGCGGAATCCCTTTAGAGGAGCGCAGTGATGCTGCGGCATAGGGTGCAGCTGATAGACGTACGCGCGGCGCGGATAAGAGTCTCGACTCCGGCAACGCTTATACGGAATGTGTCGAACGCTGCTACCATCCACAGCAGAATGCTCAAGGCTGTGATCTTCGACTTCGATGGCCTCATTCTCGACACCGAGTCGGGGGGCTTTCAGAGCTGGTATGAGATTTACGAGTCATACGGACAGGTTCTTGCTCTCGAGACTTGGGCTTCGGCAATTGGGACTAGGGGTGGCTTCGATCCCGTATCAAACCTGGAGGACTTGCTTGCAGAGCCTGTTGACCGAGATGCTCTTAGGGCGAAGCGGCGAGCACGCAAGAACCAGCTCTCAGAGACTCTTCCACTCCTCCCCGGCTTTGAGCTGTGCATGAAAGAAGCCCGCGATTCTGGTCTCCGGGTTGGAATCGCATCTAGCAGCGACGAGTCGTGGGTTCTTTCCCATCTCAGCCGCTACGGATTGGCTGAAAGTTTCGATACGATCCAATGCGCAGGAGAGCGACTGAGGCCGAAGCCAGCCCCGGATCTCTATACTGAGGCGCTGAGTGAGCTTCAGGTATTCGCTCATGAGGCGGTCGCGTTCGAGGACTCGCCAAACGGAGTCGCCGCCGCAAAGGCAGCGGATATCTTCTGTGTAGCCGTTCCAAACGCCGTAACAAGCGGACTCGATCTATCAGGCGCCGACATGATCGTGTCCTCTCTCACCGATGTACGCGGTCAATTGGCTCGGCTGATCCGAGCGGATTAGTACCAGCCGGTCTGACGAAATGGAACCGATACCTTCCTATTCTGCAGCCCTACTACGGAGGCCACCCGGCCCCCCAGACGGCCGCCGCACGCTCTGGGTCATGGAAGACGCAGTATTCCGAATCACGCAAGCGTGAGGAACAAGAGCTTTCGCCCTTGTTACCGACTCCTCAACAGGCATTTTCTACTAGCATTTCCTAGTTCTACTAGTAAAAACACTGTAACTAGGCAGAACTAGGAGTTCGGCCCCGTCAGTAACACGATCTCGTCATAGTGTTACGAGTTCTTAGCGGCTCGGTCCGGATCGCCGAGCTGGAGCGCGACCATATGTAAGGCCTTCTGGAAGACCGTGATCCGGGAAGAGCTGAGTCCACCAACGGATCCTACTCTGGGCCTTGGGCAGCCCTCAGCATCCCGCAGTCGAAGTCCACGTAGAGGCTTTTATTCCGTGTGATCGACCTATTCTATTAGGGGTGATGCGCTAGCTCCCACCCAGGGCGCGAGCTTTCGACCCGGGCCAGTCTGTCTTGCAAATCATCGAGCCTCTGGAAGAGGGATTCGGCGTCCGTCGGATCATTAACAGACCGTTGTCCTCAAGTGCTGAGTCGCTAATCAATTGCCACGCGAGCTGCTCGAGGTAGAGTCTCGCACGGGACGGCGGGCGCTGTCACGATCAGTTTCGCGCGCTTGACTTCATTTCGAACCGGAGTGAGTGATGTGGCACAGACTCAAGGGGGTTCCTCATGGCCAAGCTCGATGAATTGATACCGCTCTACCTCAAGGCCTGCGCAGTAGAAGGAAAGACCCATCGCACGCTCCAGGCCTACGACGAGACCATGCGACGGCTCCGCTCCGCCTGCTCCGTTCTGGCCATACCCGAGGAGATTGAAGCTTTCAGGGCCGCACATGTCTATCTGTTCATGAGCTGGATCAAGGACCGAGGCGTGTCTTCCAGCACCCAGCACCTCCATCAGCGCCAGGCGAAGGCGTTCTTCTCCTGGTGCAAGCGCATGGAATACGTGACCGAGAACCCGTTTATGCGAGTACCGATGGTCAGACGTGAGCTGAAGGTGGTGCAGCCCTTCCTGAAGGACGACATCACCCGCCTGATCGACGCGGCCAATCCTTCGACGTACGTCGGGGCGAGAATGCGGGCGATGATCTTCTTTCTCCTCGACACAGGTGTCCGGTCTAGCGAGCTCGTCTCGATCGAGCTCAAGGACGTGTTCTTCGACCAGCACCGGGTGCGAGTCATGCAGGGCAAAGGCCGAAAACAGCGCTGGACCGCAATAAGCGAGCCGGCGCTGGCAGTGCTGCGGTTGTATCTCGACGGCTTCAGGGGAAGGGAAGAAGGCTACTTGTTCCGGACCGTCGATGGACGCCCGCTGCGGCATCACCATATGAACGTCATGTTCAGCCGTCATGCCCTGAAGGCCGGCGTAAAGCAGGTCAACCCGCACCGGTTCAGGCATACGTTTGCGACCTGGGCGATTCGCGCAAACGCCCGCGAGCTCGACGTCCAGTACCTGCTCGGCCATTCGAGCCCGATGATGGTTCGTCGCTACTCGGCGACCTACAGCTCAGAGGAGGCGGCGGCGAACCACGCCGCCTTCAGTCCCGCCATACAGTTCCTCGCTGGCGAGTGACATGAGCGAAGCGTCAGCCTGGAGGTCACGGCGCCTCCATTGGCGCGATTACCTGGCGGTCTTTCTTACTCATCGCTAACGCTTTGACTCCTCGGCTACTGACTTAGCGAAGGATGGGTCCACGTCACCGGATGGCGTTTCGATGCTAAGGCTTTGGTCGCTGCTGAGACGAAGGTCGAGCATCTGCGCTCCTGAGCTAGCAAGGCGAGGTTTTGAAACCGTAGGGCCTGAGTCTTACCCCTCGCGACAGCCCTAGGCGCACGTGAAGCGGGGGCAGTTTATTGGAGCAGTACGGTGATAGGTCTGGTGCTCAGCCGCCGAAAATCGGCGAGTCTGACGCGCCGTCATTACATGATAAGAACGAAGTGTGGTTGGTGGGCCCCCTGGGATTCGAACCCAGGACCGACAGATTAAAAGTCTGCTGCTCTACCGCTGAGCTAGAGGCCCACGAGACTATTCTAGATTCAGAATCAGCTTTCGGCCAGAGCCGACTGGTTGAAGTACAGCCCCAGGTACAGCCACGCGGCTTAAGCCTTCGGACCCAGGAGCGAATAGACTCTTTCTAGAGCAGCACGCTGCTGCTCTTTTACGACGTGCCAAGACGGCAGCTGACGAGGCTTGCTGTGACCAGCTTTCATGATGGCGAGCTGGTTTGGGACCAAGAGGCCCCCGGTTCGAATCCGGGCACCCCGACCAAGAATCGAAGCTAGAGCGGTCGCGGCAGGTCGCCATTGACCGCGAACATTTTTGCAAACGCGATGGGCTAGTACAGATAGAGAAGGAGGGTACGCTGAAGCCGACGTTCATCAGCTGAAAGATCTGCGCGCAAAGCGCTTCTCAACTGCTGTGAACACCACGGCAGCGAGGATTACGCCCGCAACGAGGAGCGTCGCATCCCGAAGTACAACCCTAGTAGCGCTGCCGCCAGCACTGCGCTAAATGCGACCTCAGGAACGAGGGGTCGCAAGAGGTTGATCGAGATGACGGCTGCGAACAAGGCCGCAACCTGGAGAATATTCAGAACGGCTCGGGCGGGACGAAATCGCTCCTCTACTGAGGCGCCGGGAATCTGACGAGCCTTGCGAGCCGCTCCCGCCCTAAGCGTTGCGCCGGCCATGAAGCTCGCCTTCTGATAGAGATTCAATGCTGTCGCTTCCCTCTAACTGATAATCGGGCGTTGTCGCACGGTGCATGAGTGCGAAGCCGGTTGAGCCTTCGCTTGATCCGAGCCCCTAGCCGCCAGCGGGCGACCTGGCGAGAGTCCCTTTGAGGGCTCACTATGGAGTCAATGCGACTCGCAGCGATCACTGCCTGGCTCCCTCACGAACGGGGCCCGTGAACGCCGTTCGGTCCTAGGGTGGCCGAGGGGTAGTCATTCATATGCCGCAAGCGGAGGAACTCGCCGCGGCAGAAGACGCACGAGGCTCCTGGCCTACTCCTTCAGCGTATAGAGGTCCGCGAACTCGACCCGGCCGGCGTATTCGTAGCTCTCGTCTAGTAGGCGTCGCAGCTCCGACGGGAAGACTCCTTCCCATTCGGGATCATCGCGGTGGGAGACGGAGTCGACGATTAACCTTGGCTTCGCCTGCCGCAAAGCCGTCAGCGACTCCGCCAACGTCGAGGGGTCCAGCCAGAACGACCGATCATAAATGAACTTGATAGCAGGCCTGCGGTCCGCGTAGAAGTACAGCTGACTCTCCCTGCCGAAATCGAATACGGTGTCGTCGGGGCCGGTCAGCTCCGCGATCCGAGCCCCAACCGCCGCGCTAACGTTCTGAGGCTCCGTATAGACAGGGTTGTTGAACCTGGCGGTGTGCCGGCCCTCTGGCGTCGATTGCAGGAATATGGGAGCGCTCGCGGCCAGTGCGAGCAAGACCGTGACACTGCCAGCAGCTACGGTCCATCGCGATGGCCTGCTGACTCGAAGCGCGTTAGATACAGTCGACGCGGACAAGAGCGCCAAGGGCGGTAACAGAGCAACGTAATACTGAGGCAGGGCGCGGCCGCTGACAGCGACTCCCGCGTAGGCGGCCACAAGAAAGATCAGAGGGATGCTCAGGTTGGGCGCGGCGCGGCCGCGCACCACGCCAACCAGTGTCGCGATCGTACCGGCGACCAGCGGAGCGGCAACGAATGACAGATACCTGAGACCCCTTAGCTCGTTGGCAAATCGCTCACCAATCGAAATCTCACCGCTATAGAGCTGGTTGTAGGTGACGTTGGCGTAGTAGAAGTCGTCGAGCGAGCTCGTCAGGAAGAAAGGCAGAAGCCAGACGGCCACTGCCGCTAGGCTGCCAACGAGGACAATCGCCGCGGACTTCAGAGCCCATCGGCGCTGGAACTGCGCGCGGCCGTCGAGGACGAGAATCGTCACTAGGCCTGCGAGACTGAGGACGCCCACCTGCTTCGTAGGCGCTGCCATGCCACCGAGGACGCCCGCGAGGAATAGCATGCGCCATGAACCTTCGCGCAACCCTTTAGGTGAGCGCCACGAAGGACGCGACCATCGGCAAGAGCATGAAGACTTCCGTGTTGGCGCTGGCCTACAGTGACATGAAGGCGCTCGATAGGGCGAAGAGGGCGGCCGCGGTCAAGGCAGTTCGCCGCGACCAGAGCAAGGCAGCTTGCTGGAAAACGAGTAGCGTGGTTGCCGACCAGGCGAGAGCCGCCATCAGCCGCGGCGCGATCACCGATTCGCCGAACAGCTCCAAGCTAAGGGCGTACGAGACGTAGATCAGCGGCGTTTGTGGTCAAAATAGTCGCGATAAGGGAGATCGCCTCGCGGGAGACCCTGGGCAATCGTCGCGTAAACGCCCTCGTCGCGGTCGAAGGGCTCAGTGAGAGACGGTGCGAGGAGGAGGATGGGCAGCAGCGTGATAGCCGGCAGAAGAAGTCGAGGAGCAAGCCCCGCCAGCGTCCAGCTAATCGCCCCGGTATTGAAACCGGTCTTGAGAAGTGGGCCCGCCATCAGTTAGTTATCGGCATCGAGGAATAGAAGGCCGCCGCGGATCGAAGGGCTCAGGTGAGAGGCTGTCGAGTACTTCGGCGACGCCACTCGCGATCGCACGAGATGAAGATGCAGCCGTCGCTGGAGCGGGCGCTGCGGCACCGGGAGTTGCTGAAGGCGAAGCTGGCGGCCCGACCCCGTACGTGCCCATGTGGGCAGGTCGAGCCCTCTCTACTGACTTATTACCGTATGGGGCGATGCAGGAGCTGGCGTGCGCGGTCAAAGTTCGCAGGCCGAGGCCCATCCACACGGGTCATTGACGCTCCGCCGAGTCGGGCAACAGAATCGTCTCACTAATGGTTCTGATTGTTGGCCTTAGAGGAGAGAGCGATGAAGGTTGGATTTCTTGGTCTGGCGACGATGGGTGGCGGAATGGCCCTCAACCTACGCAAAGCCGGCTACGAGATGGTTGTGCATGATATTCGTCGCGAGGCCGGAGAACGCCACATTGCAGCCGGCTGTGCGTGGGGCGATGGCACTCGCAAAACGGTTGAAGCGTGTGACGTAGTCCTTACATCGTTGCCCGGCCCAGTCGAGGTGGAGGCAGTCGCATTAGGTGCTGGCGGGCTGCTAACTGGGATGGCCCGTGGCACCGCCTGGTTCGATCTCTCAACCAACTCGCCAACCCTGATGCGGAGGCTCCACGCCCAATTTCAGACGGAGGGCATCGAAGTCCTGGATTCGCCGGTAAGCGGTGGGCCGGCAGGTGCGAACAGCGGGCGACTCGCGATTTGGGTCGGGGGCAACGAGCCCGTTTTTGACAAGTACAAACCGTTACTCAATGCCATCGGCGACCAGGTGAAGTACATCGGACCTATTGGAGCGGGAACGGTCGCGAAATTGGTCCACAACTGCGCTGGTTACGCGATTCAAACGGTGCTGGCGGAAGTGTTCACTCTGGGAGTAAAGGCCGGCGTCGACCCGCTTAGCCTCTGGGACGCCGTTCGACAGGGGGCGCAAGGCCGGCGACGAACGTTCGACCGCCTCGCGGACGAGTTCCTCCCGGGCAAGTTCGACCCACCATCCTTCGCCCTCCGGCTCGCGCACAAAGATGTGACCCTCGCGACGCAACTGGGCCGCGAGCTTGATCTGCCGATGCGTCTATCCAACATGGCCCGCGAGGAGCTGACGGAGGCGATGAATCGAGGTTGGGGGGAACGCGACTCGCGTGTAGCGATGCTCTTGCAAGAAGAACGTGCCGGCGTCGAGATCAAGGTGCCAGTCGAAGACATCGACGAGGTCCGAAACCGAGCAGACTAACGCCCGCCGTCTTCCTAAACTAACCGGCCTGTACGCTGTGGCACCAGCTTCCAGCGAGCGAGCGGAAGAGGTTGTTAAACAGGTGAAACGACGCGAACTGCTGGCCTCGACGATCACCCCCGACGGGATGCGAATGACCCTGTCGTTGCACGATGGGGATTACTACATCGAAGTCAACGGCCAGGGATTGATGTCGACCCGAGCGCCGGGGTCGGAAAAAGCCCTGGCCGATCTCGCCGCGCGGGAACTGGCGGGCAACAGCCACCCGCGAGTGTTGATCGGTGGGTTGGGGCTGGGTTTCACCCTCGGAGCGGCCCTCGACCTGCTACCCCATGGGGCGATGGTGGTAGTGGTCGAGTTCTTCGAGACAATCGTCGACTGGAATCGCAAGTTCAGTTTTGAGTCGGCCACCGATCGGCTCGCCGATCCGCGAGTGAACGTGGAGGTTACCGACGTGGTCGACTATCTGCGCTACGTGAAGCGGCCCTTCGACGCGATCCTGCTCGACGTGGACAACGGCCCCGATGCTTGGTGTCTGGCATCGAACAACCGGCTTTACGATCGGCCCGGGCTGATCCGGATCCAGCGGGCGTTAAAACCGGGCGGTCTGCTCGCGGTCTGGTCGGCGGCGGGATCTTTGGCCTTCGAGAAGCGACTCGCCGAGGTCGGTTTCGCTGCGCGCAGCGAAACCGTGCGTTCACGCGAACGTAGGGGCGAACACCGCACGATCTTCCTGGGGCGGGTGGCGGAACGTTCGACCTAGGCCGGTAAGTTAATGCTGCTGCATCGTCATCGCGGAAAGATGGAGGCGGATGAGCCCGATACGGCTCCATCGCCGCCGCCGGCCCTACGCCCTTAGCAGCTCCCGGTGCCGCAGCGCCCGCGAAACGCGCGCCAACGGGCGAACTCGGTTTATGATTCGTCGTGTCCTTTGCACCCTGGGGGCTCACCGAGGAGAACCAGCTCGTGGTAACAAGATTGGACGCCGGTCGCGATGCTCGGGAAGGTGGTTCGTGAACGAGTTGCTGCTGCTCCAAGGCAAGATTGTCCTGGTCACCGGCGCGGGTAGCACCATCGGCCTGGGTCGGGCCATGACACTCGCCCTTGTCGGTGCTGGCGCCAGAGTCGCGATGATGGACATTGATAGGGCGTCGCTGGAGCAAAGTGCCTCGGATGCAAGGCGGGTCGGCGGGCCAGCCTGCGTTACTACAATCGTCGGCGACGTGTCGCAGGCAGACGATGCCGAACGGGCGGTGCAGACGACGCTCGCGGACCTTGGTGCCCTCCACGTCCTGATCAACAACGCTGGCATCAACCCTCAGACCACAGAAGGTTCGGGCCCAGCATTCAGCAGGATCCGAACGGAAGACTGGTCCAGTACCACCCAGGTGAACATCAACGGCCCTTTCCACATGGCCCGCGCCGTAGTGGCGCCCATGCTGGACCAGGGGTGGGGACGGATCATCGGCGTCACGACCAGCCTTGACACGATGTTCGGCGCCCCCTACGGCGTTTCCAAGGCGGCGCATGAAGCGTTCATCGCGGCCATCGCCCGCCAACTCGAAGGGACCGGCGTTACCGCAAACGTCGTGATCCCTGGACGAGCCGTCAATACGAATATGACGGCCGGGCGCGGCGACCCGACCACTCGCCTAGAGCCGGAGGTAATGCAGGGCCCGGTGGTCTGGCTGGCGTCCGCCGCGGCGGACGGCTTCAACGGCCGCAGGATTATCGCCGAGTTCTGGGACGAGGAACTGCCCATTGAGCCCCGCCTCGCGAAGGCGAGCGCTCCAGCAGCATGGCCACAGTTGGGACGCCAGGCGACGTCGAGCATCTAAGCCGGCGGAGGCGATGACTAATGTCGAAAAGTGAAGATACTCCCAGTAACCTCATTGTTTCTCTTCACGCCGGCTTCGAGGCTAAAGGCGAGTACGTCAACGCTTACCTTGCCCGACCTGTGAATGGCGGCGAGAGGCCGGGCGTCGTTCTCTTATCAGGCATGAACGGTCTCAACTGGACCCAGCGGGAGATAACTCGTGTCTATGCCCGAGCAGGCTTCGTTGCACTCTCACCGGACTTCATGGAGGGTCTCCTTCCTAATGGTCGCGTGGAAGCCCTTCACGCAAAGAACTCGCTAGACGTGGACCGAGCGGTCGGGCAAGTCGTAGCAGGCGCGGACTTCCTTCGGAGCCTCCCGTGGGTCGATTCTCAGGGGCACGTTGGCATCCTGGGGTTCTGCCTTGGCGGCGGCCTAGCACTCCTGGCAGCTGCGAGGACCGAGAAGTTCCAGGCAGGCATCATCTATCACCAGAGTCTCTTTCCTGACCCTCGCGAGTTGGAGAGCATAACGTGTCGGCTCCAGTGTCACTACGGCAGCGAGGACCAATCGTCGCCCAGAATGGAAGTGGACGCGTTCACCGGAGCTCTTGACGAATACGGCGTGCAGTACGAACTCCACTGGTACGAAGGCATGGGTCACAGCTTTGCTCAGATTACGCCAGACGCAAACGTACCATCCGCTAGGCGCGACGCCACAAATCTCTCGCAGGAGCGCTGCTTCGAGTTTCTCCAACGTGAATTGAAGGCGACGAGCGATTTCGGCCCGGCGAGCGGACACGAGTCAGATGATGAGCCGGCTGCGGGCTCCGATCAGGCTTCCACTGAGTCCGCACCAACCGCGTAACGCACACTATGGCTTGATCGTGTCAGGTCATCGTCTACGCCTTCAACGGCTCACGGTGCCTTCGCGCCTGCTCCGGCTGGTGCTCTCGCTTGAAGCCTGGTCAGCGCTCGTTCGAGGGAAGTTGACTCTCTGTCGTTGACAGCGTGGTCGGGAGAAGCCTACCTTTTCAGGCGCCCACAAGAGGTGTGCAGAGCGTCAAAGAGCCTGAGAAAGAGGTCAGCGACTGTGGAGAATGCGGAGCGGTTGCTTCAGTTCGTTAGTCGTTCAGTATGGAGCGTTTACTCCCCGTTGGGAGCGTGGCGGCTAGGCAGAATGATTCGGCAGGGATTCCCCAAGGAACTACGCAAGCCGGCGGCGTTTCTTTTCTCAGGCGAACTCTCCGCATACGACCGCGAGGTCGTTACCCGCGTGGAAGACTTGCGGGCTGAGTTGCTTTCCCGGGGGACCGAAACGATTGAAGACTACTCTCAGGGATTGGCCGACGCGGGTGAACCCAGGAGGGGGTTGCAGACGCGTGCAAAGGATACACGGACGCTTGAGCACATCGCCAACGTTTCAAGCGTGACGCAACGCTGGGGAACTTTCCTCTATCTGTGTGCCGACGCGGTCGAGGCAAAGACCATTCTTGAACTCGGCACCTGTGCTGGCATCTCTGGCTGCTATCTCGCAGCGGCGCGGTCGTGCGAGAGGTTTGTCACGATCGAGGCATCCCCAGGCCCTGCCAAGCTCGCACAGTTGAACCTGTCTCGGATTAGCGATCACACCACCGTGATTAACGCACTCTTCGAGGAAGGATTGGATGAAATCCTTGGTGTTCCTGGCGACCGCTTCGACATGGTTTACGTCGACGGCCATCATGAGAAGATACCGACTCTCCGCTCCTTTGAGCGCTTGCGCGAACACCTGAATCCCGGCGCTCTGGTCGTGTTTGATGACATCTACTGGTCGCGTGACATGTATGAAGCCTGGGAAATGCTGAGGAGCTGGCCCGGCTTCTCTCACACGCTGGATGCTGAAAGGTTCGGCCTCGGAGTCTGGTCGGATCAAGCAGATGCCATGCCGCGAATGTGGAGTCTCGCGATAAGTCGGTCTCTCAGGTTCATTAGGTGGTTCCTTCGTCCGCACACTGAGGCGACGCCATTTCTATCGATTGCCGCGACGTAGCTCTGCCAGGCCCGCGGGTTCGTCTCTATCGCCACCGACCAGCCGTCAGGAACGCCAGCGATGCGGGAGCGGAGGTCTCGGTAGCGACGCCAGAAGCGGCGCGCGAGCGCGAGCCTCAGCGGTAGGTCGGCTGCGACTTCGAGCAGCCCCAACGCTTCCAACCGAGAGGAGGCGCCGGGCTTCTCGATCAGCACCGGCAGACCCGCTTCGAGGAGCTCGCGCGCGACTGCCGGCTGAGTCTGGGGCGGCGTCAGGACGAGGGCGACGTCAAAAGACTCAGCGGCGCACGCTGCCGCGACGGAGGCGTAGTGGCCGGCGCCGAGCTGGTGAGCGAACGCCTCACGGCGCTCGGCCGCCGGGTCGACCGGCGCTGACCCGAAAGCGCCTCTGGAGGCGCAGCGCCGGGCCGTAGTACCGCTCCGCGACGCGGCCACCGCCGCAGAGAAGGAGCCGCAGGCTCTGGTCGGTCACGTTACGCCGGCGTGGCTAGAGGGAGATCCCGACCGTCGCGCAGGCATAGCGTGCAAACTCCTCACTCCTCAGCCTAGGCGGCGGTGTTTCGTTGCCGGGGCCTGCCGTTAAGAAGAAGCCCGTCTGCAGGTGCTCGCCGTCGCGCCAGCCGCGCCGGGGCGCCCGGATCTCGCGGCCGTCGGGCAGCCGCAGCCGCTCGACGTTGAGACCAATGGCGGGCTTCACGACGAGGTCCGGAAGCAGGTCGATCCCCGCTCCGGGACCGTATGCATCTAGAGGCCGGACGATCTCGCTAACTGCGGCCTCGCCTGTTGCGGTTTGCAGCCCTATTAGCGTCGCCGAAAGCTCAACGAGATGGCCCTCCGCCGCCTCCCGATCGAGAGCGCCGTCACGCTCGCGGCCGAGGCGGTTGGCGCGGGCGTAGATATTCCCGTCCGGGGGCGGGAAGAAGCTCTTGCGCTCATGCCAGCTCTGAGCGGAGCCCAGGTAGTGGCTGAACAGGCGGTCGCGTACCCGCGTCGGCAAGGCGGCAGAGATCGCCCGTCGTACGCCGCCTGGCGGGCCCGGTTGAGGAGCCTTACGGGATCGAAGCTGCGCCTTACGGAGGCCGGGCTCGGCTCCAGGGCTGCCGCCAGCGGCTCGCTGAAGCGGTCGAAGTCAGGATTCTCGCCCATACCGTGGAGCGAGAACAGAACGAGCCGGTCTTCGGTCCGAAGCAGCGCCCGCAGACGCGGACGCCGGGCGAATGCCTCGGACCGGCCGCCCTCGGTGGGGGAGAGCATCCCACTTTGAGGCGCCTCCTGCTCGTCGCCCTCCTCGCCGCTGCCGTCGCGGCTCTTGCCCTCGCCGTCGGGCCCAGCCGGTCGGTCGAGACGCCGGCCGCCGGCACGGCGGCCGCCAGCCTGCCTCCTCTGCCGCCGGGCTGGCCGGAGACCCTGGAGCTCGGTCTCAACGCCGGCCTCGGCGGCGGCGCGGCCACGGCTGCCATGGCTCCCTTCCAGTTTCGCTATCAGTACCTCGCCGGCGGCGTCAACACGGGCGCCGGCTGGGCGAGCTGGAGCGATGACGGGCAGTTCGTGATCGAATACGCGCGCGAGTCGGATGCGAACGGGATGATGCCCGTGTTTACCTACTACATGATCCGCCACTCGATCCCGGGCAGCGGCCAGGGCGAGGCCGAGGGCGTCTTTAACAACCTTCAAGATGCGTCGACGATGAGCGCTTACTGGAGTGGACCTTCGGCTCTTCTTCCAGCGCGCGGCCGCCTACGGCGATCCGGTCGTCCTTCACGTCGAACCCGACCTCTGGGGCTATCTGCAGCAGCGGACGCGCGATGATGACGCAAGTAGCGTGCCGACCCAGGTTGCCGCCACGGGGATCCCTGAGCCCGCCGGCCTGCCGGACGACGCCAGCGGCTTTGGCCAGGCCGTCGTCCGTCTGCGCGACGCTTACGCCCCGAACGTCCTCCCTCGGCTACCACCTGAGCATCTGGAGCACGGGCGACGACATCGCCAATTCCGACCCGCCCGAAGCCAGGATAGAAGCGCTCGCGAACCGTGCCGCCGACTTCTACAATTCGCTCGCTGCGGATTTCGACGTCGCCTTTGCCGAGTTCAGCGACCGCGACGCCGGCTTCAAGCAGTATGTGTACGACGACGGCGGCGCCTCCTGGTGGGACGCCGACGACTTCGCCCGCCACCGCATCTTCCTCGCCGCCTTCAGCCAGGCGACGCAGAAGCGCATCGTCATGTGGCAGATTCCCTTCGGCAACACGAAGATGCGGGCGCTGGACAACACCCCGAACCACTACCAGGACAACCGCGTTGAATGGCTCCTGGACGACCCGGGCCGCGTCCACCTCCTCGAGTACGTCGACGCCGGCGTGATCGCCTTCCTCTTCGGCCGCGGCGCCGGCGGCACGACCTGCCCGTGCGACGCGAACGAGGATGGCGTCACGAATCCACCGCCGATCAACGGCAACGACGCGCGCTCCCTCAACGCCGACGATGACGGTGGCTTCTTTCGTCAGAAGGCAGCCGCCTACTACGCCGCCGGCCGGCTCTCCCTGCTCGGCCCGCCGCCGTACGCCGTCGTCTGGCAGGCCGACGATACGCCGGAGGCGATCGACGCCGAAGGCAGCGCGACCGTGAGCCTGAGCTTCAGCAACGCCGGCGCGTTGACCTGGCCGGCTGGCGGGGCGGCGCCGGTGCGCCTCTCCTATCACTGGCTGCGCGGTGCCTGCCCCGGTGCTGAGGCCGCGGTCTGGTACGGCGGCCGTACGGCGCTGACCAGCGACGTCGCTCCGGGCGCTGAGGTCACCGATCTGGTCATGACGGTGGAGGCCCCAGCAACGGCGGGGAATTTCTGCCTCGAGCTCGACCTGGTGCGCGAGGGCGTCACCTGGTTCTCGTCGGTCGCCGCCGCGACATTAAAGCGAACGGTCAGCATTAACTAACGCGGGCCGCGCCCGTAATCGCGACCGCGCGCTATCGCCTCGGCCGCTGCTTCCGTCTATCATCGCGCTCGAAGGAGAAGCCAAGATGGAACAGGGACAGCTCGTCGTCGACACCCACGTCCACCCAATCTCGACCGACACGGTTCGTTATCCGCTGCGGTCCGGCAGCCGCGGGCCGGGCGGCGTCGCCGAGGGGCGCCGCGCCGGAGAGGGCGGCATGGTCGAGAAGGGGATGACGACCGAGCAGATGCTCGACGTCATGGAAGCGGCCGACGTCCGCAAGGCGGTGCTCGTCCAGAGCGCCAGCCTCTACGGCTTCGACAACGATTACATCGCCGACTCCGCCCAGGCCCACCCCGATCGCTGCATCGCCCTCTGCGCGATCGACGTCCTCGCCGACGATGCCCCCGACGTCCTCAGCCGCTGGGTGAACGAGCGTGGCATGCGCGGCATCCGCTTTACGGCGGCCGACTCCCTCGACGATCCGAAGACCTTCGGCGTCTGGGAGCGGGCGGGCGCGCTCGGCGTCCCGATGGACGTGCAGCTGAGGCTGCAGCACTTCGACAAGCTGCGAGAGGCGCTGGCGCGCTTCCGCGAGATCCCCGTCCTCATCGATCACGCCGGCAACGCCAACCGCCGCGCCGCGGACGGAACGCCGGCGCCGGCGGAGCCGCCGGAAGCGCTGCTCTCGCTCGCCGCCTTCCCGAACCTCTACTTGAAGCTGACGACCCAGAACCTGGACGGCGTCCTCGAGACCGGCGCGCCGCCCGAGGCCTTCTTCGGCCCACTCCTCGCCCGGTTCGGCGCCGGGCGCCTGATGTGGGGCACGGACTTTCCCGCGACCGCGAACCAGCCCTACGGCGAGCGTCTCGCCCAGAGCAAGGCGGCGTTCGCCTTCATGTCGGCATCGGATCAGGCTCTGGTCATGGGCGGCACGGCGCTCGCGATCTGGCCCGAGCTCGGCGACTAGCGGTCCCTCTTCGATCCGGTTGCAGCCCTCGGAGGGCAAACGGGCGGATGCTACACTAGGGCCATTCAAGCGCCGCGTTCGCGAGCAACCAGGAGGAACAATGACTGCCCAGAAAGAAAGCGTCGTCACTGCGGAGCGCTTCGACCAGGGGATTAGCTGGGAGCAGTGGCTGGAGCAGATCGACCGCAACCAGGACAAGTTCATCTCTAACTATGAAGGCAGCAAGCCCGACCCGGCCGAGGTTTCCGCGATCAAGGCCCTGATGGCGAAGCCGGGCGGCCCGGCGAAGGTCCTCGCTCTCGGCGAAGCCTGGTGCCCCGACGTCTTCCGCGGCCTGCCGATGCTCGCGAAGCTCTGCGAGGCCACGGGCCTGGAGTTGAAGATCTTCTTCCGCGACCAGCATCTCGACATAATGAACGAGTTCCTCTACAAGGGTGAGTTCCAGTCGATCCCGACGATCGTCTTCTACACCGCCGACCTCAAGTACCTCGGCCACTGGATCGAGAAGGCGAAGAAGGCGCGGGACGAGGCGCCGGTCATGCAGGCGATCACGGCGAAGATGCGCAATCCGGACATCACGCCGGAGGAGCGCCAGCAGTACATGACCGAGTACGCAGCCTTCCAGGAAGGCCCGGTCTGGGGCGGCTGGCGCGACGCCGAGGTCACGGAGATGCGAGAGCTCTTCGAAGCGAAGGCCTAGGTCATAGATGCGAGTCTAATCTCGCTGGGGCTGCCGGGCGCCGCTTTCGTCGGTCGCGCCTGGTCGGCTGAGATGGACGCTCTCGTGCTTGTGATCCTATGGCGCGCTACGCAGCGTTAGTCGCCCCTTTAGCACAGGAGTTGCCGTGGTCGGAACCTTCAAGCTAGGCCGCATCCTCGGCTTTCAGATCAACGTCCACTGGAGCTGGCTGTTCATCTTTGTCCTCGTCACGCTCTCATTCGCGGAGGGCTTCAAGGACCCCTATCCGGGCTGGGCGGACTCACGCCGCTGGGTGGTGGGCGCCGCCGTCGCGATGATCTTCTTTCTCTCGATCCTCCTGCACGAGATGTCTCACTCGGTCCTCGCCCGGCGCTACGGCATCCCCGTGTCGGGCATCACCCTCTTCGTCTTCGGCGGCGTCTCGAGCCTCGAGAGGGAGCCGGACAACGCCCGCCAGGAGTTCTGGATCGCGCTCGTCGGGCCCCTGATGAGCATGTTCCTCGCTTTGGTGTTCGCCGGCGCCTACTTCGCCCTGCGGCCTCTGGATGAAGGCGCCAGCGACGTATCCCTCACGCTGGCGATAATCAACCTGGCGATCGGCATCTTCAACCTCGCCCCCGGCTTCCCCCTGGACGGCGGCCGAGTATTGCGCAGCGTCTACTGGGCGCGCAACCGCAACATCCTCGACGCGACCCGGATCGCCTCGAATGCCGGCCGTATGGTCGGCTTCCTGATCATGGCCATCGGCCTCGTCTCCCTCGCCTTTGGCTTCTGGATCCAGGGACTCTGGTTCCTCCTGATCGGCAACTTCCTTCGCAACGCCTCCACGACGAGCTACGAGCAGCTCTTCATGGATACCGTCCTCAAGGGAGTCCCGGCCAGCGCCGTCGCAAGGCAGGACTATGTCGCCGTGGCGCCGGACCTGACGATCGCGGGCCTCGTCGACGAGCACGTCCTCAACAGTCAGGGACGCTGCTTCCCGGTGATGGCAGGCGACGAGCTCCTGGGCCTCGTGACGATGACCGACCTGCGCAACTTCCCTCGCGATCAGTGGCCGGAGACGACCGTCTGCCGGGCGATGCCCCCGCTGTCGAAGCTACGCACGGTCGGCCCCGGCGACGACCTGCCGCGCGTCCTTGCCCAGATGGCGACCGGCGACATCAACCAGGTGCCGCTCGTCGAAGGGCGGTTCCTCCGCGGCATGATCCACCGCAGCGACGTGCTCCACTACATCCAGGTTCGCCAGGAGATCGGCACCGGCGTTTCCACGGAATGATCCGCCGCTCTCGGCAATATCCGCCTAGTCTTTGTGTATAATCCGCGCGTGAGTATGCCTGCCTGCAGCCGTTGCGGTGCCGAGCGGTCCACGGAAGATAACTTCTGCCGTCGCTGCGGCCGGGAGCTGACCGTGGACCTGCCCGTCCTGCGGCAGGAGCGTCTGCCCGTCCGCGCCCAGGTCATACCGCCGTCGCTGGTCGGGAGCATCGCCGTTCTCGCCGTTGGCAGCAGCCTCGAGTGGCTGGCACGCCGCTTTGCCGGCACTGCGGCGCGGGCCGCTGGCCGTGCCCTCGTCAGCCCGATTCGGGCTAACGTTGGCCCGGCGAGAGAGCCCTCGGGGCCGGTTCCAGAGGAGATCGACGAGTTCCTCTACGTTCGTAAGGTGCGGCTCCGCCGCTAAACGCCACTACCCCGCTGTTCCCGTCGTCGCCGCTTGGCTAGGAGAGGGAAGGCAGCGTGCTTCCGAGGCCTTGGACGCACTCGGCCGCGATCGGCTTGGCCTTTCTCCTGCTACTGCCGCTTGCAACCGCGCCGGTGCACGCCGACCAGTTCCTCGCGAACGGCGATTTTGAGGCTGGCAGCGACTCCTGGAGCCCGCGCCTTGGCTTTTCACCGAGCGCCTGTGAGGGCCCGAAGCGGCGGCGCCGGTGGCGCCCTGGAGACGTCGGTAGATGAGCAGCACGCTTATATCCGTCAGACCGTACCGGGGCCTTTCGGGGACGGCGAGCACACGCTGAGCGGCTACGCGAAGCTTGGGTCCGGTGCGCTGGAAAGCTCTGGCGCCGAGTTGAGGTGGCTGGACGCTGGCGGCGACGAGAGCGCTCCATTTGTAGGCGCCTTCACTCCGGGCCCCGACTACGCCGCCTTCGAGATCGTCTCGAGCCCGCCAGCTGACGCGGCTCAGGTAACGGTCCGGGTTTCGATTACGGCGGCAGCCTCGGCGACCCTTTGCCTCGACGACCTGCGACTCGATGGGCCGTCGCCTCCGACGCCTACCGCAACCGCTACACAAACGCCGACCGCCACTGCTACGTATACACCGGCCGCGATAGCCTCGCCGACGCTCACCTCCATCTCGGTGCCCACAGAGACCCCGACCCTCATCCCGGCCGATACGGCCACGCCTGGCCCATCGTCGAGCGCGACGCTCCAGGCGTCGGCGACGCCGACCGCCACGGCGACGCCCACCCCGACGCAGGCGCCGACCGCAGCGGCCACGGCGTTTGCGGCCGCCTTTGCCGAGAGCACGACATTCTTGAACGGCGGCTTTGAGGATGAGCTCGTCGGCTGGCGGAAGCAAGGCGGCGAGCTCCGGCTGACAGCGGCACCGGTCCACAGCGCCGCCGCCGCCGCCGCTTTCTTCAGCGAGACCGGTCGACGAAGTGGGCTTACCAGACGGCCCAGGTCGACCCCGGCCTGAGCTACGAGTTCCAGGGCTACGTTCAGACCAGCGCCGGCGTCTCCGAGTCCTACCTCCGGATCTCCTGGTACGAGTCCAGCGATGGCGGCGGCCGGGCGATCGCCACCGTCGATTCCCTGACCAGGGTCGGCGGCGGCAGCGCGGGCTTTGCCCACCTCACGACCGGCGCCGACCGCCCGCCGGCCAGCGCCGCTTCCGCTCGTCTACGCGTCATGCTGGCGCCGCTCGCAGCTTCCGCTACCGTCGTCTATCTCGACGACTTCCGCTTCGGCGCCGCCGCGCTCGTGGCGAGCACTCCGACGGCGACGCCCACAGCAGCCGTGGCCAGCGCAACGGTTACGCTCGTGCCGCCGACCGCTGCGGCGCCGGCGATTCCAGCTCCAGAACCAGTTGGGCCGTCACTTCCTCCGGTAGCCGCTTCGGCGGCAGCGGGCGCTAACAGCGCGGTCGCCACCGTGACGCCAGCGCCGAGGGAACCGGCGCGCCTGGCGGCGCCGGGTCAGGGCGAGCGCGAAGGCAGCGGCCCCTCGCTGCTCCTGATCGGCGTCGTCGGCCTGCCGCTCTTCTTTGGCGGTCTCGGCGCCGCCTACTTCCTCGGCCACCGCTGGCGCCGGGTATAGCTGCCTTCCTCGTCCCCAGCTCAGCCCGTATAATCGAGCCCAGCTTTGAGGGAAGATCAGAAAGCCCCGCGAACGGCAGAAACCGCGCCGGCCAGGCAGGTGCCCGCGTCGATCATTGCGATTGACGGCCCCGTTGCCTCCGGTAAGACCGCCGTGGGCCTAAAGCTCGCTCGCCAGCTCGGCTACCGTCTCGTCGACACGGGCATGATCTACCGGGCGATCACCTGGCTCGCCCTCGACCAGGGCCTGGAGATCGAGGACGAAGCCGCCGTAACCACGCTCGCCGAGTCGGACCGGATCGCGCTCGGCAGCCTCGGCGAGCGCGACAGGACGACGGTCAGCGCCGACGGCCGCGACATCAGCGACGAGCTCCGCTCGCCGGCAGTCGACCGCAGCGTCTCCTACGTCTCGCGCATGGCCGGCGTCCGGCGGGCGACCGTCGAGCTTCAGCGCGCCTTCGCCCGCGAGGGCCGGATCATCATGCTCGGCCGCGATATCGGCAGCGTCGTCCTGCCGGACGCGCCCGTGAAGATCTACCTCGACGCGACGCCGGCCGAGCGCGCCCGGCGCCGACATCTAGAGCTCAGCGCCGCCGGCGTCGAACGGCCCCTGGCAGAGATCACGAGCGAGCTTGCCCAGCGCGACGAGATGGACCGCGAGCGCCACGTCTCGCCGCTGAAGCCGGCGGCCGACGCGATGATCCTCGACACGGACGGACTGTCCCTCGAAGAGGTGGTCGCGCGCGTCGGGGAAATCATCGGCATTCAGCCTTGAGGGCGATCGCCTACAGAGTGATCGTCACGTTCTGTCGCTACTTTGTCCTGCCGCTGTACGCGACCGTTGAGGTCGAAGGGCTGGAGAAGGTGCCGCGTCAGGGTCCGTTGATCCTCGTCTCCAACCATCTGAACGACGGCGACCCGGGCATTTTCAGCGTCGTCCTGCCGCGCCCGATAGCGTTTATGGCGAAGGCCGAGTTGTTCGGCTACCCGGTGATGAAGCAGTTTATGGACGTCTTCGGCTTCCCGGTGCGCCGCGACGAGGCCGATCTCTCCGCACTGCGTCGTGCCCAGGAGATCCTGCGCGAAGGCAGGGTGATCGGCCTCTTCCCGGAGGGGAGGCGCAGCGGCGCCGCGGCTCGTCTCATCGAGGCGCGGCCGGGAGCCGCCCTCATCGCGCTGCGCACGGGCGCGGCGGTCCTGCCTGTCGCCATCACCGGCAGCCAGCGTCTTGGCATGCCGGGCGTCTTCTTTCACCCCTTGCGGCGCGATCGTGTCCACGTCCGCATCGGCGACCCCTTCTTCCTGGCGAAGCCCGATCGCCTGAACAGCGAGGCGGCGGCGCGAGGCACGGAGACGATCATGGCCCGGATTGCTGCCCTGTTGCCGGCCGAGAATCGCGGCTATTATGGTGGCATGAACGGGAGCGAAGAGGGCACCGGCACGCCGGTCAGCTAGAGACATGAAAATCCTCCGGGCGAGCGAGATGGGCTTCTGCTTCGGCGTCCGCCGCGCCGTCGAGATGATGGAGGACGCTGTGCACGAGCGCGGCTCGCTCGTGAGCCTCGGCTCCGTCGTCCACAACCCCCAGGTCGTCGACAAGCTGCGCCGCGACGGCCTCGAGGTGATCACGGACCCGGCCCAGGCCGCCGAGAAGCCGGTCGCAATCACGGCCCACGGCGTTGGCCCCGATGTCGTCGAGAAGCTCGAAGCGAGCGGCGTCGAGATCATCGACACGACCTGCCCGATCGTCACCAGGTCGCAGCAGTGGGCAAAGCGGCTCGCGGAGGATGGCTCGCCGTCGTCGTCTTCGGCGACCCGAACCACAAAGAGGTGCGTGGCGTCATCGGCTGGGCATCGAGCCAGGCATGGTCTACGCCTCGGAGGAAGACCTGGGGCCGCTGCCGGACGACTTCCCCTCGCGGCTCGGCGTCCTTTCCCAGACCACGGAGACAGAGGCGCGCTTCGCCTCCTTCGTCAAGAAGCTCTTCGAGACGAATATCGACCGCATCTCGGAGCTCCGCGTCCTCAACACGCTCTGCCACGCCACTACTGCTCAGCAGGCGGCGACCATGCACCTCGCCGATGAGGTCACGCTGATGATCGTCGTCGGCGGCCGCGATAGCGCCAATACGCGTCATCTCGCGGCCGTCGCCCGCGGCTGCGGCGTCGAGACCTATCACGTCGAGGCGGCGGCGGAGATCGACGCCGCCTGGCTCGCCGACCACGAGCAAGTCGGCCTCACGGCAGGCGCCTCGACGCCCGACTTCGTCATCGACGAGGTCGCCAACCGTCTCGAGGCGATCGCGAGGGACCAGGCCTAACCGGCGATCCTTGCCGCGTCGGGGCGGCGAGGATGGTGCTATAGTTGCCGGTATTCGGAAGAAGATCGGAACGGGGGCTAGCCACGTAAAGCGCCAGGTCCTTCGCATCGGCGAAGGATGACGAGGTAGAGGCTGTTCGAAAAACTCGGCGGGGAGCCTCTCGGCGGCACAGTCGTTACGGCGGGACAAAATAGGTGCGCGAGCCCTAACAAAGCCCTAGCCGGCGTGCACGCGAAGCCGATTCGCGTTCTTTCAGCTCTCTCTTCCTTCTTCGTGTAGCGCAGGCTTCAGCCGGAAGCAAGGCTGTGCCTGCTCGATCGGAGGGACCGCCGTGTGCGGAATCGTGGGCTACATTGGCGGCGAGCAGGCCGCGTCAATCGTCCTGGAGAGCCTCAGCAGGCTCGAGTATCGCGGCTACGATAGCGCCGGCATCGCCGTCGTCGATAACGAGGGCGGCATCCAGATCGCCAAGAGCGTCGGCAAGCTGTCGACCCTGACGAGCAGCCTCGCGGGCAACCTGCCCCAGGGCACGACCGGCATCGGCCATACGCGCTGGGCGACCCACGGCCGCGCCACGGAGGCCAACGCCCACCCTCACACCGACGTCGCCGGCGACATCGTCGTCATCCACAACGGTATCGTCGAGAACCACCGCGAGCTCCGCGCCGGCCTGATCGAGCGCGGCTGCAGCTTCTGCTCCGAGACCGACACCGAGGTCATACCCCACCTCATAGCTGAAGGCGTCGGGCAGGGTCTGGACCTCGAGGCGGCGACGCGCGGTGCGCTGGGCCAGCTCGAGGGCGCGGCGGCGATCGTCGCCCTGCGGCGGTCGGAGCCCGGCATCATCGTCGCGGCCCGGATCGCCAACGCCGCGGCGTCGTCATCGCCTACGGCGCTGGCGCTATGTACGTGGCGAGCGACCTGCCGGCGGTCCTGCCCCACTCGCAGCGCGTCGTATTCCTTGAAGACGGAGAGGTCGCCCGCGTGACCGCGGCCGGCGCCAGCTACCGCCGTCTGAGCGGCGAGGCGGTTAAGAAGGAGCCGGAAAATCTACCCCTGGGGCCCCTTCGTCGCCGGCAAGGGCGTCTACCGCCACTTCATGGCCAAGGAGATCGCCGAGCAGCCGGAGGCCGTGCTAGACACGCTGCGCGGCGTCGCCGAGTTCGACCCGCCGGCGATCAACCTCCCCGACCTTCACCTCAGCGACGCCGACCTCGCCGCCGTCCGGCGCGTCGTGCTCATCGGCATGGGGACCAGCTTCCACAGCGCCCTGATCGGCCGGAGCTTCGTCGAGCAGCTGCCGGCCTACCGGCCGAGGCTGACAACGCCTCGGAGTACCGCTACCGCCGCCCGTCATCGACGAGGCGACCCTCCTGATCGCGATCGCCCAGTCGGGCGAGACGGTGGACACGCTCGCGGCGATGTCGGAGGCGCGCCGGCGCGGCGCTAAAGTGGTAGCCATCTGCAACACGCCCGGCTCGCAGGCGACCCGTCTCGCGCACGGCACCGTCTTCACGGCGCTGCGGGCCAGAGGTCGCCGTCGCCTCAACCAAGACCTACCTCGGCTCGCAGGCGGCGCTATATATCCTCGCCTGCCGTCTCGGCGAGAGCCGCGGCGTCCTCGCAGGGGAGGACCTCGCGGGCGCCCTCGAGGCGTTGGCCCGCCTGCCTGGCCTCGTCGGCGCGGCGCTGAAAACCGAGGCCGAGACGGATGCCGTCGCGCGGCGCTTTGGCGAGGCGGACGACTTCCTCTTCCTCGGCCGCGGCCTCCAGTACGCGACCGGCGATGGAGGGCGCCTTGAAGCTCAAGGAGGTCAGCTACGTCCATGCCGAGGGCTACGCCGCCGGCGAGATGAAGCACGGTCCAATCGCCTTGATCGACGCTCACATGCCGGTCGTCGCCATCGCCGTGCAGGACGACCACTATGCCAAGATGCTCAGCAACATCGAGCAGGTCCGCGCGCGCGCGGGCAAGGTCATCGCCATAGCGACGGCGGGCGACGAGGCGATAACGGAGATGGCGGACGCCGTGATCTACGTCCCCGAGGCGCCGCCGCTGCTCACGCCGATGATCACGGCGGTGCCGCTGCAGTTCCTCGCCTACCACATGGCGCTGAGGCGCGGCCGTGATATCGACCAGCCGCGCAACCTGGCAAAGACCGTAACCGTAGAGTAGGCCCCGCGCCGGGCAGCAAATAGCGCAGCAGGGGCGCAAGATCGAGCCGGCGGGGCAATAGTTGACTCGATCGCGGAGCGCTAACCTGCTGCGCCTTTCAAACTCTAACAGCTATTTAGTAAGAAGTCTACCCCCTTAACCCATCTCTTCAAAAAAACCGCCAGGCTGGCTGGTCGTATACTGCCGCTGAGCAGGCGCATGCAAATCCTTACCGTCCCCCAGGCCGTTGCTTACCTCCGCGAGCTCCTCGAGAGCGACCTCGTCCTCGGCGACGTCTGGGTAGCGGGCGAGGTCTCCGGTCCGCGCACGCAGCCCTCCGGCCACACCTACTTCGCGATCAAGGACGGCGGCGCTCAGCTGCGCGGCGTCCTCTTCCGGTCGGCGCAGGTACGGCAGCGACGCATCGTCGACTACCTGGCCCAAGGCGCGCAGGTCATCCTCCACGGCCGCCTGACGGTGTACGAGGCACGCGGCGAGCTCCAGATCGTCGTCGACTTCGTCCAGCCCGAGGGCGTCGGCCTCTCCCACGCCCAGTTCGAGCGCCTGCGGACGCAGCTGGAGGAGGAGGGCTTATTTGAGGCGGCGCGGAAGCGGCCCCTCCCTCGCTTCCCGGAGCGAGTCGGCGTCGTCACGTCGCCGGCCGGCGCCGTCTTCCACGACATCTGCAACGTCCTGCGTCGCCGCTGGCCGGTGGCGGAGGTGGTCCTCGCGCCGACGCCGGTGCAGGGGCCGGAGGCCGTCCCGGCGTCCTGGCGGCGATCGAGGCGCTGAACGGCCTCGGCGACATCGACGTGATCATCGTCGCCCGCGGTGGCGGCGCGGCGGAGGAGCTCTGGGCGTTCAACGACGAGGCGGTCGCGCGCGCCGTCTTCGGCTCGTTGGTCCCCGTCGTCTCGGCCGTCGGCCACGAGACCGACTTCACGATCTGCGACTACGTCGCCGACCTGCGGGCGCCGACACCATCCGCGGCGGCCGAGATCGTCGCTCCCGACCTGCTCCAGATCGCGGCCGAGCTCGACGGCGCCGCGCGGCTCGCCCTGCGTCTCGTCGATGACGCGCTCGTCGGCCTGCGCTCGACGGTCGGCGGCGTTCTCGCTCGGGCCGGGCAGGCCGTCGTCGATCCGGGATCGGCTCCGGCAGGGCCTCAAGGAGAGGGAGCGTCGCACCATCCTCGCCGTCGAGCGCCTCGAGCGGGAGCGGAGCGAGCGCCTGCGCCACAGCCGCGTCCAGCTCGCTGCCCTCGACCCACAGGCGACGCTCAACCGTGGCTACGCCGTCGTCCACAAGGGCGGTGAGGTCGTGAGTAGCATCGGCGCCGTGAGCCAGGGGGACGACCTGACGATCAAGGTCGCCGACGGCGGCTTTCCCGCCAGCGTGGCGGCATCAGGCCGGCGGCGTCGCGCCGCCAAGGCCGCGGCCCGACGAAACGGCGTCAGCGATTCAGGCGAGCGCGGCGTTCAGTCGACGCTGTTTCCCTAGCTGACGCCCGCCCCGCCTATCGTCCCAGCCTTTGGGCCAGCGCCGCCAGGAATGCCTCGACCTCGCTGACGCCGGCCAGAGTCGCGCCCGCCGCGTCCCGGACCTCGCCCCGCGTCTCGCTGTCGACGACGGCGATCGCGAGGCCCGGCTGGCCCGCCGTCCGCCGCGTCGCGATCGCGCGGAACACGGCCGTGTCCGAGAGGTCGTCGCCGAGGTAGACGATGCCCTTGAGCTGGTGGTCGCGGGCGAGGTTCGCCACCGCGTCGTCCTTGCCAGGCAGGGCCGCCGGCACGAGCTCGATCACCTGCTTGCCCTCGAGCAGGCGGCCGCCGGCGGCGGTCGCGATCGGCTCGAGCAGGGCGATTAGCGCCTGCCGGACCGTCTCGCCGTCGGCGCAGTTGCGGTAGTGGAGGGCGAAAGAGACGTCTTTCTCCTCGAGCGTGACGCAGGGATACGCCGCCAGCAGCTCGCGGGCGCTCTCTTTCGCGGCGCCGAGATCGCTCGCTGCGACTCTCGCTGCGCTCCCGCCGTCGAGGCCGTAGCTGCCGATGTAAGT